>NZ_LMSP01000001.1:0-1121584 GCF_001429545.1 Paenibacillus sp. Soil787
TGATCAAGAGGTTGAAATCTTACGAATGAGCGAGTATATGAGAGAAAAACGTTGGCCCCAGAGGGAGTCTCCAGAGACTCTTATTTGGTGCCGAACACAGTGCATATGGGCATTCCACAAATAAGAGCCCCCAAAAGCTTCTAATTCAACTAAAAATGGTAAAGCCCCAATTTCTGAAGCCCCGTCCGCGCGGGAGAATTATACTGACAGGTGTCCGAATCCTGATTTAAACGGCTGACGAAGCAAATTCGACGCAGACAAYCTTWGCGGTAGATTCAGACGCCGTGCTCCGCACTTGAAGCTATTTCTTTGGAAGTTGATTCATTCGCTCCGTSCGCGCGGGCGAACCMTCTCGGGGTTCTCTCCCCAAGGCTCCAAGAACAAAAAAAGGAACATGTCTAATGACAATGTTCCTTTTTTCGTTCCGTATGGAGCCTAGGGGGATCGAACCCCTGACCTCATCGCTGCCAGCGATGCGCTCTCCCAGCTGAGCTAAGGCCCCTCAATGTCGCTCAATCAATGTCGACTTTTCGTATTATACATGAATTATTCAGCTCAAGCAAGCCCTGCATCGGAGAATTTTACTTTAGCATTTCTTCCATGCATAGCCATTTGACGTTTCTGTTGCAAAGGGCGGTAAACGTTGTTTTCAGCTGGTTATTCATGCTAACCTATTAGAATAAACTAGTTGATCGTGTAGGAGTGACGGAGAGTGTCGAATGCGGTGTTGTATTGGGTTTTCTTAGGTGCAGCTTTTGTAATTCCGTTTGTCATCGGTGTGTGGTTAATGCGGAAAACGAATCGATTAGGATTCTCTTTCTGGATAACAACAGCTTTGAATATAGCTATGACGTTGGCTGCTGCGTTTTGGTGGAAGTCTGTGACAGATGATCCGTTCCGCATGATGTTTGGGATGGCCTTTTATGGGGTATCTGCAGTAAATCTGATGGTTATTGAGTTTTTTGCTTTATTCAGCATTCGTAAGAAATTGAATCCTTAAGGGGAATGATTCACTATGTCGAAATCATATTCAAAATTTTATTTCTATTTTTTCTTGATTGCTGCCGTCCTTTGGATGGCGTTTATTTTTTTAAAGTCGGCAGAATCGTACCAGCAGCAGAGCTTGCGGCCGTTGTTGGAATCCAAGCTTTCGGGTGTTCAACTGATGAACTTATTCCCACATTGGGAGTTCTCCTATGACCACCAAAAGATCTCGTGGCAAGATCCTATCGGTGCCATCGAGTTTTTCATAAGAAAAGCAGGGCATGTTAGCGAGTACACTATCCTTGCCCTGCTCTGGTCCATAGCACTGCTGGCGAAGCCTGTAAAAGTGGTCATGGCACTGCTCACCTCCTCCATCATTTCGTTAGTTTATGCGGCTTCCGATGAATGGCATCAAACTTTTGTAAAGGGTCGAACGGGGCATGGGATTGATGTTGCGGTTGATGCCATCGGTATACTTCTGGCCGTTCTCCTTGTCCTAGTGGTTCTCTGGATAATAACTAGGATTAAACGAAGAAGAATAAGTTAGTTAGAAACATGTAGACTTTTCTTTTTTTAATCGATTTCCATTTCCAATGCTCGCGAGCTTCGCTTTCCAAATCTTGCTGCTGCCATTGCATCAGCTTCTCGGATACGTATAGATCTGTAGGTTGCATACGGTTCACCTTCCTTTCTTTTCCTGTTAGGTCTAGTTTACATCTAGAATAAGGGGAACAAAAAGAGTATAATTCTCTTTAACGATTTCCCCTTTTATGGAAAGGATGTTGAGTATGCAGCTTTTGACCCATTTCTTAGAGCTTCGGGCTAGTTTTGAACATGGGGTAGAACATGAACCACAACCAATAACGTTAGATGAACTGGCAGATAGATTGTATTGTACAACACGTAATGTAAAGATTTTGCTTAAAAAAATGATGGAGCAAGGCTGGGTATCCTGGAAGCCTGGAAGAGGAAGAGGTAATGTCTCCGAACTTACGTTTCTTGTTTCCTCTGAAGATATGATTTCAAAGCAGGCGATGGAGCTGGCGGGCCGAGGCGATTATAAAGGGACGATTGAACTGATACACCAATTGGGCAAGGGAGAGGGGCTGCAGGACTCTTTCATCGATTGGTTGTTCAGTTTTTTTGGTTATCGTGCAGTCGAACTTGAGGAGCGTTATAAGGACACACTACGGTTTCCAGTCTATAAGTGGTTGGTGACTTTGGATCCGGCGCACTCTTTTTATGCATTCGACTGTCATCTCATTAATCAAATATTTGACACGCTGATTGTGTATAATCCGCAAACAACGATCTTTGAGCCCCATTTGGCGCATTATTGGGAAGTTAGCGAGGATGGGTTACATTATACGTTCTATTTGCGAAAAGGCGTGCTGTTTCATCATGGCAGAGAGATGACGGCGTATGATGTTTTGTACACATTTTCGAGATTGATGGAGCTTGGCCTATCGGCGACTCAAGGTTGGATGGTCGAGAGTATTGAAAATATGACGGTGCTGAATCGAAGTGCGATTGCCATTGAGCTGAAGCAGCCGAATGTGCTCTTTTTGCAGCAGCTAGCGCATCCTTCTATGGCCATCCTCCCAGAGGATATTTGCCAGGAAAATGAGGGGATTTTCGGGCGTATGCCGATTGGGACAGGGCCGTTCAGGCTTGAACGAAATGATGATTATATTTGCAAACTTCGCGCTTTTGACAGTTATTTTGGGGTAAGACCGCATTTGGATCAGGTGGAAATCTGGCTTTTGCCGCAGGATATGTCCGAGGTTGGCCCTACTTGGGATATGGTGCAGGTGCTTTGTGACCATACGAATTCCCGTAAACCTGTTGGTGCCGTCGGTAAAGATACGGAATGGCACCAGATTGAGCAGTCGATTCTCGGCTGCAGCCTGCTCACTTTTAATCAGAATAAAAAAGGGCCACAGCAGGATACTCGATTCCGCAAAGCGATTGACCTGATTATGGATCGTGATCGAATGATTGAGGAGCTTGGAGGCTTCAGAGAAGCACCTGCCAGCAGTTTTTTACCGACGTTGGATCGCAAAGGAGCTGCCCCCGGTTATCGTACTGATTTCGTTGAGGCTAAGCGTCTTCTTGATGAAATGGGGTATGACGGTGAGCCCCTTCACATGTACATTTATAGTAACAACAACGAAGATGCGTTATGGATCTGTGAGCAATGTTTCAAAATTGGAATTAGGATTGAACTGACAACCCGGAGTAAGTCAGATATGATGGGGCTGGACACGATCCAAGAAGCGGATCTCATATTCTATCACATTTGTATGGAAAGCGATTATGACCTTCATATTATTCAGACGCTTAAGCAAAATAACAGCTACGTCCGCGCCCATTTAAATAGCGATCAAATGGCATGGGTTGATGCAGAAATCGATCAAATTCTCCAAAATGCAAGTCAAGAAGCGCGCATATGCAAGCTAAACGAGTTAATTGAAGTGCTTCAGGAGGAGAAATCGTTCCTCTTTGTGCTCCATCGTTCTCAGCAAACCACGTATCATGATTCGATCAAGGGAGTGAGCATTAACGATTTGGGTTGGGTTGATTTTCGAAAAATATGGTTCACTCCAAGCGTTTGATAAATCCTATAAAACTGGAAATACTCTACTTAATGATTGGTAACATTAGGAGGGTAGGACATGAGGAAAATTAAACAGGCGAACATTGTTCGTTTCACGGAACGTAATGATGTTCGGTGCGCCGATGTCGAAGTTAAAGCCGTTGGCATACAAGGGGTTTTACTAGCTGAATTCACGGCCATGAAAGATAACGATTTTGACATGAGACATGTGTATCGCAAAGACGCATCAAATGAAATCGACTGGTATGATAACAATTTGCATGAGGCGTTTAAAGATGTTTCTGAGGAATTGTTCAACAACAACGGGCTTGATAAGGAGTGGGGCGAACGAGAGACGTTCATAGAAGAGATCCTGTCGTTTGGTTCGATTCGTAAAGAGCTGGAAGAGCATTTTCGACGTACGCACGCAGCTTCGCTTTTTCATACAGACGATGTGGAAGATCAGACCTTTTTACATTAATAAAAAATAAACGACCGCTAAGGTCGTCTAGTATATGGTTCGTAGCGGCTTTCCATGGCGTGCCAGCGTGCGTTAGCCACGAAGAAACCAATGAAGAGGAAGACGAGAAAACGAATCGGCAGCCAAACCCATTTAAGCTCTTGAAAACTAAGAAATTCGATGACACTAAACAATAACGTGAGTCCGATGCCCCAAGGGAGCAGGCCGAATAGAATTAAATACTTGGATCTTCCCAATTGTTTTCTTTTGTTCCAAATTTCTTTACGTGGATCGCTCATGGATAAACTCCCTTTTTCTTTTCATTATAGCACCGCTTCCGAAAAATCTCGAATAAGTGGTCCATCTTTCAAATAAATAGGAAATAGTGGAAGCACTTAGCTGAAGGCTGGGTGCTTTTTCTTTGAATAGGGATGACCAAACTAGGAAGATTATGGTAGGATAAGGAAGTTGAAAGGAGGGTTTATCGTGCTTACCAAATTACTTGCTTTTGGTTTATTATGGCGTCTTGTTGGCAATCCGTTTCTTGCTCTTCTTATTTTAGTAGTCATTCTGTACGTGCTGGACAGAAGATTTATCGGGTTAACACCAAACATTTTTAAGCCATTTCAATTAAGCCGCAGAGCAACTAGATTGCGAAGTGACTTGCACGCTAATCCGCATAATACGTCAGCTAAATTGGAGTTGGCCAGGATCCTAATCGAGCGCAAAAAGTTCAGCGAAGCGCTTCCCTATTTGGAACAAACTCTGCCAATTATGGAAGAATCCGCAGACGTCCACTATGAGATTGGCCTTTGCCACCTTAAACTTGGGAATCTCATCAAAGGTGAAAGCTATATGCTCAAAGCGGTAGAATTAAATCCGCGCGTCAAATTTGGTGAAGCGTATTTACGACTTGGCGAAGCTTTGGCTCCTTCATCTCCAGAGAGAGCGGTGCAATTCATCGAGCAATTCCGCGACCTGCATTCTTCGTCGGTTGAAGCTTACTACCGTCTTGGCCAGCTGTACCAGCAGCTCGGCCGCGCAGAAGACGCCAAGCGCTCTTACCGCGAAGCGCTGGATATTCACCGCGGCTTGCCGCGTTACAGCCGCAGACAGCAGCGGCGATGGGCGCTATTAGCCCGCTTTAAATGAAAAAAAGGTTCCGCTCAATTGGCGGAACCTTTTCTTTGTGCACTCGTATACAGCCGTACGAGCAGCCAAGAGCCAAACAGTCCGATGAGAACCGACGCGACTGTGTGTAGATCGTAAAGCCAGAGCTGCTCCTGCACTGGAACGATGCGATCCCAGAGCGTTAATAGCGCGGGATGCACGAGGTAAATGCCGAAAGAAGCTCCGCCTAAGGCAGATAACGCGGCGCCGATCGGTGAGCCGCTCCCCAGCAGCTTACGACCCCACTGGATGAAGCAGAGCGGGATTGCCATACAATACAGGAGAAGTGCTAGCTCGAACCATGTATTTTCGATAGAAGCGAATCCGTATTCGTGGAGCAATAGCATCCCCACAAAAGCGACGCCTGCCAAGAGCATGAAGCTCCAAATCCAGCCTTTATAGCGGTTAGACCAAGAAACAATCGCTGCATAATGAATGCCCATGAAGGCCCCGAATGCAAATAGGGCTGCATAGCTTAGAAACAGTGAAGCGAATTCTGGAAGAGGATACACCCAATGATGAAAGCAGTAGGCAGCTGCTTGAATCCCAATACCTATCGGAATAAGTCCTTTACGAAACCGATGAGACCGTCTAGCAGCCGTCATCATCAGGGGGAATAAGAGATAGAACTGAACGATAATGACCATATAATAGAGATGATAGCTGGCATTTCCCGACATAAGCAGTTTGATCACGTGCACAACATCAAAATCAATGTTGCCATGAAATACAAATTGATTGAATAGGTAATAAAAAAGTGACCATAGGACATAGGGAATCAGAATTTTTCGCAGCCGTTTCGTCCAGAAAACCCGCGACATTCCAGGCTCCCACCGGTCGTAGTACGTATAAAATAAGACCACACCGCTGATCCAAATAAAGAGTGGTACGGTGAACAAACTGGCCTTGTTGAGGATGAAAAATACAGCGTGGGACGCAGTTCCTATCGGTAGCTGAGTCGCGTCTGAAGTACCATGAATGACGAGGACTGCAATGATTGCAATAGCGCGCACGATATCGATTTCGGTAAGCTTGGGCCTTGATAACATGTCTTTGACTCTCCTTTTTTCACTTTTTTCACTCTATCATGAAAGAAATGAGAGAACAATACGGTTTCCAAGAGAATCTGGCTTGGCTTGACGCTCCTCCGCACCCACGATAAACTGAGAGTAGAAGGAACCAAGTGAGAGTCAAGAGGGTGAATGAACGTGAGTTATGAATATGTCATGCAGGCTGTATTGTTAGTATTTCTGGTTATTATTACTTTTTTTGCAATGATGATTTGGACGAAATGGCGAAAAAGAGGACGGAGATAGCCCCATGTATTTTATTAATCATGAACAAATCAATCAAAGAATTCAGTTTCTGGCCGCTTTAGCTGATGCTAGCAAGCAATTAGAAGAGCAGTGGGCGAAAGGCACCAATGATCTTGTATGGCAGCTTGCGCAGGAGCGTGTTCTGCATTTAGCGATCGAGACAGTGACAGATGTTGGGAGCTTGCTGATCGATGCTTTTATACTAAGAGATGCCAGCAGCTATGAGGATATCGTGGAAATTGTACATGGAGAAGGCGCCTATTCAGAAACGTTGAAAGAGACGCTGCTTCAACTCGTGAAGCTCAGAAAGCCTCTTGTTCAGGACTATGTGGACTGGAACCGCCAGGAATTGAATCCGTTAATTCCGAAGCTTCCAGCTGCTTTTGAAGAATTTGCAGGGAGTGTTCGAGCGTTTATAAAGAGTGAATTGGAATAACATACATAGTTGTTTCTTAATTTACTTATTGTTAACAATGCTGTAAAATGAGACTTAAATGACAGTTCCGAGGTAGGTGAGAGCGTGAATCATACACTTGAGACATCCACGCGTAAAGTGATTCTTTCTATGCTCAAAACTCAGGGACCGCTAAGTGTCCATGATATTTCCAAACAGCTCGGAATTACGGAAATGGCCGTCAGACGTCATATCCAGTCTTTGGAGAAGGATGATCTGCTCGAAACGAAGCTTGTTCGGCAAGCCATGGGAAGACCGACTAACGTTTATACATTAGCTCCGCTAGCGGATGAATTGTTTCCCAAGAAATACATGCAATTGACGCTTGATTTGCTTGATGAGTTATTAGAAGGCGAAGGTCAAGAGAAGATCGAACGTCTTTTTGAAGGCAGGCAAGCTAAGCTTGAATCCCGGTATCAAGTGCGCATGAGCGAGAAAAACTTGGAAGAGCGGGTGGCTGAGCTAGCGCTTATTCAGAACGAGAATGGATACATGGTGGATTGGTCAGAGCTTGGAGAGGACACGTATATGTTTAGTGAACATAACTGTCCGATTACGCAGGTGGCGAATACATTTGCACAAGCTTGTCAGTGCGAGTTAGCCTTGTTTCGGAATTTGCTTAACGCGAAAGTGGAGCGAACGGAGTGTTTAGCGAAGGGTGCTAGCAAGTGTGTCTATATTATTAGTCAAAATAAATAACCATCAACCTCGGATATGGAGGAAGGTGGTTTTTTTGTTGTATAGAAGCTTAATCTGTATGGACGCGCGGGACAATCTGCCGAGAAGTCGACTTCCAGCTTCTCAGACTCTGTGGGCGAGTTAAGCGAAAGCTGAACCCTTATTAACATATAAAAAATATGTGTTTTGGGTTGGCGCGAACTTTAACAAGAAGGAGTAACGGTAATTGTGGTAAACCTGCAATTGTGCAGGCTTTTTTCTTTTGAATAGCTCCTATTGATAAATACCTGCAATTGTGCAGGCTTTTGCGGGCTTTTTTAATAACAGGATGGAAAACAAAAAAATTCCTGCATTTTAGCAGGCTTTTCTTCTTTTTAAACGATTTCAGCAAAAATATCTGCACTTTTGCAGTAATTGTGGCCTTTGAATAATAGTTCCTGTACGATCCGCGCTTATTCGGAACGGACGCGCAGGATGGTCTTGCTGAGAAGTCGATTTTCGGCTTCTCAGGCTCTACCGAAGAGCCTCGGCTCGCAGAGCTCTCGCTGAAAGCGCGTTTTTCGCTCTTATATGTTCGGGTGCTCCTGAATAAGCGCGTTTTCCGGCGTTTATATGTTCTTTTTCTTAGCGCGAAGCAGCAAGGAGGCTTGCAGCTTTATCTGTCACCCAATCGAAGCGGCCTGCTTCGATTTCTTTGAGATTAATTAAGGAGCCGCCGATGCCTAATCCATAGCAGCCAATGTTTAGGAATTGTTTGATATTCTCCTCCGTAACCCCGCCAACCGCTATCAATGGAATTTGGTCAAGAGGACCCATCAATTCTTTGATATAAGTGAGACCTAAGCTTGCACTCGGAAATACTTTAACAGCCGTAGCGCCTGCCTTCCATGCTTTAACGATCTCGGTTGGTGTCATTGCGCCTGGGAAAATCGGAATCCCCTCCGTACTAGCGTGGCGGATCACTTCTTCATCCATATTCGGAGTTACCAAGAACGAAGCACCAGCTTGGACTGCTTTCTTAGCATCCTCTAGATCAAGTACAGTACCAGCGCCAATAAACATGTGCTGACCCGATTTATCCTGCAGCTCACTAATCATACGAAGAGCCCCTGGTGTATTGAGGGTGACCTCCATGACAGTAATCCCGCCTTTAAGAAGTGCGTCAGCTAAAGAAAGAATATGGGCTTCTTGCACACCTCGAACGATAGCAATGATACGGGTGCGTTCGATTTCTTTAAGTCCTTGCTCTCTGTTCATCTTAATCCTCCAAGTTTTCTAGTTTGATTTGTTTTCATTATGACAGGTCTCAGAAATTTTTCCAGCTTTTTTGTGTCAAAACAAGCTGCGCCTGCCTATACTGTAGTAAATCATAGGCATTCGTCTAGAAGCCGCCATCCACACGCATAGCTTTTAGGTCCAGGAGGTGCCCGTCATGACATGGATAGAGATAAGTATCGTCAGTTCAGCAGTTGCTTTTATCGTACTCGTCGGCTTTGCCATTCGCGTGTTGAGGACCATTGTGCAGATATTAGGCAAGGTGGGTGATACGGCTGCTCAAGTTAGGGAAAACTTAGCTGAGACTGCAGAGCAAGCGGAGCAATTGATGACGAAGGTAGGGCTGCTCACCGAAGAGGTGCATATGCAGATACTTACCTTAGAGACGAGTATCCAATCTGTGGAGAAGGCAGGAGCTGCTATAGGGGATGTCGCTTCTGCACTTCGCAAAGCCTCACGTGTGATGAACGAATCGATTCAAGGTGCGGAAAAGGTTGTACATACCCACCAGAAGCGAATCCAAGACGCCATGGAGTGGGCAACGACGGGATTTGAGCTGTGGCAAAGATGGCAAGCGTATCGGAATGCCAAATCAGACAATTAAGGAGTGGATTTCTCATGTCCAATGAAAAAAAAGGTAAAGATCTTCTCATCGGCGCGATTGTTGGAGGCATACTAGGAGCGGCAACTGCGCTTTTGTTTGCACCGAAATCCGGCCGTGAATTGAGAAGTGATATTGCAGATCAAGCCCAAGTGGTTAGCGACAAAACGGTGCAAATCGCAACCAACGTAAGTCAAAAAACGCAAGAAGTTGCGAAAACCGTGAGCACAACAACATCGGAACTATATGGAAAAGCAAAAGACACAGCCGTAAACGTCGTGGATAGTGTTCGTTCCTGGAAAGAGTCCAAAAGTGACGAAGAGCTGGACTCCCAAGAGGAAGAAGTAAGCGAGGCTGCGGAAGATTTGGTTATTCTAGGAAATCGTTAAAACCAAAAAAGCAGGAAGCTCCGAGAATAGAGCTTTCTGCTTTTTCCTTTACCACTTGGAAGGATCAATTTTACGAATATCTAGACCTTCCCAGACGTTCTTAATGTTCGCCGTTTCTGGATGATCGAAGAGAAGCCACGCTGTAGGGAGGTAACGTTCCCCGTATTCACTTGATGGCTTGTTGATGATCTCATTCTTATGAACGAGTACCGTTGAGGCGCCGCCATCTAAATTCGCTGCCGTTACAGCGCCATGCTCTAGGAATATCTGCTGTACATCATACAGCGTCGCTCCTATGCTATGCTTCTGTCTGCCATCGATGATAGCGAATAGAATGGAGCCGTCTTTGGTCTGCGCCATACTGGTCCGCGGAGCAATCCCCCAGCCATCGGCTTGGCTCTTAATCTGCCCAACCCCATTCACGATGAACCGAGGGCTGAACGAAACAGCTTCCTGTACACCCATGTCCACAAGCTCGGAAACCTTATATTTACCTGCAATCATGCGGCCTTCTTTATCGATACCAACCACTTGCACAGTGCCGTTCATACCTTTGTCATTATAAAAGATTTTGCCTCCGGAGATGACGATGCCTTCAGGCTGGAAGCCGTTCCCTTCCCAATTGGGATCGATGAATCCTCCGCCATTAACACCAAGAATCGCTCCGGTTCTTTTGACCATAGAGGAAACTTTTTCCCCTTTACCTGCTTTCTCAGGTACGGCAATTCGAAGCTTTTTCGGATCCGAAATCGTGACGAGCTGTCCTTTGAAATTTGTCCCCGAAATTGGTTCTATGGTGACCAAATCTTTCTTGGCAACGACTGGGGTAAGGGGGGAGTTATGATCAATTTCGACGAATCCTTTATCTTTCTCATCGCCCATTTTGTCGAACTCCTCCCAATATGCTTCGACGCGCTTCTGTAGCTCTGTAGATCCTATCAAATATTTGGCCCACTCCCGGTGTTGGGTAGTAATTAAGGTGTCAGCCATCATTAATCTTACATTCGAACCCGAGGAAGTAAGGAAAAACCAACATAAGGACATCACAGAAAGCAAGGTAAACCCAAGTACCCCATACACGATAAAGCTCATTCCCGCAGATCTCTTGCGTTTAACTTTCGTTAGACGAGTAGACTGCTGGGAAGTGGTTTGTTGTACAGCCATGTTTTCTTTACCTATCCTCTCTGCCAAATAATCAATCTAACCATCCTTATAAATAAACGAAAGAAAAGGAGGAAAAGTTTCATAAATGACTGAACTTTTCTCCTTTTTCTGGTAAGTTAAGAATTTATATGCTTTGGGTGACCGAGAGGTTACCCTTTATTCCTAAATAGGCCGCTTTAAAGTCTGGAAACGTGAATCCGTTACGGCGTTACGGTCGTATTGAAACTCCAATCCCATTCCCGTGTTATTCGCTACGCTGCGGATGATTAACTCATGGTATTTCTTCTGCCGAATCGCTGCGATAACGACAAATTTGCTGACACCTAAAGGATCGAAGTAGAGTTTTCCTTCTTTTTCGATGTATTTCTGAACATGATTTAGGTTGACGAATAAGTCAGTATCCATCTTCTTAAATCCTTGCTCTTCGAGTTTATCTAGAAAATGACTGAAATCCAATAATGAATTCACACTTCGGCTAACTTTGCCAATTCGTGTGTGGTACGTAATTTCCTTCGTACTAACTTCGATAAACAGTGTATCCGACATAGGGACTAGCTCCTGCTCATTGGTTGTCTGTACGTCCTCTTTTTCGAGATACCCGGCTTTCTCCATAAGTTCCGTATATGAAAAGTTGTAGGCATCCGACAGCTTTTTCAGCGTGACAGGAGAGGGTTTGATTTTCTCATTGGTCGAACGATTCCGCTCTAGTTCAAGGTCTCTGATGTAGGCATGTGACAGTCCGCTTTTATGAGCCGCTTCACGCAAAGACATCTTACCCCGCAAGCTTTCCAAAAATTTACCGAATCCTTCAAATTGTTTCATAATAACGTATCCCTCCATATGCTTTTAATTGTAAATGAATTCGAATGAAATGAACATCTTTAAGGCGCGAATTGGTGCCATTTTCCTCAAAACCCAGCCAAAAACCGCCACGTGCATATTTAAGCGCTCAAATTGGTAAATTAGTAGCAATATCTTGGAAAGAGGCTGATGGCATGGCAAGAGACTTACCCATAGGAAACGGAAATATACTCATTAATTTCGACGCTGCTTATAATATTCGTGACATGTATTACCCTTTAGTAGGTCAAGAGAATCAATCTAGCGATCATCTTTCACATTTTGGCATTTGGTGTCCGGAAGGATTCTTCTGGATTGACGATCCAGAGGTTTCAAAAAAGCTCAATTATTTGGACGATTCGCTTGTTACTAACGCTGTTTGCGCCCATGAAAGGTTAGGTCTCAGCTTCGTTATTCGTGATGGGGTCGATGTTCAGCAGAATGTGTTTTTACGCAAAGTGAAGATAGAAAACCGCTTTGATACGGAAAGAGAAATTAAACTGTATTTTCATCTGGATCTTCAAATCTATGGAAATGGCGTCGGAGATACGACTTATTATGATCCTGAGTTGAATTCCCTTTTATTTTATAAGGGACATCGTTATATGTCACTCTCTTGCTTGTCCCCAGACGCAGAGAAATCAATGCCTAGCGGATATGCAACGGGGCAAAAAGGGATTCACGGCTTGGAAGGAACATGGCGTGATGCTGAAGACGGTCATCTAGGGGGAAATGCCATCGCGCAAGGATCTGTTGATGGTGTGATTGAATTGACGATGAAACTACCGCCAAAAAGCGCTAAAGATGCTTGGTTCTGGGTCTGTTTCGGACGTACGAAGCAGGAGGTAGAACGTTTAGAGCGATTGCTTCGGACAGCAACCCCGCAAAAGTTATTACAACGAACTCACGATCATTGGGTGAAATGGGTGAATCAAGATGCCCACCAGCTCTCACTGCTGAAGCCTGATTTGGAGTCATTTTATAAGCGATGCTTGTTGATTACCCGAACAAACGTCGACAATCGTGGGGCTATCATTGCGGCGAATGATTCGGATATTTTGAAATTTGCCAAGGATACATACTCGTATATGTGGCCGCGTGATGGCGCTTTGGTGTCACATGCGCTAGACCGGGCAGGGTATTACGAATTATCTAGGAAATTTTTTGATTTCTGTATAAAGGTGCTAACTCCTGAAGGCTATCTGATGCACAAATATAACCCTGACAGTTCTGTAGGCTCGAGCTGGCATCCCTGGGTGGATAGTCGGGGGAATAAGCAGCTTGCGATTCAAGAGGATGAGACAGCTCTCGTGCTGTATACGTTATGGCATCACCATAAGCTGGCTGGAACGATAGCGAACTCACGTGAGGATTATGAGAAATTTGTGAAGCCCGCAGCGGACTTTCTCGTTCGTTACCGGGATGCATCCGGACTCCCTTTGCCTTCGTATGATCTCTGGGAAGAGCGTTATGGTGTACTAGCCTTCACGGTGTCATCGGTATATGCCGGTCTTATAGCAGCAGCGCGTTTTGCCGAATATCATCAGGATAAAGTACGCTCCATCTACTATGCAGATATCGCAGGTCAAGTGAAGAAAGCAGCCGAACAGTATCTGTATGCTCCAGATCAGAATCGCTTTTTGCGGGCTTTATATTGGAATTATGAACAAAATACGTACGTCCCGGACTATACGCTGGATATGAGTATGTACGCACTATTTGATTTCGGCTTGTTTGAGCTTGAAGATCCGCGGATTGTGGCAACAATGAAGATTCTGAAAGAGAAATTGTGGGTACAAACTGAAATCGGCGGTATTGCCCGCTATGAGAATGACTATTATCATCAAGTCACCAATGATGTAGCTAAAGTACCGGGCAATCCTTGGTTTATATGTACCCTTTGGTACGCAGAATGGCTGGTGGCGTCTGCCAAAACCGTTCAGGACTTGTTGGAAGCGGAGAAATTGATGCGTTGGGCTATTCTACATGCTGCGCCTTCAGGCGCTATGGCTGAGCAAGTGCATCCTTTCACAGGAGAACCTATGTCCGTTTCACCACTGACTTGGTCCCATGCTTCCTTTATTAAAGTGACGCAAGAATATTTGTCGAAATTAAAGCTATTAACCTCGAAGGGAACGAAGCAGGCGGTTGATGCGAGTGAGGATAAAATACTGGAACCCGTCGTTCATTAGTTGGGAGGAGAGGAAGTCATGAAGGCAGTTCGTGTCAAGCAGCTTCGACAGGGGAATCCGACTATTCAGCTTGAAAATGTGCAGGATCCCGTGATTGCAGGGCCTCAAGAAGTCATTGTAAAGGTGCTGGCGGTTGGCCTCGACGGCACGGACAAGGAAATTCTACAGGAGAAATACGGCGTTCCTCCGGAAGGTGAAGATGATTTGACCACGGGGCATGAGTCTCTAGGGGTTGTGACGGAAGCCGGGGCGGATAGTGGATTCCAACTTGGGGATCTTGTAACCGCCATTGTAAGACGGCCTTGTAGAAATCAAAGCTGCGTCAATTGCCGCAATGGTCATTCGGATTTTTGTCAGACCGGTGAGTTTGTCGAACGGGGCATTAAAGGGGCTCACGGCTTCCTCTCTGAGTATTACAAAGAGGAAGGTCGATATTTGGTTCAGGTGCCGAAGGAATTGCTGAGGCAAGGGATGTTAGTCGAGCCGCAGAGCATCGTTGAGAAAGTTTGGGACCAAGTGCTGCGGGTCCAGCAGCGGCTGATCTGGGAGCCGAGAACTGCGCTCATACTCGGGTCTGGACCGCTTGGTTTGCTCGCTGCAATGACCTGCCGCCTGCTGGGGCTGGAAGCGTATGTCTGGTCCAAATCTCCGCAGGACAGTCTACAAGCGCAGCTTGTGAAGGACAGCGGAGGTGTGTTTAAGGAGGCCGGCGCTGACAATGGCAGCGCGGCGACTATGACGGCTTATGCTGAGGGCCTCGGCAAGCCGATAGATCTGATCCTCGAATGCACGGGCTACAGTCCGCTAGCCTTCGAGGCCATGTCTGTTCTAGCGCCAAACGGAGTTTTGGCGCTGCTGGGTGTCACGCCAGCGGACCGTAAGCTGGAGATTTCGTCCGACATGCTCAACCAGAGCATGGTGCTGGAGAATAAGTGCGTGATCGGCTCGGTCAATGCTTCGCGCAAAGATTTCGAGACCGCCATTTACCGCTTACAGCAAATGGAGAAGCAGTTTCCAGGCTGGCTCGACCGCCTGGTTACGAATAGGATGACTTTGGAAGACGTGCCAAAGCTGGATTTTAAGACCATACCGATCAAAGCCGTTGTAGATATTGTTCCCGCGGAACAGTGGGATGATCTCGTGAAACAAACGAATGAAGTGGTATATAGCTTCTCCGTTTAATGGGAGTGGCCAAGCAGACTTATTGATGCCTGCTTGGCCATTTATCGTTCTTGTTAGACTTCCTTTGGCAATTTTTTTATAATAAGGAGGAAGGGGAGGACGAGCATTGATGTCAAACAAATGGTTACGAGATAATGGCATGCACCTATCATGGCTTCTAGCATTAATTGCCACATTGGGAAGCTTGTATTTCTCAGAGATTATGAACTTTATTCCTTGTAAATTATGTTGGTACCAACGCATTCTTATGTACCCATTAGTTGTCCTATTAGGGATTGCAGCCGTGCGCAGAGACTACAAATTAACCATCTATGTGCTGCCGCTGACGATCTGGGGAGCTTGTATTTCCACCTACCATGTTCTGCTGCAATCGGGTGTATTTCACGAATCAGCAACAGGCTGCGGCCCGATACCATGCGATGTCGATTATTTGAATTGGCTGGGCTTCATCACGATTCCAATGCTTGCCGGAACGGCTTTTATCCTCATCACGATTCTTCAATTTATGACGTATCGAGCTACGAAATAAACAACTTTTACCTGAAATAGGCAGGGGATTTGTCTAGCGCTGTCGAAATGTATACGTAAGTATTCATTCCAAAACGAGGTGCTACAATGACGTCAATTTCCAAAAGTGCTGCACTACTGATCGTTCTAAGCGCATCATTGATCGGTTGTGCAGACAAAAGCCTGCTATCCCCAGACTTGAGTCAAGCCCAAAATGCTGCGCCACAAGCAACAACAAGTCCAGCGGCGACTCCAACTCCTAAATCAACCGTTAAACCCATACCTACATCTCAATCTACACCTGTCCCCAGTGAGACACCGAAGCCAACAACGGCTTCTGAGCCAACTGCAACACCAAAGTCAGCAGTGGTAGGCAACTTTTCCAAAACCAAGTCAGTGACTGCCGATCACGTGCCTTATTCCTGGTACTACATGAAAAAGAAAACGGGGCAAGTTCCTGATTTTCCAAAAGAAACAAAATCCTTCACAGCGGACCAGAAAGCGGTTTGGGTTGGGACCGGTAAAAAGGTCTATTTAACGATCGATGCGGGAGGTCCCTTGATTGAAGTCGATCTCATGCTTAAATCGCTGAAAGAAAACGGCGTGAAAGCAAACTTTTTTATATCAGGTAATAACATTAAAAAAAATCCGGATTATTTGAAAAAGCTCGTAGCTGATGGTCATTTCATTGCCAATCACACGATGACACATAACGACTTTAATGACATGTCTGATGATCAAATTAGAAAAGAAATTACGGATTTTGAAGCTTTATATAAAAAAATTACGGGTAAAGAAGTCGAGAAATATTTCCGCTTTCCTTATGGGCATTACAATCTACATAATTTGAATTTAGTATCCAGTATGGGCTATACCTCTGTGTTCTGGTCTACAGCTATGCGGGATTGGGAACCGAGAGCCAACGGTGCGGAAGATCCATACAATGATATTATGAATAATTTGCATGATGGCAATGTGATATTGATGCATCAGGGATCTTTAGAAAATATGCAGGCGCTGTCTCGTATCTGTAAAGAGATCAAGAAGAAAGGCTATGAATTCGGAATTGTGAGTGAACTGCATTCCTAAATAGTACCTGTCTGACGAGAAATCTGATGCGTTCACCTAGGTACCTTTCAGCTTGGACGCTCATATCCTATCCATGTGGTTACGTATTTCATTAACCGGCAAAGGATGCGGATAGGTGTGCAGCAAGCGATAGCCGTACTGGACTCCGGAGTCGGAGGATTAACTGTAGTAAAAGAACTTATGAGACAGCTTCCGCAGGAAAAAGTGATTTATTTCGGAGATACGGCTCGAAGTCCGTATGGTCCCCGATCTGCTGGAGAAGTAAGAACCTTCACTCGGCAAATCGTCGAGTACTTAATTCAATTTAATCCAAAAATGATCGTTATCGCTTGTAATACAGCAACAGCAGTGGCTATTGAAGACATTCGTGAGCGGGTATCCATTCCCGTGATTGGCGTCATTTTGCCTGGAGCGAGAGCCGCAATCAAAACTACGCGAAGCGGTGTTATCGGAGTTATTGGTACGGAAGGAACGATTCGCAGCAATGCCTATGAATATGCGTTAAGGTTGATTTCGCCGAACATTCAAGTATATAGCGAAGCTTGCCCGCTGTTAGCGCCGTTCGTAGAAAGAGGGCTTTTCGGTGCGGATAGTGCAAACGCAATTGTTGAGCAATCACTCAGACAACTAATCGGCAAGCCGATAGATTGCTTAATCTTAGGCTGCACCCATTACCCCTTCCTAATGGAGACCATCTCTCGCGTCATGGGACCGGATGTGACCTTGATTTCTTCGGCAGACGAAACGGCAAGAGAGATCAGCACGATCCTATACCACCGCGACATACTGGCCTCATCGGGTCAGTTGCCTATCCATCAATTTTTTTGCAGCGGCGAGCCAGAATTATTTAAACATATTGCTCAGATTTGGCTGAAAGAGCAAATTTCTATAACGCCTGTCGTTTGGCAGGTGCATAATATTTTATAAGTGAAGCGAATAGACCCTAATGGGGTCTATTCTTATTTCTAGAAGAATCAAAGCAGGGTAAGTGGTTGTGGCATAACTCTAAAATTCGATTTTAGAGTCGTTCAGCGGCTCTGTGAGGGGAGATGAGCTTTCGTGGAATAGGGATTCATTCTTCCGCAACCTCAACTAGTGAGCATATATGATTATGTTCCGCATGATTCGAAGTCTGCGGGCATAATCATAGCCATACGAACTAAGTAAATGGGCTGTGAGGTGGTCGTGTGTTAGGATACGGGTATTGGACACTTTGTGAAGAACTGAATCGGCTCTGCAAGATATATCCTTTTCTTCATGTAGAAGAGATAGGCGCAAGTGTGATGGGGAAAAGCATACCAGCTCTGCGAATTGGTCAAGGTGCGAAAGAGATTCATTTCAACGCAGCGCTGCATGCGAATGAATGGATAACGACACCGCTATTAATGCAATTTGTGGAGGATCTTGCATGCTCCTATGCAAGAGGGACGGCCTGGCATGGCAGCAACATTAGACGTCTCTTATCAGAGTATTCACTTTGGGTGGTACCGATGGTGAACCCAGATGGTGTGGAACTTGTTCTGTCTGGTGTTACCGAGGAACATCCCTTCCGAGAGCAGCTGTTGGATTGGAATGGAGGATCGCTTGATTTCAGAAATTGGAAGGCCAATATTCGTGGTGTTGATCTCAATGACCAGTTCCCTGCACACTGGGAAGAAGAGGCAATACGTAGAGAGAAGACAGGACCTGGTGAGCGTGACTACGGTGGTGAGGCACCGTTAACGGAGCCGGAGGCAGCAGCATTAGCTCAATTTACAGAGTGTCATGACTTTGAGCTTGTCGTGGCGCTCCATACTCAAGGTAGGGAGATTTATTGGAATTATCGCGACTATGAGCCGCCGGAATCTGAGGCATTTGCCGAGCGGTTAGCCCTAGCGAGCAACTATGAAGCGGTTAAACTGACGGACAGTGACGCGGGTTACAAAGACTGGTTCATCCAACAATTTCGTAGACCCGGTTTTACTGTTGAAGTAGGATTTGGGGTAAACCCCCTGCCTGTAGAATCCTTCGCAGCACTCTATGAGGAATTGGTTCCGATCCTATTGACAGCCATGGAATTTTAAAATTTGCCATAGACAAGTATATCGAACTTAAGCATGCTTCCCAAGAACCGTTCCGCCCAGACTTCATATACTGAAGGAAGGAAACTGTTGGGAGGCGTGGATATGGCACCACCTAAAGGGAAAGGCAAGGCATCCAAGAAGAAAGAACTTTCATCCAGAGTGCAATACACGATGAGGCTTGTGGAATCGTCCACATGTGCAGTTTGTAAGACTCCGTGCACAAGAGGACTTCGGTATTTGGCCATGATGTCTGAGCCAGGAGCCGTTGGGAAAGGCGTTCCGTGTATTTTGACAAGAAGAAAAGTCAACTAATGCAAAAGTCCACGCCTCGTTATCTAAGGCGTGGACTTTCTTCATTGCGGGATATGTTCGCTTGGGATGGAACACTTATTTTCTATAAAACGAATTTGATTCTCAAGTCGATTCCGATGCTCTTCTTGTTCTTTGTCTGACGAGTCTGCTTGCCCTTGGAATTGTTCAAGTTCTTGTTTTAAACTATGCAGGTCAGAGCCCGCATTCGCACAGTCATAGTTGCTTTCTAGCTGATCGAGCATATATCGGCCTCCTGATATGGAATATCGTTATTTCTTATTACCGTGCTTGTTGCTTTTTTGATCATTTGTTCGTGTCGTTGTATTTTGTCTGGAATGCCCTTGCTGCTTATGACTTTCTGACATTTGGTTGTTCACTCCTTCAGATGTAGGATTTTGGGCGGTGCGAGATTATTATAAGCATTCGGCTGAATTTGATACGATAAAAATGAGATATTCCGAAACAATTCTTTCTGAAAATAGAAAAAAGCCCCGCGAGCGATTTAAAATCGTTCGTCAGGGCTATGTTCGTGAGTATGGATTAATGGTTAGGTGGCAGCAATTTATCTTCTAAGGATTGTTTGACCTTCTTGATAGCATCTGTCTCTAATTTGTGGTTTTGGTTAAATTTAGTACCTGTCAATGCAAGCGCTTCCTTAACAGTCATTTCTACACGAATCAATTCATCACCTTGCGGGATTTGCACGGAATTGTTGGGCATTTGTATCACTCCTATGTCAACTTTTTGAAGTGGAAACCTTGATTTGACGCACTTTTAATATAACACACCATGTTAGGTTAAACAAGGGTTATTAAGACCTATTTTAGAAAAAAGAATGTCGGAACCTCAGGTTAACATTTTGCTTTTTTCGGCAGCAATGACCGTATGTTTGAGCAGCATCGCGATGGTCACCGGGCCTATTCCAGCGGGCACAGGAGTAATTGCGCTAGCCTTCATATGGCAAGCCTTATAATCAACATCGCCAACATTCCCAGCATTGTATCCGGCATCCATTATGATTGCGCCTTCCTTAATCCATGCTCCTTGAATAAATGCAGGTTTACCAACGGCTGCAACGACAATATCAGCTAATCCGATGAGAAGGGGGAGATTCTTTGTTTTAGAATGGCAAATGGTGACGGTTGCGTTTCGATTCAGCAGCATAAGTGATACGGGTTTTCCTAGAATAGGACTCCGACCAACGATTACCGCGTGTTTGCCTTCAATTGGAATCTGATAATAATCGAGAATGGCTAGAATGGCGGCTGGGGTACAGGATGGAAAACTGGCCATTCCAAAAGCATTTTGAGCAAAGCCCTGCATGGTAACACCATCCACATCTTTTTCTATCTGAATGGCTTCGAACACGGCTCTTTCATCAATATGATGCGGGACCGGATGCTGCAATAAAATTCCATGGACCTGAGGATCCGCGTTTAATTGTAGAATAACAGCAATAAGCTCCTCTGTTGTAGTTGCTTTATTTAGGTGAATTCGTCTGGAATCAATGCCTAGCCGCTTGCAAGCGCTGCTTTTCATACGTACATAGGTTTCCGAAGAAGGGTCATCGCCAACAAGTATCGTAGCTAAACATGGTAGGATACCTCTTGCAGTTAGGTGGTTGATTCTTTCGACCAATGTTTCTTTGATTGTTTTCGCGACACATGTACCGTCCAAAATTAATTTATCAGCATTCATTTTACCCTCAACCCTTCATTTGTTTGTAAAAACACAAAGAGGTAAGAGGGATGAATCCCCCTTACCTCTGCCCAGGCGTACGGCTGTAACATCAATGTGCTTCCTCATGGGTATCCATGCTTCGCCAGTCACACATCAACTTTTAATTGATCTAATCATAATGGCAGGTTATGGAATAAGCAACTCTTAAATTGATTTTGTTGATAGCCCTCGATCAACTATATGTGGTCCAGTCACCGCCGATGAAGGCTTGAAGTTTTGGGTTGCTTCTGAGAATGATAAAAGCATTCTGAGCGGTTTCAGGATGCCAAGAAAGAGCAGCCTTTACCCACTGCTGAGAACCCTTAGCCACAGCCACTTTTGTTGACGTCATCTGTGTATGGGGGACATAGTTCTGCGGCTTCCCAGCGCTCCAGAGCTCGACTGTCAGCTCCGTAGCTTCCGAAGCATCAGCAGCAGCTCAATGCCGTCAAAGAACGGATATGCCGGCACGAGAAGCGCCACATGCGCTCAGGGCGTCATATGCTTTGTATCAACCTTTACAAGCACTCTCGCCTAAAGTCTGCGCAAGCCGTATTTTCAATAATTAAGGTCCGCTATAAGGTAATTTACCTTGAACATACTCATCCTCTGGCTTACGAATCCAGCGTTGCAGGTAGCCTTGCGTATACAGAGCTTTGATTAGAATGATCAGTACAGGCGAAAGGATGACCCCTGCAAATCCAAAGAGGGAAAGGGATATAATCATGAAGGCTAAGGTCGTAAAGGCCGATACTCCGAGTGATTCCCCAGTAATCTTTGGCTCCATAATTTGTCTGACGAGGATGACGACCAAGAGTAAGCTACTTAGCCAGATCGCTAGGGTCGTTTGCCCAACAATAAACAGGTAGATGATCCATGGAATGAACAAGGTGGATACGCCGAGCAGCGGCAGTACATCGAAGATGCCTGACAATAGCGCGATGGAGAAAGCGTTGTTAACTCCGAGCAGGAGCAAGGCGAAAAATATAACAACGAACGTCAAAGAGATCAGTTTGGATTGCGCTTTTATGTAGGAGACGATCCCCTTCACGACATTTTCTTTGAGAAAAAAGAAGACGGATTTGAAGGTTTTTGGTGTTTTTTCACCTGCAAGGCGTTTCCAAGAATCAATTTCAATGCTGAGGAAGTAGGCTAAGATAATCCCGACGATGAAGTTGAACATGAAGGTTGAGAAGGATGTCAACGAGGCTGCCAATCCAGATAAGAAAGCAATGATAAACTTAGAAGCATTGCCGGCGAATTGCCCAGCATAATCTTTGGCTTTCGCAATAACGTCAGGTGGCAGAGTTTGGAATCGGTCATTCAATTCGCTAATTTTATGTACAATTTGATCGTTAAAAATCGCTTGATATTCATCCACCTTATCGACAAGGCTCATGATCTGGCTGGTGAAAATGACAGCGGCACCGGTCAGTGCGCCAAGGATAATAAGGACGAATACTAAGGTCGAAATCGCCGAAGCGATTGACTTGCGTATCCCTTTGCGATGCAAAAACCTAGCAAAAGGCTCGATCATCATGAAAATGATCAGAGCCAGAAAGATAGGGGTAGCGATGCGATACAGGTAACTAAATAACAGCATGAATAAATAGACGGTTAGAACAATGAGAGCAATGTCAAAGGCTGTTCTCCAATATTTCTTGTAAAAAGAAATCATGCATGTTCCTCCGGAATCTTTATTGTTCGGTTAAAATGATCGGTCCTTGACTTGTAATGGCAATTGTATGTTCATATTGAGCGGACAAGCTGCCATCATAAGTCCTTGCTGTCCATCCATCTTGATCTACTTTGGAATGATATTTACCGATATTTAGCATCGGTTCAATCGTGAAGACCATGCCTTCTTTGATCCGCGGCCCTTTGCCTGCAGGCCCATAATGAGGCACTTGCGGCTCTTCATGCATCTCGGAGCCAATGCCGTGTCCGACAAAATCTCTTACTACGGAAAAACCATGCGATTCCGCGTAGACCTGAATGGCATGAGCTACATCGCCGATACGGTTGCCGGGAACGGCTTGCTCAATTCCTTTGTATAGAGATTCTTTCGTTACTTGCAGCAATTTCTCGGCAACCGGAGAAACGTTACCTACAGCGTAAGACCACGCGGAATCAGCCAACCAACCATCTATACGTACAACCATGTCAATGGTTACAATATCGCCGTCATTCAGGGGTTCCTTCTTGGGAAAACCGTGACAGATCACATCATTGACCGATGCACAAGTAGCATATGGATAACCGTGATACCCTTTTTGCTCAGGAGTGGCTCCGTGCTTAGTTAGAAAGCCTTCAACGAATTGGTCGATTTCCCAGGAAGTAATACCAGGTCGGATCATTTTGGCAATTTCTTTATGGCAATCAGCCAGGATACGACCTGCTCTGCCCATTTTTTCAATTTGTTCTTTGGTTTTGATTGTAATCATCAAGCTCCACTCCTCTGGTGATAGTCCCTAATTAGTCATTATGTCCATTTTGCTGACCATAACTTCATTTCTTTTATTATTTGATGCAAATCCTGGCCTTTCGGTGTCAAGGTATACTCGACCGTAACAGGAACAGTAGGGTAAGCCATTCGTTCCAAAACCCCATGTTCCTCGAGGTGACGAAGGATATCCGTTAATGATTTAGGGCTGACTCCAGTTATCTGGCGCTGCAGCTCGCCGAAACGCTTCGTTCCGCAAAATAATTCGCGAAGTACGAGAAAAGCCCATTTTCCGCCAATAACTTCAAGTGTTCTTTCAACCGAACATTCGATTTCTTTGGGTACTTTAGGAACATAGTTGCTGAGTGGAGCGACTTTTTCATTCTCTAGGGTTGACATAAGACCGCTTCCTTTCAAATTGAATGTATGGAACTAACTTTTATGTAAGTTAGTTTCTTCAATGTAATTAGTGCTCTTTGTGCTCACTACTATGTATTTTAAAGTTCGTTTAGTGAATTAGCAAGAAGTAAGGGTGACTTGGGACAAAGGTTGATTTCGTGCCTTAGATTCTTTACAATAAGAAATAAAAATTAAAGTTTCAGGAGATGTGTACATATGAACGTCAAAATTTCACGCAATGCAGCTAAAGTACTTCAGTTGGAGCTTGATAAAGAAGAAAACAAAGGATTATTGGTTCGCGTACAAGTGACTCATTCACACGGTGACCATGCTCACTATGGTTTGGGTCTTGACGATAAATCAGAAAATGACGTCCTTGTAAGTACGGATAAAGGTATTGATGTTATTCTTGAAAAAAATGAACCTTTGCTGGATGGCATCCGTATTGATTACTTCTACACACCAGAAGAAGGCTTCATGATTACGAACCCAAGCAAGGGGAATCACGGAGATCACTAATGCGCAATGATATTCGCATTTGTGATAAATGCAAACATATGAAGGTGAAGACTGCCCTTTCTAAAATAAGAGTCATTGCACCTGATGCTGAAGTCAAAGTTGCCTGCAAATCATATTGCGGTCCTTGTTCCCGATTTGCATTTATTTTTATTAATGGACGCTATGTGACAGCAACAACTGAAGACGAAGTGATTGAAAAGGCCAAAAAGTATGTAAAATAAGAAAAAGCATCCGCCCACTTTGGGATTGGATGCTTTTCTTCTTTTCAATAGGATTAAGCATGAACAGCTGATTTCTCTAACAGCTTGCGAATTTGGCTGTCTATTTTGCTTGGTGAAGTAGTAGGGGAGAAGCGTTTAATCACGTTGCCTTGCTGATCAACTAGAAACTTTGTGAAATTCCACTTAATGCTTGAGCCGAGTAGACCTGAGGCCTGCTTTTTCAGGTATTGATAAAGGGGATGGGCGTCTGCGCCGTTCACATTGATTTTGGAGAACAACGGAAAGTTAACACCGAAATTGATTTGGCAAGCTTGCTCGACTTGAGCGTCGTCGCCGGGTTCCTGGTCCTTAAACTGATTGCATGGAAATCCTAACACGCTAAAACCTTTTTGCTTATATGTGTCATGGAGCTCTTGAAGTCCTTTGAATTGAGGAGCAAATCCGCACTGCGTAGCGGTATTCACAATAAGCAGCACTTGACCTTGATAATCGGCTAGAGACTTTTCTTCACCGCGGATCGTGCGAACTGTAAATTGATGAACGTTCAAAAGGATCACCTTCTTCATTTTATTTTACAAGATTTAATCGTACACAACTTTAAAGGGTTTGAAAAGCTTTTTTTTAGTAGATAAAGGTTTTCTCATCATTTACATTTTTTTTATATCCCTCTGACACTCCACGAATATATAAGCATTATGCTTATCACAGTGAAAGTTTATTAGATGATGGAGGGTTACTATGAGGAGATTACTCAGAAGAAGACGACTGCTTATTGTACTTGCGGCCATTTGTGCCGTTTCTACAACAACTGTCGTATCCGCAGGACAAGCTACGTTGGAGGCTATTGCTGTGAAGTTTCAGCTAACCTCTGGTGGGAAAACGCTTACGCTTGATAAAGATCCCGTTGTCATTAACGGAAGCACATATATTCCTCTTCGTACCATTGGTGAAGCGCTTGGCAAACAAATCGAATGGAATGAATGGAATCAATCCATCTCACTCAAAGATATTCCTAAAGTGACGGGTAAATTTGAGTGGAAAAATGCTCCTATACTTGATAAAGGTATTCAAGAAGGCGGTTTTTCAGGTCTTATTCACTTACCTAAAGATGCTGCTGATACGTTCTATACGTTGGCGGATCGTGGACCGAACGGTGAAGTAGGTAAAGATAAACTTCGCACATTCCCGATTGATAACTATATTCCACGTATTTATAAATTCAAAATTACGAACGGAAACATTGAAATCTTGGAAACGATCAAACTATCGCTTCCGGATGCCAAATTAGATAAAGTAAGCAATAGCAAATACATAACAGGACTGCCGAACTTGGCTGGAATCGATGAATTGCCGTACGATGAGAAAGGTGTTACGAAGCTGGCGTATGATCCGGACGGTCTTGATCTGGAAGGTATCGCGTACAGCCCTGCTGATGATACATTTTGGATTTCAGATGAGTACCGCCCATCTATTCTACAAGTGAAACGTGATGGCACGATTCTAGGGCGTTACGTCCCTAAAGGCGCTAAGGACAAGCTCGTTCAAGCCGGTGCTCAAACGCCAATTATGGATACACTGCCTGAAGTATACAATACGCGTATTTCCAACCGTGGATTCGAAGGGGTGACGATTTCCCCAGACGGCAAATTTTTGTACACGTCCATTCAAAGTCCAATGGCAAATCCAGATAAGAAAACAGGGGAGTCTTCCAGAAATCTGCGTATCCTCAAAATGGACCTAGCCACGAAACAAATCGTGGGCGAGTACGTTTATGTGGCTGAACAAGCTGGGATGTTCGTCAAAGTGAACCAAAAAGATATCGTGATCAGTGATCTCTCCGCACTATCCAGTGATGTGCTGCTAGTTGATGAGCGTGATAAGAATGCGGGTGCTGATGCACAGCTGAAACGAATTTACAGATCTGATTTCTCTAAGGCTACGAATATTTTAGGAACAGATACAAGCAAAAACCTGGAAAGCCTATCCATTCAGCAGCTCAAAGACCAAGGTATTCAACCAGTGAGCAAAGAATTAATTGTGGATATTGCCAAACTAGGATACCCATATGAGAAGATTGAAGGCTTGACGGTTGTTGACAAAAATACAATTGCGATTGTAAACGACAATGACTTCGGTATTAGCTATGATGATAAAGGCGTATTGACACTAACAAACGCACCAACTCAATTACAGCTTATTCAAGTTTCAGACGATTTATCTACGAAATAAAAGTAAACGAAAACGAAAACCCAGCTCATCGAGGCGCACTCGGTAGTCTGGGTTTTATTATTTAAACAATATCAGCGAGGGCTTTGTCTACGAAAGAATATTTAAACGTAAAGCCATGCTCTAACAAAACGCGAGGGAGAACCTTCTGACCTTCGAGAAGTAGAGTAGATAACTCACCGAACATCACTTTTAAAATAAAAGCGGGAAGCGGGAATAGATTAGGTCTTCGCATCGCTTTCGCTAATGCCCGTCCAAACTCTTTATTCGTAACCGGATTCGGCGCTGTCGCATTAACAGGACCTTGAATTGCTTCGTTCTGAATGCAGAATTCGATAAGTCTCACCATATCAACGATGTGAATCCAAGAGAGCCATTGCTTGCCGCTGCCAATCGGACCGCCAATACCCAGTTTATAAGGCAAGGCCATTTTTGGGAATGCGCCTTCCTTGCCGTCTAGGACAAGGCCAACACGGACTTTTACAATTCGTGTTCCCTGTATCTGATCAGCCGCGCCTTCCCACTGCTCGACTACCCTTGATAAGAAATCAACAGGGCGGTGCGGACTTCGTTCGTCAAAGGATTCGGTTTCTGAGGTACCGTAAATGGACATTCCTGAAGCATTGACGACGACCTTGGGTTTCACTTCCATGTGTTCAACAAGCTGAGCCACTTGCTTAGCCGCCTTTAGTCTAGACCCAACGATTCGTTCTTTGGCCGCAGGTGTCCAACGCTGATTAATCGACTCGCCAGCCAAATTGACAATGGCATCCAGTCCTGCGAATACGCTCGAATCCGTGTTTAGTTGATCCCAAGTGACAGTACGTACATGATCTACAACAGCTCTGGGTGAACGTGAAATATTGATGACTTCATGACCTTGCTGCTGCAAATGAGATATCAATCGTGTGCCAATAAACCCGCTGCCACCGGTTACTGCTATTTTCATCCTGAAGCACCTCCTTTCTTTTATTATAGGCCCATTATGCAATGTTTTCCAACTGACGTTATTCTTCTCTTAACATTACTGTGTTATATTGGAAATAGGGAGGGATGCCAAATGTTTCGTTTTTTATTCCGGAAATCACCCAAACCAAGAAGCCGTGTAGGGAAATCCAAACCGAGCTTTCGAGCTTCAGATCTACCCCAAGGGCTTGGTTTGCTAGAAGGTATTCCATTAGAACGTATCGCTGCTAAGCTGAATAGCGCACTTCCACTTGATTATGTAGAAAGACTCCAATATCGCGTAAAAACTGGGAATCCTTCCATGTCCGATGACGAGTTTGCTTGTAAATGGTTTGAATTAAAACGATTTTTCCTGATGAATCTCATATTAAAAAGAACACCGATGTTTAGCAGCGAAATCGATGAGATTTGGCATGAGATGCTGATGTTTACGAGAGAATATCAACGGTTTGGGGATCAATTCGCTGGTGACGCTATTCATCATTCACCTGAACGTGAACCGAAGGAAATGCCAGGTGAACGTGCTTGGTTCGATTGGGTATATGCGCACCTGTTCGAGTTCACTCCAACGAGTTCGCGGTGTTGGAACGGATTTTTCCGCAATCCGTTGGATGAGGAGCGAACTGATTTGCTTCGCAAAGCGAATGAAGATGAAATCGCCGAGCAATGGTTCGATATGGAGCAGGCGAAGCGATATCCCGAAGTTGCAGAGACGATTCGAATCCTCATTAAGCAGGCGATTCATGAAGCTAGACAATCAGTGAGTAGCCGCAGGTTTGAGGATACAGGTTGGAAGGATTCACTAACAAATCCGAACAACATGGTGTACATGGCAGGAGCCATGATGTTCTTCTCCATTCAGGATAGTGATAACTTTACAAGCGGGATGAACTCTCAGTGGCCTGTGAATGAACCGAATAACTATAATAACAAGCATAGCAACTGTTCTTCATCGGGTTGTGGAGGTTCTGGTGGCAGTGGTGATAGCTCTGGAAATTCAGGCGGCGGCAGTAGCTGCAGCAGCGGGAGCAGCTGCAGCTCCGGCTCGGGCTCTTCTTGCTCGTCAGGATCGAGCTGCGGGTCTAGTTGCGGCAGCAGTTAAGGTAAGGCCTTGGAAGCAGTATTTCATCCGTGGAATCGCAGTCCCCGAAGAGGCCTCATGCGGGGGAAGCCGCGAAAGAGCACTGAGAGCACAACAGCCACAATRAACATTGAGMACACTGAGAACACTGAGAGCACATAGCCACAATGAACATTGAGCACACTGAGAGCACTGAGAGCACAACAGCCACAATGAACATTGAGCACACTGAGAACACTGAGAGAACAATAGCTACATTGAACATTGAGCACACAATAGACACGCTCTTTTGCACTCTCCGTCGGAGAGTGTTTTTGTTTGAGTATGGGAGGTGGCGGAGCCTACTCTTAAAATTAGCTTCACATATGAAAAGTGCAGCATTGCTCCTCCCAGTTTGACGGAACGGAGCTACCTTATTTTACTCAAAACCGCGTATTTCGTGGTTTCGCGGAATGAGGAGCCGCTATTCTCGCCTCAGAGGTATAAAAACATCAAAACGCCAAAATAGTGTCCCCACGTTCCGCATATGGGCCCAATATTGACAAAATAACCGAAATAGAGGCTCCTCGTTCCCCACGAGCCTCAGATCAGCAGCTTAGTACCGAAATTTTGAAACTACATTTACTACACCTGCAATAACAGAGCGCGTCCCATGGTCTATACAGGCAATCTGGACCTATCCCCATATAATGCACAATCCTGCTATATATATCCACATTATCCAACCCACAATGATAATTATGGGTTTCAAGCCCCCATCTTACCAAAGCAGCAATCTCGCCTTACACAGCCTGTTACTTGATGCAAAAAGTGCAGGTAATTTCTGCTCAAACTAGCCTTCGCTAGGCAGAAGCTGCAAAAACTACATCAAAATCTACAGTTTCAGGCTCAAAAGCCAGATTCGGTCTGAATTTGATGTACAAAATGCATGATTACTTGCCTAATGTGTCACTTTTAACAAATTTTGATGTACTTTTTACATCTTTGCTTCTGAGCGAGAACCAACCCCAACCCCAGCCATCCTGCCAAGAATCCGTAACCCCATGCGCACAGATTCGAAATTAGAACAAATTGGAGACACATATCGTCATTTTTCGTGTATAATTGGAATTCGGTGTCGATTTCTTTGACCTACGGTAAATTAAGCAGCGATAGGAGTCCTTTCAAATGAATCGGTTACGTGGTTTTCTAAGTTCTTATCATCCCATTGTACATACGTTAATTCTTGGAACCGTTATGGCTAGGGCTGCGTCCTCCATGAGTTTGCCTTTTCTCGCGATTTATTTATCCAGACATACGTCGATGAGTGCGGTGATGATTGGAATTATCATCGGAATGGGTTCCTTGGCAGGGACTGTAGGCGGTTTTATAGGGGGCACCTTATCGGACCGATTCGGAAGGCGAATTATTATGCTGGCTGCTCTTTTTGGCTGGGCATTCGTGTTCTTAGGCTTCGGCATGGTTAAATTACCAATCCTGTTTATGCTGCTAAATATGCTGAACGGCGTGTGCCGATCCTTTTATGAGCCTGTGTCGCAGGCGTTGATGGCCGACCTTACAGAACCTGCGAAGAGACTTAAAGTGTTTTCGATGCGATATATGGCAATCAATGTTGGTGTTGCTGTCGGACCACTTTTGGGTGCCTTTTTCGCTACGATGAACGGTGCGCTGCCTTTTCTCATTACAGGAACGATTTATTTAATTTATGCGGTCTCCCTTTACGCACTGCTCATCGCTTTTGGCATCAAGAAAATCGAAGGCGAGAAGAAATCTTCAATTACCTTTAGTTCTGCCTTGCGAGTGATTCGCAGTGATGTGACTTTTCGCTTGTATATCCTTGGCGGTATTATTGGAGCTATCGGTTACTCACAGGTGATGGTGACACTTTCGCAATATTTGGAGCATAACTTTGCAGACGGTGTGAAAATGTTTGCGATCTTAATGAGTGTGAATGCAATCGTAGTTATTGCCATGCAGATTCCGCTTACTCGTTGGGCAGAGAAGTACACGCCTCTTGCTGCAATAATAGTTGGAAACCTAATGTTTGCGTTAGGGGATGTTGGTTTTGCATTTTCCCACTCGCTGGTATGGCTTATTATTTCGATGGGTATTTTCACCTTTGGCGAGATCTTAAATTACCCTGCTGCTAATATGTTGATTGACAAATTAGCTCCCGGGCATATGCGTGGCACGTATTTTGGCGCTCAAACCTTAACGAACATAGGACACTTTATTGGACCTTGGTTAGGTGGGTTCTTGCTCGTTTCTTATGGTGGTAATACGTTATATGTTCTTATGGCTGTTCTTACGATTAGTGGATCCATTTTCTACTGGAGAGGCACAATTCGTCAAATAATGGTGAAAAATACGTCGAAAAAAGAAAATTTTTGAAAAATATTGCAAAATTAGTTCTTAGGAACTATTCGATTTCAAAACAAGTTCCCGTATCCTTGAAAGTGTAGATATTTATTAATCTTAGCTGCTCAGACATTTAATAAGACATCACGACAAAGGCAAAGTTGGCGAAAGCCAGTGACGCAAAGCTAAAGGGGCTTCCTTGTCCTGAAACCGGACTCGCAGCCAGCCAGCCGCCGAACGATTGGGAATCAACATCAGAACCCCTCCGATCGGTTCATTATGGTGGGGTTTTTCTCTCTGTCATAACAAATTTGCGTAAAAATAAAAGGAGGATCCAGCAGCATGCAATCTGAAGGAATACTACAAGAAGAACAAAAAGTGACTTCGTTATGTGGTAATCATGTTGCCCGTTTGGTGCCTTCCACGGATGGACCGAAGCTCATGATTAATCGGGAAGAGTACGCGTTAAATGAAGCTTGTTGGGATGTTGAAATGTTTCACGGGAGAAACAACAGCATCTTGATTTTCTACTGGAAAGGCGAAGTTAAGCTTTCTGTTAAAATGCCGCCGATGTCGCAAATTGAAGCATTTTTGACAAGGCTTTATCAATGTTTATCATCCAAATTAAGAACGGTACAGCCTATCTAGGCGTACCGTTTTTTTATTTTCAGCAGTAAGGGAATTGTAAAGACAAAATCATTGTCACAAATTGAAACTAGCTGATATGAATGTCAGAGATTTAATTAGTTCTTTGGAACTATTATTAGAGGGATACATAGCATGAGATTAATTACACGTTCGGATTTTGGTGGTTTAGTATGCGCTATGCTTTTCAAAAAGTTAAACATGGTGGATGAAATGAATTCGTCCATCCCAAAGATATGCAGGACGGTTTGGTCATCATGCAGCTAGTACTTGCCAAGTTGACTATGTGAACGCTGAGGAAGTTTTGAAGAAAATTGTTGAAACGATGAGAACAGATGGATAAAATGAATGAAACGGACCGCAGGATGGGGAGTTCCCGGAATGCGGTTTTTCATGAAATGGGGACAGGAGGGAATGGAGTGGAGTTAGCACAAATTCATCATGTGGCAATCATTAGCTCAAATTATGAGCGATCGAAACACTTCTATGTCAATTTACTTGGATTAACGATCATACACGAAACGTATCGTGCAGAACGTGACTCCTATAAATTGGATTTACGCATCGGGAAGACCGAACAGCAGATCGAGTTATTTTCATTTCCGAACCCTCCGCTGCGAGTTAACCAGCCTGAGGCAAGGGGCCTTAGGCATTTAGCTTTTGTCGTGCCGAATATGGATCAAAGTGTTAAAGAACTTGAGAGCAAGGGAATTGCGGTAGAACCGGTGCGGATTGATCCTATTACCGGTGACCAATATACATTTTTTGCAGATCCGGATGGGCTGCCCTTGGAGTTGGTGGAACATGCGAAATGATCGCCAAGAAAGGACAGAAGAGCCAAAGCTGCGGTTTGCCAAAGGCTGCTTATGGAGTATTCTTGTGTCCATTCCCTTATGGGCATTATTGATTTGGTTTTTGTTTATAAAATAAAATCCCTCACTTGCTTGATCTGACCGCTGCCTGCATGCAGTTAGGTCGGATGAGCCGTTGAGGGATTTTTATTATTTTACTTATCCGTGTGTCTGCGAGGTGGTAATGGTCCAAGATACTGGAACAAATTACACTCGATCCGTCCATTAAATAGCTTGCGCTTCTTATCCGCACGGCGGTTCATATAGTGCTCGAGCTGTGTGCTCGGGCTTAAGATGAACATGCTCCATGACGGCATTGGAGCTGTGAGTGCTCCGAGCTGGCGCAGCGCCACCTCGACATCTTGCGCTTCACCAAGCCGCTCTCCATAGGGAGGGTTGGTGATCAAGCAGCCGTAGTCACCGCGCGGGCGGGCTTTGGCTACTGGTTCTACAAGCAGCTTGAACTGCTTCGTCAAGCCGGCAGCCTTCGCAGCAGCCTCTGCCACTTCGATGGCAGAGGGATCGATGTCACTGCCGATGATGTTCAGCGGAACATCATCTTTAACTGCATCGAAGGCCTCGTCGCGAGCCTTGTCCCACAGCTTGCGCGGGATATTGCCCCACGCCTCGCTAGGGAAGCTGCGCCGCAGTCCTGGCGCGATGTTCCATCCGATCATAGCAGCCTCGATCGGGATCGTCCCAGACCCGCAGAACGGGTCGTAGAGCGGTCTATCGACCTTCCAGCGGCTGAGGAGGATCATCGCTGCCGCCATGGTTTCCTTAAGCGGCGCTTCGGTCACGAGCTTACGGTAGCCGCGCTTGTGCAGGCTGGCGCCGGTTGTGTCGATCGTCAGCGTCGCGATGTCGTTCAGGAGCGCGACTTCGATCACGTAGCGAGCCCCGTTCTCGGGGAACCACTCCGTTCCGTAACGGAGCTTTAGCTTCTCTACGACGGCTTTCTTCACGATTCCTTGGCAAGCGGGAACGCTAGATAATTGTGACTTATGGGAACGCCCTTCCACAGGGAATTCGGCATCGTTCGGAATCCAGTCCGGCCAAGCAAGCGCTTTGGTGCCTTCGAAAAGCTCATCGAAAGTAAGTGCCTTAAATTGGCCCATGTTTACCAAGATGCGATCGGCGGTTCTTAGCCAAAGATTGGCGCGGCAGATGGCCAACTCATCGCCAAGAAAACGGACACGCCCATTCTCGACGGTGGCTTCGTTGTAGCCAAGATCACGGATTTCGCGAGCAACGATGGCCTCAAGTCCCATTGGGCAAGTTGCGATTAATTCAATTTGTTGTGGCATGTTTAGATTCCTTCCATCCGGGTTGTGCATCGCTCATAAAACTCATACAATTAACAAGTATAGGACAAATAGGTTACACTTACAAACGGAACACGCAAAGTGAATGCTTTGATGCTTTTCTAAGGAGGAAAAAACATGGAAACCATAACAGCCGAGAGCTATATGGAGGGTTTATACGAAGAAGATACAGTTCTAGAGCGAGTGAAGGAAGTCATACGCACCCAGAATATGCCCGAAATATCGATTGCACCTGGATACGGCAGATTGCTAACAATGCTGGTCAAGATGATTGGCGCGACGAAGGTGTTGGAAATAGGAGCTTTGGGTGGTTATAGCGGTATTTGTTTGGCGAGAGGCTTGAAAGAGGGCGGCAAGCTTATTTCGCTCGAGTTAAAACAAGAATTTGCTGATGTAGCCAAGCAAAATCTGACCGATGCGGGCCTTGGCAAGCTCGTTGAGTACCGGATTGGCGAAGCACTCAATCACCTGAATGAGCTTCTTGAGCAGGGAGAACGATTTGATTTCTTTTTTATCGATGCGGATAAAGTGAATTATCCGAATTATTTGGAGCTCGCAATCAAGTTGGCGAATCCTGGCGCCATTATTGCGGGGGACAACACGCTGATGCGAGGAAAAGTCGTCGACACGAACCAAACCAAAGCCGCGGTCCAAGCGATGCGTACTTTCAACCAGCTGGTCGCTACTGATCCGCGTTTGGAAAGCACCATCCTGCCAGCTTATGATGGCTTGGCTTTAGCACGAGTGAAGTAGTGCTGAGACTGTCGATTCATTCATTAGCCACTCCATCAGAAGAAAAATGGTAGGCATAAATTCGATTTTCGTTTCTTTCAGCAGCTTCGTGAGGTAGAAGGGCTATCGCGGTTTACCAATATTGTATCTTTTAATATTTTTACAACAATTCACGTGACAAGTTTTTTAGCGGAACATAGGAGCCTTATTTTGTGCAAAAACGCGTATTTCACGTTTTCGCAGAACGAGGAGCCTCTATTTCCCGCTTTCGAGGTGTAAAAAACGGAAAAACGTCAAAATTTCCGCGTACCGGTCTGGAATCGGCATAATCACCGAAATAGCGGCTCCTCGTTCCCTATGATCCGCAGATTAGCAGCTTAAATGTCCGAAGTCACTCCGCAGAGTTGAATTCGACCAGCTGTTTATCAGTATTTAAACAGAATACTATTTTACCTGCCCTCGCACCAAACTTTTCACTATAAGCTCCAATAACAGAGCACGTCACATGGTTTAGGCGGGTCAAACAATTAAGGTTCACCCACAAGTGAACCTATCCTTGATTATCTACCTGCCCTCGCACTCAACTTTTATACGAAAATAACAAACGTGAGCACATTATTTTCATTCTTGTGGTGGCATCGTAGACGTCATGATTGTTTTTACAACATCATCAACCGCGAATATGGATTCATGCACCCAGCAACATCAGTTGAAAAAGTTCAACTTGGTTGTATCTCAATAAAGTGGACGCACGGCATATAGTCACTACAACTTCCTCTTTGCACGAAAAAACGCTCTAAGCTATCAATAGCTTAGAGCGTTTTTTCATTGCTCAAGATGCTTTTTGATCAGATATATGGAAGTCAGACTCGCTTAATTTGCCAGGAGTAATTGGTTTGATTTGCGTTAACGGCGGCACCGGTTGTGATGTGGCAGTAGGGTGAGTGACTTCTTGCTTCTTGAAAGAAATAGCACTGATGCCGTTCCAATAAATAAATAATAATTCTGCACATACGACGATCAAAACAATTTTACGCCAGTTCAGGCTCATGGATGGCATCCTCACTTTCAATGATACGCCTATATTACCATATAGTGGAAGAAATTCCCATGATTAAATTTGCCTGTTTTTTCCTAATCCTTCATTTGTGAACCAGACCTGTAGTAATCTCTAGCTCGTACCTATGACTTTCCGGCATTTGCGCGGTGTAAGCTAAACGAACAGCATGTTCAATATCATAAGGAACACGTACGAATTGAATCGCAAACCCAGCTTGCACATTACTTTCGGTTTCCCCCTCCAAAACGCAGTAGCAAGCTTGCGGAATGCCGTCATACGGCGTTCCCACACTTCCAACATTGAAGAGCATCAGACCGCTGCTCGCGTGCTTCACAGAGCGTTTCTCTGATGGGTTTTTGATCGTTATAAGATAGGGAATATGAATGTCTCCATAGCCGACAATATCGGGCTGTTTTCCATCTGTCGGCACACCTGTCATCTCGGTATTTTGAAACATGGCGAGGCGTTCTTCCTTGGAGGCTTTACGTTTCACTCTATGATAAACACTTTGCGCAGAAGCGTGGAAGAGTCGGAACAATTTGCCGCTTACATCTAAATCAACGGAAAAAGGCAGCTGTTTCAGATAAGCAAGCCTATCCTCACCAAGCTGCTGCTGATGCCACAAACCGGAAGGCTGCTCCTGCGGAAGGGTAATCCCCAGATCCCAGTTTCCTTGTACAACGGATTCACATACCTCATTGATACGGTCAACGACAGCAGCGGAATCGGGCCCTTTACCCACAAGGTCGCCCAAACAAATAATTCGTTTAATTCCTCGGCGTTCAATATCTAAAAGCACAGCTTCCAGTGCGGGTAAATTACCATGAATATCCGATATGATTGCGATTTTCTCCAACGTATTCGTTCCCTTTCTATGATAAACTCGAATGTGCTTAGCTATGCTTCTGTTATACCACAAGGCTTATGAATCTGAAAATGAGAGTCTCTTACTATTACCCAAGGTGGGATTCTTCTGCTATAATTTGTAGGGGGAAAGGGGAATGTTTTGATTGGAATCCAGACAAGATCGTCACCGTAAACCGAAAAAAGAACGCTCTACGAACAAGAAGACCCCGCTCAAAGTAATTGGGGGACTTACGCTTGCCGCAGCAGCTTGTTTTGTTATTGGCATAGGCGCTTCCTATTGGACATCGAACAGTAAATCCGCAGTTCAGCAAGATTCAGCATCATCACCTGGTGCAAGCGTTACACCTGTGCCAACCAAACCAACGAACACAGCGAATACACCGAGTGCGGAGCCAAACGCAAAGTCTAGCCCAGAGTCTACGGCAAAAGCCGTTATCCCGACTCCTGCTCCTGCCGCATCGAGTGAGCCCACGAGCAGTGGCGGGCAAGTGAAGTTAACTTTTGTGGGTGATGTATTGATGGCCTCCAAAGTGGAAGATATTTTAAAACAAAAAGGCTATGATTACCCTTATACGAATGTAAAAGACTTTCTGAGCAAGCCCGATTTTACGATTGCTAATCTAGAAACACCCATAACGACAAGAGGTACAGTTCAAAATAAGGATTACGTCTATCGTTCTTCGCCGATGGCGTTGCCTGCCCTAAAAGCTTCCGGAATTGATCTCGTTAATCTAGCAAATAACCATGTAATGGATTATGGTACAGAAGGTTTACTGGATACAATGGATGCCCTTGATCAAGAGGGCGTTAAGCGAGTTGGAGCAGGTAAGGATTTGGAAGAAGCTTACCGACCTGTCATTGTGGAAAAAGATGGTGTGAAGATTGCCTTCTTCGGCTTCAGCCGTGTCGTTCCAGAGGCTTCATGGAAAGCAGGTCCTGGCCATGCCGGCGTAGCTGAAACCTATAATTACAAGCTCCCGGTAGAAGCCATTGAGAAAGCAAAAGAAAGCGCTGATCTTGTTGTAGTCGTTACCCATTGGGGAGTGGAAAGAAGCGATAATCCAGATAAGAATCAGAAAGACCTGGCTCATCGTTACATCGATGCTGGCGCTGATCTTATCGTGGGCGGCCATCCGCATGTCTTACAAGGCTTTGAGCAATATAAAGGCAAATGGATTGCTTATAGTCTAGGTAATTTCATTTTTACAACCAATGATACCCCGAAGACTTGGGAAACAGTTATTTTAGAGGCCGCATGTTCCAAAGACAAACAATGCGATATCCACCTTGTGCCAATTTTGACCAAAGCAGCACTGCCGACTCCGATGAGTACGGATGATGGCGCAAAGCTCTTTCAGCGTTTGAGTAAAATCTCGATAGGCGCTCAAGTGGACGCGCAAGGAAATGTTAGTAAGAAATAAGATGAGGAGCAATCAACATGACAGAAGCTGTTCGCAATATTTACTGTGTAGGTCGCAACTACCGGGCACATGCCGCTGAACTGGGGAATGATGTTCCCGATCAACCCATGATTTTTACCAAGCCGACACATGCACTCGCCCCAATGAATGGGGGAGAATTGGCGCTTCCCGGTGATCAAGGTGAGATTCACTATGAAGCCGAGCTTGTTCTACATATCGCTAAGCCTTATACAGAAGGCATCCAAGTGGATGAGATTGTCGATAAGTATGCACTCGGTATTGACTTTACACTTCGGGATGTTCAAAACGTCATTAAGAAGAAGGGTCAGCCGTGGCTGCCTGCCAAAGGATTTCTGAATTCAGCGCCAATCAGTACATTCCGACCATTCCCAGGAGCTTCGAAGCTGTCGGAAACGAACTTCCAGCTTCGCCAGAATGGACAGGTTGTTCAGAACGGCAACATTAGCAATATGATCTTCAATCTTCAAACCATCATTGATTACATTGCCAAGCATTATGGTTTAGGTGCTGGCGATATCATCTATACGGGTACTCCTGAAGGGGTAGGTCCTGTGCATCAAGGTGATCGCATGGAGCTGTTATGGGGAGAAGAAGTATTTGGAGCAGTTACGATTAACATGTAACAAATTTAAGGGCAGTCTCTTAAGGTCATTAATGACCTGAGAGAACTGCCCTTTATTTTTCTTTGATCAAACTTCGGTTGAATCCTCTAAAGCAGCGTCTGAATATTCATCACGAACTCGAAGGATGGCCTGCAATTGTTGGAAAAATACATCAACCACTTTGGGGTCAAAATGTTCGCCTTGCTCCTCTTTAAACAAATTCAAGATCCGATCGAGCTCCCAAGCTTTTTTGTAAACACGCTCACTGCCGAGTGCATCGAATACGTCAGCAATCGCTGTAATTCGGCCATAGATGTGAATCTCTTCGCCTTTGATTCCGCGTGGGTATCCGCGCCCGTTCCATTTCTCATGATGCTCATAAGCAACAATAGCAGCCGTCTTCAGAATATGGCGATTGGAGTTCTTGAGCAAGTTATAACCAATACATGTATGGTTCTGCATCAATTTGAATTCATCATCCGTTAATTTCCCAGGTTTGTTTAAGACACTATCAGGGATAGCCACCTTACCGATATCATGCATAGGCGAAGCCATTTTCAACAATTCAGCTTCTTCTTGACTCATACCTAATCCTAAGGCTAGGAGATAAGAATATTCCGCTACACGCTTCACGTGATTTCCTGTCTCTTTGGACCTGTTCTCACCAATTGCCCCCATTCGGAAAATAATTTCTTTCTGCGTTTCCTCGATCTCGTTCGTAAGCAAAGCAGATTCTAATGACTTACCCGCGTAGGAGGAAGCTAACGTTAAATATTCCATGTCTTTATCTGAAAATTGTTCGCTTGCCGTCAGCTTATTAATGGCTTGGTAAGCCCCCATAATTTCACCTTGGCTGTTCCGGAACGGAATAACCATGAGAGCTTTGGTACGGTAACCTGTTATTTGGTCTGTTCGAAGAGCTCCATTCAGGAGATAGGACTTATACTCTTCATTCGTATATGCATCATGTATAAAAACGGCTTTATCATTCGTTACAGCATAGCCGACAAGGCCAGCCGTACTAGGAATTCGAATTTCGTCGAGACCGTGAGCTACTTTGGAGCATAACTCATTTTTGTTCGAATCAAGCAACCAAACTGTACAACGATCAGAGACAATCATCTCTCGTCCCATATCGGCCATCAGCATAAGTACATTGTCTAGGATTCGTTCGTTCGCAATTTTGGCTGCATAGTTAAAAATGACACGCAGCATTTCCTGAGGATCCAGGTCTCTTTTTAACTGGGGTGTTGTATTGAATTGATCGTTCTCCATATCAGCCTCCTAACATTCACCGAATTTAGTTTATCATAAATTTCATAGAAATTGGTTATATCAACTCGAGTTAACCGAAATTTTAGATGAATTTGTCGATAGATATGGAAAGGATCGTAAACATGATGCCTCGAATACGACTATGATACAATTAGAGTAATTTTTAAACGGTCTATAAAGGAATGGAAGAGAATGGGAGTGCTGCTTGTGGAGTGGATTTGGGGTTTAGCAGGAAGCTTGATTATCGCAGGTGCGGCTTATTGGAAGAGATCCTTATCCTTATCGGGCTTGGCAGCTGCTGTGCTGCTCGGTACATCGATGTATGCACTGGGAAGCTTAGCTTGGTTTGGGACACTTATCGCCTTCTTCGTATCTTCTACCTTATTGTCAAAACTCAAGCATCAACGTAAATCCGCAGCAGAAAGCGGTTATGCCAAAGGTGGAAGACGCGATGCCGGACAAGTTGCTGCGAATGGCGGTCTTGGTTTATTGCTATGTCTAGGGAATGCAGTTTGGCCCGATCCAACTTGGTGGATTGTATTTGTTGGGGTTATGGCAACAGTCAATGCGGACACTTGGGCTACGGAAATAGGCGGAATGAGTAAGTCTACACCGCGTTCAATCATTAGCGGCAAGCATGTCCCAGCTGGCACATCGGGCGGTATAACGGGATTGGGACTGCTGGCTTCATTGCTGGGAGGAGCATTCATTGGTTTGGTTAGTGGATGGTTCAGTCAAATAGGCGAGTCCGGATATGAGACAGGGATACTTGCAGCACTAATCATACTGGGTGCATTATCAGGTTTGATTGGTTCTTTGGCTGATTCTTGGCTTGGGGCGACGTTTCAAGTGATGTATCGGTGTAACGTTTGCGGGAAAACCATCGAGAAACAGTTTCATTGCAACCAGAAAGCCGCACAAATTCGCGGTATGAGTTGGATGACAAATGATAGGGTCAATGCAGTATCCTCGTTAGTCGGAGGCATTATGTGTTTAGTAATAAGTATTTTGATATTTTAAAATAACTACAAAGCAACCCTACTGCAATCTGTGCAGCAGGGTTGTTTTTGTATGCTTAATGAACCGTTGAACCACTGGGTTCCGTTTGATCTTTATCATGCGCCGGTTGCGGGGGAGTTGAGGGAAACAAGGCATCCTGAAGCTGCTTTTCCAACTGGCGAACTTTGCGCTGCAGCTTGTACTGGCGTACCATTCCGAAGAGGCCAACAATCAGCCCGCCTAACAAGGTTGATGTTAAAATGACAAGGATCAAGGGTGTGGATGTTTGAGCAAACATGAAATTGACTTGAACCGGTTCGACATTAATGACGGCAAAAACAGCCGTTATGAGAGCGAATACTAAAGCAGATATGAGAATCCACTGCATCTTCATCCATCATTCATCCTTTCACCCCAAATAAACGGCTACGCCGTCCTTAGAAATATAGCCGACTTATCATGTGAAACTTATAAATTCTTATATGTTGAGAAAAGGTTGAAGGCGCACGCCCTCAACCTCTTTCAGAACAATTACTTCGTTAACTCTTCCATTTGATCAAGCAGGGAGCTGAAGACACTCATCGCTTGCTTGATTGGTTCCGGTGTGGACATGTCTACACCGGCTTTTTTCAAGATGTTCAGTGAGTAGTCGCTGCCGCCGCTTTTTAAGAAGCCCAAGTAACGGTCTACGGCCGGCTGGCCTTCATCGAGAATCTGTTTCGCGAAGCTGGTTGCTGCCGAGAAGCCAGTTGCGTATTTGTACACATAGAAGCTGTTGTAGAAGTGAGGAATTCGAGCCCATTCCATCTCGATATCCTGATCCACGACCATGGCATTCCCATGGTACAGCTTATTCAAGCCATAGTAGATTTCGCTAAATTCCTGTGGTGTCAGAGAATCCCCATTTTCTGATCTCTCATGCGTAATCATTTCGAATTCAGCAAACATCGTCTGACGGAATACCGTTGTTCTGAACTGATCCGCGTAGTAAGTAAGCAAGTAAAGCTTTTCTTTCGGATCGGTTACACGTTTCAATAAGTAGTCCATGAGCAGTGCCTCATTAAGCGTAGAAGCGACTTCCGCAAGGAAAATCGTATACTGCGCGTAGCGGTACTCTTGGTTCTCATCAGACAAATACGAATGAATGGCGTGACCCATTTCGTGTGTCAATGTGAACATGCTGTTCAGGTTTTCCTTATGATTCAGAAGCACGTAAGGATGTGTGCCATAGGCACCCCAGCTGTAAGCGCCGTTTCGCTTATTTTTGTTTTCATATACATCGATCCAGTGGTTATCAAAGCCGTCTTGAAGAATTTTTAAGTAGTTTTCGCCGAGTGGCGCTAAGCTTTTCTTAATTTCTTCCTTGGCTTGCTGGTAGGTGATGTCCATCTTGAACTCTTCAACCAGCGGGGCAAAAAGGTCGTACATATGTAATTCATCGACTTTAAGCAGCTTCTTGCGGAGCTTCAGATAACGCTGCAGCTGCGGCAAAGAATCGTGAATCGTGGAAATTAAGTTCGTATACACTTCTTTCTTAATATTGTCCCCAAACAGGGTGGATTCAAGAACGGAAGGGTACTTACGAGCTTTGGCATAAAAGATATTTTTATTAATATTCGCGCTAAGCGTTGCGCCAATTGTATTCTTATTGTTGCGATAAGTTTCGTAGACAGCATGGAAGGCGTTTTTTCGAACTTCGGCATTGCGGTTCTCTAGGAATTGAATGTAACTTCCATGAGTAAGTTCGACTTCTTCGCCTTTTTCGTTCTTAATTTTCGGGAATTTCAAATCGGCATTGTTCAGCATACCGAAAATGGTGCTTGGCGCTCCGGCCATGTTACCCGCTTGAGCAAGCAGGGCTTCCTGATCCTTGGATAGCGTATGCGGCTTCTGGCGAATCATTTCTTCGAGAGTGTCCTTATAGAAAGATAATGAAGGATCGTTCACCAGCTGCTGAAGCTTTTCATCCGATAAACTGAGAATTTCCGGTGAAATAAAGGAGAGCGCTTCTCCTACTTCGACACTAATTTTTTTTGCTTTATCCGATAAGGCCTGGTAGGTTGGTTCTGCTGTATCTTCATGATGTTTCATGTTGGCATACACATACAGTCTTTCTGTTTTCACAGAGACTTCATCTTCCAACTGGAAACACTGCTTTACCGTAGCGGAATCGCTGAGTTTTCCTTGGAAGGCGCTGATTTTGCCAAGCGAGTTTTTCACATTCTGAAATTCCTGTTCCCAAGCCTTCTGATCGGCGAATAAATCCTCCAGATTCCATCGGTGCTCGGCCGGTACTTGCTTGCGATCCAATATTTGAGTCATCGGAGCCCTCCTGTCCTTGTTTTGAGATTGGGGTAATCGGTTATCCTTGGCATGTAATTCAGCTGCTGGGATCGAGCTTAGAAGTAGTCCCATAGCCGCAGTCACATAGATCCAGCGCATTACGGTCACGCTCCCGGCGTATTCCCACAAGGGATGATCTTGATAAAATCCCATAACATGGTTTTCACCTAGTATGACCGTTAACCTATTCATTTATGATTATATGAAAAAGCTGGAAGGAAGTAAATTTACTTTCCGGCTCCAAAGAAACTAATTAAGATTAGTACAAACGATAACGAGACCATGACAATCGCCAGCAAGGCTAGGTATCGTTTCATTTGTGCCGGAAGGCTGTCTTTTTTCATAATCAAAATGATGGCTAGGCAGAAGGATACGAGTACAAATGTGATGATAGATCCGGAATCGGCCATTGTTTGAATCATCCTTATCCCTATAGAGTATGACACTTGCTAACTAACGCATGTTAGTAACTTTCGCTGTGCAAATCAAAACTCCTTTTTCAGCCGGCATGCTGCATCGTTTCATCCGGATTTTCATCATCCTCCGCTTTGACCAGGATGAACTTGCCGCGAGAATCCATTTTGACAGTAAACCGATCTTCAGCAGCAATCTGTGCTTCCTCACTTAATTCTTTAGGAAGTGTAAGCTGACCGCTGTCTCCAACTTCGACCTGGTAGCCAATCATTTTCGACCATTTACCGGCTGCAAGCACAACCACAGTGAGTAAGCCAATGAATAACCATTTGCCAAGTGGATTTGAGCTGAAAATAGGGGCAAGGAACTTCTCGCCAGTAATCATCTTTCCAGCGGTTAATACGAGCACACCTGCACCGATATATAGGATTGACGGATATTTCTCAATCCATCGGATGAACAGTGTACTGCCCCAAACTACAATTGGCACACTTACCAGAAGCCCGATAATGACAAGTATGAAGTTACCGTGAGCAGCACCTGCTACAGCGATGACATTATCGAGACCCATCACGGCATCAGCCACAATAATCGTTCGAATGGCAGCCCAGATGCCGTCTTTGGCTTTAATATCTCCGTGATTCTTCTTTTCACTTAGCAGTTTATACGAAATCCAGAGGAGAAGAATACCGCCGGCCAGTAGAAGACCAGGAATTTTCAGAAGGGTAACGACAGCCATTGTTGCAAGAGCACGAATGAAGATGGCGCCTATCGTACCCAAGAGGATGACTTGTTTTTGTGTTTCTTTTTTCAAATTACGAGCAGCCATACCGATAACGATAGCGTTATCTCCCGCAAGCACCAAATCAATAAGAATAATGCTGAGCAGTGAGACGAAGAAACCTGTTGATAACCAATCCATGAGCGAACACTCCCTTTAGCGTATTTTTTGAAAAAAATAGAGCCTAGCACCGGTGACCGGTGAAGGCTCTAATTCATCAAAAAAGACCTTCACCAATAAACATGGCAAAGGTCTTGCTAACAACGTTGTCGTTGCCAATAAAGCCGGGACCTGATGAGGATCCGAATTGACGACTTTACTGTATCAGCTACTCCCCTTTGGAGTGATACGTATGAACTTATAACTTAATTATAAGAAGGGTGGATGTGAAAGTCAAGGCATTTGGACCAAAGAATTAAACTTGTTTGAAAGCATCCATGATGGCTTGCCATTCTTCATCTGTACCTTCAAATTTGTCTTTGGCAAACCGCTCGTTAGCCCAGTGTAACATAGCTGGCCGGCCGATGAAGGTGTGGCACTCTTCGCCCCATTGATCGGTTATTTCGGTCAGAACGATTTTGCTTCCTTGTACCTCGACATTCAGCATATTCCATTTATCTTTTTTGTAAATAACGTGTTTCTTAAAAGGTTGATTTGACACTTGTTTTCCTCGTTTCTGCACTGAGCTCAAAGATATAAGCAATCGTACCACAAAAAGTGGCGATTTCCAAACAAGCAGCTGTCAATTTCTTGTTGCCTGCCATCAGGGTCCTATGATAAAATCCTCCTAATCCTTTCCATAGGGAATGGGCTATGAGGCAGTTAGGTAAGACCAAAGAGTCGAGCAGAGGAGAGATGAGCATGGAACAAAGGCGTATTTATGAACAGGTTGGGGTTGCAATGACCTCAAGATCGTACGCAGAGTATGAGAAAATGTTTATTTTGCAGACGGATCATTTAATGGGTAAACGTGTCTTAGACGTTGCCGGCGGTGCATCTTCGTTCACGGCAGAAGCGCGGCAGTTAGGTATATTCTCAGAAGCGGCTGATCCTTTGTATGAGAAATCTGCTGAGGCGATTGCTGAGCATGGATTGCAAGAGATCGAGCTTGTTGCAGCCAAGATGGCTAAGTTGGTTGATGTGTATGATTGGACGTATTATGGTTCTGTTGCCAAACACAAAGCTGGACGCGTCAAGGGCCTAAAGCAGTTTGTAAATGATTTCTCGAGTAAAGATGCTGCTTCCAGGTATCATGCTGCTTGTCTTCCTTCACTTCCTTTTGAAGAAGCCAGTTTTGATCTCGTTTTATGCAGTCATTTTCTCTTTCTGTATGAGGAACAATTCGACTATGCTTTTCATCAAGCTGCAGCCCAGGAACTGCTTCGTGTCTGTAAGCTCGGTGGCGAAGTGCGTATATATCCGTTATTGAATTTTCGGCAAGTCGAATATAGCAAGCTGTCAGAATTAATAAATGAGCTCACAAATGAAGGTTACTTGGTCCAAAAGCGGGAAGCGGGGCTGCCTTTTTTGCCAAATTCTCATGAATATTTAAGCATAATTAAAGGCCCTTCTGCATAGTGGAAAACGTTGGTACATCAACAAATATTAGCTTATCCACACTGTTTTTTTCGTTGATTTATCCCCTTGATAATGGTATAATTTCCTTATTCGTCATAGATGGCGATATTTTTAGGAGGTTGTTCATTTGAAGGGTACAGTTAAATGGTTTAACGCAGAAAAAGGCTACGGTTTCATTTCTGTTGATGGAGGCGACGATGTATTCGTTCACTTCTCCGCAATTCAGGGCGAAGGATTCAAAACATTAGAAGAAGGCCAATCCGTTGAGTTTGATATTACTCAAGGCAACCGTGGTCCTCAAGCAGCTAACGTCACCAAATTATAAGAAACTGGGACTTCCCACTTATAAATAGAGTGTCATAGCACAAACAACAAAAGGCAGTGCCCGTATCCACTCGGGGCTGTCTTTTTTGCGTTTTGACCGCTTTACAAGTGAAAAAAGCCTGTACACTTCCCAAGAGGAGATGTACAGGCTTTTTAACCGAGATATTCTTTGACCATCCAGAAACCGGCGTCATTGACGTGAGAGACGACGGAGTCGTTTTTCCTTGATCCTATTAGTCGATAATTTGAAGAATATCATCAATTTCTTTGCGTGCGAGTTTGCCTGGGCGATCCTTCGGATAACCTAGGGCGATAACCATATTAATCTGACATTCTTCCGGAATGTCCAGATAAGCTCGAATCTCATCTTGGGCAAGCAGCACCGGGCCCGTCATCGGGCAGGTTGCCAAGCCTCTAGCGTGCGCTGCGAGCATCAGGTTCTGAGAGGCTAAGCAGGAGCTTTTAATGCCTTCTTCGGCCCATACGTTGTCTTCGACGAGCTGAATCGGATCAAAAATGCGATCACGGAACTTTGATTCATAAGGGGTTGCTAAGCAAATGATAAGAACGGGAGCATCGGAGAATGCTGTAGCATAGGGACCGAATGACTTCACCAATAAGCGGGCTTCACGTGAAAGACCCTTTTCCTCGGCAGCCGCCGCACGGAGATGGAGTTGGTCCCAGGTCAATTGTTCGATATGTTTGATTTTCTCTGTATTTCTTATCGCAATAAACTTCCAGGTTTGGGAATTCGTATCGCTGGGTGCATATCTGGCGCAGTCGATAATTTCACGAATATCTTCCGTAGCAACTTCTTGCTCTGTAAAGTTTCGAACACTGCGGCGTTCGAGTACAATCGTCTTAAAATCTTCATAATTCATAAAAAACAACTACCTGCCTTTGCTGCTTAAAATGTGCATATTTTATTACTTGGTACTAAATCTTTATCTTATTATAAAGGAGTTGCTATTGCAGCACAACCGTGTCGCCTTCATTCAACCCTTTTAGCACCTCGGTTTTCTCTGGTGTTTCCAACCCAATCTCAATTTCACGGCGTTCTACACCTTGAGGAGTCTGCAGCATCACGTAATAGACTTCTTTCTCATGCAGTACTGCTAGCGTAGGTACGACAATGGTTTGTTGCTTTTTATCTGTTTCTATTGTTCCTGAGAGGCTGAGACCGGCTATTAGCTGCTCATTTGGTTCTAAAGAAATGGTAACTTCGAATTGGGCTGAACTAGTGCCTTGCTCCGTGCCAGACTTGGCAAATTTGGATACTTTTTCAACCTTGCCTTGAAGCTTTTTCTGTTTGAGTGCATCTACTTTTACTTGTACGAGCATATCTGGCTTAATTCGAAATACATCAAATTCACCAACCGTGCAAACCAACTGTAATTTCGTCAAATCTACGATTTTACCGATACGTACGCTTTCCTCGACAGATTTTGGAATTTTGGAGGAGTCTTCGAATAAGAAGATGCCATTCTCAGGCGCAACGAAGGAAGCTTGTTCGACTTTCTCTTGTTTCTTAGCCAATTGCAATTGAATGGATTGATCATTAACCGCATTCAACTGCTCTTGAATTTTACGTCCTTCTGACGCGGCAAAGCGCTGGCGGGCATCATCTTCACTAATAGCACCTGCTACACTACCAGTATCCCCCCCAGGTCCAGAAGCTTTGAAATTGGCAAGGTCGGCTTCCAACTTTTGTTTCTTCAAGTTAGATTGCAGGGCAGCAATTTCACTTCTTAGCGGTGTGGCATCAAGCTCAAACAACGGCTGTCCCTTTTTTACTTGAGCCCCGTCTGTTATGTGCCAAGCTTTTATTTCGCTGCTGAAGGGTGCGTAAACGCGCGTCTCCTTCTCATAGGAAGACTTCCCTTTTACTTCAATGCTATTTACCAAATCTTCTTTGGTAACTTTGAATTGCAGGGCATTGAACGCAGCACTTGCATCGGCATTTTTTGTGTTCTTTTGATTAGGATGGCTTGATATGTATAGAAAGCTGCTAATGCCGCAGACAATGATTGCCGTTAGAATGAGCATCCATGTTTTCTTTTTCCTCATGCTAAACAATCTCCTATTCTCGTTTAATTGCTGTTAGTGCATCGGTTCTAGAAGCTTTAACTGCCGGGTATAAACCCGAAAGAACGCCTGTCATAATCGCAAAAAACATACCGACAGGAAGAATCCATAAGCTTATAAATAAGATTTCCACGGGATCCCCTCTATTGGAACCAAATCGGATAATGATCAAATTAATTCCCCAAATGACCCAATAAGAAAGCAAAATACCTACAAAGCCACCCAGCATGCCTAGAAGTGAAGATTCAACGATAAACATATTGCGGATTTGTTTCAAATTTGCGCCAAGTACTTTCATGATTCCGATCTGTCGCCTGCGCTGATGAGTGGACATTGTCATCGCGACCACGATGGAAATGGAAGCTACGAAGAGAACAAAAAGGCCAACACCGGTGAGCAGTAATCTAACAATGGCGAACTCGCCTTTCATGCGATCTTCTTGATACAAATTAGTCTGCGTTGTGAGTTGTAGCTTTTTAATCATTTCATCTACTTGTTTCACATTCATACTACTATCTACTTTGACCCTAACTTCTGAATATTGAACATGTCTATTCGTTGAGGACTTGTTTTGGGCTTGTAGGATTATGAGACCTGTTTCAGGGGATACATAAGCGGTCTTGTTCCCTTGCAGCATGGATTCTGGCAATCCATCAGGCTTCTTCAGTACGCCAATGACGCGAACTGTCAACTCATTTGGTTGGATGGTGTTCGTCCCTGATTGGTTACCTGGCTGCTCTTGGTTATTATTCGTTTTTAGTAAGATTTGCTTTTGATATAGGGGGTAAGGAATAGCACCCATTTGACGGTAGGTTTCGGACTGTTCCTTGCTAGGATTTTGCTGCATAAGTTTATTACGTACTTCCTGCGTCTTTACATCCAAGACACCAAGTGTAGCCCCATAATTGAGAACGATATTATTGACCTGATCACTTGCCCCGCCCTGTTGGAACTTGGAGTCGAAGTCTTCTAAAGTACTCAACTCTGTTGCCTTGAGATTAAGGTAGCTTTGTTTGCCATCATCGACAGTGAAGCTGAACTGTCCTAAATCTTGAAAACTCGCAACCGATTTAACATGAGGAAAGGTACGAATGAGATCGAGCTTACTTGACGTAACTTTAGAAGGACTGTTAGGATCGCTGTTTTGGTCAACGATTGTGATTTCATCGGTTTTGAGATAGAAGCTCATTTGCTTCTGACTGTAGTGTTGAATTGATTCGCCAAAGCCAAGAGCAACCATGATGGAAGCCGAGCCAATGGCAATTCCGACGGTACAAAGCGCTGTCACAACCTTGCGTCGCTGCAGTTGGTCCCAGCCAAGACGAAGGTAATCCTTAAGTTTCATCCGGCTTCACCTTCCTGCTCATTTCCTTCCAGCAAATAACCATCGCGAAGCTGCAAAATGCGCTGCGTTCTGCGTGCAACTTCATGCTCATGGGTAACAATAACGAACGTAATGCCATTCTTGTTCAAGTCAATGAGTAGATCGATGATCTCTTTCTCTGTCTTCGTATCCAGATTACCTGTTGGTTCGTCGGCAAAGACGATAGCGGGATTCGTTATCAAGGAGCGGGCAATACTGACACGTTGTTGTTGTCCCCCAGATAACTGTGACGGAAACATATCTGACTTGTCGCCTATGCCTACTTGATTTAAGAGAGCCATCGCTCTTTGTTTACGATCTTGACTTGCGACACTTTGGAATACGAGTGGCAGTTCTACATTCTCGTGAACGGTTAAATGTGGTATTAATTCATAAGATTGGAAGATGAATCCGATGTGAGTCCGCCGAAATTCCGCCAAGCGGTTTTCGCTCATTTTCTCAATAGCCTGTCCTGCGATTAAAATACTTCCACGGGTGGGCTTCATTAGGCCTGCCATCAAATTTAGCAGTGTTGATTTCCCTGAGCCTGAACTTCCGAGCAGAGCAACCATTTCTCCTTGCTCTACTCGGAAATTAAGCTCATGAAGAACGGGCGTTTCTTCTTGGCCTGTGCGGAAGCTGTGAGATAACCGTTCAATGGCTAACACGTGATCATCCCTTTCATTTTAAAACTTATCGACCACTTGGCATGCTTTCACTTTCATCGTTTTGAAAAATATGCGTGCCCAGAAAACCAATAGCCGCGACGATCGATAGGCAAGCTGCAATGACATAGACTGTGCTTCCACCAGCTAAATCAAAAATCCAACCGCCCAGCGTGCCGCTAATTAGTCCTGCAATACTTGACCATGCCACAGCGAAGATGGCTTGCCCAGAGGAGCGATATTCATCAGGAATAATTTGGCTAATATAGCGATTAGCCGTGAATAAGAAGATGCCGAATGTTAAACTGTGCAACAATTGAACCCCAATTACCCAAGTAGGATCTTGAATTGAACCCATAATGAAGAAACGTACGGCATATATGATTCCGGCAAAGGCAAGCAGGGGTAATTCTTTGAATCTATGTCCATGCTTGCTCAGAAAGAAAAACACGGGTATTTCACTAAGCGCTGAGGTCATCCAAGCATAGCCAATCAGGGAATCAGATGCCCCAAGCTGGCGCATGTACAGGGCTAGGAATCCATCGTTGAAACGATGAGAAACGGACATAATGATAACTAACACTAAAAACCAAATGAACTTCTTGGAGCGAATGATATCGAGCATGCCCCCGAATGCCATCTTTTTGCCACCTTGACGGGCATCTTTTAGCAAAAAGATAATGACTAACGTGCAGCTAATCGTAAGTAGGCATAGTATCGGTGTGAGCCCTGTACCGTAATATCTAAGAATTAACCCAAAACCTCCGGCAGATACGGCGAAACCGATGGACCCCCAGACGCGGAAGGAGGCATAGCTCTTACCGCTTTCTCGAATACTTAGCATTAACTGGCTGTCATTCAATGAATTTACGGGCTGCTGGAAAAAGAAAAACATCGCTAAGCATATGTACAGCAGGGAGAACCAACCCGCAGTAAATACCAAGATGGCAGTGATCAGCTGCCCAATAATCAGAATGATCATGATTTTCTTAACCGTTTGGAAGCGATCACTAAGGAATCCCCACAGCAAGTTGGTCGCTATCCCAATCAGGGGTCCAATGGCATACAACAAACCGATTTGAAGCTTGGAATATCCTTTGTAATCAAAGTAAAGCGGGAAAAAAGTAACGACAATCCCCATCGTCATAAAAAAGGAGAACGTGAACAATTTGAGTAGATGGTCTTGTGGCTTTGTAGGTATAGACGTTTTCATCAGTAGTTATCACTCGATTTCTTTACAAATTTTCTGTAGAAAAATTCGTTGGTCCATTTTCGGATGTTCGTTTGAGTACAAAGAGTACGACGAGAAGCTCAGCCAGCATACCAACAGATTGCGCGAGAGCACCGATCAAGCCATTCCAACCGGGTACATTGGAAATCGCGATGAATAAGGTTAACACGGTTACGATAGCATTCGCTGTTTGAGAGAAAACCATGATTTTCGTTTGGCCTCTTAGCATAATAATACCGTTCGTGTAATCCAACCACGGGAATACAATCGTCATAATCATAAATACACGCATGGCAAGTAAGCTTGCATGCATCAGTTCAGAATTAACACCCATGACATGTGTCATAAACCAAGGCCCCAGAGCTGTATAGGCAAGAATGGCGATGAGTGCTCCTGGAATAAAGCTAAGAACGATTACGAAACGGACGACGGTTCTGGCATCTTTGCGATAGAAATTCAAAACAATTTGATGAATGTAAGAAAAGAAGCTCAACACCAATTGAGTCAAAGAACCGGCAATCGCATAAGAGGAGATCGCTAAATGAATATGCGTTGTTTTTCCAAGTATGGCATTTATAGAGGGTCCAATAACGACGGCAATGATCGAAGAATACAGAAGGGGCTTATAGAAGCTGAAAATTTGTTGTCTGGTTTCAATCGGATGATTAGGCGCTTTCTCTGGAATGACGGTTCGAAGTAAGCTAGTTCCTTCCCATACAGCAACCATAGCTTCAATCATCATTCCCACTAAGAAAATAATGGCCCCAACACGGCCGCTAGAAACATTATTTGTCGTAATAAAATATAACGATAACAAATACATAGCGATGATTCGCACACACATACCAATCGTCAACCATTTGGTCCGCATATTAAAAATAATGATACCGTGAAATAAGCACCGCAGTCCTGAGAAAATGCTTACGTACATCAAGATGCGATATACACTAAGTGTTGTGTCTAATAGCTCACGTTCAACTCCAAAAAAATAAAGAAATACCCATTCACCAACAGGCGTATAACATAAAATGAGACCAATTAGGATGATACACGCGAAAACATATGTACTGACTGCTGCCATGGCTCGAAATGAGATGCGGTCTCTTACAAGAGCGGAGCAAGCTTGCCGCAGCAAAACAACAGGTTTTTCGGTTAGGCCAAGTAAGCTTAAAGGCAGCGCATAGCTGGCAATGACCACTTCCGGATTATCGGCCCTGGCCAAGGTGCTGTTAATAATAACATGCGAGAGGGTAACTAGTGTTGCAGAAAGGCCTAGGGGGAGGAAAAAGGAGATGAGCTGCTTCCATGTGATGTTTTCTTTTACTGTCTTAGCGGTCATCCAAATCGCACTCCTTCGAGTTTTGCTTTAGCAAAACAAGCTTCGTAAGATTAACTTTTACTAAAAATCCCCTTTTAAAAACGTTATTTAAGTATACCAGAAAATGAAATCAGGTTGACATACAATTTTAACTGGAAACCCAAGGTTTGAAGTGATACATTTAAAGGTAGAATGTTTCTTGAATAAGTCGCAGCCGGTTTTTACTGCAAGGAGGTTTAACAGAAAGAATGAGCTGCTATTTCCAGTATGATGCTAGACTCGGAATTGAGATTCCCGTGTTAGAAGTAGAGTGGGATTCCTATCCGTCCAGTGTGCGAGTTGATATTTTATTACATTGGGAACAAATTCGCGGTGCAATACCTGACCGTATTATGAAGCTAGAGACGACGATTATTTACAAACAGAATCTGCTGGACAAGGAAGACGATTTTCCCACATCATGCCGTTTGAATTCCGAAATTGCGGACTTAGCTTCTATCATAAATGATCTTCATCTTTGGTTCCGGGCAAATCAGGAATTGGAATCGAAAACCCACCAATAATGGTTGTCAATGAAGGGAGAATGACTGCATGCATAGCAATAAGGATGGGGATAACTGGCTGGAAGCTATTGCAAAGCCGCTCTTGGAGCATCTGCCTGCTTTATATCCGATTGAAGAATGGGATGGAAGCATGGATGCACGCATTGAAGCGCTTGTCCCAGCAATGATGACCCAAGGCAGTCCGGGGCAAGAGTCTTATGGAATGGCGATTAAAGCGGGTCTTTTTTTACTGAATGAGAGTTTAGATAAATCCCATGATATTGCCCAGGAAATCACGAATGCAACAGGCAGCTACTGGCATGCACTGATGCATCGGATGGAGGGGGACTACAGCAATGCGAAGTATTGGTTCAACGATGTCGGTCATCATCCTATTTTCTCTAACTTACTACAATGTGTAAGTGAATATTTGACAGTAAAGGACTTGGCGGATTTGGACAATGAAGCCCTTCGTCAGAAGCTTGAAGTGCTTATTACTTCTCCGGAATGGATTCCTTGTGTATTCATCGATATCGTAGAGTTACAAGTATCCTTGGTTCAAAATCCTATTGTTGATCAATGGTTGCGGCATATTCAACGATATGAAATGCAGTTATTGTTGCAGTATTGCTATGAACAAAGTTGTGGAGGAAGTTTGCTTGAAGCAATTGGACAGAAGTAGCACAAAGGTTCCACAAGGCCCAATACGATTAATGGTCAGGGTGTACCGATATATTTTACCGGACGTAAGCGATCAGCTTTCCATATGGAAATCAAAGGCGGGAAATATACCAGATAACGAGCTGCGCACTCAAGCACTAGCCAGCATCGCAACGAAACAATTTCATTGTCAAGGTGGCGCTGTTTATGCGGCTGCTAATTTGTCGATGCGTCATGTACTCATCCCGCTTATTGTTGCTTTCCAAACGATTAGCGATTATTTAGATAATCTCTGTGATCGCAGCACATCCTTGGACCCGCAGGATTTCCGTCAATTGCACCAATCCATGTTGGATGCTGTTGATCCTTCTAAGCCTTTGAACGATTACTATGCATACAGACAAGAGAAAGAGGACGGAAACTATTTAACAGAACTCGTCCAAAAGTGTCAGTCTTGTATTAGTCTGCTTCCGTCATATACACAAGTAACCGATCAGGTGCGAGATTTCGTGGCCTTATACTGTGATTTACAAGTGTACAAGCATATTCGCAAGGATATGCGGGAGCCTGAGCTTCATCAGTGGTGGGATCAACATCATCATAGGTACAGCCAAATTTCTTGGAATGAATTTGCGGCAGCCACTGGTTCAACGTTAGGCATGTTTATGCTTTTCCTTGCAGCTTGTGATCCTCATTTGAGTGAAAAGCAGGTCGATTCGATACGGGAGGCTTATTTCCCCTATGTGTGCGCGCTGCATATTTTACTTGATTATTTAATCGACCAGGAAGAAGATATTTTGGGTGGTGACCTGAACTTTTGCAGTTATTATGAATCTATGGAAGCAACCGTTGAGAGAATTGCCTTTATCGTGCAAGAAGCTCGCAGCAAAATTTTGTTCTTGGAACATCCGCGATTTCATCGTATGATAATCGAAGGTTTGCTTGCGCTCTATTTGTCGGATCCCAAGGTCAACGGCCAATACCAAGTGAAGAAAATATCGAAGCGTCTTATGAAAAATAGTCCATTAACCCGGTTATTTTTCTGGCTAAATAGCATGTACATCCGTACGTCATCATGAATGACATTCAGAAGAATTTGAAGGAGGATATGAAAAAATGTCAGCAGTAAAATCAATTGCCGTTCTAACAAGCGGCGGAGACTCTCAGGGAATGAATGCTGCCGTCCGTGCGGTAGTAAGAAGCGCGTTATTCCATGGTCTCGAAGTCTATGCCGTACAACGTGGATACCATGGTTTAATTAACGATGATATTCGCCAAATGGATTTGCGCAGTGTTGGAGATATCATTCAACGTGGGGGGACCATTCTACAAACGGCTCGCTGCAAAGAGTTTTTAACGCTAGAAGGCCAACAAATTGCAGCCGAAAACTTACGTAAACGCGGTATCGATGGATTAGTCGTTATTGGTGGAGATGGATCTTATCAAGGTGCCAATAAGCTAAGCAAGTTGGGCATCAAAACGATGGGTCTGCCTGGTACAATTGATAATGACATCCCATTCACTGATTTTACGATCGGTTTTGATACGGCAGTAAGCATTGTTGTGGATGCGATCAATAAGCTTCGTGATACGATGACATCGCATGAACGTTCATCTGTCGTAGAAGTCATGGGACGTCATTGCGGTGAGATCGCGCTCTACGCTGGATTAGCTAGTGGTGCGGAAACGATTATCGTTCCTGAGGTTGAAGTCGACATTAATGAAGTGGCTAACCGTATGAAGGATAACTTCTCCCATGGCAAACGTCACAGTATTATTCTCGTTGCTGAAGGAGCGGGAACAGGTGATGGGATTGCTAAGCAGATTAACGAGTCTGTTGGTATTGAGCCTCGTGTAACTGTTCTTGGCCATATTCAACGCGGCGGAGCTCCTACGCATAATGACCGAATCTTGGCAAGCCGTCTCGGTGATTTCGCAGTACGTAAGCTCATGGAAGGCGATTCTTCCAAAGCATGCGGTGTGATTAAAGGGGAACTAGTAGCTACCGATATTGATTTAGTTGTCAAAACAAAGCGTCCTTTTAATACAGAACTTTATGAATTGGCAAGTCGTTTATCCCAGTAGGTCTACATTGGAACAAACGCTATTGACCTGTATCATATCTTCGCTTATAATATCGAACAAATACAAAGCGACATTAGGTCTGTGAAGAGCATCCAACTCGGAGACGTTCATGATCGGTAAGGCGCGGGATACTGCGCTCTACTCTAAATAAACCGGCACCGCCCGTTATCGCGGAACCAAGCGGATGATGACATATTGATGTCATCATCAAGTTGGGTGGCACCGCGAGCAGAACGCTCCTCGTCCCAATCGGACAGGGGCGTTCTTTGTCTTTTTCCAATAGTAGAAAAGGAAGCGGTGAGCGGTATGTTGGATATCAAATGGATTCGAATGCATCAGGATCAAGTGAAGGAAGCGGCCCAAAATAAAGGAGTAGAATGTCCCCTTGATGAGCTGCTTGAGGTAGATGAGAAGAAAAGGCTGCTGCATCAACAAGTGGATCAGCTGCGTACAGAACGGAATCGCGCATCTGCTCAGATTGCGCAGTGTATGACTGATCAGAAAAAGGGAGAAGCCGAAGCTTTGAAAGATCAGGTTCGCGGCTGGAACCCAATATTGACGAAGTACGAAGAGGGGCTTGCGAAACTGGAGGATCGGTTCAAGGAGCTAATGCTTGCGGTACCGAATCTCGCTTCACCTGAAACGCCAATCGGGGCTACCGATCAAGATAATGTTGTACGAAAAGTAGTGGGTCAGCCTACCTCGTTTGAATTTGAGCCTCGTGATCACATGCAAATCGGTGAGGAGTTGGATTTATTCGATTTCCCCCGCGGAGTGAAGGTGGCTGGAAGCCGGAATTACTACCTCAAAGGGATGGGACTATACTTACACAGAGCTGTTCAACAGCTTGCTCTTGATCTGCTATCAGACCGAGGCTTCACGGTGATGGATGTCCCTCTGATGGTGCGGGAAGAGACGCTGCAGAATGCGGGCTTCTTCCCCGCCGGGAAGGACCAGACCTATGAATTGCAGGATGAACATAAATGGTTAGTTGGCACATCGGAAGGTCCGTTGGTTTCCTATTATGCGGATGAAATAATAGATTTATCGAAGGGGCCGATACAACTGGCAGCTGTATCGAATTGTTTCCGTAAAGAAGCCGGTTCGGCAGGTAGAGATGTACGAGGATTATATCGTGTGCATCAATTTGCCAAAGTTGAGCAGGTCATTCTTTGTGAGAATGATCCCGCTGTTGCTGATCAAATGTTAGATCAAATTACACGGAATGCCGAAGATATTCTAGATTTACTTGAGCTTCCTTATCGTGTCGTTGCTGTATGTACTGGAGATATGGGCGCCAAAAACTACAAGCAGTATGACATTGAGACATGGATGCCAAGCCGGAATAGCTATGGCGAAACGCACTCGTCGTCAAGCCTTCTTGACTTTCAAGCTCGCCGCAGCGGCTTACGTTATAGAGATAAGAACGGTGAACTGCGTTATTGCTATACCCTGAACAATACGGCTGTAGCCACACCTAGAATTCTAATTCCATTACTTGAGAATCATCAGCGAGCAGATGGTTCAATATATCTGCCAGCAGCTCTGAGACCTTATATGAGAGGGCTTGCTGTCATTCCGAATAAATAAAATAACGTACCCATCTCTAGAAGTTCCACTTTGGGAGGGGGTACGTTATCGTATATTAATAACCTTCTGTTAAATCAACGACATTCATCATTTCGGTGCCATCTAAAATAGCTCTCACATTATGATAGAAAATGGTGGAAACTCGCTCTGTGTAGTGAGCGGAAGATCCAGCGATATGCGGAGTAAGGATAACATTATCCATGTTCCATAGGGGAGAAGTTGCCGGTAAAGGCTCCTGCTCAAAAACATCGAGTGCAGCACCTGCCAGCTTGCCTTCTTGCAGCGCATGGATCAAATCCTCTTCATCAATGACATCACCGCGAGCCAAATTGATTAAGAAAGCACTTGGTTTCATTAAGCGAAGATGTTCTTTGGTCAAGAAGCCTCGCGTTTTAGCTGTGCTAGGCAGTAGAAGAACGACGAAATCACTTTGTGAAAGCAAAGTCGTTAAACCTTCTTCTCCGCAGACCGTCGAATCGAAAGCTGGCCCAGGCGAACCGGAACGATTCAAACCAATGACAGTCATATCAAAGGCCTTAGCTTTGCGAGCAACAGCTTCGCCGATTGCACCAGCACCAATAATGCCAATCGTTTTACCGTAAAGCTCATCGAAACTGACTTGATTGTCCCATACTTTACTTTGCTGACGCTCATGGAGAAGATTCGCTTTACGAACCCATTGCAGCATGAGACTTAGCGTAAATTCACTCATCTGGATCGTATGTACCCCACGGGCATTGGTCAGTATGACATTACGCATGGCTAACTCTTGTAGTGGGAGTTTATCAACGCCGGCAGATATGGTTTGCATCCATTTCAGCTTGGTCGCCTGTTTGAGGGCGTCCGGATTCAGGCGGCCAGCCGTGATAATTACATCTGCATCTGCAATATGTTCACCAGCTTCACTTGAAGATTTAAACCAACGAAATTGGCAGCGTTCCTTCAAGTCTTGCGGCATCTGCTCTTGCATGGAAGTCAAATCCATCCCAGTAATGGCGACAATATTCATTGCATTTCAACTCCTTTAATGTTAACACCCCGAGAGCTCTTAGGCTCTCAGGGCGTCTCCATCTTAGTATTTCACATCGGGTGTGTAGTTGTTATTGGCGTTCCATAGGAGGAACTCATTCACGCCGTTTTCTTTCAACGCACGAATTTGTTCTTCCACTTCATGTTTACCGTACTTGATATAGCCAGACACCCAAGAAGCTGTGAAATCTTGAATCCAAGGTCGAACAACCGGCTTCCAACCTTTCTTGTCAATGGCTTCCAGCTTCTTGATTGTGTCCTTAGATGCTCCATCGATAGTGACAAAAGGTGCTGCATCCGGTACTTTGGAGCCAAACCAGCCTGTGCTGTAATGACTTGGATAAATCATGGGAGCGATGACATCGACATTTTGAGAGATTTTCTCGAAATCTTGACCAATGCCTTCGGCTGCCGGAACAGAGGCCGCATAACCAAAAATATCAACAGATACACGAACACCAAGCGGCTGCAATTGTTCTTTGGCATATTTGACGAAGGAAGCAACAGCATCAATACGTGAACGTTCATCCTTGGTATACTTGAGAATGTCAGCTCTTTTCTCGAAACCTTCCGGGAATCGGACGTAGTCGAATTGAATTTCTTTAAATCCAGCTTTTACGGCTTCTTTAGCAACTGCGATATTGTAATCCCATACTTCTTTGTTATACGGATTTACGAAGCTGTCCGGCGGGTTTTTACCGTTGCCCCATAGAGTTCCATCTGGGTTGACGAAAGACCATTCTGGTTTCTTCTTGGCAAGAACCGTGTCCTTGAATACAACGATACGGCCAATTGGATAAATGTGATGTTCGTTCAAGGTACTCATTAAACCAGGCATATCACCAATAATTTTCTCTGTCGTTCCCATCGCCTCAAGCTCTGCGTTCCCTGTTTGCCAAGTGATGTAACCCCAATCATCCTTAACATCGATAACCATTGAGTTAAGTTCTGTGTCGTCTAGGAGCTTTACAAGTGTGTTTAGACGTGAACCTCCAGCACTATGGGCTGTTGCGTAAATACCTTTAACAATGGGAGCATCCTTCTGTGGGTCCTGTTTGTTAACTGGAGCGAGTGGATCCATCTCTTGGGACGGATTGGGTTGAACGATCGCAACGGCATTCTTTGCATTCAGAGAAGCTTGCACGAGCTGTTCAAAGCTGGCATCCGGGTTAGCGGCCGTTACATTGCCCCAGATTAGGGCAAGTGAAGCAAGTAATATTTCCATGATGTATAAGTCCTCTCCAATCTTTGATTCTAGCTTTTATTATAAAGCAAGCGGGAAACTACGCACAGAGGAAATTTGTAAAGTTATGTAGAAAGAAGGTAGTCGCCCATTGAAACTTGATAAACAAATTATTTCATTATCTGGCGTTAACTTTTTTTACTATGCATCTAGTGCTATTTTATTGCCCTATTTACCTTTATATTTGCAAAGTAAGGGCTATTCAGCTAGCGAGATTGGACTCTTAATGATGATTGGTCCATTCGTCTCCATATTCGCACAGCCATTCTGGGGATATGTCAGCGACCGATTCAACTCGGTAAGGAATATCGTATTTTTACTTTGGAGCCTTTCCTTACTAGGAAGTTTAGGCTTGTTTTTAACAAAAGGCTTCGGGCTTACACTGGGATTTATTTTAATGCTTTATTTTTTCTTGCTGCCATCGATTCCACTCATCGACAATTTGGTTGTCAAATCAACTGCGCAGCGTGGGATGTCGTATGGATCCGTCCGATTATGGGGTTCTATCGGATTCTCGGGTGTTGCTTTAATTTCAGGTCTTTTACTCGAAGAATTAGGCGGAGTAGCCAACATACCTTATTTTTATTGGGCGTTATGGATCTTCCCATTTCTACTGCTTGCGTTTATCAAAGACGAGAAGGGCAGCGGACAGCGAATAACATTAAGTACGATCGGTACTATTTTCAAAAATAAAAACTTCTTATGGTTTATGGTCATGGTTCTGATGATATCCATTCCACATCGAATGAACGATGCACTATTAGGATTATATCTGAATAAATTAGGTGCTACGGACTCTATGGTCAGCTGGGCATGGGCCATTGCGGCATGCACAGAAATTCCGGTATTTGCCTATATCAATCGGTACATACATCGTTATCATGAACTGACCATCTTAGGCCTCGTTTCGGTCTTGTACACGATGCGTTGGTTACTCTACACACTCTTCAGCGATCCATGGGTGCTTCTTGGTTTGCAGACGGCACATATGGTCACCTTTGCTGTTCTGTGGATCGTTGCTGTACAGTATGTCGTGCGACTTCTTCCGGAGCAATTTGGCTCAACGGGTCAATCCATTCTTGCGATGGTGTTCATGGGATTAGCAGGCATTATCGGCGGTTCGGTCGGCGGATGGTTGAGTGAGCAGTGGGGAGGCGCAAGCATGTATGTGTTTGCATCAGTCATGTCGGCCATAGCAGCAGGCATGTTCTTCGGTACTCAAGCTGTAATGCGTAGAAGAAGCTAAACGTAAAAAAACACCCGGTAGCAAATTAGCCGGGTGTTTGGACTTATTTCTGAACTTGTCCTGATTCAGTTTTCGTGACTTCTGCAGGATTAATCTCTTTACGAACCGGTACAGGCTGATCATCAGTAGCTGTATTACCGCTATTTCCATTCGTTGCATCTTTAAATTCACGAAACATTTTGCCAAAACCTCTGCCAAGTTCAGGCAGTTTATTAGGCCCAAACAAAAGAAGGGCAACAATTGCAATTAAGATGATGTGCCAAGGAGATAATGCTCCCATTCCAGACACCTCCATTAGTTTATCTTAGTTCTAGTATACCATGATCTTATCATAACCTATATACCCTAATTATTACAAACTCAATAACATTAATTGAATAAAGCGATAGTTAACCCAGGATAAACGACTACGTCGTCCTTCTGGGAAGAGCGCGTTTGTCAAGGTAGATGCGAAGCAAAAGTATAACACTTATACTTTCTGCCCTGAAAATTAAAGATTTTCATTCATCAGTGGTGCCGCAACGCGGCATGGAAGTCTTATCTACAGAAAAAGACGCCCCTTAATGATAAAGGGCGTCTTTATGATGTTCCGTAATGCTGAACTGAATAATTTCCATGACATCTTCTGCTTCGAGCGCCTCAATGCCAAACCGGAGGACGATCTCGGAGTCCAGCTCATAGCTGGTTAAGAAGGGGTACAACTCGGGTGTTAATTTCATTACAATCCTGGATAATTTGACTGTCTCCACAAGCATCACCCTTCCAATCAAAAGATTAGAATAAGAACTACGCCTGAACCACTCACGATGAAAACCAGAACTATATGAAATTATTATCATTATAACACAATTCAACTTGGAATAAAGAGGCGGATTGCACGATTACTCTCCATATAAGAAAGATAGTTTTCGATTTCCGGAAATAACTATCTTATTGGCGACAAATCCTTCTTAATATAGGGATCTTTGGTCGTAGACCAAAGTCTCTCCGCATATGTGGATCTTTGGTCGGAGACTAAAGTCTCTCTTTGTTAAGCGCGGTCGCTCTTCTTTTTGAATAGCCTTGATAGAGGGTTTCCCCCAAAAAAAGGGGTTTATACATTTTTGGGGTTTGGGACAAGCGAAGCTTACCGCCTGTTTAGCATCGTTAGCTACAGACATAGCTTGAGCCGAGTGAGAATGTGGATATATCCAAAGCCATTTGGTAAGTGACTATTTTCTCTAACGGTTTCGGTTTCTTATTCGTTGGAGAAAAAGGAAACAAGTAAGCATGTTGTAAGCCTTGTATTCAAGGACTACGTAAGACGTTTTCTCAAAAGAAAATATAAATGTTTTGGGTTGGCACGAGCTTTAACGAGAAGAAGTGACTATGGTTGTGATAACTGCAATAATACATGCTTTTCTTTTTTGAAATAGTTCCTATTCGTAAATTCCTGCAATTGTGCAGGCTTTTACGGTCATTTCTTATTTCAGGATGGAAAAGCTAAAAAATTCCTGCATAATCGCAGGCTTTTCTTCTTTTTAATCGATTTTAGCAAAAATACCTGCACTTTCGCAGTTATTGTGGATTTGAGTGAATAGTCGTTCTCCTCGAAGGTATTGAAGTACTAAGGGGATGTAACTACTAAACGCAAAAGCCTTCTTGTATACCGGAGAACAGCGAGTAGCCCCATTCAAAGAAACCCGCCAAGTACCAGTCGTATATTACCGCCTAATCATTTCAAATAACTTGACTTCAACAGCGCTTGGAAACCACATCCATCCCTCCCCATGTACAAAAGTATGAGTTACAGTAAGGACATAAGGCAGAGCCTGAGGTTTGTTCTCACTTAAGCTTGCGGAATTCCCCGACAACACCAACGGTTTCAACGATATTCACGAATGCTTTCGGGTCTATCTTCTTAATAATTCGTTTTAATTCTACGAGTTCATAGCGTGTAGTGACGGTCATGAGCATATCATGCTGCTGTTTCGTATAAGCGCCTTCTGTCTTAACTAAAGTAACACCTCTAGGCAGTAGAAGCAGCTCGTTAATCAACTCATCCTTTTGTTTCGTTACAATGAATGCTGTCACTTTGACATGGCGAATATGTATCGTATCTACAACTTTGCCACTAATATAGATGGCAAGCATCGAATAAAGAGCGAGGTCCCAATTGTGCTTGAAATAGCCAAGTGCAACAATAACAATACCGTTCATTGATGAAAGAATGGTGCCAAGAGGGAAATCAAATTTTCGCGTCAAAATCAAGCCGACGATATCAAAGCCTCCACTTGAGCCACCTATTCTTAAGGTGATACCGCTTCCTATACCAATGAGTACGCCTCCAAAGACTGCACCGAGAATGGGCTCCTGCGCGACATAGCTTGTTGGTATAATTTGCATCAACCATACCGTTAGTATGACAGACGCTACACTGATCATAATAAATCTGCGTCCAATTGAAACCAATCCCCAAATCATCAATGGCAGGTTAAACAATAAATACAAGAAACCAATGTTAAAATTCGTAAAATAACCAATAATCATGGCAAATCCAGAAACCCCGCCGCTAAGCAGTTGGTGAGGAATGAGGAACATGTTGAAGCCAACCGCGACAAGCAGTGCGCCAACTAGAATTATGAAAGCATCTAGCGCCTTTTTCAAAAAAAATCACCTCTAAAATAGTATGCAGCATAAAGCAAGTATAATTCATTCTTCTAAAACTTCAATCATAATTTACCTTAGTTCAATTAAGTAGATATTAATGACAAATAAGTGAATCCTTTTATTAGGATGAAAAAAAGCTGTGTCCAATTCATGGACAACAGCTTTATAGAGAATAAATAATCAGCGTCTTTTGAAAGAGCCTGTCTTTTTAGAGGTACTTGGCGCACTGGTTGAAGGTTTTGTTACCTTATTTGTAGTCGAGCCGTCGTTTTTACGTGTTGTAGAGCTGCTGCCTGAATTTGGCGTGCCTGTACCGGTCTTGAAACTGCCCGTTCGATCTGACGTTGTTGGTTGCTTATCCTTCGATACATCCGTTGTTGGCGCAGTCGCCTTACCGCCGCCTGCATTATAAGTCGGTGTCCGGGTATAGCCTCTATAGTCATCATAAGGACGTTTATTATTGAACCATCCCCCACCGAATAAGGATTGAAGCAGAGTGGCTGTCAAATAACCTTGCAAGAACGAGGAGTCGTAATGTGATTTGGCATATTCAATACTATCGATCTGGACAAGTGAGTTTTTACTATCACTTGGATCCTTTTGGACGTTAATAACCTTATCATTATAAACAAGGAACATTTGATCGTCAGATTCCTTGCTCTTTTCCTTCGGTGACTCTTTTGCTGCTAGTTCAGCAGATACAGCCGGAACGCTTTTGTTCTCAACTAAATAAACCTTGGAGAGATTGCTCCCTTTGCCATCCACGCTGACTAACGGATACTGATCTTTGATATAACGTCCGGCATCAGCGCCACACGCGGTAAGAAGGGCGATGATCAATAAGAAAGAAACCCATGAAGTCCATCTTTTCACTTTTCAGTAATCCCTCCTTTCCAAACATTACTAATGATAACATAGGTTGTCTAGGGCGTCGATTTCAAAAATTTTATCTGATTGCCCGGCGTACGCTCTCCTTCTAGAGCAATAAATTTGCCATCCTGCCATTGAAGAAAGAAGAATCTATGGTCCGGTCCAAAATATCTCCAAAAGAGACAATCATCTCCGCTGCGGAAGTCGGTGTTTCCTTCCGTCCGAGTGACGTCATTACGATGAAACTCCAATTCGAAGGTAACATCTTCGTCAAGCTCCAAACGAGTAGGGACATCATTCGGATCATCGAGTGCACCTTCGACAAAGCTGCAAAGGAAGCAGTCATAGGTTCGCCCTTTTTCCACAATCAAACACTGAATATTTTTGCCACTTTGTAAATAATAAGCGTAACGATGTGGAGCAAACCCGCGGTCAAAATAAATGACCTTTCCGGAAACAACATACTCTTCTAAGTCTACATTAACAATATCCCCAACTCGGGTATCTTCAAGTGGATTACCTGCAGGTGTTGTTGTTGGTTCTTGTTTTTGACTGCGCAGGATGCTGCTAACTCGTTTAAATATGGACATTGAAAACTCTCCTCTATTCCGTTTATTGTTCTACCTTGTAATACGTTTAGCTTATGCGTTAGGTTTCGTTCTCATTATGTAAGACGCTACTGGAAATGTGTGTATGAGTTGTGCTATAATATTTTAGATGTTCTTAAGGGCGGCCAGTTGGATCATGGAAGATGATAAATCGAAAGTGTATTCCACCAATAAAACTATAGACACGGATAGGAAGTCGTACTTAAGGGTAAAAAAGATACAAGGCATTAGCCTGCCCTGTACAAAAGGAGATTGAATATATTTGAAAACATTTCAAGAGTTTGGTTTAGAACCAACGATTTTGCGCGCTATTACGGAGATGGGCTTTGAAGAGTCCACACCGATCCAAGAAAAAACGATTCCTTTGGCTATGGAAGGCCGGGATTTGATCGGGCAAGCGCAAACAGGAACAGGTAAAACAGCTGCTTTCGGTATTCCGCTTATTCACAAAATCAATATGAAAGAAGAGCGCATTTCTGCTCTTATCATGTGTCCTACACGGGAACTTGCCATCCAGGTTGCGGAAGAGATTGAGAAACTCGGTCGTTTCAAAGGCATTCGTTCCTTACCCATCTATGGTGGACAGGATATCGTTAAACAAATTCGTGCATTGAAGAAAAAGCCGCAAATCATTATCGGTACACCGGGACGTCTACTTGACCACATTAATCGCAAAACAATCAAATTAGACGATGTACAAACAGTGGTTCTGGATGAAGCGGATGAAATGCTTGACATGGGCTTCATGGATGATATCCAGTCCATTTTGAAATTGGTTCCAGAAGAGCGTCATACGATGTTGTTCTCTGCAACAATGCCAACGAATATTCAAAAATTGGCACAACAGTTTCTTCGTAACCCTGAGCATGTATCGGTTATCCCGAAACAAGTTAGTGCGCCTTTGATTGATCAAGCTTATATCGAATTGCACGAAAAACAAAAGTTCGAAGCACTTAGCCGTTTGATCGACATGGAAGCTCCAGATCTTGCCATCATCTTCGGTCGTACTAAACGTCGGGTTGATGAATTGGCAGAAGCTCTTCAAAAAAGAGGCTATGCAGCTGAAGGTCTTCATGGTGACTTATCCCAAAATCAACGCGATAACGTGATGAGAAAATTCCGTGACGGCAGCATTGATGTACTTGTAGCAACAGATGTTGCTGCGCGTGGTCTAGATGTATCCGGTGTTACTCATGTCATTAACTTTGACCTTCCGCAAGATCCAGAAAGCTATGTCCACCGTATCGGTCGTACAGGCCGCGCTGGTAAAGAAGGTACAGCATGGACCTTCGTAACACCTAGAGAGATCGATCACCTGCACTTTATTGAGAAAGTTACTCGTCACAAAATTAACAAAAAACCATTACCTAGCTTGGCTGAAGCCATTGAAGGTAAACAAAAAATGACAGCTGAGCGTATCCTTGATGTGCTTCAAAATGATACTCAGGCAGAATTCAAAGGCCTAGCTATTCAAATGTTAGAACAATATGATTCCGTAAATCTCCTTGCAGCAGCTATGAAGCTTTTGACAGGGGACAAAAAGGAAACAAATATTGAGTTAACACCAGAAGATCCGATTCGTGCAAGAAAGAAAAAATTCGATGTTCGCAGCTCAGGCAGACGAGTTGGCGGCGGTTATGGCTCAAGTTCAGGATCAGGAGATCGTCGTCAAGGTGGCGGATACAGCTCCGGTGCTGGTTCCAGCAGCTCGAACTCCCGTTACCCGCGTAAAGATAGCAGAGATTATGGTTCAAACAGAGAAGGTGGAAGCAGTTCATCTTCCAGAAACCGTGAGTACGGAAGCAACAACTCCGGGAACCGCGATCGTTCCAGAGCTCCTCGTAAGAGCGAAGATACACTAGTGAATAAATAAAGGTTAAACCCCAAAAAAGAAGGCGGAGATCCAGAAGGATCTTCGCCTTTTTAGCATGGGTATATGATTTAGATTACAAAAGAGCTAGTGATGATAACGAGCAGGATGAAGAGAACCAAAATGGCACCTGCGGATGTTCCAACTGGATGAGACATAGTATCAACCTCCTGAATAATGATTTGGGGGAAGTGCTTATTGACAATACTATACTATGTAAAAGAACCTAGAACGACTAGACGTCTACCTATATGTTTAAAAATAGGCTATAATTAAACCAATGAAAAAGTAAGACAACTTAAGATGAATGCGTTTTAACAATCAACGTAGAAAGTTTCCCGAAGGAAACGCTAAGGAGGAAGCAGTTTTGGAGTTTAGAGGAGTTATGGGAGGACTGTACAGAATATCGGAGTGGATTATGCGTTTGTCGGTCATTAATCTGCTTTGGATGCTATGTTCGGTTCCGGTTTTCTTTTTTGCTTTTATGGGCTTGGTGAGTCCATCTGTTGATGCATTGAAGGCATCGCTGCCCATTATCGCCATTTTGGCACCGTTTACTTTATTTCCTGCAACTTCCGCGATGTTTGCTGTAGCTCGGAAATGGGTTACAGGTGAAGAAGATGTACCACTCTTGAAAACTTTTTTCCGTGGATATAAAGAAAACTACCTACAGAGCATGGTTGGCGGCATTTTCTTCGTAATCATTTTCGTTATCATTGCAGTGAACTACTTCTTTTATTTGAAGCAGGGAAGTTCGTTGAAATTATTGGCCGTATTGTTTATTGCTTTCACGGTCATTATCACCATTTCTTTGTTCAATTTCTTTTCAATTATGGTTCATTTGCATATGAAGGTTTTACAAATTTTGAAGAATGCTGTATTGATTACGATTGGTAATCCAATCAATTCGATTGTTCTGCTGCTTTGTAACGGAGCCATCCTTTACATTTGTTTGACCAAATTTAATTTCTTCCTTGTCGTTTTCTTTATGGGAAGTATTATGGCGACTTTCTCTTTCTGGCAGTTTAACCGCAGCTTCACCAAACTACAAACGAAGCAGCAAGAACTAGAAGAGAAGGAACAGCAGAGGCTGGCTGAAGCGCAAGAAGAGGAAGCACAAAGTAATGCAGAAGCTATACCTGAAAGTGAAGAAGAAAGTAAGATAGAAATTAGTTTGAATAAAAAAGATGAGAATGAAAAGACTAGAGACTAAACCTACCAGTTGATAATCAACCGGTACGGCACTATAATAAGAAATACAAAAGAATCCTGCGATGTACGTAACGGTTTTAAGTTGTTTTAAACCAATGACTGTTTCTAGGGAGACCTACATTGAAGTGTGGCTGACATGCCCTCGAAAGGGGACCTCAAATACACCTCTGCGGACACCCACCTGCGAGAGCGGGTTTGAAGCACCAAAACCGGACGGCATAGGCGGGTTTTTTTGTATTAAAAAGAGGTTGAACAGGTAGATTCCTGTTCAACCTCTTTTTAATTTATTACAACATAAGAAAGTATAAATTTTCGGTTCCCGAAAACCGCTTTCTTATTGGCGATAAAACCTACATCTGAACGCGGTCACTCATCCGTGAATGACCTCGATAGAGGTTTTCTCATCAATGACCAGCCAAATCACTTAGCTGATGGAATGTGTTCTGAAGTGTTCCGTAAAGACCGCGATATATTTGATAGTAGGCGTCATACTGTTTCTGATTATCAACATTTGGTTCTACGCGGTCGGTAACTTTGATCCATTTCTCACAAAGTGTAGTCATATCTTCTTGCAGTACGCCGGAAGCAGCCATAATAGCAGCCCCATAGGCAGGGCCGTCTGTGGAATTAACAGTGACCACAGGGATACCGAAGATGTCAGCAATCATTTGACGCCAGAACGGACTTCTGGCGCCGCCGCCATTCACGCGAAGTTCGGTGACTTCAATGCCGGACTCGCGGATTAACTGCAGGGAGTCGCGGAGCCCGAAGGTAATGCCTTCGAGAACGGCACGGGTGAGATGTGCTTTCTCGTGCCGCAGGTTAAGACCGATGAAGGCGCCTCGAGCCTTCGGGTCGGGGTGCGGTGTCCGCTCCCCGGATAAGTAAGGCAGGAATAGCAAGCCTTCGCTCCCGAGGGGAGCTGTGGCTGCTGCAGACGTCAGGATCTCATAGACGTCTTTGCCTTCCTGCTGCGCACGCTCAAGCTCTTCGTGCGCGAAGTGGTTGCGCCACCACTGGAACGAGCCGCCGGCGGCCAGCATGACCCCCATGCGGTGCCACTTGCCAGGCACGCCGTGACAGAAGGAATGAAGCCGATAAGCTTCATCCACTTGGTAGGTGTCGTCGTGAACGAAGACGACACCGGACGTGCCGAGCGCCACAGAGGCGATGCCTTGGCGCACAACGCCAACGCCGACGGCGCCGCAAGCTTGGTCGCCGCCGCCAGCGACGACCGGCGTGCCTGCGGCTAGACCGGTTAGGCTGGCCGCTTCCGGCAGCAGGTGTCCGGCCACGTCGCCGGACTCATAGAGCGGCGGCAGCCATTCCATAGGAATGTCCAGCCGCTCAGTGACGGTCTGCGACCAGCTGCGGTGGGCGACGTCCAGCAGCAGGGTGCCGCTTGCGTCGGCCATGTCCATGCCGAACGCTCCCGTCAGGCGCAGCCTGACGTAGTCCTTCGGCAGCAGCAGGTGTCGAACGCGCGCGTAGTGCTCCGGCTCATGCTGCCGGAGCCAAATGACCTTGGGCGCGGTGAAGCCGGTCAGCGCCCGGTTGCCCGTTAGTCGTCCGAGTTCGGCTTCGCCGACGGTCGACTCGATGTAAGCGCACTGCTCCGCGGTGCGCTGATCACACCAAAGCAGCGCAGGCCGGATGACCTGCTGCGCCTCGTCCAGGAATACCGACCCGTGCATCTGGCCGGAGAAGCCGATACCAGCGACGGCTTCGCCAGCGACGCTTGTTTTCTCTAAAAGAGCGCGGATACCCTTAATTGTAGCGTTCCACCAATCCTCTGGATGCTGCTCCGCCCATCCTGGATGGGGCTGCTGAAGCGGATATGGGACGCTATGGCTGCCAATCACCTGACCAGAGTCATCCACAAGGATGCATTTGACTGCAGAAGTTCCTAAATCTATGCCCATGAAATATGACACGAAAATTCCCCCTATTGATAAGTTGTTGTAGTTGAGTATTTTGCTCCATATTCTTTGTTTGTTTAATAAATATACAAAGATTATTAATTAATATATTCGCACGATATAATGGAATTCCTGCTTACAGCGATATTTATTTCCAGATTAAATTCATTTCATGCCACTGGATGCCAGCATGCTGAGAACTTGATGGTGCTGCATAAAGAAATCCATTTTTTTTGTAAAATGAAATTAAGTGCTCTTCACACATCAAAACAATGCCCTTCAAGCCATCTTTTCTGGCTAATTCGATGATACGCTGCAGAAGTTCAGTGGCGACACCGCGTCGTTGGTAGGACGGATGCACGGCTATGGTCAAAATACAGAGGTATTGTCCATCCTCAGCGGGATGTGTCTCTTGTTTGATACAATCATCAGCTAATTCCTTATTATGTATCTTTACACTATTGGTTACGCCAATAATTTGATGGTTTAGCTCGTTTTCTGCCACAAGAAAATAAGCTCCAAACACATGCTTTCTCATGTGAAAAGCTTCTAGTGTAGCAGCTGCCTCTTTGGAAAACACGGAAGTTTCGATCTCATAAGCCTTTGTTATATCTTGGGTACTTTCGACTGGGCGAATCAGCATCCTTACATACCTCCTTGTAAAAACTTTCCTAAGGGAAAATGTTTTTTATATGCACATGATTGTTTACCTATAGCATAAGATAAGGGCATATAGTATAATCATAAATAAAGTTTCCTTTGAACAACATTATTGGTCTTACGAAAGATGAGGTAATCATATGGGTATAGCATATAAAAAACAAGAGCATGAGTCCAATGGATGGAATGGCCGCTCACCAATGCCTAGTCTGCCAGAAGTCCATCAGAGTATGCGAGTGCCAAAGAAAGCGGGCTTTTTCCGCAAACTGCTTGCTTTTGTAGGTCCGGGTTATCTTGTAGCCGTTGGGTATATGGATCCGGGAAATTGGGCAACTGATTTAGCAGGAGGTTCCAAATTCGGATATACATTGCTTTCTGTTATTTTAATATCAAATTTGATGGCGATTCTGCTGCAAGCTTTGGCTGGCCGCCTAGGAATTGTTACAGGTCGAGACTTAGCGCAAGCTTGTCGTGATCATTATAGTAAACCCGTTTCATTCGGACTATGGGTATTGTGTGAGTTAGCTATTGCAGCATGTGACTTGGCAGAAGTTATTGGCGCTGCGATTGCCTTACAGCTATTATTTGGTATACCGCTTATTTATGGAGTCATTCTTACTTCGTTAGATGTTTTATTGGTTCTTATGCTGCAAAAAAAGGGTTTCCGGTATATTGAAGCCATGGTTATTAGTCTAATCGCTCTAATTACTTTTTGCTTCGTGATGGAGCTTATTTTCTCAAGACCAGATTTTGGTGCTGTTGCTGTTGGTTTTATTCCTAGAACAGAAATTGTAACGAACCCAGCTATGTTATATATCGCACTTGGTATTCTTGGAGCAACGGTCATGCCTCACAATTTATATTTGCATTCTTCTATCGTACAAACGCGCAAAATCGAGCCGACAGTAGAAGGTAAACGTGAAGCAATTAAATTCGCCACGATAGATTCGACTGTAGCTTTAATGCTGGCTTTGTTCGTCAATGCCGCGATACTCATTCTTTCGGCAGCGGCCTTTCATTCGGCAGGTAAAGAAGTAGCGGAAATACAAGATGCCTATCACCTTTTGGGGCCTATGCTTGGCACAGGTGCCGCGAGCATACTATTTGCAGTTGCGCTGCTAGCTTCAGGGCAAAATTCTACACTTACAGGTACATTGGCTGGTCAGATCGTGATGGAGGGCTTCCTTAATATTAGACTCACTCCTTGGCTTCGCCGATTAATTACACGAATGATCGCAATCGTTCCCGCCGTCATTGTCATTGGTATTTATGGAGAAAGCGGCGCAACAGATTTACTTATTCTCAGTCAAGTTATTTTATCCTTACAGCTTTCCTTTGCAGTTATTCCGCTTGTTACGTTTACTTCGGACCGAAAGAAGATGGGGGAGCTTGTAACGCCAAGGTGGATGGTTGCACTAAGTTGGTTTGTGGCTATTTTGATTGCGGGCCTGAATGCATACTTACTTTACGCCACTTTTTTTGGGTAAAAAAACATGGTATACAAATGGAAAATCGGAGGAGCCATCCTCCGTTTTTTTATTTCCCCTCTTTTTCTTAAGCCTAAACAATGGTAAGATAGAGAGCAGTGTAGAAATGGCAAGTGGTCTATATGTACTATTGAAGGGGGAAAAGGCTTTTGCTTAAGAGAACTTTAATCGGATTACTTCGCAGTCATGAAACGACCGGAGATAAAGCCAAAGATCCTTTGCTTAAAACAAGATACTACAAACTTCCTAAAGAACAAGTATGGGAAGAAGTCACTGCCGTTCTGAAAAAAACGCCGGGCTATAAACTTCTCCACGAAGTTCAAAATGTTGGTGAAATTCTTGCGGAACGTAAAACAATGACTGGACGAACACAGGATGTTACGTTAACTCTATTTGGGATTAATCCCGTGAAAACCGCGGTAGACATTTATTCAGCATCCCGAGGCTCAATGGGGGATCTGGGTTCCAATTACCGTACTATTATAGATATTTATAAACAATTAGACAGAAAGCTTGCTCCGTATAAAATTGAAGGATAACAAAAACAGCAGGGAAGCTAGGCCTCCTTGCTGTTTTATTTTGTAGATAAGAAAGTATAAGTTTTATACTTTTGCTTCGCATCTACCTTGACAAACGCGCTCGTCCCTGAAGGACGACGGAGTCGTTTATCCTTTTGTGCGTATTAAACTAATTTTTTGACAGCTTCTACAGCTGATTCATAATTAGGGTGAGCCGTCATTTCGCCCAAGTACTCAACGTATTGAACGGTATCATTCGCATCAACGACAAAAATGGAACGCATATCAAGTTGAAGTTCTTTGATCAAAACGCCATAAGCTTCGCCGAAAGATTTTGTTTTGTAATCGGACAAAGTGATCACTTTGTCAATACCTGCCGCACCACACCAGCGGGATTGTGCAAAAGGAAGATCAACACTGATGGTCAGAACAGCAACATTGTCGCCTAGACCTGCTGCTTCTTCATTGAAGCGGCGAGTTTGTGCGTCACAAACGCCTGTATCCAAAGAAGGAACAACGCTGATCAGCTTTACTTTACCTGCATAATCTGCGAGGGAAACTTGAGTCATCAAATCTTTGTTAACTGTGAAGTTAGGTGCTTTGTCACCCACTTTAATTTCAGGTCCTACCAAAGTAATCGGATTGCCTTTAATCGTAGCAACGCCAGTACGTTCTTGTGCCATATGAACTGTTTCCTCCTTTATTTTCCATGCTAAATAACAACCTATTTATTATAAGCTTTTTGAACTTAGGTTGTCCAATCGTTACTGTAAGGCTATAATTTAAAATGTTTAAAGATTTTGTAAGCTCGTAATCACGTAACAATAGTCGGGGGATTTATCCAAGTGGAATTAAGACAATTGCAGTATTTTGTTAAAGTAGCAAGAAAGCAGCATGTGACCCAGGCAGCGGAAGAAATGCATGTTGCGCAGTCGGCTGTTAGCCGGCAGATTCATCTTTTGGAGGAAGAGCTGGGCATTAATTTGTTTGTGCAAAAAGGTCGTAATCTTCATCTTACCTCAGTAGGTCATTTATTCTTAAGCCGGGTCGAGGGGATATTGACGGACTTGGAACGCGCTGTTGGCGAAATACATGAATTTCTTGATCCGGAAGCTGGGGAAATTCGCATTGGGTTTCCGCATAGCCTGGTCATCAATTTGCTGCCTGCTGTCATTGCAGCCTTTAAAAAAGATCACCCTAACGTTAAATTCAGGCTTCGTCAAGGGACTTATACGTCCTTAATCCGAGATGTCTCTAAGGGAGAAATAGATCTGGCCTTCATTTCACCATTTCCTGAAACACATGAACATGTTTCGGGTGAAATTTTGTTGACCGAAGAGTTATATGCGATTATTCCCTCCAACCATATCCTTGCGGATTACACATCCATACGACTGGAGCAGTTAAAGAATGAGCCTTTCGTTATGTTTAGTGAAGAATATACGCTGCGCACGATTGTGATGGAGGCTTGCTTGAAAGCAGGCTTCGTTCCGAAGATTGAGTTCGAAGGGGAAGAAACAGATACCATTCGTGGGCTAGTAGCCGCAGGCATGGGGGTCAGTTTGCTTCCTTCCATGGCTTTAATGGAAAACGGTCAAATGCAGCCAGTCAAAATTCGTGTGACTGATCCTGTGGTCACTAGAACGGTCGGTTTAATTTGCCGAAAAAGTGAAAAGCTGCCCTTGGTGGCTGAAGTTTTCAGGCGGTTTCTATGTGATTATTTTCAATGAAAAAAAGCTCATCTTGGGTGTGTGAATGACACCTTATAAGATGAGCTTTTATGTTTAATCGTCATTATTACGGCCATTGAATATCATAATATATTTCAGAAGTTCAAGAACGGAGATTAATGCGGCTGCAACGTACGTAAGCGCGGCTGCATTCAATACCTTGGCTACCCCACGTTCTTCTTCATTAGAGATGAAGCCTTCAGCAATCATTACATCTCGGGCTCTTGAGCTGGCGTTAAATTCTACAGGCAATGTGACTAATTGAAAAGCAACGGCTGCTGCGAAAAAGATAATGCCAAGACCGAGTAACCATGGGATCTGCTGGAAGAAGAAGCCGGCAAGTATAAGCAAGGGAGCTACACCAGAAGCGAAATTAACAACCGGGAACATGTGGTGCCTTGCGACAAGCATGGGATAGTGAACTTGGTGTTGAATGGCATGGCCGACTTCGTGACAGGCGACAGCAACTGCAGATATGGAGCTTTGATAGTAGACTGGCTCAGATAAACGTACTACTCGAGCTGTCGGATCATAGTGATCTGATAGGGTTCCGGGTACAGCTTCAACAGGGACATCATATAGCCCGTTGGCATCAAGCATGCGTCTTGCTGCCTGAGCACCTGTCATTCCTGAATAAATGGGAACCTCTGACCATTTGTTGAATGTTCCCCGAACTCGAAACGAGGCCCACAACGAAAGTCCGAATGCAATAATAATGAGAAAATCCATGGGATGAAAAAACATTTGACATTCCTCCGTATTTTCGTTAAGAGAACGGATTTTTACCTAGAAGAACTATAAGCGCTTCAATACAGGCCGCAGTTGGCTGAGTAAGTATACGGGAAAGCTTCTTCATTTGATTTGGTTTCAACTGTTGGATAAGGGGTCCCAACTCTTTAGCTTCTTTCATTAACTGATCTAAATGAAGCTGGATAGATGTCAGCTTATCTCTCACTGTATCATCTGGGGACACCTTACTCCATTTTTGTAAATTCGCTTTGATTTCCTCTAAGGTATATTTCTCGTTCTTCATTGATTCAATACGTTTAAGTCGAGTCAAAGTTTCATCACTATAAAGGCGGTAATTGGTATCTGATCTCTTCTCTGGTTCAATCAAGTTCAACTTGGTGTAGTAATCAATGGTTCGAGAACTGACATCGGCAAGTTTGGCTAGTTCTCCGATTTTATAAAGCTTCTCTTTCCCCATAATAAATTCACCTCTACTCCAATGTTATGAATGAGTTCTTCTATATAGTAATGATAACTGATTACAAACCGTACAGTCAAACGTAATACTTTTCAAAGCTGACATTGATTCTAGGATAGGAATTGTAACATTTTGGTCGATCTATGAGCGAAAACACGAATTATGCCTGTTCGATGTCAGGTTATTTTTCGTTTTTTTCATTTTTTCAAAGAATATCCTATTGTCAAACCCATTTAACCTGTATATAATGACATTAAGAGTTTCATTACATGTTACTTAATATAACATTAAAGGAAGTGGTCGTATGGTTAAGAAGTTGTTGTTAGCTTTCGGCGTTATGGCACTATTGTTCCCTACTCTCGCATTCGCTGCAGATGAAGCGACTGTACCGCAACTTCAAAGTGCTATCGATGCAGTTTGGGTTATGTTAGCAGCTATTTTGGTCATCTTCATGCAAGCTGGTTTTGCTTTATTAGAAGCTGGGTCTACTAGAATGAAGAATGCCGGTCACGTAGCCGGTAAAACAATTTTAACATTTGGCTTATGCGCCATTGCTTTCTGGGCTGTAGGTTTCGGTTTCGCCTTCGGTGACGGAAATGCTTTCTTCGGAACGACTGGGTTCTTCGTTACAGGTTTAGAAGATCAAGCGGCGGCGGCATTCGGATCCCTTTCGTTCTCAGATGTACCTATCGGTATTAAGTTCTTGTTCCAATTAGCTTTCGCAGGTGTATCTTTAGCGATTGCATGGGGCGGATTTGCCGAAAGAGCGAAACTTCCCGTTTACTTCATCTTCGGAATTTTGTTTACCGTCGTGATTTATCCAATCGTTGCTCACTGGGTTTGGGGCGGCGGCTGGCTGAGCAAGCTTGGTATGCAGGATTTCGCGGGATCAACAGTTGTTCACTTACAAGGTGCAACGGCAGCGCTCGTAGCTACTATCTTGTTAAAACCACGTATTGGCAAATATAATAAAGATAAAACGCCAAACTTGATTCCTGGTCACAACCAAGTGTTGTCTGTCCTCGGTGTTATCATTCTTTGGATCGGTTGGTTCGGTTTCAACCCAGGTAGTACACTAAGTGCAATGGGTGATGGGTTCTTTGGTTATATTGCTCTGACAACGAACATGGCTGCTGCGGCAGGCGGGGTTGCGGCTCTAATCATTTCTTGGATGTATTTCGGTAAAGCAGATATTCCTAGCATGTTGAACGGTGTTCTTGCAGCGCTAGTTGCGATTACAGCAGCTTGTGCATTCGTAGATACTTGGGCTGCCATCGTCATCGGTGCTGTAGCTGGTATTGTTACATTCTTCACAGCACAATGGTTCGAAAGAGCTGGTATCGACGATCCGATCTATGCTTTCTCCGTGCATGGTATCGCCGGTATTTGGGGAACTCTATCCACAGGTTTGTTCGCTACACCTGAGCTTTCAGCGAAGGTTGGTGTTGGCGGTGCAGGATTGTTCTACGGCGGTGGTTTACACCAATTAGGCGTTCAAGCACTAGGTTTAGCTGGAGCATTAATATTCGTACTTGTCCTTTCCTTCATTATCTTAGGCATTCTGAAAGCAACAATTGGTCTTCGTGTTACAGAAGAAGAAGAAATTATCGGTCTGGATTTGTCTGAACATGGTTCATACGGATATCCAGAACAAATGAAAAAAGCAGCTCAAAACGGCATGTCCGTTTAATACCACTTACACTTTCTACTAGAGCAAAGGGGATGCAACATGAATCATCTCTCAATGGAACAGATCCTGGAACGCATCTATCAATCGGAACAGTTCGATGAGATGCGAATAACCAGAGATCAGGTGCATGAGATGTTTCGGGAGCATCTCCTTTTCTCTCATTCACCTGAAATTGGGCGAAAAGTAAATCAAATTCACGATGCTTTTATTCATAGGACGATAGAACTGGCTGAACATATGCTGGAGGATGAAGGGTTCGGGAAACCGCCCGTACCTTATTCATTTATTTTGTTTGGCAGTGGCGGAAGACGAGAACAAACGCTTTGGAGTGATCAAGATAACGGACTTATTTATGAAGAAAGTGAAGATCACACAGAGGAAGAATTAGATGATTATTTTATCAAACTTGTAGAATGTATCCTTCGTGGTCTTGATATTTTAGGCTATCCGCCTTGTGAAGGCAATGTGATCTCGAGCAACAAGCAATGGCGAAAATCGTTTTCCAAGTATATCGATATGATGACAGCATGGTTTATGGAACCAGATTGGGAAAATGTTCGTTATTTACTCATCCTTGCTGATATGCGCTGTATCTTCGGTTCAGAAGCTCTGGTAGATCGGCTTAAAGGCGAGTTTCTTGCTTATGTTCAGGAACATCCGAGTATCTTGAAGTATCTGTTATCCAATACACTTCATCACAGAATAACAATGGGCGTATTCGGACATTTGATCACAGAGAGATATGGAGAGGATGCAGGCGGGTTTGACATTAAGTATGGCGCCTATATTCCTATCGTAAATGGGATTCGACTTCTTGCTATCCAAGCAGGGATCATACACTCCTCTACGTTGGAGAGAATTAGATTGCTGCAGGAAACTTCTTTCATCCCTAAGCAATTAGCCGTTGAATGGCAGTCTGCTTTTGGAGTTGCGCTTAAACTTAGAGATTTGACACCTTATCAGCTTGATCATGAGATGTACACGACAAGAGGGAAACTAAACGCTGATCAGTTGACCAAAGAGATGAAGCAAGAATTAAAACATTGCTTACGTACGGGGATAGGATTACAAAAGTACGTTAGAAAATCAATCGATTCACACCTAGAGACAGGAAAAGGTTAGAAATAACGGGATTATTTTTCATTAGGCAGGGAGTGGTGATTCGAGATGAAAGATATGCGTCCGGCTGGGCGAATGTGGCATTTGTACAAAATGGGTGGTCTTACACCAGCGCTTACGTCCATGTTTGATGTACAGAGTGCTCAACAGATGGCTTTTATTCGTTCCATGTTGAAGGAGCAAAGGAAAGATTCCCTGTTTGAGATACCGCTTCACTCGATGGAAATCGTTGTTTTTGATTTGGAAACGACAGGATTTTCTCCTTATAACGGTGATGAAATTATTTCATTCGGAGGCGTCTCTGTCATAGGCGGTGAAGTACAAAATAATCATACATTCTATAGTATGGTAAATCCAAAACGTAAGATTCCGGATGAGATTGTTAATCTAACCGGCATTACGAACGAAATGGCTGCTGACGCGCCTGAATTAATAGGAGTGTTAAGTGACTTCTTGGAGTTTGTTGGGCAAAGAATATTGGTTGCTCATGCAACGGGGCACGATAAAAACTTCTTGAATTCGGCTTTATGGCGTACGTCCAAAGTAAGCTTATCACATCGTGTTCTCGATACTATAATGATTGCCAAGTGGCTAATGCCAAAGAGAAAAAACTTGAGTTTGGACTCTCTGCTTCATGCCTATGATATTCCGGTAACGAATCGTCACCATGCGCTTGATGATTCCCTTATGACTGCGCAGCTATGGTCTAGATTCATGGAGGAAATAAAATCAAGAAATGTAGATACCTTAGGGGATTTGTACGCCTTATTAAGCCATCACTGACCGATGACAAACGCAAGTTTGTGATATGTGGTCGAGGTGGCTTTTTTTATTTGGTATAGCTGTAGTTTGGGGTGCTGCGGTTGTAGCATAGATAAGATCCAATAGGTAGGAATCGCATGCCAAAGGGTTTGCAGATCCTGTTCCGAAGGAATGGGAGGAGCCGTAGGGTGCGAATGAAAAAGTCCGATTACGGTGTTATTGCTGTCCATTAGATAAGGGAGCATTTCTACGGGACTTATATCAAAACGATTCCGTGGGTTACTGGCAACATTACGTAAAGGAATGAAGGTACTTGCTTGCAGTTCTTCATTCTTACCATGGGCTTGTCCACCGAGAATGAAGCCGCATGCTTCTTCGGGGAGTCGCTTAAAGCTGTGGGAGATAAGATCGTTGTATACCTTTTGATTTATATATACATTCACCCTTTATCCCCCCCTTCCTAATCAAAGCGCATGTTAGAATGAGGTTAGTATATCATGCTTTTTTATTCAAATCCCCTTTAGGCTTAATAAAGAAGAAGACGAGTACAAGCATAAGGAGCGCCATAGAAGAAACGGTAATGAATATGGTTTTGTGTGAAATGTTCATGAGCCATCCGAAAAGTGGTGGTCCAAAGGCGACGCCAATGAAACGGAGACTGTTGTACAACGAGGTTATCATGCCGCGCTGGTCACGCTCTACCGAACCGGTAATCAATGTATTTAAACAAGGCAGCAGGAGGCCTGTGCCAATACCGCTAAGCGTAAGTAAACCGATAAATATGTAGAGATTGGTATTTAGGAAGATGGCTAATGCGAGCGAAATCGTCATCAGGATGAGTCCGATATTCATTAGCCAGCGCATGAGAGTGCCGTTTTGTTTGATTATGGCGCCAGTTGTGTAAGAGGTAATAACCATACCGAGCAAAGGGATAGCAAGAATTAGGCCTTTGCGTATACCTTCAATGCTGTAAGGTGCTTCCTCTAGTATCTGAGATAAGTAAAAGAGGACGCCGAACAATATAAAAAGCGTAATAGAGCCAGCGAAAAACGCAGGGATGAGCCAGCGTCCTTTTTCTCTAAGAATCTTGCCAATTTGTTTCAAGTATTGCTTAAGAGGCTCAGCTTCTTTATCTTTGGGAGGCTCCTTAATCAGAAAGATAACAGCGAGCAGCGCCAATACACAAAATATAGGAAAGGCGAAAAATGGAGCAAACCAAGTAATTAAGGCTAATGATGATCCTAAAATAGGACTCACAACTTTGCCTGTTCCGTTAGATGCCTCGATGAGTCCGAGTGCTTTACTTGCTTCCCCGCCTTTGTACAAATCACCGACAAGCGCCATTGCGATAGGGGCCGTACCTGCGGCGCCAAGGCCTTGTATCGCTCGTGCAGCTATCAATATGGGATAGGAATTCCAAACGGCTGCAAAGCCTGCTAGAACGCCCGCAGAACCGTAAATGATTAAGGAAGGGATGATGACGGCTTTGCGTGTGAAACGGTCTGATAAATAACCTGATACAGGAATGATGAGTCCGGCTGTGATGGAAAACAGGGTAATGACAAGTGAACTCTGGAAACGCGAAATGCCCATTTTCTCCTGCATATCTGGCAAGATAGGGACTAGCATTGAATTACCTAGAACGAGAACTAAAGGGATTGTTGCAATGGCTACGTATTCCCAGATGTGACCTTTTTGGGATTTGTTTTTGGATTTGTCTTCAAAAATGTTTTTACTGAATTTTTTGCCCGTGGCTGCTTTTGTAGTCATAATAATGAGAGTCCTTTCAGAACATGTAGTATGTTTACTTTTCCCATTAAAGTTGAAAGCATTCCTTGGATTTTCATTATTGAAAAATAGTATAGTTTTATACTTTTACCTCGCTTAACCTTGACAAACCAGCTCGTCACCATTACGGACGACGGAGTTGTTTATCCTAGCGGTATAAGGATAAGTTTTCTGAGGCATGAGAGACCTCTTTTGGCTAGGTTCATCAATGTTAGTACTGGAAAACGTACAGATGAACTCTTCTGATGAAGAGACCAATCTTTTTTCGACCGCCGTCCCTTAAAATACTGTACATTTTCCAATGGGAGTGGTTTTAGCCAATTCAGATTCATATTGTTGCAAAGCGTGCACAGTAATGCACAAGCCGTAAAGATATTATTCCAGGTTGGAACCTCATATCCAATTCCATCTCCATGCTCAAATGTATGGGGACAAGGACCTGACATCGGTCAGGTTTTTCGTGCATCAGATCCGCCGCCACCGGGCGCTAGCGCACAAAAATTGTGCGCAAGGTCGTCGGATCGATCGCCACCGGGCGCTAGCGCACAAAAATTGTGCGCAAGGTCATCAGATCGGTCGCGACCGGGCGCTAGCGCACAAAAATTGTGCGCAAGGTCATCGGATCGGTCGCGACCGGGCGCTAGCGCACAAAAATTGTGCGCAAGGTCATCGGATCGGTCGCGACCGGGTGCTAGCGCACAAAAATTGTGCTCAAGGTCGACAGATCCGCCGCGACCGGACGCTAGCGCACAAAAATTGTGCGCAAGGACGTCGGATCCGCCGCCACCGGGCACTAGCGCACAAAAATTGTGCGCAAGGTCGTCAGATCGGTCGCCACTCGGCGCTTAGCAGCTTACTCCTTATTTTGCTTGGATAGCTTTGGATTTTGCTAATGCTGAGTGAAATTAAGGATAGTGACATGATGCTTCGTTAGTGACTTCGGTTTTCTGTGTTTGGTTTTTCTATGTTTGGTTTTCTGTGTTTGGCTTTTCTCTATTTTGATTTTTTCTTCTGGTTCTGATTTTTGGGAGAAATAGGGAAATTAGATTTACAAGTTGTGTAACGTACAACAATTTCTTTAATTTTTCCTTGGAAAGCTCAGAATGTTGTATGTTGTACAACAATTTGGCCTTAACTCACTCTAATGGACCACTTTGGATCAGAATTGTTGTATTTTTTGCAACAATCGCGTGAAAATAGCGGATTAGCTTGCCAAATGTTGTGCAAAGTGCAACAATACACGGACAAGCAAAAGCAAAAGCATATGCGTCTCGCGTGTTGGAGACACTTTGCATCAACATTTATAAAAGCTCTCAATCAAAGACGGCGAAAGCCGTTTTTTTAAGTAGATAAGACTTCCATGCCGCGTTGCAGCACCACTGATGAATGAAAATTTTTAATTTTCAGGGCAGAAAGTATAAGTTTTATACTTTTGCTTCGCATCTACCTTAACAAACTCGCTCTTCCTAGAAGGACGACGGAGTCGTTTATCCTTGGATGTTGGAATTTCGGTGAATTTGGAGATAATATAGACAGAGTGGAGGTGGGAATACTTTTGAAAAGAAATGTGTTTGTGATCGCCTTGGTTATTATATTAGCTGGTTTTGCTGTTTATCAAAATGCCCAGCGCCAGAATAAAGAGACGCTTATGCCTACGGAGCGAGCGCCAAAAGTGAATTTCTTGGCTCCCTCGTTTACGTTAAAAGGGCTTGATGGGAAAGATTATACGGTAGGTGGACCGCGTGAGAAGCCTTTGTTCGTTAATTTCTGGGCTTCATGGTGTGGTCCATGCGAGGGAGAGGCACCAGACTTGGTGAATGTGTATAACAAATATCAAGGGCAGTTTGATCTCTATGCGGTGAATGTGACACCTGGTGATAAAATGGAGAACATAACGAAGTTTGTGGAAACCTACAAATACCCATTCCCGGTGTTATTGGATAAGCAAGGAACGAATGCGGATACCTATCGGGTAGTTGCCATTCCAACCAGTTTCTTAATCGATAAAAATGGGGTCATTCGTGAAGTCATCCATGTACTCTCTCCTAGAGATTTGGATAAGAAAATTGCAAGTCTCATTAAAGAGTAAAAAAGCTGCAAGAGAGCGCTGATGGTTTGGCGTATCTCTGCAGCTTTTTTTATTTATTAGTGGTTCACTAAACCTAGGCGCTCTTGTTGATCTTTGTTTACAGGCTCTACGCGTTTTCTTCCGATTAATGCATAGCGCAAACTATCTACGAGTGCATACCAACTGGCTTCAATAATGTTACTGGACACACCAAGCGTGTTCCATGTTGAGTTGAAGTCAGTCGATTCCATCAGAACGCGAACCTTGCCAGCTGTAGCACCCTTCTCATCAAGGACACGTACCTTATAGTCGGAAAGATGAACGTTCTTAATATCAGGGTAATATTGGATCAGCGCTTTACGCAAGGCATTGTCAAGAGCATTTACAGGACCGTTGCCTTCAGCCGCGGTGTAGATTGTTTCCCCATGAACCTTCACTTTAACGATGGCTTCGGAAACGACCGACTGATTCGCGGACTTCTCAACCAGCATTTTGAATGATTCTAATGTGAAAATCTCTTCTAGGCCTTCGAATGCTTCGCGCAGCAAAAGCTCAAGTGTGGCATCGGCACCTTCGAATTGATAGCCTTGATGCTCGAGATCTTTAATTTTCTCAATGACTTCTTTGGTTTTCTGATGTTCTTTATCAAAGTCTAGATTCAGTTCATGGGCTTTCACAAGTACATTGCTTTGCCCTGCAAGCTCTGAAACAAGAACACGCTGTTTATTGCCGACGAGTTCAGGCTTCGTATGCTCGTACGTACTAGCATCCTTGAGAATAGCTGAAACGTGAATACCGCCTTTGTGCGCGAATGCCGCATTCCCGACATAAGGTTGATTAACTGGCATATGCATGTTGGCGATCTCGCTAATGTATCTCGAAACAGGCGTTAATGATTTCAGCTGCTCCTCGGAAATAACCGAATAGCCAAGCTTCAACTGAAGGTTAGGAATAATGGAGCTAAGGTTAGCATTACCGCACCGTTCTCCATAGCCGTTGATGGTTCCTTGGACTTGTCCTGCTCCTGCTTGTACAGCGGCAAGGCTGTTTGCCACACCTAATTCACAATCATTATGAGCGTGAATGCCAACAGGGGTGGTGACATTTTGTTTAACGGTAGTGACAATGGATGAAATTTCTCCTGGTAAGGAGCCGCCGTTGGTATCACATAGGACAATCCAATCAGCTCCGGCATCCTGTGCTTTTTTGATTGTTTGCAAAGCGTAATCGGGATTATTCTTGTAACCGTCGAAGAAATGCTCGGCATCGTAGATGACTTCAAGACCGCTGCTTTTTAAATAAAGAACGGAGTCGTAGATCATAGCGAGATTTTCTTCAAGTGTAGTTTGAATGGCCGTTGTGACATGGAAATCCCAAGACTTACCGAAGATTGTTGCTACCTGAGCACCTGATTCCACGAGTCTGTTCAAATTAATATCGTTCGCAGCTATGGAGTCTTTACGTCTTGTGCTGCCGAATGCAGTAATCTTCGCATTTGTGAATTTCATGTCGCGAGCGCGTTCAAAGAATTCAATATCTTTGCTGTTGCTGCCCGGCCATCCGCCTTCAATATAATGAACCCCAAGCTCATCGAGCTTGCGGGCAATTTTAATTTTATCCTCGACGGATAAGCTGATGCCTTCTCCTTGCGAACCGTCTCGTAGTGTGGTGTCGAAGATTTTGACTGATGTTGGCATAGGTTCCTCCTTCAAAAGCTAGCAAAGTGACTTCGGTGCTTGATTTGCAGGTGCTTGTGCTTGCTTTAAAGCGCTAATGTATAATTTACGATTATACCATAATAGTACGGGTAAAGACATCATAACGCAAAAATACGTTTGCTTGAAAGAATAATTTTTTGTATGCTGAAAATGGCTCTTAAAGTTAGTTGTTTATCAATGGGAGGGAATATGAATGGTGACAACACAGCATCATTATCCCAAGCAAGGTAGAGTCATTTTGCATATAGATATGAATGCATTTTATTGCTCTGTTCATGAGGCTACCCAGCCTGAGTTATACAAAGGTAAGCCTATTGCTGTTGCTGGCAGTGTTGAGCTTCGTAAAGGGATTATTGTTACTTCATCTTATGCTGCGCGCGCTGTTGGGATCAAGACAGGCATGCAAGTTAGGCAAGCGGTGAAGTTGTGTCCGGATTTGATACTGATAAGACCTGATTTCGATCTATATCGAAGCTTCTCAAGACGGTTTATGCAGATTGCTTATAGTTATTCGCCTATGGTGGAATCCATGTCTATTGACGAATGCTTCGTTGATATTACAGGGTCCAAACAATTTGGAACCCCGCTTGAGATCGCGAATAGCATTCAACAGAAGATCATGAAGGAACTGATGCTGCCCTGTTCGATCGGCGTTGCCCCGAATAAGCTGCTTGCCAAGATGGGCTCTGATATGAAGAAGCCGAACGGGATATCTGTGCTTCGTCTACGGGATGTGCCCACTGTATTGTGGGACAAACCCTGCAATTATTTATATGGGATTGGCAATAAGACGGCAGATAAACTAATTAAACTTGGCATCCATACGCTAGGTCAACTAGCAGTTGGGGACGAGTTGCTGCTAAGTAAACACTTTGGCATCTTAGGTGCACATCTGAAGCGTTCGGCTAATGGGATTGACCATTCACTTGTAAACCCCGAACAAGAACAGAGCAAGTCAATTGGGCATACGACGACGCTGCCGCGGGATTTTACCGATACCAAAGAAATTCACCGAGTATTCTTAAATCTGGCGGATCAAGTAGCCAGAAGGCTTCGTAAGCAGGAGTTGATGGCCTCTACGATCCAAATCACGATTCGTGATCCAGAGATGAGAACGATTACGAGATCCGTAACCTTGCCTACGCCAACCGAGCATATGGACGATATTTATCGAACATCGTGCCAGTTATATGATCATCAATGGGAGGAAGGCAACCCTGTTCGGCTGTTAGGGATTACGCTGCAAAATCTAACGGTGAAGGAAGAAACGTTCGTTCAGTTAGATTTATTCGATTATGAAAAGCAGCCTAAACGAGAAAATTTGAATCGCATTATGGACGGACTACGTGATAAATTTGGGGAAAATGCGATTCTAACCGCAGGGATGATGGGCGATAATCCTTCAACCATGATTAGAAATCATAAAACAAGAGGGACGTCCCTGCAAATGGACCATTTGAGGAACAATCCCCTTCACAAAGAAGAGGAGAAGTGACGAAAGAATGGCACATTGTATGGGCTTTGCCGGATATTCGAACAGCGGAAAAACAACGTTAGTGGCCAAGCTAATCGTAGAAATGAAGCTGCGCGGCTATCGGATAGCCGTAATGAAACATGATGCGCATGGACATTATAAAGAAGCAGCAGGGACGGATTCCACGACTTTTGCAGAGTCGGGTGCAGAAGCGGTTGTAACCTTATCTCCAGAAGGGATTCATGTGTTTGAGAAAAAGTGGAATCCAAGCCTAGAAGAACAAGTAAGTGCTTATGCACATCTAGACTATGTTTTTATCGAAGGCTTCAAGAAGGAAAAGCATCCAAAGATTGCTGTTTTTCGTACTATAGAGCAAAGTGAAATTATTCAGGTTCTTGAGCCTAGGCCGATTGCTGTTGCAACAGATATGGACGATTTCAACTATGATTTGAAAGTTCCTTCCTTCGATTTGAACAATATCCCTGGTATAGCTGACTTTATTGAACAATATTTTGAGAGTAATTAATTTTAAGGTTTGAACTTTGTCCGTATTTATATTATATTTTACATTGAGGATAATTTGAGGAGGAGTTAGAAATCATGGCAAAGTATACATTTGTTGATAAAGATACTTGCATCGCTTGCGGCGCTTGCGGAGCTACAGCTCCAGACATTTATGATTACGATGATGAAGGTTTGGCTGAAGTAATTTTTGATGGAGATGGCAACAAAGGGGTAACTGAAATTCCAGAAGATCTGTTTGATGATCTACAGGATGCGCAAGATGGCTGCCCAACGGATTCCATTAAAGTGGCGGATACACCTTTTAGCTAATCAGTTTACAACATAATTCTGTGAAGTGATTCGCAGAATGTCGAAAGAGCTCAGTTCCTGTAAAGGAATTGGGCTCTTTTTTGTTGGTGAAATTGTTTTTACTTGTAACTATTTATTGCCATTTTTTACGTGCCATCTTACAATGAAGCTAGTAAACATGGGGAGGATCTTATGGGTAAGAAGAAATGGATTCAAGCTTTAGTAGTAGGACTTGTGTTAATGTTATTTTCGACATATTTCTACACGGTTAACTCTAGCGGCTTATTTTATTTTGTTGAGGGTCCCCTCCAAGATGTTTTGCGAAAAGCGAAATCTGTTGATGAACGTCAGCCGGATGATCGCATCAAAATCGTTAAGATTGATGAGAAATCACTTAAAGCTATTGGAAAGTTTCCATGGGATCGAACGACCTATGCGCAATTGATAGAGAAGCTAGAGCAGTCAGGCGCAGCGGCAATTGGTATAGACGTTGTGTTAGCTGAACCTTCGAAAAACCCCGCCGACGATAAAGCATTGGCTGATGTTTTGGCCAAGTATCATAATGTCATTATGCCCGTCCAAATTAATTATCCCTCCAAGCAAGAGCAATCAGGCAATCTACTGCCTGAGAAAATCGACTACCCCACTCCAACACTAACAACCAGTAGGCAGCAAATGGCACATATTAATGTGTTCGTCGATAAGGATGGCAAGGCACGGAAGCTGCCAGTTGGGCTGCCGGATGAGAATGGAGCATACATACCTGCGTTCAGCGTTGCGCTTGCCAATCTAGTTCTGGATGATAAAGACAAAGTGAAGCGAGATGAAGCAACTGGACAATGGAAGCGCGGCAATATCGTAATGCCAACGAACGAAAGAAATCAAGTTACGACAGAATTCTTCACACTGCCTAGGCAGAAAGTAGATGCAACAACAGGCTATGAATCACTCTCTTTCATTGATGTTATGAATAGTAAAAATCCCTTACCCTTGCAAGGAAGCATAGTTCTGGTAGGACCGTTCGTAACGGCCATGCAGGATGAATATCCAACACCGATCAGCTCTGTTAAGATGTTTGGGATCGAAATACATGCGAATATGATTCAAACAATATTAGAAAGCAAATTTTATAAAGAGACAAGTAAGCCTTTTGGTGTAGGTATTATCTTACTTATTTCTTTGCTGGCCATTTTCTTATTTCATAGATATAAAGGTAAAACAGCCCTATTTATTTTTATAGGAATGTTCGTGATCTATGGTGGCGTGTGGTTAACCTTCTACATTGCTGGATCAACCTTTGCTCCACTAGTGTATCCGCAATTTGCTTTAGTTTTGATCTATATTTGGTCGTTGGTGAGTCATTACCTGGAAGAGCGGAAGGAACGCAACCGTGTAACTGGTATTTTCGGAAGGTTCGTTTCCAAATCGGTTGTAGACGAGCTGTTGCAGTCAGGTGAAGATGTTAAGCTTGGCGGCAGCCGTAAAGATATCTCGCTTATTTTCGTAGATATTCGCGGGTTTACTCCCATGTTGGAACGACTAGAGCCAGAGCAAGTGATTCAAGTATTGAATGAGTATCTGGATGTATGTACGAAAGCTATTTTTAAATTTAACGGGACACTCGACAAGTTTATTGGTGATGGTGTCATGGCGATGTTCGGTGCTCCGATTGAATATGACAATCACCCGGAGATGGCTGTGCGAGCAGCGATTGAGATGAAGTCGCAGGCTACTATTCTTGAGCAGAGACTGATTGAAAAGTATGGAATCGGCGTGAAGTTCGGTCTGGGTATTAACAGTGGGCCTGCGGTTGTTGGAAACATTGGTTCCGAAGATCTAAGGCTTGATTATACGGCTATCGGAGATACGGTTAACTTGTCAGCTCGACTAGAAGCGAACGCGAAACCAGGTCAAATACTAATCAGTGAACAGACCTATGCGAGGGTCAAAGACCTATTTGAGATAGAATCCATTGGTGAAATTAAGGTGAAAGGAAAAGAAAAGCCTGTGACGGTATATGAAGTTATCGGGAATCTCTAATAAATGGATGCTGGGGAGGAATTCAGTGTGGGAGTAACTAAGAAATCATTTGTGGCCTTATTCATAAGTTTTTGTTTAGTATTTAGCTTGGTCTCAGCGATGCTTATAAAGCCTGTGGACGCAAAAACCGTTCGGGTAGCAGTCATTGCGGCATTATCTGGTGATGTTACGATCAAGAAAGGCGGAGGCTCCAAATCGTACGATGCCTATGAAAGTATGAGTTTAAATCAAGGCGACACGGTTTACACAGGAGCTAGCTCATCAGTCAAGCTTAATTTGAGCAATGGGGATGCAGATGTAACATTAGGCGAAAATGCTGAGATTAACGTGTCAGACCTCAATACCTCAAATGGAAATAAGAAATCCAAGCTTAAAGTATGGGCCGGTTCCTTGTGGGTCAAGGTGAAATCTTTAGCTGGATCAGATGATGAATTTGAAGTTGAGACGCCAACCGCCGTGATGGGTGTTCGTGGAACGCAGTTCTTCGTTACCGTTGATCCGAAAACAGGCGCAATTAAAATGGCGGTTGGAGCAGGGAAAGTCTCTGCAACGACTGTAACGAACGGACCTGACTCCACTCTAACGTCTTCAATTACATACTTATATCCGACGCAACAAATTTCTTTGGATGCTAGGGATGAGACGGATGATCTGTCTCTTAAAGTAGATTTCCTAGATTTAAGTGATTTTATTAAGGATGCGTCGCCGGAAATCATTAGAGAAATTATCCTGAACAAGGCCGAAATAGATAAAGAAAATGATGCGTTCATTGCTAAGAAAAAGAAAGAAATCGAAGATGGCAAACTCGTGGATGATAAGACTTCTTTGTCCGTGAAGGATCAGGCTGAATTAGATAAAGTGAAACAAAACTTAGATAACTTAATTGGTAATATTGCCAAGAAGGCTCTCACAGAAAATAAGTTTGATAGAGAGTCTTTGAATAAAGTCATTGAACAAGCAAATGCAAAAATCGATAAACAAGAAAAGAAATTAGATTTAAATAATGTTAAAGAATTAGATGAAACGGCGGGTGTCGACGCAGAAAAAGAAAAAATAAAGAAAGATATGCTTCAAAAACTTGAAGCGGAGAAGCTCAAAAAGGAACTTGAAGAAGCGAAGAAGCAAGAAGAGCTCAAAATAAAGCTGGCAGCAGCGCTTAAAGCTTTGGAAGAGCAAAAGATAAAGGTTCTTGAAGCGGCGAAAGTTGTGGAAGAGAAGGCTAAAGCTGAAGCTGAAGCGAAACTGAAGGAAAGCTACACAGATAAAGAGAAAAAGGATTTTGATGATAAGAAGAATGGGACGAATACTCCGGCTCCGGCGTCAGAAGGGAATTCGGGGAATCCCGGGGGGACGGATTCAGGGACGCCAGTATTCAATCCGTCGGTTAGCTTAAAAGCTACTGCGATTCCTGGAAGTTTATCTGGATTTAATTTAGATATCAATTTAAGTAATTTTGTTGGTGCTAATGATATTTACGGCGTAGAAGTTCATCTGCTTTACGGTGGAAATACCTATTATTACGATAATCCTAATTCACCAATAATAAATGGGATTATCTTCAAACCAGAGAATAGTGCAAATCATATAAAGGAATACCAGAGTTCCACTGGAAAGGAACTAGTGTATGCCGTAACTAATTTTGGAAGTACTTCAGGGAATATTACGGTTACAAGTGCTCAGAAGTTAGTGACAATTCCATTGCAGGGAACTGGTGAACAAACGATTAGTGTTGGCAAAATTGTCATTGTTCGTAAGAATGGTTCAACTGTTCAAAATATTGAAATACCATTAGCTAGTATTCTACCTGTTACTATAACAACTGAAGTTACTGAAGTTTCTGGAATTTGATAGCAACATTCATTATGCAAAAAGGAGAAGCCAATGAAACCCTTAAAACATATATTCGTTTCATCCCTAGTGGCCGCAACCTTACTGGGAGGTTCATCCGCATGGGCGGCAGGTTTGTCGGCGGATGCTCTATTATCCAGCAATGGACAAATCCTTTCGGATGTGTCTACCTTCGCGGGAATCGGCGATTTTGAAGATAAGAACGGGGATGCGTTAAGTGCGGCATTCCGAGCCCCGGGCAGCGTTGTTCAACTTTCAGACGGCAGTATTCTTGTTGCTGATACACGGAATCATCTCATCCGTAAAATTTCGGGTGGGAAAGTTACCACTTTCGCAGGCCCGGAAGTTGTCGTGACGAAGAATAACCAAGGCTTTCCTACGGGAGGGCTTCTTAATGGGAAATCTTCTGAAGCTTTTTTCAATGAGCCGACAGGGTTAGCTGTAGATGCTAAAGGGAATGTGTATGTAGCTGATTCGGCAAATAACGCAATTCGGAAAGTGGATACGAATGGACAAGTTTCCACGTTGGCTGGAAATGGCGTTCCTGGCAGCAAGGATGGAAAAGGTGCGGAGGCAAGCTTCAATCACCCAAGTGATGTTGCGTCAGCTGCAGATGGAACTCTGTATGTAGCGGATTCGCTCAATCATGTTATCCGTAAAATAGCCGTAGACGGCAGTGTTTCTACTTTGAATGCGCCTGCGACTCGAGCTATTCAAATTCGTCCAGGTGAAGCTTCTTTCGCTGGTGAGTTTCAAGATGGCAGCATAGCCACAGCGAAGTTCAATGAACCCGCTGGTTTGGTTCTAGATAGCAAAGGCAATTTGTTTGTCAGTGACACAGGCAACCAACGTATACGTTATATCGACCTCCAAGCAGGAACTGTCACTACGGTTGCTGGATCGACACCTGTTGTAAGCAATCAGACACTCTATGATAAAAATGAGTTATATGCTGGCGGAGACTTTGCAGATGGAGATGCGCTTAAAGCGAAGTTCGACTTCCCTAAAGGGCTTGCAGTAACTTCTGAGGGCGGGGTTTTAATTGCTGATAGTCTGAATCATGTAATTCGTTATTTGCTGAATGGAAAGGTTTCAACGATTGCTGGGACAGTCCAAACGGGTGAAACGGACGGCGTGGAACAAGCAGCTGAGTTTTACAATCCGAGCGATGTTCTTGTAACAGCTCAAGGTAATATTGTGGTAGCAGACTCTTCTAATAACAAAATTCGTAAAATTACTCCTTACCAATTACCTGGAAATCTAGCGAATAATGACCAAGTAAAAGTGGTAAAGGGTGATAAAGTGATTTCATTCGATGCAGAGCCTGAAATTCAGGGCGGACGCACAATGGTACCCGTCCGTGCAATAAGCGAAGCATTTGGCTATGAAGTCAAATATGTCGAGTTAGCCGGGAAATCAGTCGTTCGGCTTATCAAAGGTGATGTTACGGTTGAGCTAACGATTGGTGAAACCGGCGTTGTACGTAAACAAATAGGACGAGATGACATCAAACAAGTGACGGATGCTTCGCCTTATGTGAAACAAGACCGTACGTATGTGCCTGTACGTTTCTTCGCAGAGCAAATTGGCTGCGATGTCCAGTGGGATGCGGCACACCAAACAGCTATTTTACGCACGAAATCATATGTGAAATAAGTAATCTGCAAGATGAGCTTGGCAGAGGGAAACCTTTGTCCAGGCTCTTTTTTTAGTAGATAAGAAAGTATAAGTTTTATACTTTTACTTCGCATCTACCTTGACAAAAGCGCTCGTCCCTGAAGGACGACGGAGTCGTTTATCCTTGTGACTTCACCTCTAGGTAATTTTTGCCGATAAATGAAGGAGAGTTACAAAGTAATCGATAGGAGGTTTTCTAGATTGAAGGACAAGAATCGCATTGATCAGGTGGAACGATTTTTCCAACATAATCCAATCGAAGATCCTCTTTATCTCAAAAAATATGTGAAAGAACATCCTGATCATAAAATGGCTTGGTACTTATTGGGCAGAGAATACGCAGCGCAAGGAAAAGAAGGCAAAGCAGCGTATTGTTTCGCGCAGTCTGGGGAAATCTATGAGGCTTTCGAACGTCAGAAAATAACGATAGAAGGACCTTTACCTACTTCGCCTGCTTCGGTCTTACATAAAGGCACCACCGTCGGATCTGTTAAAAGAAAGTCCAGCGGTAAAGGGAAATGGATGCCGTTAATGGTCATTCTACTCCTGCTAGCTGTTCCAGCAGCAATGGATTTAGCAGCAAAGGAGGATATAGGGGCCATACCGCATGAGACTGCTGCTGCAGTTCCAGCGGCAGCAAATGCACCTGCACCTGCAACTCCTAAACAGGAAGTGCCTTCTGGATTAAAACTCTATTTCTCTAATGGAGATTGGGGTAAGAAGCTTCAGCAAGTATTATCATCCTCAGGATCTGGAGCTGGGGAATCTGTCATCATGGAAGCTTCCCGGAGTGCAGATGATAAATGGAACGAGTGGAACAGGTCGGTTAAGCCTTTGATCAGCGTTGAGAGTAAAGGCGGAGGCGGGGGTTTAGCAGCATTAAAGTATTACCAGTCTCAAACTTGTTCCTGTCAGGTCGCAGATAGCTCTGCGATTGTTCCCGTCATAGATAATTGGATGCATGAACGTGAGCAAGCTATTGTCTTACAAAGCGCAATCCAAGCCTACCAAAAGAAGACGGGAACCCTGCCAGAAAAACCTGAACAGCTTGCCAAACCTTACCCAGATAATCTCTTGCCAGGACTCTCTCCCGAAATGCAGGAAGCGTTCCCTCAAGCTGTAAGCAAGGTTAATGAAAGCGCAAAAACGGGGAAAGCGCAGGATCCGGTACAAGCTGCGGATAAAAATGAGCAGCCTAAACAAGAGATCAAAGATCAGGCCACACCATCTAGTTCGCAACCGAAAGCTTCCGCAGACCCACTGCTAGAACCGCTTAGGATTGTTATAGATACCGATAAGCATCGTCTGGCTCTCGTTAGTGGTGATTTCATCATCCGAAGCTATCCCGTTGGTTTAGGGGGCGAGAAGACGCCGCAGGGGGAGTTCGTCATTAGTGAAAAGGTGCGCAATCCGAATGGCAAATCGAATGGCGAATTTGGCAGCCGAGGAATGACCTTGTCGGATACACTTTATGCAATTCATGGTACGAATAAGCCCTCCAGTATCGGGAAAGATGAATCACATGGCTGTGTTCGAATGCAGCAAGCGGACATTGAAGAGCTCTATAACATGGTAACCCATGAAACGATAGTGACGATTGGTAAAGGGGTATTGCCTCCCTCATCAAATTCGGATGCTAGTAATAGCGGCGGAAGCTCAGGACTTGGAGCCGGGGGAGGGAAGCCGGATCAATCCTTCGGCCTTCCATTGCAGACCAATGACAGCAATCCTAGTAAGAAATACAAATGGCTTGATTAACTCATTTGAATATGACAAAAACCGTCTGAAAGTACTCAGACGGTTTTTGTCGTGTTGCCCTGGCGTTCCCAAGGTTTATCCTTGACAACCATGTAGAAAGCGATTACAATTCAAAATGTGATGAATTCAATCACTTCTTTCCTAATCATTTGTTCAAAATGATCAGTAACGTCATCGTAATGATGACAACAAGCAAAATGGATCCTGTCCAAATGATCGCTTTCTTATTGACTTCTTCTTTGGCTCTACGATTTGACATCATCGGTTTACGTCTGGACATAGGAATCACCTTCTCCTTGGGAATTAAAGAATATGGTACTATCATAGCATAAGTAGGGTCGTTCATAGAATATGAATGTAAAAAAATGATTTTAAAATCAAGCATTGACGATCATGTCATTTTATTGTAAGATTTAATCACATGAAACGCCAATAATAATTGAATATGTCAGTTTTAATAACATGTTACCGTAAGGGCATTAGTTATTGAAGAATGTAAGATTTCTTCTATAACTATGCCCTTTTTATTTTTGCCAAAAATGATGAAACCTGAAGGGAGTTGGTAGCGCAAACTACAAGGAAAGTTAAATTTAGGAATACGCTACTTCATAAATAACCATCAGACTTATTAAAAAAGGGAGAAGATGAACACATGAATATGAAAAAATGGTCAACAATGGGCTTGGCTGCGTCCATGGTACTTGTAGCTGCAGGCTGTGGTAAATCTACACCAGTGGAAACAACAAAACCTGCAGCATCGGCGGCGCCGACTACGGCTGCTACTGCGGCTCCAACAGCTGCTGGTCCCAAGAAATTAACCGGTGATTTTGAAATCCAGTACTTTGTTGGCGGTTATGGCGACAAATGGTGGAAAAAAGTGATTGCTGATTTCCAAGCAGCAAACCCTGATCTGAAAATTAAAGAAAGTGCGGGACCAAAAATCAACGAACAAATGAAACCCCGTTGGATCGCTGGTAACCCACCTGATTTCGTATACATTGACGGACCTGAATTGTTCGATCGCCAAATGGTTACAGACGGACAGCTTGAAGATTTGACGGACTGGATCAAAGATGCTAAAAACGTTGACGGCGAGAAAATCATTGATTTGCTTGCTCAAAAACCACAAGAGTTTGATGGCAAAATCTACAACGTTCCTTTCGTAATGAGCTCATGGGGTATTTTCTACGATAAAGCCTTGTTCAAAGACAAAGGTTGGGCAGAGCCAAAAGATTTCGAAGAATTCTTGGCGGTAAGTGAGAAAATTAAAGGTGCTGGCATTAATCCTTTCATCCACACGGGGAAATATCCTTACTACATCAACGGTGGCGTATTGCTTCCTGCAATCGTATCTGCGAACAATAATGACTACAAATTGCTGCAAGACATGTCTACAAATAATCTAGAAGCTTGGAAAAACCCAGCAATCCTTAAAGGTCTTAATAAAATCGTTCAGCTTCGTGACAAAGGTTACATCGACAAAGCTTCCGTACAAATCAATCACACGGATTCCCAATCCTTGTTCCTGCAGCACAAAGATGCATTCATCCCGAACGGTCTATGGCTGCCAAACGAAATGGCCAAAGACGTACCAGCTTCCTTCGATTTCGGGTTCATTCCATCCATCACACAAGACAAAGGCGGAAAAGTTGTAGCTAATACTTCGACTTCTACGTTTGCAGTTGCGAAAAAAGCAAAAAACAAAGATGCAGCAAAAGCGTTTATGCAATTCGTATTCTCTAAAACTCAAGCTTCGCAGTGGGCTGAGTTGAGTGGTGCTCCTTCGAATGTAAAAGGTGACATCTCCTCCTCCAAAGCACCTAACTTCGTTAAAGATGCGGCGAAATTCTTGTCATCCCCTGAAACAGTTGTAGTGCCAACTGTCTCCTTCGCGGCAGACGTTGACAAAGCGATGCAAGATGCAACAGTGGCATTGACGATTGGTACAATTACGCCTGAAGAGTGGGTAAAACGTGTGTCTGATGTCGTAGCGAAACAAAAGAAATAGGAACTGAATGAAGCAGTGCGGAGAACTAGGAAGGCATTAGCCCTAGGAGTTCTCCGCCATTTTAATGATAGGACGGTGAGGATAGAATGAAGACCAAGTCGAAAATGTGGAAACGGAATTTGTTCATCGCTTCATTCATCATTCCGACTTTTCTTTTCTTCTGTGTGTTTACGGTATACCCTGTGATACAAGCTTTGCAGAAGTCATTCTATGATTGGTCAGGAATGTCAGAGAATAGCACGTTTATTGGATTTGATAATTTCGTCGAATTATTTAAGGATCCGATTGTACTTAGAGCCATCGGGAATGATTATTTTTTAGTCGTAGGTAAAGTTATTGGCATTATGATTCTGGCGACGTTCTTCGCTGTTGCTTTAACTCGTTTCAAGCTGAGAGGCTCAGGCTTCTTCCGCGCTATATTTTTTATCCCGAATGTAATTTCGGTTGTTGTTATTGGTGTGCTCTGGAACTTCATCTACAACCCGCAAATTGGATTCCTGAATGCGTTCTTGTCACTATTCACAGGTAATAAAGTCGATATTACTTGGTTAGGATTTCCACAGCATACGATCTGGATGCTATTACCCCCAACGATTTGGGCTGGTATCGGCTTCTATATGATCTTGATGATTGCTGCAATCGTGAATATTCCTGCTTCCTACTATGAAGCAGCTAATATAGACGGAGCTGGTCAATGGTCGCAATTCCGCCACATTACCATGCCGCTCATCTGGGAACAAATTAAGGTTTCCATTGTTAATATTGTCATTACGACACTCAATGGATCATTCGTCATTGTTCAATTAATGACAAATGGCGGACAGCCTGATAATACGACCCAAGTTATGGGATCTTATCTGTATCGGATGGCTTTTGGGCAATATCATTTCGGTTATGGGGCAGCCATCGGTGTCATGATTTTAATCGTTTCACTGATTACTACTCTTGTCCTGCAGCGTATCATGCGCCAAGAAACAATCGAAATGCATTAAGGTCATTATAGAAAACGATACTGAAGGAGGGGGAACCAACGTATGGTCATCAAAAATCCGTTAGCCAAAATGTTTATCGGGATCATTCTTCTTATTTGGAGCGTCGCCGTCCTGTATCCATTGATTTGGACACTGCTTGATGCGCTCAAAAATAATGAACAATTTTTCTTAAATGCCCCATGGGCATTGCCTAAATTCCCGCTGCTTTGGTCAAATTTCTCCTATGTTTGGAGTAAATATAATTTTAGCATCTATTTCATGAACTCCATTATTGTGACGGTTGGAAGTACTCTTTTGGGTATGATACTCGCTGCAATGACAGCCTACATCCTGGCTAGGTATGATTTTAAAGGGAACAAAATCCTCTTAACAATCTACATCTCGTCCATGATGATACCTTTTGCACTAGCACTGATTCCACTGTTCTTCTTGTTGAATGATCTGCACTTAATCAATACGTGGTTAGGATTAATTCTGGTCTATGCGGCACTTAATCTTCCTTTTGGAATTTTCTTGCTTGTAGGGTTCTACAAATCACTGCCAAAGGAAATTGAAGAAGCGGCGATTATTGACGGGACCTCCTATTACGGTACGTTTTTCCGTGTTATGCTGCCATTGTCTCAACCAGGTCTAATCACGGTGATGATTACAAACATGCTGAATAACTGGAACGAGTACTTCCTAGGGGTCGTTTTGACCAATGAACCAACCAAGTACACACTTCCAATCGGTCTTGCGGTTATGCAGGCAGAAATGCAGTATAGAGTTGAGTGGGGGCCGTTATTCGCAGGCCTGCTTATAACGACACTTCCAACGTTGATTGTATATATGATCTTTCAGCGTCAAATCGCAAGTGGCATTACTGCAGGTGCTGTGAAATAACTGTATAATGGGTTGCATAGAATAAACACCTTATCCTAGAGGATTTTATCCTTTCGGGAGGGTGTTCTTTCTACTATAATTGGGATAGGCAAGAGCAAACAAGAAACGGCCAAACTTGTAGGCTTTTATAGGGGAACATGACATGAGAGCTATGTATATATTGCAGAAAATAGGACGTTCATTGATGATTCCGATTGCGGTGCTGCCGGCGGCATCCATTCTTCTTCGTATTGGGAAAATGACGTTTAGTGATCCATTTCTTATGCAGGTGGCTCAGATTTTTGAGTTAGGCGGAAGTGCGATTTTTGATAATTTGCCATTCATATTTGCAATTGGTGTCGCCATTGGACTTACGTCCGGAGACGGGATAGCGGCGCTTGCTGCAGCGGTTGGCTATTTAGTGTTCGACAATGTCTTGAAGCATTTTCAAGTGGGGACCGACTCCGCGGAACGACTGGATATGGGTGTTCTAGGCGGTATGCTCGTTGGGATACTATCTGCTGCTTTCTTTAACAGGTTCCAACATACCCGGCTGCCCAAGGCGCTCGGATTTTTCGGAGGCAAGCGATTCGTTCCGTTAATTACATCTTTGGTCATGGTTTTCCTAGGGGTGTTGATGGGTTTCATCTGGCCTCCAGTTCAGAAGGGCATAAGTGTAATCGGGTTATGGATTGTTGATAATGGGAACATTGGCGTATTCATCTACGGAATGATGAACCGGCTTCTAATCCCAACGGGTTTGCATCATATTATTAATAATATAGCCTGGTTTCAAATCGGAGATTACATCACACCAACAGGTAAAATGCTGCACGGCGATATCTCACGATTTTTTGCTGGAGATCCAGAAGCGGGACTTTTCATGACTGGTTTTTATCCCGTTATTATGTTTGGGCTTCCTGCAGCTGCCTTAGCTTTAATTAGAAGCTCGTCTACTAACCGTCAGTTTGTTGTTCCTGTGATGCTTAGTGCTGTATTAACCAGCTTCCTAACTGGCATAACAGAGCCAATTGAATTTGCTTTTATGTTCGTAGCACCAGGCTTATATCTGATACATGCGGTCTTAACTGGCTTTTCCATGGTGATCATGAATATGCTGCAGGTGAAAATGGGATTTGGATTCTCAGCCGGATTTATTGATTTCGTTCTTAGCTGGCATCAATCTACGAATCCGTATTGGATTCTCCTTGTTGGAGTAGGGTACTTCTTCCTTTATTATGCGGTATTTCGGACCTATCTTCATTTCTTTCCATTCAAAGTGCCCGCTCAGGACGAAGCTGCTCAGATTGGAACAGAAGATGCTATTGAGGCCATTGCAGAAAAGAAAGAAGACCGTCCAACCAGCATTCTAAGGCATATTGGCGGAGCTTCTAACATTATCTCGATCGATGCTTGCATTACACGACTACGCCTCCTGGTAAATGAAGAAAACTTAATTATAGACAGCGAGCTTAAAGACCTTGGGGCTATTGGGGTTATTAGACTTGGAAAAGGAAATGTACACGTTGTTTTTGGTACAGAATCGGAACAAATTCGAGAAAGTATTAAACCCTTGCTTCACTTGCAAAAAGACAAATCAGGACAAGCCTAAATTTACCCCACAAAGTGACGTATGCCTTCGAAGTCTATTCCGATTACTTTGCGGGGACCCCGAAACAAAGATTAGGAGGTGTCTTATGATTGAACGGACGATTATTCATGTACTATCCCATAACGTGGTGATGGCACATTTGACATCAGGGAAAAATTCAATTGCTTTCGGTAAAGGAATTGGATTCAAAAAAACGCCGGGAATGCTCATTGATGAAGGCGAAATAACACAAGAATTTCTTCTGCATACATCCGAAGTTCTTAAAAACTACGAGCAAATTCTGAATGCGGTTGATTTGAAAATTATCGGGATTACGGAGGAAGTCATCGCTTATGCGCAAAGCATGCTGGAAGGCGACTTCTCCGAAACGATTCACGCTTCGCTGGTCGATCACATTAACTTTGCTGTCGAACGACAAAAACGCGGTATTTTCATCACGAATCCATTCGCATATGAAATTGGGTATATGTATCCTGAGGAATACAAAGTAGCCAAGAAGTCCGTAGATTTTCTCAATGAGCATTTGGATGTCAAATTGCCGGAAGATGAAGTTGCTTTCTTAACCATGCATTTCAATGGCTCACGTAAAAAAGAGCAAGCTTCTGATTCCTTAGCGGTAGTTAGAGTTGTGTCTCAGACGATCGAATCTGCCAAAGAATTAGGCTTTAATTTCGATGATTCGTTCTCAACACTGCGCTTCATTAGTCACTTGAAAGGTGTTATTGAACGGGTCAAACAAAAAAAGACACTCCAGAACTCGCTGCTTGAAAAGATTAAAGAGGAGTATGGAGACACCTATGTGAAGGCGAAGGTGTTATCTCTCATGCTGAGTGATTCTCTTCAATTAGAAGTGCCTGACGATGAAACGGGTTACTTGACGATGCATCTGGAAAGACTGCTGCAACGAACAGAAGCATAGGTTGTTAAATAGCTAATCTGGATTCCCTTGCAACCTTCATGGAGCAGGGATTTTTTGTTTGAAATAGAGGTGAAATACCTTTCAGTGGATTGCATATTTGCACGTTGTCAGCTAAACTGACTGTTAGAGTCATTAGAGAACGGAGTGCATAGGACATGCTGTATAAGAAGTTAGGAAAACCAATCTTGTTCCGAATGGATCCGGAGAAGGCGCATCATCTTACGATTGACGGGCTAAGTGCAGTAGTGAGCTTCCCTGGTGGGAAACAACTGCTCAAATCCATGTATGGAGTGCCCAATTCACCACTCTTGGCCCAACAATTATGGGGAATACAATTCGCAAATCCAATAGGTTTGGCTGCTGGTTTAGATAAAAATGCCAAGGCTGTTAAAGGATTCTCACAACTAGGCTTTGGTTTCATGGAAGTAGGCACAATTACACCAAAGCCGCAACCGGGCAATGAGCTGCCGCGGCTATTTCGTCTTCCGGAAGACAAGGCGCTTATCAACCGGATGGGCTTTAATAATGTAGGTACAGATGTGATGGCCAAAAACTTGATGAAGTCAGGTAAACGTGACATCCCCGTAGCTATTAACATAGGTAAAAACAAGACGACACCGAATGAACAAGCCGAAGAGGATTATCGAGCATGTATTCGGGAGTTATATACATATGGTGATTTCTTTGTTGTGAATATTAGCTCACCAAATACACCGGATTTGCGTAATTTACAGCATGGGAACGATTTGAAGCGATTGCTTGATGCCGTGACAACGGAAATGCAGCTTCAAGAGAAGAAGAATGGACATTCAAGTAAACCTGTTTTGGTTAAAATTGCGCCGGATCTTACGGATGAAGAACTTGAATTAACCGTGCATACAATTAAAGATAGCGGTATTTCTGGGATTATCGCCACGAACACAACGCTCAGCAGACAAGGGCTAGTTCACCCTAATCGCGAGCAAGCAGGCGGACTTAGCGGAAAGCCTCTAACAAAGCGAACAACGGAAGTCATTAGACGTGTCTATCAATTGACGGAAGGCAAGCTGCCGATCATTGGGTCCGGTGGAATATTTACGGCGCAAGAGGCCTATGACAAAATACGGGCCGGAGCAAGCTTAGTTGAAGTATATACGGGCTTTATTTATGAAGGACCCGGCATGCTTGCCAGCTTGAATAAAGGACTACAAGATTTGCTCAGGAGAGATGGTTATACACATATTTCAGAGGCAATCGGCGCAGATCATCATTGACTTCATTCAGAATGGAGGATAAAAGAATGGATGGACGAGATTGGAAGAAATTTCTCCTGCCTTATGAACAAGCAGTGGAGGAGCTAAAAGTAAAGTTCAAGACACTGCGTGGCGAACTGAAGAGTAGAGAAGAGTATGCACCTATTGAATTCGTAACGGGACGTGTCAAAAAGATATCAAGCGTGCTGGAGAAAGCGAAACGCTTGAGCGTTCCGATGGATCAATTAGAGTCGGGTATTGAGGATATCGCTGGGATTCGGATAATGTGTCAGTTCGTAGAAGACATTGATCGTTTGGCCGAGCTGATTCGCAGCAGACAGGATATGAGTGTAGTCTACGAAAAAGATTATATTGCTAATAAAAAACCAAGTGGCTATCGCAGCTTTCATATTATTATTGAATATCCCGTTCAAACCGCTTTAGGAATGAAACGAATATTAGCTGAGGTGCAAATTCGGACGCTTGCCATGAATTTCTGGGCGACGATTGAGCATTCTTTGAATTATAAATATAAAGAACAATTGCCATCTGAGGTTAGAGCACGCCTTAGTAAAGCGGCCGAGGCTGCTTATCTGTTGGATCAGGAAATGTCCAGTATTCGTGGTGAGATTGTTGCGTCTCAGAAGATGTTTGAAGATAACTCGAATTTGGTAAACAAAGTACTCAATAACATTCAGGAACTTTATTTCTATCATCGAGTTCGGGAAGCCGCTCAATTTCAGCTGCGATTTAACGAGATATGGGAGACGGAAGAAGGTTTGAGTGATCTGTCATCCGATATTGAGGTTGCAATCGCCAGAGCGAAAAAAGGAGACAATAACTGATCTATGAGTATCTACGATCGTTTATATGTGACTTACTTATACTATTTCAATGATCAAAGAGACTATTTCGAATGTCATGAAGTGATGGAGGAGCTTTGGCTGGAGGAAGGCCGAAGCCCCTTATACCAAGGTCTACTGCAGGTTGCAGTGGGCCTTTATCATCATGCCAATGGAAACGTAAGCGGTTCCATCAAGCTATTTAGCGCAGGACTGGACAAGCTAGCGCCATACCCTGCACATACGCTCGGCATTGATTTGGAAAGACTGATCCGAGATAGTGGGGAGTACTTAAATAAGCTGTTACGGATAGAGAATGAGCCGTTTACCCCCTATGATTTGGACATTCATATTGTAGATAATGAATTGAGTGAACTTCTTGCTGAAGTGAAGCTGCATCCACCCCAGCATGAAGAGGAGGATGGCCATGATTGAGGTTCGTCAGCTGAGTAAATATTATCAAGTTCATGAGCGAGAGCCTGGCTTCATGGCATCTTTGAAAAGCTTGTTTCACCGCAAGTTCCGCACCGTTAAAGCGGTAGACGATGTTTCCTTTTCTATACCGGAAGGTGAAATAGTTGCTTTTCTGGGTCCGAATGGGGCAGGTAAGACGACTACAATGAAAGTATTAACTGGACTGCTGCATCCTTCAGGTGGTGAAGTGAATGTGGGCGGTTTCGTTCCTTTTCAGCAAAAAAAGGAATTTAAGAAGCAGATTTCACTCGTTATGGGACAGAAAAGTCAGCTCATCTGGGACATTCCCGCAGCGGAAACGTTTCTCGTTAATAAAGTCATTTATGAGATACCTGATCGGGAATATGAAGAAACCTTAGGAGACCTGGTGCAGCTGCTCCAGTTGGAAGAAGTCATCCGTAAACCGGTTAGACAGCTTTCGCTAGGGGAGCGGATGAAGTGTGAGCTGGCGGCGGCGCTGCTGCATCGCCCACGTATTGTATTTCTAGATGAGCCGACGATTGGCCTCGATGTGAATATGCAGGAAGTGATGCGCCGATTCATTCAGGATTACAGCCGTAAATATAAGGCGACCATCTTATTGACTAGTCACTATATGGCGGATGTTACGGCGTTATGTGAGCGAGTGCTGGTAATTGGAAAAGGGCGTCTCCTATACGATGGTGCAATTTCCCAACTAGTTGATAAATATGCGCCTAATAAGCGTATTCGTCTTCAATTGGCTGAGCGGGTAAGGGAGTCAGAGCTCATTGCTGTAACCCAAGGGTTAGGGACGTTATCTCATTATGAGTTTCCAAATGTGGAATTAGACGTGCCAAGAGAGCAAGTTTCCGAACTTTCAGCCCGATTATTAACCCATTTGAAGGTATTGGATTTGACCATTGAAGATCCTTCTATGGAATCGGTGATCGCACAAGCGTTTGAAGCGGGGACCGAAGGGGGAAGTTAAGGAGCATGAAGGCGTTAGCTTTATTTTGGCAAAAATATCGGATGCTGCTTCGAGTTGAATGGGCGGTTATGTTTGCCTATCGGAGTGAATCGCTCATTTGGATGATAGGAGCATTCATTCAGCCTCTGGTCAGTATGGCTGTTTGGCTCTCGATAAGCGATAATAATTCCATTGGCGGATATACAGCTCATGATTATATGGTGTATTTCCTGGGAGTACTTCTTATAGATCGATTGACGAGTACATGGGATGTGTGGGAGCTGGATGCCAGCATTCAGGACGGGTCGCTCTCCACCAAGATCGTACGGCCTTTCCATCCGGTTCATTGGAGTATCTCTCAAAACCTCGTATATAAATTGTTTTTTGCTGTATTGCTAATCCCCGCATGGGCGATAACTGCTGTTTTCGTCCCTATGCTCAGGTTGACTATTTCCCTGGAAATAATTTTACTCTCGTTCTTCGCTATTGTGCTTTCCTCTGCAATCCGTTTTCTGATTGGTTTCGAGTTTGGTCTGATGGCTTTTTGGACGAACAGGGAGACCGCGATTTATAGTTTATATGAGGGTGTTCATTTGTTTCTTGCTGGTCGCTTAGCCCCGCTGAGTATGTTTCCTTCTTGGGTTGAAAAAATGGCAGCCTGGCTGCCGTTCTATGGAACCGTAGGGTTTCCAGTTGAGCTGCTGACAGGCAAGCTTGAGCTTGGATCGTCAGCTATATTTCAGTGGGCGGATGAGGAAGGAACGGTACGACAGTGATCAAATATATACGACTATTTAGGACATGCGGATGAGAATCCTTCCCATTTTAATGGGGTAGATGAAAGTCCGCTTTGCCCGATATCCCTTTGTGGGATGGCAAGGGCAAAAAAATTCCTATTCTAACAATACTCTTCCTCTCCTCTTTGAATAAGAACATTTGTTTGGTATAATGGAATCAGATAGAAACGAATGTTATATATTTGATTTCCACAAGGCAAATGGAAGGAGAGGGCTAATGCTAATAACCTATAAATTCCGCTTATATCCAACCAAGGAAGAGCAAGAAAACATTCATTTCGTTCTGCAACGTTGCCGTCTCCTCTATAATCGTTTGCTCGCAGAACGAATCGATGCCTATAAGCAAACTGGGCTAAGCTTAACCTACTACGAGCAGAAGGCGACGTTGCCAGTGAGAAAACAGTATATACCCGAGCTCAAAAATGTCCATTCACAAGTTCTTCAAAATGTCGTAGAACGGTTGGACAAAGCGTATCAAGCCTTTTTTCGCCGCGTCAAAAACGGTGAGAAAGCAGGCTTTCCGAGATTCAAGCCTGAAAGTCAGTATAGCTCCTTTACCTACCCGCAAAGCGGATTTTCCATAGAGGNTGCCTATAAGCAAACTGGGCTAAGCTTAACCTACTACGAGCAGAAGGCGACGTTGCCAGTGAGAAAACAGTATATACCCGAGCTCAAAAATGTCCATTCACAAGTTCTTCAAAATGTCGTAGAACGGTTGGACAAGGCGTATCAAGCCTTTTTTCGCCGCGTCAAAAACGGTGAGAAAGCAGGCTTTCCGAGATTCAAGCCTGAAAGTCAGTATAGCTCCTTTACTTACCCGCAAAGCGGATTTTCCATAGGGGGAAAGCATCTTCAGCTTTCCAAGATCGGCAATGTGCGCATACGACTTCATCGGCAACCGCAAGGAACGATTAAGACGTGTACCATCATGGTGAAGAATGGCAAATATTACGCTTGTTTTTCTTGCGAAGTCGAAAGCAAATACCTTTCAGCGTCAGAAAAGCAGATAGGCATTGACCTTGGTGTGTCACAGCTTGCGGTAACATCAGAGGGTGATCGTATACGATCACCGAAATTTCTTCGTAAAAGCGAAGAAAAGTTGAAACGAAAGCAGCGTGCGGTCTCGAAGAAAAAGCGGGGTTCAAACCGCAGACGCAAAGCTGTAGGCGAACTAGCCAGACTTCATGAAAAGGTAGCGAATCAGCGTAAGGATTATGCCCATAAAGAGTCGCGAAAGCTAGTAAATGAGTATGGACTCATTGCCTTCGAGGACTTGAACATACTTTATTTCATGGAACCCAGTGATACCTTAGAACANATGAAAAGGTAGCGAATCAGCGTAAGGATTATGCCCATAAAGAGTCGCGAAAGCTAGTAAATGAGTATGGACTCATTGCCTTCGAGGACTTGAACATACAAGGGATGGTCAAGAACCATCATCTTGCAAAAAGCATAGCGGATAGCGGATGGAAGCAACTTGTTCAATTCGTGACGTACAAGGCTGAAAGCGCTGGTCGTCAGGTTATGCAAGTGAATCCCTATCAAACATCACAACGATGTTCTAACTGCGGCGAAATCGTCAAAAAATCACTTGCTGTTCGTGTCCATCAATGTTCTTGCGGATACAAGGCAGATCGGGACGAAAATGCAGCCATTAACATATTGAAACTAGCTTTGCAAAAAATATCATAGCCATACCAGTCTAATCAGGTTAGGAACTAGCCTTCAAGGAGAGACGAGGTTACAAGTCTCGATGATTTGAGAAGCTATCCAATTCATTGGAGAGAGGTTCACGGAGTTTATGCGGGCATGTTTAGTCGAAGAGTTCGAGTATAGAGCTAACTTTGCCGCAAATCTTCTATCCACGGTTTTTTGGCTATTCGTGGCAATCTTGACCGTTCAATTATACTTTTATCGTACTCAGGAAATTGGCGGATGGGGTTTCTATGAGGTGTTGGTGCTTCTAGGTATTTTCAACGCTGTACATGGATTTATTGAGTTTATCCTTCAGCCGAATATGTCTCGTCTTGTCAGTCATATTCGTAAAGGGACATTGGATTTCATCCTGACGAAACCCGTTAACAGCCAATTTTACATTAGCTTTAGGCACCTGGTTTTCTGGCGATTAGCCGATATTATTCTTGGTTTTGGTTTGACGGCTTATGCACTCTTAGAGCTAAACGCTGTTCCTGGTGTTGTTGAGCTTTTACGCTTTGTTATTGTTTTCCTTGCATCGTTGGTTGTGGTCTATTCACTTTGGATGGGCATGATGATGTTCTCGTTCTGGGCTGTTAAAGTAGATAACTTGTCTTATCTATTTAGTTCGTTCTTTGAAACCGCACGGTTTCCAGTTTCGGTCTATAAAGGTTTATTACGATTCACCTTAACCTATATATTTCCGATTGCTTTCATAACAACATTCCCAGCTGCAGCGCTCATTGGTCGAATCAGCGGATGGCAAGTCGTTTGGTGTGTAGGGATTGCTATGGTTTGTTTTGGATTGACGAGGGCTTTATGGAAGATCGCTTTGCGCCATTATACTAGTGCGAGTAGTTGAGTATTTGAGATGAATAACAAAAAGCAGCGGAATCTCCGCTGCTTTTGTCAGTACATAAGAAAGTATAAGTTTTTATACTTTTGCTTCGCATCTACCTTGACAAACGCCCTCGTCCCTAAAGGACGACGGAGTCGTTTATCCTTGTAAGATTTTAACCTTTATACTTTTGGAAGAAGGCTTTGAACATCTCAGGCGTGTTGCCGCCAGTTGAACCGGATTCCGGAACACCGCCGACAATTCGTTCCACTTCTACACCATTTTTGTAGTAGACGAGTGTAGGGGTGGATTCGATTTTATATTTCTCCCAGCCATCCTTGAATTCTTCCAAGTTGAACTGTTTGACATCAATACCTAGCTCTTTTTCAATGGGTACAAGAACCGGGGTTGTTAATTTACAATGTGGGCAGGTCGAAGCGTAATAATATTGGAAAAATGTTTCTTTGTTCTTCAGTCTTTGATCCAAATCCTTTGGTAGAATGAGGTTTTGATAGTTCGGATCATTTAATTGCTTCACTGTTTCCGGATTTAATTTGGATGCGGCAACGCCATAGGGATTGCCAGCATTAGCTTTGTCCGAAGTTTTGGTAGACTGCTGATTAACGAAATATAAGCCTCCAAATAAAACAAGAACAACGCCTAGATAAATAAGCAGCTTCTTCAATGTATGCACCTCTTTATAATGTTTACTTTCTACTATCTTCTTTAAAAAGTATAGCATATCCTGTTGATATTTTGAAAATAATTGGCTGTTTGGTGACAAGTCGGCTATAATACCGATAGGTTATTGGATGAATGTGAAATGAAGGCTGATAATGAAGACAAGAGATTGAAAAGATAAAATACTAAAGATAAAAGATGAAAGAGAAGATGTCCGGATGACGAAGCAGCTGCCTGCTCTTTTTAGAGAAAAAATGATTGATTTATTGGGTGAAGATGAATTTGAGCAATTTCTGGAATCGTATGACCAAGCGAGAACGTTTGGTTTAAGGGTGAATACGGTGAAGGTGGAAAAGGCGGATTTTTTGGCGAAAAGTCCGTTTGCGCTAAGCGCGGTGCCTTGGGCTTCCGATGGTTTTTATTACGAAGAAGGTGAACGTCCTGGGAAGCATCCGTATTATCATGCAGGGCTTTACTATATTCAAGAACCAAGCGCGATGGCGCCAGTCGAATTGCTGCAAGTGCGTCCGGGGGAGCGTGTTCTCGATTTATGTGCCGCGCCTGGCGGGAAATCAACGCAAATAGCCGCTAAGCTTCAAGGCGAAGGGGTGCTTGTTGTTAATGACATTCATTCTGATCGAGTGAAGGCACTTGTTAAAAATCTTGAGCTTTTGGGTGTTAGAAACGCTATTGTTTTGAATGAGAAGCCGGAGCGGATGTTAAAGGTCTTTCAAGGCTATTTTGATAAAATATTAATAGACGCGCCTTGTTCGGGTGAAGGGATGTTCCGTAAAGAAGAAGAGATGATGCAGCAGTGGGAGCGTCATTCTGTTCAGGAATTCGCTAGTATGCAGAGAGAGCTGCTTGGTCAGGCTGCCCAAATGCTAGCGCCCGGCGGAATGATTGTCTATTCGACCTGTACATTTTCACCGGAGGAGAATGAAGCGCAGATCGCGGAGTTTTTGGACAAGCATCCGGCGTTTGATGTGGTTCCGGTTGAGGGTTTTGGCGTTGGACGGCCGGATTGGCTGCGTGCGCCATGGTGTGCGGAGGAGTTCTCTGACCGCGCTCGGGAGGCGGTAGCTGGGACCGCGAGGCTTTGGCCGCATCGTTTGCGGGGCGAGGGGCATTTTGTTGCGGTTTTGCGGGGGGATGGGGATTTGGACGCTGGCGATGATGGGGATGCAAGAGATGCAAGAGATGCAAGAGATGTAGGGAGTGATCCCGACGTTGTGTCGGCATCGGGGAAGCGCAGCGGCCGTGAGGCGCTGCGGAAGGGGCGCGCGGAGGCGTCGACTCGCGCGGCTGTGAGCTTGGAGCCGCTGGAGGCGTTCTCGGGCGAGCTGCTGCGCAGCGAGCCCTTCGCCGCCGCGCGGCTCGTGTGTTACGGCGAGCACGCCTATGCGTCGCCGGCCGGTTTGCCCGAGCTGCACGGACTGAAAGTCGTGCGGCCGGGCTGGTACATCGGCGCGCTGCACCGCGGCCGATTCGAACCGTCCCATGCGCTAGCCATGGGACTGCGCATGCGCGAAGCCAAGCGAGCGCTGAGCTTGGCTTCGAGCGACGAGCGAGCCCTTCGGTACCTGAAGGGCGAGACGCTCGAAGTCGCGGAGAGCGAGATCGTCCGCGACCCGGAAGTGACCAAGGCAGCCAAAGGCTACTGCCTTGTCTGCATTGAAGACCATCCCGTCGGCTGGGGCAAATGGCACGACGGGATGCTGAAGAACGAATACCCGCCCGGCTGGAGGTGGACCTAATCGGTCATGAAACAAACACATAGGCTCGATAAAATACTCGCCCATGTGGGCATCGGCACACGCTCTGAACTCAAACGCCTCACCAAAGATGGCGCGATTTACGTCAACGGTGTGAAAGTCAAAGACAGCGGTATGCAGGTGAACCCCGATACCGATATCATCATTGTAAACGGTGAACCGGTATTATACCGTGAATTCGTTTATCTCATGATGAATAAACCGCAGGGGGTCGTTTCTGCCACAGAAGACAATCGCGACCGCACGGTTGTGGATCTTTTGGATAAGGCATATGCACCATTCGATGTATTCCCTGTTGGACGCCTGGACAAGGATACAGAAGGCTTTCTTTTGCTAACGAACGATGGGAAATTGGCCCATAATCTTCTTTCTCCACGCAAACATGTACCCAAAACCTACTTCGCGAAAGTCGAGTGGGAGGTAAGCGAATCGGACCGCGATGCCTTCTCCCAAGGTGTTACTTTGGACGACGGTTATGAAACACTTCCGGGTATTTTGCGAATTTTGAAGACCGGCAAAGAGTCTGAAAATGAGCCCTCGGAAATCGAGCTAACGATCATGGAGGGCAAATTCCATCAAGTGAAACGGATGTTTCAAGCCGTCGGCAAAAAAGTCGTATACCTGAAACGAATTTCGATGGGGCCACTTGCGTTAGATCCAAGTTTAGCATTGGGTCAAGTGAGAGAGTTGAGTAAAGAGGAACTTCTTGCTTTGCAGAATGCAACTTAGAGTTAATTACGAATAGTACGCACAGTCCAGATTGTACGAAACGGATTGTGCGTGTTTTATTTTGTATCTTGCTAACGCTCTTCCCATTTCTTTAAGATGGATGCAATAATCTCCTTTTTGGTCTCCTCAGCAAGTCCATTCCTTAGTTCAGTGATGAATTCAATAAAGAGCAACGACAAAAGCTCATTCAGGTCCATATCCAATGGAATCTCATACTTACAATCCCAATCATCGAAAAATACGGCTATTCGGTTGACTTCTCTTGGATGGATGTCTACGTTCAGGGTCAAATAATCTCTTGCACCGGTCATACTAGACACGTTAGATAAACTCCATTGAAACTTCGCAACTCTATGTATATCTCGCAGACTGTTACCCATTACGCTGGTATTCATATTTAAAAAATGACTGTAGGTTTCTCTCAAATCCAACAGGTAATCGTACAAATCTTTATCTTGGCGAACGTGATCAAGAAAATTATCAAATAATAATTTTACAAGGAACGTTATATTCATACCATACAGTTCTTCATTTGTAGTGTATTGGATATCTTCAATAAAAACTTCTGCTCGGTTAAAAAAATCGCGAGGTGCACGGACTTTAACGGTTTTATAAAATTCGGGCGATTCCCTATTGAAAAAACTTGTCCATGATTTTAAAGTTAGCATACAAGCGGTCCTCCTTTTCTTCTCTATTACTACTTATTCTAAATCTAGCACACATATGACAATCATTATGGCAAAAAAGCCTATGATCTGCCGTTTCAAACAAGAAACAAGCAGGCTCACAGGGGATAACGAAGCGAAAAAGTAATATTTCAAAATTTGAGATTTACAAAACTACTAGTTTATGGTATTTTCAAACAAGAAGAATATGGAATGCGAGCGGAAGAACCGCCCATGTGTCGCTGTGTGCTAGGCGATTGCTGGGCGGTTTTTTATATTCTGTGATACTTCCGATGAGGATAAGTTACGTTTAATGAGTGACCAATAGAAAGAGGGGATTTTTCATGAAAAAAAAGGTTTCAATTATTTTATGTACGGTGCTATGCGCAGCATCCGTTGGGTATGATGCGATTAACTCTTCAGCACAAAGTCCTATCAAGTTCGTGGACACATCTCAGCATTGGGCAGAACAAGCCATTCAAACAGCCGTTGAGAAGAAATACGTGGATGGCTATGAAGATGGTAGTTTTAAACCGGATTTACCGATTAGCCGTGCAGAGTTTATCAAAATGTTATCTTCCGCAGTAGGTGAAAAAGTAGAAAAGGTGGAGGGAAATGATTGGTTCGTGCCTTATGTTAAAAGGCTGAAGGAGTTAAGTGTTATTCCAATGGAATTCCCGGAAAGATCTAATGAGCCGCTTCAACGTTTTGAAATGGCTATGTTAAGTGCTCGGAGTGTGGATAAAGCTCTGAAGGGGACAATGCTTGATGCAGTGAAAATAGGTTTGATTCATGGTGTCAGCACGACAGATTTAGCGCCTTATGGGACAAGCACTCGAGCACAGGCGATTACGATTATCGAGCGTATCTTGTCGGCTAAAAAGGGTGAGAAATTACCGGTAGATAAGTATGCTGACAGTGCTGCTGAGATTGCTGAGACTGGTAGTAATGTGGTTACAATGCTTGGTTTAAAGCCGAAGGAAATAGGGACTACCTGGACTTACGCCGATGGCGTTACCGTAAAGTTGAACAAACTTATCGTTGCCGACCCTGCTGATCCCGAAGATCCGTATATGAAACTTGTTGATATGAGTACTTGGGAACCAACAACCAGTAAAACCGACAACAAAGTTATTTTTGCAAACTTCACTGTAGTAGCCACCGAAGATGGTGTTGGCGCACCTGATATGTTGCCAGTACAAGTACTGACGCAATTAGGTACTTCAAATTACCTGCTAATGTCCGAGCAAGCATTAACTCGCTGGATGAAATTTAATAAACCGCAGACCCATGAGGGCTACGTTGCTTACGCACTTCCTAATAGAATTGCTAATATTGCCATTGTATTTGATATTCTTAACAATAAAACAACATTAGCATCTAAATAGGGGAGTGGTTAGTTTGCGAAAGCTTATTAATATCGCAATGCTCTTCTTGATTTTAATGGAATTATTGATCCCATTCTTAGATCATGGGGGAGTGCGGGCAGCTTCTACTGTGAAACTGTATTACAATTTTGAACAAGGGACCTATAGCACATCATCTGTGGCTGCCCAGTATTCTTCCTCCGCAACTAAGGCATTCACTAAGGATGTCAGCGCACTTGTTGGTGGGACGATTACTGGGGTTACATTGAGTAATCGAGGTGGTTCCGGGGGTGTTGCAACCTTTTCTTCCACATCGGTGACCTTAACAAGTTTAGGGGGTGGGGCGACTACTGTTTACGGTAAATCTCTAACTAAACCTATGCATCAAATGTACCGGCAACCTGCTGGTAGGATATGGGAGCACAAGGGTTCGAAGACTGTTCCGGTTGAGTTCGATGGTGCGAGTGGAAACCCGTCTCCGTATCCAGGAAGCATTCCGTTATGGGGTCGAAAGAGATACACATTAGTAGATAATTTTAATTATGGTGACTCTGCTACATTTGGACCTGACCTGCGTTATTCCTACCAGTCTTCATTGTACAGTGCTAATGGTGCTAGCGGAGATAAAGTTGCTAATTATGGTAAAGAAGGTTATGCCGTGACTACCGCTTATGAGGTGTCACGAGCTACTGGTTGGTTTTTTAGCCAATCTTCTGCCGATCCTGGAGATGTGGGAGCCGATATCACCGATCCCGACAAATTGGACCAAAGTACTATAACAATAACTGGGGCTGAGAAACCAAGTGCTGGGTATGGTGCGACATCTTTAGCTTACGGAAAGGGTGATATCCCTGGTACTGGGATGATCCGTACAATTATGCTATTGGATGGTATGGTTCCTTCTGGTCAGATTACGGATGCTCCTGACCAAGACCTATCAGGTGGTTTATCTCGTAACTATGCGATGTTCGCAATTGGACTTTGGGAAGGAAGCACTTACAAATACCAGGTTTCCATTGATGTGTCTTACACCCCACCAGTTAAGCCGGATCTTGCAGCAATGAGTATTGACGCCGGAGCGTGTATACCACAAAACTCAAGTGTAAACATTACAATTAAATTCAAAAACATCGGCGTTGCAATTCCAAGTGGCGATTCCTTCAACGTGACTTTGGCAGCAGATGGCACGGTGTTCAAGACATTCACCTATTCTTCAGGATTAGGTGCAGGTCAGACGATAACAGAATCAGTGCCATATACATTCAGCAGCATGAAGAGCATCACCATGAATCTAGATTCCAATGATAATATCCCCGAAGCAAGTGCTAGCAATAATGTTTTAAGTCAATTCATCACACCCCAAGCCAGCTGTACACCAAACGGTGGAAACTTTAGCGGAACTACCTCAGCAGATAAACCCTCAATTCCTTGGAAAGATTCCAACCTAATTAAAGCAAACTGGACGATTCCCTCTGGCTGTACGCCCGTTCAAGGGAGGTTCATTTTATCCCAAACTTCGGGTACATATATTCAATACGGTTGGAGTACACTCACAAGTACTTCAACAAGTGATATGTCTATTTTTGCTTATGGGATGATGGGTTTTACGGGTTATCCAGGCAATATTACAAGCGGTGAAGTGGTTATTGAATACAAGCTTGAGGATAGTTGTGGAGGAACTTCCTATTTCTATGAAGGTAAGTTTACGGTTGGTCCAAAACCTCCGAATCGACCACCTCAATTTGAGATCGGATGGTTTGCTGATGCTGATTATTACAGCAGGACTCCTTTACCCGATACCATTGTAGGAGACCGGCTGAATGTTAGGCTGCTTCCTGAGATTGCACCTAGTCACTATGACCCTGATGACGACTACGTTACTTTTGAGTGGAAGTTTGCTGATAGTACAAGTAACTGGATTCGAAGCTTTCCATCTCTAGGTTATCTAAAAGGAGAGGAAAAGTTAACTTGGTTAACCGCTCCAAATTCCGTTGGCGATCATAAGATTACGGCTAGAATGTGTGATGATAAGGGAGCTTGTACGCAGAAAGATGCAACAATAACAGTCATGCGCCCTGAGCCAATTCCCTGTATTAACGTGCCAAATCGCGTCGTACATAACCGTCCTCTTCCATCTAACGCGATTAATGGAGCGTGCAGCAAACCAGCTAAAAACAGAACGATAACGGAGTATTTTTGGACGAATAACCTCTCCGTTTATCCGAATGTTGGTATCGAGACTGTAACCTTAGAAGTAAAGGACAATTACGGAGTACGCAGCTTGCCAGAAAACATAGCAATTAAAAACATAAACGTTGTGGAGGATAAACCTCCAGCAGCTGTCATCAACTTGCCTATTTTTGCCGTCAGAGGAAATGTTCAGTTCAGGGATTTATCTTATAGTCCTGATGGGGATGTAATCGTAGAAACGTCAATTTCATATGTGTATGATAGCAATGACGATGGAATTTTTAACGATCATATGCCTTTGAATATACCGATATCCGTTGGTGGGCCGGCAATTCTTACAGCTCCTAAGGTAGGTAAGTATAAATTAACGGTAAAAACTAAGGAGGATTGGGGTTTAACGAATACCAGAAGCTATGTGGTTGATATCAAAAATGATTCCCCCGAAGTTTCATTCTCTGTCACAAGCGCAAATCCAGAACCCCCTTTATTTCATACAACCTCAGAAAATGAAATGCTAATGGCATATGGAGATCAATGGCAAGGTTCTTCTTTAACTAACCCTAATTTGAATAAAGTAAAGGATATTGGATTTACTTACAATACTGCTTCTAGTGGTTTAACATCTCATTATGGTAAACAGCCTTTTAATGGCCCTGCCACAGGATTAACGATTACTCCCGAACAGTACCAAAGAACAACCTATAACGCTTGGCATACTTTCCCTGTCCCTCAGTTATTTAATACTCAATTCTTGGGTAACAGGTACGGGGTTGGTTCTATAGGTTCCATTCCATTTTTTGATGGGACGAATACCAAGATAGATGGAGGGTTGGGAAATACTTATGATTATGTTCAACAAAAGTATGTTCCTAATAAGCCTACACCAGATAATCCAGGAAGGTTTCTAGCCTATGATGCTAAAGGTGGAGCTTATTCGGTAGATTTCAAATCGGGATATTATAACAGTAACGATTATAGTGAGACATGGACCATTTATCGTAAAACGTCTGATGGCACAATATCTTGGAAGCGTTCTGGTCAATACATCTATGACGGCTGTTCGGGTGACTGTTCGTCCAGTGAGAGTGGAAACAGATCACCTCATGCTAACCTGAAACTAAACAATGACGGAACTAAGGTTTCGCTTGGAGGTAACTACTCATGGCAATGTGGGTGTGTAGTGACTACTTGGCTTGATGTAGAGACTGGCTTAGAAGTGCCTGCAAATACGGTAACTCCTGCACCTACGCTTACGGGTATCTATGAGGACTCAGAGGTATATCTATATCGAGAACAACCAATGAATCTAACTACGGATACCTATAGTTCTGGGAGCTCGGGTTCTAGTAGTAACCAAGCAGGCACCATAAGTGAATACTTTGTATCTTATAATAAACAAACAGGTGTTACGAAGAAGATAGAAATATTCAAAGATATCTATTTCAATAATCGTTCGAGGACTACAGACGGCAGCGTAATACGAGGGGACGGTTCAGATAGCAATAGTTCAACTTTAGTTGATGTGATTTATTCTGTATCGGCAGACGGGTATGTCTATATCGTTGATGGTATGAACAAAATCGTAGTTGCCGATAAATATGCAAACAAACTCGCTTCATATACGACCAAAGGAACTAGACCAACTAATACCTTCTCTCACGAACAAACTCTTCAAGAGAGATTTAGATATACCGTATCCTCGGCAGGATTAAGTGCAGACGGAGAGTTTCAAGTCGTTCTTCAAGAAGAGCATTATAAGTTAAGAAGATGGAATTTCCAATGGACGTCTTGCGGTTCTTGTAGTGTAGGCAGCTATGTTTCTCACTACGATGAAGATGATAGTCAATCTGAACGTAAATTCTACTATTATAAAATAAATGGTGGAACGACTAGTCCTTCTAGCTACGCTTTAGCAGAAATTGGTCAAACCATGAAGAAGGATACGAGTATTGCAGACGCAGATTACGTATTCGATTTCTTGCAATCTAGTATGAATACGAATGCGAATGCTCCTTCGGGTTTAATCTTTAGGGCAACTAATCACAATACGATGTATCGATTAGAGTTTACAACAAACAAAATAAGCTTATCGAAGCTCGTTAGTGGTGTGCGTACTGAGTTGCGGTCAACGCCAGTCTGGTTGTCTACGACATCTTTTAACAATATAAAGGTTAGTGTTAGAGGTGGAAAGATTAAAGTACGCATGGGATCGGTTCCTATTATGGAAGCAACTGACCTTACACTGACAGAAGGTACTTATGGATTTTTCATAGGCGGATATGGTTCTCATTTCCGTAACTTCTATGTTAAAGTGCCGATTGTAGATAATAACAAAATTAGCGATACCGGCATTGCGGGGGAAGAACTGACATACTCTACGGAGTTTGTAGATCCTGAAAGTGATGATCATTTGATAAGTAAGGATAAATGGAAGTACGAGCATACGAACTTTACGAAATTTTTAGATTCGGGGGATGGTAAAAGTGGACTTTCAGCTTACAATAATCAAACATTTAATGGAGATCCAATAAAAACACTAGATAAGGTAGGGATTTATAAATTAACCTTTATTGGTGCAGATGATCCTACACCTGTTGGCTATAAATATCCGAATCCTGCCTTTGCAGAGTACCTGTCTGAATCTGACCCGTATTCTAGAAATGTATTGATCCATCGTAGACCCATAGGGGTTTTGAATGTAAATCAAGATATTTATTATAACGTATCCTATGATGATCAAAGCTATGATCCAGATCGTTGGTTAAACAATTGGACCTACTCTACGGAACCAACGGGGATAGATTATTCGGCTTCTCGGGGAATTATTGAGCGAAGATACGAGTACATAAAGCCAGATGGTACAACAGTAAATGGAAAATTAACGAAAGTAAAAGAAATGGGGGCTTATACGTTTCGGGTAGCTGTTAAAGATGAATACGGAGCGTGGTCTGATTGGGCAGAAGCTATATTATGGCTAGACGCACCACCTGCGAATCATGCGCCTTTCGTAGATATCACGAGCCATACGAGTACGGATATGAATAATCCGTCTGGATCAGCAGGGAACAATCCTTTATTTACTTGGAATGCGGTTGATTATGATGCGGATAGCCGAATTGTACGCTCGGAAATAGATGTGCAACAATACTACTATAATTATTTTAATAATCCGCAATGGCAATGGTTTAGTATGAATAACCCTAATATTGCGAAAGTCTCTAATGTACTCAGCGATAGTCATACTGTTTCATTAAGTTATAACTATCCAATGACTGTTTACTCCAATCTAACTTACAGGGTTAGAATTAGAGTACAGGATGAACAAGGAGAATGGTCTGGATGGTCAGAAAGGTATTTTGCGTTAGGATTCCCTCCCACGGCTACCTTGACTTTCCCTAACGGAACCCAAGCTAATCCTACACCTATTTCTGACGGAGTTTTGAAACCATCTTGGAATCAGAATGATCCCGATGTTCCTACGGAGTATCGTAGTTTCCAATACCGTATTCTAGATGCTAATGGGACTCAAGTTCAGTATAACCAATTTGGGTTCGTGTACGATGCTCAAAGATACGGTAACTATGCACACTTCTGTAGTTATGATAGTGACAATAAATCTTGGAACAACTGTGATTACTATACAATCGCCAATACTTGGAATACTCACCCAACGGAGTGGTTTGGTCTTTCGTTAATCCAAGGTCAAAACGGCCCCTTCCAAGTTCAAGTTAGAGTACATGATGGAAGATATTGCTCAGAGTGGTCAAACTCTGGTTGGTTCACTATGAATAGACCTCCAGTCGCCAGCATGACGATTCCAAGCGGGACGCAAGCTGCACCTACCATTTTCTCTGAACTGCGGCCTACCTTTGAGTGGAGCCAAACCGATCCTGATCCGGGTACAACCTTCACTTATTTCCAAATGCAAATTACCAATGAGGCCAATGATGTACTGTTGCTTGACTCAGGGCAGGTTTACCAAGGGACGGTTTCTAATGCGGGGAGTTGGACGGTCAATCAGGAACTTCCAGCTGGTCAAAAACTCCGCGTCAGAGTTAGAGTATTTGATGGGGTTACTTGGTCAGATTATTCCGCGCAAACATGGTTTTATATCAATCGAGCACCTGTAGCCGAATTTGACTGGAGACCAAAGCCGGTTTGGGAGGGGGATGTAGTGACAAGCATGAATACCTCATTCGACCCAGATGGCGATGTTTTAACCTATGCGTGGAAATTAGAGCAGCCTGACGGAGTTACTGCCACTTTTTCTACTAAAGATATCTCACGTCGATTCCTTAAGCCTGGTATGTATAAGGTGTCGTTAACCGTATCAGATGGACGTCTTGCTAATACCGTAGTTAAAATGATTTCGGCGATGCCCTTGACGATTCATTCGGATGTCACTTATACAGACAACTGGTTGGTTTTGCATGAAAAGAGCGGTCACCAAACGGTTGCGGCACCTAAGGACTTCTACTCTGGGGAAATTTTCATCGTTTCTAGTAAGAGTTCACCTGCTCCTGTAGACGAAGTGTCAGCTTGGATCGATACGACAGGGTTAGATGGGCATGTAATATATGTATCTGAGCGTTTAGTTGCAGCAGGAGGGGATGCGACCTCTTTTAGCGGAGAACTATTTGATGCGAAATTCCAGTCTTTTACGGAGGGCTTGCCTCAAGGACTGCAAACCATTCATTTTCAAATTCGTTACCACAACGGTGTTGTGAAAACGGAGGATATTCCAGTCCAAATTATTGGCAATGTCAATAAATCAGTTGGAGTTCATAGGGTTCAATAATTGGAGGCAGTTATCTTCGGATAGCTGTCTTTTTTATGTAAATTCGATGAATCAAATCTCTTCCTATGATACAATAGGTCGATAAAAAGGCGATGCATAAGGGAGAGCGAAAATCTTGAGATATCGATTAATTGCACTTGATGTAGACGGAACTCTTTTAAATGATGAGCATGAATTATCAGAACGCACGATTGAAACGATTCAGGAAGTGCATGATCAAGGGTGTCATATTGTGCTATGTACCGGTAGAGCTCCAGCCAGTACGCTGCCAATTCTTCAAAAGCTCGGGCTTGAGGGGACGATGATTACGCACAACGGCGCGGCGACTGTTCACGCGGATGAGCGGGGTCAGACGTTGATCAATGAGTTTGCTTTTACGCTGCCTGAAATTGAGCCTATGTTAGATTATGTGCGAAGAGAAGGCATTCATTTCGATGTATGCACCTCTTTTAATATGTATATCGAACGGATCAGCGAGTACGAAAAAAAGATGTATCAAAAATTTCTGATCAACCCTAAACTCGTGACGGATATATCAGAGCTTGGGCTGCCGATCGTGAAATTTACACTTTTTAGCCAAACTGATTTGGATCGCGTTCAGAAGGAATGGGAACAGCAGAAGCTATACGGTCATTTGCGGATGATTCGCAGTGGCGACCTTTTCATTGATGTGATGAGCGCAAAGGCCAATAAGGGCAACGCCTTGAAAGCTTTGGCTGCTTCATTAGAGATTGATCCAAGTGAGATCATGGCTATCGGCAACTACTATAATGATCTGGAAATGATGGAATTTGCAGGACTCGGCATCGCAGTGGAGAATTCGCCAGAAGATGTGAAAGAAGCAGCGGATGTGGTAACTTCCTCAAATAATGACGAGGGTGTAAGTGAGGCTATCTTGAAATACTGTTTATAATATAATTGTTCGATAAAATCCTCGATTTTTGAGGGTTTTTGTCGTTTTAGGGGGTTCTTCCATATTATGACGTATGGTAGAATGAGAGAAAGAAAATTGATAACGGTGGTGTAAAGATGGGGAAAGAGAAAAAAGCTTTTACAATAAAGGAGAAAATAATAGGGGCAATTGCTAGTACGGCGATTATGGCTATCCCTTTTATGGTGGCTCCTGCTCAGCAGGGGTATGCAAACATTGTAATACCTATTGAAACACCTTCTGTAACTCCTTCTATAACTCCTTCTATAACTCCTTCTGTAACACCTTCTGTAACTCCAACAATTCGAGCAACTCCAGTGGATAAAATAACGACGATTGTTATTCCATTAAACGGAACCAAATATGTTGATTTAGATTCATTGTACAGTGCTCAAAATATGCATGTCATACAGAATGAGGCTGAGTTGACTATCGCTACGGGCAAATTCATAGTAGGAAATCATGGGATCTATGAAATTAATACTAGTTCTGTAGGCAAAGCGACTTTCACTGTAATTGGAACAAGGTATGAAGAGCAGTCTTACACTCAAATCACAGACACATTTCAAGTTATTGTAGTTCCAAATACAGGGAATCCGGATGAATTTAAGTTTGATATTTCGAATGTTGTAAATCTAATGAGTCAGTCCTCTGAACAAGATCAAACGAATGACCAAGTAGTTAAAGGATTACTTAGGAATATAAGTCCTAAAACGATAAATAACTATGACCCATTTGAGTATGACTCATTTAATTCAGCACCTTACCAGTTGGAAACAACAGATAAAATTCATGGCTTTATAGGAGAACCAATTCATAGTTGGGAAATCGAACAGCAAATTCATAATTACTTTAGTGATAAAAATGAAAATATGTTAGATGTTATTTTTATTGATAAGAATAACGGAAATATTCAATTTGAAGAGAAGTATGATGAGAGTGGCGAAATCTTACATGGATACGACTTGACTCCGTTAAGAACAGGTGATTTTGGCCTGAATGTTCTTATAGTTGATCATCATGGAGGATTAACGAAAGGAAGAATCCCTTTTCATATTACTAAAACTGAAAACTTTATCTTAGACGCGGAATCTTCCATTACTATAGATTTAGCTAGTTACTTCACCCTTAATCCTAATACTAATTTTGATTTTAATGGAGCCTCAGGCCATTTGACTATCACGGGTACTAAAGCTACATTCACCCCAGACTTATTAGCTGAGACTTATATAATATCGGCTATTAACGGAGATGAGAGAGAAGATCGTAAATTTATAGTTACTCCTAAAGATAGTTTAGTGAATAGAAAGATAATCTTAGGAAGTCAATTGAAATTGAATTTGCAAAGTCTTTTACTACCTGTTCCTGGCTCTTCCGTCACATATTCGGTGTATTTAAACAATTCATCAGTCACTGGATTAACTTATAGTATTGATCATACAAATTCATTATATTTTAGTTCTGATAGTAATGCTGAAACGAATAGTCCGATAGACATCACGGTTACAGCCAAAGATGAAACAAATAATGTAACTATTAAAGATAAAATGCAAATAAGTGCGATCCCTCTGGTGAAAACAGATATAAATCGTGGATTTGAAGTTACGCAATTATTTTCAAGTGAGTCAGAATGGAACGATGTTGTAGTAAGTTCTCCATTTATTAAAAATGGAAGTCCTTTTGGAAGTTATAATACGGTTTATTCAGATAGTAATGGAACAGGTTCAACAGTAGTAACTTTAAATTATAAAAATGAATTAATATTCACTGTACCATTTACCTATCTACCTATCCGATAAATTAAACAGGTGACCCATGCAACGTTAGTGAGGAGGGTCACCATAATGGCTGGCATCATCTCGATAATATGGACGAATGACTTTGCCGCGGCGCGCAATACTGCATATGAATACTCATTACCATGACGCTGGGAACTGTCCTTTTTCGTTTATCCTGAATACTCATATTTTGGTCGATGTTGGGACAATCTAGAGAAGAATCATAAGAACTGTAGAGGAGGCGAGTAAAGTCGTGGCCGATATTATGCTTAGACCCGACCTGAAAACGGCAGGCGGAGAAGTCTGCGATATTATGTACAATGGGAAATTTGTCGGTACGTTAACGCTAGTCTACAGGGAATTGGATCGACTCAAAGGCTCGATTCATCTGGAGCAGCAGTCCATTACGCTCGTGGATAAACAGAAGGTGTATGAATTCGTCCAGGATTACATTCAGAATGTCATTGATGCATTGGCTATTGAGGAGTACGAGGTTTTAGTTAGTTATAGTGATTATGATTTCGTTATAGCAACAGATCATGCCTTACAACCTACTATGCTCGAAGTGGACTCGCATTCATACACCCGTCACGAACATGACGATGAGGTTGATTATGAATGGGTGAGTGACGAAACCCGATTCGATGACACCGACTCAGAGAATACTCCTGATAAAATGGATATGATCCAGGAACGCAAGAATCAACAGGGCTATGAGCTTGTTATTGTAGGTGAAAGTAGAAACCGTGTGGATTATCATGTTTATGATAAAGAATCGGAGCTCGTTGCCGAAATTACTCTTCATATATATGGTACGGATGTAATTGGAGATATAACGTGGAGATTCGATCCTTTTGATGAGGAAATGGATAGGGTGTCAGAGCTTATTGTCGAAGATTTCAATGAGGATGAAACGGATACGTTTATTTTTAACATGATGTATAATGGGGAAACTGTAGATACGATAGAATTAACGCACATTGATTTATTAGATTTGGTTGATGACTTGGAAGAGGATACGATGCTTCCTACTCCGGAGGATTACACGATTCATTTGGCCAGAGATGATGGCGATACTCTCACGTATGAAATTTATCAGCAATCCTACGGTGGCTTGCCTATAGGTACGGCAACTGTGGATATTAGTTCACGCCAGCTAACGGGATTCATTGATTTCCGCGAACCAGGGGATTCGGATGATCGAGAGCTAATTGCGACATTATTGCTTGAAGAGTTGGACAAAGAAAAAGAGTACGAAACGTTTAATGTATCTATGCTGTATAGAAATAAGCTAATTGATGAAATTTGGTTCGAAACGGATCAGTATCATTGAGCTAGTACCAAATGAAAAAAAGGCATGAGCTCCCATAACAGATGGAAGTCATGCCTTTTCGTTTAATTAAAAGGTGTTGGAAACGATGATTTGATCTAAAGGAAGGCGACCTGCAGATCTTGCAGGGGAAGCAGCCAAACCAACGCTAATCAACATAACAGGTACGTAGCGTGCTGGAACGTTGAAAGCTTCAACGAATTTAGCAGCATCATAACCACCCATAGGGCATGTGTCATAGCCCATTGCTTTTGCAGCAATCATAAGCTGCATAGCTGCTAATGATGCGTTACGAATAGCTTCGTCACGAGCAACTTGTGGATATTGATAAGCGCCTTCGATTTGAGCGGCAAGAGTGTTATACACTTCTTTTGGCATGTGGCCAGCTTCAACTGCTGGACCAAAAGCGAGTTCAAAGTTTTTATTAGCTTCAAGATCGCCTAGAATAGCAATGACTACGGAGCTTTCAATGATTTGTTTTTGTCCATATGCGATAGGAAGTAATTTTTCTTTTTGAGCTTGTTCTTCAATCACGAGAAGCTTCCAGTGTTGAAGATTCCATGAAGATGGTGCTTGTGACGTGGATGTCAGCAGTTGCTCAAGATCAGCTTTCGGCATTTTGTGCCCAACTTGATATTGCTTTACGGAATGACGGTCTTCTAAAACTTTCAGAACTTCGGATTTAACTTCTGTACTCATTTGGTTTCCCTCCAAAGGTTATAATTTTTTTTTAGCGTTTGTTTCGAAGGCTTAAAAGCATTCAGTTTTCTCATTTGAAAAAAATCCCAATTAGTAAACCAATTCATAACAATTACTGTAATCATAAATGTTATAGTTTGAGTTGTCAAGAGAGTCTTTCGCGATGTCGGAAAATGTTGGATAATGGAAGCAAGAAAGGGGATGTTCCTCTTGAAAATGACGCAAAAAGAGCTGAGTCACCTTATTTTTCTCTCAGAGGTCGTGTTAACCGGCAATAAGAAAAGCCTTATGGATGAGACGCTGCAATGTTTGCTTTATATTGTAAAATCAGTTGAAGAGGTTGAGCTGCCCGATACTGTGGTTGATCAAATTGAAAGTCTTACAGCTCTAATTGAATCGGATTTACGTAATGAGAATGAACGGATTCAGGAGATTCGTGGTCATTTGGACTGGTCTCAAAAGGGAAGACGAAAACAGCAGGATTGATTGTGGAAAACGGTCTCTTCGTGATAGAATGTAGAGTACTGTTTTTTTTTCATAATTATGAGGTGATAGATATGAGCTATGATATCCCCAGAGACGTGCAAATGTTGGGGCGTGACATCCAAGAGAACCAATTAAAATATCATCACAAATCCGTTTTGATTTCCAAAGAGTTTACGTTTGACAGTGCGCATCATTTGCATTGTTATGAGGGAAAATGTAAAAATCTGCACGGACATACCTATAAACTGCAAGTTATTATGCGCGGAAAAGTAGATAACCGGGGGATCGCTATAGATTTTGGTGATATTAAACGTATAGCCAAAGAACGTGTCGTTGACCGATTGGACCATAAATATTTGAATGACGTACTGCCTGCTATGAATACAACCGCTGAAAATATGGTCGTCTGGATGTATGAGGAAATTCATCAAGCTTTGCTTGAGGAACAACTTTATCCAGCGATTATGCTGGAAGAAATCCGGCTGTGGGAAACGCCGACCAGCTATGCGGCCATCACACGCTCGATGATGGAGGAGGATGTGTAATGCGAGATATCCGCATTCCGATGGTCGAGATCTTCGAGACGGTTGAAGGCGAAGGGACCCGTGCCGGGTTCCCGACGGTCTTCGTCCGTCTTTTTGGTTGCAACCTGCGCTGTACCTGGTGTGACACCAAGTACAGCTACCCGCCCGCGGAAGCGGAGAACGTCATGACCATTGCTGAAATTATCAGCAAGGTAGAGACGTACCGCTCCCGGCATATTTGCCTTACCGGCGGCGAGCCGCTCCTGTACGGCGAGAAGTCGCTCGTGTTAATCGACGCGCTCGCTGAGCTGGAGCAGGTCGATGACCTGCATATCGAGACGAACGGTGCGATCGATCTCGCCCTGTTCGTAGAGCGTGTCGCATCGCCGAAGGTGCGATACATCATGGACTTTAAGCTGCCCGACTCTGGTGAGATGGGGCAGATGATCATGAGCAATCTCGCCCTGCTGCGCGAGCAGGACGAGTTGAAGTTCGTCATCGGCAGCGAGCACGACTTCCGCACCGCGGTGGAAGTGATTGAGCAGCACCCGACGAAGGCACTGCCGATGTTCAGCCCGGTGTGGGAAACCATGCCGCCGCGTAAGCTCGTCGAGCTTATGCTTAACGCAGGATTGTCCAAGGTGAAGCTGAACATGCAGCTGCATAAGATTATTTGGGATCCAGCGATGCGCGGCGTGTAAAGCGCGTATCTACTTAATTATCCATTTTTCATAGGAAGAAAAAGAGGTGTTTACTATGAGCGCAAGCAACGAAAATAAGAAAAGAGCCGTCATCATTTTAAGTGGCGGATTAGATAGTACTACGTGTATGGGACTTGCCCAAGAAGCGGGATACGAGCTGTACCCGATTTCTTTTGACTATGGTCAGCGTCACAAGATCGAAATCGAGAATGCCAAGCAAGTCGCTGAGCATTATGGTGTTCGTGCTCGTCATAAGATCATCAAGCTAGATTTCTTGCGTGATTTCGGCGGCAGCGCATTAACGGATGATAACATTGATGTTCCGAATGTGGTGGATGGATTGACGGAAGGTTCCGAGGAATCTGAAATTCCAGTGACTTATGTACCAGGACGCAATCTGCTATTCCTTTCCATTGCTACCTCATATGCAGAAGTAACGGGGTCAGAAGCGATTTATATCGGAGTGAATGCCCTCGATTACAGTGGATATCCGGATTGCCGACCGGAATTTATTCATAAAGTGGAAGAAGTGATTGCCCTTGCGACTAAGGTCGGTGTTGAAGGAAAAGGGATCACGATCGAAACACCTCTCATTGACTGGACCAAAGCACGAATTGTGCAAGAAGGCTTGAAGATCGGCGTTCCTTACGAGCTAACTACGTCTTGTTACAATGGAAAAGTGGAAGCTTGCGGTGTTTGCGACAGCTGCCGTTTGCGGTTGAAAGGTTTTGAAGAAGCGGGATCCAAAGATCCAATTCCGTATATATCTGAAGTCGTTTAGCATAAGTTTCCCGCAAGAAAGGCGGAGCGTTTCGTGACCAGAATCATGGTGGTGGATGATGACGCAGATATCAGAGAGCTGATTCGCGTTTATTTGGCCAGAGAAGGCTTAATGGTCGTACAGGCAAGCAATGGACAAGAAGCGCTCAGCATGCTTGAAACAATACCGGCGGATTTAGTCGTATTGGATGTCATGATGCCTTTGATGGACGGTTGGGAACTTTGTCGCGAATTAAGGGCGCAGTATGAGGACTTACCCCTCCTTATGGTGACAGCCAAAAGCGAGTCAGTCCACAAGGTGAAAGGTTTTCAGCTTGGTACTGATGACTATCTTGTGAAGCCTTTTGACCCCGTGGAGTTGGTGATGCGTGTGAAAGCTTTACTTAAACGCTATCGGATCAACGCCTCTCAGACGATCACACTCGGTAATATGATTATCGATCGTACAGCATTTGAAGTCCGTCTGCAGGATCAACGCTTGGCGCTTCCTTTAAAAGAGTTCGAGCTCCTCTATAAGCTTGCTAGTTATCCTGCACAAATCTTCACCCGTACGCAGCTAATTGAGCAGATATGGGGAATAGATTATGAAGGGGATGACCGAACGGTTGATGTGCATATTAAACGATTGCGCGAGCGGTTCGAACCACTGACGGAAGAGTTTCGCATTACGACCATTCGTGGACTTGGGTACAGGCTCGAGGTGAATGCATGATTAAGATAAAGTCGCTTTATCTGCGCGTTGTGCTGACATTTCTAGCCATTGTTGTGGTTAGTGTGTCCGTCGCCTTTCCGCTGGCAACGGTCTTTTTCAGAAATCTGATTACCACGGAATTTCAAGCAGATATGCTCGCAATAGGCCGGCAACTAGTCACATTGAGTGAAGACATTCAGCCGAAGAATCTTGATTCTTTTGTGGCAGGAAGCAACCGATTAAATGATAACTACATCTTGACTTTATTTTACGAAAACGGTGAGCCTGCAACGCCGATCTCTTTAGACAAAAAAGGGATTCCTCTTATTAAAGCATCGGAAGTGGACTATGTTCTACATGGCAGCATTTATAAAAGCCTAGATTATGGGATGCCCAAAGATCCATTCAATCGGATTAAGGTAGGTCTGCCTCTCCAAGTAGAAGGCAAAACTTTTGCCCTTTTCATCCATCCTAACTTCTCCGAGGTAGCTCGTCATCAAGTGCAGACAGCCGTTATTACTGTTCTTCTCATCGTACTTATTGTCGGTAGCTTGCTCATTCTCATCGCGTCTCGCTATCTAGTAAATCCATTAAAGAAGTTGACGCTAGCTACTGAACGGTTGGCTCGAGGGAATTTCAATGTGCATGTTTCTGTGAAGCAAAAAGATGAACTAGGGCAGCTAGCTCAAAGTTTTAATCATATGGCCGGCGAATTGAAACAGCTGGAACAGATGCGGCAGGACTTTGTTTCGAACGTTTCCCATGAAATCCAGTCTCCTCTTACGTCGATCCGGGGCTTTTCCAAGGCACTAAGAGGTTCAGAAATTGGCGAGGCGGAGCGCGGACGTTACTTGGAAATCATTGAACGTGAGAGTGAGCGGTTATCTCGTCTCAGTGAAAATTTATTGAAGCTGGCCTCTCTGGAATCGGAGCATCATCCTTTTCAACCCACCACATACGATCTAGATGAGCAATTACGCAGAATTGTTGTATTCTATGAGCCGCAGTGGTCCAGTAAGCAATTGGAGCTTGACTTGGAGCTTCCTAGAGTGAAAGTTACCGCCGATGCAGACCAATTAAGTCAGGTATGGATGAATCTTCTTGGGAACGCAATCAAGTTCACACCTGTAAGAGGGACTATACACATACAGTTGGAGCCTCTCCATGACCGGATTCGCATTCGCATTCAAGATAGTGGGATGGGAATCGCTGCCTCTGATCAAGAACGGATATTTGAACGATTTTATAAGGTGGATGCGTCCAGACATCGCGAGACAGACGGAAGCGGTTTGGGACTTGCGATTGTACGGAAAATTGTTGAACTTCACCATGGTACTATTGAACTGCAGAGTGAGATCGATATAGGAACGTTATTTATCGTTACGATACCGATTCTGATATATCCAATTAAAAAATAAGAGGACAGCATACTTTTATGCTGTCCTTTTCCTATTTAAGCATGTAACCCTGCCAAGCTGTAACCCATATAGTAGTTTAAATGCAAATCATTTTTTTTGTAAAAAGTGAGCATATTCTAATGGGCGTTTATAGACGCTATCGCGCTTGTCTATCTCATCATACAGTTCTTTTTGTGGCTTTCCGTTCACTTCAATGATCCAAAGAAATCCGGCACTATCCAGCACAAGATCAACACTAAGTTCACCTAAATGGCAGTGGGTACCCATTTCTATGATTTCCGCGGCTCTTAAGCTTATGTCGTAAATCGAGCGAATGATGGCATTAACTTTATCAGGAGGATACAATTGTTTAAGTGCTTTTTCGGATAGACAAACCTTCTCGCACATGCTGGTGTTAAAGCAACCTTTATGAGCTAATCGACTGATAACGTTCGTGGCAGACCATTGACCTCGCTTATTTTTTTGTGCGAGTACTCGGATATCGAAAACTTGTTCGTTCAGTGATTGAATATCGACACCTTTTTGGATGATGTAAGGAGTGGAGCCCACAAGCTTATCCATATTTACTTGGAATTGTTGAGAGTCTTCTACAATGATTTTAGGTAAAAAATGATGCTCTCCAATGTGAATCTCCTTCGAATCCTTCACTTCTACTCGATAAACACTTTTCCCTTTATTTCCGTAACAAGGTTTAACGTATAGGACCTTATGAGCATCTAGTAAGCGCAAAACATTTTCCTTGTCGTATAGGATAGTTTCCGGTAAATATTGTGCGAGCCATTGGCTTAAATGAATATGAATCTCGTGTTTATTAAATTGGTTGATATGATTGAAGCATTTGTTACTGCCGATTATAGTACCTAAGCGTTCAATGATTTGAGGATTAAGACGGTAACAACGGTTGTAAACAACATCAGGGAAAGGAAATTTTCTTAGAAGCCATTTTCGGTTTGTTTGATGTATGCCAGTAATGCTATTCCGTTTCCAATCAATATCAGCCGGGGTAAAACAGAATAATTTCATATTGGTCTTATTGCAATTCAGATATTTTTGCAGGGCATACTTTCTTTCATGCTGGTTAGCAACCATGATACCGACTAAACCGCTTCCTTTGTCCATCATTTTCCTCCTTAATCCTGTAAAGAAAGTCCTATACAGAATATGTTAGGAAATTGGAAGTGTATGGACAAGAATACACTCATACAGAAAATGTGCGTACTTGCTATTTGAAAAAAACCGACTTTTAGGGCTAATTAGCCCAGCCAAAACGCTATTAGGTGAATATCTTGATTTTGAAATCAAATAAGGAGTGATTGTATATGGGTAGAATACCTGGTCCTCCAGGACCTCCAGGACCACAAGGACCACAAGGACCACAAGGACCACAAGGACCGCAAGGACCGCAAGGACCGCAAGGGCCAGCTGGCGGGATATCTTCATTTGCTTTCCTTTGCAGCACAGAAGAACAAAACGTTGCTGCTGCATTAGTCCCCGGCGGGCAAGGTGAAGCCGTTACTTTCAATAATTCTCTTATCACTGGTACGGCTATTTCATTCACAGCTACGCAAACGATCAACATCCTTCAGTCTGGCACCTATCTTATAACTTGGGAAGTGTTCCCTACACCAGGAAATAGTGCGTTTGGCTTGTTTTTTGACCCTGCTGGCCCTGCTCCAGCTTCCTTGGTACTTTGCAGCAACTATGGTACAAACGCAGGAAATCAGCCTTACCAAGGTCAGGTCGTTACTCAATTAACGGCAGGTGGTACGTTAACATTGAATCGGATTGATAATATGGGTAATTTGATATTGCAAAATGCTATTGGTGGAGGCACACCTGTAGTAAGCGCATCCATTGTAATTGAAAAGTTAGCATAACTGACTAATCTGGTATGGCACCTCTTGTATGACGTCGATTCAATCAAAACCTGCTATAGATAGGTCACCAATAGATCCCCGTGTTTTCCACGGAGACGATTGGTGACCTTCTTTTTTTATTTGTTCATATTGGGTTCATATTGAACCTGTATGGTTAGCGTATAAACATTTGATGAGAATAAGTTTACGCTTGTCATGAGGGGAGTACAGGAATGAATCGATTAACACAGTTTTCCATGAAAAATGTCTCTGCTGTATTTATTATGATTTTCATCTTGTTAGGGAGCGGTTTATATGCATCCAATAAGCTGAAAGTAGAGAACTTACCTGACGTTTCGTTCCCAGTTGTTGTCGTCAGCACGACCTATACGGGGGCGCCGAAGGATGTCATGGATGAAATAACGGCACCTATTGAGAAAAAACTGGCGAATTTAGCCGATCTGGATAATATGAGCTCAACGTCGAGCGATAATCTGTCGACTATTATTATTCAGTTTAAGCAAAATGTGGATACGGACAAGAAGAAGCAGGATGTGATGTCCTTACTTCAAGAAGTGAAGCTTCCGGCTGCCGCAAGCGCACCTAAGGCATCGACGTTCGGCGCTGCATCCTTCGCTTCAAATTATTTGGTAGCTTATGCTAAGAATGGGATAAGTCAAACCGAACTGGATAAATGGTATAAGGATACCATTAAGCCGAGTCTAGAGGGCCTTGCGGGAATAGATCATATGGATGTTGTTGGTAACCGCGATACTTCACTTGACATCGAATTAGACGCAGATGCGTTAGCTGTGTATGGACTTACCCCCGCACAGGTGAGCGCTTCTATTAATTCAGCGATTACCAAGAGTCCTATTGGCAGCGTGGAAATTAACGGAAATAACAAGATGGCTCGTGTAACGGGAGATCTGAAAAGTATAACTGATCTACAAAGTGTTGAAATCACTTCGCCCAAAGGCGATATCATTCGATTGGATCAAGTCGCCAAAGTAAAGGCGATTTCAGAGTCCAATTTCATTGGGCGATTGGACGGCAATCCGGCAATTGGCTTGATTTTGTATAAAAGCAGCAGCGCTAACGCAGTTGAGTTCTCAGGAGCTTTGAGCAAGCTGATTACCGATTGGAAGACAACGATGCCGAACGTTACGTTCGTAAATACGTATGATAGTGCGGACCAAATTAAGGCATCCATTAATGGCTTGCTTCGCGAGGGTGTCATTGGCGCCGTCCTGGCTTCGTTAATGATTCTCCTATTTTTACGTAATGTACGTATGACGATAATTGTACTTGTTTCAATTCCATTATCGATTCTAATAACTTTACTGCTGATGTGGCAGTTAGGTCTCACACTGAACACGATGACGCTGGGCGGTATATTTATTGCTGTCGGCCGCGTGGTCGACGATTCAATTGTTGTTATTGAAAATATATATTCCTCCTTGGAAAAAGCGCAAGAACGTAATGAGTCGGTAATTAAACTTGCAACGAAGCAAGTTTCGATGGCGATAACGTCTTCTACGTTAGCGACAGTAGGGGTTTTCGCTCCAATGGGTATGGTGAGCGGTATCGTAGGCGGATTCTTCCGACCTTTCGCGATTACGCTTGCTTGCGCACTCTTATCCTCACTTCTTGTTGCTTTAACGGTCATTCCTATGTTGGCTAAGCTATTAGTGCTTCGCAGCAAAATTAAAGCGCATGACGAGACCAAACAGACACGCGTGATAACTTTCTATGAATCTGTACTAGGATGGTCTTTGAAACACCGAATCAAATCTTTATTAATTACCGGTTTCATCTTCATTTTAACAATCGGGGCGACAATTCCAGCCTTGTCGGTTGCTTTTTTACCGAATTCCAAACCGTCGCAAACGATGTATTTTCAAATCAAAATGCCATATGAAACTTCCTTTGGAGCTAATGATACAAAAAGTAAAGAAATCGAAAAAGCGCTGATGGAAACGAAAGATAGCAACGGTCAGCCCTTGTTCAAATTTGTCGAAGCCTTGGTCGGATTCGCGAGCAATAGGGTGGGTAATGCTGATCGGATACCATACGCTTCGCAAATTTATGTAGAAGTGAACGATCAGGTAGATCCAGCTAAAGTAAAGGACCAAGTGAAAACGTATATCTTGTCTGAGCTTCCGCTAGGCTCTACGGTTGAGCCCAAGGAGCTTGGTGGCGGAGGTGGAGGCATCTCCAGTACGGATTTCTCCTATTCTCTGAAAGGCGAGGATCAGGATCAATTAATCAAAGCAGCGGCACTCGTTAAGGAGAAGATGAGTACCTTCCCGGAGCTTAGTGAGATCGCGGACAACTTGAGTGATGCCAAGACCGAGATCCAGATTACCGTAGATCAGCAGAAAGCCAGAGCGTATGGCTTGAGTGCAGGGACGGTTCGAGATACGGCGCGTGGGTGGATCCAGAAGCAGAATTTGGGGGATTTGAAATTCGATAATATCACCTATACCACGACCGTATCTTTGAATAAATCGGATAAAGATTCGTTAGAAAAGCTTGGTGATATTCCATTTATAACAACGAACGGCTCCACCATTTATTTGAAGGAAATTGCCAAAATTAATGAGATTCAATCAGCCAATTCACTCGCCAGAGAATCGCAAAAGCAACTGGTGAAGGTAACAGCCAAGATCGACTCTGAAAATAAAAATGGTGTGAGTATGAAAGTTTCACTCGCTTTGAAACAAGTAGAACTTCCAGATGGTGTATCTACTGAGGTTAAAGGGGTATCTGCCGATATTAATGATAGCTTCTCGCAATTATTCCTGGCTATGGGCGTAGCGATAGCGATGGTTTACTTGATTATGGTACTTGCCTTCGGAAATGCAGGTGCACCGTTTGCCATTCTGTTCTCTTTGCCACTCGCCGCGATCGGCGGTTTATTAGGTCTTGTGATTACAAGAGAATCATTGAATATTACATCTATGATTGGTTTTATGATGTTAATCGGTATCGTTGTAACGAATGCGATTGTATTGATCGACCGTACTCAGCAGCTGCGGGAAGAAGGCTATACAGTGAGGCATGCTCTTATTGAAGCAGGGAAGGTTCGCCTTCGTCCGATTATTATGACAGCAGGCGCGACAATTGTAGCGTTGCTGCCGCTGGCTATGGGACTTTCCGCAGAAGGCGGTTTAATTGGAAAAGGACTTGGTATCGTCGTTATTGGGGGGCTTATTACTTCAACGCTGCTGACCTTGGTTGTCGTTCCGATTATTTATGAGCTGATTGAGAGCTTCAAAGGCCGTGTTTCACGCATGTTTCATCGGGATAAAAAACGAGGTGAACCGAAGCCTACGGGTTTAGATGTATAAGAAAAGCGAAAAATGCTCAGGAGGCAAAGAAATGAAGTCAAACTCAAGTAGTCCAATTCTAAAAAATCGTACGCTGCGTATTTTTACGCTACTGACAGCCGCCGCTATTCTGGCGGCCGGCTGCTCCGCACCGGGAAAAGCAGGTACCGCAACGGCTCAATTGCAGCCAAAGCCGATTAAAACAGAGGCCATTACCAAACACAACATCAGTACCCCGATCGAACAAATAGCAGATGTTTCTGCGGGAACGGTTCTGGATGTCATCGCTAAAGCGAATGGTGAAGTGCTTAATGTCTTGAAGAAACGCGGCGACTATGTAGAGAAGGGCGATGTGCTCTTCGATATCGATAGCCGAGATGCGGAATCATCTAAGCGTAAAAGCGAGTTGGCGCTGAAAAGCGCGCAGGAATCTTTGCAGAAAGCGCAAGACGATAAAGTCAACAATCGTAAGGATTTAGCTGATGCGGTTACCCGATCGCAAACTGCGTATAAGAATGCTGAGCAGGACTATAACAAAATTCGAAATGATTACGATGCAGGTACCGTCACGCAGCATCTGGTTGATCAAGCCAAGCAAGCTGTTGATAATGCGAAAATGAGTCTGGATTCCGCTCAAAACAAATTAACAGCTAATGATAATTCCAACACTATTGCCTCCATTGAAACACAAGCTGAAACTGCGCGACTTTCTATGGATGATGCCACGCGTTCCCTTGATAATTACAGTGTCAAAGCACCTAGCAGCGGGGTATTAACGGATTTTAATGTGGTAGTGGGGCAATCGATATCGGCAGCTGCCGGTAAAATAGGGCAAGTTCAACAAATAGATCCAATTAAACTGAAAACGGAATTGTCCCAAACGAACTATCAGCTCGTTAAAGGTAAAAAAGAGCTTGTTTACTATAATCCCGACACTCCGGATAAAAAAGAAACAGCTCAAATCAGTTATCTAGCCCCTCTGATGAGTTCGTCAACCAAAACATTCACACTGGAATTGGAAGTTCCGAATGCAGATCACCTTTTGCAGCCGGGGAAACGCTTCATGGTTCAGCTTACTACAGAAACAGAGGAACAGGTTATTTCAGTCCCGACGCTTAGCATCATTCGTGAAGAGTCCGATACGTTCGTTTTTGTTCAGCAAGGTGACCAATATCAGAAACGGAAAGTGAAATTGGGACGCATTAACGGGGAGTATCAGGAAGTGATTGATGGAGTCAAAGATGGCGAGAAATTGGTTACTGCCGGACAGAACACCTTGAAAGACGGACAAAAAGTAGATAATGCAAGTGCTAGCGCGGGGTCGCAGCCGATAACAACACCAGCAGCCAAATAGACATCAGCGAAACTTCAAAATAAGGAGAGTACTTACATGAAAAACAAACCATGGAAATCTAGTCTGACAGCTATTATGCTTGGAGCAATGGTCGTTCAAGGAGGCACGGCCGTATGGGCGGCCGACTCGACGACGCCTAGTGTATCTGCACCAACTGTCAATTACGGATTGACACCTGATATTCGTGCCGCGATTAAAAGCGCATCCGTGACGCCAACGGCGTCAGGTTCACAACTAGCGGTTACTGTTCGTTTATATAACGGAGGGGCCGTGCAGAACCGAGTTCCCGAACACGAGCTTCGTGTTCAAACCGCTAGTGGCGTTTCGTATACATTGAAACCAAGTGCAAGCAATAAAGAAGCTCTGCAGCCCAAAGAAATCGGCGAGCTCGTGTACATGACTTCCGTTGATAGTAAGGAAATTGGTCAAATTGAGCAGTTATCCTTTGTCAATGTAGATATCTATTCCTATCCGAAGGTGGAAACTACACTGCTAGCTATGCCTACTAAATCCGTGTGGTATGGCGGTACGGGAAGTACGGCTTTCCAGAGCCTCGAAAACTTAGCATGGGGTCAGGCATTCACTATTCCCGGGGTTAATTCAGGACTGACGTATTCACCAGTTGAAGTTTCTATGCAAAATACGGCCTCAGGCCGCGTAGCCGTCGTGACAGTACTGGCTAGTAATCCCGGAGCGGGGCGAGAAACGGTTCCTGCTTTCCGAATAGACGCACAGTCCGAACAGAAGAGCTATGAAGGTAAACGTTCTGGAGATGACCCTGTGACCTTGGAGGCAGGCGAAAAGAAATACATTCATTTCGCGATACCAGTGGAAAATGGTGTGAACTTGTCTAACCTTCTCGTTTTATCGACGGATTCGTTTGTACCCAAAGGTGGAGGCCAAGCTACCACGGTAGCAACAGGCAAACTAGCTATCGCATGGCCGAAAGAACAAGGGAATTCGGCTGCAGCCCCTTACACGATTGGTCAACCGATCGCATTTGATGCTTTGACCAAAGTTGTTGATAAGTCAACAGAAGTGTCGCTGATGGAGCTTCATCTGCATGAGAATCCAGGTGAAGGCTTTCAAACAGCGGTAGCTAAGTTCAAATTAACCAATACGAGTACAGCGCCTACAGCTACGCCTGCTTTCCTATCGGAATTAATGAATGCGCAGGGTGTTACTTACCAAGGTTCCCGTCAGACGAATGTAACGACGATGCTAAATCCTGGATTAAGCTACGTGGTAAGCTACTCATACATTGTGCCGCAAACCGAAGATAGCACCAGCTTCTCGTTAAAGCTGCTCGATTCCGTAGCTGCTGCACCTTTCACAACAACGATTGCAGCTCTGCAAACAGACGTACAGAAGGAAGAAACAGATTCTACGATATCCTTGTATCCGTTTGATCTGAAGTTCAATGATGTGTCAGTGACCACTCAGACGACTGCACAATTGATGTATACGTATAAGTTCCGACTTGATCTCGACATTAAACAGAAAGAAAATGTCGTGATTGACAACAATTTCTCGAAATTGAAATTTGAAATTGTTGATAGCGCCGGACGAGTTGTCGGTTCTAAGGACGCTTCTTTCACAGGTGTAAATAAATTAATAAGCGGGAAACAAATGCTGGACGCCACGAATATTACAACGGATCAATTCAGCTATCCTTTCACCGTCAATGTGTATGAAACAATCGAAACGCCAACTGGAACGGCTAAACGCTTGATGAAAGTAATCAAATAAGGGCCAATTGAATGAACGAAAAAAGAGAAGGCAAGGTTTTTGTAACGGGTTCCGTTTTGGAAACCGTTAAGGTTCTTGCTTTCTCTTTTTGTTTTTTTGTCGATTGTAAGGGAAAGGTCTCAAAAACGTGAATTAGCGCATCGTCGTTCCTCTTCCTGGTGATTTCGGGTGTTTTTCATCCAAATAGCGCATCGACGTTCCCTCGGGCAAATTCTGGTTCTGACTCAGTGAATATCCTTGCCTTGACCAGCCCCTACAGTCGGGCTTTAACGGACTTGGCATAATCAGAAGGCGGCATGCCAACGGTTTTCTTGAAATCTCTTGAAAAATAGTGAATGCTGGCATATCCCAACATGGCTGCAATCTCAGTAAAATTATATCGGCCATCTCGCATATAAGTTTTGGCTTGTTCAATTTTGAGGGACTTGAAAGCTTCCATGACGCCTGTCTGCATCTGGGATTGGAACAGCTCCTTCAATCGGCTTTTGCCCAAATGAAATGTTTGGCATAAATGGTCTTGGGTAAAAGACTGTGAAAGATTGGCTTTCAAATAGTCCATGATTTGCTGAACGATTCGTTGTTCGGCTTTTTCTTTTTGAAGGGACGATTGTTTGTATTTCATCGAATCTGGCGTGGAAGCTTGCTCTTGATTCCGAATGAGTGTGATTAACAAAACCTCTAAATAGGATTTGATCATTTGTTCGCTGGCAAAAGGGGCATGCGGATTTCTTTCCAAATGATGAACGGTTGGTTTATCAAAGGGGGGCAGGAACGCCTGAAAACCTTCTTGAATAATCAGGGATAGGATATTTCTTTCCCGGTCTCCTAAAGACAGAATCTTTTTCTCGAAAATAGTCATGGCTGGAGACGTGCATTCGAAGCATATGACGATAAGGTTTGGCGGCGTATGCTCGTGTTTCACGCTAACCGTATGGAATTCCTCGGGTTTGTGAAAGATCATATTTCCTTGGTGGAGGGTATGAATGTGATCATCGGCTCGGACTTCTACTTCCCCTTTGTCCACGTAAAGAATCTCCCAGAAGTCATGCTGTTCTCCGTCAAATACAAATCCCTTGGCATACTCGAAATAATGAAAAGAAAAGAGGGTTTGAATGGTAAGTGATTCCTGCAGTTGTATACTTGGGAAATCCATGCTGCTCGTCCTCTCTCAGGGGGTTCTTTATCCAGACTCATTTTTAATCTCATTTTACCATATCCATTTTTGCAAAAGTGCAAATAAATCGGCTTTTTGGATAAATCTTATCGAACGCGGCTCTTTTATAATATAGGGAAGAGACGGAGGAGATAACAATGAAAAAAGGGATCAATATTTGGTCATTTCCAGGCTCCATGAAGGTAGAACAATGTATATCTGTTGCCAAGAAAGCCGGGTTCGACGGCATTGAGCTGGCTCTAAACGAGACTGGCCAATTGAGCTTGGAAAGTAAAGAAAGCGAAATCAAGGAATACCGTAAGATTGCGGATGATCAGGGCATTGCGCTTTCAAGCTTAGCCAGTGGATTATACTGGACATATTCTTTAACAAGTGGACATGCACAAACGCGTCAGAAAGCGAAAGATATCGTCAAGAAACAATTGGAGAACGCCGCTATTCTAGGTGTAGATACGATATTGGTTGTGCCAGGTGCTGTAGGCGTTGATTTCATTCCGGATTCTGAAGTAGTTCCTTATGATCAAGCCTATGATTACGCTTTGGAAGCCTTTAATGAGCTTTCCGATGTTGCCCAATCATTGAAGGTTTCCATTGGTATAGAAAATGTCTGGAACAAATTTTTGCTATCGCCGCTTGAAATGAGAGACTTTATCGATAAAATCAATTCGCCATATGTGGGCGCTTACTTTGACGTAGGGAATGTCTTATATGCCGGTTATCCAGAGCATTGGATTTCCATTTTAAATAAACGTATCAAAAAAGTGCATTTCAAAGATTACCGCCGCGCCGCAGGAGGCTTGCATGGTTTTGTTGATCTTCTAGCCGGTGATGTGAATTATCCAGAGGTTATGAAAGCCCTTCATGCTATCGGGTATGACGATTATGTCATTGCCGAAATGATTCCAGGTTATGCGCATCATGGCGAACAGATTATTTATAATACATCGGGTGCTATGGACGCCATCTTAGGGAGGAAGTAAGCAACATGCTAAGAATTGGATTAATTGGATTAGGTTTTATGGGCAGGACCCATCTGGAGAATTACGTTCGCCTGGAGTCAGAAGGAGTTCCCATTCAAGTTGCAGCTTTGTGCGATATTGACACTGAGAAGCTCGAAGGTCGCGCGGCTGCAGGCAACATCGACACCGGTTCATCCGGAATTGACTTCGGTCGCTACAATAAATATACAAGTGTGACTGAAATGCTTGAGAAAGAACAGCTTGATTATGTGGATATTGCCCTGCCTACTTTTCTGCACAGAGATATAGCGGTTCAATGTTTGAATCATGGTCTTCATGTTTTGTGTGAAAAACCGATGGCGCTGAATGCTGCGGAATGCAAAGATATGATTCAGGCAGCCGAGGCGAATGGAAAGCAGCTGATGATAGGTCAATGCTTGAGATTCTGGCCGGCCTATGTATACCTGAAGCAGGTCGTTGAAGAGAAAACGTTTGGTAATGCACTTGGTGGTTATTTCTACCGCGGGGGAGCAACTCCGACTTGGGGACCATGGCTTACACAGAAGGAGAAAAGCGGCGGGGCACTCTTAGATATGCACGTTCATGATATTGATATGATTCATTGGCTGTTCGGTAAGCCTGAATCCGTATCCTGTTTGGCACGAAATGTCGTTCCGGGCAGCGGATATGATGTGGTTTCTGCCAACTATCTGTATGAAGACGGTAAAGTCATCAATGCTCAAGCAGATTGGACGCTTGAAGGAGATTATGGCTTCGATATGCAGTTCCGAGTTAATTTTGAAAAAGGCAATGTCGTTTTCAAAGGGGATTCCTTACAAGTAAATGTGAATGAAGGAAAAGGCTTCAGTCCTGAATTATCCCCGGAAATGGGCTACTATAACGAGCTTAAATATTTTATTGAGACGTTATTATCAGGTGAAAGTATTGCAATAGCGACGCCTTCCAGTACGATGGGCAGCATTGAAATTGCTGTGGCTGAAATCGAATCTGCGGATAACCGTGGAGCATGGGTTAAGGTAAAATAGCTTGTCTTTGTATGAAAAACCTTGGAAATCGGAGACGATTTCCAAGGTTTTTTTTAAAGTAGATAAGATTTATATGCCACGTTGCGGCACCACTGATGCATGAAAATTTTTAATTTTCAGGGCAGAAAGTATATGTTTCGAGCTAGAGCTAGAGCTAGAGCTACACCCTTTCCAAATTTTTTTGGGGAACGTAGCTGCTGGCTTTATTTCGGTGTATCAATTGTAGTTATCTGTTCAGCCCGGCACTACATTACACTATGCTCGCGGAACGTACATGTCTTATATTGCTCAAAAACACGTATTTCACGTTTTGGCGGAACGAGGATCCTCTATTTCCCGCATTCTGAAGTAAAAACTGGTAAAACGTCAAAATAGTGCACTCACGTTCCGCTTACCGACCCTGTAACAGCATAATCACAGAAATAGAGGCTCCTCGTTCCCCCTCAACCTAGATTAGCAGCTTCTATCCACTATGCTTGCGAACATAGTTGCCTTATTTTGGAGCAAATTAGCCTTTTAGGAGGTAGAGCTACTTTTGGTTAGAATTGCTGTATTTTTTGTAGAATCCACATTCTTGGTCGAATGATGTTGTATAAAGTGCAACAACAATTCTGCCTAGAATCGACCTCATGTCCCTTCGATGTTGCATAATGTACAACAATTTAGCCCCAAACAGAGATTTTGCGACAAATGGGTTCGAATTGTTGTACAAACTCAAACTACAACTTTTACTAACAAATAGCCTTTTGGCATGTGAATTGTTGCAGAATCTACAACATTGGTAATCCCGATAGCTCATCGAAATCGAAGTTGCCAAGTTAACTGTGGTTAAAGAGGGGGGGCCTCCATAAGTTGCTTCTTGCATTCGCACTCTGTGGATTTTGTAAATATTATGCCCAATCAAACAAACAAACTTGCCAAATCGTGACATGTCAATCTCGTTAAGTTTATAGTATTATAAATGAATTCGAGAGCTCTTTCAGAGCGTACCGGAGGGAACAATGTTGTGACTTTATTAACTATTACCGAATCAGAAGGAGGAGGACTTAAATGAATACGTTTTCGAGAAAATTTTTGTTAATATACATGCCGATCTTCCTTCTGACGGTAACGGTGCTCATTTTCATGTCATTTCTTATTGTTAATGATATCTCTAGAAGTGAAACTTCCAAAGCCAATCATATCTCGACAAGTTATATTGTGGACACCGTTGATCGCACGATGAGTGAAATGGAGATGAAGGTTTTGCAAGAGCTGGAACTGGAGAACTCCTATAACGATTTTCTTTATCCGTCCGCTGATGCAAGGTCGAACGAACGTTATTATAATGTAGTTAATAATATGAATACTTTAATAAACAATTACAGCTTAATTGATTCCATTTATATTTATCGCAAGCAAGGTGACATTGTGCTTACACAGAGCGGACTCGTCGAGCTTAACGCTTTCGCTGACGCGAACTTCCTTCGCCAAAGGCTGAAGGAGCCCGAAAGTCGTGGCTGGAGTAAGGTCCGCAATTATTCGGAAGCGAATGAGACAAATCCAGTGCCCGTTATTTCCCTCAGCAGATCCTTGCCAATTCCATTTGGCCAGGACGGGATGATGGTTATTAATATAAGCAAGTATAGACTAGAAAGAATGATTAACGGCCTCCTAAGCGGGAACGTTTCTTATCTCGACGTATATGATGAAAGCGGTAATCAGGTGTTTGAATTCTTGGGTAGCGGTTATTTGAAGAAGGGCAAAGTGCTAACAACCATTCATGCGGAACACCTGAACTGGACATTCCGAAGCGGTATTCAGGCTGGGCAGCTATTTTCTTGGGTATCCTTGATCTCTTATATATGGATTGTAATTGGGATCTCTACCATTATTGGTGCTATGGTGTTTATCTTTTATATGACAAGGCGAAATTATCAACCTATTACGACAATGATGAAACGTTTGCAATTTCTCCAACTGCCAATTACAGACGCGAAGCTCACTTTAAAGGACGACCTTACAGTAATCAGTTATGCATTGGATAATCTGATTGAGCAGACCACTGATTATGAGAAGGAGCGCCGGAGTAATGAACATGTCCTTCGCAGACAGCTATTCCGCGGTTTAATTGAAGGCGAACGTATGGTGGACCTTAGCGAACGTATCGAGAAAATGAAGCCCTTCGCCGGCGATGCCAAGCCTAAAGGATTCACGGTTTTTATCGTCGAATTGAACCGCTATGGTCAATTTCAACAGAATTTCTCCCTCTCTGATCAAAATATTCTGAAATACGCAGTGATGAACGTATTGAATGAAATCATCAATGACCATCATATGAGCGGCTGGTACGATTGGATAAGCAGTGATAAGCTGGGAACGATAGTTAGTATGAAAGAGGATATTCCCGACAAAACCGTACTCAGAGCCGTTGGTGAAAAGTGTCACAGTTGGATAAATGAACATTTGCGCATTTCATTAACGATGGGGATCGGAACCGTAGTGACCGAACCGGCAGAGATTTACTTATCGTATCAGGCTGCCGACTCCGCCCTCCATCATAAGCTAACTCTTGGGCAAGAAGCCGTAGTCATGAGCGAGGAGCTGCCTGAACAATCACATTTTCATAGCTATCAATATTTTCAGTCCATGTCCCAGTTCGTTCGGGAGTTCCGATTGGCGGGAGATGGCTGGCGGTTAAGGCTAGATGCCATTTTTCAGTCTTTTGTAAATGATAATTTAAGAAATGAAGAAATACACCTGCAGCTTGAAACCTTGATGAAGATACTGGAGAGGGAGGTCGGAGATTTATCTGACACCTTAGCAAACAGGTTTAAGGGACAGCAGTGGGATGAGATGTGGACATCCGTCGTGCAGGCCTCCAGTCTTCATGAAGTGCAGAAGATTGTATCGGAGTGGTTGACGGAGTTATTCCAGACTTATGTATCGGTGAACGAATCCAAGAGCTATAAGGCCTTGATTGAGGAAATCAAAAAGTACATTGAGAATAATTATTCCAACCCGGATCTGTCATTGAAGCATCTGAGCGACCAGTTCCAAATTTCCGGAAAGTATGCCAGCTACTTATTCAAAGAAGAATTCAATACGAAATTCGTTGATTTTCTTGTACATCTCCGGATGAATAGGGCAGAGTCGTTGCTTGAAAACACTAACGATACGATCCAGGATATCGCCATGAACGTTGGATATGCCAACGCTATTACTTTCGGCAGAGTGTTCAAGAAGGTTGTTGGTGTAACGCCTGGGGATTTCCGCAAACTGAAACATACAGAGAAAAAGTAAAAAAAGGTGCTTATTCCCCAGAGTGATGGTTCATTCTGAGCGGAATAAGCTTTTTTTTGACCGCGAATGGCTTTTTGGTTTATCGGGAAAAAAGTTTATTCACGCCTTCCAACGGTTGAAGTTTATCATGTGAAACTAGTTTATTGTCGAAGTCAGCATAAAAGCGCAATAATGTGTTCCAGAGGCAGTTCCACAAACGGGATCGGCTTCGGAGCTCTAAAAAAATTTAAAAAGTGGGTAAGGTGAGGCATTCATGCAAGAAAGAAAAACGAAGAAGTTCGCTGTATTAAGTCTTTCCATGTTATTTGCAGGCATGACCGTATTGACCGCTTGTTCTTCTGATAAGAAAGAGCAGGCAGGCCAGAGCGCAGCTCCGGCAAGCAGCAGTGCGCCAGCCAAAGCCGGCAACCTGAAAGTGGAGATCTGGGATCGCGGCAATCCGCCGGACGGAGTCACGATTACGAACTCGTTCCTAACCAACTTTGTTAAAGAAAATTTCGGCAAGCCGAATAATATTAATGTTGAGTTTGTTCCGGTGCTGCGAAGTGAGGAAGTACCCAAACTTAATATTTTGATGGCTAGCAACACGGATGTTCCTGATCTCGTGATCACATACGATAAAGGTACCTTCAGTAAATATGCGACTCAAGGCGGTTTGACAGATGTTTCAGATTTGTTGAAGCAATACGGCCCGAATGTCACCAAACTCCTTGGACCTGAAATTTTGAGCGTTGGTCAATACAAAGGGAAGCAATATGCGATTCCGGCGAAGCGAGCGGAAACAGGCAAGTATGCATCTTTCGTTCGTCAAGACTGGCTTGATAAATTGAATCTACAAGCTCCGAAAACGACAGATGAACTTTATAACGTATTAAAAGCGTTTAAAGAAAAAGATCCGGGACAAACAGGCGGCAAAGTGATTCCTCTTGGCATGAGTATTGCCCCTGCCCAGTACGAACCTATTATCTGGTCCTTTATCGGTAATATGAGCGATCAAGAGCGCTTCGAGAAAACGCAAATTCGTGAAATTCCGATGCTGGATCCAGGCTTCAAGGAAGCCATCCGGTTTATGAACAAGCTGTACAACGAAGGCTTGATGAGCCCGGACTTCGCTTTGGATAGTAAAAAGGAAACATTGACTAAAGCTATTTCCAACGGCAAAGTTGGTTTCTTCAGTGAGGATACCATCAACATTTTCTACAACGATGGGACTTACGATGCTCTGAAGAAGAACGTCCCTTCTGCGTTACTGACTCCAGTGGATGCCTACACCAATAAAGACGGTAAACACACTAAGCCGCTCGATGCTCCGAACGGTATGTACATCATGATTCCGAAGTCGAGCAAAAATGCCGTCGAAGCCGTTAAATATCTGGATTGGATGGCGACGGGCGACAATCTGTTAACCATGCTTAAAGGGGTTAAGGGCCAGAACTACAATCTGGATGCAAATGGAATTCCGGCAGTGATCGAGAAAATGGATGATAAAGTTAAAAACAACACGTTCAGCGGCGGCGATATGGGTATTCTCGCTAACGGTCTTGTTCTTGATACACAAGAGAGAACTGACGCGGCTTTTATTAAGAACTTCCCAGAAAGATATCAAAGCGATGTTAATAAAGTGCTTAAATTCGCTGTCACAGACGGGATTAAACAGATTGTCTCTCCAAGTCCGATTGAAGCGGAAAACAAATACGGAACAACATTGAGTGCGAAAGAGGAAGAACTGATTGTGAAAGCAACGATGGCTAAGCCAGATAAATTCGACTCCGTATTTGACTCTATGATGAGTGGCTACATGTCCAGCGGCGGTCAAGCTATTGCTGACGAACGCAAAGCAGCATGGAAGGAAATGCAAACAAAGTAACCGAAGGTTAAGCCCGCGGTTGCACCAAATCAAAGGAGCGTGAAGCTGGCGCTCCTTTGATTTTAATAGATTGGGTGTAAGGGGAGGAAGCAACGATTATGAACGTATACCTTCGACGATACTGGCAGTTGTATGCCTTAGTCGCATTGCCGATTGTTTACTTTTTCGTCTTTAAATATGGACCGATGTATGGCGCACAAATTGCATTTAAGGATTTCAATTTTTTCAAAGGGATTAACGGAAGTGATTGGATTGGTTTTGAGGCATTTCGGGAAGTATTCAAAAATCCTGATTTTGTTATAGCGCTTCGTAATACGTTTATGCTGAATTTGCTTGATCTTCTGGTATCTTTTCCGGCACCGATTATTTTGGCTATCATCCTGTTTGAAATAAAGGTCGTATGGTTTAAGAAGCTTTCCCAAACGATTTTATATATTCCCCATTTTATATCCTGGGTTATTATTGGTGGTATCGTTTACCAAGTTTTCGGCAATGAATCCGGCATGATTAATAACATACTCACCGGTATGGGCTATTCATCCATCCCGTTTCTATCGGATAAAAATTACTGGCTGATCACCTATTTATTAACGGGGGCATGGCAAAGCGCCGGGTGGGGAACGATTCTATATCTGGCAGCCCTAACAGGAATCAACAAGGAATTATTTGAAGCAGCCGAGGTTGACGGAGCGGGAAGGATGAAGCGCATCTGGCATATCACGCTGCCGGGAATCAAAACAACCGTTGCAACGCTGTTGATTCTTAATCTAGGCAATATGGTATCCATCGGCTTTGACAGACCGTATATTATTGGAAATCTGATCGTCCGTGATTATTCGGAAGTTTTGAGTACGTTCGTGTATCGAGTCGGACTTGAATCCGGACAGTATACACTGGCGACCGTGGTCGGATTGTTCCAAGCCGTCGTAGGGTTGATTTTCTTGATTGGCGCTAACTTCGCTTCCAAAAAGTTGACTGGTGACGGCATTATTTAAGTGAGTTGTAGAGGGGAGTCAATACGATGAATGAACGGGCAGTAAACCGGGTATATGATACAGTTTTTATTGCATGTATAGCAGTTAGCGTAGTGCTCTGTCTTATTCCTTTTATCCATATTATTGCGGTATCTTTGAGCGGAACAACACCTATTACATCCGGTAAAGTTTCCTTATGGCCGCTTGAAGCGAACTTGGAATCGTACAAGAAAGTGTTTACGAATATGTCGATGATTCGTTCTTTGGGCTTTACGATCTTCTTGACGGCGCTAAGTACGGTATTAAGTATGATCATGACCATCGCCGCCGCGTACCCTTTATCGAAGAAAGAGCTTAAGGGTCGTCAAATCCTTATGGTGATCATCATTTTTACCATGTTTTTTAGCGGTGGAATGATTCCGGAATATATTTTAATGCGCAGTCTGAATCTGCTGAACACCGTATGGTCTTTAGTGCTTCCCGGTTTAATCAGTGCATTTAATCTAATCATTCTCATTTCTTTCTTTAATGGCATCCCTAAGGCATTGGAAGAATCTGCGGAAATAGACGGATGCAGCTACTTCGGCATGATGTGGCGGATTACCTTGCGCTTGTCCATGCCGGCGCTGGCCACACTGAGTCTTTTTTACGCGGTGGGAAGATGGAACGGATTTCAAGATGCTTTAATGTATATTACGAAACAGGAGCTCTATCCGCTTCAATTGAAGCTTTATCAGATGATACAGAACAGTCAGGTCAACGACCTGATGAGACTGGAAGGCAGCCAAATGCAGTCTGTTGTGCCAGAAAGCTTAAAGGCCGCTACTGTTATATTCTCTACAGTTCCGATTCTCATTGTATACCCTTGGCTGCAGCGCTATTTTGTTTCCGGAGTCATGCTGGGCGCGGTTAAAGAGTAGGGGGAGAATAGAATGAATCGGATAAATAAATCACCTTTTTCATTCTCTACCTGTTGGAATATCAAGAAACATGCAATCGGCCGTTCAATGATCGAGGAGATTCGTTCTCTTGGCTTTTCGAAGGTAGAACTGAATTATAACGTGACGAAGGATATGCTTACGACGATCGAGCCCATGATCGAACGCGGTGAGATAGGCATTTCCAGTGTCCATAATACGTTTCCGCATGTGGCCGATCCGGATTATGGAACGGATTCGGTCCTTCTCGGCTTCGAAGACGAGGAACGGCGCCAACGGGCTATTCAATTGCTCCTTCGTTCCGCTGAATATGCCCATAGGTATGGTGCAGAAGCCGTTGTCGTTCATCCGGGTGAAGTTCTCTTTGAGTATAATATTGATCACGAGCTGAAGGCCATTTATAAGACAGAAGGGCCGGATTCTCCCGCTTATCGCGGGTTGTGGAAGAAAATGATCGAGCGGCGGGAAGCGCTGAGCGAATTTTATATACGCAACATTCAGAGAAGCCTGGAAGAAGTATGTGACGAGTCTGTTAAACGGGGTTACAAGGTTCAATTCGGTATTGAAACCAGATCACGCTGCAATCAAATACCGACACTTCAAGAAGCCATTACCATCATAGATTCGCTGGCTGGAGCGCCGCTTGGACTCTGGTACGACATTGGGCATGGCATCATGATGGAACGAATGGGACTTTACGATAACGCACGAGAAGCTAATGAGATGATAGGCAAAATCGTAGGCATCCATATCCATGAGACGATCGAACTGTCGGATCACTGGTGCCCATATTTGCATAGCGGGGATATGACGTATTTTGATAGGTTCCTTCCTATCATAGCTGCAGCTCCTATTAAAGTTTATGAGCTGAAAGCCGCTTGCACACCGGACGATATTGAACAGAGTCATCGGATATTGCTGGATAAACTTGAAGCGCAAACAGGATTTGCGTCCATGGAGAAAGAGGGTAAACCGTATGGTCTATCATAAGCTTGTGAAGATTAACGATCAATGGGTGCAAGAGGCTTTTGATCGTCAAGTGTTAGATAACGAAAGTCGCTATTTCGGAGGCGTTGTTGATCCGGCAACAGGGATCCCATGGCCCAGTCATACAAATTCTTTAATGATTATGGGTTTATGGGCAGCTGCCCTAATCAATCCGGATTCCGCTTATTATCACGACAGCACACTGTTGGAACGACTGAAAAAACTGTCGCGGTTTATGTTGAATTTTCAGCATGATGACGGCACCATTTCACCGGGCTGGACCAACTATCACTCGCCACCTGACACAGCCTTCAACGTAGTAGGGCTATCCCAAATCTACAAGCTGCTGTCGTCAAGCGAGTGGCAGTCGGCCGAGTCCGTTGCAGCCGATGTTAATCGTTTTCTGGAGCGGACGATTCCTGCCCTGCTGACAGGCGGCATTCATACGCCTAATCATCGCTGGGTCATCTGCTCAGCCCTTGGTTCCTTATACGATATCTTCGGAATCGAGGCGCTCAAGGAACGCGCTTCGGAATGGTTGTCTGAAGGTCTGGACATCACTCCGGACGGAGAATGGACGGAGCGCAGCAACGGCATATATAACGCCGTCAGCGACATTAATCTTTACTATGCCGCTCGGTATCTGAAGCGGCCGGAGCTGCTCGAGAGTGTGCGAGCTAATCTGAGGATGATGATGTATTTGGTTCACCCTGACGGCGAGATCGTGACGGACTATTCGGGCCGTCAAGATTTTGGTCAAAAGTTCACGCTTGCCGACTATTATTCCATTTATCAGCTCATGGCGGTCCATGACCGGGATCCTTTGTTTGCGGCCATGGCCAGCTTGGCCGGCGAAGCTATTACTCATCCCGGAGCCCTTCCGAACAACGCCATGTTGAACCTTTTGCTTCATCCGGCTTTGCGGGAGAGCTCGGTGCAACCGGCGGAGCTTCCTACCGAATACCGTAAAATCATCAATGGCGATTTCAATCGCTCCCTATACTTATCCAAAATGGAGCAAGCCGGTCATAACGGAAGAATCTCACACAGCAGCCTTCACCCGGAATTCGGCGCCCCGGTGGCTAGACACCGGAGCGGTAAAACCAGTGCGACCGTCATGACGGAGGCCACCTCTTTCTTCGCGTTACGGCACGGCCATGCCAGGCTGCTAGGCGTTCAAGCAGGCTCCAACTTTGAGCCGGGCACGATCAAGTTCAAGGAGCTGCAGGAGCGCAGTGGCGCATACCTTTTGAAGGCGCAAGAGAAAAAGGGCTATTATGGCCCAATCCCGCAGGCGCAGCTTCCAGAAGCTGAATCGGAATATCTAAGCCCGTGGTACCTGCTTCCGCATCACAAACGGTCCATGACCCATGAACAGACACATGAGACCTTCGTTGAAGCGGCAGAGACCAAGGAAGGATGGACTCTGCGTATTCGGTCAGACAAGCCGGCGGATGTGTTAACACAGGTTGTCTTTCTCTTCGGAGTGGAAGGGACGCTGCATACCGATGGCTGTGAGTCCGCCGGTGAAGACAAAATCATGTGGCGCAATGGCAGCGTCAGATACGAGAATAATGGAGATTGGATTGAAATAGAGGGTGCTGCTTCTGAACATTCGTCAACAGCTATCCGTAATATGGTTTATCCGAGGGGCTGTCAAATGCTTCTTGTCAATCTGATTACACCGATCGATCATACATTCAATATTCGGGTTTCACCGAACGCTGCTTCGAATGGTTAGGAGAGATAACATGACTGTTTATTTTCAAGAACAAGAAAGCGCCCATTACCGCTTTGGCGACAATGACGCCGAAATCCTGAAGGTTCTGGCGCAGCGGTATATCGGGGCCAATCCCCAGGCTGGGTTTGTCTACCGTACATTTCATCAATCAGGCGTGCTGCAAAATAAGGAAGGTCTATATGAAATCGACCTAAGCCAGCGGTTTCCAAGCGCTAAGCCAGGGCAATGGGCCTATGGTGCAGGCGTTGTTTGGAGCGATGAGGAGCGGAATCTGGATATCATCATCCGCTGTCTGGGTCCGGTCCGCTTCTTTTTTAACGGCAGTCTAACCTATCGCTCCAATGTCATAGACGAGATGAGTCCGGACGCAAGCGTGAAGCTGAATGTCACCTTTACAAAAGGCTGGAACACCTTGTTCATCAAAATGAAGCATACACCTGCCGGCTTTGGCTGTTTGATCGGATCGGACGAAGCCAAAGTCCGTATACTGAACGTACTGGCTCCGTTTAAGGAAAGACAAGGAAAGGCAGGTTGGGTATTCTCCGCTCCTGTGGACAAGGATATGGTGCCGGATGAAACCGCGCTGCCTGACCTGCTATCTTATGAACAGAATAGCGGACTAAGCTGGTTTCCCGGGTACCAGTGGAACGAGGAAGAACGTGAGCTTCCTTCTTTGGAAAGAATGTATGGCCGCCAGCCGGGCAAGCTTGCTTTTGCTTGGACCCGTTTTCGTCAGCATTTAGCCGGAAGCCATCCTGTGAATATGGTTATCACCTCCTCGGGACCCATTACGGTATGGATTAACGGAAAAGAGACGGTGAAAGAAAATAAGGCCGGCCACTATGCATTTGAGTTTCCATTATCTAACGGAGTATACGATTTGCTTGTGAAAAGTGTTTGCGGTGAAGGCGTTTGGGGGTATACGTTAACGGCTTCCATAGGCGGCGCTCCCATTGATCTATATGCTCCCCATCAAGTGCATGGATCAGGAGATGCGGCTTGGCTGTATGTCGGACCGTTCCAAGCGGAGGCGGAACCCGAGCTAAGCGACTTGCAGCGAACAGACCGTTTGTATGCGACAACAAGAGAAGTAAAGGAAAAGGCAGACTACGCTTACTGGCGGCTGGACCTTCCTCATGCTTGGATTCGTCCTTATTATGAGAACTCTATGCTGAGCAATAAATGGACAGTAGGCACAATGACCAATTATGCCCGTTGGGATTATCCGCTCGGTGTTACGATTTACGGGTTGCTGCAAACAGGACGTTTTCTCCATAGACCGGACATGATTCGTTATGCCACGGAACACGTTCAAGCATGTACGGATATGTTCGATTACTCTCTCTGGGACGCTGAGCAATATGGCTTTCCCGCTATCAACCAGCAGCTGGTTATGATGAAAATGCTCGACAACTGCGGTTCCTTCGGCTCAGCTATGCTCGAAGCCTACCGGGAATGTGGCGATAACGCCTTTTTACCTGTGGCCTCCCGGATCGCGGACTTTATGCTGAACAAGCTGGAACGTCGTGAGGACGGAGCGTTTTACCGAACGTGTCCGGGGGAATATTCAGCGGATACCATGTGGGCCGATGATTTATACATGAGTACGCCGTTCTTGCGCCGTTACGCTGAAATATCGGGTGATGCCCGTGCGCTGGATGAAGCGGCAAAGCAGTTTTTACGATTTAGAAATTATTTATTCATGCCGGAGCAGCGGATTATGTCCCATGTTTATGATTTTAAGTATGGACGTGCAACAGGCATACCATGGGGCCGCGGAAACGGTTGGGTATTGTTTTCCTTAACGGAGGTTTTGGAAGTTTTGCCGGAGACGCACGAAGACCGAGCGGCGCTGCTCGAATTTTTTAATGAGCTTTGTGAAGGTTATTTAGTACTGCAATCGGACAGTGGTCTATGGCATCAGGTGTTGAATGCTTCCGAAACCTATTTGGAAGCGTCGTGCACTGCGATGTTTGCCTATGCTTTTGCTCGAGGCGTCCGTTTTTCTTGGCTTCGCGAACCAAATCGTTATGCGGAGGCCGCCTTTTTAGCTTGGAACGGATTAAGCCGAATCGCCATAGACCGCCAAGGCAACGTACACGGTGTGTGCAGCGGTTCTAGATATGCGTTTCATCCCGAATATTACAATGAGGATCTTCGTACGGTAACCAATGATAATCATGGAATTGGCATTATGATGCTGGCCGGAACTGAAGTCGCGAAATTGAAGGGTTATTTGTCAAGTTGATTGACTTTGTGTAATGAGATCATTACTTAATATGATCAGTGGGAAAGGGTGGGTGACCGAGAGGTTCCCCTTTATTACAGGTGATATAAGGGATGAATATCCGCGCTGTATGTGGCTTGTAACGATGTCTTACAGCGTTGCAGATGTCTCTGACGTGGCTGTCGCGCGGTGGAACGATGAATTTCATCGTTCCAGACTTCAATTTGTGAGACAATGAGTATCTTCCTCAGCTTTAAGCATGTTTTTCATCGTTATGGAGGTGCTTTCGAGCATTCCCCTTACTCTAACGATGAATTTCATCGTTCCAGACTTCAATTTGTGAGACAATGAGTATCTTCCTCAGCTTTAAGAATGTTTTTCATCGCTGCGGAGGTGATTTCAGACATTCACCTCACTTTAATGATGAATTTCATCGTTTCAGATGAAAATAGTGCTGGCTCCCGCGCTGCGTGTAGCTTGTAACGATGTTTTACATCGTTAAAGATGGAGGGGAAATGTTCCCGGAATATGACAAGGTCGTTTAGGAAATGAATACCGAATTGGGAATAGATATGGGGTGGAAAAGCGATAGCGGCCGTATTTGAAATCGTGTTATAACCACTAAATATTATTTAATGAAACACGATTTCAAGGAACGGTTGGAACCCTGTATCCAATTCCCTCCCAATGCACAAAACGTATCGCATAGCACAATAAAGGACCTAGCGGTGATCATCGATCTTCCGCTAGGTTTTTCTTAGTAGATAAGACTTCCATGCCGCGTTGCGGCACCACTGATGAATGAACATTTTTAAATTTCAGGGCAGAAAGTATAAGTTTTATACTTTTGCTTCGCAGCTACCTTGACAAACGCGCTCGTCCCTGAAGGACGACGGAGTCGTTTATCCTTGAGAAAGTATAAGTTTCGAGCTAGAGCTAGAGCTAGAGCTAGAGCTAGAGGTACACCCTTTCTAATTTTTTGGGGAAACGTAGCTGCTGGCTTTGTTTCGGTGAATCAATTGTAGTTATCTGTTCTACCCGGCACTACACTATGCTCGCGGAACATAGAGACCTTATTTTGCTCAAAACCGCATATTTCCAGTTTTCGCGGAACTAGGGAGCGCTATTTCCTGTATTCGTGCTGTAAAAGCCGTGAAAACACCAAAATAGCGTCGCTATGTTCCGCTTACCAGCCTCATATCGGCATTTTCGCCGAAATAGAGGCTCCTCGTTCCCCGTCAACCTAGAATAGCAGCTTATATCCACTATGCTCGCGAACATAGATACCTTATTTTGGAGTAATTTAGCCTTTTTAGAGGAGTTAGAGCTACTTTTGGTTAGAATTGCTTTATTTTTTGTAGAATCCACATTCTCGGTTGAATGATGTTGTATAAAGTGCAACAATTCTGCTTAGAATCCACCTCATATCCCTTCGATGTTGCATAACGTACAACAATTTAGCCCCAAACAGGAGATTTTGCGACAAATGGGTTCGAATTGTTGTACAAACTACAACTTTTACTAGCAAAATAGCCTTTTGGCATGTGAATTGTTGCAGAATNCAAACAGGAGATTTTGCGACAAATGGGTTCGAATTGTTGTACAAACTACAACTTTTACTAGCAAAATAGCCTTTTGGCATGTGAATTGTTGCAGAATCTACGACATTGGTAATCACGACAACTCATCGAAATCGAAGTTGCCAAGTTAACTGTAGTTAAAGCTTACTTTGGGCACTTTGAACTCATTCTATCGAAGTAGCAATCTTTATCAATGGACATTAAAAAAGATGACCACCGGCGAATACCGAATAATGGAGCCATCTTGCAGAACAGAAGAGGTGTGGGTGTGAGGGTGGAAAGGCGCTTTACGGTAGGCCTCCTTTGAAGTCGTGTTTATACCGCATAATAAATTAAAAAAACACGACTTCAGCAACGATTGGAACCCCCCATCTATCCCACATCCATCCCTCCCGTGCTCAAAATGTATGGGTTTGCATGCAAAAGGACCGTCAGGATGATCTGACGGTTTTTCTTAGCTTTTACTTACCGGCATGTTTATTTGCATCATCAATGCCATTATTACTGTTGTTTTTATTCTTGCTGTTTTTACCTTTGTTTTGTGGATTGTTTTGACTTTTTTGTTGGTTCGACATTAGCCCACGACCTTTGATTGTATTGTAAACCTTCATTATTGTGAGCAGTCCAACGCTTCTTATTCATTGATTTCAAAATGGGAGCAAGTAGCATTTGACTGCAATCGCTTACGTATCCTACACTAATAGCATTTGAACTTGAAAGTGTAGGGATTGATGGACATGGAGTCAATAGCATCTTGGAAAAAGCTTGGTCTATTCGCGGTCACATGGCCGATATTCGTTGATTCCGTCCTGCGGATGATGCTGGGAACGGCTGATGTATTTATGCTCAGTCTGATCTCAGATCAAGTGACAGGAGCGGTCGGCTTAGCAAACGAAATCATTGTTTTCTGCATTCTAATGTTTGGCTTCGTCGGGATTGGAACAAGTGTAGCAGTTGCACAAAATCTTGGTGCCGGCAGGGCGAAAGAAGCCAGCCGCATCTCAGCTCTCGCGATTACGATAAATTTGATCTTTGGAATTTTGATTAGCATTCTGTTAGTTACCTTTGGTGAATCGCTGATGCGGTTAATGAATTTGGCGCCGGAGCAGGTAGAGATTGCCAAAAAGTATTTAACTATCATTGGCGCTTTTATATGGATTGAGGCGTTGTCCTATGCGATCTCATCTGTGCTTCGTTCCAATGGTCAGACTAGAGACGTTATGTTTGTTACGTTGGGTGTGAACCTGATCCATGTAACCGGCAACAGCCTTCTTATCTTTGGTAACCTTGGTTTTCCCGAGTGGGGAGTAACAGGGGCAGCTGTATCCACGGTGGTAAGCCGTCTTATTGGGCTTATCGTTCTCATTGTCATTTTATATCGCCGTATTCCAGTACCGATTCGTTTGAAGCATTATGTCACATTCGATAGCCGTATTGTGAAGCAAATCATGAGCATTGGCATACCGTCAGCTGGCGAGCACCTGTCATGGCAGTCTCAGCATATGATGATCGTCAGTTTTATTAATATCATTGGTCAAGCGGCTTTAAGTACGCATATCTACATGATGAATATAACCAACTATTTCATGGCGTTAGCAATGGCAATAGGAATGGGGACGGAAATCATTGTTGGTCATATGGTGGGGGCTGGAGCATTCAAGGCAGCCTATCATAAGTTAATTCGAAGCTTGCGGATCAGTCTTCTTGTGACCTTTGTGGTTGTGGGAATTGCTTCTATTTTCCGCAAGGATCTGATGGAGCTGTTCACCGATAATCCGGAAATTATTGCGATGGGTTCTAGTATTTTAATACTTTCCGTTATTTTAGAGCCTGGTCGGACATTCAATCTAGTTGTGATTAACTCCCTTCGTGCTGCTGGAGATGCGAGGTTTCCCGTCTTAATGGGGATTCTATCCATGTGGGGGATCGCAGTGCCGCTTGCGTATTGGCTTGGCATTGTGATGAAAATGGGACTGCTTGGCGTGTGGGTCGCATTTGCTGCAGATGAATGGGTCAGAGGTCTACTCATGTATCTACGGTGGAAGAGCCGAGTATGGCAAAGTAAGGCACTTGTGAAGCCAACAGTAGGAACAATCGCTAAGTAAGAATGCGTCAAAAATATAAAGAAGCACAGGCCCTTTGAGGGTTCTGTGCTTCTTTAGTTGGAGTGACATGCACGGTCGCTGCTGGTGACTGGTGCAATACTAGTATATGCAGGTTCTTTTAAAAGAATTGGATGTTAATGGAGATAATAGAAATAGTGCTAGTGTCTCATTCAATAGAATTATTTCTTAAAACCAGTGTAGATTTGGATGGCATCTCTCAGAAACTCAGCCGTACCGGGCTGCTTTTCATCATAATACGCCTTAAATCGTTCGTCATCTACGTACATTTGGGCTAGACCCGCATGCGCTTCTTTACTATACTCATTCCAGTAATAGCTTAACCACTTCTTATGCAAGTCCGCGGCTGCTTGAGCCAGATCGCTGGCAGGGTCCCCAGTTTTGAAAGCTTCTCCCAGTGTAGCTATGACTTCGTTCGCTAACCGAGTTACCTCGTCATGCTGCTCTTGTGTCATGTTTTTGATTTTTTGGTTGGACTTATCTACAGTATCATCGCCATACTTCTCGCGTACTTCTTTCCCGTATTTTTCCTCGTTATCATCAATCATCTTTTGTTTGAAGCCTTCAAATTTCTCGGTATCTGTCATGGCCATTCTCCCTTCGGTAAAAGCAATTGTTTTTTCAACATTTGCGATCAGTACATCTAATTGTTTTCTTTTGTCGAGGAGTTGTTGATGGTGTTCTTTCAGGGCAGTGGCTTCATTGAAGGAAGGGGCGGTGACAATTTCTTTAATATTGTCCAGACTGACTCCTAGTTCTCTGTAGAATAGGATGTGCTGTAATCTATCCACTTCCGCTTGACCATAGATTCGATATCCTGACGAATTGATTCTTGCCGGCTTAAGAAGTTTAATTTCATCATAATAACGAAGCGTTCTGGTGCTAACCCCAGCCAATTTGCCCAGATGCTGCACGGTGTATTCCATCTGTTCACCTCCTGACAATATAACTGTACAGCTTTACGCAGCGTGAATGTCAAATGCTTTTTTGAAATTTGATTCTGCTTGTAATACAAGCCTTTTTCTAGGAATAGGATGATACAAGCCTTGAAGCATGTACATACAAATTAATGAATGGGTGAGATAAGTGTATACGATTCTTAGTTTTTTTCTCTTGGGATTATCGTTGTCAGCACCTATTGGTCCCATAAATGCAGCCATGCTCGACAAAGGGATTAAGCAAGGTTTTCTTCATGCTTGGGTAGTAGGAATTGGGGCGATGATTGCTGATGCTCTGTTAATGATACTCATTTATTTCGGACTTGTTCATTTTTGACAACACCTTTTATGAAGACATTCCTTTGGTTATTTGGTTGTTTTATTTTGCTCTACTCGGGTATCGAAAGTTTGTTTGGTGCGTTTTAGCAGAAACGATCGCGGTATTCGATAGAAATCATGTATTATTGTATACGGGGGTTATGTTCACTGGTATTTGTGTGTGGGATGTAATTATGGCATCGTTAGCTAGTATGTTTCGAAGATTTCTCACTACACGCGCACTCTCGGTTATATCCATTGCATCAGGACTATCCCTGATCGTCTTTGGGTTGCATTTTGGGATAAAAGCCTTCGATACCCTCTTTGGATAATGCTAGGTCGCTCCTTCACGATTATCATGTTTAGGATTTGGCAGCTTTATGGCTTTATAAGTTGCTCCTTGGACGTTCTTTTTCCATTTGAAAGTCATGCCCCATGTAACCAAGCCTATAATCCCGACAAATAGGAGGCTAATCCAGAATCCTGGTCGGCTCGTTTCATGAAAAGCTGTACCCGTGATAGCTGTAAGGATTAGAACCATGCCCAGATATCGTTTGATCTTTCCCCATGTGGATAGTTGTAATAAACGGCCTGATGATAGCAGGATGAAAAGCCAGTTCAAGAGCAGCATGATCCCAGCGGCTGTTGTCACATATTCAAAGATATTCTCTGGCAGCAAAAGAGCCATCAGCACAGTTACAGTTATACCTCCAGTCGTAAAACCGATGGCGAATAAAGGCATTTGCCTGTTCCCTGATGTTTTTGTGGCGAAAATCGAGGGAGCATCGTGATCTTGTGCTAACGTAATTAGGATAGTTGTCACCGCAAATAAAGAAGCAACCATGGTCGAAAATCCAGCAATAATGAGAATAGCGTTAAACGCATGCGGGACAAAAGGGAGATTGTAACTTCCCAAAGCAACCTGAAACGGGCTTTCCAGAATCAAGCTTGACCATTGGTAAAATATACTTAGAGATTAACCCATCTGAGCTAATAGATTGCCGTCTCTCAGAATGACTTCAAAGGATTGGAGCCTAGCGCTCGGCACGTTATGGCAACGCCCGGTATGTACTTCAAACGTCCATCCATGCAGCGGACACACAAGTTCTCCATCTTCAAAGTCAACCGTGTAACCAGCATGAGGGCAAACACTAGACATTAGGGTGTATAGGCCATCCATCTCCGTGAGGAAGTACAAGTTATCCTCGACTTGGACCTCATGTGGAAATGATCTAAATTGATCCTTTGTTCCAATGATGATTTCTTTCATTGTTAGTCTCCTTTTCAATTAGGTTAGTTTAAATTATAAGTCACGGTCGATGTTCTACCAAGTGAAAAAATGACAATGGAGGTTTATACAAATGAGCAAGAACAATTCATTACTAGAAGCGTTTAATCAAACTATTTATCCAGTAGGTGGTCATAGTAAAAGAAACATTCAGGTTTTGAAAGAGGTATTAAATGATATAGACGGGAATCTGGATAGCGATACTTATGGTTCAGGTAAATTGATTGAAAATTTTCAAGATGAAATGGCGACGTTTTTAGGTAAAGAAGCAGCCGTATTTTTCCCTAGTGGAACTATGGCACAGCAAATTGCCTTAAGAATCTGGTGTGATAGGAAGGGCATTAAGAAAGTGGCTTATCATCCTTTGAGTCATCTGGAAATTCATGAAGAAGACGGGTTAAAAGAATTGCATCATATTGAAACTATTTTGCTTGGGGATAAGGACAGACTAATCCGGCTGGAAGATGTTCTCCACATGCAAGACGATATAGCTTGTTTATTAATAGAATTACCACAACGTGAAATTGGCGGGCAGTTGCCAGACTACGAGGAGCTTGTTGCCATATGTTCGTATTGCCGCGAAAAAGGGATTAGACTGCATCTGGACGGAGCCAGACTGTACGAGATTCTACCTTATTATCAAAAGACAGCAGCAGAAATTTGTGAGCTTTTTGACAGCGTATATATCTCTTTCTACAAAGGAATTGGCGGAGTCGCAGGAGCTATCCTAGCAGGGGATGAAGCTTTTACAAAAGAGTCCAAAGTATGGAAAAGACGACATGGAGGCGATTTAATTAGCCTTTATCCATATATCCTAAGTAGCAGCCATTATTTCAAACAGAGATTGCCTAAAATGAATCAGTATTATGAAGAAGCCAAAGTGCTTGCTGGCTACTATAATCAATGCCATGGCGTTGTGACAAAACCGTTAGACCCTGTGACTAACATGTTTCATGTACATGTTGATCTGCCGAAAGAGAAGTTTGAACCTATATTAGCAGCCTTGTATGAGGAGACGGGAATAGGTTTAACCCCATCTGTAAGAGAGAGCAGCGAGACGACTTCTTATTATGAAGTGAATATCGGTGATCGCTTTGCGAATATACCCAAAGATGAACTTAAGAAGGCATTCCAGTTATTGGATGTGAAAATGAGAGAAGTAAGCGGCTGATAGATAACCCGATCCCTTGAGAGCTGTTTAGATCGGATACGAAAGTGCCACACTGGTATAATGGGGTGGTTAGACATGCTCTTTGAGCCAATAAAGCCAATGATTGTCAGTATAGGTAAAGAAGCTTTTGATAATGAGAATTATATTTTTGAACCGAAATGGGACGGATGGCGAATCCTCATACATAAGCAGGGCAGTCGCATTGAAGCTTTTACACGTAACGGTATGTTGATTTCCAGCAAATTTCCGGAATTAAAGGAAGCAGCAGCGGCAATCAAGGCTCATACGGGGATTTTCGACTGTGAGGGCATTGTTTTACGTGATGGCAGACCGGTATTTGATGATTTTTCTTATCGTGGTCGGTTGGGTATTGCTGCTAGGATTAATCGCGCTGTAAACACACATCCAGTCACTTTTGTTGTATTTGATGTCCTTTACACAAATAGAGATCACTTGGATGAATCGTTGATGCAGCGAAAACAGCGGCTAGGCGACATCGTCGATTCTACATCTGTTATCATGCCTACTATGTTCATAGATGGACAAGGTAAGGCGCTATTTGAGTTAATGAAAGAACGGAATATGGAAGGCATTGTAGCGAAGCGGAAAGATTCCAAATACCAACTGGATACCAAGAGTGACGACTGGCTGAAAGTGAAATATTTTAAATCGATTGATGTGGTTATATTGGGGTATAGAACGAATCCCTTTGGTCTTGTAATCGGCTTGAATTTCAGAACGGTGAAGAATAAGCCGGTTGGTGTGGTTGAGTTTGGCTTTCAATCCGAAGATAAGCAAATGTTCTTAATGATAGCTAAGCAATTGAACACATACATGGAAGAGAGAACGCAGTGGATTGAACCGCGCTTGTGCTGCCGAATTGACTATTTGGAGCGAACCGACACGCATCAGTTAAGGACTATGGTGTTTCGTGGTTTTTTGCCGGATAAGAAGCCTGAGGAATGTAAATGGGAATCGTAAAGAAGCAAGTGGTAAATAAAGTATGCTAAAATAGGCTCAGGCCCAACCAAGAACAATGAATTGAAATCAGCTAATTACAAAGGAGCGATTGTATGAACATTATTTTTCATGGACAAAGCTGTGTTGAGATTCGATTAAAGGAGCATACGCTCATTATTGATCCCTTCTTGAACCATAACCCTCTAGCCGCTGCAAAACCGGAAGATATTAAGGCCGATTACATCTTCGTCACACATGGTCATGCGGATCATTTAGGTGATTCACTAGAGATTGCAAAGCGCAACGAAGCCACTATTATTGCACCCAATGATTTGGGGAGGTACTTGTCTTTCCAAGGGGCAAAAACCCACGGAATGGGGATCGGCGGCGAATATCAGTTTCCTTTTGGTAAAGTGAAAATGACATTGGCGCTGCACGATTCTTCCTATAACCCTCCTGGGACTACGGAAAATATTTATACAGGAATGGCTAGCGGTTTCCTCATAACAGTAGAGGGGAAAACGATATACCATTCAGGCGACACGGGCCTTTTTGGAGATATGCAATTGCTGGGCAAATTAAATGCAATCGATCTTGCCTTCCTTCCCATTGGTGACAACTATACGATGGGCCCCCGCGACGCTGTTATCGCTGCTCAATTTTTACAAGCAAAAATGGTCGTTCCGATGCACTACAACACATTTCCTCTCATTAAGCAGGATCCGACGGCTTTTGTTGAGAGTTTGGCAGCTGAGGGAATAAAGGGTGTTGTCGTAGAACCTGGTCAAAGTCTATCATTCTAAAATGAATTCTTTTCGTGCAATCATTAGAGGGAATTCTTGAGAACGTCATTGTGATCGACTATCCAATCGTGAAGTGATCGATAAACAGGGGGAAAACCGAGTGAAACTGGCCTTTATTTCGGATATACATGGGAATGCAATCGCTCTGGAAGCCGTTCTGGAGGATATAAGGAAGAATCAGATTGACCGCGTATATGTTCTGGGTGATCTTTGCTACCGTGGACCGGATCCCAAACGATCTCTTGCATTGGTCAGATCTTTACATACGCAGGTCATTAAAGGAAACGCAGATGAATGGGTTGTGCGGGGCGTACATCAGGGAGAAGTCCCGGAGCAGGTCATCGAAATGATGAGGGTGGAACGGGAGTGGACGGTTGCGCAATTGGATGAGCAGGATATCGAATATTTGGCAAGTCTGCCCACTGAAATGAATCTTGAGATAGAAGGTATCTCTATTCATGCGTTCCATGCGACGCCAGATAGCCTGTTCGAAGTTGTTCTTCCTGGCGCTGACGATGAGGTGCTGAAGTCTAAGCTTATGTCCGCGTCGGATGTGGATATCTTCATTTATGCTCATATCCACAGGCCATTCATCCGTTATATGGAAGGTAAAATACTGATGAATATCGGAAGCGTAGGCCTGCCTTTTGATGGTATGCCTAAAGCTGCTTATGCCATTGTAGAAATTGAAAATGGACAAATCCGAACATCGATTGAACGTGTGCCATTTCGGATTGAAGACGTGGTCAAGCAATATGAAGAAGTCCACTACCCGAACGCAGAAATGATGACAAGAATTGTTCGAAACGGCCTTGTAAAATAAGATGAATCATTGATCGTCAGATTTATATTTATTCGTTTGACGGTCTTTCCAAAACAAAACGGTCAACATACGCTCGACCCATTCTTTATCTTCAGTCGTAAGTACAAAACCATCAAACATGAGCTCATTCTCACGGAGAAAACGCCGCAAATTAACGGGATTGCTTTGAAATTGCTGTTCAGACGGAGAGGACTCCAGATATCCTGCGATATCCATTAGTTCGGAATAGGAAGTGTTAAGCCCTTCTGACAGCTTCATTAAAACTTCCGGTGAAGGTATGCCGCGGTTACCGTTCTCTAGTTGGGAAATATAAGCGGCTGAGACTCCTGAACGGTCGGCAAGCTCTCGGATGGTGAAACCTTTTAATTTGCGCATATCTTTTAATTTATCGTAGAAATACATAGACTCTCACTCACCCCCACTAACAAAAGTAAACATTAGTAAACGATATAATCGTAACAGTTTACTAAAGTAATTACAATCGGAGCAATGAATAAAATTGTTCCACATTAGGTTACTTATGTAAACGAAAATGGTTGCATAAGTAAAATTTAATGGTATAATGTTACAAGGGGAACAAAATGAGAACGGGGGGTCTATGGCAGAATAATGAATATAAAGATCTTGGCGAAGACCGATGTTTTTATTAAAGCGAGAGTCATTAAAGGTTATTCCCAACGAGAGTTGGCGAAGCACTCGGGTTTAAGTCATGCTTATATCAGTCTGCTTGAACGATCGATTAAATCAGTGGGTCCATCTACAGCTAAGAAATTGAGTGATTTGCTAGATAAGGATTTAGAAGAGTTGTTTCTGATTGAGATGTAGTTTAAATGGAGTAAGTAACAGCCATCCACGATGCGTGCGATGGCTTGTTTTTTATTATAGGAGATGTGAAAACATCAGACTCAGGGGATGGAAACTTTTATTACTTTTATCCGGACCAACTCGTTCACTTCATACGTTAATGTATATTTAAATTTTAAAAGTTAAAAATACAGGAATGGCTTATATAACCATTGGAGGTCGAGGATGGAATTATCTAAATTAAAGCGGATTATTGTTATGCTTAGTATTGTAACACTTGCAATCTCAATTGCTGGCTGTAAACCAGAAACTAAGGGGAAGGAAAAAGGTACTAAAAGTTCATCTGATGATTCAGAGAAACAGAAAGATAAACAAGAAGCAAAAAAGACGGATGAGGAAGTTAAAAAATAAATGGTAATGATGAAAATAAAGAAGAAGGAGATAAGAAAAAACCAAAGATGAGCAAAAATAAAAGCCAGGGGATCTTTCCCTCAGGCTTTAACTTTGTCCGGTGCAATTTATAGGTTTAGGACAGTATTCGCATTTTGAATATCAGTTTGAATCTGTTGTTTAATATTAAATGGATTGTACCAACCTTTAGACATCATGAAATTTGAGAGTTGTTCATGACTAGAAACAGCCATGTCAAATTGTTGTTTTAATAAAGTTCTAACTTGTGGAGTGGCTGCTTCAGACAAAGCAGTTGCAATATCTTTAATACTTGCTTTTGCTGTTATAAGCATATCACTGGCTATCGTTTGATCGGTTAAAGTTTGTTGTATTGTAGCAGTTGTCATTAAAATTCTCCTTTCTTTTAAAAATTTAGAGTGTCATGTTAGCCACTTGTGAAAGTACTCCCTGAATACCTTTTACCGCTTGTGTGGAATTTTGAATATCTTGTTGAATCAATGCTTTTAACTGAGGATCTTGAACTAATTTTTCTCTTGCTTTTGCTTCTGTTAGACATACAGTTTTAGCAGAAAGCAATTCATGTAATTCCAACGCTTCGTGAATAGCTAAACTTTGTTGAGACATTTTTACTTCACCCCCAATCCCTTGGTTATTGTGACCCAATCTCATCTTGTTATTCAATTGAAGTAAGTACATTGGGTTAGTCTGCCACCCTAATCGTATCGGAGTTTTAACCTGGTACCGTAATCCGGTATGGGAAAGTGTCAGGTAGACAGTTCGACTAGGGCGGTCGCCTCCAAAATGTAACGAAGGCGTTTAAAGGTTCCTTCAGAATGTTATGTCATACAAATAAGGTTGAATGCACATATTAATTCATAGGTATACCGGTGGTTGATCAAACTTATTCGTGAATATAAAATCAAGTTCTGAGGTGTGGCGATGCAGCAAGAAAATTGTGATATATCTCCGATGAAAGAACAGTTGAAGCAACAATTGCGCCACATTTCCGCTGAAATAGAGTGTAGCTTGGATACCTTAGATAGTGATGAAAATAACTGTCTCTTAAGTCGATTTAACGAAATTCGCGAAGCCTTCAAACAAGTCGAATCCACAGCTGCTTCCTTCTATTTGCAATGTTATTTATCCTCATTCACAAGCCATTATTTAGACTTGTCCATTTGCATTCAGCATTTGTCAGAACGAAGGCATGGTGCTTTGATTGTGATCCAGAGGAATGATCTGCTGGATATGTTTATGCACTCTGGCATCAGATTGGAAGCAACGTTGACTTACTCGTTATTGGAAACTATCTTTTACCCAGGCAACCCGCTGCATGATGGAGCCTTATTGATTCAATCCGATCGAATCGTTTCGGCTGCGAACGTTTTGCCAGTATCTAATATTATGGTTGAAAAGAAAATGGGGACACGACACCGTGCCGCGATAGGTTTGACAGAACGAACTGATGCTCTTGTGCTCGTCGTTTCAGAGGAAACCGGCAATGCTTCCTTTGCCTACAAGGGAATCCTGCACCCCATTCATTCTTTGGACCCAATGATTTAGCCGATCATAGAGCGTTAGATTCAAAGCACTCTTTTTTGATAAAAAAAATGCTCTACCAAGAAAACAGATTGAGGGAAATTCAATCCGAGCTGCCACGCTCCAACTCCTCTAAGCCTATAATCGACAACGGTTTGAAATTTGGCTGCACGGGCTCGCGCATCTTCAAACCATACAAAGTGTCTCTTGCCGTTCTCGTCCCAATATGAAAAATAAGGTTGTTGGTACTGAATGGAATATTGAATCGGCACTTCATACTTCATAGCTGTTTCGGTAGCTGATGTAACGGAAACAGCTTTCGCTCTGAGTACGGTTCCATTGTCCATCGTCCAGTCATATCCATATCTGGGTACCCCAAGAATAATTTTGTTCCGAGGTATGCGCTGCACGGCATAATCGAGAGTTTTGCGTATCTCATCGATTGGGGCGACAGGTCCAGGACCAGAATGCGTTTCATGCCAATCATAGGCCATTATGAAAACGAAATCTACGACAGCACCGATCCCTCCGTAATCATAACCAGGATAATCACTATCGCTTTTTTTTACATGAAGGGCGACCGATGTCAAGAATCCCTCCGGATTCAAACGATCGTTCAATAAGCGTAAAAAACCGGTATACAAGTCCCTTTCCCCTGCACGAATCTGCTCAAAATCAATATTAACGCCAGCATAATTTTTTGTTTTCACTAAATTATAAATATTGTTAATTAAACGGTTCCTTAATTCAGGAGAGTTAAGTACTTGTCTTGTCACATTGGGACTGAACCCTTCCGGAGTTAAATTTGTAATTGTCGCCAGTGGAGCAACTCTATGTTTCCGCGAAGCTCTTACGGCTAATTCATCGTTGTTTAGAGTGCTCAAGTTCCCTTCCTCGGTAATGTGATATTCAAAAATGCCAAAGTAGGCATTGTAAGGAGAAAAGGCACGGGTCGTCATTTCAATTTGTTCAGGCGTAGCAGGAATGAAATAACTTAAGCCTTCTTCCGGATATTTGGGTCTCACCGGCAGATTCAGCTTCATGCCTACGGATAATACATCGCTTTGAAGCCCGTTAGCCTTACGCAAGGTATCCATTTGTACCAAACTCATCTGGGATATCGTATATAACGAATTTCCGGGCTGAACGATATAGAAAGTTGCTGGAATGATCAAAGCTTGACCAGGAACCAGTGACGGATCAAACACGCCGTTAACATCGCGAATTTTATCGAGGGGAAATTGAAATTTTGAAGCAATAGAAAAAAGAGAATCACCACTTTTTACGGTATAAATAAACATATGAAAGTCATTCCCCCCAGCAGAGCAAAGATACTTCCTTCCAATCATATTCATAGGCAGGCCTGTTTCAGAACAGCTGCACTTTGCTAACGGAGGGCAATTCGAGGAGAACCGCAGCCCACACTTCCCGAAAAATATGGCATATCATAATTTTAATTTGTTTGGAAAATTCAATGAAACTGAAATGATGATGTGAGGTGAAATCATTGCAAAAAATGACAAAGACTCCAAGTAAGATTAAAAAGGTGATAGCTAGAAAACCAAAGTCTAATCAAATGCGGGGGGATATATGGGATCAATACACACTAAAACATTTAATGCAAAGGAAACCTAAAATCATATATAAAGGTAAAAGCCGTTTTCAAAATATTGTCTTGCTCGAAGCGAAAGATGTACGGTTGTATTTGGATAAGCAGCTGCAATTCAGTTCATTGGATGAACGCTTTTATCATGAGGCACTTGTTCACCCGGCAATGACGATGTCACCTGGACGACGTAATGTTTTGATATTAGGCGGAGGCGATGGATTCGCAGTAAGAGAAGTGCTCAAATACAAGGATGTAAAAACGGTTGATTTGGTTGAGTTGGATCCCAAAATCATTAAAATAGCCAAAAGAAAGCCCATATCTACATTAAATCACCGATCATTATTTGATAAGCGCGTGAATGTCCATCAAAAGGATGCCAATTTATTTTTCCCTGCCACTAAATCCTATCAGGTGATTATCGTTGATTTTCCCGATCCATCAGACAAAGTGATAAGTAAGCTGTACACAAAAGAGTTTTTTCAACGTGTAGTAAAATCGCTTGCTCCAGGCGGTATTATTGTCATCCAATCCAATTCGACCGAAGATATGCCGCGTGTCTATTGGAGCATTCATCATACATTGAGAAGCATAGGCATGAAGACGAAAAGCTACTTTGTTTATGTCCCTTCTTTCGGAGATTGGGGCTTCCAGATCGCTTCGTTTAAAAACTTTGTCCCTGGCAGAAAGAAGGTGCCTGTCCCCAACCAAACACTCCCCAAAAACATCGCAACATTGTTCAAATTGCCATCAGAAGTTCTTGAATCAAAAAATGAAGCCTTACCAAATAGCTTGAAAAACCTGAGGTTATTTAAATATTATCATCTTGATCAGAAAGAATCTGTAGGGGGTTAAGGAAAAGTTAGAGGGCTATGGGATAGTCCTCTTTGTGTCTTTTCATATTAGGGTTGGCCTGACGTCCTTTTAAACTGATAGGGGGTCAATCCCACGTGTTTCTTGAACATTTGGCAAAAATAAGAGAAGTTCCCCAGACCCACGGCCAATCCGATTCCCTGGATAGAGATATCGCTTGTTTTAAGCAATAAACAGGCTTGACGAATGCGTCTAGCAGTCAAATATTCGGTAATGCTGCTGCCTACGATTTGCTTAAAAACCGCGGATATGTGATTTGGCGATAAATGGATGGCCTGTGCGAGTTGATTAAGCTCAAATGGCTCCATGTAATGGATTTCGATCCACTCCATGACCTTCTCAGCAATAGAGGAGGACTTTACTTTGGAATTGCGTTCCGTAGATAAGTTGTAACCGGCTAATGGGTAGGAAGCTTTCAAATGATGCATCAAGTTGGTCAAGAAGAATAATTGCTCTTCGAGCAATTGTTCTGGTTTGGCATGCTCAATTGTATGTTGGTGCGATTGGAGTAAGTTATGCAGAGCCTCCGTGTCTAATCCGCTTATCATTTGAATAGTTAGGGGGTCTTTCCAAAGCTTCTGGAAAAATTCACGTGTAGAAGGGAATGCCGCCATACAGCCATCAAGCACATCTGGTTCGAATACGAAAAATGATCGAATGTATGCTTGATGAGCTCCTTCGTTCATGCGTATCCGATGAAGCTGAAAGGGTCTGAAGTAAAAGAGCATACCCGGAGCCAGATCGAAAATTTGTTGTTCCACAATGACTGTACCAGTGCCTTCGTGGACGATAAGGATTTCCATGCCTTGATGTGCGTGATAGATTTCCGCGAATTCATTTGTCCGATTTCGATAAAATTGAAGATGTGCCGGGTGTTGATTCAGGTTCAAGTAATTCATTACCTTCATACTCAGAATGACTCCCATCTTCTCTATTCTGTTAAATCATAATACAACAACATTTTAACATAAGAGCACTACACTCTGTTCGATTGATTTTTGCTATAATGAGGGCAAGAATTTCGGTGGGAGTCATAGACAATCAAAGGAGCGAATCGAATGGAGAACAAGACAACGATTCAAGCTGACAAGTGGAAGAACGCGGCAAGCATGAAGGAAGCACTGCCCCTCGTATGGGAGGCGCTGCAGGTTAAAGTAGATCGAATGATCGAGCAGCTTGGAGATAAATCTCCGCATGTCGCTAAGGAAAACGGTGTCTATGATGACATGCGGCACGACTGGTGGACCTCCGGCTTTTGGCCAGGCATCCTGTGGATTATGCACGAAATGACCGGCAAGGAGCATTACAAAAAAGCGGCTTGGAGCTGGGACGAGAAGTTTGAAAAGAAGATGGTCGAGGCTAACAACTATCATCATGATGTCGGCTTTCAATTCCTGCCGACGGCGGTTATCAAATACAAGCTGACAGGCGATCAGGACGGTAAGCGCCGGGGGCTGTTTGCGGCAAACTTCTTAACCGGACGCTTCAATCTGGCTGGTCAATTCCTGAGAGCATGGAATCAAGAAAAAATCGGTTGGTCTATCGTAGATTCGTCTATGAACTTGTCTATCTTGTTTTGGGCTGCACAAGAGTCTGCTGATCCAAGGTTCGAGCATATAGGGAAGGCACATGCAGATACGGTGGTGGAACACTTTATCCGAGAAGACGGATCTGTGAATCACATTCTTAGCTTTGACCCTAGGTCGGGTGAACTCATCGAATCTCTTGGCGGGCAGGGGGCAGGACCTCAATCTTCCTGGAGCCGCGGGCAAGCCTGGGCGCTGCATGGCATGGCCAACACTTACCGTTACACAGGGGATACCAAATATCTCCATGCAGCTAGACGCGTTGCACACTATTTCCTTGCATGCTTGCCTGAGGATTATGTAGCGCATTGGGATTTCCGAGCAGACGAATCCTTGGAATGTCTCCCGCGCGACACGTCTGCGGCAACATGCGCTGCATCTGGTTTGCTTGAGCTGGCTGATGCACTCCCAGCGGTTGAGGGCGCCCTCTATCGACGGGCAGCGGAACGGATCCTGCTATCCTTGACCCAGAACTATGCGACATGGGATCAACCGGAGCACGAGGCAATCCTGCTTGGCGGAACGGGCAACTTCCCCGCTGGACAGAACATCGATGTTTCCTTGATCTATGGAGATTATTATTATGTTGAAGCCATCGCGAAGCTGTTAGGCTGGAAAAATCGTATTTTCTAGCAGCATTGGCCTGTGATTAGCTAATTTCATTATGAATTAGTGAGTCATAGGCCAATTTCTTTCTGCAGGGAGGAGCCTGATGATGGGAATCTTAAAGTTAAACAAGGAACAATGGAACGATTATTTTGATAAGAACAAAATTCTCCATGATGCGGAGGAGTCGCTTCACGCCCCGATGTTACATATAACAGATCATATTGCTCCTGGAAGTCCTGGGGGCTTGCATGATTATTATTCGAATGGCGACTACTGGTGGCCGAATCCGGATACGGAGGACGGACTGCCGTATATTCGCCGAGATGGCGAAAGTAATCCAGGTAATTTCGATCATCACCGGAGCACCCTGCGGCTAATGAGATCGCATGTAGTAAGGTTGGCTTCGGCTTATCGGATCACAGAGGACGAGCGGTATGCGGCAAAAGCGATACAGCTTTTGAAGGGGTTTTTCTTGGATGAACAGACCCGAATGAATCCGCATCTGCTGTATGCCCAAGCGATTCCTGGCATATGTGAGGGAAGAGGAATCGGGATTATTGATACGCTTCACTTGATCGACGTTACGGTTGCTTTTGAAGCTTTACAAAGGGCATTGCGTGTGGAGGAATCTATAAGGCTGGGCCTTATAGATTGGTTCTCCAGTTACTTGAATTGGATGAGCACGCATCCTCAAGGCATTGAGGAAAGGGACGCATCCAATAATCATGGGATCTGCTGGTTCGTGCAAGCAGCTGCATTTGGACGGATGACCGGAAATCAAGAGATGCTTGGCTTTTGCCGAGAACAATTCAAGACCCGTCTGCTGGCTGAGCAAATGGATCAGAACGGCAGCTTACCGAGGGAACTTACGCGAACTAAGCCTTATGCCTATTCCATCTTTGCACTGGATAATCTGGTCACTCTCTGCCACATCCTATCGACTCCGAGTGATAACCTATGGGATTATCAACTCCCCGACGGAAGGGGAATCCGAAAGGGAATCGATTTTTTGACGCCATATTTGATGAATAAAGCTGAATGGCCTTACAAGGATGATGTGGAGTGCTTTGAGGACTGGCCTGTTGGGATATCGTTTTTATTATTCGCGGGGCTTGTTTACGAATCTGATGATTTGCTGAAGCTGTGGCACGAGCTGGATAAAAGCCCTGTGAGTTTGGAGGTGCGCAGAAATATGGCCATCCGACAACCGCTGCTTTGGTTGTAAGAATATGGAGGCAAGGTCGTAAAGGGATGTCTGCTAACTCTGGACACTCCCTTTTTTACGTTTACACCTATATTTGAATATCCAGATTAGGTAATGAGGGTTTGTAGTTTCGATTTTAAAGATGAATTTACGATTATGAAGATTTATTATCTTCATGATTTATTTAAAATTGAGGGAAAGTGCGCACTCGACGACAATGAAAGGAGTTTAAAGGGTTAAAAGGATTGTTCGATTCGAAAATGATGCCAAGTTAAGAGGAGGATATTTTAATGGGAAAAGGAAAAAAAGCAGGCATTCTACTAGAATTGTTGCGGAACATAGATGCCTTATTTTGCTCGAAAATGCGTAATTCACGGTTTCGCGGAACAAGGATCCTCTATTTCTTACTTTCGAGGCATAAAAACCAGTAAACGTCAAAATAACGGCCCCACGTTCCGCTTACCGGCCTGTATCGGCATAATCATCGAAATAGAGGCTCCTCGTTCCCTCCGATCATCAAATTAGCAGCTTATATGCTTGATGAACGACTATAAAAGGCGGAGTAATCAGGTTTCCTTCTAGAACTTGATAATGTTGGAAAATCCAAGTAGAGTTGAAGGGCAGGAGTTGAAAGTAGGGGGTTGTTTGATTTGAAAAAATTGGGTATTGCACTACTGATCGTCTCTGCGATTGCACTTTTGTCGGCATTTACGATTCCATTCTTCATTCATACCGGAAGTGAGATGGCTGGTTGGATCGCGGGTCTTCTTATCGTTAGCGAGATTGCGTTCTGGACAGGCGGCATCATTCTTGGTAAAGAAGTAGCACGAAAATATAGACGGTATCTAAATCCTAAAAACTGGTCGCGAAAACAGAATAAGTCAAGTAATGATGGAGATTAAAAGAATAGATATAACCACGAAAATTTAGTTTTTTTCTTATTTTCAGGTATACTATAACCTGCAGATGAAGAAGGGGTGGTCCAATGTTTACAATGACAAGCTATACCGTGGAATTGGTGAAAGATCCATTTGGGATTTTAACGGGGCAGCGCTATGAATTTCTCATTGATATTGAAGTTGAGGAAGATGACGAACTATACTCGGAAAGCGGATTATATATCAGAGCTATCTATAACGTTGAAGAGGTAAAGTCTGGAATTATGAAATATGAGCTTTTCGAGAAAACGACGCAGCTCTATTTGGATTTTGATTTAGAGGATGATGAAGTTGCCGCAGTAGAAGCGTTTTGTAAAGAGCATTTTCATGAAGGAAATGAATAAGTAAGTGAACCGCCATTCGAGATGCTTGCATCCTGGATGGTTTTTTAAATTAATGGAGCAAAAAGTGCGAAAGAATGCAGGGATATTCTGGGGTTTATTGAATTGAATTATGAGGCGCTCCACGTTCCCAAGCGGATATTGTTTTAAAATCCGCAAAATTCCTGATAGCGTATGAGGAGGAAGAGCTAGGATGCTTTATGATTTAAAGGGTGAAGCAAATATGTCAACTATTGTGGGAATGCTATATTCCGCTGTAAAAGAGAATAGTCAAAGACTACGATTAATATCTGATGGCATGTCGCAAGAAGAAGTAGATTACAAGGGACCTAATAACAATTTTAATAGTACCGCTCAGTTAATAAAACATATCATGTACGTTGATCTGAATTGGGTTTATAGAATAAAAGGACAACCAATTCCTGAGTCATTAAAAGCGGAATATGGTCCCATGATAGATGAAAATTATAGGCTTCCGATGGTAAAAGGGATGCCTTTGAACACACTGATGTCAAAATATGAAAGTGTAATAAAAATGTTGAAAGATTCATGTGAACAATTAACTGATGTTGATCTAGATAAAGTTGTCACTTTTGGACATGAAAATGAAAAGCAAGCTACCATCCGTTGGGGCCTATGGCATATGGCAGACCATAGCCGCTATCATCAAGCTCAAATCAATCAACTTAGAAGGATGTATATTGATTATTTTCTGTCAAATTAATGAAGCGAGGAGAGATATCTTTGAATACTCAAGAATTCAAAGCCTATATTAAAGAACTTTTCGATCCCTTACTTCAGGAATTTAATGAAGATGATGAATATGGATTCTATAACTTTAATCTAAATAATTATATGAGTGTAGATTACCATCATGATGCATGAATTTTCTTTGCGGAATGAAAGAAAAAAGTAATAACTTCATCGCGGCCGGCCTATCGGCCTTAAGTCGGTGAGGGTTCAAGAACACTAGAATAACGTTAACGGAAATCGACTAAAGACATTGAGTAACTAAAAATTATAAGGGAGCAATGACAAAGATGAAAATCGAAATAACAAAAGAACAATATCGTAAATTAATTGAAATGCTTTTTTTAGGCGATTGGTTGATGAACTCACATCGCACAGGAGCTAAGGGGGACGAAATTAAAACTGACTATAAAGAACTTGAACAACATATTTTATCGTATGCCAAGGAGTTTCAATTAGGACAGTTAGTGATGGAAGAAGCAGGAGAGTACTTTACAACAATGAAATTTGAAGAAAATTTAATGCCCGTAATTGAAGAGTACGACGAATATACTTTCTGGGAACAATTATCACAACAATTAGCCGAGAGAGACATAAGAAAAGAAATAGGATTAATAAAGAAACTGAAAGAAGAACACATCGAGAGAAAGTATCAAATTGAAGAGACTTATCAAGAAGAATTTGAAAAGAATGGATTAAAGAATTTAGTATTAAACAAACAAGTAAATAAGAAGTAATAATTTATAAAACCTGTGGAGAGCAAGCATTTAAAGACGAGAATACCTTGGATCATAAATACATAAAAAATCTTATTAAGGAGTAAAGCGATGAATCCACCCAAACATATCGTTTCGGCAGCTGCAATTGTAATAAATGAAAAAAACGAATTATTACTTATCAAAGGACCAAGAAGAGGCTGGGAGATGCCTGGTGGTCAAGTAGAAGTAGGAGAGTCCTTAAGTCATGCTGCAATAAGAGAAACAAAAGAAGAATCAGGAATAGACATAGAAATTATAAAATTCTGCGGAATATTTCAGAACGTAGGAAATTCAATTTGTAACACCCTATTTTTAGCGAAGCCAATAGGTGGAGAATTAATACAAACTTCAGAAAGCTTGGAGTCAGGCTACTTTCCGATAGAAGAAGCACTAAAAAAAGTTGAATGGAAAGATTTCAGACAAAGAATTGAGTACTGTTTAAGACCTGAAATGCATCCTTTTTGTGTTGAGTTTAATGATGAGAAGAATATTTGAGGATATCTCAAGAAGTCGCAGGCATCATCTAACACCATATTTACGCTACGGAGCCTACAGCTCCTTGGTCTGCCCGGGGATTTCGAGGGAGTGAAATCAGCAGACAACCCTGCACTGGTTAAGTCCTTCGGACCCGGTGCTAACGCGCCTTAAGCCAGTGAGGGTTCGTGAATAGAACAACGTTAAGTGAAATTACCGCAATACGATTCCAATAATACACCTTAAATGTATTTAATGATTGCATGCCAGAGTAGCAGTGATCGAATTTTTTTGCTCAGAATTTCAAAAGCTATTAGACAGTATGCATTGACTAAATCCATTCGACCCGCGTTGTAGAAAATAGAAATGGAGACAAAGCAATGAGATTAAGAAGGCAATTAGGTATTTGGATAATAATTTTAATTATTGAATTTTTTTATTTCTATGACTTATTGCATCAACCTCACGACAGCGATGTCATTATCTATATAGTGTCTTTAATAGTTACCACTTTAGTAGTAGGTGGAGTAATAGTTTTAAAATCTAAAGAAGATTAAAGTGAATATTATAGCAACTAATTCGAAGAAGGAGGTAACTTCACTTAACACACAGTATTCACGCTGCGAGTCTTACGGCTCTTAGTCTGCCCGAGGCATTTCGAGGAAGAGGATTCAGGCAGACAACCCTGCAAGGTAAAGTGGCAGAGCCACCTAGTCGCTGACGCTCCTTTAAGCCTTTTTTTTGCTTATTCTAATTCGAAAAGGAAAAAAGAAATCAATAGAACTTTCAAATAAAGTCAATCTAAATAGTGCGCTAGAAGGATATCAATATAATTTAGGAGATCTTGAGGAAGTTTCAAAACATAATTCTTTTAAGTGGAAAAGGCCAGAGCATATGGAACCGAAGGGTGAGATGGATTTAATAAGAGTTAAATCATTATTGGAAAGAGAAATTAATGAATGCAAAGATATACTTTTTGAAATAAAAAATGGTGAAGGAATTTTATATAAGACAACAATGACAGTAAATGATCTAGGAAAGATTGATGTCTATCAATATGTTTATTTTTTATGCCAACATGCTAAGAGACACATCATTTAAATGTATAGCGTGAAAGAAGAATATAGAATATTCAAGGAAGTCGAGTAGCATCAGATAATTCATATTGCGGGGCTTAAGCCCCTTGGTCTGCCGGAGGCATTTCAGGGAAGTTTAATCAGGCAGATAACCCTGCAGCACCTAACCGCATCGTGGCCGGCACTATGTGCCTTAAGGTGGTGAGGGTTTGTGAATGCAACAACGTTATAAGAAATCGGGGGAACCCATTATTAAAGTGCATTTATCAAACCAAAAAAAATTTAAAGGCAGGTGATAAGACATTAAATTACTTTTTATCTGTAGCCGCAATAAATGGCGCAGTTTAACAGCTGAGAAGATTTTTCATGGATACAACGGTTATGAAGTTAGATCTGCAGGAACAGAAGAAAACGCAAGGATTAAAGTTACTGAAGGACATATTGGTTGGTCGGATATGATTTTTGTGATGGAGAAGAAACATACGAGAAGGCTTAAAGAAAATTTTTCAAACAAGTTAATAAATAAACAATTAATCTGTTTGGATATACCGGACGATTATCAATTTATGGATGAAGAACTAATAGAAATCTTGAAATCAAGAGTATCTGAATATATTGAAGTTCCTGATTAAGGATTAGACAATGAACAATGAAATATATCAGTGAAATTGTAGAGCATTTTGTAAGCAATCCAAGAAGCCCCCGACATCTTATAACTCCGTTTTCCCACTACGGCTCCTACAGAGCCTTGGTCTGCAAGAGGAATTTCGGGGAAGCATATTCAGCAGACACACCTGCACCGACTAACCGCATCGCGGCCAGCCCTTCGGGCTTTAAGTCGGTGAGGCGTCGGGAACACAACAACGTTATAAGAAATTTATTAAACCCATTTTTAAAAACATATAAACCTCTGCGAACCTAACCGCGTCGCGGCTGGCACTAAGTGCCTTAAGGTTCTCGGGTTCGGGAAAACAATAACGTTATATGAAAGGGATGCAGAGCTATAAAAAAATCAATTTAACCCTTATAAATAACCAAAGCACAAGCGAATAAGAACGCTTGTGCGTGAAGGGGAATAAAGGTAAAATATAAATACAATTGAATCTTGGGTGGGCATGGTTCCCCTTCGAAAGGAGGTGAAGCCATGGAAGTAAAGGATGCTATGACGATCATGTTCCTTTTTGGAATGTTTATTATTGCTCTTTTAACATACATTAACCTAAACAACAAGAGAAAGTAAAAAACCACCCGAAGATTAGCTGCCGAAGGTGGGTTTTCGTTTCCTTAAACTTGAAGGGAATATACCATCCAAGCCAATTGTACTGACCAAGTGTTACAGCACTTGGTCTTTATTAATAATATGATAACACACTTAAATAATTGCTTCAATAATGATCTGAACTTGATTTTGGAATAGAAATGAATCGAATGACTGATAAAAAACTAACGAAAATTGAAAAGAAGAATAGAGAATATGGAAAGAGTTTGAGAAGACATCCCCATCACATGACACCGTGTTCCCACTGCTGCTCCTACGGAACCTTGGTCTGCCAGAGGGATTTCGAGGAAGCATATTCAGCAGATACACCTCACCGACTGACCGCGTCGCGGCCGCCCCTACGGGACTTAAGTCGGTGAGATGTCGGGAACACAACAGTGTTATGTGAAAACCGGTATAATTATTATTATTAACAAAGGGGAAACAATGAAAAAAAAATTCTTTTCAAGATTAAATTATTACATGTTTGGATTTGTATTTTCATTCATTATTTTGCTATGTAATTACTTACTAGACTGTATAGATTCATATCAATTTTTAACTCTTTCACTTTCATCAAGTTTAATTTTTGGTCATTTACTGTACCTTCTTATAGAGAAGAAGGAAGAACTGAAAAATAATTTAATAAATTTATTATTCAGTAATGAAACAATATTTCATGTTGGAATAACAATTGGATTAATAATGATCTTTAGTACTTTATAGATAAGTCGCGGCCGGACCTGGAGCCATGGAAGTAAAGGATGCTATAACGGTCATGTTCCTTTTTGGAATGTTTATTATTGCTCTTTTAACATACATCGGTAATAACAGCAGGAGAAAGTAAAAACCCACCCGAAGATTAGCAGCCGAAGGTGGGTTTTCTTTTCCATAAAAAAATGATAAAGACGAATAAAAGGCTAATATAGGGCTCTTGAAAGTATTTCGAGGAATCGGATTCAGAAGACCCACCTGCACCACCTAAGCGCATCGCGCCTGGACCTACGGTCCTTAAGGGTGAGGCGTCGCGAACACAACAACATTATCAGAAAACCCAATATATCAAAATCCTCATGATATAATCATTGCCACTGGAAGATCGGTATCCATGATCTGTAGGGGCATTCTTAGTTTCTGAGGTGCTTAGGCTTTACCCCAACGGACACAGAAGCCTTTATTCGTGAATGTTAGGAGCAAATCGTTTTCTAACGGACACAGTAGCTCTTATTCGCCTGTAATGGCGTCCAATTGGATGGAATATTATGAAATAAGGTCCACTGAGTCCGTAAGAATCGAGAAACAGCGATTAATTAGCAAATCAAGGTCCCTGGTGTCCGTTGCATATGATTTAAATGGAATATTTGTACCAAAACCTGGATATTTCCATTAAAAAGCACGATTAAAACGAAACCTACCGTAGTTACAACCTTTTTTAGTGATTCCGAAGAAAATGCTGCTCGAAATGAATGGGAGAATTCCAGATGATGTGATCAACGTCTAAGCAACTAGTCAGTTAAAGCTATATCTTCACGTTATTCACGGCCTTTCACCAGGGAATGGATTGAACTGCATAGGTCATGTAATCGTGTAATCAAGTGCTGAAATAATCCAAAATTACCAAAAGAATGAAATGACATCCATTTACTTTTTTTAGATCGAACGGTCTGGAATGTGTAAAATAAAATGAAGCGTCATTAACTACTGCATTATAATCCAAGTGTTGAGAGGGTAATTCAGCGATATCGTCCAAGACTTCTGGGTCCGAGGTTAACTTTGCAACTTGAGTCAGCGAGTATCGTTCGTGATTCAAATGTTGGGCAAAAGCCCGCAAATTCCCTTTTGTACCATAGGTGTCATATAGGCTTTGGCGGGTTATTTCGAAAATTATCTTATCCATTCCGGATCGTTTGGTCAAGAAAACATAGAAAAACCCCTCACGAAGTAAGGGATTTTCATCAAGCTATTGGGGTACTCCTCATCCTTGAAGGATGTCTTCCACCTTTTGTAACACGTCTTCCGTCAAGTGGATGCCGCTAGCTGCGCAGTTTTCGACGACTTGCTCAGGTCGGCTAGCGCCAACAAGGGCACTTGCCACATTGTTTTGTCTAAGAATCCAAGCAATGGCCAGCTGAGAGACCTTAATGCCAAGTTCATCGGCAATTCCAGATAATTGTGCCACTTTATTCAAAGAAGCTTCGTTTAATTGCTTATCGCTCCAATTCTTACTGCTTGCTCGGCTATCGGCTGCGATGGGTTGGCCTGGACGATATTTGCCTGTAAGAAGCCCCTGCGCAAGCGGCGAAAAGACAACCTGACCGAATCCCTTAGCCTCGCCAAGTGGGATAATTTCTTTTTCGATGTAACGATTGAAAAGGTTGTAGATCGGTTGATTGACAATGAGCTTATCTAACAGAAGCTTGTCTGCAATGGCATAGGCATCGACAATCTGAGCTGGCGTCCATTCGCTGACACCGATGTAAAGTACCTTACCTTGTGTGACCAGATCGTCCAATGCACGCAAAGTTTCTTCTAGCGGAGTTTCGCGGTCATAGCGGTGGCAATAGTAAATATCAATGTAATCCGCATTCAGTCGGCGTAAACTGGCTTCGGCCTGTTCTTTAATATGCTTGCGGGATAATCCGCGATCGTTAGGACCATCGCCCATCGTATTAAACACTTTTGTAGCTAGGACATAAGATTCCCGTGGATAGGAAGAGAGTGCTTTGCCCATCACTTTTTCTGCTTCACCGCGTTCATATACGTTAGCTGTATCAAAGAAATTAACACCCAAATCATAAGCTTGTTCAATTGAACGAACGGCAGGGTCTTCCCCGACATAACCACCGTATGTGAGCCAACTGCCAAGACTGATTTCACTAACTTTGAGACCGCTGTTACCGAGTTTGCGATATTGCATGATTGTTAACCTCCTACTGCAATATGGGATCATACTAACTATCTATATTATAAAGACATTCTCAGGTTAATGTAAGAACTGACATATAGGTGATTAAGTTACCTGGAGGTGCGACGCTTACTTTGAGGTAAGTAGATACGAATTCGTGAAAGTAAGGGAGATGAAGTGAGATCAAGATAACCAGTTCTGTAGCCAAAATACAGCTTTTCAAGTAAAATGACGTTGAAAGGAGGGGGTATTCATGTTAGCTTCTTTATTTGTTGGCATCGTAGCCATAGAGCATATCTACATTCTAATATTGGAAATGTTTTTATGGACGACACCTCGCGGTTTGAAAGCCTTCGGCCTGACGAAGGAACAAGCCCAGGAAACCAAATCTCTTGCTGCTAATCAAGGTTTATACAATGGATTTCTTGCGGCTGGTCTTGTTTGGGGACTCGTTCATCCAGATGCATCCGTAGGTCGTTCCATTGAGATTTTCTTCTTAATCTGTGTCATTATTGCTGCCTTGTATGGTGGGGCAACAGCGAAAAAGTCGATTTTGCTGGTACAGGGTTTGCCTGCGGTCATTGCTCTTCTTTTTGTCCTTCTGTAAGATCACTACACGACATAAGTAAACAGTCATTCACAGACTTACATAGTTAGGTTTTCTCGCAAGATAATAAATAAGGGAAGTCCCGAGTAGCACTCGGGACTTCCCTTATTTAAAATGAATTCTCTAACACATGCATCGCGTATCCAGAATCTGGGCTCTGCTTGCACCAATCTGGTAATGTGTTAGGGGTTTTGGGTAGTTGAAGATTACACAATGTTTATGATGTTTAGCTACATATTGCAAAAAGTACAACAATTTCTGCCAAAATCCCGCTTATCTCCCTAGAGATGTTGCATAAAGTAAAGTGCAACAATAATTACCTGAAAAAAACAAATAGAACAAGCCACAGTATTCCGTAAGCAACTACTTTCTGTTAGCGGATGAAATTAAATGCATTTCATACATGATAAAACATACAAAAAGTAGAATGATAGGGGATGTCCTGCAAAAGATACATCTAAATCGAACACTTTATTCGCTGTTGGCGCTTTTCGAGCAAATGAGATGCAGGTTTTACAGGTAAACACCTTGAAAACGGCAAATCCTCTAAAATAAGTTGTACGTTTTGCAGGTAGGGCTGGACGGCAGACAGTGAAGTTTGTTTGACTTGTTTAAATATACCGCATAAGATTGTGCAGAATTAAGATCGGATGGATTCAGGAGATGCCACAGTTCCCCCACAGTTCGCTTGTGAAAGTTGCGGTGGAGTCATGACATTAGGCATACCTGACTACCTTATTCTTGCCGCTCGTTTTTGCTCTATACATGGCTTCATCAGCCTGCTTGATAAGCTCTTCGGCGCTTAGGCCATTCTTGTACTTACTGTAGCCGATGCTTGCAGTTACAATCGTTTCCTTCTCAATTCGACTGCGAACGCGTTCTGCGAACGCATCCATTTTGACACTAGGATCCGTCACCATGACGACCATCTCTTCTCCACCGTATCGGCCGGCTATGCCGCACTCTTCGGCTTCTTCTTTCATAATCAGCGCAACTTGCTTGAGCACATCGTCTCCCATCTGATGACCTTGGGTATCATTTAACTTCTTGAAGTTATCAATGTCGCTAAATAAAATGTACACAGGCAAATGCCGTCCAACATATTGTGAAACACGGTTATAGAAAAATTTGCGATTATAAAGACGTGTAAGGCCGTCCGTGATGGATGAATTATAAATGGCTTGCATAAGCTCTACGACACGTTCAAAGAGCAGCATAAACAATAAAAAATAATAAATAACCGGTAAGATATTGACTGCAAATGACAACCAAGGTTGAGCGTTTCCATACATATAGGCATTTACAAGGTGGACAGATTGAATGAAAAAGTAAACCGTCAGTGCCATTTGATATTTGGCCTGTTGGCCAATATACGGCGGGATCGTGTAGAAACAAAGAAAGATAAGTACAAAAACATAGAGCTCGAGACCAATATCCTGAAGCAATCTAACTTGCTCATGCGTCCCGCTATACATATTTGGCACACTGAAATGAAGGACAGAAACGACAAAACCCATTATCATTAAGCCATAAAAGAATATGTACTGTTTACGATTCGTGCGATTGTATAATTGATAGATCCCCATATTAATAAGGATGAAGGATATTATTTTAAGCATTAGCAGCATGTAGGCGGTTAAACTTGTATTGATTGAGCTGAGTGATAAATATAATTGTAAAAGGTAATGAATGCCTACAATAACTAGTGAAATGGTCATCGACATGTAGCCTTTTTTGCGACGGTCTAGAAATAATCGAAGAGAGATCACGAACATAAGGGCAACAATGACAACGATAATGGCATTCGATAATAATGAAGCTAATTCACCGAAAAGCAGATCAACAACGTGCATACTTTCCTCCAAAAAATCCTGTTTTTCGACATGTAGTGACTCTATTATAAAGCAAAATGCGAGAGAGGGATAGAATCGATTGTAAAGGCTCGAAGGTGTTCTCTTTTCTATTCGGCGCACACAAGTTACAATAAGAAGGTAAGCTCAAGGATTTGGGAGAGGGGCTCATGCAATGAACATATTGCAAGCATTGTTTTTCCCCCCGGAACAGCCGGGCGGGGTGTCATCCATGGTTCCCTATATTTTGGACCGATTTAATAAAAAAGGCTGGGAAATGGAATTATTTTCGCTACCTAAGCGGATTCGGGGCAAGGGGTCTGAGGAAGTGGAGTTCGTCACTTTTGATTGGCGGAAGTATGCCGGAAACCCGATCGTTGATAAATACATTCAGACGTACAAGGATTATGTTTGGTGGACGAAGCTGAGAATTTCCAAGAAATATGATATCATTCATGCCCATCATCCGATTGCGGCACTTGCCATGAAGCAGATTTATCCGGAAACACCCGTCATCTTGACCATTCACTCCAGTTTTGAGAGAGAGCTTATTTTGAATGGACGCATTCAAGAGAATGGCTTGGAGCATCAATTTCTAACTCAAATTTACGGGGAGCTTGAAGCAAGAGTCGATCAGATCATCACGGTTTCTAACTCGTTCAAGCAATATATGGCGGAATATGTGCAGGATAGTGAACGGATTGGTGTGATTCCAAATGGTTTTGACGAAAAGCGTTTTCGTCCGATTTCACATGAAAATCCAGTTACTCAGTTCATAACCGTTTGCCGTTTAGTGCCTGCCAAAGGGCTCGATACGCTGCTGATTGCTTGCGGGGAGCTGAAAAAACGCGGTCATCCCTTTGTTTTACATATTATAGGCGATGGACCAAGCCGAGAAGAGCTGGAGAAGCTTGCGATTCAGCATAATATTTATGAAGATACGATTTTTTATGGCTATATGCTGCATCCAGAAGAGTTTATGCCTTTCTTTGATGTATTTGTTCTGCCATCGCGCGCAGAGGCATTCGGGTCTGTATTTGCGGAAGCAGCTCTGTGCTGGTTAGCACTGATCGGAACCGATGTCGGCGGGATTGCTGAGCAAATCGAACATGGACATAACGGCTTGCTTGTGCCGGTTGGTGATGCGATGGCGCTTAGCCATGCTTTGGAAAAAGTCGTCATTGACCCAACCTTCCGCTACAATTTAGCACGAACGGCCTGGGAGAAGGCGAAGAAAACCTATTCATTGAACCGAGTGCTTCGGCAGCTGAAAAGTGTGTATGAAAGCTATCAAGTTATCGATCATTCGGATAAAGATGAGAGTGAGAATGAACCAAAAAGCTGAATAGGAAGGCGTTAGAGCGATGAAACGACTGCGGTTTATGCATGCCGCCGATCTGCATCTGGACAGTCCGTTCAAAGGCATGTCGGCGCTGCCTGAACGGGTTCGTGAGCGAATACGGGAATCGACGTTTGAAGCGCTCAAGGAACTCGTGGCTTTAGCGATACAAGAGCAGGTAGATTTTGTACTCATTAGTGGGGATGTTTATGATGTATCCGATCGTTCCTTGCGCGCTCAAATTCGCTTCCAGAAAGCATTGGAGCAATTAGCGGAGCAGGGAATTCCTACTTACATTATTCATGGTAATCATGACCCGGAGGATGGACGTGCCGCGAAACTGGATTGGCCGGCAGCAGTCCATTTTTTTGCGTGCGATCAAGTGGAGACGATTAACGTGGAAAAGCCGAATCGCGGCATCATTGCCCAGATTCATGGCATTTCGTATCGAAATTCGGCGGTAACGGATAATTTAGCGGTCAAATTTAGAGCGGGCCAAGAAAACGTCTGTCAGATCGGCCTGCTTCATACGAATGTCGACGGTGATACCGGTCATGATAATTATGCCCCTTGCAGCAAGCAGGATTTGCTTGAAGCGGGTATGAACTACTGGGCGTTAGGCCATGTACATACGAGGAATGTGCTTCATCAGCAGCCGGCGATCGTTTACCCGGGGAACCTGCAGGGACGAAGCATTCGGGAAACAGGACCACGCGGGTGTTATATCGTCGAAATGTCTGAAGTTGGACGAGCTGAGCTCACCTTCCATGCGTTGGATCAGGTTCGTTGGTTCCAAGAGCGGCTGTCTGCGGCAGGCATACAGACAGAGCAGGAATTGAAAGACCGGCTCGGGGAGCAGCTCGAGCGGATTCGGGCAGAGGCGGACGGCAGAGACGCCGTCGTCCGACTTGTTCTGGAAGGGCGCAGCGCGGTGCATGCCTTGCTGCGCAAAGGGCGGGCGCTGCAGGAGCTGACCGCCGAGCTGCGTGAGGACGAAGATGAGCGGAGCTGCTTCGTCTGGGTGGAATCGATCGAGGACCGAACGGCAAGTGAGCTCGACCTCGAGGCCTTGCAGCAGGAGAAGAGCTTCCTAGGCGACCTCCTGCGGTATTCGGCTGCGCTGCAAGGCGACGACGAAGCGCTGGCCTTGTTTGCAAGCGAGGCACTGACCGCGCTGCAGAGCTTGCCGCAAGCAGCCGGTGATCCGGCTGCAGCGGAGCCAGAACGGCTGCGTGAGTGGCTGCGCGCCGCACAAGAATTAGCCGCGGACCTGTTGTCAGCGGATGGGGGGGGACATGGATGAGAATCGTATCCATGCAGGTTCAAGGCTTCGGCAGCCTGCGCGAGCGGCAGCTTGATACGGACAGCCCGCTGGTGCTGTTCTATGGCGCCAACGAAGCGGGCAAGAGCACGCTCATGGGCTTCGTCCGCGCGGTGCTGTTCGGCTTCCCGACTCGTCAGAGCCGGTTGGAACGATACGAGCCGCTGGGCGGCGGCGCCCATGGAGGCGCGCTAACCCTGCTCGATGAGCAGGGTCAGCTCATTCGCGTCGAGCGCTATGATGCGCCCTCCGCCGGCGGCAGACGAGCCTCTGCGGGGCTCGTTAAGGTTACCCTTGGGTGTGGCACCATCGGGGGCGAAGATCTGCTGAACACGCTGCTGGGCGGCCTATCGGCCGACCTCTTCCGCAGCTTGTTCGCCTTCGGTTTAACCGAGCTGCAGGAGCTTCGCACGCTGCAGACGGACGAGCTCAGCGGCTATCTGTATAGCGCTGGGCTTGGTGTGAGCGGCTCGGCCATCATGGAGGCCGAGCGCAAGCTGACGGCGCAGGCCGACGGCCTGTACAGACCCCGCGGGCGCAATCAGGAGATGAACCGTCTCCTGAAGGAGCTTGAGGGTCTGGAGCAGTCGCTGCGCCGCAGCCGGGACCCGGCAGCCGACTACGATCGGCTGCTGGCGGAGCGCCGCTCCGCGGAGGAGCGCATTGCTGCCCTGGAGGGGCAGCAGGAGTCGCTGCGCGCGGAGCTGCACAGGCTTGGTCTGGCCGGCAAGGCGCGCAGCGGATGGATCCGCTTGCGTCAGATCGGCCAGGAGCTTGCGGCGCTGCCCGCGCTGACAGGCTTCCCCGAGCATGCCTCGGCGAGGCTGGACGCGCTCGAGGCAGAGCTGGAGCGCGTCCATGCGGAGCGCGCGCGGCTCTTGCTGCGGCAGATGAGCGTGGAGAATCAGCTTAGCGCCATCCAAATCCAGCCTGATCTGCTCGAACATCAGATCGAGCTGAATCATTGGCTGGAGCAAGCAGCCACGTATGAAGAGAATAAACGCAGCGTAGATCAATTGCGTGTGGAGCAGGAGCACCAACGCGCACAGGTAGACAGGCTGCTTAAACAAATAGATGTTCACTGGGAGGAGACAGAGTTAGCCTCTTTCTCGGTAACGATTTCGCTGCGTGAACAGGTACGGTCTTACAAAGAACGGTTTCATAAGTGCAAGGAAAGTGAGCTGCGCGTCAGAACAGAGCTGGAGAGCTTGCAGCAGCAGGTCATCCGTGTCCAAGACACGGCAAGGAGCTTGGAATCCGATTTACATAAAAGCGGGGTAAGAACCGATGGTTCAGCCTCTCCCGGTTGGGGAGGAGCAGACCCATCTTCCGCCTTGCACCAAATAGCGAGAGATTATGCGCGCTGGCAGCTGCTTATCAGAGAGCTTGCACATCAAAAAGAACGCGATGCTGTGGAAAATCAGTTCCAGCTTAGTCTGGAAGAAGCAGCGAAAGCAGGCAAAATAGCCTCACGGAGACTTCGTCAACGATTCATAGTGATAACCGGCCTATTGGCCGTCTTGACGCCATTATTGCTGTTATGGCAGAGCAGTTGGGTTGCGGCTAACTGCGCCTTACTTTTTTTTGCTGGTACTGCACTCTATATGCTAGTTTCCGATCGTGAGGCGAAAGAGAACCGCTCTTCCCGTGCGATGACTTCATCCCCGATCAGGGATGAAAGTGTGAGCGAAGAACTTCGCTTGCTGGAGCGCCGCCTGCAAGAACAAATTCAACCTTTTTCCCAGCAGCAATCGGGCTATGTTGAAGCTGCGGCAGCATCTACTATCGATTCTTTGAAGCCGGCAAGTTCCGCATCAATGCCTCTTGAGATGCTCCAGCCTCAACTGGATGCTTGGATGCGGGAAGCTGAGCAAAATAAGCAGCAACGCAGCGAGCTGCTGCGTAAACTAGAGAAGCTGCAGGATACGAAAGAGATGCTGCAATCTCTTCAGCAGCAAGAAGTTCAGCGATGCGGATATTTCGAGCAGCTTGTCATGGAGTCAGAACAGCTGCAGTCGGATTGGAGCCACTTACTGCAATCGTTAGGACTAAGTATGCGGTTATCCGCAGATGCCTTGCTAGAAACCATCCAGACGATTGAGCAGGGGCAGGAAAGTCTTCGTCAGCTTCATAAGATCGAGTCCAAGCTTGAGACTTTAGTATCGAGTATCGATCACTACGACAAAACAGTAGGTTCACTCCTTCGGTTTTCACCAGCGGTACGTCAAGAACCCGTATTCGCGCTCAAGCGGTGGAAAGAACAGGAGCAAGAACAGGTAAAGCTGCTTGCGGAGAAGAAGCATGGCGAGCAGCTTTATTCGGAAACCGAGCAAGAGCTGCAGCTTCTGCAGACCAACGAGCAGCGTACACGGACAAGGTTGGAACAACTTTTACAGGAAGCCTCTGCCTGTGACGGTGAAGAACTGCGTATTCATCAGAGAGAGCAGGAAGAACGCAGGAAGCTGACGGAAGAACAAGCATTGCTGGAATCCTCGCTCGAAACGTTACTAAGCCGCTCCTTACTTGCCAGTTACACCGAGCTTTTGGAAACCCATGGAGAAGAGGATATCGCGCTTCAAATGGCATCTATTCAAGGTCAAATTACCGATACTGCTCAGGAAACGAATGAACTTCGAGAGGTTGTTGGCAAGCTAGCGGGGCAAATTGAGAAGCTGGAGCAAGGGGCGGAACATGCGGATCATCTTCTTCAAGCTGAAGCTTATCGAGCGACCATTCGGCAGCAAGTAGATCAATACGCTGTGGCTTCCTTCGCTTCACTGCTGATGAAGAAAGCTCGTGATATTTATGAGCATGAACGGCAGCCCGGCGTGCTTCTGCGAGCATCGGATTACTTTGCGAAGATGACGAACGGTGCCTTCACCCATGTCAAAGCGCCATTCGGGGAGCAGCGTTTAGCAGCCATAAGAGCGAATGGAGAGTCGCTTGATACGAGTCAGCTTAGTCGAGGAACAGCAGAGCAGCTCTACTTATCCATGCGCTTTGCACTCGCCCAGGAGTATGCTGGCAAGGCTATTTTACCGCTGGTGATGGACGATATACTCGTCAATTTCGATGAGGAACGGATGGAAAGCTGTCTGCGCGTTCTTGCAGACTTAAGCAGCAGGCATCAAGTGCTGCTCTTTACCTGTCACGGTCATGTGCGAGATGCGGCAGCGAGAGTTATTCCCGGAAATCACTTAATTCGTTTGTAGAAGCGTTAGCAATGGAGGAATCGAAAGTGGAATCAGGAAACGATAAGAAGAAAGAGCATCGGGAAATTACCTATCAGGTCGGATGGAAGAAGGGGAAGATCGAATGGAATGAAGGAGCATCGGAAGCTTTAGCCTTCGAATTATCCATGGAAGATGAGAGTCATGTTGGAGAAAAGCGTCTGCAGCTGTTTTGGCTTCCAGCCATGAGTCTTCCAAGTTGGCTGCTTCTCCCCTTACTTTATTCGCTTCCCGTCTTCTGTTTCCTATTAACGCTTATTCTCATTTATGGCTTGCGTCATGGCTAGCACAATAAGGATTGATTAAGGGGGGCGGCTTTATGAACATGCTTTTAGCCATCATAGGTGGATTGCTGGGCCTTTTTGTAACAGGGGTTGCCATCTATACAGCCTGGATGGTTCATCAGCTTTGGAAGCAGCAGGCGGCAGCACCCAAACCAGCAGGTCTGGTTGAAATTGCTGTTAAATACTTTTCCAGATGGACGGCCATTGATTACGCGGTCATCTTATTATTTATCATCGGTCTTTTACTATTGTTAGCCGAGCTATTTGCTGTTTGGCGAGACCAAACGGTTATTGCTAATTTCCATTTCTCCTACCTGCTCACAGGAATCATTATTTGTGCTATGGGCATGCTTCTTTTGTTTGTACGATTGGTTGTCGTACTTGGTTTTATTCAGTCAGGAGCCTTACATCGCACGCTTACGGTTACGCCAGATCATCAGAATGAGCCAGACCACACTGATAAAGCCAAATAAGGGATACAAGGCGGAAAGCAATATTTTGAAACCAATTTGACTGATCAGATAGCTAAGAATTAGGATACTAATCAAAATAACCTTAGGGTTTAGTTTCATGCGCTGCTGAAGCTGCTGGGACAAGCCGTAGGCGTCAGCAATAAAGGTTGTGAAAATTTCACCGTATATAACGAGCAAATAAGCAACTTGAGGTACGGTCCCTAGTCGGGTAATAATATTTCCCATTGGGATCTCGAATTGTGCGATACCTGGCATTTGTGCGGAGAGTGCGTAATGTGCAGATAACAGAAGCAGACCAATGCCTGCACCGCCGAGCAGTCCGCCCCAGTATAGAACGGATCGATCGCGAATGGATGCTCCCATGGGTACGAGCACGGCTTGGGCCATCGCTAAGTTAAAGGCGGTATAGAGGAAAGGTGCGAACCATATTTTTTCTAAGGGATCATCACTTGTAATGCGCAGCCAGTTACCTGAAGCTGGCGAATGCCACGTGTAAACAACAATGACCAGGCTGAAGAGCAGCATGATGGGAACTACGATTGAATTTACTGTCATAATAGCGCCAATTCCGCGGGACAATACGAAATAGGCGAGTACTAAGGTCACGAAGAGTCCTGTTTGGTAAGAGAGGTGCAGCTGTTCCTCAAATACGGTTCCGCCCCCGGCGAGCATGACGGTTGTAATCCCAAAAAGGACGAGCATCATAAACAAGCTAATGGCGTTACCGATTTTTTGACCAAAAATGGCCCGATTCAAATCCTCATACGATGCCGCCCTCAGATCATGAGCCATTAGCATGAGTTTAATGCCAATCCAGATGAAAAGGATGCTGGATAAAGCAATCGTCAACGATGCTAACCAGCCGTAACGTGTGAAAAACTGCAGGATCTCCTGTCCCGAAGCGAACCCTGCTCCAACAACCGTTCCAATGTAGGTAAAGGCAACACGGACGATCTGTGAACCTGTTCGCATAGATTGCCCCGCTTTCTTTCGTTTGATATAGTACAAGGTATGTTCGTAATCCCATGTGCATGCCTGGAACTTGGGGCAAGCTGTCGTTTCTGTTAAAATGGGAATGAATAAGACGAAGTACAACGCGGGAGTGAGTCTTTTGTGAAGGAATTTCTATATGATTTCATAAGTCATTATGGATATATTGCTTTATACCTTTTGCTGTCTGCCGGAATCGTTGGGGTACCCGTACCAGATGAAACCCTCATGGCTTTCGTGGGTTCGTTAACGGCACTTGGAGGTCCCTTTGATTTTGGAACAACGTTAATTGTGATTTACGCAGGCACGATGACAGGGATGGTAGTCAGTTATTTAATAGGCCATCGTGTGGGTAAACCCTTTCTTTATCGGTATGGCAAATGGTTCAAACTAACTCCGAACCGGATTGAACGAGCCGAGGGTTGGTTTAAGAAGTATGGGCTCTGGACTGTTTTCTTTGGATATTTCGTGCCGGGGGTTCGTCATTTCACCTGTTATTTATCAGGTGTAAGCGGGGTTAAGTTTTACAAGTATTTGTTCTTTGCAGGTACAGGTGCGCTGTTATGGTGTACAACCTTTTTAACATTAGGGCATTTTATTGGCAGCAACTTGGAAGGTTTATTTCAATTAATACATAAATACATGGGAATAAGCTTATTGAGTATAGCGGTTATAGCCATTGTAGGAACGGCCATTTACCTCCATTTCCGGAAGCGGAGAGCGATTTGATTCCCATACACATGAAATAAGACCATGAGTGTCATCCTATAAGAGGAGCATTCATGGTCTTATTTCGTATTCTTTGTGAAATTAATGGTTTGCGAAAAGCTTAATCGATTGGATGGTGCTCTCCGTCGGATCAATATCAAGCTTAAGCAGTGTTCCTTGCGACTTGTAGGAGAGAACATAGGTTGAGTTGGTGTCTGGTTTGCCTAGAATGGCAATAGCGTCTTGGACTTTCTGCCCGAGGCGCAATCCGCGAAGTCCAGGATCTATCTCCGTGGAATGGACGTCAACGAACTCAAGAACATCCTTCTTATTGAAGCCTACGGAGAAATCGGTGAAGTCATAGACTTGAATCGCGTCTTCATCTGCATCCATCACGAATTGTTTCTTCGCCTTCCCAAACCGTTCGAGCACAACGTCCTTACTCGTTCCAAGCTTCAAGCCCATCAACGTTGGTTTCTCTTGTTGATACGCATCCTCTGCTTTAATCTTCGGCTTGGCCGTTGGCTTCGCACTTGCAGATAATTGCGGAATGTCGCTTAGATCCGTTTTGGACGTGCCGGCAACTTGCGCCTCGTGCTTCGCCATGTCTTCCGGCGTTGCTGAAGGTGCTGGCGTCGTTGTTGCTGCTGCGATCGCAGGAGGTGTGCTATCTGCATTCGAGCTACTTTGAACATGGTTAGTTGGATCTATAGTAGGCTGTCCGGAAGGAGCAGATGACTCTTGACATCCAGCTAACAGGAATGAAGCAAATACGACTGGCACAAAGCCAAGCATGATAGGTCTAAGCAGGTTGTTCATCGTCATCTATCCTTTCTGCCGAATAATTGATGTGAAAAATGCAACATTACTAATCATACTGTTTTCTGGTTCTATTTCAATGCATCAAGGTACCCAAATGTGAGCAATTGTAGAACAAATTTTAAAATGCTGATGCCTATATACATATAGACACCTTATGCAGAGTAAAAGTTTCATCTCAAAAGGGGGATATTTACAAATTGGGACTTGAAACCTACTTCATCAATATGGTAACTTACTCATAATAGACAGGATTAGGGGGCCAGAATCATGGAATTGTTAAAACAGCGGATCCTAGAGGTCGGTGTAGTCGTATCGGATCAAGTACTAAAGCTGGATGCCATACTTAATCATCAGGTTGATCCTGGTCTCATCATGGAGATGGGGAAAGAATTTGCAAGATTGTTTAGAGAAACGAAGCCTGACAAGGTGCTTACCGTAGAATCGTCCGGTATTCCGATTGCCTATACGACAGCTTTGCATCTCGAGGTTCCCATGGTATTTGCACGCCGGAAGAAGACGCTGACTATGGATCAAGATACGTATAGTGAGCGTGTGCCTTCCTTCACCAAAGGGATTGTAACGGACATTATGGTATCCTCTCATTTGCTTCACAAAGGCGAGCGAGTTCTGTTGATCGATGATTTTATTGCTAATGGAGACGCTGCACGCGGATTAATTCGTATTATTGAAAAAGCGGAAGCGGAGCTTGTTGGTGTAGGGATTGCGGTTGAAAAATCTTTCCAAGCTGGTGGAAGCTCGATTCGAGAGCGTGGCATTCGTGTGGAATCCTTAGCTCGCATTTCCTCACTGGCGAATGGGCAAATCCGTTTTGACTGATTTTACAATTTGTTCATGTCTTCCCTCAAACTGATTTATCCTTTATAATGATTACATGGTATGAGAGGAGGCTGACATCTATGGGTATCGAAAATGGTTCCATTGAATATTTTATGACAAAGCTTGGGGAAGCCAAAACACATTTTGAACGTGCGCTTGATTGTAAGCATACAGAGTTTGATGACCTGTATCCGTATATGATCGAACATCCTCAATTTTTCTGGTACAAACGATATGTTGCATGGTCCGAGTTGTTAACGATTGTAAAGCTTTGCACAGAACTAGCTATCGCATGGGAACAAGAATTCTCCGCTGCACAAGTGGAATATATTCAGAAGCGCGTAATGTCTAGCAAAGTCCTTGATTTCTGGTTCGAAACGAATGATTCGAAGGAACATGTTAGTTAATTTATGCCCATATAAGGAAGAGGCCAGTGGATCCGAAGAGGATCCGTTGGCCTTTTTCTATGATATAAAGTGGAGTTGGTTTCATGGCTTCATGGCTTTCCCTTCGTTTTGTTGAATTGAGGAACTACGATTCGCTATTTTTGGAAAAATGAGCTGAAAATTGGTTTAGCGGAACGAGGAGCCGTTATTTGATGAAAATTCAACGATTAAGGGACCAAAACAGTGAAATAACGAATCGTCGTTCCCTTTAACCGTTAATTTAGGCTTATATCGCACAAATAGAGGATCGACGTTCCCTTACGGAACGGTAACGGCGGCTTTTTCCGATTCTGTAGGAGCGGAGTTAAGACTCAGACATATGCTCTTTTTCTGCTACTGACACTGCTACTGACACTACTTCTGAATCTGACACTGTTACCGACTGTTTCTTACACTGCTACTTACACTGCTACTCCTACTGCCTCTGCTACTGCCTCTGCTACTGCCTCTGCTACTGCCTCTGCTACTGCCTCTAACTCAGACGCCATTCTCTAAAACGTTCATGCTCTCAATATGCCTTTTCGTTTGAACGGAACCGAGCTTGTGAAGGGTTCGATACACTTCAGTTAAATAATAATCATATTCCTGATTGACCTCTTTGACCTCATTGGAGTTATAAACTTTCCAGGGAAGCCAGGAAGTTGCGTAGCTGCCTTGCGAGGAGTTATCGGTTTCCTCGAAAAGCTCTTGAAGCTTATCAATTTCTTCTTCGGTTGCTATAATCTCGAATTCGAAATTAAGTGCTCCTTTGTCTTCTAGAACTTCCCCCGTGCCAACGTTGACGTAGTACGTTTTTTTATCCACTATAGAACCTCCCATGGAGTAAGTTTGCTATTTGCGTTAACTTTGTTTCGTTATTAGTTAAGTTAACCTCCGTAAAGCGGTTTTATGTAAAGTTTGATCTAAATGCGAATTGGTGTATGCTAAAGAAGTACGTATGACATGTTGGAGGTAAGATGATGATATCTGAAGAACAGCTTGATCAATATAGAGTTGAGAGCACATTACTGCGTGTTATTCGGGACGTCAGTCCAACGAATGATGTGCGTGGAATTGTAGTTGCTTGGGATGATGAGAGTGTGTTAGTTCGCAAGAAAAACCGCAAAGTCGTGAAGCTTGCACGCAATTATATCTATCAACCATACGAGAACGAAAGACCACCTGAATTCATGCTTCCACAGGATCCCATCGAACCAGATGGCGTTTCTGATGACGAATAAGGATGCATGGATAGGATCAATGAAGGTTCCTATCTCTGGTATTCGCATGGAGCTGATAAGTTCCCATCAAGGCACGTATTTGCGGATTTGCAGCAAACATCCTTTGCGAACGCTGAATTCTTCGCCGTGGGGCGGTGGATTCGGCAGGCATAAAGTGATGATGAATCGTCAAGTGGACAAGCTGTATAATGAGGCTGATCCACTTCGCGAGATGGACGATTTCATCCGGCGTGAAGGTTTGAATCCTCAAGAGACAGCGGGTATGCTGACCGCGGCGAAGGTAAAGGACGTTGGCTACTGCGGCCTTACCTGGGATACGGGCGAAGACGGTGATAACAGCGAATTCGGTCAGAAACTTACGATGAAGCCAGAAATGGAGCCCCTTCATGTTTGTTCATGGGTTACGGTGGGGTTGGGGAATAAAGCAAGAGCAGGAGCTGAACTTCCCGCCGCTTCCCTTTATCCTGGAACAATTAACACGATTGTCGTTATCAACGGCTGCTTAACCGATGCGGCCATGGTTAATGCTGTCATTACGGCAACGGAGGCTAAAGTTGCGGCTCTTCAAGCATTAGGCATTGTCGTTGAGGGTCAGTCGGCGACTGGAACGACAACCGATGCCGTACTTATTGCTGCAACGTGCCGCGGCAAGTCCTACAATTACGCGGGTACAGCGACCGCGCTTGGTTACTTGATCGGAAGAACGGTATATGAAGCGATCATACATTCCGGTCAATTGTATGAACAAACGCCCTACTAATCCATGTGGATAAGTAGGGCATGCTATCTAAGATCTACGGAATACCCCGTAAGCAGCTGCAGTTGCAATCACGCCTAGTCCAGATTCATCCTCATCTTCGCTTTTGTAGTTAGGATCATGCACAATGGCTTCAGCTTCACCTTCTGTGAGATTCCTTTGATTGCCTGTATATTTCGGTTCCAAGGCGTTGATTTCTTCCTCATTCATAGTCATTCCTCCTTTGCGAATAGGGTTAGGAGTGTAGGGAGGAATTATTCACGAATTGTAAAAAGTACCGTTGACTAGCTCTCATTTTCCATGTTATATTAGATTTTGTCGCCGCTATTATGATATTGTTCATAGTGCAGACCTATACGCGATCATGGCGGAATTGGCAGACGCGCACGGTTCAGGTCCGTGTGGGCTTACCCCCGTGGAGGTTCGAGTCCTCTTGATCGCATACGAAGCAACAACCCTTTCAGATACATCCGGAGGGGTTGTTTTGTTTTTGCGCAGGTGTGTAGCGGCTTTCATGAAAACTAGGTATAATACATAGTATAGATTGTACATCCTTACAAAGGGGCTGATGTTTCATGGATAGAACGATTACGGTTACGCATTCTGGCAGTTTTGCTCATGTGCTTCAAACGTTTGCAATTTCCCTGTTGGTTTCCTTCCTGGGGACATTGATCGGTGCCATTGTCGTTCCGCCATCGATGATTATGCTTTTCGTCATTGCTGAGGTGGTCATGCTGGTGGCAGCAATCATTATTCGTGTTCGCGGCAAGCATATCGGATACGGCTTTCTTTATGCATTTACTGCGATTTCAGGGGTTACTCTATACCCAGTCATCATGGCGTATGGCGGTATACTGGGCGCACACGTTGTATCAGGTGCATTCTTCGCGACTGCAGCCATTTTCGGCGGACTTGCCTTCTATGCTCATCGTTCGCAGCGTGATTTCAGCTTTCTAGGCGGGTTCTTGTTTGCTGGAACGATTGGACTTGTGCTTATGAGTGTGGTCAGTATGTTCGTTAACTTTGGTTCTGCGATGAACCTAGTATGGTCAATGATCGGTATCTTGATATTCAGTGGTTGGGTTCTCTATGATGTGGCTCAATATCGTAATGGTGTATCGGCGGAAGAGGTTCCACTCGCAGCATTAAATATTTATCTCGATTTCATTAATCTCTTCTTGTATATCTTGAGGTTCTTAGCCTCAATTGTTGGAGTAAACAGGGATTAAACAGATCATCAAAAACACCAAAAAAGCACTTTCGATTTCTCACCGTAGGGTGGGAAGCGAAGGTGCTTTTTGTGCGTAGACAAGAAAGTATAAATTTTATTACACTTCGCGTCATCAGTCTTGACAAACGCGCTCGTCCCTGAAGACGACGGAGTCGTTTATCCTTGTTATAAGCTATCTTAGGAGATCGAGCTTAGCTTGACCTGAACTTGAACGGATTGAAAATAGGAGATATCTCCACGGAAGCTTCGATTAATTTCGAGCAGGGTATGCAGGATTTGGATGAGCTCAGCATGGTTCAATTGAACGATGGCTGTTTCCTCCTGCTCGGTTCTGCGCAATTTGACCTCAAATAGCTGATTGGATTCATCCATTTGAATCTCTAGCTGCTCCGTTAGCAGCATCTGTTTCCACATCCAAGCTAGCACCTCTCTCTCTCTACTTTCTCTAGTGTATGCTTGGATACCATGAATAGACGTGTAACTGATCCATGGATTTTAATGAAACAAGCACGATTTCCTTTCTCTGTTCATACAATTTAATGATCCTATAAGGGGAGAGAGGAGATGACCTATGGCGGCTTGCAGCACATGGACGTATAGAGGGATTTCGTCTTCGGTATTCAAATCCTTACAACAAGTCGGCAGAAAGCAGGGCATTACGATTCCTAATACAACACAAGGCAAGTTCATGATTACAGTGGTTGGCATGAATGTCGGATTTCAATATGCGTGGGATACAAGCGCTCAAACCTTGTTATTGCATTGTGATAATAAACCGATGCTGCTTGGTTGCAGCACGATTAAATCTTTTGCAGACAAAATCATTGCGGAGAGTGGCGGCAAACTCGGTTAATATCCTATATTCCACCTGCCTTCGCCAGTTTAAGCTCCTGTCTCTATGGTTAAAATAGGGATAGAAGGCAGGTGGACATATGGCAAAAAGCGATGATCTGGTTAAGTACATAACGCAGCAAGTTGTCACGTATATAGAAACACCAAAGGAAGTTCGTCAGCAGGTTAAAGCCATGAACAAGGAACAGCGTGAAAGCTGGCAAACACGTTGGTTCGGCATGCTGCCGCTTGCCACACGAATGCTGATTGATCAAGCAAAATCCAAAAAGTAAGATGACAAAACCTCTTCACCTATAATCAGGAGATTTAGTTAAACCTGATGAATGGTGCGAGAGGTTTTTTAGTCTCCATATCGAATATAGTCAGGACGAACGTACAACCATAAATTGGGGGAAGAAGTCATAATGAAACTTGAGAAAAACAATAAGCTTGTCATGATTGGTGATTCCGTTACGGATTGCGAACGATCAAGACCGATTGGCGAAGGATTATTCGGAGCTTTAGGTAAAGGCTACGTTTCTATCATAGACGGGCTGATCAATGCAACGTATCCAGAGCTTCAAATTCGGACTGTTAATGTGGGTACCAGCGGCAATACGGTGCTTGATCTCCAAGACAGATGGCAAACGGATGTCATCGATTTGAAGCCGGATTGGTTGTCTATCATGATCGGTATTAATGACGTATGGAGGCATTTTGATGTACCGCATCAAAAGGAAAACCAAGTGGGCATTGAGACTTATGAAAAGACGTTAAGAGAGTTAGTCGAACAGACACGTCCTCTTGTCAAAGGGCTTGTATTGATGACACCCTTTTACATAGAGCCGAATCCGCAAGATGCCATGCGTGCCAAAATGGATCAATACGGGGCAGTCGTGAAACAGATAGCCGAAGAAACGGGTTCCCTTTTCGTGAATACGCAAGCTGCTTTCGAACCTGTTCTCCAGGCTTACTACCCTGCATACATAGCATGGGATCGTGTACATCCGAACAACGTCGGACATACCATTTTAGCTAAAGCTTTTCTAAAAGCTATTGATTTTACTTGGAAATAAAGCGTAAAGCCTTAGACCTCTGGATTCAGCGGTCTAAGGCTTTTTTTAAGGGAAAATATGTCCTAGCTTTAGAGCATTATCTAACAGCACGTAACGTGATCCAACATGGTCTAAAGTCAGGTAGGAATCCCCATCTGCCCATTGTTGATAACCAAGAATAGCGAGCGGCAGCGTGACTTGACCATTATAGAGCTCAGTGACATAGGTTAACTTAGCTTGAGTGTTTAAAGCCTTTTGAAGTTCGCTCAGTTTGGTCACTTGAATAGGCTTTCCTTGGACCCATGGGAGTCGATCATAAGGATCAAAGGCGGGAAATAACGCCGTTTGAGCTTTGCTCGACAGATTGGTTGCTTCTGGCCGATCCTCTGTAATCCTCGGGGCAGGGTCCTCTTTGAGCGGAAGCAGCTCTCCGGATTTGGCATCCAAATAGTACGTTTGGTCTTGCAAACTTACTTTCCATACAGCGGTTAGCTGGTCCATGTAAAGCCGATCTAAAATAATCGCATCATTTTGAACAAAATCGGAGTAAGAAGTAGTAGTTGGAATTAGTTCCTGCTGTACCAAAGAACGATACAGCGTGGTCAAGCTGAATAGCGGATTGTTGCCAGTTCCGTATTCGGTTAATCGGAAGGAGCCTTTGTCCGTGGCATGTACGATCATGTAGCCAACATCCTGTCCATGATCGGTGAGGATAACTACCCAACCATGTGTGCCTGGCCCGAGTGGGTAACTGTTCCATGTTGCTGTCTCCCAGCTTTCAAACCCCGATTCCCGAGCGAGAGTTGTTCGCCAAGTGTTGATCGTAGCGGTCAAAGTGGATTCACTCCGCAATTCTGGTAATGGCTTCGTCGTTGTGTTACTAGCTATCGTTTCCCTTGCTGACTGCGTGTAGCTTGTCCGTTCTACGGAGTCGCCTGCAGAGGTGTGGAGTGGTATGAATAATAAACTGCCCATACTAATAATGCAGGCCGCCGTCCATGTTGTCCACAATTTCATCCTCGTTCACCTACCTATCGTTATCCTCTAGTGGTATGAACCTATTAATCTATTGTAATTCTTATGCCTTAAAAAGATTGTTAGAACCTGTAGTGTTAATTTTGCGATGTTTTAGCGACTGACGTCAGTTCCTGGGTGCTCGTCCGGCGTTTAAATGAAACAAACCGCAATTGATGACAGATACGGCAATACGAGGTTTATGCTGCCAGTCAATTTCTTGCAGGCGGTTGCGGCATTGGGTTTCGATTTCGTCTCTTTTGTCAGGTTCGGCGCTCAGCAAGAGACCGTTGTAATAAGCTTCTACACGATTGATTTCGCTGCGGTGCTGCTCGTTAGCTTCATCGGCCCAAGAATGATCATACCTACTAACTTTACGCTCGAGCATCATCTCAAGGGCATTAATAGCTTTAGGAAGCGAAATCGTGTCAGGTAAAATGTGACTATTCGCAGGAAGCTTCGGAGAGAGGCTCTTGGTAAGCATATGTTTATGAAAATGTTCCCGAATTTCCCCGCTATTCAGTTGTATAGCGAGAGAGTGAATCTCGCTCCGTTTGCGGTCGCAAGCTAGCTCTACCTTGTAATTCACGCAGAACCAGGTGTCATAGACAAGCGCAGCGTGATAGGTAGCACTCATCGGGAAGGGTTCCTCAAACAAATGAACGAATCGTCCGCGTTCACGGACAATTGTGAACATTTGTTCTAGGCGCCTACTGCCGAAGGTCACTTCGTCCTGCGGAAGCCGCTGGGAAATGACAGTCGTAGGGACGAAGCCGAAATAGCGGCCGAGAATGCTGTCTGAGTTTCCATCGGGTGGCTGGGGAACTTGGATCTGGTTCTGGCTCTGACCGTGGCCCTGGCCCTGGCCTTGGCTGGGCGCCCCCACATTAGGTAGGCTTTTGACAGCTGTTGCGGTGGACTTCGTTTTCGTCTCCAGCTTCATCTGTTCAGGGTCGAAGATGAACTTATAGGTCATCGTTTCGGCAGCAGCCCCTGTTCGTTCAACGAAGCTCCAATAGTAAGGGCGACCTGTCATCTCTCTATCTGCTTCAGGGGAGAGTTTTGCAGTGACGTAAGCTGGTGATTTCTCTAAAATCGTGCAGTTATAAGCTTCAAGAAAGCGCATGACGAACGAATGGATGTTGCGTTTATTCATGGCCTTACCTCGATGTTTTGCGTGCCGTAAGCGGCATCAAGAATGCCTTGGAAGGCTGCCCCGTATACGGGATTTTGTTCAATTTCCGATTTGACCTCGGTAAACGAATGACCTAGCTCATCGATCTTTCTGCGTATATCTTCACTTGAGCCAGCCTCCATGACCATGCGGAATAAGGATGTTTCGAGTGAGCCTTTTTTCTCGATTTTCTCGAGGATGGTATCAAGTTGACCGATAACCAGCTCAAACATATTGATTTTCTCGTGCAGCAAAGAAAGAATATGCTCTTCAATCGTGTTTCGGGTAGAAAGGTTATAGATGTTGACATCATGCGTTTGTCCAAGTCGATGCACACGGCCAATTCGCTGTTCAACACGCATGGGGTTCCAAGGCAGATCGAAATTAATCATGTTATGGCAAAACTGTAGATTAATCCCCTCGCCGCCAGCCTCTGTTGCGACAAGGACTTGTACCCGATTACGGAATAAATCCATCATCCAATCTTTTTTACCGCGATTCATACCGCCTCTGTAGGGGACAGCTGTTATTTTATGCTCCTTCAAATAATTGAGCAGATACTCTTGGGAAGCGCGATATTCGGTGAAAATGATGACTTTATCATTAATTTCTTGTATGAGCTTCATCGTGGTCTCTGCTTTGGTGTTCGCTTTGATACTGCGAATCAGCTCAACAAGCTCCCATATTTTGGCGCGCTGCGGCGAGTCCTCGGCTGTTTTCTTGAACAAATTGACGAGCGTGATGAAGACAGCGTCCCGGGAACTGCAGACTTCGCGCTGCAAAGTGATAAGTGAGAGCATACTGCTGAGATCACCGGCGCTCTCTTGGTACCTGGTTCGAACGAAATTCGTTACACCCTCGTAGAGTGCCTGTTCATCATTTGAGAGCGTGAGCGGAATGTTCTTCACAATCCTTTTGGTATAATGAACGCCGCCTTCGCCGCGACGATTGCGAATCATAACCTTGGATAGCTCCTGTTGAAGCTGACCCTCGTTTTTCGGTATCCTTTTGCCAACCACATAATTGGTTTTGAAGCTGCTATGAACCCCAAGTTGACCTGGCTTGAGCAGGGTGATGAGATTGAATAGCTCTTTCAAGTCATTCTGCACCGGTGTGGCGGTGAGCAAAAGGCAGTACTTTTTACGCAGTTCGTTAACGAAGGTGTAGTTTGTCGTTTTCTTATTTTTGAGCTTGTGGGCCTCGTCGACGATCAGCATGTCATATTCAAGACCCATGACAATTTCGCGATGCGGATCACGTTTGGCGGTGTCCATAGAGGCCACAATGACGTCGCTTTGCTTCCACATATAGGCTTTTTTATGAGCAACAGCTGGAATGCCGAATTTGCTATTCAATTCCCGGACCCATTGCAGCACAAGAGAAGCGGGTACGAGGATAAGCGTTTTGCGGACTAAGCCGCGGATCATGTATTCTTTTAAAATCAAACCAGCCTCAATCGTTTTCCCAAGCCCAACTTCATCGGCCAAAATAGCCCGACCCCGCATCTCGTTAAGCACACGTTTCGCCGTATCAATCTGATGAGCCATAGGTTCAAGCTGCCCTAGATGAACGAGGGACTGCATCTCGTCAAACGTCGAAATAAGCCTCGATTCTTCCGATTCGTAGGCTAGCTGGTACAGCGTCCAGTCGTCCCATGGACCACCTCCGCGCACACGATTATCCAGCTCAGTAAACCAGTCCCTCTCAAAGTGCATATCAAGCTGATTATGAATGGGGCGAATGTTCTCTTGCTGTTCAGGTTGACGCATTGATGTGCCCTCCTTAAAGTTTTGCGCAGCAAAACTAACTTCGTAAGCATGAGCTGAGTTTTCGTTAGAAAGCTGACTTTGTAAGCATGAGCTGAGCTTTCGTGAGAAAATTGAGAAGTCTATATTTCAGACTTCTCAGCAACACTTTAGCTACTTTTACGGCGATGAGAAGTCCATTTCGGCTCTCTCAGCATATATTTGTCGGTTAACAAGCATCCTTATGGCTCCGAGAAGTCCTTTTTGGACTTCTCAGCAACACTTTGCTGAGAGAGAACCAGTACTGGGTTTTCAGATCCGCCAGCAAATGATTCGAAGCTCACCAGTTTTACGTCGAATACGTGTTAGTATGTCCAGAAGAGGCGCTTTCATAACTTTTCCATAGAAGTTGTCGTGAACGGTATCGAAGTTAAAAGTCCACCAAGTGGCGCGAAACCTGAATTGATGTAAAAAGTGCATCAAATTCAGCCTGTAACAGCGTATTTGAAAGAAATGCTGCAAAAAGTGCAGCTAATCTGGCAATTACTGCTCGTATCGCGCTAGAACTCGGATTTTTGCTGCACAAAATGCATGATAATGGCTATTAATTGAAAATAGATGATGATTTGCTGCACATTTTGCATCTACTTGTTAGTAATCTGAAGACTCTGAAACCGTAACTATTGATGCTACCGCAAAAAGCATCTACAAAACGTCCAATTGCAGCTCCCGTGTGGAGGTTTAATTACTTGGAGTAGCTAGCTCTTGCATTTGGAGTTATTTGTATTCGTTCTGGATTTCATTAGCAGGCGCGGCTCTCCACCGACTCTAACATCGTAAGTATGTACGATTTTATGATATGATATAGGTTGTCTTCGGATAGCAAAGTGGGAAAGGGTGACAGAAAGAGATGACGACATGGCGATTTATACATACAGGAGATCGTTCTCCTGCTGAAAATATGGCATTAGATGAAGCAATACTGACCGCTCATAGTGAAGGGCTCGTTCCTCCAACGGTTCGTTTCTACGGATGGAATCCGGCAACGCTGTCGATTGGCTACTTTCAAAAGGCATCGGAAGTCGATCAGGAAGCGGTAGCCAATGAGGGAATTGGCTTCGTGCGTCGGCCAACCGGAGGTAGAGCCGTGCTGCACGACAAGGAATTGACGTACAGCATTATCGTTGCCGAGGATTATCCGGGCATTCCGCGTAATGTGACAGAAGCCTATCGCGTGCTGAGCGAGGGGCTTTTGCAAGGATTTCGGGCGCTGGGACTGGGCGCAGAAATGGTGCAGCTCGCGAGTGATGAGGAGAAGGAGAAGTACGCATCCGCCGGATCAGCGGCCTGCTTCGATTCCCCCTCCTGGTATGAACTGGTTGTTGAGGGACGCAAAGTCGCCGGCAGTGCGCAGGTTCGGCAAAGAAATGTCGTACTGCAGCACGGCTCCATCCTGCTCGACATGGATACAGATCAGCTATTTCGCATGCTGCGTTTCTCGAACGAGAAGGTTGCGGATCGAATGAAACAGAGTTTTTTGAAGAAAGCTGTGGCTATTAATGAACTGCTTCGGGCGCAAGATAAAGAGGCGGTGACGCTTAGTCAGGTGGAGGAAGCATTTCGTCGTGAGATCGCGCTGGGGCTTGGCGTGGAGCTAGTTGAGGAATCGTTGACACCTTATGAAATTGAACTTTCTGAGCAACTTGTACGTGAGAAATATGGTACGGATGAGTGGAATTTGCGTCGTTAAGCGAAAGCGTGAGCGAAAGTGCAAAAAGAGGCTATCCCAAAATTTTTATTTAGGGGCATAGAAAATAAAAAATGAGAAGGCAAGATTATTCTTGTCTTCTCATTTTATGTTTATCTGTCGACTGCGAGGGAAAGTAGACCTGACTTCTAGTTAGCGGAACGTCGATTCTTTATTTCGGGAAATCTGCGCTTGAAATTGAATAAGAGGAACGTGAGTGCTCTATTTGATCAATAGGAACGATCCGGAAGCAAAAACAATGAAATAACGCATCGACGTTCCTCTTCCTCATGATTTTGGGTGGTTTTCGTCCAATTAACGCATCGACGTTCCCTCAGCAAATTCTGGTTACCATAGCATTTTACAGTAAAGGGTTAGAGAGGCATAACATCCAAAAATCGCTTTTGGGACATCCTATATCTATTAAAACATTATTGTGCAAAAGTACGTTCAAACTCATTCTGCAGAGTACGTGTAATCGGACCTGGCGCGCCGGTCCCAATTGCCTTGCCATCGATCTGTAAGATTGGAGTAATTTCCACGGTAGTTCCTGTGATAAAAGCTTCATCAGAGAGCAGAAGCTGCTCTGTCGTAAAAGGTTCTTCTTTAACAGTGATATTTTGTGAATGAGCTAACCTCAAAACGACAGCCCGAGTAATACCATGAAGGATCAAATGATTAGCTGGGTGCGTGTAAAGTACGCCATCCTTGATCATCATCAAATTAGAGGCGCTGCATTCTGTGACGGTGCCACTGCGATGCAGCACGACTTCTTGCACCCCGTGATCAAGCGCTGCTTGTTTGGCCATGACATTTGGTAGAAGATTGAGCGTTTTGAGATCACATCTCAGCCAGCGGATATCCTCTAATGTGATTGCATTAATGCCATTATGTATTGTAGCAATGGGTCTGCGCACCTCTGTGCAGTAGGCCATCAGAATGGGGTCGGATTGAGCAGGGAACGGATGTGCCCGGGGAGCTTCGCCTCTAGTAATTTGCATATAAACAGTGCCTTCATTGAGACCATTCTTTTCAATAAGCTGCGTGAGAATATGACCCATTTTTTCAATAGTAAAAGGCAGTTCTATCCGCACTTCACTTGCGGTTCTTTGGAGCCTCTGCATATGAGGAGCTTGCTCATAAATTTTCCCGTTATAAACCCGGAATACTTCATATATCCCATCTCCAAAGTAGTAGCCACGATCATCTGGTGAAAGAAGAATGTCCTTCTTGTTGACGAATTCATTTTTAAAGAAATACATATCCAACATCTCCTCAAGCGTTTTCTTATGAAAGTAGTACTGAAACCTTTTTCCGTATTTTCCAAAAAGTATTTATCGAACAAATGTTCTAAAAAGAAATAAAATGTGTTATCCTATTTATAGGTTAGCAGAGGAATTAACGATCGTCAAAACGAGCTGTATAGCCTATCTCATCTTGCTTGGTTGAATGATTAAATTTGGTTGTTCTGATCGCGAAAAAGAGAGAATTAGTAAGTAAGGATTAGCTAATATGATTAAGGGCTGTCTTAATAACGAAATTTGGTTCTTTGGCTATTAGAAGATCAATATATAGTGAGGTATAATGAATTTCGCACACCACATATTGTAATTTTACATAAACTTCATAAAGTAACTTTAATTTTAGTTGTAGCTGAGTATGTAGCTTATTGGGAGGGAATTATGGATGGGGATTGTACAGTCTAATAAGAAGCTGGATGGATTAAGCGAGAAAATATTTTTGGATCGTTATGCACTCAAAAATGCGGATACGAGTTTGGCCAAGGTGGGCGATACCGTTCTCGTTTTAACGAAGGATGACCCTAAATTCCCTGCCAAAGAAGTTGGCGAAATTATCAGTCGTAATGGCAATACCGTTAAAGTAAAGACAAGAAGTGGTGAGACTGTTGAATCCGCAGTTGAAAAGCTCACTTTAAATATTGAGAAGACACCGGAAGAAATGTGGAACCGCTTGGCAGGTGCAATGGCCTCTGTCGAAGCAACCCCTGAGAAACGTAAAGAATGGACAGATAAATTCAAATATATTCTTGATGATTGGAAGCTTGTACCAGGCGGACGTATTGCTGCTGGTGCTGATGCAAGTGATGAACTGACCCTGTTTAACTGCTATGTGATCCCGTCCCCACACGATAGCCGAGGCGGAATTATGAGCACACTCTCGGAAATGACGGAAATTATGTCGCGCGGCGGTGGGGTTGGTATCAATCTCTCTTCCCTTCGTCCACGTCGATCTGTTGTGAAAGGTGTGAATGGCTCATCCAGCGGTGCTGTTTCTTGGGGTGGTTTGTTCAGTTATACAACAGGCTTAATTGAACAAGGCGGCAGCCGTCGCGGAGCACTAATGCTCATGATTAACGACTGGCACCCAGATCTTGAGGATTTCATTACGGTGAAATCAACGATGGGTCAAATTACGAATGCGAATTTATCCGTTTGTGTAAGCAATGGATTTATGAAAGCCGTTAAAGAAGATCTCGAGTGGGAGCTTGTTTTCCCAGATACAACAGACCCTGATTACAACGATAAATGGGATGGCAACTTAGATGCTTGGAAAAAGCTTGGTAAATCCGTCAAGCCTTATCGCACAGTAAGAGCACGTGATGTTTGGCATACAATCATTGAGTCTGCTTGGAAATCAGCTGAGCCTGGTGTTGTATTCCTGGAATACTACAACCAAATGTCCAACAGTTGGTATTTCAATCCGATTATTTGTACGAATCCATGCGGGGAGCAGGGGCTTCCGGCTTGGGGGGTTTGCAACTTATCTGCTATTAATCTATCTAAGTTTTATGACGCGGAGAAACACGATGTGGATTGGGCAGATTTGGCCAAAGTCGTTCGTTATTCGACTCGCTTTCTCGATAATGTTATCGATAAGACACCTTATCATTTTGAAGAAAATCGTACGAATCAACAAGGCGAGCGGCGCGTAGGTTTAGGTACTATGGGCCTTGCTGAACTGATGATTAAATTGGAAGTTCGATATGGAAGTCCGGAATCGCTTGTATTTTTGGACAAAATCTATGGCTTTATGGCTAGAGAAGCTTATCTGGCATCGGCTGAAATTGCTGGAGAAAAAGGCTCTTTCAAAGAATTTATTGAAGATAAGTTCCTTGAGAGCGGCTTTATGAAAAACATGACGAAAGTATTCCCTGAAGTTGGCGAAGCGATCAAGCAAAATGGCATGCGCAACGTAACAGTGATTACCCAAGCTCCTACTGGAAGTACGGGGACAATGGTGGGTACATCGACTGGTATTGAGCCTTACTTTGCTTTTGAATATTATCGTCAAAGCCGTCTTGGCTTTGATAAACAATATGTGCCGATCGCACAGGAGTGGAAAGATGCGAATCCGGGTCAAGAACTGCCGGACTACTTCGTAACCTCCATGACATTGACTGCGGAGGATCATATCCGAGCGCAAGCTGCGATTCAGACATGGGTTGATAGCTCGATCTCCAAAACAGCGAATTGTCCTGCGGATTTCACCGTGGAAGAAACGAAACGTTTATATGAATTGGCTTTCGATCTAGGTTGTAAAGGTGTAACCATCTACCGCGATGGCAGCCGAGATGTGCAAGTATTGAGTACAAGCGCGGACAAAAAGGAAGAGAAGAAAGCAGAAGCAGCTCCAGTGGCTGTTGCCGCGGAAGCTGTGAAAGAAGAAGAGAGCTTAACTAATCTATCAGGTAAACTAGCTGTAGATGTGGATACGAAGACGGAGCAAGTATTCGATAAACAATACAAGCGCCGTCCGCAAATTCTACGCGGTGCAACGTATAAAGTGAATACCCCGTTCGGGATGGCGTATATCACGATTAATGATATGAACGGCACGCCGAGTGAAATCTTCCTCAACGTAGGAAAAGCAGGCTCCGACGTGTTCGCGATGTCCGAAGCACTCGGCCGCGTGTGTTCCTTGTTCTTGCGTTATGGTGACCACGGCGATAAAGTGAAGCTGCTCGTGAAGCACTTGAAAGGCATTGGCGGTTCCGGCGCCATTGGCTTCGGCAACAACCGCGTCGAGTCTATCGCAGACGCAGTTGCCAAAGCGCTCGAGCAGCATGACGAAGTGATGAACGAGCAAGACGACGCGCGGAACTACGTGACCGCGACGAGTGAAGTGCTGGATGCGCCAGCACCAGCACCTGTAGTGGAAGCGGGGCACACGGGTCACAGCGGCAGCACGGCTAACGCTGCGCCGAAGGACCTGTGCCCGTCGTGTGGTTCCGCTTCGCTGGTGAACAGCGAAGGGTGTAAGAATTGCGTCAACTGCGGATACAGCAGGTGTTCGTAGGAAAGAGCCAGGGCGGGAGCCCTGGTTTTTTTGTTATTTTTCATAAATAACTGTAAATGTTTCAAAATTTGTTGCAGTTTTTGTTTCAAAAATAAAGATATGCAAGTAAATGCATGAATATACATCGAATAACTCAATGTTGCTGAGTATCTGGGACTTCACCAGAGTTATGTAGGACAAATTTGAGTAATTGAGAAATGTCATAATAGAAAACGAAATGCCACTCACTCATAGAAAATGAGAAGTGTCGTTTCGTTTTTCCATTTACGGTAGGTATAGCAAATTCTAGGTTGAGTTAGACGCAATAAATAGAAATAATAATTTTTTATATAAATCAATAAAAAACAATGTTTTTTATTGATTTATATGTGGGTGATGGAATTGTGAGGAACTTACCCTTACATCAGTTTCATATTCTGTATAAAATCTACAAAAGCATTAATTAGTGATATTTGCAAAGATTCCTTTCGATAAATCATCCATGATTTACGCAAGATAGGCTCCCCGTAATTAGTCCTTAGTTGTATACGATGCAAGTGTTCATTATCTCCTAAGACGATGTTGGGAAGTATCGCGTACCCAAATCCGCTGGATACCATCTCTTTGCATGTTTCCATATGATCTACTTCCATTGTTACTGTTGGTGGTACTGAGTACGTCTCCTTCCACCAATTATCAAATACATTTTCTAAGGACAAGTCCGTTTTATAACTGATTCTAGGTAATTTTGGCAGATCGTTTAATGAGATCTCTCTGTTCGATACAATCCAAATATTCTCTGTCATAATTAGATGTTTTTCTTCGGGCCAATTATAATCTCCTCGAATAAATCCGATATGGACATCCTGCTTATATACCGAATTTATTAATTCTGAGCTGCGGTTTGAAGTTACTTTAAACTCAACATCGGGGTATTCAGTATGGAATTTTTTTAACATTCCTGGGAGTTTGTAACGTCCTAGACTGCTTGCAGTACCGATTTTTAGTGTACCAGATATTTTATTATCCATACTTAATAAATGCTCTTTTGTTTTTTGTAATTGCTGTAGAAGATCCTTTGCATATCTCACCAAATATTCACCCTGAGGCGTAAATTCTATACCTCTTCTTCCCCGGTACATGATTTTGATCCCAAATTGCTTTTCTAATTGTTGAATACGGTAACTTAAAGAAGGTTGAGATACGTATAAAAGCTCAGCAGTTTTTGTTAAATTTTGGTGTTCGAAAAGTGTTTGTAATAACATGCAGTCTCTTTCTTCCATAATAAAATCACTCATTTCATGAAAATAGTATGGTTTAATTTTAAACACAAGTGGAGTTAGGAATCAAATAATTTTATCGATTATTATAAATTTTAACACTTTGTTTTATTCCATGGAACATGGTAATTTAATTTTACAGAGCCATAAATGGCTTTTAGCAAGCAGCATCTTATTATAGCAAACCTAATTCAAGCGAGAAGAAAGTAGGGGGAGCAATGGCCTTAATACAGTAGGGCAAGTTTAGAGAAATTATAAGCATACAATCCAGAGACCCTATTGATGGATGAGCCATTTGGGGCTTTGGACGCTCAGATGCGCTTGATTCTGCAAGATAAATTATTGGAAATTTGGAAAGAAACCCAAAAAACAGTCATCTCTGTTACACACGATCATGATGAGGCGGTGACTTTGGGTGACCGAGTAGGGGTATTTAGCAAACTGCCTGGAACCATTAAATTTATGGAGAATATCAACATATCGAGGCCCAGAGACGTTATGAATACACGCTTTTTAGACGAGTTTACGAAAGCGTATTCAAAACTATGGAATGCACTTAAAGATGAATTTGAAATGGAGGTACGCAGATGAATTCAGCAAGAGTGTCGGATAGCCGGATTGGAGTGGACATGCACCTGGCAAATCATTCATTCATAATAAAAAGTGTGTTGGATTCTTTAAGTTATCATCGATCCGCCTAGTACTATTAATTATATTATTGGTAAGTTGGCAGTACGGATCCGGGAGATTTATTGATAAATTTTGGATTAGTACGCCACTTGATTTATTGAAATCGCTTGCAAAAAACGGGGGAGTTATTTTTCCATTTGGCAATAACCGCTGAGGAGACCCCTGCTAGGTTTTTTCATCGGCGCTTTAAGCGGCGGAATCGTAGGTATTTTTCTGGGGCGATGGACGTTTGGTGCCAAAATCTTCGAGCCATTCATTATGGCGCTATATAGTTTAGTTTACCTAAAGAAACCTTGGCCCCTTTATTTAAACAAGAATTAAGGGGGTCATCATGAAGGTTTTATACTTATTTAGGCGCAGACTTTTTGGGCTTCATAAATTTGGAATATTAGAGATTTAAAATTTCTATTAAATACGATAAAAAATGCATATTTTTTTTATAACAATTCTGATGGTAAAGTTAAGTTGTTGCTCCCGGGTGAATGCTGAAGGCTTAGACTACAAATTATATGACTACGATGGAGGAAAGAAAATTGAATATCATCCAAAATGAAAGCGGAAACAATATTTCAAGCCGTCTAGATCATCTACCGATTACAAGTATTCATAAAAAAGTTATAGCGGCTCTGGCTATTGTTTATTTCTTTGAGTTTGCCGACCTCAATACGTTTTCTTACGTTGCACCTGCATTAAAAAAACATTGGGGAATGTCCGTGAGCACGATTGGCATTGTTACATCTTGTTCTTTTTTGGGAATGTTTCTTGGTTCTGCATTCGGTGGATGGGTAGCCGATAGATTTGGGAGAAGAAATGCCATTATTACAAACACTATGTTTTTCTCTATTCTTTCTTTATTAACAGCTTTTGCTTGGGATCCGGTTTCGCTAGGCGTCTTGCGGTTTTTAACAGGTATGGGAGCCTCAGCCGCTCTTGTAAACGCAAATACTTATATCAGTGAATTTTTCCCTTCTGCTTCTCGCGGCAAATACCAAGGTATAACGATTGCGGTGGGGTTACTCGGAATTCCTTTAACTGCTTGGGCTTCGAGTTATTTCGTTACTTTAGGACCGGATGGATGGAGGTACGTGTTCGCGTGGGGTGCGTTAGGGCTACTCTCAATTTTCTTTCTTCGTAAGCTTGTAGAAATACCCCGATGGCACTTTGCCCGCGGAGATTTTACAAAAGCAGAAGCCATTATGCAGAGAATCGAGGATACTGTTCGCCTGGAAAAGGGAGAATTGCCTACTATTACTGAAGTTATCCTTAAGCCAAAGGCACAATTGAAAACAGGTTCTCTTATCGAATTGTTTAAAGGGAAATACCTTGGCAGAACGTCGATTCTGACTTTAACGTGGATTTTCCAAACTATCGGTTTCTACGGATTTTCCTCCTGGGTCCCAACACTACTCGTACAGCACGGTATCGAATTGAACAAATCATTAGTTTACAGTTCTTTAATTACGATTGGTGCACCGTTAGGCGCTTTAGTAGGCGCTTTTATTTCAGACCGTTTCGAACGAAAGTGGAATTTGGCCGTATCGTCCATAGTAATTGCAATTTGTGTCCTTTTATACGGAATGACTTTTAACCCTGTGTTTCTAATATCATTTGGATTTTTAGTTAATCTAGTGGAGAGAGTATTCTCTTCGAATTTATACACGTATACCTCCGAATTATACCCTACTGAGATAAGAGCTACAGGATATGGTTTTACTTATGGTATCGGCAGAGTTTCAAATGTTTTGGGACCAATCGTTATAAGTTATTTTATCATTCACTTAGGGAATATGAGTGTCTTTTCTTTAATCGCCGCCACTTGGATCGGTTCAGCCGTGGCACTTAGTTTCGGTCCTAAGACCAATAAGCGTAATCTGGACGAGATCAATAGTGATGATCCGATAAAGGTTCAACAGTCGTCAGTAACTGTGAAATAATTATAAAGACGATATAAAGGCGCTGCAGCAAGGTAGAGCTTTGTATCGTCTTTTTTTGGGTCAGCCTAGCTCCAATTCGTTATTACTTTTATTTCCACATCGGGGTTTCTAAGATGAAATTACTTGAGAATACCGAGCAGCACATATTAAGTAATGTTTCCTTAAACTTAGAAATCAATATTTTTTATTGAATATTATAAAAAAACAATATTTTATTTATTTCTAACGTTCTAATACATTTAAATCTGTAAGTCAAAAGAATTATCAAACAGAAATGTTTTATTAAGGAGTGGTACGTGATGAACGATTTCGGACAAATGATAAAAATCCCGACAACCATCATGAGGGGAGGTACAAGCAAAGGTCTGATCTTACGAAAATACGATCTCCCTTCCAATCCGGACCAAAGGGATAAATTGATTTTGAGAATGTTCGGTAGTCCGGACAGCAGTCAAATCGATGGGTTGGGCGGGGGAACAAGTTTGACGAGTAAGCTAGCGATCGTAGGTCCGCCCTCGCGGCCCGGAGCACATATCGATTATACCTTTGGTCAAGTCAGTGTCGAAAACCATGTCATCGATTATAGAGTGACCTGTGGAAATTTAGTTACGGCAGTAGGACTTTATGCTGCTGAAGAAGGATTTGTCCCATTAACGGAACCTGTTACAGCGGTCCATATTTATAATACGAATATCGATAAAATCATTGTAGCCGAAATACCAGTAGCTAATGGACAAATCATCTATGATGGGGATTTCTCCATTGATGGTGTACCCGGCGTATCCTCGAAGATCATGCTGAACTTTTTGAATTCGGGAGGTACCTTTACAGGAAATACTTTACCAACAGGCAATGCTAAGGATACGGTTCAAATTGACGACGGCAGGAGATTTGAAGTTAGTATTGTTGATTGCGCCAATACGATTGTCATTGTCAGGGCTGAGGATGTAGGAGCCAAGGGGACGGAGTTGCAGCAAGAGGTTAATCAAAACACGGAACTGCTGGATACGTTAGAAAAAATAAGAGTGCAGGGCGGCATCCTCGCTGGGCTCATTAAACCGGGAGAGGTCGTTAAACCATCTACTCACGCCTTACCGAAGATCATCATGGTTACTGCTGCTACAGATTATGTAACCCTGACGAATAGAGAAATTAAACAGGGGGAAGTCGACATTATTTCTCGGTATATGACTATGGGTGCTTTGCATAAAGCACATGCAGTGAGCGGAGCTATGGCATTAGCAACTGCGTGTAAAATTCCGGGAACTCTTCCTTTCGAGATTGCACCCCCGAGATCCGGCGTAAGGATAGGACACCCATCAGGTACAATGTACGTCGAGACCAAAGTGGAGTACGAGGACTTAGAGTGGAATGTGGTCCGCGCCGCTTGTGGGAGGACCGCAAGAAGGCTAATGGACGGATACTCGTATGTACCTGCCTCTGTGTTAGGTGCTTAGAAGTAAAGGTGAACGATATGGTATTAAGAGTTGTCATCATCATCACAATAGGATTTCAAGTCATGTTGAATATCACCAGACCTGTTGTCACCTTATTTGCTTCCCATTTGGGCGCTAATACATTTGAAATTGGTATGGTAACAGCTTTTTACGCATTCTTTCCGCTATTTTTCGCCATTTATGCAGGTAAAATCTCCGATTATGTAGGCGATCGGTTACCAATTATTCTGGGCACAGTCGGTATGACGGTAGGGATGGCGTTCCCTTTTTGTTATCCGTCCATGTGGTCCCTATACACATCCCAAGCCATAATAGGCGTTTCGCAGCTTTTTATAAATATTTCACTCCAAAACGTGCTAGGCAACGCTGCAACCCCCAAGAATCGAGATCAATATTTCAGCATATTTAGCATGGCGATGTCATTGGGTAGCGTCATAGGTCCGGTTGTTGGAGGATATCTGGTTGAACATTTTTCTTATACGTTTGCTTTTCTCGTTTCTATGTTCACTGGATTGATACCGATTGCGATTTCATTCTTTATACCTGTCATTATTAGAAAGAACGAACAATCGGATCATGCCTTTTCCGGTTCTATGAGTTTATTGAAAATACCAATTTTAAGGAAAGCTTTGGTTTCAAGTGCACTTGTTTTGTATTCTCGAGATATTTTCGTAGCATATTTTCCGTTGTTTGCTAAGCAACAGAATATTTTACCGAGTGTTATTGGATGGATTATAGCCATTCAGGGAATAAGTATGGTCGCAGTCCGGTTTTTCTTGCCTAAACTTATTATGATCTTTGGTCGGAACCGAATCTTATTAGCCTCCATCTTTACTGCAGGAATTTCATTTTTCCTGGTCCCATTTACAAGTCATTTTTATTTTTTCTGTGTGTTGAGCACATTTATGGGGGCGGGTCTGGGGTGCGGTCAACCGCTTTCGATGACTACGACCTACAATGCTTCTCCAAAAATGAGAACAGGCGAAGTTCTAGGGCTCCGATTAGCGTCGAACCGGCTATCACAATTGATAGCCCCACTCTTTTTCGGTTTAGTAGGTTCGTCGGTTGGGCTTGTCTCAGTGTTTTATGTCAGCAGTGCACTGCTAATCGGTGGAGCGTATCTGACCAGATCCAGCGCAGATGAACAGTGAGAGCAATTATCGGACTGAATTTGAAAGTTAATTTTTTGAGGGTAGGTAATTGGGATGAATAACTTTGGCGGTAAAAGTATTATTTTAAGATTGGAACTCTATACAGAGCAAATTAATTTCGGACAAGTCATAACAGAAATAAACGAAAATGGTGGAGATGTAATAGCTATTGATGTTTTCCAAATGGGAGAAGATTCAACCATTCGTGATATCACAGTTACAGTCTCAGATCAAAAGCATATCGAACAAATTGTTATTGCTATCAAAAATTTAGTTGGCGTCCGACTAGTTCATGTTTCTGATAGGACATTTCTTCTTCATTTGGGCGGGAAAATAGAAACAAAATTGAAAGTACCTATTCAAAATCGGGAAGATTTATCGCGTGTGTATACGCCTGACGTTGCACGGGTTTGCATGGCTATTCATGAAAAGCAAGAAAACGCTTATAACCTTACTATAAAAAGAAACACTGTTGCTGTCGTATCGGATGGAAGTGCTGTCCTGGGATTAGGTAACATTGGCCCATATTCGGCTATGCCTGTTATGGAAGGGAAATCCATGTTGTTTAAGCAGTTTGCCGATGTGGATTCTTTTCCAATTTGTTTAAATACACAGAATGTTGAAGAAATCATAGCTACTATTAAACATATATCGCCTGCATTCGGCGGCATTAACTTAGAGGACATATCCTCGCCCAGATGCTTTAGGCGTTGATCGGGAAGGCGCCCTTATTGAAGGCAGCAAATTTGAAAATCCAATGTGGGAGTGGTATGCCAAACATACAAACCGCAATCTAAGTTTGGGTTCATTACATGATGTGATTGAAGGCGCTGATGTATTTATAGGGTTATCTCGCGGCGGAGTTTTAAAGAGAGAAGATGTACAGAAAATGGCGCCGCACCCCATTGTTTTTTGTATGGCTAATCCTACACCGGAAATTCTTCCCGAAGAAATAGAGGATATTGCCGCAGTAATTGCAACCGGTAGATCCGATTATCCAAATCAAATAAATAATGTATTATGTTTTCCTGGTATATTTCGAGGGGCGCTTGATTGCCGGGCAACAACGATTAACGAGGAAATGAAGCTTGCTGCCGCCCAGGCTATTGCATCAGTAATTCCCGATAAAGCTCTTAATAAGCTATATATTATTCCAAGTGTGTTTAACCAGGATGTAGTAAAACTCATAAGGGACAGCGTAATTAAAGCAGCTGTTCAGACCGGAGTTGCCCGTAGAAATCCGAAAGAGTATGGAAAAGCATAACTGAAGGATGTGAATTCATTTGAATCAGAATTTATTATGTCTCCTTTGCAATCTTGCGGAAAAGCAAATCTCAGAAAAAATATGTGACTGCTGCGCAGATGTATTGGAATTTGGGTATCCTTCTTTTCCGGCTTATATACTACAGGAGACCGGTGAATTGCAAAAGCTGAAAGAAACAAAAGTTAATTGATAATAAGTAATTATTAGTGATTAGAATCAAAGCTCATTTACTTTTTTCTTTTGGAAAAAATGGATATACATGAATATGTAAATGGTCTGTTGAAGCCTCAACAGGCTTTTTTGTAGCTTTTTGAACTTTCGTGAGTAGTAAGATAAGTCGTTTGTTGTTCACTGCGTCAAGATGTTTTGAATAACAAACGATACACTGTGACTTTTGTCGAAAAAGAGGAGTGTTGGCGACTTTATATCAATATCAAGTTTTAAGGAGGAGTTAACTTAGAGACAACATTTGGTGCGGCCGTAGGTGGTTTATTTATTTCAGAAATTGGTACACAATACGTCGTAATCGTAGGATTACTATCAATTATATTAAGTTCTATAACCATTAATAAGAAGATGGTGCCTGTGTTCAGACACCATCTGTTGACTGCGAGAGATTCTTAATTGTTGGGTGCTATTCCTCTTTATAATCAATCTTTGTATCGATGCCTACTGAGTTGTTCTTGCCATCCCATGTAACGCCAATTTTGAATACTTTTGCGATATCTCGAAGCTTGAAATAGTTGTTTCCATCAATGTTGTAGGCTGAAAGTTGAATCTCTTCGCCATTTAAATCTATTTTGGAGCTTGTTGACAATGCCCTTTTAGACTCTATTTTAGTGGATACCGCTAGTTCACCACCAGCGAATTTGCTACTGAAGATGACACTCAAATCATTGATAGCAATAAAGTTAATTTTAAGGATTAACCGTAACGAACACGCATGCATGACTTCAAGAGCGCACTGACAATTTAACAGGACGCTCTTGTTTTACATGGACTACAGGCTTCTTTCTAACAAGGCCCCAACTTGTTTGGCCATTGCTTGAGGTGAGGATGGCATTCCATTTCTGATCCACCATTCAATGACACCTACATAAGCGTTCCCAGTATACTGAAGCATAACGTCTTCGCTTAAATCCTTATTTCTTCCGCTTTCTTTGTCAATCTCACCTATGAAGCCCTCCGTAATAAAATCAAAAAGCCGTGTTCTAAAAGAAGGCGCTCCTTTACTCACTAACATGGTCGAAAAGAATAAATAGTTTTTCTCAAAATATTCGAAAAAAGGTAAAAGACCATTGTTCCAATCCAGCCTGCAAGCCCATTCACCCATCTCCGCTAATTCGTTAATGTGCATTTCGATGAGTTTATCCAATAAATCAAATTTGTCCTGATAATGAAGATAAATGGTACCACGGTTTATGTTTGCCCGGTCGGCAATATCCTGAATTGTAATATCATCGAAGTTTTTTTCAGTCATTAATTCAATAACAGCTTTTTTCATAGCTTCTTGTGATTTAAGAATTCTCCGATCCACTTTTTTCATCGTATATATCCACCAAGCTTTCATTATAATTAACATTTTCAAGCTCTGTGTTGAGTTATCAACATATTACGTTACTTTAACCATTGAAAATAAAAGTCTTACTTATATAATAATAGACATAAGTTGATTAATCAAATAAAATTCGTTAACGATAAGGTGTTGTTTCAAATTAAGTAATAAAAATTTGGGAGGGATTTAAAGAGTGATGGAAGTAAAAACTTGGTTTATTACAGGTGCCGGTCGTGGTTTGGGTATGGATATTGCAAAGGCAGCCTTGTCTGCCGGCCACAGAGTAATCGCTTCAGGCCGTAATACGGATTCTGTTTTGAAAGCTGTGGGAGAATCAGACAATCTTTTTGTCGTTAAACTTGATGTCACTGACTCTGCTGACGCAGAGTTGGCTGTAAAAGCAGTAGTAGAACGTTTTGGTCGTATTGACATACTTGTCAACAACGCTGCTAACTTCTATGGAGGCTATTTCGAGGAACTGACCCCTGAGCAGGTTGAAAAGCAACTAGCCACTGTCCTCATTGGGCCAATGAATGTTACACGAGCCGTTCTTCCTATTATGCGTAAACAACGTTCTGGACATGTGATTTCGATTTCGTCGGGTGCCGGGCTCCAGGGATTCGAATTCAATTCCGCCTACTGCGCGGCAAAATTTGGTCTAGAGGGATGGATGGAGTCGCTTCAGCCTGAAGTTGCTCCTTTTGGGATTAGTACCACAATCGTCAATCCTGGGTTCTTCCGTACCGAACTTCTTACGAAGAAGTCGTCAACTTATGCTGAATTGAATATCGAAGACTATGCGGAACGTAAAGCGGCACAGTTGGAGTGGTGGCAGGCCCAAAATGGTAAACAAGTTGGCGATCCGGCAAAGCTTGCCCAAGCATTGATTAAAATTGTAAACGAGAAACAACCACCTCACCGCTTCATTGCGGGTGTAGATGCCATCACCGTCGCTGAACAAAAGATCGCCAATCTCCAGGCTGAGATCGGAGCCTACCGTGAACTCTCTTTATCACTGTCGTATGAGTACGAATAGGCGCCGGGGAACTACAGCTGAGCCCCGGAATATCTAGGAAAACAGATAGGGGAGGAGCCTCCCAAGTATCATTAATATAATTTGGAAAAGGACATTATTACTCAATGACAAGACGCAACTTTATCAAATGGCTGATCGCTGCCGTTTGGGCAAGTATTTTAACCCTGTCTGCGCTTTTTATGTTCCGCCGATTTCGAGAGGCTGCGGGTCACGAAAATATAACGAAGCCTGCGACGGCAACGCCACAAGTCGGTATGACAGAAGCGAAGCAAGCAACGGAAGACGCTGGACCGTTGCTTTCCTTTTTCATTATCAGCGACCTGCATGTAAACTCGGGTATTTCCGCTCAATCGAACCACCTGCGAAAAGCGCTTGATGATATAAAGACATTCAGAGATAAAGCACAAGCAATTATGATTACCGGAGATATTACCGATTCGGGAACACCGGCTGATTACAGGGAATTCAAAAATATCATGTCCCAATACGAGCTTCCGCGCGTATATGCCAATATGGGGAACCACGACTATTATAACGTCTGGATCGGAAAGAATGGCGCGTGGAGTCAAGACACGTTCCCGAACGGCAAGACTGATGCAATGGCTCGGCAGGCGTTCACCTCCATGTTTAATCTCGAGAAGCCCTACCATGACGTTCGGCTGAACGGGTTTCATTTTATTCTACTGTCGCAGGAAACGTATGTTCAGGAAAAACCGGAAGTGGGAGAAGGCGCATGGTACTCGGACGAGCAATTGAACTGGTTTCGGAGCAAGATGGCCGAAAACAAAGACGGGAAGCCGGTGTTTGTCATGATTCACCAAGAACTGCCCCCGGTAGGGCAGGACGGAGGCAATCACATGCTGATCAAAGCCAGGGAGTTCCGAGAGATATTGAAACCTTACAGAAACGTATTCGTTTTTTCAGGGCATACGCATCAGGATTTTACCGTCAATACGGAGCATTATATCAAAGAAACGTTCCACTGGTTTAAGAACTCATCGATCGGTATCGTGATGAATACCAAATACGAGAATGTAAGGAAGGGTGCTGCGCAAGGCCTGTTCGTTGAGGTATATACCAACAAGGTTGTGTTGCGTGGCCGCGAATTCAGCAACCGGACATGGATCAAAGAAGCAGATTGGGCTGTGCCGCTTTCAGATTGATTCAAGTGTCTGTATGTAGACCAAGTGTGGACTTTCCGTTTTCAATTAATTAGGGGATGCTGCTATGACACGAGAAAAAATTCGCTTTGTTGAGAAAATGCATCTACTTCCACGTTCTGTACGAACGTTAGCTAGAATGATTGGATTGATACTGGCTGCCTTGCAGCTTGCGTCACCATTGCCCCCTCCGAAGATTCTATGGATACAAACCTTACCCGTTGCAGCAGATGAATTCTCTACGGTAATGCTGCCAAATGGAAGTGGTATGCTTCATATCGAGGCCCACGTGAAAAATGCAGAAAGAGTGTATTTTTGGGTTAACTTTCTGGATGGATTGGAAGAAAATCGGCAATTGATATACGAGGATTTAAATGGTTCGGACGGTTGGGCTGTTGAGTTTCCCTATGACAAAGAGAAAGGCTTTTCCTATCAGCTAATTGCCCTTGTCACAGGCGCGAATCGAGGAATTGGATATGAGCTTGTCAAATAATTGGCTATAAATGGTTTTAAGGCCATTTTAGCGAGTCGGGATCTAGAGAAGGGTCATGCAGCTGCCCAAAACCTTAAGCAGTCAGGGTTGGATGTATCGTTTGTGCGGATGAATGTCGATGATCAAAAAGCATCCGTTAAGCGGCACTTACTATAAATGAGACATTTGGAAGATTGGACGTTTTGATTAATAATGCCGGCGTGTATCTGGATGAGTGGGCCGTTAACGAAGAACATAAAGCTTGATATGGTTGATGAAATTGGATATACATCTGTTGCAATCGGATTTCCAATATTTACTTTAGGCGCACTCGTTTTTGCAATGATTTGGGCTCAAATTGCTTGGACACGTTTTTGGGGATGGGATCCAAAGGAAGTATGGGCACTAATTACATGGTTATTTTACGCTGCATATTTGCATTTACGACTCTCTAAAGGTTGGCATGGTGAGAAATCGGCCTGGCTTGGAGTCATTGGTTTTGAGATCATTATTTTCAACTTAGTTTTTGTTAATCTAATCATTGCCGGCTTACATTCTTGCTTAACGTTATATTTTTTGTAACGGTGATTTGAAATTTTCACCAAAGGAGTTTAAATGAAAAACAAAAGGTTTAGATTTATTATTCGATTGAGTCTAATACTTGTGATGATTTCAGCCATAACTTACTCTCTTTATCGGAATTTTTTCACTGAGAATATTCGAGTTCAGGCAGAAGACCAAGCACCGGATTTTGTGCTTGAAGATATAGAAGGGAAACAAGTTCAACTGTCTGACTTAAACGGAAAAGGTGTTTTCTTGAATTTCTGGGGATCATGGTGTAGAAATAGTAGCTGTTAATGTTGGTGAAAGTGATGTTGCCATTGAATCTTTTATTAAAAAATATGGACTCACATTTGCTGTTCTAAAAGATAAAAATCGAATTGTTACCGAGGCTTATGATATTACCCCAATCCCTACTACATTCTTAATCGACAAAAATGGAAAAGTTCTAAAGGTTATAACCGGTTCTATGGCTGAAAGAGATATAGCAAATTATATGGAATTAATAAAACCGTGTAAGAATGCCGAGCCAATATTCACCAACATTTTACTATAAGTTGAATAATGCGCTGCTGTCCTTTGGCAATAATATTCCAAAATGATTATGGGAAGTGTATAAAGAGTGCATTATCTGATCAAACGATTCATTCTGTTATTGACATCCGCAATGTTGCTTTTTTCGGTATCCATTCCATCCATGGCATACGCGCAAGAAAAGGGATTTCTGGGCGAAACGATGATAGCCCATGCCATGGGAGGAATAGACGGATTTGAAAACACCAATAGTTACGAAGCTTGGGAAATGAACTATAAAAAAGGATTCCGTTTTTTTGAAACTGATCTGATCTTAACATCCGACGGCAAACTAGTGGCAAGACATGACTGGGATCCCTATCTATACATGAAATTGGAGCAGCCGGTTCCGGCGGAGAGCATTGTACCTTATCAAAAATTTATGACGACGAAAATCCACTATAACTATTCACCGCTTGATTTCAGGTGCATCGCGAGGATCTTGCAGACCCATCCAGATATGTATTTGGATATTGATACAAAAGAATTGGATCCTGCAATAATCCAAAAACAATTTTCTATCATCAAGCAAACAGCAGAAGAAATCGATCCCGAAATTCTCGACAGAATCATTCCAGAAATCTATACGCCTCAGATGTACGATATCGTCATGGGAATCATCCCGTTCAAAAATGTGATCTATTCCATATACATGATCAACGACGATGTCGACACCATCATCTCTTTTATGAATGAACATCACATCCGGGTGATGGCAACAGATCCGGCGAGATTGACAAGCCGTTTTATGAAAAAATTGAAAGAAAACAACATCATCGTATATGCATTTACCATAAATAGTGAAGCCGAATTTGCAGCATTAAAAGCAACTGGTAATTATGGAGTTTATACGGACGTATTGCCGCCAGATATGGATACCGACAGAAAAGGAAAGGGACTGTTTCTGGAGACTGCAGAGACAGGGGGAGAGAAAAAAAGCGGGTTATCTTTGCTGTTGGCAAATTTGTATGAAACAATATTTCCAGTTTGTGAACTAGGTCTGAAAATTTAATATAGATAAGGAAGAAATTGGGTAAGATCGTATCTGGGGTAGAAGGAGTTGCTTTTTTGTCTAAACGAAATAATTTACTTATATTTATATTAACCATAGGGGCTTTCGGTATCATAAATACTGAAATGGGAGTTATAGGGATATTACCCTACATTGCTGATCAATTTCATATCAGTATATCTAAGGCTGGGTGGCTGGTGAGTTTCTTCGCACTTACTGTTTCAATATCTGGTCCTACTATGCCGTTATTATTTTCGGGGATAAATCGCAAGAAGGCTATGTTACTTGTACTTGGTATTTTCGTTTTAGGTAACATTGTTTCTATATTTACATCTAACTTTGCCATTGAAATAATCGCACGTGTGATTCCAGCCATTTTTCATCCAATCTATTTTTCAGCAGCTTTTACAATGGCTGCTAACTCAGTTCGCAAGGAAGAAGCTCCAAAAGCTGTTTCAAAAGTTTTTATTGGAGTATCTGCGGGTATGGTAATTGGTGTACCAATCGCAAGTTTTCTTGCTAGTACAGTTTCGTTTCAAATATCAATGGCATTCTTTGCCATCGTAAATGCTATAGTATTTATTGCTATATTAGTATTTTTCCCTTCTATGCCTGTTAAAGAAAGACTTTCTTACGGAGCTCAATTAGCGGTATTAAAAAAACCAATTACTTGGCTTTCCATTGTTGCTATCATTTTACTAAATTCAGCCATATTTGGGGTGTATAGTTATCTTGCTGAGTATCTTAAAACCGTTACGAATACCTCTGGGAAATCAATTAGTTTAATGTTAGTCATATTCGGGGGGGGCAAATATTATTGGAAACATTGTGGCAGGGAAGTTACTTACTAAAAATGCGATCAAATCTGTAGTATCTTTTCCTTTTGCATTGGGAGCCGTTTACATTGTTTTATTCTTATTAGGACAATTTACTTTACCTATGGCAATCATTACTTTAGTTTGGGGAATATTGGCTGGTATAGGAACTAATATTAATCAATATTGGATTACGTCTGCAGCTCCAGAAGCTCCTGATTTCGCTAATGGCTTATTTTTATCATCCGTTAACTTAGGAACTACAATTGGTACAGCTGTAGGTGGATTAATTATTTCAGAATTAGGTACACAATACGTCGTAATAGTGGGATTATTATCGTCGGTATTAGGGTTGGTATTTATTTTACTAAGAAACTACATGCTTAGTCCTACAAAACAACTTTCTAGATAAGGAATAAGGATAATATCGGTGTAGTCGTTATTGAGTTTCTTTATTCATTCTAAACATACTCGACAATTTTTAATGAATTGTTGAGTAAACAACTCATTGCTCTAATTTAACCATTGTATGAATCCTGTTTCTATTTATAATAAACGTATGTTGCTTAAACAATCGACGATGATTTTGTTTGTCATCAAACTAATAGAAGAAAGGGTGTTACTTAGTATGTCAAATATTCAAGATAAAGTTGTTATTATTATGGGCGCATCAAGTGGGATAGGTGAAGCTACTACCAAGAAACTTGCGCAAGAAGGAGCAAAATTAGTAATTGCTGCTCGCCGAGAGGATCGCTTGAAATCTCTTGTTGAGTCATTGCCAAATGCTGAAATTTCATATGCAGTTGCCGATGTATCAAAAAAAGAGGAAGTTCAAGCAGTTGTAGATTTGGCAATCGAAAAATATGGCCGTGTAGATGTACTCTATAATAACGCTGGAGTTATGCCAACTGCGCTACTTTCAGAAACTCGCTTTGATGAGTGGCGCCAAATGCTAGATATTAACATTATGGGTGTTTTAAATGGAATTGCTGCGGTTTTACCGATCATGAAAAAACAACAATCCGGTCATATTATTGCGACCGACTCCGTAGCTGGACATGTTGTTTATCCAGGATCTGCTGTATACTGCGGTACCAAGTTTGCAGTTAGAGCGATTATGGAGGGATTGCGGCAGGAAGAAAGAGAAAACAATATTCGTTCAACGATCATTTCTCCAGGTGCTGTAAGTACTGAACTTTATACAACTATTAATACTCCTGAAGATCGGGAAAGGGTAAAAAATCTTATGGCTGCAGGAGAAGGTCTTTCTTTGAAACCAAGCGATATCGCAGATGCAGTAGCTTATGTGATTAGCACACCTAAAACTGTTGCGGTAAGTGAAATCTTGATTCGTCCAACAAAACAAGTTATCTAATGGATGTTGCGATTATGAAATAATATTCGTCCTACAGGTCGACTTCTTTAAAATCTCCTAATGATAAAATTGCCCTTAGCTTGTTGGGGGCAATTTTTTTAATTATTACTATGATTGATTTCTGTATTCGACCTTTGTCCGCTTGATCCGCATATTTTTTTATATGCTTTCTATTTTGTTGCCGTCTTTATATGTTGCCGCGACCACATTCCATTCGCAATTGATTCCCACTCAATTACTGTTAAGCATTGCATCCGTAAGGGAGGGTATCCCTTTTCCAGCAGCTATTGAAGCAATATGATTGAGAAAAAACTTAATCAGTCCATCAATAACCAAACCAACAAAATGATTACCAAAGTTCAAAAACAATATGGAACAGATATTTTCGGGTTCAGCAAAGGTATACATGAGAAGTATCCACAGAAATGGAAGAGTATGAAGAAAAACTGGGAAACGGAATTTGCTCATGCCGAAATTATAGTTCATTCAAATTTGAAAATTCGTCGAATAGGCTTGACCGGACAACCTCTTTTTAAAGTAATGAGCCTTCCTGACTGGGGAGTCTATTTCCTTATCGCATCAACAAAGTTCAAGTTCTCAGGGTCCTAAGGATCTGGCGTTACTCACATCAATTCAAAACTGAGCCAATTGGAACAAAAATCGTTCGCTCAACGTCTAGACAGCTTTTGCATCGTCGACGGAATCGGATATCGAAGAAGGTGTTCAAACAGAGCTTAATTGAAACAAAATTATCGGATAGCTGGGATATCAGATCAATGTTTCGACGAACGAAACCCTTATATCAATACATTATTCTTGAAAATATGAAGAGAACTCCTATAATGATTACAGCAAAAGCAGTCCACTTTTAAAGATGGTAATGCTCCAAATAGGGAGAATTAATCCTTCCCAAATAAAGAGTGCTGAGTTGGGGTTAAATAAATTTTACTTCGATAAAAATGAAATATGCATTAAATTATTAGATGATTTTCTCTCGACCAAAGAGATATCAAAAGATATAGGAGTTAAAGAACGAAAAACGTTTGTTCAATAAGAAACCAAGACGAGGCTGCCGGCATTAATCGGCAGCCTCGTTGAAGTAACGGGCAGAATAACGCAATGGGACCGCATTCGAAATAAAGGACTGAATTGCTCGATTAACGACTCCCATGTCCATCCATGTGGGAGATCCTGCATTGCATCATCTAGCCCAGTTATAGTCAGAGTCAGCCGGCGTTTCCGATTTTGTCGCGCGGTTCGCCGGAGATGAAATCTTCGTACTGGCATGTGATCGCGGAGAGAGTAGCCTCATCACGATCATTGAGCCTACTCTGTCCGCGAACCCGCTTCGGGTTGAAGACGGGAACGAGTTATCGATCACCGTAGTATCGGATCCAGCCATTTTCCGAAAATGCCATTGATGAAAGCGGATAAACGCATGTATCGGGCGAAGAAAGATGCTATGCCAAATACGAAAAAAAGAAGTCGACCATCTCGTGGTCGACTTCTAATTATTCTATTGCGCGGTCAGGATTTGTGGACCTTCAGCCGTGATGGCGATCGTATGCTCGTATTGGGCGGCGAGCTTGCGGTCCAGCGTCCGCGCGGTCCAGCCGTCCGGATCGATTGTCATGTAGTAGGTGCCTTCGGTGATCATTGGCTCGATCGTGAACACCATGCCTTCCTTGATGCGGAGGCCTTTGCCGGGTTTGCCGACATGCACATAGTTCGGCGCCTCGTGCAGGTCCCGGCCGATGCCATGCGCGAGTAGGTCACGCACGACGCCGAATCCGTTCGATTCGGCATGCCGCTGGATGGCGCTCGTCACGTCGCCGAGCCGATTGCCGGGCCGCGCCTGCGCGATACCGAGGTCAAGGCATTCCTTCGTGACGCGCATCAGCTTCTCGGCTGTCGGCGAGATCTTCCCGACCGCATAGCTCCAGGCTGAATCGCCGAGCCAGCCGTCGAGCTCCGCGACCGTGTCGATCGTCACGATATCGCCCTCCTCAAGTGGCTTATCTCTAGGAAAGCCATGAGCGATCACGTCGTTGACGGAGGCACAGGTCGCATATTGATAGCCCTTGTAGCCCTTCGTGTAGGGCTTGGCGCCGTGCTTCAAGATAATGTCCTCGAATATGCGCTCAATCTCGTTCGTCGTGATTCCCGGTTTGATGAGTGGGGCGATCGTGCGATGGCATTCGGCCACCACTTGGCATGCCTTACGGATAGCCTCGATTTCATGCTTGCTTTTTAAGATGACCATGTTCGTATCAGGACTCCTTCGTAATAGCTTGCATCGCGAGCTTGGCGATTCGATCGACGTCCAGCTCGGAAGTGCCCGCATAGTATTGCAGCCCGCAGCAGCCAACCAGCACGGCAAGCATATGGTCGACACTGTCGTCTTCGCGCTGGGCGATCGACTGGAGCGGAACGTACAGCCGTTCCATAAATCGTCTCTTGGTGGAGTTACGATCCCTCTCAGGCAAGCCTGCATAATGTTCCGCCGCCATTTTGTAGACGAGATATGCGCGGGCGTCCGATTGCCACAGCCGGAGCAGCGCCTTGCAATACGTCAACATCTGCCTCTCATCCAGGCCGCCGCCGTAGATGTTTGCCCATTCTGCCAGGGCTTGCTCGCATCGCTCGAAGCCGCTGCCCAGCAAATCTTCTATTAATAAATGTCGGTTGGGGTAATAATGGTATACCGTGCCGTAACCGATCTCGGCCTCGCGGGCGACGTCGCGAATATCAAAGCTGCCGCCCGTGTGGAAGTAGGTGCGTGCGGCGGCGTCAAGGATCTGTTCACTGCGCTGCATGCGGATGAGCTCATTTTGTTCTTTGGTACGGGGGCACATGGACGCGTATACCTCCTTTTATAGACCTGCAAATTTGTCGATATAAAGATAGTAACGCATGGGGCGGGGATATGCAAATTATCTGTTAGAGAAATAAAGTTATTTAATTGAACTAAAGTTCTTTAGTGAACTGAACAAAGACAGAACTCCAGGCAGGTAGTTTCGGAGGAGGTAGGGTGTGCGACGGTAGCAGCATTAACGCACAACGATAGCGTTCAATAAGACAGCGGCAGTCTAGGACTGTATTTTTTTGTCCGTGGCTACCGCTGTTTCTATTATTGGGGTCAGTCTAATATGACTAAGTGGGATTTCATTTGATAATAATAGGTTTGCGTCATCCGGCAAATCAACATTTATAAATGATTTGTTTATTAAAGAACGAACTGATCGAATTTGACGATTGCAATCATCTCTTTTTCGTTTAAAATATATACATGTGTTGAATAAACGGTTCGTGTTGATTGTAGCGTGTGTTTGCCACATATTATTGTAAAACTTTTTCCAGGTCAATCTGAGGACCAGATGAAAGAACTTATTGACAAAATTGTGCAAGCGGTCATAGAAACAATGCACGCAAGTGAGCCAAGTGTTTCTGTCTCGTTTGAAGAAATCCCAAATGAGAAATGGGCAAATGAAGTATATAAACCGGATATTACATTATTTTTGAGGCGCCAAAGACATTCAGGCATGCAAGCGATATCAGCTTAATCAACGTGAATATGCCAAATGCGCAGGAGACATTATGGAGCTGCAAGGATGTTTATCTCAATCATGTGACCGCAAGAGGCGATTACTTTGGCATGAATGGCGAAAATATCAAAATTGATGATCTTACCTTGGTCGGGAACTATGCCTTTGATGGGGCTAAAAATGTGGAGATCCACAATTCAAAGTTGATTTCTAAAGATGCTTTCTGGAATTGCGAAAACGTCACAGTCTACGATCTGTAATCATCGGCGAGTATCTCGGCTGGAATTCTAAAAACATCACCTTCATCAATTGTACGATTGAGAGCAATCAAGGGATGTGCTACATGGAGCATGTCGTGGTTAAAAATGGGATAATTATAAATACGGACTTAGCCTTCGAATATTCCACCGTTCAGGTGGAAGCGTCAACCGTAATTGACAGTGTGAAGAATCCCATCTCTGGAGAGATAAAAGCAAAGAGCATTAGAGAATTAATTTTGGATGACGCGGAAATAATTGCTGCCGATACAAGGTATGAATTAAATGAGGGCATTGGGAGGAGGGGATCGGTTGAGCAGCTTACCTCAACACATACAATTGCGTAAGACGAAGGGAGCAATATTACCATATTGGCGAAACTGTTTCATTGAACGGAGGAGATTCTGCAGCTTCAATTACCCCTTGGTGGAACAAGTAGATTGTTCGTATCTCACTGAAATGCTCGATGGCATAAGCATTGAATACCCCATATAGGAGAGAACTAAATATGAAAAAAGTGTTATTTCTGGCTTTCACTTTGGCCATGGCCTTCACGCTCGCTGCTTGCGGAGGAAAAAATTACGATGGAAATAATACCAAGGGAAGTGAAACTGTGAGTAATAATTCAAATGAAAAACAAGTTGATTCAACTCATGAATCAAAAAAAGAGAATAGCCATGCAGCAGAGGGTAGAATAAAATTGACTTTTAACAACGAAGAAGTAATTGTGAAAATGAATGATAATCCGACAAGCAGGGATTTTTTAACATTACTCCCTTTAACATTAACATTAGAAGATTATGCAGGAACCGAAAAAATTAATTATCTAGAGAAAAGATTATCTACAGTAAATGCACCATCAGGCATTGATCCTTCCGTTGGAGATTTCACTTATTATTCACCTTGGGGAAATTTGGCTATATTTTATAGAGATTTTCATTATTCAAATGGACTTATTAAACTAGGGAAAATTGAATCTGGCATAGAAAAGCTTGCAAGTATAACTGGTGTATTTACAGTGAAAATTGAAAAAATAGATTAGAGGTGAGATAAATGGGGCAGTATTTTATCATAAAAAGGAGTTATAAGCTTGGAAAGATCATATATAATTTGCCACATGTCAATTTCATTGGATGGGAAAATCAGTGGAGATTTTTTGAAGATGGAGCGAGCAGTTTATTTTACAGATTTATACGAAAAAATCCATGAGCGTTACGGTGTTAAAGCTTGGATGTGTGGTAGGGTTACCATGGAGGAACACTTTACCTTAGGACATGTATTAGATTTAAAACACGAAGATATCCCACCTATCCCTAGAACCGATTACGTTGCAAACAAAAATGCTGAAAGTTATGCAATAGCGGTAGATCCTTCTGGGAAATTAGGATGGACAGAAAATTCAATTCAATCATGGAATGAGCATAGGACAGAAGACCACATAGTAGAAGTGCTTACAGAGCAAGTAACTGATGCTTACTTAGCCCATCTGAAAAGAATTGGTATATCTTATATTTTCGGTGGGAAAGAACGATTGAATTTTACTGTCGTTGTGCAAAAGTTAAAAAAACTTTTTTCAATCGATAAATTAATGTTAGAAGGTGGAGGCTTTTTAAATGGATCCTTTTTGAACGAGGGATTAATTGATGAATTAAGCCTGATTATAGTTCCAATTGCAGATGGTGCATCTAACTCTGTAACACTATTTGAAACTAGTTCTTTTTTAACAAATCAGCATCCCGTTAATTTCTTTTTAAAAGAAGTCGAAAAACTGGATGATAGTGGGCTGTGGTTGAAGTATGTAACAAAACATGATTAATCATCAATACATATAAAAGAAAATGGTGCCTGCAAGTAGGCACCATTTGTGTTGACTACGAATACTTTGACGAAAAGCATGGGGCGAGGAGAAATCATCTCTATGTCTGTGAGCGGGTAGAAATTCATGAACTTGACGTTACTGGTCAGCGTCGGATGGGTCGTGAGTTCAGGTGACGAGACCGAGGGAGTGAATTCGCCCCGTGGAGTACGGTAGAAGTCATAAAACTCACGCTGAAGGACGGGAGTGTTTTCATCTAGTTCATTTACTGTCCCACCCGTGTATTTGGTTTCACCGCCTGTAAACTCCACATAGCGTTGCTTGAATATCTTTTATTCTTGAATGAGTTTGAATCATTCCTACCATTTTCCGAGAGATCTTGTCTTAATCAACAAAGTGTAACCGATAAATTGTATATCATCAGGCGGACTCCCAGGTTATACTAAAGAAATTCTCATTAAAGCATTTAGATTTGCTTCTTATGAAGACCAACTTACGGAGTTGCATATAATTAAAACCTGTAATGAACTTATTAAAGATTTTGACATGCTGGATAAACAGGGATTACTTCAATGAAAATATAGAAGAAATATCCAAATGAAGAACAAGTTATAAAAAGTGCTTAAAGTTGACTTCGATAGTCAGCCTTAAGCACTTTTTTGTTGCCCAAATCATATTAGAGCATATTAGATAAATCAACGATTTTGGGCATACTTTTCTCAATAAATATGACACCACGCATTTTTTTTTGTGTGTTAAATTCCATATTTCGTTAGACTTGTTGCAGAATTGGTTAGACGATGCATTTCAAACTCGTTGGAAATAATGAGTTATCAAAATGAGTACTTTCTTATTGAAGGTATCCGTGGACGAATTACACCAGTCCTGCATCAAGAATCTGTTAATGCTTGTTTTCGAGTAAGTTGGCGTGTCGGAACAAAGCAGAGAAGCGTCACAACAAGGGCTGATGTAATAAATACTACTGATCCCAATATGGAGTCCGATACAGCATGGGCAAATTGCATCTTTGAAGGTTGATCCGTACGGATTGCTACATCAAATACGGTTATGAGAACAGCCAAACCTAACGAGGAACCGCTTTGATGTGCGACATTAATTAGACCCGAAGCCGCACCAGTATCTTGAGGATCCACACCCGAGAGCCCCAAAGCGGTAAGCGGTTGGAAAACCATTCCGGCGCCAATGCCCATGATGGTCAGGAGGATGAGCATTTGCGGAAAGAAGTGAGCCTGCACGGAGACGATTTGGCTCATCCAGAGTGTACCAATGATTGCGAATAGCAAACCGGCTATCATGACTTTCCTATTTCCAAAACGGTGCACCAACCCATGCATCAGGTACATCATACCGAACTGGGCGCCTGTAAAAGGCAGGAAGGCTAAACCTGCGTCAAGTGAGCTAAAACCGAGAACGTTTTGCAAATATTGGGGGATAAAGAAAAAGAGTGAAAAATTCCCGCCCACAACTAGGAACCTTCCCAGATAAGCCCCGGACCGCTGGCGGCTCGCTAACAATCGGAGCGGGATAATCGGTTCAGCCACTCGAGCTTCAATAAGAACGAATGCCGCTAACGAAACAATTCCGGCTGCAAGCGAAATCCATGTTTCGGGTTTCCCCCAACCGTGATCCGCAGCTTGAACAAAGCCGTATACCAACGCAGTCATGCCGATTACGGAGACTAAAGCACCCCAAAGATCAAAACGTCCGGTCCTCGTACTTGTTTTCTGTATATACCGCTGTACCAAATACAGCAAAATAATCCCAATGGGTACATTGATAAACATACCGACGCGCCAAGAAATAAAATCGGTGAGGAATCCGCCAAGAATGAGACCGATACTGCCGCCTGCAGCCGAAACCGCGCTGTACATCGCTATCGCTCTAGAACGTTCCTTCTCCTTTACAAAGCTCGCTGACAGCAATGCCAGCGCAGCAGGTGTTGCTAATGCAGCCGAAAAGCCTTGGAATGCACGGGAAACAAGCAAAAATTCAGCTGTCGGCGCCAAACCGGCCAGCATAGAGGTTAGCGAAAATAATCCAATACCTATACTAAGCATTCTTCTTCGCCCCATAAGATCTCCTGCCCGGGCACCAAGCAGCAAGAAACCGCCAAACGGCAAAATGTAGCCATTTTGGACCCAGGTCAAGCTGGTTGCCGTCATATGAAGCGAACGACCGATTTGGGGTATTGCCGTTACCATAATAGAGGCGTCAAGCACAACGATAAGTTGACATGCGATAATAATGGTTAAAATGATTCGTTTGGACTGATTCATAAACATGTTCCTTTCCTTCTTTAGAAGATGTGTTCTGAAACTTATTATGGACGGAACCGGCAGAAGGAAGTAGACCGTTCCTGCATGAAAATTGCCTAAAGCTGCAAATCGCATTTTTTACATAACGCAATAGCCATTGCAATTCTTTTCAATGCCGTTATAATTTAGTTAGGGTTGGGAGGGATTGAATACATGCCGGAACAAAGACTGGATAACCACGATTTCTATGGAATGAGTGCTTCTAATCATAGGAGAGCGTTGGATCAACTCATTGCCATGACGAATCGGATCACCATGTCGGATGGACGGACACCAACTATTGTTCCGTTCCTTTCTATTATCAGGAACAGTCACGAGACACTGCGAAGATCAGGTGTTTTGAGTCCTTCCTTTTGCCTGATCCTTCAAGGGACTAAGAAGCTTTACCTTGGTCAAGATATCTTTCATTACTCAGCAGGTGATTATTTGGCGTCGCTGATCGATATGCCGGCTTCCGCCCAAGTCATTGGTGCTACGGAAGAATCGCCTTATATCAGTTTGAGTATCGATCTTACGACACAAGAAATCGCTTCGGTGGTCATGGAGGCAGAAATCATCACGGAACCAGAGGAGAAAGATCTAAGTGCCGGAGCCTTCATCGGAAAATCGGATGCCGAACTGCTAAACATATTTTTCCGGTTATTGAAGCTAATCGAAAAGCCTAAAGAAGCTCGATTTCTGTCCGAACTGATCAAAAGGGAAATGATTTTTAACTTACTATCAGGTGAATTTGGGCACTTATTTTTCCAAAAGGTGCTCATTGATCAAAGAGCGGATGGAGTCGGAAAGGCGATCCAATGGATCAAAGAAAATTACGCAAATTCGTTTACCGTTGAGGAACTCGCAAAATCCTGCAACATGAGTACCTCGGGACTGCATCATAAATTCAAAGCGATCACAACAATGGGGCCTTTGCAATATCAGAAGCAGCTTCGCCTTCAGGAAGCCAAGCGCCTGATGTTGAACGGTCCAATGGGGGCAACAATGGCCGCGTTGACAGTAGGCTATGAAAGTCCTTCGCAATTCAATCGGGAATACCGGAGGCTTTTTGGTCTGCCTCCTCTGCAAGATATGAAAGCGATGCGAAAAATTTCTTGCACTGGGGGATTCGAGGATAGTTAATGATGGATGTCATCTCGAAGGAAATGGGCTAAGGACAAGATGAATTTTTCTAACGAATTCTGAAATTAAACTGCGATTTTCACTATGGTGCATATCAAATTCAAAAACTTTTTTCTAACGAATTAAGGAACAAATCATTTTTTTTCTTAGACAACTACAAAATTCTAACGAATTATGGAACAACAAAAACGGAGTTGTGCGGGTTCGCAGCTCCGTTTTTCTAATTAATTATGAAATATCACATGACTTTGTTTGTTTGCTTTGTGTTTGTGAGTTGTAACATGAAATGTCGGTGATTGGAAGATAAAATGTCACTCGATTGGAACATAAATGACGTTGGCCCGTGCATTGTTGCTACGGGCTTTTTTCTATTACTTTAGTATTTCTGATGATTTAATTAGTTTGTAATATAACTGGTTTATACATTAGTGATAAGTTTTAAAAATGTAATATGAAATGACATTTTTCTGAGTTAATTTGTTAATTAAAATTGTTTTCGATAGTCCTTGGTGAAGATAACTTTTTATAATAATGAGATGAAACGGTGAGTTTGTTACAAATTAATATCCCTCTTTCTGTGAGCCTATTGTATCTGGTGCTAAAGATACATTTTTCCATAGTCAAATGGATAAAAATACCACACAATAGAAGTATATAAGGTATAAATTATGTGAGAATTATAGTCTTTCGTTAGCATTAATAAAAGGGAATGGTAAAAGGTAATATAGGGGGCAATCAAGTGATAATTAGCAATAAAGATTTTCGTGTGAATGGCCTGACCTACACCATTAGGTCTTCCTTCGAAACCGATGCGAAAGATTTGTCCGAGTTAAGACTACAAATTGATGGTGAGACGGAGAATCTGGACAGAGAAAGAGGAGAAGCTTTCATTGATGTAACTGGATTTGAACAATTAATATATACGGATACGATCAGTCCAAAAAACTTATTTTTGGTTGCTGTCGCTGATAAACGTATCGTTGGCTTCTCGAGATGTGAAGGAACATACCTCAAGAGATTCTCTCATAAACTCGAATTTGGTGTATGCGTACTTAAAGATTTTTGGGGATATGGGATAGGAAAAAATCTTCTAAAAGAGTCTATGGCTTGGGCTGACTCTAATGACATAAAAAAGATAACTCTGAATGTCTTGGAAACCAATACTAAAGCCGTTGAACTGTATAAAAGGCTTGGCTTTGAAATTGAAGGAATATTAAGAAACGACAAAATCCTTTCCGACGGTGAATACTATAACACCATTGTTATGGGGAGATTCAATGACATCCAAAGAAAACCGTTGTTAAGCTAACGGGAACTATACTTCAATATTGAAGGCTGCCAAATTAATGGCAGCCTTTCTGGATACTCAATCGAACGTTCGACCGCTTCAATAAGTCTGCCATTTCAGCTTTTGCGCAGCAATAAACCGTTCGTTAACGTACGGCCAATTAACTACGTTCCACCAGGCATCAATGTATTTGGGGCGTCCGTTCTTATATTTCAAATAGTACGCATGTTCCCACACATCGAGAACGAGGAGAGGAATGACGTCCCACTGAGACAAATTCTGATGCTTCTCCGCCTGTAAAATTTCAAGCCGGTGGCTGCGCGGGCTCCAAACGAGAATCGCCCAGCCTCCGCCCTCGGCCTTATCGGCGGCAGCGGAGAAATGCTTCTTAAAGGCGTCAAGCCCGCCAAAGTCTCGATCAATTTGAGCAACGATCTGTCCCGTAGGCTTACCGCCTATTTTTGGGGCCATAACGTTCCAGAAGATCGTGTGCAGGTAATGCCCGGCACCGTTGAAAGCCGCTTCACGCTCCCAGTGCTTGATCAGGTCAAAATCGCCGGATTTGCGCGACTGCTCCATCATCTTCTCAGCTTTGTTTAAGCCGTCAACATAGCTTTTGTGGTGCTTGTCATGGTGAAGCCGCATCGTCGCTTCATCAATATACGGCTCCAGCGCGTCATACCCATAAGGTAGAGGCGGCAGTGTATGCCCGCCGATTGGCACGGGCTTCGCGCCTGCGGAGGGATCGCTCCACACCCCTTCCGGTAACAACGGGCTCGGTCCTGAAGTCGTACTGTCATTTCGGTAGCCCGTAACAGGAACGGTTGTGAATGCAGGTGTGTCCGGTACGGTGAGAACTGCTTGTAATATGCCCAGAAAATACTCTGATTCACGAATGATGTGCTGAACGACCGTCGGAGCCGCCGGAACGCTGCGGACTGCAACGCTTTGCTCCAGCATGGCGAACAGTTGCTTGACGAATTCACTGGATTGTGCGGTGGACGTATATAGCAAAGCTTCCACGTTCCGCCGCAGCTCGGGGCTGACTTTCTCGTTCGAGCGGATGACGGCTTCGATCCATCGATTGGCTGCCGCCTCAGTTTGCGCGAAGACGTTTTCCCATTGCTGCAGCAGCGCCACATACGGTGATTCCAGATTCGGAACGAGCTCACGGATAACGATCGTATGCTCCTTCTCCTGTATTTTCCAAAAGCGGATTTCTTCCAGCAACCTAAGCGGCATCAGCGAGCCGTATACGTATAACATCAGGCCAACCTCCTTCCGACGTCATCATCCTTTTACAATGTATTCGGAGGTGAAGTTGACCTATGTCTGGTTCATGACTTAAATGCGGTAAAGACATTGATAAAGACAACGTCCGCTTCAAATATTCCCGGTTGTCACCTTCGGGAGCAGCTATAAGATGGGTTATATTATTGCGATCTTTTTATCTATACTACTAACCTTATTACCACGAAAATAAAGTATTAGACTGACGATGCGTCATTCAGCTAACTGGCAGTGCCAATATATATGGTAACGTTACGAACTGATACTGGTCCTTCAATCACTTATCAAGGCTCATGGGTTAATGAAAGCAGGCAGGGTACTTATAATAACGATGATCATTATTCTAACGTTACTAATGACTCCTTTACAATAACTTTCAATGGAACTCAAATTGCTTGGTATGGGGCAAAGGGCTCTGCGAAAGGAACTGCCGCAGTTTCAATAGATGGCGGCGCCGAAACGACTGTGGATACGTCCGCCAATTCGGATGCAGAGACTCAGCTTCTTTTTACCAGTCCGCAATTGAATGTTGGGACGCACACGCTCAAGGTAAGGGTACTTGGAACAGGTTATATTATTGCAGATAAGTTTACGATTACGCAGTCTTTTAATTCTAACGGAAAATATAAGATTATTAATAGCAATAGCAGTAAATTATTGGATGTGTATGGGGCTTCTACTGTAGACGGCAGAACAGTCAATCAATGGACTGACAATGGCGGTCTTAACCAACAATGGAGTATCGTAGACCTCAATAACGGTTATTTCAAGATTGTGAACAAAAACAGCGGTAAGGTGTTGGAAGTAAATGGAGGATCTACGGCAGACGGAGGCGTAGTTGATCAATGGACGTATAATGGCGGCGCGAACCAACAGTGGAATATTGTAGAGCAGCCATGAGTTAGCAACAACTTATTGATTAATTTACTTGACTCTTGCACAAAAAACTAGGCGAATGCCTTCAATGGGCACACATAATTTTTTTCTAGCAAACTAAGGAACAAATCATCATTTTGTTTTGGGAATTTACAAAATTCTAATGAATTCTGCAACAACAAAAACGGAGCTGCGCAGTTTGCGGGCTCCGTTTTCTAAAAATCCACTATTATTTTAGTTGAATCGTCTAAGATTTTCCCCTGTTTTTGTAGGTAAAGTGACCAATAATGGACGAGTTCAATCCCATCTACTAATTACTCGAGAGACTTTGATTGCCCAGCACCTCTTCTTTTTTAAAACGATAATACAAAAAGGCAACAATCCAGCGGATCGTTGCCTTTTGCTTAACTAACAGGCAGAATAATTCATAATCGTGAGCTTCTTATGAATTATCTATCAAAAATGATTCGGTTGAAATCGGTACAGGTACGTAAAATAGATATTCCGAAGCATGCTCTACCACCCAAGATAAGTCTAAAATGACCATGAGCAATGTCTCCAAATTCCCCTCTAAAAGTCAATTCTAAAACGAAAAGACCAAAATCTCCGCCTAAGGAAAATGTTGGATTCTTCAAACTTATCGTTCCGGATAAAACAGATAGCCCGAACACTTTCACAGTGATTTTAATACTTGGTTCACTGGGATCAACATCTAAATCTAGACCTAACCCATCGAGCAATCGCAGAGGAACACAAATATGACCCGCAGGGCATGAGACAATGGGTGGCTGAATTAAATTGTCAACAATACGTTGACTAAGAATAACGTTCTTGCTGATTGTTTTAAGTTGTTTGTTGATCATTCTCAAACTCTTTTTAATCTCGTCACTGTATTTTTTGCGCGTTAAGAGACGTTCAATCATCCTTTGATTAATAAGAACATTTTGGTTGATTGTTTTAAGTTGTTTTAGTATTCTTTTCAAGGCTTCTTTATCGTATTGTTTGCGTGAGAGAACTAACTTAGTTCCAATCGTGTGCTGATTAATGAGAACTCTATTGTTGATAGCCTTCAGTTGTTTTTTGATCTGGAATAAGATTTCCTTATTATTTTTGCAAGTTTGTCGAAATTCAATTATTTTCTTTCTATTGAGGAGTACAGCATTATTAATAGCTATCAGTTGTTTTTTAATCCTTACTAAACTAGTATTATTATTTTTTTTAACTGACAATGACTTGCACCTCCTTTGCAATACAATAATATATGTTCTGTTTCATATTCTGATATAGGACAAACACTCAAATTGTTACTTGAATGTGCGGATATGAAAGGGATGAATCGCAAGACAATTCGCTGTTGAATATCAAGTGGAAATTTTGGAACCCAAGATTAAAAATCCGACAAGTGCATTAATTAATTATTCATGCTATCTTTTTACGCTTTATTAAGCACGTAAAAATGATTTTTTCACTCAGTGAACTTAATTTATAAACTGAACGTCAGAGAATAAGCAGGGATGAAATGAAAAATGGAGGTATTATGAATAAATGGGAGCGAATTAAAACAATCTTTTTATATGGTGTTTTCATTTGTTACATAGTTTTTTTAATTAAATTATTGTTCTTATCAAGAATTTCACTTTTGGAGATGTTTAATAGTCAAAGGACTTTAAAAAGGTCAATCAATCTTATTCCTTTTTATAGTATAAAGGAATATATTCTTGGAAGTTCTGCGACTATGAAAAAATTCGCTTTTAGTAATGTGGTTGGTAATATAGTTATTCTTATTCCTCTTGGTACTTATTTGTCATTATTCAAAAAGGACAAAAGAGTAATAACCAATCTGTTGTTTATATTCTTTGTGAGTTTATCTGTTGAAATCACTCAGGGGCTTTTAGGCATCGGAACATCAGACATTGATGACATAATTTTAAATTGTTTGGGTGGATTGATTGGTATTTTAGGGTATAAGTTTTTAGCGTTTATAATACGAGATGAGAAAATAGTACGTACCATAATCACAATACCATCTGCTATAGGATTACCTGTTATAATATATTTTTTATTCATAGTGAGATTGAGACTCTGAATTGCGCTAACGGAAACAATAGTTCAATTACGATATGACGGCAGCTGGGATATAAATTTAGTAAACGTAATGGAACATCGAACTTTATTACATGGGTATTATTTTTAATAGTAACTGTGATTCTTTCTGTATGGCTTTATCCTCAAGAATATGGTGTTGGGATATAAAAAAGATTTTGCCTAATAACTCGAATTGGGTTATGCTTCGAGGCGAGGACACACTAGCACCACCTAACAGCATCATTAAGCCAACCATTATCTAGGGATTTGGGGTTAGTTGAGCAAGCACTATCCCTTCGGATAAGACATGTTTGTTGTCACTTTCTACTCGTCACATGTTGAAAGTGTTGCACACTTGGCCTGAAGACACGATAATAAAAAGTAATAGTGAGATGCCCTTCTCGTGAAGGGCATTTGCTTTTGTGATCGCCTCATAAAACTAGTTGGGAGTTGTCTGAAGGACCATGAACAAAAAGGAACTCGCGCATATTCGAAAGCAGCTTAAGTTGGACCACGAAATGTTAAAGATATACGATATCCTTAACGTGTACATCATGAAGGAAAGCAGTGAGATTTATCATCATGAACGTCAGCCGTTTGCGATGTTGGATAGGGAAAAGCAGGAGCTGTATATGGGCAATTTCAAGAAACTGCTGACTGGCGAATTGGATCAGAAAATGATCGAGTTAAAGTTCCAGGACGAAGCGGAGGAGCCTTCGCGTGAACTTCTCCATCAAGCGCTGGTGACCGGTGATCCAGAAGAATGGCATGATCTGATGATCCTGATGGTAGAGAAAATGCTGAAGGATACCAATTACGAACGAGATATGGTCGTTACTTTTGTTCGCGGCCAATTGGCCCGTCCAACCAAGAAAAGGAACGAAGCTGCCGAGGAGAGCGAGAAGGACGAGATGTTCTCGCATCTATTCATTTTGTGCAGCGTGAATTCCACGGAGCAACAACGTAAAATCCTCATGTTCGATTATGTCGAGAGGGAATATAAGTACAATGTCTTCGTCGATCCTATCATCAAATTGAACACGCCGGAGCAAGGATTTTTATATCCTAGCGTGACGGACAACTACTCTGACGTGAATCGCATATTGTATTGCATGGGGAAAGCGAATGAGCCGAATTGGCAGTTTATCGATCAAGTATTGAATGCCGAGAAGACTGTGACGGCGCATGAAGAGAGAGCTATTTTCGAGGAAATCGTGAAGGAAGTGGCGGGAGATCAGCTTGATGCCTCCACGATCGCTCATGTGTACGAGGCAGTACATCAGATTATCGAGTCCAATGAGGGGGAAGAGCCTCCGAAGCTGGATTATGTCGATGTGGAACGCGTGCTGACGGCGAGTGGCATAGGGAACGTGACCAAGGAAAAGGTGGAACAAGCGTTCCAGACGGTCGTCGATGACAGAAACTATGAGTTCAAAGCGAGCAGTGTTATTCCGAAGTTTAATTCGAAATCGATAAAGATTGATACAAAGGTAGCTACGATTTCGATCAGTCCGCAAGACTTGAAGTTCGTGAAACAGGTGAATTATCAGGGGAAACGATGCATTTTGATTGAGGTTGACGAGGATGCCGTGATTGAAGGCTTTACGCTCAATACGGAGATGTTGTTCCCAGGTTGAGTGCAGAGTGACAATCAATTTAAACATGTTTGGAAGAATAGTGTTGGAATTGATCATATGACTTTGCCAATAGGATGCGGTTAATTTTGGAAAAGGTGAGTCAAGCTGCGTGTATGGTGGCTCTAAAACTTGCCGTTACAGACAGCGCGGAGAACCGTATCATAGAGGACAGGTGAGATCATCACACTAACGATTACGCTAACGATGAACTATAATTCAACTAACTACATCCCGAAACTACCGTTTTAATTTATTGAAATGAGGAAATAAAATGTCTAGCATCCCTTCGTATAGGGAATTCGTACTTCCATTCCTTCAGATACTAAATGATCGAAAACTTTACAATACAGATGGAATAATAAATGATTTAGTTATTTTGTTTCGGTTATCGGAGGAAGATCTGAAGGAAATGGTGAAATGCAGAAGACGATATACATATAGAAATCGGATAATTAACGCAAGAACTTCCCTACTAAGAGATGGATATATTCAATACGATGGAGAAAATAACTTACTCATTACTGATAAAGGAAGTCAGTTCTTAATGAGTCAGACATCATTGAACTAACGGAAACGTTAGTTCAATACGAACACCACGGCAGTCGGCCAGAATGATCGGCTGCTTTTTCATTCAGGGACGGGCAGTAATGTTGAATCGACGTTCCTCTAATGGGAGATGTTATTATAAAACCATTCCCATTGGAGGAAATATATGCGAAAAATTGGATTGTTCCTTATGCTGATGTTTTGCCTAGCATTGTCAAATCCCTTTTTACCACAATTAAGAGCGAAAATGTCTGTAATATCGCCAGAGAGAATGCTTAACACATCAGATTACATTGTAGTTGGGGAAATTAAAAAGAACGTTACTACAAAAAAACAAACTACTGAATATACAGCGATACACAAGGAAGTAATGATTTCAATCGAGTCCGTTCTAAAAGGTGATATCGCTCAAAAGGAAATTGTATTAAATAGAGATTCCCGAACAGATCTCATAAATCCAGGTGCTGTTAACTATGATTTCCCTGAAAAAGGCACAAAGGTTATGCTTTTGTTAAAGAATTATGAAGGAAGTGGGATATCACTTACGTATGAGAATAGTATTTGTGTAATTAAAAAAGGCGAGGTTCAACTTTATAATGGTATGGGATTCGGGGGCGGTTCAAAGACAAATATGGTGAACTTTTATCCAAACGATTATGAGAAAGCTTACCAAGCCTTTTATGACAAAGCTGTAACCCATTAAGAGTGGGAAACCACAAAAAGCGCCATCATTCGATGGTTCTTTTTAAACTAACTGAAAACGATAGCTCAAACAACTAACAAGACGCGGCTGCCGATATTAAACGGCAGCCGAGTAAGCTAAGGGCAGAAAAACGCAATCAGTCAAAACTTTATTGAGGATGATTTTTAGAATGTCTACGAGTAGCATTGATACTATCTTGGATACGCCAATCTTCACCAAATACTTCAACTACAAAATGGTCGTGTATTGTATCGTCTTTATCATATTTCCAAACACAAATCCAATCAGTTTTGAAGCCTGATTCTTCACAAATGAGTTTTCGCTTTCCCCATTGTTGCGTTCCAGTTGGAACTCTCCACACTTTTATTTTCTTTGCATAAGAGGTTGTAATATGAATTTCCATTTCCCCACTACCCTCTGGAATATATGTCCAGTTGCCTTCAGGAGCAGGTGTGGTTTCAATTTTCATTAATGGCGACGCTTGTGCAAATGTTGTAAAAGAACAAAACAGGATAAGTAAGCTGAGTATCTTTCCAAACATGTAATTTTCACCCCAAATTAATATTCCCCATGACGATGTTTTCCTTCACAGCATTTTGCCTTGTCCAAATGTTTAAAAAAGGTATTACGCTCCCTCGGTATGATTTGATTTCCTCACGCAAGCTCGTCTATTCGCAGGATTTCATCCTTTAGGTTTCGATGATGAATGAAAAGATAGCGAGATATATTAGGATGTGTCGTTTAAAAGGCATGCGGGAACAGAGGTGTGGTTGATTCACCCAATTCATTCCAAATGCTGCACGTATTCTCCACGATGCCCTTAGCGATTTTCACTCCCATGTCTCAACGGGTCAAAGCCCTTTCATTCCTTCGTCACATCTATCTAAGGGGTGGGGGCCGGTGTTTCTAACGGAACGGGTCGGAGCCCTTTTGCGTAATGTATCCCGATACTCCGTGCTTTCTTTGTCTCCTGCGAATACGCCAACTTGCGTGAGATAATTTTTATTTTAAGCAGCTAATGCAAAGATTTTATCGGGGTTGTATGCTTCATCACTACGGGCCATACCTACTAAGAGTCGAGCTAGTTTTCCACATAACTTCATGATAGACTTCATCTTTTTCAGCTTTTTCACCTGAACATTGTAGTGGTGTAAGGCTTTAAATTCTTGGTTACTCATGACCATGCACATCGTAATTAAAGATGAAACTCCGTAATTTCACGGATTCAAAAGATCATAATATTTTGGCAAATGTTGCTAAATGAAGCATTCCATTTTATAATATACATAGATAAACGATGCATCGTAATTCTATATTTATGGAAGGAGCTCATCTACTCATGAAGATTAATAAAGAACTCATGAAAGGAAGCACAATAATCCTCATTCTTACCCTTTTGGATCGTAAGGACATGTACGGGTACGAGATGACCAAAGAGATGGAAAAACACTCCGATGGCATTTTTACTTTAAAAGAGGGCACGCTTTATCCCATTTTGCACACACTTGAGTCAGAGGGCTATGTGGAAGCGTATTGGGACGAGAAAGAGGGACGGAAACGTAAGAATTATCGCATAACGAAGGCCGGCAAGGGCGAGCTCAAGGTGAAGAAACAGGAATGGTCACTCTTTCGCGATACGGTTGATCGAGTGCTCGGGGTGGGGGTGGGCGGCGTATGAGTAGCTTTCAAAAGCTTGAGGAGGTCACAACGTTCCTTAAACACGTTTGCCGTGAAATTAAAGCGAAAGAAGTCCATGCAGAAGTTCGTCTGGAGCTTGAAAGTCATTTGCAGGAGTTAATTGAGGAGAAATTGAGTAATGGTATTGATTTGGATGCAGCTGTTAAGGAGTCAATCGCTCAAATGGGAACTCCTGATGTCATCGGACGGCAGTTTCATCTTGCCCACCGGCCTCGATTTAACTGGGTGCTGCTTGCCATCGTCGTTCTTTTTATGACGATTGGGTTAGTCGCCATATTTTCTGCTCAAGCTGCCTACTATCGTCCTTATCTCAGTTCACTTGGAATGAAACAAGCTATTTTTTTTGGCATAGGCTCATGCTTGATGATGTTGATTGGCTTCAGCAACTATCGTAAATTCGCAAGATACTCTTGGGTCCTCTATATGGGTACAATAACGCTGCTTAGCTATGTATTACTATTTGGATATAAGATCATTGGAATTAGAGGTTATGTTAGTTTGGGACTTATCGAACTGAATATCTCTGCACTCTCCCCCTATTTGCTTCTCATTGCATTAGCTGGTATTTGGAGCAAACCATTAAGAACTAGTTCGAACATATCCTATCTTCGAGCATTCCTTCGAAATAGTTGGATCGACGTAGGAACTGTCTGGCTCCCAAGTATACTCATTTTATTCACACATTCGATCAATAATTTCGTTCTGTTCTTTATTGGATGCTTGACTTTGCTACTGGTTTTGAGAAAAAAACGAGCCATCCTCGCTGCGCATTGCGGACTATTTGCAACTGCATTTGGTTTGTTTATTCTTAAATTAAGCTATGATTCCTATCAAGCCAACCGTCTTTTCGCTTTTACGCATCCAAATGAAGATAAGCTAGGAATGAATTATGTGCTGACTCAATCCAAAATGGCTATACATTCCGCTGGTTGGTGGGGTCATGGCTTTGGTGCGCCACTTAGCAACTTGCCTATCCTTCAGTCCGAGATGATGTTCCCTTTCCTCATCTACTGTTTCGGTTGGGGGTCTGGAATTGCACTGGTTATTATGGTAGCCCTGTTCTTCCAGCAAACAGTTAGCGTTACCCGAAAGGTGAAAGATCCCTATGGAAAAGCAATCGTATCTGCCCTTTTGGCAGTGTTTACAACACAATTTACGTGGAGTATGCTCATGTCTATCGGTCTAGCGCCATATAGCTCGTTTCAACTTCCATTCATCAGCTATAGCGGATTACTGGCTATTTTTCAATTTGTATCAATCGGTCTAATGCTTAGTGTCTATAGACGTAAAGACCTCGGCACTTGGCAGTTTACTTAGGCGTATTGCAGATCTTTTCAACCCGATTAGCCACTATCCCTTAGATATCACCTTTACCTGTTTACTGTGACATTATAATTGGCAATGAAGAAGTAAAAATAGAACTAATTGAGAAATTTACAACAGCTTATAAAAATGAAATCCCATTTAATTTGAGCAAGTCCATTAAACTAATGGAAACGTTAGTTCAATAAATGTAACGTTAGTTCAATAGTAGAGTACAGCGGCAGTCTAAGACTTTATTTTTCGAGTCCTAGTCCGCCGCTGTTTCATTTCAGGGCCAGTCTAATACTTAATTTTATTAATCTGACGATAATTAAATTGATAAATCCCGTAACATCAAGGGGTTCAGTCTAACACTATATTTTCTCAAGACACATACAAGACTCGGAAGATTGGCCTTTTATTGTGAATTGAATTTTTTTGAATATCAAATTAGGATGGGCCCTATTTTTAAAATAAATGGGGTAAAATAATGAATACTATTGGTGAAAAGGTGCTTTCGCTGATGCAATAGGGATATCATAAGGGACACTGAGTGAGATCGATCAAGTGGACGCATAACATTTGTTCGCAGCACTCATGGCAAACGTGCTTTTAAAGTGGTTATATGATTATTAAAAACTATTCATAATCGCTTGTAAATCAATACCTATCATTCGATTTAAGGAACAAATTGTCTATTTGTATAACTTTCTAAATCTAGTATCTGGCTAATCAACAGGCGTGATCATTTTATTCTAAGTTGTATTTTTCGATTTAACGAACAACTTTAATGTGAATTGATTGAAGTTGGTTGTAACAAGTGTTACTCTTACAACGGTAAACTCGTAATCTAGATTTTGCAATACATCTAATAATAGTCACCATTTTAGTTATAAAGAAAGGTAATACTATGATAAAAGTTGATAACTTATCCTTCTCATTTCCGCAAAAAGAACTATATAAAAACATTTCATTTACGCTTGAAGAGGCGCAACATTGCGCTTTTATAGGAACAAGTGGCAGTGGGAAAAGTACATTGATCGATATACTGATGGATCCAGAAAGATATTTGTTCGAGGGCAGGTTAGAAATAGATCCGACTTGCAAAATTAGGCATGTAAGTCAATTCCCACTATTCGACAAAACGAAAGAAACAACAGTTTTTGAATATATAGGGGAAGAATTTATTAAGATACAAAATGAAATAACAGCTATTTGTACGGAAATGGAAACATCATCGGATATTGAGTCGTTATTAGAAAAGTATCAATTGGCATTAGACACATTTGATTCAATTGGTGGGGCTGATTTTGAAAGCAACATTAATAAGAAACTAAATCTAGCAAACCTCATGAAGCTTAAAGATCTTAGGGTATCCGACCTGAGTGGTGGGGAATTCAAACTTATTCAAGTGATGAAGGAAATGCTTAGTAGTCCAGACTTAATAATTATGGACGAACCAGATGTATTTTTAGACTTTGAAAACCTAAATGCGCTTAAAAATCTTATTAATTCTCACAAAGGGTTACTACTAGTTGTTACGCACAACCGATATCTATTGAATCATTGTTTCAACAAAATTCTACACCTTGAAAACATGGAGATCCAAGAGTTTGATGGGCGGTATATTGAGTATAATTTCTCATTACTTCAGACAAAAATTGAGTTGCAAGAAATCGCAGTCGCTGAACAAGAAGAAATTGAGAGATACGATAACATTATTGATAATCTTAGAGCTATCGCAACGTATAATTCAGAAGCATCTAGAGGGAGAGCATTAAAAGCTAGAGTTAGGTTTCAAGAAAGATTGGAAGCGCGTAGAATTAAAGCGCCATTTGTTGATATTAAGCAACCGAATATCAGTTTCGGTATTGAGAATGAAATTGAAGACAGGATTGTTGTAAAAGTCACTAATTATAGTGTTACGTTTGATGAATTGCTTTTAGACAATGTTAACTTTGAGATAAAATCTACGGATAAAGTAGCCATTATTGGTCCAAACGGTACCGGGAAAACGACTTTACTCCGAGATATCTTTACAAATAATCATGCTTCAATTGAAATAAATGCTGATGTTAAAGTGGCTTATTTATCTCAGAATCAAGGCGAAGTACTCGAGGATTCTAATACCATACTAGAAGAATTCATCGATGCTGGGTTTAAAACGTATGATGAGGTTAGATCATATATTTTAAACTATGGCTTTGAAGGAGAAATCGTTAATCAAAAGATAGCCTCTTTATCTGGTGGAGAAAAAAATATGCTTCAATTAGCTAAAGTATCTGCCAGTAAAGCAAACGTATTGCTTCTTGATGAACCGACAAGCCATTTAGACACCTATACACAAATAGCACTGGAGAAAGCCATTGAAGACTATAAAGGTGCGATTCTCATGATTTCTCATGATTTCTATTCTGTTGTAAATGGTATGGATTATGTTTTAATCATTGACGATAAGACGATTAGAAAAATGAGTATGCGAAAATTTAGACAGATGATTTATGCTAGTCATTTTAATAGAGACTATCTAGAAACTGAACAAAATAAAAAATCAGTTGAAATGAAAATAGAATTGGCTTTAAAAGATACTGATTTTGAACTTGCAAAAGTACTGGTTGATGAGCTAGAAGAGCTGATTAAGTTGCTTTAAATCATAACGCTCTGATTGAAATGATTACAAGAATCAATTTATTGTACTGCTACTCCGGATCGAATGGATGGTAAAAAAGCTTAAATCTTGGGGTGAATGGCAACCATCCAACAAGAACGTAAAGTCAGTTACAGCTAATAGAGCTAAAGTGAATTAGTCTGAGTTCAACGATGAAATAAGATGTTGGAGGAAAAGTATCAACAAAAAAGACACTGATGAATAGGATCTCAGTGTCTTTTTACTGCTCGAATATTAAACTAAGTGCTAACAGTCCTATTTGTCAGTGAATGTTCATTGAAAATAAAGAGTTAGACTGAAAAATAAAGTGATAAACCAGGAAAATAAAGTTGTAGACTGACCGCGAGCATTAAGCTAACGGGCAGGATTATGTGGTGATTGTCTTGAATATAGCCTATATTTCAAATCAGGATACAGGACAGAGAGGTGTGGAGATAAGATGTCTGCCACCGTTATTAAGTTAATTCCAACTATTCCAGAATATGTTCCAACTGCGAAAAGTATTGAAATGATCGATGAATGGATACAACAGTATAATGCACAAATTGTTATTACCGATGAAGTGCGTTTCATAGATCAGGGAGAAAATTTTGAGGATATTAAATGTCCTTTTTGTTCTAGTGACATTGAGATCAAATGGTGGCAAGACAAAATGGAGAAAGCTTCAGAAAGTTCTTTTCACGAACTCACATCAATAACCCCATGTTGTAATCAGAAGACAACACTAAATGAACTAAATTATAGCTGGGAGGCTGGCTTTGCTCGATTTTTAATAGAAATATTGAACCCGTCGATAGATATTTCTGAACATGATGTTTTAGCCATCGGGGAACAGTTAAAATGTCCATTAAAGAAAGTGATTGCACGTTACTAGATTAACCTAACGGCGAACTATAATTCAATGATGACACGACGGCAGCCGGCCAAAGCGATCGGCTGCCGTCGTTGCTCTAACGGGCAGTTATGCGTGGCGATATTACCTGTTGGTCTATCAGGCTGTATCTGTTATATAAAATATTCCTATCTGTTTCATTTCATATTACCAGTATAAACGTAGTATTTATGGAGTTTTTTTAAATCTGTTATATACTTTATATTTTTCTGTATTATATAATAAAAAAGGTAGATAGTGGGGTTAATAGAACTTCATAAACTGCCGCTGCGGAAAGAAAGATGGGGGTTGACTACAATTAAACTGGAAGCTGTTTTTATTAATAATACTGTTGAATCTCTTGCAGTTCTGTTGCTTGATTATTATGTTTTTCCAAACACTGCTGAAATTATGAAGACGGTTCTGCTTGAAAAGCTTTCTGAAGGTGACTTTTACAAGGTGGAGAGCGGCTTAGCCTTATCGCAGAAGATTACGGGTTATATGCAAAAAATAAGTAATGACAAACATTTGGGTCTTCACTTTAGTGAACTTCCGTTACCTCTTCAATTGCACGATTCAATCGCTGATGATGACATCAAATTACGCCAAAAACTTAATAACTACGGCTTCGAAAGGGTAGAGAGATTACCAGGTAATATAGGTTATCTCGTTATTAATGAATTCGTTTATCCTGAGCTTGCAGGAGAAACGGCAGCACACGCTATGAGTTTTTTAGCGAATACAGACGGGTTAATCATTGATCTCCGAAATAATGGCGGCGGCTCTTCATTTATGGTGACGTTAATCGCCAGTTATTTGTTGGATGGTTCCCCACCAATGCATTTAAATGATCTTTATTGGCGATTTTACGATGCCACACAATCATTTTGGAGTTTGCCCTTTGTACCTGGGAAAAGATTCGGCTCGAGTAAGCCTGTTTATCTTCTGACTAGTCAAAAAACAGGGTCCGGCGCTGAAGAATTCGCCTATAGTCTACAAGCAATTAAAAGAGTTAAGATTGTTGGCGAAAAGACTGGCGGAAAAGCAAATCCAGGTAGTATCCATCGCATAAATGACCATTTTCAGGTCTTTATTCCCAATGGACGTGCGATTAACCCGATAACCAAAGATAACTGGGAGGGCATAGGAGTTTTACCGGATATCGAAAGTAACAGTGATGAAGCTTATGAGAAGGCATATCAATTTCTCCTCCAACATATATTGCAACACTTTAGCGAGAATTTGGAACCTGGACGAGAGCAGTTAATGACCGATATCAAAAAAATATTGAACCTTAGATAGGTTAAAGCCCTGCTATTAAAGTTCAAGAATAGTATTGGTGAATAGCACCCTGATACACAGGTTTTTGTCCAGTTCATTGCGCTAACGGAAAACGTTTGTTCAATAAACACCAAGAGACGGTAGCCATTTAATCGGCTGCCGTTTTCTCATCAAATGGGCATAAAAGTTCAACGAGATTCATTAGAATATAGCTTCCAAAAAGCTAAGCAAGCTCACTGATTAATTCCTCCATTTCAGTTCCTCTCCAATCTCTTGCAGTAATACATTGAGTTGGTGGCTGTATTTTAATTGGGTTACTGCAACTTTTAACTTCCAGATTCGTCCAATATTAGTAATGATTGATGTAGCGAAGGAGGAGTTGAAATGAAGAATAAATTGGCTGTATTCGCATTGATCGGATCACTGAGTCTGCCTATGTTGGCCCAGACCGGACAGGTGCACGCCAATTCGGCGGATGTGAAGGTGATTATTCCAGGATATAAGGTGAAATTGAATGGACACCTGGTGGAAAACGCGTATCGCGAGTACCCCTTGTTGGTGTATAAGGATATCACGTACTTCCCTATGACCTGGTATGATTCTCGGCTGCTAGGGCTGGAAGCCAGTTGGTCCAAACAGGAGGGGCTCCAGATTTCCCAGGGGCAGGTGGCTTCGGCCTATGTCTCTTACAAGTCGGATCACCCCAATGCGGCATCCTATCGCGCGGAGGTGCCTGCATCGGCCATTACCGTGAACGGTCAGACCATCGACAACGCCAAGGAGGAGTATCCGCTCCTCAGCTTCCGGGACGTGACGTACTTCCCTCTTACCTGGAAGTTCGCGCATGACCAGTTTAGCTGGGATTACACCTGGGATACGGTGGACGGCCTGTCAATTCAGTCCCATAATCCACAGCTGGCAGAAACGGGGCTCCCCGATTACGCCTCGAAGAACGATGTGGCTTTATACAAGGGGTATTATTACTTCGTGGAGACGCAGGGGTCGACGAATCACGTCTATCGCTCCCCGATCAAGAGTCCGACGGATAAGGAAAGCGTGTATGACTACAATATCGACAATGGCCGAGGGATACAGAATGGGGTTTCCTTCGAGTTTCGAGATGAAGTCCTCTGGTTGAACTATCATGTGGGCGGGGCTACGATGGGTTACGATGTCTACGTCAAGATCTCAGCTGACGGCAAGGCGACCGTGGCGCAACAGGGCTATCTAGATTTCCGCGAAACGGGGTATGGCACCATTATCGCTAATGACGGGAATCCTCCGTTCGCGGGCAACCTGTCCCTCATGCCTTCCGGGCAGGACCGATCTTCTATCAAGCTCCTAGGTAGTCCAGACATGATGTACGGCAGGCATGTGACGGTAGACACGAACAGTGTCGGCGTCGGAGGCGATGATGGATCCATGACTGTGGTGGGGGACAGCGTTTACGTTATGGGGGCGACATACCCCAAGGATAACAGTAACTTGAACAACATCTATAAGATTAATCATCAGACCGGGACCTCCGTCAAAGTGGTAAACGCCTCCGTCAGCCGGTTTCGTGTTATCGACAACAAGCTGTATTACGTAAAGGATGCAGATAACGCGCTATACCGCTCCGAGATGGACGGAACAGGGGAGTTGAAGCTCACCGAGCGCTCGGTGAGTTGGTTCGGAATGGCCGGCGGGAATGTGTTCTATACCTCGCCTGCCCCCTCATTCGACGGGACGGTCGTCCATGCGAATCTGTATAAGAAGAATCCGGACGGCGAAGACTGGATCATGCTACGTGATTCGGTGAAGGCAGTACAGATGAAGAGTGACCGACTGGTCTGCGTCATGGGCGACGATGCACCTTATGGAATGGAACTGCTGGACGGCTCTGGCCGCCTATTGCTGGAGGTGGCGAACCCAATTGCACGCATACATGCGTCCGACGACGGCATTCTCGTTGCTACTTCCGGCGACTCCGGCATACGGACGATATCGTTGACCGATAAATAATCGGAATACGGCAAGAGCTCTGAGGAGAGAGCTAAGGTAACGGGTAACTTTTTGTCCATTCAAGTAACGGGCAGTTATCTATGGCTTAACTTACATTAAAAGGAATCCCTGCATATTTGACGAAGAAATATGTATCACCGATATTAGGGAGCCAAAATAGGAATGAAAAAAATCCTCATTATTGGAATTGTAGCTAGTGGTAAGACGACATTGGCAAAACGCTTATCAAAGAAAATTAATGTACCTTGGTATGAACTCGATTCCATAGTTCATCATCAAACGTTAACGGGGCGGTATAAGCGTACAGCAGAAGAGCAAATTGATGTTTTAATGGAAATTGATAAAAACGGAACATGGATATTTGAAGGAACTGATAGAGAATCCAATCAATGTTTATATCAAATGGCAGATACAATCATATTTCTTGATACTTCATTGTGGAAGCGTAGAATAAGAATTCTAACTCGATTCCTTAAGCAAAACTCGGAATTGAAAAGTGTAATTATAAACCAGATTTTTTGATGTTAAAGATGATGTATAAATGGACACGGGATTTTGACAAAATAGAAGCAGTTTTGATACCAAGTTAAAACTATACAATGATAAGCTGATCAGATTAAGTAATAACCTGAACTTTCCCTAATCTGACAAAGATTACGTAACAGAAAACGATGGTACCATGACGAGCAGGTTGCCGGCATCATTGGCAGCCTGCTCAACTATCGGGCAGGATACTTACAATAAAGATACGGAGGCAGCCGACCATCGGCTGCCTTTTCCCCGCGAACGGGCAGGATAGTTGAAGAAGAAATAAAAGGACAATTACTAAAAACAAGAATAACTTTTTAGTTGGTTTTTTAGTCTGCGGTTTACATTAAAAAAGGAGGGGGATTGAATTGGATGACTTAATTAAGGAGTATGCCTTAGGATACGCAATGCTTCGGGATGCTATCGAAGGATTGACAGAGGTGGAGTTTCGTTTCAAGCCTGCCCCGGACAAATGGAGCATTCATCAAATCCTCATACATGTGACAGATTCAGAGATTTCGTCCACAACTAGACTAAAAAAAGTCTTGGCGGAAGATGAGCCGACTCTGATTTCATTTGATCAAGACGCATGGGCGAATAACTTGGGGTATGATTTACTGGACCGCGAGCAGTATCTACTTCTGTTCAAATTGCTGCGTTCCAGTATGAAGACAATTCTAGACAATCTAACTACTGAACAAAGCGAGCGAGTGGGAGTGTATGTCGATCAGGGGCGGTTCACATTTAAGCAATTGATGGAATACCGCATCGAACATGTCCGCAACCACCTTGCTCAAATTGAAAGGGTTAAGAAGGCATATCGCGATAAGCAATTAACCATTTTTTAAAAATAGAAGGTGATAAACAAGTGAACATTGAAGGTGAATGGCTCGGACAGGCGGCGTTAAAGGTGAAACGCTGGCCTAAAGATACCATAGCGGCGGGTCGTCGTCATACGGTTGGGCTTAAATCTGACGGAACGGTGACGGCTGTGGGTGATAATAAATATGGCCAATGTGATGTAAGCGGCTGGCGCGATATTGTGGCGGTCGTGGCTGGTAATGTTCATATGGCGACGAACACGGGTAATGCTCATACAATCGGTCTTAAATCTGATAGTACTGTGGCGGCTGTGGGTTGGAATAAGCATGACCAATGCGATGTAAACGACTGGCGCTATATTGTAGCGGTTGCGGCGGGTTGGCGTCGTACCATTGGGCTTAAATCGGATGGCACGGTGATAGCAGTGGGCCGAAATAATGAAGGTGAATGCAATGTAAGCGGTTGGTATGATATTGTGGCGGTCGCGGCGGGTGACTGGCATACCATCGGTCTTAAATTGGACGGCACGGTGACGGCTGTAGGTAATAATCGGTATCGCCAATGCAATGTAAGCGGCTGGTGCGATATTGTGGCTGTCGCAGCGGGTTATCTTCATACAATCGGTCTTAAATCGGACGGTACGGTGACGGCTATAGGTTTGAATAAACATGACCAATGCGATGTAAGCGGCTGGCGCGGTATTGTGGCAATAGCGGTGGGTAGTAATCATACCATCGGCCTTAAATCGGACGGTACTTTGGCGGCTGTGGGTTGGAATGAGTATGGCCAATGTAATGTAAGAGATTGGCGCGATATTGTGGCGATTGCGGCGGGTTGTGCCCATACCGTCGGTCTTAAATCGGACGGCACGGTGGTTGCTGTGGGTGATAATGAATATGGCCAGTGCGATGTAAGCGGCTGGCGCGGCATCCAACTACCCGGCAAGTAGTTTTCAATATTAATAATACATATAATAATGAAAGCTATGCGCCGATGCGTCGGGGACACAGAATTAAGATGGTTATAGCATACCGTTTAAGCGACACCATTGGGAATAGTATCATTTTCCGTTAAGCTAACGTAAGAACGATAGTTAATTAACCAAGGAGCAGAACGCCGCAGCTGGCAGTTGCTCCTCTTTTTAATTGACGGGAGGATAGTTCAATTGTTTCTCGAATATTTTCTGAGTTGGATAATTTTATAAACTTTGTGAATATAACGTTATGTGAAATCACAGTGTGATATTTAATGAAATCATTTAAAGGAGCCCTGTATGAAGACAATTATCTATATGGTTAGGCATGGAGAATCACCATACAATGAAGGAAATGAAAGAACAAGAGGGCTTACCCCAAAAGGAAAGATCGAGATTGAAAAAGCAACGAAATTACTTATAGGTGAAGGAATTGACATGATTATATCAAGTCCTTATACTCGAGCAATTCTTAGTGTTGAGGGATTGGCCGAGCACTTAAAGTTAGATATTAATGTATTTGAAGATCTTAGAGAACGTCATTTTGCATCTAATATTATTGAAAGTGCAGAGTTAATGTCTAGTATCAGATAGAGTTTTAATGACCTTAATCATACCTTGCCGGGTGGAGAGTCTAATGCTGATTGTCAGAAAAGAGCACGTAAAATTTACGTTAAGGGTATAATCTTCAAATCTTAGTGAGTATGTATGTCATATTTTTCATTTGGATTGTTATTTCTGCTATAGTTCATCAGGTGAATATAAGAAAACGAAAGTAAATGATTCGGCTAACGTAGACGCTTCGTATATGTAATCTTACTGAATAATCACGACGATATTGAACTAACGGAAACGATTGTTCAATAAACACTTTCAAAGGCTTCCGATCACTTCGACGCCATTGCTCGCCTTACGGGCGGTAATGTTTTAATGACAAGGGACGCTTATTGAATCAATATTTCAAACAATAGATGGGAGTACTCTCATAAGAGAAAAGTAAGCTGATAAGGCAGGATTCGACTGTGTCACTCATCCCTACGGAATACACATCGTTGCAAGCCACAAAGCGCGAAACAACGCCGAATTACTATGTTAGAACTCAAACGAATCTGACTTAGGAGTGTAGCTATGGAGAGTGAAATTGAATTGGCTGTGGAGAAAATTGAACAGTTGAATACGAGGAGTCAAAAAGCAATGATGGAGTTAATCCGAAAAAGCTTGAAAATGAACGATGACGAGTTCAATAAAGAACTGCTGTTAGCCTACGCTCATCAAAATCCAGTTCATATTTTGGAAATCACTATCGCTCTAAAATATGAAGAGATTATTAAGGCTTTACCGGAGCAATACAATTAGATTCAAAGCTCCGTAAATGAGAACAAAACAAAGCAGTAATGGAAGCATCTTTGTACTAGCAAGCCTGCTTATGTAATGAGACGAAACTTATCGAGTAAACACATGATTCCCAATCGCGCGATCTTCGAGGGGATAGCGGTTAGTGATAGCAATAAATAAGCCGTTTAGGTCATTATGCTAACGAAAAAAAGATAGTGGAGGAGCTAGCAGGATGCAGCTCCTTTTTTCATTGAAGTAACGGGCAGATTAGTTGAATAACCAATCGGAAAATGTTGCTAGTAATCTCTCTGTTTCATTTGCTATAATTCCATAAAATGGTCTGTGGAATGGAGTTGTTTTAATGAATATTATGTTTGTATGTACGGATAATTTCACTCGAAGCGTAATAGCTGAATTTTGTATTAAGGATTTTCTCCGTAGAAATATAAGACTTTAATTAAGGTTGCTTCGGCTGGGATAAGAGCTAATGATTATATTAAAGAGCAATACAATCGTGAAATCCCATTATTCAATGAAGTATATAACGGTCAAAAAACAGCAGTGAATATAGGTGCTCCCGATACTGAAGATTTTGTGGAACAAATGAGCAAATTGGTTCATTAATTTTATGAAGCAACGCCCAGCATCATACGGAATATAGAACAAAAGACCGCACTTTAATAGCCACTTCTATTTTTTCAATATCAAGTTTGATTGAAACATAGCCACTTTATTTATTAAATTGTTTTTATGTAGGCTAAGACCGTTTAAGAAAAAGCAGTAGGAGCAAGGAAGCTTATTGTGCTAAACGGAGAACGATAGCTCAACAAACAACCCTGATAGGCTGCCGACACGATCGGCAGCCTTTCGTTCACCAAAGGGCAGGATAGTGTTGAAGCCCCTAAACTTGTATTATTGGTAAAACATAGCTATGGCAAAAACAATTGGGATCTGCCAGGCGGAAAAGCTGAAGAGAATGAGTCTGCGGAGGAAACTGCAAAAAGAGAAGTACATGAAGAAGTAGGGTTAGAAGTCAGAGTTGAGCAATTAACTGGTATATACTACGATCCGAACTATGACATGCATCATTTTGTTTTCATTGCGAATAACGATAATAATCGAGTACCTCAGCCAAGTTCGCCTGAAATTTTAGAATGCAGATTCTGCTCAAGAGATGAACTTCCTAAACCGATTAGTGATTTCACATGTAAGCGTATTGAGGATGCATTAAATCATGATAGAAAGCATCTTTTCCATACTGTGGGACCAAGACAGTGGATTGAATAATAAGTTGTTCAACTAACGGAAACGTTTGTTCAATAAGAAACCAAGACGAGGCTGCCGGCATGAATCGGCAGCCTCGTTGAAGTAATGGGCAGAGATAAAGCAACGAATTATGAAATCCTGTGTCTAAATGAACAAAAAAAGTTGGGGGAGTTAAGTTGTCCATAGAGAGAGATAAAATGATAAGTCCGCTCAAAAACGTCGTTATTCCAAGCTTACGCGACCGTGGCTTCAAGAGTACATTCCCGCACTTCCGAAGAATAACCGAAAAGAAAATAGACCTTCTAACATTCAATTCGATAAATATGGTGGTGGTTTTATTATCGAGATAGCAGTTTGTTCCAGATGGGCATACGACAAAGTTGCAAACAAGGTGTTAAAAAGTCTTAGTGACGCGGATGATTATTTGGTCCATCACTGACTTTCGCAAAGCTTACGATACGTATTTGGAGTAGCAGAGGACGTAGCGGCTCCCCTTCGTCATTAAGCGATAGGGCAGATTTCTTCAATAAGATAACGTAACTGAAAAACTCTCTTAGTTTATGTTCCAGAAATGCTTGGTAACGCTGAAGAATTTCCATTTGAATCGTTTGAAACCAGGCAAAATATATCGGATAAACGAGTTTTTTCAGGAATGATATTGCTTATTTTGGAGTATCAGCAACATTAGTCTATTAAAATATGGTAATATCTACAATTAGATAGTAACATATCCTTGTAAACGGTTGAACTTACGCAAAATTTCAACTCATTTGAAAGTCTTGTAATTTTTCTGATAAGCTACTATCCAGGTCATGATCGCCAAGCTGCCAATTGATTGAAAAACCATACAAAATCGGTTATTCGCATTGGAGACATGTCCGTGCATAGTTTTTGCTGCAAAAAAATGGAAGGGGTTGTATTTGTGAGAAAGAAACTAATAGCATTTCTATTATCATTAGCTCTATTAACAAGTATTCCAAGCCTTTCGCAGGCTGATGATTCTATTCCCGTACTTTTGAATGGAGAAGCGATTCATTTTGAAGTACAACCGTTTATTGAAGAGGGCACAACAATGGTACCGTTCCGCTCTATTTTCGAAAAACTTGGTTTAGCTGTTAGCTGGGATGGGGAGGCGCAGACTATAACAGGCTACTCAAGCGATTTAGAAATTAGACTCCAAATTGGGAGTGCGACGGCAATTGTAGATGGCAAACCACAAGAGTTAACGATTGCACCGGAAATCAAAGATGGCAGCACATTTGTCCCTTTAAGGTTTATTGGAGAATCTAGCGGAAAGAAGGTTATCTGGGATGCCAGAAATCATACCGTACTGATTCGTGATGGACTATCTAACTATTTGGAGAATACACTCTACATAACAAGCAAGAATCTGACTTATGTCGGGGATCAAAAAGACGGCCACGTTTCAATCTATTCGGATGGAAAGCTCGTTTTTGAAGGTGAATTTAAAGATTATAAAATAAACGGAACAGGTACTCTTTATTGGCAGGGTGGGCAGAAGTATTATGAAGGTCAATGGTTTAACGGCCTCATGAATGGGATAGGAAAGCTCTATAATGAAGACGGTACGCTTTGGTACGATCAAATAAAAATGAGCGACAACATAATAGGCGGTAATGGATCGTTCTATTTAAGTAATGGTTGGGTTTATAAAGGTGAACTGGTTAATGGAACAGCCACAGGGATTGGGAAATATTACGATCCAAGCGGTGCGCTTTTCTTCGAAGGTGAATCAAAGAATTTCAAATTCGAAGGACAGGGAAAAATTTATTTTACAGACGGAAAGGTCCTCTTTGTAGGGGAGTTCCATAATAGTATGGCGAATGGCGAAGGTATCCAATACAATGAGGATGGCAGTATTAAATTCAAAGGATTGTTTAAAGATGGCAATCCTGTAATTGATAAAGTAGCCACACAGGAAATCGGAATTAATTTCTCTGCTGAACCGCCAGTATTGGACAGCTCCATTGCAACGGCGAATGCTGCCTTCACGATGATCAATGCGTTTAACGAAGGTTTATATCGTCTTGACAAAGATGGGAAAGTGCAACCAGGGCTGGCGAAAGAAATGCCGAAAATAACGAATAATGGCCTAACATACACAATTGCATTGCGAGACGCCAAATGGAGTGATGGTACGTCGGTGAAAGCTGCAGACTTTGTAAATGCTTGGAAACGCACCCTTGATCCTGCTACAAAAGCGCAGTACAGTTTTCTGCTCGAACGGATCAAAGGCGGTGAAGATGTAACGAAAGCTAAAACACCGAACGCAGTGAAGAAAGCAAAAGACTCACTTGGTCTGAAAGCTATCGATGATAATACACTTGAAATCAATTTGGAACGTCCTGTAGCGTACTTTCCAAGCCTTCTAGCATTCCCAGTTTTCTTTCCGCAAAAAATGGATTTCGTTGCAGCTCTAGGCAACCAATATGGCACTGACGCTGATAAAGTCATTGGCGCAGGTCCATTCAAGCTAGTTAAATGGAATCATGGTCAAACACTCGAGTTCGTGAAAAACGATAACTATTGGGATGCAATGAATGTGAAGCTGAACAAGATCACTGTATACATCGTAAAAGACGGATCAACCGGTCTCAATCTATATGCATCGAACGTGGCTGATGTTTCCGAACTTGGTGCCGATTTTTTGAATCTGTATCAAGGTAAGCCGGATATCGTATTTAAGCCGGAATTGACTACATCGTATCTAATGTTCCAAGAGAAAAAATTTCCTGCTTTCGCAAATGCAAAAGTACGGCAAGCACTTACCTTAGCTATTGATCGCTATGCGTTCATCAAAAAGGTTCTCAACAATGGTTCTGCACCATCAACAGGCTTTGTACCGAACGGAACGCTAGACGGAAATAATCAAAGCTTCCGCGCAGTTGCTGGAGATTTAACTGAGCCGAAGTTCGACACTGTGAAAGCGAAGCAGCTATTTGCAGAAGGCCTGCAAGAGCTAGGGATGACATCGCTGCCGTCATTCAAGCTGACATCAGACGATACGGTAACGGCAAAGAAAACGCTCGAATTCATTCAAGCACAATGGAAAACCAACCTTGGCATAGATATGACTCCTGATCCAATCCTGCATATGAACCGTGTAGAAAAGCAAAGTAAACACGACTTCGATGCTGTCGTTGCTTTATGGGGCGCTGATTACAACGACCCGATGACGTTTTTAGATATGTGGGGAACGGGCGGTGAATTTAACGAAGTCGATTGGTCAAACGCGCAATATGATGAACTAGTAAGTTCCGCTCGCAATGAAACTGATCCAGAAACACGATCGAAGCTGCTTGTTGACGCCGAAAAGATTTTGATGCAGGAAATGCCGGTTGGGCCACTATATTTCCGCAACCGAATTTTCGTAAGAAAACCGAACGTCGAAGGCATATTTTTCCCTTCATTTGGCGTAGAGTGGGAGCTGAAATGGGCAAGTGTGAAATAAAAAGCATTTCAAATATGAGCCTTTTTGGAACTAAGGATAACGGGTAAGACAAAAACATCAAAAAGTCAGTACTTCCCACTCACAGGAATACTGACTTTTTGATGTTTTTAAATTGAATTCATCTATACTGTCACTGGTAGAAGGAAAAAAATTAAAACGTTTGTCTGCCCAAAAAGATGCTAAGTCATAGAAATACCGTGAATTTTCACCGCTTTACACTGGTAGCCCATTCGAGTAAATGGCAGAATAATTCAATATAAGTGTACGGTTATAATTACCTAAAGTTGTTTAAACTTAAATTTAAAAACCACGGTAGTTGTTGTAATTGTTGATGAGAAGAGACCCAGTAGGGTTTTTGGGTCTTTTTGCAGTGCCTGCACAGAAGTTAGGGAACTTATGGTTGAAAATACTTTTCAGAAATTTTTGTTTCTTCTCATAATAATAGTTGGAGTCGCCGATTTACCTATTAGTTCAAATTTAAAACTTACAGTCATTTTTTTCATATTAGCATTGGGGATGCTGGTATCCTTTCGAAGAGGTTTATCGGAAACCGTTCGACAAGTTCTGCTATAAGCGTCTAATAGCGTGAAAAGCAGGAGATTACAAGTGATTAATCTTAACTTTACAACCGAGGATGGGAATGAAGGAGCCAAGTTTCCCGAAACCATCCCGCCAATACTCCTGCGGGCGTCATGGTAGACAGGTCATGGGGTCTGAAGAACAGGTAGATTCGGCAGAACGGAGGCTGGAGCCATTCTAATAGAAAAGGTATGCCAACTGATATGCCGCGTGGCTGAAAAACTGGATATGGTGAGAATCGTTCCGACATAAGGGACTGACGAACAACCGAAAGTACGGGTCTAAAGTTAGAACATAGGGAAAACCCATGGACCATCAAATGATGGGGTGAGTGGCGTAAAGTAAAAATGTTTCCTATGAAATACGCTATGCCGAACAATGGCGGCATCCAGCTCGCAGGCCTACAGGGAGCACCTAAGTCCAGAACGGAAAGCTAGGTTGTAAGGGACTTGGAAAACAAGGAACGCTGTAACAAGGGCTGTCACCCGAAGCGGTTGCTATAAGGCAAATGCCGAAATGCATTTATCCTTGTGAGGGCAGGGGCATGACTGATGAATCTCCTGTAATGGGAGTGGAGGAACAGCCCCAAGTCTAACTGAAAGAACGATCATTTTCCAAGCGTGAATTGCACCGATCGGGTATGAACGTGGGAACATCACTCAAGGAAGGGATGCCACAGTGCAAGCTTAACAATATAGGGATGTGAATAATCCCAAATCTGTGAGTAACGAGGAACTTATGATCTAGTACGCTCAGTTAGATGGAACGCGGAGTGCTGGGAAACTGGCACGCTCCGTGTGGAGCAGGGGAAAAGCCGGAGATCGCATCAAACGCTTACCTATTGCTGACGATAGAACAATAATAATACAGGCTGCCGGAATACTCGGCAGCCTGTTCAAGTATCGGGCCTAATAAATTAAAAGCAGCAGCCTCAATTAAGAAGCTGCTTTTTAGTAACTCGTCAGTCAATGAATGTTCGTTCGTCCTATGTAATAAGGTAATGTTCAATCGGCAGTTTCATCAAGGTCTTCGTTGTAAGCCAATATCCCGCGCTTAAAATAATGAAGCTTTTCGTCAGAAGTAGTTTCCATTAAATTGGTGACCAACAGTTCGACGCTTTCCTTGTAGTTTTGGCTATTGTACAGCGCCATGGCGAGAAACACTTGAATTGCCCGGTTCTCCGGAAATTCCCTAGCGCCTCTGCGCAAAGTCTCCACCGCTTTTTCGTAGTCCCCCCAGTAGCGATATGTACTCCCCAGACCCATTAGGCATCTTTCTAGATCAGGACCAGATAGGCCCAATTCAAGTGCTCGCACATAAAATGGAATTGCCTGACGTCCCATGTCAGAATTGTCATGCGCGATTCCGGTTTGGTAGTTGATCTCCGCATCATAAGGATAATTGGACAATAGTTCTAATAAGTGCTCGCGAACCTCGCTTAAGATCGCTAAATCTTGCTTGGCTCGTCCTTCTTCGCGCCGTTCAATCAATTTGCTAAAATCGTCTCTAGTCATATGTCACCATTCCTATGTTTGGCAGTCTGTTGAGATAAGACAATCTTAACATAAAGCTGGCGCTCATTGAGTTAACAGGAAACATTAGTTCAATTACTACAAAATTAAGCTGCCGCGAAATCGATCCGCAGCCTCATTAAGCTAAAGGGCAGCATAGTTCCAAAATGTGGTAATATTGAATACATGACGCCTACGATTTTTACGTAAGAAATGACTGAAACCATCAAGTTCACAAAGGACTTCTGTGTTTCAAATTTCATAAGGGGAGGACACATGAAAAAACAAATCATTTCATTATTTATTTTGTTTTCGTTAAGTATATTCGTTGTTTCCTTTTCTGCATTTTTTGGACACACATTTAATAGTTACGAAGAAATGCACAATGGAAAATTCGGTTTCCCCATTCCTTTTGTATATCAGGATTTAATTGCTTCTGGATTGGGATACGAAGGAGGATTTCCACGTAGTTTCGGCATACAAATGGATTTTCTGGACATTGATCCTGTTATTGAGTTCAATAAACTCCAATTTTTGCTCTCGGTTATTATTGTTTACTGCTTGTTTACGATAATTTACTTTATTCGTCAGAAAATGAAACGGGAAACGAGAGTTTAATAAACTACCCCACGTCAGCAACGCTCAACTAACGGGCAGGATAACGAACTATGATGGGGGACAAAACGTCTAAAAGGGTAAGAAAATACAAGGGGGTAATTTTTTCAATGGAAAAAAACCTTCTATTGGAGTAATCCTACTCTTTATTCTCTTTTTATAAGTGACTTAATATACGTTAAATGGAGCGAAGAGGTAATCCGTAAATCTGCAATCAGGGGAGATATTAGCTCTCTTTCATATTTCGATTTATCGAATAGGGCAAAAAGGTATATTACCAAAAATGAGTTTGGTCAGTGGAAAAACATTTGTGACACTAAATGGAGTTTTGAAAAAGTACCGCGACCAAGCGACCCCAAAATTACTAACTATGCGGAAAGAAACATAGATGCGGAGGTATATTATGACCGTACAATTTTCGGTTGGAAAATTGACTATATTACAGGGGGGGTATGCACGAAGTAAGACATAATTTTTTGATGAAATCTGAATTCAACAACGACGGTGTTTATCAAGCAAGTAGACGTCCTAGACAGCATGGAGGAAACAGTGACAGTTAAGAAAAAGCTTTACGTTCGCACGGCACTCGTCATTGCCACACTAATAATTTTAACAGTTGTGTATGTAGGATGGATGAGCAGTCGGGTGATGGGCACATGGAGGTCTTCCCATGGCCAACCGAGCGACTGTGCCATTGTCCTCGGAGCAGCCGTTTGGGAAGGCAAGCCAAGTACCGCGATGCGTGAAAGACTTGATATCGCCCTTCAAGTCTACCGTGACAAGCTAACTGACCATTTGATTCTGTCGGGAGGCATTGGGGCGGGAGACTCACTTTCCGAGTCCCAAGTGATGAAAAGCTATCTGATGGAGAAAGGAGTGCCAGAGACATCTCTGCTTCTAGAAGAGCAGTCCCACTCGACCATACAGAATCTACTCAACAGCCAAACAATCATGAGAGAGCACGGGTATTCCAGTGCCATATTGGTTACTCACGGCTTTCACGCTCTCAGAGCTAGTCTAATGGCAAAAAGCATCGGCATAGAGACGAGTGTAGAGCCTGTTCAAATTCGTCCCATCGATCTCAGGTATTACGTTCTTCGGGAAGTCGCTGGTATTACGTTCTTTGAATTAACTCATTAAACGGTATATAGCTTGAAAGGTGCATACGTGATTCACAACCATCGCTTAATTAACGGAAACTAGAGCAATATGAGCAGGCTGCCAACACAAACGGCAGCCTGCTCAACTAAAGGGCAGGATTCTACAATGTCCCTAAGGAAAGTAATACATAAATTATTATATAAAAGGCGTTAGGTGGGAGGGTTAAAAGTGTCTGTAGCAAATCATACATTTTCCAAAGACGTTCCATATAAGGTGAGAATGAATTATCAATTATTTCTGCCACATGATTTTGAATTCAGCCCAAACACTAATTACCCCTTAATCCTGTTTTTACATGGTATTAAGAAACGTGGTGAAGATATAAGTTTGTTAAATAACTATGGGCTAAATTGGATTGCCGAAAATAATACTGACTTCCCATTTATTGTGGTTACTCCACAGTGCCCAACAGACTCTAATTGGACACAAGAATACCAGTCGGTCATAGCACTCGTCGACGAAATCACTGCAAGTTATCCTATTGATACTGACAGAGTGTATTTAACTGGATTTAGTATGGGTGGAAACGGAACATGGGATTTTGCTTCAAGGTCACCAAAATTCTTTTCAGCCATAGTACCAATTTCAGGGTGGTTTCAACCCGATAAGGCTATGATGCTAAAGGATGTACCAATTTGGGCTTTTCATTGTGTGGACGATGATGTTGTCCGTGTATCAGGAACAGAAGATATGGTAAAAGCAATAACAAATATAGGCGGAAACATCAGAGCAACATACTACTCAGAACTAGGTCACAGCCACAGAGTCATGGAAAAGACATTTAACAATCAAGAATTGTATACGTGGTTGTTGAGACACGAAAGAAATTCACCTGTCCGATGATTCCGCTAACGGGCAGGATAGTTTGGTTATAATGGTTTTTCCCATAACATTTCGTAAGAGGTGTGTTAGTCTGGTTTAGAGGTGGGAGATATATCATGGAAGTTAAACTTATGCCTGTTAAAGTTGAACAAAAAGAAGTCCTCTACAACCTATATCAATATTATCGTTATGATTTTAGTCAGTATACCGAGGAAGATTTGGGCTTAGATGGACGGTTTGATATAGACTTGGATCACTATTGGGAAGACCCTAGATGGAACCCTTATTTGATATGTAACAAGGAACAAATCATTGGGTTTTTAATTATACTTTTTGAGAATTACGATACGGATCCCGATCCAACACATGTCATATATGATTTTCTAGTCCTCAATAAATATAGGAGAAGGGGTTTAGGGAGACTAGCGGCTGTTCAGGCGTTTAATTTATACCAAGCGAATTGGAAAGTGGTCCAGATGAAAATAAATGAGCCAGCAAAACATTTTTGGCGGGATGTAGTGAATCAATATACCGCTGGAAAGTATTCTGAAGTATTTCGAGAAGATCTAAATAAATATGTACAATCGTTCAGTAATAGGACTTCTTCTATTCATTGAAGTAACGGGTAAGATAGTGAAATAACCAAGAACCAGTCTAACACATTATTTTTGTGTTTTTGACTGGTTTTTGTTTATTAGGATCGAATAATCTAAAACTTATTTATCAAGTAAACGATTTTCGCGTATAAAAAGCGCGTCAATCCAACATGGTCAGTCTAAAACCTTATTTTTCACTGTCCATCGATGGCTGAGAATTGACCTTTGAAGAAAAAAGCTCTTGATTTGTGAAAATACTGTAACTCCGCATAACGATAATACTCAATAGAATTGCTGGCATTAATCATCCTTTGCCTTTCATAATGATCTGCTAATGCCGCATGATGTAAGTAATTTTGTTGTGCAGATTGAATAATGGATGGTTGAACATAGGGTATTTGTTGAGGTTGATACATGTTTGCAACCTACCTTTCCTGAAATTCGTTTATTATATGCAAAAAGATTTTCCTTGGTCAAAGGTCTCTGTTTGACAATCTCACAGAAGTAGAGCAAAACGACAACAGGCTGCAGCATAAACGGTAACCGTTGAACTATCGGGCAGCGTAGTTGAATAGCTTACTTCCTCTTGACCTTAACACTGAGGTCAAGGTTTATAATGAGATTATCTCGAGCAGAAATCTACTAGAAAGGAATTACGATACGATATGGATATTTCTCCACAAGAAGAAAACATGATTAAGGCTCTTCGTGAGGCAGCATTACCCCCTTTATTTGTGCTCATACGAATTAGAAATGATATTTCAAATGACACTGTAAATGTCGAAGAGAGCCGAATAGATGACGTCGTAAAAACATTAGAAAAATACATCGCCCCACTATGGGAAGACTATCATGTTGGGAAGAATTCACAAACCAAAGAAAGACCTTAACGAATATTGACAGGGATGGAACCATTGGTGGTTCTGATGAAGTTATTTTGCCTGGAGCATTTGAATTATTCTCGTTTTCCATTACATTGATATAACATAATATGTTATATTAATGTAATGGATATTTCTCTTTTACGCGGATTTCACTAATTTTATGTTAGAAATATTGACGTATAAATCCGATTCCGTTAATATAATGGATGTAAGGTTCGCAATGTCGGTAATCTTGTGTCAATTACATGTTATTATATTTATCATAATATGTAATGACGATGTTAATTTATCTTAGGAGGTTGGTTCATGATTTTGAAGAAGACGGTTCTTATGATCTCAGTTTCGGCACTTGCACTAGGTATGTTGGCAGGTTGCGGAACCGGAAGTACCAGTATAAGCACTAGTACGGCCACAGGAACAGCAGAAACAGCCAAACCCACCAGCGGAGGCGCAAAAACCGTTATCAAAATCGCCACCCAGTCTCCTTTGTCCGGAGGAAGCGCCGTTCAAGGCGAAGCTATTAAACTAGGTGCTCAGCTGTCCTTGGATGATCATAAAGCGGAATTTGACAAGCTTGGTTTCGATCTGCAGCTCGTCCCTTACGACGATCAAGGGGATCCGAAAAAAGGTGTTGCGAATGCCGAGATCATTGGTGCGGATCAATCGATCCTCGGAATCGTGGGGCATATGAACTCCGGCGTAGCCATTCCTTCCTCCGTTGTCTATGAGAAATATAACGCAGTCATGGTATCGCCATCCAATACGGCAACGGAGGTGACGGATCGTAATCTGAAAGTCGTGAACCGAATCGTTGCCCGTGACGACTTCCAAGGACCTGCGGCTGCTGATTATGCAGTGAAAACTGTGAAAGCCAAAAACATTTTTGTCATTCAAGACAAAACCGCATACGGACAAGGCTTGGCCGAAGCATTTAAAGATGCGGCAACGAAGCTGGGCGCTACCATTGTCGGGTATGAGGGAATTACAGTAGGCGAGAAGGATTTCAACGGCGTACTGAACATTGCGCTTAGCAAAAAGCCGGACTTCGTCTTCTTCGGAGGATTATACGGGGAAGGCGGACTGCTCATCAAGCAAGCGCGTGATAAAGGCATTACGGCACCATTTATGGGTGGGGACGCTTGGGACTCTCAAGGTCTGGTTGATGTTGCGGGAGATAAAGTGAAAGATGCCTTGTACGCCTCCATAGCCACGGATATTACCAAAACGGCAGACGGCAAGAAATGGGCCGACCAATACAAAACGAAATTCGGTAAAAGCCCCGATGGTTACTCGGCATACGCCTATGATTGTATGTCCGTCATTCTAGAGGGTATTAAGACGGCGGCCGCTGCGAATGGCGGGAAAGTGCCTGCCCGCGATAAAGTTCGGGATGCGGTGCGCGCCATGAAAGATTTCCAAGGTGTAGCAACGAAAATTAGCTTTGATGGCAAAGGTGATAACACTTATGCTAAAGTATTCATTTATAAATTTGATGGTCCTACATATCCGGGAACGATGAATTCTGAAGTAAGCAAGTAATCCTAATTTCATGGAACGATCCTGCAGTAAAGAGGTATGTGCTTGCTTTGACGCCGTACCTCTTTATGATCCATTCATCCCGAAAGGAGAGGCTTCATGATTTTAAACATCCTGCACACACTCCCCCAGGTATTGATCGACGGCCTTGCTTTAGGTGCTATTTATGCGGTCGTCGCGTTAGGCTATACCATGGTGTACGGTATTCTTGAGCTGATCAATTTTGCGCATGGAGAAGTCTTTATGACCGGTGCATTCGTGGGTACATCCGTATTGTTTGTCTTTCATTCGACCGGGTGGCTTGCCGGTATGCCAGGATGGTTGGCTTACGTGCTTATCCTTGCGATCGCAATGCTTTTTACGGGGGTTATGGGTGTAGGAATAGAACGAATTGCATATCGCCCTCTCAGGAAAGCGCCCAAGCTGATTTCGCTCATCTCCGCTATTGGGGTTTCTTTTGTGGTCCAAGATCTCATTCGCTTTATTTCAGAGTTGAAAACAGGCAACTACATCGTAAGCGGCATCACGTTATACGATAAAAATGTGAAAATCGGCACTTCCTCTCTGGGCGCTTGGTTCGGCGACGCGTCTTTGAAAATCAATACGATTATTATTATCGCTGTAGCTGTTTTGCTGATGATCGGATTGGATTTGTTCGTCAACCGAAGCAAATGGGGAGTAGCCATGCGGGCGGTTGCGCAAGACCGTGAAACGGCTTCGTTGATGTCGATCAATGTGAATAAAATCATCGTGCTGACCTTTTTCATCGGTTCTTCATTAGGCGGCGCGACGGGAGTATTATTTGCCCAGCAGTATGGGACAATCGATCCGTTTATCGGGTATATACTGGGTTTAAAAGCTTTTACAGCCGCCGTGCTAGGCGGTATCGGCAACATACGGGGAGCGATGTTCGGCGGGCTCGTTATCGGGCTATTGGAAATGTTCGCATCTTCCAATCTTGGATTGCTGACAAACGGCAGCTTTGGTGCCGAGTATAAGGATGTATTTTCGTTCATGATTCTCATTATCGTGCTGATTTTTAAACCCGAAGGCTTGTTTGGCAGAGCCGTCAAAGAGAAGGTGTAGATCATGACGATGGATAAAATCAAACGGGTATGGCTCCAAAATGCGAATATTCAAGTCTTGCTGCTTGCTATTTTCGTTGCGGTTACCTCGCTTAGCGTATATTTTACCGCAAAATCGGTTACGGCCTTTTTATTATTACTTGCTTCTCTCCTCATGCTTTACTACACCTCCTTCAGCCACAGAATCAAATGGATCATCGGCGGCGCTCTACTCATCTTGATTATTCCATTGGCTACCTCCGGAGGGCCAGCCTACGATTCCTATATGGAAGTCGCAACACAGAGCGGCATTTATATCGCGATGGCGCTAGGATTGAACATCGTTGTCGGCTTTGCGGGACTTTTGGATCTGGGGTTTGTCGCTTTCTTTGCCATCGGGGCCTATACATACGGCATTTTTTCCACCGCTCAAGCGAATCATTTCATACCAGGGAATTTATTCCCGCTTTCCGGCACCACGTTCTGGCTTTTTATTATCATCGGCGGCTTTATGGCTGCATTGTTCGGTGTTCTTCTCGGGCTTCCGGTACTTAGGGTGAAGGGGGATTATCTCGCTATTGTCACCCTGGGTTTCGGGGAAATCATACGGATCATCTTCAATAACCTCGAAAAGCCGGTGAACATTACGAACGGAGCCATGGGGATTTCATCGATTAAGCCTCCCGATTTATTCGGTTACGAATTTACGCATCCACACCAATTTTATTTTATAGTGCTTGCCATCTTGGCTTTTGTTATTTTCGGAGTGAGGCGATTTGAGCATTCTCGGTTAGGGCGTTCCTGGAAAGCGGTTCGGGAGAACGAAATTGCCGCTCAGTCGATGGGGATCCCGTTAATTCGCACCAAGTTAACCGCATTTGCCGTTGGGGCGTCCTTCTCCGGGATGATGGGCGTCGTCTTTGCCGCCAAACAAACGTTTATTGATCCGTCAAGCTTTACCCTGCTTGAATCTACGACAATTTTGGTCATGGTTGTTCTGGGGGGAATGGGAAGCGTTCCAGGCGTGATTCTCGGAGCTGCGCTCGTGACGATCCTCAACCTGCAGGTGCTGACGGAATTCACGAACTGGTTGAACCAATTGACGCTGCAAGGCGCGGTTCATATTCCGAATGCCTTATCTCCGTCCAAAATGCAGCGGTTTATTTTTGGCGCTATCTTAATCCTGATCGCCATCTTTAAGTCTAACGGATTGATTCCTGCGAAGAATCGCAAGGTGAGCGTAAACCGGCAAAACGGAGGGATCGCCCAATGACTGTGCTGCGTGTTAAAAATCTGGTCAAACGCTTTGGCGGCTTGATTGCCGTTAACGGTGTTCATTTTGAGTTTCGGAAAGGTAAGATTTCAGCAGTCATCGGCCCGAATGGTGCCGGGAAAACGACCTTTTTCAATATGATCACCGGCATTTATACGCCTGATGAGGGCCAAATCGAACTGGAAGGCAAGTCGATCGTAAAGGTGAAGCCGGATCGTATAACCGAGAAGGGCATTGCCCGTACCTTTCAAAATATCAGGTTATTCGGGAACATGACCGTTATCGAAAATGTGATGGTTGGGATGCACATTCATCTAAATGCGGGTATATTCAGCACGCTGCTGGGTCTTCCTAAGGTCCGAATGGAGGAACAAAGAGCGATAGATGAAGCTTACCGGATCTTGCAGTATGTCGGTCTCGAGCTGCTGCTGAATGAAAAAGCGAACAGCCTGTCTTATGGAGCGCAAAGACGTCTGGAAATCGCGAGGGCACTTGCGGCTAAACCGAAGGTGCTACTTTTGGATGAACCCGCTGCAGGCATGAATCCTCGTGAAACCGTAGAATTGACCGAGCTTATCCGCAGGATTCAGCGGGAATTGGACATCTCGATTATATTAATTGAGCACGATATGAAGCTCGTTATGGATCTTTCCGATCACATTCTCGTGCTGGATCACGGCGAAAAAATAGCCGAGGGATCTCCCCGTGAGATTCGTTCGAATCTGCGAGTCATTGAAGCCTATTTGGGTAAAAGCGCATTAAGACAAGAGGTGATTTCATGAGCTTGCTGGAGCTGCACGAGGTTCAGGCCTATTATGGCGGTATCCATGCGTTAAAGGGAATAACGTTACATGTGAATGAAGGGGAAATTGTTACCTTGATCGGTTGCAACGGAGCGGGGAAATCCACAACGCTTAAATCGATAAGCGGTCAAGTGAAAACGAAGGGCTCCATCCTATTTAATGGAAACAACATCTCCGCTTGGCCGGCTCACCAAACGGCAATGGAAGGCATCGCCCATGTGCCGGAGGGGCGGCGTATATTCCCTCGTCTCACGGTTAAGGAGAATCTGGAGATGGGAGGATTTTCGGTAAAGGATAAAAAAATCATCAAAGAGCGCATGGAACAGTCCTTTGTCTATTTCCCCCGTTTGAAAGAACGGTTGAATCAAGTCGGTGGAACGATGAGCGGAGGAGAACAACAAATGCTTGCGATCGCCCGCGCGCTCATGATGAAGCCGAAGCTATTGCTGCTTGACGAACCGTCGATGGGGTTGGCTCCGGTCATTGTGGATCAAATTTTCGAAATCATTCAGGAACTGAACCGTACGGGAATGACGATTTTGCTTGTGGAACAGAATGCCTTTCAAGCGCTGCAAATCGCCCATCGCGGCTATGTCATCCAAACGGGTGAGATCATTCTAGAGGATGACGCCAAATTGCTGCTTATCAATAATCAAGTGAAGGAAGCCTATCTGGCCGGATGAAACGATTTCTCTCGATGGGTTACGGCATCCTGGCCTCCTTCTTTTTCTCGTTCTCTTTCATCATGAACCGGGCTATGGAGCTGTCGGGCGGATATTGGATATGGAGCGCATCGCTTCGTTATCTTTTCATGTTTCCGCTTCTTCTGTTGATCGTCTTGATCAGAGGGAATTTACGAGCCTTGCTGATCACGATGAAGGAGCAGCCATGGGTATGGATGGGTTGGAGTTTTGTCGGATTCGGGTTATTTTATGTGCCGATCTGTTTTTCCTCTGCTTATGGGCCGGGATGGCTCATTGCAGCGACATGGCAAATTACCATTGTTGCGGGATCATTGCTTGCTCCATTATTCGGCAAGAATAAAATTCCTTTAAAAGGTCTGCTGATGTCTCTCATCATCTTATTTGGTGTAGCTGTCATGCAGGCGGAACAAGCCGGTAATCTCTCCATCAAAAGCTCGTTATTAGGCGTGGTGCCGGTTCTTCTCGCAGCCTTTGCTTATCCGCTTGGCAATCGAAAGATGATGGAGGTCTGCTTAGGGCGGCTGGATGCTTACCAGCGCGTTCTTGGAATGACCATAGCCAGTCTTCCGCTATGGATTGCGCTTTCGGTCTATGCGCTTGTTCATGCCGGCGCGCCGAGCGCAGGGCAAAGCGGTCAGTCTGCTATTGTAGCCATTTGTTCGGGAGTCATAGCGACCGTACTCTTTTTCTCGGCGACGGATAAGGTGAAGGGGTCCGTTCATCAATTGGCGGCAGTGGAAGCGACGCAGGCGGGTGAAATTATTTTTACAGTCATCGGCGAATTGGTGCTGCTTAAAGCTGCTTTTCCTTCTATTTTATCTTGGATCGGTATGCTAAGTGTTGTTCTGGGCATGATGCTTCATAGTTTGTTGTCGGAGAAACAAGTTAGCGTGCAATAGGTTTCAAAAGAAGGGAGAATCGTCCTCGCGATGGGGGTGGTTCTCTTTTTCACGTGCCGATAATCAATTTTTGTATGAATTTATGACGAGTTACTGGGGTAAAACTTGCAAAACCGGGTGCGGTAAAATATAAGAAATGGAAGCGTTTTCGGAAAAGAGAATGAACGAGTGCAACCACTTTTGCTTTAACGGACAACTGGACAAGACAAGTGTCCAATGACACAAAAGTGCTTACATAAACCAATTCGAAAAAGCTTGAGAAACCAAGCTTTTATTATTTTTATGTAGGGAAATTTGTGTCAGTAAAAAAATGCGCAAATGTCCCTGCATTGTAGTATTGCGTGGGGGTTTTAGGTGATAAAGGAGGAATTCAACATCATTGGTTCGGGCATTGAGTGTTACGACGAACACCTCAACCATATCTTTCCAAATGTATAGGCCTTCCAAAAGAGAAGGCTACCGGGGGATCGGCAGCCTTCTGCGGAACAGTGAAGAGCTATCGTGAAATTTGGCTTCCTATTTGTTTAATCAGGCTTCCGATTCCCTCAAGTTTCGCTCTTCCAACTTCCTGCGCGAATGGGAGCGAGATAGTCCGAGCGATGCGGCGGCTGTCCCCGCGGCGATGGTAACTCCCGCCGCCCCAATCCAACTGATGGCTGGCAACGACGCTTGCTCTATGACGATGCCCCCGATCCCCGCTCCGGCGGCCATGGCAAGCTGCACGACCGACATGTTTAGGCTAAGCATAATGCCGGAAGCTTCCGGAGCAAGTGTGATTAAATGAACCTGCTGCGTAGGACCCGACGACCAGGCCGAGAACGCCCAGAGCATGAGAAGCGGGAACACGAGAGCAGGGGATAGAGCTGCCAGCGATAACAGGATTAGAGCTGCCGCGTGCAGCAGCATGCCGCCGACCAGCGTGCGGGGGAATCCCCATTTGTCTGTGCTATAGCCTCCGAGCTTAGAACCGATCAAGCTTGCGATGCCGAAAGCGAACAATCCGATGCTCACCCATTTTTCGCTCAATCCCGTAACGGTAAGTAGAAACGGCGAAATGTACGTATAGGCAATCGAATATCCACCGATCCAGAAGAAGGTTACAGACAAGGCCAAAACGATTTTTCGTTCCTTCAACAGCGCCAACTGTTTGCGAAGCGGCACTGGTTCTTCGCCATCCGTTTGTGGAATCGTGAAGGCAATAACAAGCATAGCGAACAGCCCGAGTGCGCCGATTCCCCCGAAAATTGTTTTCCAATCGTAGGCGGAAGCGACAACCCTTCCAAGAGGAACGCCGATGATCAGCGAGGTACTGAAGCCCATAACGAGTGTCGCTATGGCGCTGCCTTGCTTTTCAGGCGGAGCCATCTTGGAGGCCACGGTCATGGCTGTAACGACAAACACCCCGGTACTGAGTGCCAAGATGATCCGAGATCCGATTAGAGATTCATATCCCGGCAAAATAAAGGCGATTCCGTTTCCTATTACGAAAAGGCCGAGTGAGTAAAGCAGCAGCTTCCGTCGCTCCAGGCGAGCAGTAACGGCCATAAGGATAGGGGTCCCGAAAGCGTAAGCGAGCGAGAAAACGGTAATGAGCTGTCCTGCAGCGGACACCGAGACACCGATATCCTCCGCAACTTTATCCAAAATGCCTGCGATGATAAACTCCGACGTTCCGACAAGAAAACTGACGGCGGCCAACATGTAAATTTTCCAAGCGTATGACATGATTTTCTTACTCCTCTCTCTGTCCGATAATCTATATTTCTAGAAATATAGAAATAATGATAAAAAAATTATTCCAGCAAATACGGTGCATACTTTTGTGCTATTTCGCGGTTCACGCTGTAGTAGATGTACGTTCCATCCTTACGGAGATCGAGTAGGCCGCAATCCGTCAATTGCTTCAGGTGATGGGATAGTGTCGAGCCAGCGATGGATTCCAGCTTGTTTCCGATATCGGAGCAGCACAAATTCCTCTCTTCGGTAAGCAACAGGGCAATTTTAAGCCGGGTCGGTTCCCCTAGTGCTTTGTATACTTTGACGGCTTGCCGTACCTCCGCGTTATCCTCGACCATCGTTACCTCACCTTTGCTTATTGTGATTATTTCTATATCTGTCGAAATAAAGGTACCATACCTTAGGATAAAAGTAAATAGGGTTATTTTCATTCGCTTGCCCATAAAAAAAGAGCCGTCAGGTGAAAATGATAAATCACCTGTGGGCTTTTTAAGTTCTATATTCTGACTAAATGAAGCATCGATTCCAAGAGATTTTCGCAAGGATGATCATGTACAATTTTGCTGAAATGATTACCTCGCACGTAGTCATTTCCCAAATGGATAAACAGCACCAATACCAAGTCAACTTCACGGTTGCCGTTCACGTTTGTAGACATTTCCTACGCTCACGCGGCGATGAACCCCCGCCCGATGTTGAAGCGCTGATTCGCAAAAACATTTTGCCAATTCGACCCATTCTCCTAGGGCAGCAGAATCCACGCAAAATCCGCTATAAATCAGCTGTTAGCTTCGTTCCAACTTTGTCTTTCAGCTTAACTTGATGACATTGACCGCGTTGCAGCCCTTTTCTCTGCTAAACCGAGGGACGGGCAGTTTTGTTGAACAAGTTGTAAATTCAACATTTTAAAGTAAGGGCATTTCTTAGTAATGAGAAATGCTTTTTATTTTTGTCGAAATTAAAGGATATAAAAATAACAATAATAATATAATGAAAAACACTACCAATTTATTGTAAAACGATAAATTATATGATAAAATCATGTTGAGTACATCCGGATTCCCCTTTTTAGTATGTGCATACGGATTCTGTATTGCGTTGCGTTGTATCAAGCATATAAACTATTAACCTACATCGAAAAGAACAATGCTTTCTCTGAATTATCCCTTAAATCTTTGAAGATTATAAAGAAATGTGCTTTTACAATGATTAACGTTTCGGTAAAATTTAATTAACGAGGTGCTTTTATGAAACAAGTTACGACACTCTTTTTAAAGCTAGCTGTTATTTTTATAGGAATCCCAGTTCTTGCATTGTGCATATTTTTGGTGCCTAAGATCGGGAATTTTGCTGGAGAATTGTATCCAGATATTGCTTATATGAAATCTCTCGTTTTAATCGATATGTACGCGGCGGCGATACCTTTTTACTTTGCTCTGTATCAAGCTTTTAAACTTTTAAGTTATATTGATAAGAACCAAGCGTTCTCGGAATTATCGGTAAAGGCTTTAAAAAATATAAAATACTGTGCCATCACGATCAGTACCTTGTACCTGCTAGGTATGCCACTCTACTATCTCATGGCGGAAAGAGTTGACCCTCCAAGTTTCATACCAATCGGATTGGTCATTATTTTCGCCTCTATGGTAATCGCCGTTTTTGCTGCTGTTCTCCAAAGACTTTTACAAGAAGCTATTAATATAAAATCAGAAAATGATTTGACGGTCTGAGGTGGATGATATGGCAATTATTATTAATATTGATGTGATGTTGGCAAAACGAAAAATGAGCGTAACGGAGCTTTCGGAGAGAGTTGGAATTACTATGGCAAATATTTCCGTTATGAAAAATGGGAAAGCAAAAGCGGTTCGTTTTTCAACATTAGAAGCGATATGTAAGGCTTTGGATTGTCAGCCAGGTGATATTTTGGAGTACAAAAGCGACGAAGACACTCAATAAAACAGACAACTAATTTATTTAAGCTAACGGAAACGATAGGTTAACGAATTCTAGCTACCACCCAATTACGAAAACCGGATTCCTTTGTAGAATACAGGGTCCGGTTTTTTTATGCGATTTTTACAAGGGAAAAGAAAGGGAGAATTCTGAAAACAAGTTAAATTGATGCCCCACGGATGATGGCTTGAAATTTAATGGGCGCTTAGATTATTTTATGTTGTAGATGAGTACATCGTGTATAATATCTTGGTATAATGCTGATCTCAACAAATAAAGGGGATATAAATGAACAAAGAGGATGTTAAGCAACGTATTAAGGATTACCAGCAGGCAGAAGGAGTGCATCCTCTTACTTGCGGAAACAACAGTAAACACGAGAAATTATACCCTAAGGTGCTTGAACAAGGGTTGGTACTTCTTTGCCCTAATTGCAGTTACACTCAGACATACATTCCTGATCTCTTTTTCGATGATGGTTTTTATGAGTGGCTGCGGGGCATGAAGAGCTTAATTTAAGTCGAAGGCGGTAAGTCATTTTAAAAGGATACTTACAGCAGCGTCGGCACTCTAATTCCCAAACAGCCTGGCTGTGTTGTAAAACACGGCAGGCTGTTTTTGGCTAACCTTAATGTTTTGAAGCAGCACATGGCGGTGGTATAACGGCAACTGCCCAATGACACAAAGGTGCCTACATAAACCGATGCGAGAAAGCTTGAGAAATCAAGCTTTTTTTATATAGGATTCCTGATCTTGGCAAGATCCACGGACTGGTCGGAGACTTGAAACTCTGCCCGTTCATGTCACTTAATATATCTACATATGTTATATATATTGACAATATTTAGTTTGCTCATTAAAATAATGATTTAAAACCAATTGGATATTTGAGGGGGAGCAGGCGATGAATGAGTTCATGACGGATACGAACCATGGTTATGTCCCTTTGCAGCCTGAAATAGCGTGGCATACGGCTGATTATCAAGAATACAAAGCGCATGGCGACGCGCGCAACATCCCCGCTTTATTTTATCAATTTCGCTCCAAAAGCGTGGGATCTCCAGATTTCGTAGTGATTCCGGACGGTCATGTGGACATGTTATTCAGTTGTGAAGCTAGTCAGCCTGACATCCAGGTGTACGGCTCCGTGCTTTCCAGACACACGATCACCTTGAAAAGAAATACCGTTTACTTCGGTGTTCGTTTTCTCTCCCTACATGTAACAGGTAGATCGAAGATTGATATGAAGGATTTGATTAGTCAATCTTGTCCATTATCAGATTTTATCTTGATGACTAATAAGAGCGTCGAGCCTATTCTTACGGCAGCAACGTTCTCTGAAAAGATACGCTTGTTCAAGGGAGTACTTGGTGAGGTCTTAACTATTCAGCAGGATTCACGCTTAGTCCGCTTTGCGTTAAATCAGATGATTATGGCGAAAGGGAACATAAGTGTAAAGGATTTGGCGACCGAAACGGCGTATTCGGAACGCTATCTCCGCAAGCAATTTGAGCATTTCGTTGGCTTATCTCCTAAGGTGTTTAGCCAGATTACGAGATTCCAGCATGCTCTAAACGGGCTGATCGAAAATCGGCAATCCACAGTGATTTGGGACAGCATTTCGGATAATGCCTTTTACTATGATCAGCCGCATTTCATCAATGAGTTTAAAAAGTTCTATCAAGAGACGCCGCATGCTTGGATGAAGCGTTGTTTACAGGGGTAAAGAATAGAAAGGACCACGACGTGGTCTTTTTTTTGTGTTCATGTCATGAAACCTGACGCAAGGGCCGATTTTTCCAATATTTCCGCAAAACCTTCTAGTATACTAACCACATCGAGATTAACTTCACTCCATAACAGAAGGGGACTACATGAATGAAAATTGCTAATTCTTTTAAAAAGAGTTTAATCGTTGGCACCATGCTGACAATGGCGATCACGCCATTCATGCCATTTGGTTCGCATCAGGCTTATGCACATGGTGGCAGCTTTGAAGACGAATACGTAGCATTACGACAAAGGCTTGAGGAATTTGGAGCTGCGGTGTATTGGGATGAAACGTCGAAGACGATTCAAGTCGTTAAGGACGGCAAAGTGGCTCAGCTCAATTTGAATAGTGCAAATGTGAAGGTGAATGGAAAGCTGCTTACACTCGTTGGGCCTGTTGTGATGAGGGATGGCATCACGTATGTGTATCATGATTTTATCAATGAAATTTTCCAAGCTGACGTTGTTTCAAGCGTTCGTATATCGAATGACACCAACCCATTGAATCCACTGACGGCCAAAGAGATTGAAGGTGCGGTCAGTATTGTAAAAGGATCAGAAAAGTACAAAGAGACGATGCTTTTTACGGAAATTTCTCTGAAACCGCCAGTGAAAAGCGATGTGTGGAGCTATGTGCTAGCAGACGGCAAAAGCAAAAGTTTACCGAGAGTTGCTCAATTCGTTGCTATGAACGGTAAGCAAGTGATTGAGGGTGAAGTAAATCTTGCTGATGCGAAGCTGTCCAAGTGGGAAACCAAGGAAGGCGCACAAGGAATGGTCACCCTTGACGATATGATTACGGTGCAAAGCGTCATCGAAGGGGATGCGGATTACGCGGAAGCAGTCGCGAAGCGAGGCATTTCCGATATCAAAAAAGTCGTGACAACACCTTTGACGGTTGGTTATTTTGGAGGAGAAGACGATCTAGTTGAGGATGCCCGTCTCTTGAAAGTTGTTTCCTATTTGGATACAGGAGATGGTAACTTCTGGGCTCACCCAATTGAAGATTTAGTCGCTGTTGTCGACCTGGAAAAGAAACAAATCATTAAAATAGAGGATAGCGGGGTTATCCCGGTTCCGATGCAAGCCAATCCGTATGATGGCCGTAATTTTGCAGATAAGCTAGCCCAGAAGCCACTTGCGATTGAGGAGCCAGCGGGCAAAAATTACGATGTAACTGGAAACATGATCTCTTGGGGGAACTGGGATTTTCACTTGCGCTTGGATAGTCGGGTTGGGCCGATTCTTTCGACAATGACGTATAACGATCAAGGGAAGAAGCGGAAAGTCATGTACGAAGGCTCACTTGGCGGCATGGTCGTACCTTATGGGGATCCGGATATTGGTTGGTATTTCAAAACGTATTTTGATTCCGGGGAGTATGGTATGGGGACATTGACGTCGTCACTTGTCAAAGGGAAGGATGTTCCTGACAACGCCATGTTGTTAGATGCTGTCATTGCTGACACTCAAGGGAATCCGCGTACGGTTCCGAATGCGATGGCTGTTTTCGAACAATATGCGGGACCTGAGTATCGCCATGATACGATGTCGGCGCAAGGTACAGATAGTAAAGAGCGCAGAGAGTTGGTCGTTCGTTGGATATCTACGGTCGGTAATTATGATTATATTTTCGATTGGGTGCTTCAACCGAATGGTACGATTAAAATTGACGTCGGTGCCTCCGGGATTGAAGCGGTCAAAGGTGTCGTAACCAATAATATGCACGATTCAACAGCGGTTGAAGATACGAAATATGGCACACTGCTCGATAATCATATTGTGGGCACAACGCATCAGCACATTTATAATTTTAGACTCGATATGGACGTAGATGGAGTGAATAACTCCTTAACGGAAATTGATCCAAAAGTTGCTGAGAATACGGATGGCGGACCGCGTAAAAGTGTTATGATCACCGAGCACCAAACCGTTAAAACGGAACAAGAAGCTGCGCAAAAATTCGATCCTTCCACGATCCGAATTCTAAGCAATCCGAATAAAGAGAACAAAGTTGGTAATCCGGTCTCCTATCAAATTATTCCTTTTGCTGGCGGTACACATCCGATTGCGAAAGGTGCGCTATTCAGCGCTGACGACTGGCTGTTCAAGCGTGCAGGCTTTATGGATAAGCAAATTTGGGTGACAACCTACAATCCTGATGAACGATATCCAGAAGGCAAGTATCCAAATCGCACGGCGAAGGATACAGGTTTAGGTCAATTTACAGCGGACAACGCATCGATTGAGAACACAGATGACGTGGTATGGATCACGACGGGAGCTACACATGTGGCTCGTGCTGAAGAATGGCCTATTATGCCAACGGAATGGGTCCATGCGATGTTGAAACCGTGGAATTTCTTCGATAGCACGCCGACATTAAATTTGCCTTAAAAGATGAAGAGAGGAGCCTTGCGATGCAAGGCTTCTTTGGTCATTTCCCCCGCCAGTTTCCATGTCGATAATCAATTTTATATATTTGTTCTTTTCTCCACTGTTCATAGATGCCATTCATAGAGATTCACCGAGATATATGAGAATAGATCAATAATCGATGAGAATAGGTCATTGTTTTGAGAAAATTGATGTTTTATAATAACTTTAACGAAACCGAATGAAAACGCTGTCAACACAAGGTGCGTCCTCAAATTCGTCGATGACCTTTTGCGCTGGAGTAGAGTGAAACTGCCATTTCGGCACTCCATATATTTTTTTGGATATCGTTATTAGTCAATAAATACGTTGAATACAAAATGGGGGGCCTGACATGGAACGAATAGAAAAATACAGCAAGAAAAGCATCTCAATAATAAAATTTCTCTATATTATGCCTTTTATGGTTTTACTTGGTGTCTTTGCATATTACCCGCTATATGGTTGGGTTTATGCATTCTTTGACTATACGCCGCCGATTCCGCTGTCCCAATCGCCGTTTGTTGGTCTGAAGTGGTTTCATACCTTGGTCGAAAACCAAGTAAAGATCGATCAAACGTTTCAAATACTTAAGAACACATTTGGGATGAGTGGCTTGAATCTGCTATTTTCCTGGCTTCCAATGGTTTTTGCCATATTCCTGACTGAGATCAAATCCGTACGTTTCCGGAGGTTTATACAGACGGTAACAACCTTGCCGAACTTCATCAGCTGGGTATTGGTCTATTCACTGGCATTTTCAATGTTCTCCAGTGAAGGTATAGTCAACGGCCTTTTGAAACAATTTGGATTTATTGATTCCCCGGTATTACTTCTTCAAAACTCCGACCATGTTTGGATTATGATGTGGATATGGACAACTTGGAAAACATTGGGTTGGTCAGCCATATTGTATATAGCGGCGATTATGAGTATAGATGATTCTCTATATGAAGCGGCCTATGTAGACGGCGCGACAAGAATGCGGGTGATCTGGCATATCGTATTGCCGAGTATGGTGCCGACCTATTTTGTTTTGTTGATGCTGCAAATTGCGAGTTTTCTGAATAATGGCTTGGAGCAATATTTCGTATTTCAAAATGCATTTAACAAGGATTCCATACAGGCTTTAGACTTATATGTTTACAACCTGGCAATGGGGGGCGGCAGCTATTCCGTGTCCGTCGCGATCAGTATGCTAAAGAGCTTGATTAGTGTTGTACTTCTCTTTTCTGTAAATGGACTATCAAAAAGACTAAGAGGAGAGAGTATTGTATGAGTGATACAGCAGTAGGTCTGGCGCCGAATGATAAAGTGCCTGGCAGCCATCTCACTAGAAAAGTTAAAGTCCAGGTCAGCCCAACAGACAAAATGATGACTGTTTTAATATATTTCCTGTTTTCTCTGTATGCGCTTGTTTGTGTATATCCATTTTACTCGATCATTATTAATACGATAAGTGCAAACGATCTCAGTGCCAAAGGTGATGTTATCTTTTACCCGATGCAAATCCAATTCCATAACTACGTGGATGTAGTTAAAATACCGGGGTTGTGGGATGCAGCCGTTATATCTGTAGGAAGGACCGTGATCGGAACCACTTTGACGGTAGGGGCTTCCGCATTTTTAGGATTCATGTTTACCCAGGAGGATATGTGGAGGAGAAAATTTTGGTATCGCTTTACGGTTTTAACCATGTTTTTTAATGCTGGGGTTATTCCGTGGTATTTAACAATGAGGACTTTGCATCTGACAAACAATTTTTTGGCCTATATTCTGCCGACAATCGTAGCTCCGTTTTTCATCATTCTTGTAAAGACTTTCGTGGAATCAACGCCGAAGGAATTGCAACATGCGGCAAGTATCGACGGGGCCGGGACCATGACCCTTTTTTTCAAAATCATGTTGCCCATCTGTAAGCCCATATTGGCTACGGTTGCCATATTCGCAGCAGTGGATCAGTGGAATTCCTTCCAGGACACGTTGTTGTTGGTTACGGAGAGCAAACTATATAGCTTGCAGTTTATTCTATATAACTATATTAATCAGGCAAGTTCCATATCCAGCATGGTAAACCTGCAGAATGCCGGTTCGACAGCCATAACAAGTCTGGCAACAAAGCAAACCACTACTTCAATTCGAATGACGGTGACCATTATTGTTGTAGCACCTATTTTGTTGATTTATCCGATTTTCCAAAGATTTTTTGTAAAGGGGATTATGATCGGTGCAGTGAAGGGATAACTTACACCGTTATAATAAATTGAAAGAATATGGGGGGTTGAACATGAGTAAGCGGAGTAAAGCAGTAAAAAAATCGACGTTGATGTTGTTTGCCTGCCTCTTCATGGTTTCGGTAGCATTGACCGGCTGTGGAGGCGAATCCAACAATAAGGCTGCATCAACGGCACCAAGTAAGTCACCAGACTCCGGTACTGGGGCTACATCCAAAGCTAGTACAGAGCTAGATCACAGTAAACCGCTGACCATTACCGTTTTTGATAATGCAGCAAATTATCAAGGCGAGCAGAAAGGGTGGTATGGAAAGCTTATTAAGGATAAGTTCAATATCACATTGAACATTCTTGCTCCGCAGGTTGCCGGCGACCAGCTATACAAGACAAGATCGGCAGCAGGAAATTTGGGTGATCTCCTGATCGTCAATAACAGTCAGTTGGAAGAATTAATTCCAGCCGGTCTGGTTATGGATCTCACGGATAAGATCAAGAATACGCAGAACCTGTCCAAATATGTGGATAATCATTTCAAACCTTTCAATGCAGCATTTCAAAAAGTAAATCCGGATGGCAAGATTTATGCTTTGCCGACTTTTGAGGCAGATACTTCACCAACGACATTCTCGGAACAAACCCCTTACTCAAGCCCAATAATGCCTTGGGATTATTTCAAGGGAGTTGGGGCTCCCAAGCTGAACAATCTGGATGATCTTTTGAATGTACTGAAGCAAATGCATGAGAAATATCCCAAGACTCCGGACGGTAAACCGATCGTTCCGATCACCTTGTGGAAGGATTGGGACAGCAGAGGCACTATGGAAAATGCACGCTGGTTAGGCAATTGGTACGGTTATGAGCAGCCAGAAGGAACCACCACCATCCAGTTGAATGCAAAAGGCGACATCGTTCCGCTCATCGATGACAACAGTATGTACAAGAAGATTCTGCAATTCTATTTTAAAGCAAATCAGATGGGTTTGGTTGACCCTGACTCACCAACCCAGGATTGGAACAAAGTTTCCGAAAAGCTAACCAACAAGCAGGTACTTCTCTTGTGGTATTCGTGGGAAACAGGGTTCTACAATTCAATTGAAAGAGGTAAAAAAGGTGATGGGAATGTTGCTGTTCCGATCGCTGACACACACATCATTCAGGCAAGCGATGCTTATTACGGCAACGGCAGAGTTTTTGCTATCGGTTCCAAAGCCAGTGATCCCGATCGGATCATGGAATTCATGGATTGGACTACTTCTCCTGAAGGCCTGCGTTACTATGTGAATGGATTTGAAGGCTTCAACTACGAGAAGACGGCAGACGGCAAGTTTAAGCTGACCGAAGTGGGTCAAACCGCATTCCAGAAAAATACACCTGTTCCGGAAGAGTACGGAGGCGGCGGATACCAGGACGGACAAAGCAAGCTCAACACGATGATCATTAGCGATTTTGCCAAAGATCCAAAGACAGGGGAGTTCTATAACAGCAATTACTGGAGCCCAACAATTGAAGCGAACAAGACAGCGCTAACGACGGATTGGCAGAACACTTATAATGCAGAAAACGCAACAGATTACTACTTGAAACATAAGATGATCGATATCGTCCCCAATATCAATACAAGTTTAGGAAGCGATTCATCAGATATTAAAAACAAACGCAGCCAGATTTCTGACTATGTAAAGAACACATCCTGGAAAATGGTATTTGCAAAAAATCAAGCAGAGTTCGACAAGCTGTGGGAAATGATGAAGAAAGATGTGATAGGCCTCGGCTGGAATGATGTAGTTGCCTCGGATACGGAAAAAGCGCAAAAGATTATTAAAATGCGTGCCGATGCATTAGCTAAAAAGTAAAAATTATAATTTTTTTATGAATGAGGGATAGGTATGATCTTATACATCCCTCATTCATTTTCTGATTTTATACAAATACATCGTCCGTCGATGATATTTTGCAGATTCTTGCGAAGACGCTTTCGTGGAACGAGTTCGCTTAATGAAAGGAGAAATCGAGCATGCTTAGAGTCGTAAACGTTGAAAACGGATGGGTACAAGGGCTGCCGGCAGCCGACCCCAGGATCACAAGTTTCAAAGGGATCCCGTTTGCTGCTCCGCCCGTAGGAGAGAACCGCTGGCGTGCTCCGCAGCCCGCCAAAGACTGGGAGGGCGTGCTCAACGCGTACGAATTCGCGCCGGTCTCGATGCAGGCCAGACAAGAAATCGACGACAACAATATTTATACCCGGGAATGGGCCGTGGAACCGGACATCGCCATGGACGAGGACTGCCTCTACCTTAACGTGTGGACCCCGGCTAACCGTACCGATGAAAAGCTGCCGGTGTACGTATGGTATTTCGGAGGAGGCCTTCAGGTCGGTCATACGGCCGAGATGGAGTTTGACGGGGAACGCATCGCCCGAAGAGGCATTGTCGTGGTTACGATCAACTATCGTCTGAACGTGTTTGGATTTCTATGCCACCCTGAAATTACGGCGGAATCGCCGGAAGCTCCCGCGAACTTCGGCCATCTCGACCAACAAGCTGCTACAAGATGGGTCAAACGCAATATCGCTGCTTTCGGCGGCGATCCGGGCAACATCACCATCGGCGGACAATCTGCCGGCGGCGGAAGCGTCATGAGCCAGCTTACTTCACCGCAGAATAACGGCCTCTTTCAGAGAGCGATCGTGCAGAGCGGGGTATTCACGGAGCTCTACCCGGGAGTCCGCACGCCAAGGTTTCTGCGCGATATAACGGAAGCCGAACAGGAAGGCGTTCAATTCTTCGAATTTCTCGGCATTTCCTCGCTTGCGGAAGCCCGGAAGCTGGATGCGGTTTCTCTCCGAGACAAGATGCTGGAGTACAAGGCGTTCTGGGGCACCGTCGTCGACAATAAGTTCAGTGTTGGCAGCGCGTTCGAATTGTTCCTTCAAAACAAGCGCTTGCAGGTACCGGTGATGTTCGGCCATACGTCATCCGAGTTTTTCAGTGCTCCAGAGACCGATTCGCTGGACGAAATCAAGAACTTGGCCGTCAACTTATTCGATGACGATGCCAATGAATTTCTTGAGGTTTGCGGATTTCCGTCAGGCAACTTCGATGAGGTCTTGAAAAAAGCTTCGGTAAGCGGCATTGAATACGCGATACGGATTGCCGGGCAGGCCAATGCGGACACCGACGCCAATCTCCCGCTTTACTATTACAATTTCGATGCGGGAATCCCGGGTTGGGATAACCCTGGAACGTTCCACTCGGTGGATCTCTGGTTCTTCTTCGAGACCCTCGCCAAATGCTGGAGGCCGTTCGTCGGCAAACATTACGATCTTGCCCGCCAAATGTGCAATTACTGGGCGAACTTCATTCGTTCTGGAGATCCGAACGGCAAAGATTCTACGGGAGAGGACTTGCCACGGTGGGAGTCCTATACGCCAAAGGCACCGTACGGCATGCGATTCGTGGATCAAGCAGAGTTTTCCAGGGAACAACCCAGCGATATGATGCAGCTCCTCGTGAGACAATATTTCAAGAATTCGGCAACTATATCCTGATCTCCAAAGAGTGGCATTGAGGTTCAAAAAAACGGCAAACTTCTCATTTCAATAAGCGGCCGATGTTCGTGACGGTAAAGACCGCCTTCGGCGTTAGAGGTTAATGACCAAGCTTACGAGACGACCTTGGTTTTTCAACCAAGGTCTCTTTGAAGATTCCGGAATCGGATGATGTCCATTACTATCACTGTTTCGGACGCTCACGATGATGGTGTTGCTTCGTTGACTGTTTTCAATCAGTCATATATGCTAATAAAAATAATTGATGTATTGTCATTTTTTTGTTACTGGAGGATCATGATGACCAACATTTTCTATGTTGAATATGATGCCGCGCACGCAAGCAATTTTGTGTTCGATGTCCCTGAGGGCCATAACTGTTGGTTGCTCGTCGTGACCCATACACCCGCCCTGTTCTGGGTGAATGAAGAAGTGAAGGAGTACCCAGCACACAGTGGAGTTTTATACCATCCCCATCAAAAAATTTATTATCGGGCCTGCGCGGAACAATATAAGAATGACTGGATTCGTTTCGAATCCAACGAATCGTATGTAACGGAAACATCGCTTCCATTCGGAGTGCCTTTTTCATTGAATGACCCTGAATACTGCCACAAAATATTCCAACTCCTTGTCAGTGAACACTCTTTTCAAAAAGATTATAAAGAATCATCCATTGACTGCTTACTGAGAACCCTGTTTAACAAGCTGCTGGAATCTTATTTTCAAGAAGCAATTACGCCCAAATACTACAACTTGTTATCGCTTCGGACCGCCATTTACAGTAATCCTAGCCAGGACTGGGCGGTTCCGAGAATGGCCGACTCTATCCGCATCAGCCCTGGGTATTTGCAGACAATTTACAAGAAGACTTTCGGGATTTCTTGTATGGATGACGTGATTACAAGCCGCATCCGTCAAGCCAAGGAATATTTGTTGCACGGCTCTCTATCCATCTCGGAGGTCGCTTTACGCTGCGGGTATAACAATGTGGAGCACTTCTGCCGTCAATTCAAGCAGATTACGGGCTTTACACCAAGAAAGTTTCACAAGCAGATGGAAGGCGCGTCTGTTGAGAGGCGCTGATTGATAATAGAATCCGATTGTAAAGTGAAGGAGACAATCATCATGAGTGATGAAGCAAGTTTAGAGTACAAAGAAAGACTATTTTTTCGCTCCCCAGCCAAGAATTGGGACGAGGCATTTCCGATTGGCAACGGACGGCTGGGAGCTATGATTTTCGGAGGACCATGCTCCGAACGATTGCAGCTTAATGAAGATTCCTTATGGTATGGAGGGCCGAGGGATCGGCATAACCCGGATGCTTTGGTAAATCTTCCGGAAATTCGCCGCCTCATTTTTGAAGGGAAGCTCAAAGAAGCCGAGTCCCTCGCTTCGCTTGCCTTAACTGCGATCCCTGAAACCCAGCGTCATTATGTGCCGCTCGGCGATCTGTTTCTTCATTTCCAAACATTAGACGATAACGAAGTCATCGATTATGAACGGGAGCTCGATTTATCAGAAGCAGTGGTCAGTATTTCCTTTAAGGCGGGTAAGGTTCATTATCGTCGCAAGATCTTTGCGAGCTATCCGGACGGCGCGATTGTGATTCGATTGACGGCTGATACGCCGGGCCAAATTTCCTTTACGGCAAGAATGGGAAGGGAAAGGTTCCGATACGTAGACCGTATCCGCACAGAAGAAGGTAATTCGATCATGATGAGCGGCAATAGTGGCGGAGGTGTTAACTATTGCGGTGTGTTGATGTGCAAACCAGAGGGAGGCCAAATGCGTACGATTGGGGAGCACTTGGTCGTGACCAATGCCGATGCCGTCACATTGGTCATTTCCGCCGCCACGGATTTTCGAGAGTCCGATCCTGAATCCGCAGCGTTTGCGAATGCCAAGCGTGCTGCTTCACGGACTTATATCGATTTATTAACGGACCACATTGAGGATTATTGTAAACTGTATGAGCGGACGTCGTTAAGGCTGGATGCTGCATTCAATGCTGTGGAACAAGACACCTCGAAACGATTGGAACGGATGAAAGCTGGAGCTGAAGACCCCGGACTTCTAGCTTTATATTTTCAGTATGGCCGTTATCTGCTTATTGCTTCAAGCAGACCAGGATCTTTACCTGCGAATTTACAAGGGATTTGGAATAAGGATATGTTGCCGGCCTGGGACAGCAAATTTACCATTAACATTAATGCGCAAATGAACTATTGGCCGGCCGAGACCTGCAATTTACCCGAATGCCATGAGCCTCTCTTTGAATTGATCGAACGGATGATTCCAAACGGTCGCCGAACCGCTCAAGTCATGTATGGGTGCGGTGGCAGTGCTGCCCATCACAATACTGATATTTGGGCGGATACCGCACCGCAGGATCTTTATCTACCCTCGACATATTGGCCCCTTGGTCTTGCATGGTTATGTCTGCATCTTTGGGAACATTATCAATTCGAGCGGAATGAGGCTTTTCTGAAACGTGCTTACCCGATGATGAAAGAAGCGGCTGCTTTTCTTGTTGGTTATATGGTCGAACTTCCTAGTGGAGTGCTTGTCACTTGCCCCTCTGTCTCACCTGAAAACACATATAGATTGCCGAATGGGGAAACGGGCGTGCTTTGCTATGGGCCATCCATGGATAGCCAGATTGCTCGCGAATTGTTTCTCGCATGTCTAGCGGCAGGTGAACAGTTAGAGACGGATATGGACTTTTTGACAACGCTTAAACTTACAATGGATAAGCTGCCACAGCCCCAGATTGGGCGTCATGGACAAATACAGGAGTGGATTGAAGATTATGAGGAAGTGGAGCCAGGACATCGTCATATCTCACACTTGTTCGCTTTGCACCCGGGAACACAGATCACTCCAGAGAAGACACCAAGCCTAAGTGCTGCTGCTCGCCGGACACTTGAGAGACGACTTGCAAACGGAGGCGGACATACAGGCTGGAGTCGCGCCTGGATTGTGAATTTTTGGGCTCGGCTGGGAGATGCGGAAGAAGCATATGAAAATGTAACTGCCCTTTTGACGCACTCTACATTGCCCAACCTTCTCGATAACCATCCGCCGTTTCAGATAGACGGCAATTTTGGCGGGACTGCGGGTATCGCGGAAATGCTGCTGCAAAGCCATGCTGACGCCATTCATTTGTTACCAGCTCTCCCTAATGCTTGGTCCAATGGTGAAGTAACGGGGCTTCGCGCCCGCGGTGCGGTAACGGTAGATATGGCATGGAAGGACGGTCAATTACAGCATGCTGTACTGAAGCCGGATAATAAAGGGGTGTATCGTATTCGTTGCAATCTGCCCATCCAATTAAGGATTGAAGGGGAGATTTACGAGCCAACGCAACTCGACGCATCAACCTATTCGTTTGAGGCGGAGGCAGGGACTGCGGTTCATGTACTTGCTAAGGCCGAATCCAAGCAGTGTATATGAAAGAAACATCCAATTTAGCAAGGAGTGAACAGATTAATATGAAAAAACAAGCACGAAATCCATATCTTCCATCATGGGAATATATTCCTGATGGAGAACCGTATGTTTTTAACGGGAGAGTTTATGTATATGGCTCTCATGACCGTTTCAATGGGCATACGTATTGCTTTAACGATTATGTCTGTTGGTCGGCACCTGAGGATGACCCGGCAGACTGGCGGTATGAAGGCGTGATTTACAAAAAAACAGATGATCCGCTTAATCCCGATGGAAGCATGTGTCTGTATGCGCCAGATGTCACGGTTGGTCCGGATGGACGTTATTATTTGTACTATGTCCTTGACAAGGTTTCTATCGTTTCGGTCGCTGTTTGTGATACCCCGGCCGGCAAATATGAATTTTATGGCTATGTTCGATATGCCGATGGAACACGTTTGGGAGACAGAGAAGGCGACGAGCCACAATTTGATCCAGGAGTGATGACAGAAGGAGAAAGAACGTACCTGTATACCGGTTTCTGTGCTGCTGGGGACAAGTCAAGAAGCGGTGCCATGGCTACGGTCCTGGGTCCCGATATGCTCACGATTTTGGAGGAACCGGTATTTGTCGCGCCAAGTGAACCTTACAGCAAAGGCAGCGGATTCGAAGGGCATGCGTTTTTTGAGGCTCCTTCTATAAGGAAGAAAGGCGATACGTATTATTTTATTTATTCATCCATCGTTATGCATGAACTGTGCTACGCGACCAGTAAATATCCAACAAAGGATTTCGTATATCAGGGAGTCATTGTCAGCAATAATGATCTTCATATCGACTCATACAAACCGGCGAATAAACCCATGTATTATGGCGGCAATAACCATGGTAGCATTGTTGAGATGAATGAAAAGTGGTACATTTTTTATCATAGACATACCAACGGAACGAATTTCAGCCGGCAAGGTTGTATCGAACAGATTGAATTCCGCGAGGATGGTACGATTCCGCAGGTGGAAATGACATCCTGCGGTTCGAATGGAGGGCCGCTTGACGGTCGAGGGGAATACCCTTCGTACCTGGCTTGCAATCTGTTTTGCAGTGATGAGGGGTTGTATACAGGAGCTCCCGGGGAATGGATGGACTGTCGGTTTCCGAAGATTACCCAAGATGGGAAAGATGGAGATGAGGAGATCGGTTATATCGCCAATATGAGGGATTCCGCAACAGCCGGATTTAAATATTTTCAGTGCGATGGGATCAAGAAAGTCAAAATCAGGGTGCGTGGATATTGCCGTGGTGCCTTTGAAGTGAAAACATCATGGGACGGTCCTGCTCTCGGGAAGATATCGGTTGACTTTACAAATATATGGAAGGAATATTCTACGGATCTCGTTATACCGGATGGCATACAAGCCTTGTATTTCACGTATACGGGTACGGGAGGCGCGAGTCTAGCTTCGTTCACATTGGAATAACCAACATAAATGAAGGAAAGGGGTATTGCCGATGTACCCGAATCCCATTATATGGGCTGACTATCCGGACCCCGATGTGATCCGGGTGGAGGATACTTATTATATGGTCAGTACGACCATGCATTTTATGCCGGGGTGTGTAATATTGAGGTCGTATGACCTGATCCATTGGGAAGTGGCAACATATGTATATGATGCTTTGGATGATACACCGGATCAGAGGCTGGAGGGTGACCGACAGATCTATGGAAAGGGAATGTGGGCGGCATCTTTGCGTTACCATCAAGGTAAATATTATGTATGTTTCGTAGCAAACGATACTCATCAAACGTATTTGTTTTCTGCGTTTGAAATCACAGGACCATGGATGAGGCACCCGAATATCGAAGGATTCTATCATGATTGCTCGCTTTTGTTTGATGATGATGGCAGAGTTTATATTATATATGGAAATGCCGAGATTCATCTTACAGAATTAAAGGAAGATTTGACCGGTCCCAAGCCTGGTGGATTAAACCGGATCATTGTGAGGGAGACAGGACCTTATCATCTTGGTTATGAAGGTGCCCATATCTATAAGATTAATGGAAAATATTACGCATTTTTTATACACATTACACAGTCCAGACATAGTCGCAGAACACAAGCCTGTTTTGTAGCAGATTCCCTGGAGGGGGACTTTGTTGGCGGAGAGGTGTTTGATGATGACATGGAGTATTTTAATGCAGGTATAGCACAAGGCGGAATCGTTGATACGCCAGATGGTAAATGGTATGCCCTCTTGTTTCAGGATCATGGTGCCGTTGGCCGTATCCCTGTCTTGGTGCCTTTGCATTGGGAAAATGATGTTCCGGTATTCGATAGGAAGCCACCCCCATATATCGACATTCCGAGTACTAGACCCGGATATGAATACAAACCTTTGGTCGGAAGCGATGATTTCTTCTATAAGCCGGATGAGAACGGCAAGGTTCATCTGAAAGACTACTGGCAGTGGAATCATATCCCGACAGATATTTTGTGGTCCGTAACGGATAAGCCGGGTACATATCGTATTCAATCTGGAAAAATTAATCCCAATTTAACATTTTCGGTAAATACATTGACACAGCGTGCAATGGGGCCCGCATGCGAAGCTATCGTTACCTTGGATGGAAGCGAGCTAAAGGATGGCGATTATGCAGGCTTGTGCTTCTTGATCAGCACCTATGGCTTCATTGCACTTACCAAGGAAGCTGGACAATACTACTTGGTCATGTTGGCAAGAACCACAGACGATAAAACGATCTTCGGAAACTTAGTAGACAAAGAGACTGGGGTGGAATATGCAAGGATTCCAGTGGACAGTGACAAAGTTACTTTGAAGGCTTATGGCAATTTCGTGAATAATACAGACGAGTGCGAGTTTTATTACATGGACGGAGAAGACTGGAAAAAGCTTGGTATTACCCATAATATGGTCTGGAAAATGGATCAATTTGTAGGGGCGCGTTACGGGTTGTTCCTATATTCTACCAAGGAGATTGGAGGAACGGCTCAGTTTTCTAGGTTCGTGTACAATGTGATGAAATCCTGAGGATCTAGTGATAAATAATAACTTTATCTTGATTGCATGGTTGTAAAAGATTATTATGGACTTGTGGATAGGAGTGATACCATGCCTATTATTCAAGCGCTGGACAGAGCATTGAAAATATTGGATTTATTCGACGAGCATACGACAGAGCTGAAAATTACAGAAATCAGCGCGAGAATGGAGCTTCACAAGAGTACAGTACACTCCTTATTGAAAACGCTTCAGTTACACGGTTATATCAATCAGGATATGGAAACAGGAAAGTACAAGTTAGGGTTAAAGCTCCTGGAAAAGGGACAGCTTATGCTGCAAGGCCTTGACATCCGTACAGTTGCCCGAAAGCACTTGACTGCTTTGTCGGAGCAGACAGGTCAGACAACCCATCTCGTTATTCTTGATGGGAAGGAAGGCGTGTATTTGGATAAAGTTGAGGGGGAAAAAGCTGCGATTCGCTATTCCCGAATCGGTCGCAGAATATCACTTCATAGCAGCGCGGTAGGAAAGGTGCTGACAGCCTTTAGAACGAAGGATGAGATCGATATGCTCCTTCGGAATTACCATTTCTCCAAGATTACAGAAGCGACGATTACGGACAGAGAGGCATTCCTTCACGAATTGAATCAGGTAAGTGAGCAAGGGTACTCCATTGACAATCAGGAGAACGAACCGGGCGTACGATGCGCTGCAGCTCCTATCTTCGAACATAATGGTTCGGTTGTAGCAGCGATCAGCATATCAACTTTAATTTCAACGGTAGATGACCTATTGTTTAAGCAGTATATTGCCCTACTTAAGAAAGAAGCAGAGACGATTTCACAGACCCTGGGGTTTCGGCAAGTTTTGTAAAGCATGTCGAGTCCAGGCATTTTTTATATTAGAATTTGAGAACGCTGTTTTATAATGTAAAACAAAATCAAGGGGTGAGCCATCTATGAAAATTATCCGTTTTGTAAATGAAGGGCTTTCACAGCTAGCTGCAGTTAATGACAATGAACAAATTTTCGCACTGCCGCAAAGCGATTTTTTAACCTTGATCCAAGAAGCTGACGAAGCGGAGATTTCACCGCTCGAGTTGGTTTTCAAAACGATCGAAAATAGGGAAGCGCTATCAGGTCAAGTCGATCAGCTGCAGCTTCTGGTTCCAATTGAAGCGCCCGAAGTTTGGGCTGCTGGGGTTACGTATGAGCGAAGCCGGGATGCGCGAAATTATGAGGCAACCGAAGGCAAACTGGATGCCTTGACCTTTTACGATAAAGTTTATGACGCTGTGCGTCCGGAGATTTTTTTCAAATCGACGGCTGCCCGAACGGTAGGACCAGGCGGCGACGTGCAACTTCGAAGCGATTCCGTGTGGCAGGTGCCTGAACCGGAGTTAGGGCTTGTTCTGAACGCTAAGGGGAAAATCGTAGGGTACACCATTGGCAATGATATGAGCTGCCGGGATATTGAAGGCGAGAATCCGCTCTACCTGCCACAAGCCAAAGTATGGAAACGTTCCTGCTCCTTGGGACCAGCGATCCGTTTAGCCGAAACGGTAGACGACCCTTACAACTTGCAGATTACAAGCCGAATATATCGCAACGGGGAAAAAGCCGTCGAGGGAACGGCTAATACCAATCAGCTAAAACGAAAGCTTGAGGAATTGACCGAATATTTGATTCGGGATAATGAATTGTTTGACGGAACCGTGCTGCTGACGGGAACTTGCATTGTACCGCCTAACGAATTTACACTCGCTCACGGAGACCGGATCGAAATTGAGATTACCGGTATTGGGACACTAGTCAATCATGTTGTAGGTGCAGGAAGCTAATCTGTAATTATACATTTGATTTATAAAATACATACATTCAAGGAGGAATATATATGGCATCTGTATTTGTTGGAGGGCAAACCTATTTAAACTATATTAACGGTGAATGGTGTCCAGCCGGCACTGGGCAAACCGTCCCCAGCATAAATCCTGCGAAAAGAAGTGAAGTCGTGGGCTATGTGCAGTCGTCGTCATTGGAGGAAGTGAACCAAGCGGTTGCGTCCGCCAAAGCGGCACAGCAAGGTTGGAGAAAGTTATCGGGCTCGGCAAGAGGCGACTACTTGTTTAAAGCGGCTAATGCGCTGGAAAGACGCATCGATGAAATTGCCGAGACGATGACGCGTGAAATGGGCAAAACATTGCCGGAAGCAAAAGGCGAAACGGCACGAGGGATCGCCATCCTGCGCTACTATGCCGGTGAAGGGATGCGGAAGATCGGAGAAGTGATACCCTCCACGGACAGCGAAGCGCTGATGTTTACGACCCGTGTGCCGCTTGGGGTTGTCGGAGTTATTTCACCTTGGAATTTTCCAGTGGCTATTCCGATATGGAAAATGGCGCCAGCCTTAATTTATGGTAATACGGTCGTGCTGAAGCCTGCTCAGGATACGGCGGTGACGGCTGCTAAAATCGTAGAATGCATCGCTGAAGCGGGACTTCCTGCCGGAGTTATCAATTTAGTGACTGGAAGCGGATCTATCATCGGGCAAGGACTTGCAGAGCATCCGGATGTAAACGGAATCACATTTACCGGCTCCAATCAAGTTGGCAAACGGGTCGGTCAGGCGGCACTAGCCAGAGGGGCGAAATACCAGCTTGAGATGGGCGGGAAAAATCCGATCATTATCGCTGCGGATGCCGATTTGGATTTGGCGGTTGACGCGACGATCAGTGGCGGAATCCGGTCGACAGGACAGAAATGTACGGCAACAAGCCGTGTCATTGTGATGCGTGATGTGTATGAAACTTTCAAAGAAAAGCTCCTGAGCAAATTAAAAGGTTTAACAGTTGGTCATGGATTAGATGCCGGTACATGGCTCGGCCCTTGCGCAAACGAAAATCAGCTAAGAACGGTGCAGTCCTACATTCAAAAAGGAATAGAGGAAGGAGCTGAGCTGTTGTTCGGCGGTGCTTCACCGGATCATCCAGATCTCGCCGAAGGCTTCTATATTCAGCCCACTGTGTTTGATAAAGTAACGCCAGAAATGGCGATTGCCCGGGAAGAGATTTTCGGCCCGGTCCTCGCGCTAATTCAAGTCGAAACCATGGAAGAAGCCATTCAACTGGCTAACAATTCGGATTATGGTCTGAGCGCTTCCATTTACACGCAAAGCATAAGCAATATTCTTTCGTTTATTCAAGATATGGACGCCGGTTTGGTAAGAATTAATTCCGAGACAGCCGGGGTGGAGCTGCAGGCCCCATTCGGCGGGATGAAGCAGTCCAGTTCTCATTCGCGCGAGCAAGGTCAGGCGGCAATCGAATTTTATACCTCGATAAAAACGGTATTTCTCAAAGCGTAAGCGTATAACTTTTGCTATAAAACCTAATTCGGAAGGGTGAGGGTTGATGACAGAGCAATTAAAATCGATTATGGCTCATGAAAATAACGATTTGTTTACGATCCGTACGCACGCGCAAGGCCCAAAAGGCTCATTGCCATTTACAAAAGAATTGTTATTGCATGCTCCAAGCGGAGAGTTGTTCGGTCTTACCCAAAATGTTGGAATGGGGTGGAAACCTTCCCGCCTGAAGGGTAAACAGTATCTTTTGTTAAGCACGCAAGGAGGCATACGTAAGGAAGATGGCAGTCCCGTCGCACTCGGCTATCATACCGGTCACTGGGAAGTTGGTCTGCTGACGCAGGCTGCAGCAGAGGTGATCACGGAAAGCGGTGGGGTTCCTTTCGCCGGATATGTGAGCGACCCTTGCGACGGTAGGTCCCAGGGTACGGAAGGCATGTTTGACTCTCTTCCTTACCGCAACGATGCAGCGATCGTTTTCCGGCGTCTCATCCGCTCCTTGCCGACGCGCAAAGGTGTGCTCGGTGTAGCAACCTGCGACAAAGGATTGCCCGCCATGATGATTGCTCTGGCCGGGATGCACGAACTTCCTTGCGTAATTGTGCCCGGCGGAGTGACATTACCCCCCACGGAGGGCGAGGACGCTGGGAAAATCCAAACCATAGGTGCAAGGTATGCTAATGGTGAAATCAGTCTGGAAGACGCTGCCGACCTCGGCTGCCGGGCTTGTGCCACACCGGGTGGAGGCTGCCAGTTTCTTGGGACGGCTGCTACTTCGCAGGTTATTGCAGAGGCTATGGGCATGACGGTGCCTCACGCTGCGCTTGCACCATCGGGACAGCCCGTATGGGAAGAGATGGCCAGGCAGTCGGCCCGCGCTATGATGACGCTCGAGGAAAAGGGAATCCGGATGAAGGATATTTTGACCGAAGCGTCCATCCATAATGCGATGGTTGTTCATGCGGCCATTGGCGGATCGACCAATTTGCTGCTGCACATTCCTGCCTTCGCTCATGCGGCAGGGCTGCCCGTTCCGACCGTTCAAGACTGGATTCGTGTCAATAAAGACGTACCAAGACTAGTCAGCGTTTTGCCGAATGGTCCGGAATATCATCCGACTGTGCGAGTGTTTCTGTCCGGAGGGGTGCCGGAAGTGATGCTGCATCTCCGCCGTTTGGGGGTACTAAAAGAAAATGCGTTGACAGTAACCGGTGAAACGCTGGGGACTGTACTGGATTGGTGGGAAACGAGCGAGCGCCGAGGGCGGATGAGAAGTCTGCTTATGGAAATGGACGGGATAGATCCGGACAACGTCATCATGAGTCCAGAACGTGCCAAAGAAAGGGGATTGACCTCGACGGTTACGTTTCCTATGGGGAATCTGGCTCCGGAAGGATCAGTGATTAAATCGACGGCGATTGACCCGACAACCGTCGGAGAGGATGGGGTTTACCGCCATCGGGGCAAAGCCAAGGTGTTTACCTCAGAGAAAGCGGCTATCTTGGCAATCAAGATCGGCGGTATTCAAGCCGGCGATATTATGGTGTTGATGGGGCGCGGACCGTTGGGTTCGGGGATGGAGGAGACCTATCAATTAACCTCAGCACTAAAGCATTTGCCGTTCGGCAAATACGTGTCCCTAATTACCGATGCGCGGTTTTCGGGCGTATCCACAGGTGCCTGTATCGGTCATGTTGGACCTGAAGCGTTAGCTGGCGGTCCGATTGGTAAGCTGCGGGATGGAGATACGATTGACATCGTAGTTGATCGTAACAGTTTGGAAGGCAGCATCCATTTTCTAGGCGACGGTGACGAAGTGCTGACCCCCGAAGAAGGAGCCCGTGTGCTTGCTGCCCGAGTCCCTCACCCGGAGCTCGCAGCAGACGAAGGGCTTCCTGATGATACTCGTTTATGGGCTGCATTACAATCTGTCAGCGGAGGAACCTGGACAGGGAGCGTTTATGATGTGGATCGGATTCTTGCTGTCTTGGAAGCGGGAAAAAAAGCTTTGGCTGTGCAAAACGATTAGCCATTTTCGCAGGCATCGTACAGCAGAAGGCAAATTGCTATTAATTATGAAACAAAATAAACGGAGTCACGCGGGTTTGCGGGCTCCGTTTTACAATTATTTATGAAACATCACACTTCTTTTCTCTTCTTCTTTTTTTTTTACTTACTGTATCATTTCCCACAATTCGTTAGAATTGTTCCATATTTTATTGGTGGGGGTTTATAGACTTTGTCCAAGCCTGGAGAAGTAATCTTTCGTAAATTGACGAAAAGCTTGTGCGGCTACGGAAAGATACCGATCCTCCATCCAATGCAGCTCGATAATACGCATGCATTCCGGATGTGTAACACGAAGCAAAACAACGGAAGAGTCGGTGGTGCCTTTCCATGTGATTGCCGGGACAAAGGCTATTCCTTGGCCCACGCGAATCAATCCTCGTACCATTGCCGGGTCGTCGCTTTCAAAAATAATGCGCGGCTTAAATCCGGCTCGTGCACAAAAAGCATCCGTTGTTTCACGAAGGCTGTTTCCTCGCTTTAACGTAATAAAACCATCCTCCGCTACATCGGACAAACGAACTGTTTTCATCGAAGCAAGGGGATGCGATTCTGGCACGGCCAGAAAAACCTCTTCCCTGAGTAGCTCGATTTGTGCTGTACCACTTAACTCAACCGGCGATGAAGTAATGCAGAAGTCGAATTTCGTCTGAGTAGGATTTCTAAAGTGCTGCAAAAGATGAAAAGTAACTTCGGGATGAATTAAACGAAATTCTCTTAACAAATCCGGCATGATATGAGAGGCTACATCAAAACTTAAATGAAGTGTCCCTATCATTCGGCCCCTTGCATCTTCAAGTTCCCTGCGTCCGTCTTCTAATGCGTCCAAAGCGATTTCCACACGTTTTAAAAACATAGTTCCGAAATGGTTTAACTTGATGTGCTTTCCTTGACGGTCAAACAACTTTACTCCCAAGTCCTTTTCCAGAATAAAAATCATTTTACTGAGTGCCGGTTGAGAGATATGAAGCTCTAAGGCGGATTTGCTTATGTTCTCGGTTCGGGCTACATGCCGAAAATATTGTAACTGCGATAATTCCATAAACGTCCCTCATATATATATTTAGTTATATAACATATGTTAATTTATATATTTCACATTATACATATTCGGGAGTTAAAATGGAATTGCAAGCGTTTTCTAAAACTTGTATAAAAGACGTTCCTAGCAGGCTTTTGTCCTGTAATCCGTTATGGAGGTTGTAGATGTGGCGGAACAATGGCAAGAAGAGCACAAATGGACAAAGAGACGTGATGATAAGAGCCGCCGCATGAGCTCGGTGAAATCATGGCTGGATGGTCCCATCCTTACGACAGATCGTATTATCGATGCAATGGAATCGTTGATTTGTCCGGGGGATAGGGTAGTCTTAGAAGGGAATAATCAAAAGCAGGCCACCTTTCTTTCAGGCGTGCTCTCCAAGCTAGACATCGGTAAAGTAAACAACCTGCATATGCTCATCAGCAGCATCTCCCGACCTGAACATCTTGATATCTTCGAAAAAGGCATTGCGCGCAAATTGGATTTTTGCTACGCCGGACCCCAAAGCTTGAGGATTTCGCAAATGATGGAAGATGGCTTGATCGATGTCGGCGCTATTCATACTTATTTGGAATTGTACGGCCGAATGTTTATCGACTTGATTCCTAATATCGCCTTGGTCGCCGCAGACAAAGCAGACCGCGCCGGGAACCTTTATACCGGGCCCAATACGGAGGAAACCCCGACGATTGTGGAGGCGACGGCTTTTTCCGACGGGATCGTCATCGTACAGGTCAATGAAATCGTGGATATACTGCCCAGAGTGGACATTCCAGCGTCCTGGGTAGATGTCGTCGTGGTAGCGGAGAAGCCTTATCAGCTTGAAGCATTGTTTACAAGAGACCCGCGTCTCATTACGGAGACACAAATCCTCATGGCCATGATGGCGATACGCGGCGTCTATGAACGGCATCAAGTGCAGTCGCTCAATCATGGCATCGGATTTAATACAGCAGCTATCGAGTTGCTGCTTCCTACGTACGGAGAAAAGCTGGGGCTGCGAGGGAAGATCTGCAAACATTGGGCGCTGAATCCGCACCCTACCCTTATCCCGGCTATTGAGAGCGGCTGGGTTGAGAGTATCCATAGCTTTGGCGGGGAAGTCGGTATGGAAGATTACGTTGCCGCCCGGCCGGACATTTTCTTCACAGGACGGGATGGCAGCCTCAGATCGAACCGTGCTTATTGCCAAATGGCCGGGTTGTACGGTATCGATCTGTTCATTGGGTCAACGCTCCAAATGGATGAAGAAGGTAACTCATCCACTGTGACTTTGGGGAGACTAGCAGGGTTTGGCGGAGCGCCTAATATGGGCAATAATCCTCATGGGCGTAGACATTCGTCTCCGGCCTGGCAAAATATGATTACCGCTGATGGTCCTATCGTCCGAGGGAAAAAACTTGTAGTCCAAATGTTTGAAACGTTCCAAAAGGGTGACCAGCCGACATTTGTAGAGTCCTTGGATGCAATCGCAGTAGGGCAGGATGCAAATTTGCCTGTGGCTCCGGTTATGATTTACGGAGATGACGTCACTCACGTGATTACAGAAGAAGGAATCGCCTATTTGTATAAAGCGAACAATTTAGAAGAGCGCAAGTTAGCTTTGGCTGCCATCGCCGGCGTTACGCCACTGGGACGTAATCATAATCTGTCTCTCAACGAGCGATTACGGGAAGACGGTTTGGTCGCGTTCCCGGAGGATTTGAGTGTTCGCCGTACGGACGCCAAGCGGTCATTACTTGCGGCTAAAAGTGTTGAAGAGCTTGTGGAATGGTCAGATGGGCTTTATAAACCGCCGGGAAAATTTCGCAGCTGGTAGGTGAAAGATCATGTTATGGAGAAATGCGGAACAATGCGGACAGTTGCTGGCCGACATTGCCGTGGCCGCATTATTAGATGAAGCTATGTTGACTCCTAAGCCTGGCTTGGTAGATTTCAAGTCCTCGGGCAGTCATAAGGATATGGACGTTTCGCTGATGCTAGCTTCAGCTCGGTCGCTGCATAGCGCTTTTGCGGCCATGGGCCTAGCAGCTTATGGCCGAAAGCCGACACAAGAACTGCGGGAAACGCTTGCACGGATAGGGCGTGAAGGAGAACGCCATATGCTGCAGACGACCGGAGGCATAAATACGCATCGCGGTGCCATTTGGGCTTTAGGCTTGCTGACTGCTAGCGCGGCTATTTGCAGCATCGGCGAAACCCCGGAGAGAATAGCTGACATAGCTGGAACCTTAGCTCAATTTCCAGACCGCTATGCGTTAACGCCAGGCTCAAATGGTGCAAGAGTTATGCAAACATATGGTGTCAAAGGTGCCCGTGGAGAAGCGATGGATGGATTTCCGCATGTTGTGAAGGTCGGACTCCCCGTGTTGCGAGACTCCCGCAGGCGCAATATCCCTGAGGAGCAAGCACGATTGAACGCATTGCTTGCGATTATGGCCTGCCTAGACGATACTTGTTTGATTCATCGTGGGGGCATGGAAACGTTACGGATAGCAAAGCTTGGTGCGCGGAGAGTGCTCGATTTCGGCGGAGCCGCTTCCGTCTCCGGATGGGAAGCGCTGCAACAACTGGATCAAGATCTTCTAGTGAGAAATGCTTCACCCGGCGGTAGCGCAGATTTGCTGGCCGCCACGCTGTTTTTGGATTGCCTCAGTATCACATCGCTGCAAGTCGAGAAAATTGGGGGGGATATTTTGCATGGAACTGCTGACGTTTCAGTATAATGCCAAGCTATCCATCTCCCGAAACGCCCATGTTGGTGTGGCAGGGTCGGGAGACTTGGAAATCTTGATTGAGCCTGTGGCAGGACGGACAGCACAAGTTCAGATCCGCACGCAATCAGACGGATTTGGTGATACGTGGAAAGCTGTCATGGATCGATTCTTTCAGAGGTATGAAATAGCTGCTCAAATAGAAATAAACGATTTTGGGGCTACGCCTGGGGTCGTCTCTTTACGATTAGCTCAAGCTATAGAGGTGTTGGAATTATGACTACAAACATTAAGGTCAGAGATAGTTTTATCGAGCTAAGTGCGAGAGAGCGGGCCAAGTCGGTTCTCGATGCGGGTACATTCAGGGAGCTGCTGGGTCCATTCGAGAAGATAGAATCCCCCCATCTTGTATCTCAAGGAATCGTACCGCAGAGTGATGATGGTGTTGTCATTGGAAGAGGTACGATCGAAGGCCAACCAGCAGTTATTGCTGCAATAGAGAGTGGTTTTCAGGGTGGCGGAATCGGTGAAGTGTCAGGTGCGAAAATCGCGGGGGCACTGGAATTGGCTCTCCAAGACAATTTGCAAGGTATACCCACTCGTGCTGTATTGCTTCTGGAAACAGGCGGAGTCAGGCTGCAAGAGGGCAATTATGGCTTGCTCGCGATTGCGGAGATACACGCGGCAATTGTCGCATTACGCCGTTATCAGCCTGTAGTGTGTGTCATCGCCGGCATGTTGGGCTGCTTTGGGGGAATGTCCATTACCGCCGGACTTTGCAGTGCGTTAATTATGACCCGACAAGGCAGGCTTCAATTAAATGGGCCTGAGGTGATCGAACAGGAAGCCGGAATTGAGGAGTGGGATTCACGAGACCGACCGTTGATTTGGCAAACCGTCGGCGGTGAACAGCGCTATGAAACCGGAATGGCTGATATGCTTATTGAAGATGACGTTGATAACATTCGTCATTCGGTACGATATGTCTACAAGAACAAATCGCTTGTTAATCCTCGCAGTGCTCAAGTCAATGCATTTCTTTCACGGCTGATGGCGATCGGAACGGACCTGACGATCCGCCCGGAAACACTTAGAACTTTGTGGAGCAGGACCCCTCTTGAAGCCGATGAAAAGCAGCTTGAAACGTTGGAAGAGCATTGGCGCCAAGCGACACCAGACAGCTCGTTAAGCAGGGGTAGAACATGGTTTCAAGCATTGACGGGAAATGGGAAACCACTGCAAAACGGAGCTCCCTCTGTTCTTTGCGCAGATTCGGATATCGGGAACGAGCGGGTGCGTTATATTTCTGTCATTCCGAATACGAACAATCGATTTTATCGCGCCCGAAACGGTGAAGTAGGCCTGGATGAAGGCTGGTCGATTGCCCGTTACGTTCGTCAAGCCATAGAAGAAGATAAAGACGGGAAACGCCGGGCGATTGTGGCTATCGTCGATGTGCCTAGTCAAGCTTATGGGTACCGCGAGGAAATGCTAGGTATTTACTTGGCTTGTGCGGCTGCGGCGGATGCATACGCCAGCGCACGTCTGGCGGGGCACCCTGTAATTGCTCTGATTGTTGGAAATGCCATATCCGGTGCATTTTTAGCACATGGATTGCAGGCCAACCGCTTAGTCGCACTGAACGACCCCGGTGTATCGGTACAGGTTATGTCCAGGAAATCAGTGGCAAGAGTTACAAAAAGAAGCTTGGAGGAACTGGAGGCAGCGGCCAGAGAGATCCCTGCAATCGCTTATGACATCGAATCGTTTGCAACCTTGGGTGCCTTGCACAGTTTGACCCACGGCATCAACGCTGACCAACCGTCGCCAATCGATATAAATAAGGTTAAATGGGAGTTGCTGACGGATGCCATTTCGGCTTCACGGGCATGTCCTCAGGACTTGGGCAGCCGTCTTCTGTCCGAAGAAGCCAAGAGAAATCGAAACGCCTCCATTACAGTCCGTTCTAAATTAGCGGAACAATGGAGGTAAAAGTTCACGATTTGTTAAAGGTGAAATCCGTGAGATGCCTCGTTAGCGATATTCCGATTCCAGATTGGGTACATAACACTTTGGAACGGGCGAATTGGGTAGTAGTGCGACGCGATGTTGTAAAGGATGGGATGGTGCCGGTAGGTATTCGCGGGAGTACGCGCAGCTTACGTTTTCCCGCCTATTTACCAATGGATGCGATAGTAGAGAAGGTTGAACCGGAGCTTCTCGTTTCTCAATTGAGGTGGAAAACAAGTCCACTGCGCTCGAAGATGAAAGTGTTGGAGATTCTAGATGAGCTGACCGCGTTTTATTCGTCCTTTGCCTTTTCGTGGGGACCAACCGGAAGCATTGGATTTGAACTGGCTACCGGATTTCCTGCAGTCCACGAAGCAAGCGATATCGACATTGTTCTTCGCGCGCCGAAGCCTTTGGAAAAAGAGTCTGCGCAGGCTCTAATCAATTTCCATGAGCAATTTCCGGTTCGATTAGATGTTCAGCTTGAAACGCCATTTGGCGCAGTCTCACTAGTGGAATATACGAGAGCTTCAGGCTCCATTCTGCTGCGAACGAGTTTGGGACCTTGTTTAGTACACAATCCTTGGGAAGGAGGTGAAGGGAATGACTGTTGCTTTCTTATTTCCGGGTCAAGGCTCTCAATTTCCCGGCATGCTGCAGAGTCTGCCCGCACACCCTGCTGTCGAGGCAACCATGGATGAAGCGTCGTCAATCCTCCAGCAAGACGTACTTTCCTTACATAGTTCCGCTGCTTTGGCTTCTACCGTTTCAGTGCAGCTCGCTCTTCTCATATCGGAAGTCGCTGCGGGTCGCGCGCTGCTGCAGGATGGTGCGTTACCCGATTTTGTGGCAGGCCATTCGGTAGGGGCGTTTAGTGCGGCTGTAATTTCGGGAGCGCTTGATTTCAGGGATTCATTATATCTGGTCAAATTACGTGCCAGTCTGATGGAGAATTCCTTTCCTTCGGGGTATGGAATGGGGGTCATTGTTGGCATACGCGAACAGAAGGTACGTTCCATGGTGGCAGCTGCATCTAAACAGGATAAAGAAGTGTTCATCGCTAACCTCAACAGTCCACAACAAATCACCATTGCTGGCAAACTCGAACATCTCGAAAGGATGCTGATCGAAGCGCGTGCGATCGGAGCGCGTAAAGCCGAGCTTCTTCATGTTACAGTTCCTTCCCATTGCAAGCTGCTCAATCCTGTTTCACATCAATTGAAACGGTCTATGGAGTCGATTGAGCTCAAGGATCCCAGATTTCCTTATATAGCGAACACGAACGCTCGATTATTGCGAAAGGCGGGTGCGATTCGAGATGATCTTGCTTGCGGAGTAGCTAACATTGTACATTGGCATAAAGCTACGACTCTTTTGAGCGAGCTTGGTGTTCGTTTATTTCTCGAAATGCCACCAGGTCATATACTAACGAGCCTTGCTCATCAGGCATTGCCGTCTGTCCAATCGATAGCATTGGAAGAGACAAGGCTCGATTCGGCAGTTTACTTGGTTAACCGGGAGCATGAATATGATAGAGCTTAATTTAGTGAAAACCCTTCAAACCATTCTATAACAAATTGGTAGCGCTTGCAGTGTGTTTGTGTTCAACAAAATAGGAGGGATTTATAAATGGTTATTTATGGAGTCGCCTTATTATCGATCAGCACGCTAGTAGGAGTATTTGTAGGGGAATTATTAGGTAAGTTGCTCGGTGTTAATGCCAATATTGGCGGGGTAGGCATCGCTATCTTACTGCTATTGCTCATTACGGATTATTTGAAGAAAAAAAATAAACTCACGTTAACATCCCAAGAAGGGTTAAAGTTTTGGAGCGGCATGTACATTCCCATTGTAGTAGCTATGGCAGCACAACAAAACGTATTAGCGGCATTAAAAGGCGGCCCGGTGGCTATACTTGCAGCCATCTCCGCAGTGGCTTTCTCTTATGCGCTAGTCCCAATTATGAGCAAGGAGAGCCGCCAGAAAGCGGATATCGAAAAGAAATTAAAAAATGAACTTCATGTTTGATCCATACGTAGAAAGGAGGAGATTGTATGCTGGAGGCAATTCATAACATTTTGAAAAATTATAGTCTAGTTACTGCTTTTACCGTAGTTGGGGTTGTGATGTACTTTTCATACTTGCTTTCAGGGAAGTTGACCAAGGGGAGAGTGCATGGTTCAGCGATAGCCATCATTATCGGACTTATTCTTGCTTATTACGGCGGTACAATTACAGGTGGACAAAAGGGGCTTGCCGATATCCCTATGTTTGCTGGGATCGGTTTGCTTGGCGGCGGCATGCTTCGAGATTTTGCGATCGTTTCCACCGTCTTCGGTGCGAGTTTAGATGAAGTGAAGCAAGCGGGAGTGCGCGGATTTCTTGGATTAATAATTGGGATCTTGTTTCAATTCGCCTCTGGAGTTTTCGTTGCTTTAGCATTCGGGTACACTGATCCCGTTGCTCTCACAACTATTGGAGCGGGGGCAGTAACGTACATTGTGGGACCTGTGACCGGAGCAGCGATCGGTGCTAATTCCAGTATCATTGCTTTAAGTATTGCGACAGGCGTCATTAAATCCATTTTAGTTATGTCTACAACGCCGTTTATCGCGAAGTATATCGGACTAGATAATCCTCGTACAGCGCTGGTGTATGGAGGAACAATGGGTACTGCTAGCGGTGTTGCAGCCGGCTTAGCAGCAACAGATCCTAAGCTGGTGCCTTATGGTGCGATCACATCCACCTTTCACACAGGAATTGGCTGCTTGTTTTGCCCGTCCATATTATTCCTGATAACTAGGGCCCTTCTGGGCTGACGACTGACAATTGGTCTAAGGAACTCCCATGCTGTCATATCGCTGAGTGGTTTTTGTTTCATATTTGACAACTTGCAAAACGGAAACGAGAGATTAGCGATTGAACTAAGAGGAACTTTAGTTCAACAAAAGGAGCAGCTGCCGCTGCTCCTTTACTTTTAAAGAGCGGAATAGCATAACAACGCAAATGACAAACTAGGTAAGGAAATTAAAGGGTTACTTTTGCCATAATCCCTAGTTCGAATAAAGTTGAATCAAAACAACGAGCTGTTGCACTTTAACGGAAGCGAATGCCACTCTTTATGCAACAAACAGAGAAGGTTATTATGACCCAGGCCTAATGGGATGTTTTATCAAGAAAATGTACATTCTAAAAGCGGAGGTGAAAAAACGTGGATGAGCAAAAGGAAACCGTTACTTCAGTGGATTCAAAAACTGGGCAAACGAAAGAAGTCAATGTAATATTGGATCATGCCCCAAATGGGGGGATGGCATATTCAATTGAAGATGGTAAGAAGGATAAGTCAAAAAATACCACCTAACGATTTAATCGAAGCGCATGTTGTCATAGGGGGATTATCCCTTTGGCGACATGCGTTTTTAGTTCCTTCAAAAGAGGCCTTATTAACGGAGAGCAGGAACTCACTTCTCATACATCTGCCAAACGTAGAGCTTGGTTTTTTTTGTTTGTATATTATTAACCGTTGTTTAATATGTTTAATGTTGAAAGCGTTCTCTGACGAAAGCTTTCAATTTCATGCCTAGGAGGCGAAACGCATGGACCCTCGATTTGCCGAATCTTCGAAACTGAAAAGCTATACGGACATCGTAAATTCAACTCAGTTTCAGACACTTTTGAGGCAGAAACGGCGATTTATAGTACCGTTAACCGTATTCTTTTTTGCTTTTTACTTTCTTCTGCCTATTTTTACGGCGTATACCACATTCCTTAACCACGCAGCCATCGGCCCTATTTCCTGGGCTTGGGTGTTCGCTTTTGCCCAGTTCATTATGACATGGGTGCTTTGTATCATATACCATAAGAAAGCAAAGCAGTTCGATGCGATGTTAGATTCGATTCGAGATGAATTGAAACTGTGAGGGGGTAACGATCATGCATGCTACTGCTTTTTGGCTATTTTTAGGGATCGTAGCGATTACACTCATTATTACGTATTATGCGGCGAAGAAAACAAATTCGACGAATGAATTCTACACAGCTGGCGGTGGCTTAACCGGTTGGCAAAATGGACTCGCTATTGCGGGAGACTACATGTCCGCAGCCTCGTTTCTCGGTATCGCGGGTACAATCGCTCTTTCGGGTTTTGATGGATTCTTCTACAGCATCGGCTTCCTCGTGGCCTATCTCGTCGTCCTTTATCTCGTGGCGGAGCCGCTGCGTAATTTGGGGAAATACACGATGGCGGATATGATTGCCGCCCGTTTCGACGATAAGAAAGTTCGCGGAATCGCAGCGCTGAATACAGTGACGATATCTATTTTCTATATGATCGCCCAGCTCGTTGGAGCGGGTGCACTGATTAAGCTGCTGCTTGGGCTTTCGTACACGCAGTCCGTTCTGATTGTAGGCGCCTTAATGACGGTATACGTCGTATTCGGTGGCATGCGGGCGACGTCTTGGGTGCAGATCATTAAAGCGATCTTTTTAATGGGCGGGACGCTCATTATTTCGCTCATCGTGTTCGCGAAGTTTCATTTCAGCATTACGGAAATGTTTGAAAGCATGAAAACTGCAACCCCGCTGAAGATCAGCTTCCTCAATCCCGGCAACAAGTATAAAATCCCGCTGGATACGCTGTCCCTTAACCTAGCGTTGGTGCTCGGAACCGCGGGCCTGCCGCATATTCTTATCCGTTTCTTCACAGTCAAGGATGCGATTACCGCCAGAAGCTCAGTCGTCTATGCGACTTGGCTAATCGGTATTTTCTATGTCATGACGATCTTCCTCGGCTTCGGCGCCGCTGCGTTCGTCGGCTATGACAACATTGTTGCTGCCGATAAAGGCGGCAATATGGCTGCTCCATTACTGGCACGCGCACTGGGTGGCGAGTTCTTCTTCGCCTTCATCTCGGCGGTCGCGTTCGCAACGATTCTCGCCGTCGTTACAGGCTTAGTGCTATCGGCAGCTTCGGCGTTTGCGCACGACTTTTACAGCCACATTCTTCGCCGCGGTCAGGCGACCGAGAAAGAGCAAATGAAGGTAGCCCGCTGGGCGTCCGTCGGGGTTGCGGTGCTTTCTATTCTCTTATCGCTGCTAGCCTCGAAGCTCAACGTCGCATTCCTCGTATCGGTCGCTTTCGCGATTGCGGCCAGTGCGAATTTACCGGTGATTCTGTTTACAATTTACTGGAAAAGGTTCAATACAACCGGCGCGGTAACCGGTATGCTTGCGGGTTTGATCAGCGCGCTCATACTGGTTGCGATGAGTCCAAGTGTGTGGAATCCCGTTGCCGGGAAAGCGATTCTCGTCGGGGACCCGTGGTTTACACTCACGAATCCGGGCATCATTTCGATCCCGCTTGGTTTTATCGGGGCGATTATCGGTACGCTGCTTTCCCGTAAGCAGGCAGATCGTGCCAAGTACGACGAGATCCAGGTGAGATCAAATATGATGCTGTAAGCCAGCATGTATAAATCCGACGCTGTCACGATAAATGCTGTTGTGCATCTGCAGTCTGCGGCCAACTTTAAATGTTCTAAAGCAAGCTGAAGTAATAATTTAAACCGCTGCGCCATTCATAAGGTGCAGCGGTTTATTGTTTAATGGTTTCATAAATTAGATTCGTTTAAATTCCCCGTAGATTCACGGAATATCGGCTTCGTTTGAACATGAGTAATTTGAGGTGGCTTGAGAGGGTTCTCAACCCTAGACAACAATATTTCAGCAGCCAGAATTCCTATTTCCTCTCTGAATATATGGACGGTTGATAAATGAGGTTCTACGATCTGCGACTCAGGAGAGTTATCAAAACCGCTGATAACAATATCCTCCGGTATTTGTACATGCTTATTTTTTAATATCCTCATCACATTAATGGCAATAAAATCATTCGCACAAACAAATGCAGCCGGAAGGTTGTTCATGTTATCCAACCGATTCTCTAACCATTTTGGATCCGCAATATATCGATCTTCTTCAACTATGCAAAATAAAGGGTCGAGTTGTAAATGAGAGCCAAGTAATGCCCTGTTAAATCCAGACCATCTTTCATTAAAGCTTTTACAATGATTATAGTCACCAATAAAGCCAATATTTGTATAGCCATTATCGATTAATTTCTTTGTCATTAAATAAGTACTATGTTCGTTTTCCATTAGAATGATATCTGCATGAAGTTCGGGATAAAAGATATCCGCTGTGGAATCTATAAAAATAGCTGGAATTCCTAAGGAATTGATTAATTGGGTGTATTTCTTGTCAAATAACTCAATACAAACGATTCCGTCTACTTTTTTAGTATCAAAATTATTAGGAAGTACTAAAGAAGAAATGTCCGATTCTCGAACAATGTGAATGGAGAGATTAAAACCATCGGAACTGATTTTTTTCTCAAGCCCGCTTAGCGATGAAGCGCCAAAATGACTATTGCTCGGCATATTTGACGTTAAAAGTGCAATGTTGCCCGTATTTTTGGTGGTTAACGTGTCCGTATCAATAAGAGCAAATTGTTTATAATTTAATTCAATCGCACGTTTTAATACTTTATTTCTTGTTTCTGCAGGAATACTTTCACTGCCGTTTAGAGCTTTAGAAACCGTATTCCTGGATAGCCCCAAGGAGTCCGCGATATACTGTATGGTGATTTTTTCTTTATTCATGTGCTTACTCCTTTGTGAACAACATCAGTACTCGGATCAATGAATGATTAGTTTAAACTAAATGTATAACATTATAATTAAAACGTCAATTGGAAGTGTTACAAATGAACAAATATTAACTCATAAATTAGTGCATTTGCAACTTGAAGATGATGCGACATTTAAGCTAATTAATGCAAACAAATGCACAAATAAATTTGTGCAAATGAAATTACGAATCCAGATGTCATATTCTGTTTTCTTTGTTTTATCCTTTGAAACAAGAAAAAACGGATGGGAATAAACAAAATTATTGATTTGATGTGGTTATATGCATCTTATTTTGTTTGCATATGAACAAATTATATAAAAATTATGTTGACTAAATTAAATATTGTGTGTAAATTGTAATTGTGGTCGATCGGATAAAACGAAAAATGTAAGCCCTTACTTCCAAGGGGTTTGCATGTGAAAAAACACAATTGTAATAAATTATTTGTGCAATTGAATAATTTGTGAATATTCAGTTAGGGGGGGCAATCTTGCAAGAAGTGGCAGAGGTTGACATGAGAGCTGTTAAACAAAGAAGTCATACATTAATAAGTAAAATCAATTATATGGGGAAAAATTCTTTTCTGTACCTATTGATGGCACCAGCCTTCATTCTGACGATCATTTTTAAGTACGTGCCCATGTACGGGGCGGTCATTGCTTTTAAGGACTTTAGTCCGAGCAAAGGGATTTTCGGCAGTGAATGGGTGGGATTAAAGCATTTTACGAAATTTTTAACCTCACCAAACTTTGAAGTTATTTTCATGAGCACGCTGAAACTTAGTGCTTACGGACTCATACTTGGTTTCCCGGTTCCCATCTTATTAGCGCTCATGCTGAATCAATTGCGTAAAGCAGGTGTAAAAAAAAGGATTCAATTGGTCTTATATGCACCAAACTTTATATCGGTTGTCGTTGTTGTCGGGATGCTATTCGTTTTCTTATCGCCGGTAGGGCCGATTAATAAGATTCTAACCCTGATTACTGGCCATCCTATTAATTTTATGTCAGACCCGGATTATTTTCGGACGCTTTATATCTTATCTGGCATTTGGCAGGGAGCAGGCTGGTCATCGATTATATATGTAGCTGCATTAGCCGGCGTTGACCCCGAACTCCATAATGCTGCAACCATTGATGGAGCTAACCTGCTGCAAAGAATCAAACACATCGACTTGCCTACGATTAAACCGGTTATGGCAATCGTATTCATCTTAGCTGCCGGCGGCATTATGGCAATTGGATTTGAGAAAGCCTATTTGATGCAAACGGCAATGAATGTTCCGACTTCAGAGATCATTCCAACCTATGTGTATAAAATTGGTTTGCAAGCAGGAAATTACGCCTATTCCTCTGCGGTTGGTCTATTTAACTCCGTTATTAATGTCGTTTTGCTTATCCTCGTTAATATTGTCGTGAAGAAATTAAATGAAGGTGAAGGCCTCTATTAAAAGAAAGGAGATGCTGTATGAATTTTAAGCCTACTCGATTGGACCGTTTTATTCTGACCATCAATTACATTCTATTGTTCTTTGCTGTATTAATCGTTGTAGTTCCCTTAATTTATGTAGTCGTGGCATCGTTTATGGAGCCGACTGCACTGTTAAATAAAGGGATCTCTTTCCATCTTGCGGATTATAGTGTTCAAGGGTATAAAGTCATCTTATCGAATCATGCGATGATCCGGGGATTTGTAAATGCTCTTTTTTACTCCGTTGCATTTTCTTTTGTTACCGTCGTTGTCTCCATTTTTGCCGGCTACCCTTTATCGGTTGCTGGTTTCGTAGGTAAAAAGTTTTTTACGATCCTGTTTGTCGTCACCATGTTTTTCGGCGGTGGATTGATTCCAACCTATTTGGTGATAAAAAACTTGGGAATGTTAGATACGGTATGGGCGATCATCCTACCAACGGCTGTAAATGTTTGGAATATTGTTTTGGCAAGAACCTTCTTTAGTGGAATTCCGAACGAATTGAACGAGGCAGCCAAGGTCGATGGCGCATCTGAGGTGCGTATCTTCTTCAAGATTGTTCTCCCTCTATCTAAACCAATTATTTTCGTATTAGCTCTATATGCATTCGTAGGTCAATGGAATTCTTATTTCGACGCGTTAATTTATTTGAAGAGTGCTAATTTGCTGCCTCTACAGTTGGTTTTAAGATCTATCTTAATTCAGAATCAAGTAAATCCTGGCATGATTGCGGACCAATTGGCTATGGCAGAACTGAAACGGCTATCTGAGATCATTAAGTATTCGTCCATTGTCATTTCCAGTCTCCCGCTACTTGTTATGTATCCTTTTTTCCAAAAGTATTTTGAAAAGGGTGTCTTGGTCGGTTCATTAAAATAATGGATCGGCAAACATATAAGTTTTCCGAAAATGAGGAGGGTTATTCTTATGAAACATTCCCAAAAGGCATTATTCATTTCAATGGCGGCATTATTGGCAGTAACGGGGTGCAGCAGCAAAAAATCGGGCGAGCCGGCAGCATCAAGTGCTGCCCCAGGTACAACAGCGAAAGCCGCTTTGAAGTTTATGACACAAAGCTCACCGCTAGCTCCCGAAGATCCTAATAAAAAGGTGATATTCCAACGTCTAGAAGAAAAGACGGGAATACACATTGATTGGGAGAATTATCCGTGGGATTCGTTTGCGGAGAAGAGAAATTTAGCGATTGCCAGCGGTGACCTTCCAGATGCGATTTTCGATGCAGCCTTGGGTGACTACGATTTGCTTAAATTGGCAAAGGACGGAACCATTATTCCGCTCGATGACATTATTGAAAAACAAATGCCAAATTTCAAGAAGGTTTTGGAGAAAGCGCCGCAATATAAATCGATGATTACGGCATCAGATGGCCATATTTATTCATTCCCATGGATTGAGGAGCTGGGCGCGGGTAAGGAAAGTATCCATTCTGTCGACGATTTTCCTTGGATTAATGTGGAATGGCTAAATAAGTTAGGCTTGAAAATGCCTAAAACGACGGAAGAATTAAAACAAGTTTTGATTGCTTTTAAAACAAAAGACCCGAACGGTAATGGAAAAGCGGATGAAATACCTATGTCCTTTATTAATAAAACCGGCGGAGAGGACTTAGCTTTCTTATTCGGCTCCTTCGGTCTGGGTGAAAACTGGGACCATACAGTTGTCAGTGATGAGGGAAAGGTTATTTTCACATCTGCTGATAATAGCTTTAAGGAAGGCGTCAAGTTTCTAAATGAATTATATAAAGAAGGTTTAATGGATGTTGAGGCGCCTACGCAGGATTGGAATACCTATCTAGCTAAAGGAAAAGAAAATCGTTATGGTCTATATTTTACATGGGATAAGGGAAATATCACAGGCATGAACGATAAATATGACCTTATGCCTGCGCTTGAAGGGCCGAATGGCTGGAAAAACGTAACGAGAACGAACGGAATGGGCTTCGATAGAGGAAGAATGGTTATCACCAAATCAAATAAAAATATCGAAACAACGGCAAAATGGATTGATTCCCTGTACGATCCGACCCAATCCGTACAAAACAACTGGGGTACTTACGGGGATAAAACACAGCAAAACATCTTTGAATTCGATGAATCTAAAAAAATGCTGAAACATTTACCGTTGAACGGAATGTCCCCTTGGGAATTGAGACAAAAAACCTTTGTTGGCGGACCATTGGCGATATTGGATTCTTACTATGGCAATGTTACGACGAAGCCAGACGATGCCGCATGGAGATTGGACCTAATGAAAAAGGTGATGGTCCCGGACATGAAAGCTAAAAATATATATCCAAAAGTGTTCTTCTCTCTTGAAGAATTGGATCGACTTACTGCGATTGAAACAGATATGTTTGCCTATGTGCTGAGAAAACGGACCGAGTGGATTCAGAATGGGAAAATTGAAGCTGAATGGGCTGGTTATTTAAAAGAATTGGACCGTCTGGGTCTACAAGATTGGTTGAAGATAAAACAAGCAGGTTACGACAGAAACGTAAAAAAATAAGTTTAGTTATAAGACCGCCGGAGCGAATCCAATATGAAGGTGACGCTCTGGATTTTTTAAAATAGAGGAGTGGAAGAGATGTCAACTATTCTGTATAGAGAAAAGTACCGGCCCCAGTTTCATTTTACACCGCCGACTAAGTGGATGAACGATCCGAATGGAATGGTATATTTCGATGGGGAATATCACTTGTTTTATCAGCATTATCCGGAAGGTACAACTTGGGGACCGATGCATTGGGGTCATGCAATCAGTACGGACTTGACCCATTGGGAGCATCGTCCGATTGCGTTAAAGCCGGATCAAAACGGATTTATATTTTCCGGAAGCGCAGTAGTGGATTGGGAGGATACCAGCGGATTTTTCTCCGGTAAGCCGGGTTTAGTTGCTATTTTCACCCACGCGGATCAGTATCCGGATTCCGAACGCTCGAGACAACGGCAAAGCCTTGCATATAGTGTGGATAAAGGCAGAACGTGGGTGATGTATGAGGGAAATCCTGTGCTGTGCAACGAGCAAATAACGGATTTCCGGGATCCTAAAGTATTCTGGCATGCTGCAAAGCAGCAGTGGGTAATGGTGCTTGCAGCGTGTGACCGTGTTCATTTCTATACGTCTGCCAATTTAAAGGAATGGTCTTTTGCAAGTGAGTTCGGTGCCGCAGATGGCTCGCACGCAGGAGTATGGGAATGCCCGGATTTAATTGAGCTTCCTGTAGAAGGTCTTGCTGAAGAAACCAAATGGGTGCTGATCGTCAGCATCGGAGATCATCCGCAGATGGCAGAAGGTTCAAGGACACAATATTTTGTCGGGAGCTTTGACGGAAGTACATTTACGAACGATGCTTCTCCTGAAACCGTATTGTGGTTGGATCATGGAAGAGATAACTATGCCGGTGTAACATGGTCGGATGTTCATAGATCGGATAAAGGAAAGCTGTTTATCGGCTGGATGAGCAATTGGAAGTATGCAAATCTCACCCCAACAACAAGTTGGAGAAGCGCAATGACTCTGCCACGGGTGTTGTCCCTGTGGAGGGGGCAATCTGGAATCCGTTTGGTTCAAAAACCTGTGACGGATTTGCAGAAGCTTCGGTTAGAAACGCAGGTTTGGGAAGAGGTTACAGTTAATCCCGGTCAAAATATACTTTCGGACGCGAACAGTGATATCTATGAGCTCGAATGTGAAATCGATTTGGGTGAAGCATCGGAAGTCGGTTTTAAGCTTCGGAAATCGGAGCAAGAAGAAACGGTAGTCGGCTACAATACCGCCACGCAGACATTGTTTGTTGATCGATGTAACTCCGGTGTAAGCGGATTTCATCATGCTTTTGCTTGTAAGCATGATGTACAAATGGAGCTTCAAAACGGACGGCTCAAGCTGCATCTTTTTGTCGATAATTCCTCCGTTGAAGTATTTGCGAATGACGGGGAGACGGTGATTACCGATCAAATTTTTCCGGAACCGTCCAGTACAGGTTTGGAACTATATGTGTATGGTGGAAAGGCCAAGGTTATTTCTCTAGCGCTTCATCCATTGAATTCAATATATTCGGCAGTGATGGTATAACAAAGTGACGATGATTGTGAGGGAAACGAAATGTTATTAGGCGCTATCGAAGGCGGCGGGACAAAGTTCGTATGCGGAATTGGTACGGCAGATGGCGAAATCCTTGACCGCATCTCTATCCCAACAACGACACCAGAAGCTACGCTCGGCAATGCGATGGATTTCTTTGCAGCTAAGGAGATACAAGCGATTGGAATCGGAACCTTCGGCCCGATCGATGTGAACCCGCAGAGCCCGGCTTATGGTTCCGTAACAAAAACGCCAAAGCCGCACTGGAGCGGTTACCGGATCGTAGAGCATTTGAAGCGGTACTTTGACATCCCCATTGGTTTTGATACCGATGTGAATACAGCTGCCTTGGGGGAAGCAACATGGGGGGCAGCAGCAGGGTTGAACAGCTGCCTGTACATGACGGTCGGAACCGGGATCGGTGCGGGTGCAATCGTTGAAGGCAAGCTCGTTCATGGTTTGACCCATCCGGAAATGGGGCACATTCTTGTACGGCGGCATCCGGATGACAGCTATGAAGGACACTGCCCCTTTCACAAAGATTGTTTGGAAGGACTGGCGGCCGGACCGGCGCTGGAGGATCGTTGGGGATCGAAGGCGTTTGAACTTGGAGATACTCATTCTGCTTGGGAAATGGAAAGCTATTATATCGCTCAGGCACTAGTCAATTACGCGCTCATTCTTTCTCCGGAGAAAATCATTATCGGCGGCGGCGTTATGAACCAATCTCACTTATTCCCGCTTATACGCGAACAAGTTCGTAAACTGTTGAACGGATATGTACAGCATCCTGCTTTTTCAGAGGACAACGATAGTTACATTGTACAACCCGCTCTAGGCGGCAACGCTGGCCTTTGCGGTGCACTGGCCTTGGCTAAGCAAGCTTTGGGTATTTAGCACACCAAGAAATTACTTGAAATTGAACGTACCTCCAGCTCTTTACATATTTATTCGTTGAATACGATTTGGGAGGAATTCAAATGAAACTGGGTTTCATCGGCTGTGGAGTGATTTCTATAGCACACCTTGAAGGATTGGCACAATTAAAGAAAGAGAACAGGGATACCTTTGAATTATCGGCAGTCTGTGATATTAGGCTTGAGCGAGCCGAGGCTTTCGCAGCGGAAGTTGAAAAACTATTAGGAACTTGTCCTGCTGTTTATACGGATTATCGCGAAATGCTGGAAAAAGACAAACCGGATGCCGTTTCGATCCTCATCAACCACGACTTGCATCATACGGTTGCGGAAGACTGTTTTGCTGCGGGAGTCCATGTACAGATGCAAAAACCGCTAGCCATTTCACCTTCTTTTGGACGTAAAATGATCGCGGATGCCAAGAAATATAATCGGGTGTTAACGTTAGCCGAGCCAAGCGTGTTAGGGGCAGGGAATGTAGCTGCTGCCAGAGCGGTAAAGGATGGAATGATCGGTTCCGTCTATATGATCATGGATTATGCGACTACAACAATCAAGCGGGGCTTCTTCGCCGGAACGCCGTGGCGTCATATGAAAGGACAAGCGGGGGCGGGCTGGATTAATGACCATGGCGTCCACCGGACTCACTTTTTTACGGAAGTGAACGGACCTATCAAAGAAGTCTTTGCCTATACCGAAATTTTTGAAAAAGAGCTCAGCGATGGGAAGGTAACAATTCAACCGACCGGAGAAGATACGGCAGTGACGGTTTTCCGTTATGAGAACGGGGCTCTCGGTCACTGGATGTGCGCTTCTTCCGCTCATGGGGAAAGAACAGGAGGTGTATGGATCTACGGAAGTAAGGGCTGCTTCCGCCCAGGACAGCAAATTACACTCGAGGACGGGGAAATCGTTACGATGCCGGCGCTGATTGAGAAGTATGCGTCCGATGTCGTTCAAAATCCGTTCGCCCATTCCTATGTGGAATTATGGGAAGCGATTGCGGACGGAAAACCTCCAATATCCAGCGCGGAACGAGGTCTTGAAGCTTTGGGGGTTGTATTCGCCGCATTGGAAGCGGCAACCATCGGCCAACCGGTTAACGTACAAGACATACTCCGTGGCGGCAAGCATGCGTATGAAGATACAGTTTTGGCGGAAATGAAGTAAGATTCGGAGAATGATTGAAATGAATTGATATATTTTTTCCTGTTCTTGTAAAAGTTTGAAAACCCGATCTTAAGATCGGGTTTTCAAACTTTTTAATGATCTTAGCAGGAATACTTATGTAAACTTAGGGAAATTACAAGGAATCTTGTACCTTAATAAACTTAGAAATTTGAAAAGGAATGTAACGGGGCTGTCTCATAAAACTTGGGGCAGTCCTATTGGATTATATTTCGCCCCTGGCATGCATTATATTGAAGAAACGGTATCAGAATACCCTCAGGCAAGACGGTTTACATAGACGGTGGAGCCGCATTGATCGGTTCACTGGTTTGCGACGCCGTACAAAACGTCGCCATCCGTGGCAGGGGAATGATCTACCTGAGTGATTCATTAAAGTATATACATCGGAGCTCGGAACATGTCAGCATCCGGCAGTTCAATCGTGTCATCGAGCAGCCTTAAACCTTGAAAAATAATGATATTTGATTAAATCTCCGTAACAGCTTCCCGAAAAGCTGGGGGAAAGTTCGTTGATATAGTGCACTTTTCGTTGGTTTGATAACTAGAACTATCTCCCCTCCCTTAATACAATTAGGCATAGAGGAGATGGATGAAAATGACCCAATTAACCGCTATATTGATCGGCGCAGGTGCTAGAGGCGCACAGAGTTACGCGCCTTATGCGCTCGATTATCCGCATGAACTGAAGTTTGTCGCCGTTGCCGAAGCAAGTGAAAGCCGAAGAAGTAATTTTGCCGGGCTTCATAATATACCGTCTGATTGTTGCTTTGAATCTTGGGAGCAGCTGCTGGGGCGACCGCAAATGGCAGATATCGCCGTCATTTGCACACAGGACCAGATGCATTACGAGCCGACCATGCAGGCATTGGAGAAAAAATATCATGTTCTGCTAGAGAAGCCGATGTCGCCATCTCCGATGGAGTGTATTGAAATGGAGCTGGTGTCAAAGGAAAACGAACGTCTTTTAACGATTTGCCATGTGCTTCGCTATACGCCGTTTTGGTCTGCAATAAAACGAGTTATTTCCGATGGCAAAATAGGGCAGGTTGTGTCGATTCAATTGAACGAAAATGTAGGATATTGGCATATCGCCCATAGCTTTGTACGAGGAAATTGGAACAATTCGGAGACGTCAAGCCCGATGATATTGGCCAAATCGTGCCACGATATGGACGTATTATCCTGGCTGATGGATCAGCCGTGCGAGCGTGTCAGCTCATACGGTTCACTGATGCATTTTCGTTCGGAGAATGCGCCCGAGGGAGCTACCGACTATTGTATCGGCGGATGCGCTGTCGAGTCCAAATGCCCATATTCCGCTCCCCGGTTTTACCTCGGGGAAGGCAAGAGCTGGGCGCGCCATTTCGTCAATGAGCTGACCAAAGAAAATATCGTCAAAGGACTTCAAGAGACAAACTACGGGCGCTGTGTTTATAAAAGCGATAATAACGTGGTTGATCATCAAGTGGTCAATATGGAGTTTGCGAACGGTGCTACCGCCATGTTCAGCATGTGCGGATTTACGAGGCACCAGGAGCGGAGAATTCAAATCATGGGAACGTGTGGCGAAATTCGGGCTGAGGATAACAAAATCGTTGTGCGCGATTTCTTGACCCATGAGGAAACCGTCATTGAAATTCCGCTGCAAACAAGCGGTCACGGCGGAGGGGACAGCGGCATTGTACGCAGTTTCTTAAGCGAGGTCCGAAGCTTTGCAGGCGGAGAAAGCCTCTCCTCGGCCTCGGCTTCCGTAAGAAGCCATATGATGGCCTTCGCTGCCGAGCATTCGAGACTTCATAATGGCAAGTCGGTTGAGCTGAATGAATTTTATAAAAGCATAATGAACACACCGGATTAAAGCGGCTGCATAATGTCAGAACCGTTTCCGACTGGCATGATAAATCTTGATTTGCGCGTATAACTCTGATTCTGATGATTCGGAAGCGAAATGGAGGTCTACGACAATGAGAAGAAATGTTACAGAAACTACAAATGGATGGATTGCTGACAATGGAAATGGCAACTTGTGTTTCGTGGCGCGAGTCAAAATATGTGTAAACTTAACTGGTTTATGTTCGGTTCGGAAAATTCTGATAAAGATGTTTCGGGAACGTTCATTCCGAAACATCTTTTTTTGTCAGCTATACATCATGATCGTTGCTAGGGAGGAAGTCCTACATGACACTAAAAAATCGCTCCAGACAAACTATAAATTTCAATAGAAACTGGAAATTCATTCGTGAGGATATCATTGGCGCCGAACGGAAACAATTTTCGGATGAAGGCTGGGACACCGTATGTTTACCCCATACCCCCGCAATCGAATCCGTGCATGTCGATCTGCATTTTCAAGGGATTTGCTGGTATCGCAAGCATTTTACCGTACACGAAGAAGATACGGGAAAGAAAATTGTTGTAGAATTCGAAGCGGCTATGCAACATGCTAACGTATGGGTCAACGGAACGTATAAGCTCAACCATAAAGGCGGTTTTTTGCCATTTACGGTGGACATCACGGATGATGTCGATTTCGATGGGCCCAATGTGGTAGCCGTTCGGCTCGATAACCGAAACAGCGGAACCATACCGCCGGGAAAGCCGCTTGAGAGCTTGGATTTTTCCTATTTCGGCGGTCTTTACCGCAATGTGCGGCTGCATATCACGGAGAAGCTTCATGTCACGGACGCCGTTTGCGCCGGAAAAGCGGCGGGTGGCGGGACTTTTGTCAGGTATGCAGACGTCTCGCAAGATTCGGCTATGGTCGAAGTTCAGACTCATGTGCTTAATGAGCATAACGCGGTCAAAACAGTAAAAGTCGTGACAACCCTTCTCGATCAAGAGGGCCGGCATGTTGTTTCAGCCGAGAGTTCGAGTGAGACGGTTTATGCAGGGGAAGAGCAAACATTCGGGCAAGCGCTGAAGGTAACGAAACCACGGCTTTGGCATCCGGACAGTCCCTATTTGTACACGCTGCATACGAAAACCATAGGCGACGGCCATACGGAGGACGAGGTTTACACCCGCATAGGCATCCGTACGATTGCGTTCAGTAAAGCAACCGGCTTTGCGATTAACGGAGAAAGGCTTGTCATTCGTGGAACGAACCGCCACCAGCAGTTTCCCTATATCGGGAATGCAGCTTCGAACAACGCGCATTACCGCGATGCTAGGAAGCTGAAGGAAGCCGGATTCAACTTCGTCAGGCTTGGCCATTACCCGCAGGCGCCCGCCTTTCTTGACGCTTGCGACGAACTCGGACTGATGGTTGTCGAACCGGTGCCGGGCTGGCAGTACTGTGAGGAAGGCGAATTCCAGGATCTTGTCCGCCAGAACATCCGGGATATGATTCGCCGCGACCGGAACCGCCCGTCTGTCATCATGTGGGAGGTAAGCTTGAACGAAACGTACCACCGCAGAAAAGGGGCAACGGACGAATTTTTTCATGAATGTCATCTGATTGCGCATGAAGAGTATCCCGGGGATCAAATGTTTACATCCGGGGATACGATCGGACGGACGAATCCATCTTACGTCAATTTTGACGTGCCTTATACACTATGGAACGACGAGAATTTGACACGTCCTCTGGAGGAGGTCCTTCCTGACAAAGGAGGGTTCGACAGAGAGTACGGGGATTACGAGTTCGGCGGTCACGAGAGCACGAGCCGAGTATCGCGCGGCGCTGGAGAGCAGAAGCTGCTGCTGCAAGCCTGGAATTATCAATGGTCGCTGAACCGGAACCGCGGCAACCGTTGGTCGCTTGGGGACGCCTCGTGGGTCGGTATCGACCATAATCGGGGCTGTTATCCGCGGTTATCTGAATGCGGGGCGCTCGATACGTTCCGGCTGCCTAAATATGTGTACTACTTTTATCAAAGCCAAAGAAAACCGGAAATCGTTCACGAACATGTCGACAGCGGACCGATGGTTTTCATCGCGAATGAATGGTCAGAACGCACCTCGCCGGCGAAAGTCGTCGTCTATTCCAACTGCGAAGAGGTAGAGCTGTTCGTCAATGGAGTATCGGTCGGCGTACAACTGCCTGATCAAGGTCCGGACACGGAATACGGTGAACGTATTACCGGTTATGAAGTGGACTATTGGTTAACGGATGAAGAGCAGCACAAGGGGAAGGACGGAAGCGTACAAGGAAAAACGGATGCCGGCGATATGAAGGTGTTCCCGCATGACGGCGGTAACTGCCGCAATTTGGCGCATGCTCCGTTTACCTTTACCGGTGTGACATATGTGCCCGGGGAGTTGAGTGCTATCGCGCGAATAGGCGGCAAAGAAGCCGTACAATGCGCTGTTCGTACGCCGCTGGAGCCCAAGGACCTATCCATCCGCATCGACAAGAGCGGGAAGGAACTTGCCGCAGACGGCGCGGATTTTGTGTTTGTCTATGCCGAAATCAAGGACGCGAATGGGACCGTGGTGCCTTCCGAAGGCAATGAGGTTTTGTTTGATATTGAGGGTCCTGCCGTTATCGTTGGTGCAAATCCGGTACGGGCAGAAGCCGGTATCGTGACTGTGCTGCTTCAATCCCGGGAAACGCCTGGGGAAATTGTCGTAAAAGCGTATTCTACAGGTTTAAAGCCGACCGCGGCCAAGTTTGAAAGTAAATAAAGGAAAATACTTTGTTGATCAAGTGCAGGTTTCGTTGATAGCGGCAGTATTTTTCATTTTGGATAACCGCTAGAATCAAATTAGATACTGCAAGACGGAATAATGAGGTGAGCGTGATGGCAAGACGTTTTCTACAGCAATGGGATTTGCAAATTATGGTGATTCCGGCCATTCTCCTGATCGTCATCTTTTCCTATATTCCGATGTGGGGGGTGCTGACGGCATTTCAGGACTACAGTCCGGCAAAAGGATTTCTAGGGAGCAATTGGGTTGGATTTAAACATTTCCGAATGTTTTTCAATGCTCCGGAATTTTGGCTGATTATGCGCAATACGGTTGTAATCAGTTTGCTTAAACTGCTTGTGGGTTTTCCAGCGCCCATTGCTCTCGCTTTAATGCTGAACGAAATCAAAAATGGCGCGTTTAAGCGCTTCGTCCAGACGATCAGTTATTTGCCGCATTTTATATCCTGGGTTATCGTCTCAGGGTTCGTCATCTCGATGCTGTCCGTCGATAACGGGAGCCTGAACATGGTCTTGCAAAAGTTCGACTTGATTAAGGAATCGGTCAACTGGCTGTCGATTCCCGAATATTTCTGGACGATCTTGATTGCCTCTGGCGTATGGAAAGAGATCGGGTTCGGCGCGATCGTCTATTTAGCGGCTATTGCCGGTGTCGATCCTCATTTGTACGAGGCGGCCTCGATTGACGGCGCCGGACGTTTGAGGAAGTTATTTTCGATTACGATACCTTCGATCTCCCCGGTTATTGTCATCTTTTTGATTTTGTCGGTGAGTCAAATTTTAAATGCAGGATTTGAAGAAATTTTACTGTTGACGAATCAGGGAACGAACGTGGTCTTGAGACCCGTATCTGAAATCATCGATACGTACGTTTATCGTGTAGGAATTGAAAACTACCGTTATTCCTATGCGACGGCCGCCGGATTCTTCAAAGGTGTCATCAGTGTCGGACTGCTCGTTGTCGCCAACTGGGTAGCCAGAAGGCTGGGCAGGACCAGTCTATGGTAAGCGCGTTCAGAAAGGAGGAGACAGCTTGAAGCGCTCAACTGAGGACTATGTAATTGATATTGTGATTTATTCCTGTTTGATTATTCTCGCTTTCTTAACCTTGTATCCGTTCTGGAATTCACTTGTTATTTCATTTAACGACGGCAATGACACAGCTGCGGGAGGCATCACCTTATGGCCCCGGGAATTTACGCTGGAAAATTACCGGTACGTTTTCAAGGATAACCGAATGATTCATGCCTTTTGGGTCACTGTTGCGAGAACGGTTGTAGGCACCTTTCTATCCATCGCGTTTTCTTCCATGTTCGCTTATGCGATGACCAAACGGGATTTGATCGGCAAGAAATTTTACATGATCATTTGCGTGATCACGATGTACTTTGGCGGAGGACTCATTCCGACCTACCTGTTGATCAAAGAGCTGCATCTGATGAATACCTTCTGGGTGCTAGTCATACCCGGTATGATCAGCGTCTGGAATATGATTATATTCCGCACGTTTTTCCAGGGGCTTCCAGATGGACTTGAGGAATCAGCCAAGATCGATGGCTGCAATCATCTCGGCATCTTTTTTCGGATTGTTCTTCCGGTATCCGGGCCTGTCATCGCCACCTTGTCGCTGTTCACGGCAGTGGGCCATTGGAATGCCTGGTTTGACGCTTCGATCTATATTACGAATCAGAAGCTGCTTCCCATCCAGGTTCTCTTGAACCAAACGATCCGCTCGATTCTTGCCGTCGAGTCTTCCACTCAAGTAAGTGCAACGAAGCAGGAGTTTTTGCTCGGCTTGCAGAGCGTAACGCACAAATCGATTGTGATGTCCACGACGATGGTGGCGACCATCCCGATTATGCTCGTCTATCCGTTTGTACAAAAGTACTTTGTCAAAGGTGTGCTTGTCGGTTCGCTGAAAGAATAATGCTTGTTGTTAGATGCCGGCGAAGGCTTTAACATATAGTAGTGATTACGAAAGGGGAAAGTGTCACATGAGAAAGAAAACATGGTTCGCCGGTTCAGCAGCAGCAGCGCTAGTGCTTGGCACGCTGCTTACCGGATGCGGGAGCGACAATGGCGCCGCCAAACCGGCAGAAGGGAAAGAAAGCGCTTCGCCTACGAAGGAAATGGATAAGCCGCTTTCCTTTAGCTATTACAATTTCGACGACGACTGGCAGCCCGCACCTTGGGGAGAAACGGTAACAACAAAATGGATTCAGGATAACAAGAAAGTCTTACTCAACTACGTGCCTACGAACGGCAACGCCAAGCAAAAGTTTAACGCCATGTACGCCAGCGGCGATCTGCCGGACGTTATTGCACTGGGGGCGGGCCCCGAGCTGGACCGCTTGATCAGCGAAGGCCAATTGGTCCCGCTTGATCAATATCTCGACAAATACCCGAATCTGAAAAAGTCGGCCGGCGATAAAATCATCAACATCAACCGATCGAGTGACGGCAAGCTGTATCTGCTTCCGGATTGGTACGTGGGCGGCGATCATTTGAATGGCAATGGCGGCTATGCCGTCAACCGGAAAATATATAAAGAACTCGGTTCTCCGAAACTTGACACTTTAGCGGATTTGGAAAGCTACCTGCGCACGGTCAAAGAGAAATATCCGAACGTCATTCCGCTTGAAGTCGGCAATCCTAGCGCGATCAAAATGATGTATTCAGCATTCAAAGAAAACAGTCCGCCCTTCTTTATAACCAGAATGTTCTATCCGGAAGGCAATACACTGAAGCCGATTACGGAAGATCCGGCTTTCAAGGATTTCATGCTCTTCGCCAGCAAGATGTTCCGCAACAAGCTGATGACGCAGGACGTCTTTACCCAAAAAACGGATCAAATGATCGAAAAGCTCAGCCAAGGCAAAGTAGCTGTCGCGATCGAAGCGAATCTTTCCAGCAGGGCCCGCGTTCCGAACTCGAAGCTCAGAGCACAGGATCCTGAAAGCGGATACGAATTTATTTGGCCAGTGCATAAGGACGGTCTCGATAAAAACAAAATTTATCCGAACTATACGGGAAGAGAAGGCGGCGGCAAAATCGTCATCACGAAGAAAGCAAAAGATCCGGAACGCATTTTCGCTTTCCTCGATTGGGCGACCAGCGATGAAGGGCAAGCCGTCCTTTGGTTCGGCCCTCAGGGATTGCTTTGGGACAAAAAAGATGAGAACGGCATTCCGATTCCGAACAACAAATATAAAACAATGGACAAAGCAGAGCTTGACAAGCTGCACATTTCCGATAATATGATGGTTGGCAACGCGACCTGGGTTGACTTGTCCAAGGTTGCCAGAGACAAGCAGCTTAAGGAATCCGAGAGAGATTTCACAACGACGCAGCAGGTCAACGTTACCTGGAAAACGTCCATGGATATTACCGCCTTTGCCAATACGGACCCGCAGGGCGATTCCGATGAAGGCATTGTCTTGCAGGCCGCGAAAGATATTTTTGACCAGGGATTCTCTAAAATGATTTATGCGAAGAACGATGACGAGGTCCTGTCGATTTTGGCCAAAACGAACGACGATATGAAAAAGGCCGGCTTTCCGAAGGTTATCGATTTTGTCCAGAAGAAATGGCAGGATAATCTAAAGAAAATTGGTGGAAAATAATTTATTTGTTTGACTCACCGTTAGGAGAGTATACTCTACAGTATGCTCTCCATATTCCATATACAGGGATGATAATCATGTACAACGTGCTGCTTGTAGACGACGAACAATTGGATTTGGAAGTGCTTCAGCGGTTCATGCCGTGGGAGAAGCTGGACATGACGATCGTCGGGAAAGCGAACAGCGGATTTGCCGCAATGAAAGTGCTGCGGGAACAAAAGGTGGATATCCTGATAACCGACATCAAGATGCCGATTATGACCGGATTGGAGCTTGCAGAACAGGCTAGAAGTTTAGCACCCGAGCTGAAAATTATTTTTATAAGCGGGCACGACGAATTCCAATTTGCCCAAAAGGCGATTAAGATGAATGCCAGCTCTTATATTCTGAAGCCGGTGGACGATCAGGAACTGCTCAATACGCTGCAGCTGGTCAAAGAGCAATTAAATTACGAACGGGAACGGCAAAAGAAAGAATCGCAAATCGAGGAGTCGATCCCGCTGCTGCAAAACGAAATGCTGCTTCAGTGGTTGAAGGGAGCCATCGATTTTCAGAAGCTTGACTTTCTTTACGACGGGCGCCGCATTCGCCTGCAGGTCGGGCAAGGCAGCGTCGGTATTATTGAAATCGACGATCGGGCGTGGAAGCTGAAGCAGTTTTCCGACGATCAGAAATCGTACGCCTTTGAACATGTTCTTCGTTTGGCCGCCGATTTTATTCACATGCATCAGCTTGGGTTTTATTGCAATACGGATGATGACAAAATTGTGCTCGTCTTATCCGGTGCGGATATCGATCCGGTAACATCCATGCAGTCTCTGGTCGATCATGTGCGAACGCATTCGAGCCAGACCATTACCGTCGGACTGGGCTCGCCGGTATCGGACATCCAGGACATGCCGCGCTCTTACCGGCAGGCCGGGGATGCGCTCGCTACTAAAATGTTTATTGGTAAATGCCGGGTTATTACGCTCTCAGATACGGAGGGGGAGATTGTCAAATCGACCTCCGACCTTGAACTAATCATGGAAGCGATGCTTGCGGCTACCGCCAATTATGAGCTTGTCCGCATTTACGATTGCTTGGAGCAGCTGTTCAATCTGGTCCACAGCTTGAAGGATAAGCTCACCGTCTATAACTTTGCTTTATACGTGATTTCCAAGATCGATTTTTTCCTGCGGTCGCTGAATGCTAATTTCTATGATTTGTTAAGCATAGAGCTGAATAGCTTGAATGCGCTTTATGAATTTGAAACGATCGACGATATCAAAGCCTGGCTGCGCCGACGGCTGTTCGAAGTTTCCGAGCATCTGCATTTAAAAAAGAAAAATCCGAATCGGAAGCTGATCGGCGAAATCGAGCAATACGTCGCGGAGCATCTAGAGAATTCGCTGCAACTGAGAGATGTCGCGAAGCAATTCGGTTTCTCGCCCAATTACCTTGGTTACGTGTTTAAAGAGGCAACGAATGAATCATTTGGCGATTTCGTGACAAGGAAACGGATGGAGAAGGCGAAAGAGCTTTTACACGATCCGAAAATAAAAATATACGAAGCTGCAAACCGGGTTGGTTACCAGAATCTTACCTTATTTAGCCGGCATTTCAAGATGACCTTCGGTCTTGCCCCTGTAGACTACCGTAAACAAAGTTAGGTGAAAAGGATGAAACGTTTTCCCCATATTACGGTTTCGTTTGGATATAAACTGATGATTTCTTATTTCCTGCTGGTGATGATTCCGGTCGTTTCGATCGGCTATTATGCGTATACGACATCTGTCCAGTATGTAAAAGAGCAGACAATTCAAAATGCAACCGGAACGTTGAAGCAGGTTCGCGACAATATCCTCGAGAAGATGAAAGTGGTCGAACGTGTCGATAAACAAGTCTACCTGGATCAATCACTCCAGCAGGTATTAATTAAAAGGGTGGAGCCATACGACAGCTATCAGATAACCTCCAACAATGTAGTTCCGCGATTGGAGGCCGCTTTAAATTTGACATCAAACCAGATCGCATTGGATTTGTTTTTGCATAACGATACGCTCCCTGAGATTTTTTTCGGTAACACGGAACAGGATCCGTTGTCGAAAGGAAAGAAATACGAGCTGTTTCATTTTGAGCGAATCGAAGGCCTCGATTGGACCCGCATGTTCAGTGCTTTGAAGACGGATTCGTTGTGGGAGCAAGTGGATACGGACGCCAAATTCGGCAACGTTTCGCTCCTTAGAAAAATGATGGATTTTCATACAGTCTCCCCAATAGGCTTTATGCGCATTACGGTCAAAATGGATGATCTGTTTGAAAACTTGAACTACGGCAACAGCAATACAGGTGTCCCGAGCTACTTTGCCGTAACGGACGAACGGAATACCCTTATTTATCAAAGCATTCAGAATCCTTTGCCCCATGACTGGACTACGCAGCCCGAGCGTTATTTGCAAATTCGCGAGCCGCTCGAGGGATTGAATTGGGAGGTTATGGCGCTTGTCCCGCTCCATGAGCTGGAGAAAGGGGTCAATAAGGTTAGAAATGTCACATTGCTTGTATGTTTACTCAGCCTTACGATTTTTTTGGCGCTTGGCGCATTTATATCCGCCTACTTCACCAAGCATATCCGAAAAATCGTCCAGTCGCTTCAATCCTTTCAAGAAGGCAATTTTTCCAAACGCATCCGTTTTACCGGCACGGACGAGTTTGCCCGTATCGCGGGCGCGTTCAATGAGATGGCGGAAAATATCGAAGCATTGATTCAAGAGGTATACGTCAGCAACCTTCGAAAAAAAGAGGCGGAGCTTGAGGCTCTGCAGGCCCAGATCAAACCGCATTTTCTATACAATACATTATCCTCGATCAGCAGGTTGGGCCGTTTGGGCGAAGTGGACAAGCTGCACAGGATGGTGAGCGGACTGGCCACATTTTACCGGTTGACCTTGAATCAAGGAAGACCGATCATCCCGATTCGCGAGGAGATCCGCCAGGTTCAATCTTATATCGATATTCAAAAGATTAAGCATGTCGATCGGTTGGATGTCAGCTATGACATTCATTTCTCCGTATTGGAGTATGACACGGTGAAGTTGATCTTTCAGCCTTTCGTTGAAAACGCGCTCGAGCATGCCATGTTCGAGGAACGTTTGCATATCCGCATTGTCGCGTATCTCGAAGAAGGAAATATTGTGTTCAAAGTGATCGATAATGGAATCGGGATGAGCCCGGAAACCATTCTCAAAATATTCGCTGATAAAGATCAAAGTATCGGCTACGGCATTCGGAACGTCAATGACCGGATCAAGCTGCAATTCGGAGAATCGTTCGGCATCACGCTGCACAGCGGTTTGGGGATCGGTACGACAGTTCGTATCGTCTTACCGGTATACAGGGAGGAATATCGTCAGCCATATGATACGTGAGGAAAATGGTCTCGGCCGCTATGACTTCGTTCCGTTTGAAATGCTGCTCAAATTCCAATGAATTCTGAAACAACAAAAACGGAGCCACGCAGGTTAGCGGGCTCCGTTTTCTAATTAATTATGGAATAGCCATGTTTTTTTTTATATCCGTCGCTTGTTATATTTACAGTATTCGGTAAAAAGATGTTTGATGGTCTGGTAAGAGTTGTCTTTCAGCACTTTGAAAACAAAATGACCCGGATTATGAAGGTTAACCTCAATGATCCATATATTGCCCTTCTTGTCTACCGCCAGATCGATCCCGCTCTGGTAAGAAAAGAAAGGGTACTTCTCGGAATAAAAAATGATGGCTCGGCTGAGAGCGATCATCCGCCGCTTGATTCCCTCAACTTTTTTGGCGGTAAAACCGGCCTTACCTAAAGCATTCTCGATGCTCGTGTAACTCGCGCCTGCTGAATAGTTGGAAACTACGCTCCTCGGCCCGTGAATTTTTGCGATCATGCCTGCATAATGCCAGCGGCGGCGGCGGTTCCGCATTATCATCACGCGCACGTCGAAGGCTCTGCCTTTCACCCGGGCTAGATCGATTCCCTGTTGCAAAATAAACAGCTCGTGGGGCATGCGACGCTTGATTTGCTGGAATAAATCAGCCGGTGATGAGGCGCTGAGCACTTTTCCGGTTTTCCAAACGTACTTGTAGCCAGCCGCTGTTTTCCATGCTTTGATCACCGCTTTGCCTGTATGAACGGTATTGCCTTTGATGTACACCGTTTTGTATTTGCCGAGAAAAATAGCCAGAGAGGAAGGTGTCATCACCGCCGTAGGCGGCAGATGTTTCGCGAGCAAGGGGTTCCTCTCGTAAAAACGATGCATTTTCCATTTGGCCAGCCGATCCACAATTCTCAAGGCTCTCATCCTTTTTGACAACAGCATATGAGGGAATGAGGTTATTGGAAAGGGACAACTAACAGCTAGACTCTTCATTGAACTCACTGGACTTATTCATATTCTGCCATTGGCGAACAATGAGGGAATAACCAAGTCTGATTTGTCGAATAAAAATTTTTCGAAATGAACTTCATAAATTAAAATGTACCAAAAGGAGTCGTTCCACTTCTTTGACGTTTATATTTGTATTCTTAAGCCTCTTGTTGCCCGTTATGGGCGAAGGTATCGGATCGATTATTAAAGCTGTGTTCCCGAGCTTGATTACTTTTCCGTTTGGTGAGTTGATCGCATTCACAATGTTCATTCCGTTCGCCTCGTAGTTCTCGAAAGCTCGGCGCGTCGGTGTGTTTGCTATCTTGGCTAGTTCATTTGTTATGGTTTTCTCCTGTATCATCCAAATTAGCACGATTGGCATAGATGCAAGAGCAAGGGCAACCTTCCCATTGCTTAGCGCTGCACGAATACTGGAAGAAGAAGGTGCAGGTCGAATACGGATCCGATATTTTTGGATTCGGTGAAGATATGTACAGACAGGATACGGCCGCTTTCAAAAAGGTTCGTCAAAACTGGAACGAAGAGTTCAAGCGCGCAGTGCTTAAGGCCGACGTCTCCATATATATAAGAAGAACCGGACTAAAGATGAAAAGCTATACGGATGAGATTAAGTGAAACCGAGTTCTCTCCGAAGTCAATAGGGATGGACCTCTATCGCTTTGTCTTACATCCATTTAAAAAAGCCGGCGGATTGGATTCTGAAGAAGAAAATTATTGTGGCTGCCGTTATTGTTGTTACCGTTGTTATTATTGTTGCTTTTGGCTGTTAGGAACGATCACTTGAGTTGAAGCGGTTGTTGAATTTCCAGCCAGATCGGTGGCTGTGTACGTTATCGTATAAATTCGGCCGCTACCTTTGCCGGACCGCTCTGCGCGGAGGCTGAACGATGTGTCGTAAGTTCCGATAGCCGCATCCTGGATGTCGTTCACCGTATCGCCGTCGCCCAGTCCGTTGTCAGGCTCATTCGATGTGATCGAGGTCAGCAAGACGGATGCGATGTCGGTGCCGGTTCCATCCGCTTGTACAGTGACGTTGATCGGAATCATCTTATGATTATTTTGTTCAAGTAACGATTTATCGACCGAGAGCTTGAGTGTCGGAGCGATCTTATCGATGTTGCTTACGATTGCCGTTACGCTTCCTACGTTACCAGCTGCGTCCTTGAACTCGAACGTGAAGCTGCCGTTATCATTGAACGTGTAGCTCGTCGAGCCGCCGTTATTGGTGATCGTAACCGGTTCACTCGTTGTGATCGTGGCGGTGACGTCTTGGTTCGTAGATTCCGTCATGCTGTATGCCACGGTTGCAGTCGGAGGAATGACGTCTGCAAGCTCTACAACGCCGATGGACAGCGGCTTCAGCTGGTAAAATCCTTTAAAAATCGAGGAGATGCCCGTAATATGCACGATAGTTCCGGCAGGGAATTTCGTTTGGAACTCCGTATAGCTGATTCCGGCCCGAGCATCCGCACGAACGTGCGTGGAGGTCGTTCCGTTTACTACGTCAAATTCAAAGGAGCCTGCGGGCGACGCCGTTTTATAGTTTTGAATCGTAACGTTTTCCAGCTTCACCAGACGTCCTTGGTTGTCATCATTCAGCGACGATTGAACGATGGCTGCCGGCAGGGCGGCTGTAGCGATTTTCTCAAGCACGATAGGATCGGCCAATTCCAGCTCGGTGTTGAAAGCCGTCTTCTTCGCACTAATCGTGATTTTGTCGCCTGCATGATAGCCGGTTGCGCTCTGGAACACATAAATGCCGGCTGTATCGTCCTGCAGGTAGAAGCCTTGACTGCCGAATGCTCCCGGCTCCGAGGTTATGACGCCTTCCACCGTTACAAAGGTATTGTCGGCTTTCAAGCGGGCATCTGCGATTGAGATTTTGTCCGGAACCGGCGGATGGTCTTTCGGCAGCGGTTCGGCAGGAACGTCTGCGATCGATACGGCTTCCGTAATCTGGTTGCTGCCGCCCACTTTCAGTCTTAAGTTAGCTGCACCCGATGCAGCCGGGTTGATTTGAACCGTCAAATCTTTATAGGCATGGCCTGTGGCGTCTGCCGTAACGGAGAAGCCGGCGCTGTAGCCGTAGCTTGTCGGCCACGTGCCTTCGGCATTTTGGAACTTCGCTACTTGGGTTCCGCCTGCCAGATAGATGCCGACCGTCAGATTCGATATGGTTTGCCCCGGCAGCAGGTTATCCGCCGTTACACGGATTTGGAACTGCTGAACGCTCGGCAGCGTGCTCTGATGAACGAATTTATACAGCGCTTGAGTCGGCGGCTGCTGCGTGGAACCGTAAGAACCCGGTTTGAACGTAGTCGGCTCGTACCACTTATAGCCTGGATCCGGAGCAGACCATGGTTCCGGCTGAGGCTCTGAGGATTGCGCTGGGCTCTCGAAATCGGACAGCTGCGTCGGTTGATCCAATTGAAGTCCCGCAACTTGCGCCAAGTTGGTGTAGCTTTCATGATTCGCCAGCCATTCGACGGTTTGAACCAGGAAAGTGGAATCGTTCGCTTCACCCTTGAAGCCATCATAAGTGGTCTTCTTGGCGCCGTTCTCTTCGCGCAAATATTTCGGAGTGGCATCTTCTACCGGAGAAGAGTCGCCGATAAATGCAGCTTTTCCCGAACCAATCTTCGCTACGGCCGCGAACGGGCCTTCCGAACGGCCTCCACCATTATAAACACCGCTATCTACGGCATTGGCCCAAGCAGGAACGTTGGCAGGAACATAAACGAGACCTTTGGCCTTCGTCGGATCCATAACCGCGAGAGTGGATCCTGCATGCATCGCTACCGAGCCCACCCCTGCTGTAATGCCGAACGATTGGTTCGCCGGTACGACATCTGTCAGGTTATCTACGTCGCCAAGTGCGTTGTAACGGAAGCGGACGCCGAAGTTTTGGGATAACCAGTCGGAGCTTTCCACCCCTTGCATTGCCGGGGATGCCGCTTCTTCCGCCGACATTCCTTTGGCCGGGTTGTCCCATGCGCCACGGCGGTACCCGTTCATAACCTCCGAAGCGTCCCACCGGTTTTTGTTGCGGTCCGCGTTGTAGTGGTCGGCGATGAAGTAAATGCTGCCGCCATCCTTCACGTATTGAAGCATTGCGTCTTGTTCGGACTTCTTATAGGGGATATTGGCTTCCCCGATAACGAATACATCGTAATTTTTGAGCTGCTCATAGGTAACGGCTTGTTCGCCGAACGTATAAGGAATCGGGCGCTCTAGTGCATCGACCGTAAAACCGACCGCTTTCAAGCCGTCGGCGAAATCGGAGAAAGCACCGTCAATGACCCAGTCGGCTGCTCCGGCCGTTTGTCCGTGCGTGTTGTCAAACAGTACTTTTTTGCCAGTACCGTCCGGAAGCGGAGGAACCTGCACTTGACCCGCTTTTACATATCCGTTGGCTATTGCGTCGGTTTCAGTATTGAAGAAAATGCGCTTTTCTACAGGGATGGTGGCCCATTCTTCTTTGTTGACATAAACTTTAGTGTCGGAGTTTCCGACAGGACGCGTCAGGCCTTCTCCCGAGAAACGGGCCCGGAAGACGAACGGAAGCTCTTGCAGCGGGTTAGCGGGGTTCCAGATGATTAATGCTTGGTCCTTCGCCGCTTTGACGGCATTTTGATACATATTGTACTCGTCGGCGGTGCCAATCGGCCAAATGAAGTAAGTTACCGCGTAGCCTTTGTTCACCATATCCAGGTTCACGTTCAGGTTATCGGATTTGCGGACGACTTGAGCCAATAAGCGGCCGTAATGGTCCGTTGCTTCTTCACCGACCTTCAAGACGACTGGGTCACCCGGCTGCAAAAGGGTTTCCATATAGTGCTTGGCTGCCAGCCCCTGATCCAATTGGTTCTGGTCCGCCGGTGTCTTGACGCCGCCGTTTAAATTGATGTAACCGTCCGACTCCGGAGTGTCGATGTTCAAGAAACGAACGTTCGTCGCTCCTAGTACAGGACTTTGCAAAGCGATCGTATCTCCGTCTACGACCCGAGCGACGGTTGCTTCATAATCTCCGGGCTGAGTCGGATACAAAGGTGGTTGGTTAGCGGAAAGAACGACATCCGATGCTTTCCTCGGGATAACTTGATAGGAGGTATATTGCCCTAAAATACCGGTAACGTCATACCACTTATCTTGTAGAGCGGCAGCCATATCCATGGATCCGTCAATAATACGAACCGTAGTCCCGTTAAACTGTTGATCGACGACTTGGATGTTGTAACCGCCACCGGCCGGGGTTGCCGGAACGACCTTGAAATAGCCGGTCAGATGCACAAGCTGGCCTTCATACGGCTCTGCCTTCGCAGGGTCTTGAAGATCGGATAAGGAAACTTGAACAGGAGCGGGAACGGCTTGATTGCGGGCCGTCACCGTAATAGCGGTAGGAGCGATCTCCGTCAAATCTTTATAGGAAGTAATCGATCCCGTAACTTGAATTTGGTCGCCTTCTTTTAAATCCGGAAAGCTGGCCGGGGAGGCGCTGAAGATGTTGATGCCGCCGGTGCTATCCTGCATAAACGTGGAGAGCTTGCCGGCCCCGATAGCGGAGTTATCTGCCGTAACGACACCTGCAATGGTAACTGTTCCTGTGGCTTTTTTCGCATTGGCAATGGAAATGACAGTTTGCGGAGGTGGTGTGGTGTCGTCGAGAAAGGAAACCGCAGTAGGAGCTTTTAACCCGGGGAACGAGTTGTAAGCGGTAAGAGTCCCCGTTACTTTCACTTTTTTGCCGATATTGGCGGGATTCGTTTTGAGTCCGAATTGGGCTCGATCCGTTGACGATACCAGCTGAACGTCTACCATTTTGCTTTTGTCGCGTTCGGTTGAGGAATCTGCAATCAAGATGTTAAAATCATTCCCGAACGGTGCTGCGAAGTTGGCTGCCAAAGAACCGGTGGCATGTCCGACTATGTACCCTTCCACGGTTCCGGTTCCGCTGTTATTGGCAATCGCTTCGGCAACGGTTAAGGAACCGTCGGCATTGGTGGCCGAAGCCGTACCGGGTATAAATCCGATTACGTTGGATAGTACCATGATCGCCGCAAGCGCTATCCACGATAATCTTTTGAAAAAACGAATTCTCATTTGTGAACTTACCTCCTATTTGGAAAAATAAGACTACCAACCTAGTATAATTATCTATTGTTATTGGACAATTACACGAATGTTAAGATTTGTATAAAATTTAATTAAGCCGTTGTGGTTTTTTTTGGAAGAGCATATGATTCCTTTCGTTAACGGAATACTGGTCGGCTGGGGAGGTTAGACGAGTCTGCAACAAACCCTCAGTTTCGCCGCGGGTATTTAAAATTCCAATTAATTATGAAACAACAAAAACGGAGCGACGCGGGTTTGCGGGCTCCGTTTTCTAATTTATTCTGGAATATCACATTATTTGTTCTTTTTTTTATCAAATTCCAGAATTCTTTACCTAATAAATTTCTTGATTAATTCTTTTTTTAACAATATGGCCGAAAGGCTTCCCGCAAGAGGGCAATGATTCAGTAGGTCCGAAATCATCATTTACGGCAATTGTCTCTAATATAAAATGAACGAATCCCCACTGGCCTACTCGACCATTCCTGTAATAGAAAACTCCTTGATTCTATTTCTTCGCTTTATTTCCGTTCGAAACACAGCTCCCTCGTATTCTCTCCTTACCCTATCAATGATTGTTTTATCAATGATTGTTCTAGAATCGATCATTGTTGGCAATATTTCTAGCGCTACAGTATTTACATTTACGCAAGCACCCGCGATTCCGCCCATCCGAGCAATACGTCGGTCTTGTCCCAGGGCGGTATTATCTACAATAAAGCATTACAGGCCGCCTCTTACGGGTAGCCTGTTTTTTTACGCCATCATTCAATTGAGCAATTTGGGATATGTTTTGTTCAGTTCGGCTAAATCTTTATTTGATAAATGGGATTACAATTTGAGTATGAACCTCTTTGCAAAGGAGAATGGCATGCATACTTCGCTCAAGTCGAAGATCATCCTATTTTTTATACTTTTTTCCAGTCTTATCTTACTGTTGCAGATCGGGATATTTCAGCATTGGATGGGCGCCATTATTTTAAAAAAGTCGGACACCTATTTTCAAGAAACCGTTAATCAGGTTGGAAAACGGGTGGAGCTTCAAACGAAGCAGTTTATTAATTTGGCATTAGGGATGAGAAATAATCAAGTAGTGAAAAATTATTTATCGGATCTTAAAAATCATACGATTAATTACAATATCGCCAAATACAAAATCAGTAATGAAATATTAAGAACAACCAATATGGAATGGATAGACAATATCTACATCTTTCCAGTCAGCTCACAGCCAATTAATTTATACTACTCGACTGCTGTTTTTGAAGCGGATGAAACGATTAAAAAGTTGTTAAATGGGGGTTTCAAACACAATCCAGATGAAATGGTATGGACGGATTTACAGTCGGAACCGTATTCCTTCTCCGTCCTTTGTCTGATTCATGAAAAAGATCGTTTGGGCATACTCAAAATTAGTCTGAATGAACTCCTTTTTAGTCAGATTTTAGATGAAGTGCATCTGGGAAAGGAAGGGAAGGCCTATCTTGCCAAAGATAATACGATCATTTACGCGAAAAATCGGGAGTTCATTGGAAAACCGGTGTCTGTTCTGGACAATATGCTCAGTTCCCAAGTGGAATATGAGCTCGAGGAAAAGGGATGGAAGATCATTGGCGCTGTGCCTCAAGCCGAAATTTTACATCAAATCGACCAGTTCAATCGTATTTTTATTTTTATGGTCATCTGTATTCTAGCGGCTATTATGGCATTCGCGGTCGCAACGGCACAGGCCATTTTGCGGCCTTTAAGAAAGATCATGAGAGGGATGGAAAGTGTTCAGCAAGGCAACTTACAAGTTGTTCTGGATCATAAGAGCAATGATGAATTTAGAACAATCTTCTTTCATTTCAATTACATGGTAGAACGGATTAATCATCTGATTGAAACGATCTACCAGCAGCAGACGCATCATAGGAAAGCGGAATTATTGAGCTTACTCTCCAAGTTAAATCCTCATTTTTTGTATAATTCGTTAGATATGATTTATTGGAAGGCCATTATGAAAGAAGAAGAGGAGATTGGAGGAAGTATTGTTGCTCTCTCCAATATTCTCAGGTACTCGATATCGCATAAAAATGAGTTTGTGACAGTGACTGAAGACATGGAACAGTTAGCGAACTATTTGATGATCCAAAGAATGAGATATGAAGATAAATTGCGATATGAATTTGAGATTCAACATGAGATAGCGGACTATAAAATTCCTAAGCTGGTCATTCAACCATTGGTGGAAAATGCCATTAAATATGCCTTCCAGGATATGAAGCATGATGGAATTATCCGAATTCGGGGATATATGGATTCGGATGGTTTATATTTTGAGGTGGCCGATAATGGGATTGGCATGTCAGAGGGGAAAATTCAGATGCTCTTGTCAACTTGCGAGTCTGTAAGCGAGGAAGCGGGGCTGGGGATCCAACTCGTTCACCAAAGAGCGAAGTATATGTATGGAGAGGAATATGGAGTTTCTATTGAAAGTGTAGTCGGTAAAGGAACAACAATTAAAGTGAGACTGGGCATTAAAAAAGAGATAAATCTGGCGGCAGTGATGTGAGCGCTATCTTTAAATATAAAGAGGGGGAACCTTTATATGCTCAAAATGATGCTCGTTGATGATGAGAAGACCGTGTTACAAGGAATTTCACATATTTTGAACAGATATTGCCCGAATTACGAAGTCATAAGCATGGTTCAAAGCGCTGCGGAGGCACTGATCATTCTACAAGATATTTGCGTCGATGTCGTGATTACGGATGTGAAGATGCCTGATATGGACGGAATCGAATTTACGAAACAGATTCGGACGTTATACCCGCAAACCGAAGTGGTTGTTTTGAGCGGATACGACGATTTTGAATTCGTCAGACAGACAATGAAGAACGGGGCGTATGATTATTTATTAAAGCCATGTCACTATCAGAGTATCTTGGACATTTTACGTAAGCTTGAAGAAGGTATCGTGCAGCGTAATAAAAAAGCGGCTATTTCGGACGAGCAAGAATGGTTCGAAAAGTATGCCGATTACGATAACCTAAAAATGGCCGTTGTTTCTGTTCAAGGGTGCACAGATTCGGGATTTATGGAGCATCTCAAACAAGAATTGAAGAAAGGGAATATGCCGAAGGAATATGTTGAATGTATCGCGGTTGATCATCATTACGTAATCCTTTTTCAACATTCCTTAGATGTATCCGCAGCAAGGCAGCGATTTTACAGTTATCGTCAAAGCTTGTTCCAGAGAGGTTATTCCACGAACTGGGCCGTCGCTGACTGCCATCGTGGCACGGCGCGTTTGAAACAAACCTTTAATTTTTGTGTGGAAATGATTGACTTTCTACAATTCAATGAAATGACCATCGTTTTGGATGTGGAGATGTACCAGAAATATGCGGACAAGCAAAAAACACAGCATTTTAGTCATTATTTTTCAAGCGAGACACTGGGGAAATATTTAATGAACGGAGATTTCGAAAAATTAAATCACTATCTGGAAACGAAGTGGAGTCAACTGTCTCACAGAGACTCTTTCTGGGATCCGAAATTACTGAAGAATGAGGCAGTGAAAGAAGTACTTTATTTGGAACATCAATTGATGGATCATGGGCTTCAACCTATTTGCGGGGAATTTGCGGATTATATTGAAAAAATCAATCTGTTGCCCACCTACCGAACGTTATTGGATTGGTTGAAAAATATGATCATGGACATCGTTACGAATTTGCATGTCGAAGGGCCTACGCCTCAATACATTCATGTTGTGAAGAAATATATCGAAACTCATTATATGGAAGATCTATGCTTGAAGACGGTTTCGGACACCGTATTTCTGAATCCATGGTATTTTAGCACCCAATTCAAGAAATATATGAATATCACTTTCAGTGAATATTTGAATCAAGTCAGGGTGCGTATGGCGAAGCAATTTTTAAGACAAAGGGATTTAAAAGTGTATCAAGTGGCCGAAATGGTAGGTTTTCAAGATGCTGCTTATTTTAGCACCGTGTTTAAAAACGTTGAAAATATGAGCCCAAAGGATTTTCAGAAAACGGTTTCATAAAAGTGCTAATGCTTTTAAAAGAAATCAAAGATTATTAAAATTTTTAATTTTGCACAGCTGATACAATCTAATAAATCGTACAAAGGAGGAGTCGAAGTGAGAAAAAAGCAAGGTTTTATCAGCTTGGTTTTAACGTTAATGCTGCTGATGAGTGCATGCAGTGAAGAAGCGACTAATACCAAAGAACCTGCAAGCACAGACTCGGGTAAACCAATGGCAAGTGCAGCTGCAACTGCTGCAAACACTGTGGGTGGAGGGAAAATGACCGATGTCGGTACGCCAAGAAATCAAACACTGATTGTCGACATTTTGAGCGGTAAAACCGCTGACCCGGATCTGGTGAATCCATACGTGCCAGGTGCGGTGCCGATGGATGCCGGGTTCCATCAATTGATTTTCTCAAGCTTATGGGAAATTAATACAGAAAAAGGGGAACAAATTCCTGACTTGGCGGCGACATTTCCGGAACCTCTAGACAACACCAATACGAAATTTAAATTCAAGCTGCAAGAGGGCTTAGCTTGGTCCGATGGTGTGGAATTCACGTCAGATGATGTCGTGTACACGTCAGATATGATCATTAAAACAAAAGAACTCGGATACAGCGGTTACTATGCGAGCCTCGTGAAAAGTATGAAAGCGCTAGATAAATATACGATCGAGGTAGAAACGGTTAACCCTGAAACCAGATTAGCTCAAAAATTAGGTGTAGTCATCTGGGGAACTGCCTTCCGAGTCATGCCTAAACATATTTGGGAAAAGGAAGATCCGACGAAATTTAAGTTCAAGGATCCTGTCGGTCTCGGACCGTATACGTTGAAATCACGTGATCCTCAGGGGAACTGGTTCCTCTATGAGAAACGTAAAGACTGGCAAAAAAGCGATATCGGTAAAATCGTTGGCGAGCCAGGCGCGCAATACATCCTGTTCAAGTTCTTCGGGCCAGAAGAAAAACGGATCATCGCATCCATTCAACATGACATGGACATTCTGCAGGATATTACGCCTGAGAGCTGGGATGTACTCCGTCAAAAGAACAAAACGGCTCTTGCCTGGTATGAAAACTTCCCTTACGCAGATATGAACGACCCTTGTGAACGAGGTATGTCTTTTAACGCTTCGAAAGCCCCGTACAACAATGAGGACGTACGTTGGGCGATGGCTTTGATGACGGATATCAAGAATGTGTCCTTGGCTACCTTTGGCGGGATGCTGAGAGTTTCACCAATCCAACTGCCACCGATTTCTGTGCTGCAAGAGAAATACCACAAGCCTATGTTGGGTTGGCTTAAAGAGTTTCAACTGAGCGACGGTTACAAGCCTTTTGATGAAAGCTATGCGACTGACATGGTGGAAATGTTGAAGCAGCAAGGTATTAAAGGTTTGCCGACGGATATGAAAGAAGCTGTAAACACCTTTGGGGTAGGCTGGTATAAATACGATCCTGCCGAAGCCGGTAAACTGCTTGAAAAAGCCGGATTCAAGAAGCAAGGCGACAAATGGTTGAAACCTGACGGCACGCCATGGAAAGTGACGATCAACGCACCTGCCAACTTCGAAGTGCAATCCATGCGACTTGCATTTGCGGTAGCAGACAGCTGGAAAAAGAACGGCATTGACGCAAATGTACAACAAATGGATGGCGCTACATTCTGGGATAGCGAATCTACTGGCGCATTTGAGGTTGGTTCCTATTGGCCGGCTTGCGGATTGCTGCCTGACAGCACCGCTAACTTCCAAGGTTGGCATAAACAATACATTGTTGATAATGGAAAACAAGCGCCAGGTAACCGCAATCGCTGGGCCAACGACAAAGTAAGCTCATTGATCGATGAATTAGCCAGCATGCAAAGCAGCGACCCTAAGGTTATTAGCCATATTACTGAAATCAATAAGGAATTCGTTAAAGGTATGCCATTCATCCCTATGTTCGGCACCTCGAAGTTCGTTCCTGTCGATACGTATTATTGGACTGGTTTCCAAACATCTAAAAATGCATTTGAAGGCCCGTGGTGGTGGTGGTCACAGTTTAAATACTACACGCCTCACTTCAAGCCTACGGGTAAGTAAAACCTTTTTATCCAACTTAGGTCGCATACCGGGCCCGTTTGGCTCGGTGTGCGATTTTAGCCTTACCATTGGATCTAGATGTTAAACGAGGGGAAGTGACTCCTGTGGGATTTTATAAGTTTTTGCTTTCCAGAGTAATAACGTTTGTACTCGTCATTTTTATTGGAATGACAACCGTCTTTTTCATCCCGAGACTGATGCCGTCGAGTCCTGTAGAAGCTTTTATCGGGCGATTGACTTCCAAGTCGGCTTTTTTAGAGCCAGCGGCAATTGAATCTATGCGTAATACGTTGAATGAATTGTTTGGTTTGAAAGGATCCATCTTTCAGCAGTATGTCGGATTTATCAAGAGAGTTATTTTTACACATGACTTCGGGCCATCCTTCTCCCAATATCCGACGCCGGTAAATGAGATGATCGGCCGTGCGCTGCCGTGGACGATGGCATTGCTGCTTATTTCCACCGTCATATCTTGGCTCATCGGGAATGCCATCGGACTATTGGCGGGATTTCGCAAAGAAAAAGCCTATTCCAAAGCATTGGAAGCTTTCGCTATTGCCCTATATCCGATTCCGTATTACATTTTTGCCTTAGTTTTGATCATGTTGTTTGCGTATATTATTCCCATCTTTCCGCTTTCGGCGAATTTTATGGGGGATGGTTTTACATGGGAACATATAAAGAGTTTGGTTGTTAACTCGGCATTACCGGCTCTATCCATCATCTTGGTGGGAACCGGTTGGTGGGTCATTAGTATGAAGACGCTGTCTTCCGGAATTGCTGAAGAAGATTATGTGTATTTCGCCCGGCTGAAAGGGTTGAAAGAAAGAAAAATTATGACGAAGTATGTGCTGCCTAATGCCGCATTGCCTCAAGTCACCATGCTGGCGCTGCAGCTCGGTTCCATATTTAATGGAGCCTTAATAACGGAAATTTTATTTGGCTATCCGGGAGTCGGAACGCTGATCTTGGGTGGCATCCTGCAAGCGGATTATAATTTGATCATGGGGACGATTACATTATCCATAGTTGCTGTGGCAGGTGCAACTTTTATTGTAGACTTCTTATATCCGTTCTTGGATCCCCGGGTGCGTTATAAGTAGCAAGCGGATGCTTATGAAGCCAGTTTTGCTCCGCAAAACTCTCAGGAGGAAATGGCATGAAAAATTGGAACTTTCGTTTGAAAACCGGCATGTTCATTCTGGGGGTATTTCTGATTTTAGGATTTATTGCTCCGTTATTTCACTCAGGTAATCCTCTTGAATGGGGAACATACACAAAAAATTTGAAACCAAGTTCGATGCATATTTTCGGGACGACGAACCTCGGTCAAGATACGTTCTGGCTGTTGGCCAAATCTGTTCAAAACTCCTTCATCATAGGCATAATGGTCGCCTTTTTCGCAACATTAGTTGGCGCTTTGCTCGGGCTTTTAGCCGGATTCAAAGGGGGAGCGCTGGATAGAATTATAACCGTACTTTCCGATTCCTTTATCGTTATCCCTTATCTTCCTATTTTGATTTTGTTTCAGAGTATTATGAAGGGCAGGGAACCCTTATTGTTTATGACGGTCATCCTGATCATTTTTAACTGGCCTTGGCCAGCCAGACAGCTTCGCTCCATGGCACTATCGTTAAGTGAACGCGAATTTATTAATACCGCGATATTTTCCGGGCAGGGTACATTTAAAATTATTGTCAAAGAGATATTTCCCTTTGTTGCAGGTTGGTCTGTGGCCAATTTTGTCAATACGATTCTGGTTGCGATCGGAGCTGAATCCGGTTTGGCGGTAATTGGATTATCCAGTAATGAGAAAGCGACACTCGGAACGATGATCTACTGGGCAAACCAACATCAGGCTATGTTAGCCGAACGGTGGTGGTGGATTGGATCGCCGGTCCTCGCCATTGCTCTTATCTTTATTGCCCTGTTCCTGACAATGACGGGATATCAGCAATATTCTGCGTTAAGGAGGGGGAAATAACATGCTGCGATTAAATAACGTAAGCGCACAATACAACATGCTGACCGAATACGTGAAAGCAGTGGACCATGTCAATTTTGAAGTTCGAAAAAATGAAATTTTTGGAATTGCAGGTGAGTCAGGCTGCGGCAAATCGACATTGCTGAAAGTCATGTATGATTTGATCAGCTATCCATTGGAAATTTCGGAAGGCTCAGTGGAGATCCACTCGACAGATAAAAATGGCAATCCGCTGGTTTATAAAAACGGCGACATCCACAAAAGTTGGTGGAAGATCATTTCTTATGTACCGCAGGGTGCCATGCACGTAATGAATCCTGTGACCAGAATCAAAAGCCAGTTTTTTGACGCAATCAGCAAATACCATGATAAAAAGAACAAAAAAGAGCTGGAAGCCGAAATTGCGGCCTACTTAAAAGAATTAGAGCTTTCGCCGGAGGTGTTGAACGCATATCCCCATCAATTAAGCGGAGGGATGCGGCAGCGTGTATTGATTGCACTGGCTACATTTCTCCATCCGGAAATTGTACTGGCTGACGAACCGACAACCGCACTGGACGTTATCGTCCAAAGAGGAATTCTGACCATGCTGTCCCGCGTCCAAAAGAAAATGGGGAACTCTATGGTTATCGTATCCCATGATATGGGGGTTCATTATCAAATCACGAATCGAATGGGCATTATGTATGCTGGGCAAATGATCGAAGTTGGACCGACGGAACAGATCTTCACTAATCCCCAGCATCCGTATACCAAAATGTTAATTAACGCATTGCCTAAAGTAGGTGACAACAGTCAGAAGGAAGGAATTCCAGGCACGCCTCCTAGTTTGAAACAACCCCCTGCAGGATGCAGGTTTGCTGCAAGATGCCCTGTTGCTATGGACTTATGCCGCACAAGGGTACCGGCTCGATATGAGGTTGGGGCCGATCATTTTGCCAGCTGCCACTTGCTGAGTGATATGGATATTGCGGTGGAGGTGGAGAGACATGGCGCATAATCGGTTAGAAATCAATAATCTCTCACGGCAATTTAAAATCGGCGGCATGCTGTTGGGTAAGAAAATCGTAGCTGTAGACAAGATCGACCTGAAACTGCCAGGCGACAAACCGCAAATTATGAGTATCGTAGGCGAATCCGGATGTGGGAAAACGACACTGGCCAGAATGATTCTGCGACTTCAGGAACCGTCATCAGGTGAGATTAAGATAGATGGAATCCCTTTGTCTTATTATGACAAACGAAAAAACCGCAAAGAGTTCTTAAAGAAAGTACAACCCATTTTCCAGAACCCCTTCACCTCATTCAGCATGAGAAAAACGGTGGACACTTATTTATTTGAGACGGCATTGAACCTGGAGATCGCCAAGAATAAGCAAGAAGCCCAAACGGTTGTAAGTGAAGTCTTGCATTCAGTTGGGCTTGAACTTGACCATATTAGAGGGAAATTTCCGAATCAATTTTCCGGCGGAGAGCTGCAAAGGATTTCTATCGCGCGTGCATTGATTCCTAAACCGAGTTTGATTGTCGCCGATGAACCTGTAGCGATGATTGATGCTTCCCTGCGTATGAATATTGTGAACTTGTTTAAAAAGCTCAAAGACGAGTACAAGGTTAATTTTATTTACATTACGCACGACCTTTCAACTGCCTACTATGTTAGCGACTATATTGCGACGATGTATCGCGGGCAATTAATTGAGTTCGGCGATGCGAAACTTATATTGAATAAGCCATCACATCCGTATACGGAATTATTGTTAGATTCAATACCAAGAGTGGGAAAGAAATGGAATGAAGATATCGTGCTTCCTGATATGGAAGACAAGGAGTACAGGCTTGACGGCTGTAAATTTGCAAATCGCTGTTCGTATGCCAAGGATATTTGCCGTTCGATGAGTCCCCAAAAGGTCCAGCTCGATAAGGAACACATGGTTCTTTGTTTTAAGCACAATGATTACAGCTAAATGACAAGGGTTTGGATTCTCAGCTAGATACCAGGAAACGTCTGCATAAATTGCCTCGGTGACACGCCTTCAGATTGTTTGAATGCCTTACTGAAGGCGAAAACGCTGCTATAGCCGATCTTTTCGGCGATGGATGTCAAGGAAAGCTGGCTGTAGATCATGAGTTCCTTCGCTTTTTCAAACCGATATTTCATTTGAAATTGATGGGGGGAGAGTCCAAATTTTTGCTTGAACAGTCTTGAGAAATGGTAAACGCTCAGGCATGCTATTTTTGATAAATCATCAAGACTGATAGGCTGACCATAGTTTTCTATAATGTGCGTGACAGTGTTTTCCAAAGCGGTTTGATGAAGGACAAACGGGGAACCCGCGGCCGGCTCCAGGCCTTTCAAGATCAGATAAAGGATTCTAAGCGTCAGGGATTTTTGAAGGATCGGGAAGTCCGTATCGCTTCTTTCGTAGGCATGAATCAATTGAATCAGGCTTACATGAATCTCACTGTGATTCTTAATCCGTATGACATCGGGAATGTTTAAAATATGGCTAAGCACGTCCGGACGAATCCAGGAAGTCTCGATTTCCTGACACTCGGTCTTCCTTTTGAAATTAATGGGAACATCCTCAAAATTGTCGTAGTACAGCACATCGAAATGAATGTGCGGCATCCAGCTTTCACCGGCTGACCCTAGGAATTCATGTTCCTTCCCAGGTTTAAAAAGAACGATGTCGCCCGGCTCAAGGGTGTAAACCGTTTCTTCAATCCGGACACGAAGTATGCCTCGTTCCAAATACAAGAGCTCATAATCGAAAATAATTCTTGGTTTCATCTTCATCTCAGGTACACGATGGTTCCACGCTCTGCGTACGTTCGGAGAGAGATGCATGAGGAGATTTTTTTTATCTGTTTCCATGAAAATCTTCGCCTCCACTAAAGCAAGAATGGACGGTAAACGTTTACATTATATATGGGTTAACAGGTGGAGAGCAAGAGGTAACCCTTAAATTAAAAACGGATAGGAGAGAGACGGCATGGTTATGTTTAATGGTTTGGATATGGGAATGGGAAGCTTGGCGCGACTATCGAATGCCAAGACTCGATCCATCAGCGCGGAGAATTTCCAAGGTGACAATGGAAAAGGAGGCATGGCGGTAGAGGGAACAGGCGCCGATTGCGCAAGGGATTTGGGCATCGGCTGGAAGTTGTCTCCATCGGTAGAGATTGAAGCCGGAGCGATTTTTACAATGGCAGAAATCGCAGGGCCGGGAGCTATTCAACATATATGGTTGACCTGCTTCCCCAGCCATTGGCGCAACCTCATTATCCGTATGTACTGGGATGAGGAGACGGAGCCTTCCATCGAAGTCCCGCTCGGCGACTTTTTTTGCAATGGCTGGCAGGAACGATGTAATGTCAATTCGATTCCGATAGCTGTCAACCCGGCAGGGGGAATGAACAGCTACTGGTTAATGCCTTTCCGCAAATCTGCCAAGATTACAGTTGAAAACCTTGAACCGGATAAGGTCGTCCTGTATTACCAAGTCGACTATACGTTGACTGAAGTGCCGGAAGACATGGCTTATTTGCATGCGCAATGGAGAAGAAGCAACCCTGTACCTTATAAGGGTGTTCATACACTTATCGACGGCGTGAAAGGCAAAGGGCATTACGTGGGCACTTACTTGGCTTGGCAGGTCAACAATACAGGCTGGTGGGGAGAAGGAGAAATTAAATTCTACATGGATGGTGACGATGAATTCCCGACGATATGCGGTACCGGAACTGAGGATTATTTTGGCGGGGCTTGGAATTGGGAACAGCCGCAAGGGCAGTATGGCACTTATTCGACACCATTTCTGGGGATGCACCAGGTCATTAAGCCTGATGGACTATACCGCAGCCAGCAGCGCTTTGGCATGTATCGCTGGCATGTGATGGATCCGATCCGTTTCGAACAGGAGCTAAAGGTGACGATCCAAGATTTGGGTTGGCGTTCCGGAAGAAGATATTTGCCGCAGCAAAGCGATATTGCCTCGACTGTGTTCTGGTATCAGGCTGAGCCTCATGCGAGGTTTCCTGAGTTGCCAGGGAATGATGAACGGGAGGTCATTTAACGATGTGGCCCGAATGGGACCGTGTGGTCGAGCTTGCATAACGTAATTAATCAGGAAGACAGAAGGGGCTGTCCCAAACTAATATGGCCTTACGACCACCACCATGAAAGTAAATAAATTCACTAGGGCACAGAAAACCAAAAAAATGAGGTGGCAAGGTTATTCTTGCCTTCTCATTTTTTTGGTTTATCTGTCGATTGCAAAGAAAAGTCACTTGAGCTCTAGTTAGGGAAACGTCGGAACGTTATTTTGGGAAATCTGTGCTTGAAATCGAATAAGAGGAACATGAGTGCGCTATTTGATCAATAGGAACGATATGGAGGCAAAAAACCACGAGATAACGCATCGTCGTTCCTCTTCCTCATGATTTAGGGTGTTTTTCGTCCAAATAACGCATCGACGTTCATTTTGGCAATGGAAAATGGAGGCGATTTGCATGACAGTATAAGCTAAGAAAAGACGCGATGTAAGGGGAAATTTTTTAGGCGGGGTGACTATTTTTATTTTCGGAAAATGTGTGGAATGAATAAGAAAAATGTGGTTGACAGACGAAGGTTTGCGGAATTAAAATATGTGTAAACGATTACGTAATCGATTACACACTAATTTCAAAAGAGCTGGAGTGATCAAACATGGAAAATGTTAAAGTTGAAAACCGTTTGAAAGGTTCTATGCCCAAAATCGGCATTCGTCCTGTCATTGATGGGAGAAGAGGCGGTATTCGCGAGTCGTTAGAAGACGTCACCATGGACATGGCCGTTACAGTAGCTCGTTTCTTAATTGAGAATATCAAACACTCTAACGGGTTGGATGTCGAATGCGTAATCTCCGACACCTGTATCGGAGGAGTTGCGGAAGCCGCACAGGCAGCGGAAAAATTTGCTCGAGCAGGTGTCGGGCTAACGATTACAGTAACTCCATCCTGGTGTTATCCTACGGAAACAATGGATACGGATCCTCATATGCCCAAAGCGATCTGGGGCTTCAATGGAACTGAACGCCCAGGGGCCGTTTATCTGGCTGCAGCATTAAGCGCCCATAACCAGAAAGGGCTGCCCGCATTCAGCATTTACGGCAAAGACGTGCAGGATATGGGGGACAATTCCATCCCTGAAGATGTTCAGGCCAGATTGCTGCAATTTGCTAAAGCGGGGCTTGCGGTAGCAACGATGCGAGGGAAATCGTATTTGTCGATGGGATCTGTATCGATGGGAATCGCAGGCTGCATTGTAGATGAGAACTTTTTCCAAAATTACTTGGGCATGAGAAACGAGTACGTAGATATGAGCGAATTTGTGCGCAGAATGGAACGCGGAATTTATGATCCTGAGGAGTTTGAGAAAGCTCTCGGGTGGACCAAAGAAAACTGTCAAATTGGGCAGGATGTGAATCCGCCGCATCTGACAAGATCAGATGAGCAGAAGCAAGGCGATTGGGAGACTGTGGTGAAAATGACGCTCATCGCCCGTGACATGATGGTGGGCAATCCGAAGCTCGCGCAATTGGGTTACGGCGAGGAAGCGCTCGGACGCAACGCGATTGCAGCGGGGTTCCAAGGCCAACGAGCTTGGACGGATCACTTCCCGAACGGTGACTTCATGGAAGCAATTTTGACAAGCTCCTTTGATTGGAACGGCATCCGCGAGCCATACATGCTTGCGACTGAGAATGATACGCTCAACGGAATTACGATGCTTTTCGGTCACCTCTTGACCGACGCGGCACAAATATTCGCTGATGTGCGCACGTACTGGAGTCCGGATGCGGTGAAGCGCGTAACAGGCCATCAGCTGATAGGAATGGCAGCAAACGGAATTATACACCTTATTAACTCCGGCCCGGCGGCACTGGATGGAACCGGCAGACAAGAGAAAGACGGAAAGCCTGCAATGAAACCGTTCTGGGAAATCACGCAGGACGAAGCGAAGCAGTGTCTGGAAGCGACGCAGTGGTGCCCAGCCGTTGACTTTTTCCGCGGAGGCGGGTATTCAACCGATTTCACGACACGTGAAGGAATGCCGGTTACCATGGCTCGCATTAATTTGATCAAAGGGCTTGGTCCCGTTCTTCAACTTGCTGAGGGCTATACGGTTGAGCTCCCGGACGACGTTCATGACAAGCTCGACCAACGTTCGAATCCGACATGGCCGACAACTTGGTTCGTTCCGAACCTTACGGGCGAAGGTGTTTACAAGGATGTATACTCTGTGATGAATAACTGGGGTTCCAATCACGGTGCGCTCAGCTACGGTCACATTGGCGGCGATTTGATTACGCTGGCATCCATGCTGCGCATTCCGGTATGCATGCATAACGTTCCGGAAGATCGCGTTTTCCGTCCGAGCACCTGGACTGCATTCGGCGTGATGGAACCTACGGGTGCCGATTTTCGCGCATGCGCGAACTTCGGACCGTTATATCGTTAAAGCAAAACGCTTAGGAGGTACTTATGCCAGCAACAAACAGGCTTTTTACAATCGGAATTGATTATGGAACCCAATCGGGCCGTGCGGTGCTCGTTGATATTCAGAATGGATATGAGGAAGCCGTACATGTAACACCCTATCGCCACGGCGTGATGGATGAGTTTCTTCCCTCTAATGGCATGAAACTGAAGCCGGAATGGGCTTTGCAGCATCCGGATGATTACTTGGAAGTGCTGCGTACTTCCGTACCTGCCGTGATCAAAGCTTCCGGGATTGATCGGTCTCAGGTGATCGGCGTTGGCATCGATTTTACGGCTTGTACCATGCTGCCTGTAGATACGGAGTTTCATCCGCTTTGCCTGAAAGATGAATGGAAGGAGCGGCCTCACGCATGGTTGAAGCTATGGAAGCATCATGCGGCGCAAGAGGAAGCGACAGCTATTAATAAGCTGGCCGAAGCGCGCGGAGAACAGTGGCTGCAGCGTTACGGCGGCAAGCTTTCCTCGGAGTGGATGCTGGCGAAGAGCTTGCAAATTTTAAAAGAGGATCCAGAAGTTTACGCTCAGGCCGATTTATTCGTAGAAGCCGCTGACTGGATCGTCGCGCAAATGACCGGCCAGCTGAAAAGAAACAGCTGCACAGCCGGTTACAAATCCAACTGGCACAAAAACGAAGGATATCCATCCAGCGAGTTTTTGGAGCAGCTGCACCCCGGCTTCGCTGATTTATATGCAACGAAGCTGCGTGGAGAGGTATCGCCACTCGGAAGTTTGGCCGGAAGCTTGCTTCCGGAAATGGCCGAACAGATGAATCTTTGTCCAGGAATCGCCGTTGCCGTGGGCAATATTGATGCCCATGCTGCGGTACCCGCTGTTGGCGTAGTTTCTCCGGGGAAGATGGTCATGGTGATGGGCACTTCTACTTGTCACATGCTTCTTGCCGAGGAAGAACGTGCAGTGGAGGGGATTTGCGGGGTCGTAGAAGACGGCATTATTCCAGGCTTATTCGGATACGAAGCCGGTCAATCTGCGGTTGGTGATATCTTTGCATGGTTCGTTGAGGAGTCCGTACCGGCATATGTGCAAACCGAAGCTCAAGAGAAAGGCATTTCCATTCATGAACTTCTGGAGGAAAAGGCTTCTCAGCTGCAACCTGGCGAAAGCGGGTTGTTGGCGCTGGACTGGCATAACGGCAATCGTTCCACCTTAATGGATGCAGACTTGACCGGATTGATACTAGGGATGACACTTAGTACGAAGCCTGAAGACATTTATCGGGCGCTTCTCGAAGCCACAGCTTTCGGTACGCGTACGATTGTAGAAGCTTTCCGCAAAGGCGGCCTGGACGTGAATGAACTGTACGCCTGTGGAGGCCTGCCGAAACGCAATAAGCTTCTCATGCAGATTTACGCGGATGTGAACAATATGGAGATCAAGCTGTCTGACACCGAATTAACTCCCGCTATCGGTGCAGCGATGTTTGCAGCGGTTGTAGCTGGTTCTAAGGCAGGCGGTTACAACTCGATCCAAGAGGCAGCCGTGTTTATGGCCAGAGTTAAAGAGGAGACCGTAAGCCCGATTCCTGGGAATGTTAAGATTTATGAGGACTTATACAACCAATATAAACGGCTTCATGATGTATTCGGTAAGGATATAGATAGTGTTATGAAAAATGTGAGACGGATCAGAAACGCATAAATATGCTGCAGGTGCTTTTACCTACCAAGGTGTAAAGCACTTTTTCTTTCATCTTTTACATGGATGATAGTGATGACTGCGTTTCAGATAGCTATGTTATACTTCTGTCAAAGACTATTTGAATTGGAGAAACGGTCGATGCATGTATCGTTCCTGAAAAATTGGAATCTGCGGACGAAATTAATGATTATTCTCGTGTTGTTTATTTTATCGCCATTAATGATATTCGGCATCTTGTTCTACCAGAGTTCCAAAGACCTCGTGTCACAAAGAACAGATAAAGAAGGGCTGCAGGTACTCACACTCGTCAATCAAAACGTTAGCCAGCTTCTCAAGGGATACGAATCCCAATTGAACGATATTTATGAGCATGAAGATATCATTAAGCAACTCAGTGATTCTATTGAAACGAAGTCAAGTGATCAGATATCACTGAGCGACGATTCCGTGAATCGCTTTCTTCGCGACTTCCTGAGAGGGAAGGATGATTTGGATTCCATCTATTTGTTTACGCTTAAAGCTGCGTATTTCGGTGATTTTAAAGGACCTAACCTTTTTACGCAATTTTACCGAGATCATCCGATGTGGGACCGTTTCATTTCTTTAGGTACCGGACGGGCTGTTTGGCTGCCAAGCTATGAGCTTCCGCCTAATCAGTACAATTCCAAGCCTTCGCATTATTTTGCAGTAGGCATGCAAGTCAAGGATGTGTATGATTCTCTTCAAACGTTGGGCACCTTAATTGCTAACGTAAAAATCGATGCTTTAGATAAAATCATCAGTAACGTTCAAGTGAGCCCGAATAACGTATTATTAATTACCGATCATCAAGGCAACTTGATATGGAACCGAAATCCCGATGCCTACGGCATTAATTTGTCGACTTATCCTTTCTTTAATCAATTGGATCTACAGGAAGACGGGCGCTTTACTCAGGAAATTAACGGCAGTACTTATCGGGGCACATTCCTGCGTTCCGCCTATAACGGTTGGTATTATTTCTCCTTTGTGCCGCAGTCCGATTTGAACGCGCAAACCAACGATCTGAAGCGTTTCCTAGCGGCAACGGTCGTTGCCTTCGCCGCTTTATTCATTTTGCTGGCAGCGTTTACATCGAGTTATATTACACGCCCGATCCGTCAAATGGCAATGGCGATGAAGCATATTCAAAAAGACAATTTCGAAATGATGCCGCTATCCCAATCTTCAGATGAAATGGGCATGCTGCAGGCCGCGTTTCTCGGAATGCGTGGAAGAATAAACGACTTGATTAAGGAAGTCAGGTTGATTTCCAATAAGGAAAAAGAAGCTGAGGTCAGGGCGCTTCAGGCTCAGATCAATCCGCATTTTGTCTACAATTCACTTGATGCGATCAACTGGATGGCGATTGAGAATGACCAAAGCCGAATCAGCCGTATGATTACTTCTCTGAGCGATATTATGAGATATGCCATCAAGCCGGGTGAACAGCTGGTTACGATCGAAGAGGAGCTAAAGTGGGCGCAAAATTACGCTTACTTACAAGAAATGAGATTTGAAGATAAATTTGAAGTCATTTTTGATGTGAAAATTGATACGTTGGATTTAAAAGTACCAAGATTACTGTTTCAACCTTACTTAGAAAATTCGATCATCCATGGGATGGAAGATATCGATACAGACGGCGTCATTCGGATCACGGTTCAAAGAACCGGGAGTGAAGAAGAGATGAATCTTACGGTCATCGTTGAAGATAACGGCGGCGGTATTTCAGCGGATAAGCTCCAACAAATTAAAGAACGCCGAAGCCATGGAATCGGCATCTACAATTTGGATGAGCGGTTGAAGATGGAGTATGGGCCGAGCTACGGGACGACGATAAATTCGGTCTATGGAGAAGGTACCATCGTCACCATTGTCCTGCCTTATATTCGCTAAGACACAACGGGGGAGATCAACATGTACAAGGTTTTAGTGGTAGATGACGAGCCGAGAGTTCGCAGAGGTCTAACGAGTCTAATTCCGAAGCTTGACAATGATTGGATTGTGATCGGTGAAGCCAAGAATGGGTATGATGCGCTGGAGGCGGTCAAAAAAGAGATGCCTGATCTGGTCATCACGGATATCCGCATGCCGCATATGAACGGGTTGGATCTTCTCAGTCATTTGAAGGAATTTCCGGTACATGTCGTTATCTTATCGGGATATGGATATTTTGAATATGCGCAGACGGCCGTTAAATATGGCGCTTTCGATTACTTGTTAAAGCCTCTGAAGCCTGAGGACATCGAGAGTGTGCTGAAAAGAGTGAAGAAGGAACGACAATTGGTTCCAGCTGTGTCTCAGACCAGCTCCAGCCGGCCGAATTATTCGAAGCTGTGGAAGGATTGGCTGCTCGGACTCCAGGAGGAGAAAGAGCCGCCGAGGCAGCTCAGCCCTTTAATCCCTAACGATATTTCTACGTTTCGGATCATGGTCATTGAAGTAGATCTCATTGATGAACTTATCAACGAGGATCAATGGGGGGACAGACAGTTGGTTTTGTTTGCCGTCCGTAATATTGTCCAGGATGTTACCGGGATGAAAACATACTCGGATTCCCACTTTTTATTCGTGAGCGGTGCTCAATTGTTCTTTCTTACGATTAATGAAAACGATACGAGACAGTTAGCCAAAACAAGCATTGAAGAAGTCAGCCGCTGGCTCAAAATATCGATTTCCATCGGGATCAGCGACATCACGGACTCTTACCTCGAGCTGCCGGAAATTCTGCAGCATGCACGCGTAGCCCTACAAAATAAATGGCTTTACGGGTGTGGAACGGTAAGCGATTACGACGATTTGAAAATGGAGGACATCATTGAGGTTGGCTACCCGAATGCGTTGGAGATGGAGCTAATCAAGTCGATTCGAAGCGGTCAGTCCCATCCATCTTCGCTCGTTCTGACCGAGTTCATAGAAACGGTCAAACAAAGAAATGTTTCGTTCCGGTTGTTTCGGAGGTTTTGCTTACAATTGGTTTCCGCCGTTATTCGATTGACCTATGAACAAAAAATGTACGATCTAGTTCTCGCGAATATGGCTCGTCCTATCGACTTATTTGACAGGAACTTTACACTCGAAGAGTATGTTGAATTTATGTTAAGCCTTATTGAATCATGTATGGTGTCTATGGAATGGAATAGAACGCAGAAGCAGAATCGGACCATCGAAAAGGCGCTCTCCTACATGCAATCGAACTATTCGCAAGATATTTCGCTAGAAGACGCGGCGCGGCAAGTGCAAATGAATCCGAGCTATTTTAGCTCTTATTTTAAACTCGAAACCGGCAGTTCGTTCGTTGAATATTTAACTGGGCTTCGTATGGATAGGGCGAAGACGCTAATGATGGATGCTGGGTTAAGATTGTATGAAATTGCGCAAATGGTCGGCTATCAGGAAGTAAAATATTTTTCGCGGTTATTCAAGAAAAAAATGGGTGTCACCCCCGCAGAATACCGACAGTTTTTCTTCCGGAAGGAGGATTGACATGAAAAAATCAATTGCAATGAGGGTAATGCTTGCCCAAAAGCTGCTGCTTGTCGTAGCTATGTTCAGCATGCTAATTTCCTGTGAACAAAGCACGGAATCAGCAAGATCACCGGAACTCGACAAGCTGTTTCGTTCGCAGGGAGGGCAAAGCAAGGATACGAATGCGCCTAAGAGGGTGCTTCGCTTATGGTCATTCCATACGTCCAAGGAGTTTGAATTTTGGCAGGAGCTGGGCAAGCAGTATCAGCAGCTGCATCCGGATATAGAAATCAAAGTGGAGTACGTGTCCAGCGATGATTATTTTACGGGGGAAAGACTGCTCGCTTCATTTGCATCCGGAACGGGTCCGGATATCTTTTTTGTATCATCACCCATGATCAAACGTCTAGCGGATGTCAGCATGTTAATGCCGCTGGACTCGTATTTTACACCGGCAATGAAAGAGGATTTCTACCCAGCAGCTCTCGATTCCGTTACTTTGTATAACAATATTTATGCGGTTCCGATCGAAACTGAATTAATGGGTTTATTTTACAATAAATCGATGTTTCAAAAGCATGAGATATCGCCGCCCAAAACCTGGAATGAGATGATGGAGGCGGCGCAGAAGCTGAGATCGTCACGTGTAAGCGGTTTAACGATAGAGACGTTCGGCGGTGTTTATCAGAACTTCTCCTGGCTTCCGTTTTTTTGGCAAACCGGTGCAGATTTAATCTCAGATGACGGTAAGAATCTCGGACTGAGCCATACGAAAGGCGAGGAGATGTACAATTTTTTCCGGGGTATGGTGAATCAGGGGTTAATTAATATGCAGCCATCACGGCCGGCAACGGATATTGGCATTATGACGAATGGCGAAACGGCGATGCAGGTGAGCGGGACATGGAATATTCGCATGCTGGAAACGCAATACGCCGATCAGCCGATCGGTGTCGTTCCTCTGCCGACGCCGGATGGCGGGAATCGTCTCACGATTGCAGGCGGCTGGAAAATTGCGGTGAACTCGCGAAGCGATTATGCAAGCGAAGCCGCGAAGTTTGTGATGTGGGCTTTTTCCGGCGATACGAGCATACCGCTCAGATGGTGCAGCGATGTGAAGTTTGCTTATTCCCCGCGCAAGTCCGTCATGGAAGCTGGTTCCGACTATTACCGGCGCGGTCTTCGAGCGGTCTTTACGAATGAAATTTTCGGTACGGAGCGGATGGAACCGCAATATCCCGAAGAAATCAACCGGATATTTACCCAGTCGTTACAGAGCTTACTGTACAGCGGGTTATCCGGTAAAGAAGTGGCTCAAAGCATGGAAGAGAAGATCGACCGCTTCCTGTCCAAAATCCAAAAATAGTCCACCTAACTAAATTATTTCTCGTTATGTACAGCTGTTCCCCCGGATTATACTCAGGATGTAGACGAAATGAAAGGGGATATAAGCTATGAAAAAGACATGGAAAGTGTTAGGGGTCGCTGCGGTTAGCTCGGCATTGGTTTTACAATTAGGTTGCGGTACATCGACAACGAATACGAAAGAAACAAGCAGTTCGACACCGAACAGCGCAGGCGCAGCCAAGGAAACAAGCTCCGCTAAGAAAGACAAAGTCAAACTGGCTTTCTGGGACTTTCACACGGAAGCTGAGAGCAAGTTCTTCAAAGATTTGGTCGATGAGTACAACAAATCACAGGATCAAGTGCAAATTGAGTATTCAACGTATGATCAAGCTTCCTACACAACTACCAAGCTTCCTACTGGCTTTGCCAGCGGAGAAGGTCCTGATATTTACATGATCAGTCCCGGTGATTTTATGAAATTCGCTAAATCCGGCTTGATGAAGGATTTAACACCGGATTTCGCAGCTGGAGTTAAAGAAGATTTTCTTCCCGCATCACTGGATGCTGTAACTTATAACGGAAAAATCATGGCCCTTCCTTTTGAATTGGAAACACTAGGTCTTTATTATAACAAGGAAATGTTGGATAAAGCTGGTGTACAAGTGCCGAAGACGTGGGATGAACTCCATGCAGCTGCGAAAAAACTGACAACAGATAAGGTAGCCGGTCTGATTATCCCGCCGGATAAAGGCCCATACTTTAACTTTATTTGGTACCCGTTCCTGTGGCAGCAAGGCGGAAACGTGCTGAGCGCAGATGGAACCAAATCTACGTTCAACACACCAGAGACGGCAAAAGCACTCGATTTCTGGGGAAGCTTCTTTAAAGAAGGTCTGTCTCCGAAAAAACTGCAGCTCGGCCCTTGGGAAATTGATAACTTGGGCAACAAAACCGCGGCTATGCAAATTGTCGGAACATGGGCCATCAATCGAATTGAAGAAAAATATAAGGACGTTCAGATCGGTTTAGCTCCAATTCCGACTCCTGCAGGCGGCAAAGCAGCAACCGATGCAGGCGGTTGGAAAATGGCTGTCAACGGGCAAAGCAAGCATGCGGCTGAAGCAGCTAAGTTCGTGATGTGGGCATTCGGTTCATCGGATCTTAGTCACGCGTTGAAATGGGGGACAGAAGTGAAATTCGCGTACTCCCCGCGTAAATCCGTCGTTGAGAAAGGTAAGGACATTTATAACAAAGGTCTGCGTAAAGTGTTCACTGAAGAAATTTACAACTCCGCGATTCCAGAACCGCGCTATCCGTCTGAAGTGGTCGATGCAGTTGGCGATGCGATGCAATATGTGATGTTCGGTAAAATGTCAGGTGCTGACGCTGCTAAAACCATCGATACGAAAATCACGGATATTATAAGCAAACAGAAATAACTTAGAATCTGGGGGGGACGGCTTGCTCCGTAAAACTGCAAGTCGTTTCCCCTTTCTATGATCGGGGAGGGGTAAAGAGTGACTCCAAGACGCAGCAATGCCCGCATGATTCGAGAATGGGTTACGGCTTACAGCTTCTTGCTTCCCAATATGTTGGGATTGATGATATTTGTTTTTATACCGATTCTATATGCTTTTTATGTAAGTTTGCATGAATGGAACGCGCTATCGCCGAAAGTGTACGTTGGGTTTCAGAACTATGTAACCTTACTCTCGGACGATCAGTGGTGGCATTCCGTAACCAGAACCTTGCTGTTTAGTGTTGTTTATGTGCCTTTGTTATTTTGTCTCGCTTTGCTTTCCGCATTGTTAGTGAATGGGCTTCGTGGTAAGACGATGGGCGTGGTCAGAACGATGTTTCTCCTGCCATTTGCCGTCACATCGGTCATTTCAGCGATCATTGCGATGTTTTTGCTCGATCCTAGGAACGGCCTTGCCAACCAGCTGCTTTCTTTGATCGGAATCGGAACCCAGCAATTTCTTGGGTCTCCTACACAAGCCATTTATTGTGTCATTCTCACCTTGCTTTGGATTAACTTAGGCTATAACATGACTATTTTTCTATCAGCTATCAAGGAAATTCCGATTGATTATTTCGAAGCGGCCCATATTGACGGGGCAACCCGCTTTCAAAGCTTTCGGCATATCACATTCCCCTTATTGCGGGAAACGAATACGTTTATTTTGATTGTCACGACGATCGCGTCCTTTCAAATTTTCGACCATATCATCGTTATGACAAAAGGCGGACCGATGGATTCAACGGAGGTTAGCGTACTTTATATCTTTAAACAAGCGTTCCAAATGTTGAATATGGGGTATTCTTCCGCGCTCGCGTTTGTCTTGTTCCTGATTGTTTTCGCATTTTCGATGATACAACTCAAATTTTTCTCTTCTAAAGATTAGGCGGTGCTACTATGAGAATAATGAACCGGATCATATGGAGGGCGGTTTCGATCATTGTCGGGGTCGCCATGATTTTTCCCATTTACATGCTGTTTATCGGATCTTTTCGTTCAGAGACTCATATTTTCGACATTCAACTATGGCCGACTGAAATTGAGTTTTCCAATTTTGTAGAGGCTGTCACCTCGTCGCATTTGCTTAGGTCGATTATGAACTCCGTTATTGTGTCTACTACCGTGACTGCGATTGCCATGCTGTTCCATGCGATGTCCGGCTATGCGCTTGCTCGCTTTCAATTTCCAGGGAAAAATGTCATCTTTGCATGGATGCTCAGCACATTAATGATCCCATTCGCTGTGATCATGCTGCCACTCTATTTAATTACAAAAAATTTAGGCATGACCAACTCTTTTGCCGGTTTGATCATACCTGCCATTTTTAACGCTTATGGAATTTTTCTGTTCCGCCAGTTTTATCGGGAATTTCCAAAAGAGCTCGAAGAGGCAGCCTATATAGAAGGGCTTTCTCAAGCAGGGACGTTTTTCCGAATCGCATTGCCGCTTTCCATGCCGATTATTGCTCCATTAACCATTGGATTTTTCTTAGCCAATTGGAATTCCTATATCTGGCCTCTCATCATTACGCAAAAAGAGACGATGTGGGTCATTCAGGTACAACTGGCTAACTTGGTTGGCGGGGGTTATGTGACTCCGTGGAATATTGTGCTTGCAGCGGCCGTAATAGCCGCATTGCCTACTTTCTTATTGTTCTTCTTTATGCAGAGATATTTGGTAGAAGGAATCAAAATGACCGGCATTAAATGATGCCGGTTCAATAACAACAAGGAGCTGATTCCATTATGTTAGGATCATCGTTAAGAGATTTGTACCGCACTCGCCAAGGTAAACGCAAAAGGGCTTCCAGCTATGATACAACAGGAGGAAACCGTGACTATAGCAAGCTGTACCCAGGAGAAAAAATCAAAATATTTGATATTGACGGCTCCGGCTGTATTACGCATATTTGGATGACAATGGCTCCGCTTGACGACGCTGCAATCGAAACATACCTGCACCGAAAAGTCGTACTCAAGATGTATTGGGATGGGGAAGAGAATCCGAGTGTACAGGCTCCGATTGGCGACTTCTTCGGTATGGGACACGGCATTACGAAAAACTTCAGCTCTGCGCCCCTTGCGATGAGTCCGGAAGATGGAAGAGCGCTGAATTGCTTCTTCCCGATGCCGTTTGGCCGCAATGCCAGAATTGAGGTCGAATCCGATGCCGATCAACCGATCAAATTTTACTACTATATCGATTACGAACAATATGCATTCCCGATCGATAGCGAGCTTAGGTTTCATGCCATTTGGCGCCGCGAACTTACGGATGGTATCGAGGATACCATTTCCAATGCGCTTTTTGAATTCGGAGGAAAAAATATAACGGGCGACGGCAACTATGTGATGTTGGATGCAGTTGGAAAGGGCCATTATGTCGGCTGCAACCTGAACATTCATAACCTGCGTATGACGCGGGAATGGAACTGGTATGGAGAAGGGGACGATATGATCTTCATTGATGGCGAACCATGGCCGCCTTCACTCCATGGAACGGGGATGGAAGATTATTTCAATACGGCTTGGTGTCCTCAGCAGGAACAATGTACGCCAAATCATGGTCTTATCCTAGGCGGAGGTCCGAACTGGTCAGGCAAAATCTCAGCGTATCGGTTCCACATTGAAGATCCTGTGATGTTCGACACGTCCATTAAAGTGACAATTGAACATGGACATAATAACCATCGCAGTGACGATTATTCCAGTACCGCATATTGGTATCAGACGGAGCCTCATAAAGATCATCCCATTATTTTGCCTGTAGCCAAAAGATTGCCACTTGCTGATATTTTAACCTTCAATCAGAATGACTTGAAAACATGTTTTGATTATTGATTATAATCCAATTGAATAACCGCTGCTCTCATTATTGAAGGCTGCGGTTATTCGCATTTACGGTATGTAAACGATAACATACTAGATAATACTAATCGCTTATTTCCAGGGAAATATCGCTGGAGAGGGGAAGATTGGCGATCTTTTTGTTGTACGCGCACTAGCCATCTTCATTTATTGACGAAACGAAATTCTCCAGATAGTATTAATGTGGTAACGTTAACATGGAGAATCGACTCGATGACTCCGATGTAAAGGATGGATCCTCTTGGTCAAAATGACAATCAAGGATATAGCTAAAGAAGCAGGGGTGTCCACAGCAACGATTTCGCGTGTTATGAACAATTCCGGTTATGTGAGTGAGGAAATCAAGCAGCAGGTGTTGGAAGTCATTCGCAAATTTAACTACCAACCAAATGCGATAGCTAGAAGTTTAAAACAAGAAAAGTCACGCAGTGTGGGAATTGTTCTGCCTGATATGACGAATCCTTATTTTATGAAAATTGCTCGTTCGATTCAGCATCGCTGTTTCCAACAAGGCTATCATCTGCTTTTTATCGACACCGAAGAGAATCCTGAGAAAGAAAGGGAAGCTCTCGAATTTTTGACGGAAAAAAGAGTTGAGGCTCTCATTCTTGCCGGTACCGGTGAGAACAAGGATCAAATTCAAGCAATCAGTGATTCAGGCATACATGTCATTTTGGCTGACCGTCGTTTTTCCAACCTAAAACTGGATACAGTAACAGAAGACAATATTTACGCCTCTAAGTCTGCAATTGAGTATTTACTGGAGAAAAAGCATACGCGAATAGGTATTATTAATGGTCCCAAGACGATTAGTACCGCAAGGGAAAGAAGGCAAGGCGCGATTATTGGGCTGGAGGAAGCGGGGATAACGCCATCGAATGAATTCATGTTTGAAGGTGATTACACCAGAGAATCGGGCATTGAAGGTATTCGCTACTTCAGCCAATTACCTGATCGCCCGACCGCTATTTTTTCAGCAAATAACGAAATGACTTTCGGTCTTTATTTGGGTTTACAAGAATTAAGAATACCGCTGGATAGCATCGAAGTGGTTTCATTCGGCAATCTTGAATTTTCTTCTTTGTTTCACCATAAACTATCTGTCATTATGCAAAATCCTCAGGAGCTTGGGGAAACGATTGGTGATTTGTTAATTAAGCGGTTAAACGGTGATGCCGATTCTGTACAAAATATAATCTTAATGCCACACCTTGTTCCATCGAAGTAATAGTTATGAATAACATACTATAACACCATTAGATTTGAATGAAGCAAAAAGGCTGCCTATTTGATAGGCAGCCTTTTTGCTCACAACTCTAAAAAGTGACGGGCAGGTCGGCTAACCCCTGTGAGCTCAGCGTAAACTGCCAGTTGACACTGTCCCTAGAAATGCGCAACCGAAGGTTGGGCATACGCCTTAGTAGGGTGGTAAAAGCAATATCTGCCTCCACGCGGGCAAGCGGTGCCCCCAAGCACATATGGATACCTTGTCCAAAGGCGAGATGACGATTGATTTTGCGTGTAATATCCAGCTCCTCTGGCTGCGTATACTGCAGCTCATCCCGATTCACTGACTTCGTTAAGACAATAACCATGTCCCCCTTCTTGATCTGCTGCCCGGCGAGCTCGGTATCTTCAGTAGCATAACGCGGTCCCAGGATTGTGGAGGGCCCATTGAAGCGCAGCAGTTCTTCGACGGCCGAAGGAACTAGACTGAGGTCGGCCTTAAGCTTCTCCAGCTGCTCGGGATGATCCAGCAACACTAAGGAGCCGTTGGCGATCAGGTTTGAGGTTGTCTCATGGCCGGCAAAGATCAATAGCGTGATCATCGAATTCAGTTCCGCTTCGCTGAGTCGATCCCCCTCCTCTTCGATGGCGATCAACTGGCTAATCAAATCATCGGCAGGATGCCGGCGCTTGTCGGCCACTAAGTGGGCGGTGTATTCGCCGAAGGTTCGTATGTGCTCCGCGACACCCGGATCCAGCTTTCCCAGGCCCAGACCGTGCGCGATCACATTAGACCAGACATGGACCTGTGCCCGGTCTTCTTGAGGCACCCCGAGCATATCAGAAATGACGTTGATCGGTAAGGGAGCGGCATAATCCTTAACGAGATCCATCTCGCCTTGTGCTTGCACTCGGTCGAGTAATTCGTCGGCAATCTTCTGCACGCGAGGGCGTAAGCTTTCCATATATCTTGGTGTGAACACTTTAGACACCAGCCCGCGCAACCGGCGATGATCGGGCTCATCTACAGTGAGCATGGAATAACCGGTAAAGAAGGTAGGTGGAGCGGATGGATCAGCGTTGCCAGTTAAGGATTGCCTAATGTCGTTGTTGCCATCGATAGAGCTAGCGTCTACAGTAAAGCGGGCATGATTTTTAAGTACCTGCATTGCCTCTTCCATACGTGTGACCATCCAGGCTTGTCGATCCGTTCCACCCATCGGAAACGAGATAGGAACAACAGATCCCATTGCCCTCATTTGTGCAAATATCGGAAATGTGTTTTCACCGCTGGCTCCACTAAATATGTTGAAAGCTGCTTTTCCTGTTACGTTTTGATCAGAAATGTTCATGACGATCTTCCTTTCTCAAAGTGCCTTTTATTTTAGTTGAAGTCCTTCAAAATGACATGGTCTGGCTGCGGAGATCAAGTAACATACTTCTCTAGACTTAATTTACAAAGTGTTAGATAATTAACACTGTATAAATTAGATTATATACGGAGAGCTGTTTCTTGCAAGCTACGATTATGTGCCAAAGTGTAAAGTAATAATCTTATGATTACATTTATGTTGCTTAAGCTTTATTTAAAAGACAAGAATGCTGAAAATGTAAATTAAAAATGGAACAATAAATGACTAAGGTCCTTAGGATCCTAGTCATTTTTTTTTATTAACACTATGAAGAGGAGCCGCTAAAGTATGGCTACTTCGTGCCGCAGACTGGAAACGGCAGGCGGCCACTCATCATCTGGTTGCACGGAGCTGGAGAGGGCGGACAGGATCCGACCATTGTACGGGCAACAAGGCGGTGAACTTGGCCAGCGATGCAATCCAAGCCAAATTTGGCGGTGCTTACATATTGGTACCGCAGACACCGATCTTCTGGATGAACGACGGCAGCGGACAGTACGGCAAGACAGGTAAGTCCAAGTATGGGGAGGCCTTGAAGGCTCTGATTGATGAGTTCATTCTCAGGAACGATGCGGCAATCGACATTCACCGAATCTATATCGGCGGCTGCTCCAATGGGGGATTTATGACCATGAGTATGGTGCTGGACTATCCGGATTTATTCGCTGCGGCATATCCGGTTTGCGAAGCGCTGTTCAATGACGTCATCAGTGATGCGGATATCGAGGCGATTAAGCACGTGCCGATTTGGTTTACCCATTCCAAGGATGATTTGATTGTGAAACCGGAGGAAACTGTAATACCGACTTATAAGCGCTTGATTAAGGCCGGTGCGAAGAATGTGTATTTCTCGTTCATTAAAAACGTAGATTGATAGGGGAATTTTCATATTATGCAAGGATAAGAAGACGACAAACATGCTGTTACCCGAATATAAACAAGGGAGAGTATGTTTTTTTTGATTTTAGAACTACCGTATAAGCAACACACCTGAATGAAGATGAGGCTTTTGGCAAATAATGGAGTTAACGTGTTTGGAGGGAACAATGATGAAATGGTTTAGGAAATATATGAAAGCAAGACAAGGAACGAGACATGATATCGACAAAGGCATAATAAAACGTTCTATACATTCCGTCCTGGCAAGTAATGTTGATGAAATCCGCTCAGCTTTTACTGAGACCCCTGATCTTGCAATAAGGCAGCTTGAAGTTAAACAGTTAAAGTGTCAAGCTGTACTCGTTTTTCTTGAAGGACTCGTAGATAAAAACTCCATAAACAATAATGTAATTGACCCGCTGAAGCATAAGGAGGGAAGTGGCAATACCCTTTTCGATCTGTCTGTCACGATAGGACAAATGAAACAGACAAATGAGTGGAGAGAAGTAGAAAGTGCTATTTTACATGGCAAAAGCGTTCTGTTCGTCGATGGCAGCAGCTCCGCCCTCGTCATAGATAGCCAAGGATGGCCGCAAAGGGCCATTGAAGACCCGCAACTTGAGACCTCTATGAGAGGGGCGCACCAAGGATTGGTGGAAACCGGCAGCCAAAGTATTGCCATGATTCGCCGTTATATTCCTAATAAGGAGTTGAAGATCAGGCAGCTCATGGTAGGCAGCAGAGCAGAGTGCACGCTTTCTATTTTATTTTTAGCTGATGTTGCTCACCCTGAGCTCTTGAAAGAATTGGAAGATCGCATCGTTAAATTGGATATCGACGCCATCATCAACACCGGGGAATTGGCTGAATTAATAGAGGATAATCCGTACTCCCCGTTCCCTCAATTCATTTTAACGGAACGTCCGGATGCTGTCGCTTCGCAGATTCTGCAAGGGAGACTCGCCGTTGTCGTCGATCGTTCTCCAAGTGTGTTAATCGCGCCTGCGGGGTTTACGAGTTTTTTCCAAAGCGTTGATGATTACAGCATGCGCTGGAGTGTTGCTTCTATTATACGTATGTTGAGATTTGTGGGGTTCTTCATGGCCATATGTTTACCGGCTGGGTACATCTCGTTGATTTCATTTAATTACGAAATGATTCCATTGAAGTTGTTGTTGAATATTGGAGAATATAGAGCGCAAGTTCCATTTCCGTCTATTCTTGAAGCTCTGCTTATGGAGATTATGCTGGAAATGATCAGAGAAGCAGGAATACGTCTCCCGGCGCCTGTAGGACAATCGATCGGAGTCGTGGGAGCGATCGTCGTCGGCCAGGCCGCCGTACAGGCAGGGATCGTAAGCAATTTGATGATTATCGTCGTTGCATCGACCGCCATAGCCTCTTTCATTATTCCAAACTATGATATGTCCGCGGCGATCCGTTTGCTTCGCTTTCCGATGATGATCATTACCTCTCTCTTTGGGATCGTCGGCCTGGTGATCGGACTCATGACATTGGTGCTGCATCTCATCTCGCTCGAATCGCTCGGGACACCCTATGGAACCCCATTCGCGCCGATCCGTTTGGCAGATTGGAAAGATACATTCATTCGAATGCCTCTCTGGAAAATGGATAAGCGTCCTTTGAGTACAAGGCCAGTTCAATTACAAAGACAGGGCTCGAATCGCCCCGAGGGTGACGATACATGAAGAAATACGCGTGTAACGAAGTCACGTTCATGCAGTACATTTTTCTCATTCACGGTACGCAAGTAGGAGCGGGGATCGCTAATCTTCCTCGCTTATTGGCTGAAAAGGCAGGGACTGACGGGTGGATTTCGATAATCATAAATTGGGCTATCTCGGTTGTTGCCAGTTTACTTATCATTCAAATCATGAAGAGGTGTCCAAACGGATCGTTGCTCGAATTGTTTCAACAGTATTTTGGCCGCCCGGCGGCAAGAGTTTTGGCTGTCATCGTTGCCGCAGGCTTCGGTTTTACAGCAATCACGATCATGGTTCGGACGATGCTTGTAATCAAATCTTGGATTTTACCGCTAACCCCCGATTACATTGTATTGACGTTATTTGCAATCCCGACATATCTCGCGGTTCGTGGCGGAGTCCGCATATTGGGGCGCTACGCGGAACTTGTGTTTTTCCTGTTGATCGGAATGTTATTGTTTTATTTGTTGGCTTTGAGCGAAAACCATTACTTCCTTCATCTGCTTCCCTTATTCAAAAAAGGCTGGGAGCCGGTACTGTCGGCATCCTCATCTACGATATCCTCGTTCATGGGGTTTGAAACTGCTTTCATGCTATATCCTTATTTACAAAAGAAACAAGCGGCGTCTAGTGGTATTGTGATCGCCAACACACTAACGATGATTGTTTTTTTGTACATTACCTTGACCTGTTTTGTTTTTTTTAGTCCTGACGAAATTACACAGTATAACGAGCCTACGGTGAACCTCTTAAAGGTGTTGGAGTTTCGATTTGCAGCTCGGTTGGAGATATTGTTTCTAGCTTTTTACCTATTTATCATTTCTACGACTTGGATGCCTTATTTGTTCTGGTCTCTTTTTTGCATGAGTTGGCTTTTAGGCAAGAAGGACTACAGCAGAGCTTTGCTTGTGTTATTGTTGCTTTTTATCGCCTACACTTTTTTCTATATCCCTACTTTTAACCAGGTTGAACATTGGCTGAAGCTTATTGGGCAATTCGGCAGGGTGTTTGGGTTCCTATTTCCACTCTGTTTATGGATATACGTATGTATTCGGGATCGTCTGAAAATGAGGTGAACTGCATGAAACGATGCCTGTCGATGCTTTTATTACTCATTCTGGCTGTTGTCCTTTCGGGTTGTTACGACCGAATCGAAATAGAGGATGTCACTTTCGCTTTATCGTTAGGAATTGATCTGGATCAAAATAACAATCTTATTATTTATGAAACTAGTCCTGTATTTAGTAAAGAAGCAAAGAAGAAAAAAGATGAGTTCCATACAAAAGCAAATTCGATTCGACAGGCCAGAGGAAAATTGGATGCCGGAACTTTGGGATCCGTACTTGGCGGAAAAATCCAAGAAATTCTTGTTAGCAGACGTGTGCTTCAGCATAAAGACTGGTTTACTTTATTGGACCTTTTTTATCGCGACCCGAAACTGACAGTTAATGCCAGCGTCGTGGAGGTAGACGGACCCTTGGAAGACCTCTTTAAATCTAATCCTTCCGATAAACCGAGGCTTTCCCTGGCATTAACACAAATGATCGATACAGGCGATAAAAGATCAGAAACCGTAAAAACGACACTGCAAGATCTTCATCGGCAAATGCTGGACAAAGGTATTACTCCTGCTATCACCGAACTTCAGACTGGACCGGGATCTGAGTTGATGATTCATGGTACGGCTCTTTTGGATGAAGAAGGGAAGTATGTGACTTCATTAAAGCTTCAGGAAAACATACTGCTTCGAATATTGCAGAACCAAACAAAAAACGGTGATCTATCCTTGACTGTCCCTATTCCCGGCGAAAGGAAAAGCGATTTATTCAGTCAAGGCCAATATTTAAGCTTTCGCGCTAATGACACAAAAACCGGCATAAAGTCATCATACCGCCAGGGAAAATTCCATTTCGATATTCATGTCAAGATGAATATGGTCTTGTTAGAGCGGCTATTTCCGTACGACATGAGAAAAGAACCAGAAAATTTGGAACGAATGGTAGAAAAACAGGTGAATATCGAGCTGGAAAACTTGCTCAAGAAATTTCAAAAGCATAAAATCGATCCCATCGGACTGGGATTATATGCACGAGCTTTTCAATACAGCTCTTATGAGAAGGTACAGGATCATTGGGGTGAAGCGTTAGCGAATGCAGACATAAACGTATCCACTAAAATCACTTTGAAAAGCATGGGGGCTATAAAGTGAGGATTTTTGGGGCATTTGAGGACAATCTCACGATGCAGAGCGGACGGTTGAGCTTGTGGCTTATGGAGTACTTATTTCGGAAAAAGTATAACGATAAAATTAAGTTAATGGGGCGACGAATGTGTACATTCGACTTGCCCCTTTTTGATGCCCTTTAGTTTTATAAGCTGGCGAAGGGAAACATGATCATTCGTTAAAGCCGACAAGTCACGTTTTTTTGAAATTTTTCCATGGAGAGCTTCATGTGGAGATAGGAAAAGTGATCTCTACGATTGTACCCTTGTTGATTTCACTTGTGATGTTGATACTGCCTTGATGATCTATAATTATTTTGTTACTAACTAGTAAACCTAATCCTGTTCCCTTCTCTTTTGTAGTGTAAAAAGGTTCCCCAAGTCTGGGCAGCAGCTCCTGCGAAATGCCGCAGCCGTTATCAGTAAAACGAATAAGGACGAGGTTGTCACTTAGAAGTTTTGTTTGAATACTGATTTCGCCTTTTGATGTGATGGCATCTAGGGAATTCTTCATGATGTTGATAAATACTTGTTTTAATTGATTTTGATCACAGTTGATCGAAACAGATGTGTTTACAAGTTCTGTCATAATTTCGACATTTCTTAAATTAGCTTCGGATTCAAGCAACTTTACAACGTTTTCTATGATAGTGTGCAAAAGAACCGGTTTCACATGGAGATTTTGCGGCTTCGCCAAGACAAGCAGTTCACTCACGATAAAGTTGATTCGATCTAGTTCAGACAACATAATGTCAGTAAAAGCAGAATTCTCTGAAAGTGAGGGTTGTAAATATTGAATAAAGCCCTTTAGTGAGGTAAGTGGATTTCTTATTTCGTGGGCAATACTTGCAGCCAATTCTCCCATGACTGACAGCTTTTCTGTTCTCAGGAGAAGTTCTTCGTTTTGTTTCCTCTCCGTAATATCACGTGTAACGTTGAAAAAGTATTGAAATTCGCCATCAGTGCTGAAGAAAGGCATTCCTCTTGATTCCAAATGGATCCAGTTCCCATTCTCAAGTCTGTATCGATATACACAAAGAACGGGAGTTTTCGTTTGAAGCATGTATGAAAACCGTTCGCAGACGATAGAAGCATCGTCAAGATGGATATTTTCAAAGTAAATTGTATCGGTGCCTAACTTTTTTACATGTGAAGGAGAACTGTACGTTACATTACCATACTTATCAATCACAGAAATGAAGTCTGCTGTATTTTCAGCAATGAACCTGTATTGTTCCTCACTCTTCCGTAAAGCTTCTTCTGATCGTTTTCGTTCTGAGATATTTCGTGAAACTACCAGATAGCTCTCTATCTCAGTGTTCACAGATAAAATAGGCACATAATGCGACTCCAAATACACCCACGATCCATTTTTATGTTTTAATCTGAACTCGATTTGAACATTTTTTTTATGCGTAAAGATTGATTGATGTAGATCTACTATTGTTTTTACATCATCAGGGTGAATACAATCAAAAGTTCCCGCCTGAAGATATTCATACGGGGTGTATCCCAAATGAAGCTCTACAGAAGGAGATACAAATATTTTTTTCATGTTCAAATCATAGGTACTTATAATGTCGTTTGTATTTTCCACTAGTATTCGGTAGTTAGCCTCACTTTCCAGCAATGCTTCTTCAGCCTTTTTGCGGTCTGAAATATCTCTGGCGATAACTGAAGTGCCAATGATATTACCTGCTGAATCTCTTATAGGGGAAGCTGTTAGGCATACATGAACAATCGTACCATCTTTTCGTTTACGTACGGTCTCATATCCCGAAATTTTCTTTCCAGAGAATTTAATCTGATGAAATATTTCTTTCGTCTCGTTTATGTAATTTTCAGGTACCAAGCAGTAGGGGTCATTTGTCAGATCTTGATATGTCCAGCCGTAAGTTTTTTCAAAGGCACTATTGACGAGAAGTATATTTCCCTGCATGTCTCTATTAGAAATAGCGTCAGTCGTGGATTCGAAAAGAGACTGAAGCAGTTCATCCATGCAGATATTTTGTTTGCTTAGATTTGTTTGAAGAGTGTCTTTATCCATGGGTTATACCTGCCTTAAATACAGATTACGATTAGTATATATCTAATGTCTGTTCCAGGTACAGCCTGGGTTAGACATTTGTTTGTTTTGGGTGATTAGAAAGTAGTAAAACTGCACATTCAGGTAAATATTATGCACCCTCCCAAAGTGCTCTACTGTTTATACTATGACTAGATGTCCGTATTGTGGGAGGGGGATTCAAATGATGGAACGAAACACATAAAAAGTACAGTCTTGTTTACCGTTGAAATCCGTACAGGAAATAGGTAAATGGATTGAGACTATCTTCTATTCAATTGAATTGGATCGATATTCTAAACCACGGAGGGAATTTGTATGAAAATTGGAAAACATATAATGCTAATCTTTTTATCGATATTGCTAGTGGCCTCGACATTTCCCGTGGTTGCTGAAGTTTCAGCAGCAGGGCAAAGGGAGCCTGTTAACGTCTCCGGAGATTTCACGAACATTGATTTTAATGTAAGCGCTACCACTGTTACGAATGGAACATATACGCTGGATACGAAATTATTGGGAACGGTTGCAACGACAACGGGCAGCAATTTGGCGGGGCTAGTCGATGCCGGAAACGGTTCCAAGGCATTTTCTATGGAAGCGGATACAGTCGGTATCGGTTCGTATAAAGCCGGCATTAATAAAACGGATCGATTCGGCATTGAAACCCGAGTGAAATTCAATAATACAGATTCGCGCAGAAGCATCTTTGAGATGAAGAGCATAACCCCGCCGTCAGGAACTGCTGCATGGCCGACGTTGCTTGTTTTTGATGAGTATGGAAATATCAAAGATTCGAAAAATAATGTGCTCGGCACCTATGCGGCGGATCAATGGTACGACATCGTTGTAGATCTGGACTCGCCCAACCATCGGTACAGCGTCTGGATCAACGGAGCGCTAAAGGTAGACAATCTCGATTTGGGCAATTGGGTCGGCGTGTACCAAAGCAAACTTATCCAAGGTAATAATGCAAGCAAAACCCCTAGCCGGATGATGATCGCCACCGTGAAAGCGGGTTCGATCAGCGACCCGGTGCCTCTGTCAGGGCTCTCTATTCAGCCGTTGAGCGGGGACTTCTTCATCAATCAATCCACTCCGTTGACACTGGTTAAAACACCGTCAAATACGACAGAACAGAGCTTTAACTGGGTTTCCAGCAACGTGAATATTGTGAAAGTGGACAACCAAGGCGTAATCACTGGCATGGCTTCAGGAACGGCGACGATAACGGTTTCGTCCGTGCTAAATCCTTCCATTACCGCTTCCATCGACATTACGGTGAAAGCGCCGCTTTCACCTGTTCTCATCAACCCATCAATCGTGAACATTGATTTTAACCAGTATAATCTCCAGGTAGCCAACACGGGTGTAATAACGTTAGATTCGTCATTTCTTGGGACGATTACGCCAACAAAAGACGCGAGCGGTGCTCCGCAGAATAGCGCAGGGCTTGTGAGCGACGGTACTAGCGACGTGTTCTATTTAGAAGCGGTTACAAGCGGTATCGGATCGTATAAAGCCGGCATTAATAACACGAATAGAATAGCTCTCCAAACCCGGCTTAAATTCAACAATACGGATTCAACAAGATCGATCTTCGAGATGAAGAGCACGAGCACGACTCCGCCGACAGGCTCGCCTGCTTGGTCCAGCTTGCTCTCGTTTGATAATGCTGGGAAGATCAAGGACTTCAAAGGGAATGTGTTAGGTAATTATGCAGTAAACCAATGGTATGACATCGTCATTGATCTCGATACTCCAAACCATCGATATCGTGTTTGGATCGATGGCGTTCTGAGAGTCAACAATCTGGATTTGGGCAATTGGATTGGCATCTATCAAAATAAAATTACTCAAAATACAAATGCAAGTAAAACGCCAAGCCGCACCTTGATTGCCAATTTGAAAGTCGGCGATATTGTTCCGCCGCTTCAAGATCTTATTGTTCCCGATATGACTATGGATAAAGGAAAAGCAGCTATTTTAACCTACCAGACGGTTCCGAATCCGGCCTATGTAGAAAAGATCACCTGGACATCCTCCAATCCCGGAGTCGCAAAAGTAATAGGAAACGGATTGCTGGCACTCAATACAGGAACGGCAACCATTACCGCGACCGAATCTTACAGCGGGATTAGCAAGTCTTTTCAGGTTACTGTCCAAGAACCTGTTCACCAATGGAACGCGCATTCCATTAGCGCCGATGATCTGAAATCCGTTCTATGGGTAGGCTATAGACCCGAAGTCGATTACAGCTTCGACCAAATCATGACCACATGGCCAGAACTTCAAACGTATCTGAACATGGATGAGAGTACGTTTATCCAGACCGTATCCCAGGATTCGGCAAAACTAATTTTTCCAAATACGCGATCCAAGTTTGAAAAGTACGCCAGACTTTACGCTCAGCTTTACAAACTGACGAACGATCCGAAATACGCAAGAAGATCCGCCCTCATTCTCTATTATCAGGCGCTGGATTATCCTCGCATTGTGTTGAACCACAACTACAGCGACTTTTATTCGGGGAATAACGTATTCCCCCAGGATACCGTCTATGCCTACGGCGCGTTATTTGATTCCGATATATGGGGCCAGCTTGACCCTTCGCTTTCCGCCGCGGAGGTAAAGCAAACGATTCAAGAGTTTTGGATTAGGCCCGGTGCCTACGAGACTTACAGAGAAATGAACAGCATGCGACTCGACAATATAACGCCTTATGGTACACGATCCGGTGCTGTCACGGCTCTGCTTCTTAATGATCCGGATATGATTCATCAGGCCGTAAATTTCCTTGATCGGCTTTGGGACGGCAGCAGTCATCTTTCGGACGGTATGTGGTATGAAGAAACCTCCCATTATGGAGACCAGGTAGCCAATAATACGGTGACCACCATCAATGTGATCAAGGACTGGACCGATCCCGCTGACTATCAGGACACCGCATTCGGAATTCACCTGAATCAATCCGATTTAACTCCAAGGTGGCCATTGTTGCAGCAATCGCTTGGCTTTGCCACAAACCAACTGATTTATCCGGATGGCACTGCAGTGCCGATAAACGATTCCGACCCTAAGCTGGGGAGCCCTCAGCCGCTGCCTCTGGTCAGCAAGGGATTGAAAAACATTGAGTTGCCGGGCTTGGGATATTACGGATTATTCCAGGGCGACACGACAGAGGCAACCCGCGCCGGATTACTGTTCCAGCATACGAACCGGGGCTTTGCCGGCGGCCATACACATACTAACTGGTTATCCCTTGACCTGTGGGGTGGGGGAGTTGAGCTATTGCCTTATACAGGCTACGTACACACCGGCGGGTATCCAGACGGCAGCGGCGCCAACCTGCGCTTCCCATCGTTCAGGCCGCACTGGATGAGCATGCCGTGGGTATGGAGACAAGACGGAGCGAATGAGGTAGCGAGCGATGATTGGACTGAGCCCGCACTATTGGCATACGACTCTGGAGATGCGAACGGCAAGAAGGTGCAGCTGGTGGAAGGATCCGACCCGGGAGTAGCAGGCAAAGGCGCGACAATGAACCGCAGAATGATGATGATGGTCAATCTGGACGGCAACCGCAATTATACGTTTGACTTGACCCGCATGCAGGGCGGTCAGGCGCATGAAATTTACCAACGGGGATCAGAGCTGGAAGACATGAATGTCCAGATGAATGGTATCCAATTGACAGATACGGGAAAACCGGATTTGAAGACCTATTTGACTAGCATCAATAGCACACAAGGCTTGTCTGTCGACAGAGATCTTCTGAAGAACCCACAGGCAGGGGTAGGAATTAATAACAGCTTCGACTTTACATGGACGGGGCAACAAACGAGAGCGGCCGTGCACACCTTCATGAATGGGGTAAACGGTTCGGACGTATTTTTGACGAAGATGCCAACGGCTAGAAGAATTAATACGAAAGCGGATGAAGCGAATTATTTGACGCCTAATCTTATCAGAAGACACATTGTGTCCGACACCAACCAAATTACGCAATTCGGCGCCGTTCATGAAGCGATCGGCAATGGCGAAATGGACCTGGTGGGTAGTGTCGATTGGGTGACACCAGACGATAAGGACCCGATGACAAGCATTGCCGTCGTGCATAGCGGCAAGTACAACGACATTATTTATGCTAGCAACGATACCAAAGAGCGCAGCTATAACGGCATCACCTTTGCCGGAAGTGCTGCCTTGGCCCGAATCGATGCAACGACAGGCAAGCTTCTGTTTACTTATGTGAACGGACAGGGGAAAGTAGCGGAGCAGGCGCATATTTTAATCGGCAATGACACGCAGCAGTTGGATATTATTGCTGCAACGACATCATCCCTCAATACGGCTTTAGATCCGGACGGTAGGAAAAATACAATTACCGTTAAAGGCAAATTCTCGAATCCAGAGGCATTAAAAGGTCAAAGAATCCTGACAAGATTCGGCGACGGTTCGGGATACGGACTGAAGGTAGAAGACGTCACCGAACTTGCGGATTCCACTGTGCTTACAGTAGAAACCTTCAATCCTTTCCGAGTGACCGATCAAGGTGTTGAGACGATATTCTTCCCAGTGGTGTCAATTCCAGGTAAGGCTTATGTCGTGTTTAATCTTCCGAAATTTAAAAATGTGGATTCGACTGCGCCAACCATAATGGTATCAGGCTCTAATTCTTTAACAGCTTACTTGGGTTCGACTTACACAGACGCTGGGGCGACAGCTACTGACAATGTAGATGGCGATGTAACGAGCTCGATTGTAACAACCGGAACAGTTGATACATCCAAAGAGGGTATTTATTCAATTACGTACGGTGTCCAAGATCATGCTGGAAACACAGCAATCGCTACGAGAACTGTTCAAGTAATAAACGTCTATAAGTTTAGTGGAATTTTACAACCGATAAACTTGGATGGTTCAAGTGTTTTCAAACAAGGAAGCACAGTCCCAGTGAAATTCCAGCTAACGGACGCTTTAAATCAATACGTATCCAATTTAAGTGCATCAATAAAAGTCACATACTTGTCAGGGATGATATTCCTTCTCCGCACCGTTTTGCAGAGGATGTGCCNGCACAGTCCCAGTGAAATTCCAGCTAACGGACGCTTTAAATCAATACGTATCCAATTTAAGTGCATCAATAAAAGTCACATACTTGTCAGCTGATGTAAATGGAACAGATATTGAAGATGTGATTTCGACTGACGCTTCCACAGGGACGCTTTTCCGTTATGATAATACAGCTAATCAATATATCTTTAATTTGAACACCAAAAATCTGGAAGCTGGGAAATATCAAGTTGAAGTTGTATTGCCTTCAACCTATACACTTGTTTCAACAACTCCTCTTAAAATTACATTCGGTTTGAGATCTAAAATAGGATGATTGCGGGTGGCGGGCGATGGAGTTTGTGTGCATGATTCGCAAACTCCAGCCCGTTTTTCATTTTTATAAATGCCGATAACATATTGGATGTCAGAGTCATTTCAATTTATAATGAAGCAATAAGATTTTCTGCGTTTAGCTCACTGATTCCCACGATTTCAGCCTTTGACATTTGAGGGAATGGTGCCTGATCTTCATGGATTCATTCTAATAGATCGAGGTGTATCTAATGCTCAAAGCCATTATCGTCGATGATGAAAAGCTCGTTCGAAAAGGAATCATTTCTATTTTTCCATGGGATAAATATGGGATTGAAGTTGTTGGAGAAGCGGGGAACGGCGAACTTGCTCTTGAAATTCTGCAGGAACATGCAGTAGATCTTATTTTTGTTGATTTGACAATGCCTATTATGGGTGGTCTTGAATTGATGAAAATAATTGGAGAGCGCTTTCCCTACACTTGGATGGTTGTGCTTACCTGCCATCAGGACTTTACCTATATTCAGGAAGCTCTGCGACTTGGTGCGATTGATTATATCATTAAGACACAGCTTGACCAAGAAATGATAGAGCATGCTCTTGAACGGATCACCAGCCGAATCATCAAGGAAAAGCAGAATCGAATTCCCGCTGAGAGCTGCGCAAGTAATGAATATGAGATTTGCGGTCACGTGCTCGTTGGCGAGGACAAATCCGAACAGTTCCCTTTAGAATTTATAGAACCTGAATTGGTAATCAAAATAGACAATGGTGTGTGGTTCATCACTTCCATGAAACATAGCGATGCATACGTTCAAGCCCAATCCTGTATATCCTGGCAAACGAATTCGATCTGGCTGGATGTAGAGGGAAGGAATCCGCAATCGACTCCGTTTTTCTATGATCGACTTCGAGTCATAGTGCCATTCATTCAATTTTATCATTTCGAGCCCGGCCAAAAGATGGGAAAGCTTTCTTTGAAGACGATATCTGAGTTTCGGTTGAATTCTGATGAAGAGTGGCGTTTGGTGGAGGATCAGTGGCTCGATATGCGCTGGATCTATGACGATGAACATTTTGCCGTATTACTCAAAAAAATGGTACATGCAATGCCCGAGCCGAATAAAGTACACAACTTGATGAATGAATTAATGACGCCTTGGCTTGAAATTGTACAAAACGAACCAGACAGAAAGCGCTTACAAAACAATGATCAATTTCTGCTTTGGACATTTTTGGTAGATTGGTTTAAGGAGACTCGAACAGCCATTCGGAATGAAATGAAGCAACATTCATATGGGGCGGAAATCGTCGTAAATCTGGTGAAAGCGATTAGACATATCCAACAAACAACCGATTACTCTTTTAGCCGGGATGAATTGGCAGCCAAGTATTTAATGAGCGGGGGCTATTTCAGCCAAATCTTTAAAGAAACGGTGAGGAAGCCCTATGGCGAATATTTAAAAGAAATACGGCTGCGCAAGGCTGTCGATTATTTAAACGAAACGAATCTCCCTATTTATCAAATCGCCGAACAAACCGGTTTTCAGGATGAAAAATATTTCAGCAAACTATTTCGCGATCACTATGGGATCAATCCGAACGATTATCGCAAACAACGAATCTCAAATAGCGGGGAAAAAGAATGAAGCGATTTAACCTTCTTACACCTACTTTAAAATCACGAATGATCATCATCTTATTGTTAAGTACATTGATCCCCTTATTCCTATTAGGTGCAGTTTCCGTAGTCTCTTTTAAAAATAGTACCAGCAAAAAAATTGAATCGGGTTTGTTCAATACATTGAAGCTGACCAGCTCTAGCCTTCAAAGCACGCTCAACAATATGGATTACGCTTCATTACAGCTTACGAATGAGGGCAGCGTGGGGCAAAAGTTGCTAAGTTATATGTCGATGGACAGCAGTTATCAAAAATTAGAGCTTAGTCAGGCCATACAAAGTAATCTCAACCTGGTAAACTTTACGAACCCTGATCTGGGTATCATTTTGTACCGCTTGTCAAAAGAGAACGAAATTCCGTTTCAAAATTTGGTGATTCGCCCTGATGCAGATTTCTCAAATCTCCCCTTGCTTGCGAAGTGGAAAGGCGGCGTTTTTTCAGGTCCGCATCGCACACTATATCGATATGGGGATAACCAGGTTTTTTCGTTGCTAAGGCCGGTTTATAATCCGAACAACTTGGATGAAACGAATCAGGCTTACATTTATATCGAGACAAATCTTAAATTGTTCGAAAATATGTTGAACAAGCAGCAGTATGGAATGCCCGCATCCAATGTGCTGATCAATGATGAAGGTATCATTGTTTATAGCGATGCAGCGGAATCCTTTAAGCCGGGCATGCGGTTTGAAGTGGAACCATCACCAGTCTCGTTTAAGACAGTCAAAGCTAATACATATATTTTCGGACAGCGGAATGAACAAGGCTGGACTCTGCTCGCGGTCATCAATAAAAAGGATTATGAGAATGAGTTCTATTCATGGCTTGTGAGATTCACTTTAATCGTGTGCACAAGCTTGCTCATCAGCTTGATGTTTGCTTACATATTATGGGGAATGGTGTATCGTCCATTAAAGAGTGTGGGCAAGCAAATCGAGCTGCTAGCGGATGACCGCTTCGATTCAACTGTTGCTTATACGAACATAGCTGAATTTGATGCGCTGACGCGTAAATCATTTCAAATGAGAAATCGAATTCAAGAATTGATTACCGATGTTGAACAGCGTGAAACGAATAAGCGGAAGCTTGAAGTTGAAAAGCTGCTCTACCAGATTAATCCCCATTTCATTCACAATACACTAAATACGATTCAATGGCTGGCCAAAATGAACGGACAATCCGAAATCGACCGGCTTGTTTCCGTTTTCACACTTGTACTTAACTACAACCTTGGGAAAAAGGGGGAAATCGTGCCGCTCAAAGTTGAACTTGAAGCCTTACAAGACTATGTAACCTTACAGAGGATTCGTTATGATTATGATTTTCAAGTATTGTCCGAGATTGATGAAGGCTTGCAGGGCATCGAAATTCCACGATTTATCCTTCAACCCATTGTGGAGAATGCGATTTATCATGGTCTTCATGATGAAACCGGTAAGATCACAGTCAGCATCCGAAGGAGCGACAAGCATACCATGCAAGTTGAAGTTAAGGATAATGGGAGAGGAATGACCACGGAAGAAATTTCAAGAGTGATGATGGAAGAGAAAAATCCATTAAAGGAATCAGGATTAGGTATCGGTCTCGACTATGTCAAACGAATGATGCAAACGTATTACGGTGATCATAGCAGTTTTACTATTGAAAGCTTGAAAGGACATGGTACCGTTGTAACATTAACCATTCCACTACGAAAGCCGAAGTATGAAAATGGTCAGAACGAGTAGGAAAACGGTCGAAACGATTCCATTGTTTTATTAAAAAGACGAATTTCCACCTGAAAACACCACAATTCTCTCTCGGATCATTTCAGCTTACTGCTACTCTTAAGATGTAGTTCAGATTCATTCAGAGGGGGCAAAAGGAAGATGTCAAAAAAATGGTCCATGTTAGCCCTGGCTTCGCTAATGATAGTTGTTAGCGCTTGCAGCCAGACAAAGAATGAGGTTGCGCCTTCTAGTTCGGCAGCGCCTGGCAGCAATGCTTCAACCACGCCTAGTGCAGCTTCAAAAGGTCCATATGTCAAGTACGATCAGCCTGTTACCCTCAATATCGCTAAAGCATACAACACCAAAGATTTAAAGCTTCCAAATGGCGATACAGTAGGAAACAATGAGTATCTTCGTTACGTGGAGAAAAAGCTTAATGTAAAGGTTAACTTAACTTGGCAAGTAGAGACCCCGGATGCTTATGCTCAAAAGATTGGCGTGTCGATCGCAGGCAATGATTTACCAGACGCATTTATTGTAAACGAGCAGCAATTGAAGCAGCTTGCAGCAGCCAACCTCATTGAAGATCTTACAAAAGTGTATAATGACAATGCGAATGATTATATCAAAGGGCTATATAAATCCTATGATAACCGCGTTCTGGGACGGGCGACGTTTAATGGAAAGCTGATGGCGCTTCCGAATACGAATATTGGTCAGCAATTTAACATTACATGGATTCGTCAGGATTGGTTAGACAAGTTTGGATTGAAAGCGCCTCAATCGCTCGACGATCTGGAAAACATCGCGAAAACATTTGTTGATAAGAATGCTAGCGGAAAAGGGACGATTGGCTTTACAGGTATGCCGACGCTTGCAGGCTGGAATGCTAACAACGGCTTCGACCCGATTTTCGGTGCGATGAATGCCTACAAGGGCCAATGGCTTAAAGATGCTTCTGGCAAGGTCGTCTACAGCTCGACATTGCCTGAGATGAAGACAGCATTAGGTAAGCTGCATGATCTTTATGCTAAGGGTATTATTGACAAAGAATTTGCGCTCCGTAAAGATCCTAACGAAGTAATTGCCAACAACCAGGTAGGCATTGTTTTTGGTCCATGGTGGATTTCGTATTGGCCGCTGCCAGATTCCGTCAAGAATGATCCCGCGGCGGAATGGAAGCCGTTCCTTGCGCCACTTGATACGAAAGGTAAATTTAATACCGCAGATCAAGACCCGACAAGCAGTTTTCTTGTCGTTCGTAAAGGGTATGCGAATCCGGAGGCGGTTGTCAGAGCCCTGAATGTGGAATATGACGGCATTAGACAGTTTGATCTGGGAGCGAAAGATATTTACAAGGATGTGCCAGGAGTTGGCGCGATGTGGGGGCTGTGGCCGTTTTCACTGCAAGTGGGTCCGGAAGACACGGTGTACCAAACTTCAGCGGAGCTTAAAAAGGCCGTTGATGCAAAAAATCCGGCTTCTTTAAATGCGGAACTAAAATCTTATTATGATCATGTAATGCAAAATAAGGACAACCCGAAAAAAGATATAAACGCCTGGAGCGATGCAATGGCTAGAATGGATGGTTCTCAATTGATGGGGTCCGATAAAATCAGCATGGTCAGAAATGTATTTTTCGGAAAAACGAAATCCATGGATCAGAAGTTGGCTACTTTACAAAAACTTGAAAATGAAACCTTCCTGAAGATTATTATGGGAGAAGCACCGCTGGATAGCTTTGATTCTTTCGTCTCTCAATGGAATAGCCTTGGCGGTAAGGATATCACTAACGAAGTTACACAAGAAATGAACCACTAAAACATGAAGGTCAGGGGAGCGCCAGCCTTTCGCATGGCGCTTCTCCTTTATTCAGAATCGATTGGAGGTTTGGGTATGAGGTCGAGCAAATGGCTCATCACCTATCATTTAATGCTGCTACCGGGAATGGTCTTCCTCATCCTGTTCAGCCTGATCCCAATGTTTGGGGCCGTCATTGCGTTCCAAAATTTTATACCAGGCATTCCGATATTCAAGCAAGAGTGGATCGGTCTCGATAATTTCAAGTTCATGCTTCAGATCCCGGACAGCCGAATTGTATTTCTAAACACCATTATTATAGCTTCCATGAAAATAATAGCAGGGCTCATTGTGCCCGTTACCTTCGCGCTGATCTTAAATGAGGTTCGAACTCGATGGTTTAAGCGATGGGTGCAAACGGTGGTGTATTTGCCGCATTTTATATCTTGGGTAATTTTGTCGGGGATTTTGACCACCATGCTTTCCTTAGACGGGATTATTAACCGAATTTTTGGCCTATTTGGTATTGATCCTATTCTTTTTTTGGCGAATAATAGTTGGTTTCGCTATATTATCGTCGGAAGTGACGTTTGGAAGGAATTTGGCTTCAGCGCTATTGTGTATTTAGCGGCACTGGCCGGAATTAACCCCGCCTTGTATGAAGCGGCGGAAATAGATGGTGCCGGCAGGTTAAGCAAGCTGAGACATATAACGCTTCCCGGTATTATGTCAACGATCATTTTGTTATCTACGCTAAGCTTAGGAAATATCTTAAATGCTGGCTTCGACCAAGTGTTTAACTTATATAACCCGCTAGTTTACAGTTCCGGTGACATTATCGATACCTACGTTTACCGGGTGGGGCTCGTCAATTTTCAGTATGGCTTGGCGACTTCCGTCGGCTTACTGAAATCAGTCGTTGCTATCTTGTTGATCGCATTATCCTATAAGCTGGCGAGCAAATTTGCTAATTATCGAATCTTTTAGGGGGGAGGAAATTTTTATGGTTCAGTCTAGAACGTGGCTTAGCCGAAGCGCTGATTTTGGTAATTATTTGATATTGATTCTCATATTTTGCATGTCATTATTTCCACTATGGTATACGCTGGCTCTCTCCTTTAGCGATAAATCCGCGGCGAATGCAGGAATCGTGACCGTATGGCCGGTTGGATTCAATTGGTCCTCTTATCAGATCATCTTGCAAGATCATAAATTTTTTCAAGCTTTTCTTGTGTCAGTGAAGCGAGTTGCGATCGGCGGAGCGATCAACTTTATATTAACGGTCCTGATGGCATATCCATTGTCAAAAGAATCGAACAGGTTTCCTGGGCGAAACATGTATATGTGGTTCTTGGTGTTTTGTATGCTTTTTTCAGGCGGGCTCATCCCTCTTTATATAACCGTAGCTGAGCTGCATCTGCTGAATTCCATTTGGGCGCTAGTATTACCTGGGGCCGTACCGATATTTAACGTCATTCTGATTATGAATTTTTTCAGAAATTTACCTAAGGAGCTTTCGGAGGCGGCGGTTGTAGATGGAGCAGGACCCATTAATACGCTCTTACGAATTTTTATTCCGATATCGCTTCCTGCATTGGCAACAGTGACACTTTTTAGTATTGTCGGGCATTGGAACTCCTTTTTTGACGGATTAATTTTTATGAATAAGCCGGAAAACTATCCGCTTCAGACGTATATTCAACAGCTGGTGGTACGGATCGATCCGCAATTACTAAGCTCTTTAACCACCGAAGAATTAATAAAACTATTTAAAGCTTCGGATAAAACGCTTAATTCCGCCAAGCTTATTGTGACGATGCTCCCATTATTGGTGATCTATCCATTTTTGCAAAGATATTTTATTCACGGAATCGTGCTCGGATCTGTGAAAGAATGAAGGAAGGTCGAATTATGACGACAGTTAAAAAAGTACATGTTATTTTCAAAACACATTTGGATATCGGGTTTACCGATCTTGCGGCTAATGTGGTTGACAAGTATATGAATTTGTTTATTCCGCAGGCTTTATCATTGTCAGAACGTATGGGAAGAGAGGATAGACGGTCGAAATTTATTTGGACAGTTGGGTCTTGGTTGATCGAGGAATATTTGCAATCCGCATCAGAAGAGCAGCGGATCCAAATGGAGCAAGCGATTAGCAGAGGAGAAATTGCCTGGCACGGTCTTCCTTTTACAACTCATACGGAACTGATGGATAAAACTCTGCTTGAATATGGCTTGTCGATTTCCAAGAAGTTGGATCAACGATTCGGGAAAAAGACGATTGCTGCGAAAATGACGGATGTCCCCGGACATACGATTGGCATCGTGCCTATATTGGCTAGAAACGGAATTCGTTATTTGCATGTGGGAGTAAATCCTTCCTGCAAGCCTCCGAGCGTCCCGCAAGCGTTTGTTTGGAGGGCGAGCGACGGCTCCGAGCTGATCGTGAACTATGCCGATGATTATGGTCAAGTTCTGGAAGTGGAGGGATTAGAGGATGTGCTCTATTTTGCCCACACAGGTGATAATAGCGGTCCTTCTTCCTTAGAAGAAATGGATAAAATTTACAGCCGATTGCAAGCCGAATACCCAGGTGCGGTAATTGCTGCGTCAACACTGGACGCATTCGCCGAAAAGTTGCTGCAGTGTAAGCATGTGCTTCCAGTCGTCAGTGAGGAAATTGGTGATTCGTGGATTCACGGCACGGCTTCCGATCCCTTGAAAGCGGCGCGTTACCGGGAAATGCTTCGATTAAGAGATAAATGGGTGAAAACAGGTTCGTTAGATCCAAATGGCGAAAGTTACGGTAAGTTCTGCAATCGTCTCATGTTAATCCCAGAGCATACTTGGGGGTTAGATGAGAAAACCTATTTGGCGGATTACGTAAATTACTCTGCAGCGGATTTTGCGGCGGCGAGATCGAGGGATCAACTTAGGAATGAAGAGGTTCAAGGCGCATACGATGCATTTAATCGACTTGCTCGTAAAGAGCGCAGCTATCGTCACTTTGAAAGCTCGTGGGAGGAGCAGCGCGCCTATTTGGATCAGGCGGTGTCAGCGCTTAGTTCAGAGTTGCAAATCGAAGCGATGAAAGTGTTAGACAACCTGACCCCTGTCCGTTCTAATCATTCGAATAACGCCGCTAACATTGAAAATCTTGAAATGAACCGATGCTATTCGTTAGGGAAATTCCGTGTTAGCTTTGCTTCCGACGGTTCTATCGAACAACTGGTCGATACCAATGGGAAAATATGGGCCAATGATGAAAATAGGTTGGCTGTCTTCCATTACGAAACGTTCGGCAAAGTAAACTACGACCGTTATTTTAAGGAATACACGATTAACATGAAACAGCATTATTATTGGGCGATTCCCGATCACGGGAAGCCCGGTATCGAATATGCAGATCCAGCTCCGGAGAATAAGCAGTACCGTCCGATACTAAGAAGCCTTCAATTGGAAAGAGAAGAGGACGCCGACAAAGTATGGGCTCAAATGGAGATGCCTTCCGATGCTTGCAATCATTATGGCGCACCTCATCAGCTTGAGATAGTATACACGTTCCATCATAACGATTTGAACATTGATGTGGAATTGAACTGGAAGGATAAACCGGCATGCCGTTTGCCAGAAGCAAGTTGGTTCTCGTTTGTCCCATTTGTTGACAATCCGAACATGTGGATGATGGATAAACTGGGTACACGGATTTCGCCGTTATCGGTAGTTAAGAACGGCAACCGGAATATGCACGCTGTGAATACAGGACTTTATTATGAAGGTGCGGATGGGAGTCTCATAATCGAGACGTTGGATGCTCCCATCGTATGTCCGGGTGAAAGAAGATTGCTGCAATTTAACAATACGTTCGCTCCATTGGAAGGTGGATTTCATTTTAATTTGCATAACAACGTATGGGGAACCAATTTTCGCATGTGGTTCGAGGAAGATATGAAATACCGATTCCGATTACGGTTCAGGTCTAATAGATAATAGAGTTTTAACATAACAGCATGATACAAATGCGAAAGGAAAAATGGCGGGCTGGAGCTTGTGGGATGATCCACAAGCTCCAGCCCGTTTTCAAATTTAGCTGCAGAAAGTAATGAAAGTGCACAGTTAGGTAGAATTTAAATACACTCAAAAAGTCTACTGCTTTTTATAATAAGATTAGATACTCGCTCATTGACGTAGGGTTATCCGTTCGAAGTAATGAAATGAAATTAAAGGAGAAATTGGGATGTCAGGAAATGCAATATGGATGAAAGAAGTGAAGCATTTTGGCGTGATGGTTCATTATTTAAGTCACACACAGCCCAGGTCAGGCGAGCATGAACAGGATTTTAATCGAATGATCGATAAATTTGACATGGAAACATTCATGGAACAATTTAACCATTCAGGTGCTGACTGGCTAATTTTTACACTGGGACAAAACACCGGGTATTATTGCTCTTACAACAAGTATCTTGAAAGCATTGCGCCAGGCTGCTGTTCAAGGCGCGATCTCGCGCTTGAGCTTGCGGTCCGAGTGAAAGAATCAGGCAACAAGTTTATTGCCTATCTGCCTACCGAAGTTGACGCCAACGTTGAAAAATTGCGAGAAGCCTTTGGTTGGGATCTTCATCCGTCTGATAAAAGTGAGTTTATGAAAAAGTACATGATATTTGTTAAAGAGTATTCCGATAAATTTGGGCGTTTGGCGGACGGCTGGTGGTTTGATGGTTGCTACAATGCTGCGGAAAAATCATTCTTAAGAACCCGGGAATGGGATAACACCCGCTTTGACCGCGATTTATGGTTTGCGGCAGTAAGGTCAGGGAATTCCGAAGCTGCCATTTCGATGTGTCCGGGTGCGAACTCAATGAACTATGTGTTTGATACAGAGGATTTCCTAGCAGGCGAGGCAGACTTTGGGAAGTATCCACCTGAGGAGCTTCCAACTGGCATGCAGCCGCATGTACTATTCTGGCTCGATTGCTCTTGGGGGCATTGGGATGCACCTGGCGAGATTGTTCCGCCGAAGGTTTCGGAAGATGAGCTTTACGAATATATCGTTGCCTGCAAGATGAGAGGCGCTGCCGCAACGATTAACATTGGCATTTACGAGGATGGTTCAATGGCTGAGAAGTCCGTTGAGATGCTGCATCGAGTTTCGAAAAGATTGGATGAAAGGAAAGAGATATTTGAATGATAAAACATGATGACGCAAGAAATATTTGGGTAATTTTCAAAGTAAAATTATTCGTATTCAAAAGTTAATTAATGATAGGGGTAATAGTAGATGAATGATTTGATGCTGTATAAAAAAATGCTTCCAGCGCCTAGAAACGGCGGTTTTAGAATGGAAGGCTATTGGGTTTGGTGCGGCTCTGTTATAAAGGGCGAAGACAACAGATATCATATGTTTGCCTCAAGATGGTCCAAAGACCTGCCTATGCACCCAGGCTGGCTTGTTGCATCAGAGATTGTACGAGCTGTTTCGGATACACCTGAGGGATCCTACCAGTTTGAAGAAGTTGTTTTGCCTTCCAGAGGAGCTGAATACTGGGATGGTAGAAGCACTCATAACCCGCAGATTGTCAAACATAAGGACACGTACATTTTATACTATATGGGGTCAACCCACCCATTCAAGGATGTATCATCCGATGAACAACTTGTCCTGAATGATCCAAGATGTATAGTAGCTCGTTCAAATAAGCGGATAGGCATTGCCACTTCCAAGAGTATATTGGGCCCATGGGAGAGACTGGACAGCCCCATTTTGCAGCCAAGACCAAGCAAGTTTGACAACTTTTTCACTTCCAATCCGGCGCCATGTATTCATGAAGATGGATCCGTTCTGCTCGTGTATAAGACGAGAACCTATAAATCAAAGCCTTATCCGACATTTTTGCATAGTTTTGAAATGTCATTTGGTGTGGCTCGTGCCGATCACTATATGGGGCCCTATAAGGCTTTATCAGAAGAATCTATTTTTCCAACTGAGATTTTTAATTTAGAGGATCCGTTTATATATCAAGTGGCAGGCGGGTATGAAATGATCGCCAAGGATATGACCGGCAATATATGCGGCGAGTACCATGGGGGAATTTTGGCACGATCAAGAGACGGCTTGAAATGGGAAGCTATTAAAGGCCAGAAATCATACACGCGCATAATCAAGTGGAATGATGGAACGGAGCAAAAAATGGGAAGTCTAGAGAGACCATTCATCTTATTTGAAGATAATAAGCCGACCCATATGTTTTTTGCTACAGCAGATGGTCCTGGCGAATTTACACATGCAGAAAATACGTGGAACATGGTTATCCCTCTAAAAAAATAAGTTTCATTGGAGCGGTCAGGTTATCCTGGCTGCTTTGTCATTATTAGCACTTAATGTAGCACGCTATTCGGAGTAATGATGCGAAATGAGCCTAAAAGGTAAACATTTTGCACACTTGGGTAAAATCCATATCTCGTTGATTGTTATTTTTTTGATTATCATTACAATACAACGATCGCGGAAACGTGAAACAAATAGAGAAGGAGTGAGTCGAAGTGGCAATGAATTTGGACATGAACAGGGTAGAGGTGCAGCCAAAGGTTCGTAAACGATCCTTTTGGACAAATCAGCGAAGAGAATCTGCTGTAGGTTTAATGTTTGTTGCACCTGAATTTCTTGGCATTCTACTATTAGGTGTTTTCCCTTTGTTATTCTCGCTATATTTGAGCTTTACGGAGTGGAACTTGGTAGGCGGTGTAAAAGCCATTCATTTTGTTGGATTGGATAATTTTAAAGGGTTGTTAACGGATACGAAGTTATACCTCGCGCTAAAGAACAATGCGCTCTACTCGTTAGTAACTGTTCCAATAGGCATGGCGCTTGGCTTGGTTTTAGCGGTTATTATCAATTCAGTCGTATACCTCAAGGAGTATTTCAAAGTCGTTTTTTTCATTCCTTATATTGCAACAGGTGTTGCTGTAGCAACCGTGTTTACAGCGCTGTTCCACCCTTCAAAAGGGCCGGTCAATCATTTGCTTATGAGCTTAGGTATTTCTGATCCGCCTAAGTGGCTAGGAAGCACAGATTTCGCCCTATGGGCAATTATTATTGTAGCCGTTTGGATGAATATCGGCTATAACATCGTCATCTACATGGCTGGATTAACGAATATTCCGGAAGATCTGTACGAGTCAGCATCCATCGACGGGGCGAACTGGTTTCAGAAGTTGTTGAGTATTACATTGCCTCTGCTTGGACCGACGACTTTTTTCCTTAGCATCACATCCATCGTCGCTTCCTTTAAAGTTTTCGATTTAATTGCCTTTTTGACAGAGGGTGGTCCTAATAATTCCACAAACGTACTTGTATATTATATTTATGAAGAAGGTTTTAAAAACTTCCGAATGGGTTATGCATCGGCATTGTCTTGGGTCTTATTTCTCATTATATCCGTTGTAACTGCCATTACGTGGCGGATTCAAAAGAAACAATTTTAGAGAGTTGGTGAAACGATGGGTACAACCACAATAACAAAGACTGTCATTACTGTAATCATGGGACTCTTATCACTATTATTTTTATCACCATTACTATGGATGATATCTGCTGCCTCGAAAATTGAAAAAGATGTAATGGCGTTCCCGATTCAATGGATTCCTACGGATTGGAATTTTATCAACAATTTCAAAACCGTGTGGATGGGAACCGTTCCATTCGGTTTGAATTACTTCAACTCCTTGAAAATAGCGTGCATTTTGACATTACTCACATTGCTTTTCTCGTCGATGGCTGGATTTGCATTTGCAAAGCTCAACTTTCCTTTCAAAAATCAGATGTTCATCTTATTGTTATCTTTTTATCTGGTTCCAGCAGAGTCGACATTGGTTCCTCGATTTATTATGATCAAATGGCTCGGTCTATACAATACACATGCAGCCTTGATTTTGATGGGGGCTTTCTCTATTGCCTTAACGTTCTTAATGAGACAGTTCATGTTGAGCATTCACCATGAATATTTAGAAGCGGCCAAGATCGATGGAGCAGGTTTTTTACGAATTTATTGGCAAATCGCACTGCCTATGGCTAAGCCGATCGTTGCAACGGTCGGAATCCTGAAATTTCTGTGGACTTGGAATGACTATCAGAATCCTCTGATCTTCTTGATGAATAAAAAATTATTTACAATTCCTTTGGGCATGGGAGCTTTCAAAGATGAATATGCCACCAGCTATGCAATCACAATGATGGCTTCAGTCTCTGCGATTATTCCGCTAGTCATTATCTTTATTCTTTTACAAAAACAAGTGATCAATGGAATTGCCGGCGGCGGTGTCAAAGGATAAAAAACAAAAATAGTGCACATTCTTATCGAAATAGTGCACACAGCGAAGTGAAATAACCATATACAATAGGTTTATCAACACAGTCCAATTCAAATAGTTCTAGGGGGAACAAACATGAAAGCTTTAAAAATGATTTTAGTATCAGGGTTGGCAGTCTCCATGTTGGCAGGCTGTGGAAAACAGCAAGCCGCTACTTCACCGAACGCGACGGCGACTCCAACTGCAACTGCTACCGCTGCCAATCCAGTGACGATTAAATATTACAACTGGGCTACTGGCCCATCCATTGAGCAGATCAATCAAATTATTGGTAACTTTGAGAAGAAGAACCCAAATATTCATGTAGAGAATGTGCAATTAGTCAATAATGGAAACACACTGGATTTTTACAAGAAGCTTGATCTCATGGCTGCATCCGGAGAAAGCATCGACGTAACAGATTTTTCAAATGTTGACTTCGTAACTGAAAGGGCAGCCCGCGGTGTATTAGAGCCACTCGATGAATATCTGAAAAAAGACAATATCAATGCTGATAATACGTACTTCATGACACCGAAATACGATGGTAAGGTATACGGACTGGAAAATAGCAGTCAGCTATGGTTGGTTGCAATTAACAAAGATGCTCTTGACGCTGCAAAATTGCCTGTTCCAACATGGGGCTGGACTTGGGATGATTTCCGCGAATACGCGAAGAAGATGACGAAAGGTAGCGGTGATACCAAACAATACGGCGCTTTCTTCCATACTTGGGGAGAATATGCGAACATGACAGCCTATACCGAGCTGCCAAATCCATATTTGAAAAAGGATCAAACGCCGGTTTTCGGAGACGAGTCGTTCAAAAATTTCTTTAATCTTCGTCGTGCAATGGAGAAAGACGATCAATCCGTTAAGCTTTACTCGGACATTATTGGCGGCAAGCTGCGTTACGATTCCGAGTTCCTGGGCGGCAAGGCAGCAATGATTCCTACTGCAAACTTTGTCTTGAATCTGATTAAGGATAAAACTAAATTCCCACATACGTTCAAAACCGTATTCGCGCCGATGCCTGTCTCCTCTAAAAATGTAGAGGTCGGAACGTCCAATCTCGGTGGAGGCTTTGTAAGCGTAGGGAAAAGCTCGAAGTATAAGAAAGAATCTTATGAATTTGCCAAATACTTAACACAGCAATTGGACCTTATCCGTGACTTGCCAGGTTTGAAAGATGTCGATAAAGATAAAGTTCTTAAAGCGCTCGTAGGTGACAAAACGGATTTGATTGATGTTAACTCCCTTTCTGCAACACTGTTCGACAAGCGCATTAAATCTGTTTACGACCCATCCTACTCTACCTCGTACTCCAGCCAGTTGAAGCCGGTACTGGAAAACGGATTGAGCAAATTCTTGCTTGATAATCTGACACCAGAAGTTGCACAAAAACAAATGATTGATGATGCGAATAAAATTATTCAACAAAACAAAAAGTAAGGTTAAAGGCGGCCAGCAGGCTGCCTTTCTCTGTTCTCAAGTATCCGATTATATATGCTATTGTGGATAACAAAGAATTTGAGAGACTGGAGTTAAGAGAGCATGAAATGGCTAATGAGATTTTCATTTTACAGGAAAACCCAACTATCATTTGCAATATTTATTCTGCTTCCGCTCACATTCGTTACTTTAGTGTCTTATACTTTGGTAAAAAGCATGGTCATAGACAAGGTGCACGATACGAATCAGAGTGTCGTTAATGTCATTTCATCTGACTTGAACAAAAATGTGGAGGATATCATTTACGCCTCTTATGTATTCAGTAACAAAGATAGTAGTTTTTACAATGATTTGTTTTCCTTCAAGGATGTTCAGAAGCTGAGCTCGTCGAAAGACTACTTCACCACTAAACGTATATCCGAATATCTAGATATAGCCTTTTCGAAAACTTCAGGACTAAATGCACAAGTGTTCTATGTTAACAAAAGCAATTTTGTCAGCTATGCTACCAACAACTCCTTGGACTATACGGATTTAACCCGTTGGCTGTCCCAAATAAACCTTTCTAAATTGAACAATAATATGAGTGCGAGTCCCGTCCAATGGTTAAAAGGGGAACGAATCAAACAGATGTACACCCCTGAGGCAGAGTCGTTTTATTTTGCTGTGAAAGTCATTCGAAATGCCGACAATGGGGAAATGATCGGAACGTTGTACGTGGGCATACCCTCTGAATACTTTGAACATACCTTCGCCAGAAGCGGTTCAGGTCAATTTCAGCTGTATACCTCCGAAGGAGAACTTATTTATAGTTATCCAAAAGAGAACTCGTTACTGGACCGAAAGTATGAGCTGGAAGTGCAGTCCACAATTCCTCGAGCAAGATGGAAGCTAGTGTACCAGTTTTCTTCAAAGGAAATTACCTCGGAAATATCCAAGGTATTCAGTTTTTATGCCATTATTTTATCCTTGTGCATACTAGCTTTTATCATCATATCGTTTTTCATCGCCAAAACACTTCATACTCCCTTAAACAAGCTTCGCAAAACAGCAGATCAGTTCGGCAGCGGTGACAGGCTAATACGCTTTCCAGTTAGCGGGACAGACGAAGTTGCCGTGCTTGGTAAGTCCTTTAATGAGATGCTTGATCAGATAAACCTGCTCATTACAGAAGTCGAGCAGGAGCAAGAAGAGAAACGGATTATTGAGCTTGATGCCTTGTTCTCGCAAATCCAGCCTCATTTTCTGTTGAATACGCTGAATTCGATTAAATGCAACTTAATAACGGAAGGGGACTCTGCAAATAGCAGGCAAATTAATGCATTAATGAGCTTGCTTAGGGCCTACATGCGCGTTAATGAGAAGTGTTATTTAAAACAAGAATGCAAGTTATTAGAAGATTATGTGGAAATTATGCAGATGCGCAATAATATGCGAATTGGGCTTCACATCTCTCTTGAAGTTGAGATGGAGGACATTGACATCCCGCGACTACTGCTGCAACCCTTGGTCGAAAACGCTATACTACATGGTTTTTACGAGATTCCGGATGATGCGGCAATTTGGGTTAACGTGAAGAAAGTTAGTGAGAAGTGCCTGATCGAAGTTAAAGACAATGGTACAGGAATGACTAAGTTGGAAATGGATCAGTTACAAATCAGGGTGCTGCAATCAAGAGTGGAACCAGAGGCTTCTAACCGAAGTATCGGGTTGGCTAATGTATATAATAGGCTTAGATTAACATATGGCGTAGAAGTCAAAATGGGCATTAGTTCAAATGAGTTTGGTGGAGTATCGATTAATTTACAGTTTCCAATCAGATAAAGAAATCAAGCAAAGGAGCGCATACCATGTTTAAAGTAATGCTCGTAGATGACGATGCTCCGATGATTAAATATTTACTCCATCTAATTCCATGGAGTGAACTAGGCTTGCAAGTTGTGGCGACCGCTCATTCCGGGGCCAAAGCATTGCAATTATTTCAAGAAACGAAGCCGAATCTCGTTATTACAGATATTGGTATGGCGAAAATGGATGGAATCGAACTATCCGAACAGCTTAAAAAGCTTCAGCCTAGTGTGAGGATCATCTTTCTTACTTGTCACGAGGATTTCCATTACGCTAGGCAAGCAGTCAAATTAAATGCAGATGATTATTTAATTAAAGACGAGTTGAATGCCGATACGCTGAAGCAAAGCGTTGAAAAAGCAGTCAAGCTCATTGGCCATATGAAGGAAAGTACAGAAAGCTTGTCCTTTCAAGAGGAAATAGCCAGAAATCGGGATTTGCTGAAGCGTTCGTTCTGGAAGCAAATCCTCTTCGGGGATCATTCGGAAACGAATTTAAACTCAGGCAGGAGACTCGGGATCGAGTGGAAAGAACCTTCCTATATGCTTGGGCTGATCCACATTGATTATTCTTCACTAATCAGAAGCTACGGATTAAAGGACAAGCAGCTTATCTACTACGGGTTATATAACATTGCTCAAGAGCTAGCTAACAGTATGGATGGCATTTCAGTTTTTGCCGATGAGGGGCTGGAGTTACATTGTGTAATGAATTATCGTCATAATTTGGCTATCAACCCTGCTGAGTCATTTCGTCAATTTGCTTTAGATCTGCAGAGCAAGGCTGAAAAGTACCTAAGGCTTGAAACCTTTATTGTGTTCAGCTATGAGTTTCACGGTTTAACGGGAATTGGCAAGACATATGGGGAACTGAAGCAGTACAATTTAGGACTTTATTATGAAAAAGCTTCCCTCCATAAGATGCCATCCAAATTTTCTTGCTTTACGTTTAATGAGTTCGAGACTAAAGAGGAGAACTTTAAAGAAAAGCTGCTCCATGCTTATCGTGATGAAGATCTAGTCGCCATTTCAGATATTTTGGATAGCGCGGCGGAGCGAGCAGCAGCAGAAAAGTCATCGCCTTTTTCATTCATATCTCACATATCTCAGTGGGTACGACTATTAGAGAGTGAGTCAGGTTATGACAAGGATCATTCCTCATTTCACTCAGACTTAGAAAAAACAGTGCGTATGCAAGAGACATTGCAAAGTGTAAAAGAACGGGTTCGTGCTATCATGCTCGAAGTTGATTCAGAAGAAACACATGGGATTGATAAACACAAGAAGCAGTTGATTGATCGTTATATTTTGGAGCATCTATCTGAAAATATTTCCTTGGTCGCAATCGCCAATCATTTGTATTTGAATCCGAGCTACTTTTCGAGGTTCTTCAAAAAAATGACTGGGCTCAATTTCACTGATTATGTACACCATTATAAGATGAAAATTGCGCTTCAAATGTTAAAAAACAGAGAGCTGACGATCGAAATGATCGCAGCTAAGCTCGGTTATTCAGACCGCACATATTTCTCGAAGGTTTTCAAGAAATATAATGGAATTAGCCCAGTTGACTATAAAGGTAAGGTAGGAAAGATATAGGACTGCCACAAGCAAGTAGAGATTTCGCATATACGCGCAACGAAACCGCCTATTTACAATCGGCATGCGCGTTGCTTAAGCTAAAGTATTGATTCGATTTAAAGTACATGAGGAAAAAGGAGTATTCGATGACCATATATAGTTTTGAAAACGGTATCCCGGCATGTTTTACGTGCGACTCGCGGTCCCGTTTATCGATCAGCGACCGGCATTATAAAGACGGCTCTTCCAGTCTGCAGTGGGAATACAATGCGTCTTCGTGTATCACTTTGAAGCAGCCGATCGGCTATCGTCCGTTTCGGGAAGGGACGATAAGCCAGGCGCGCGACTCGTTCGCCGTCTGGGTTTATAATCCGGCGCCACTTGGTGGGCGGCTTGCGTTCGAATTCGGTCACGGCGGGAATCTCACCGATTGCTCGTTTGAATTTGAGCTGAATTTCTGCGGATGGCGTACAGCTTGGGTCGCTTACGAACGCGACATGGAAGGGACGCCGCATCCGGACATGGATACGATCACAATCCGCATGCCGAAGGAAGTGGAACCCGGGACTCTGTTCATCGATCAATTGATGCTGAACACCCCGATCGATCCGCGTTATCATACGAGGGATTTCCAGGTTCCGTTCGTAAACACGGACGCGGATGTTTCAGCCAACGCGCATTGGCTTGCGCTGTACGCTTTTGAACAGCTGGAGCCGCTGCAGGCGGTTCCGGTGGCCGTGACGCCGGAACAAACGGAGGCTCATACGCGAATGAACGAACGGTTCGAGGCGCTTTTTTACAAAAAACAAACCGTTACACAGGAGGACGTCAATAAGCTCTATCGTCGTTTTGCCGAGTTTGGGATCGAACGCAGAGGGGATTCCATTGTAGGGCGGCCGATTGAGCTGTTCTTCGACCATTTCCCGCAACCGCTGAAGGAGGAGCTTAAGACGCTCTCTAACAGTGTTCAGCTAAGCGAAATAACCCTGTTCCTGATGGAAACGGCGGTCTGCTTCCGATCCTCCCAACGAGAGGAGGAAAAAACGGAGCTGCAGGCGATGTTCATAAGCGTACTCGACCATCTGGACGATCAGGGATGGACGTATGGCAGCTCGCAAGGGACAGTCCATCATTTCGGCTACAACTTCCGCGACTATTATCCGGCTGTCTTCCTGATGAGAGGTGTGCTGAAGGCGGCGGGAAGACTGGGGAGGACGCAGCGGACGATGCGCTGGTACAGCGGCGCCGGCCGCATCCACACGCCGCTTGCCGACGTGGAAGGCAATATCGATATCTTCAACACAACGCTGCACGGGATGATCGCCAGCTTGCTGATCATGGACGAAACGGCGGAGAAGGTAAGGGAACTGGAAGCGTTCCGCGAGTGGCTCAGTCAATCCCTGCTGCCAGCTCGGGGCTTGCACGCGGCCTATAAAATCGACGGCTCCGCCTATCATCACGTCAACCACTATCCGGCATATGCGGTAGGCGGCTTTCAAGGTGTGACGCCGGTTATGTACATAATGAGCGGAACGCCTTACCGCGTCAGCGAACAAGCGCATGAAACGATACGCAAGGCGCTTCTTGCGATGCGGCTGTACAGCAACAAGCGTGAATGGCTGCTCAGCCTGGCCGCGCGTCACCCTACAGGCAAATGGGCGCTGGATCCGGAGCCTTTTGCCTTTCTGGCGCAGTCCGGCACACCTGACGGTGCCAGGCCGATCGACGAAGAGGTAGCCGCCGCTTACCTGCGGCTGTTGGAGCCGGGAGAGCTTACGGAGGCGGCACACCGCTTTATAGAGGCGGGTATCGTCCCGGAAGCGGATCCGAACGGTCATTGGACGATGAACTATGCGGCGCTGGCCATTCACCGGCGCGGCTCATGGCTGGCAGGCATGCGTGGACATAGCCGCTATTTGTGGGCGAACGAAACGTACGTGAACGCCAATCTTTACGGCCGGTACATTTCACACGGACATCTCCAGATTATGAGCCAAGGCGAGCCGATCAATAACGAAGATAGCGGCTACCGTCACGACGGCTGGGATTGGAACCGGTGGCCGGGAACGACGACCGTACATAAACCGATAGCGGAGATGCGCTCGGACGTCCGCAACGTCGACACATTCAGCGGCTTCGAAGAAATGCTTCTTTCGGATGAGACGTATGCAGGTGGACTTCATCTAGAAGGACGCAACGGGATGTTCGCGATGAAGCTGCATGAAAATCCGAAATACGAAGGAAGCCATCGCGCCCGTAAATCGGTGTTCTTCTTCGATGATCGGATCGTCTGCCTCGGCACGGGTATCGAGAACGACAACGCCGCATGTTCGACTGAAACGACAATGTTTCAAAACCATTTGCCCACTCATGACGATCCGATCTGGGTAAACGGAACGACTCCGGTTGGGGAGTTTCCTTATCTTAACAAAATGCAATTGGAAAACCCGGTGTGGATGCTGGATAATAAAAAAAATGGATATTACGTCCCAACTGGACAAACGTTGACCGTGTCAAGAATGACGCAGCACTCCAAGCATCAAGCGACGGACGTCGATACCCAAGGGGATTTTGCCGCAGCTTGGCTGGACCACGGGGCTGCGCCTAAAGATGGCAGTTATGAATATGCGATACTGGTCGGGACGGACCGCGAGCGTACCCTTGCCTTTTGCCAACGCATGCAAGCACTCGAAACGGCTGCCTATACCGTGCTGCGTCAAGATCGTACGGCACATATCGTAAGGGATGCCGAGAGCCGCACTACCGGCTATGCGCTTCTCGAAGCGGACGATCATGTCGATACCGGACATCTGGTCGGCGTCGATACGCCGTCAATGGTGATGATTCGGGAGGATGGAGACAAGCTGATCGTCAGCGCTGTCGACCCCGACCTTCGCCTGTATGCGGGAATTGAGGAGGATCAATATAACGAACAGGGTGTGCAGAAGGAAGTCAGTGTCTATTCTCGCAAATGGGTACATGCAGATAGCATGGCACATACGATGCGTATCACATTGAAGGGACAATGGACAAATCAAACGGCGGCAGACGGCTTCCGTGTCTTTGCGGGCAAAACGGGCAGTACAGTCGTCGAGTTAACGTGCATGGACGCGATGCCGCGCGAATTCGTACTAGTAAAAGCTGAAACGAACTAACATCATGATCGAAGCAGGAGGCGAAAGGGTGAAATCCGCGATTAACCGACTACCGGTCTTTTATCGATATCTTTTCTCCTACATTGCGATATTTTTGCTGCCGTTGTTTTTTTTGGGAGTGACTGGTTACGACCAGCTGACCAATATTGTCGGGGGCGAAGTTGTACGAAACAATCAGGCTCTCTTGAACAAGCTGCAGGACGAAGTCGACCGGAAGCTTATATTGATGAACCGCATCGCGGGTCAAATTACGAGCGATTCCGAGCTGTCGCCCTATGGGCTAACGAACGATTTCTTCAACGTGTACCAGGGCAAAAAGGCGTTAGAAAGCAAGGTTGTGGACGATAGCATCCAGGAGATCGCCCTGCATATCCGCGGTACCGACTATTTGTTCTCCTCGTTAAGCATTTACAAGCTGAACCAGTTTATCGACGAATATTACCGGTACTCCGCTTGGACGGCAAAGCAGTTAAACGATGATTTGAACAACTTGACAAAACCGCTGATGCGGCCGGCAGAGGATGTAAAAATCGAGGGGCTTCCCGATCAGCGGATCGTTACTTATGTCGTTCCGATTCCGATCAACAGCCATCATCCGTATGGTACCATCCTGTTCCTGCTGAAGGAAGATGCATTGCTCAAAGGACTCAATCTCGAATTGTCAATGCCGGAAGGAAATGCGCTCGTGTTCGACCAAAACGGGCGCGTGCTGGCGGCGCAAAAGCAGGCGGATTATCTTCGGGGTTCAGCCTTCTATGACAAACTCGTTAGCGGCGAGTCGCAGTACCGGAGAATGACGATTCAACATACAGATTATGTGGTTTCATTCCAGAAATCGGATAAAAGCGGGTTTACCTACGTGACGATGCTGCCCGAATCTCTCCTCGTCGCGCCGGTTAACCATGCGATATGGCAATGGGCGAGCCGGATGGCGGTCATATTTCTCGCTGGCTGTGCGCTTGTCTACTTGGTCATGGTATTTAACTACAATCCGGTCAAAAGGTTGGCAATGCTCGTCGAGGCGATTCGCGGGCAATCGATTCGTAAGGCGAATGAATTTGAAGCAATCGGAAGCGTCATTCATGACATGGCCGATTCGAATCGGAGCCTTGGCCGCAAGCTGGAAGAAAACCGTTTCGCTATCAAGGAACACTTACTTGCCAGCCTGCTGAAGGGTGAGTTTGAATCGGCTGAAGCATTCAATAAACGGGGGGAAGAGATAGACGTCATTCTGCCTTTTAAGAAAACCGCCGTACTCATACTGGAGTTTCCCGGCTCCCTTGTCCCTCTTAAAAACAATCTGACTGAAGAAGTTGATGAGCAGTTTGGGGACGAAGTTGTCGGCTACTGCAAAGACAGCCTGGAAGACAGACGGACGATGTTTATTTTATCGTCAGGCTGTTCGACGGAAGCTTGGAGAATGTGGATGGACCACCTGCATGGGCACTTGACTGCCGTCTTCCAAGCGCCGATCGCGATGGGTGTCGGCAACCGTTACGAGGAGCTGGCGCAAGTCGGCCGTTCTTATTTGGAAGCATCGACTGCGATCGATTATAAGCTGATTAAAGGCAATCAGCGGGCGATCTTTTTTGAGGAACTAATGGCGCACGACCATGCAGATGTCCTGAATCCGCGGCTGGTGCTGGAAGATCTGGATCTCGTGCTCCAGCACGGAGAAGCCGTCCGCATTGCCGACGCCGTCGGGCAAATCGCCATGCGTATGAAGCAGAGCGGGCTCACGCTGTTTATCGCGCGGGAGTTATGCTTCGACATGATCCGCAAGTTTATCGGCTTCACTGAAAAGAGAAGTCTCGGAAGCGCAAACGGAAGTTTCCCCGACGTGCTGACACTTACCGATTATACGACGCTGGATGAAATCGCAGATTTGTTGACGACCGCCTGCGCTTCGTTATGCGATTCGCTAGAGGCGAGGAAGCCTGTTTCTCCGGTCGCTTTGATCGAACAGATCACGAAGTACATTTCGCGGCATTACGGAGATTACGATTTCTCTGTACAGAAGATCGCCGATCATTTTTCGCTCTCCTTGTCTTATTTAAGCCGTTATTTCAAGGAACAGACCGGCCGGACCGTCATGGACTACATGAACGAGCTCCGAATCGATCAGGCAAAGCGTCTGCTGCAGATGAACGACAGTACCGTGAAAGACGTCGTCCAACAGGTCGGTTACAGTGACGTATCCAGCTTTATCCGCAAGTTCAAGCAGTCGGTCGGTGTCACGCCTGGTGAATACCGTAAGCAGCATCAGTAATATGCGCTCCTCCTAAAGAGGGGCGCATTGCTGTATTCGGCATATATCAGGTCAAAAATGACCGATTCGGAGATCTGGACAAAATCCGCATATCGAAAAATGAAAGCGCTTATATAAAGGTGGGAAAAGGAAGATTATGATGAGGGAGATAAGATTAGATGCTTGTTTGGGAAGAGAGGTGAATTCTCAAGTAATATATGATTCGATTGTCAAGTGAAGTGAAGCAACAAAACAAAACTAGGAGGAACATGCGTGAAAATTGGTAAACAAACGATCGTTTTATTAATATCGATGCTGCTATTCGCCTCGATCATTCCCATGTCTGCCACTGTTTTAGCCGCAGCGCAAACGAACCCTGTGTTGGTCTCTGGCGATTTCACAAGCGTGGATTTTAATGTAAATGTCCCCACAGTTACGAATGGAACGTACACGCCGGAACCGAGACTTTTAGGAGCGGTTGCAACGACAGCGGGCAGTAATCTGGCAGGAGTGGTCACCAATGTAGACGGTTCCAAGGCTTTTTTGATGGAAGCGGATACAGCCAATGTCGGATCGTATAAAGGCGGCATTAATAAAACGGACCGGTTCGGTATTCAAACCCGGATGGAATTCAACAATACGAATTCTCAAAGAAACGTCTTCCAGATGAAGAGCACGCCCCCGACGACAGGGACTGCTGCCTGGCCAACGCTGCTTGTTTTTGATCAGTATGGAAATATCAAAGACTCCAATGGGAAAGTACTCGGTCCCTATGCAGCGAATCAATGGTACGACATCGTTGTCGATGTGGACACGCCAAACCATTGGTATAGTGTCTGGATCAACGGAACGCAAATGATCAACAACCAGGATTTGGGCAATTGGACCGGCTTATACCAAAATAATATCACGCAATATACAAATGCTAGCAAGACGGCAAGCCAGACAATGATCGCATATGTGAAAGCGGGTACCATTGTTCCTCCGCTTCAAGCTCTTGTTATTCCCGATATGACTGTGGATAAAGGGAAAGCTGCCGTTTTAACCTACCAGACGGTTCCAAATCCGGCCTATGTGACAAATGTAACCTGGACATCCTCGGATCCGAGTGTCGCAAAAGTAGTAGGTAACGGACTGCTCGCGCTAAATACCGGCGTGGCAACGATTACTGCGACTGAATCTTATAGCGGGATAAGCAAGTCTTTCCAGGTTACAGTGCAAGAACCAGCTCATACATGGAGCTCTCACGCCATTAGCGCCGATGATCTGGCAGCGGTTCTTTGGGTTGGGTATCGGCCTGAGATGAATTACAGCTCCGACCAAATCATGAACTTGAACCCTCAGCTCCAAACCTATATGGATATGAATGAAAGCGATTTTATCCAGGCGGTGAAAGCGGCCTCAGCCCAGATTCCTAATCCAGATAGTCATACCAGCTTTGAACGTTACGCAAGACTTTTCGCCCAGCTTTATAAGCTGACCAATGACCCAAAATATGCAAGAAAAGCTGCTCTCATCCTCTATTATCAGGCACTGGATTATCCACGCATTGTGGTGAACCATAACTATAGCGATTTTTATGTAGGAAATAACGAGTTTCCACAAAATGTGGTCGCTGCTTATGGCCTCCTTATTGACTCGGATATTTGGGGGCAGCTTGTCCCTAACATTTCCGCTGGAGAGGTTAAACAAACCATTGAAGGTCTGTGGCTCAGACCTGCCGCCTATGAGTGTATAAGAGCCATAAACAGCATGAGATTGAACAATATCACCCCATACGGAGGCCGATCCTCTGTTGTAACGGCCATGCTTCTAAATGATCCGTATCTGATCCGTGAAGTCATCGACATCTACGATCGGCTTCTTAACGGCAACAATTATTTTAACGACGCCATGTGGTATGAAGAAACGACCAGCTACGGGGATCAGGTATCCAATAATGCGAAGACGACCGTGGATGTGCTGAAAGACTGGACCGATCCGGCTGGCTATGTGGATACCAAACTGGGACTCAAGTTGGATAAAACGGATCTGAACCCAAGATGGCCATTGCTCCAACAGACCCTTGGCTTTAACTCCGTCAAGATGATTTATCCGGACGGAACAGCAATTCCAATCAATGATACTTACGGCAAAACTGGAAATCCGCAACCGCTGCCTATTGTCGGCAACGGATTGAAAAATATCGAATTGCCGGGCCTCGGCTATTACGGCCTGTTCCAGGGAGATACAAATGAGGCTACCCACGCCGGGTTGTTGTATCAGCCAACAGATATTGGGTTTGGCGGCCATACGCATGAGAACTTTTTATCCCTCGACCTGTGGGGGGCCGGAGTCGAAATGCTGCCGCACACGGGTTACGTGAATACAACCAGCTATGCGGATGGAAGCGGGGCTACCTTGCGTTATCCTTCGTTTACACCGCTTTGGAGAAATATGCCGTGGGTATGGAGACAAGACGGGGCGAATGCGAAAGCAACAGGATTATGGGAAAAACCCGAGTTAATAGCTTACGATCCCGGAACGGCGAACGGCAAACAGGTGCAGCTCGTGGAAGCTTCCGACCCCGGACCGGACGGAATAGGCGCAGCGATGAACCGAAGATTAATCATGCTGGTCAATTTGGACGGGAACCGCAACTACACCTTTGATCTGACCCGCATGCAGGGCGGTCAGGCACATGAAATATTCCAGCGCGGCCCAGAATTGGAAAATATGGATGTCCAGGTGCAAGGAACTCAGCTCACGGCCACTGGCCAAGCCAACTTGCAGAACTATTTGACCAGTATCAACAGTACACAGGGCTTAATGACCTACATGCAGCTCCTACAGAACCCGAAGGCCGGGTCCGGGAATAACAGCTTCTCCTTTACATGGAAAGGACAACAAACGGGCTCGTCCATTCACACCTTCATGAATGGGGTAAGCGGTTCGGACGTGTTTTTATCTACGATGCCGACAGCAAGAAGAATTACAACGAAAGCGGATGAAACCAAGTATGTGACGCCTCACCTCGTCAGAAGAAACATTGTGTCCGATAGCGCCCAAATTACACAATATGGCGCTGTGCATGAAATATACAGACAAGGTCAAACAGGCGATGTAACCAACGTCGAGTGGTTGAAGCCGGACGATGGAGACCCGATGACGAACGTTGCCGTCGTGACAAGCAATACATACGTGGACATGATTTATACGAGCGGCGATACGAAAGAGCGTACCTTTAACGGCATCACCTTTGCCGGAAGCATCGCCGTTGCCAGAATCGATGCGGCGACAGGCAAGCTTGTGTATTCCTATGTATACGGATCTGGCAAAGTGACGGAACAGAATGCAAGTTTGACCGGCTACGATACGCAAGTATTGGAGATCACGGCAGCAACGACAGCTTCCACTAATATGGCGCTCGACCCGGCCGTAAGGGAGAATACGATCACCGTTAATGGAAAATTCCCGAATAAAGACCTGCTGAAAGGACAGTGGCTCCAAACCAGGTTCGGGGACGGATCCGGAATCGGAGTGAAAGTGAAGGGCTTGACTGAGGTTGGAAATTCTACGGTTATAACCTTGGAGCAATACACTCCTTTCAGCCTGACGGATACGGGTGTGCAATTGTTGTTCAGCCCGAATGTGTTCATTCCGGGTAAAGCTTATGTCGTGTTCAATCTTCCGAAATATAAATCGGATTTTACACCGCCAGAAATTACGGTAACCGGCTTGGTGTACGGTACGTACAGTGATGACCCTGCTGTTACGCCGGTCATTGCGCTGAGCGACAATTTGTCCGGGGTTGACAACAGTAAGACAACGGTAACTCTGGATACTTACGGGGTACAGCAAGATGCAACAATTGCTTTGTACACGTTGCCGCTTGGTTCGCATACGTATACCGTCACGTCAAGCGATTTGGCTGGGAACGTAGGCAGCACATCGGTGGTGTTCCAAACAAAGGCAAGTATCCAATCCATTCAGGCGCTGGTAACGCTTTTTACAAATAAACAGTGGATTGATAGCGCTGGTATCTCCAACAGCTTGCAAAGCAAGTTGGCCGCGAACGATCTGGTTGATTTTGTGAGCGCAGTGCAGGCGCAAAGCGGGAAGCACATTTCAAGTGAAGCGGCAAAATATTTACTTCGAGATGCTCGGTATGTATTGTCTCAGAAATAGTTCACTATGTGAGATGATTCACGTTCTAGTAACGGGTCCCGTAGAACCAGTAAATAGTATTCCGTAAAATATGGATGACAGAACCGCCCTTATCCAATATGGAACAGGCGGTTCTTTTTTTCAAGGGAGAGATAACCTTCTGATAACTGTAAACAAAATCCACGCTCAATAATCGCAGATTCTGCCGCCAAACGGGGGAATATCAAATCTCGCACATCTGATTTGGCGATCTGGCTTATGTACCTGCTGACAGAGTTGTGTTAAAAGTAAGTATAGAAAATGTTTTCAACATGAGACTTGACTTTTTACGGAGGTGAACAAAAAACATGTCACAGCAAATCGAAACGGCAGTAGCTGAACTATCGGCAGGACGCAGCATCAGACAAGCAGCCAAAACTGAATTTGTAAAATCCATCAAGCGAATCGTCCGAAACTTCGATCTTTACTTATTGTTGTTGCCGACGCTCGCCTACTTTTTTATTTTCCACTACTTCCCAATGTACGGGTTGCAAATTGCGTTCAAGAATTTCAATCCGATCAAAGGCATGGCGGAAAGCCCCTGGGTGGGGTTCGACAACTTTGAGCGTTTTTTCGAATCGTACCAGCTCTTCACGATTATCCGAAACACGCTCGGTATTAGCATTTATGAGCTGCTCGTAGCGTTCCCGGCGCCAATCATTCTTGCGCTGATGATCAATCAATTGACGAGCGACAGGTTCAAACGTATCGTGCAAACGATTACCTACGCGCCTCATTTCATCTCCACTGTCGTTGTCGTCGGTATCGTTTACCTGCTGCTTTCGCCGAAGACGGGCGCAGTCAACAGTCTTCTCGGACTGTTTGGCATCGAGCCGATCTTCTTTATGGGAAGTGCCGATTGGTTCAAAACAGTGTTCGTTTTTTCCGGCGTGTGGCAAAATGTAGGTTGGGGAACGATCATATATTTGGCCGCACTAACCGCCGTCAATCCGGATTTGCACGAAGCGGCGACTGTAGACGGGGCATCGAAGCTGCAGCGCGTCTTTCACATCGATATTCCGTCGATCATGCCAACCGTTATTATCATGCTGATCATGAACATGGGCCATATGATGAGCGTCGGGTTCGAGAAAGTGTACCTGATGCAAAACCAGCTCAACGTCGATTCGTCCGAAACGATCCAGACGTACGTCTATAAGGCTGGGCTCGTGCAGGCGCAATACAGCTACGCTTCGGCGATTGGGCTGTTCAACACCGTCATCAACTTTGTTCTGCTAATCAGCGTAAACAAAATCGCAAAATCGCTTAAACAGACCAGCTTATGGTAGGAGGGAAATGATGAAGCTGACAAAAACAAGGGCGGACATCCTGTTCGATTTCTGCAATTACACGCTCATTTCGATTTTGGTGATACTCGTCCTTTATCCGCTTTATTTTGTCGTTATCGCTTCCATAACGGATCCGAACCTGGTTTATTCCGGAAAACTATTGTTTTTTTTCGAGAAAATTACGTGGGATGGCTACAGAAGGCTGTTCGCCGAACCATCCATTTGGCTTGGTTTCAAAAATTCGTTATGGTATACGGTGACGGGAACGATGATCAACGTCGTACTGACGGTTACGGCGGGCTATGTACTGTCGCGGTCGGATCTAATCGGCCGGAACGTCTTCATGTTCCTGCTTGTGTTTACGATTTTTTTCGGCGGCGGGCTCATTCCGAGCTATCTGCTTGTCAAAGACCTGGGCATGCTCGACACGACGTGGGCGATGATTATTCCGAACGCGGTTTCCGTCTTCAACGTCATTATCGCGCGGACGTTTTTCCAGTCGAACTTGCCGGGCGAGCTGCTCGAATCGGCGCAAATGGACGGATGCTCGAACTTGAAATTCTTTTGGAAAATCGCCATTCCGCTGGCGCTGCCGATTGTGGCAGTTATGGTGCTGTTCTATGCGGTAGGCCACTGGAACTCGTACTTACAGGCACTTATTTATTTGAAAAGCAACAGCATGCAGCCGCTGCAGATCATTTTGCGGAACATTCTCATCATGAACGAAGGCTCTGATCTGCAGGATTTACAGGATGGATCACTAGAGCAACAGAAAAAGTTGGAGCTGATGAAGTACGGCATTATTATCGTATCCAGCTTGCCGATGCTCATCTTGTACCCGTTCCTCCAGCGTTACTTTGTCAAAGGCGCACTGGTGGGCTCACTAAAGGGGTAAATTCATTTAACAGAAAAGGGGAATAGTACGATGAACAAGAAATGGCCAAAAGTTACAATTGGAATGACGATCGCAATGGCAGTCGTACTTACAGGCTGCGGCGGGGGAAAAGACACTCCGGCGGAGAGCGGCAAAAAATCGGAAGCAGTGTCGGCGAACGTGAACGCGACCGGTTTCCCGATCGCCAAGGAGAAGATAACCTTGAACATTGCCGGCTTCAAGCCGCCTTCAGGCAAAGATTTGAACGACTATAAGATTTATCAGGATATCGAAGCCAAAACGAACATCCATATCAATTGGAATTTGACACCGGGAAGCGCCTGGCAGGAGAAGAAAAACCTGCTGTTCGCCGGCGGCGAGCTGCCCGACGCGTTCTATGCGCACGGTATTTTGAACGAAGAAACGGATATTGTGAAGTACGGATCGCAAGGCGTTCTCATTCCGCTAGAGGGCTTGATCGACAAATATGCGCCCAATGTCAAAAAGCTGCTTCAGGACAATCCGACTTATAAAAAGCAGCTGACGGCGCCGGACGGCCACATCTATTCGCTGCCGACGATCAACGAAAGCTACCCGCGAACGAAGTCCACCATGTTCATCAACAAAAAATGGCTCGACGAGCTGAAGCTTCCAATGCCGACGACGACCGACGAGCTGTACAAAACGCTGAAAGCGTTTAAAGAAAATGATCTCGGCGGCAAAAATAAGAAGGATCAGATACCGCTGTCGTTCATAAACAACCCGAGTTACCCGAACAACGACGTCAACGCCTTCTTTGGGGCGTTCGGCCGCATTGACCGAGACATGCACAAAGCGGGAAACAACCACTTGTCTGTGGAAAACGACAAAGTGATTTACACCGCAGTGCAGCCGGCTTTTAAGGAAGCCATCCAATATTTCAATAAGCTGTTTGCCGAAGGTTTGGCTGATCCGGAAAGCTTCACGCAGGATAGCAAGGTTTTAACCTCGAAAACAACCAATGGAATTGTGGGAGTCGCATTCGACTGGAACCCGAACAACCAGGATTATGTATCGCTTCCTCCTTTGAAAGGACCGAACGGCAAGGATCCGGTGTGGGCGGACTATGCGAGCAGTATTTTGGCGAGAGGTTCTTTCGCCATTACGAAGGTAAATAAGCATCCGGAAGCGACGATCCGCTGGATCGATTATATATACACACCGGTAGCTTCACTTCAACTTTCTAATGGAGTGATTGGCAGCGACGCCTTGAAGGAGCGACCAGACGGTAAATACGATATATCAACGCTTCCGGCGGGTGCTAACGAAGACGAATTCAGAAAAGCTCCGGCTGGCTCATATTCAGTATGGGCAGTGACAAAGGCTGTTGATGACTTGAAAGTGATTGTCCCTTCAGGCAAACGGACGAAAGTCGACGTCGATAATGTATACGGCAAGTATCTCATCGACAACGCATTCCCGAAAACGTATTTAACGGCCGAAGAAAGCGACCAAATATCCCGCTATTTGACTGACATCGACTCGTACGTAAGCAAAATGTACGCGAAATGGATGATGTCCGGCGGCATTGAGAATGAATGGGACGACTATGTGAAGAAGTTGAATGACATGGGCCTTGATAAAATGATGAAGATATACCAGCAGGTATACGACCGGTATAAGGCATTGAAATAAGAGTAACCGAACGTCGTTTTTATACTGGCCGTGACGTGGGTAGTTGGGCCCTTGGCTGTGCGGGCAACCGCGCAATCTACACACCGAATCTCGATCGGCTTGCCGATTGAGATTCGGTCATTTTTCTGCAAGTAGCCTGTATGTTCGACGGCCCGTGCTATACAACGCTTTGACTTCTAATTACTAAATTTGAATGATTAAAAAGGAAATGAGCTATGAGAATCAACCCTACACATCGAAACCAGCATATTAGAAGGAGTCAAAATCTTACTACAAAGCAATCTATGTTGCACGTGAGTGAACACCGTTTTCGACGCATGGTTGAGATCTCCCCAGAACCAATAATCGTACATAGCGAGGGAATTCTTACCTTCTTAAATAGAGCAGCTTTAAAACTGATTGGTGCGGATTCTCAAGTGGAAATGATCGGAAGATCAATTTTTGACTTTATTCATATTGATTACCATAGGATAGTAAAAAGTTGTCTTCTCGAAGTTGGAGATGAAGATAACGACCTAGAATTCATCCCCATTGAATTAATTCGTAACGATGGAGAAAACATTGAAGCTGAAATCTCTAGTGTAGAGGCGTTTAATTTCCTAGGTAGGGCAGTTATACAAAGTGTGATAAGAGATATCTCTGCAAGGAAAAGAAATGATGAATTTTTAAAGAGAACTGACAAACTTTCTGCTATTGGACAATTAGCTGCAGGAGTTGCCCATGAAATACGTAATCCACTAACTGCTCTTAAAGGATTCACACAATTAATGATAAGTAAGTATAACGAACCCTATTGTGCAATCATGTTGGAGGAACTGGATCGCATAAACTTAATTGTAAATGAGTTCATGTTGCTATCAAAACCTCAGATTGCCAATATGAAACAAAATAATTTAAAAATACTTATAGATAACGTAATTTTTCTTTTAGAAGCACAAGCTATTATTAACAATGTACAAATAAATTATGAACTTGAAGAAAACATTCCTCCAATTTTTTGTGATGAGAATCAACTAAAACAGGTATTTATAAATATTATGAAAAATGCAATTGAAGCAATGCCTGACGGAGGGAATTTAATTATTCAGAGTCAAGTAAGTAGTGAAAAAGTATTACTCCGTTTCATCGATCAGGGGGATGGCATTCCCCAAGAACAGATCCTTAAACTTGGTCAACCTTTCTTTACTACTAAGGAGAAGGGGACGGGCTTGGGATTAATGGTATGTTACAATATTATTGAAGCACACAAAGGTACTATGTTTATTGAAAGTGAGCAAGGTAGAGGTACAACCGTTAACATTACTTTCCCCCATTAAGTAGAATATTTTGGAATTTTTTTCATTGATTAATGATTCTCAAAATCTATTAACATCAAACAGCCTGGCATGAAATGGGGAAATGGAAGTTACCACGCCATCCCTATTAACCAAATGCGAGGTGTATTTTCTTTGTTTAAAGTTTGATTGGAATTCTAAATATGACAAATATTCCCTTTTGGGAGCTTTACCGTAAAATGGGAGTGGATATATTGCACATACAGGTAAAATTTATACACATACATAAAACAACTTTTTATATATTCTATGGTTATGTGGGGGTGAATGTTGGAAACTGAAAAAAATAAGGAACATCACGATTGTACTAAGTTGAGAGCTGTTAATTGAACAGGTAAGTTATCTTCTAAGTCAGGAGGGGCTTAATTAAAGATTGGAAAACAGTTTAGGCAAGTCTTGCTAATGATAGTAGCTTTTGTTATTTGTTAACATTGAATTGGAAGCGTTTACCTTAGTGAATTAAATTACCTTGATGGGGGAATTATACATGAGAATTGGAAAACGAGTGTTGCTTTTTTTAATGTCAATGCTCCTCATGACTTCGACATTCCCGATGCTGGGCACAGTGTCAGCAGCGGCAAGGTCGCCTATTATCGTCGGCGGCGATATGACGAATCTTAATTTTAATGCAACTCCCGGCCCAAATCCACCAAGTACATCTTTGGATAATGCTTTTTTGGGTGTGGTTAGTGGTTATACTTCGGGCAACAATTCGTATGGAAATGTAACTGACAACGGTTCCAATGTATTTTACATCGATTCCACCCCAACTACTGGGATAGCAACAACGATAAATACCTTTAAATCGTTTGCAGCTAAAACAAACCGATTTGGTATTGAATTTAAGGTGAAATTTAATAATACTACAACGAACAGAAGTCTCTCCGAGCTTAAAAGTTCTAATGGTGCTTTCACAACTCTGATTAAAACGAATAGTTCTGGACAATTCCTGGATTCGAAAGGAAATATAGTTGGTACATATGCAGCCGATCAGTGGTATGACGTCGTGTACGATGTTGATGTTCCCAACCATCAATACAGTGCCTGGGTCAACGGGGTATTGGTTGTAGACAATCTTGATGTGGGCACTTCTTTTTCTAATACAAATGGTATTGTGCAGCATAAATTAATTCAAGATAAAGTAACATCAACTGGAAGAATGACGTTAGCCTTCTTTAAAGCAGGTACAGTTACCGACCCCAATAATGCAGTAACGCCGAGTATCGACACGCAGCCTGCAGGTTCGACGGTGGGCCAAGGGGCCAGCAGCCCGATCCTAAGCATAGCAGCCAGTGTGAGTGACGGGGGAACGCTTAGTTACCAGTGGTACAACAATACGACGGGCAGCAATAGCGGCGGGACAGCGATAGGCGGAGCGACGAGCGCATCGTATGCTGCACCTACGGCGGCGGTTGGCACAACGTATTACTATGTTATGGTGACGAATACGAACAACAATGCACCGGGAAATACGACAGCAACAGCAACAAGCAACGCAGTGGCGGTAACGGTAACTAAGCCTCCTGTTTTGATCAATGGAGATTTCACGAACGTCAACTTTAATGTAGACGTCCCAACATTTGCGAATGGAACGTACACGCTAGATAAGTATTTATTGGGCGCTGTTGCAAGAACAGCAGGAAGTAATTTGGCTGGACTCGATACCGATGCAGCCGGTTCCAAGTCGTTTTTATTAGAAGCAGATAGTGCTTCTGTCGGTTCTTTTAAAGCGGCTATTAATAAAACGGACCGGTTCGGAATTCAAACCCGGCTGCAATTCAACAATACGAATTCTTTAAGAAGTATCTTTGAGGTAAAGAGCATGACTCCACCCTCAGGGACGGCTGCCTGGCCAACATTACTTGTTTTTGATCAGAATGGCAATATAAAAGACTCCAAAGGAAATGTGCTTGGCCCTTATGCAGCGAATCAATGGTATGACATCGTTATTGATCTCGACACGCCGGGTCATCGTTACAGTGCTTGGATTAACGGAGCACAGATGGTCGACAATCAGGATTTGGGCAATTGGGTAGGCGTATACCAAAACAAAATAACTCAAAATACAAATGCGAATAAGACAGCAAGTCAAACGAGGATTGCCTATTTGAAAGCGGGTTCAATCGTTCAGACGGTTCAAGATTTAATTATTCCTGATTTGACCGTGGATCTAGGAAAAGCAGCTGTGCTTTCCTATCAGACTGTTCCGAATCCCGCTTATGTCGAAAACGTAACGTGGACGTCTTCAGATCCGAATGTAGCTAAAATTATCGGCAATGGACTTCTTGCCATGCATACAGGCGTAGCCACGGTGACAGCAACGGAACAGGCATCAGGTGTCAGCAAAACATTCAACGTTACGGTACAGCAACCGACACATTCGTGGAATTCACAGGCAATCAGTTCTAGTGATCTTGCCTTGGTTCTGACATCATCGTACCGACCAGAACTTTCGTATAATTACGACCAAATTATGACAACATTCCCTGATTTGGCGAATTATTCGGATATGGACGATACAAGTTTCATTCAGGCCGTACAATCAGCGTCCGCTGCGCTTCAAAATCCAGATCAGCATTCGAAATTTGAAAAATATGCAAGACTATTTGCTCAGCTTTATCAATTAACTTCAGATCAAAAATATCAAAGAAAAGCGGCTCTCATTCTGTATTATCAAGCGTTAGATTATCCTCGTATTGTAGTGAATCACAATTACACGGATTTCTGGGGAGGGAATTATCAGTTTCCGCAAGATGCCGTTTACACGTATGGCAGCTTAATTAACTCTGATATTTGGGGTCAAATTGTTCCCGGCATCTCTGCTGCAGAAGTGAAGCAAACGATTGAAGGGTTCTGGCTAAGCCCAGATGCTTACGAATGTCTGCGACTCATCAATAGTATGGAGTTGAATAATATTACACCATACGGGGGTCGATCTGCTGTTGTTACAGGCATGCTTCTGAACGACCCCGAGATGATCCGTGCCGTGATTAGTACTTATGACCAACTGTTTACAGGAAAATTTTACTTCTCCGACGGGATGTGGAATGAAGAAACAACCGCATACGGAGATCAAGTGGCGGGCAATACTAATAGCACACTTGCGGCTTTAAAAGATTGGACAGATCCACAAGGCTACGTAGATTCTAAATTGGGACTCAGCTTGAATCATACGGATCTCAGCTCCCGATGGCCGTTATTGAAACAAACCCAAAATTTCGGCAGCGTCCAAATGGTTTATCCTGATGGAACCCCGATTCCGATTAACGACACTTATGGAAAATTAGGAAGTCCACAGCCCCAACCGATTACCAGCGTTGGATTGAAGAATATCGAGTTGCCAGGTCTTGGTTATTATGGTTTATTCCAAGGCGATCAAACGGAAGCGACTCATGCTGGATTGTTGTTTCAGCCTACCGATCTTGGTTTCTCGGGTAGCCATACACACACCAACTTCTTGTCCCTCGATCTATGGGGAGCTGGCGTAGAAATGCTGCCATACACAGGCTACGTTCATCCGACTTACGAAGATGGAAACCAAACCTTGCGTTATCCATCTATGCGTCCACTATGGAGAAATATGCCTTGGGTATGGAGACAAGATGGAGCAAATACAGTTTCCACCGGAGCTTGGGAAAAGCCTGCGCTATTAGCTTATGATCCAGGAACAGCAAATGGTCAACAAGTGCAGCTTGTAGAAGCTTCTGATCCAGGAGCTAACGATGCAGCCATGAAGCGCAGAATGGTCATGTTAGTCAATCTGGGAGGAAACCGTAACTATACGTTCGATTTAACCCGCTTGCAGGGCGGTCAGGCACATGAAATTTTCGAGCGTGGCCCAGAATTGGAGGGCATGGACGTTCAGATGCAAGGTATCCAGCTCGCGGCTACAGGCAAATCCAACTTGCAGAACTATTTAACAAGTATCAACAGTACGACAGGCTTGCTTTCCGACATGAATCAACTGCTTAATCCACAAGCAGGGTCCGGAGATAACAGCTTCTCTTATACATGGACAGGGCAACAAACAGGATCCACTATTCATACGTTTATGAATGGGGTAAGCGGTTCAGATGTGTTCTTATCAAGTATTCCAAGAGAGAGAGCGGTAACAACCAAGGCGGATGAGCCGAATGTTGTAGCGCCTCATCTTGTCAGAAGGAACATTGTATCCGATAGCAGTCAAATTACGCAGTTTGGCGCTGTGCATGAAATGTTCAGACAAGGTCAAACAGGCAAGATTACCAACGTCGAGTGGTTGAAACCGGCTGATAACGACCCAATGACGAACGTTGCCGTCGTGACAAGCGATAACTACGTGGATATGATTTATACGAGCGGCGATACGACAGAGCGCACCTTTAAAGGCATTACCTTTGCCGGAAGCGTTGCCGTTGCTAGAATCGATGCGGCGACCGGCAAGCTTGTGTATTCCTATGTATACGGACCTGGCAAAGTGACGGAACAGAATGCAAGTGTAACTGGCTGCGATACGCAACAATTGGCGATCACGGCTGCGACAACAGCTTCCATCAATCCGGCGCTTGACCCGGTTGTAAGGGATAACACAATTACCGTTACTGGCCAAGTCTATAATAAAGATTTGTATACAGGAAAGTGGATTCAAATCCGATTCGGGGACGGGTCCGGATACGGAGCGAAAGTAAAAGACATGACTGAGATTGGCAATTCTACGGTTATAACCCTGGAGCAATACACTCCATTCAGTCTAACGGGTACAGGTGTGCAATTGTTGTTTAGTCCTAATGTGTCCATTCCAGGTAACGCTTATGCCGTGTTCAATCTTCCGACATTTAGCGTTATGACGAATGCCGCCACACCGAGCAGCGCGGCGGCGGTTACGGTGAATGCAACTGCGCCGACCATTACGTTATCAGGCTCTGATTCTATAACAGTTTACGTGGGCTCGACTTACACAGATGCTGGGGCGACAGCTACTGACAATGTGGATGGCGATGTAACAAGCTCGATTGTAACAACCGGAACAGTTGACACATCCAAAGAGGGTACTTATTCAATTACGTACACTGTCCATGATCATGCTGGAAACACAGCAATCGCTACGAGAACGGTTCAAGTCATAAACGTCTATAAGTTTAGTGGAATTTTAAAACCGATAAACTTGGATGGTTCAAGTGTTTTCCAACAAGGAAGCACAGTCCCAGTGAAATTCCAGCTAACGGACGCTTTAAATCAATACGTATCCAATTTAAGTGCATCAATAAAAGTCACATACTTGTCAGNAACAAGGAAGCACAGTCCCAGTGAAATTCCAGCTAACGGACGCTTTAAATCAATACGTATCCAATTTAAGTGCATCAATAAAAGTCACATACTTGTCAGCTGATGTAGATGGAACAGATATTGAAGATGTGATCTCGACTGACGCCTCCACAGGAACGCTTTTCCGTAATGATAATACAGTTAATCAATATATCTTTAATTTGAGCACCAAAAATCTGGAAGCTGGGAAATATCAAGTTGAAGTTGTATTACCTTCAACCTATACACTTGTTTCAACAGCTCCTCTTAAAATTACATTCAGTTTGAGATCTAAAATAGGATGATTGAATAAGTTAAATAAAATCACCAGCCTCGTTTTTTTTCAAGGCTGATTGATTAACCCCCGGCGTAGAGACCGTCTGGCGTCCACTATACTTTTCACAAAAGTACAGTGGACACCTTGGGCAGTAACGATGATCCTCCGAGTTCTAAATGGGAACCTTGATCTCGGTCTGAATCTGTAAAAGAGCTATTAAGTAAGAATCTACGGTGGACGCTGTGAAAAACGGTGTCCACCGTAGTTTTATTTCTGGCTAAAAATCAGGGCTCGATTCCAGTATCAATAAAGAATTTTGCTTCAAAGGTTATTCAGTGTAAATATTTAGTTAATTCCAAATATTACCATACTGTGAGTTTTGCTGTAAAGAGAAAGTAATGAGTTTGCACATACAGGTAAAATATATACACATACATAAAGCAACTTTTTATATATACTCTATGGTTATATAGAGGTGCCGTCTCGAATGGTATGCGCATCCAATTACTATAATTCTAAGCGCACCCGACAACCAATAGGATGCAGTGAATACGAAGTACAGCATGGCAATTTTGTCTTTCTTGTTAGTAAGCGATTTCATTTAACTGGTTCGTAATGAAGTTTGAAAAACAACATGCACCGATGCATGAAATGGGGAAATGGAAGTTGCCACACCATCCCAATTAACCAAATGCGAGGTGCATTTTCATATGTATACAGCTTGATTGTATAATTCTGTCTATCATGAAAAAAATGCGTATATACCTCAAAAAAGAAAGGTGCAATAATTACAATTCTATATGTTTGGTCAATATGGGTTACATAACTTGAAGGTGGGGAAAGAGAGATCACACAGAAGAAGACGACTGAAGAAGGATTGCAAGAAAACGAGGAGCGGTATCGGGCACTGGTTGAATGTTCGCCTGAACCCATCGTCGTTTATTCCAAATCTCGCATTTCGTATGCGAATGCCGCCGCCTCTCGGCTCATCGGAGCAGAAACTCCCGAAATCCTTATCGGAGAACGAGTGCTGCATTTCATACATCCGGGATTTACGGAAATGGCGAAGCTGACTCACATGTTGCTACTAGAAGGCAAAGCCTCAGAGGTGATAGAGATCAAGCTCGTTCGTTTGGACGGTAAAGCCGTAGATGTCGAGCTTCGAGCGGTTCCCGTTAAATTTCACGGGACTTCGTTCATTCTATTATTTTTCAGAGATATAACGGATCGTAAACGGGCTGAGGCCAAGCTTATCGAAAGCGAGACACGATTCCAAAGGTTGTTGCAGTTATCGCCCGATCCCGTTATTTTGCACTGTAACGGCGTCATCCAGATTGTCAATGATATCGGTATCAGGTTCTTTAGAGCGAATAGCAGCCAAGAATTCATCGGCCGTTCTATTTTTGAGTTTTTCTCGCCGGAAGATCACCCGAAGATCGCAAGCCGAATGAATCAAGCTATTCATAGCGATGGTTTTTTGGGATTTCAAAGTTACAGGATGAAAGTGCTTGACGGGACCGAGCTCGATGTTGAAATATCATCGGTCTATGTAGATGAACAATTGGGATCTCCGATTTTTCAGAGCGTTGTCAGAGATATGACAGAGAGAAAGAATACGGAAGAATACGTACGGACTTCAGAGAAGCTTTCGATTATCGGTAAGCTCGCCGCCGGGATTGCCCATGAAATTCGCAATCCGTTAACATCGCTCAAGGGTTTCGCGCAAATTCTCAAAGCTATAAATACGAAATATATCGACATTATGTTGGAGGAACTGGAACGGATCAATTACATCGTGAATGAATTTATGACGCTTGCCAAGCCGCACTCGGTAACTTATACAGAAAACGAACTCAGGCCGCTGGTTGTGAGTGTCGTTCGATTGATGCAGCCTCAGGCGCTTCTGTTTAATGTAGACTTGCAGCTGGAGGCTGAGGCAAATCTGAAGAAAGTCCTTTGTGAACCGAATCAAATCAAACAAGTGATAATGAATATTATTAAAAATGCAATCGAATCAATGACGACCGGCGGGGTGGTGAGTATATCGCTGAAACAGAAGGACGAATTCAATGCTCTGATTTGCATTGAGGATCAAGGCGTCGGTATTCCGGAGGATCAATTGGCGAAGTTGGGGGAGCCATTTTTTTCAACGAAGGACGATGGGAATGGTTTAGGCATAACGATTTGTCAACAAATTCTTAAAGCGCATCAAGGCACGTTAACGATTCGAAGCAAACCTAATGTCGGCACAACAGTAGAGGTAGAAATTCAGTGCGATATGAGGGATTATGCGCCATGAACCTTGCGGCACGCGGCTTACAAGGTTAAATTGGAATTCTGCATATGACTAAAATAATGTTTATATACGTCAGAAAAGCGTTGTACTAATATAAAACACGTGAATGTTAAGCGCTTTCAACAATCAGTCTACAAAGGAGAGGGTCTTAGATGAAGAAGAAAGTATCGTCTTTCATCGCACTCAGCATGCTTGCTTCAGTTATGATGACAGGCTGCAGTAGCGACAAGGATGCAGGCAAAGGGGCGGATTCGTCCCAGAAGTCGCCAAATGTACAGTCCGTGGAATTTCCTCTAAAGGAAAAAGTGAAGTATTCTTTCGTACAAAGCAGAAGCGACGGTTTTAAACCCTATCAAACATTGACGGCCTGGAACGAGCAGTATGAGAAGAAATCCAACGTCCAGATTGAATGGCAGGATTGGGGCACAGGAGATGCGTATAAGCAAAAAAGCAAGCTGGCCTTTGCCAGCGGCGATCTGCCGGACGCACTCTATGGAGGCTTTGTCATTGATGGCAATGAATACACGAATTACGGTTCTCAGGGCTTGCTTATTCCTATGGAAAAGATGATCAATAAGGATATCATGCCCAATTTGACAAAATTGATAGAAAAAAACCCAGATTTGCTTAAGCAAATGACAGCTCCTGACGGACATGTTTATGGCTTGCCTGCGTATCAAGAAGCCACGACCAATACCAATGATACCATACTATACAACAGGCTTTGGCTTGATAAACTGGGTTTGAAGATTCCAACCACAACGGATGAATTCTACGAATACCTGAAAGCGATCAAGGCGTCGAAGGATTTAAACGGCAACGGCAAGGACGACGAAATTCCTTTTACCTTCCGTTTTGGTACGAATGGAACAGTAGATAAAATAAATGGAATTTCTTCCTTGATTGGTTTTACCGGACTCGTCCTGCCTCAAAATTGGGTTGATGTCAAAGATGGAAAAGTCATTTTTGTACCCGGTCAGCCGGAATATAAAGAGGCCATGAAATACCTGAATAAATTAGCGTCCGAAGGACTGATCGACAAAGAAGCTTTTACTATGGATGGCTCCGCATACACCGCTAAGCTCACAAGTAAAGTTCCGTCTGTAGGTGTCGCTATTGGCTGGTCAACAGCACAATTTAATACGCCAATTGGCAGCGATGTGTTTGTTTATGGACCTCCGCTTAAAGGTCCGGATGGCAAGCAACGGTGGGCGAAAAGGGTAACGCCTGCGAATTTCAATATTGCTTTTGCGATTACCAACAAGGCGAAAAACCCGGAAATCTTGTTGAAATGGGCAGACTTGCATTACGATACGGATGCATCCATACAAAATTTGAATGGCTCCTACGATAAATACCTGAAAAAACTGGATAACGGGGTGTTCGAAGAAATATTGAAGCCGGACGGGAAACAATTTACAGGAGTTGAAAAATCGGTAGATTCACCTGTGAATTTCTCCTTATACGCTATACTTGCGCAAGATTTTAAATGGAGTAAAAAATCAGCCGCCACGATATCCAAGGAAGAAGCGGAAAAGATATATGGCCCCTACTTCCAAAAAGAAGTTTATTTTAATCCTTTCATGGATCAAAAGGACTCGGAACGTTACACCATTGTTGGCAACGATATCGGGCAATATGTAACCAAAATGACGGCAAAGTGGATCTATAGCGGCGGGGTTGAAGCCGATTGGAATGAATACGTGAACCAGTTGAAAAAACTCGGGATGGATGATTTTGTGAAAATTGACCAGAAGGCCTATGACAGAACGAAATAGTCCTATATAGAAGTGTAACAAGGCAGTTTTAAGCTTTCAAAAGCTTCAACTGCCTTGTTATAGCATATTGGAAGTTACTATCACGCACTCTCGATGAAGGAGATGGACCGTTGTGGAAATTGCAAAATTGGCATCAAAGAATCATGTGAAAACAGAGGAATACCCGCAAGTCACAACGAAAAGGCTTCTAAAAAAAGTATTCTCTCGCGATTATCAGTTATACTTTTTGTGCCTTCCTGCACTTATATACATCATCCTATTCGATTATGTTCCCATGTATGGAATCCAGCTGGCGTTCAAAGATTTTATGATTTCAAAGGGCATATGGGGCAGTCCTTGGGTAGGATTTAAGCATTTTGAAAGATTTTTTGAATCGTACCAGTTCATGGCGGTGTTAAAAAATACGCTCGGCGTAAGTGTCTATGAATTGGTTGCAGGTTTTCCAATACCTATTATACTTGCATTGCTGTTAAATCAGGTGAGAAGCCAACGTTTCAAAAAGATTGTTCAAACGGTCACTTATGCGCCGCATTTTATATCAGTCGTGGTTCTCTCCAGCATGCTGATCATATTTTTATCACCCAGTATCGGTGTGGTCAACAATATTATCACTGCTTTTGGAGGAGAAAAAATCAACTTTATGGCGCGTCCGGATTTGTGGAAGAGCATCTTTGTATGGTCAGGCATTTGGCAGAATGCCGGGTGGGGAACCATTATTTATATTGCTGCCCTATCGTCGATAAGCCCTGAATTATACGAAGCTGCAAAAGTGGATGGGGCCAGCAAGTTTCAGATCATCCGGCATGTAGATATTCCGGGAATTTCGCAAACGATGGTCATTTTGTTTATTCTTGGAATTGGGCATGTCATGAATGTAGGTTTCCAGAAAGCCTACTTGCTGCAAAATGCTCTAAATATTGATGCATCTGAAGTTATTTCAACCTATGTATACAAGATTGGTATTGAAGGCAATCAGTTCAGCTATTCAACGGCCATTGGTCTTTTCAGTACGGTTATCAATATTATATTGCTGGTCAGCGCAAACCGTATTGCTAAAAAATTGAGCGGTTCCAGTCTCTGGTAGGAAAGGAGTGTGGCGACGATGAAAACAATTAAAAGATCCAAAGAGGATCTCATATTTGATATGATTAATTATTCTGTGCTTGGATTTTTCCTGCTTATCGTTTTATACCCTTTATATTTCGTTGTCATAGCTTCCATATCGAATCCAAATGATGTGGTCAGCGGAAATGTCTTTGTGCTCCCCAAAGGCATTACTCTGGAAGGGTATGAAAGAATATTTCGGGATACAAGGATTTGGACGGGATATGGCAATACCCTTTTATATACGGTGGCAGGAACTACGCTCAATGTTATATTGACCATGATGATTGCCTTCCCTTTATCCCGCAAATATTTCTCGGGGCGCAAATGGATTATGATCATACTTATGATCACAATGTACTTTAGCGGAGGTTTAATTCCGCATTATTTGTTGGTCAAGAGTCTGGGGCTTCGCGACACAGCGATGGCGATGATTATCCTCGGCGCGGTCGGGGTGTTTAACATCATCATCACACGTACCTTTCTTGAATCCAATATTTCGGAAGAACTGGAACAGGCGGCCGCTATTGACGGATGCTCGCCCTTTAGGTTTTTTATAACAATGGTACTTCCTTTGTCCAAGGCCGTGATGGCCGTATTGGCTCTTTACTATGGCGTGGGACATTGGAATGATTATTTTAAGGCGATGATATTTTTAAATAGCTCAGAGAAGTTTCCGCTCCAGTTAATCTTAAGATCAATCCTGATCCAGTCACAGAATATGTCTGCCATGACCGAAGATATTACATTGGTTGAGGAAACCCGAATTATTGCAGAGCAGATCAAATATGGCGTCATAATTGTGGCAAGCGTTCCGATGCTGCTCTTGTATCCTTTTCTTCAGAGGTACTTTATCAAAGGAGTTATGGTTGGATCTATAAAAGGCTAAGACTTCGAGGGGGTATTTTTATGAATTTAGATATCGACTTAAATGCTGATCTGATCCCTGAGTCTTACTGGCGTAGTGCCTGGGCATGCAGTGAATGTGTGCATCAACCAAACGTCAATACGGCCCTTATGCATGTAATCAAGATGCAAGCTTTAGAGGAATTACGAAAGCAATTGGCTTACACTCCATTTCGTTCAAAAGTCTATATGGAATTTAATCAGCGTGACCATTATATTTCACAGTTAACAGAAGAGGGCCGCTTTATAGATTTGAGCGATTCTTTCAAGGACTTGAATGTTGCTATCCTGCGGCTTGCGACGATTGCTGAACCCTTTCATTGGTCCCGCGAAAAACCGCTGCAGGATGAAAATTTGAAATCCAGGATTTTTAAAGGCGTTTCTTATTATTGCAAAATGGAAGCGGACAGGGAGGATACGGGGGCTACCCGATTTCACGGCTCTGTTTTTGCTATCCCTGTTGCTGCTGTGAATCTGTTTTTTTTCTTTCTTGACGATATGGAAGCGGTAGAAAAGGTAACAATGGAAGACCCGCTGACAAGGGAAGTACATAAGCAACTGAGCCGATGTGCGCTACAGGCATGGACATTGCCGCTTCGCGGTGATCATACCGACAGCCACCCGATCAGTCCTGAGCGGTTCCGACAGCATGTCTGGTGGGTGGGAGGGAATGCGCTGACCTATCGTCCTTCCTTTTATGCGGCAGTGGTGCTTCAATCCGTAGAAATGATAGATACCATGACTCATGTTGTTAGCCATATTTTTACGCCGACTTCTCATACCAACAGTAACGTATCTTTTTGGAATGAAGGGATATGCGCCGACGGCTTCGGTTGGGGGCATGGTCCGCAAGCCTACAACAGCGGCTATCCAAAAGACGGCATACTGAGTGGTTTGAATATCATCAAGGAATTGAAAGGAACACCATGGGAAGAAGAGATCACTTGCGGTAATATGGATTGGCTGATCAACTTTATTCGCGGTCTCAGTTGGAGTCATTACAAGGGCTGGGACGCACCGATGCAGTCTAGGCATATTTTTACAAGGAAGATGAAAGATGACGTCAGCTATATTTATGATTTAGCACAATTACTGATAGAAAATTTCAGTTATTTGTTAACGGAAGAACAGTTGAAAGAAATGAACGATCTTCTTGATTATAAAGATATCCAAAGGATGGACGGGTATCCTTCAGGTTACTACAAAGGAGTGCGCTACTTCTGGAACAATGATGATTTAATCAAGAAAACGGATAAGCTGTATTTCTATTTGAATATGGCTTCAAATCGTTGCGACGGTGTAGAATTCGCCCATATTATGGCAGATAAGCTTAATCTATTTACAGCGGATGGTTCCTATGTCATAGCAAGAGACGGCACTGAATGGGCTGAAAGCAAAGGGGCCTGGGAACTTGCTTCTTTACCTGGCATAACAGCCCGCTATATAGAAACTGCAAAGCTTGTGCCCGCAACCAACTGGTCTGGTTATAACAGTATTCATCCTTACGCGGGAGGAGTCGCCCGCAATGATAACGGCGCCGCAGGATTTATCTTTGAAAAAGTTGATCAGAAGAGTGTTGATGGAGCCGGTGTTATCCATGAGGATGGCAGTAATGAAATCTTCGGTGTGAAGGCGTACAAGAGTTATTTTATTATGGAAGATACGATTGTCTGCCTAGGCGCGGGGATATCTGATTATCGGCCGGAATTGGGCAGCGAGATACGGACCTCGATCAATCAGACGAAATGGGCAACGGATATTTTGTATCATACGGCAGGGAGTCCTTCGATAGAGACTTTCGGAATGGACAATAATGGTGTAAAGGTAACACTTAAAGGGTACGAATCCAGCAGTAAGGATATTCCTTGGGTCAAGCAGGATGGCATCCTTTATGCGGTGCTTCCTGAGCATACGTCCGGGGAAGTCGTCATGCTGGCAGAGGAAAGGATAACGCACTGGGAACTGCTCAACTTTTCAAATAGCCAGGCAGACAATGAGCTGTGCCCGATATTCCAAATTTGGGTGAATCATGGACAGGCGCCTGCCCAGAGCAAGTATTCGTATCTCATGTATGCAGGCGATCAGAAGCCGCAGTCGTATCTGGCTTCAAATCCTGTTCAAATCATTTCCAACACAACCAAACTGCAAGCTGTGGCCAATAACAACAATAGCTTGATTCAGGCTGTATTCTTTGATCATGAAACTACATGTATAACAGAGTCATTGAAGATGAAAGTTTCCAAACCTGCTGTAGTCATGTTGGAACAAGAGGGAGACAAGCTGTTTATTACGGCAAGCGACCCTTATCAGGATGTAAATTTGGATGAACTCATCATTTACTTGACCATTCCGCTTGTTGGTGTAGGGATTACCATTGACAATGAATGGCATGCAGTTCCAATCAAAATGCCTGGAATTCCTGTTGTCGGCAAGCCGAATACGGTCGTTGTCAATATAATTGCTGTCTAATGTCATTATTTTATTTATTTACATCATAATGTTTCCTTGGCAAACCCTGTAAAGTTGTATTAGGATTTCCTATGGGGGCTGAAGTGATGAAATCTTACATACAGGAAAAAGCTTTATTTTTTAAATATCTGATGTCTTATGTCATTATTTTATTTATTTGCATTGCAATTATGGTATTTTTTGTAAATAACCAATTCATAGGTGTACTTAAGGACGAGTTAATTGCCAATAACGCAAATACGTTAAATCGTGTCATGTATATCGTAGACGCCAATATTAAGCAATTTGATAGCATACAAACCCATATTCAAATGAACAGGAGCTTAAATCCCTATTACGGTTTGAATGATCCGAATCTTGCTATCGATGCGCAGCGTGAACTTGGCAAATATTTGGTTTCGAACAGCCTAATTAAAGACATGATGGTCTATTTTCGAGGCGATTCGTTTATTTACTCCAGCACAAGCTCGTATTCTATACCGTTATTTATTAATCAAGCATTTAGATACAGTTCTTGGAATGAAGAGGATTTTAAAAGAGATATCAATTCGCTAAAGGTTCCAAAAGTACGTTCTGCCGAGGATGTTATCAAGTATGATCGTGAGCAGTCAAGAATTGTAACTTTTATTTTCCCCATTTCCAGTTTCGGCGTTGACGCCAAAACAACGGTTCTTTTTTTGGTGGATGAGCAGTTTTTTACCAAAATTATTAAAGACAATTTTGGCGGATATCATTCAAGTATTATGATTCTGGATAAGAATAATCAAGTTATTACCGCTTCTAATAATGCTATTCGTTTATCGGCGGATCGTCTTATCGAGTATCTCGGCAGCAACGAGAATCATTTTACCCAAACGGTTTCAGTGGACAATCAGAAGATGTTCATGTCTGTATTGAAGTCTAATGAAACGGGCTGGAAATACATTTCTTTTACTCCTGTTAATGAAGTTCTGAAAAAGACGGATGGCATCCAGGTTGATTTTATTCTCGTAGTGATCCTGCTTTTAGTGATTGGAAGTATTGTCATCTATTTCAACATGCGAACCAACTATAAACCGGTAAAAAATACGATCGATTATCTTTCCAATCAGAATAAAAGTTTAATATCCAGTACCCGAATCGCTTCCAAGGACTTTATTCTGGATAGTCTTCTCAAGGGGCGGATTCATACGCCGGATGATCTAAAGCAGCAGGGGGAGCCCTTTGCGATATCTTTTAGAAATCCGCTTCATTTGGTGATCATTGTTCTCTTGCATACACCTCATTCCATAAAATCTCAGGCTGTTCCGGAGTTGTTGGATCAATTTGAAAGCACGGTCAACCTTTTTTTCAATGGGTATGTCAGGGAACATTTGGATCAAAAGAAAATGGTGTGTATTTTGTCTCTGGATGAGATTCAATCGGAATGTCTTATGGCGGAGCTTGACGCTTTTCAAATTCATTTGAAAGAAGCTATAAGTATTCAAACAACAATTGGGGTTGGCAACGTATACGAGGATGTTAAAATTATTCCGCAATCCTATGTGGAAGCCTCTGCCGCTCTTGATTACCGTTTAGTGAAAGGGAATGGCGGCATTATTTTCAATGACGAATTATCCAATCAGGATGATTCGTTGGACTCCTATCCGCATAAAGAGCTTGATATTTTGAAAAGCTTGATCAAACAGGGCAATGACCTGGAAATTGAATATGCGTTGAACAATATCATCAATTATATGAAAACTTGCAATACCCCTCTTTTTGTTGCAAGAGGGCTTTGCTTTGATATCTTGAACATTGTCTGGCGGACTTTTGCAGAAGTTAACAAGGAGCTTTTGCTTCCTAAAGGCGAATATCCGAATGCCTCTATGCTTGCTGAATTTGAGACGATTGAAGAACTTACAAACCTTGTTAAAAACTTTTGTTCCCATATATGTACGTCTATCCGCGAGAGTAAAGCCGTAAAGGATCAAAGCCTTATCAATGATGCGGCCTCCTATATTCAAAGCTATTTTGCGGATTGTGATTTCTCTATTCAAAATATGGCTGACCATTTCGGAATGACACTTACGAACTTAAGCCAGTACTTCAAAAATCAGACCGGACAAACGATTATTGAATATACAACGAATTTAAGGATGAATAAGGCGAAAGAACTGTTACTGTCAAGTGATTCAAACCTTAATGAAATATCCATTCAGGTAGGCTATTTGAATTCCTCCAGCTTCATACGCCGATTCAAACAGATAACCGGATTGACTCCCGGACAGTATGTGAAGGAAAAAAAGAAATAGATCATATTGGAGAGTAGCATCATGCAGATTAAACCTTATCAAATCGCGGTAAACGGTAGCTTTGGATGTCAAAGACCGATAGGAGCTGGTTATTTCGACCCCAATTGCAATCAAACGTTTGTCGCCTGGAATGGGCCGGAAATGGATGTATATGTAAGAAGCTTCCATCATGATGATCATGTGTGGGGGCAGAGTATCAAAGTTATCGCCAACGGCATGACAGGTACCTGGGATTATCACAATTACCCCGGTATGGTGCAAGCTCCTGACGGCAGACCGTTGATTTTTTATGCTAGGCACTCTCAGGAATTGTATCAGCTCGCTGCCCCGGAGCCGCATTCATTATCGGGCGAATGGACCCGCAAAACCATCAGCGATGATCGGAACTGTTACCCTGCGCCAGTTGTCGTAGGGGATAAGATCTATGTCTTTTATTCGTGCAATGACGATAACCGTTATCCCTATCGGACTTACCGTTTCATCCGCTCTAGCGACTGCGGGGCTACTTGGTCCGAGCCGGTTACCATTATCGACAGCGGCAAGAACGATTCGGATAAATTCGACGAGGTTTATGCATTCGGAACGGTGTACGAGCCGGGGAACGGGGATCACCAAGGCAAAGTCCACTTGACGTGGTCCATGTGGGGCGGACCAAAGGGGCACGCCAGAGAAGGGCGCGGCTGTTTCTTTGCTTCCTTCGATCCGTCGAACGATCGAATGTACAGCGCAGATGGAACGGACCTTGGCACATGCATCGACTTTGATCATATGATGGGAAAATGTTTGATCGAAACCGCGGAGCCCGCCGACGATTTCAGCCATACCATTTTATGCCCTGTAACGGCTGTCGATCCCCTCACAGGAGCGCCTGTCGTCGCTTATGGCTACAGGGATCACAACCGGCCTAAGGGTGTAGTTCACGCAGCCAGATGGTCCGGCGGGCAATGGTCGATTCAAACGATTGATGATACAACCTGCGAATTCAGGGACATGGAGCTGAATCCCTCGGATGGCAGGCTGAGGATCGCTCTTTTGTCCGGAAACATGCTGGTCGTCCGGCAATCGTGCGACGGGGGTATCACTTGGCTTCATGAAGGAAATACCGAAATTCCTTTTGATAATGGGGCATATTATGCGCCTTACACGAATTTTATCAAAAACCACAAGCCGGAGGTTCAATTGCTTCTTGGACAAATCAATTGGGGGGAGGCCTTTTCGGACTACTCTGGTAAATGGTCCATTTACACGGTGGGACTGCCTTGCCAGGCGTAATCTTCAAAAGTCGTTGAAAATTAGTCCGCTGGTAGACGAGAGGTAATACTTAGAGCAATACAAAAATTCAGACAAGCCTGCAGCGTAATCAGCCGCAGGCTTGCTTTCGTTAGTCCAAAATGCCGGTATTAAGAATCCTAATCTTAACTTTTGGCTTAATACTGATCTTCGGATACTGCTTTCGCCAGTTCAATCCTTCGAACAGCTTCGGATGATAGGCAGCCACCTCATGCCCTAGCTGCAAATAATCGCAATTGGCCTTCTGCAAGGTTGCAATCACGTTAGTTGCCTTTGTAGTTATATCAGCTGCGATTTCGTTTTCCAGCTTTGTGAGCATTTTCTTCGTGTGTTTCTTATAATCTTCATGTCCTTCCTCGACTAATTTAAGATCCAGTTTTAACGAGATTTCAATTTCGCGGAGGTTGTCACCATTAGAGATAATATGGAAATTCTGTTTGGCATTCTGTATTAGAACCGTATAATTCTTTTCGTCAGTTTTACTAATAATCGGCTGGTTTCTACCCCTAGCGCCATTCATTAGATAGGCTATCTGGGTATCCTCATCATTTAGATTTACTCCGGTATACTTCCCGTCGCTAAACAAAGAAGTACCTGCAAGGCGAGCCCCATTCTCATAAGGCTCGAACCGATTGAGCACGAAGTCGTTAATGAACTCGGCTCCACCGAGTATATAGTGGACTACTTTGTTTGAAGGAATTCTTCCTCTCCGTTTTTCCTCATCCAATAAGCCTACCAGAAATTCCGATAAGGTCTGTTCTTTAATTTTCTCCTTAGACAGCAGCTTCGATAGATCGCCGTCATACACGGCTAAATAGCCATACAACGGATTGGCTATAAATTGACCGGTCATATCTAGATAGCTCAGCGGCTGATCTTTAGCGAATCTGGTGCTAATTAGAAACAACCTGGTCTCGAGTGCAGCAAGGTTGCCAGGCATTTCCTTGTATGTCTTAGCCGCGGCGTCATAGAGGTTATCGCCCTTTGACGCAATGTGTAAGTTTTTCGGCTTGCCTCCTCCCTGAGCAACTTGTTGGAGAGAGGAAATCACATAGTCTACCTTGATTTCCTTGCTGTCACCCTCGAAATCGATTCCGATAACGTCAACAAAAAGCATCTTCTTCAGCTGAACCTGATCCCAGCATCCTGTCAGCAGCAGGCAGATGATTAGCGCTGCAATCACTCTCTTCATATGCCGCTCCTCCCGGTGCCTCGCAGCTTGGAAATCAAGAGCAGGATGAGTGGCAGAATGGCGATCATAATGATCGACAGTTTGTCCTGAATCGAGGAAAACTGCAAAATGGCACTACGCTTGGTCAGGAAAAAACCTCCTATGAAACAAACGCATACAATCGCCCATACCCAAATATGCTGCTTGCCCAAGCCCTGACTGCGTAGATGAAGGAAGGCTTTAGCGGCCAAAAAGAAATACACATAGATCGTTGTCGATATAATGCATACATAGAAGATGAGGAACAATATGTCAATGCTCTGCAGCGTCTCAACTTGATAGCTCTTTAATATAAAAATGATCGGTTCCGGAATAACCTTGAGCTGTGCCAAGCTGAACTTCATTGAGCAGATCAGGCAGACCGTGACATCGTACACGACTGTGCAGGCGTTCGCAAGCGATATCGTTAGAAGCAGCTTCTTTTTGCTTTGGGTCTTTACATACGGGTAGGCATAAAGGAGCAGATCATACCCGACAAAAGCGCTAAATGAAACATATGCTCCCTTCATAACCGGATACCAGCCGTCGGGTAAAACCGGCAGTAAGTTTCTTACGTCAAGTCCGTAAATTCCACTAAGAACGATCAGCATAAAACTAATGAAATAGTAGAAAATAAAGGTTTGCGATACATAAGCAAGCTTCTTCAGCGTTGACGTTGCCGCATAGCCGCACACAATAAGAAGCATAAGAATGATTACCCACCTAGGCGTCAGCAAAAATACCCATCTTTTTATGATGTCGGTATAAAGCAATGTTAGCAAGAGTCCGGAAATGGCGTAATAGCATCCATACAATAATTTGATGCAAGCTCCAATCGGTTTGCCTACAATTAGTGGGAGATAGGCATAGAAATTCCGTGCCGGATATCGGCTGCCAAGCCACCAAATCAGCACGATGCCTACTTGTGCGGCCAGTCCGCTTAGCAAAACAGCCAGCCAAGCATCATGCCCGGAAACCTCGGCCTCTGCATGGGGAAGAGATATTATTTCCGTTCCAAGCTGCATCATGATCACGAGCGAGATCAGCTGTCTTCCGGTGATGTTTTCTTCCTTTTTCAACGTTTCCAACTCCTTGGATTCCGCATCCTTGTTCGATTGCTCGGCGCCGTTCCTTCCGGCCGCTTGCGCAAGCTCCAAATCGGTGCGCGAAACAGCGTATCCTTCACATCGCTCAAGGAGAAGGGCGGCGAATAGTAAGGGAGTCCCATCGTATTCATTTGACACAAATGTATAAAAATTATCATGAAGAAGAAGGCGAGGCCAAATAGACCGAAATACGAGGAAAGTATGAGCGCAGGATAGCTTAGCAGGCGAACTGCGCTGCTCATCTCGTACGAAGGCATGATAAAGGAGGCCAGGCCCGTTAAAGCGGCAACGATAACCATTGTATTGGAAACCAAATTTGACTGCACGACCACTGTTCCGATTACAATACCGCCAACTACGCCGATCGTTTGGCCGACGGGACTCGCCAGCCGAACAGTCGCTTCTCTTAAAATCTCAAGCATGATCATCATCGAAAGCGCCTCGAATACCGGAGGAAACGTGACGTATTTCAGTGAGCTCTGCAGCGTATTGACGAAATTGATCGGCAGCAGCTGCGGATTAAAGGCACTGACCGCCACATATATGGCAGGCAGGCCAATCGTAATAAAAAAGGAGCAGATACGCAAAAGCCGAAAGAATGAGCCTAACAGCCAACCTATTTGGTAATCATCTGGGCTATGGAAAAAAGACCAGAACGTTACCGGCAGGATGATCGTGTCTGGTGACCCTGCAGTTCCGAGGACGACCTTCCCCTCCATCAAATAGGCACGTGCGCGGTCAGGCCTTTCCGTTATGAGCAGTTGTGGAAACAGGCTGAATTTCTTCTCTCGGATTAACTCATCGATAAATCCAGGCGCCTCGACATAGTCAATGTCAATGCTTCTGAGTCTTCTGTCCATTTCCTCTATGATCGCCGTATTCGCAATCGACTTTATGTACATGACAGCCACCCTCGTTTGCGAGAGCCGCCCTATCGTATACGTTTTTACGACGAACTCCGTAGAGTTGATTAGCTTGCGCATCAGATTGATATTTGTATCTAAATTTTCAATGAACGCTTCGTTCGCACCGCGTAAAACCCGCTCATTGGTCGGGATATTGATGGAGCGCTCCTTCTTTAAATCCACCCCGAGCAGGTAAAGCCAGCTCTCTCCGCCGCGATGCAACACGGCTTTGCCGTCCAGTATTGCTTGAGCCGCTTCCTCGAATAGCTCGGTTTCAGCATAGTCGAGAATTGACACGACGTCGCGGACCGCGTCCTTCGGACGGAGAAGCAGCGGCTTCAGAATAAAATCTTGAACGTGGGAGGAATCAATCAACGTGTCGAAATAATACAGCCTATACTCCGTTCCCCCAATGTACAGCTGTTTCGATTGAAAGTCGCTTTGTTCTGCGAAAAGCTGTTTGAAATATTGCTCTGTAGCTTCAATCGATGGACTTAGCTTCACACGTTTTTCCTCCCTCCATCACCGATTTCCTTAATTTATCCAATAAATTTCAAAAATATGTAAAGGCTATTTGCATAGGCAAACGTCAACGATTGCAAAGCTGATTCTCCAACCTATTATAATGGCCGTTAGGATTACCGCGATTCTATCAACCATGGACGAGTTATGGGCTTCAAGATGACTAAATGTAGGTATAGTTAAAATTATGTATGAATAACACTAATAAAAAATTCATTTATCAGGAGAGTGCAACCATGGAAACAGGTATGAACACGAGAAAGGGCTCGCCGTTAGTCAAAAGCATGAATGTAGGAGTCGGAGTTGTAGTAGTTCTAGTATTAGGGTTCTCCATGTTTAGCACAGTGGAGAATGGGCATATTGGGTTTCGTAAAACATTGGGAAGCGTAAGTTCAACCCCTTTAGAACCGGGACCTCACTGGAAATGGCCTTTCATAACAAGCATCATAACTGTGAATACTCAGGTGGCCAAAGCTGAATCAGACGCTGCTGCTTCATCAAAAGACTTACAGCCTGTACACAGTCACGTTGCTGTTAACTATACAATCGACAAAGGATCTGCCTATGATTTGTTGAAGGATGTAGGAACAGACTTCGACTCAAAAGTAATCAGCCCACACGTACAAGAAATCTTTAAGGAAGTTACGGCTAAGTACAGTGCAGAGGAATTAATTTCGAAGCGAGAGCAAGTAGCTTTAGAAACAAATGATCTGCTGAAGAAATCGTTGAATGGTTATCATATTGACGTCAAAGATATTTCCATCGTAAACTTTACTTTCTCGGATGCATTTAATCAATCCATTGAACAAAAGCAGATTGCGGCTCAGAATGCGATGAAAGCTCAGAACGATTTAGAAAAGGCAAAGATCGATGCGCAACAAAGTGTAGTAAAAGCTGAAGCCGACGCTAAAGTAGCTAAAGCTAAAGCGGATGCAGATCTGTATGTCGCTCAACAGCAAGCAAAAGGTAATGAAGAGTTAGCAAAATCCATTACTTCGAACCTAGTAGATTATCAATTTCTTAAAGTATGGAAGGGTGACGTTCCAGATGCTTGGGGTAATGGATCTTTGATTAATATGTTACCTAGCAAAACTCCTGTTGCTGCCGATCCTTCTAAGAAGTAATTAATAATTGGTAATCGACTGACTCTCACTGGATATTGACCAACTATAAAGAGACAACCTTAGCGGTCCCTATGGGGATCAGAAGGTTGTCTTTTAATAGTTTTGATAGCTATTTTTTTTTTATTTGTAGTCGAATAACGTTCCATGAAGCTTTGCTAAGCATAGTCTTAACATATCCGTCGTCGGTTTTGGCGTTACCGGCTTTATGAGGGACGACATTGTCGGGCTTCGTTTTTGTGTTGGTCGCTTTTAAATCTTCATTCTCCAACACGATATGCTCGAGAATGCTAACTTCACCGAAGCTGCGGACGTCAACGTTAAGCTCGAGTCCCTCTGATAAATGACGATTTACAGCGAAGATCGTCACTTCACCTTGCTCTTCATTGAAAACACTGATTGCCTCTAGATACGGAACGTCGGTGAAATCCTTTGAATCGTATTTAGGTGATGAAGTAATGGGGTGAAGCACCGTTCCTCTACCGTACAAGGAAGCATGAAGGTACGGATAATAAGTGGTTTGCAGCCAAAGAGGGCCTCCATTTTCAGTCATAATCGGTGCAATCACATTAATCAATTGGGCTATGCACGCCATTTTAACACGATCCGCATGTTTCAGCAGTGTAATCAGGAAGCAGCCTACTGCAAGAGCATCTTCGAGCGTATAAACATCTTCGAATTCAGGCGGTGCAACCTGCCAACGTTCATCAGCACGGCTTGATCCGATGGTATTCCAAACGTTCCATTCATCCATTGAAAGCATGAGCTTTTTCTTGCTCCGTTTCTTCGCTTTCATGTAATCGCAAATAGCTGTTACACTGTAAATGAATTGATCCATATCAAGCGATTTCGCCAAGAAATTAGATGTATCATTCGCATTATTATTGTAATAGGAGTGCAAGGATAAATAATCCACTTGATCGTAGGTAAGATCGAGCACGGTAGCCTCCCAATCAGCGAACGTACTCATTCCACTTGTTGAGCTGCCGCATGCCACAAGCTCTATGGATGGGTCAACCCAGCGCATAACTTTGGCCGTTTCATTCGCTAATCTGCCATATTCGACTGCCGTTTTTGCTCCGATTTGCCAAGGGCCATCCATTTCATTCCCAAGGCACCACGTTTTGAAATTATGCGGATCTTTATATCCATGTGATATTCGCAGATCGCTCCAGTAAGAACCAGAAGGATGGTTGCAATATTCGACGAGATTTCTAGCCGCATCAACGCCGCGGGTACCCAGATTAACGGCCATCATGACTTCTGAACCAACTAGTTTAGCCCAATCCGCGAATTCATTTGTTCCCATCTCATTGGTTTCGGTTGTCCACCAAGCTAGATCCAATAGACGCTTCCGCTCGGCCTTTGGACCAACACCGTCCTCCCAGTTATAGCCGGATACAAAATTCCCGCCTGGATAGCGAATGATGGGAACATTCAGTGAACGAATAGCATCCAGAGCATCGCGTCGAAAGCCGTTCTCATCTGCGGTTGGATGGTTTGGCTCATAAATTCCGCCATATACGGCACGTCCTAGGTGTTCGATAAATGACCCATAGAGCCGGGGATCTACTTCTGAAATGGTGAAATTCTTGTCAATAAGCATAGTCGATTTCATGGACATAGCATATAATCCTCCTAGTTGAATTAATGGAATGATTAAATCATAATTATTGATATTCTATATAATATTTATCATAATAGATAAATACAATCAATAACCTATAAACGAAAAATATAGAATTAAGTAAATTACTAATTCAAGAATGGGCGTGTAATCATGTATTTATCAACGGATTCGGAATCGCTTCAGGTCTACGAAGCATTGGCGAGCGAGGTGCGGCTGCAGATTATTGATTTATTATATACAAAAGAGATGCATATTAAAGAATTGGCTTCTGAGCTTTACCTAAGCAGTGCAATTGTCAGTACGCACGTTACCAAACTGCAGAAAGCAGGGCTCGTAAGCTATAAAATGAAAAGGGTTAACGGCGGGACCTATAAGTATTGTTCGTTGTCAACGGAGTACCTGCAAATAAAATTATCCCGTTCTTCTATGTTGAAAAGAAAATTCGTAGAGGTTGCTATGCCTGTCGGCCAATACACGGATTTCGCGGCTTCCCCTACGTGTGGAATTGCAACAACAGAAAAGATGATCGGTTATTACGATAATCCGACCTATTTTTTGGATCCTGAACGCGTTCATGCAGGCATTTTGTGGTTTGCTAGAGGGTTTGTCGAATATAAATTACCCAACTATCTCTTCAAAGATCAAATCGTACAAGAAATTGAAATCTCCATGGAAATCGGTTCCGAAGCTCCCCATATTAATGAAAACTGGCCTTCGGACATCCGATTTACAATCAATGATAAATTACTGGGAATGTGGACGAGTCCCGGAGATTTTGGTCGAATGAGAGGTAGATTGTCACCAGATTGGTGGCATTCTGACGTCAATCAATACGGATTAATGAAAGTACTTCGAATAAATGCAAACGGTACATTCATAGATGGGCAGCAAATTTCGGATGTCACGATCAAGGATGTACAATGGGATAGCACGCAGTGGACATTGCGAATAAGTGCTGAAGATACCTCTCGAGGTCGAGGAGGTTTAACCTTATTCGGCAAGGGTTTCGGCAACTACGATCAAGACATCTTAATTCGAAGTTATTACGAGTGATTTGAGGAAGGTAATAGAAATTTATTGCGGAGGTAAAGGGATGGCACGTTCTTGTCGTGTACTTATTGTAGATGATGAAATTTTAGTCAGACAGGGTATCAAGCACTTGTTGTATTGGGAACAAGAGGGGTTTCAGATCGTTGGAGAAGCTTCCAACGGCAAGGAAGCTCTTGAACAAATAGAGCGGTTGCAGCCGCAAATCGTTATTACGGATATCGTGATGCCTGTTATGGGAGGAGCGGAGCTTACTCGTGTGATAAAGTCGCAGTTTCCGGAAATTGAAGTGATCATCTTAAGTAGTTTTGGCGAGTTTGATTATGTGAGGTCCACCTTTCAAAGCGGGGTTGCTGATTATATATTAAAGCCAAAGCTTGAAGCTGAGCAGCTGCTCGACATATTGAAGCGCACCGCGCGTAAGATTCCCTCTTTAAAGCTGGAAGAGTCAAATGACGATGGCAGCTTGTCCATTAAGGGTGTCATCGATAAGCTTATTTCCGGTTATGAGGTTGATGACGATTTTAAAGATATCACCGCTGCTTTTCCATATCCAAGTTACATCCTGCTGGGAGCTGATCTCAAGCAATTGCCGAGCAAGAGCAAGGATCAATATACCGCTTCACAATGCATGGCGAAAATTGCTGCTGAGTTGGATAGCGGCTTCGATCAGGCGGTTTATTATCCCGTTCCCACTGATCCTAACATGGTTGTTATGCTGGTAAACATGGACAAGAGCGAGTGGGATCGATTCACATTTATCGTTCGGAAGCTTGCCGCTTGGACTAGGAATCAGCAGCTGGAGATTGGCTGGACAGTCGGTGAGGTATTTAGCGATTTGAGACTGCTCGGCACGAACTTTAGGGAGGGGTTCCTGAAAATAAACGCCTATCGCTTTTTTTTACCTACCTCCAACAATTTAGTTGTATATGGGGAACTGCCGAAACATACTGAAGAGGTTGCGAAATTTAATATGACTCGCTTTACCGAACTAATGAATCGACAACAGTTCGAAGAGGCCTTCCATGAGTTATTGGGGTATGTGCAAGCCGCGTCAAAGCATTATCAAACGGATGTGTTTGAGTTCAAGTCCTTTTTGGGAAACATCATTTTTAATATAACAATTGTGCTTGGGCGTTTGGAATTGGATATGAAGAACTTGGAAGAAGCGAAATATGTTTATTTCAAATCGATAGGCGAAGCGTCGCATGTCAGCGAAGCGATCAGGCTTCTTGAGACATTTATTCAGGAAACAAACGCTGTTATAAAAACGAAGCGGTCAACGAGTGGAAATCCCAATATGACGATGCTTCTTGATTATATCCACCAGCATTACGCTGAGCCACTCAGCCTAACGGAAATAGCTAAGCATTTTCATTTTAATCCTTCTTATTTGTCGAGTTATTTCACATCGCATAATAAAGAAGGCTTCAGCGAATATTTGAACAAGATTAGAGTCGAGAAAGCAGCGGATTTGCTGGAACAGGATTCCGCATCTATATCCGAAATTAGCGAAAAAGTAGGTTATTCGGACCATAGTTATTTTACAAAAGTTTTCAAGAAATTAACGGGCATGTCACCGAGCCACTACAAAAAACTTCATCTCAACAAGAAAAGGAACTAGGTTATGAGGAGACTTCTGGACAAATTTAAATATCACAGTCTTTTTATTAAAATGTTTATCGTCACGGTGGTTAGTATTATTTCCGTGTCACTCCTCACTTCACTTGTCACGATTCAAATGTCGGAGCGGCTCTTCATGAATACATTCAGTATTACGAACTCAAAAATCATTAGCCAGATTCAAGCGAATTTCGAATCGTTCAATTATTCTATCGTTACGGCATCGAATAATGTGCTGCAGAACGGCACGATAAAAGAGTTTCTGACGAATACGGATATGGACACACTTTCTGCTGTGCAAAGTCAGTATGAGGCTAGCCAGCAGATGAAACGGATTCAGTCTACTGTAGCAGCCTACCCAGTTACAATTACGATCAGTGGAATGAATGGGAAAAGCCACTCGACGGACAGCTATTATTGGCCGAGCTCATTGGAAAAGCTGAGAAAGAGCATGTTAACCGTCAATACCCTTGTCGCGCCAAAGCGGCTTATCTATCAATTGGATAAAGACAGCATAACCAATTCGTCTGAAGCTGACCCAGTGATTGTCGCTTCTAGGGCACTTATGGAGAGAACGAGCGGCAATCCATATGGTGTTCTTTATTTTGCCATACGTGAAAGTGACTTTAAGCGGTTCTTCACGAACTTCACAAGCGATGGCAACGACGTTATTATATTGGATCGTTCGGGCAATGTCGTATCGAGTAACCGCCAAGAATTAATCGGAGAAGAGGCGCATGATTTACTTGGCTATGCAAAAGAAATGGAACAAAAAAAAATAAATGTCAAAGATGTAAGTGTAATGGGGAAAAATAGTCTAGTGCTTTCGGAATACCTTCCTACGTATGATTTTTATCTAGTCAATCTCATTGATAAACAAATGGTGCTTAGCCAGATGGTCGATGTCAAAAGGGTTGCGCTTATCTGTATGGCTATCGTGTTCGCAGCTCTGCTTATTGTATTTCTTATTTCCAGACGTTTAACAAAGTCATTGACCCTGCTAGCCAGACAAATGTCGGGCATTACGGAAAATAATTTCGATAATTATATCACGGTTACTGGCAGCTACGAAATCAAGGAGCTCGGACATGCCTACAATTACATGCTGGATGAGCTTAACGATTATATAAAGAAGCTGATTCAGACACAGAAGGACCAGCGTAACGCGGAGCTATCCGCTCTGCAAATGCAGATTAACCCGCATTTTCTATACAATACTTTGGCATCCGTGAAAATTTTGGTCCAGCAGGGGAATAAGGAGAAAGCCGCCGCGACCATCAACTCCCTTATCTCCCTTCTACAGAATACGGTCAGCAACATTAGTGAAACGATAACCGTTGAGGAAGAACTGGTTAATTTGAAAAATTATGTCTTTATTAATCACGTGCGTTACGGTGAGCAGATCAAAGTTGATTATTTTATAGCCGAAGATTGTATGTCTTATCATGTTCCCAAGCTCATCATCCAGCCTTTTATCGAAAATGCCTTTTTTCATGCTTTTCATGAAAGGAACGAAGGGTACATTTATGTACTGGTATCTCGCGAGGCCAATGCGCTGGTCTGCGAGGTCATCGACAACGGCATTGGAATGAAAGGCTTTGATCATGGGAATAATTCGCAGAGCTCCGTTAGCAGCAGCCGTTTTTTCTCCGGTATTGGAATTCGAAATGTACATGACCGTGTATCACTGCTTTATGGAGAGGAATTCGGCGTTACCATTGTGAGTAACATCGGCGAGGGAACGAGAGTGAAAATAAAGCTTCCACTCCTTCATACCTAAAAAAAATACCAATAAACAAATTATTTGCTATTCACATAATAAACCAATAGAAAGCAAACAATAGAATGACAAATCCACACAAATATATTACTAACGGATCATTTTAACGAATTGTTATAATGATTATTGTTAGCCGGCAAACGCTTTCAATACTAATTTACAGTAATTTAAAGGGGCTGAATTTTTGTGAAAAAAGTACTCGCCATTCTATTGGCCAGCTTAGTACTATTGACGGCATGCGCGAGCAAAGGGAATAATGTGCCGAATACGGGTGGAAAAACCGCTGAAGCTACGCCAGCAGCTGCGAAGGAAATTACAGTATGGGCGTGGGATAAAGTATTTAATATTGGTGCTATGGAGCGTGCAAAAGCGGCTTACGATGCGAAAAATCCCAATTCCGGTTTGAAGATCAACATTGTGGAAAACGCGCAAGCCGATATCATTCAGAAATTGAACGCAGGTTTGAATGCAGGTACGACAAAAAGCTTGCCGACAATTGTATTAATCGAAGATTATCGTGCACAAAGCTTCCTGCAAGCTTATCCTGATTCGTTCTTTGAATTAACAAATGTGATTAAACCGACTGATTTCGCCGATTACAAAATTGGACCTACAAGTGTAAATGGCAAACAATATGGCGTTCCATTTGATTCCGGCGTTGCTGGATTGTTTGTAAGAAAAGATTACTTAGAGCAAGCGGGTTACAAGGTTGAGGATCTGCAGGATATCGACTGGAAGAAATTGATTGAGATCGGTAAAGCGGTGAAAGCCAAAACAGGCAAACAACTGCTAACGCAAGATCCGAACGATCTTGGGCTTATTCGCATGATGATTCAGTCCGCAGGCTCTTGGTATTTAAAAGAAGACGGAAAGACGCCTAACTTGGCAGGTAATGCGGCCTTGAAGGAAGCGGCTGAAACCTATAAAGAAATAATGAAAGCGGACATTGTGAAGGCCACATCGGATTGGAGCCAATTCGTTGGCGCATTCAACAGTGGCGATGTAGCTACGATTCCAACCGGTAACTGGATTACGGCTTCGGTTAAAAAAGAAGCGTCGCAGTCCGGCAAATGGGCTGTCGTTCCGTTCCCCAAACTGACAAACAACCCAAAATCCGTCCATGCATCGAACCTTGGCGGCAGCTCGTGGTACGTCATGAACGTCGATGGAAAAGAAGCTGCGGCAGATTTCTTGAAACAAACATTTGGGTCTGACGTTGACTTGTATCAGAAGCTTGTTACAGAGATTGGTGCAATCGGTACGTTGAAAGCTGCGGCATCCGGACCGGCATATACGCAAGCTGACGAATTCTTCGGTGGTCAAAAAGTAATTGCCGATTTCGCCAAATGGACAGAGCAAATTCCAAAAGTGAACTATGGTTTGCATACGTATGCGATTGAAGATATCCTTGTCGTCCAAATGCAAAATTATTTAAAAGGTGCGGATATCGACAAAGTGTTAAGCGACGCTCAAGCTCAAGCAGAAACACAAGTTAAATAATGTAGATTATACGGCCATTCATAAAACCTGGGGCTTCGCCTTCTCCTGATTCCTATGTTAACGTTCCGGTTGCAGGAGTTGGAGGAAGTTCCATGGTTTTATTTCCGTAAAGAAAGGGGTTAGGCTAACGTGAAAGCAGCGAGGCCTGGCGTAAATATTCGCACAAGAGCTAACTTGACTGGTTGGATGTTTATTATCCTGGCGGTCATCATGATTGCAACGTTCTATTTCTATCCCATGATTCAAGCTCTTCTATTATCATTTAAATCGGGTAAGGGAATGAATTTATCCTTCGTCGGCTTCAATAACTACGCTCGTCTGTTTAGCGATAAAACGTTTATAACCGCGGTTAAGAACACGTTTATTTATTTGATTATCCAGGTTCCACTGATGATTGTTCTTGCTATGTTTATCTCTGTGCTATTGAATGACAGTAAGTTGAAATTGAAAGGCTTTTTCCGTACGGCGATTTTCTTGCCGGCTGTTACCTCGCTTGTAGCGTATTCCGTTATTTTTAAATATTTGTTTGCAACGGAGGGCTTGGTTAATAAACTTCTGATCAAGATTCATCTTATTGCAGGCCCGATTCAATGGATCACGGATCCGTTCTGGGCGAAAGTGACGGTTATTCTTGCAATCACATGGCGCTGGACAGGCTATAATATGATCTTCTACTTGTCCGCGCTTCAAAATATCGATCAATCGATTTACGAGGCTGCCAAAATTGATGGAGCTTCATCAACGAGACAGTTTTTTGGAATAACAATGCCACTGCTCAAGCCCATCATTTTATTTACTTCCATTACATCGACAATTGGTACGCTGCAGTTGTTTGATGAAGTTGTTAACATTACGAAGGGCGGACCGGGGAACGCGTCGATGTCCATTTCCCAGTACATTTACAACTTATCCTTTAAATATTCAGCGGATTTCGGATATGCGGCAACCGTGTCGTATTCCATCGTGATTATGATCATTATATTGGCATTTATTCAGTTTAAAGCAGCGGGTGATAATAATGGATAAATGGAAACGTGTCTTTATTTATATATTTCTGAGTGTCGCTGCGTTTATTTCCATATTTCCGTTTCTATGGATGATAATCAGCGCTACCAATAAGTCGGCCGATGTGACGAAGGGAAGATTACTTCCCGGAAGCCACCTAGTGGAAAATATAACAAACTTGTTTAGTTCCGTAGATTTTCTGCCAGCCTTGCTGAGCTCCGCAAAAATTTCGATTACAACGACTGTGCTGGCCATGTTAATCGGCTCCTTAGCTGGGTACGGCTTTGAAATTTATAGAAGTAAGGCGAAGGACGTCGTATTTAACATTCTATTGCTGTCGATGATGATTCCGTTCGCGGCTATCATGGTACCGTTGTTTCAAATGTTCGGCGGTATCTCGCGCGTTATTCCATTTATCGGGCTGGATACCGTGTCCGGCGTTGTTCTGCCGACATTCACCACGGCCTTTCTTATTTTCTTCTTCCGTCAAAATACGAAGATGTTTCCGAGGGAACTCTTGGAGGCCGGCCGAATTGACGGGCTGAACGAATTAAGTCTATTCTTCCGTATTTTCATGCCAACGATGAAGACGACATACGCCGCAGCGGGCATCATTACGTTCATGTCAAGCTGGAACAACTATTTATGGCCGCTCATCGTTCTGCAATCGCCGGAGAAGAAAACAATACCTATGCTGATATCGAATTTGGGATCAAGCTATTCACCAGATTATGGGATTATTATGATGGCTATCGTGATTTCGACGATTCCGACTGCGCTCGTCTTCTTCCTCATGCAGAAGCATTTTGTAGCAGGTATGACAGGCTCGGTGAAATAGAAAAAACAAGTCAGGTGATTACGCATACAGCGCATATCACCTGGCTTTTAAATAACTTTACGGGGGAAAATGTAATGAAATTGACGAAGCCAAACCTAAGCTGGCTTACAGATGTAGGAGTATTTGCTGTGAACCGTCTGCCGGCGCATTCCGATCACCGTTATTATAAAACGTTAGAGGAAGCAGAAGCAACAGCGCCGATGTCGCTGCGGCATGGCCTGAACGGCAGTTGGAAATTCAACTACTCCGTGAAGCCTGCTGACCGTCCCGAGTTGTTCCACCAGCTCGATTACGAGTGCGACAGTTGGCGTCAAATTGAAGTGCCAGGCCACATTCAATTGCAGGGTTACGGAAAGCCGCAGTATGTAAATACGATGTATCCATGGGATGGACATCACGATATTCGTCCGCCAGCTATTCCGGAAAATGATAATCCGGTCGGCAGTTATGTGAAGTACTTCACACTGCCTGATCATATGAAGGGCAGGCCCGTCTACATATCGTTTCAGGGTGTGGAGTCAGCCTTTTACTTGTGGTTGAACGGTGAATTTGTCGGCTATAGCGAAGACAGCTTCACACCGGCGGAATTCGACCTGACGCCGTTCCTGCAGGAAGGTGAGAATAAGCTTGCTGTAGAGGTGTATCAAAGAAGCACAGGCAGCTGGCTGGAAGATCAAGATTTCTGGCGATTCTCAGGTATTTTCCGCGATGTTTATTTATATACCCTACCGAGCATTCACGTTCGCGATCTTTTTGTCCATACTGATCTGGATGCTGCATATGCGAATGGCAGCCTTCGTGCGGATTTGAAGCTGTCGAGCATGCAGTCAGCTAGCTTCTTGCTCGAATTGAAGGACGCGGCAGGGCATACTGTTGCGACGGCTCGCTCCGAAGTGTCCACCATCGAAGCTATATCGTTGTCTATCGATGCTGGACAAGTTACTCCTTGGAGTGCAGAGAAGCCGTATTTGTACGATCTATACGTCAGCGTATATGATCAAGAGGGCACGCTTGTTGAGGTTATTTCGCAGAAGGTCGGCTTCCGCAAATTTGAAATGATCAATAAAATTATGCACCTTAACGGCAAACGAATCGTCTTCAAGGGCGTGAACCGTCATGAATTCAACAGCCGCAGAGGGCGGGCCATTACGAAGGAAGATATGTTGTGGGATATTGCTACGCTAAAACGCAACAACTTAAATGCCGTCCGGACGTCACACTATCCGAATCAGTCGTTATGGTACGAATTGTGTGACATCTATGGAATCTATGTCATTGATGAGATGAATTTGGAAACACATGGTTCATGGCAGAAGATGGGCGCAGTAGAGCCGTCTTGGAATATTCCAGCGAATAAGCCGGAATGGCAAGATATCGTGATGGACCGGGCGATTTCGATGGTCGAGCGCGATAAGAACCATCCTTCTATTCTGATCTGGTCGGTCGGTAACGAAGCCTATGCGGGTGAAGTCCTGCTGAACGTGTCCAACTATTTCCGGAAGATGGATCCTAGCCGGCTTGTTCACTATGAAGGGGTTTTTCATAACCGCAAGTATAACGATACGAGCGATATGGAGAGCCGCATGTATGCGAAGCCGGCAGACATTGAGGTCTATTTGAACGATAACCCGCAGAAGCCTTATATAAGCTGTGAGTATATGCACGCGATGGGTAATTCGGTAGGCGGCATGCATAAATATACAGAGCTTGAACAGAAATATGCCATGTATCAAGGTGGCTTTATCTGGGATTATATCGATCAGGTGATCGTCAAGAAAGATCGTTACGGCAAAGAGTTTCTCGCATTCGGCGGCGATTTTGGCGACCGCGCCACGGACTATAATTTCTGCACGAACGGTATCGTTTACGCGGACCGCAAGGTGTCGCCAAAGATGCAGGAAGTGAAGTTCTTGTACCAGAACATCAAGCTTGCGCCAGATCGCCAAGGTGTGAAGGTGACGAACGAGAACCTGTTCGAAGGTACGGATGCCTATGATCTAGTCGTTGTTCTTCATCTTGAAGGCAAGGAGATATTCCGAGGCAAGAGGCATATCGACATTCCGGCGCAAAGCGAGGCTCATGTGCCGCTTGAGCTGCCGTCTGTTGATGAGCCAGGTGAGTATGTCGTACATGCGTCGCTCAATTTAAAGGAGAGCACTCTATGGGCAGAAGCCGGCTATGAGGTTTCGTTCGGACAATACGTATTTCTGGTTGATGATCTGGCTTCGTCTGCACAACCTGAAGGATCATTCAGAGTCGTGGATGGCGATGTAAACATAGGGGTTCATGGACGAGATTTTAGTATCATGTTCTCGAAGCAGGCGGGAAGCCTGATTTCACTGAACTATGCCGGCCGAGAGATGATCGCCATTCCGCCAGCGCCGTTATTCTGGCGTGCGACAACGGATAACGATAAAGGATTCTCGCTTGGCTTTGACTCAGGTGCTTGGTACGCGGCCAGCTTAACGCGCAAATGTATCGGCGTCGAATTGACGGAGCAAGCGGGAAGCGTAACAGTAACGTTTCAATACAAGCTTAGCATCAGCGCGGACGTTCTAGTGACGGTTGCATACACGGTGTATGCCGACGGCAGTTTGAACGTCAAATCTCGTTACGATGGAGCAACTGGTCTTCCGAACCTGCCGATATTCGCGTTGTCGTTCAAGGTTCCAGCTGATTATTTCCATTTGGATTGGTACGCGATGGGACCGGAGGAGAACTATATCGATCGTGCCTTCGGAGCTAGGCTTGGGGTGTTCAAGAATGACGCTGCTGATAATGTGTCTGGATATGTCGTACCGCAAGAGTCGGGGAACCGTACAGGCGTCCGCCGTGTGAACATTACGAACAACGATGGCCACGGGATTCGCATAACCGCACCGGCTGCTCAGCCGGTGGAATGTAACATTTCACCGTTTACGGCATTTGAGTTGGAAAATGCCTACCATCATTACGAGCTGCCGAACGTTCATTACACGGTCGTCACGGTAGCGGGCAGACAGATGGGCGTAGGCGGTGACGACAGCTGGGGAGCGCCGGTACATGATGAGTATCTGATCAAAGCCGATCAAGACCTAGCGTTCGAATTCAATATTCACCGGCTATGATGGCTCTAATCGATGTGCTTTGAACGGTGAAAACAAAGAAAAGTGGTTGAGTGGGGACAGATGATCCCTCTCAACCACTTTTTCAATTCCGTAGCTTTGTTGTTCTCAAATAGGGATAATTAACTCTTTTCCAAGACATTCTATAAATAGCAAAAGTGTCAATGGAAGGATTTTATACAGTGACGACATGGCTACGGAAATGGTTTGTGAGCAGTCCGCCCCTTATGGTTGAAGATAAAAATATTCTGGAAAAGGAAGTTGTAACGTCTAATATCGAACAAAACGAAGCCTTTGTGAAACAAATGTTTCTCGGATGCTCGGATTTGGTTTGCCACAACATTTATGAGGTTGACGGGAAGGTCCAGCGATTAATTGTCTATCTTGAAACTTTAACTGGCGAAAAAAAATTGAGCGAGCTTGTCTTAAAACCATATAAACGGAGTGCTGAAGAATCGGAAACATGGGATAGCGAGTCAATTCCTGTCGTTAAATCAGTAACGTCGTCGAATTGGGCGGATATCGTCAAACTTATGCTGCGCGGGTATGCCATCGTGTTTACTGCTGGTGAAGCGAGTGCCGTTTGTATTCCAGTAAATAACTTGGTTCATCGGAGCATCGAAGAACCTTCGTCGGAACCGGTTATCCGTGGTCCCAAAGAGGGATTCATCGAAAGGCAATCCGTGAATGTAGGGCTGTTGCGCAACTATATTCGTACTCCTCGTCTGAAAACGGAAGCCTTCACCGTAGGCGAGATTACGGAAACTAGTGTATTAGTGACTTATATCGAAGGACTTGCCGATGAATCGGTCGTTAACCAGGTACGAGATAAAATCGCCTCTATCCAGATTGATGGTGTATTAGAGAGTGGTTACATTCAGGAAATGATGCGGCAAGACAATCCATTCCCCCTTTTTCCAACGTTTCAAGTCACAGAACGGCCTGATGTCGTAGCAGGGGGACTATTAGAAGGTAGAGTAGCAATTCTGGTCGATAATACCCCTTTCGTTCTTGTTGTTCCAGTTACTTTTTGGACCGGTATGCAGGCAAGCGAAGATTACTATCTAAGTTACCCGATAGCTACTTTCGTGCGGTGGATCCGATTTATTTTCTTGTTTATTGTTGTCTTTGCCCCTTCTTTTTTTGTAGCGGTGACCACGTATCATCAGGAAATGATACCCACCAGTTTATTGTTGAGCATCGCCTCCGCTCGGGAACCGGTGCCATTGCCGATTATGATAGAAGTCTTGTTGATGGAAATCATGTTTGAAGCTTTACGCGAGGCCGGGCTTCGTTTACCAAGAACGATAGGGCAGACAGTAAGCATCGTCGGTGTGCTGGTCATCGGGCAGGCGGCCGTACAGGCGGGCATTATTTCGGCTCCCACCGTTATCGTCGTATCTACGACAGGTATTGCCGCCTTTGTTATCCCGCGATTTAATTTTGCCAATGGGATCCGTTTGCTTCGGTTTCCGATCATCTTCTTGGCGGGATCGCTGGGATTATACGGTATAGCGCTCGGTTTTTTGGGAATTTTACTCCACGTTGTGCATTTGAAATCTTTCGGAGTTCCCTATTTTACACCGGTGGCTCCCTTTTCCATAAGAGCGCTTAAAGATGCTTGGCTCCGGTTTCCCCGAAAAAATGGCGTCGGCCTATCCGCACCCACTTACGAAAGTGCTACTAAAGCGCAACAGCGTGAAGGAGGAGAATAGTTGAAACGATGGTTACGAATCGGGATTTTATTGATTCCACTGGTCATTACAGGCTGTTGGGATCGCATGGAAATCAATGATATCGGTTTGGTTATGGGAACGGGGCTGGACTTGTTGGAAGACGGTAACATACGGGCGACACTTCAGATTTCTGTGCCTTCCCCATCCTCGCAAACTACCGGAGGAAGCTCTAAAGAAGGGGACAGATTCTTTCTGATTTCAGAGGTTGGGAAAAGTTTGTCAGATCTTGAACAAAAGCTTCAGCAAAAAATGTCTAGAACGCTTTTCTTTTCGCATCGCAGTGTTATATTAATCGGGGAATCTTTGGCCAGACATGGCATTAACGACATTCTGGACTCTTTCAGCCGCCAACCGCGGAACCGGTTAAAAACGTACATATTTGTTGTCAGAGGAATGAAAGCTGAGGATTTGCTGCAAGTCCCTTACCCCTATGAACTGGTTCCCGCGGAAGCCTTGAAAGAAATGCAAATTATGAGGGGCGATGGCGTATCCACTACGCTGCGGGATTTTTTGATAGCCTCAGCGAGTGAGGGAATATATCCGGCGGTCGGTGTTTTGGAGCCGACTCATTTTTTTAGCTCGTCGCAAAAAGATAAGGACGAACTATTTCGTATGAAAGGTACCGCAATTTTTAAATCGTCTGCATTGGTCGGCTTTTTGAATAATGAGGAAACGCACGCTTTTCTCTGGTTTAAGAAAAACAAGAAGACGGATAAAATCGTTGCCATTCTGCCTGAAGGAAAGGGGAATGCGGGTTATATTTTAACGAGCAGCGAAGTCATAATTGAACCGAATATGAAAGGAAATCATCTTCAATTTCATGTCGGTATAAAAGGAACGGGAAATCTGGTTGAAAACAATTCCCGGCTCGACGTAAGCCAACCGAACAACCATAAGCTTATCAAAAAGGCGTTGGAAAATCAGGTTGAACATGATTTGAAGGTGTTCTTGCGTAAAATACAAACCCAATACAAAACGGATATCGTAGGCTTTGGCCAGCAATTGCAAAGAAAAGATCCACAAAAGTGGCGGATCGTAGAGGAACAATGGGATAGGTATTTTGCAGCGGCTGAAATTTCCGTATCCGTGAACCTCACCATCAGCAATACAGGAGTTGTCGGCCCTTCCTTGCAATTGAAAGAAAAGGAGATTATAAAGTGAAACTTGTCATGTCTACAGGATATGTATTGTGTATTTGCGCGTATACTTTATTTCAATTTCGTCGTTTATGGGGGAGTAATGAGAAGCGGGAGGCTTGGATTTATGCACTAATTATGACCGTAACCGCTATCATTGGCGCGCTTCTAATAGCGGGCGTGGAACTACCTAGCCTTGTCGTTCCTTACAAATTGCTATTCGAACCCCTGGGGAAAATGATTTTATCCCCATAGCTTTGCGGTTTTTATTTTGAGAGTATCAACGGCAAGCAATATCAACGGGAGCAGGCTTTGCGTAAAGAGTGCCAATATTGGATAGGTGAAAGTAATCCAGGCTTGAAATTCAGCTTCATTTTTGAAAATCCAGACTGAGCCGACAGCGGATAACAGAGTTACCGGCACAACGGATTTTCGATAATTTGACGTGCCGAACAACTGGCTTGTACTTATGCAAAACATATAGAGCAGCATCGAAATCTTAATGAAAATCCCAAAAATCCATATGGCAATCGCAATCGCCTCCAACCTTTCCACGGGTCCGATGATTCCAATATATTGGATGACTTTCAAAAAAGCGAATTTCATACGAGGCGTTATCGGACCGAACATCATAATGGTAACGATGTCGATAGCTATGATCAACAGGACAACCCCTCCCATTGCCGATAACAAACTCATTCGGACATTTTGCGGCTTTTCGTTTAAATATGGGAAGAACCATCCCAAAAAAAAGAATTGGCTCATCCAGGCGGACGGAACCACTGCGCCCTTAAGTACCGGAAGCATTCCCTCCGCTAAAAACGGGGTCAAGCGGGCCAGTTCAACATCCCGGAAAGAGAAAATGAAGACAGGGATCAGTAGGACGATGATAATGAAAACAATCACTTCATTGCACCTGGCGATAGCTTCTACTCCTGCCAGTACGGCCAAGCAGGACAATAACAAAATGGAGACGATCAGAGCCAAAGAGGGAGTATTCATCAGAAGGATGGTGTTAAGAAAACCGGCATGCTCGTTTACAGTGCTGGAAATAAAGAAAAATAAATAATAAGTCAAATAAAATCCTAATATTTTGCCCGCCCAGTTCCCACAAATCTTGACAGTGTATTGCATGATCGATTGACCGGGATAACGTTTGGACAGAGCGGTCAGTACCCAGATGTTCACGACTCCCGTAAGCGAAGCTGGAAAAATAGACAGCCAGGCATTCTGCTTGGCGATAGATACCATAATTCCAGGTACAGATAAAATGAGCGTAGAAACAATAAAGGTGAAAAAAAGTAAGCTTAACTGATTTCCGGATATTTTTCCGCTTAATTGCACTCTATTTTCACAACCTTTATGCGTAGTTGATATCTCCCTATTTTATCCTTAGTTAACTTGTTTAAACAAAATAAATACACTTTTCCTAAAGTAACGATTCAAAAAGTTAAGGCTGGGAAGGCAGGCAAGATACATTGGTGCTTCTGCCATGAACGCGGGTAAGGGGCATAAGGCAAAGACATCATGTTCTTGTCAACAACAACCGGTTTCAGATGTAAAAAGACGACACTCTTAAGTTTCTTAAGAGGCCGTCTTTTTTTGGTACTATTATTGTCAGGTAGATAATATAACCTGCTTTCTCTCAGCTTTAAGCCGCTCCAGTTCCTGCTGAACCTCGTTCTTGATAAGGCTATTCGTTCCAGCCGAGGCGGGATTGTGATAAAATCGATCGACCTGAGAGTCTGCGGCGGCTCTCGCTTCCATCTGCCATACCTGTTCCTCCATTCTGGAAAAACCTTTTCGAATGGCATCCGTATCTACGGAAGCGACGACACGGTTCAGGTCTCGCATAGCCCGAGCGCCATTTGCTCTGGACATTAGAAACCACTTTTGGCTTTGCAGCTCGTCATACAGCGCCTTCGAAGAATGAAGCGTTTCTTGCAGTATGGCGATTTGCTGCTTCACGGTTTGATACTGCTCTCGATACATGAGGAGCCTATTTTCGCAAATGAGCTTTTCTTCTATAGCGAGCTGTGCGATCGTTTCATCATCCCGATCGAGGGCTAGATTTGCTTGTCGGACACGTTTACCGATGAGCTGCTCAAGCTCGCTGATTAACGCATCAAAATTGCGCTCTGCTATCAACTGATTCGTGAGCGCGTTCTTAGCGGTAGCGATTTGTTCCTCCAGATCTCTAAGGTACTGCTTGATCATGTAGATCGGATTTTCCATTTTATCGAGCATTTCATTGATATCGGCCAATGCAATGTCTTTTACTCTTTTAAAAATTCCCATTTGTTTTCTCCTCCTTGTGAATGTTGCGTTCCCATTCGTCTAACATGCTCGCCCTGTGACTTAAGGGCATTTGATAGTAAACCGGCGGCGTGGCAGCATCGATTTTTGTAAACCCGTTATTCTGCTTATGTGTTCGAAATCTTCTCCACAATAAATATCCAATGAAAACAATGACAAGCATCAATACGATGCTCAGAAGTGGCGATCCATGAAAGCCATGGTGTATACCTTCATAGGAACTGCCTCTGAATTGGTGCCAGTATTCCGAGCCGCTTATATGCCTTTCTCCCATCTCTCATTCCTTCCTCTCTATGGTTTGTCTTACATTTAGAAGTATAGGCTTGATTTCTTAAGGACAAGTTAAAGCCAACTGAATCATAATTGAAAGGTTGCTGAAAATACGCTGAATGTACGTTCCGGAAAAAATACGTTTTCAATGCTTCCAAAAGTAAAGAAGGTTTTCATTCTTGCTTTTTTTTATTGCCTATTTACATGACATAACGTCTTAGTGTACTATTACGTTAATACAATATTTGTTTCTTTTATTAAGAAGGAGAGATTTGGATGAGGGCATGGGTAGCTTTATTAAAAAAAGATTTTAAATTAACAAGAACCGTATTTTTCGTAGGACTTGTCATGAATTTATTGATTGTCTTGTTGACGTTATATATGGAGATGAAAGCAGATCATACCTTACTTATTTTCATACCCTTAGCAGTTGCTGTTGTTTTACATATTTTATATGTTCCGATGATTGTCTTTATCAGTTTGAGAACAGAGGCAAATCAGCTGCATCTATGGCTGCATAATCCCGGGCCAGCATCTAGTTTGTTAATTAGTAAGATACTGAACGGGTTGTTGATGCTCATTATTTCACTAGTGATGTTATATGTGATGTCTGGATTGCTAATCATACCCAAGTTCAACTTAATTGAAGCGTATTGGACGGATGCTTGGACATCGGGAATAATCATATTTCTTCATATTATTATCATTTCTATCATAATTGGCGTTTGGGTGTTATTTCTTTGGGCGCTATACCAATCCCTTAAATTCTCCATCGGGCGTTGGAGTTGGTTAGTCGTTATTGGGGCAGTTATCATACCTTATTGGATAGATGTCCTATTGGAATCCACTAAACTGTATAGTTTAGTAACGAAATGGGGGAGTATGACCTATCATTTTCCTACGTTTTCAATACAACCCATACAAACATATGCAGGAGAATATTTGTATACCTTCATGATCATCATTGGATTATTCTTTCTGAGCGCGTGGATCGTTGACAATAAAGTTGAGGTGTAGGAATGGAAGAATTTAATGCTTCAAAGCCTATATATTTGCAATTAGCGGATCGAATCAATCGGCAGATTGTTAGCAAAGAATTGAAGGCAGGTGAGAAGCTTCCCTCTGTCCGAGAAATGGGTGTCAAATACAATGTTAATCCAAACACAATTCAGCGTACTTACAGTGAATTGGAGCGTGAGGGTATCCTGGAAACGAAAAGAGGTCAAGGTACATTTGTCACGGAACAAGAGGATCGCTTGGTTCAACAACGTGAAATTTTAAAAAATGAGCAGATCCTATCATTTATCCAGGTGATGAAGGAAATGGGATTCAGCTCGCATGAAATCATATCAGGGCTCCAGGATCACTTAAGCAAGTTTGATTGAAAAAAAGGAGATGAGTAATTTGATTCAATTGACGAATGTTTCTAAAAAATATGTTAAGCAGCCCGTACTCCATAACATTTCAGTCACTTTGCCCGTAGGTAAAATTATTGGCATTGTGGGTGAAAACGGCAGTGGGAAGTCAACGCTATTGAGACTCATTTCTGGACTGTCGCTTCCAACGAGTGGGAGGGTAACCGTAAATGGAGAGACTGCCAATCGAAGAATCAGCAAAGTGGTCTCTTATTTATCGGAGCTTGGTTCTTTTTATTCTATATTCACAGTACGTGAAGCGATGGATTTTCAGGCTTCCCAATATACGGACTTTAACATGGCCAAAGCGGAAGAAATCATGAAGTTTATGCAGCTGGAGCCTCATATGAAAATCAAAGATCTCTCGAAAGGAAATCGTGGTCGATTAAAAATCATGCTTACTTTGGCCAGAGAAGTACCCTACATCCTAATGGATGAACCGTTGTCCGGACTTGACCCCATGGTACGAGAATCTATCGTTAAAGGAATGATTTCTTATGTTGACTTGGAATCTCAGACCCTCATCATGACAAGCCATGAGATTACAGAAATTGAATCATTACTGGACTGCTTCATTGCGATCAAAGGCGGATCATTACTTAGAATGGCTGATGTGGATGAATTACATGAATCAGAGGGTCTTGGTATCACGGATTGGATGAAGAAGAATTATGTCTAATAATCATTGGGAGGTAGAATGAACGAGGTCTCATTGTTTCGTCTTTATTTGCTGAGGGCGCTGTACCTTCTTATCGTCGTGGGGCTCGGAATCGTGGTATGGCCTGGAGTCATCCACCACGAAAAGCCATGGGAACTTATGGAAGGAGTGGTCCAATGCATGCTGGCGGCCTTTTCGGCTCTGTCAGTTCTGGGGTTGCGGTATCCGCTGCAAATGCTGCCGTTGCTTCTGTGGGAATTGTTGTGGAAGTCGATATGGCTTATTGTTGTTGCGCTCCCACTGTGGACCTCCGGTCAAATGGACGAGTCAACCTTGGCGATAGCCTTAGAATGCTTGATAGTCGTGATTTTTCCTTTCATCATCCCTTGGCGCTTTGTGTTTGCGCACTATGCGAAGAAGCACGGAGATCGGTGGCGCTGAGGGAAGATAGACAGCGCAGCCCATGGTCTGGGAACGTGGTCATTGCTGTAAGGAATTAAATTCAAAAAAGGAGATAAATAAATGAATACTAATAAAAAGAGCGCATTAATTGTAGGAGTACTGTTTATACTTGCAGCGGTTACGGCGATAATTGGTCTTATTTTATACGATCCTATCCTAAATGGTCCGGACTACCTGATGAAGGGCTCTGAACATGCCAACCAAGTGATACTGGGAGCGCTTATGGAGTTAATTCTTGTCGTTTCAGCGGTTGGTACTGCAACTACAATGTTTCCAATTTTAAGAAAATATAATGAAACGATTGCTCTTTGGCATGTTTGCTTCAGGTTCCTTGAAGCCATTATTATTACTATTGGTATAATCAGCGTACTGTCTCTGTTGACCTTAAGCCGGGAGTTTGCAGCAGCAGCGGCTCCGGATACCGCCTCTTTTCAAGCTTCGGGTATCGTATTAAAAGCCATACATGACTGGACCTTTCTGCTTGGGCCACTTTTCATGCTGGGCATCAACACGATGATGTACAGTTATATATTTTATAAATCCAAGCTCGTACCCAGGTTTATTCCCATCTTGGGTATGACAGGGGCAACACTTGTATTTACTTGTGCCTTGTTAGTCATGTTCGGTGTCATTCAACAAGTTTCTTTTTGGGGTGCTGTTTTGGCGCTGCCAGTAGCAGCTAATGAAATGATTCTCGCGGTATGGCTCATCGTTAAAGGATTCAATCAACGAGTTCTGCAACAATAAAAATTGGCTCATAAATAATAACAATTGCGAATGCAAATAAACCCCGGGGGCAGCCTCGGGGTTTTGTTGGAGATTTTATGATGTAGAAGCTGATCTAAGTTGTTATCCCGCATTTTGGCGGCGATCCGACAAGCACAATCGTGCAGCAGGAATACGAGAAGGAAATAGAGAAGTACATGGGAGCCAAAGTGAATATTGAATGAACGCGCATCCCGTGGGGCGAGTATAAAGAGAAAGATATCGCGAATCATACGAACGGTGAAATTTAGGAGTGTCTGCTTATGCGGGGAGGTAAATAGGATGAACAAGCATGATCTGATATTCGATCAGCCGATCACAAGATGGGACGAGGCGCTGCCGCTTGGCAACGGATTAACGGGATGCCTCCTGTGGGGAAATGGGAAGCCGCTTCGGTTCAGCCTGGACCGCGGCGATTTGTGGGATTTGCGGCTGACGCCGGAGGTGCTGGACGCCGGGTTCACCTATGCGGGAATGATCGAATGTGTTCGGCGCGGTGACCAGGAAGGGCTGCTCAGCCGATTTGACAGCATCTACGAAAAATATCCGGTACCCAACCAAGCTTCCGGCCGGTCGGCTGGAGCTGCATTTTGGGAGGCCGGCGGATCATATGAGGAGCCATCTCGCAATCCGCGAGGCATGCGCGCATGTCGATATGGCTTTCGGCGATCGTATTGTTAAGGTGACTAGTTACCTGCATGCAGTTAACGGCCTCGGCTATATCAAAATAACCGGCGCTGCTTTTAAGGAAGGACGGCTGGACATCGTACCGCCCGATTACGCCGGTGCACTACTGAATCATACGGCAGACCCCGTTTTCCATACGAGCCTAACCCGGCTCGGCTACCCGGCCGCCACAATGCATGAGGAAGGAGATGTCCGCTGGTTTTATCAGCGAACATGCCAAGAACTTGAATATGCCATTCTTGTAGCCGAACGGCAAACGGCGAATAACCATTGGGAAGCGGTCTATACGATCGCTGCGAACCATGACGGCGAGCAGTGGCTGGAGAATGCCAAACGGAAGGTTATTAATGCGCTGGACGCCGGGTTTGACGCCGCATTCCAAGATCATTGCGCGTGGTGGGGACGCTATTGGGGCAAGAGCTCGATCGCTTTGCCGGACGCGGAAGCGGAGAAGATGTGGTACTTGAACAACTACCTGTTCGCATCCTGCTCGCGCAAAGGCTCTCCGCCAATGCCGCTGCAAGGGGTGTGGACGGCGGACGAAGGCCAGCTCCCCCCATGGAAAGGCGACTACCATCACGACTTGAATACGCAGCTCAGCTACTGGCACTATTTGAAAGCGAATCATCTGGAAGAAGGGGAGAGCTTCCTCGACTTCTTGTGGGACTTGCGACCGGAGGCGAAGCGGTTCGCGCAAAGCTTCTTTGATGCTCCGGGCATCAATCTTCCATCTGTCATGACGCTTACCGGCGGTGCGATGGGCGGATGGCCGATGTATAGTATGAGCATTACGAACCACATTTGGGTATGTCAGGCGTTCGACCATTACTGGCTATATACGGGCAACGGCGATTTCTTGCGCAACAAAGCATACGTGTACTTCAAGGAAACGGCGGACTGCTTGCAGCGCTGGCTGACTCTGGGAGAAGACGGCAAGCTGCGTCTGCCAGTATCGAGCTCGCCGGAGATTCACGACAATTCGCTCAAAGCATGGCTGGAGCCGATCAGCAACTACGATTTGGCGCTCCTTATTTATTTGTTCAGGCGATTGCACGATATGGCAGAAAGGCTCGCTTATGCCGCTGAAGCGGAAAGATGGGCGGATCTGCTGGGCAAACTCCCGGAGCTTGCCGTTAACGAGCGTAACGTGCTGATGGTCAATAAGGAAGAATGCCTCATGGAAAGCCACCGACATATGTCTCATATGATGGCCATTTATCCGCTGCAGCTGCTTGACCGACGTGGTTCGGAGCGGGATCGCAAGATTGCCGATGCGACGATCGCTAATCTGGAAGTGCTCGGTAAGGGCCAATGGGTCGGCTATTCGTTTGCTTGGGCGGCTGCTATGTACGCGCAGCAGGGTAACGGAGAAGCAGCGATTTATCATCTGCAGCAAATGTGGCAGTACACATGCTCGCCGAATGGGTTCCATCTGAATGGTGATTATAAAAAGGCGGGCGTTTGCATGTTTCATTACCGTCCATTCACGCTCGAAGGCAACTTTGCCGCCATTTCCGCACTTCAGGAAATGCTGCTGCATACGGACGGCGGGACGATTCGAGCGTTTCCGGCGATTCCCCGGAAATGGGCGGCAAATGACGTCGAGTTCCGCGATTTCCGCGGGGAGATGGGCGTACTCGTCTCGGCGCGATGGCGTGCAAACCGACTCGACTATGTGGAACTGAATGCTGAACGCAGCGGTTTTTTCCGAGTGCAGAACGATTTCGCGAGCGAAAGACTGCAAATTCGGATCGACGATAACATGGAGGAGCTCGTTTGCGGAATGAAAGACATTTTGACAATCTCTTTGCAAGCAGGGGAGTCCTGCATGATTACCGAGTTGTAACATCCTAGTTTGATTTTCTCCATGAAGGTCAAAATTTTGCATACATTGGATAGAATCGTTCCTAGCGCAAAGGTAAGGGATTCCGTTATAGTATGGATGTATATCGCATACCTTGACAAACGCACTCGTCCCTGAAGGACGACGGAGTCGTTTATCCTTGAGTTGCTTCAATATTCTATGAAAGCGAGTGATGAAAATGAAAATAGCAGCACAGCTCTATACAATAAGGGATTATCTGAAAACTCCCGAGGATATCTCGATCAGTCTTAGAAAGGTTAAACAAATCGGTTATAACGCCATTCAAGTTTCAGGAATAGGTCCTATCGGCAATAGTGAATTGAAAGAAATCGCAGACCGGGAGCAACTGACCATCTGTGCGACCCACATTCCATATGCGGATTTAACTAACAATTTGGATGCTGTTATTGAAAAGCATAAGATTTGGGATTGCAAATATGTGGGATTAGGAGGTATGCCGGCGGAATATCGCAACAGCCAAGAAGGATATGTGACTTTCGCCAAAGAAGCAACGGACATTGGAAGAAAATTAAAGCAGGCAGGATTGCAATTCTTTTATCATAACCATTCTTTTGAGTTCGCCAAATTTGGCGGGAAAACCGGGTTGGAAATCCTCATGGAGGAGACAGACCCTGAAGCTATGGAATTCTTACTTGATCTCTACTGGGTACAATCTGGAGGAGCGGATCCGATAGAATGGATAAACAAATTGAAAGGAAGAATGAAACTTGTTCATTTGAAAGATTTTGCAGTCACGAGTGATATGGAGCAGCGATTTGCCGAGATTGGCGAAGGTAATATGAATTACATCCGGATTTTGGAGGCATGTAAACAGGTTAGTGTTGAATGGGCTCCGGTTGAACAAGACGACTGTTATGGCCGCAATCCATTTGAATGCTTGGCGACCAGCTTCAATTATTTGAGGAACCTTGGTGTGGATGTTTAATAATACCCGCAATTTGTACATGGCAAAAAAAGAGCCTTGCATGCGACAAGCGTTTTCGGTTAGAGTGTATAATTGTGAACGCTTACAAAGTGAGGGGGCAACGATTTGAATCGGCTGTCTTTGTTTACCAAACAGAAGAAATCCATGCTGCGGAGAATGATTACGGTCTCATTATTTATTTCTATTGTACCAACGGTTATTACCGGACTAGGCAGCTACCTCTATTCCTCGTCTGTTGTAGAGACCGAAGTGAATAAGGCCAATTATCAATTTCTGAAAACTGCTTCCGATAATGTCGATAATAAGCTGCAGACGATTCAGATTAATCTGCTGCAATTACTGAATACACCTTATTTTTTGTCCGACTATAATGAGAATTTAAGTGCCGATCAGATAGACTTCTTCAGTAAAGTGTGCAAGACCCTTGGGGCTTTCCAAAATACAAACAAAGATTTGCGAGAGCTAGCGCTCTATATCCCCGGTATTGCGTATATGTCTCCGACAAGTGGAGTCATTCGTCCAGACGGCTTATTTTCTCGTGAAAAGCTCGATAATGAATTAAAGAAAGATTACAGGCTGCGCTGGTTGGAAGAAACGTTCCCTGTGACGTCCTATGCTGAGAAGAGTAGAGGGATTACGCTGATGAACAAGTTTCCGCTTGTCAGCAGCGATCCAATTGGACTCGTTCTAGCGTCAGTAGATTCGAGTCTAATTCGCGATATCATCGGGGATTCGACCGTCTATAAAGGACAGTTCATGTTCGTGGTGAACGAGAATGGAGGAGTAGTAGCTACATCCTCAGAGCTAATGCAGCCGACTAACTTCTATGAGCACATCCTGAAGGCGGCTGATGCCCAGTCGAAGTATAATTTTACCTGGAACGACACTACTTATCTGGTTACAGGTATCACTTCGAATTACAGCCATTGGAAATATATCGATGTTATTCCGGTAAAAGAGTTGCGCGCAAAATCGAGAGGCATCGCGTTCATGACGATGGGAATTGTATTCTTTTTCCTGCTTGTCGGCGTTATCGTGTCGTTCTTGGGAAGTCGGAGGATCTATCGTCCCGTTGAGCGCTTGCTGACGAGCATGAAAGGAGAATCCCATACGGAATTTGATACCGACGAAATGGGCTTCGTTCATCGCAGTTGGCTGGATTTGAAACATACGGCTTCACAATTGGAGAACGAGTTGTCACAACAACTGCCAATCATTCGCGAGACGTTCGTACTGCAGCTGCTTCAAGGCCAGTTTGCCCATTATACCGCTGTGCAGATGAACGAGCTGCTCAGACGGTACCGGCTTCCGGAGCAAGCAGAGTTTGCCGTTATTGCAATAGCCATTGACATGAATGCGAATCAGAAAGGGAAGTTCCGTGACAATGACAAGGAACTCATACTGTTCGCCATGAAAAACATTATCGATGAGCTTTCTTCAGAGTGCGGCTGGCAAGGTGTTACGGTTAGCGTTTTGAACGATAGTCTTGTTACATGGATATGGAGCGTTCCGGATGCTCATAGGTGGGACAAGGAGGAGCCCGATTTTTTCATATTTGCTGACAGGATGAGGGAAGCGCTCGCTAATTTTGTGCATCTCCCCGTGACGGCCGGTCTAAGCGGGACCGCTTATGAAGTGAAGGAGCTGCCGGAGATGTACCGCCAAGCGATGTTCGCGCTCGAATCACGTATCATTGTTGGGAGAAATAAAGTACTTCGGGACGAGGGGGCAAGCGTTAGCGAAGGCATCTATCCAGTCGAACTGGAACAGCATTACGAGAATTCACTGAAACTCGGCAATCAAGAGGAAGCGGAGCGGATGTTGAACGATTTCTCGGTTGCGGTCAAAAGGCTGGCGGGATCACCAGAAGGTGTGCTTCTCTATTACAATCAGCTGCTGGCCGCTACGCTGCGTACCGCCTACGCATTGCACGTGGAGCCGAAACAACTGTTCGGACAAGATGATCCATACTCCTATATCCGTAAATTGAAAAGCATGGAGGACATCAACAAATGGTTCGTAACCGCCTTGATAGCGCCAATTATCGCTGCCGTTCAGGGGAATCGCCACGGGGAATATGAGCTCATGGTGAAGACAGCCGTCCATTATATTCACGACAATTACAATCGGGATATTTCACTCGAAGAGTGTGCAGATCATTGCGGTGTCAGCACATTTCAGCTCAGTAAATGGTTTAAAAAAATGCAGCAGACCGTCTTCATTGACTATTTGACGGATTACCGTATCCAGAAAGCGAAGCAAATCTTATTGGAGACCGATTTACCTGTTAACGAGGTTTCCAGTTTAGTCGGGTATCAACGGCAAAATTTCATGCGCGTCTTTAAGAAGTTGGTCGGCATCACACCCGGACAGTACCGGGAATCGGTACAAAAACCTCATTCGTTAGAGCCATAATGATTTTGAAGGGGACTATTCGGTGGCGGACATGTTCGTGTTCCATAAAAAGGTATGCTCACGGGTACGAAGCCCTGGAGCGTATCTTTTTTAGTAGATAAGCGTATAAGTTTTATACTTTTGCTTCGCATCTACCTTGACCAACGCGCTCGTCCCTGAAGGACGACGGAGTCGTTTATCCTTGCATAATAGACCAAGTAATCGCACTTCTGACTGGGTCCTCCAGCTACATGCAAAAATTGCGACAATAGTGCAATAGTAGAATTCTACACATGAAAGAAGACGTGCAACAATTGCGCCTTGTAGGATACAATATTTTGATTGTATATTACGTTTAGTTTCTTAGCTCAAGTAACAAGAGGTGATGAAAGATGACGGATTTCGTGTAAATATCCACATTTCATTGATTGATCTGAAAGCGCTTTAAAGATATGGAGGAGCAGATGGAGGTTTCTAATTATGTCAAACAGGAGTAAATTTATTCAAAAGAGTTTAGGAAGAAAATGTAAGATGATCATGCTGACGCTTTTGTTTTTCTTGGCACAATTTTACTCATTCAGTAATCTATCGTTTCTTGGCGAGACGACAGTGCTGGCAGCAAGTCAGGCCACCATTCAGTCAACTAGTATGAGCGTGACCGTGGACGACGCTTTTCCCAGAATTGTTCAATACCAATGGCTCAGGGCTGGTGCGTCTCAAAATGCCGTATTTTACGGAAATGAAGACACGATGAATCAGGTTAAAATCAACGGTACAACTTACACACCAACGGTAACAAGTGTTAAAACAGGAGACACGATAACCTATACACTGAACATTTCAAGTATTGGGGTAACAATGACTTTGTATTTCAAAGTTACCGACAACATCGTCGAATTCAAGGTAAGCGATATTGCCGAAAACGGCGCGACGAAAGTAATGACCTTTGAAATTCCGAACCAAAACCTGATATCCATCCGTGATGATCAGGCTGGTGCACAGGAAACAGGGGTTGATGTCAAGGGTTCCGTCAATTACGATGATAATTCCAAGGAAGAATACAACACATTATCTACTAAGGCAGTTGACGCAAACCCGGTGGCAAAATCTTATCTTATTCTGAATACCGACAAGCTTGCAGCAACTATGTATAATAACGCCATTAATACGACGCCGACCACAGGGAGCAAGATTCTGGGCGACAAGTTTGAAACCAGATACTACTACCAGACGGTGAGCAAGACCTCGTATAAGAGAATGGGTGCATGGAATAATGCTTGGACTTACAGAGAAGTGCCAACGGAGATTATGGAATTGCCATATGCCAAAATCACCATTACACCAGATATAAATAATGACAGTAAAGTAGACTGGCAGGATGGCGCCATTGCATACAGGCAGATTATGAAAATTCCATATGGTGCAGACACAATTAAAAAGAGCTTTGCCGGTATTGCATATACCCGTGGAAGTCTTGCCCAGTGGCCCTTCCTGAGGACACTCGATATGGTCAAGAAGATAAACCTGTATACTGACGGCTTCGGACAGTTCTTGGAATATAAGGGACATCAGGCTGAAGGCCATGATTCAAATCACCCTGACTACGGAATCAACATCAATAAGAGAGCAGGGGGTCTGACTGATCTTAATTATTTTGTGAATGAGGCTGCTAAATATAACACTAGCGTAGGGGTACATATCAATGCTACTGAGGCTTATCCGGAAGCGCAATACTACAGTGAAGGTCTTCTCAGACAGCCGCACGCGCCCGGTTGGAATTCCCTGGACCAGGCGTACCTTATTGACCAGTACAAAGATGCCACTAATTTGGGGAGTCATGGATTGGCTGACAGGCTCGCAGAGCTTAAATCAAATGTTCCAGGCCTGAAGTGGGTTTATGTTGATGTGTATTATTTTCAGGGATATCCAGAGTGGAAGCTGGGAACAGAATTAAATAAAAACGGTTGGGCTGTGGGCACGGAATTCCAGGGGGCACTTGAAGACTATGCTGTATGGAATCATGTGCCGCAGATGAAGAGCCAAGTAGTCAGGTTTATGAAGAACGGCGTTGCAGATTCCTTCGGTTTCAACCCTATGCTGCTGAAATCAAGGCATGCAGGCTCCATGGGTTACGGGGACGACGGCAACGACGACCAAGGTAATAATACCGGCTTGATAAGCCAAATGAAAATATTCTTTACCAACAATCTGCTGATGAAGTATATGCAGAACTTTGACATTATGAAGTGGACAAACAACAGGATCGATTTCACTAACAATGTATATGTCAAAGAAACAACGCCAGAGCCTAATCCGGTAGTTGAGTTATACAAGGACAATAAAAAGATTGCTGCTTATCAGAACAATTATGATACTTCAACCTATAACATAAGCAACGTAAGTGCCAAAGTGTTCATCCCTTGGGATCCCCAGAGTGAGACCAAGATCTACCACTATAACACGGCCGGAGGAAGCACGACCTGGGACCTTCCGGACAGTTGGTCTGGGATGGACAAGGTGAAGCTGTATCAATTATCCGATACGGGCAAAACATTTGTGAAGGACCTGGGTGTAACGAACGGTCAAGTAACGATTGACGCAACTGCGAATACGCCCTATGTCATCTACAAAAGTGAGCAAACCAACCCTGTAATGACTTGGGGAGAAGGCGGATTTGTGAAAGATCCTGGTTTTGACAGCCACGACTTATCGCCCGCAACCTCAGCGTGGACTATAGCGTCTACTAGTGGTAGCACAAGCCATATTCAAATATCGAACAGCAACGTTGGTGAGACCTATCTGAATGTGAACGGAAACAATGGTGCGGATGCGACATTGAGCCAGACCCTAACAGGGCTGACCCCGGGCAAGACCTATCAACTTTCTGCTTGGATGGAGGTTAATGGAAGGACTGGAACGATCGGTGTTAACAACTATGGTGGATCTGAAGTTACGAACACTATGGAAAAATCGGAACTTACAAACCAGTATTATAACACGCTAAGGTATAGTCGTAATAACATGCAGAGAATTAAGTTGGAATTTACCGTTCCCTCCAATCACACTAGTGCAGACATTTATTTCAAGGCAAATGCAGGGACTTCTGCATCTTATATGTACCTTGATGACGTGCGTATTGTAGAAATGAATACCACGCCATTTGGAAGTCACTATTTCTTCGAAGACTTTGAGAGCAATGACGAAGGCATAGGACCTTTTGTACAGACTAAGCTGGTCGGTCGCATTCACAGATCGGAGTTTCATAATGGTTTTACGACCGATACGATCAACGGTAATTATTCATTGAAGATGAGGCAGACCACTTCAACTGAAACAGGCGAATACATGAGGACTGTGCCGTACAACGTCAAACTGCAGCCCAATACCCTGTATAAGATGAGCTTTAATTATCAGCTTGGTCAGATAAACAGTGGAGCCTATTCTGTTGCTGTCAAAGGAAACAACGGTGCAATCACTTTGTCCAATGTGCCAATTCCTGCATCAGTCAACGGCTCCGCATATTCAACATTTACTAAGACATTTTTAACTGGTAACTATGAGGATGCCTACGTTTCTTTTATAAAGAACGGGGGAGGCATGATTGACTTTGTCATTGATGACTTTGCGATTGACGTTTTACCCTCACTGCCTCCTTTGGCTGTACCAACAGGGTTAAAAGCGACTGCTTTAAGCCCATCCCAGATTAGCGTAAGCTGGAATGAGGCGGATTTAGCAACCGAATATGATCTGGAAGTAGATGGCCAAGTAGTAACACCTGCTGTCTCTCCTTACATGCATTCCGGGTTGGCTCTCAATTCTACGCATACCTATCGAGTAAGGGCAAAGAATACGACGGAGACAACGGATTGGAGCGCACCTGTTAGCGCTGCGTCATTGAATGCGATTTCAATCGTTGCAGCAGCGGATGCATATGTACGTGATGGCGGATCAGCAAATACGAACTTTGGTGCTGATCAAACAGCTCTCGTCAAGTTTGATGCAGTCGGCTATAACCGTGAGGCCTTCTACAAATTTAACTTGGAGCGTATACCAGCCAATGTGACCAGCGCAAAGATTAAGCTATATCCAACGACGGCTGGTGCTGTATCGCCGGGGATTAATGTCGAGCAAGTCCAGAATAATTGGAGCGAGTCTGCCATAACTTGGAACAATAAGCCATCCGTATTAGGGGCTAAATTGAATGCAAGTCCTATTATGCCTGATCTTAACACTGCATTTGTCATTGATGTGACGAATATGGCCAAGAGTGCGCTGGCTAGCCAAGATAAAAACATATCCATAAAATTAACGAATGCACTCCTGAGAGGCGGTTCTTCCGATAGTCAGTTCGCGACTAAGGAAAATAGTATAGCGCAATACTGGCCTGTAGTGGAGTATAACGCACCAGGAAGCATTAGAGGCAAGGTTGTAGACAGCAGTAATATGCCAGTTTCAGGCGCAACCGTGACAGCATCTGTCACCAGTTCCGTGTATGGTTCAGTTTATACAGCGGCGGACGGAACATATGCCATAACGGATATACCTTCAGGCTCCAGCTATTCCGTAACGGTAAGTAAAACGGGATACTTGGATGCGTCACGCACGAATGTTATTGTGCCGATGGGAGACGTTGCAATAATTGATATGACACTTACATCACCAATTAGCCTGCCATCAAACAACGCAGATCTGAAAGGGCTGAGCTTGTCGAGCGGACAATTGAATCCGGCATTTGCAGCGGAAACGACATCGTACACGGCGAATGTGGGCAACGATGTGAGCAGCATAACAATAATGGCGTCTGTTTATGATGCGAATGCGACGTTGATGGTAAGCGGACAGCAGGCTGCGAGTGGCCAAGCAAGCGAACCGATCAGCCTGCAAGCAGGCAGCAATACGATCAATATTGTCGTGACGGCTCAAGACTTAACGACGAAAACGTATGCGTTGACCGTGATCCGCGAGTCTGCTCCTCCGTCAACGCCGATTCTGGACAATATCGTATCCGGTAACGGAAAGCTTACCTTGAATTGGACGCAATCAACAGGAGCAACTGGTTATAAAGTCAAATACGGAACAGCCAGCGGTTTGTATACGTCATCGGTCGATGCTGGCAATGTTTCCAGCACTACCATTGAGGGACTTCAAAATGGAGTAACCTATTATTTCGCCATCAGCGCCTATAACTCAGGTGGAGAAAGCGGTAATTCCGACGAAAGGATTGGAGCACCAGATGGCATTCCTCCTTCAACCGAAGCAACTTTGGACGGAGTGAAAGGCACTGGTGATTGGTATACTTCAGATGTATCTGTAAAGCTTGAATCTCAAGACGATAATTCTGGTCCAGCTTCTACAGAATATTCATTGAATGTCATCCTTGGTTCGAGCGTCTTGCAGTCGACCTATGGATTCGTGCCTTATACGGCTCCACTCGTACTAAGCGATGGAACTTATCAGGTTCAGTATCGATCGACGGACCGTGCTGGAAATGTTGAAACTCCTAAAACGATGACGGTCAATATCGATCAGACAGCACCAACAACGGTGCTCACTGCAAATGGCAGCCCATTAGTGAATGGGGCAACATTCCAAGATAACGAATTGCTAACGCTAGTTATCCAATCTGAGGATCCATTGTCTGGAGTAGCTTCACAAACGATAACCATCGATGGAGGAGAGACTTCAGCGGAACAGAAAATTGTGAATTGGGAAGGTCAACTAGGCAACCATGTGATTCAAGCAGTTGTGACCGACCGGGCTGGAAATCGTACGCTAACCACGATTAGTGTGAACGTTACGACAAGTGCAAATGCTTTGCAGCAGCTTATCGCAAAATTTATGGCATCAGGCGAAATAAACGGATCGCTCGGGACACAAATTACAAACAAATTTACTCAGTCTCTAGACCAATTAAGCAAGGGCCATAATGATCAAGCAATTAAGCATATGGAGGATGTGTTGAAGCAAATCGAGAAAGCGAATCAAGGTGAAATTTCAGCCTATGCGAAACAAATTTTTATAATAGATGCCAATAGCATTATTGTAGATTGGTCCAAATAATTCCAATAAGAACGCGGTCAGGAGCCATCGCTCTTGATCGCGTTCTTATTACTTATTTCTTCCGCAAAAAATGCGACAATTGCCCGTTCGCAGCATTCCGTGAACCGTCCGAAGCGCTGCCGAGCTCCTCGCAATAATTGCGCCTTGTTTGTTACAGAAGATCAATCGTATATTTCGATTATGAAATCTGCGCAAGTCGCAACAAGAGGTGATGACATATGACATTATTCTTAAAGGATTGGGCTGTAGCCCTAAAAAGAGATAGGTATTTATATCTGCTTATGGCGCCAGGCATTTTGTTCTTTCTCATCTTCAAATACGGTTCGATGTGGGGGCTGACGCTGGCGTTCCAAAACTATTCTCCATTCCTCGGTTTCTGGAAGAGCGAATGGGTCGGCTTCAAGTATTTCATTGATTTCCTGACGAATCCCGACTTCTTTAAACTACTGAGGAACACGATGGCGATTAGTTTCCTGAACATCCTGTTCTTTTTCCCGGCGCCGATCATTCTGGCTCTCATGCTCAACGAAGTACGGCGCTTAAAGTTCAAGAAGCTTGTACAAACGGCGATATATCTGCCCCATTTCGTTTCTTGGGTTGTCATCGCGGGGATATGCTTCATCCTGCTTAGCAAGTCGTCCGGCGTTGTGAATGGGCTGATTGCGGACATGGGCGGGACGAAAATCGATTTTCTGACGAACGCCAATACGTTTTGGCTTTTGCTGACCGCGCAAAGCATTTGGAAGGATGCCGGATATGGCACCATTATTTTCTTGGCGGCGCTGACGAGCATCAATCCCGAACAATATGAAGCGGCGGAAATCGACGGAGCAAGCCGCTGGAAGCAGTTGCTGTATATCACGCTTCCGGGCATTAAGTCAACGATTGTGGTGCTGCTCATCCTTCGATTGGGGACGGTTATGGACGTCGGCTTCGAGCAGGTATATCTGATGAATAGCGCGCCTGTAGAAAGTATAGGCGACGTCTTCGATACTTACGCATACCGCGTTGGGGTCCAGCAGGGCCGGTTCAGCTTCGCCGTTGCTGCAGGCATGTTCAAATCGGTCGTAGGTTTAATCTTGGTGGTTGCAGCAAACCGCATCGCTAAGAAAATGGGAGAGGAAGGGGTATACTAGCATGAAACATTCCTCCAAATGGTTAGACGTTGTTATCTATACGGCGCTGTTTCTATTTTCCGTATCTACGGTAGTGCCTTTCATCTATATCACGATCGTATCCTTCACGGATCCGCATGAATTTATAACGACACCAGTTATGTTGTTTCCACATTCATGGAGTATTGCATCATATCGCTACATCTTGTCGTCCAATCAATTCGTGAATTCACTGCTACTCACAACGGCATTAACCATTGTAGGCACGGTCTGTGCGCTGCTGGTGACCTCCGGATTAGCGTACGGCTTATCGCGCAGAAGGCTAAAAGGCCGCAATTTTATCCTCACGGCTATCCTGTTCACGATGCTGTTTAATCCCGGCATCATGCCTAACTATTTGCTGATCCGGAATCTAGGCCTCTTGAACAGCTTTTGGGCACTAGTCCTGCCAGGCTTGGCGACTGCCTTCTATGTATTACTGATGAAAAGCTTCTTTCAAGACGTGCCAGCCGAGCTTGAGGAATCAGGTAAAATCGATGGCTGCTCGGATGTCGGTATCTTTTTCCGGATCATACTTCCGATCTCGCTCCCAGTTATCGCTGCTTTCAGTTTGTTTTACGGCGTTGGCTACTGGAACACTTATTTTGGTGGTGTGTTGTACATCAATAAGGACACGCTGCGGCCACTCCAAGTCGTCTTGCAGCAAATGCTGTCCGCAAGCTCTGCCGGAGCTGATTACGGAGAATCATCGGGAGCGGTTGTACCCACCGAAACCGTGAAAATGGCAGCCGTTGTCCTTGCAGCTGTTCCTATTGTCATGGTCTATCCGTTTCTTCAGAAATATTTTGTGAAAGGCTTGACGCTTGGCTCGGTGAAGGGCTAAGGCAGATGTCCTTTGAAGGGGGGATGCCGTTCTTAGGCATGGTTCAATAAGGTTGAGTGTTTTTTAGAGGAAATTAATAACGCAGTACAAAAATAGCTTAGGGGGAACAATCAATGAAAAAACATTTTAACATGGTAGGTCTTACTGCTACAGCGGCGTTGTTAATACTTACAACTGCTTGCGGAAGCGGTACGGACAAAAAAGCGGATTCGACACAACCGTCAGCTACAAAAGAGGCAGCTAAGGCGCTTACTGAAATTACGATCATCGCACCTACTTACAATGATGTGCCTAAGAATGATTTGGAAGCGATTGGGCAAGTCAACCAGAAACTCAATGTTAAAATCAATGCTTCATATGTCCCTTCTAATAACTACGACGACAAAGTCAACGTCATGCTCTCGTCCAACGACTTACCGGATTTGACGGTTGTATGGGACATTACGAAGCAAAATTGGACGCAAGCGCTTCAGCAAGGTGCTTTCTGGGATTTGACGCCTTATATCAAGAACTACCCGAATTTATCCAAAATTGACGCAGGCATATATAGCGCTCTTTCGTTTAACGGCAAAACGATGGGTGTACCGCGAGTCAGACCGCAGGATGGTCATGAGTCATTGATTATTCGTAAAGACTGGCTGGATAAATTAGGCTTGCAGGTACCAAAGACAACGGACGACATGTATAAAGTCATGGAGGCGTTTACTAAGAACGATCCGGATGGCGATGGCAAGCCTGATACTTACGGTTTTGCATCGTATTCTACTCCTGGGCCTCAAACTTACTTATTTTCGATGTTCGGTTCCTCTACGGCCGGGGGTATTTCGCAAGGATGGGCGAAGGACAGCTCAGATAAATTGATTCCGGCTTTCACAACTCCACAAATGAAAACAGCTCTTACTTATTGGAGCAAAGCATTCAAGGAAGGCTTAATTGTACCTGATTACCCGGTCATGAAAGCACAGCAGTTAAAGGATATGTTCATCCAGGGCAAAATCGGTATGTACATCGGAAACATTGTCGACATTTACAATTCTCCAAACATGATTAAAGAACTGCAGAAGACGAATCCCAAAGCAGATGCTGTAGCATATGAGCTTCCTGTTGCCCCGGATGGCAAACATTACTATGAACGTAGTTCAGGGAATTTCGGACAATTGATGATCAACAAGAAAGTTCCTGAGGACAAAATGAAGAAAATTTTGGAACTCATGGATTACGGCAACACGCTAGAAGGTTGGAAACAAATCAATTATGGCGTCAAGGATAAAGACTATACAGATACGAACATTCCAACGATTGTCGTTCAAACAGATGCGGGTAAGGCGAATCAGTATCCAAACCCGGGTCAATGGATCCCTAGCTACTTTAACAAATATGCAAGAGCCGAGAATGGAGATATGTCACCTGAAATCATTAAATATGATCATGATCTCGTTGACAGCATTAACAAGAATTCTATTCTGGATCCAGCCACAGGGATTAATACACCAACAAATGCAGAGAAGGGCGCTGACTTCCTCAAGAAAATTTATGACAATGAAATTAATACGCTTGTAGGCAAAAACAGTTTGGAAGATTGGGACAAATTCGTTAAATCGATGCTTGACGATGCTTCCTACCAGAAGCTCGCCAAAGAAGTGAACGACGCCTATAAAGCGAAAACTGGCGGCAAATAAGTACGATAAACTACGCAATAATAGCGATTTGCATATGACGGCGGGTGCGGTGTTTACCGTGCCTTTTTTTTTATTAGATAAAAAAGTATAAGTTTTATACTTTTGCTTCGCATCTAACTTGACAAACGCGCTCGTCCCAGAAGGACGACGGAATCGTTTATCCTTGTTTGGATGCGTATAATTTGAATCTCAAAGGAAGAGTGAATAATATGCTTGTGGAGCGATATGCGAATGATATTTCCAGACTAATAACTGCTTATGGAAACTATCATCCTTACCCAAAGGTTGAGAATAGAGAAATATGGGATTTAATTCCCAGTTCCATCCAAAAACATTGGATTTCTAAGGGAGAAACTCACCTTGGCTTTTCATGGCCGGCAATTACGGCTGTAGATTACATGGAATATTCAAAAAATGGAAATGTTGTCCGATTTCAGAACAAATATGAGGAACGCAGGATTGCACTCACTTCCTTAGTTCTTGCAGAATGTATGGAGGGAGCAGGCCGCTTTACCGATCAGATCATGAATGGGATCTGGACCATATGCGAAGAATCCTCCTGGGTAATTCCCGCTCATATGGTAATTTCCAAAGCAAGTTCATCCGACTGTATACCTAATATTTCCGACCAATACATCGATTTGTTTGCCTCGGAGACGGCCAGTTTAATGGCAACAACACATTACCTTTTGCAAAAACCGCTGGATGCAGTTAGTCCCAATATATGCGGTCGAATTCGTATGGAAATGAAGCGCCGCATTTTTGATCCATATCTGGAACGCAACGACTTGTGGTGGATGGGGCTGCAAACGAATCGTAAAATGAACAACTGGAATCCGTGGATCAACTCCAACTGTCTTTCTGCTTTCCTTCTGCTGGAGAGAAGCGATGAGCGTCGTTATCGGGCAATAGAAAAGGTCATGCGCACCCTTGATCGGTATATCGGCGATTGCAGTACGGACGGTGGATGCGATGAAGGTCCGGTTTACTGGGATCGTGCCGGCGGGGCATTGTTTGACTGCCTGGAACTATTTTACGAAGCTTCCCAAGGCAAGATGAACTTGTATAATGAGCCATTGATTAAAGAAATCGGACGCTACTTATACAGAGTTCACATTGACGATACCAACTTTGTCAACTTTGCCGATAGCAGCGCTAAATTTGAAATAGCAGCTGATATCGCGTATCGATACGGATTTAGGATTGGGGATCGGCAATTGATAAGATTGGCGTCATCTGCGTACCAAACGAACAAACCGCCGCTCTCTAGATGGCTGACGCTGCATCGCATGATACCTTCCTTTTTTCTGGATGACAAAATTATAGGGAAAAAAGAAACGCCCCCATTTGTTCGCGATGCATGGCTGAACAGTATCCAAGTTATGACAGCGAGGGAACAAGAAGGCTCCAGCCGTGGTTTGTATCTGGCCGTTAAAGGGGGCCATAACGATGAGAGCCATAATCATAATGATATCGGTCATTTCCTTGTATATTCGGACGGGAGCCCTTTTCTTATTGATATCGGTGTCGAAACGTATACCGCCAAGACGTTTAGTTTACAGCGTTACGAAATTTGGACGATGAAGTCCGCCTATCACAATGTACCCCTAGTAAACGGGATTCAGCAGCAGGCGGGAAGTGCCTTCAAAGCAAGTGAAGTAAGCTACCGGAGCGAAGATGAATTAGCGCAAATCTCGATGAACATTGCCGGTTCGTATCCTCAAGAGTCAGGATTGGGCACGTGGAAACGCACGTTCAACTTTCATCGAAATGAAGAAGCATATATCGAGATCGTGGACGATTTTGAACTCAGTCAAGAAACCGATGCTATTCAGCTGAATTTGATAACCCCGGACATGCCTCAAATTGAAAATACAGGAACGATCCTGCTGCGGAATGCGGCAGGCGAGCAATTACGGATCGATTATGACGGAAGCCAACTGATTGCATACTTCGAAGAAATCACTCTAACCGATGAAAAATTACAGGTTGTTTGGGGTGAGTTTCTTTATAGAATAACTCTGAAGGCAAAGTTTCCTGTCAATGCTTCTGTGTGGACAATGAACATTAGGAAGTGATATGTAATCCCGTTGTCTGGAATAATCGATTAGTAAATTACGAGATGTAGGCGTAGTGAAATCGGCCAATCTTTCAATTTTGGGTCTTTTCGGAGAATTAGGATTGAACTGGATGCCACTGCCATGTAAGATAAAGCACATACAGTAGCAAGATGAAAGGTGCATCTATGTGGACGTACACCGTTAATTTAGTTCGTGATTTATCTCCTGGCGTGAAGCGGTTCATCGCGACCGAAAGCTTGTTTGGCATCGGGGTGGGCATCTTAGGCCTCATCCTTAATTTACATCTCTTAGACCTCGGCTTCTCCAAAAGCGACATCGGCAGAATAACGTCGATGGGGGCGCTGACAATTGGCCTGGCCAGTCTGCCGGCAGGTTTCATCGTGAAGCACGTTGGGCGCAAAACGATGCTCGTCACCGGCATGCTTCTGGCATTCCTGTCGCTCGTGCTCTTTGGCTTCGGAACCAGCCTTGGTACGGTTACCGCAGCGCAGCTCATCTGGTCACTCGGCATTACAGCAATCGTGAACTCTGAAATTCAGTTGATCTTCCAATATTGCCGAAGCAAGAAAGAAGAGACTAGCGCGTATTCGTTGCTGTTCGCCGTATTTACATTTTTTACTGGCCTCGGCACATGGCTCGGCGGTTACCTGCCGGTTTGGCTGCCTGGGCATACCACATTGTACCAGTTTGCATTCTTCGTTGCCGGCGGATGTCTGGCGCTCTCTGGTATATTACGGGGATTGCTGCTTCCGTCTACACATGCAAGGGTGAAAAACGCTGCGGCAGATGATATGAGCGGTGTTCAATCAGCGAAGCCTTCGGACCGGCCGAAGAGAGGGAATACGATGTATTTTCTGCTGCTGCTTTCGTTGCTTATTTTCAACTCCGGCTTTACGTTCGGGCTGCTTAGCCCGTTCCTGAACGTCATCCTGAAATTCCGATTTCAGATGGAGGACGGCAACATATCGGGTTTGCTCGCTTTATCCGGATTTTTCTTCTTTCTCGGCTCGATCGTTATGCCTTATGTTGTAGAGAGATGGGGCAGCCGCAAGACGTTCGTGTTCCTGTTTCTGTATAACATGTTTGTCGTGGCGCTGATGGCGCTCGCTATGCCGGCCTCCGTATTTGCGGTACTGCTGCTTATTCGCGGGACGGGCTTCACGATGTTAAACAACCTGATGGACAGCGAATGCATGTCAGCTGTCGCCGAAGAAGAACGCAACTTGTTCGCAGTCATGCGGACGGTATCGCGCAGCATCGGCAATACGATCGCCTCTTACTGGGCGGGATATATTTTGGCTGGAAATCATTATTCGCTGCCCTTCCTTCTTACGGCGGTTGCCATACTGGCGGGCTATGCCGTTTATGCGTGGTTCGTGCAGGGCATGCTGGATCGGAGACTGCAAGGACAGTCTTGACGTGGACGTGAAAGTCATTGGGCTGGAAAAAACGGGTACCATCACTAATGTTAAAGCTAAGGGAGACCTGGGTTGTCTGCCGCAAAATTTCCGTCCACTTTCAAGATATCGTTCGTCCAATCGATATTCTCGCTTGAATGATGTTGTAGAAAGTGCAACATTTACTGTCTAGATCCCGCTTATCTCCCCTCAATGTTGCATAATGTGTAACAATTAAGCCCGATTCAGGCGGTTTTGCAACAAAAGGGCTCAAAATGTTGTACGAAATGCAACTTCAAGTTGCAAAATAGCCTTCATAGATTAATAGATTTACATAACCTTTAGATCGAATTAATACACATCACACATTTTTTAGATAGATTAGGAGTGTGGTTATCTCAATAAATAGTAGGAGGTATCTGTTCGATGAGCCTTGATGAAACAAGTAAGAGCATGAGCAGGAGGGATTTTATTAAAGTCGGAGGGGCAGGTGCGCTGGCGATCACGCTCGGATCGGCGGGTGTTCCCGCCGAATTGTTTGGCGGAGGAAAGGTACAAGCCGCAACCAACGACAATGTGAAGCTGCAATTCAACAACGACGGAAAGTTCAAAATCGTCCAGTTCAACGACATGCAGGACGACGAGCATATCGATCGGCGGACCGTAGAGCTGATGGAGAAAGTGCTCGATGCTGAAAAGCCGGATGTTGTCGTCCTTAACGGCGACAACATTAGCTCGGGCTGCAATACGGCGATAGAGATGAAGCAGGCAATGAACAACATTGCCCAGCCAATGGAGCAGCGCGGAATCAAGTGGGCTGTAACCTTTGGGAATCACGACGAAGACTCGACTCCGAGCGGTGGTCTGGGCGAAGAGGATATGCTGCAATTTTATATGGCGTACAAATATAATGTGAACCAGCCCGGAGAACGAGGGATTACCGGGACGGGGAATACCAACCTGTTGATCCAGTCCTCCAAAGGGTCGAAGGCGGCCTTCAACCTCTGGCTGCTGGATAGTGGAAGGTATGCGCCCCATACGATAGCTGGGCAAGACTTCGAAGGATATCCGGTCTGGGACTGGCTGCGGTTCGATCAAGTAGCATGGTATTACGAAACCTCCAAAAAGCTGGAGGAGAAACAGGGTTATAAAGTGCCTTCGCTTATGTTCATTCATATCCCTCTCTGGGAGCACCGATTCATGTGGTACGCAAGCGCGGACGGAAGGTCCGAGGCTGACCATGCAAGGGCCGTCGGCAAGCACCAGATTGTGGGGGAACGGAACGAAGATGAATGCCCTGGTCCGATCAATAGTGGCATGTTCTCAGCAATTCAGGCCAGAGGCGATGTCAAGGGCATCTTTTGCGGCCATGATCATGTCAATACGTATCACGGCAACTACTATGGCGTGTTATTGGGCTATGCCGGAAGCACGGGCTTCGGCGCTTACGGTTTGCCCGGCGCAGATCGGAATCGTCTGCGTGGCGCCCGGGTATTCCAGCTCGACGAACACGCCGAGAACGTTCTTGTTAATACCTTTATGGTGTTCGCCAAGGACTACGGCATCGATCTTACCGCGAACGACCAAAGTGCGGAGCCCGCTCCGATCCCGGAAAACAAGAAGCAGGAGAAGATTATGAAGTCTTAGCCACGCGATGTGGCTAGCGCACAAGACATCCGTTGAGTCGAGTACGTATGAGAGACTGCTTGAACACGAAGTGCAACCATAACAAAGAGCTGTCCCTCGGGACAGCTCTTCCGTTTATACCCTGGCATCATTCTTATCATTTTTATATTGGGCCTGATAACTTTATAGAAATGAACCACCTTGCGACTAATAATCACAGGGTGGTTTTTTTATATGCTTTTTTATGTGCTAAAATATGCATCAATGTCTGCCAAACAACAGGCTTCGAACGATTAGAACTATTGCTTTAGCCAAGCATTGCTGAGAAGCATAGCGCCGCGAGTTGATTCGGTTTCAGCCAAGTCATTAAGCATGACAAAGTCGTGGATAATGCCTCGAAAGCGCACTGAAGTTACCGGAATCCCTGCTTGTCTAAGCTTGTTGGCGTAAGCCTCTCCCTCATCTCGTAATACGTCATCTTCACCATTAATGATTAGTGCTTTAGGAAGCCCTTTTAGTTGCTCTACAGAAGCTCGAAGTGGAGAGGCATAAATTTCTTCTCTTTGCTTCGGATTAGGCGCGTATTGGTCCCAGAACCATTGCATCGTATCGCGCCGGAGGTAGTAACCGGTAGCGAACTGATGATACGAAGGCGTATCGAACGCAGCATCAGTTACTGGATAAAAAAGCAGCTGCTTCTCGATTTTCGGACCCTTGCGATCTTTGGCAAGCAGTGTAATTGCTGCTGTGATATTCCCTCCGACACTATCGCCGGCTACCGTAATTTTATTCTCATTCATCCCGTACTTCTTGCCGTTTTTAGCCACCCAATCTAAGACCGTGTACACTTCTTCTAGGGCAACCGGATATTTGGCTTCTGGTGAAAGACTATAATTTGGGAAAACGACGGCTGATTGTGAACCTACTGCAAGCTCACGTATAAGCCGATCATGCGTATGTGCGTTACCCAATACCCAACCGCCCCCATGAGTATACAGAATGATGGGGAGATTTTTTGGTGCGTTTTTCGGTTTTATGATCCGTATGGAAACCTTTCCGGTAGGTCCGCCCGGGATCGTTAGATCTTGTATATCCACAGGAGGCTTTTTAACTGGAGCGGATTGAAGTTTATCAAGAGCCTCACGGGCTTTTACCGGCCCAAGATCAAACGGATAAGGTGGGTTAGCGGTTTCTTCTACAAACTTCTGAGCTGCCGGTTCAAGGATAATTTCGTTCTGCTTGACGGGTTGTTGTGAAGATTGTGAATCATTGTTAATTTGTACTTGAGTTGGATTAGCTAGAGATGTTTTTACTCCATTTGAATTCAATGGACTACAGCCAGCGGCTACAAGCAAGAAAGTTAAGCTGGTTGCTGCTAATGTTATTCCTTTTTTATTCATGATTGACTCCTCTAATTAATGTTATTTTTCATTAATATTTCCAGAATCAAATATTCTTATGTGGTACCTCAGAAGGTTTGAACCACAAAGAGGGGGTAAACTGAGGACGATAGCTTGAATAATCGTTATACTTGTAAAAGTAGGAAAATCATATAGAAGATTGGAGATATATGGCACTTATGGACTTCGAAACGATTTATCGCACGTATAAGCATCTACTATTCTCAGTAGGTTACCGGATGCTAGGCTCAGTGTCTGACGCGGAAGATATGGTGCAGGATCTTTTTACATCTCTTAAAACGTTAGATACGGATAACATCAACAACCTGAAATCATATTTAGTCAAAATGATGACCAATCGCTGCCTGAATTACTTGAACTCGGCTAGCAAGCAAAGAGAAATTTACGTTGGAGCTTGGCTGCCCGAACCGCTGATTATGGTAAACAACCATGATCCCATGGGACAGGTCGTTCAAGACGAAACCATTTCCTATGCTTTCCTTGTACTGCTGCAAGAGTTATCATCTGTGGAGAGAGCTGTCTTCGTGCTGAGAGAAGTGCTTGGCTATGAGTACGGCGAGGTCGCAGAAATGCTAAATAAAACGGAAATCAATTGCCGTAAAATCTATAGTCGAGCAAAAGTGAAGGTTAACCAAGGAAAGGAACGGAATTTGGGGGAACTTGGGGAATCAGAACCACTTGTAAAGAAATTTTTGTATGCTGTCCATACGGGGAATTTTAAAGATTTTGTCTCCTTGCTGACCGATGATGCCGTACTGATTTCAGATGGCGGGGGAAAAAGACGAGCAGCTCTCAAAACCATTTTCGGCAAGCAACGCATATTGGCTTTCTTCGCAGGTATTGCAGCAAAAGGTTCGCTGCAAGGGAAATGGCTTCCAATTCTCATTAACGGTCAAACCGGTCTTGTACTCGTAAAGGATCAAATCGCTGATATCGTCATCTGCTTTGATATGGATGCGAATCAGTTGCAAGCAAATCAGGTTTTTCAGATTTTGAATCCAGATAAACTTCAACATATATCTTCAGTGCTGGATTGTCACAAATCTCCGGACTTATTTGTCTTATAGAGGTAAGTATAAAATAGTCGTAATGGAGGAGATTCACATGGAAGTCAGATTAACGTATAGTCAAGTAAATCCAGAAGCATTGCAAACGATGCTGAAACTGGAAGGCTTTATTAAAACAAGCGGTTTAGATGCAAAGTTATATGAGCTTATCAAAATAAGAGCGTCACAAATCAACGGTTGCGCTTATTGTATCGACATGCATACAAGAGATTTGCGGAACATGGGTGAAACCGAGCAAAGGATTAATTTGCTCACTGCATGGCGTGAAGCTCCATTTTATTCCGATAAAGAAAGAGCATTGCTGGAGTTGACAGAAACGGTAACCCGAATCTCGGAGAATGGTGTACCACAAGCCGTTTATGAGAAAGTGCGGGAGCATTTTGACGAAAAGGAATTTGTGACGCTTATCATGGCGATCAATACGATTAATGCTTGGAACCGCATTGCCATTTCTACCGGAATGTTCCCTGATGCCAGGTAACAAGAAAATAGTTTGATTCCTATCCGCCTAAATGGCGGATTTTCTTTTTATTTGGAATAGATTTCCATCTTTACTTTAATAGGAATAGTTGAAAATTTTGTTGACTACGCTCCTTTAAAGGTGTAAAATATTTATTGAGCTCTATATAGTTATTAGTGAATAGAATGCAGCTTTGAATGAGGGAAGAATTGATTCCTTATCCAAGTGCATTCTTTTTTGTTTTTTTGGGAAAGAAACGAGTTTATGGCAAGGATTTCAATGATGGAAGCATCGGCCTTTAGCCTATAGTCATTAGAAGCCGCTACCTATACTACTAGTAAAGCGGGTGCGGATATGTTAATAACAGAACAGATGAAAGATCAAAACGTGGTATTAGTGGGCGGAGGGGCATTAACGATCGAGCAGGTCGTTCAGGTTGCGCGCTTCAACGCCAAGGTTGAGTTGCAAGAAGAGAGCATTCGCAAAATGGCGAAGAGCAGAGCCTATGTGGAAAAATTGTTGAGTGAGAAAAAAGTGGTCTACGGCTTGACAACAGGCTTCGGAAAATTTAGCGACACCTATATTTCCGGCGATGACGCCAAAACCCTTCAGTTGAATCTCATTCGAAGTCACGCTTGCGGAATCGGTATGCCGTTCTCGATCGAAATTGCAAGAGCGATTATGCTGCTGCGCGTTAATGCACTCGCGCTCGGTTACTCCGGTATTCGTCCGGAGGTCGTCCAATTGATGGTTGGTATGCTGAATCAAGGGGTGACGCCTGTCATACCGGAAAAAGGTTCGCTCGGCGCGAGCGGTGATCTGGCTCCGCTTTCTCATTTGGCGCTCGTGCTCGTCGGTGAAGGAGAAGCTTATTATCGCGGCAATCGGTTCCCGGGCGGCCAGGCCATGAATCTTGCCGGGCTTGTTCCAGTAACCCTGGAGGCAAAAGAGGGATTAGCCCTTATCAACGGGACGCAAGTCATGACGGCTGTAGGCACATTGGCATGCCGGGATGCCATGAATCTGGCAAACTGGGCCGATTGCACGGTTGCATTAACGTGCGAAGCGTTGTTCGGTGTCCGGGACGCATTTGATCCTTTAACCCATATTATTCGTCCGCATAAAGGGCAAAGTCAATCTGCAGAAAATATAAGACGGTTAACCTCTGGGAGCAAATTAATGACGAACCAGGGGGAACGAAGGGTGCAGGATGCCTATTCGTTGCGCTGCGCGCCACAGGTTCACGGGGCAAGCCGCGATGCGCTGGCTTATATTGCCGAAAAGCTTGAAATTGAGATCAATTCAGCTACAGATAATCCCTTAATTTTTGTGGATGAGGAGCGAGTGATTTCGGGCGGTAATTTTCACGGGCAGCCGATTGCCCTGCCGATGGATCATCTGTCCATCAGCGCATCAGAACTGGCCAATATTTCTGAACGGCGGATAGAAAGATTAGTCAATCCTCACTTAAATGAGAACCTTCCGCCTTTCTTAACGAAAAATGGAGGTCTTGAGTCCGGTTTTATGATCGCTCAATATGCAGCCGCAGCAGTCGTTTCCGAGAATAAGTCGATGGCTCATCCTGCAAGCGTGGATTCCATTCCGTCTTCGGGGAATCAGGAGGATCATGTGAGCATGGGAACTATTGCTGCAAGGAAAGCGAAGCAAATCGTGGAGAATGCTTATTCCGTTCTCGCCATTGAGCTGTTGTGCGGGGCTCAAGCGGCTGATTTCCGCGATCCGCAGCTACTCGGGCTCGGGACCAAATGGCTCTATGACCAGTGCCGCAATCTAGTTCCAGCGCTTGAAGCGGATCGTGTGCTTTCTCCTGATTTTCAAAAGATAGCGGATTGGATGAAGCAAACCGATGTAGCTTTGAGCATGTCGGAGGTAGTAAAGGGATTCAATAACTGAAAGTCTTGAATTGTGTATAGGACCGTTTTCTGCCCTTCCTCTGGCTTTAAACGGTCCGTTTTATATATGGAAGGTTTGATATTGACAGAAAGATGTACTCTGGTATAATCAAGACAAGTAATCTAGTGCTCTATTTAGCCTATAGTCAATAGAATGAGCTTGGCATGAAGGAAATTCCATCCTTCAATGCGAAGTTTTTTGTTTTTTTTGGAAGGTTACACAATAGAAAGGATGATATCAATGAGTAACCTTAATGAAAGAAAATTTTTCGACTGCAGTAATTATACGATGGGAAAGCTAACTTCGCTCTTGGTCATGCTGCACAATGAAGAGGCAGGTGCGGATATTGAGAATGAAATGAAGAGAAGAGGATACCGATATACGATTGGAAAGGTCGGCGCAATGGATTTGGTAAAAGTCGTGACGGCGATTGAAACCAGCGCCAAATCGAACAAGGTTATCGATCCGAACTCTTATCGGGAAGTTCATTCGTTATATCATGCCATCCTTGAAGCGATTCAGGGGATTGGGAGAGGGACAGTCCAATTCGGGGATATTTTGCGTACAGTGGGACTAACATTTTGCATTACAAGAGGAACGGTCGAAATATCAGGTTATTCTGAAGAATGGTTAAGTGTCTGCATTTACGGAACGATCGGCGCTCCAAAAAAAGGCTTTGAACACGATGTGTTAGGGTTTGGGTACAATCATATTTAATGACGTGAAGAGTGATGGGGAGAAATCCCTTATTTGCGAAGTGTATGAAAGCGCTTTCCGTGCTAAATTAACTGAAAAGGGGTATTCTTCATATGGCAAGCGTAATAAAGGAAAGCAACGACCAGCTGAAACGTTCCATGAAAAGCAGGCATTTGTATATGATTTCGTTAGGAGGTGCTATCGGAACAGGCTTATTTGTAAGTACGGGGTATTTGATCAATCAAGCAGGACCCGGCGGTGTGATTCTGTCTTATTTGTCCGGCGGACTTTTAATGTATCTAGTCATGCTCTGTCTAGCTGAACTGGCTGTTATTATGCCGGTGACGGGTTCCTTTCAGGTATATGCAACGAAGTTTATAGGTCCAGCAACCGGATTTACAATAGGCTGGTTGTACTGGATCAACTGGATTGTAGCCGTCGCTTCGGAATGGGTCGGTGCCGGAATGTTAATGAACCGATGGTTCCCTGATGTTCCGGCTTGGGCCTGGATCGCACTAATCATTGCATTCATGTTCCTTTTGAATGCCATCTCGGCGAGCCTCTTTGCTGAATCCGAGTTCTGGTTTTCAAGCATTAAAGTCATCACGATTACTTTGTTCGTTTTATTAGGAATTGCCGCGATCATGGGAATCATTCCTTTCGAAGGCCTCAGCTCGGCTCCGATTCGATCAGGCTTCACCCACGATGGAGGATTATTTCCACACGGCTTCGTTCCGGTATTCATGACCATGGTAGCCGTTAATTTCAGCTATCAGGGAACGGAACTGATCGGCATTGCTGCAGGCGAAAGTGAAAATCCTGAAAAAGAGATTCCGAAGGCGACGCGAAATACGATATGGAGGATCTTATTTTTATTCGTAGCGTCTATATTTATCTTAAGCTCCTTAATCCCTTGGAACGAAGCCGGCCTTACGGATAGTCCATTTGTGCTTGTTTTTGATAAAATGGGAATTCCTTTTGCGGCGGATATCATGAATTTTGTCATTTTGACAGCGCTTCTCTCGGCAAGCAACTCCGGTTTATATGCCTCCTCCCGTATGCTGTGGTCGCTGTCGAAGAGCAATATGGCCAGCCCTTACCTGAGTAAGTTGACTTCTAATGGCGTACCGTTTCGGGCTCTGATCGTAAGCGCCATCGTTGCGTCTGTTGCCTTGATTTCAAGTATCGTAGCCCCGGACACCGTCTTTCTGTGGCTGAGCGGTATTTCTGGATTCGCCGGAATTCTCGTTTGGATGGGGGTTGCCTTGTCCCAATATTTATTCCGCCGTCGCTATATGGCCGAGGGGAACCGCCTGGACGATTTAAAATATAAAGTAAAGCTATTCCCGCTTGTGCCCATTCTTGCCATTATCCTGTGTCTAGTTGCATTAGTCGGTTTGGCGTTCGATAAAGAACAAAAGATCGCTCTTTACTACGGAATCCCTTTTACCATAGTATGTTATGGCGTTTACCATCTGTTTTATCGCTCGAAACATGAGCAAACGGTTGGTCATTCGGAACAACTATGAAATTGGATACGGCCCAAGCGGCCTTTGCTCAACTCCTTATTTCTGGAACGTTAATCCATGAAGGGGACTTTAAAGAAATACGTGAGCGGCTTGGAATAGGAATACGTCCTCAAGTAGTCATGGTTTTGTCCATTGATCGTTTCACCGATTTTGCCATGGATAAGCCATTGCAATGGCGTATAGAGATCGGGCAGCAGTTGGTTGAAGCGATATATGAAAATATTACTTTGCCTTTTTTGTGGGTTTGGGTGGGAGAAGGAGTGCTGGCCGTCCTTTTGGATTTAGGAGCAGTTCAACCAGCGGATCCATTCAATAAACCAGTTATTGTCCGTATCGTCCGGAAAATTCAAAATTTCATAGATACGAGAGGATTTTCCGTCTCGGCCGGAATAGGAACTTATTATGAAGATCCATATAAGCTTCACCTATCTTTTAACGAAGCCAAAGAATCATTGATCGACCGTTTTTTTCAAGGTAACCGGATGGTTTTTCAATATGATCGGCAAAGAAGTAATCAACAAGGACGGACTAAGCTAGTGACCCAAGAGGAAAAAATCGAGTTGCTGTCACGTGTCCGCATTGGCGATGAAGAAGGCTCTATTGCTTATTTGGTTGAGTTAATAGAACGGCTTGCCCAATCGTACAAACATAATATTAATCTGTTCAAGGCGGAAGCCTATGATCTGGTACTCTCTTTGTCAAGGATGGTAGTCGATTTAGGCGGAAATGCATCTGATATCTTATCCGAAAATGCGAAGATGCTTGAAGACTTGTATAGTACCATTCGATATGACAAATTTGTTAAAAAGCTGTGCGAATATTGGAGGAAGCTCGCGAGGCAGGTAACGGTAGAGCATGCATTTGAGGTATCCCCAATCGTCCGTTCCGCAATCGTATATATTAAGGAGCATCATCAGGAAAAAATGCTGTTAAAGGAAATTGCTCAGCATTGTTGTTTGAGCATCCATTATTTTGCCCATTTATTCAAAAGAGAAGCGGGTTTAAGTTTTATTGACTTTTTAAATAAGGTTCGAATTGAAAAAGCCGTATATTTTTTGGAAAATACGGGCCTAGCCGTACAAGAGATTGCCGCAAGTGTTGGTTTTCAAGACGCGAACTACTTTACCCGTAAGTTTAAAATCGTTATGGGCTGCAGTCCTACGGACTATCGGTCATCTATTCAGTGCTAACGCTCATTTGCTTCAGGAACCCAATCACTCTTATTGATGTGATTGGGTTTTTTCTCTACATGCAAGGCATCATGCAAACGTGGTACAATATATGTTAAAGTAATGAAAGCGCATACTGATGAACCGGATGAATGATCCGAGAAGGTTAAAGGGGGCTTATTATGAGAGTTCTGCCCAAGTACAGAGATACATTTTTTACCCGTCTCATCTTATCCTACACGATTTTGGCTGTCGTCCTGATCGGGCTTACGGGAGGTTACCTATATTCTCAAGCCAATCGATTGATGGTTGGCGAAATTGCCAAGGACAGCCAAAACCGACTCAATACCGCAAAGGATTATGTCGAACAAACGCTGCTTAGAAGATTCGAAGACAATCTCCAGAATAAAGCTTTATCCACCATATTCATTCAGAATAATTCCAATTTGAATTATTTGTTGGACAACGGTTGGGAAGGCAACCTCAGCCGTATTGCGTCGTTTCGCCAGGATCTCGATAATTATAAATTGGCAATTGAAGGTGCTTCTAAAATGACGGCCTATTTTCGTACGGGAAATTATGTCGTTGACAGCAATTCCTTTTTTATGAAGCCTGATAACTCTACAGACGCCGCTTTCATCGGGCAGCTGCAGCAAATTGCTCCCAACCAATGGATAACCCGAACATTGCCGGACACAAACCCTAGTATCACCGAAGAGAAGCAGGTGATGACTTATGTCGTTAAGCTTCCGTATAACATCCCAAGCGCTATGCCTAAAGGATACTTGTTTGTTGATGTCGAGCAGGAGTACGTCAAACAGGCTGCTGCCAAAATTATGAACTCCCAGAACGAAAGGCTTTATATATTTGATGCGGTCGGGAATTTGATCGTTCAAACAACGGATTCGAATCCGGACGAAATTCAGCTTCTTCAGAACGTAATTGGATCCGGTCAGACCGTTCGGGAAATCGCTGATGACAAGAGCGGCACAATTGTAATGTCGTACCTCGACAAATCGAAGTCGGGGAACGGTTGGACCTATGCAATGGTTCGTCCAATAAATACGTTTGTATTAGCTTCCCAACAAATCAAAACAAAAATATTCATAGGCTGCAGCTTGGTACTCTTGTTAGGGTTTGTCATTTCCTACATGATTTCAAAACGATTTTATATTCCAATGAAAAGGCTTGTACAGCATATCCGCAGCCTGCATCAACCCAATTCGGCGCAGTCCCAAATGAACGAATACGCAATCATCGGCGACGCGCTGAATATCATGGGACAAAAAATCGAGACCCTGGAATCCCTGGCGAAAACGAATGAGATGAAAAATCTTGTTTTGGGTGCCAGCCTTGGTCTGGAGAATATGGACGACTTGCCTCAGGACTGCCACTTTCTTGTAGCGTATATTCCGCTCATCGAAGGTCACAGTAAGGAGTTCAAGCAGCGTTATGAGCAGATTGATCACTCCGTACGCAACGAAATTGTCTGCTTGAACCTGAGGGAAGCAGCTATCATCTTCTACTTTGATTCCCGCGACAAGGTTGATGATGAGGCGATTGCTGCAGATTTAGTTCGGGTAAAAGAGGTAATTCGTGATGAGATCCGATTCGGGGCTGCGATCGGCTCTTTGGTTCAATCGCTCGAAGAAATCCCTCTCTCTTATCAATTGGCGCAGCAAGCTTATCGTTATTGCTTTTTTTATGGTCAGGAAGCAATTATTCAACACTCGAAGATTTCTGCATTGAACCCGTCGCCGTACATGTTTTCGTTTGATCTCTATAAAAATGCATTGAAGGTCGGGAATGTAAACGGAGCGAATCAGTTTACCGATGAATTCGAGGGTATCCTGGAGGAACAGAGCCTGCAGCTCGAAGCGGTAGAATTGGCGCTGCTTCAGCTGGTTTCCACGCTGTATCAGGTCGTGATCGAGTTGGATTTACAACAATTGGTTCCTCCTTCCAATCTGTTTGATGAACTGAAAAAAGATACGCTATCGGCCACAATGGAAGCGATTAGAAGCCTCTCGCGGCAGATTGCTGTTCATGTAAACGAATCGGGCAATCATGCGCATACGGATGTAATATTAAAATTGAAAGCTTATATCGACGAACATTTGCACGAAGACCTTTCGTTGAATCTTCTTTCCGAAATGGCTTCGCTCGCTCCAGCCTATATATCAACCTTGTTCGGCGAAGTCATGAGGGAATCGTTTACCGAATATGTCACTCGTGCCAGGCTGAATAAAGCCGCAGATCTGCTTCGTAATGACGCCAGCTTGTCCGTCACGGAAATCGCGTCTCTCGCCGGGTATCGCAACCCGCAATATTTTCATAACAAATTTAAAGCACGTTTCGGCGTCACACCTGTTCAGTACCGGCAGGCGAAACACGCAGATGTGAAAGCAATCTAGTGGGGAATACTCATCAATCAGCCTATGCAGGCTGATTTTTTTTTGCGGAACGCGATTATCACGGATTCATTAAAGAAAATGCAATCCGAACTGAAAGAATTCTTAGGAAATTGAACAATATTACAATAGAAAAAACGCTTTCAACTGTATAGAGTAAAGGCATGAAACGAGGTACTAGCCTCATCTATGAAAGGAGTTTATGAGCATGAATCCGGCAACCACCTCTGAAATCAGTGTAAGCAAAAAGATTGATAAAAAAACGGAATCGAGATTGTCACAAACATGGAGAGAATATAAGAAGAACAAGTATTTGTTCCTGTTGCTAACTCCCATGTTGATCTGGTATGCCATTTTTCATTACGGTCCCATGTATGGCATTCAATTGGCATTTAAAGATTTTTATATTATGAAAGGAATAGGGGAAAGCCCTTGGGTGGGTTTCAAGCACTTTCATTATTTGTTTGTTATGTCCCCAGACTTTTGGAAAATCATGAAGAATACGGTCGTGATCAGCTTTTATCATATCCTATTCGGCTTTCCGGCCCCGATCATATTGGCTTTGCTGTTTAACGAAATCCGGCTCTCGATATTCAAGAAGATCGCTCAAACGATTTCGTATTTGCCTCACTTTCTATCATGGATCGTGCTCGGGGGCATTATGATTACGATGCTTTCTCCGAATAGCGGGGTCGTCAATTATTTTATCCATTTGCTCGGGTTTGAACCGGTCTATTTTCTGGGATCCGAAACCTACTTTAGGTTTACACTGGTTGTATCTGCCATTTGGAAAGAAGTCGGCTGGGGAATGATCATCTATTTGGCCGCATTGGCCGGTGTGGATCAGCAAATGTACGAAGCTGCTGTCCTTGACGGAGCTAATCGCTGGAAGCAAACCTTGCATATTACGCTTCCTTCCATTCTTCCGGTTATCAGCATCTTATTTATCTTGCGGGTCGGCGGCGTACTGGATGCAGGATTCGACCAAATCCTCAATTTATATTCACCTGCCGTATATGGCGTATCCGATATTTTGGACACGTATGTGTACCGGGTGGGGCTGCAAAACGCTCAGTTCAGCCTGACGACGGCTGTCGGATTATTCAAGAATGTGATCGCGTTGACGTTGGTTCTGTTTACCAATTATATTGTGAAAAAAATGGGCCAAGAAGGAATTACCTAACGTAATGGCCGGAAAGGAATGATCAAACATGAAGATTAGCTACGGAGAAAAGGTGTTTCAGGTTTTCTTGATCGGATTTATCATTATGCTCAGCATTTGTATGGTCTATCCATTTATCCACATTCTCTCGATTTCCTTCAGTACGTCTGCGGAGGCGCTTCGGCCTGGTATGCATTGGTACCCGCAGAAGATATCGCTATTCGCCTGGAATCGGGTGTTGACAGATAATCACATATGGCTTGCTCTAGGGAACACGGTTTTTCGTACCGTTGTCGGGACGTTTCTAACGCTCCTTATTATGTCGATGGGAGCATACCCGCTCGCGAAGAAACATCTTCCGCATCGCAGCTTTTACATGATGTTTATCGTCATTACGATGTTTTTTAGCGGAGGGCTCATTCCTTCCTATCTCTTGATCAAGTCGCTCGGAATGATCGATTCGCGATGGGCCTTGATTATCCCGGGCTTGATCAGCACCTATTCGTTGCTTATTCTCCGCAATTTCTTTATGAACATTCCGGAGGAATTGGAGGACTCGGCCAAAATTGACGGGGCAAGCGACTTGCGAATTTTGTTCACCCTTGTACTTCCGCTATCGAAGCCGGTTTTGGCTACACTTGGGCTTTGGTCTGCCGTCGGGCACTGGAACGCGTGGTTCGATGCGCTTATCTATCTTCAGGACCCAAAGCTGTTCGTGCTTCAAACTTTCTTAAGACGGCTAGTAATTACGACCGAGGGCGACCCCCTTCTACCCGTCCCAACATTGTTTGATACGCAGGACACCGTCAAAGCTGCAGCCATTATGTTTACTGCACTGCCAATCCTGATTATTTATCCGTTTCTACAGAAGTATTTTGTTAAGGGAACCTTAGTCGGCTCGCTTAAGGGATAACGTATTTCACCTGATTTAAACAGATCACTCTTGTAGTGTTCGTCTAAATATATAAATTGTTTTTAAAAAAAGGGAGGATAAAAAGAATGAAAAAATGGTTGGGAATGACTTCTATCGTCTTGTCGATGTCACTTATTGCTGCTGGATGCGGCGCAGAAAAATCCGCGACACAAACGCCGGCTGGATCAACGAAACCGGGAGCGACGGAGAAACCGATTGAAATTACGTGGGCGAATGACTTTAATTCTCCGGAAGCTGACGGCAACTACGTGCAGAAGCAAATAGAAGCAAAATTCAACGTCAAGATTACAAACGTCAAATTGGAACGCGCGTCCTGGAAGGATAAATTCAACGTTCTGCTTGCCTCAGGTCAAATTCCTGACATTTTCCCGATCGATGCGAACGAAACCGATATGGCTGGTTGGGCTGATCAAGGTGTCATTGCCAGCCTTAACCCGGATGAAATCAAAAAATCGATGCCGAATTATATCAAAGCACTGGATTCGGTTGATTCCAGCGCGTGGGGTGTTGGCAACTACAAAGGCAAGAACTGGGGGATTCCGAAAGTATGGCCGAGCGGCAATTCAGGCTTCATACCCGGTTACAACGAGGCTTGGCTGAAGAAGATTGGCTACAATGAGCCGCCGAAAACACTCGCGGAGCTTGAGGATGTACTTACCAAATTCGTCAATAACGATCCGGACGGCAATGGGAAGAAGGATACATTCGGTCTATCGGGCCGAGGCAAGCTCCCGATCCAAATGTTCACCTCCGTATTCTCGGCTTACGGCGTATCGCCGTATCAGTTCAAGACAGGCTCCGACGGTAAAATCGTATATGGCGGGATCACGGAAGAAACCCGTCAGGCGCTCAAGCTTCTCAACAAGTGGTACAAGGGCGGACTTATAGATCCGGAGTTCATTACGACCGACAACAACCAGCTCAATGAAAAATTCGCCGCCCAAAAGATCGGTATGGTCGATAACATGGGGTGGGGGAACTTCGCTAAGACCTCCGGATTTATTGCGAAGCCCGGAATGGACAAGGGTCAGAACGTTATCGCCGGAAAGCCGGTTATCGGTCCAGCAGGCAAAGCGTACGGCTTCTCGTACGGCGCGCGTCAAGCTCCTGTTCTGTTAGGCGCTCAGCTCGAGAAGGATGAAGCTAAACGTATAAAGATTGAGCAAATTCTTGATTACATTGCAACAAATGATGAGTTCTGGCTGCTGACGGTGTTTGGTCAAAAGGGCCTTAACTACGATCAGGAAGGCGACTTTGTCATACCAAAAACGGCACCGGAGGCTATTGTGCAAAAAGTAGGCGCCGGCAGCTTCTACAATCCGCTCAATGCTGTAGATACTTCCAAGATCAAATATACGACGAGCAAAGAATTGCAGGACTTGAAAGTGAAGCTGGATACCGGTTATGAGCCGCTCAGAGATATTTTGGGTGTGGCCATTTTGAGCACCAAAACGAAATATTGGGCGAATCTGCAAACACTCGAAGACGCTTATTTGATTAAAGCGGTCACAGGCGAAGCGGATACGGATAAAGCCTTTGACGATTTCAAGGCGAATTGGCTGAAATCCGGCGGTCAAGAATTGACGGATGAAGTCACCAAGGTGTATGCAGAGCGGAATAAGAAGTAACTTTCAATAATATTACTTCATTTATAGGCCGGTCGGTTGGAACATGCAAGTCATGTTCCAACCTTTCCCGGCCCTTTATTTTACAAATAAAAGTGATTTTGGAGGAGAAGTCTAGTGAATACGGTTCAAAATCATTTGATTACATATCCCGCACCCACAGAAGCGGTCCGCAATTTCGATTTTACGGTGCGAGTCCGATCGGAGCAAGGCGAGTGGCAGGAGTTGTTTTGTTATAACGTGAAAGTTGACATGCATGACGTGCGAAATGCCTCCATGGTTTATTTCGATTGCTCCGGACCCGTCGAAGTAGAGGTGTTTAAGAACATAGGAGTTGTAAAGGAAGCGGTGATTCGCCCCTTATCATCAGGTCTCGATTGTGCATATAACGGTAACCGGGTGGCGTTCATGCTTGATCGTCCGCGTAAATTATCATTGGAAGTGAATGGAGATCGGTTCCATAATCTTCACATTTTTGCAAATCCATTGGAAGAGAACGTTCCCGATCTGGCAGATCCCGATGTGATTTACTTTGGACCAGGCATGCATATTTTGGAGGAGCCCCAATTGCGCATTCCCTCCGGGAAAACGGTTTATATCGCTGGAGGTGCCGTTGTTGTAGGGGCGTTAGTGTGCGAGCATGTACATGATGTGACGATAAGGGGCAGGGGGCTGCTCTATATGTCGGATTTTGAAAAAACCACCTATTATCGTGGAGTTCAGATCACCTTCTCAAAGAACATCACGATAGAAGGAATTATCACGGTTGATCCACCACACTATACCGTACTGATCGGACAATCCGAACATATCTCAATCCGTAACCTTAAGACGTTCAGTACCCGAGGTTGGTCGGACGGCATCGACATGATGTCCTGTTCTCATATTGACATCGACGACGTCTTTCTGCGAACTTCCGATGATTGTATCGCCATATACGGACACCGCGGGGAGTTTGACGGAGACAGCCGGCACGTTACGGTTCGAAACTCGATCCTTTGGGCAGATGTTGCCCATCCCATGAATATCGGAACCCATGGGGATTCTGAAAACGGTGGAAATGTCATTGAAGACATCGTATTTGAGAACATCGACATTTTGGAGCATCACGAACCGCAGCGCGATTATTGGGGATGTATGGCCATCAATCCAGGGGACAATAATACTGTCCGAAACATCAGGTACGAAAATATCCGGATTGAACAATTTGAGCTCGGAGAGCTTTTCAACATCCGGGTCGTTCATAATCCGAAATATAATCCGCATCCGGGAAAACGGGTAGAGAATATCCACTTTAAAGATATCGTCTTTAACGGTATTTGCGAAAATCCGTCCCGTATTGAGGGTTTTGATGAAACCCGGGTTGTGGACGGCGTAACCTTTGAGAATGTATTAGTGAACGGCCGACAGCTGGAATTGGATTCGGATGATATCTTAATAGGGTCTTATGTACAAAATGTCAAGGTGATTTCAAAAATGTAAGTGATGAGTGGGCGGATTGAAAGAAATCTGATGAAATTGAATAATTTTGCAATGGATAGAGCGCTTTCATTTTGATAGGATTCATTGTGAAAGTGCTGAAAGATGCTTGTTTGATTGTTGTAAAAAAAGGGGTTCTGTGGAGGTGAATAAAGATAAAGATTCGGAAAAGTTGTTTGAGCATTGTCCTTATCTAGGGTGATATTACACCAAGGCACAGCAGAATGAATGGGGGAGTACAAATGAAAGTGTTTAGTTTAAGAAATACGTTTAAGCGCATTTTGTCTATTGTTGTTTCCATTACTTTTATGGCCACGATCCTGCCTTTAGCGGCAGGAGTAGCTGCAGCAGATACAACATCGATTGTCACGGATTATCAGCCAACGATTACTGAGACAATTGATGCAAGCGGATTCAAACATCCCGGTGTCGGACTGACCAAGGATGTTCTTGAGAATATGAGGACCGAGGTTCGGGCACAAAAAGAACCTTGGAATACTTATTTTAACGCAATGCTTACCTCTTCATCCGCTTCTAAGACCGTCACGTCCAGCAATCAGAGCGGCACCGACTCTACGAAACCGGGCACTTATGCTTTTAATAGTCAGGGCGTTGAATCCAAATTTATTGCAGATGCTTTGAAAGCGTATACCCAGGCGATTCTGTATGTTGTAACCGGAGATGAGACTTATCGGGCCAATGCGATGCATATTATCCGCATATGGTCCCAGATGGATCCTGCGCAATACGCATATTATACCGATGCGCATATTCATGCAGGAATCCCGCTCAACCGGATGGTTACCGCCGCAGAAATCTTGAGATATTCCAGCAATCAAACAACGGATCTTCTGTGGACGGATAAAGATACAACCGATTTTACGAATAACCTGATTACTCCGGTAACCGAAACTTTTCTGCATGATAATAGCCATTTTATGAACCAGCATCTTTATCCGCTGATCGGGGCCATGGCAGGTTATATATTTACTGGAAACCTGGACAGGTACAAGGAGGGAGTAGAGTGGTTTACCGTTAATAAGACCGCTGTAGACCAAGGGCAAAACGGTGCCATTAAGCAATTATTCAGATTAGTGGATAAAAATGACTTAACAGGTGAGACGGTTAATCCTCCGGTAGTTCAGCATGTTGAAATGGGCCGGGATCAAGCGCACGGCGCCGGAGACGTCACTAATACGGAAATATTATCACGTTTATTACTTGCCCAGGGAACAAAGGTAGATCCGGTACAGGGGACGGTTTCCACTGCGCCGAATGCTGTAGGTCCCTACGAATTTCTGAATGATCGAATCCTGGACGCCTCCGAGTTTTTTGCCCGCTACATGTTGGGTTACGATACACCGTGGGTTCCCACTGCGGCCCATACCGATGCCAATGGCAATCCAACCATTATTTACAAACAACTGGCAGGCGGTTATAGAGGAAGGCTGACACAAAATACGTGGGAGCTGTTCTATTACTATAAGTATGTCAGAGGCATCAATATGGAAGAAAGAGCTCCTAACTTTACCAAAATGTTCTCCGAGCGGGTGTCTTACAACTGGGATGGCGTAGATGGAGGCGGAGATTTCTGGCTCTTTATTCCTCCGGCAGCCGAGGCTGAGGGTACCAAGTATCTTGTGAAGCCTATTGTGGATCCATACAGGGAAATTGAAGACCGATACACATCATTGGACAGCAACTCCGCTACCATGCAAGATGGAACGACTTCCTATGCCCGGATCAACGCAACGGAAGCAGGAAGCAAAATTGCAATTACCGGTTACGCCAACGGGACAAGAAACATCGGATTCAAGATTCGGACCAATGGCGTAGCTAAAATGGAGGCGTTTGGCGATACGTTGACGCTGCCGGATACAAAGGGGCAGTGGAAATATGTGGATTATACGTTTAATGCTTACCAAGGTTTGGGTGATCTCCTTTATATCACTATTAAAGGCACTGGCACGACGGTTGATATCGACCACATTAACGTGCAAGCAGGAACACTTCTGACGCCTCCGGTATTTACGGCGGGAAATGCAGATTTGAATATATTTACCTATGTAGGGTCTACTACCACGATCAATTATGATTTCTCCGCAACGGACTCGAGCGCAACTGATGTAGTCGCTTATCAGATGGATAATAAACCTGTGGGCGCTGTATTTAATGAGAGCACCGGAGCATTTTCGTGGAATCCGACACAAGCCGGAACTTATTCTTTTGTAGTGGGGGCGTCAGACGGAACTACGGTTACCACGAAGGACGTTAAAGTTGTAGTAACCAGTGACCGGCAATCGGTAGTGAGCGCAGTCATCGCTCCGTATAATGCTAATATCAGTTATGTTTCGTCAACAGTTGATACTTATAATCAAGCGTATGCTGACGTGATGAATTTGATCTCCAGCGCATCCGATGATGTGTTCTATCAGAAAATGGTGAGCTTGAATAGTGCAGTTGAAGGGCTTCAACAATTGACCCCGCCCTTAAACGACGGAAGCATGAATTATGCCAATATGTTTGTTACTTCAACCTTTGGCACTGCAGTGCCAAACCTTTTGGATAATACTCCTGATAGCTTTGTATGTTTTTGTGTAGCTCAGAATTTGAGTCATATCATGGATTTTGGGCCTAGTTATAAAGTGTCGGCGAATGCTTTCGAGCTTCAAGTAAGAGCCAGTTTTCCGGAACGTATCGGCGGTGTAGCCATGTTTGGTTCCAATGATAAAGAGAATTGGACCCGGTTAACCCCCAGTCTGACAACGGTTACGGAAGATATGCAAACACTTGCAGTGCAAGATGACCTCAAAAACCAGCAATTCCGCTTCTTGAAAATGCAAATGATTCAACCATCGAGTTCCATGCTTGAAGTGGCTGAATTCAGAATCTTTGGAGAACGCCATGAGGCGGTAAACAAGCTTTCGTCGGTTTCCATCAGCTCGGATCAGAGCTTGAAAAACCGAATTGTTGCAGGCAACACGGTGAAACTGAACTTCACATCGACAGAACCGATTAATAATGTGAATGTAACGATTCAAGGGCAAACCGCAACAGTTACAACTGCCGACAATTTGAACTGGACAGCTGCATGGGTAGTCAATAGCAATGCTGCAGCAGGTACAGTTAAATTTAACATCAACTACAAAACGGCTGCAGGTAATGATGCCGCACCGACCATCTTCACAACCGATGGCTCTGCATTGAACATTGCCGACCAGATAGGGCTGATCAGCAATCTGCTGGATATTACCACATTAATAGATTCCAGTGGAAGAAACCAGACAGATCTGCTGGCAACGGCAAGTACATTGTTTGACAACAATTTAGGCACTATAACGGATTTTCGGCTAAATGGCAGCGGTTACGGAGCCTATATCACCTTCGACTTTAAAGAAGGTGGCCAGGCAACGCTTTCGAAGGTCGACGTAATTTCTAGGCAAGATAGTAACTACACCAGAATCAGCGGTACAGTGGTTCAGGGCTCCAACGATAATACGAATTGGACCACCATTTCTAACGCAGCAGGTAAGACAGATGTTTGGCAGACCTTAACCATCAGCGGCACACAACCGTATCGCTATATCCGTATAACCAACGGGAACAATTGGTATGGGAATATGGCTGAACTGAGATTGTATGGCGTGACGGAATCTATTAACAAAATCCAGTCGGCTTCAATTAGCTCGAGTCAGAACCTTAATAAGAGGATTGTTCCGGGGAACACAGTCAAATTAGCCTTCACAGCAAAAGAAGCGATTAATACCGTCAATGTCACGATTCAAGGCCAGGCTGCAACGGTCAGCACGACGGATAATATCAACTTTACGGCCGCTGCGACCTTACCTCAAGGCGCAGCAGCGGGAACCGTGAAATTCGCCATTAATTACAAGCAGCAAAATGGAAAGGACGGATACCCGGTCTCTTCTGCAACCGACGGCACTTCGCTGTACCTTGTTGACGAGTCGGATACGATTAAAAATGTGACCAGCATCACGAATTTAATCGATTCTACTTCAGGCAGATCTGCAGCAACAACCTTATCACAGGTGAATAGTCTGTTTGACAGCAATTTAGGTACGTTATCCGATTTTCGTATAGGCAGCACCAACTCCGGAACAGGGAGTTACATTATCTTTGACTTTAAGGCAGGCAATCAAGCTACCCTGACGAATGTGGAGTTGATTGCAAGACAAGATACCAATTATACGAGAATTAGTGGTACCGTGATCCAAGGCTCCAACGATAATACGACATGGACGACGCTCACAGCAGCAGCGGGAAAAACGATGGATTGGCAAACCTTAGCGGTTGCCAGTAAAGTACCGTACCGTTATATCCGAATTTTCAATGGCAACACTTGGTACGGGAATATGACTGAAGTGAGATTCCATGGGGTTGTGAAAGCGGCGGACGTGACGCCTCCGGTAACAACCGATAATGCATCGCAGGGAGGGGTCAACAATAATACGACGGTAAGCCTCAATGCCGTTGATGAAAGCTCCGGTTTGGCGGCGACCTACTTCAAAGTAGACGGCGGCGCGCAGCAAACTGGGAACATGGTTACATTGACCACCGATGGAACCCATACGATCGTATATTGGAGCGTGGACTGGGCAGGCAATGTGGAACAGCAGCATACAGTCACTGTAAACATCACCGATACTACTCCGCCTGTTGTGGCCGGCTTGTATGCAGATATGACAGTGCCGACCAACAAAGATGTTCATGTAACCATCTATTATCCGCTTGACGCGGCGGTGATGGAGTACAAAGTGGGGGATAACGGCGTATGGACCGCGTACACGGCTCCTGTAACGGTTTCCGACAACGTAACGGTGTATGCACGAAGTGCGGATGCTGCTGGCAATGTCTCGGACGTGGCGAGCTACGCGGTCAGCAACATTTACAAGACAGCACCTTCGGACGCCATCTTCACGGCTGACATGACAGATCCGACCAATGGTAATGTCACCTTGACGATCAGCTATCCGGACAACGTGACGGTCAAGGAGTACAAAGTAGGAGATAACGGCACATGGACTGCGTATGCTTCGCCTGTGACCATATCCGACAATGTTACCGTCTATGCACAAAGTAAGGACATTGCAGGCAATGTTTCGAATGTAACCAGCTATACCGTAAGTAATATCGACAGGATGCCGCCTGCGGACGCCGTATTGTCCGCAGACGTTACAGCGCCGACTAACCAGGATGTCACTGTAACGGTCACCTATCCGGACGATGCTGCGGTGAAGGAATACAAGATAGGCAATAACGGCATTTGGACCGCTTACGGCGCTCCTGTGGTTGTCTCCGACAATAGCACAGTGTATGCAAAAGGTACGGATGCTGCGGGCAACGTATCGAATGTCACTCAATATATGGTTGGCAACATCGATCATATCGCACCTGCCGATGCGACCCTGGCAGTAGATACCACAGCTCCGACCAATCAAGGTGTCACCGTAACGGCCACCTATCCGTCCGATGCGGCGGTGAAGGAGTACAAAGTGGGCGAAGGCGGCCCGTGGACAGCCTATACGGAATCCGTTGTTGTCCAAGACAATGAGACCGTATATGCAAGAGGAATGGATGCTGTAGGCAATGTATCGAATGTAACCAGCATGATTGTAAGCAATATTTATAAGATTGCTCCTATTACCACCGCAACGTTAAACCCTGCTACGCCTAACGGCAAGAACAGCTGGTACACATCGGATGTTACCGTTAGTTTATCGGTATACGCCAGTGTATATGGAGGAGCTGTGACAACGGAGTACCAGATCAATGACGGTGACTGGATATTATATACTGGATCCATTCCTTCCTTTGGTGATGGAGCTTATAAGGTGGGTTACCACAGTAAAGATGAAGCCGGCAACCTAGAACAACTCAAAACGATTGAGTTCAAAGTGGATAAGACAGCTCCTGTATTATCTGTCCAGTTGGATAAGACGTCGATTTGGCCGCCGAATCATACCATGGTGCCTATCAATGCCACTCTGCTTTCGACTGATGCCGGTTCAGAAGTTGAATCTGTGGTGTTGACCTCCATTACAAGCAATCTGCCGGATAGCGGTAAAGGGGATATTCTTGCCAATTTCGGTACAGCCGCCACTTCATTCAGCGTGCGTGCGGAAAGAGGAAATATCTACACCATCACGTACACGGCTACTGATAAAGCGGGCAACAAAACACCTGTATCTGTAACCGTCACCGTGCCTCACGATCAATCTAGCCATTAATAAGAAGAATCACATGAAACCGGAAGGAAGACATAATGTCTCCTCCCGGCTTCAATAAATTCTCTCGAAAGGTGCTAACGTCGGCACAACGCAACTGAATTTCAGTTTCCCGTTGATATTATAATTAAATGGAGGCGTACATAATGGAGCTTCGGAAAAGGCGTAGATTTGGAAATAGTCTAAAGCGTAAGTTGGCTATACTTGTTTCCTTTTGTTTAATGGCAACGATCTTGCCTTTAGCGGCGGGAGTAGCTGCAGCGGATACAACAGCTCAATCCGTGATTACGGATTATCAACCAATGATCAATGAGGTCATTGATGCAAGCGGTTTCAAACATCCCGGTGTTGGACTTACCAAGGATATGCTTGAAAATGTGAGGACAGAGGTACGGGCGCAAAAGGAACCTTGGAATACCTATTTTAATCAAATGCTATTATCTTCTGCCTCTTCAAAGACCGTCACGTCCAGCAATCAGAGCGGCACTGATCCTACGAAACCGGGTACATATGCTTTTAATAGTCAGGGCGTCGAATCCAAATTTATAGCAGATAGTTTGAAGGCTTATACTCAAGCTATTTTGTATGTTGTAACCGGTGATGAGACTTATCGGGCAAATGCCATGCGTATTATTCGCATTTGGTCCCAGATGGATCCTGCGCAATACGCGTATTATACCGATGCGCATATTCACTCGGGGATACCTCTCAACCGTATGGTTACCGCTGCGGAAATCTTGAGATATTCCAGTTATCAAACAGCAGGATTGCAATGGACGGACAAAGATACGGCCGATTTTACAACGAACCTGATTACCCCGGTCATAGAAACGCTTCAGCATCGTAATGACTATTTTATGAACCAGCATCTCTATCCGCTGCTTGGAGCTATGGCAGGTTATATCTTTACCGGCAACAGAGACCGGTACAATGAGGGAGTAGAGTGGTTTACCGTTAACAAGACCGCTGTAGACCAGGGGCAAAATGGCTCCATCAAGCAATTATTCAGATTGGTGACGAAAAATGAATTGACAGGTGAGGTTGTAGATCCCCCGGTAGTACAGCAAGTGGAAATGGGCCGGGACCAGGCGCACGGCGCCGGAGACGTCACCAATATGGAAATATTAGCACGTTTATTGCTTGCCCAGGGAACAAAAGTCGATCCGGTAGAGGGGACGGTTTCCACAGCGTCGAATGCTGTAGGCCCGTATGAATTCCTGAATGATCGAATCCTGGATGCTGCTGAATATTTTGCCAAGTTCATGCTCGGTTATGATACACCATGGATTCCTGTGGCGGCACATACCGATGCCAATGGAAAACCAACTATTATTTATAAAGAACTGTCACAGCAATACAGAGGAAGATTGACTCAAAATACGTGGGAGCTGTTCTATTACTATAAGTATGTCAAGGGAATCAATATCAAAGAAAGAGCCCCATACTTTACCCAAATGTTCGCTGACCGAGTGATTTACAATTGGGATGGCGTAGATGGAGGAGGAGATTTCTGGCTCTTCATACCTAAAGCAGCTGAGGCTGAGGGTACAAAGTATCTTGTAAAAACAATAACAGAACCATTGAGAGAAATTGAAGATCGTTATACGGCTTTTGACAGTAATTCTACGACAAAACAAGAGGGAAATACTTCCTTCGTCCAGATCAAGGCAACGGAAGCGGGAAGCAAAATTGCGCTTGTCGGTTCGGGCACCGGAGAGAAAACCATTGGAATCAAGATTCGGACCAATGGGGTAGCCAAGCTGGAAATGAGCTATAGTATTAACGATACGTTGACGCTGCCGGATACGAAGGGGCAGTGGAGATATGTGACTTATAAAATGAATGACTTCCAAGGTTTGGGGGATCTCGCTTATTTCAATGTAAAAGGAACCGGCACTACAGTTGACATTGACCACCTTAATTATCAAGCGGGAACATTGCTGACGCCTCCTGTATTTGCAGCAGGAAATGCAGCTTTACATTTATTTACCAATGTCGGGTCTCAGGCAACGATCAAATACGATTTCTCCGCAGTAGACGCTAGTAGCTCCGATGTAGTCACTTATCAGGCAGATAATTTACCTCAGGGTGCTGTGTTCAATGAGAGCACCGGCGCATTTTCCTGGAAGCCGACACAAGCCGGAACCTATTCCTTCGTAGTGGGGGCGTCGGACGGAACCGCGATTACAGCGAAGGATGTTACAGTTGTCGTAACCAATGACCGGCAATCGGCAGTAAGCGCAATAATCGCTCCATATAATGCCACTACAAATTATATTAGTGCAACTCTTGACAATTATAATCGAGCGTATGCAGAGGTCATGAAATTGATCTCCAGCGCATCCGACGATGATTTCTATCAGAAATTATCGGACTTGAACAATGCAGTGGAAGGTCTTCAATTATTGACGCCACTGTTAAGCGACGGAAGCATGAACTATGCCAATATGTTTGTCAGTTCAACCTTTGGAACTCAATTGCCCATGCTGATGGATAATTATGCAGGCAGTTTTGCAGGGTATTACTTGGCTCAGAATTTGAGCTATTTCATGGATTTTGGGCCCAACTACAAAGTGTCGGCCAATGCCTTCGGGCTCCAGGTAAGAGCCAGTTTCCCCGAACGGATCGGCGGTACTGCCATATTTGGATCCAATGATAGAGTCAATTGGACCCGGTTAACGCCCGGCTTGACAACGGTTACTGAAGATATGCAAAGACTTGAGGTACAAGATGATCTCAAAAATCAGCAGTTCCGCTACCTGAAGATTCAAATGATTCAGCCTTCGAGCACCATGATTGAATTGTCCGAATTTAGAATCTTTGGAGAACGCCATGAGATGGTTGATAAAATTCCGGGCACTATTACCGAAGCGCTGGCGGAAGCGGCGACGCTGCCTGCCGAAAATTATACGAAACAAAGCTATTACCTGTTCCAGAAAGAATTGGAATATGTGAAGAACGCCGTCGGCAATCCTGATTATACCGAGCAAGAGCTGATTAACGAAATTTATGATGCCCGCAGTTTGTTGGTACCGTACACGACGTCATTGTATTCGTTCGAAGGAAACGCAAAGAATACGTTCGGGTTTTCTTCGTCCACTGACGGAACCGTATTTGGAACCGCAGCTTACGAGGCAGGAAAGGTCGGGCAAGCGCTCAACCTGAACGGAACGAATAGTTACGTCATGCTGCCGGCCTCTCACCCCATGTCCAATTACAACGAGATCACTCTCTCAACCTGGGTGTATTGGAAGGGAAGCAGCCAGTGGCAGCGGATCTTCGATTTTGGCAACAACACCAATCAATACATGTTCCTTACGCCGAGATCGGGCACTAATAAGCTTCTTTTCGATATCAAGAACGGCAGCAGCGAACAATCCGTGGAAACTGCGCAAATGCCGGCCAATCAATGGGTGCATGTGGCGGTGACGCTGGGGAATGGTACGGCGAAGCTGTATGTGGATGGCGCACTGAAAGCGACCAAAAGCGGTTTCACAATCAAACCAAGCGATTTCATGCCTGGCACGAACTACATCGGCAAAAGCCAGTTTGCTGATCCGCTGTTTAACGGCATGGTCGACGAGTTTCGCGTATACAATCGCGTCTTAAGCGATGCCGAGATTGGGGCCCTGTTTAACCAAACAGGGTATGGGGCTGACAACAGCTTGCTTACGTACTTGCTGGATCAAGCTGCTGCAGCAGGCAATGCCGGCATCTATACGGCTGACAGCGTACAAGCGTTGCAGCAGACTATCCCTGCGGCGCAAGCTGTCGCCTCCAATACTGGCGCAAGCCAGACTCAGCTTGATGCCGCAGTCGATAGTTTACGGGCGGCCTACGAAAGTCTGATCTATCTGCCGGGCGTTCCGGCAATCGCTCCCGTAGCGGATAAAACCGTTATAGCGGGTAATCAGCTCACCTTCAAGCTTCATCAATTGAACTCCGTTGCCGGCACTGTATTCAGTGTCAGCGGACTGCCGCAAGGAGCGGTTTTCGATGCGGATAAGCGTACGGTCGTATGGACGCCGGACAAAACGCAGGGAGGAGTCTATACCGTAACCTTAACCGCTGCAGCGAACGGAGGGGCTACTTCCCGCACCGTCAAGCTCACCGTCAAAGGTCAACCGGTCATCGCCCAGAGTGGAACGATGGAGCTTGCGTCAAGTCAAGCGTTTATGTTTCAGGTGAAAGGGACGGATCCGACTGGGGCGACACTGACTTACAGCGCTGCTAAGCTGCCTTCGGGCGCGGCGCTCGACCCGGTCACGGGTATCTTCACATGGACTCCCGCTCATACGAATTACGGCGACAACTTTGTGACCTTTAAAGTGAGCAACGGATTGTTTACGATCAGTCAAACGGTTGATTTTAAGGTCAAACTCGGCATGTTGAAGCCGGATGGCTATACCAAGGGCAGCTACTATCTGTATCAGAAGGAATTCGAACGGATCCAAGCTGCGCTCGCTTTGCCGGGTGCCGATAAAGCGGCGCTTGTCACGCAGCTCGCTGGGGCCGAAGCGGCGCTTGTACAGACAATTACGCTCCCTGCGCCGAAAGTTGACGTGACGTCTTCAATGGTCGTTGCTTCCACTGTAGCCTGGCCTAACGCTAGCGCAGGGTCGGCCGCAGTGAACGGATGGCGGGCGTTTGACGGCAATACGGGCACATATACCGATACCACGGCCAACCCAAGCTGGATTCTCATCGATTTGGGTGAAGGCAATGCCAAATCCATCGGCAGCGTTAGGTTCTATCCGAGAAGCAATTTTGTGCCCCGGATCAACGGCTCGATCATTCAAGGTTCGGGCGATGGAACGAACTGGACCGATCTTTATACGATTAACGGCATCGGTTCGTTGGCATGGAATTCAGGCGCAATCACGAATGGGGCGGCCTTCCGTTATCTGCGCTTCTATTCTCCAAGCGGGAGCTCGAACGTCGCCGAGCTCGAGTTCTACGAGAAGCCGATCGACCGAACTCTGATCGATGTCATGAATTTGAAAGCCAAAGCGCTGGACGGCTCCAAGTATCCGGCGGATCAATGGCAAGCTCTGCAGAATGCACTTGACAAAATGAATGCTGTCCCGGCTGCCGCCACACAGGAGATCATTGATGCGGCTACCGCGGATGTGATTGCCGTGCTGAAGGCACTCAATGAGATTCCGGTCTTCTCGCCGATCCAGCCTATGACTGTGGAAGCCGGCACCACCGTTACCTTCTCCGTGTATGCGACGGATGCAGACGGAGATGCGCTAACCTATCATGCGAATGTATTGCCGGAGGGAGCTTCCTTCAATGCGCTAACCGGTCAATTTGGTTGGACGCCGAAAGTACTCGGCAGCTATGGCGTGACATTTAACGTATACGATGCAAGAGGTGCGGCGGCATCCATGACGGTGGACATCAACGTTGTCGATACGATTTCGCCGCTGCTCGATGTTGTGCTCGATAAGACGGTGCTTTGGCCGCCGAATCATAAGCTCGATACGGTCACTGCGCAGGTTTACGGCAGCGATAGCGGATCCGGCATCACGTCGATCGTCCTGACATCGATTACGAGCAATGAACCGGATCAAGGCACGAGCAACGATGATCTGCCGATCGATATCCAAAATGCCGAGTACGGTACCTTTGATCAAACGTTCAACCTGCGGGCGGAACGCTCGGGGAAAGACACCGGACGGATCTATACCATTACGTATACGGCGACAGACAAAGCCGGCAACAAAACCGTTAAGTCCGTAACCGTCACCGTACCTCATGATCAGTTAGGCAAGAAGTAAACGTTAAAAGAAGCCCCCAACCTCAGCATTGAAGGTATGGGGGCTTCTTGATTGGAGACATAAAATTCAAACCATTTATAAATTTAGTAAAATTTGCTGATTTGCAGGGTGGATTTAAAGAAGTCGTCGACTTCACTATTTGGGATCTAAACGGACCGTATGGACCTTATTCGGCCGGAATTCTATCAATCAGCGTTTTAGCGGACTCAGGGGACGTTATCTGCTGCGCGAACGGCTGATTCGGGATGATTACCGCGATATAGCGGCTACTGGGTCCGTTAGAGCTCGAAGAGCTTCATTTTGCCGCATTTAACGTCACTGGAGTCCGTAACATACGTCACCTTGATTCCACTACGGAGCATGATTGGTGATAGGAAGTTATATCCCGTGACATACGACCTAAGCTGCGCTCAGAGCATAATCATGGACGCGGAATTCGCAGACTTTACTGGCTTTACGGAGTGACTTCAGTAAAAGTCGCATCGGCGTTAAATGTCGATCCTGACCCGATCTGGGCATACAACAGATAATTGGAGTGGCGCAAATATCTGGTTGAATCCGTCCACATTTGGAAGGACGATTTTTGGGCATCCGCTAATCCTGCTACGCGGCGGAAGGTTGCATCATTTGCGAAAGTTGTCGTGCTATCGTTCTGATCCAGCCATACCTCACCATTGGAACGGACACGCAGGAATCGACCTGGGAAGTTAATGGACTCGAACGAAACGCCGCTCGAATCAGCCAATCCGGCAACCATCTTGAATTGTGAGTCTTGAACCGGAGTAACATTGGCATCTATCTGTGCACGATAGCTACTATGCCGCACGTAACGGTCCGGATAGTTATACGATTGCAAGCGAACGTTTACGGATATCGGTTCGAGCCTCCATTGTTGGTTAGTGCCAAGCGCATATCGCCATTGCTGCACATTGGCGCCATCTGCGGTAGAGGCATTGCTCACGTCAGCCGGTTTGTTGCTATTCACAGGGGTGATGCGGACATAACCGCTGCCGACAGGGATAAAAGCAAACTTCTGATTGTCTCCGCCATTAGAGCTCCACAATTGTAAATTGCCGCCATTATCCAAAGACTGGCTTGCTACATCCAATGATAGTCCGCTCCGCACATCCTTGACGCTATATTGGCCGCCGCCAAGATGGGTAACAGTCCATTGTTGATTAGTTCCTCCATTAGATGTCCATTGCTGAACATTTGCACCATTTGATGTTCCGGCTGCATCCATAGCCTTGCCGCTAAGGCGTACAATGAAACGATAAGTGCCGTCGGGAATATTTCCAGCAGGTAGAGTTGCCGTTCCACCGCTGCCGGACGGCCGGGTATAGAGAAGTGTACCAAGTCCGGATTGGTCGAATGTTGAAGGATATTGAGTATTAGGACCGCCTTCAGGTCTCACGAGCTGTGCGCGTGCGGCAATATTGGGCACCGATAGCCCCTTTCGGTTTGCGTAATGGTTGTAAATCATTTCCCAAACTGGACGCAATTCATTGCGGCTGGCGCTGGATATTACCGTTTCTGTTTGAATGGCGCCGTTTGTGCTGGTCCCCCGTTCGTAGGTCGCAAACGGTACGTTATCATCTCCGTTGTTATATTTGGCGACGTATTCGGCGGCGCGCATGAAACGGTTATTGGCCCATCCATACAAGTCGTCACCTTGATTCCAAGCCATTTCACTCGTTGCTGCCATGAGTCCAATGCCCATTTGCGTGTGCGCCTGATCGCGCCCGGACTCCTCCCACTGTGCGAGCCCACCCGGGTGCAGGAATGGAATCGCATTATAGATGGATCCGTTTCCAGCGCCGTGTTTAAAGTATTCGATGCCTATGTTGTAGATGTCCCGGCGGTCAGTAAAAATGCCAATCGCAACCGTCGCCGCCATATTGCACAGATCCCAGTTCGCCCGGTAATTTTGGATGAATGCGTCGTTGTGATCCGCGCCGTATTCATTACCGATAAGGAAGCGCTCGTTAAGAGGCTTGTAAAATACATTCAGCAGCATGGTTTGCATCTGGGTCACATTGAAACCGGGGTAATCGCGCATAATCTCTGACACGTTTGCCAACTGATATCCATAAAGTCCGGCAGCCAAATAACGGTCGGCATCACCGGTGACCGTCGTAAGTGTGGACGACCAGGCGTTCAGAATGTTGCGCGCCGTGTCGCCGTTAGCCGTATTGCCGGTGATCTTCCATAGCAAGGCATTCTGATAAGCACGGGCAACATCGATGTACAACAAGGATACATTGTCGCCTGTGCCCCCGCGAGTGATCGTAGCCGTAGCGCGCTGGGTCCAATTGGATGATGAAAGAGGGCTGTTAACCAGCTGGTTATAACCGTCCAGATACGGCTGTGTGCCCGCGTTAACCATCTGCTTCATGCGGTCGAAATCTGCTTGTGTATGTAGGATGCCAGGATGTACAAAGTCCGTAGCTGCTTGCCCTTCCTTAACAAACCCAATCATGCTAACCAGAAGGCATAAAATAATTGAAAACGCTAAAATCTTCTTCATCTCAAATCATCTCCTTTAAATTTTGATAACAAAATACGAACTAAGGACCAACGAGTCTCCTGTACTAGCGTAGGTCGATTGTTTTGAGAGCAGCACCTCCTTTAATTACCTTAGTTTAGCCCCTGATGAAAGCGTTTTCCATTGCACATTTATTCAATTTCTTGTGATTTCTTTTTATGTTTAGGTATTCCGCTTTTTATGGCAAGTGGTCAGTTGAATTGAAAGAAATTACAACAAATCTGATATTATTGCAATGGATAAAGCGCTGCCATTTTGTTATTTTTAAAGATACGGTGGGGGTCCGGGACGAGGCGAATGGCATCATAGGAAATCATGCGTGGATTTGGTTCAACTGAGAGAGGAGTGTTGGGGAGAACATGAAGGTTTTCATGGCAAATACGTTTAGGTGCCGCCCGGAAGTGAGGCTGCAAGTGGTAAGCGAAGATCATTTTATCGTGGAAACTTCTTCGGATGGCGGCGGCGTCCATCTGGATATATCCCATTATCCGCAAGAGATATGGGTCGATTATGAATTCATGACTGCGGATGTGTACCACGAATCACATGACGTATTAGTCATTATCTTTACATTTCAGGAAGAGTGCGGCCGTTCGATTTCCGTTCATTTCGGCGTACTTCCGAATGTTCAAACACGAGTGTGCTTTCCTTTAAAAGCCTTAAACGGAGAAAAGCTGTTTTTGGACCGTTTTCCAGGAGTTCTGCAAACCGTTCTCAGGGGCGATTCTTCTGTGGATCGGAACCGGATAGACAGGTTCTCGATCTCTACGATTCCATCGGTTTCCGCCAGACGGTTCGAAGTTTCAGGGTTACGGTTGACCCGATCAAAGCCGGATTTCCTTTTCGAGCCACAGCCTTATATCGATGAGCTCGGGCAGCTTTCTTGGAAGGATTGGCCGGGAAAAACAGAGTCCAGTGATGAATTGGAACGGGAGTTGAAGGCACAGTTTCATCTTGCACGAGAACGTTCCGATGCCTGCACATCGGATACAGGCTTATACGGCGGATGGAAGGAGATTCGCTTTCCCTCTACCGGTTATTTCCGGACTGAATTCGACGGGATGCGTTGGTGGTTTGTAGATCCGGACGGGTATGCGCTGTTCAGTACGGGAATGGACTGTGTAGGGCCCTATAGTGAAATGCGGGTTTCCGGCATGGAGCATTTGATGCCTCCGCTTCCGGATAAAGACGGGCCGTTTCGCGATGCATGGACGCCGCATGGTTATTGTTTGGCCGTGTCCAATATGATTCGTGTTTTTGGTGAGAATTGGCGGGAAGTTTGGACGGAGCTGACGGAGCATCGTTTGAAGGATTGGGGAATCAATACGATAGGGAATTGGTCCCAACCGGATTTTATCAGCCGATCCGAGCTTCCGTATGTATATCCGATGGAAGGGTTTCCGTCCACGAAAGAAACAATCTTTCGGGATTTTCCTGACGTTTACGACCCGGAATATGAGTGGAATTCTGCAGATTTTGCGAAACAGCTTATTTCCATGAAAGAAGATAAACGGTTAGTGGGATATTTTATGCGGAATGAACCCCACTGGGCATTCGTTGACGGCTTGAATTTGACGGAGGCCATGCTGCGGAATCCTATTCCATTTGCAAGTAAACAAAGGTTTATCGAATGGTTGAAGGAAAAGTATGAGACAGTTGCGGGGTGGAATACTGCCTGGGAGGCTTCCTACCAAGATTTCCGGGATTTGTTAGATAACGGGAAAGTGGAGTTTAACGATAATTGGGTGCGCCAGCAAGATTTTGCTTTATTTAACCGTATGATGATCCGGCGATATGTGGAAATTCCTGCACGTTTTTGCAAAGAAGCGGATCCCCATCATTTGAACATGGGCATGCGTTATGCTTGGGTGGCAAACGATGACATATTGGAAGGCTGCGAAGCTTTCGATGTGTTTAGCATCAATTGCTATCAGTTTCAACCGGACAGGGAACTTATCGAGCGTATCAGCAAGAGGTTAGAGAGACCGGTAATGATCGGCGAATTTCATTTCGGAGCTGCGGATGCCGGAATGCTTGCTTATGGCATTCGGGCTGTTACCACCCAGGAAGATAGGGGGCTCGCATACCTGTATTATGTGGAACAAGCTGCCGTGATTCCGGAATTGATTGGGGTTCATTATTTTCAGCTTAATGATCAGCCTGTACTAGGGCGGTTTGACGGAGAGAATTATCAAATCGGAGCGGTCGACGTCTGCCAGCGGCCATATCAAGCTTTTGTGGACCAGATGAAGCTGGCCCATCGAAACATGTATGAGGTCCGAATAGGCCGCAAACAGCCTTTGGACCAAGTTCCGATGGAAATTCCGAAGACTGGATTTTAGTGGAAGTACAGTTTTTTCATGTTCCTTCGTCATTTGGAACACGATCGCAGAGTGTATTATCGAGAAGAAGGTCACGGATTCCGTCAGCAAAATCTTACTTCAGGTTGAAAAAAAACGATGAGCTTTTATTCGGACATGGAAGAGGATTGGAAGAACGACAAACGATATATTGTGCAGACGAAACAGCTTGAGCCCGGCTAATTACCGGGCTCAAGCTGTTTAGACTTTCACTTATTTAATCTAAATACAGTAATAGAATGCTTCGGAAATTCGTAAGAAAAACTGCAGCCTTCCACCCTAAATTGCTTCTGTTTTGGCAACACCCGCTCAGGCGACGTAAAACTATTTTCGTCATCAAGCGCATGCCCGGACATTTCGGACACATCAACTGTCAAAGTTGTTGTTTGCAAATCCTCCAAAACAACCTGCGTATGAACACTATTCTCCTGCACATTTACAACCTTAACGATGACATCCCCTGTCGAACGTTCGAAACTTGCTGAATAATAAAGGGGTTCGATTACCGGAAGCTTGTCTTCCGTGTCATTGAATAACACGTTGTCGATAGAGGCACGGATCTGTCTTCCCGACACTTCTAAAGTAAATTCGTGTTCAATGTCCGGTTCCAAATTAAATATACTTTGGGTTAGGACTGATGTCCTGCCATTCACTCTAGAAGCCAGAAGCGAATCCTGATTCTGCCACCCGCCAATTTCCCAGATTAGCTGATTGTTATCGTCGCTTTTTCCAAAATATAGGTTGAAACCTTTCGGTCCGCTGATTTTTCTTGCTTTCAGACTCAGCGAATAGTTCTCCCAATCTGTTTCTCCCAGCTCCAGCGTTTGCTTTGCCGTTCCATTGACTCGGTCTTCCTTCATATCCGAAAGCGAAAGCTCGGCAGATAAGTTGTTCAAATCTTTCGTTTCTCCGGTATCATTGTTTACCAGTTTAATATCCCAAAACTCTATAGAACAAAGGTCTGTCCCAAGTGAAAAAGCTCCGTTTATCGGCTTAACCGTTTTTTTATGTTTTTTCTCCAATCCTGTTGTTTCAATTTGTAATAGTTGATCTCCTTGATGGTGCATAAACAGCTTTTGCACATAATAGTTTGCCGTTCCGAATACTTCGTGATTGTTGAACCAAATCAAGTCCGGTTTCCAGTTAACATAATCGACATTGCAAAGCATCGGCGCATAACAGGCCAGCCCTACTGCATGAGCATTTTTCTCCAGACCCGTCATAAAAGCAGCTTCTACTAGTGCGTTATAATACGTGTTTCCCCATGAAGCATATTCTCCCAAAAAGACTTTGGGCTCATCAGCTTTGAAGGCATCGTATCGGTTATAATGTGCCAGAAACCATTCCGGCGACTGATAATAATGCTCGTCCACAAGATCCGATTTATTTTCTTTTGCGGAATTCCAGCCGCGCTCATATTCGCCTCCGGCCGCAAATGGACCACTGGAGTTGATGACTTTGATGTCCGGATATTTCTCTTTGATTGCTCTGTGGAAATAAGGATAACGTTCAAAAAACGGTTCTCCCACTTCTTCGTTTCCGATACCGATATATTCCAGGCCAAACGGTTCCGGGTGACCCAGTTCAGCTCGTATTGCCCCCCACTCTGTTGAAGGGTCGCCACCCGCAAATTCGATCAAATCCAGCGCGTCTTGGATCCAGGGACCCAAATCCTCAAGAGGAACGATACGTTTATGATGCGGGTCATATCCACCCGGCAGGATTGGAATTGGTTTTGCGCCAATATCCTCACAGAATAGAAAGTATTCATAATAACCCAAACCTAATGTCTGATTGTAGTTCCAATTGTTGCGTCTTGCCGGTCTTTGCGCAATATCGCCCAAAGTGTTCTTCCATCGGTACATAGAATTTCTATCATCAGGATTCAAAGAACCGTCATGGATCAGACAGCCGCCAGGGAAACGCATAAACTTCGGCTTCAAGTCCGCGAGCAGCGTTGCAATGTCTTCCCGCATGCCGTTTGGCCGGTTGCGAAATGTCTTTTCCGGAAAAAGCGATACCATATCGAGATAAAGTTTTCCTTTTCCTTTGGCAGCTATCACAAGACGACTGCTGTTATCTGTGGCATTTGCTATAAATGTCGCGCCGTATTTGGTCCATTCGGATGAATGTACCGTGATCGATGCTTCGGCATGAACAGTACCATCCACACTCTCAACAGTTACTTTAACTGGCTCGTCAAAACTGGCTTCCCGCCTGGCATAAACTGAGAACTGATATTTTTCTCCTTGTTTTACAGGAATACCGCTATTAAATCCCAAATTCATAATCCCGACGCCATTACCCTCTGATAAGATATCAATGGCCACATAATGAGGGTTACGCGTGTTTAAAGGATAGCTGTCTTCTACCGTGATTTCTGCCTTTCCGTTGCCTCGTTCGACTTTCTCCCAGGCCGTTAAGGCATGATACTCTGCACGATCGATCGGGTCAAATTCGAAAGAACGGTTTTGAACAAGCTCCGCATAAAGCCCTCCGTCCGCCGCATGATTCAAATCCTCGAAAAAAATGCCAAACAGGTCGCCTAATTCAGCCCCCCGCTCTTGTGTATATATTTTCAACGTTGCTTGAGCTTTCATCGCTTTTTCGTCTCCTTTACTGCTTTTTATTAGTTTTAATTTTATGTGCTTGTTCATTTGGAAACAATAAATTATAATGGCTAAAAACTTACCTATCGTGCTTTTTATGGAGATGCAATATGATTCATATGATTAGTTGCGGATATGATTTTATTCATAGAGACGGGATCACGATTGATCGTCCGGCAGGGGCTGGAAATTATGCCTTTGTTTTTTTTAGAAGCAATTCGGAGGTTGTTCTGGACGGAAGGCTGCTCACAGCAGAAAAAAATTCCTACATCATATTCCGCCCCGAAACCACCCATCTCTACCGGGAATTGGAGAATCCGTTCGTCAACGACTGGTTCCATTGTGAAGGTAATGAATTCTTGGATTTCCTTTTGCAGTTGAATTTTCCATTTGACACGCTCATCAAGGCCATAGATCCGCTTGTGATTACCAGATGCATCCGAGAATTGCAGAATATCTACAGGCAGGGCGGTTCGCTGCGCGATAAGATTATTGACTCCGAGATAAGAACGCTTTTTATGAAGCTGCGCAATCTTTTTGAAAGAGCCGCTCTGCCCGATAAAATGAGCCGATATTTCCACGAATTTTCCGACCTGCGGGGCGAGTTGTACAGTTCGCCCCAAATCCATTTATCGGTAGAAAAGATTGCTTCGCGCGTCAATTTGAGCAAGTCGTATTTCCAGCATATCTATAAGGAACTATTCGGGTGTTCGGTTGTTTCTGAGATCATCAACAGCAGGCTGGAATATGCCAAGTATCTTCTGGGGAACAGCTCGCTATCCATAGCTGCCATTTCGAAGATGTGCGGATATGAAAACGATACCCACTTTATGCGCCAGTTTAAACGCTTCGTTGGCGTAACGCCAAGCGGGTACAGGTCGCAACGTTAACAAAGAAAAACCTGATGTATTCGAAAACGATCAGTCTGCCTTTTTCCCACAAAACTATTCCCTTTAACATTAATTCGGGTGATGCTACAATAAAACGGGGGGGAAAGCTATGATCCATAACATCACGTCGTTCATGCGCAACAAAAACTTTCTGATCCGGATTGTATCGTCGTATGTGCTTGTCGGACTGCTGATCATCGGTGTCTTGACGTTTGTTATCACTTCTAAAGTTTCAAGGAATTTGACGAATGAAATCAATCGATCTGCAGATCGCTCCGTTGAGCAGTCATATAACGCGGCGAACATTTTGCTGAACTCAATGTATGATAATTTTGCTAGCGCTTTCCAGAGCGCGGATGTCCAGTACGGTTTTTATAACGTGGATTTCAATACGACTGAATTGGGAAGAATAGGCGGTAAGCTGTATGAACTCAGCAATACCAATCCATTGATACACTCGATTTATTTGTTAAATTATCAAAAGAAACTTGTATTCTCCTCGTTATCCACCGTGCGGACCTTTAACGATTTCTACGACCAAGAGATGAACCAGCTGCTGGGTAACTTACAGCCTTCTAAGTCTGGTATATTTTTTTCGCGTCATATTCGGTATGACATCGATACGAGACAGTATGACAACGATCTGATCTCCATTGTTTATTTTAACTCCATCGGAAAGAATGCGAACGGCGCCATGGTCGTGAATCTGAATCAGCAAACCTTGCAAAGAATGATCATGAGCGGGGCTGGCAGCAGTTCGTTTCACTCGATGATTCTGAACAAGCAAGGTACAGTGATTTCTCATACGGACAGCTCAAAGATTAACACGAATATGTCGGATCAAAGCTATGTACAGAAAATCAGCGCTTCCAGCGAGCCCAGAGGTACTATGGAGATCACACAGGCCGGCCGAAGCTACCGCATCTCATATATCAAATCCGACAGCTTGGGCTGGACCTTCATAGGTGTTATCGACTATGAGAGTCTACTCCGTAATGTGCAGGAAATGAAGCAATATATTTTATCGGTAACGACGATCCTGCTATTGACCGTACTAGGGCTTGGCGGCTTCTTTACCCGCCTCATTTACGGCCCGATTCATCGTCTGATCCGAAGCGTTCGCGACTCTTCCCTCGATTCAAGGCAGCAGAAGCCCGTTTCTGAGCTGGACTTGCTGAGCGGGACATTTGCTTATTTGGAGAATAAAATTCAGGATTTGCAAACCAGCGTCACGGACTATCAATCTGCGAAACGCAATGAAGTGCTGCGGCTGCTGATTACCGGCAGCTGGACGGACGATGCCGAGATGGCGCGTAAACTCAAACAAGTAGGCATAGCATTCGAATATCCTCAATTTCTTGTATGTTTGCTGCGAATCGATTCCTTTCGCAGCTTGCAGGATGCCTATAAGCAAACGGATATTTCTTTGTTTAAATATGCGGTTTCCAATATCGCAGTTGAGATTGGATCTGATACGTTCCGGACGGTCTGCTTCGATTGCGGAGAGGATGAAATTGCGCTCGTTGCCAATATCCCGGAGGATATGACGAATGCGGATCAACGGCTTGCAGCTGCGCTTCAGGACATTCAGATGAATGTTCGCAAATATTTGAAGCTGTCCGTTTCCGCAGCAGCGGGTACGCTTGTTCATGGTTTGACACAGATCAAGCTTTCCTGGAGCGCCGCATACGACGCCTCGCGATACAGAATCGTGCTCGGACCGGGTTGTTTGGTAGGCCAAGATTTCTCGGAAACGCGAGAAGCGCTGCAGGAAAGTCAGGTCATGCTGCTGGAGAAGCAAGTAACTGACAGCATGAAACAGGGGGATTTGGGGAAGACGAGTGCGGCTGTTGGGGAGTTTATCGCTAAGGTACGGACGGCTTCATTCGACGAGATGATGCTGGTGTTTGCCCAGTTGCTGATCGCGATCGTACGGGTTTCCAAATCTATGGGAGCGTCCGATCATGAAGAGACCCGCATGGATATTGGCTCCCTTAGCAAGCAGTTATATTTGATGGAAACGATGGAAGAGATCGAGCAGTGGTACTTAAGTATATGCCAGAACTCGATCGGCCAGAGAGATCAGCAATCGCTGCAAAAGAACAAATGGATTGTCGACAAAGTGCTCCAGCATATTCATGAAAATTACAGCTCCTCGGGCTTGACCGTGGATACGCTAGTGGAGGTCGGAGGATTATCAACCAATTACATGCGCAAAGTGTTCAAAGATATCGTGGGGCAAACGATGACCGTCTATTTGACGGAGTACCGATTCGCGAAAGCGAAGGACCTGCTGCTTCAGACGGATCTGCCGGCGAACAGGATCGGTGAGATGGTGGGATTCGAGAACACGAATTATTTCTATGTGTCGTTCAAGAAGCACTGCGGTAAAACACCCGACCATTTCCGTAAGCAGGCGAAATTTAACATATTAGAGGACAGCGAAAGTAACGTTTAATGAAAGTGGTCGGATTTCAAAGCTTTAAATCGTTGCCGATCGTTTATTATGATCGAAACTTGAACTATGACTGGGCCTTGAGCTCGACTAAGATAAGAGTCGAGCCCAAGGCCCAGTTGTATTTATTTCTAAGATAACGATTCGGAAGGCGTGATTGAATGACAAAGACTATCGAAAATCTCTCCTTATGGACAGGGATGAGCGGATCCGATACGGATTATGCACTTCTAAGCCATGAGGCGGAGGCGATCTTCGAATACGATAAGGCGCAGGATTGGCGGCCATGGGACGCTCTTTCGCTGGAGGTTAATCTTCCAAAGAATACAACGATTCTGCTGACATTCCGAATTTATCCGCTTGCAATTGGCAGACCGGAATATATTCCTTTTACGACGGCTGCCGCGGCAGTGAGCGGCGAAGGCTGGACAACAATAGAAGTATCGTTCACTGAATTCGATTATTCCCATGCTGTACCCGCATTTTGGCGCATGGTAAGCAGGGTGGGCATGAAGGCTCAAATTGTTGCGGGCGGACAAGTGGAGGAGTTGCAAGTCAGAAGGCTTCGGCTAAAGACGCTAGGTCGGATTTCCTTACATGCGGAGCAGCTGTCCCGATCGGCTGAACCGGGAGAAACCGTTGTCTACGACCTGACGGTCCGCAATGAAACGGACGAAACGCAGGCTGTAACTCTCAGCTTGGAACGTTACGGGTACGAATCTATGGATTTACTGCTCGAACCGAAGCTTCTTCTTCTTGATCCCGGCCAATCAGGCATGGCATCGCTGCGGACTGCGGTTCACGATGGAATCGCTCCAGGTGGGTTTGAGAAACATACGATTAAGGCAATACCGAATGGTAACGCCAACTACGCTAAACGAATGACCTTGCATACCGTACGAGAGCTCCACCATCCTTATATTATGCATACGGAAGCCGGGTGGGAGCAGGTCAAACGAAATGCCAATACCTACGACTGGGCGAGGAGAGAGTTGGGCAATTATGTCCGAATGGCGGAGGAATGGGTTGTTCCCGAGGCATTGGGAGCAGGAAAGCCTCACGCCTTCGAGCTGTCACAGCGGTTTCATCTGCACGCGACAGGCGTTGCATGGAAGCTCACCGGCCGAGCGGATTTACTCGAGAAGGCTGTATGCTTCTTGAAGAGGTTCGCAGATCCTGAGACCGGATATCCGGCTACGGATGCTCCGTTTCTACACATTTATGCCTCCCGCGAAGAGAGAGCATTGCCGACTCCCAGGGCTGTAAAGGTAAGTACCGGCGGGCTCATACACGAAGGCGAACTGATGCTGGATATCGCCTCCGTCTACGACTTGGTTTACGATGCGGAATGCTGGACGGAGGAGGACCACCGCAGGATCAAGGCGGCATTCCGACTCTTTATCGAGAAGGTCGATTGGATGATCACCGACGGGGATACGAATAATATTCCATCCGGCGGCATGGTCGGAGCGTTCCTGTGCAGCTTGGTCATCCAAGACATGCACTTTATTCAGCGCTTCCTCCACGGACCGGGCGGTTTTGTAGACATGGTGGCAACCGGCGTCATGGATGACGGCTGGTATTTCGAAGGGGCAACCAACTATGTTATCTTGTTCGCCGATATGTTTACGCGCCTGGTTCAGGCTTGCGAGCCTTGGGGTCTCAATCTGAAAAATTGGTGTGTGCCGCCCTCTTATAGAAGGAATGCAATGCTTTCGCCTTGGTCAATGACAAAGGAGAAGCCTTTCCTCGGCATGTCGTTCGAGAAATACGGGCCGGTTCACCGCAATGGCAGATCGGTGCGAGACGTCTGGGATGCTATGCTGCCTTTCATCGACGACCGCGGCATTCTGTTCGGCGCCAACGACTCTACGGCGAAGGATATGGTGAAATGGTACGATCTGGCTTATTATGTTTGGCGCGATCCGAAATATGTATCCGTTATTCGCACTGCGGACAGACGTGACTTGATTTACGGAGTAGGGGAACTGCCCGAGCCGCCGGTACGCCATGACGAACGATCCGTTTATGCCGACAACGTCGGATTGGCTTTGCTGCGCTCACGGAAAGCGGGTGTTGCGCCTTCCTCACAGCTCCAGGCTGTGGTGAAATACGGCAGCCACGGTGGTTACCACGGACATTTCGACCGGATGGGACTGTCTGCTTTGATGCGGCATGGCAGAAACGCATACGGCCCCCTCGCCTCTTGGTTCGGCTACAATTCGTTCATGTTCAAGATGTGGGTGCAGGCTTCCATGTCCCACAATATGGTCGTCGTCGATGAGCGCATGCAGGAGCCGGTGCCGTCGAATCGCCTGTTGTTCTACAACGGTTCGATGCTGAACGTTTGTGCCGCCCAGACGTCGGCAAGGTGGAGCGATCCGCCGTACGGAGGCCAAACACCGTACCCAGAGACGTTCCCGGAGGAGAGAAGTCTGATCGAGGGCCGCGACGTTCCGGTTCCTGCCATCGATAGAAAACAGGGGAATGTCGGAACGTATTCCGAGCAGGTTCTGCAGCGCAGGCTAGTCGCGGTGACGGATGATTATGTCATAGTGGCGGACTACCTGCGAGGTGAAGAAACGCATACGTTCGACTGCCTTCATCATTATCAGGGCTTCCGGGACCTTGCGGCAGAGCGGAAGCGGCACATTCGCCATACGGGGCAAATGAACGACGATCCTTACGGCTCCGGCCAGTTCATAACCGACTGCGATTGGTATGAATGCGAAGCTCCCGTGCAAATCCGGTTTTCCCACCAATACGACCGGGTAAAGGATGATAGTGACGGCCGCCACGCCATGTACAACGAGAATGGCCCTATGAATCTCGATGTGCATTCGCTATGGCCGCGGCGGCAGGAGGTTATGACCGGATGGTATGCCGAGGCCGACCAGATCAACAAGACGATAAGCTACAAGGTGTCTGGAGATGGAGTGACGCTTGCGGAAGGACGTTTCGGCGCCTGGATATTGGGGAAAAGAAGCGTACAGATTGATCTTACAGGCATGAAGGAGCTTAAGCTGCTGGTCGGAACGGATAGAGCAGCCAAGAAAACCATCTTCTGGGGAGATCCCTTTGTTGTGACTAAGGCCGGCCATCGTATTCACCTCTCCGATTTGCCCGTCCGTTACGACAATGTAGATCGCGGGAACGGCATCGGTATCGATTATTACGGAGGTCCGGTGCATCTGGCAGGGGATAGCTATGAGAGTGCGCTGCCGTTTGAGCCTTTAGATTTCGGGCAGCCAGCCGAAGCGGTATTTGACTTGAACGGTCTCGACGCTGTCAGCTTCGAAGGGACCATCGGCGGCGATTATCCGCTTGGCAACGATACCGCCCGGAGGAAAACCATTAGTGTCCGCAGCGTTGGCAAAGAAGCATACTTCCTGACGGTTATTGAACCGCACGAAGGAGATTCGGCAATTGTATCAGCTGATGCTTCCTCGCCGGGAGAACTGACCGTTGATCTCGCCGACGGACGGACGCAAGTGTTGTCGATTCGAGGTCTGGAAGGAGACGGGAAAGGCATTCACGTTCATGTCCGGGAGCTTGTAAACGGCGTTATCGTGCGAGAAGAAACGGCGAAATAAACCGCAAATCGTTACGATTCAACCAAAATAGTGAGATTTTACACCTGATCTTTGATGAGCATTTAAAGCTTTTATACGAAATCCAAACTTTCGCATTACCAACAATGATCCTATAGTAAGGGTATCGTTCGAGATTAAATATTACGGGGTCCCCGCAAAGTAATGTATAAACTCTTATCGAAGCAAGTCCAAGATGCATGACCGCCTTAAGCGGAAAGTTTAGACGCCGATTGAGTTTTCTACTCAATGCGGGCGGAATATGCTTCGAAGCAATACGTCACTTTGTGGGGTAAATTAGAGGAGGGACTAAGATGGACGAGACATTGTCGGCAGTACGCCCTGAATACTCAGGCAGCCGCATTAAGAAAAATCATGGAGTCGTCGGGCGCTTCTTTTATGAACTGCTCCGCAATAAATTTATGTACGCTTTAGCCCTTCCCGGGATGATATGGTTCTTTGTATTCGCTTATCTTCCAATGGGAGGCATTGTTATTGCTTTCCAGGATTTCAACGTAATGAAGGGAATAACGGGGAGCAAGTTCGTCGGACTGAAAAATTTCGAATTTTTCTTTCGAACGAACGACTGGCTCAAGGTCGTGAGTAATACGTTGTTTCTTAATATTTTGTTCATTGCGTTTGGAACAATTGCCGCCGTAGTCATTGCAATCATGGTGACGGAAATCGGCGGAAAGACGTTCAAGAAAGTATCGCAGTCGGTGATGATCTTTCCTCACTTCCTCTCATGGACGGTTGTGGCCATGTTTATGACCGCATTCGTCGCGACGGATGGAGGCTTTATTAATCAAATTCTCGGGGGATTCGGTATCGCGCCGATCACTTTCTTGTCATCGCCACAATATTGGCCTATCATTCTAGTGCTTCTGAAAATTTGGCATGGCGCCGGATTCGGCTCCATAGTCTACATGGCCACAATCGCCGGAATCAACCCGGAGGTTTATGAGTCCGCTTCTATGGACGGCGCCAGCCGCCTACAGAAAATTAGGTTCATTACGATGCCGTTATTGAAACCTACGATTATCTTGCTGACTATCCTGTCAGTGGGCGGCATATTCAACGGCGATTTTGGCTTAATTTATGCGATTATCGGACGTAATCCGATGCTGTATCCAACGACGGACGTCATAGACACGTACGTATTCCGCGCCTTGATGGACCTCGGTGATTTGGGGATGGCGGCCGCCGTAGGCTTTTTGCAATCGTTCATCGGATTCGTGCTTGTCGTAACCGTCAATGCTGTCGCCAAGAAAACGGCGCCGGATTCCGCCATCTTCTAGCAGGAAGGGAGTATTAGAATGATAAAGGAAAGTATATCAGATAGGCTGCTCAAAGCGACATTTTACGTTATCATCGCTATCTTTTCAGTGTATTGCTTAGTACCGTTCTATGCCGTTGTAGCCAGCTCATTTACTACGGAGTCTGAAATTGTTAAGAACGGGTATATGCTGTTGCCCAAGAAATTCAGTCTGGAAGCCTATAAGCTGATTTTTCAAGACAATACCATCTATCGGGCCTATGGTGTAACGATGTTCGTTACCTTAATCGGCACTGCGCTGTCGATGCTGTTCACCAGCGCATTGTCCTACGCCATCTCGTCGAAAACTGTGAAGTACCGTAATGCAATCGCTTTCTACGTCTATTTCACGCTGCTTTTCCATGGCGGTCTGGTCACCTCCTATCTACTTATATCCAAATATTTGGGCATGAAGGATTCGATCTGGGTGCTGATTATTCCAAGCATGATAAGCGCGTGGAACATGTTCCTGCTGCGAAACTTCTTCGCTACCATCGACGATTCGCTCTCGGAATCCGCTAAAATCGACGGAGCCAATGACGCCTATATTTTGTTCCGCATCATTTTGCCGATTTCGCTTCCCGCAATCGCAACGATTGGACTGTTCTATGCGTTAGGGTACTGGAACAATTGGTTTAGCGCACTTCTTTATATCAACGATCCGCATAAGTATCCGCTGCAATATTTGATTCAGCGCATTATGAACAATTTGGATTTTATCAACCAGGTGGCTCCAAGCGCCAACGTCAACATTCCGGATTACATTCCTCCGGCGATAACGGTTCGGCTGGCAACAACGATTGTGACGATAGGTCCCATTATTTTCCTATATCCGTTTCTGCAGAAATACTTTGTCAAAGGCTTGCTGGTTGGTGCCGTCAAAGGCTAATCCCGCTTATTATTCAGCGGTTTAGTATAAACGAATTGAAACATAAAGGGAGGAAAAACAAACATGAAAGCAAAAACAATTTCAGCCGCACTCCTTGCATTAACCGTGCTCGGAACGACGGCGGCATGTAGTAACGGCAAGAACGATCCGGCAAGTTCGGCCCCGAATGACACTGGCAAGCAAGCGGCAGCTCCGGCGCCGGTTACGCTGAAGGGAATGCTGTTCGGCGATCAGCCGAAGGACATGCAGGTGGTGTTAGATGAATTCGAGAAACGTACCAAGGACAACTTGAACACAAAGCTCAACATTCAATGGAATCCGGCAGCCGATCACAAACAAAAGACCAAGCTGATGATGGCTGCTGGCGAAGAGATGGATTTCGTCTTCGATGCCGATTTCTTTAACCTGAAGGAGCTTGTGCCGCAGGGCGCATATGCCCAGCTTGACAAATACTTCAATAACGACGCCTATCCTGGCCTCAAGAAAGCGTTTCCTTCGGAGTTTGTAGAAGCGAACAAAAGGTTCGACGGACACTTGTACACGATTCCGTTTACGCAATATTTCTTTGATATTACCGTCGTCTACCTGCGCAAAGACCTGCGCGAGAAATACGGGCTTCCGCCAATCAACAGCTATGACGATTTACAGAAATTTTATGATAAAGTGCTAGAGAACGATAAAGGTATGACGCCGCTTGCGCTGCGGGGCAATAGAGGGTACCAGGATATTACGGGAATAGATAGTGTAAACCCTGATATGCCGACGGTACGTTCAGTTGGGCTCGCGGGGTGGTCATTCTGGGTCCACTTGTCCGACGATTTGAAGAAAGTCCAAGATATTGTCGAGGTAGGTGATCCGGCATCGGAATGGGCCAAGCTGCCGGCGCCGTACAATTCAATGAAGACAGCGCTCCCTCAATACGACAAGTGGGCGGAGTGGAACAAATACCTGGAGAAAGATGTTGTTAGCCAGAAGGATGACAAAGGATACTTCATGTCTGGTAAAGCGGCTTCCTTCTATGCAACCTTGTCCGAATATGCCCAAGACAAGAAAAAGCTGCAGGAGACGATCCCCGGAGCGGATTTGGAAATGTTCGTGCTCAATCCGAAATCTCGGGATATGAAGCCGCAAGCCATTGGTGTGGACTACAGGTCGAACAACTCCATAGCGATCCCGGCCAATTCCAAAAATATTGACAGAACGATGAAGTTCTTTGACTGGCTGTACAGCAGCAAGGACAATCACGATCTGTTTGAATACGGCATCCCGGGCAAGCATTGGCAGGCGGTTGGCGACAATCAGATCAAATTGCTCGACGAGGCAAAAAACTACAATTTCCCTGGCTACGAACTCACCTGGAATCCTGCGATGATCCGTTTGAACAGCGATCTGGACGACAAGGTGAAAAAATATTTCGAATACTCGGCGAAACCGGATACGTATTTTTTGGCAGGGCTGAGAAAGTTCCAGTTCGATAACACCAACTTTAAAGCGGAAATCGCTAACATCGCATCCAAAACCGATCCTTTCAACCAGCTGCTCAAAGATGGTCAAATAAAGGATTGGGAAGCGCAAGTGACCAAGCTGAAAGGCGAGATGGATGCTCTTGGCATGGATAAGCTCCGCGTCGAGCTGAAGAAGCAACTTCAAGATTACCTCGATAAGGGCGGCAAGTAAAAAGGTGCAGGCAGGCGGCCGATCTTATGCTGAACATACATGAGATCGGCTCTCAGCCATGCTGCGCAGGCCATGTCTTGCAGTGATGAGAAGACTTTTTCTTGATCGGAACCATGGCAGGGCTTGTTTGAGGACTGAAATGAGAGCGCTTTCTTATCAGCTTGAGGCCGTATATTTAAGTATTTTATAATCATCGAAAACTTGGAGGAGTCGATATGCGAATCAACCGATTGAGAAAAAAACTTGTCTCTAAACTTATTTTAGGCTTGGTGTTGCCACTGGCTTTGTTCGCTGGTGCCGTCGGCCAGCCGCAGTCAGCCGCTGCCGACGCAAGTTTTGTCCATCCCGGCATGATCTTTACACAGGCTGATCTGGATCGCATGAAACTGCAAGTTGCTTCTAATCAAGCTCCGGCAATTTACGAATGGAACAATTTGAAAGCGAATCCAACAGCTTCTTTGAATTATGCCCCATCAAACTTTGATCCTATTGTTTACAGAAACGATTCTGTGAATGGGAATAAAGGAAATACCAATCTGTATTACAGCGCATCGGCAGCACTTATGAATGCGATCGAGTGGTATATTTCCGGAGACCAAGCCTATGCGGATCATGCGATCCAACTTCTGAACGGTTGGTCCTACAATTTGACCTCTATCCAGGGGCATGACGCCCAATTGGCGGCCAGCATCTATGGGTACAAGCTGTTGAACGCCGCCGAGATCATTCGATCCAGTAATGCGGGGTGGTCATCAGCGGATATAAGCAAATTTACCGAGATGATGACGAACGTTTTTTATCCGCTGACGAGCACGTACGGCCAGGTGAACGGCGGTTGGGCTAACGGAAACTGGGATGCCGTCGATACGGTCTTCAATCTCAGCTTCGGCGTTTGGACGGAAAATAAAGAAATCTACAATCAAGCCGTTGATTATTATAAGAACGGTGCAGGCAACGGGACTGTCATGCACTATATTCTGAATGACGACGGCGAGGTTCAGGAAAGCGGGCGTGACCAAGGCCACACTCAGGGCGGTCTCGCAGGTCTGGCCGAAGCGGCACAGATCGGCTGGAATCAGCGGGTAGCGGTTCCGAGCGGCGGCGATATGTACTCTTATCCGAACAATACGTACCGACTGCTCAAAGGCATCGAATACACCGCGAAATACAACTTGGGATACGACGTTTCTTATACACCGATCCCGGGTGTAGGCTACACGCTGGACGACATGGCGAAAGGCTACTCGTGGATCCCCGGACTGGCGATTTCGCCGATCGGGCGGGGCAATTTCAGCCCCATATACCAGCAGGTCTATAACCTTTATGTGAATAATACTGGTTTGCCGGAATCCATGCTGCCCTATACCAAACAAGTGATAGCGAGACAACCGTTTCAAGCGTTTGCCCTAGACTTCCCGTCATATGGGGGACTGTTATTCAACAGCCAAGATACCCCGCATTCCGATCAGTGGGGTAAGTCGGAAACGATTACGATGACAAACCGCGGTGCGGGCAAATCTATCGTCGTCATTAACGATCAATCTCCGGCTTCCGTGGAACAGCAGTTCATCTCTGCGGCTGATGCTTCTGTGCGGGGAGGCACGTCCGCCAAAATTAATTATGGCGCGGATGCAACGATGACAAGCAAGTTGTCTACAGCGGATTTCACACGGGAAGCTTATCTCAAATTTGACCTGAGCGGATACGCTGGAACCAAGGTCGATTCCGCTACCGTGAGGCTGTACGCCGCATCGGTAGGCGCCAACGTAGGCAATACGGAAGCGGATTATGTAGCGGACGACAGTTGGACTGAGAGCGGTGTTACCTGGAATACGAAACCGACCTCCAGCGCCATTCTTGCCACTTGGCCGAAACCGAAGGCAGCAGGCTTTATCCAATTTGATGTGACGAATCAATTGAACGCGGAACTGGCCCAATCCGGGGATAAGAAGCTTTCCATCCGTATGCAATCTCTTTTGAGCGGTGATGGGGTGGATTACAGCACCAAAGAGGCGACTACAGCCGGCAACCGTCCGACACTTATCCTCAAGAACGAGGCGATGTCGTACCGGTATGCTATCGAATACCTTGGCACAAGCAATTTGTACGCGTACCGGTCGCTTGCCAACAACAAATATTTAACCGTGATGTCGGATGGCACATTATTGGCCAATTCGAACACTATCGGAACTGAACAAACGTTTGCTTACACCAATAACGGTTCTGGCAATGTCATGAAGTCGATGCTGAACGGCAAATATGTGACTGTCGATTCGGCAACGGGGCTGTTGAAGGCGAATGTAGACAATGTAACTAACGATTACGGGCGCTTCGATTATCAAACCCCGATCGATTCGCCAGTCACAACGGCCACAATTTCGATTATGGCGCCGGATGGACAAGATGGGTGGTACGTGCATCCAGTCACCCTGGCGTTATCGGCATCCGCTTCGGCACTTCAAGTGAAAAACACCGTTTATAGCCTTGATGAAGGGCAAACTTGGCAAACCTATGCGGGACCGATTGCGTTCGATCAGGATGGCCAGTATTCAGTTTGGTATGAATCGAGGGATAGCGGGGGCGGCGTAGAATTTGCCCGTAACGTCTCATTCAAGCTGGATGCGACCGCTCCGGCCGATGCCACCTTCGCTGCAGATATGACAGCGCCGACTAACCACGACGTCACTGTAACGATCAGCTATCCAGCTGATGCAGCTGTGAAGGAGTACAAAGTAGGCGAAAGCGGCACATGGACAGCTTATGGGGCTCCTGTGGTTGTTTCTGCAAACGACACTGTATATGCACGGAGCAAGGACGCTGCTGGTAACATATCGAATGAGACGAACTACATTGTCAGCAATATCGATCATATCGCACCCGCAGATGCAAAATTAGCTGTAGATACCACAGCACCGACCAACCAAGGTGTCACTGTTACGATCAGCTACCCGGTTGACGCAGCGGTGAAAGAATACAAAGTGGGTGAAAGCGGCGCATGGACAGCATACACCGCCTCAGTTATTGTTTCCGATAATGACACCGTGTACGCAAGAGGAACGGATGCCGTAGGCAATGAATCCAATATCACCAGCATGACAGTAAGCAACATTTATAAAATTGCCCCTGTAACTGCAGCAACATTAAGTCCGGCCGCCCCTAACGGCAACAATAGTTGGTACACGACGGATGTATCGGTGAGCTTATCCGTTACCGCCAACGTGTATGGAGGAGCAGTGACAACGGAATATCAGGTGAATGACGGGGCGTGGACTACCTATACCGGTTCTATTCCTGCCTTCAGCGAAGGAATGTATAAGTTCGGTTACCGCAGCAAGGATCAAGCTGGCAATGTCGAACAACTCAAAACCGTCGAGTTTAAGGTTGATAAGACGGCGCCAGCACTAAACGTACAGTTGGATAAGACGTCCATTTGGCCGGCGGATCATAAAATGATAGCGGTCAATGCTACGGTGAATCCGAGCGATGCTATTTCAGGTGTTGAATCTGTGGTGTTAACCTCCATCACGAGCAACCAACCTGATAGCGGTAAAGGTGATATTCAGGCCAGTTTCGGTACAGCTGCCACTTCATTTAGTTTACGTGCAGAAAAAGATCGAATATATACGATCACCTACACGGCAACCGATAAAGCGGGGAACAAAACGGTGACAACTGCAACCGTCACGGTGCCGCATGATCAATCCGGAATCCGGTAATGGCAATAACAATCAATCAGGAAATCAGGGTCAGTCCGGAAATCATTAAGAAGCATACTTGTTTCGGGAGAAAGGTAATAGTGCTTTCCTCCCGATAAAGGATGCCGTATTTGAAGCAGCGGTACGGCAACTGTGCAACGAATCGCAAAATCAACCGACATTGCTATGTTCTAGACGGATTCCCGATAAAGGCTGAATAAGCCATTTATCGGGAATCCAATCCATTACTTATTGCAATCATGACATGACCTAATTTATCCACTGTTTTACTCATTTGCGCATAGAGATGACACGATCTATTGGATATTTTCCAATCAAACTGCTTCCAAATGATAATTAGGATGGGGAAATTTGGATTTCATTGGATTTTATCCAATGAAAGTACGATATCTCATGACTGAACAAGTAATCTATTGGATTTTCTCCAATGTTATTGATCGTATTTTAGCTTATCTAATTAAATCCAGATACTACATAACTCATGTCATGAAAGGGGTGATATAAAAATTATTACATGTTTTAATCCTTTTTGGTTTTGCTGAAATTCAGCAAGATGAAATAACGAGAGGCGGAGAGAGTGACGAGACCATTGTTGTACTGTTGGACACTGATTCTCTGAAGGAGGTAACCTCAATGTCAACAAAAGAGAAAAATGAAATTTGAACAAAACGTCGATTTTCCTTTCATTTGTTCTCTTGTTTGTAACTGCAAATCATAAGCAAAAACGGGTTCGAACAGCCGGTTCATATTTCCTCCAAAGTGGACAAAATTCAAACATTTTCTCATATCTTATTATGACTTTTTCGATGGAAGAAGGGATATAATCTAAACAAATATCGCTTGGTATTGATCAAATAATTGGCTTGCTTTTGGACAAAACACTGAAAAGAAGGTTTGTGATGGAAAAAATAGCAAATGGCATTTGGAAAGTGCGTTTCGGAAAGCCCGAATCCCACACGCCAGTCAATCTGCGTGAAACGGAAGTGAGAACGGAAGAACTTGCGAAACTCGATTGCCATGGAGTTTCGCCTTTCTCGCTTAGTGACATCGTGATTAGGCAATCGGCAAGAGGGATATATCTTGAACTTCCTCTGAAAGCCGAGGAACATATTTATGGTTTTGGGCTGCAGCTGCATCGTGTGGATCACACAGGCAGAAAGAAAGTAATTCGCGTCAACAGCGATCCCGTGGCCGATACAGGAGACAGTCATGCACCAGTACCGTTTTATGTAACAACCGCAGGATATGGCGTCTTCGTTGACACATCGCGCTACGCAACTTTCTACTGCGGGACTAATTTGCGTAAAGGGGCTTCGGAGAACAAGAAATTTGAACAGAAGGAAATCGGGACCTCTGAAATAGAATTGTACGGCTACCAGACTACGGAGGGTGATCGATCGGTTGTTGTCGATATTCCATCGGCCGAAGGCATTGATGTGTATTTGTTTGAAGGTCCGGATATGGTGAATGCCGTGCAGCGGTATAATCTATTTTCTGGAGGAGGAGTTCTTCCTCCTATGTGGGGACTCGGGATGTGGTACCGGGCTTACAGTGCGGCATCACGTGAGGGTGTCATGCGGCTCGCGAATTGCTTCCGGGATGATGGAATGCCGGTCGATGTGTTTGGCTTTGAGCCCGGTTGGCAAACAAAAGCTTATTCTTGCTCTTTTGTATGGGATGAAAGCCGTTTCCCGGACCATGAAGGGATGCTCGATGAATTATACGATATGAGTTACCGGGTTAACCTCTGGGAGCATCTCTTTGTGCATCCGACTTCCCCAATGTACGAAGAGTTGATGCCTTATTCCGGCGATTACGAGGTTTGGGAAGGTCTTGTCCCCGACCTGTACGTAAAGGAAGCCAGAGACATCTTCGCCAAGCATCATTTGAAGGAGTTTGTAGAAAAAGGGATATCCGGATTTAAATTAGATGAATGTGACAGCTCCGACTTTGTGCATTCGAATTGGTCCTTCCCGGATATAGCAACATTCCCGTCAGGGATGGACGGGGAGCAGATGCACAACCAACTGGGAACGCTGTATCAATCCGCTATTCAGGCTCCTTTCGAGGCGCTTGGCCGAAGGACGCTATCTCAAGTCCGATCCTCCGGAGCTCTTGCTTCGCCGCTTCCCTTTGTGCTTTACAGTGATCTATACAATCACAAGGTGTTTATACGCGGTGTCGTGAACTGCGGATTCTCCGGGCTTCTATGGTCGCCCGAAGTCCGTCAAGCGGAATCCCCCGAGGATTTGATTCGCAGGATTCAAACGGCAGTATTCTCGCCAATGGCTCTGCTCAACTGCTGGAGAATTCCGAATCCGCCATGGATGCAAGTGGATCGTGAGAAGAACATACGTGGTGAATTCCTCGATAATTACGAGGATATTCGAGATATTTGCCGCAAGCTGTTCGAAATACGTATGACATTGATTCCTTACCTGTATACAAGCTACGCGAAATATAGTATGGAAGGGTTGCCGCCTTTCCGGGCGCTTGTCATGGATTACCCGGATGACCCCAATACGTACGAAATCGACGATGCCTACATGATGGGTGATTCTATCCTTGTGGCACCAATCATAACAGGTACATCAGAGCGCGATGTGTATTTGCCGAAAGGCCGCTGGCGGTGTTTCTGGACAAATGAGGTCTACGAAGGCGGACAAGCCTACACCTTTGCGCCGGGCTTGGAACGTATTCCGGTCTTCGTAAAGGACGGTACGCTACTGCCGCTTGCCAAACCTCTGCCGTATATTTCCGAGGATGCCACCTTCGACATCACTGTTAGAGCTTATGGAGACAGACCGTCAGATTGCTTCCTGTATGAGGATGACGGAACAACATTCGAATACCGGGAAGGCAGCTTTAATTGGGTGAAGCTGACTTGGAACGAAGGTGTTGATGTTGAACGCATAGGCAGCTATACGGGCAAACGATATAACATAATCGACTGGGAATCCGTTTAAAGGAAATAAGTTAAAGAACAAAACGACATATATGTAAAAAGAATAGCAGGAGGAACAAAATGACAATATCAGAAGCAAAGTTGAAAATTACGAACCCCGTGCTACCCGGCTTTAACCCGGATCCGTGGATGGTGCGGGTCGGTGACGACTATTATATTGCAACGTCGACATTCGAGTGGTTTCCGGGGGTTGCGATCTATCATTCGCGAGATATGGTTCATTGGCAGCTGCTGACCTATCCGCTATCCAAGGGCAGCCAACTTGATTTACTTGGCGTACCGAGCTCAGGCGGTATTTGGGCGCCGAATCTGACTTACGATAACGGTACGTTCTATCTGCTTTATACGAATGTAGTGGGACGTAAGGGTGTGTTTAAAGATCTGCACAATTACTTGATTACAGCTGAAAATATCATGGGTCCATGGTCAGAGCCGATCTATCTGAACGCCAAAGGATTCGATCCGGCGTTTTTCCACGATGACGATGGACGCAAATGGCTGATGCAGATGCGCTGGGATTTCCGGACAGGCCATCCGCGCTTTAGCGGTATTTTGATGCAGGAATACAATCATGCCGAGGGCAGGCTGGTTGGAGAGGAGTCGGTTATTTATCGAGGAACCGAGATTGGCGTCACCGAGGGGCCAAGTATGTTCAAGAAGGACGGCTACTATTATTTGATAACTGCAGAAGGTGGCACCGGATGCAACCACGCAGTTACCGTCGCCCGTTCCCGTAATATCGAAGGACCGTACGAAACAGCTCCGGACAATCCGATGATGACGACGGCTTATGATCGTGAACATCCGCTGCAAAATGCAGGCCATGCGGCCTTCGTAGAAACACAGAACGGAGAATGGTATATCTCCCATCTGGGGATACGCGTATTGCCTGATGGAAGACGTTTGAACCCGCTCGGACGCGAAACATTGATCCAGCGGATCGTATGGACGGAGGATGGATGGCCACGTCTTGAAAATGGCACCCGGCTTCCTTCGCTTGAAGTCGCAGCTCCAGGGCTGGAGCCGCATCCATTTGCCCCTATTCCGGAGCGGGATGATTTCGATGCTCCTCAACTGAATATTCATTTCAGTACGCTGCGAACGCCGGCTGATGAAAGCTGGCTCTCTTTGCAGGAGCGTCCGGGCTATCTTCGCTTAAGCGGCAGGGAGTCTCTGAATTCCTGGCATAAACAAAGTATGGTGGCACGACGCGTGCAGCACTTTGAGTGCGAAGCGGAAACCTGTGTCGAGTTCGATCCGCAATCGTTTTTTCATATGGCTGGTCTCGTTTGCTACTATGACGAGCTGGATTATTATTATCTGCGCATCAGTCATGACGAACGCTTGGGCAAACATATTGGCGTGGCCAAAAGTGTCGGGGGTAAATACGAAGAGCTTCTAGAAAGCGTCGTTATTGCCGATGGCTGGGAACGCTGCTATTTGCGAGTGACGATTGAGCAAGGAGTGATTCAGTTTGCTGTCAGCGCAGACGGAAGCAGTTGGCCTTCCATCGGGCCTGCGCTTGATTTCGGCGTCCTTTCCGACGAATACGGTGGAAAGCTGGGTTTTACAGGCGCAATGGTCGGCATATGCGCACAGGATATGAGCGGTGGCGGACATCATGCTGATTTTGATTATTTTACTTATCGTGAGCTTATGTAAGGAAAGGATAGGTTACATATGAATATGCGGGAAATCCATTCTGGACGTCTCGATATCGCCGGAAAAGAGTTGTACTACGAAGTCTCCGGATCAGGACCAGCTGTCGTCCTGATTCACGCACATTCCGTAGATCGTAGAATGTGGGATGCTCAGTTTGCAAGTTTGGCTTCCCGCTATCAGGTCATTCGCTATGACTTAAGAGGCTATGGCCTTTCGGATATGCCTCAAGAGGGTGAAGATTATTTGCATGCTGAGGATCTGTACAAGCTGATGAATCATCTGGGCGTTAACCAAGCGCATATCGTCGGTTTATCCTTGGGGGCTTTTGTGGCGCTGGATTTTCAACATCTGTATCCGGAGCATACGATGACCGCTTCGGTTGCAGGCGGAGCCATCTATGCGGATGAAGAAGAGTCGGGCAAAGAACCGCAGCAGGACACCGATTCCGCCCAAGAGACCCCATCTTCAAGACCTGACCGTCGCGATCCGGCTATCCAGGCAAAGGTAGACGAGTGGTTCGCTAATTTGATGGATGGCTGCGGAGCATACAAGGAAGAAATCAGTGAGCAGCTGTGGAGCATGGTCAGCGACTGGTCCGCGTGGACGCTAAGGCATCAAGAGCCCAAGTGTCTGATCGGTCCGGCACTTACTCGTGGCCTTCGAGAACGAAGTAGCGGAACGCCTCTACTTGTCATCATCGGAGGCGACGACTGGGAGGGCAGCATCCGTTCGTCGGAAAAGCTGTTCGCTCTAGTGCCATCCGCCCGCAGAGTGGGTATCGCGGATGCAGGTCATTTTTCCAATATGGAGCGACCGGAAGTTTTTACGAACGTGCTGGAGCTCTTTTTTGAAGAACAGTGTAAATAAGAGGATAGTCTACAATGAATAGAAAGAGTGATAACCTGTGCATGCGATTAATTTGGAACCATTGAGCCGTCTGGAGCAGTTTGGACAACCGCCAGCCATAGATTCAACATATGCAGAGGAAGCCATTGCTTTTATCCTTAAGCAAATCGATCGTAACCTTGAAGCATTCACGCATCAATTTCCGGCGCCTGCAAGCGAAAATCTGATTTACCCCGCCATTGACAATGTGGAGTGGACTTCAAGCTTCTGGACGGGTATGCTATGGCTTGCTTACGAGTATACCGGAGATGACAAATACCGTCATGTCGCGGAAAGCCAACTTCAAGGCTACAAGGAGCGCGTAGAGAAACGGATCGAAACGAATACGCACGATATTGGTTTTCTGTATTCCCTGTCTTGTGTCGCCGCTTACAAGCTAACCGGCAATGAAGAGGCGAAGCAGACAGCGCTGCTCGCAGCGGATTTATTAATGGAACGTTATTTTGATAAAGCAGGCATCGTACAGGCTTGGGGGGAACTCAGCGACCCTGAACAGCAGGGCAGAATGATTATTGACTGCAACTTAAATCTGCCGCTTTTGTACTGGGCGACTGAAGTGTCGGGCGAACCGAAGTACGCCGAAGCAGCGAGAAGTCACGTCAAGCAGGCAGCTGCCTTTATTGTCAGAGACGATGCATCGACGTACCATACTTATTATATGGATGTGGAAACCGGATTGCCGAGATTCGGAAGAACGCATCAAGGCTATGCCGACGATACATGCTGGTCGCGTGGTCAAGCTTGGGGAATCAGCGGCTTCCCGCTCAGCTATTTATATACGGGTGATAAAGAACTGCTTGAATTGACCAAGAAGCTGTCGAACTATTTTCTTAACCGTCTGCCGGACGATCTTATCTGTTATTGGGATTTGATCTTCTTGGAAGGCAATGAACAGGAGAGGGATAGCTCGGCGGCTGCGATTGCCGCATGCGGTTTGCTCGAACTCTCCAGGCATTTGCCGCTTCTAGACCCGTCGAAGAACGTCTACGAGAATGCGGCACTGCACATCCTGAAATCACTTCACGAAAATTACACAGCCAAGAATTACCCAGAGTCGAGTGGCGTGTTGATCCACGCCGTGTACAACAAGCCACGCGGGATGGGCATCGACGAGTGCAACATTTGGGGCGATTATTTCTATTTCGAAGCATTAATTCGCATAGTGAAAGATTGGAAGCCTTACTGGTAATTAAGGCCTTCTCAGCCCGTCAATCCAGACCTCAAGCGCCGTAGTCGGCAGCTGAGAGGTCTTTTTTGGCGCTTTGGCAAAGCACACGCCAGCGAAAACCAGCTGAGAAGTCGGAAAAGGCCTTCTCAGCCCGCAACCCAGACCTCAAGCGCCGTAGTCGGCAGCTGAGAGGTCTTTTTTGGCGCTCTGGCGAAGCACGCGCCAGCGAAATCCAGCTGAGAGGTCTATTTTGTCACATACATCGTTTCAATTCCTTCTATCGTTTGATGACTTGTAGAATTGCCGCATGTACGCTGATGGCGATTCGCCATATACTTTCTTGAACACTCTGCTAAAGTAAAAAGGATTCTGATATCCGAGCCGCTCACTAATCTCCGTTAAGTTCAGTGAGCTTAGCCGCGTCAACTCGATCGCCTTGTTCAGCTTTAACATCGTATGAGTCTCTACGATGCTTTTGCCCGTTGCTCTTTTGAATGAGGCAGAAAGGTAGCTGTAATTCATGTTCAAGTGTGTTTGCAGTCTGGCTGCATCGAAAGGGTCCTCGAGGTGTGCCACCAAATAGGCCATGATACGTTCAGTTGTCCGACGGGCAGCTTCGGTGATTCCGTCCTGATCGGAAGCGGCCGCATGCAGTTCAAGGAAGAATTGATAGACGTTCAAACTTGTCCGTGTCATCTTGTGAGCAGCTGAATCTTATGGGATTGTATGAAATCTACGCGATTACGGACAATGAACATGCGGTACAGCTGATGTCAGGCATCGCAGCCTGGTTTTATCGCTGAACGGGACAATTCTCGGAGGAGCAAATGGACGATCTGCTTGATCTTGAGATCGGAGGCATGCTTGAAGCTTGGGCGGATCTGTATGGGATCACCGGCGATGAGAAGCATCTCGAGCTCATACGAAGATATGATCGGCGGCGATTTTTCGATGCACTGATGGAAGGAAAAGGTGTGCTGACGAACAAGCATGCCTAATACACAAATTCCTGAAATTCTTGGTGCAGCACGGGTATGGGAAGTAACAGGGGATGAACGGTACCGCAAAATAGTGGAAGCTTTCTGGGCTATTGCCGTTACAAATCGCGGTTATGTATCTACAGGGGCAGGCGATAATGGCGAGCTATGGATGCCGGCAAACGAAATGGCTGCCAGACTCGGCGTCGGTCAGGAGCACTGCTGCAACTACAACATGATGCGACTTGCCCATGTGCTGCTCCGCTGGACGGGTGATCCCATTTATGCTGACTATTGGGAGCGTCGGTTTATGAATGGTGTGCTTGCTCATCAACATGGGGATACTGGCATGGTTTCCTATTTCCTCGGCGCAGCTGCAGGCAGCAAAAAAATATGGGGCTCGCCGACGCAGCATTTCTGGTGCTGTCACGGAACGCTCATGCAGGCTAACGCATCCTATGAGTCGCAAATTTTCCTGGAGGAAGAGAGCGGAATCACTGTCTGTCAATGGCTGCCCTCCGAGCTGCACTGTAATTACGGCGGCAGCTTGTTAAGTATCCGCTTGGAGCAGGACGGACAGCACGGCATTTATCCACTTAACAACTGGTCTGTTGAAGGTATGACCGCGATTACGAAAGTGAACATTCCGCCCATTCCGGTTCAACGTCTTGACAGCTTCATTTATAAAATTACCGTCAAGGTTGAGATAATTTCTACATTTACATTGAAGCTGCGCTTGCCTTGGTGGCTGAAGGGCCACCCAAAGATTTCAGTGAATGGCGTCGAACAGGCGCAGGGAGTTGCAAAAGCATCGTCCTTCTTCCAACTCACTCGAGAATGGCTTAGTGGCGATACGATTACCAGCGAATTCTCGAAGGCGTTAACGGCTGAACCACTTCCTGGCGAGCCAGGCACCTATGCGTTCTTGGATGGTCCGATCGTGCTTGCGGGATTAACTGAAGAGGAGCGGGTGCTTTCTGGAGATCCTTTCCGTCCGGAAACGATGCTGGTCCTTGATCGAGAGCGGAACCACGGTTGGTGGAATCCCGGATATTACCGCACTAAAGGGGCGGACCGAGGATTTAGGTTCATTCCTTTGTATGAGGTTAAAGACGAAAGCTATTCGATTTATTTTCCAATACAGACGTCTTAAGAGATGGTGTACCTCTGTCATTCCTGTATTTGAGCGGAGTCGTTCCGACCACCCTTTTGAAGAGTTGAATAAAGTAAGAGGCGTTCGGTATGCCGATTCGAATACCGATTTCCTCAACCGCCAAATCCGTCGTCTCAAGCAGTCTGCAGGCTTGTTTCATTCGTCTGGCCGTCAAGTAATCCGTTACGCTGCTGCCTGTCTCCTGACGAAAAACTCTGGAAATGTAGCTCGTGGACAGATGTGTTTCTTTTGCCAAATCGTCAAGACTAACGTCATCCTGATAATGCTTTTCGATCCAACTCATAATCGTTTCTGAGTAACGCGGATTTCTGCGCAGCGCCTCTTGTACGTCTTTCACTTCTGAGTACACACTGTCCACAACATTCAAAAGTTGCAGCAAAAGCAAAGTGATATCTTCACAATCGCGAGCGTTGACATCGTGATTGCGATCAAAGGAGGAGTAAATCCATTCTATCGATTCTGCTTGTAGGGAAAGATCATAGGCATGATTACGGTCTCTACCTTGCCATAATGCAGTAAAAAGGGCGCGCTTTTTCGGAAAAGGACGTAATTGTTGATCAATGAGAACAGGATCCACATAAAAGATGGATCGAACATAGGGTGTCTCAGGACTAACCATAGCGTGGATACGATGGAGCTGAAAAGGCTGGAAGAAGAAGAACATTCCTCGTCTGATTTCGTAGGCTTGCCGATTGAGGACGATGCTGCCCTGCCCTTCGTGTACGAAGACTGCTTCGCAGCATTGATGCCAGTGATAGTAACCTTTGAAGTCATGTTCAGACCTGAGGTGATAATCCCAAACGATGTCTTTATGATCAAAGATAACAGGTTCGAATAGTCGGTTCATATGTCTACCCTCCTATATGACAAAATATGAACATTTATTGATATTGTAACATAACTTTTGCGTGAAATGATGATCTATAATAGATAAAAACAGATGGGGGTATTCATAATGAGTACAGCATATTGGGAAGACATCATGGCAAGGCTCGATAGAAAAGTTACACATACGATTGATCAAATGGGTACGAAATGCCCGCATTTCGCAGGGGAAGATGGCAAGTTTGACGACATCGGCTCCGATTGGTGGACGACTGGCTTCTGGCCGGGCATATTGTGGATCATGAATGACATGACAGGCAAGGATTACTATAAAGAGGCCGCCTGGCACTGGGATGGAATTCTGGAAGAGTGGTTCATAAAACCAACGGAGGAGCTTCATCATGACGTAGGATTTCAATTTCTGCCAACAGCTGTTATCAAAAATACGTTAACGGGGGATGCGGATGGATTCCGCCGAGGGATTGAAGCAGCGAATTTTCTAGCAGCACGTTATAACCCTGTTGGTCGTTATATTCGAGCCTGGAATAATGGACCTGACGGTAAACCAGTACCCGGCTGGGTCATTATCGATTGCATGCTGAACATCTCTCTTTTGTTCTGGGCTAGCAAGGTGACTGGCGATCCTAGGTATAAGCATATGGCGATTCGTCATGCTGAGACGACGATGGCGTATGGCATCCGGGAGGATGGATCGACGAAGCACATCCTTTCGTTCGACGCCGAGACGGGTGCTTATATCGAAAACTTTGGCGGCCAGGGCTTATCTCCGGAATCATCATGGAGCCGTGGTACGGCCTGGGGATTATACGGTTTTGTGAATACGTATCGTCACACGGAGGATGAACGGTTTCTTCATACAGCGAAGAGGATCGCGCATTACTTCATTGCCGCGCTGCCTGAGGATCACGTCCCGTATTGGGATTTCCGCTTAGAATCGGAAGCGGGTATGTCGAGGGACACCTCAGCAGCAGCGATTGCCGCTTCAGCCTTACTTGATCTTGCAGATTTCGTACCGGCAGGAGAAAAGAGGTTGTACGCCGGTGCAGCAGAGCGGATCCTTCGTTCGCTGACTGAGAACTATGCGACTTGGGATCAGCCGGAGCACGAAGCCATTTTGCTGCATGCTACTGGCAGCGGCACTTCGTTTATTGATGTCTCGCTTATTTATGGCGATTATTACTATGTGGAAGCGATCTCGAAGCTTAATGGATGGAAGCACCGCATCTTTTGATGGATGTGTTGGAAGAGAGGAGAACAATATGAAATGGACAACGGATGAATTTCTGAAGCGATTGTACGAGGAAACGGAAAAGGAGCGACTTAAGCAGCGGTCAGGAAAGAAGCATTCCGGAGTAGATCGTCAGGAGCTTTGCGGCCGATTAAAGCAAGCGCTGGGAAGCTTCCCGGAAGCGGTAACACCGCTTCAGCCAATCGTGCTGGAGACGAAGGATTACGGCGATTATTATCTTGAGCACATCCAATATTCAACCATGGAATCCGTGAATGTCCCTGTCATGGTGTTGGTACCGAAAGATGGAAAAGGCTCATGGCCTGCGGTGCTGGCTTGCCATGGACATGGCAATGGTCAACGAGACGCAGTTGGTCTGGCTCCGAACGGCAGCGTGCTGGGCGAACCCGGAATCCATAACCGTTTTGCTGTCGAACTAGTGAAGAGGGGGCTGCTTGTGGTCATCCCGGAAATCATGGGTTTCGGAGTGCGTCGGATGGCAGAAGAGATTCAAGCGAATCCGAACTACAGCTCCTGCGGCACGCTTTCGTCCCAATTGTTGATGTTCGGTAGGACACTAGCGGGCATGCGGGTTTACGAGGCCATCCGGGCGCTGGATTACATACAATCTCGAGATGATGTCATAGCTAGCCGCATCGGAATTTTCGGCTTCTCCGGAGGAGGTCTGATCAGCGCATTTACGGCAGGATTAGATGACCGTATTAAGGCTGCCGTGCTTGCCGGGTGGACGAATACGTTTCGGGGAAGTATTCTTGCCATGCATCACTGCATCGACAATTACTTGCCCGGTATCCTGCCTGGTGCCGAACAACCGGAGCTCATCAGCTTAATAGCCCCTCGTAATTTATTTGTTGAATCAGGCGAGAACGATCCAATCTTTCCGGTAGAACATGTTCGCGAGGCTATTGCGGAGCTTAAGGAAATTTATAATGGCATGAATGCTCTGGATTATTTCCAATCGGATATTTTTCCGGGCAGTCACGAAATATCGGGACGTAAGTCCTTTGATTGGCTTGCAGAGTGCCTGCGATCATAAGGAAGTTCGTCTTGCAATTATAACAATATGGAGGTGAGCTTGTGTTAAATCGTATTCATCTCTTGGAAGAATGGCATGTTGCAGGACAACAAAGCGATCACGGTTATGATTTAAGAGAGACTATAAACATTGAATATCCAACACCCCCTAATGCTGTAGGCTGGTATCCCATTGGTTTTGAAAGAGGCAATGACTCTGCGCTTGAAGCAATGGGTTGGCATGGACTGAAGCTTCATTTGAACGCGCATGATGAGGAAACTGAAATAACGGTCAAAGCTGGCTTTATCGATAATCGGAGTGTTATCGCCAGAATTCTACTTGCGGGGTCTGGGAAGCATGATGTACAGCTGAAGCTGTCCGATTTTGAAATAGAAATGAGTAAAGGGGATATTTGGAGATTTCTGAAAAGCTTTGAACTGCAGGGAAATGCTGAATTAATTTCGGCAAGCCTTCATCGAGGGGATAAAATATTTGTTGAAACGAATGTGTTGGGTAAATCCGGTGATGCAGGTGAAGAAGTCGTATATACGATGAGTGTATATAATTGTTCGGAAACCAGACAACATGTTGTCATCAAACAAGTATTTGAAGGCTGGGAGTCTTTATTTCCTATTGTTACGCCAGCCAAGTTTGTATTAGAGCCGAATGCCAGACAGGACATAACAGCGATCGTAAAAGTACATGATTATATGGCAGCGGGCGGACATGAAAATACGATTCTAAAACTTATCGCTAATGGAGCCAGTGAGAGTGCGGTTACCGTAGAGTTCAAAACATTAAGAAGATTACCGCATCCTTATATTTATCATAATAAGCAGCAGTGGAAAGAAACAAAGCAGAAGAGACAAGTATCCGAAATTCAAACCGGAGTATGATAAATTAATAGCAACAGCGAATGCATGGGAAGTCAAACCTCCAATAGAAGAACGAAATTACTGCTATAACACAAGTGAAGAGCACAATATCATGTCAGCCGCCTATGCTTATGCGCTTACTGAAGATATCAAATACGCTGAGAAAGTGGCTACATTCCTGCGCTATTTCATAGATGATGAAATAGGGTATCCGAAAAAGAAAAAAGGCTGCAGCCAGAGCTATGTTCAGGAAGGACATTTTTTCCAGCACCTAGCGATCCCCTATGATATTATTCATCAAGCAGGTGTTTTGACGCCTGAAGAACACAAAGGGATAGAAAAAACGTTCCGTATCTACATGGATATCTTAGATAAACATATACATCAAGGGCATATTTCTAATTGGTTGTTATCGGAAATAACTGGAGCTTTTTATTGTGCACTGGCTATCCAAGATATCGAGCGAGCCTTACGTTTTGCATTCGGTATGGGGGGATCCATTCATCACTTGAAATATGGATTGTTTAATGACGGCTGGTGGCATGAATGTTCCGTAGGGTATAACACCTGGGTATCCTCGATGTATATCCACACCGCACATGCCTTGCTTCCTTTCGGAATTAACATTTTGCATACCCATTTCCCGATCCCGTTTAATGATGAAGTGAATAGTACCTATAACGGTGAAGATGCAAAAGTAAGATTCGGGATGTATAACAAAAAGTGGGGGGGCAATAGAAAAAACTATGTCTGTATCAAAGACATGTTCGATGCGACGATCCCATTTTTGGATTACAGGGGGGTTATGTTCGGTATTAGTGATTCCGATGAAAGGAAATTAGAGGGAGTGCACTTTGGCTCGACTTTCGACTTGGCTTATCGCTATTATAAGGACCCAGAGTACATCCCTGTTATCCATCAAAATGTCAATGTGGACCCGATATTCGGACATGCTGAATTGCCTGAATATCGTTCTTCTTATGTTAAAAACAATGCTTATGCGGATAATGTGGGCATAGCCATGTTAAGAAGTCAGACTGAAAATAGAGAGCAGAAGGACCAAATCCAAGCTGTTATTCGATATGGCTCACATGGATATGCTCATGGACATTTTGATCGTACGGAAGTCTTGTCCATTATGCGTTATGGACGCAGCTTTTTTAACCCTGAGCATGTATGGTGGGGTTATCCGCATTTTATGTACAAATTCTATGTCCAAAACTCGATGACCAAAAATATGGTCGTAGTCGATGAAAAAATGCAGGTGCCAAGTGATTCCAAAAGATTGTTATTTTATAGCGGAAAAGCGATTCAAGCAGTTGCAATAGAGACTAATTCAAAGTGGTCCTATCCTCCATATGGCGGAATGATTTACAATGAGACCGAAACGTTAGAAGAAAGAAGCAAGATGAATGCGAGTTCATTGCCGGAAGTGCAAGCTGCCCCTCCATATGGAGAATTGTCAGATTTCACAGAACCAATCACGCAAAAAAGAGTGATGGGGGTAACCGACGATTATCTTGTTTTATTTGATTATCTTAAAGGCGAAACAGAGCATCAATATGATAGTTTGTTCCAAATAAAAGGATTCAAAGGAATAAAGACTGATACCTTGGGTGAATGGAAGCATACTAGTCAATTTACCGAAAATCCTTTGTCCGATGCGCAATTTATAACGGATTGTCAGTGGTATGAAGCAGCCGGCACCAGTGTCGCAAGCTTTGAAACCATCTTTGGTGAAGGCGAGGATATGCGTGGTACAAGAACAGCTCATAATACACCAGGCTTATTGAAAATGGATGTACACACCGCTTGGCCTAAACAATCGATTCAAATCGTAGGCAGAACGGCAGAGGATCATGGATATACGATACCTTTAGAGTACCAGGTAGAAGTAGATGGTAAAGTGAAGGCAGAAGGCGAGTTTGGCGCATGGCTCCTAAGCGAGAGGAAATGTGAGATAGATCTTCAAGGGGCTAGAGCATTAACGCTAAGAGTCAAAAATAAGCCTACCTACAACGAACAAAAATATCCGCAAAAAACAAAACAAGGTCTTTTCTGGGGTGAGGCTTATGTGATCACAGCAGATGGCAGACTGAAAAATTTTTGCGATTTAGACGTAGTCTACGAAAATATTGATCGTGGCTTCGGTATAGGTAAGGATTACGAGGGGGGACGGGTTACGATCGTAGGAAATGAATATCCGGCGGCCATACCTACAAGCCCAGTTGACCATGACAAGTTTGGCACCCTAACTCTTGATTTATCAGGAATGAATGCTGTGCGTTTTGTAGGATTGATTGGAGCCGATGCCTTCCCTGGTGACGAAGCCCAAAGACGTAAAACATATGCTGTAAGACCTAAAACTAAGGATAAAATTGGCCGCTATATCACCATCGTGGAACCTTTCGAGACGGAAAGCATGATTGTATCCGTGCAGGCTGCCGATGCAAATACGGTCGAAGTGATTCTTAAAGACGGCAGAACACAAATCATAAGTGTTAATCAAATAGAACATGACGAAATAACAGTAAATATCATGGAATACAAAAATGGTATTCTCATTCATAATGAATTAGCGTGCGGTAGATAATCTGGTGGTGCATCTGGCAATCAACTTACGTATACTCAGGAGGAAATTATGACTAGCAGATTAATCGTTTATGAGGCGCCAAAAGGTGCAATTGGACGGAGTGACTTTTCTGTAAGTGTTCGAACACCTGGACAAGAGTGGCAGCAGCTGTTCGTTTATGAAGTGAAGGTAGATATGCATAACGTTCGCTCAGCATCGATGGTTTATTTTGACATGGAAGGAACGGTTGAGGTTCAGGTTACAGCGCTAAACCAAGCAGTAGACCAAGTAGCTATACGTCCGCTATCTTCACAGATATCATTTTCGAGCGACGAAAATAGGGTAGATTTTTCACTGGATCGACCAAGTAAGCTGTCTATCGAAATCAACGGTGAGCGTTTCGGTAACCTTCATCTTTTTGCCAATCCGTTAGAAGAGAATGTTCCACAACAGGACGATCCGAAAGTACTTGTGCTGAAGCCTGCCATACATCGTACCGAGGATATCTATCGCTTGGCCGCAGCTCCTGTTCTGCCAAGTGGTAAGACGCCGGAAGTCATTTACTTTGCTCCAGGTATGCATTATTTGGAGGAAACCATCCTGCGAATACCGTCAAACACGACCGTTTATATTGCTGGAGGTGCAATCGTAGTAGGATCGCTCGTTTGCGAGCATGTGGAGAATGTCCAGATTCGGGGCAGAGGGTTCCTCTATTTGTCTGACTTTCATCGTTTCTCTGCGTTTCGAGGCATCCGAATCCAGTTTTCCACAAATATAACCATCGAAGGCATCATGACGTTAGATCCACCACATTATAGTATTTATATCGGGAAGTCGGAGCATATCTTCATACGAAACTTCAAGTCGTTTAGTACACGCGGTTGGTCGGACGGCATCGATATGATGGCGAGCTCGAACATCGAGATTGATGATGTCTTTTTACGCACATCCGATGACTGCATTGCCTTTTATGGTACACGCTGGGACTATCAGGGAGATGCGAGAAATCTGACGGTGCGCAATTCGATATTTTGGGCGGATGTCGCCCATGCGTTGATGATCGGAATTCACGGTGACCATCACCGGGATGGTGATACGATTGAAAATGTGTTGTTCGAAAATATCGATATCCTAGAGCACCATGAGCCGCAGGTTAACTATTGGGGAGCGATGGCGATTAATGCCGGAGATAAGAATACGGTCCGTAATGTGACGTATGATAATATTCGGGTAGAAGAATTCGAACTTGGCCAATTGTTTGACATTCGTGTAGTTTGGAACAAGGATTATAACCCTGTTGCAGGTAAACGAATTGAAAACATTATGTTTAAGAACGTTTCGTATAACGGAAGGAACGCGAACCCGAATCGCATTTATGGCTATGATGCAGAACGGGCTGTGGAAGGTGTCCAATTCATCAATCTTCGGATCAATGGCCAATTGATTCTGAACCCTGAGCAGGGGAACATTGAGCTTAATGAGCATGCAAAGCGCGTTTCTTTTAGCGAGTAATATTAGTAGTATTTGCATTAATTATCCTTGTATCTTAGAGATGCGGGGATTTTTTTGTCGCAATTTGTGAATTTTGTTATGATAGGGATAGAAGTCCAGTGTTAAGGAATGAGGCGATCGTTTGAATTCTTTCTCCAAATTACGATTTAGACAAAGCATCTTCGCCAAGTTTACATTTTCCTTTATTATCGTAGGGTTAATTCCTTTGCTCGCGCTCAGCTATATTTCATTGAATACGTTTAGCAACTATTTGGAAAGATATGCCGTTACCAATTTTGAACAAATGCTGCTGTTCGCAAGTAAAAATGTGGATGACTTGTATACCCGGTATAATAATGAATCCAAGCTAATGTATTCTTATGGTACGAACAAAGGGCAAATACTTGGAGAGACTATTGCAGCACAAACCCTTGAGGGTGACTATCGCTTGACTCGGACAGTGGATGATTTTCTGCAAACGGTGCTGTATACAGACCGGCATTTGCAAAGTGTATTCTTCGTATTCCCGAATGGCGCTTATCAAACGGTGACCAAACAGAATAGAACTTTCGATTTTCGTTATCAATTCCCTGATCGAGAGTGGGGGGAAGTGCTCCAACAGAATCGCAATCTGCTGTCTTATTTCCCTACCCATCTTGATAACTACTATCTCGGTTCCAATCAACAAGTGCTTACCTTTGGCCGAAACCTATTGAATGTGGTAAATGCTCCAGGTGTTGAAGGGGAAATTGTAGGTTCCTTATATATGGATGTAAGCATGGGGGCATTCGATGAAATTTTCCAACAAATGATGTTGAACTCTAAAGATGTGGTCTATGTACTGGATCAAAATAACAGAATCCTATATAGCAGTGATCGAGCATCTATAGGTCAAACCTATGTGCAGAAAGATTCAAACGAATATTATCGGATGCAGAAAGATAATGCCAATGTTGCCTGGAAAATTGTTGGCGAGCTATATAAAGATGAGCTGGTTATGAGAACCAGGAAAATCATTAATACAATCGCGATTGTCGTCGGTCTTTGTATCGTATCGCTTATCTTGGTAGCGATCTGGTTCTCTAGAAGATTCTCTAAGCCGATTCGCAGTATTACTAGAGAAATGGCTAAGGTAGAATCAGGAAATTTCGATACCCAAGTAACCGTGCAAACTGCGGATGAACTCGGGTTGTTATCTCGAGGTTTCAACAAAATGGTTGTGCGCTTGCAATCTTACATTGAGGAGGTTTATGTTGCTCAGATCAAACAAAAGCATGCGGAGCTTAACGCTTTAAAGAATCAAATTAGGCCCCATTACTTGTATAATACCCTTGAGGTTATTCGAATGAGTGCGGTAGCTAACGATGACAATGAAGTAGGAGATATGATTTTGTCGTTATCGCATCAATTGAAGTATGTGCTTGATTATGGCCAAGAAACAGTTGCCTTGCAAGAGGAGAAAACAAACATCGAACAATATTTCCGGCTTATGGAGCTCCGTTATGGGGAGCATAAGCTATCTATGGATTTTCGTTTTGAAGGGGATGTGCTAAGTTGTTCTTTACCTAAGCTCTCGATCCAACCTATCGTTGAGAATGCGATTTATCATGGCATTATGCCGAAGTCGGGTAAAGGGACAATTCGAATCACAGCGGAGGAGCTTGCGGATAATCTGCTTTGTGTGACGGTCGATGACGACGGTGTCGGCATGACGGAGGAAACGCTTCATCAGGTTCGTCAAAAGCTGGAAAGCAGCTATTCTCTAGACTCTGGAGGAAGCAGCATTGGATTAAAGAATGTCCACGATCGTATTGTAACGCTCTACGGACCGGACTACGGCTTAGAGATCAATAGCACGAAACATATCGGAACCTCCGTAAGGATGGTCATTCCATTAGGAGAGGTGAATGCAAGTGCTGAACGCCATAATAGCTGATGATGAGCCTATTATCATTAAAGGCTTGAGGAAACTAATCCCCTGGCAAGAGCTCGGCATTGAGATTGTTGGAGAAGCATGGACGGGAAAGGGGCTTATGGAGCTCATCGAGCAAGAAAATCCTGATTTGGTTATCACCGATATTAGTATGCCTGACGGCACAGGAATTGATGTGATTAAGGAAATTCAGAATCAAGGGCTTCATACGAAGGTCATCTTTATAAGTGCCTATCAAGAATTCTCTTATGCGAAGGATGCGCTTGCGTACGGTGCGGTAGATTATTTAGTGAAGCCTATTGAAAAGAATCTATTACGTGAAGCCGTGCATAAAGCTATAGCTATGCTCCAGGAAGAACACAATGAACAGTCTTCTAAAGGAAAACTAGCCGTCTACGAGCAGAAGGACAAAAAAACACAGCTAGAGGAATTATTCGATCGGTTAACAGAGGGCGATATTCGCATCGAGGAGGTGGAGCGAAAGCTACAATCCTTGGAAATCCTTTTTTCTTATGAAAAGTTCACGATTTTGGTCATTGAGCTTGAGCGGCTGCAGGCTGCGGATAACAGGTGGGAGGAGCATGAGAAGCGTCTATTGCTGTTTGCGATTACCAATATGGCAGATGAGCTTATCCGCGAGTATGGAATGGGTGTTGTGATTCGCAAGTCGGAAAATTTATGTGTGATTGTTAATCATTCAGCAGAACGGGACATCCTTCCCTTATGCGAAGATATATTGGACAAGATTCGTTATTATTTGAAAATAGGCGTAACGGTTAGTATTGGAAAAACAGTTTCCAATTTTCGGGAGATCAAGAGCTCCTATACAGCAGCACTTCACTCATTAAAAAGCAGTTATTTTACTGGCACAGGTAAAGTGATACCTTTGTGGTCCTTAACTAAGGAAATACATGCTTCGGAGCACCAATTAGGTCAATTAAGACAATCGATTATCCAAGCATTGCTTGCTAAAGAGAAGGATCAACTGTCACAAATAACCGAAGAACTGTTCAAGCAAGTGGAAGCTTCATCGCGTGGAAGTAAAGAAGCCGCGGTAATGAGCTGTTATTCGGTGCTTACCGAAGTAACCGAGGAGCTGGCCGGATTCGGAATCCCATCAAGTGCATCCTTGCAGGAACAGCAGGATTGGCTTCACAGGATGCATCAGTTTCATCGATTTGAAGAGTTAAAGGCCTTTGTGAATTTAAAAGTAACGAATATGCTCGAACAATTGCATTTGGCTAGCGGAGGTAAAGAAGCCCAGCAAATGAAATTTGTGAAAGAGTATATTGAACAGCATTACAGCGAAAACATTACGCTTGAGAGTATTGCTTCCATGATCTATATGAACTCTTATTATTTCAGCAGCTTCTTCAAAAAGCATACCAATGAAAATTTCAAACAGTATGTAACGGATGTACGAATGAAGCAAGCTGTCAAATTGCTGCTACAAACCGACAAGATGGTCTATGAAATCGCGGAATTAGTAGGATACAACAACACCAGGCAGTTTAGTGATATGTTTAAGAAACACTTCGGTAAGCTTCCGCAAGAATACAAATCTCAGAAGCAATGAACGCAAGCTCTTTAACCTTTAACAGACACCTGGCACCATTGTATCAGGATTCGGTTAGAGGTTTTTATCTTTAAATGCTGCATATTAAGCTTAAAAAACTTCATTCTAAAGCAAAAATACATATGTTAATCTTAAGTCATGAAAGCGGATGCTAATGTGGACGGGCAATAATGAAGCGGCCAATATGCTTTCGTCTAAGGGATTGAATATATAGGGAGGTTTATCTAAGATGGTAAATAAATTTGCAAAAGTATTAGCAGGCTCGACAGCTCTAGCCCTTGCATTAACGGGATGCGGAGGTAAAGCATCGAACACAGGTTCCAGCGCTTCTCCCGCAGCTTCAGCTAAAGTGAGCGAAGCACCTAAGAAAGACGTAACTTTCAGTATCATTTATGCACCAGGCGATCCAGCGACGAAAAAAGCGGTGGAAGATTCAATTGCCGCCTTCGGCAAGGCATTTCCACATATCAAAATTAAAAATCTCACTGAGGTTACTTCTGCATCCTACCTCGACTTCTTAAAAACGAAAGATGCTGTTGGCGAATTCCCGGATTTGGTTGAGATGCGTGACACACAGCTATTCGCAGACAATGGCAAGCTTGCAGAATTGCCTAAGGAACTGCAAGGATTATTCGATTCCATTCCTCAAGTAAACGGTAAAGTCTATAATGCGCCTATCTCTTTGGAAGCGCCACATGGGATTATTTATAGCAAAAAGGCTTATGCAGATGCAGGCATAACAGAAGAGCCTAAGACTTATGCTGACTTTCTTGCAGCACAAGAGAAGTTGAAGGCCAAAGGCATTTCGCCAATCGTAATGGGTGGTAAGGATATTTTCCACTGGGGCTTCTGGATTAATAAATATTTGATGGATGAAGTTCTTGGTGATGACCCTAATTGGAATTCCAAGCGTTCTAAAGGCCAAGTAAGTTTCACGGACGCTGGACCAATGAAAGCAATGACGCTTTTCACTGAGCTTTTCACCAAAGGATATGTTGATCCGGGCTTCATGAGTACAGCTGATAACCAAACGGCTTCGATGCTTGTAACAGGCAAAGCGGCTAGCTTGTTCTCCGGTCCTTGGATGTTCCCGCAAATTGCGCAAGCAGATCCTAAATTCGAATTTGGTTTCTATCCGGTTCCAGATCAAAAAGGCAGAATTATTGTGAACGGGTTGGCGAAACCTTCTGGTTGGTCGTTATCTGCTGCGGCAGCTAAAGATCCGGATAAAGTGGCAGCGATGAGTGAATTTATTAAGTTCTTCTTCAGCAAAGACAATTATGCAGCTTATCTGAAGGCAGCAAGCGCTATTCCTTCTACCAAAGAGAAAATCAGTTATGAAGCTAGTCCCCAGCTTAAAGAGGTTCTCGATTTGATGGCTGATCCGAAGACAATTAAATCCCTTCAAATCAATGCGTTCTGGGGTGAGAATCAAATGCCTCCAACATGGCGCAACTGGTTCTATAAGCTTGCTCAGGATTGGATAATTAAAAAGGACTTCAGCGTAGAACAAATGAAAAAAGCGGATGCAGAATGGGATGCTGCTGTTAAAGCAATGAAAAAATAATATTAGGCTACAAATGAAGGAACCTCTGCAGGCAGCGGAGGTTTTCCTTCTCTAAGTCGATTGGAGCGTGAGAGAATGGCAACCACCATACAACCAGAAAAGAAAAAGAGGTTGTGGATTTCCTATTCCGTACTATTTCTTTTACCAGCTTTTATTCTATATACCATGTTCGTAATTGTTCCTACCTTAGGCAGCGTGTATCTAAGTTTTACTTCATGGGATGGAATAAGTAATGATATCCGTTATATTGGCTTTGATAACTTTGTAGAAATGTGGCACAGTGACCGCGTGCATAACGCTCTCAAAAATACACTCATTCTTTCTATCGTTTTGGTTGTTTTCGAGAATGTAGTTGCTTTAGCCTTGGCCATGCTAGTTGATCAAGTAAAATGGTTCCGAAACCTCTTTAGAAGCGTATTTTATTTGCCAGTTTTACTAAGCGGTATCGTATTGGGTTTCGTATGGACGATTATTTTGAACTATAACTTCGGTGTGCTTACGCAGATACTGGATAAGTTAAATTTATCTTCTCTAAAGCTTGATTGGCTTGGAAATCCAGATTATGCACTCATCGCGATCATCATCTTTACGGTTTGGAAGGCATCAGGCTACTATATGATTATTTATTTAGCCGGTCTTCAAGGGATCCCGCCTGAATTAACCGAAGCGGCAAGTATTGATGGGGCAAACCGCTGGCAGCAATTCAGACATATTACATTTCCTTTGCTTGCGGGTGCCTTTACGGTATGTATGATGCTGTCGATGATTGGATCTTTGAAAATATTCGATCAAATCGCCGTTATGACCGATGGCGGTCCTGGTTTCTCAACAGAAACATTGACTTATATCATCTATAAAGTAGGTTTTGGTGAGCTGAGACAAGGATATGGAACGGCGCTTTCGCTTGTTTTATTCATACTGATTATGATTGTATCCATTATTCAAATTAAGGTTCTTCGCAAAAGGGAGGTTCAGATGTAACATGCAAATACAAAAGAAAGGATTGGATCTGCTCCTCTTTGTCATCACCTTAGTCATCGCCGTCATTTTCTTTTTCCCTATTTATTTCACTCTCATATCGGCATTTAAAAGCAACGGGGAAATATTGCGAGACGCGATCGCATTTCCAACGAGCTTGTATGTAGAAAGCTTTCAATTTTTGTTGACAAAGACAGATTTTCCTCGTGCGATGTTGAATAGTATTTTCTTGACCTTGGTTTCGATTATATGCATGGTCGGTGTTATTCCGATGGCGGCTTATGCGATTGAGCGGACGAACAAAATGTGGACATATCTTGTGTATGTTTACTTTTTAGCCGGAATGATGATTCCTTTTCAAGTGTATATGATTCCATTGTTCAAGGAAATGAAACTACTAGGCTTATATGGGAGTTTGGGATCCCCGGTTCTCATCTATATTTCCGGTTCGGTCGGTTTCGGATGCTTGCTGTATACGAGCTTCTTGAAGGGAGTTCCTCGCGAGATTGAGGAAGCGGCTGAGATTGATGGGTGTTCTAAATACGGTATATTTTGGCGTATTGTGTTTCCTCTCCTGGGACCGTGTACAGCAAGTATGGTAGTGCTTCAAGGCCTCGGAATTTGGAATGACTTCTTGATGCCTAGCCTTGTGCTTCCGTCTGATAAGCCAAAAACGATGATTGTAGAAATATTTGGTTTTGTAGGCGAGTATGCGTCTCGTTGGGATATGGTTTTTGCAGGTACGGCCATGTCTATTGTTCCCGTTCTTATCGCATTTATCGCGCTGCAAAAGTATTTCATCAAAGGAGTTGCAGCAGGAGCCACAAAGGGCTGAGCTATAATTGTGCGCAAGGTCGTCGGATCGGTCGCCACCGGGCGCTAGCGCACAAAAATTGTGCGCAAGGTCGTCGGATCGGTCGCCACCGGGCGCTAGCGCACAAAAATTGTGCGCAAGGTCGTCAGATCGGTCGCCACCGGGCGCTAGCGCACAAAAATTGTGCGCAAGGTCGTCAGATCGGTCGCCACCGGGCGCTAGCGCACAAAAATTGTGCGCAAGGTCGCCACCGGGCGCTAGCGCACAAAAATTGTGCGCAAGGTCGTCAGATCGGTCGCCACCGGGCGCTAGCGCACAAAAATTGTGCGCAAGGTAGTCAGATCCGCCGCCACCGGGCGCTAGCGCACAAAAATTGTGCGCAATGTCGTCAGATCGGTCGCCACAGGGCGCTAGCGCACAAGGTAGTGCTTCTTCAAAAAATCCTATTATAATTTAACTTTAAGTGAATTATCCATTTATTAGGTCGTGAAGTACACGCCGCATGCTCTGAAAATTCATTTCCGGAGCATGCGGCTATTTTTTATATCATTTTCGGGACAAGGATACAGCCGATGAAGTAAAGCAGTGTGATGGTCCCGAAGCTGCACAGAGCAGCCAAAACAAGGATTAGACGAATAATGGTTGAATTAACTCCGAGCCATTCAGCAAGTCCTCCGCAAAGGCCGGTTAATTTACTGTCTGTAGTGGATCTGAATAATTTGTTCATATAATAAGTCTCCTCTCAAATGTAAGCAATGTCTGCTTCGTTCTTATGTCTTTATTGTAGCTTCTTCGAACTTCAACGAAAACGGACCACCGACGGTTATGGAAGCTGTACTAAAGTCGGGGAAGCTACAGTACTTAAGGGGAGTTTGGGCTGAATGGAGTGATTATCAATCTCAGGATAGGGTAGTGGATTCGATTTAATAACAACACCTTAGTGTTAAGTAAATTTGTTAAACTTATTAAGTGTGAAATTTATTCAAAGGAAAAGTATCTGAAGATGGATAGGGAGGGAACTTCCTTATAAGTTTTACAATTTTATACCATACTAAATAGAAAGTCGCAATTTGCGACTTTCCTATGATTTAATCTATGAGAAACTTATAAATGGCTGTTCACGAATCACAAAATAGATAAAGCCACATTCACAACATCCTGCAGAGATTGGCGATCTGAAGCAGTTTTGCCCATTACATAAAGGCCGTTGCGCGTATTAACCAAAAACCGTGAAAGCTCGCGCAGCGTATGGTGGAACTTCATTTTCCCATCTTTTTGCGCCTTCAACAGAAATTGATAAAATCGGGACTCCATATCGAGGTTATAAGCTTCAACCCTACTGGCGATACCGGGATCGATTGCTGCCAGTTCCATGGCCGTATTTGCTATAAAACATCCCCTTCGTTGCGTACCGTTACCCAAGGCACTGTCGATCACCTTTTCAAAGAAACGGGAAAGCACCTCTTTAGGAGAACCTTCTTCCTCTAAGATGGAAGAAAGTCTATATTTGGGAACTTGACGGAACCGATCCAGGCAGGTCAAGAAAAATTGATTTTTATCTCCGAACGTATCATACAGGCTCCCGCGGTGAACACCCGTCTGTTCCACGAGGTCTTGAATAGAAGTTCTTTCATAGCCTTGCTGCCAAAATAGTTCCATGGCTTTATCTAATGCGAGTTCTTGATCAAATTCTTTGGGTCTGGGCATAAGATAACCTCCTTAAGGATAGTATAATTATTTAAGAACGATTAGTCAAAATAAATAGCTAATATTCTTTGGGAATTGAATCGGTACGGGCCTAAAAAAAAGAATATATCCTCATATCCAAATATTATATTTGACTGATCATTCTTAAATGGCGTATAGTTGGGCTTAGAGGAGGGTAAACAATGACGTTTAAGATAAAGAACATTTCTAACCATGTGAAAGATCAAGGTGTTATGAAAGAGGGTGTGGTTACCCTTCTACTCGGTATAACGATCGTACTCGTCATCATGAATACGATGATGTTTAATTTGGCTTTACCTGCTGTTTCAAAAGATTTCCATCTGTCTGCTTCATCTACATCGTGGATTGTAACAGGTTACTCCATTGTTTTCGCGATGGCATCCATTACGTATAGCCGATTAGCTGATTTCATTCCAATCCGAAGGCTATTTATTATAGGAATTTTATTTCTCAGCCTAGCGGCAATCGCCGGATTGTTCAGCCACAATTTTATCATGCTGCTAATCGTCCGGATTCTGCAAGCAGCCGGGGCAGGTTCAATCCCTGCCTTGTCCCTAAACTTGATTTCCCGGTATGTTCCGGTTGAGCGGCGGGGTAAGGCGATGGCTATGATCATGTCTTCCATATCGCTAGGTCTTGGATTAGGCCCGGTTGTCGGTGGAGCCATTGTCGAATACTTAGGCTGGCATATTTTGTTCATCGTGACGGCTGTTACTTTGCTATTAGTGCCTTTCTTTGTAGTTCTCATTCCTAAAGAGGAGCCGCGTAAAGGGTCCTTTGATGCTCTAGGCGCACTATTTATTGGCGTTGGAACGACAGGACTCCTGCTTTTCTTAACCAACCATTCATGGTTCATGCTGATGATTGGGCTTATCGCGCTTGCTTTATTTATCGTCCGCATTCGTTCGGTTAAAGAGCCTTTCGTACTCCCATCGCTATTCAAAAATCGGTCTTTTCTCATTCTAGGAGCAGTAGGAATCGCGGCTTATCTCTCTAGTTTTGCAACACTATTCCTAATGCCGCAAATCCTTGTTAAACAGTATGGCCTAAGTGCTATTCAAGCTGGACTTGTGATTTTCCCAGGTTCGATATTAGCCGTATTCGTTTCCGGGCGGGTTGGGCGTATCATTGATGCGCGTGGAAACAACACGATTATCAGATTTCTTCCGTTGTTCCTTCTCGCATCTGTCATTTTGTTCGCCTTGTTCGAAGGAACTTCATTTGTTTCGATTATGTTGATTTACATGCTAATGAGTGTTAGTATCACGATTTTGAATAGCAGTGTATCCAATGAAATGTCTAGAATACTGCTGCCTTCGCAGATTGGCTCTGGACTCGGTCTGTTTCAGCTTCTTCAATTTTTTAGCGGAGCCTTCGGTGTCGCTATATCAGCCAGTGCTCTTGTTTGGCAGAAAAACATTCCTCCAGCGAATGCTTATAGCAATATCTACTGGGGACTGGCAGTGGTTGTCATTTTATCCATCGGTTGCGCGATCGGGTATCTCAGATTAACAGTAAGAAAACCCCAAATTGCATAAGAATTTATGGTGAAACCAGTCCAACACTTATTTCGTGTGACTGGTTTTTTGTTATTCGGGTCGTAAAGTCTTTGATTTGGGGAGCTCGATTCACAGCAGGAGAAGGGAATAACCTCTGAATAAAGAAATAATCATTAGCAGGTATTCTAAACTGGAGGCTGATCATGGGAAAAACGTTATTTAAACGGCTGCTGCTTTCGTATATACCGATCTTTTTTATCGTTGTCACGTTTACGTTTTTCGTATTTTTTCAACTGCTTAGCGAGCAAAGCCGGAAGGAAGCGCTGAACGCCAACAAAATGCTGTCCCTGCAGGCAATGCGCCTGATCGACACCTCCCTGAAAGCGATTGACAATATGGTGATGACCGAATCGATTAACAATAAGCAATTGATTGATTTCTTTAATAATGACGCAAAAGATAACGTTTACATCAACATAAGTGCGGTAAAAAAAATGCAGGATATGATCACTTCCTATCCCATTATCGATTCGATCTATTTGGTGCGCTTTGAAGATAATTTCGTTCTCAGTAACGCGACAAGCGATCAACTCAGCAATTATAAGGATGAGCCGTTCATTAAACGGGCCATGGTTCCGCAACTGTCCAAGCACTGGACGGGTGTTAGAGACTTTGAGCAGTTTGAGGTGAAAGGCAGCAAGCCTGTTGTCAGTCTGGTCCGAGGAGCGCCGTTCATAACGAGCGAGAAAGGAATGATCGTTGTCAACGTGGCGACCGATTCTCTGCAAAAAAATATCGCCGACTTGTACGATTCGAAAGCTAGCTTTATCGGGGTCCAGGACGCGACAGGCAACGAGTTGTTTAAGGATCCGAACTCTAAGGAACAAGCAAAGGTATTCTCCAATTACGTATCGAGCTATACGGGATGGTCCTTTCAAAGCGGACTTGTCAACGGTAAGGTATTTCATATCGTCTCCTCGCTGTATAACGTGTGGTTTATTATCGGGATCGCGATGATTGTGTTTGGATTCATATGGCTCGTTTATGTGACTAGACGCAATTCGAAACCGCTTGAGCAGATTGTAGCGCGTATTCGCGGTTACCGTCTTCCACTATCGGGTAGTGTGTCCAAGGAGGGCGGCGACGAGTTTTCGTTCATCGAATCGGCGCTCGTCAATATTATTGAGCAGTCCAATCAGTATCAGCAAAAGCACAAAGAAGACATGCATCTTCGAACAAGGTACTTGTTTCATCAGCTCATTGAAGGCGGTTCGGGCTTAACGATCGAGGAATGGATGGAAGAAACGAGCAGTCTGCAGCTTCCGCGCCCTTCCGATGGACAAGTGGTACTTGTGATCGAAATGGATAAATATAATGACTTTTGCCGTCAATACTCACGCATAGATCAGAATCTGCTTAAATTTGCGCTTCGCAGTGTCATACAAGAGCTTGCCCCCAAGCATGAGCTCGAGCTGTGGGCAGAGTGGACTTCCGCGTCACATCTCAGCGTCATGGTGTTCGTCGACAGCGAGGAGGAGGCTAGCGAGCATTCTGCGATTCTCGAGCTTTTTGAGAGCGTTCGTGTTTGGACGCAGGATAACCTGAAGTTTACGGTAACGATCGGTATCGGCGAGCAGGTTGTACAACTTTCCGATGTTGCAAATTCGTACAAAGAGGCGCTTACAGCGCTGAAACACAAAATTGTGCTCGGGGAAAACCGGCTCATTACAAGCAAGGACATCGCAAATCACGGTCAAGATGAGGTGTTCTCGCATCTGAACGCGATTCGATCCATTGTTCATTCGTTCAGATTGCTTGAAGAAGAATGGAGGACGAAGTACGACGAGCTGTTTGGCGAAATGAAACTGGGGCTGCTGACGAAGGACGAAATTACGAATCTGATGAATTATCTTATTTACTATTTGGGCCGGGAAATGACGGGAATGACGAAAGAGTTTCAAGAAATATGGGTACGGGACGGTTTGCCGAAGCTTAGTGAAACGATTGATAATTGCCATTCTCTCGATCAAATGCGGGAGGAGACTTTAGCCGTGCTGAATAGTCTGGGCACCGTTTTGCAGGAAGCGCAGGAGCAGCGTCTGCATGCTGCTACGATTCGCGATATGCGGAAATTCATCGAAGAGCAATACGCTAATCCGAATATGTCGCTTGAATATCTCAGTTCAAACTTCAACATCAATGCCAAATATGTAAGTAAACTGTTTAAGGAAGAGACCGGACAGAAGTTCGTCGACTTCCTGATCGATATCCGCATGCAGGTTGCACAAAGTCTCCTTGCGGAATCGCATGCTTCCATGCAGGAGGTAGCCGAGCAGGTCGGTTATACGAGTGCAATTTCATTTAGTCGCGCGTTCAAGAAAGTGGTCGGGTGCTCCCCTAGCGAATTCCGCGAGGAAGCGGCACGCAGGCAGACTGGGTGAAATTGGTTAAGCGGTAGAAAAGAGTTTGCAGAGCTTGTTCACCTATCAGTTTCATAATGGTTTTCAAGCAGCAGCTCCGGCTAATAACCGGAGCTGCGCGTATTTATAGCCTATGCGAAAATGGTTAGGGCCACGATTCTTGTTTCTTGCAGCAGCCTGTATGCGCAATCTAGTATTAGGTTATGCAAGCGCAATCAGTACAGATGAAAGGAGAAGGAGCATATGTCAATCATTCAAAAGGAAATAAGGACGACCGTACCTCCAAAGATTCGAAAGCAGCATAAAACGGCAATGCCCGGCAGCAAGTCATCTTTTAACATGGTTAGGAAAAAGATGAAGCGTCACTGGCAGTTATATGTAGTAGTATTGCTGCCGCTGCTTTACTTGGTCATTTTTAAGTACATTCCGATGGCTGGTGTCGTCATTGCTTTCAAAGACTACAACGTCATCAAAGGCATTTGGGGAAGCCCCTGGGTCGGGTTGAAATATTTTGAACAATTTTTTGAATCGCCGAATTTTTGGTTGTATATGAAGAACACACTTGGCATCAGTATGTACGGTTTGCTTGTCGGCTTTCCGGCCCCAATCCTCCTGGCGCTGGCTTTGAATGAAATACGCAACGGATTTTTCAAAAAGAGTGTGCAGATGGTCACTTACGCGCCTTACTTTATTTCGACGGTTATCATGGTGTCCATTCTCATCGTAACACTGTCGCCGAACGTCGGAATCATCAGTAAGTTTCTGCAACTGCTCGGCGTGGAAAACACAAACTTCATGGGCATCCCCAGCTTGTTCAAATCGATCTATGTCTGGTCGGATGTTTGGCAGTATACCGGTTACGGAGCCATCATTTATATAGCGGCTCTGTCAGGCGTTAACCCTGAACTGTATGAATCGGCTAAAGTGGATGGGGCGTCCAGACCGCAGAAGATCATCCATATCGATATCCCAAGTCTTATCCCGGTTTCCGTCATCCTGCTTATATTGAATTTAGGCAACATTATGAAGCTTGGCTTCGAAAAAATATATTTGATGCAAAATCCACTCAACGTCAGCACTTCGGAAGTCATTTCGACCTATGTGTACAAGGTGGGGCTGCTTAGCTCCAGCTTCAGCTTCTCAGCAGCAATCGGCTTCTTCAATTCAGTTATCAACCTGATTCTTCTCGTTGGTGTCAACTATATAGCCAAGAAGCTGTCCAATTCGAGCTTGTGGTAACAGACGGAGCCGCAAGCACCCGATGTTGCGCACAATTTCGGAGCGTCAGTCTGCAGTAAGGAGGATCATTTATGTTAAAAACGACAACGATTCGGGAATCAAAGGGCGACCGGTTGTTTCTGCTCGGCATCTACATGCTATTAACAGTGGTGCTGATCGTCGTCCTGTTCCCGCTCATTTTCATCATCAGCTCATCGTTTAGCTCACCGCAAGCGGTCGTATCCGGTAAGGTATGGTTGTTTCCAGTCGAGTTTACGCTTGAGGGCTATAAAGCGGTGTTCCGGAATCCGCAAATCGTATCCGGTTACATGAATTCGCTTATTTATGCAGTCGCTGGTACGGCCGTCAACGTTGCATTGACCGTAATGCTTGCTTATCCGCTAGCCCGAAAAACGTTCTATGGCCGCAATTTTATTATGGTACTCCTAGTCATCACGATGATGTTCGACGGAGGGCTTATCCCGTTCTATCTGGTCGTGAAAAACCTGCATTTGCTCGATTCTCGCTGGGCGATGATCTTGCCGGGAGCGATGGCGGTGTTTCAGGTTATTGTCGCCCGCACCTTTTTCCAGACAACGATTCCCGATGAGATCGCCGAAGCTGCTGAACTCGACGGGTGCAGCGACATCCGGTTCATTACCAGTATCGTGCTTCCGCTCTCCAAACCGATTCTGGCTGTCCTAACGCTGATGTATGCAGTCGGCCATTGGAACGCTTACTTCGATGCCTTGATTTTCCTGAAATCGCCGAATTTATTCCCTTTGCAAATCGTGCTGCGCAACATTCTGATTCTGAACACGATCGATCCGACTATGGTGTCCAAAGTCGATCAAATGTTGGCTCAGCAGGGGCTGAAGGACTTGCTCAAGTATTCGCTTATCGTTGTTGCGAGTGCCCCCGTACTGATCATATATCCGTTCGTGCAGAAGCATTTTGTGAAGGGCGTCATGATTGGTTCATTGAAAGGATAACGACTTGGCGGCCAAACAGCCCATTTCACATGAAAGGTGGTGGTGAGTTCGTCGTGCAGCTTAGATTACTTCCTTTGGGTTCAAATGGCAGGGTTCGATAAAATGGGAGGAGTCATTTATATGAAAAAATGGAATAAAGCTTACACGGGTACGATGGGGGTAGCTCTGAGCTTTTCGCTCGTTTTGAGCGCTTGCAGCACAGAATCCGATAAGCCTGCAGCAAACACACCTTCAACCAGCGCGCCCGTCGCGACCGATGTGTTCTCACCAGTAGGACAATACCCGATCGTAAAGAAACCGATGACGATTAAAATGTTTGCACCTCAGCTCGCCAGCATCGAGAACATGGAGACCAATACATTTACGAAATACGTTCAGGACAAGACGAACATTCAAATTAAATGGGATCTCGTACCTGACAAAGCGCTTAACGACCGCAAACAACTCATGCTGGCAAGCGGAGATTATCCGGAAGTGATTCTACATGGGTCCTTGACCAAAGATGAGCAGATGAAGTACGGCAAGCAGGGCGTGTTTATTCCGCTGAACGATTTGATTGATAAATACGCGCCGAACTTCAAGAAAGCGATGGCCGATCTGCCTTATCTGAAGAGCTCCATCACGGCACCGGATGGCAACATTTATGCGCTTCCGCAAATAAACGAGTGCTATCACTGCAACTACGCACAGAAGCTTTGGATTAACCAATCATGGCTCAATAAGCTCGGGCTGAAAATGCCGACAACGACGGATGAGTTTTACGAAGTGCTTAAAGCATTTAAGGAAAAAGATCCGAACGGCAACGGTAAAAAAGACGAAATTCCGCTTACGGGTTCAGACGACATGTGGGCAGGCAATATCTCCTCCTTTTTGATGAATTCGTTCATTATCGACGACCAAGTAGACAAAGACAGCGGCACGTTCCTCCAGTTGAAGGACGGCAAAGTGGACTTGTCCGCCAATAAGGCAGAATGGAAGCAGGGACTGCTGTACCTGAACAAGTTATATAAGGAAGGACTAATCGATCCAGCGTCATTTACGCAAAATTCCGACGCGATTCAGCAGCTCGGCAACCGCCAGGACGCAAATGTGATGGGAGGCATTACTACAGCTTTGATCAGTTACGCGCACTCGCCGGACGAAAAGCACCCGCGCCATAAAGAGTATGTAACCGTCCCTCCGCTCAAAGGGCCGAACGGTGTGCAGCAAGCAGGGTATTTTGCGGGAGTGGGCAGCTCGCAGATGGCGATTACGAATAAAGCGACGAAAGAACAACAAATTGCCGCAATCCGTTTGGCCGATTATTTGTACACGGAAGAAGCGATCGTGCTTGAAGAGCACGGTCCGGAAGGTCAAGGGTGGCGCAAAGCGAAGGACGGAGAGCAGGATATGAACGGCAAGCCGGCGAAATATGCGATTATTCCGAATGCTGATACCAAAACGACGCACAATGATGGTTGGGAACAGATTGGTCCGTCTCTCCGCACATTCCAATACCGCGATTCGTGGGCAGCCCTTCAAGATCCGCTTGCTGAAGGCGCATACGAAGTTCGACTGAAGCGTGAGTCGGCGAAATATGAACCTTTCCAATCGAAGCAAATGTACCCGTCCAGCGTGTTCATCGCACTGGAAGATGCGGAAGTGGCAGCCCAATTGAAAACGACAATTCGCGATTACATTAAGTCCAACATGGCGCAGTTCATTACGGGCAGTAAAGACATCGAGAAAGATTGGGATAGCTATGTAAAAGGTTTTGACGGCCTGCAGCTAGGCAAGTATATCGATATTTATCAAAAGGCGATTGCCAAAAAGTAATGCAAAATATGTTCCGCCTTCGGATCTGTTATGATTTCAAAGAAATAAAAGAAAGCGAGTGTGGCTCATTCATGGATACTGACGTTTTAGCGAAACCGACCCTGCAGCAGTTGGCCTGGCAGGACTTGGAGCTGGGCATGTTTTGTCATTTTGGCATGAACACCTTTTGCGATCAGGAATGGGGAGAGGGAACGGACTCACCGCTGAAATTCAATCCAGCGCAGCTGGATGCGCGCCAGTGGGTAAGGACGGCCAAACAGGCCGGGTTTAAATATTTTGTTTTGACTGCGAAGCATCATGACGGGTTCTGCTTATGGCCAACGAAGACGACCGATTATTCGGTCAAGTCGAGCCCATGGAAAGACGGACAAGGGGACGTTGTCCGCGAAGTGTCCGATGCCTGCCGGGAGGAAGGCTTGCATTTCGGTTTGTACTTGTCGCCTTGGGACCGGCATGAGCCATGCTATTCGGACAAAGCGGCATACGACGATTTCTATGCGGAACAACTGACGGAGCTATTGACACATTACGGCCCGCTCGTCGAGGTATGGTTTGATGGGGCAGGCTCTCAGGGACGAGAGTACGATTGGAAGAGAATTATCGGACTTGTTAACCAGTACCAACCGGATGCGATGGTATTCAATATGGGACAGCCGACGATTCGCTGGGTTGGAAACGAAGACGGCGTCGCCCCATACCCATGCTGGAATACGGCGGAGAGCGCTAGAGAGAGCATGTTCACAAGCGATATGCTTACATGGATGGAAGGAACTACGTCTTGGGTGCCGGCCGAGTGCGACGTGCCGATCCGCAAACGTCATTGGTTTTGGCATCCGGATGACGAGAGCAGCCTCCATAGTTTGGAACACTTGATGGATCTTTACTACCGCTCTGTGGGGCATGGCGCGACAATGCTGTTAAACGTGGCTCCCGATGACCGCGGTTTACTGCCGGATGTGGACGTGCAGCGAGTAATCGAACTGGGCGACGAAATCCGTCGCCGGTTTGATGCTCCGCTAGCTGTCACAACAGGAGAAGGCATGGAAGCAACACTTCATTTGGATGGCGAGCAATCCGTCGACCATGTTATATTGATGGAAGACATCGCATACGGCGAACGGGTACGGGAATATGTGCTCGAAGCGAAGTATAAGGGCGAGTGGGTGGAGCTTGTAAATGGCAGCGCCATCGGTCACAAAAAAATCGACAAATTTGCAGCGGTAAAGACAAGTGAACTGAGAGTCCGGTTTACCGCGTGCGCAGCGACGCCGATTACACGCAGATTTGCCGCTTACTCGATAGGCTGACTCAAGGTGTTAATTGATGAATACTTGGAGGTATGAAGGTGAAAATCGGGCTTAGTTCTTATAGTTTGCTGCCAGCGTTGAAGTCGGGAAAAATGACCATTCTGGATGTTGTTCAATGGGTGAAAGACAACGGCGGCGAGCATCTGGAGCTCGTTCCGTATGGCTATACGCTTGTGGATAACCTAGAGCTGGCGGATGCACTCAGGGAAAAGGCGGGATCGCTCGGCATTGACTTGTCGAATTATTCCATTCCAGCTAACTTCGTGCAGGCGACGGAGGAAGAGTTCGAAGCGGAGATGGAGCGCGTCAAGCAGCACGTTGATCTCGTGCATCGATTGGGCATGAGGCATATGCGCCATGACGTTACCGCATTTACACTGCCACTGGAGAAAATGACAATCGGATACTTTGAAACCAGTTTACCGCTCATCGTTCACGGAAGCCAAATTATTGCCGACTATGCGGCAAACTTCGGCATTACGACAACGATTGAAAATCACGGTTTCTCCGTGCAGGCGAGTGACCGGGTGCAGCGTGTGCTGGCCGGAGTGAACCGCCCCAATTTTAAAACGACATTGGATGTAGGTAATTTTATGTGCGTGGACGAAGCGCCGCTTGTCGGCGTGCGCAAAAATCTGCCTTATGCTTCTTTAATTCATTTTAAAGACTTTTATTTCAGACCGTACTATCAAGACCCGGGAGAAGGCAATTGGTTCCGGACTACAAACGGTAATTACTTAAGGGGCGCGATCGTCGGCCATGGGGACATTGAGATCAGAGAAATCATAAAGCTGATCAAAAACTCGGGCTATGACGGCTATGTAACCGTAGAATTTGAAGGGATGGAAGACTGCGAAATCGGTTCGCGGATTGGTATGAATAACTTAAGGAAATTGTGGAATGAAATTTAGGTGAAAGACAAAGGCAGCCGTCCAAAATGGATTGGCTGCTTTTTTCTCAATATGCCAGAAAGTATAAAATCAGGGTTGTCTTTTTGAAGAATTGATATAAATGGATGCGCGAGACAGTTTGCCGAGAAGTCGATTTCCGGCTTCTCGGACTAAGTGGGCGAGCATCGGCTCGCAGAGCACTCGCTGTAAGCGCGTTTTTCGCGCTTATTTGTTCGAGTGTTGCAAGCTAAATTCAAAGTTTCACTTTACAATATTTGGTTTTTCTCCTAAGGTAGAAAATAATTCAAAACATTTCAAGGGGGAAGAAGCATGGACGAAACATTACCGTTGTTTATAGTATCAGGTGCAAGTGGTTCTGGGAAGACAACTGTTATTAAGGAGCTCAGAGGATTATTGCCAGATGTTGATATTTTCGACATTGATTCCATTCATCCATTTGTTGGAGACGATTGGAGCAAAATTCAAAATATTTGGCTTCGTGTTGCTAGAAATATCGCCGAAAGCGGGCGAATATCAATAATATGTGGAACCATGATGCCGTGGGATGTTGAAAAGTGTGAGGATTATCCATACTTCAAGCATATTTACTATTTGAACTTACATTGTGACGATGAAACCCGTGAATTACGATTACGTGCAAGGAACTGGTCAGAGGAAATGATTCAAGATCATAAATCCTTTGCCAAGTGGTTGCTTGAAAATGCTGACAAAGCATACACACCACCAATGCCGACTGTCGATACTAAAACGGATGTACATGAAGTGGCTCTTCGAATAAGTGAATGGGTAAATGGATATAAAACTTAGACCCGCAGCCGTTGCTTTGGGTCTCTTTTTGCTGTTGGCCAAAACGGGGCAATATAGTACGAATGGACAGATTAACGTAGCTAACTATTACTAACATGTCTTAAATTGGAATAAGATGGAATACTATATTTAATTCACTTTTAGCGATTCGGAGGTTTTTCTATATGGTACATATTGTCCTGTTGGTCATACTGATGGCTATCATTATTTTGCCACCACTCATTTTTTTTGGTTATATGTATGCTTTATCCAAAAAACCAAAGCATTCCATCATCCGCTCCCACCCGTTCCTTGGTTGGCTGCGATACTTGCTTGAAAAGCTCGGGCCCGAGTTCCGCCAATACTGGTTTGACAATGATACGGAAGGGAAGCCTTTCTCGCGAGCCGATTTTGTCGGTATTGTGTATGCGGCGAAATACCGAACGGATCTCATCTCATTCGGCGGCAGGCGCGATTATGAGAAGCCCGGTTTCTATTTGTCCAATTCCATGTTTCCGAATCTGACTAGTGAGCTTAGGGTGGATAATAAAGGGATGGTACTCGGAAAAAAATATGTAATTAGCGACGAGGGGCTTTTTACTCGGAAGGAAAAATTCGTTGAAGAACAAGTAAGACCTTGGTTGCTGGATGATGACGATGTCATAGTGGTAGGTGAAAACCGCAAAAACCCTTGGCGGCTCAAAGGAATGTTCGGCGCTTCAGCCACTTCCTACGGAGCAGTCGGCGAGCATTATATTCAGTCCACAGGTAGCGGAGCAAGGATGGCGAGCGGCTCATGGATCAATACCGGTGAAGGCGGAGTTGCTGATGTACATCTAGCCACGGGGGTCGATATCATTTCACAGATCGGGCCTGGGATGTTTGGCTTCCGAGATGATAGCGGCCGCTTCTCCATAGAGGAATACAAGCACAAAGCTAAGGTCCCAAGTATCAAGGCTTTTGAATTGAAGTTTCATCAGGGCGCCAAAATACGTGGCGGGCACCTCGAAGGCTCAAAGGTAACTGAGAAAGTCGCGGCAGCTCGTTTGGTGCCTGTTGGGAAGACGGTGAATTCGCCGAATCGGTTTGAATTTCTAACCAATCCGGAGGAAGCGCTCCGTTTCATAAGCACTCTTCAAGAAGAAGGAGGTAAGCCGGTGGGCATTAAAATCGTCGTAGGTGATCCGAAGCGTCTAGAGCCGTTTTTCCGTTCTATGGTAGAGTTGGATATCTATCCGGATTTCATTACAGTAGACGGTTCCGAGGGGGGTTCTGGAGCGACTTTTAAGGCGATGGCGGATGGCATGGGATTGCCGCTCTTTGCCGCGTTACTCATCCTCGACGATTTAGCTAGAAAATTCGGCGTGCGCGACCGTTTCAAAATTTTCGCTTCCGGTAAACTCATAACGCCTGATAAAGTTGCAATCGCCCTAGCATTGGGTGCCGACTGTGTTAACTCCGCTCGCGGCTTTATGATGGCTAATGGCTGCATCATGGCGATGCAGTGCCACACCGGTAAGTGCCCAACCGGCATTACAACTACGGATTCCAAATATCAGGCTGCGCTGGCTCCAGAGGAAAAGCAATGGCGAGTAATGAACTACATTCTTCAACTGAGGGAAGGCTTATTCTCACTGGCTGCAGCCTGTGGCTTGGAGAGTCCACGTGGATTTAGGCGAGAACATGTTGTGTTTACGAACGAAAGTGGTCAATGCATACGAATCGTTGATTTGTTTCCTTATCCAGAATCCTGATAATATAAATAGCATACGAAGCAGTTACCACTTCCGAAGTTTAGAAAACGAATTTACTAATAAATATAGACAAATAAAGCAGACGCCGAGGCGATCTGCTTTATTTATTGAGGTAATTGGCAGACTCGTTCTCCGGGGGACACTCATTGTCATGCACGGATTGACACTTCACTCGCCATGCAGTCTCGATGGGTTTCCGTACGTACGCACACTGATTAATTTTGACCAGTCTTACGTCCGTGCGGCGGCGGAGCATCTGTTTATGACGAATGTTCTGGAGCCATTCGAGAAGCTTGGCAACTATGTGATCCTTTTAAACGAAGAGGAGAAATCCGAGTTCGAATCGATCTATTTTATCTTATATTGAACGTCACTTGACTCAAACGATTCGGCTCGAACATCTCGAGAAAGAATTGCAGGCTGCTCGCCGGAGCAATATCGGCGGCAGCTGCGGCCTTCCTTACCACATTAGCAAAAGTATGTTTGCGGGATCGACAAATAACGGCACTCTTTAAAGAGGGTGTCGTTATTTCCTTTTTTCAAAAAATCGACAGTACGGGGGAAGCTACAGTTAACTTAAAAGTAACTTAGTTTAAACTTTTTCACTCCTTCTCAAGTCAGGAATCATTATCTATAATTGAAAATAATAACCCAAGCTATATTATACGATGAAATACGAAAGCATGGAAGAACGGACAAGACAGTGGGAAACTTTCGCGCAGGACAAGGAATGGAACGAAGTGAAACAAAAATCCGAGCAGAATGGAAAAATTGTTGAACACGTCGAGCAGATTTTTATGAAACGAGCGGAATATTTTAAAGTATAAATAAATTGTTGTGGAAGCAGGAGGAGTTACACGCATGAGATATCGTAGACTTGGCAAGAATGGTCCAGAAATTTCAGTTATTGGCTTCGGCTCCTGGGCAATCGGGGGTGGAGGCTGGGCCAGCGCTTGGGGCAACCCAATGCGGTCTGGTTTGGGACGAAAACAATAACATTTCCAAGAACGGAACCTACGGCTCCATCCTTCGTGAAGCGGAAGCATCGCTGCGTCGCCTTGGTACCGATTATATTGATTTGTATCAAATGCATTGGCCGGATACGGTCACATCTTAAGTGTACTGCCGGCCGTCGAGCTGACTTTGGATGAAGCTACACTTGCTGAAATTCGCAAAATAGCTGAATAAAGTGCAATTGCACTTCATGACGATGAGAGGGAGAGTTTATATGAATATTGATTTGAGAGGTCAAACAGCGCTTATCACCGGTGCTTCGGGACAGCTTGGCCGTGTCATGGCCCGAACACTGGCCCTGTGTGGAGCGGATATTGTTATTCACTACAATCAGAATGAATCTAAGGCGGCAGAGTTACAGGCTGAGATCGAAGGTATCGGGCGCCGTACTGTTACTGTTCAAGCCGATGTGACCAAAGCGGATGAGGTCATCGCGATGAAGGATCGCGCGCTGGAACTTACAGGGGCAGTAGATATTGTAGTTGCCAATGCCGTTATTCAGTACAAATGGACATCGGTACTCGATCAGCCAATGGAAGACTACATCAGCCAGTTTGAATCGTGCGTTTTACAAAGTGTACTGCTCGCAAAGGCATTCATACCGGACATGGTGAAACGCAAAAAGGGCAGGGTTATCGGTATTAATACGGAATGCTCCATGCAAAACTTCCCTTCCCAATCCGCCTACGTGAGCGGCAAACGAGGGATGGACGGATTGTATCGGGTACTGGCAAAGGAAGTCGGCGAACATCAGGTGACTGTTAACCAAGTGGCGCCAGGTTGGACGATCAGCGATAAGGATCGGGAAAACCTTACGGAACGCCAAGAGTCGTATGAGAGCCATGTACCGATGAAACGTCGCGGCACCGATCAGGAAATTGCCAATGCGGTAGCGTTTCTGGCTTCTGATTTGGCGAGTTTTATTACGGGAGCATTTATTCCCGTAAATGGCGGAAACGTAATGCCGACGATATAAAGGCATGATCCGATATGCGGGTACAGATGAAGAAGTCCGCTTTTTAGCGATTAACGTCTAAAATGGACAATGAATTGGGGCATTCAATTATGAAAGAAGCCAATGTCAGGGAAATTAGGGTAACTGATTATCACGATATTTATTTGTTGAATCAAGAATTTAACCCAAATCTGAATGTATTCTCTAAAGAGAAAGTAATAGAGAAGATTGAAATCATTACAAAGAAAACTAAAGATATCATCTTTGTTTACGAACAAAACAAAGAAGTAATTGGATATATTCATGGAAGCCCGTATGAATTACTTTTTTCCGAATCTTTAGTAAACGTCTTGGGATTTGTTGTTAAAAAAAATGATAGAAATCAAGGTAAGGGCAGCATGTTGATTGAGCGTCTTGAACAGTGGGGAAAGGACAATGGATTTTCTGGGATGAAACTGTTATCCCACCCAAGTCGAATACATGCTCACGGGTTCTACGAACGACGCGGCTATATGTTTACAAAGGACCAAAAAAATTTTATAAAAAAATTTGATGATTAAACTTTCGGAAAACATTTGTTCAATCGACAACAATGCGAGGCTGCCTGCACGATCGGCAAGGCTGTACATGGAAATATAGAATTACTATAACAATAATTCCTTCGATGGGAGAAGTATATGGGCTATGTAGAAGACTTAAGAAAAATAGTAGGCCATATTCCACTGATTCTTGTTGGTTCGGTGGTTATTATTACTAATGATGAAAATAAAATTTTACTGCAAAAACGGATGCATCATCCAGTAGGTCGTTATGGTTTACCGGGCGGATTAATGGAGTTGGGGGAGTCTACCATAGAGACTGCTCAGAGAGAAGTGTATGAGGAAACAGGACTCGCGGTTAGAAATCTTAATTTAATTGATGTTTTTTCGGGCAAAGAAAATTTTATCAAAGCTCCCAATGGTGATGAATTTTATGTTGTTGTTACAGCTTATTGGACAAAGGAGTTTAGTGGTATTTTAAGAATTAATGATGAAGAATCCATGAGTTTGGAGTTTATTAATATTGATGAACTGCCAGAGAACATACCAAGAAGTCACAAAGAAATAATAAACAGGTACAAAACTTTGATAACGGGAAACGATAGCTAATGATTTATAAGAGTGAAGTGAACCTCTTTCATTAATCTTGAGGAGAGAAAAAATGATAAATAAATTCGTTTCAATGCTTATGGGACTTTTATTTTATCGGTCTTCTCTACTAAAGTTTTCACCTCATGAAGTCGTGGAATACGACAAAATCTACTCGGATGCCATTAGGGAAAATTCTGAAATTATTTATTCATGCAGTTATCCGAAATATCGTTTTATCCAATACATTTCCTCTTCCAAGCCAGTAATCATGCACGGATCAAACAAGGAGGGAATTCTAGAATTCGAAACCAGAAGACAGACACTTTATAATGGACAATACGTTGAGGCGGTATTTGCAACGAAAGATGGAACTTGGTCTTTATTTTATGCTGTATTTGATCGGCACAAGTTAGTTGATAATTTTAGAAACGCCTGTTTTAAAATACGCAAAAACAATAATAAATACTATTTTTTCTCGTTGACTCAGAACACTATGAATAAAAACCCTTGGACGAACGGTATTGTATATTTTCTACCCCAAGAATCTTTTGAAAGTACAAATAGTTCAATTGTTTCATTTGATGAGTGGATAAGCAGAACACCAGTAAAACCAATTACAAAAATTACAGTGGAGCCTCAAGATTTTTACTTTATAGATAAAGTTTCATGGCATAAGGCAAATGAATCACTTTTTACATCATGGTTTCTTTACAAGTTAAGAATAAAGATGATGAATTGATAGATCTTATAGCGAATTTTAGAGTGATCTTAGAGCTATCCGTACCCCCTGAAATCGACAGAATTCGACGAATCGTTATAAAAGCTATGCATAAGGAGTGAATCACGATGGCGAATAATTACAAACGCTTCATTCAAAATCAATTCGAAAAAGCGAAGTCTAGCGCTTCCGAATTCATTTCTTCAAGAAGTGAAGAACAAGAAGAAGGCACTATAGAACTCAATCCGCAATATTATGACCAGCTGAAAGCAATCGCCGATATGCAGCATACGACCGTGCAAGAGATCGTCAATGGAATCATTGTCAAACACTTGGCAGGCGCCCCATACAAATCAACGCCCATCTCAGTGGATCAAAAGGAAGATAACCCGCTTCTGTATTTGGATGGTATTTGCAAACTAGAGGATTAAGGAGTGCTGACATATGGATAACCACTTGAACGTTCAGGATGCAATTTTTCTGGATGAAACAGCTTTAGCCGCTCTAATGAACCCTGAAGACCCCCACTATGCGAAAGCCCGTTCCCTGTTTCTGGATTTGCATGATCTTGAACGTAATTACATAACGACAAACTCCATTATATTTGATCTTCACGAATGGCTTCGCAATGAATACAGCTATCAGCAGGCGGAATATTTTCTAAATGCAATTGATAAAGCAGTGAGTAAAAGCAAGCTGGCGCTCGTCTCCAGCGGCCCCGAATTAGAGGGGGAATCGCGCAGACTGCTTATGGACAGGCCTGAACTCCGTTTCTCGCTAGGCGAAGCATTCACTGCTGTGACCATGTCCTATTATCAGGTAAAACGCATCTTTACTTTCAATCGCAATTTCATGATGCTTGCCAATTTGGATAAGGATATTCGAATCATTCCATCCAATTAGCACCTGAGGGGCTTGCATCGCGAGGGAATCTTTAACAGACTAAGGAGTTTTGCCAGCATAATTGGCAGAACTCCATTTTGTTTTTATACAGATTAGCTATGTGTCCCTTTTCCCGAGATCAGCTTGCGGCAATTGCGGGACTCGCACTGGCAATGAAAACTTCTGTACAGCTTATCTTCTGTAGATTCGTAATCCATCGTAATAAGATCACCTGGTCTAATGTCTTTACTCGCCCAAAATACTTGCTCTTCCATATCAACTGTTGTATTGGGGTCACAGCGATGTAATATTTTACCCATAAAGTAAGGGTCTTCAATATACAAGCCCTGCTTTTTTTGTAAAGTATAGAGGGTTTGATAATCCAGGAGGGTACCGTGAAAACGGAAAAGAAGTTCTCCTTTGCGAAAAAACATTTTTGCCATCACGCCTTCTCCATACTTTTGATCATAGGAGATAGCAAATTTATCTTTGGTAGGTTCGTTCGGATGATGGTCGAAATGGTTCGGGTAAAACCGGTCTTTATTCTCTAATAACGGTTTGACATTCAATGCGCTCAGGTGAGAAAAATTGATTAATGCTAGCAGTGACTTGATCCTCTGAAAAATCTTTGCAGCTAAATACATCCAAATAACCCTCCCGATGTATATCGTTGGTGTGTATAGTGATGCTGCTTGTATAAATTAACTGAACGCCTGATATTCCAATTTCGTCGCCCTCGCCGAAACGGAAGCATTGACATTCGCCAAAAGCTATCATATCGATTTCTTGCACCAACTCAGAAATAAATGTTTGAATCGCTTCTATGCTTAAAATACGTTCATTGCAGTTCTCTAGGTGGAACAAAGCGTGCTTGCCGTAACAAAGTTTCCCGTCATGAAGAATTCTTTTATACATGTGGAAGCTCCTTTTCTTATTATGTTGATATATCATATTGCGGAGTCCCCGTAAGCGTTATTAAGAATGCTAAATATCCACATCGTATTGAAAAGAATATCCGTGCAAAAAATGTGTAGCCATAAGAAAATTAATTTAACTTTAATCCGAGCTTAATTTAGCTATGTTATTTTAGGGATTAGGAGTAGGTTCATCTATGAGTTTATATAAGAAAATGAGGAGGGCTACAACATGAAGAAACTAGGTCTAATCGCATCTATGGTCAGCCTGATCTCTCTTTGGAACGTAACGGAAGCTTCCGCCAGTAGTTTTGCCGATGTCTCTAGTTCAAGTCCCTATCTATCCTATATCAATGATCTTGGACGGCTAGGTGTCACGGACGGTGTTGCGCCGGGGCAGTTCGGTCCGTCTAAGACGCTGACTCGCGCACAGTTCGCTAAATTTATAGCAGTTGCTTTTCAGTTGAAGGATGACGGTTCGTCAATACCTTTTCAAGATATTCAAAGTCATTGGGCTGCTCCGTATGTACGTGCGGCTTATCAAGCAGGGATCATTGAGGGTACGAGCGCTAGCACCTTCACACCCGAACAGCCGGTGAAACGAGAAGAAGCCGCCACAATGATATGGCGGTTAGCCCAAAGTAAAGGCATTGCTGCACCCGCTGCTCTCAAGTTTCAAGACTCCCCCGATGCATGGGCGGTCCCTGCGATTAGCGGTGTACTGTCTAAAGGCTGGTATGCTATTGATGCACGTAAATCAGGGGAAAGTTGGTCTTACCGTCCGCGCGACAACATGACAAGACAGGAAATGGCTGCTTTGCTAGCCCAATCTATGAAGGATGTGCCGGGTAGCACTTGGACGTCAACTGCTTCAGATACGGGGACGACACAGGAGGCTGCTTTGCCATCATGGCAGCAAACACTCAAGGACAATTTGCTAAAACAAGAAACTGATTTTCAAATTAAATTAAACGATCCGAACGAATTCCAACAAATTAAAAGTTATGTCAATGCACTGCTAGCGGATAATGACTATTTGCATTACATTTATCATGGCATGAATTATGAATATGACGGTGTAGCGACGGTTACGTTCAAAGTCTCCTATTTGGAGTCTAAAGCGCAAACTGATTATGTTTCCGAACAGGCTAAGACTATAGTAGCTTCAATCACCCATGCCGGGATGAACGATTTCGAGAAAGAGAAGGCTGTGCATGATTACGTGATCTCCCATCTGGCTTATGATCAAACTTTGGTCGAACATACAGCATACGGCGGATTAAGTAAAGGCACAACCGTCTGTCAAGGATATGCATTGCTTACATATCGGTTGCTTACTGAGGCTGGCATCTCGAATAAAATTGTGGAAGGCGATGCCGGAGGCCAACTGCATACATGGAATTTGGTCAAGCTTGGCGGTAATTGGTACCATCTGGATACGACATGGGATGATCCTGTTCCTGATGTGAAAGGTAGATTGATGTATCATTACTTTAATTTGACAGATGCTCAAATAAAGCACGATCATACATGGACGGGGACTTACCCGGCTGCGTCTCAAGATTTTATTCAAGCGCTGGGACAAGAAGTACAGTCGGGCACTATGAATGCAGCCGCTTCTCAAGCATTGCTGACTTCTACAGGACTCTCCGGAGAGACGGCTGAGAACACGGCTGATTCCATATCCGCGGTTCAGGCCTTACTTCAAAGAGGGATTTCAGCTGGGCAGAGCCAGATCATTTTTCGTTATAAAAGCTCTTTAGGGAGTGCGCAATCCGTTATGAAAACTGCGCTAACCAATAATATAATTATGAATAACAACGTTGGAAGAGTGACCTACGAATTTGGTGCTGACACAAGGTTAACGGGCTATACCTCACTAACAGTAAATATCACTTATGGATCATAGAATGAGATTTCTCAAATACAATATAAAGCAAATATTACATGGGTAGGTTGACTATGAAACTTTCTCGGTGCTCAATAATTAGTATGCTTATTATCCTTTCGTTAACGGGGTGTGAGCAAGCTGCTACTTCCAGCGTTCCTGGTGCCCTTTCTTCAGTAAATCCCACGGCTTCGCCCGATCCTACTGTTACACCTAAACTTGGCATAGTTCCTACGAACAATACATCAGCCTCTAGCCCGATTAAGGAGTCGGTTGGATTTGAGACAGGTTCCCCAAAGGAAGAACCCGTAGTATCAGATGCGAAGAAGCAGACGAAGAAGTCAGCCTTAAAGCCCATTTATTCGGTTGGAAAAGGTCAAGTAGCAATAACCATTGATGACGGTCCGACGAAATATACGGAGGAGCTGCTCAAAGTTCTAAAGGAACAAAACACACATGTCACTTTTTTCTTCATTGGACAAAATGCGGCTGCTTTTCCGCAGTCTGTGACAGAGGCTGTCTATGAGGGTCATGAGGTTGGTTATCATTCGGACACGCATCCTCACATGTCGCAAATGACCTATGACGCACAGGGAAATGAGTTTAATAGCGGTCTAAATAAAATTATAAAGCTCGATAAGCACCCGGTCACATTATTTCGTCCGCCCTACGGTGCCTATAACAACGATACCAAGCTCGTAACGGAAGAACACCACATGCAAATGGTGCTGTGGAATGAAGATCCCAAAGATTGGGCAACAACGGACCCTTCCAAAGTCGTTAAAAGTGTGTTAGCTCAAGTTCAATCTGGCAGCATTATCGTTATGCATGATCATCCTTCTACCATAGCGGCTTTGCCGGACATTATTAAAGGCATAAGAAAGAAGGGGTATACATTAGTAACGGTGCCTCATTGAGATGGAAACTGCTCAATTAAAATAATTTCTATAATTCTACTCCATCGCAGATTGAATCTTGAATCTCTTTCTAGGAAATAGCAGCAAAATAGTTGTTCCTTTGTTCCTTTCCGTTTCAGCCAAAACGATGGAGCCGCCGTGCTTATGCATGACGCCGTAGCAATAGCTAAGACCAAGGCCAAACCGTTCCGGACTCCGCTTCGTCGTGAAGAACGGATCAAATATTTTCCCGATATTTCCCTCAGCGATACCGGAGCCGTTGTCTTTGACGGTGATCGTCAATTTGTTCTTGACAACATTCGTTGAAATTTCCAAAGTTCCTTCACCCGGCCGCATCGCATCGACTGCATTTAAACACAAGTTGTTCAATACTTCCTTTACATGCTCGATATCGCACATCAATTTTCCGTTCGCTTCACAACTCCATACGATGGTCATGTTTTTCGCTTCGACGATGGGCGATAACGTTTGAACGGCATAGTCAATAATAGTCCGGAGCGGATAAGGGCTCTCGAGCAGAACGATGTCGTTTGTCTTCTCCTTGATCCGATTGATCATGTACAACATATGTCTGGTCAAATGGTCGATGACCGTCAACTGTTCGATCGCCGTTTCGGGCTTCCCGTTTAGAATATGGGTTTTCGTCCGTTCATTCAAGTAGTTGATTTTGGACAACTCGTTTTTTATCGAGTGGTTTAATATGGATGTGCCTAATGTGAGCGCTCTCATTGAGTAATCGTATTTTTCTTGCTCAAAATGCACTTTGATTCCCCAAATGCCGTATTTCACGCCAAAAACTATAAAAAAAACCACCATCAACAGGATAAGCAAATAATTGAAATGCCATAAACCGTTGCTTTCAAAAACAAGTCCGTCGCTCTCGAACGACAGCCGAGATGTGCCGAGAAAATCCATCGAATACGACCAAACCATAAGCATGATCGTTACGCTTGCCGTTCGTACACGGCTCCTTCGGATCAGAATATTTCGTTCCTTCCAACTCCCGAGAATAAATAAAAGACAGCTGGCCAGCATATACACCCCGGCTATAAACCGGATTGAATCCATTTCGATAATATGCGGCGGTTTAGTGGCGAGATGGCGGATCAACGCAAGGATAGGCGGAATCGCCAGCAGCGCAATAACGGTCTTATTTCGCCTGAACGTCCGATTGAAAAAATAAATGGAACTGGAGAGGAATGCCCAGTCCACAAAATAGCTGTACAAATACGCTGCCATCAGACTGATTACGTTCAGTGACTGATGGACCTGGGGTGAAAGGGCAAAGTGTTTAACAAGGAAAGGAATTACGATCAGACTCAGAGAAACCGCAAAACTGCCGCATCCCCCAATGATCAAACAAATCCCCATGGCTAGCGGGAATCCGGATTTACCGTTGCGGATCAGGATCGTAGCGATCGTCCATACAGATAGGAACATAAGGATGTAAATGATGGTGACCCCCTCCGAAACTATTTGATGGGCAAGAAAGAAACGTCCTCCTTATTATACATATTCCGGCATTGAATTAGGTTTAATTTGGAGACAAAAAAAACCCCGAAAGGTTTTTTTTGTTATCTTCATGAATACCATTGAACAGACGGCAAATGGATTAGCGTATAGCCCCCGGGGATTGTTGTTCTCCCTAGTAATTTGTTCGTAGCCGTATCGTATTCGTCGACGTAAACGTTGAAGACTTTCTTTCTGTACGTTACGACCGGCGTCCATACGGGTCCTACGTTCGCATAATAGGAGTGACTGTAGTAGTATATGGAAGGTGACTGAGGTTGCCCTAATTGTTTTCTGAAATTATAAAGCTGATCGCTTACCGATGCGTCTACGAAGTCCGTATAGGAATATACTGTGCAATACTGGCTATTGGGATTTTGCAACGCATAGGTGGATAGACAGCTACCATCAACGGTTTCGGAGGATACGTACGGACTAAGGGAATATTTGTAATAAGTCGTTGCGGCGTGCGCCTTATTTCCTTCCCCTACAGCAAGAGTTGCAAAAATCATAACAAAACTCAGAATCATGAATAACGTTTTTCTCATTTTCTTTTAACACTCCTCTTCTCGATTAAATAAATTTCGTTCGACAAATATGAGTATAGTCGATACTTTAAGATCAGGGGAGTATGATTTTTTTCACCCCAGCGTCAGCTGAGTATTTGCCTCGCCTTAAACATTTTGCCCGGAAAGCATAACAAGAAGGTGGTGCCTTTGTTATATTCCGTCTCAGACAAATGAATGGAACCGCCATGTTTGTGCATGACGTTGTAACAATAACTAAGACCGAGCCCAAATCGGTCCGGATTCCGCTTCGTCGTAAAGAAGGGATTGAATATATTCTCGATATTGTCAGCGGAAATACCGGTGCCGTTATCTTTTATGGCAATCGTCAATTTTTTCATGATGACATTGGTTGAAATTTCCAAAATCCCTTTGTCTGGCTGCATCGCATCCACCGCGTTTAAACACAGGTTGTTCAATACTTCCTTCATATGTTCGATGTCGCATACCAATTGTCCGTCCGCTTCGCAGCTCCAAACGATGGTCATGTTCTTAGCTTCGACGACAGGGGTTAACGATTGAACGGTATAGTCGATCATTGTTCTGAGCGGATAAGGGCGTTCCACCAACACAATATCGTTCGCCTTCTCCTTGATTCGATGGATCATATTCAGCACATGGCTCGTCACTTGATCGACGATTTCAAGCTGTTCGACCGCCGTTTCATGTAATCCTTTTTCCAGATAAGCTTTCGTTCGTTCATTCAAATAGTTGATTTTGGACAGCTCGTTTTTGATCGAGTGGTTTAATATGGAAGTGCCTAACGTGAGCGCTCTCATCGAGTAATCGTATTTTTCTCGCTCAAACCGAATTTTGATACCCCAAATACCATATTTCACGCCAAACACGATGAAACTGACCAACATCAACAGGATGAGCAAATAATTGAACTGCCATAGATCGTTGCTTTCGATAATCAGGCCGGTACTCTCAAAAGATAGCCGCGATGCGCCGATAAAATCCATAGAATAGGACCAAACGAGGGCCATGATTGTTACGCTAGCCGTTCGCACGCGGCTCTTCCGGATAAGTGCATTTCGTTCTTTCCAACACCCGATAACGAATAAAAGACAAGCGGCCAACATATACATGCCGGCTTTATACCGGATAGACTCGATATCTATAATATGAGGTGGTCTCGTGGCGAGATGGGAGATCAGCAAAAGAATAGGCGGAATCGCCAGCAGGACAATGATTGTTTTTCTCCATTTGAACGTCCAGTTGCAAAAATAAATGGAGGCGACGAGTGTTGCCCAGTGAAAAAAGTACCAGTACAAATAAGCTCCAACGATCGTTACAGCAATCAACGTCTGCTTGACCAGAAGCTGGAGAACATGATGCTTTTCCAGGAAGGGAATAACGATAAGGTTCATGGACACTGCAAAACTGCTGCTGCCCCCAATGATAAAAGCGATTCCCATGGCCAATGAAAATCCGGATTTGCCGCTTCGAATCAGTAAAGTCGCAATCGTCCATAAGGAAATGCACATAAGAATATAAATGATATGGAATACCTCCCCAAAAATTAATCTTTTATTCAAAAAAAGAAACCCATATAATGAAGATATTAATGGAAAAACGGATTTAGTAAAAGAGGGTATGTTCGTGCACAAAATAAAAGTTTTGCTAGTGGAGGACGACGCATTTTGGAAGAAGCGATTGTCGGAAGACTTGGGAGCCGAAGCGGATATCGAGGTGGTAGGAATTGTCTCCTCCCGAGAGGAAGCAATCGCTTTTTTTCAGCAGAGTGAGGCGAATGTCGTCTTGCTCGATATCAATTTGACGGATAACAATCTCGACGGTTTGGATGTGGCCCGGGATATATACCGCCTGTCGACGCCGCAACGTCTGATCCGGATTGTCATGCTGACTTCCTTGGACGAAGAGGATGTCATTCTCCGTTCATTTCAGAATGGCGCTGTAAATTTTATTACGAAATCCAGCTGCCAGGACATCCTGGGAGCGATTAGGGACGCTTACGCCGGTAGGTCGTCCATACATCCGGATTCGGCGCCAGTCCTTGTTCGGGAAATGCAGCTAAACGTCCTTACACCGATGGAAAGAGAGGTTTATAAACTGAGAGCGAAGGGTTTGAGCAAGACGCAAATTTCCGAAAAGCTGTTCAAATCGGTCAACACGATCAAAACGCAGTTGAAAAGCATTAAAAACAAGTTGTGGAGTGAAGACCATCAAGACAAATGAAGAATGAAAATTAAGATCCCCGTAAATGGGTTTTTTTTATTTTTCAAAACGATTCCAAGGCTTTTGCCGGAGACTTCGTTTCATCAAAGGAGACAATTCTTCTGCTTCAGATGTTGCACGAAATGAAATACGCTCCGACATTGCAGAGATACTCAGGGGAGGGTGAAAAAAATCATCCTTCTCAGCATGCAGAACATAAATCATAATGAAGGCTAAGCAAATATAATCGGTTTATATATCATTCGATAGATGGCCGATGACAAACAAATTGTTAAGATGATTCATGAGGTCAGAATTTTTCCAAAGGAGGATGTTTTATGATGAGAAAGGTTGCGTTTTGTCTGTTGATAGCTGCCACTTTACTTGTTTCCGGTCTTTACGGTTCCAGCGATCACGCCATGGCCAAAGTTAATGAGTACGAAGGGCAGCATTGAATGTATCCGAAGGGGTGATAACAGAAGCAAATGAAAATGAAGGTGGGAAAACACAGTATCATCGAGATGCACGAGCTCGTTTTTCATAAAGAAAATGAAGCCGAAGTGGTCATTGGCCGTACGGAAACTAATACGTTCATCTTGCTGCCTGCAATTGGGCACGAAACCATTGAATTAATACAGCGAGGATTAACAATCGGAGAAACTGAACACAACTTGTATCAAAAATACATTGAGCCTTTCGACGTTTCCGCTTTTGTCGAAGAGTTAATAGAAGATCATAAACTCGTGTACCGCTTAGATGGCAATATCGTAAATAGCCGTGTGCAGATCCAAGAACATTTCACTTGGCTTCATGCCAAAACCGGCCGTTTTTTCTTCAATCCGATCTCTTATTTCATGTATTTCGCCATACTTCTATCCGCTGCGGGCATCGTATTCCTTCATCCCGCATACATCCCGAGTTATAAAGACTTCCTACTTACTCCTTCTACACCATTGAACATAACATTTTCCCTTGCAGCAGCTTGGTTTCTTCTCTTTCTTCATGAATTTGCACATTTGATATCCGCTCGTTCTTTGGGAGTCAATTGCAGAATCGGACTTGGCCACAGGTTGATATTTCCGGTCGCTGAAACTGATATGTCCGGCATTGTCGTTGTTCCGCGAAATCAAAGATACAGCGCCTTTATAGCCGGAATGTGCTGGGATATTGTTTTTTTATCAGCAGGCGTATGGCTTGAGTGGCTTCATGATCTGCAAATGATCGTTATGAATGAGAATGTCCTGTACACGATCCGTTTGATCAACTGTAATTTAACTGCGCTTATCCTATTCCAGTTTCTATTTTTTATGAAAACCGATTTATATTATGTGTTCACGAATTATTTCCGCTGCCCGAATCTGCTGGAGCATACATTTTTATACTTCAAATGCCGCTTTAATTCAAATCCCCAATTGACCGAACAATGGGATGAAGTCTCAGTCATGGAAAAGAAAATCATCTATGGATTTGCCTGGTTCTATATGGTCGGGGGTTTGGTAACGGTAACAATATGGATCCTCGTTCAACTTCCGAATCTATACAGGTTCATAAGCGCTTCGATTGCACAAATGTCCAAAATGCCTCTTCTATCGTGGAGCTTCGCAGCCGGCATACTGCTGATCGGTTTATGTTTGCTTCCAAGCGCAGTTCTCACCTGGTCATGGATCAAATCGATTAGAAGCAGGTTCATGAAAAATGGCTTGAAAGGAGGTGAGCAAATTGAAAAAAATTACAATCAAACCCGTTAAAACAGTTAAAACGACAGGTCTCACTCTGAACTAATCCCTATCGCACAAAGAACAGCAGGTAATAGGCAGGGGAGCCTTGGCAATCTATGGCTACCCGCTTATTACGTCCCTGTAAGAAATATCAGGGAAATCGGAGGGAAGAACGTGACTTTGAATATGACCTTGAAGCCGATGGTGAAAAAAACGGTATTTATCAGGGAACAGGAAAAAGGGTTGATTCGCGTCGGCGAACTTTTTCCTGATCGTGCTGTTGAAATAGAAGATGAGGACGGGTTCATTCAGCAGCTTATTGGGCGGATGGATGGAACCCAAACAATCAATCAGATTTTGGCCGAACTCCAGAGCCTCGATACAACGGTTACAGCAGAAGAGCTTTCTGAGATAATTAGCGCGCTTGATGCTATCGGTTTGCTCGATAACCAGGCGTCAGCCGCATACGGCAGCTTTTCATCTACGGAGCTGGAGAGGTATAAAGCGAATTTGAACTATTTTACTTCCGCTTCCAGACTAGCAAACAGTCCTTGGGAGATGCAGCGAGGGCTCAAACATGCGAAAATAACCGTTATCGGCGTCGGAACCCTCGGCTCGGGCGTGCTGTTTAACCTTGCAGGTCTAGGCGTCGAAAACGTTCGAATTGTCGATTTTGATAACGTTGAATTGAGCAACTTGAACCGACAGCTGTTATTTAAAGAAGAGGATATCGGCAGACGAAAGATTGATGCGGCGAAGGATTTTATCCGCAGATTTCATTCCCGGATGGAACTGGAATGTATTCCGGGCGAAATAAGATCAACCGAAGATGCGGAAAATGCCATCGCTGATAGCGACTTCGTGGTGCTTTCCGCAGATCAGCCTCATTTTTTGTTGGAACGTTGGGTAAATCAGGCTTGCGTAAAGCACGGCATTCCTTTTATCGGTGGTGGGGTGAATGCTGTAGAAGGGCAGCTATATACCGTCGTCCCTGGAAAAACAGGCTGCCTGGATTGCAATTATCTTTTACACAGCCGGCAGGATGAGGACTATCTCCCATTCATCCAGAGTTATGTCTCCTCCGGCTTTAAAATGCCCAGCACAGCAATAGCGCCTAATTACATGCTTTTAACCGGGATGGTGTGCGGGGAAGTGGTGCGCATGATCACAAGGGCGAATGCTGCGCAATCGGAAGGAAAAGTGGTTTCCATTCATTTCGAGACCTTTCAAACGCAAATCAAGATGGACTTCTCCAGCCCATCCCCGGATTGCCCTACATGCGGTCATGGCAAGGGTAAGGAACCTATTTTCCGGTTTTTTCGTGACTTGGAAGAATCAACCCAAAAATGCAGAGGAGGTTATTAGCTTGAAAAAAATCAAAATCAAACCGGTTAAAACGGTGAAAACAACAGGATTGGCAACTAATTAAAAGATTATTGTCGTTTGGGCAAGGGAAATGGTATTTTTGAGGGGTTCGGCTCGAACCATTGTTGTTGATGTGACTATTGATAGCGGGAAATCAAAAAAGAACCTGAGTATTTTATCAGGTTCTTTTATATTGCATATAAACAGACACGATGATATAATCTGATTACGACTTTGACAATTTACATCGGCATAATTATTGCATCTTACACTTTGAATATACCATGCCGGTAAGCTCTTGTCAATTGTTTTTTCTCAATTTAATGGTGAGGAGAGATGTTGAATGAGTACTTTGGTTCTCGGTTTTCAGGGAATGGAAAAAACGCAGCTTTGGCTCGTTGGCGGAAAAGGATTGAATTTAGGGGAATTATCAAAAATTCAAGGGATACAAGTACCGGAAGGATTTTGTGTTACAACAGTGGGGTACCAAAAAGCCATCGAACAAAACGAAACGTATCATGCTTTGTTGGATCGACTAACCATGCTAAAGGTAGAGGATCGAGACCAAATTGGTGAAATCAGCAGGAAGATTCGACAAATCGTTACGGAAGTAGAAATCCCTTCCGATGTTGTGAAAGCAGTTGCTCACTATCTCTCCCAATTTGGCGAGGAACATGCTTATGCAGTGCGTTCTAGCGCGACTGCTGAAGATTTGCCGCATGCTTCTTTTGCCGGTCAACAAGATACTTATTTAAATATCATCGGCAAAGATGCGATCTTGCAGCATATCAGCAAATGTTGGGCTTCGCTATTTACGGATCGCGCGGTAATCTACCGTATGCAAAATGGATTCGACCACAGTCAAGTATATTTATCCGTTATCATTCAAAGAATGGTTTTCCCTCGGGCTTCGGGGATATTATTTACCGCTGATCCAATAACCTCTAACCGAAAGCTGCTATCCATCGATGCCAGTTTTGGACTTGGAGAAGCGCTGGTCTCTGGCTTGGTATCTGCCGATTGTTATCAAGTACAGGAAGAGGAAATCGTCGAGAAGAGGATCGCAACCAAAAAATTGGCTATCTATGGAAGGGAAGAAGGCGGAACAGAGACAAAGCAGGTCGATCCTGATCAGCAGATGTCTCAAACACTAACTGAGCAACAAATTTTACAACTGGCACGCATCGGAAGACAGATCGAAGCTTATTTTGGCTGCCCGCAAGATATCGAATGGTGTTTGACTGATGATACATTTTATATTGTCCAGAGTCGGCCGATCACTACTTTATACCCGATCCCTGAAGCGAATGATCAAAAAAATCACGTCTATCTATCTGTTGGTCATCAACAAATGATGACAGCTCCCATAAAACCATTGGGATTGTCTTTTTACCTGTTAATTACTCCTGCACCTATGCGTAAAGCCGGTGGGAGGTTGTTTGTTGATGTTGCACCCAGGCTGGCTACACCTGTCGGCCGGGAAACTTTATTAAATACCGTGGGATCCGATCCGCTCATAAAAGGCGCACTCATGACCATAATAGAGCGAGATTTTATAAAATTGTTACCAAATGATCAAACAGCACCGATTCCGGGCAGAAGTAATACAGATATGCTGGCACAATTCGAGAACGATCCGACAATCGTTTCTGATTTGATTAAGCGTAGTCAAACATCGATAGAAGAGTTAAAACAAAACATCCAAGTGAAATCGGGATCGGATTTGTTTGATTTTATCCTGGAAGATATCCAGCAATTAAAGAAGATCTTATTTGACCCACAAAGTTCGGCTGTGTTTATGGCTGCTATAAATGCTACATCATGGATCAATGAAAACATGAACGAGTGGTTAGGCGAAAAAAACGCAGCAGATACTCTTTCTCAATCTGTACCGGGCAATATTACTTCGGAAATGGGTCTGGCGCTATTGGATGTCGCAGATGTGGTTCGTTCTTATCAAGAAGTAATTGATTTTTTGCAGCATGTAAAAGATGATAACTTTTTGGATGAACTCGTTAAGTTTGATGGTGGACAGAAAATTCAAGACGCTATATATGCATATCTCAATAAATACGGGATGCGATGTGCCGGAGAAATCGATATTACGAAAACTCGTTGGAGCGAAAAACCAATTACACTTGTCCCCATGATTCTGGGTAACATCAAAAACTTTGAGCCTAATGCTGGCCATCGAAAATTTGAGCAAGGGCGCCAGGAAGCTTTGGACAAAGAACAAGAGTTAATAGATCGATTGAAGCAATTACCGGATAGTGAACAAAAAGCCAAAGAAACAAAACGAATGATCAGCCTAATCCGGAATTTCATCGGTTATCGTGAATATCCAAAATACGGCATGATTAATCGCTACTTCGTATATAAGCAAGCTTTACTGAAAGAAGCCGAACAGCTCGTACAAGCGGGCGTTATTCATGAAAAAGAAGATATCTACTATCTCTCTTTTGAAGAACTTCACGAAGTCGTCCGCACAAACAAACTTGATTATCAGATCATCAACAAACGAAAAGACGATTACAAATTTTTTGAAAAACTAACTCCTCCACGTGTAATCACGTCTGATGGTGAAATCATTGCAGGTGAGTACAAACGAGAGAATCTGCCAGCCAATGCGATTGTAGGTCTACCTGTTTCTTCCGGAGTGATAGAAGGACGAGCACGTGTCATCTTAAACATGGAAGAAGCTGCTCTTTCAGATGGAGATATATTAGTTACCTCCTTTACTGACCCTGGCTGGACACCATTGTTTGTATCCATTAAAGGACTAGTCACCGAAGTTGGTGGACTGATGACCCATGGAGCAGTTATCGCACGTGAATATGGCTTGCCAGCAGTTGTTGGGGTGGAGAATGCTACCAAACTGATAAAAGATGGGCAACGAATTCGCGTACATGGAACAGAAGGGTATATCGAAATATTGTAATGGCTGAATACGTCAAGTAAGAGCCTCTGTCATAATGGACGGTAATTAAATGCAACCTGTCATGGATAAAATGGCGGTTACCCTGTTCGTCCTTCCTTTTATCTACCCATCTTAGGCTTTAAGAACTTATTTATTTGATGATCGAAAAAACACATAATATAATGTGTAACAATATATGAGAAGACAAATGTCGGGTGACAAGAACATTATCTCATCCCCGACGGATCGTAGGAAAGTGGAGACTTTTACGATTAAGCTAAACGGGTAATTTAGTTTAGAAAAGTATTTTTACAAGGCCATCCGTCTCTATCTTTCTACCTCTTTTATGAAAAAATCGACTGATCTACTTCCACGTAGGCTGAAGCTGAATAGCTGGATCTGGTCGATGCACGCCCTTTGGCTTGTAGCCAAGCAGCGAGCTGTAGCCGCATAGATCGGCCAGCAGCCAAATAATGCTCAGCCACATTTCCGTTCCTTGCAGGCCCGGATGGAACGAGCGCTCCAGCTCGAAACTGAAGCCTTCGCCATCAACCCATTGATCAAGCGCCCGATTTAGCTGCTCCTTTGCCCATTGCACGGCTTCGTATCTGCGGTAATCGGTTTGCTTTGCGCATAGCCACAGAGGGTGAATCACATCAAGGACATTGCAAGCGTTCCCCAAATCATGTCGGAAAAATTTGCGGTTGCGGCTGTGCGCCAAAATCGTATCGATGGCCGCTTCAGGGTAGGGAAGCGGCAGCCCAAACTGGGCGAACGTTCCACGGGTCAGCCGGTAGAAGCCGTTCACTGGCTGCAGCCATTGCTCTTCAGGAGTTGGCAGTCCCCACATGCCGCTAAACGGGTCCGCTTGGGCATACAGCCAACCGAACAAATCATGAGGCAGCTTGCCGCCGCAATGCTTCTGATTTAAGTAAACCCCAGTCCCGAAGCAGTCAATCCAATCGCCGGCCGACCAGGCATTAGTTTTCCAAGGTAGCGACTCCAACTTGCTATAAAGTGGACCACCTTTCAGCTCCTCCACGGCACGAATAGGATAGGGCAACGTTGCATCCAGCAGTTCCAAAGCGTAGCCAACGGCCAAAAGGTGATAACGGGACAAATGATCCGTCAACCGTGAAGGATCATTGTCAGCCATTGGAGGATTCCAAGGATCAGGTAATAGACCGCTTACTGGATCTTGGAAGCCGCGCAGCTTGGTGATAAGTTCTTCTTTGCTCAAACCGGGTGGCAGCGAGTCGAACAAGGCAGCGATTTCGATAGCGTCGCACCATGCGCGGACTGTTTTTTTGGTACTGGGCACAGACTTATCCAAGTAGATTTGTCCATCCTCTGTTTGTACGTAGTAATAGGCGAGCATCTCCTGATGCTGCGCTTTCACTTTCGCCCCAAAAGCAGTCAAAGCGCTCTCCAGATCTGAAGAAGGCGCAGCGGACGTACGGGTTCCCTCTAAGCGGTTGCGGATGACTTTGGCGGGATTGCCAGCGGCAATGGCATAAGCCGGAACATCCTTGGTGACGATCGCCCCAGCCGCAACAATGCTGTGGGCGCCAATTGTGACGCCATCCAGCACGACTGCATTCGCGCCGATCCATACATCATCCTCGATGATGATCCCCTCCGTGGTTGAAGGTTGCTGATAGATGGGTCGCGTCGTATCTTCATAACCGTGATTGAAACCGAAGATGGATACGTGTGACGCAATGCGGACCCCGTCACCGATCTGAACACGGCCGGCAACGATCGCATAGGCATTGACTGTGCTGTTGCTGCCGATCTGAATAAGTTCCCCGCGAACCGTTGCGCCTCCCGCGATGTAGCTTTTCTCTCCGATGGCAAATCGCTCAGGAAAGAAATGAGCTTTCCGAGAAACATAGCTGCTCGTTCCAAACTCCGCGTCGTACCTGCTTGCAAGAAATTGCTGCCATTCTTTTTGCCTCTGGCGCTGATCTTCCGTAGTCCGTATCCAGGGCATATAATCAAGTTCCTCATCCTGCCAAAGCTGCGAACTTTCTAGTGTTTTATCCATAAAGTCTCCTCCTAAGGATGTTCTTTTCTTAATGTATCAGATTTAATAAATCAAATAGAATAGCGAAAACAGTTATTTTCATTTGTAAAAAACGCTCCTTCCTATGCTACAATCGAGTAAAGTTAATTGGGGAGTGAGTGATGGAACTAATGGAAGGGATAGCAGTAAACAATCTGGCACTGCGTGTGTTATGGGTGTTCGATAAACATACAATGCCTGGTTGGACGGATATTCGGCAAACAACGGATGTGCATACCTTTTATTGGATTGCGGGTGGAGAGGGGACTTTTACAGATGAAGAAGGGGAGTCCTATCGGGTTCGAAAAGGGCATCTGGCCTACCTGAAACCAGGCTTTCGCCTCAACATGAAAACGGATGCGGAGAATCCTGTAAGGATACTCATGGTACTAACGGATATTGGCTATCTGCCGTATAGACGGAGAGCGTGGGGGAGCGTAGAGCCGCTTTCTATGCTGCCTTTTCCATTCTTGAGAACGTTCACAAGCGAGCAGACGAAGAATGTAAATGAAATTTTTCAAAGTCTGATCGAAGGCTGGATACCTGGTGATCAGGGAGGAACGCTGCTGGATCAGCTGAAGCTGCTCGAGCTCATACAGTTCCTTCATGAGATCAAGGAAGAGGAGATGGAAGATCGCCCAGCCAAAGAAGCTTTTGCACACATGAAAAATTATCTGGAGACCCATTATTCAGCCAATATCAAGCTAAGTGAGCTTGCCGATCGATTCGGAATTTCTGAATCCTATTCGCGTAAGATGTTCCTGAAGCAGCTTCAGCAAACACCGAAGCAGTATCTTCAGTCGATTCGGGTCGGACATGCAAAACAACTGCTGGTGTTTACGGATATGTCGATGAGGGATATTGCGATGGCTTGTGGCTACGGAGATGAGTTTCATTTTAGCAAAATGTTTAAGTCGAAGACGGGGAATGCCCCGTCGGTGTATAGAGATTCAGGGAAACGCTAGAGTTGTTGAGTTGGTGAATATCTGTCAATTTTTGAAAACGGTATACAATGCAGGGATATGATACGTTTATCTCAAGACTTATAATTCGTTTTTCTCAATCGAACAAGTAATTGGACACCTTATTGTCAGAAAATTAATATTGAAGGTATTTGAGTTTATAATCTTCCAATATACTTTTTTCAATTGATCCATGTAATTTTGTCATCTCTTTCATAATGAGCTGATAGGTCTCATTTTTAATAATATGTTCAGGTTGGTCTAGATCCAAAGAGTTTATATAAGTAATCCGATTACCAGTAGGTGGGTGAGTAGCATCTAAAAATGAGTTATCTAAAAGCTCTGTTCTTTTTATCCTTTCTAGTTCTTTTCCAGGTATCGTTAAGACTTGCTCAACAAAATCTTCAAAAAAATGACCCTCTCTCTTTGTGTTAATAACTTTAAGTATAGTGAATTCAAATAAATTTTGGAGATGCAGCTTATTTAGCAGCGAAAGGATTGCTGCTTTTCCTGCTGTTTTGGCCGCAAATTGATCTGCCAAATATTCAGCACGTTGAGAGTCACGCCAATTGAGATGGCAAAGTAAGTACAAGAGTAAATACAAAATCTTTGATACTAGAAGCAGAATTATATTGGCAAAAATCATAAAAAATGCACCAGAACGGTATTGTGTATCAAAAATCTTGTCCGGATTTGTGATTTGAAACCAAGAAGATAATGTGTTAATTGCCGAACCAACCCATAAGCCTCTATTGAGATCACCAGTTATTCCATGAGCGATTTCATGGGAGATGAGAGCAACAAGTTCATCTTTATTTAAAACGAACAGCAAGGGTAACCCTAAACGAAGTATTTTCTTCTGTTTCCAACCAATTTGAGTAAATGAGGCATTAAATTTCTCATCAATAATAATTCCATAAACCTTATCAGCATTTAATACGGATGAGATTTCATCAGTCATCTTGTACAAGTTTGGATAATGCTCTCTAGCGAGAGGAGGATGAGGAAGCTTATTTGGTTTCGGACGGGTAATCCAAGCTATCACCATTAGATATATGCCTAATAGGATAAAGAGTACATTCGAAAAATCACTTTTAATTAAATAAAGTCCTAATAGGAAGAAGCATAAACTAACTAAATGGATAAATGAAGAAGCAAGTAAAGTCAACAATTTCAAGCTAGAGAATGTAGAGTTGATTTCATAAAATTCTAGATATTCCTCCTAGTTCTTAGATACTGACATAATAACATGAAATAAATGGAAAGTATTGAGGTTTAGCAAAATTGAAAAAATACTAAACTAGTTATTTTATCCAATTGCAGGTGTATCATTGAGGATGACGAATAGATAACCTAAATACGAAGTTAGGTGGTGTGAAATCATGAAAGTTCTTGTTACCGGTGCTGCCGGCAATGGTGGTCAAGCTGTCTGCAGAGCATTAATTCAAGCCGGTTTTTCGGTTAGGATGGCAGATGTTATCCCTCCAAGTGTGGACGATTTGAAAGAAATCGAATTCGTTAGGTGTGACACGAGAAGCCCGGGTGATGTACGTGCAGCGGTAAATGGCATGGATGCGGTTGTTCATCTAGCAGCATGGCATTGTGCACATAACCCACCCGTTAGCGATGAAACGATTTTTGCTGTAAATGTGGATGGGACATTCCATGTTCTGGAAGCATGCAGACAAGCTGGGATTCAATCTATTGTATATGCTTCTTCCATGGCATATGGATGGTGGTCGGTCTATGGCGTAAGTAAAGTAATTGGGGAAGATCTGTGTAAGACTTATCATGAAATGACCGGTGCATCAATAGCTATGCTTCGTTACCATGAGTTCATACCTCGCCCCTACTTAGAATTCGGAGCACGTTTGCTTCGTAATGGAGTGGATAGAAGGGATGTTGCTGAAGCTACAGTTGCTTCTGTCAAGGCGGTTTTGGAGAAAAAAGTGGGGCTTTTTCGTACAATTGTTCATACGAATCATGGCATGCCGATAGATGTAGTCCAAGACTTCAAAAATTATGGACCAGAGTGGTGTGAGAAACAGGTTCCAGGCGCAATTGATTTGCTAAATAAATACGAAATCGAATTGCCCGAGCAAGTGGAACAACATGACCTTTCTGAAGCTGAAAAGGCAATTGGATGGAAACCTCGTTATGGCTTCCTTGATTTTTTAAAAGACTTAAAAGCACGTGATGAGAAGGGGATCGATGTAACACACTTGAAGGTGCCTTCTGAAATCCCAGCAATGTGATAGTCGTTCAAAGAAGCTGTACCGTTGGTTAGGTGTCGAATGACGGATGCACAACCACTTAAAAGGCTTATGCTTGTATCTTGTATGCGTAAGCCTTTTTTGTGCTAATTTTCGTTATTTCGATATTCGACTGGCTTTCAGCGAGAGCTTCGCAAGCGGAAGCTCGCCGGTAGAGCGTGAGAAGTCGAAAATCGACTTCTCAGCAGTCAGTCCCGCGCCTCCGCGCTAGGTAAGCGCGGAAACCGCGCTTATTCGTGCGCCACCGAACCAATAGGCGCGAAAACCGCGCTTTCAGCGAGAGCTCCGCGAGCCGAAGCTCGTCGGTAGAGCCTGAGAAGTCGACAATCGACTTCTCAGCAGGCAGTCCCGCGCGTCCGCCCTGTGAAAGCGCGGAAACCGCGCTTATTCGAGCGCCACCGAACAAATAGGCGCGAAAAGCGCGCTTTCAGCGAGAGCTTCGCAAGCGGAAGCTCGCCGGTAGAGCCTGAGAAGTCGAAAGTCGACTTCTCAGGAGTCAGTCCAGCGCGTCCGCCCTGTGTAAGCGCGGAAACCGCGCTTATTCGAGCGCCACCGAACCAATAGGCGCGAAAAGCGCGCTTTCAGCGAGAGCTCCGCGAGCGGAAGCTCGCCGGTAGAGCGTGAGAAGTCGAAAATCGACTTCTCAGCAGTCAGTCCCGCGCCTCCGTGGTATGTTTTCAACAACGAAAAACATGAGTACGTGAATAATGATGCAAATTTTTTTCCATTTAGAATGAAAATGGGTTATTATAATAATGAAATAATAATAGAAAGTGGGATCAATCGTGGGCCGAAAGTGGAATAACATTAAAGAGAAGAAAGCCTCTAAAGATGCAAATACAAGTCGAATTTATGCTAAGTTCGGCCTTGAAATTTATGTAGCAGCTCGGAAGGGTGAACCGGACCCTGAAGCGAATCGTGCTCTGAAAGTTGTACTCGAACGGGCAAAAACCTATAATGTGCCGAAAGCAATTATTGACCGCGCCATCGATAAAGCAAAAGGCAGCTCAGATGAAATTTATGAGGAGCTTCGTTATGAGGGCTTTGGACCAAACGGTGCGATGGTCATTGTGGACGCTCTCACGAATAATGTGAACCGTACTGCTTCAAGCGTACGTGCAGCATTTAGTAAAAATGGCGGTAATATGGGTGTAAACGGCTCAGTCGCTTACATGTTCGATGCTACGGCTGTCATCGGTATTGAAGGCAAGAGCATTGATGACATCATGGAAATTTTGCTGGAAGCGGATGTAGACGTTCGTGACATTACTGAAGAGGATGACATCGTGATGGTTTACGCTGATCCGGAGCAGTTCCATGCTGTTCAAGAATCATTCAAAAAGGCTGGAATCACGGAGTTTGCCATTGCTGAACTGACGATGTTAGCTCAAAACAACGTCACCTTATCGGAAGAAGGTCAAGCTCAATTCGATAAATTGATTGATGCTTTGGAAGATTTAGAGGACGTGCAACAGGTGTATCATAACGTGGAATAACCAAAAAGAAAATTGGTCTCATAGAACAACGAAAAAAGCTGGTTCCTGTACGTAACAGGAACCAGTCTTTTTTTGAATGCTACCATAGTTAACGAGAATTTGATCGAGTTTTTTAAATAGAAAGTTCTTGTTAATGACAGCCATTTCAATATGGATCCATCTACGAGATCTGTCTGCCTTATTAAGGGACCTATGTTGAAGTTGGTAAGCAGAGGAAGCATCATACTCCTAACAATTGATGATCTTCCAAAGACCAATTACATCATTTAATTGTATAATGCAAGTATATAGTTTCGTCATACAAACAGGAGGGGAATCGTCATTAAGGCAAATGAAATCATGGTTCGTCAAGTCTACAAAGTAAAAGAAGGCGATACTGTACGCGACGTGATTGAGAAATTTATTAAACACAGAATCAGTGGGCTTCCCGTTGTTAACGATCGGAATGAAGTGGTCGCTTACCTTAGTGATGGAGATATTATGCGCTATATCGGAAAGCATGAGGACCAGGTCTTTGGTACTTATTTCTACACAGCAGTCATCAAGGGAGATAAAGAAGAGTTTCATGAAAGAGTTCGCAGCTTGCTTCCTTTGAATGTCATGAAAATCGCCCAAAAGAAGGTGATTGCCGTAGACTCCGATGAGGATATTGAGCAAATTGCTGCCATATTGGGTAAAAAGCGAATAAAAAAACTGCCGGTTCTTAAGCAAGGCGTACTTGTCGGAATAATCAGCAGGGGCGATGTTATTCGGCATTCCTTCCAATCCATTTTATAAGGGCACTAACGAAAGAAGAAAAAATACAGCAATGAGAAAAAAATCCCTCAGCAGGTGGGGTGATCATAGGCAAGATAGAGGGTGTATACAAAGAACAAGGAGCAGACTGCAGCTGCTCCTTGTTTTTAATTGATTATAACGTTTGTCCACTATCCACAGTAATGATCTGACCTGTCATTGCTTCTTGTTCCAAGGCTGCACAGATAAATTGAGCAATATCTTCAGGTGTTGAAATGCGCTGCAGCAGAAGGTTAGGAGCTAACCTCTTCATATGTTCTTCCCTTCCAGCCCACCATCTTGTCGCGACGGCTCCCGGTGCAACGCAGTTGACTCTAATATCTGGAGCTAAGGCTCGTGCTAACGATTTCGTAAGACCGTGAATTGCCGCTTTGGATACGACGTATGGAAGAGAGGAGCCTAATCCTGTTTGTCCCGCTATACTGCCGAGATTGACGATCGCTCCTTGTTTATTCATTTTCATATAAGGGGCAACAGCTCGTGCGCAGTTAAACATCCCTTTAACGTTAACACCATAAAGTTCGTCCCATACTTCTTCCGTTACTGCTTCTAGATCATCAAAGGGGATATGTCGTGTAATGCTGGCATTATTCACAAGCAAATCAATCGTTCCGAATTGTTGTACCAAGGTATCAACCATTTCCCTGACTTCCTTGTCTTGAGAGACATCGGCTTGCACGGCAATTGCTCGTCCGCCATTTAAATTAATGATTTGTGCTGTTTCTTCCGCATCGGCTTTAGAACGCGAATAGTTCACACCGACGATTGCCCCTCGCTCAGCAAGTGCCAGGCAAGTAGCCCTTCCGATCCCTGTACCTCCTCCAGTAACTAATGCCACTTTGTCTTTTAAATCCATATTAGTCATCTCCTTTTGCTGCACTATGATATTAATGATTGTATATTGCTAGTTTATATTTGTATAATTGAATTAATTGATTGATATGTTCAAAAAAAATGAACTCGGAGCTAGAGGTATTACGATGGATCTCAAAACATTAAAAACGTTTCAAATGATTGTAAAGTACGGTAGTTTTAACCGTGCAGCTGATGAAATGAATTATGTGCAATCCACCGTTACGATGCAAATTCAAAAGCTTGAATCCGACTTGGGCGTTCAGCTTATAGAACGGGCAAAAAAAATCCGCTTAACCGAAGCCGGGAGACTGTTCTACGAACAGAGCTTGCAAATTGTAAAAAATATAGAGCAATTAGAAACGAACTTGTCGGATTTGAAATTAGGCGAAAGCGGGAATATCCGTTTAGGGGTGACGGAGCCAACTGCCAGTTATCGGCTACCTGCAATCTTAGAGAGGTTTTTAACACAATTTCCGAAAATTCGTATCTCTGTGGAATTTGCGAACACGCCAACGTTGAGCGAGCGGCTTCTCAAAGGGGATATTGACTTGGCTCTTTGTTCGGCACCGGATCTGGGATCCGAGCTCATCTTTGAACCCTTATTTAAGGAAGAGTTTGTGGTCTTGCTGCCTGAGAACCATCCACTTGCCCAAAAAGCGGTTATTGCGCCGGAGGATATTCCGGGACATCGCCTGCTCATCACGTCAGCAACTTGTCCTTACCGCAGAAAACTTGAGATGGTATTGCAGGAATCGAGGAACATTCCAATAGATACTATGGAGATTGGCAGTATGACAGCTTTGAAATATTACGTCGAAAGCGGACTTGGTATTGCCCTTGTGCCAGAGATTATTTTGAAACCAGTTCCTGCAGGTACCACGATTCGACCTATGAGCGGCAACCTTATAGACATGACTTTCGGCATTCTCTCCAAGCCATCGGAATATCCGTTGAAACTGGCAAGCTCAAAGCTTTACCAATTTCTGAAGCAAGAACTTCTTGAACAATTCCCTGATTGACTCAAAAACTCAGACCCTCAGCCCGTTGCTGTGGGTTTTTTGCTAGCAAATTACAAAGACCGTTAATTATCGTTATATTTCTGAAAATAATCGTGTAGAGATCTCTTTGATTTCATTCCTATAATGGACATGAATGTAATTATATTGTAGAAGGAGAGATTTTATGCGAGAAAGGATTGCGAAATGGGTTGCATTATTCATGCTTTTGTTTATGACGGTCCCAACCAATGCGGGTATTGGCGTCCAAACAGCGTATGCGGAAAGTCAAACCTATGAAGCGGAAGCCGCGGTTAATGTTTTAAGCGGTAACGCATCCGTAGCTGAATGCACCGTATGCTCGGGCGGAAAGAAGGTAGGCGGGCTCTATCAAGGAAGCTCGCTGCAATTCAATGGAATTACCGTGAGCGAAGCTGGAAGCTATAAGGTGTCAGTTTCTTACATATCCGGCGATCCTCGTTCCGTGAACATCCGTGTAAATGGGGGGATTGCGGGAAATTTCGATTTTCCCAAAACGGCTGACTGGAGCACGGTTGGCACTTTTGATGTCACGCTTCAATTAAATGCCGGTACGAATGGTATCGTGTTCGACGACGGTAACTGGTATTCGCCGGACATTGACAAGATCGTTGTAGCGCCCACTACAATTCCCGGTGGAGGAGGCGGAAGCGAACCGCAGCAGCCGACATACGTCCAATATTACGAGGCGGAGTCTGCTGAAAATATGCTTGCTGGCAAAGCTTCCGTGTCCAATTGCGGCACGTGTTCAGGAGGTAAGAAAGTCGGCAATCTGTATCAAGGAAGCTCGTTACAATTCAATCAAATCCAAGTGAATGCACCCGGTATCTACACGGTGAAACTGTACTATATTTCCGGCGATCCCAGGTCTGTTCAAGTCAGTGCGAACGGAGGGGCGTCCGAGCTCTTTGATCTGCCGAAAACGACGGATTGGAATACGGTCGGCACATTTGACGTTGATCTTTCTTTAACGGCGGGCAGCAATACGATCATCTTGTCTGACGGAAATGCTTACTCCCCTGATATCGACAAGATTGCAGTAACGCCCAAAATTGTTACGTATGAAGCGGAGTCTTCTACTAACACACTGACCGGCAAGGCAAGCATTTCGAGTTGCAGCAGCTGTTCTGCTGGCAAAAAAGTCGGCAATTTATATCAAGGCAGCTCCCTGCGATTTAATGATGTCGAGGTGGGATCAACCGGGAATTATCAAGTAACGGTTTCTTATATATCCGGCGATCCTCGTTCTGTACAAGTCAGTATAAACGGCGGAGCCGCTGAAACGTATGATTTTCCGAAAACACCTGACTGGAACACGGTGAGTACGTACGTAATTCCTTTAGCTTTAGTGGCTGGCAGCAATACGATCCAGTTTGCTGACGGCAACGGCTACTCCCCGGATTTGGATAAAATCGTGGTCGGTCCCAAGATTGAACCGGTTCCTGGCGAAGATGATAACGTCGGCGGAAGTCTTGGCGATCCTGGCGAGTCGAAACAGTACGGTTCCATCACCGTAACGCATTATACGTATGGCGCGACTTTTTCGAACGGTGAGACGACCATTTCGTATCATACAGACAGCGGTCTGGCGGATTATTCCTGGAAGGATGCCAAAATTGTAAAAGGCGTATACGGCAGCTTACAATTAGGCGAACTAGTCACCAGCAAGAGTTATACCCATCATACCTTATCGGATGCTGCGATCGTCCCGGTTCATGACGGTTTCGGTACTGGGCTTCGGTTTACTGTCATCAACGAATCGCCTGGTAAACCTGCGCTTCATCAAATCTATACCGTGTATGAAGGAAAGAGCTTCTTCCTGACTCAATTAAAAGCGGTGAATGCTTCATCTATGACCACAAATAATATTGCTCCTGTCGTCGTGAGCAATAGCGGCGGTGTGGATATTGGAAGCTATGCGGATAACAGAGCGCTATTTGTCCCATTTGATAATGATAATTGGATTCGGTATAAGGCCCAAACGATCAACACTTCGAACACGGGTTATGAAGTAACGGCTATTTATGATAACGCGAATCGGAATGGTATCGTGATCGGCTCCGTCACTCACGATACGTGGAAGACGGGTATTACATGGAACGGTTTTAATAACAAATTGAATAACCTGACGGTGTATGGCGGAGCATCCTCCAACATAACGCACGACGCTGTGCCTCATGGAAGCATTTCTGGTACTGAATTAACATCACCAACCGTGTTTGTCGGCTATTTTGCCGATTACCGTTCAGGTCTTGAGGAATATGGACGTGCGAACGCCGTGTTCACTCCGCCATTAAGCTTCCATGGCTCTGTTGCCCAAGAAGTTCCGGTGGGCTGGAACAGTTGGGGGGCCTTCGGCAGCAATCTCACCTACCAAGATGTCATAGATACGTCGAATTACTTCAATACACACCTTAAAAACAATTCTTTTAACAACAAAGGTGCACTCTACATTAACTTGGACTCCTATTGGGATAATTTAACGGATACCCAGCTGCAAAATGCGGTGGCAACCATCCGTCAAAATGGTCAGCAAGCCGGTATTTATTGGGGACCCTTCGTTTACTGGGGCAATAATATGAGTCAAACTGTCGAGGGTACGAACAATCAATATACGTACGAAGACATTGTATTGAAGGATAGCACTGGGAAAATCTTGCCTACTTTGGACGGCGCCTATGCGCTTGATCCGACTCATCCGGGCACGAAGGCACGAATGGATTATTATTTGGGCAAATTTAAGGCTTTAGGTTTCACTTATATCAAATTGGACTTTTTAACGCACGGTTCTTTGGAAGGGAAGCATGCTGACCCAACCGTGACTACTGGTATTCAAGCTTATAACCAAGGGATGGCCTACGTGAACAGTGTCATTGACGGCAGCATGTTCATTAGCGAATCGATTGCGCCGTTATTCCCCAGTCAATATGCACACAGCCGTCGAATCTCTTGCGATGTGTATGGCAAAATCAGTGAAACGGAATATGAGCTGAACGCGCTCACCTATGGTTGGTGGCAGAATGGTACGATTTACCCGTACACGGACCCAGATCATATGGCGTTGTCGAGGGCAAGTTCCTTGGACGAAGCGCGCAGCAGAGTAAATTCTGCCGTTATTTCCGGCACAGTATTCTTGGATTCCGATGACGTTCGTAATGAGAGCGCTCAAGCCTACATGAACGAATTGTTGACGAACAAGGCAATTAACCGAGTTGCTTTACTAGGTAAAGCTTTTGAAGCGGTCGAAGGGAACTCTGGAGCAAATGCGGCCGATACGTTCGTACTGAACGACAATGGTACGTATTATGTGGCTGTCTTCAATTACAACGGTGCTTCCTCTTCGACGAAGTCCATCGATCTGGCCCGTGCGGGATTGAATGGCATCAGTAACTATCTACGAACGGATTTATGGGCAGGAACCGAGGATAAGGTGAGCGGTAAGATGATCGTAACCCTGAAGCCGGCCGAGTCTAAATTGTTTAAGCTTCAGCTTGATTCAATTGCCCCTGCCACGAGTGTCGTCTTCGATGGGATCAGCGGCTCCGGAACCTTTACCAACAAAGACATTACTATGACATTTAACGCAGCGGATCAGCCAGGAGGCACCGGATTACTGTTGACTGAATATCAGCTGAACGGTGGAAATTGGGTAACGGTTAACGGACCTGTAACGCTATCCGAGGAAGGTGTATACAGCATTCATTATCGTTCGAAGGACCGATACGGTAATGTGGAGGAAGCTAAGCAAGCGACTGTCGGCATTGATCGCACAGCACCCGTTGTCCGAATAACCGATCCATTAACCATCTGGCAAACAGATTCGTTGAGCTTGCCTGTTCAGATCACGGATGCGTTAAGCGGTGTAAGCAATAGCTCCGTTCAATTGGATAAGAAAATTGTGGGCAATCCAATCAAAGCTGCTCCTGCAGCTTTAGCCGTTGGAAACCATGTGATCGAGATCACCGGGGCGGATATGGCCGGCAATGTAACGGCGAATACGTATACGCTACAGGTACAGATCGATGCCAATCATTTCATGGATCTCATCAACATCGGTGTTGCGAACGGTTCGATAACGATTTCAGACAAAGGCAAGGAGTTGCTTACCAAAGTGGAAGCGATTATTCGTAGCAACAATAAAGAAGTGACTGTCCGCCAATTAAAGGCGCTGCGCATCTTTGTGGAAGCTTTAACCGACAAAAAGATCACCAAAGAATTCTCAGTGATCCTCATCGCCGACATCGATTACTTGATCAAAAATGCCAGTAAATAGCTGTAAGGATAAGAGGCTGTCCCAAAAGGGTTATAGACCCTGAGGGATATCTATCTAGAAGATGTATCCATGAGGACTTCCGCCAATAGGGGAGGTCCTTTTTGGTTAGAGTTGTTCTTAACGGAACGACAAGCCTCTAAAGTGGATGAAATGCGCTGAAAATTGAATTAGCGGAACGAGAGGGCTTTATTTGATGAAATTTGTGCTATTCGAAGCTAAAAACAATGGAATAGCGTCGCTACGTTCCTCGTTTCTTGAATTAGAGCATATTTCACGTAAATAGAGTCTCTACGTTCCCTTTAGTGGAAGCCTGCCCTGATGGTTGCAATGTATCCATGAAAAAGCTGCCCCTCTAAGTGTCACTCTTTATTTACAATTTTTGGAGGTTAGGGGTAGGCGACGAACACCTTCGTGAAGATAGATAGGCTATCGCGGTTAGCCAATGTTGTAGTTTGTACAAAAATCCACGCGTCATAGGCTATTTTGCAAGCTGATGTTGTAGTTTGTACAACAATTCGAACCCATTTGTTGCGAAATGGCCTGTATATGGTCCAAATTGTTGTACGTTATGCAACATCAAGGGGAATGAGGCGGATATTGGCTGAAATTGTTGCATTTTTTACAACATCGTTCAACCGCGCATAAGCGTTACTTCTCTTGGGCGCAGCCTGATCTGCATTGACCTAAGCCTCACCCAATTACGGCGCAAGCCGTATATTTTCTAATCATGCCTATGAACGAATACCATGCAGCGGAATACGAATTTGCGCCTTCGTTCCGATGCCGAATTTACTATAAAGCGTAACACCGTATTCGTCGCCAAAGGCTAATTTGATCCGCTGGTCCACATTGGAGATCCCATACCCCGAGACGTTGTCCGTTTTATTCAGAGCACGTTCCAGTGTTTCAGTCCGCATGCCCATCCCGTCGTCGATCACTTCCAGATAAATATCACGAGCATCCTTGTACACCTTGACGATGATATTAATTCCCACTTCATCGTCCCAAACCGCATGATTGATGGCGTTTTCGACAAATGGCTGTAATGCCAGCTTGACCGTCTGATAAACAAGTACGGAATCGTCAATCGCATAATGGAGTCGAAGCAGTCCCTCGAACCGGTGCTGCTGGATGGCGATGTAATACTTGGTGAGTTTGATTTCTTCACTAATGGGCAGTATCATTTTTCCTTTATTTAAGGAAATTCGATAAAACTTGGCAAGGTGCGAAACCATTTCGCTAATGGTGTTATCTCTGTGCTTAACGGCTAATGCGGAGATGGACGCCAACGTATTATATAAAAAATGCGGATTGATTTGGGCTTGCAGCATGTTCATTTCCGCTTCTTTCTTCGATATTTCCTTCTTATAGACCTCGTTGATCAGTTCTTTCAGGCGGCCTGTCATTTTTTTGAAGGCAAAGGATAACTGGCCAATTTCGTCATGCCCCATAAACGTCATGTTAACATTGAAATCTTCCCGTTCTATCCGCCGAATGACTTGAAGCAGTGATTCGATCCGTTTGGTGAAGAACCGTGCGGTTATATAAATCAAAACAACGGAGATCGCTATGCTGCTCAAAGCCATGATTAGAATTCTCTTCGAGGCGATTTGAGCGTTCGTAATGAAGCTCTTATAGGGGATGACGGAAATCGTTTTCCAGCCATTCTTGATTGTGTTGTAAACGACCAGCGATTTCTCACCATTGTACATGCTGTCGAAGCTTCCAGAACTTTTCTCGCCGAAAGTACCGGGGATAAAGGTGCCGATATTTTGGTTCAGGAGCGCTTTGTTGCGATTAGATAAGATATTGCCGTACTCGTTAACGATATAAATATCTTTTTGTTTATCTTCCTTTTCCATGAGCCGATAAATGTCGGCTTCGGCGATATCGAACGTAAGAATACCGTAAGGAAAGTTAAGGCTGTTGTTATTGAGCAAACGCGCCAGCTTGAATACAGGTTCGGTGACAGCCGTAGTTGCGGATACGCTATAAGTCACATTACCGTAAGAATGAGCAATCGACTCGTACCAATTGGTTGATTTTGCCGCATCATCAATTCGCTTAATATATACGCTGTCCGCAGGAAATGTCGTATTGCTCGTGTAGATGGATACCGCGCGAATGTCGGGATTCGTGGCCAGTACATTATTAATCACATTATTGAAATAAATGTACGAATCCAAGTACTCTGTACTGTTCTCGGTGTAATCTTTGGTCAGCAGCAGGCGCAGCGTATTATCCAAATAAATGGATGCGGATATTTTCGAATAGGAATCTAGCTTCGTTTCCAAGTTGGCGTTAATTTGTTCTGTCGTTGCAATCATATTGGTATAGATTTGCGTCGTTAGCTCCCTTGTGGTCGTGTCGTATGAATATTTGACGAAAAATAACAACGGTAAGATCGAAACGATGCAAAAGACGGCGAACAGCTTGCTGCGCAAACTGAGATTAAGAAACGTTTTGACTACAAACCGGAGTGGCATGGGTAATCGTCCTTGTATCATAAAAGTTTTTTCCGGTATTCGTTGGGTGTCGTTCCTTTGAATTTCTGAAACACAGAGCAAAAATAAGAGACGTTTTCGTAGCCAACGGATGCAGCGATCTCATGGATTTTTTTGGATTTGTCTTTGAGCAGTTCAGCAGCATGATGAATCCGCACACGTGTCAAATATTCTAATATCGTTTCTCCGGTTTTGTCCTTAAATATGGTTCGCACGTAATTGGGTGACAGATACACCTGTTTAGCGATATCCTCGATGGTCAACTGTCTGCTGAAGCTGCGGTCGATGAGACTAGCGATTTGATGAATGATATGAAGATTCTTGTCCTTGTCCTTTTCCTTCATAAGGGAGAGGATGGAACGGCAGACATCCAGGATGTGATCTTCGATTTCGTTTATGGTTGAATAATTGGCTATACGCTTCCAATCGTCGACATACATAGAATTGACGGAGTCACCCCCGATTAAATGGGCAAAATGCTGCTCTATCGCCGTAATAAGGCGCAAAGAGCTTGAGCATACCAGATCCCTGTCGACCTTCGAGGTGCGCATAGCGTCAAAAAAGTCTTGAATCACGGTGATAGCCGTGGATTCCTGCAAGTGGGAAATGGCATGACAAAGGGAGGCAATTGCCGGTTCAGGGTTCACCTCTTTGTACACTGGCTCAACGGCTTGATCTGCCTTAGTACACGATCCCAAGCCGAAATAAAATTTGCTTTCATTCGCTCGTTTGGCGCCTGCGCATAAATCGTATAGGCTTTCGAGGCCCATGCCAATGTCGGATACACCGATTGAAATGATGGCGGCGTTTCTGTTGTTGACATACTGAATTAGCTGCTCCGATGCATGGCTAAGCTCAATTGACGGAGTATCAAGCTTGTGACAGAGAAGTACGAAGGTTCCTTCTTTGATCTGACATAGAAAGGAACGGGGTATTTCCGTCTGCGCGAAATTTCGGATAGTTATCACGAGCTCCACACCATAATGGCTGACAGGGTCAACCGATATATATAATATTTGATAAAAACCGCTCGCAGGCATCATGGATGGAAGCAGTAACAATTTCTCAATCCATTGTGATCTAACCAGGGGACTGCTTTCCAGGATCAGCTCCCTCAAATAGGATTCCTTTAGTACTTCCGAGGTTTGGGAGGAAATCCGGAATTCCTCGCACTTTTGTTTGACTTTCTCCATTAAATGCTGGAGCTCTCCCATGTCGAGGGGCTTTAATAAATAGCCGATAGCTTCCACGGATAATGCCGCTTTAATATATTGAAACTCATCGTGGCCACTTAGGAATGCGATCTGAACATTGCGATTGATCTGTTTGGCCCGTCTGCTGAATTCTAGTCCGTCCATAATCGGCATACGAACGTCCGTTAATATGATATCAGGACGAAGCTCCTCCATGCGCTGAAGCGCTTCTCTGCCGTTCTTCGCCGTTCCAGCGACACGAATGCCCATGTCTCCCCAACGAACGTAGTCGGCCAGCATCTCGAGCTCCATTTTTTCATCGTCTACAAGCAGTATGCTGTACATCGAAAGCGCTACCACCTTTCTAAACGCTTGATATTACCGATTTTATTGTAAAACGTATAGCTCAAATAAACAATGACCTCGCAAAAGGATCGTTCATTTGGAATACGTTTCTGAAGATGCTTGTATAGAATTGTTTTGTGCTCATTCTTATAATGAGAATATACAAAATGATTATGGTTGTGACGGAGCGGCACAAGCCGCCGCAGCCTGGAAAAGGCGGGTTATACATATGGAAGCGCGACTCAGAAGGATGAAAGGACAAAAATATTTATACTTAATGATCCTGCCCGCCTTCATCTCTACCATCTTATTTTCCTATGGTCCGATGTTCGGCTTGTACATGGCGTTCATCAATTACTCGCCCGGGGGAGGTTCCTTTTTCCACCAGTTTTTTACGAGTAAGTTTGTCGGCTTCGAGTGGTTTCGGTACTTCTTTACAAGCGGTGATTTTTATATCATCATGCGCAATACGATTGCGCAAAGCTTCTTATCGCTGTTAGTTGGATTTCCGGCCCCGATTTTGCTAGCCCTAATGATCAATGAGGTGAAGACCGGCTTATTCAAAAAAGTGGTACAAACGGTATCGTACTTGCCTCACTTTATATCTTGGGTCATAGCAGCAAACATCATCATAACATTGCTTTCTTCGCAGGGGCTGATTAATAAGCTGTTGATGCTCATGCACATCACGGAGCAACCGGTGCAATTTTTCCAAAACGGCCATTATTTCTGGGGGATCATTGCGGTATCCAATATGTGGAAAGATATGGGATTTAACGCCATCATGTATTTGGCTGCAATTTCCGCGATTAATCCCGAACTATATGAAGCAGCAAGAGTTGACGGCGCCAGCCGCATGCGCCAAATGGTTCACGTCACACTTCCGTCATTACGTCCTACGATCGTCATTCTGGCGATTTTGTCAATCGGAGGTATCTTGAACGCGGGGTTCGATCAGCAGTATTTGTTGCAAAACAACACCATCTTGAAATATTCAGACGTAATCGATACCTATACGTACAGATACGGACTGCAGAACGGCATGTTCTCTTATGGCGCTGCGGTAGGGTTGTTCAAATCGGTCATTGCCTTTATTCTAGTCGTTAGCGTGAATACGCTGTCTAAGCGAATGAATCAACAATCTTTATTCTAAATAAGAAAAAGATAGGAAAGGGTGGGTCTGAGTGAGAACAAGATCGAGTGGCGATATCGTCTTCGCCTGGTTCGTTTATGTGTTTCTCTTTCTGGTGTTTATCGTAACGTTCTACCCCTTCTGGAACATTCTTGTGCTGTCTCTAAACAGTGCGGAGGATACGATCCGGGGCGGCGTTTATTTCTGGCCGAGGGTGTTTTCCTTAACAAGCTATACGCAGATTTTAGGCGATCAGGAAATTATTAATGGGGTTAAAGTGACGTTAGCACGCACACTGATCGGCACGCCTCTCGCTGTTCTGGTCATCTGTCTGCTTTCTTACCCGCTCAGCAAGCGCGATTTGGTCGGCGGGAAGTTCATCACACTGTTCTTCATATTCACGATGTATTTCGGCGGCGGCTTAATCCCCTACTATATGATCTTAAAGAGCCTGCACCTTATTGATACCTTCTGGGTGTACATTGCGCCAGGTCTTATGAATGTGTTTTATATGATATTGGTACGTACATTTATTCAGCAGCTTCCAGGGGAATTAGATGAATCAGCGAAGATGGACGGCGCGAACGATCTGCAGATTTTCATCAAGATCGTGTTGCCGCTGACGACTCCGGTACTTGCTACGATAGGATTGTTTACGGCGATCGGCCATTGGAATTCTTGGTTCGATTCCTATGTATTCACCTATAAGCCTGAATTGAAGACGTTGCAGGCTGTTCTCGTCAAAATTTTGAATCAGTATCAGACGTCTTCCATGGTGTCGGATGCGCAGCAGATGGCGGATTCAGCTAAACGCCTCGCGGTATCGTCGGATTCGATCCGCATGGCGGCAACGATCGTTGCAACGCTGCCCATTGTCATTGTGTATCCGTTCTTGCAAAAGTATTTTGTCAAAGGCATGACGGTTGGAGCAGTTAAAGCCTAGTCCAGCTTTCTCATTCCTGAAAGGCGGTGGTTGGGAGCGCAGTCCGTAGTGGATAGGGCGATATCCTAGTAAGTAATGTAATCTTTGTTTCTAATACAATTAGTCAAGGGGGATTTTATTCCATGTTCAAGACCAGGAAAACGTTCAACGTGCTGCTTTCAACGGTTCTTATCGGTTCCGTCATCGCCGGTTGCTCTACCAAAGAAAATACGGCTACGCCAAGCGATAAGCCAGCAGCCACAAGCGATAACAAAGCAAACGAGCTGACACCGATTAAAATGACTTTCTTTGATAAAAATACAGGCGACGCCTTCACGAACGAGGTTGCCAAAGAAATTACGAAACGGACGGGCGTAACGATCGAAATTCAGCAGCCAACGGGCAATCCTTCCGAAAAGCTGAATCTGATGCTCGCCAGCAGCGATCTGCCGGATCTTGTACTAATGGACCGCGGAGGAGATATCGTTAGTAAGTACATCGCCGCAGGGGCGATTATTCCGCTGGATGATCTGATTGCGAAATATGGTCCCAACGTGCAGAAAATGTATGGGGACACTTTGAAAAAGACACGGTTTACCGACGGAAAAAACTACTATCTTTCTAACTGGTACGGCCCGGAGAATGAGCCTGTATTCGGCATAAATATGCGCAAGGATTGGCTTAAACAGATTGCTCCGGACAAAGCTGAAGGTGGAAAGCCGTTCACGGCAGATGAATTCGAGGCGCTGCTGAAGGATTTTAAAACAAAGCTTGGCAAAGTGGACGGCAAAGACGTATTCCCGATGAGCTTCAACGGTGAAAATATGGGCGCTGTGCTCGGAACGTTTAAAGGCATGTGGGGGATGAAGACATACTACGAAGATAATGGAACACTGAAGTACGATGTGAAGGACCCGAAATATAAGGACATGCTGATGTACTTGAATAAGCTGTACCGAGAGGGCTTAATTGATCCGGAATGGCCTGTCAATAAGAAACAAACGTGGGAGCAAAAAATTTCTAGCGGACTCGTATTTGCATCACCAGGCGCATATTGGGATTTTGGTACGCCTAACGGTGTGCTTAAGAAAGCAGGCGGACCTGAAAAGCAGCTTTATCCGTATAAGCTTGTGGGACCTGGCGTTGACCCGGCAAAAACGACCTTAGGGCCAAAAAGCTCGCTCGGTTGGGATGCGATTGCGATCACAAAGACGAATAAAAATCCAGAAAGAACGATGAAACTCATTGACTTCCTAGCTAGCGAAGAAGGCCAATACCTTCTCATGTGGGGGATAGAGGGTGTGCACTGGGATATGAAGGACGGCAAGCATACGCCGCGTCCGGAAGTTCTTCAAGGCTTTAAAGACGATTGGGATAACTTCGCAAAGAAAACAGGTATTCGCAAATGGACTTGGTTCGTGAAGAACGGTAAAGGCTCCGACGGTACGCCGTATGATTTGCCGGGCCGTTACCAGCGTGGCGAGATCGACCAGATGGCACTGAAGAACTTGTCCGATACGGTGTGGGAAACGTCGGCTTATGATAATCTCGGCCCTGCCGGCGGCACCCCGGATGCGCTCGTCAGCCAGAAGATTTCAGATATTATGAGCCAAACGATTACGAAAGTCATCATCTCCAAGACCGATACGGATGCAGCCGCTCTGTTCGATAAAATGCTTACCGATATGAAGGCAGCAGGCGATGAGAAAGTGGAGAAAATCATAAATGACAACTACAAGAAACGCTTGGATCTTTGGAAATAAGAGAGGATGCAGATTAGGAAGCCGTGGGACTGTTCCGGCTTCCTTCTTCATTTAAATGTCTATAGGCATGAAGGAGTGGATAAAGATGATATCCAGTACGGTGAGCTTTCAAGCGTTGAACGGGCAAGTGGTTGTAGAGAATAGGTTATGCCGAATTATCGTCGATCTGGCAAGCGGATTAACCGAATATGAATGGGATTCCGGAAGCCGCTTGAGCGGCGCTTATAGCGCAGCGCGGATCGGAGTAGTCGAAGGAGGCAAATACGTTTCTTCGACCGAATATTCGGAGCACAAACTTTCCGCTGGCGGCGCTCAAATGATCCGTGATGATTTCGGCACGGGCTGCCGCTTCTCTGTGATTCATTCGGCTGAGTCGCTTCCGGTTATGACGCAGACGTTTTGGCTTTATGAAAAAGTGCCATACTATTTCGTTCAGGTCGAGTTGGAAGGCGAAACGGAAACATTGGAGACCAACTATATTTCGCCATTGAAGGTGAATGCAGCTAAGGGATCATCAGCTTTGGAAATGGCGGCAGAGGAACTGCGCGCGCTGTTGGTGCCTTTCGATAACGACAAGTGGGTACGTTACGAATCTACTGCCATGCCGAATCAGCTGGAAAGCTATGAGGTAACGGCTATTTTCGAACCTGCATCGAGAAAGGGGCTAGTTATTGGTTCTGTTACTCATGATACTTGGAAAACCGGTCTGAAAGTGGTCGGACATGAAGGAGCGGCTATTCATCATCTGGAGGTATACGGTGGAGCAGCAGGCGAGTATACGCGGGATGCCATTCCTCACGGTGCGCTGATCGGCAAAACAATTGCTTCACCGCGTATCTTTGTGGGCATGTTTGCGGATTACAGAACCGGACTGGAGGAATACGGAAAAGCTAATGCTGTGATAGCTCCATCTCTACAATGGGAACACGGCGTTCCGTTCGGATGGAATAGCTGGTCGGCGGCCGGTGGAGAACTCGACTACGAGCTTTACACCCATACGTCGGACTTCTTAAAGAGCTTATACGATGGCGGGTTTCATCATCAGGGGACGGTCTATATAAATTTTGATTCCTTCTGGACGAACCTTTCGCAGGAACAGCTTGAAGACGCGGTGTGTCACGTTCGTGACAATGGTCAAAAGGCCGGCATTTATTGGACCCCTTTTGCCTTCTGGGGGAACGATTTCGACCGGGTTGTGGAAGGAACGGACGGCAAGTATACGTACAGAGATCTACTGCTGCGGGATGAGCACGGGGAAATTTTACCCGAATTGGACGGCGGACTGGCAATTGATCCTACGCACCCAGGCAATCTGATGCGGACGGAGTGGCATCTTGAACGTTTTGTTAGGTGGGGCTTCGAGTACATTAAACTCGACTTCCTTGGACACGGTGCTTTGGAAGGCGTGCACTTCGATAAGGAAGTGCGTACAGGGCTTCAAGCGTACAACCTTGCCATGGCGCTGATCAAGAACAGGCTTGATCCCCAGGTTATTGGGCGTCCATTCTTTATCAACTTATCCATCGCGCCAATGTTTCCACATCAATACGCCCATAGCAGGCGCATCTCTTGTGATGCTTTCGGTACACTGAAGGATACAGAGTATATGTTGAATTCACTCACATATGGTTGGTGGATGAATGGAACTATATATCCGTTCAATGATCCTGACCATACCGTTCTGTATAAGAGCTTTAACCAAGAACCTACGATGGTGCAGGAAGGTAGGAGTCGTCTAAACGCTTCCCTTATTGCCGGAACGGTTCTTCTCATGGGGGACGATTTCCGCAAAGAGGAAGCAAGAACCAGGGCAGAGGACTGGTTGACTCGGCCGGAGCTGCTGAAAATTGCAAAGACAGGGAAAAGTTTTATTCCGCTTGAGGGAAATACTGATGCGGCTTCTGCTGATATTTTTTTTCAAATGGCAGATGAGGACTGTTTGATAGCTGTGTTTAACTATAATAAAGATGAAGTGGTTGAGAAACGTATATCCATGGAGCGTTTGGGTCAGTCCCAAAATTCGGCGTACGAGCTGCATGATCTCTGGGAAGAAACCGCCAATCAATCGTCAGGAGACATAAGCGTTCGCTTAGAGCCGGCTGAGTCGAAGATTCTTAAGTTGATTTTTTAGAGGGAAGAGCTGCTTAGGCAGCTCTTTTCTAACCACATTAGATCGCGGTTTTCGGTTCCCGAAAACTAAGCCCAACCAGTCCCAGTCCATATCGTAAACCGCTCAACTGTCCATTTCGTGTCGATTCTCCAATACAGACGCTCCTTCTGCCAAGTAGCCAAATAATTAATGTTCACCCACCTGTGAACATATTCTTGATTATCTACCTGCCCTCTCACTCAACTTTCTACAATATACTCCAATAAAGGAGTGCATCCATCTCATGCCCATTCACAGGCAAGCCGTACCCTTAGTTTTTCTATCTGCATCCGAAATTCAACCCGGACCCGGCATCACCAGACTTTCGCTGAACGTAGAAGCCTGAGCGAAAAAACGCGTATTTCAAGTTTTCGCGGAACGAGGAGCCTCTATTTCCCGCTTTCGAGGTGTAAAAACCGGTGAAACACCAAAATAACGCCCCCTCGTTCCGCGTACGGGCCCTGCAGCGGTATAATCACCGAAATAGAGGATCCTCGTTCCACGCGATCCTCAGATTAGCAGCTTATATGTCCAAAATCACTCCACAGAGTTGGATTTGACCAGTTGTTTATCGGTATTTGAACTGATTTCTATTTACATGCCCTCGCACCAAACTTTTAACTATACCCTCCAATAACGGAGCACGTCACATGGTTTACAACAGGTCAATATGAAAGCTAGAATTAAATTCGAGAGAAGGAACGAAAATATATGATTCCCCGAAGGGTGAGCAAATATGAGTGGTAGTTGGCAGGATTCCTATTTAGGTAAGCTTCGCAAAGTGGTTGGAATGCAAAAAATAATAGTAAACTCGGTACGGGCCATAGTATTGGATGGTGAAGGTCGTGCCTTGTTCATAAGGCGTAGTGGTGATAGAAAATGGGGTATGCCCGCTGGAGCTATGGAACTAGACGAATCCGTGTTTGATGCAATGAAGCGTGAAGTCAAAGAAGAAACAGGGCTTGACGTTCTTCGAGCAACTCTAATTGCTGTTTATTCATCTCCATCAACACAAGCATTCACGGACGGTTGGGGGAACGAGCATCATGTAATTGAATATTTATTTCGAGTAGATGAGTGGAAAGGTACTCTTGAAAAAGAGACTGGTGAGAGCGTAGATGCCAACTTTTATCAACTAGATAATCTTCCAGAAGCTTCGAACGAGCTTTTTGCAAGACATCACGAAAGAGTGTTTAAAGATTATAAAAAATTCGTTGGAACATTAATTTTGGAATAATAAGCTAACGCAGTTTTTTTCTGTATTTCATCGGTGTTGTGCCTACAAGCTTTTTGAAAGCCTGGCAGAAATAAGGAAAATTGTTCATCCCCACCTCAATGCTGATCTGCTCAATTCCTTTGTTGCTTGTTATTAATAACAGACAGGCTTGTCTGATACGTCTGGCGAGAATATAATCCATCAAAGTAGCGCCAGTTTCTTGTTTAAAGATACGAGATACATAATATTTGGATATATGCAGATGATCCGCTAACGCATCGAGTGAAATTTCATCGGAATAATGCCCCTCTAGCCAATTCATGATTTTTTCAGAATAACGAAGCTGTCTTTGTGGATTTAATCCATTGCCATTTTCAATTGGATTTCCAAATCCTTCTGCATAGAGGAATTGAAAAATCTGCAGCAGGAGTAAAGCGAAATTTTGCTGTTTGGCATCGAGCTGGTATTTGGAAAACCCTGCATGATGATGCTGAAATAACTGGCTGATAAAGCTATTATTATCAATTTGCTGGAGCACCTGCTCTTCGAGTTCATTTTTCCATAAATGCTGAAAATAAGCATTCAAGTGTGGAAATGAAGAGAAATAGGGTTCAAATATAGAGGGCTCTAAAGAGATTATCGTTCGCTCGAACGGGGCATCCGGACGAACTTCAACTTGAATGTGATGTAGTTGATACGGTTGCAGGTAGAGGAAGGTGCCAGACTGAATCGTGTAGACTTTGCTATTTACCACAATTTGACCAGTGCCTTGATGCACATATAAAAACTCCAAACCCTGATGGCAATGGTAGAATCCTTTATAATTCTCAGTCGTTATCTTGCGATAGCTGAAGCGATAGGGGATTTCATGTAGTTCTACATCTTCTAAGAATTTCATCGTCTGGATGCCTCCTGATGATTAGCTCAGAATAGTGTAACATGTCGTAATCAATCATGACAAGAAAACAACAATTCCATGCAATACAGTGTAACTTTGAAACCGACGAATTTTATATAATGCAAGAGAGCCATTGCCTAATATGTGAGTTAAATTTCCGCGAAACGCCTCGATCAAAATCTTGATAAGCTTTCGGAGCATCATTCAATGAAATAAGTGTTGCATTTACAGCTTTAGCAATTTGTCTCTTTTTGTGAATAAAGAGGTTTTTTATTATACGTTATCCATGTAACAACTGAGGGTTGTGCAAAATAACAACATTTCAGTGTCATACAGCAAAACTAAAAAATGACCTAGTGAATTATAATAGTAGTATCAATGAATGAAGACAAGTAAGGATGTGAACATAGTGGAATATACCACATTTGGCAAAACGGGAGTTCGAGTTTCGAAGCTAGGTCTTGGGGGCGCTCCGCTTGGCGGGGATTACGGTCCGGTCTCGGATGAACAAGTAACTGAGGTGATCAATCGGGCCTTAGAGCTCGGGGTTAACTTTATCGATACAGCACCGCTATATGGAAGAGGAGAAAGCGAAAGACGAATTGGGTTGGCGCTTCAGGGGAAAAGGGACAAAGTCTTCCTTGCTACCAAAGCTGTTATGCGAGGTGTGCCCTATACGTACGAGAATACGATTCTTTCCGTTGAGGAAAGTTTGAAGCGTCTAGGCACAGATTATGTGGATCTCATTCAAATGCACGAGCTTTCCGAGTCGAACTCGGAAATAGGAATGAACGAAACGATCCCCGCCTTTCTTAAACTGAAGGAGCAGGGAAAGGTTCGCGCTATTGGGGTCAATGCATTTAATCCGTCTCTGTTGCTACCATTTATTCGATCAGGACATATCGATTCGATACAGACGTTCTGTCGTTATATGCTTATTGATTATACGGCCATGGATGAACTGTTACCGACGGCCAGAGAGCATGGCGTTTCTGTCATTAATGGAAGCGTTCTCGGAATGGGTCTGCTTGCTGAGGCTCCTGCGCCATTTATGAAGCAGGATTCGCCGATGTTTACAGAAGCGCAGCGACGAATCCAAGAGATAGCCTTCCTTCGTAAGTCGGAGCCCAAAGGGTTGATTGAGCCTGCCATGCGATTTAGCCTGGCTAGCCCAGACATTACGGTGACCTTAACCGGGACGACTTCGTTACGTTCGCTAGGCCTAAATGCCAGCTATTGCGATGGCGTTGGCTTACCGCAAGATGAATTGGATCGGCTGCTTTCTCTATTTCCAGGTCAGCCATTAATGTAAGAGGGGATGTTGACAATGTCTAAAGTAGTAACAAGCGTTGGAGCGGATGCAGCGAATTCACCATGGGTAGAGGAGCTTTGGCAACAAATTATCGGCAAAGTGGGACAAATGAGCGAAACCATTGGCGCTGATTTCCCATATATCTCCTATGATGGAAAGTATAATAGTGAAGAAGCGGATTGGTGGACGAATGGGTTCTGGCCAGGCCTTCTGTGGCTGATTTATCGCGAGTCTAAGGAAGATCAGCTCAAAGATACAGCAGCACAGATCGAAGCATTGATGGATCCCGTGCTTACCGACTTTTATCCCCTGCATCATGACGTAGGGTTTATGTGGAGCTTATCTTCCGTAGCACAATACAAGCTGCTTGGTTGTGAAGATTCAAAGCGACGGGCAATGACAGCCGCGAGTCATCTAGTTGGGCGTTTCAATGTGAAGGGCAAATTCATTCGCGCTTGGAACCAACCGGAGCGGGTTGGTTGGGCTATTATTGACTGTATGATGAATCTGCCGCTGCTCTATTGGGCAAGTCAGGAGTCGGGCGACCCTCGTTTTCGGCATGTGGCTGCTCTTCATGCGGATACGACTTTGCGTGATTTTCTGCGTCCAGATGGATCGTCACACCATATTGTGTGCTTCGATCCTGAGTCTGGAGAGAGACAAGAAGCGCTAGGGGGACAAGGCTACTCGCCGGATTCAGCATGGTCGCGCGGTACTGCGTGGGCGTTATACGGCATGGCACTTAGCGCACGTTACACGGGAGATCAACGATATATCGATGCAGCTAAACGTGCAGCGCATTTTTTCCTGGCCAATGTTCCCGAAGATGGATTACCGCCTTGGGATTTCCGAGCTCCTTGGGAAGAAGGTATGGCTATGGATTCTAGCGCGTCAGCCTGTGCAGCCAGCGGCATGTTGGAATTGAGCTTGTTGGTACCTGTGGGCGAGTCTGAGCTTTATCGCCGTGCGGCCGAGAACCTGATTTTTAAATTAAATGAAAAATACACGACTTGGGATGATCCTAGCGAGGAAGCGATTCTTCGGATGGGAACTGCCAATCGACCTAAGAAGACGCACGTTAACGTACCAATGATCTATGGGGACTATTTCTTCGCGGAAGCAGTTTGTAAGCTGCGCGGCGTACATGATACATTCTGGTAGGAGGAAACATCCAATGACACACACTAGCAAATCCAATCCAACAACAGGTCACATCTGTGCACGTGATTCATGGACAGCGCCAACTTGGGCGCTCATGGAGCGGAAGTTAATCGATACATTGAACGAGGCCGCAGTGGAATATGTACGTAGATATACACGAGAAGATGGGACGATCGTTTGGCGTGAAGACTGGCCAGGAATGGACGGATCGGACGATCCCTATGAAGCGTTTATGAATTTATCCCTGCTTTACGCACTTGGCGGCAATGAAGAGATTCTGCGTTTGTCCCGCCTTATGTTTGATGCGATTACTTGGCAGTGGACTGAATATGGTCAAATTCATAATGAATTTGATGCGTATTATGACTGGATGCATCACGGCGAGGGTTCCTTATATTTCTATTTCCTTGGCTTGTCCGATCCGCATCTGTTGAAGAATCGTCAGCGTGCTGTTAAGTTTGCTGAGTTATACACCGGTAAGAATCCGGAAGTGCCTAACTATGATGCAGAACGAAAGCTGATGCGCTCGCCAATTACGGGCAGCAAGGGACCACGCTTTCAGATGACGGAAGAGGACTGGGTAACTCATAGAGGTGTGCTCGATGATTATTTGGCACCGTTCGAGGACATTCCAGGTGTAGACTTCGCAAGCGGGAAGTGCAAGTGGTCAGATGATAACATCTACCGTGAAATCATTAGCCGAATGAACGAACGGAAAGCGAAGGGAGATGTCCCGCTGAATTTGAACGCAACCGGCTTGATCACCAATGCGTTTATGTACACGGGCGATGAATCTTATCGGCAGTGGGTATTGGACTATTTGACCGCGTGGGAAGAGCGTACGCTTCGTAACGGCGGATTAATTCCAGACAACGTCGGATTAAGCGATATCATAGGTGAGTACAACGATGGCAAATGGTGGGGAGGTTACTACGGCTACCGTTGGCCGCACGGATTCATGTCCATCATCGAACCGCTAACCAATGCTGGTATGAACGCTGTGCTTCTTTCTGGTGATCGGAGCAAATTAGATTTGGCACGTTCGCAATTGGACCGAAATTGGGATCTAGGCAAAGAAATTAATGGGAAATGGCATGTTCCGAATAAGCATTTTGATTCCGGCTGGACAGACTACAGAATCCAAGTTCCAACCTACCCGATTTATTTATGGACGATATCGATGGCTGAGGAAGATGCAGCACGTGTAGACCGGATTCCCTATGAAGATCATTTCCGGTTGATCGATATGCCCACGATTTCTGGCAGAAATCCGGTTACCCGCAAGGAAACCAAGCATTATATTGCGAATACAGTACCTTGGTACTTATATATGAGAGGGCAATTCCCAGACTATCCAGAGCGGATTTTGCAGCAAAATCTGGAGCTAATCGCGATTCAATTGGAGAAGCTTCGCTCTCCTAAGGGGGATCCAACCAGCTGGGATTGGGATCATCCATACAGTATTCATGAGTGGCAGGAATTTTCTCCTGTCTACTTCGAAGGCTTACTGCAAATGATGCTAGGCGCTCCTATGCACATTTCTCACGGTGGATTACAACATGCCAGAGTGCGTTATTTCGATGCAGACCGAAAGAGATGCGGTCTTCCAGAGGACATAGGTGCTTTGGTGGAAGCGCTTGGTGATGAGTTTGTCACCTTAACGCTTGTGAACTTATCGGCGTTCAGTGAACGCGAATTGATCGTGCAAGCGGGTAGTTTCGGTGAGCACCAGTTTACCTATATGGAGAGCTTTAATCAAAGCGGACAAAAGGTTGGAGAGGGAGAGCTCGATGGGAAATGGTTACCCGTCACTCTAGCACCTGGGGCAGGAATTCAATTGAAACTAGGTATGAAACGTTATGTGAATCAACCAACCTATGAAACGCCGTGGAGTGCTGAAGTGGAAAGTTCGATAGCTAAGCTTATTCGAGGCCGTAACCTAGAATAGTAAGCATATGAGGAGATTGTAAGCTATGACATTTAATCGTCAGTCATCAACTAGAGATGTTAACCTTCCCTATCTCGATAGCCATGTCCACTTCTGGAAGCTGGAGCGTGGCGATTATCATTGGCTGAAGCCGAGCAATTCCGTTCTATACCAGAATTATTTGCCAACCGATCTGTTAGGTTCTGAGGCTGCTAGCTCCGTGCGTGGATTTATCGCCGTACAGGCAGCACCGACAATAGCAGAGACGGAATTTCTGCTTGAGCTGGCGGGTAAAGATGAGCGAATTCTCGGTGTTGTAGGTTGGCTGGATCCGTTCGCGGATTCCTTCGTTGACGAATATCGACGTTTACGTAACAACCCGCAATTCGTTGGGATCAGGTTGGACCGTTCCGTCTTCGAGCCAAATACAGAGCAAGTTCCGGATCGTCTGGTAGAACATCTTCGTGTGTTAGAGAAAGATGGTTTCCCCGTTGACCTGCTGATCGGACCGGAAAATATGCCAACGGTACTTAAATGCCTTAGGTTCGTGCCTCACTTAAAGGCCGTTATTAACCATCTAGGTGGTCCACCAATTCGTAATGGTGAATTAGAACTTTGGTCGGCATACATTGCCGAGCTTTCTGGTTTCACTAATGTGTATTGCAAATGGTCAGGCATGATCACACCGGCTGGTGGTATGAATCCTGAGCGGTTAGCGCCGTATATTGATTACACTGCCGAAAAGTTCGGCCCCCAACGCATTATGTTCGGCAGTGACTGGCCGGTAGCCTTAATGGCGGGCACCTATAGCGATGTTGTTCAATTATTCGAGCAGCTGCTGCCTAAGCAGTGGAACGACATGGAGCGCGCAAGCGTACGCAATAACAATGCCAAGGCATTTTATTTTGGGATTGAGGAGAGCGAAATATGATTCATAGATTCCTCTACTACTCCCAACTTCGCATAGGAACGGCTAACGAATTCCAGCAAATTGTTAAAGAAGATGCAAACGCGCTACGTAAAGAGTGGGCATCGTTAGGGCTATCGAATGTCTCCGTGTTCTCTTGCGATCTGTACGTTTGTGTCTATACGGAGGTATTAGGTAGTTCGAGTGCGCCAGTCTGGGATTGGCCGATGTCTTTCGATCGATACCTAGAGAAGTGGCCAACTGAACCTAATGTTTGCGACAGTTCTAGTGATAGGCTATACAGACTTGCAATCCCAATGATAGACGTTTTTCATGACGGATTGCCGGAAGACACGGATTCCTGGCATGGCAGCCGATCGGTTGAGGATCGAGTAGGCTCAATCGCCAGATTGAAACCGGATATGGTATCGAGCTATATCTACTATCATTATCAGAAGCAAGAAGAGTTCCCGGAGAGCTTCAATCAATCCTATTTGATCGGTTCTTTCGGTAGGTTCTTATTCTCCTATCATGAATTACCTTCTAGGGTGAGCGCAACAAAACGTCAAGGATTACTGACTACAAAAAATTCTCCGATCAATTGGCATGAGGTGATGTACCCTCATTTCGAGCCATGGGAAGAAGCGCCAGAGGGGCAGCATTTGTGGCGTAAAATGGAGCGAATCATGTGACAACAGCCGGTTATGAGTCAAGTGACTCGTAACCGGCTGTTACCATTTCAGCCACTTATTCGATTTCATCTATGTCTATATTTTCCGGAATAACAATGAACACCGCGGTACCTTTGTGGAGGTTTTCGGTAAGGAATACGCCATATTCTTCACCAAATATTAATTTAATACGTTGGTTTAAGTTTTTTAACCCAATATGCTTTTCCTCCAAATTAACCCCGCCAGACATGCTTTGTTGAAGTTTCTTCAGCTGAGTGTCAGGTATCCCCTGTCCATTATCAGAAACGGTGATCACAATGCCATCCGAGGTACGCAACCCTGTAATGATAATCTGACCTGGGTTTCGCGTGGGAATAATTCCATGTTGGAAAGCATTTTCCAATAAGGGTTGGATGGAGATTTTTAAGATATGGCAGCTAAGAATACTTTCTTGGATTTGCCATATCACGTCGAACTTGTTCGGATATCTGGCCTGCATGATCCCCACATATTGTTTGGCATGCTGGATCTCATCTCGGATATCAGTTAAAGGATTGTCTGTATCTAGACTTCGGCGCAACAGGTCAGATAGTGCTGTTACCATGTTGGACACGGGATTGTGTCCTTTCGTTAACTCGATCGCCAGATATTTAATGGTTTCCAAGGTGTTGTATAAGAAATGTGGTGTCGTCTGATTCTGTAAGGCGATTGTTTGCGCTTTCCGTAAGGAATGCAAGCGCAGTTGCAGCTCTTGTTCTAAGCCTTTCTTCGCATCTAGGGTTCGGAAGATCGAATTGGTGATTGTTCTAACCTCGTTCCATTTGCTTTTTTCGCTGGAGGCCATTAAGGGTTCTAACTTCTCCTGATCTTCAATCATGGACATGATCTGATTAACAGGTGAGAATGTCTTAATGGAGATTAATAAGGAAACAACTAAGACAATGATCGCACCAACGCCAAAAAACACATACAAAAAGGCACGGAGATCTTTCATTTTTTGCTCGTAATTTTTTAACGGTAATAGCGAAATATAGGTTAGGCCATTATCCCCAGAGGGGAGCACGGAAAGAATATACTTTTGTCCATGAATGGTCTTAATAGAAGAATGAGGTTCACCAATTTTGGTAAGGGCATCTGCCGCGTTCAGAAGATTAACACTATGAATATTGGCCATGAACTCGTTGCGATTAAGGCTGTACACGACGACATCTCCGTCGATGATATACGTGTTTTCGGATTGTTCCGTCGTTTGATTTGAAAATTTACGAAGCTCTTCGATATCAATATTAGCGGTCACCGCACCAATTTTGTTCTCATAGAGGTAGGCAGGCCGTGTAAATGAGATGTAGAACGGATAAATATCATTCCGTTTACGAAGATCACGGTAGGACATATTTTTTTCTATTTTTTGATACACGTTACCGGACCAGGTCTTGTCATCAAACTCTATTAGGGATGAGTCTAGTCGATTGGAAAGCATGTACTGATTTCGCTCAGAGAAGACGTATAAGGAATCAATATACTTAAAGGAGCGTGTGTACATGGAGATTTTATCATGAATGGATTTCATATTGGCTGTAAGATTGTTATTGGTGATATCTGTTAACATGAAGGCCGAAACATCATCTTGATAGATCATTTCCAACGAAACGTGGTCCATTTGTTTGAAGATATTATCGATACTATCCTTCACGCGGTAAAGGGAGTTCATGTTAACGCCACTTACTTCCGTCTCTATGGCCTTATTCATCTGAAAATACATAACGACGCTCAAACCGGCGAACGGTACGATAACCAGCAGGAAAATGAGAATTAAGCTCTTGATAAAGAGACTCTGGAACTTGTACATGCGCACGGCTTGAATTAAATTACGGTTTGTTTTCATGGTCAGCACCTTGTGAAAGCAGGCTTTGTTGGCGAATATAATCCTTAGGATTGACGCCTGTAGTTTGTTTAAATAATCGAGTAAAGTACTTACTATTGAGATAGCCTACTTTTTCCGTAATCTCATGAATTTTATATTCGCGGGATTCCAGCAATTCTATCGCTTTCTGAATGCGGAGTTGTGTTAAATAATCAATATAATTGGTTCCCGTGGTTTGTTTGAAGATTCGGCTAAAGTAAATGTGATTTAAGAAAACGTGATTAGCGACCTCTTCGAGTGACAAATCTCGATGAAAGTTATGAATGATATACTTCTGTGCGGCGTCCACGATCAGCTTTGCATTGGTTTCTTTGGAAGTCACATTGAGAACCATGAGATCGCTAATGTACTGCTTGGCCCACTTACGTATATCTTCTAACTCATTGATTTCAATGACAACATGGTAATTGTGAACGGTCTCATGAGGTATCTTGCCAACCAATCCCCGATCAGAGTAATAGCGAAATACCATCGCAAACAGGTCCATAATTAATCGATGAACAAACGTAATAGGCAAGTCGCGAAACTCGTCAAGGAAGCGGTCAATTAAACTCATCGTTTCTTCTTTTTGACCATCGGTCACATTCGCTAAGAATACCTTGTACTTTTCCAAGAGCTTCTCATATTCCAACGGATCCAGCCGATCTTTCCCTCGCGTTTCTTCAAATACTAACTTTAAAGGTTCACTAAATCGGGCAAGCTCAATCACATTAGGGAACGTCGCACTGATTTGATACCGAAGCACTATGTCGAAGTTGTTCCGGATTCGTGAAATCATTACATCAAGCTCCCCGAGTAGCTGCTCACGAAGAATGTCTTGGCTTATTGAATGGGTTGGAAAGGCAATTAATTTCAACCCCTGATAATCATTGAAAACAGCTTTATACATGAAATTGCCATTCTCTGCATGGAAAATGCTCTTTAACGAGTAAGTAAGTTTTTCCCGTTTCATGGAAAGCTTCTCGGGCTCACACAGCTCCAGTTCAACTAAAGCGCAGGGACAATGAGCAGGATCTAGTGAAAGGGATAACAAGTTGATTCGTTTATTAAGCTCCTCCGTATTCCGTAACGCCCCCATCACTAAGTCCGTATAAAATTGTTCTTTCAATAGAGGAAGAAGCTCATGGAAGCGAACGGATTGCTGCTGCTGATTCATATGTTGAGTTTTTAGTTTGTCCATCTTTTGTTTTAAAGCCTGAAACACTTCAGTGATTTCATCGTATTTCGTAGGTTTTAACAAATAATGTTCGACATTATATTGAATGGCTTGTTGCGCATAGTCAAAGTCCTTGTATCCGCTAATGATAATGACACGAATATGGGGGGAATGCTCATAAATATGCTTAGCTAACTGGAGACCATTGATCTCTGCCATGCGAATATCGGTTAACACGAGGTCAACCTCATGGGTTTTTAAGTACTCGATGGCTTCTTTACCATCCTCAAAATCAGCAACGATTTGAAATCCAAGTGATTCCCAATCCAGGAAATACTTCAATCCCCTGCGAACAATCTCTTCGTCGTCAACCAGAACAAGCTTGTACATGGAACTTCATCCTCTCGATGTTCTGAAGCTATTATAGCTCATCGCGACTTAATTATAGGAGTCTTTCGAAGGAGTTTCGCATAATGAGTTGAAAAAAGTGACTTTTATTGCTTTTAGTGCCCATAATTTGTCGAATTGCGCAACATCGTTGCCGTATGTTTAATTTGGCTCCCTATTCAGTTATACACCTATTTCTTAAAATAAAAGTACGAAGAGGGGGAAGCAATATGAGAGATACGGTTTTAAATAAGATACCTGATAAAACAGTCGCTAAGCCTTTCAGGAGCAATTCATTTAAACGATTAGTTAAAGAGAATATAGCATTATTTATCCTAACCTTACCGGCAATTTTATATTACCTCATTTTTCACTATACACCGATGTTCGGAGTCATACTTGCTTTTAAAGATTATAAGTATAGCGAAGGCATCATGGGGAGTGCTTGGGTCGGATTCAAAAATTTCGAATACTTCTTCACATCTATGGATGCATGGCGAATTACAAGAAATACAGTAAGCTATGCTGGTGTTTTTATCGTCTTGGGAAATATAGCAGCTGTGACAGTTGCACTCTTGTTGTTTGAGGTTCGTGGGAAATTGGCATTGAAATTCTATCAAACAGCCATGATTATGCCGAAATTTTTATCATGGGTACTAGTTGGGTATATGACATATGCGTTATTCAATCCCACATTAGGTTATTTCAATCAATTGATCCAATTCTTCGGTTTTGAGTCGTTAGATGTTTACTCCAACTCCAAGTATTGGCCTTACATTATCGTCTCTGTCGAAATTTGGAAGACGGTTGGATTAAGCTCCATCATCTATTACGCAGCCTTAATGAGCGTTGACCCGGAATTGTATGAAGCCGCTAAAATTGATGGTGCAGGAAAGATGAGACAAATATTTGCTATTTCGCTACCTTCGCTAACGCCTGTTTTAACTATCATTATCATCCTGGCGATTGGTAACCTATTTAGAGGAGATTTTGGCTTATTTTATCAAATACCAAGGGATATCGGCGTATTGTATCCAACAACGGATGTCATTGACACTTACGTGTATCGTGGATTACGTGCAGGGGACTTCGGTATATCGGCTGCTGTTGGATTGTTCCAATCGGTGGTCGGACTTATCCTAATCGTAATCAGTAACTGGATTGTAACGAAAGTAAGACCGGAAAATGCTCTATTCTAATTGTGTATAAATGAGTAAGTAGGAGGCGGTTAAGTATGCCTAATTCATTTAGGGCTAAAATTGGTAATACGTTGCTTCATGTGTTCATGATTCTATTCAGTTTAGCGTTTCTCATTCCATTTCTTCTAGTCATCGCTGTCTCATTCTCCAATGAGGAATCATTGTTGAAGTATGGGTACAAGTTAATCCCTGTTGAGTTTGATCTTGAGGCATATCGCCTTATATTCGGAAAGCCACAGCAAATCCTATATGCCTATCTAACAACATCCGTTCAGGCGGTAAGTGGCATGATTTGTGGATTGATTGTCATGTCCACTTGCGCTTATGCGCTGTCTAGAAAAAGTTTCAAGCTGCGCAGAACCATTACTCTCTTTATTTTCTTCACGATGCTGTTCGGTGGCGGATTGATTCCAAGCTATATCCTCATTACTCAGTATCTTCATATCAATAATACGATCTTTGTGTATATTCTCCCAACGCTGGCCAATGCCTTCTATATCATTATTTTACGTACATTTTTTCAAGGCTTACCGGATGCCCTGGTTGAATCGGCCAAAATGGATGGGGCCAGTGAATTTCGAGTTTATTGGCAAATTATTCTTCCGCTGTCTAAACCAGCTCTTGCGACTATCGCATTGTTCGTACTACTGGACAAATGGAATGATTGGTTTACATCCTTAATTTATATTCGTGATGAGAGGCTGTACACATTGCAATTTCTGTTGCAACGAATCTTAATGGAAATGGAATTCCTTAAAACTTCAATGACTTATAACGTGAATATGGAGAATGTAAATCTGTATAAGCTGCCGTCTGAATCAATTAGATTTGCTATGGCGATCGTGGCCGCAGGACCACTTCTGATGGTATTTCCATTTTTTCAAAAATATTTTTCAAAAGGACTTACGGTTGGAGCTGTAAAAGGGTGATTACCTGTTTATACCAAGTATGGACTTATAGCTAAGTTCCATACTTGTATAATATAATATTCGAGCAGATTATAAGGGGGATATCAAGTGAAAACGCTTAAAAGTGTGTTTAGTAAGACGATAATTCTTAGTATGGCTACAGCGTTAATCGTATCTGGTTGCGGTAAAACGGATTCACCCCAAACAAGCACAAGCGCAAGCACTGATGTAAAACCTGCAGCAAAGGAAGCAGCAAAGCCGGTAACACTGAAGTTTGTAACTTTGAGTCCAGGCAAGCAAGCAGATGCTCAAGAGGTTTGGGATGAGTTTAACAAGCGATTGGCAATGGTATTACCTAATACGAAGGTAGAATTCGTACCCGTTACTGGTGCGGAATACGCTGAAAAATGGAAGCTAATGGCAGCTTCATCAGAGCAAATTGACATTGCATGGACAGGCTATGCATTGGATTTTCCAAGTGAGGTCAACAAAGGATCTTATATCGAGTTGGATGCTTTAGTTGATAAATACGCACCTGAACTCAAGAAAGAGATTCCTGCTTGGGTATTGGATCGCGCTCGTGTAAATGGTAAATTGTATGCGATTCCAAACTATCAGCAAGCGGTAGATAGCCGTCCAACCCTGCGTGTACCGAAAGAGTTTATTGATAAAGGATACATCGATCCGAAAGTAGCTCAAGAAACGTTCTACAAGAATGGTCCTGTATCCAAAGAGTCTTTCGCTGTTATCGAAGGTTACCTAGAGAAATTGAAGCAGAACAACCAATTACGCAAAGGTTTTAGCCCGAATGTACTTACGGGAATGCAACATCACAATATGTTAATCTCAGCAACCGCGCCTTTCAAATTAGTAGGTGATTTGAAAGACCCGAAAAGCTTAAAGGTTATCAACTGGTATGACACACCGCAAGAGCAGCTGTTTATCAAAACAATGACGGATTGGTATACTAAAGGTTACATCCGCAAAGATATGTTGAGTTTGCAAAATCAACGTCAGGATGAAGGTAAGCCGGACGGAAACATTGCTTGGTTCCATACCATGGTTGGAAGTGTTGAAGATCAATCGAAGATTGATAGCACAAGATATGGCTTCCCGATTCAGGTAATTCCAATGGAAGAGAAGTATGTCATTTCCGCATTATCCGATGCTACTAATTTAGCTGTTACTAGAACATCCAAAAACCCAGAACGCGCTATGCAGCTTATTAATTTATTAGATACTGCAAAAGGCAAAGATCTTTACAACCTTCTTGTTTGGGGCATCGAAGGTAAGCATTATAAGAAAATATCCGATAATAAAATTGAAACAATCGGTTACTCAGGCCAAGGGACTGCTGATTCTAAATATGGCGTATCTAACTGGGCTATGGGTAATACAGCAAATAGTTTCGAAACGCAAGCTAATCCAGCTAATTTCACACAAATTTGGAAGGATACGAATGCTGGTGCAACCGTTTCTCCATTACTTGGATTTAAGCCTACTCTTGATCCAGTTAAAACAGAACTTGCACAAATTGCCGCAGTTGTTAAAGAGTATGCAGGTACAGGTAACGCGCTTGTCCTAGAATCAGGAGCAATTGCTGACTCTGATAAAAAATATGCGGAATTCATTGACAAAATGAAAAAAGCAGGTTCAGACAAAGTAATCGCTGAGCTACAAAAGCAAGTTGACGAATTCTTCAAAACAAAAAAATAATTTAAAGTAAACTTATGAAAGAAAGGGGTCATTGCTTGTTAACAGAGCAAGTAATGGCTCCTTTTTATAATATGTCTACTAAATGATGATAACGCTTACAAAGTGCTAATAGGAGGTAATGAGAATGCTTCAAGCAAGTGAAACTAAGACTTACAAATGGATGGCCCTGGTATTAGCGATGCTAATGATTTGCACACCAATTCTATCGATACCGTCAAAAACTTTTGCATCGACGGAAACAAACTTCTATGTTGATGGCACGAACGGAAACGACTCTAACAATGGTCAGTCCACATTGGCAGCTTTTAAGACGATCCAAAAAGCTGCCGATGTTGCGGTTTCTGGCGACAAAGTCAAAATTATGGCAGGTGTTTACCGTGAAACAGTCATACCTAAAAGTGATGGGGTGACGTTTCAGAACTACAATGGTGACAACGTTACTTTGTCTGGAGGTGATTTGGTCACTGGATGGACGCCCACAGCAGATGCTGGTATCTATTCGGCGCCAATGAGTTGGGATTACAATAACGGTTATGGCAATATTGTCTATTATACGGATGCCAGTGGGAATACCACATCGTTGAGTCCGGCAAGATGGCCTAACATCCCGGACAGTAAGATGTTTGACAAGACAAAATACGCAAAATATACATCAAATCCTAGCAGTCCTGTTGTAACAAACGGAGGAGCTAATTTACAATTTAACAGCGTTGCGGTTAGTAGCTCGTACACAGTGCCTACTACAATAGCAAATGATTTGCAAGGGGCTTTGCTTGTTTCCTCGGTAAATAATGGATTTGTGGTGTACACCGGAAAGATTACGGGTAACACCGGAAATACCCTGCAGGTTGAGTGGCCTTACACGGCTTCCGGTTACTATCCACAAAGCGGCAATCCAGGCTTTGGTTTTTATATCACTAACTCTTATCATGCATTGATTCATGATGTGGCAAATCCGGTAAGTGGCATACCTACAGCAGTATGGTACAAGGATGTTGCGAACAAGAATTTGTATGTATCTGTACCAGGTGGAGCGGATCCAAATACTGGGACTATTGAGGCGAAGAGCAGAGAGTATGTTTTCGACTTATCTGGTCGTACAGGTATCACCATCAGTGGAATTAATGTACGTGCTGCCGGTATCAACTTTGCGAATTCCAGCTCCAACACATTCAAGGGCGCGACCATTGAAATGGTCGATTCCACTAACCAACCTTTTGCTGCTAATACAACTTTGGGTGGTTTTGTTTCTGGCTTTACATTGGATGGCGACCACAACACCGTTCGCGATTGTGAAATTAAAAATATGTATGGATTTGGGATCATTGTCAAAGGCCATGATAACAATGTGATTAATAATGACATTCACGATTTTAATCGTTATGGACTTTATGCCGACGGTATAAACGTTAATGGATACAATCATCTGATTAGTCATAACAGTGTGTACAACGGAGGACGTGCTGCCATTGGCGGTTTTTTCACCAGTTCAATATTCCAGTACAATGACATACATGATTGTATGAAGATTTCCTATGACGGCGGTGTGTTTTACGTCTCAAACAGCGATTTTGGCAGCTCAGAGATCCACCACAATACCGTGCATGATACTGCGGGTGAAGGCATTTATTTCGATAATGTGTCCTTCAATGCCGCGGTTTATAACAACATCGTTTATAACGTTAGTGTGGGTTTCCTAATCAACACCCCCAATGAACGTATGATTTTGTTAAATAATACGGTATACAACTGCCCTACGAGTCTTAGCAGTTGGGGTGCTGCCTACGATGGAACAGGCTCCTTCGGAACCACGGTCGTCGGCAATATTTTTGCAGCAAATACTTACAACTCTCAGACCTCAGGTGGCGCCTTTGAACAATTTAATACTATAGGTACTACTGCAGCTCTTGCTCCTATTTTTGTAAATGCTGCTGGCAACAATTTTGCTTTGCAGAACCCGAACGACTACCGTAGTGTTGCGTTACCCGGTGTTACTGACGGATTCACTTCCGCTTACCCTGTCATGGGCGCTATTCAGCCCGGAGTGACATGGAAAGCGGGAAGCGACTTAACCAATGCTGCCAATATCAATCCAATTTTCCAGCTTCATAATATTCCTTACAAGCAATTGCTCGTAAATGGCGGTTTCCCTACTGGTGATATGAGTGGTTGGACTACCACCGGTTCTCCTCAAATCGTAACACAAAACGGATGGGATTTTAGAACCAGCGGTTTGATAAGAAGTGGTTCTTACGGTGTTGTCTTGAACGATGGCGATAAGATTTCCCAGACGGTAACAGGGCTGAAACCAAACACCACCTATAATGTTAGTGTTTGGGGTAAGGTAATGGGACAACAGGTTGTGGCAAGCACCATGGATACCGCCGCTAGCACACCTGTTACGAATACGAAATACCGTTCAATGAATAGTTACATCATTCCGGGAACGACGACTACTCTAAAATTCAATCAAATTAATTTTGGATCCTCTGCGCTGTACAACTCTGTGAACTTTGGTACAGTCGCTAATTCCAGTACCGGTACAATTAAAATGTATATTGATAGCCCTACTACGGGTACTCTAGTTGCCACGGATGCAATGAACTTAGACACAGCACAAAATGGCCAATGGTTCTATAGAAGAGGTATACCGCTTTCTTCGGTAGTAGGGACGCATGACGTATATTTGGTATTTACTAACACCAACCCAGCGGCGGCTATTAATTGTTATTTCGGTGACTTTACATTATTTAATTCTACCCCTAATCCTGCTACGGACAGCCTTGTATTGGGAGCAAGCGGTTTTGATGTCAGTGGTACTCCAAAGACATTAAGTAAAAGTAGCATAAATGCTGGCAATAACGTTGTCGGTGCAGGAAGTCGTCCTGACAATTTTTCCTTTACAACAGGGCCAAACAGTACCAGTGCTACCATATATGCAACGAAAACAGGTGGCGGCGGATTGAGAGGTTATGTGGATGAGTTTGGTTTGTCAGAGAATAACATTCCAGCTCCTGTTTATCAATCTTTAAACGCATTTGAGGGCTTTGAAAACGGATTGGATAACTGGGTAGCATCAGCTGGTTCTAAATCGACCTCTACTGCAATTACGCATTCCGGCAGCAACAGCTACATCGTTAATGAAGATGTTGATAACATCACGCAAACTTTCAATACTAGCTATAACAAAGTGGTTACGATGTGGTTTTATGACAATTTCAACAAGACGAACATGCAAACGGCAGCTTACGTAGATGATGGTGTAACGAATCGGGCTATCATGGTCAATACTCCGACTTCGACAACGAAATATTCGGTACGACTTGGTGGTGCAATTACGGCAACAACCGTAAACAGAAGCCTAGGCTGGCATGAGTTCAAGTGGGACTATACCTCTGGTACTAAACTGGATATGTATATCGATGGGATACTCATAACACCACCGACAGGCGTGACTGGCGTAACTAGTTTCAACAAGATAAGGATAGGAGATTTTTGGTCTGGAAATACAAACACCGTGTATTTTGATGATATCAATATCAAAGATGCCAATAGTAAGCCTGTAGGCGTAAGCTCTGAATTGACGACTCCGCAAAATAGAGCTATTAGCGGCATTTTATCTGCGAGCGATGCAAACCAAGATCCACTGACTTACAGCATCGTTAGCAATGGTACGAAAGGAACGACAGTGATTACGGACCCAGCAACGGGAGCATTTACGTACACGCCAAACCCTGGTGCAATCGGTACAGATACATTTAGCTTCATCGTAAACGATGGTTTTGTAAATTCAGATGTCTCCACAGTGACGGTTCGCATACTGGATATTACTTCTCCTGTGACGACCGATGATGCGCAGAGCGGTTGGCATCAAGCTGCACAGACGATCCAGTTAACAGCAACGGATGTAGGTAGTGGCGTTGCTCAAACCTTCTACAGCCTAAACGGTAGTCCGTTCGCAGAAGGAAATACGGTTCAAATTGATGAAGAAGGCTTGAATGAGCTCAAGTACTACAGCATTGATACTGCAGGCAATCAGGAAACTCAGAAATCAGTAACAATTAAAATCGATAGAACCGCACCTGTCATTAAAGCAGCAGTGACAGCGGCCGGGCCTAACGGACAGAACGGGTGGTATGTAGATGAGGTGACCGTAAGCCTCGCAGCAGAAGATACTTTATCAGGCGTGGCCACAATTGAATACAGCGTTGATGAAGGCGTTAACTGGCAAGCTTACCAGGCACCGGTAACCATAAATCTAGACGGCAGCTATACCATCATGTATCGATCGGTTGACAACGCGGGGAACGTGGAAACAGCACGGAACATCTCGTTCAATCTGGATGCACACACACCGAGCATTACCATCTCTTCGCCTATTAATGGCAACAGCTACAGCGATTCCGGGGATTTAACGCTGCAATTATCCGTGACCGATGATTTATCTGGCGTGGATAACAGCAAGACAACCGTTACACTAGATGGCCAGATTGTGAAGCAATCAACAACGATTCCGCTTTATTCGTTAACGCTTGGCTCACACACGCTTACAGTAACATCGAGTGACCTAGCGGGGAATACGCAAAGTGAGACGGTAACATTCCAGACCATCACCAATATCGATTCCTTAATAGCAATGGTAACTCGCTTTACAGGTAACAACTGGATCGATAACGGCGGAATTGCTAATAGCTTACAGAAGGAACTGGAAAAAGGTAACTTGAACAGCTTCATAAATGAAGTGCAGGCGCAAAGCGGCAAGCATATTTCAAGTGAAGCAGAAGCCTATTTGCTTAGGGATGCAAGTTTTCTACAAAATAGCCTTAAATAAATCCGTTCATAATTGAATCACTCATGAGAATTTGGGCTATCCGAACTTTGGGTAGCCCCATCTCTATGATGAATCTATGATTTTCAACATGTGCAAAAAAACAACAATTCAGTGCAGTTTAGGAAAACTTTGCGGTGACTTTGTAAAGTACAATGACTAATGGAGGATCCAGCATGAAGTAGTTTCCCCATTACTTGACCATCAATATAATGGAGATAGTACGCAAGCTCAGCAAGCTGTTTAAGATGACAGGACATATTATCGGAGGTACAGCATGTTTACAGCCAACGAACTGGACTATTTAGAAAGCTTATCTGGGGTAAACCCGATTCAGCAAGACATCGACGCGTTTAAACAAAAAGGCAAGTTAGATGATCTCGAAGAAACCGGAATAACTCGTGACAAATATTTGGACTTTGCCGAAGCGCGAGTTCGTCAATTCGCCCCATTTTTAAGTGAATACGGGGGGATTCTGGATCCAAGCGATGGCAAAGAACACGAATATGCAACCGCTGCATTTGTAAAAGCCGGAGCTATTCTACTTGCCAACGATCGCAGCAAGGATCTCAAAGAACAGATTTTGCTCGCGATGGATTGGGCCAGTACCTGTTTGGGTGAGAATAAAGTCCCTGATGACCATGCCGATTTCACTACGCACATGCTGGTTCGGGCGTATCAGCTTTTGGCGCCGATTGTAGATAAGGAGTGGAGCGATAGCTGGAAAGCGAGTTTGTCCAACGTTGAGCCTGAGGTAACGTATTGCCAAACGGTTCGAAGTTTTCCAGACATTCGTACCATCCGTAACTGGGCTACTTATGCCATGCATGGCGAAATGATGAGGCTAAATGAAGGTTTCACGGACTCTATGGCTTTCATTGACAAGTATTTGAAACCGCAAATGCCGCGTTTTACGTGTGAAGGACTATACCGCGATCCGAATATTCCGGTCGCCTATGATTTGGCTGCGCGTCAACAGCTTAGCGGGTTAATAGATGCCGGTTATAACGGCGAATGGAAGACATTTCTAGAAAGGCAACTTCGCAAAGGGGCTCAAACGATGCTGTTTATGCAGTCTACCACCGGGGGGACGAGCTGCGGAGGCAGGAGTAACCAGATTATTTGGAATGAACTGACCTTTGCCAATCTGTGTGAACGGGAAGCCACGCTTTATGCCAAAGAAGGAGATCGAGAATGGGCAGGTATCTTTAAACGAGCTGCACGCAAAGCACTACAATCCATTCTGCGCTGGATAGAGGATCCCACCCAATTTCGGTTGTTGAAAAATCGGTTCGATAGCGGTCTCCGTAACGGTTGGGAGTTCTATGCCTATTATTCGACATACAGCTTGTATGCCGCTCAAATTGCTGCTTCGTGCTTTGAAAGTGCTGACGAAAGCATACGCGAGAAGGCAGCACCTTCGGATTTGGGCGGATATGTCGTGCCGATTGAGTCCTTTAACCGGATTTATGCTACTACGGGACCTCAGCAAGGAGCTTATCATCTCGTAATGGATACTGCTGCGCAAATGGGTCATGACGCAACCGGATGGGTGAGGCTCCACAAAGCGGATTATCTGGAGGAAACGGCGCTCTCGATGGGGATAGCTGGGCTCAACGGCAATATTCATTTGAATTATTTTGTGGCTAAACAAATCATTCCGCGCCCCCATACGCCAGCAGCTATAGGCTTGACATGGAGGGATGCACACGGTACGTGGCACAGGTTATCTAACTATGGCAGAAGAAAGCACGAAACGTTTCATTCCTTGAATGACAACGGGACACCAACCCATCCTGAGAAGCTGCATTGGCATGCTTTGCTTGAAAGTGGGGAGGAAAATGGCGATGCACTATCTTTCAAACTACGCTACGAGTCTACGGGACTTCAGCTTATAAACGACATGGATTTGCGTTCACCGGATGAGGATCAACACCCAGCTATTTTAAGAGCTATTGGTGATTTGATGCCGAGGACTGGCATCGAGGGTGTAGCGGCGATCACAGAATCTTATCGCATTGCACACGATGGCGTGACAACGGCATGGTCGGTGGAGGCTGCAGAGGATACGGAATTATCCGCAATTGGTGTAACGGTTCCGGTGCTCGTGTCTAACGGAACGGATGAGACGGTCATCCGCGTCGAAGGTAATAAGCTTTTCGCCCATTATTCGAATGCTATCTATACGATTCAACCTGAAGTTGAATCGGATAAAGTGGAACTAGAGCTTCTTCCCGGGCTGATGCCGAATCGAAATGGCAACTATCGTCTCGCGCAATGGAGCAGCAAGGATGCTCAGAAGGAAATCAAGCTTCATTTCACATTAGAGCAGGCTTAGAAGTCGACGGCGAGTATTTGTACGTGACAGATACCAAAAGAGAACTTATGGTGAAAATGACGATGGATGGGGAATCGGTATTAACGATTGAAACGCCTGAACTTCCAAGTGTTTACGACAGCGAGCGTAAGTTTATTCCAACTGACGTTTGTGTCGCACCAAATGGCGATATCTATGTTACCGACGGGTATGGTCAACACTGGATTCATCAGTATGACGCCAAAGGTGTGCCAATCCGCTCTTGGGGCGGAAAAGGGTCCGAGCCAGGGCAGATGATTTGTCCACATGGCATTTGCGTCGATTCACAGCACAATGTCTATGTGGCGGAGTGGACGCAATTCGGCCGTATTACCAAGTTAGCACGCAAGTAACGAGAAGTCTATTTGCTATCGCTTTAGGAAGGGAAGAGATCTCATGAAAGTTTCATGTACGAGTATGATCCATCATTATTATCCGAAGTTTTTTGAGCATGATCCTGTGAATTTAGCTAAGGCGAACCGTCTTGTTGAGAAAACATACGAATTTACGCAATTCCTCGTTCAAGTACTGGGTGTTTCCGACTTGGGAGCTATGTTTCCTCACAAAGTTACTTATCACCCGTCTGTCACGGTAGTCGGTTATTAGGCGTAAAAGTGCACAATTATGAAGGGTCTATTCTTAGGCTCATCGCTACCCTTTCGGTATTTTACGATATTCGGTTGGGGAAACTCCCATCATTTTCTTAAAAAGTCTGGAGAAGTAGTAGGCATCGGATATGCCGATCGCGCTTCCGATTTCTTTGATCGTGAGGGCGGTCAAATCGAGCATTTGGCTCGCTTTTTGAATTTTGAGACGTAAAAAGTACTCTACTGGCGGAAAGCCGGTTTCCTTCTTGAATAAAAAAATCAAATGCTGTTTCGAGACCCCAGTATGCTTGGCTAAATCGGAGAGTGTAATGGAAACCTCCAAATGGTCGTTCATGTACTGGATGGCGCTTTCCATATAGTTCTCCCTTTTTTTGTCTTGCGTAGACCCCGCTGAACTCATTCCGATATCACTCAAAAGCTCCCGAAAGACATTGGAAACATGGACTTGTATAGCCATAGAATACGCTTTATTCGAAAGCAATTCATAGCAGTGTTCGAATTCCGCCAGAAACTTTGCGTTTATGATATGCGGCAAATAAATGGAGCCCTCGTACAAATTGTACATTTTAATTAATGGAGCGGCATGATCGCCATGCAAATGAAACCAGTGAATACTCCAGGGTAAATGGGAAGATGCTCCGTAACGGTGCGGTATGCCTGCAGGTATGACGGCCAAATGCCGCGCGGTTAATTGCAGGGGCTTCCGATTTTCAAGCTCGATCCATCCTTCGCCATCCGTGCAGTAGATAACAATATGGGCATTGCTTCCATCAGATCGTTCCCGATAATGGTACTGGGCTCGCGGAAATACGCCGATATCGCTGATATATAGGTGCTTGGTTAATTCAGATTGCTCTAATTCTTTCAAAATATAGTCGGGCATGACATGAAGCCATTCCTCTTGGAAGCCCTCTGGTTTCATAATCGTTTCCATCAATCTCACACCTCTTATTGAAATAAGAATATCATCCATCATAAACCGCATTTCGTCAATTGGCAGAACGGAGTCCTAGAAGTAAATTAGAGATATCATCTAGCAGGAGGTCATCTAATGAGAAGTGAAAAGACAGATTCAATGGCTCAGCAGAACGGTCAAGCGGTTCGAGTGTGGGAAGAAGAGGTTGAAATCCCAACTTACGGAATCGGAGCGCCCAATCCTAATCCAATGTTCTTGGAAAAACGGGTGTATCAAGGCAGCTCCGGACGCGTCTATCCGCATCCTGTCATTGATAAAATAGCAGACGAGAAAGTGATGAAAAGCTATCGACTGGTTATTCTTGAAAACGAATATGTTCGAATTGAAATGATGCCGGAGCTCGGAGGACGGATCTATCGCGCGTTGGACAAAACGAATCAATACGATTTCGTTTATTACAACAGAGTGATCAAGCCTGCGCTTGTTGGTCTCGCCGGACCGTGGATCTCAGGAGGTATCGAGTTCAACTGGCCGCAGCATCATCGTCCCAACACATTCGGCCCCGTAGAATATCGCTTCACAGTGAACGAGGATGGAAGCGCAACGGCATGGGTGAGCGAGATTGATCGCATGTACGGCACGAAGGTAACCGCTGGTTTTACGTTGTATCCAGGTAAGGCGTATTTGGAGATCTCAGCGCAGCTTTACAACCGTACACCAGAACCGCAAACCTTCCTGTGGTGGGCGAATCCGGCGGTTGCTGTTAACGAAAATACGCAATCCGTATTTCCGCAGGACGTTACGGCTGTATTCGATCACGGTAAGCGGGATGTGTCCCGATTCCCGATTGCAACCGGCACCTACTACAAAATGGACTATTCCGCTGGCGTTGATATCTCGCGGTACAAGAACATTCCGGTTCCAACTTCTTATATGGCGTACAAATCCGATTACAACTTTGTCGGCGGTTATGATCACGGCGTACAGGCAGGTCTATTGCACGTCGCTAACCACCATATTTCCCCAGGGAAAAAGCAGTGGACGTGGGGGAACGGTGAATTCGGGCAAGCATGGGACCGCAATCTGACCGACGAAGACGGGCCGTATATCGAATTGATGACAGGCGTATATACCGACAATCAACCGGATTTTACTTGGCTGCAGCCGTATGAGGAGAAATCGTTCAAGCAGTACTTTATGCCGTACAAAAATATTGGGGTCGTCAAAAATGCGACAATCGATGCCGCGGTTAATCTTGAAGTCGATGAAGCAACCCGTGAAGCGGTTGTTCATGTTTATGCAACTTCGCTTTTCCCGGATGCTGTTGTGGAGCTAAAAAGCCGTAAGCGCACCTATTTAAAGGAAAAACTTGAATTATCACCAGTCTCAACGTATAAATCGGTGATTATACTTGACGAAGCAGATAGACCGCATGATTTGTTGGTGCAAGTTTGGGATCAAAAAGGCATTTTGCTCGTATCCTATCGTCCAATTAAACCTTCGATTGAACAGGTGCCAGATGCGGCCAAGCCGCTTCAAGAACCGCAGGAACTGATTTCGAACGAGCAGCTATATTTGGCCGGATTGCACCTGGAACAGTACCGCCATGCAACGTTCGAGCCGGACGATTACTATTTGGAGGGGCTCAAGCGCGATCCGAACGATATCCGAATCAATGTCGCGTATGGAACGCTGCTGCTCCGCCGCTGTTTGTTCCGCGAGGCCGAAGGGCATTTCCGCACGGCGGTGAAGTCGCTTACGTGGCGTAACCCGAATCCGTACGACAGCGAAGCCTACTACCAGTTGGGTGTGTCTCTAAAACTGCAGGATCGTTTGGATGAAGCTTTCACCGCCTTTTATAAAGCAGTCTGGTCTGCAGCTTGGCAGGACAGCGGCTACTTTTCACTCGCTCAGATCGCCTGCGAAAAAGGGAATTATGAAGAGGCGCTAGAATTAGTTGAGCGTTCGCTCATCCGTAATGCGCACAACTATAAGGCGCGCCATTTGAAAACAGCCTTGCTGCGCAAATTAGGATCGGGCGAGAATGCGCTCGCTTTTGCCCAAGAAACACTTAAGCTTGATATTGCTGATTTTGGAGCGTATAACGAATGCTATCTAGTGAATTTAGCCCAAGGAGACCGAGATAGCGCCGATCGTGTGCTTGGAGAATTAATCCTGCTCATGCGCGGCGATGCTCATAATTACTTGAACCTCGCAGCGGACTATGCCGGGAGCGGTTTATATGCCGAGGCGATTGACGTACTAAATCGAATTGTTCAGAACGAGAACACGGATGCATACCCGATGCTGCACTATACACTCGGTTACTTACATGAGAAAGCGGGCAACCTGGAAGGCGCAGCAAAACACCGGCAACACGGAAATGCAGCGGCTCCGGATTATTGCTTCCCGAACAGTTGGTTCGATCTGCTTATATTGGAAAGCGCCATTGCATTCAATGCCAATGACGATAAAGCGCATTACTATCTAGGTAACTTGCTGTACGACAAAAGACGTTACGAAGACGCAATCTGCCATTGGGAATCTTCCCGGGATATTCGCGGCGATTTCGCAACCGTTCACCGCAATTTAGCGCTAGCCTATTTCAATAAACGCGGTAACGCTCAAGCGTCTCTTGTGTCCTTGGAAACAGCGTTTGAACGCCAGCAGAATGACGCAAGGGTGTTTTATGAGCTTGATCAGCTTTACAAAAAGCTCGGTTACTCGTCGGAGAATCGTTTTGAAAAACTTGAAAAGCACAAGGATTTAGTCGTTCAGCGCGACGATCTCTATTTGGAATACGTTACACTACTCAATGCACAAGGCAAACACGAGCAGGCTGCAGAGGCTCTGGTTTCTCGGAATTTTCATCCCTGGGAAGGCGGGGAGGGCAAGGTAACCGGTCAGTACATTTATTCACATGTAGAGTTGGCCAAACGCGCACTAGATGAAGCTCAATACAAGCAAGCGCTTGAACTTTTGCAAAAAGCGCTTCATTTTCCTGAAAACCTCGGTGAAGGAAAGCTTGCCGGAGCACAAGATAACCAAATCTTTTACTATTTAGGCTGTGCTTTTGAAGGTTTGAACATGACGGATAACGCATTAGCGTTTTTCGAGAAGGCGTCCTTAGGTCTGGATGAGCCAGCCAGCGTGATGTACTATAACGATCAGCCACCGGATATGATTTTTTACCAAGGCTTGGCATGGTTGAAGCTGCTAAATGAAAAAGAGGCTAAGCGCCGATTCAACAAACTCATTGACTATGCTGAAAAGCATATTTTCGATCAAGTGAAATTCGATTATTTCGCTGTCTCGCTGCCGGATTTCCTTGTGTTCGAAGACGATCTTAACAAGCGTAATGAAATCCACTGCAACTATATGATGGCGCTGGGCTTCATAGGAATCGGCAAGCTTGAACAAGCTAAATTGCAGCTGGAAGAAGTGCTTCGTTTAGATAAAAATCACCAAGGGGCGAGTACTCACCTTCGTTTGTGCTAAATAATTAGGTGAAGTGAACGAGTAGAGTTGGTAATAATTACCTAGTAAGCTGCCATTCGACAGAGTGGCGCTTTTTCTATTTGCAGGTTATCAAAAAGATGAATTGAGGGATAGACTTGGGAAGCTGGACACAAATCGAAAGTGAAGGCTATTTAACTTGGGTTGGACAAACAAATGGGATTTCGTTAACCGTGATTCCGAGTCTCGGCAGTAAGGTAACATCGCTTGTGAATCGAAAAACGAACCGGGAGTGGCTCTGGCGAAGCGGTAAACCTTTGGGAAACACAGGTTTTGGTTCTTCCTTCTCGACGGGAGACGAGAGCGGCTGGGATGAAATGTTTCCAAGCATTAACAAGTGCTTCTATCCGGAAAAACCGTGGAAGAACCAGATGATCCCAGACCATGGGGAAGTATGGTCCTTGGAATGGAGCAGTCATAGTCTGGGCGATGAGTTATATTGCCGAGTAAATGGTGTGCATTTTCCATATACGTTGGAAAAGGTGTATTCTTTTGCAGATGAAGATACATTGCGAATTGATTATTGTTTAAAGAATCATGCCTCATCGCCTTTTTCCTTTCTTTGGGCGGCACATCCCTTATTTCGAGTCCGAGAAGGTATGGTATTGAACGTTCCGAACAATATGACAGAAATTGAGATCTCTTATTCAGAACAGGAGCGTCTAGGCGTTTTTAATGACAGGAAATCTTGGCCGCTCATTCAAACGGATAACGGAAGCGTAGATCTTAGCATGATCGAGCCAGCCGAAGGGAAATTTGCAGAAAAATATTGGTTCGCAAAGAAGGTTAAGAACGGTTGGGCCCAGCTTAGCGATCCTGCGACAGGCGAAGCAGTTACGCTCCGGTTTCCTCCGGAACAAGTACCTTATTTAGCGATTTGGGCTAATTATGGTGGATATGGCGGTCATTATCATTTTGCAATTGAGCCTGCGACAGGAAAGATGGATGATCTTTCCCATGCTTTGCGACATAACGAAACGGCCACTGTCGAAGCTAACGGGGAGTACAAGTGGTTTATTGAAGTAGTCATAAATTAGTGCAAGAAAACAACAATTCAAAGCTGCATGCTACTTGCATTGGATGAAATCCAGTGGAAGTAGGGAATTGATAACCTATAAGCCAATTCCATTGGAAAATTTCCAATATAAGTGCGAATTTTGAAGCATGAGACTCACTTCCATTGGAATTTTTCCAATGGAAGTATTCATTTGCTTGCTGAATACGATTCGAATGATCCATAAGGTCAAACTTACAGAGCTGTCCTCAAGTAGATTTACCTACTTATAGGACAACCCCGTTTTCATGTTAAGTTAGTAAAAGGCCCCTAGAAGGTACTGACTTTACTTGTATCCGGACACCAGCGGGAAGTGCGGTAATATCGGATCAAGATATCAACCGCTTCGCCCGTTCGCAGATGGGTAAGTGTTTCCGCTGCATAAGCTCTGACGTAACGGTCTTTGCTGTAAAGCGCTTGCTCCAAGGAGCGGACGGCTTCCTGCACATCGCCAATATTACCGGTGCGCAGCAGTGAAAGCGCCGCCGTATATCCGACCTTATTCGTAATGTAGGGTTGATCGCCTACATACGACTTTTTCGAATCCGTATGATTCGATTCTGAAGTATCGTCGTCAGCTTCATATCGTACAGAATCCTTCAATACTTTTGCTAATGCCGAAACAACCTGTTCACCAGCATTCTTGAGCATACCTAATGATTCAACCGCATTCCGGCGAACCCATTCACTTTGATCCTGTAAGCTTGAGATAAGTGTGGGTACGACTTCACCTTCGGAAGATCCTATCATCCCGAGTACGAAAACTGCCAACGCCCTGCGCTTCTCATCCTCATGCTTCATAACACGGAGAAGCTCGGGAATCGCCTCAATGCCAGCTCCTTGCAATCCGTATGCGGCTCGTTCCGCTGTCAGGTTCGACCCGTCCGTAATTTGCTTGATCAGCATTTCGATCCCTTGAGTTCCAAGGTGTCCAAGCGCATAGGCTGCATTCAAAGCGGTCGTTTCCACCGGATCGTTCAATAAAAGCGCTAGCGAGGGAGCGCAAGAAGCCGCTTCTGCTCCGATGCGTCCCAATTCGTCCGCCGCCTGCCCGCGATGGGCCGCATTCTCGGACTCAAGCTCTTGCCGTAATGCCAACAATCGCTCCGCGTTCTTTGGCGCGCCAACCTGCATTGCCGTAGGTTCTCCGCGGAGCCAATCCCATACATCTTGCCATAAATTCATATGGATAGCTGGCGTTCCTTCCGGCACAATCATCTCCCTGCTTTGATGATTCCAGCTCGGAAACTCTGGTGCGCTCAATCGGAGAAATTGAAACTTAAGCATATAACGATCTAGTTCTGATACATTCAGCGAAGCTTTGTGCCACAAGTCGAAATGCACAAGTACCATAGTACCCGCCTTGCCTGTGGGCAGCAGCGTCTCACCTTGGTCGCCGAGGAATTTCTCGTAGTATTGAGTGCCTGGCATGATCGCAGTTGGCCCTAAATCTTCGGTAATATCGTGGGTGTAATAGAAAAGCATCGCCCACCACGGCCGATGACTGCGCATGGAAGACCAATAGCCGTCTTTGTGCCATTTTCCGCCACCCGGCGTCTGATTTCCAGGTTGGTTATAATGACAGTGGCGATGTGGATGCATGTAATAGTCTGATCCAAGTACACTGCGTAGGGCTCCCTTGACGATTGAAGTATCGAATAGCTGCTGAATGTCCGGGACACGGGGCAGAATGTTGTTGCCAGGGTTGCCTTCATTATGCATAACGTGATGGATCTGATTCATGATGCTCACATGAAGTTGGTGAGGCATGTCGTTCTGAAGTACCAGATAGCCTTTGGTAATAAATTGTATCATTTGCTCATCTGTCAACAAATACTTGCTATCTAACATGTTATTTCCTCCTTAGAAATCTTCATCGTCACTTATAAACATTACAGTATTCGGAATAATTTGTATTTGCAAAATCGTCAATTATTTGTACAATCGTCATATCAAATACAATTTAATTTTTACGAATAAGGTGGTGACCGTGGTTGGATTTCGCCGACTTACATCCGTACGTGTACTATGCAACACGGTACCCATTCTCCAAAAGGCAGGCTAGCAACAATCGGATCAGTTATGCCTCCTCCCTATATTTGATCAGCGAGGGAAGAGGTGTTATTCACACCAATGGTCGTTCTTATGAAACAGCAGCCGGTTCTCTCGTGTACATACCAGCAGGGCAGCCGCACCATTGGGTTGCCGACAGCCAGGACCCGATGGTTCACGTTTGTTGTTATTTCGATTGGTCATACATGGACCGTCGGGACGAATTCACCCAACCGAGCATGATCTGCTATGATGCAGCCACCCTGGTTCCTACTTTGATCGGACCTGCATTTCCTTATTCTTTACCCGAGCATGTGAAAGTGGAGAAGCTGCGGTTGTGGATGGATTTCTTCGAGAAGTTTTATACCGAAAATAACTATACAAACGAGCGGACTTACGTTCGCAGTCTAAAGGTCCAGAGCAGCTTCCAGCAGTTTATTGAGTTTTTTCTAACCTTTGCCCTAAAAGAGGAGCATATCCCCAATCTCCGCATGTCCAAATTGCTCGAGCGATTGGATCAAGATCTCGTACAAGGCAATCTGCAGCCTTTAGAAATCTATTACAGAGAGCTGCGCATAAGCCGTGGATACTTTTTTGATTTGTTCAAAGATGCAACCGGATTGCCGCCAACACAGTATGTCATCCAATTCAGGATCAATCGGGCGAAGGACGATCTGCTCTTTACGAATCTGAGCATCACCGAGATTGCAGACAAGCACGGATTTTCGTCTTTGCATTATTTTTCAAAGCTATTCCGCAAGTTAAACGGCTTATCACCACGAGAGTTCCGAGAAGCGAATCTACTCAAATACAACTCTTGAGCAATTTCATTATGAAAGAAGTGGCCTTCTCGAATAGGAGAAAGGCCGCTACTAATTACTACCTACTGCGACATTTCCTGAATGTCGCTTACTGTTGATTTTAGCCGATACTCGGTAGGAGTTGTTCCAAAGCGTTTTTTAAACAAAGTGAAGAAATGTTTTTTGTTTTCCCAACCGATTTTCTCAATAATTTCATCTACATTTAGAGGAGATTCCTTGAGCAATTCCGATGCTTTAACTAGACGGATTTCTGATATGTAGTCGGCGATAGAACGAGAAGAATACTCACGGAATAGTTTGCCTAAATAAGCAGGCGTCAACTTAAATTGATCTGCTACCTTATTGGAAGATAAGGATTTATCCATATAATGGGCTTCAATGAATCGGATGGCGTTGGAAACGACGATGTCGGATTTTTCGTTTCGATTTTGTTCTATTTTGCCTACAATTGTGCCTACTAGGGCTATGAACTCCGTATTGATCTCGTCGAATACTTCCATTGATTTGATTGTATTGTCAAAGGAAACGAAATCCAGACCAAAGGATATAGTGCCATTCTTTTCCATGAGGTTAACCATATTGAAGATGCTGGAGGACAAATGCGATAACGTGAACATGATGATATTGAAGCTGCAGTCTGTCAGTTCCTCTATCAAATTCCAGTAGGCTGTTTTGGCCTCTTCTAATTTGGCTTTCTGAATACAATCTAGAAAATGTTGGACAGAAGCCGTATTGATATTAAAGTCGGACCATGTCACCTTACTCATAGCTTGTTGTGTTAACAGGCAACCATGACCGTATTTGATACGATAGTGGGATAGCTCCAGCGTTCTTTCATATAATGCGCGAACATCCTTAATCGATGCAACAGGGGCGCTAATAAAGGCAGAAACGCTAATGGAGCAGTATTTGGCATACACATGCTGAATCTCTTGTATCAAGCTCTTCACACGCTCGTTGTGAGCTGTGGACTCACGTTCGTTCTCGCCAAATATGTCCATATTTAATAAAGTAACCACATGATCCCTTCCCGCATCGATAGACTCGCATGGATAGGTAGGATGCACGATTTCATTGGCTATATTAAGTAGTGAGTATTTCAATAAGGATTGGTCTTTCGAGCTGTAATTGGCATGAAAGGCCGCATAATGATCGATTTTGAACAGAATAAGGGCTATAGAGCTTCTTGGATCAAAATGAACATTATGTTGTTTGAAAAACTCTTCATAATCGACTTCTTTTACATTTTTACTTAAAAGGAGATCCTTCATATACGTTTGTTTTAACGTGAATAAATTGGTTTTGCGGAAATCCTCAAGCGATGTCAGCTGATAATGGGTGGACTGAATGGAATCGGTGATGTACTCGAATTCATTGTTATGATCCTGATCAGGTTCCTGTGTTTTGTTCAGACGTCCAATTGTTTTTCTGAGATTTCGCACGGGATGATACAGATTTTTGGAAAGTAGAAAGCCTGTAATAAGACAGATAATGAGCATGACGAGTCCTATCGTTACTGTAATCGCTTTCAACTTACTTACTGTTCCTGCAATATATTTGTAAGGGGTAATGTTAACCAGAATCCATGGTGAAGTTTCGTAAGAAATGTAAGTAATGATGGATGAAGTGCCTCTAAAGTCAGCTGTGAAAACGCCCGATTTGTTGGTGGAGCCTAAAATTTGAGAAACCAATGGTTCGCCCGACAAGCTGCTTAAGAATAACTCCTTTTCTTGATCAGAATTTGCAATGACTTTTCCATTGTGATCGATAATTAGGATGTTATTGCCATTTAGGGAATCCGTTTCTTGATAGGAAGCTAACGAATTGAAGATCCAATCCATTCGGACATTAATAACAAGTGCATTTTTCAACTGTTTATCAGGAAAATATTCAGGCAGGATGTAGGAAAATACATTTTCGTACTTCGTTGGATCTAATTCTGATACTGGAATTTTTCTGGGAATAGGTGTGTGAGACTGGAGTTGCTTCGGATCCTTAAACATGTTAGCCAGTTCCGTATCGTAAAACTGATCCTTCCGAGTGACTGTATTCGGCCCAATCACATAGTAGGTGTTCGTTTTCCCGTTATATACATAAGCGGAATAAATAAATGGCGCACTTCCTAAAGAAGTATCAATGGTCTTAATGCTGTTAAGTTCATCAAGAATGGAAATGTCTTCGCTAAGCATTAATTTGGATGTATTTGGGTTGTTGAAAATGGCCGTTGCGTAAGTTCGCACGGAGTTATTAATTTGCAGCGCATTTTGATAAATCTGGTTCATTAGTTTCTGATTCGACGAATTGAGCAGCCCGATACTATAGCTCGTAAAGTTGATGTGTAGAAACAGTAAGAGTGCGAGCATAATCAACGTAAGTAAGAAGGTGATTTTCGTAAACATGCTATAAAAATAAAGCTGTCCAGTATGAAAAAATCTCTTCTTCATGCGATTCACCCTTTACGATAAAAAGTCCGGTGTTGTTTGATTTATTATAGATGAAAGTCAACAAATTTGGAATTGAATTAGTCAAGATTGAACTCATTCACATAATTTAAACCCTGTATTTAAACCGATTCTTAGTTTTTGTGCCTATCTTGCCCAGTAAATAATCTGTTACGATAAATGCCAGAAGGAGGCTTGGAATCATGCAGCTAAGACAAATTTGGAAAGATTTCAAAAAAAATAAAGTGTTACTTGCTTTGACTTTACCACTCGTGATTTATGTAACTATTTTCAGTTATGTACCTATGTTTGGAGCCATGGTCGCTTTCAAAAGGTACCAGTTCAACAAAGGTATTTTAGGCAGTGAATGGGTGGGTTTCAGTAATTTTAAGTTTTTATTCGGGTCCCCCGATCTCTGGCGAATTGTCCGTAATACGTTGGGTTACAATTCAATGTTTATTGTTCTTAATTTGCTAGGGTCCGTGTTTGTAGCCTTGCTTTTATACGAAATAACAAGTAAGAAACTTCTCAAAACGTACCAGTCGATCATGTTCTACCCTCATTTCTTATCATGGGTAGTGGTCGCCTACATGGCCTACTCTTTTTTAAATCCAAGATCGGGGATGTTGAATCAATGGTTAGGAGAACTCGGTTTAGGAACGGTAGATTGGTACAATAAATCGGGTTCCTGGATCTACATAATGCCAATAGCTAACATGTGGAAAGAGATAGGGATAGGGGCCATCATTTATTATGCGGGGCTCTTAGGCGTTGACCCTACCTATTATGAGGCGGCCAAAATGGATGGAGCGGGCAAGTGGCAGATTCTTACCAAAATCTCTGTACCTTTCCTGTTTCCGCTAATGACCATTCTCACGATTTTAGCGATTGGACATATCTTTACAGCTGATTTCGGCTTGTTCTACCAGCTTCCAATGAATTCGCCAACCGTATACAGCTCAACGGACGTTATCGATACTTATATTTTTAGAGCGTTAACTGATTCAGGAAATGTTGGCATGTCAAGTGCAGCTGGTCTAACGAAATCGGTTCTAGGTTTACTGCTTGTTCTCGGTACGAATGCGTTGGCGCGTAAAATAAATTCAGACAATTCGTTATTTTAGAGAAAAGGAGGAGGAGTGGGAATGGTTAGTTCCAGGAAATATCAGCTTTCCATGCTGCCGATTCATCTATTTTTCATAGCTATTTCCGCTTTGTTTGTAATCCCGCTTTGGGCAATTGTGTCTATCTCACTATCCAATGAAGTGGATATTTCGAAGTTTGGTTACCGTTTGATTCCGTTGAAGCTTGATTTTGGCGCTTACCGTTATATTTTGGAGCATCCTATGACCATTATTAACGCGTATAAAGTTACGATACTCATGGCCTCGGTAGGTACCTTTGTATCGGTGCTTATGATCTCCATGTGTGCTTATGCCTTATCAAGGTCAGATTTTAAATACAGTAAATTCCTTACTTTTTATTTATTCTTTACAACGTTATTCAGTGGGGGGATTGTTCCTTACTATATTCTTATGACGAAAGTTTTCCATGTTCAAAATACGTATTGGGCATTGATTCTCCCTTTATTAGGGAACATCTGGAACATGTTTCTGATGCGAACTTTCTTCAAAGCGCTGCCGGACTCCTTAGTCGAATCTGCTAAAATCGATGGCGCAAGCGAGATGAGAATTTACCTAACGATAATTGTTCCATTATCAACACCAGTCTTAGCAACAGTAGGGCTTTTGACAATACTTGTCTACTGGAATTCTTGGTTCAGTTCGCTTCTATTTATTAACAAACAATCCATGTTTCCACTCCAATATTTACTGCAGGTAATGTTGAGTAACATCCAAGAAATTTTGAAAAATATGCAAGATGGCGGACTGGTGGATTCGGCAGCTTTAAGTCAATTACCGAGCGAATCAGCCAGAATGGCCATGTGTATGCTAGCAATAGCGCCAATGCTATTTGTTTTTCCGTTCTTTCAAAAGTATTTCGCCAAAGGATTAACTGTGGGCGCGGTCAAAGGTTAGCCTAAGAATGAATTAAGACTAGAATTACAAATTCTAGTTTTAAAATAAAATAAATAAACATGGAGGGTTTGTGCATGGTAAATAATATTCGTAAGATGAGTGTGGTTTTAACTTCAATTATGACAATAGGGGTTCTTTTAGCAGGTTGTTCTGCAAAGACGGAGAGTCCGAGCAGTACCAGCACTGCCAAAACAGCTGTGACCCAAAAGCCTGAAGAATTAAAGCCTGTAAAGTTAGTTTGGTACTTGAGAAGCGCTGAGCCTAAGAACGTGGCTGCTGTCATGCAAAAAGCAAACGAAATTATCAATGACAAAATCAAGGCAACGGTTGAATTCAAATATGTCGCTCCAGCAGATTACGACAAAAAGATGCAGCTAGTTATGTCTTCAGGAGAAGAATATGACATCGCTTTTACTGCAAGCTGGGTAAATAACTATTTGAATAACGTCAGTAAAGGAGCGTATATTCCGTTAGACGATCTGTTGGTAAGATATCCAGATTTGACTAAAATGTTTAAAAAGGAAATTTGGGATGCCGTTAGAGTCAATGGGAAAACGTATGGCGTTCCGAATAACCAAATAATGGGAGATCAGCCAGGAATGTGGTTGAAGAAGGATCTTGTAGATAAATACAAAATCGATTTGAACAAAGTGAAGTCGTTAGAAGATTTAACCCCTGTTTTCCAGACGATTAAAGATGGAGAACCAGGCATATCTGCCGTTAGAGACGGTAATGGAATTAATGTTGCATACAAGGATACTGTTTCATTAGTTGTTGATACATTTGTACTAGATACAAAGACATGGAAAGTTTATAACCAATTTGAGCAGTTGGCTCCTCAATTTAAGCTTATGAGAGAATGGTACCAAAAAGGCTTCTTCCCGCAGGACGTTGCTACTCTGAAAGATGAGTTATCCTTAATCAAGGCTGGAAAAGTATTCAGCCGATACAGCCGTCAGAAACCAGGAAATGAAGCCGATTTAAAGTCATCATATGGTTTTGATGTTGTGCCTCTCGTAACAGGTCCTTCAGTTATTAGTAAATCTGCTGTTACTAGTACGTTGAACGCAATAAGCACTACGTCGAAAAACCCGGATCGCGCGATGATGTTGATCAACTTGATCGATACAAATAAAGAGCTGTTCAACTTGCTGAAATTTGGTATCGAAGGACAAGATTATACGAAAGTTTCTGCTAACCGCATCGAACCGAAACCAAATGCTTATACCGTACCTGGCTGGTTATTCGGCAACGAATTTAATAGCTTTGTCGTACCCGGACAGGCGGATGATGTATGGGAGCAAACGAAGAAACTGAATGATTCTTCTCTCATTGACCCTACCATTAGCTTCAATTTCGATCGTACAAATGTTGAAAATGAAGTTGCTCAATTAACTGCTATAACAACCGAGTTTAGGCCAATTCTTATAAACGGACTTGATGATCCGGACAAAATGATGAAACTTTACAGCGATAAACGAAAAGCGGCAGGTCAGGATAAAGTGCTTGCTGAAATCCAAAAGCAAGTTGATGAGTGGAGAAAAACACAGAAATAGTGTTTAACTTATCTATAGTGGGGGATCTAGCTTTATGCGGTTCCCCCTTTCATATATTTCTGAGGAGGGGAAGTATAAGATGCTACGGCAATTAACTTTTCGGCAGCTTAAGAACGCTTTGGAGGAGACGCAGCATCTACCGCGTTCACTTTATGCAGAAGCAAACTCTTCTGATAATTGGAGACGAATCAGGGAAGATGTGAATTATTCGGAATTCTGGTGTTCATTGGAGGAGGAAGCGGCACAACTGCTTGAAAATCCCATCCGAGCACCGCTTTTTACGGAGTTCACTTTGTTTGGTGATACAGGAGATAGAGCGATTTACCAGTCAAAGCGAGATCAATTGTATGCAGGAATCCATGCGTTCAGCATGCTTGCCATGACGGAGGATAAGCTGGAATGGAAGACAGGGTTAGAGAATGCTATCTGGAACGTTTGTAATGAATATACCTGGGTTTTACCAGCGCATGTTGGACTCTACCGAAATGATTACCCGAACGGCATTTGGGATCAACCAGCACCACCTCGTGAAACGGTAGACCTGTTGTCAGCTATGACCGCCTTCACGCTAGCAGAAACGGTACATTTGCTGGGAGATAGATTGCATCCCTGGGTGGTTCATCGTGTGAATGAGGAGATAGATAGGCGCATATTTCAAGTCTATTTCCATGACGCCACTCCGCAAAACTGGGAATTGAAAACAAACAATTGGCCGGCAGTTTGCTCAGCAAGTATTGGAGCAACGGCTATCTATATGATCGATGACAGTGAGAAGCTGGCGGGAATGCTTTGGCGAGTGATTGGGGTGCTGCGGAATTACCTCTCAGGCTTTGACGAGCAGGGTGCGACACCGGAAGGGCCAGCCTATTGGCAATATGGGTTTTCACATTTTGTTTATTTTGCTGAATTGTTGAAGGAACGAACTGATGGGCGTATTTCTCTCCTCACGGATGAGAAGGTCGAACCCATCTCAAAGTTCCCGCAATTTTGCATGCTAACTGGGGGGAAAGTCGTCAATTTCTCCGATTCGGCTGATGAAGTAACCTTGAATTCTGGACTTATTCACCGGTTACAGCACTATGTGCCATCTCTACAGCTTCCCATTGAAGAGTATCGAATGAGCCCAGTTCCAGGAAATTGGCTGGATTCCACTAGGCAGATGCTTTGGTCACCAAGCATGGAATTGTTGATCTCGGAGAATGACGAAGAGAGGCTTCAAGAAAAGGTGTTTACTGGGAATCAATGGGTGATCTCGAAGGTAAGGGATTCAAGAGGTCGAATCATAGCTTTTGCTGCCAAAGGAGGTCATAATGAAGAGCCCCATAATCATAATGATCTTGGACATTTTATTTTACATGTAGACGGTCAGAACGTACTGGCAGATATAGGGCTAGGGCGCTATACCAAGCAATATTTCCAACCTCGCTTTCGGTACGAGATGATCAACGCAGGTTCTCATGGACATTCAGTTCCGATTGTAGATGGCTGCAGACAAGGGTTTGGAACATCGTACCGGTCTGAGATTCTTTACAGCCAAATATCAGAAGACAACGTGCAAGTTGTCATGGATTTGACGAAAGCATACGACTGTGGTTCATTGGAATGTCTCACTCGCGAATTTGTATGGGAGCGTCCGTTACATAAGATCCCGCAGTTGGTTATTACGGATAGAGCCACCTTCTCGAATACACCTTTAACCTTTCAAGAAGTGTTTATAAGTAGTGTGAGGCCTCAGGTGACAAGCTCCGGACGTTTACAGATGAATACGGTAACATTGCTCTACAATCCGGAGAAGTGGGAAATTGAAATAGAGCACATATGGGTGGATTCTCACTATAAAACAGGGACGCCATTCTACCGAATCGTGTTGAATCGTACGCAATTGGAACGGGAGATGATTTTCGAGTTTCGTTTTGAAATGAGTGAGAGGAGCGAGTGCAAATGAATGGGAACACAAGCGGATGGAAGAGTCATTTATTGAAATGCATGCTGAGTGCCTTAATTATCGCCCCCTTGTCTGCAGCAGTACCCAACGCTGAAGTGAATGCCGCAGGAACCACTTATTATGTAGCCACAAATGGAAGCGATTCCAACAATGGGACGTCTGTTAGTACCCCTTTTCTGACCATTCAAAAGGCTGCGCTCACGGCACAAGCTGGTGATACGGTCAACGTAAGAGGTGGGACCTATCGTGAAACAGTTACCCCAGTTAATTCCGGGACCGCTGGTAACAAGATTACGTATCAGAATTATCCGGGTGAAACCGTAATTGTAAGTGGAAATGACGTCATCTCAGGGTGGACACTGGACAGTGGGAATATTTATAAAGCTCCGATGACTTGGACCTTAGGGGCAGGTAATCAAGTGTTTGTGAACGGTGCCATGATGGATGAAGCACGTTGGCCTAACCAGACGGGTACATTGCTGCAGCCGACCCGAGCAACGGCGCAATCTGGATCGGATTTGACGCATATCGTAGATACGAATCTGCCTGGAGGGACTGGATTCTGGAATGGGGCCACACTTTGGACGACAAGCGGAAGCGCTTGGATTGCCATGACTTCAACGATTACAGCATATGATGCAGCAACGAAGAAACTGACATTTGGTGCTTTAAAGTCAACGGGAGCCTCTTATGTTCCCGCATCAGGTAACAAATATTATTTGTCAGGGATTAAAGGTGCTTTGGATGTGGAAAAAGAGTGGTGGTATGATTCGGCAGGCGCCATGCTCTACTTATGGGCACCAGGAGGAGGAAGCCCTTCAAGCCAAACCGTCGAAGCGAAAAAAAGAATGACAGCCTTCGATTTATCCGGTAAAGGCTATGTGGATATTAAAGGCATTCAAATAATAGCTTCTACCATTCAAATGGACAGTTTGACCAATAACTGTATGCTCCAAGGCATCGTCAGCAAATATATTTCGCATAATAAACTCAATACGCTAGCGAATGAGCAATCCAATCTTGGCATCATTTTGGATGGAACCAATAATGTCATCAGAGACAGCGAGCTTGCCTATAGCTCCGGTAGTCTTGTTACGGTAAAAGGCAACTCAAACCAAGTAATTAACAACTATATCCATGATGGGGGTTATGTGCCTGATTGGGAAGGGTTAGTGAACCTTAAAGGGGTAAATAGCTTGATTAGCCATAATACCGTGAGTGATGCAGGAAGGGTTACCATCTACTTCTATGCTGGGATGAGCGCAAATGACATTCAATATAACAATGTATATAATGCAGGCTGGCTAACCAATGACCTTGGTATGCTCTATGGACCGAATACAGATGGAGGAAATACGGAGATTCATCACAATTGGGTGCACGATGCCAAATCTGCAAGTTTAGGAATGGGTATTTATCTGGATAATTACACCAACAATTTTATCATTCATCATAATGTGACTTGGAATAACGCCGGTATGCAATTGAACATACCTTCGGAATACAACCTTGTCTACAATAATACCTCATGGACGAATGCGGGAATGGTTCAAGCTTGGGGGAATATTTTTACAAATGATATGTACGGGGATCGTATCTTTAACAACATTATTAAAGGGTATGACCCAGAAGTTGCTGCGTATACAACCTACGGCAGCAATCTCACGACCTCCCCGGGATTTGTAAATGAAGCAGGTCATGATTATCAGCTGCTTTCGACTTCAGCGGCCAAAGATGCAGGAATCGTCATACCTGGCATTACAGACGGCTATGTGGGCAGTGCTCCAGATATTGGAGCTTATGAGTACGGAGGGACCAATTGGACAGCTGGTCACAATTTTACGACTCCGCCTAGTCCGACCTATTCTATGCCAAGTACACCTAATATGAATTTGGTTAAGAACGCAGGATTTGAGCTGGGGAACCTAACCAATTGGTCAACAACGGACGCAGGCAACGCCGTAGCGCTGAACGATAATCACTGGGGTAAAGCCGCAAATGCTGGCATGTCCCGTTCACAGCTATATGGAGTGAAGCTTAGCGGCGCTGTTGATGGTGTGGCACAGACGATTACAGGCCTGCAGCCGAATACGAATTATATCGCTGGAGGTTGGCTTAGAACGCCGGCAGGTGAAACGGCAGTTTTGGGTGTCATGAATTACGGTGGATCCGATGTATCGACGCCATCCAGCAGTGCCACTTGGACCTTTGTTAAGGTCAATTTTAAAACAGGGGCAACGAATACAAGCGCCACGATTTACTTCAAGAAAACGTCTGCTGGAGCCGGAGAAGCTTATGCCGATGATGCAGGACTTGTGCTGGATCCAACTGTTTACCAATCCATATACTCGTTTGACGGTTTCGAAAGCGGACTGGGTAATTGGGTGGTTGTACCAGGAAAGGGGACTCCATCAACCAGTACAGCTATTAAGCATTCCGGAAGCAATAGCTATATCGTCAATGAGGATTTGGATGCCATTACTCAAAATTTCAACTCAAGCTACAACAAAGTGGTTTCAATGTGGTTCTATGACAATGCGAGCGCGACGAACATGCAAGTTGCAAGCTTTGTCGATGACAATGTTACCATTCGGGGGATAGAGGTCAATACCCCGACTTCGACAACGAAATATTCAATACGGTTAGGCGGTACACATTCTGCTACAACCGTAACCAGAACCACGGGCTGGCATGAGTTCAAGTGGGACTATACTTCAGGAACGAAAGTAGATATGTATATCGACGGCACACTTGTTTCATCACCTACAGGCGTCACTAATTTCAATAGGATCATGATAGGAGATTTATGGTCTGGAAATACGAACACATCGTATTTTGATGATGTAAATATTCAGTGAAAGAGAACAAAGGGACTGAAATGAAAGATTCAATCCCTTTGTTCACGCCAGAATTTATATGTTTAGGGATCGGGGTAAGCGAAATTTGGGATGTGATGACCCGCAATTCCGGATCTGTGATAGGCCCATGCAATTGTGCATGGGCCTACTCAATTTTGCATGCAGATATGCTGGAATTTTCGTCTACCAAAGACGACAAAATTAATGAAATGGCTGCCACGGAGACAATTAAAAATCAGTTTGTTTCAAAATATCCTAACTATTGGTATGGCAAAAAATTCTCTAACACACTATGATAGGTATATCTTTAAGTGTTATATGGAGGACACCTATGCGGCTTATACGTACCGTGCTGAGCTTTTTTGATTACAGAAATCAAATAAGAACGAAATTAATATACTCCTATATCCTCATCCTGATTCCAGCCCTGCTGATTCCGGCCTTTTTGTATTACAATAAATCCGTCGAGACCGTGCAAACCGTACTATCACAGGACAAATTTGAGATGACGGGCATTGTCAATTCCAACATTGAAAACTATATGAATGAAATAGAGAAGATTACGAAAGCCCCCGACTATTCCACGGAGATACAACAAACCCTGAAAAGTTTGAAATATAAGATTGGGATTCAAAGAAAGGAAGCCGAGGAAAAGCTTTTTAATACGGTGGATGTTTTAATCGGCTTAAGAAGTGATATTATCGGCATTTATATCTTTGACGATACGAATAATAAATACTACAAGACATCCAGAAGTGATATAACCCCATTCTATTCCTTCGTCGATCAGCCTTCGTTTAGGAAGATGAAAGAATTGAAAGGGGAACGGGTTATTATCCCCACCCATAAAGCCGACTATTACGTCACGCAAACACCGCGATATATCTTCTCCATCGGAAGAAGTATTTTAAGTAAGGAAAACAAAGAAGAAATCGGTGTTATGTACGTCGACCTTGACTTGGAGGCCATACAAAAAATTGTATCTCCGCTTCAAAACAACAATAACCAATTTTATATTTTGGACGGAGACAAAAACTTAGTTTACAGCAATGACCAAGAACGGTTAGGAGAACCATTTCAATCTTCTTGGCTGCCCGCCGAGTTAACGAAGGATAAGACAAATCAAGTCCTGCAAATTAATGGTCATCGAAAATTAGTGACTTACTTTTATTCCCAATCCGTTGGTTGGTGGTATATTACTGAGACTGATTTAGATCCTTTGTTAAAACCCAGCAGCATTGCTATTAAAAATACAATCATCTTTATTTCGTTAAGTTCATTAGGCATTCTTCTTTTGATTTCATTTGCGTTGTCGTCCTCCATTACATCGCCAATCAAACAGTTATTTAAAGCCATGAAAAACATGGGTAACGAGAATTTCAAGATGGTCGAGGGCATTAAGACAAAGGACGAAGTGGGTTCCTTGGTTCATGCATATAACGACATGATCGTTAAAATATCGGAATTGATCAATACAGTCTATAAAGTGTCGATTAAAGAAAAGGAGGCTCAGCTAACGGCATTGCAGTCCCAAATCAACCCTCATTTTTTATATAATACACTGAATTCGATTAGCTGTATGGCCGAAATCAAAGGTGTTCAAGAGATCAGTGTCATCTGCAAAGCAGTTAGCGATTTATTTAGATATAGCGTGAAATCCGGATCTGAATTAGTGCCATTATCGGAAGAGATTGAAAACATTAAGAATTACATGACGATTCAGAGCATTCGGTATGAAAATCGCATCGAGGCGATCTTTCAACTGGAGGACGATGTTCTTCAATATCAACTAATGAAATTTACCCTGCAGCCGATTGTCGAAAATGCGATTTTCCATGGCTTGGAGCCGAAGATAGGTAAAGGGATGCTGGTCGTTAGCGCACAAAAAGAAGGGGATCATCTGCTTATTAAAATCTTTGATAATGGAGTTGGCATACCGGAGGAGAAAGTTCATGCGTTATCACTTGCACTAAATGGTGAAGTGGAAATACTGGGAAATGAAATGAATACTGGAATTGGAATTACGAATGTGAATGATCGTATGCGATTGCGTTATGGACCAGAATATGGTGTCAAGCTCCAAAGCAAGGTTGGTTCGGGTACCTCCGTTCATATCAAAGTGCCTATTATTACATTGTGAGGTGACTAAACGTGCTCAAAGTATTAATTATTGATGATGAAGTCTGGATGAGAAGAGGAATTCGCTCGATGCTGGAATCCACGATTTATGAGATTTCAGATATACAAGAAGCCGGAAATGCTGATGAAGCTTTGCAAAAAATTCAAAAGTCAGAGTTTGACATTCTGTTTGTCGATATTCGCATGCCCGGATTGGACGGGCTGTCCTTTATAGAAGCGGCTACTACCTTATTGCCCATGGCAGGGTTTATTATTGTGAGCGGTTACAATGATTTTGAGTACGCCAAACGTGCCATTCATCTACACGTTGTGGATTACTTGTTAAAGCCAGTCGTTAAGAAAGATCTGCTGGATGCATTCCATAAAGCAGTGCGTGAAAGAAAACAGGATTTTGTACAGCCAAACGATGCCGATCAAACTCTGATGGTGAATGCAATGAAAGAAAAGCTAGTCGTGGATTTGATCGAGGGTCGTAATGACGTCACCAGAAATTTATCGCGATCTTTGCAAACAGATTTGGAAAAGTGTCGTTTTGCTTGTGTTTCTTTCCGAGTTCAAAACTCAGAGTCCATCATGAATGGGAAAGGTATCTCGGAAATCACGTTAATTTACTATATCATGAGCAATTTTATGTCCGACTTGTTTGGTGATGTGCTTCAAGGAATTGTCTTTCAGCATCAGGGAGTTTTACATGCCATTCTATACAATAATAATCTTCAAGAAGATGTTATGGCGACTCAAATCAACGACTATGTGGAGCGTGTATTGCAATGGGTAAAACGTTTGAAGTTCTTCCATGTACGATGCAGCATTTCTTCCATTCATGAGCAGCCGACAGGCCTCGGGCTTTGTTATCAAGAGGCTATGCATGCCTTGACTTATTCGATCTTTATGCCAAATGCCTTACAAACTGTATACCAATCTTCTATGGAGCAAGAGGGGCATGTCGGATACTCCTTGGAGCTAGAGAAAGATTTGTATAACCAAGTTGTTCTTAGCAGCTTGTCTGGGATAACAGAAACGATTTCTCAAATGATGGAGAAGGCTTTCGCAACGGTGAGAACATCCAAATCATTACGGCAGCTATTAGATATGTGCTGGTTATTAGGAGAACGGTGGTTGATTGAAGCTGCAGAGCACACCCCATTGCCGATATCCTATAGGGACTTTCAAACGAATCCAATGAAATATGATGACTTAGAACATATGAGAAGAGAACTTGTGAAACACTTTTATACAGTGAGTCTTGCCATTAATAAGAAGACAAATACCGATGGCAAGAACGCAGTCAGCGAAATGATAGAGTACATCCAAAACCATTACAATGAGAACTTGTCCTTAACTCAATTAGCCGCGCAATTACATATGAATGCGGCATACCTAAGCGACCTCTTTAAAGAAATTACCGGAGTGGGATTTGTAACGTACGTTACTTCTATCCGAATGAATAAAGCTTGTGACTACTTAAAGCATCGTGAAATTAAAATTAATCAGATTGCTGCGTTGGTAGGGTTTGAGGATGAGCGTTATTTTAGTACGGTTTTCAAGAAAACCTTTGGGATGACGCCGAGAGAATATCGTAATCAATGATAGCAATCCAAAAAAAATCAACATTTTCACCAAATTTTCACGCCTATAATAAGAGGATTGACCTTTATATAATGACATTGTAGAGCAACAAACAAAATAGGGAGGTCAATAGATATGATGAAAAGAAAGCAAGTATCAGTAGCGGTAGGTTCTCTATTAATAATGTCCATGGCGCTTAGCGCTTGCGGTACAAAGCAGGAAGCACAATCAACGGCTTCTGTTACACCATCAGCCACAGCCGCAGCGACTCAGAAGCCTGCAGAAAAGGTAACTCTCCGGATTTCTGCTGTTTATACGCCTGAACATCCTTTTGGACCAGCCATTGCGCAGACGATTGACGAATTCACCAAGAAACATCCGGAAGTTACGGTTGAAAAAGAGTTTGCAGCCGATCCCTCTCAAAAACTGAAAGTCGACCTGGCATCGGATAATTTACCCGAAATATTTACAGTATATGGATTGGCTGCTGATAATGACTATGTGAAAAATAAAAAAATATTAGAATTGACTAGTGTCCTCAATGCGGATTCCAAGTGGAAAGACGGATTTATCGCAGGGGCTTTGGATAACTATAAATTAGGTACCGAAGGATACTATGCTGCGCCAATTGGTGCATTTGTCACTGGATTCTATTACAACAAAGAGTTATTTCAAAAGGCAGGTGTAGAACCGCCAAAGACATGGAATGAACTTCTAGCAGTTATTAATAAACTCAATGGTTCGAGTATTACGCCTTGGTCACTTGCCGCAGAAACTTGGAGAACCGAGCATTTATTCACAGCAATCTCCTATAAACTGAATGGCACTCAATTGTCAAAGGATTTGGCTGAACGTAAATTGCCGTATAATTCGCCACAAGTCATTGATGTGTTCAGCAAAATGAAAGACCTTGTAGATGCAGGTGCGTTCGGTAAAAATTATATCGGTGGGAAGTATGCGGGTGAAATCGCGGATTTTAATAATGGGAAAGCAGCAATGCGATATTCGGGCTCTTGGACGATTGGTGAATCGACTGGAAAAGACGCGCCTGCAGGGTTTAAAGATAAAGTCGGATTCTTCCCGTTCCCTTATTTTGAAGGCAAAGAAGCAAATAAAGATACTTGGATGGGCGGCACCTCTGACGCATTTGCCATCTCTAGTAAAGTAACTGGACATCAAAAAGATATGGCGATTGAATTGGTAAAAGCATTAACAAGTACAGCTACGTCCAAATTAATTCAAGAAACAGCTCATGACCTGACTGCTGTAAAAGCAGACGTTGACCCAGCGAAAGCGGGACCACTAGTAGCTGAGGTTTCGAAAGCTATGTCTACAGGTAAAACGTTCGCTGGCGATGCGATTGGACCAGAACCTGTTAAGGCCGTAAATACCAAGTTTTATGATATTACGTTAGAAGTGTTTGGCAAACATACGACACCACAAGATGCTGTCAAACAAATGGATGATGCGATTGCAAAGAATAAATAACGAATAGTCAATAGGCGTAGAAGTGAATTGACTTTTACGCCTATTCTATATTTAGAGAGAGATGGAGATGAAATCAACATGGAAAGATTACAAAAGCAATATGTACGGATTGTCTTATTCCTGTTACCAGCTCTGTTTTTTTATACAGCATTATTAGTCTACCCTATCTGCAAATCTTTTTATTTGTCCTTCCACAGCTGGAATGGAATCGGCGGAGTCGATATGATCTACGTCGGATTCCATAATTATAAGCAAGTCCTTTCTGACTCCGAATTTTGGAAACCTTTTCGTAATACGATGTATTTTATGGTTTTGAATATTGCTATTCAAATCCCAATGGGTTTCTTGTTGGCTGTGTTATTAAACATGAAAATTAAGGGAATTCGCATTCTTAAAGCGGCATTTTTTATGCCAGTTATTATGTCCGCTACATCCATCTCACTTCTGTGGCAGTTCATTTTGTACCCTCAAAGTGGATTACTTGATTCGCTGCTAATCAAATTGGGAAAAGGAGATCTTATACATGCTTGGCTCGTCGATCCGACAACGGTATTAAATGTAATCGTACTCGTTAGCTGTTGGCAGGGTGTAGGAATTGTCATGATTATTTTTTTATCAGGACTTGTCTCTATTCCGGATTCTATCGTTGAGGCTTCAAAAATCGATGGTGCGAATGCCCTTCAAAGATTATGGCATGTTGTGGTTCCTTTAATTTGGGAAGCTCTGAAAATAAATGTTGTTTTATTGCTCATCGGATCGTTGAAAGCATTTGATATTATTTATGTGCTTACAAATGGCAAGGCAGGTATAGATCACGCTGGGGATGTATTGACCACTTTTATGTTTACCGAAGCCTTTACCAATGGTCGTTTTGGGCCAGCGAGTGCGGTATCCACGATTATCTTCTTATTTGGATTCATCATTACAATCATATCCAATCGTGTCATGAAGCGTGATACCTTAGAATATTAGGAGTTGGAACTTAATGGAGACAATACGTGTCAGAAACATAGATGTTGGAAAGATAGTTATTTATGGCGCATTGCTGATTGCTTCACTTATCTTTATTTATCCCTTAATTTATACACTGATTACTTCTTTAAAAATGAATAACGAAATATTTACCAATTACTTTGGCTTGCCTAGTGTATTTCAATGGGAGAATTATAAGAATGCATGGGTAAAGGGGAAAATCGGGAAGTACTTTTTTAACAGCCTATTTTTGTGCGGGACCTATGTTGTGATCGGGTTGCTATTCTCTACGATGGCGGCTTTCGTCTTAGGCAGATTTAAAGCCCGCTATCTTGCGTTTATCTTCTTTTTCTTTGTTGCTGGAATGATGATTCCGATCCACGCCGTATTGATTCCGCTTGCTCAAATTTATGTCTCTTTAAAGGTGAACAGCTATTTATTTTTGATTTCCATTTACATCGCAGGCGGCATTCCGTACATGATCTTTGTTATCACAGGATTCATGAAATCACTCCCTGCTGAATTAGAGGAAGCTGCAATTATGGATGGAGCAGGTCTAGGTACGATTTACTACAAAGTCATTCTGCCACTGGCCAAACCCGCGATTTCCACGATGGCGATCTTAGGCTTCTTGTCTTCATGGAATGATTTAATTCTTGCCATGCTTTTTATCAAAAAAGAAGCTTTGCGTACCTTATCTTTAGGATTAATGAACTTTTCAGGTTTTTTTACAACGGATTATGCTGGTCTCTGCGCGGCTATCATTATTGTTAATATTCCCACAATTCTCATTTACATTTTATTGCAGGAGTATGTAGAGAAAGGTCTGACCGCCGGTGCGGTAAAAGGGTAAGGAGTTGAGAAACGATAGACAGAAACAGAAACTGTTCTCATGAATCATGCGGATCTTTGGTGGCAAGGGATTACACCTGATCTTCCGGATATCAGCGGCAAATTACCGCTTGTTCGTGAACTCTTGAAGCAAGAAAGAGCCAGAGAAGCAGATCGGGTTTTACCGAGCAAAGAAGTTACTAAGAACAGAAGAACGGCACGAAACATTCCAGCGATTGGCGGGATATGGGCTTGACGATCGACCTGCCTTGGGCGCCTTTTCAGATTGATGCGAATATGGGATGGAGTGCCGTTGTACAGGATATGCTGATGATCTCAACGCCTGGGAAAATCCGTATTCTTCCTGCATTACCGGGCAGTTGGGTACGTGGCGAAGCAGGCCCATTGCTTGCACATAGCGGTATTGAAGTTTTGATCAAGTGGGATATGACCCAAAAGGAAGTGCAAGTAACTCTGCATGCTGCTAAAGCTGACCAGACGATAGAGTTGGTTGTAGGTAACGAGCGAAAGCAATTACAGGTAATAAGAAACGAGCCGTTTGAATGCACTTTCCAATTGCATAATTAGGAGAAGTTCGTTTCTGATCGGATAATTGTACTTTACATGATGATTCGAAGAGAGGGGAGTCGTGAATAATTTGAGCAGCATGGAAGAAAAAATAAATGAGCCTGCACTCATCCATGGAATTATTAAACCAACGCAACAATCAGGTCAAGGGGTTGTCAGTATAAGGGCGCAAACTTCAATCATTACGGAGACGCCTCAACCAAATCATTATTCGGGACTGGAACATTTCAAACAAGCTGAATGGGATAAGCACTCCTTCGCAACGCCTGATGAAATGGAGTGGTGGATCGATGCGAAATTCGGAATGTTTATTCATTGGGGACCTTGTTCCCTTGTAGGAACTGAAATCGGATGGTCCCGTGGTGGTACAAGAGGACCCGAGAAACCTGGAGACGAAGTGCCGGTAGAAATTTATGACAATCTGTATAAACAATTTAATCCCATAAGATTCAATGCGGATGAATGGGTGGAAATTGCGAAAGAAGCAGGTCAAAAGTATGTCGTCTTTATTGCTAAGCATCATGACGGTTTCTGCCTTTGGGATACGAAAACGACAGAGTACAACATTATGCATTCCCCTATAGGACGTGACGTGCTTAAAGAGCTGGCTGTAGCATGTGAGAAGGCAGGTTTGGCGTTTGGCATTTATTTTAGCCAGCGGGATTGGTATCATCCCGATTATTTTGGAGAACATCACGGGCGGTTTGTTACTTACATGCATGAACAGGTCAAAGAACTTCTAACGAATTACGGGAAAGTCAGCATTCTTTGGCTAGATGCTTGGTATCCAAGCATGTTTATTCCCGAACACTGGGAAAGTATGGAACTTTATGATATGGCGCGGAAACTGCAGCCTGGTATTGTAATTAACAATCGATCATCTGTACCGGGAGATTATGATACCCCGGAAATGGTTATTGGTGCCTACCAAACGCATCGTCCATGGGAATCGGCAAACACAATTCATCTTGATAGTTGGTCATGGAATCCTACATGCGGTGTCAAATCCTTGAAAGAATGTTTGGATATTGTCGTTGGTTGCGCTATAGGTGGGGGGAATTTGCTTTTAAACGTAGGTCCGACTTCGGAAGGAAACATCGAATTAGAGCATGCTGAACGCTTCAAAGAAATCGGGAATTGGTTAAGCATGTATGGACATTCGATTTACGGCACGAGAGGAGGACCTGTTCCCTCAAGTGAATGGGGAGGGTGTACATGGAAGGAAAATAAAATTTATATACATGTGTTGTATTGGAAAGGAAATATGGAAGGAAGGGAATGGCATATTGACAACCTATTCATACCTGAGATAGAAAACAAGGTCATATGTTATAGTGTGATCACAGGTGGAAAAGCTTCTGTAAGACAAACAGCGGAGGGAATTGAAATTTCCATTTCCGACCAGTATCGTGACCCTTTGGATACCATTATCGAATTAACCTTCGAGCATGCCATTGAAGGAATTATCCCGGATCCAAGAAATGGTACAACAATAGTTTAATAGTAGCTAATTCAATGCAATGCCATCTATAAATGGTTTTGCATTGAGTGTTGCTTATGAAATGAGTTGGATGAACGGAATCAATGCCATAGCAAAATTAAATATTGCAACCGCTTACAATAAGCATGGACTACATTCAATGAAAGGGGGGATGCGGCTCGAAGATAAATAGTGCGCTTTGTAAGTACAAACCACTTCAAAGATTCAACTTTCAGAGGCAATTATCAGGTCAATCAATCTATTAGAACGGGAGATGCTTAATGAGAAAAAGCAAAGTCTTTTCATTATTAATGGCCTTATTCCTGGTATCAACAAGTTTTATTGCTTATTCCGGAGAAATTCATGCAGCTGTACAAAGTACTCTGTATGTTTCACCAGCCGGCAGCGGCACGGATTGTACGTTTGCTAGTCCATGTTCGCTTCAAACCGCTCAGACTCAAGTTAGAGCTGTAAACCAGAATATGACAGGAGACATTATCGTTTATTTCTTGGGCGGAACATACACATTGTCATCCACTTTCCAATTAAATGAAAGCGCTACCATTCATGACTCCGGTACGAATGGATTTAACATTATTTATCAAGCGTTTCCAGGAGCACATCCTGTTTTCAGCGGTGGCAAGCAATTAACCGGTTGGTCACAGTATGACGCGGGTAAAAACATTTGGCGTTCCTATGTCGGGCAGTCCACGGGAATTCTGCAAATGTACGTTAACGGTGTACGAGCATACGTTGCTCGTGGTGAGAATAAGCTTTCTGGTTTTTCCATCAATGGAACTCAATACATGACATTAGATGCTTTCAATGTACACAACGGCTCAACATCAACTATGGTGAATAACACGGATACAGGTATTACCTATTCCGGTTCGTGGAGTCTAAGCAATGGCAGAAACTCATATGGAGTCACCGACTACAATAATGACATACAGTACACATCAGCGAAATCTGCTTTTGCACAGTATACGTTTACTGGCACGGGTATCGATGTACTGGCTGAGACCGATCCTGCGCATTCGAACGCCGTGCAGGTGTACATCGATGGTGTATTAGATCAAACGGTCAGTGAAACGACCAGCACACGATTAGGTCAACAAACGATCTACAGTAAAACAGGATTATCCGCTGGCTCGCACACGATTAAAATTATCTATCCTGCAGGAGATTTAACGAACACCAATTCAAATTATAATATGTCTACATGGGGAAATCCGAGCCAAATCAGACTGGTTGGTCTCCATAGCGCGGCGTACTTTGGTTGCCCAGTTTCCTCAATTTCTGGCAGTTCAATTACTATGCAACAACCTTGTTGGCAAAATGCAAGGAATCCTCATTATGGTATAACTGGTATAGATTGGGTCGAAAACGCATACGAACTACTAAGCTCACCAGGCCAATTTTATTATAATATTACTGACGGCTACATGTACTACATTCCGAGGAGTTATGAGAATTTAAGCACTGCGACGGTGGTTGTTCCCCAAGTGGAACAATTAGTCAGCGGTTCGGGCGCTTTGGGAATGCCGCTTCACAATCTTAAGTTTATCGGGCTGACTTTTGAATATGGGACATGGTTGGCGCCGATGTCAAGCAACGGTGTGAGCGGTGGGCAAGGGGACTTTTATTATAATGAAAATGCAAGTTCAATTACCAACGGTAGCTACAACGAATTTTGGCAAACCATGATGAAAATTACTGGTAATGTGAGTTTTAGCAATGCCAACAACATCATCGTTCAGGGAAATGTATTTAGACATATGGGCGGTACAGGGCTTGTACTAGAGAATGCCAGCCAAAACAACACCGTCATTGGGAACAGCTTCTCGGATATTTCAGCTGGTGGAATTGAAATTGGAGACGTAAATGATTACGCGAACACGAGTTCTTCGATGCAGTCAAAAAACAATACGGTTCAGGATAACTATATAATAAATACCGGTGTGCAGTATCCTCAGACGACAGCCATTTTTGCAGGATACAACACTAATTTGCAGGTATTGCACAATGAGATTGATAATGCACCTTATTCCGGTATTTCCGTTGGCTGGGGTTGGGGAATGGAATCGTCAACACCGTATTCCAATAGCAATAATATCAGTTACAACAAGATAACGAATTCATTGTTCAGACTTACCGAAGGCGGAGCCATATATACGCTGGGTTACCAGCCAGACTCAATAATGTCGAATAACTATCTTAAAAATATATTCGATGTTTTTGGTTCCATAGGTTTGGATAATGGAACTAACTTCTACACCGTTAGTAATAATGTCATTCAAAATGTGAAAACATATTGGATTGGGGCGAATTGTTGCGCAGGTTATAATGCAATGAATAATACGGTAAAGGATAACTTCACGGACAAAAGTAATTCCAGTATTGCGAATGCATATGGAAATTCACTTACCAATACTACTTTAGTTACCAATGGAAACTGGCCGACTGCTGCAATGAGCATTATGAATAATGCCGGGTTGGAAGATGAGTATCAATATTTGAAAAACAAAGCAGGCGTCACTGCAGACGATACCGACCCGGGCATCACTTATTCCGGATCTTGGACGAGCGATCTAAATAGACGTCAGAATGGTCCGTTTGACTATCAAAACAGCGCGCATTACACCTCGACTTCAGGGGATTCTTTAACTTATCTGTTCGTTGGAACGGGTATCGACGTAATTGCCGAAACCAATTCGACTTATTCAAACAACGCGCAAGTGTATATTGACGGAGTTCTGCAACAGACAACTCTAAACGAACTGAGCTCTAGTTTGTTTAGCCAGCAGACTGTGTTAAGTGTATCGGGTTTAACGCCTAGTTTGCACGAAATTAAGATCGTAAACGGAACGAATAATAAACTGACTTTGGACGCATTTAAAGTTTATGGAAGTGTTGTTCCAATTTCGCAAGGTAAACTGTCCACCGCTTCCTCGAACTATTCGAACGAATATGACTCTTCCAAAGCTGTTGATGGCGATACGACGACTCGATGGGGGCAAGCCAGCGGAGATACTACACCTTGGGTGAAGGTTGACTTGGGTGCGGTTTATAAAATATCAAGTGTCAATACAAATTTTTACTGGATATCAGGCTTGGGAGTAAAATACAAAATAGAGTATTCGACAGATGATATCACTTATTTTATGTATTCGGATAAAACAGCTGCTTATGCAACACAGACATCAAATACAGATAAAAATGCGGGTTCGATTACTGCGCGATACATGAGGATTACAGAAACCGATACGCAAAGTCAAGGTGGGGGCATCTATCAATTCGATGTCTACGGATCTCCTGTCTCTCCTGTCTCTCTCGTAAATCTCGCCTTGAATAAAAATACAACCGTCAGCAATTACTACCAGAACAATTCCGCCTATAACGGAGCAAAGGCAGTTGACGGCGTAGGGACAACAAGATGGGCTACAGATGCTTCAACGACAAGCGCGACTTTGGAAGTTGATCTCGGATCAATCACTACTTTCAATAAAGTCGTGTTCAAAGAAGACAAGGACTACGGCAATCGCATAACTGGGTATAAAATTCAGTATTGGGACGGATCAAGTTGGCTAGATGCTTACACAGGAGGGACGCCTGCTGCCATTGAAACAGTTACGTTTCCATCCGTAAATGCAAGCAAAGTAAGGCTCAACATTACGAACGGGATGAATGGCCCGACGATCTGGGAGTTCGAAGTTTACTAAATTTGAGGGGGATGTTCAATGAGAAAAAACAAAATCTTTTCATTTTTAATGGCTCTAATACTAGTATCTTCAAGTTTTATTGCTTATTCCGGAGAAGTTCATGCAGCTGTACAAAGTACGCTTTATGTTTCACCAGCCGGCAGCGGCACGGATTGTACGTTGGTTAGTCCGTGTACCCTTCAGACCGTGCAGTCTCAAGTTAGATTGATCAACCAGAATATGACCGGAGATATCGTCGTTAACCTCTTGGACGGTACATATGCGCTATCGTCCACTTTCCAGCTGCAAGAAAACGCGACCGTTCATGATTCAGGTACGAACGGGTATAACGTGATTTATCAAGCGAACCCAGGAGCGCATCCGGTCATTAGCGGAGGAACGTCGCTTACGAATTGGACGCAACATGACGCGGGTAAAAACATTTGGCGTTCCTATGTCGGGCAGTCCACGGGCATTTTGCAAATGTACGTAAATGGCGTACGGGCAAACGTTGCGCGCGGCGAATACAATCCCAATGGAATCAGCATTAATGCAAGTTCAAGTAAATACATGTTATTGGACGCATTTAAAGTTTACGATGGCGCATCGACTTCCATCGTTCCCGACAATGACACGAATATCGTTTATACGGGTAGTTGGGCATACAGTACTTCAAGAGGATTAAATGATCTTAACAATGACGTGCACTATACGACAACGTCCGGAGATTCCGCGCAGTATACGTTTACAGGGACGGGAATCGATATTATTGCCGAGAAACATCCCGATTATATCGATAACGTAAACGTATTCATCGATGGAACATTCGTTCAGAAGGTGAGCGAATACACTAGCGGTGCGCGCCAAGTTCAGCAACCTATATTCAGCATTACCGGCTTGTCCGCGGGTACGCATGACATTCGAATGGTTAACGGACCGTCTCCTGACCTTTCCATCGTTAATCCAACTAATCCGATATATTCCAATATGTCAGCTTGGGGAAATCCAGATCAAATCAGAATCGCGTTAATGGTAAGCGCGCAGTTCAAGAGCTGCCCCGTATCCTCTATTACGGGCAATTCCATCGTCATGCAACAGCCTTGCTGGCAGAATTTTACGAATCCCCACTCGGGCGTGAGGAGCGGTGGCATAAGTTGGATCGAAAACGCATATGAACTTCTGAATGCGCAGGGTTATTTCTATTACAATGTTACAGACGGGTACATGTATTACATCCCAAGAAGCTTTGAGGATTTAAGCACCGCGACGGTAATGATTCCGCAAGTTGAGCAAATAGTCAGCGGAACGGGAGCATCGGGTACGCCGTTGCATCATATTAAGCTGATCGGATTGACCTTCGAGTATGGAACCTGGCTGGGGCCGTTATCTAGCAACGGTATTGGCGGCGGTCAAGCCAATGCGATTTGGAACGAAAATGCGAGAACACTAACGAACGGCTCTTACAATAATTATTGGCAAACAATGAAAAATATCGACGGGAATGTGGAATTCAATAACGCGAGTAATATCGCGATCGAGGGGAATACGTTTAGACATCTAGGCGGGACGGGGTTGTTGTTCGAGAACGCGAGTCAGAACAATACCGTCGTAGGAAACAGTTTCTACGATATTTCCGCCGGCGGTATTCATATCGGCGACGTGAACGATTACGCGAATACGAATGCCTCGCAACAAACGCTGAATAATACCGTTGCGAATAACTACATTACGACGACTGGCGTACAGTATCTGCAGACAACCGGCATATTCTCCGGGTATACGAAAAACTTGCAACTGTTGCACAATGAAGTAGACAATATGCCGTATTCAGGAATTTCTGCAGGTTGGGGCTGGGGGCTTGAGCCATCGACGCCATACTCAAGCGACAATGCTATTAATTACAACAAAGTGTCGAATGTCATGATGTATTTGCACGACGGAGGCAGTATCTATACGTTAAGCCGACAACCGAATTCATCGATCGCTTACAACTATATTACAGGCGACTATGCGCCTTACGGTGCCATCTATCTAGACAATGGGACGAATAACTTTAGCGTGAATAATAACGTGGTTAAGAATTATGTTCCCTATTGGTATTTTGCTCAAAACGGCGGACCCGTTGCCTCGAATAATGTGGCTAACAACAACTTCACCGAAAACGGCGCGACGTGGGGAAGTCCAAATTCTAACGGGAACAGCTTGACGAACACGACTGTCGTAACCAACGGAAATTGGCCTACGGCTGCCGTTGACATTATGAACAACGCCGGATTGGAGTCGCAATACGATTATTTAAAAAACAATGCCGGTGTCATTTTTGACGATAGTCTTTCCGGTATTCTTTATTCCGGCACGTGGAGCAACGACGTAAACAGAAAGTCATCAGGGTCTTATTACGACTTTCAGAATACGGGTCACCTTACATCGACTTCGGGTAGTTACTTGGAATATGAATTCTACGGTTCAGGTATTGACGTGATTTCTGACATCGGGCCGTCGAATACCAACAATGCTTCGGTATATATCGACGGCAACTTAGATAAAACGATAAGCGAGAATACGACGAATCGCTTTGTTCAGCAAACGGTCTATCGTAAAACCGGATTAGCGCCAGGGGTGCACAAGATTAAGATCGTAAATAATACGACTCAAAGTTTGATGGTTGATGCATTCAAGGTTTACGACTATTCCGAATACTCCTCGAATTTGGCGCTCAACAAATCGGTTGCGGTGAGCGATATCTATCAAAACGACGCCACATATAGCGGCGCTAAAGCGGTGGACGGAAGCGATACAACGAGATGGGCAACGAATACAGGAACGACTGCCGCAACCATGGAAGTGGACTTTGGAGTGAGCACCGCGTTTAATCAAGTTATCATTAAAGAGTACAAGGCTTATGGTAATCGGGTCGCAGGCTACAAAATCCAGTATTGGAACGGTTCCGGTTGGGTCGATGCCTATACGGGTACGACATTGGCGCCGGTAGAAACGATTACGTTTCCAACGGTAAACGCAACGAAAATGAGGCTTAACATCACAAGCGCAACCGCTGCTCCATCCATCTGGGAGCTTGAAGTTTACCAAGTTCCGCTACCGCCTGTTAACCTCGCGTTAAATAAATCGGTTACGGTGAGCAACTTCTACCAGAACAATGCAACCTACAATGGTGGAAAAGCAGTAGATGGTCTTGGAACTACAAGATGGGCTACGGATACCGGAACAACTAGTGCAACGATGGAAGTGGATTTCGGAGTTGATACCACATTTAATCAAATCGTTATGAAAGAATACAAAGATTACGGCAATAGGATCACAGGTTACAAAATTCAGTATTGGAACGGTTCCAGTTGGATTGATGCCTATACGGGTACAATTCCGGCTGCAACGGAAACGAATACATTTACGACAGTAACCGCAAGTAAAGTTAGGCTAAATATAACGAGCGCAACCGCTGCTCCATCGATTTGGGAGTTTGAAGTGTATAATCACTAGAATAATTTAATTGAAGTTGAAGCGATTTATCGGTGCACAGACTTAAAAGAACAAAGGGTACAAGTGGAAATTTAAAACCCTTTGTTCTTTTTGTGCGATCACTTACTATAATCATGTAACTAAGAAGTTTCCATGAAATCGCTCTAAAGAGGTAAATTCAACAGACGATAGTACGTACAGCATGTATTATGATCATACTGGAAGCTTTACCACACAGGCTTCGAACACGGATACCAATGCAGTATCAATCACTGCCAGATACATGAGAATCACACTAACGGCTACGCAAGGACAAGGCAGCAGCATATATGAATTCAAAGTATATGGAAGCTTAATTCCGATTTCCCAAGGGAAAACGGCAACCGCTTCATCGATCTATTCAAGTTCCTACGATGCTTCCAAAGCTGTTGACGGCAGTTCGTCGACACGTTGGGCGCAAGGCAGCGGATTGGCAGATCCATCTTGGTTAAAGGTGGATTTGGGAGCGAACTATTCGATTTCTAATGTGAATACGACTTTCTACCAACAGTCGGGATTAGGTGGAAAATATAAAATCGAGTTTTCAACAGATGATAGTACTTACTCTATGTATGTTGACCATACTGGAAGCTTTACGACACAAGATGCGTAATGGGTAACAATTGCTTTGGGTGAATGAAAGCAATCATACAAAGAAGAAGCGTCAAGGTGTTCACGCATCGGGCTGCTTCTTTTTTTTATCCAAAAAAAATCAACATTTCCACCAAATTTACTTGTATATGAAGTGAAAAGCGTACTTTATATAATATTATTAATCACTCTTTAAAATCTGATCAATTTATATATTTATTAATAAAGGATAGAAGGGAGTTTATATATCGTGAACAGAAACTTATCGAAGAATATGTATCCCTCATCCTATTGGGGAGCAAAATGGCGAGAGGCTATACCTGTTGGCAATGGTGTACTAGGGGCTTCTGTCTACGGAGGTGTTTATAAAGAAACGATATTACTAAATCATGCGGATTTGTGGACACAAGGAATCACGGCTGACCTCCCCGATGTAAGCGGCAAGCTTCCGCATGCTCGTGAATTGTTAATTCAGGGAAAAGCTGAAGTAGCTGACCACGTGCTTTCCAATGCATTAACAGAAGCGGGGTATAACGCTGAACATGCGCTGCCTCTGCCACTAGGTGATTTGCATATCATCATGCATGAAAGTAAAGGTTTCCAAGATTACAGTAGGGCGTTGAATATGGATACTGGTGAAGTAACCGTTTCTTGGCTCGAAGGAACAGCTAGGTATGAAAGGGTTTTGTTTGCGTCCCGTACGGATGACATCCTTGTTTATGAACTTCGATGTTCAGAGCCTGGTCACATTTCTTATATCATGAAATTTGATTTACATGGCAATGGAGAGCCAGAACCATTCAGAACGGCATTGGAGCTTTCATTAGCAGAGAATAAACATACTTATGGCGAAGAAAACAATCTTTACTATGCTGTGAAGAATGATAGTGGAATGGATTTTGGAGCCGTAGCAAGAGTTGAGTTAGACGGTGGAAGCATCTCGGATAAGCATGGTTCCTTACAAATCAAAGATGCCAATCGGGTTTTGATCTTCATTCGACTATTCGTGAATGGTGAAAGGAATCAACAATGGAAGAGGTTGAAAAGAGAACTCAGCGGAATAGATTCTGATTATTCTACTCTTTTGGAGCGACATGCCTGTGAACATTCTCGATTGTTTCATGCGATGAAGTTTGATTTAGGTGCCCAGGACAGAGATAAATATAATGAAGAATATCTGATGGAAGCGTATAAGGGGAAACAATCTTTAGCGCTGATGGAAAAAATGTGGTCATTTGGTCGTTATCTGCTTATTTCCAGCACGCGTGAAGGCGGACAGCCTTGCCACCTGTATGGATTATGGTGCGGAGAATATAACGCATTATGGGCGTTTCATATGGTCAATTTAAATTTGCAAATGATCTATTGGCAAGCGTTAAGCGGTAATATGCCGGAGCTATTGCATCCTGTATTTGATTATATGGATGGTAAGTTGGAGGATTTCAGAACCAATGCTAAACAATTATTCGGCTGCAGAGGGGTTTTTGTTCCAGCGCCGACCACACCTGAATCCGGTTTGATGAAAATTGTGTATCCTCACATTATCCATTGGATTTCGGGTGCAGGCTGGATTGCTCAATTCTATGTGAAGTATTATCAGTATACGTTAGACGAAGAATTTCTTCGTGGGCGTGCCTTGCCGTTTCTTTATGAAACCGCATTGTTCTATGAGGATTATTTCACGATTGGCGAGGATGGATTCATTGTCATTAGTCCGTCTATTTCCCCGGAAAACACGCCAAGTAATTATGTGAAAGCGTCGAATCTGGATGGTTATGAATCCGGCGGTGTCATGGAAACAACGATGAATGCGACTATGGATTATGCAGTAGCGAAGGAAGTGTTAACAAGTTTACTTACTCTGGCTCCATTAGTAGACATGTATGAGGATGAAATTGCAAAGTGGAGAGATATGTTGGTACGAATTCCGGCTTATCAAACGAATGAGGATGGAGCGATTCGTGAGTGGATGCATCCTGATTATGATGATAATGATCAGCATCGTCATTTGGCGCATATCTATCCGTTATTTCCAGGGTCAGAAATCGATATGGATAGCTCACCAGATCAGTATAATCCTTTCGTTAAAGCGGTTGAAAACCGTTCAAATGATGTAACACTGAGAGAACAATGTGCTTGGTCGTTTATGTATATTGCAAATGCCTATGCTCGTATGGGGAAAGGCGAAGAAGCAATCAAGTGTTTCGATAAGCTAAGCAGAGCGAATTTATTGAGCAACCTATTTACACTGTGTAATGATTGGCGCGATATGGGTCTGACGTTTGAATTGCCAATGGCGCCTTTTCAAATTGATGCAAATATGGGCTGGTGCGCTGTCGTTCAAGAAATGCTGATGCTCTCCACGCCAGGGAAAATTCGTGTTCTCCATAGCTTGCCTCAAAGCTGGGAGCAGGGTAAGGCAGGACCGATACTGGCGCATGGCAGTATAGAAGTTACACTTGAGTGGGATCTAAACCTAAAGGAAGCGCAAGTAAATCTATGTGCAACCAAGGTAGATCAGATGATTGAGTTAATTGTGGTTGAGCAAAGAACACAGATTGAGCTTAAAGCCAAGTCTCCTGTTCAATTAAAGTTCATCTTGTAAAAGAAGTGGTTGAGCAGAGTGTTATTCTGATCAACCACTTTTTTGTCTTATAGCGAATTATGATTTGCCGATAATGTTGTCATAGAACCGTTTTGATTTTTCGAAAAAAGCATGGATCGAATGAATAGAATAATTTGCGATTAGTGTGCTTTTTTTCATGTTGTATCAACAAACTTACCAGGTGATACGCCCATAACTTCAGAGAAGACAGTTGTAAAGTAATGGACGTTATCAAAGCCGGTCTCCTCCGAGATTTGTTTTATTGTATTTCTGGTAGTTGAAAGCATTAAAGCTGCCTTACGGATTCGTTCATTACGGACGTATTCTTTAAATGTTTGTCCAAGATTATTTTGAAATATCCGAGCCAATTGACGTCCGGATATATGGAGGTAATCAGCTACGGCAGCTTGGGTCAGAAAGCGAGATGCAAGGTTATCTTGTATATATAAAATGGCATGATTGATGCTTGCCTCGGAAGAATTATTCATATTCCGTTTTTTCCGAAGCCCTGCCTTATCTGATTGTTCAATAAAGACATTGGTGAATGAGGTAAGTAATGCAATGGAAAGGGCTTGGATGCTATCTTGAAAAAGTTTCTGATTCTCTTGAGTTTGCAGTAATAATGCCTCCCAAATGCGAATCGTAGTCGTATCTGCTGCATCAGATATGATTATTTTTGTTGTTGCTGCCATTTGGCGAAATAATTCAATAGCTGCTGCTGAAGATTCTTCCTCAAAGAGTTCGAATGAAACAAAAATTAGGAAGAGCGATTGGCCGTTACTAATTTGATGCTTGATATTTGGGCGTGAAATAAACAATGTGTGTTTGAGCAATGGATATTCGATCCCCAACTCCGAATAGATGCCAACCCCATCAAGGACATAACAGATCTCAAATATCGAGTGCTGATGAATAGGTGTATCGATATGATCTTGTACCCCACCCCAATAATGAACACGGAATGTCGCATCTTTTCCTATTAATATAGGCGTATTCAGATTCAAACGACGCATTCCTTCTATATAAACGGATGAAGAGATAGACATGGCAGCATCCCCTTTTTGTATATGGAAACAATGTCCGTTAATTATAAAAAACATGTCGAGTTTTTGCAAATACATGGACAGTCTAAGCGCTTACAATAAGAGCATCGTATACTAAATTCGATTTAGAAAAGAGGATATTGGAAATGTCTAAGATTAAAGAAGTATTGATTTTACATCATAGTCACTTGGATGTTGGATATACCCATGCTCAACCGATCTTATTAGAAATGCAGAAGGAATATATTGACCAAGCGTTGTTACTATGTGAGTCCACGGAGCATTGGTCAGAATCGAATAAATTTCGGTGGACCTGTGAAGCCACTTATCCTGTTTTACTATGGTTGGAACTAGCAACGGAGAAGCAGATTACGGATTTTAAACGATTTCTGGCTAATGGCCAAATGAGTATAGCCGCTACTTACTTACATACGACTCCGCTTTGTACGCCAGAGCAGATTACGAGAATGCTTTATCCAATTAGAGAGTTACGTGAACGATTAGGCTGTGAAATTAAATGCGCCATTAATCATGATATTAACGGTCAGCCTTGGCCTTACAGTCAATTATTACTTGATGCCGGTGTAGAGTTTTATATCACGGGTATTAATATTCATATGGGCGGCATTCCACTAACACGCCCTTCTGCATTCCATTGGCAAGCACCAGATGGCAGAAAGCTGCTCTCATTCAACGGCGAGCATTATTCGCTGTTTTCGCAAATCTGTTATCCCGAGAATAATTCTACCGATGATGTTGCAAAAGGATTAACCAAGTATTTAGAGAAAATCGAAGCAAATCCGGACTACCCATTTGATTTTATTTATTTGACCTCAACGAATATTCCTGCCTATGATAACAATTCTCCGGATAAAGAGCTGGCCGAATTGTTTAAGGTATGGAACGAGGAACAAAGGGAGATTACCCTATCCTTTGTTACGCCAGAGCAATTATATGCCAAAGTGAAGAAGCAGGAAACTCGTCTGCAGACGCATGCTGGCGACTGGACGGATTATTGGAACTTCGGTTCAGCTAGCTCAGCGAAAGAAACGAAGTTGAATCGCCGAACCAAGCAAGGAATGAAAGCCGTAGATCTTTTAGAAGCATTTGGAGCCAAAGGCAGCGCGTCTTATGTGAAAGCTAAAAAACAAGCATGGGATCAAATCAATCTCTACGATGAGCATACTTGGGGAGTTTGGTTTTCCATAGCTGATCCCAATGCATTGGATACCGATATTCAATGGGCGCACAAAGCGCATTATGCTTATTTAGGCAATAGTTTAACAGGCTATTTATTGGGGACACAAATGGAGAAATTAGCAGACAATCCGCAACAATCGAGAGAGCCGGAAGGGATAATGCTTGTGAATCCATCTTCTGTACCTATTAAATATGACATAAAGATTCCTTCTAGCTACTTGGAGAAAGGACGTCATCTCTATGATCTCAGATCGCGTGAAGTGCTGATGAACAACGAGTCAAATAATTCGGTAGTCAGCTATGGTACGGTTGAACTGCCTGCGTTTAGCTGGTTGAAACTGCCAATTAAAGCTTTGCAGGAAGCTGAGTATTCCGAAGCTCTTGAAATAAATCCAGGTGAAATCAAGGATTTTGTCGAGCCGTTTTCACCAGTCAAAACTAAGAATGGTTTAGTCATGATCGAGGAGGGGCTGATTGAAACCCCTTTCCATAGGTGTTCGTTTGATCCATCAACAGGTCGAATCTTAAGTTTATACGATAAAGGGCAGAATTGGGAGGTTCTTGACTCCAATAGTCCCTACAGTTTGTTCCAATATGTCCAGGAGACGATTGATCCCCTCTATCATCCGAATCATCGCAGAACCTTATTTCCAAGAGATATTGAAAAAAGTAATAACAGCATAAGCTGCTGGAACAATGATTGGAAGGCTAAGCGCGAAACCTATACCCAATTCAAGTCATGTAAAGTTGAGCGTAGCGCGAATAGCACGACCTTGATCTTACAATGGGATGCCTTTGGTGTAGATAATTTAGAACAGAGTTTTACTTTCTTCAGTTACCGTGATGATATTGAAATGAAGGCATCCTTCTATAAACAAGACATAACGACACCAGAAGGCACTTACTTTGCCATTCCTTTGAATGTTCAAGAATGGCGTTGCCACTATGATACAGCTGGACAATGGGTTGAACTGGATGCTGAGCAGCTGCCAGGCGTATGCAGGGATTATCTTACGGTTGACAAGAGCGTTTCTGTCTACGACGATCAGCATGGTGTAACTTTGGTCTGTTCCGATGCGCCGCTTGTACAAGTGGGGGACTTTAATTTCGGTAAAGAGCAGAGAAGCATTGATAAGCAGACCAATCCACTCTTGTTAGCTTGGCCGATGAACAATTACTGGGAAACCAATTTTAGAGCGCGTCAACCTGGATATCATACATTCACATATTACTTGTCCACCTTTAAATCCTTTAAACAAGCTGAAGTTATGGAGTCTGCTATAAGAGCAGTATCACCAATTCTTACCTATCCCGTTATTCATTGCAAAGAGGAGGAAGCAGGCCAATTCCTTCAAGTGATTGGGGAAGGTGTTCAGGTATTCGATGTAAAGCCAGCTGAGGAAGGTGCGGGAATCGTAATTCGTCTAAGTAATTGTACGGACCAACCCGTAGATGCTCAGCTTAATTTTCCCAACAAAAAGATAATCGCCGCCTATCAAACAAATGCTTTAGAAGAAATACAAAGTGAAATAAAGAACGTTCGGAATGAGACGCTTGAAATAAGTCTTCAAGCAAAACAAATGCTTTATTTCAATATAATTCTTAACCGATCGGACCGATAGATGCCCCCTATATTTCGGCAAGGCGCATTACTGGCGATGTGAATGCATCTCAGATCTGGTTCATTTATATTTGAAAAATAACCATTCAGCAACTGCTGTATGGTTATTTTTATTGTGAAATTGGGAATGCTGAATGAATTATAGCAGCCCCAAATCCCAAATTGTTTCAAATACTTTGTTAGCTGCATTTCTTTCCAGCAATATTGTGCTAGTGATCCGAATTATTATCTAGAGCGCAATCCATAATGAGCGATTATACTTTGTTTACAGCAGCTTATCTCAAAGGAACATTGCTATTTTGAAAACGCTTAAATAGCTTTGAAAACTAAGAAAAGGAATGGATTGTATCACTTTATTCGTCACATTCCATAAGGATCAGAGCAGTCTGGTTCTAAATTGGAAAGCAAAATCGTGCTAGTTAATTAACATTACGGAAGGGGGCGCATTCACTCTTAACCTGATAAAATTGTAGAAAAAGATGAACCAGACAAGAAATTTTAAAATTCGATTTTCAAAACGGGGGGTTACTCAATGTCCGTACAATTATCCATGAAACCTTATAAGATTGATGATGCTCCACTCAATAAGTTTCATCTGAAAATTACAGCGCTTACGTTTGGATCTAATTTTTCCGATGGATATGCTCTTGGTATTATAGGAATGGCTCTAACTTTGATTGGACCTCAAATGAACCTTAGCCCGATTTGGAGTGGATTAATAGGAAGTTCAGCGTTGATCGGACTCTTTTTCGGCAGTCTGCTCCTCGGAGGATTATCCGACCGAATAGGCAGACAGAAAATCTTCCTTGCTAATTTCGTAGTCATTGCTTTAGCATCTTTCTTACAATTTTTTGTACAAGATCCTACGATTCTGTTCATCCTGCGTATATTGATTGGTTTTGCATTGGGTGGCGATTACGCGATTGGGTCGACGCTGCTTGCCGAGTTTGCACCTAGAAAGCATCGGGGCTTTTTACTCTCCTTCCTAAATGTTATGTGGACTGTCGGATATGTGGTATCAAACCTTGTCGGTTATTATCTGCTAAAGACCGGCCCGGATTCCTGGCGGTGGATGCTCGCAAGTGCGGCTATCCCGGCAGTAATCGTTCTTCTAATGCGGATCGGAACACCTGAATCCCCAAGATGGCTCATTAGCATGGGGCGTATGGAGGAAGCAAGGGAAATCGTGAAGAAGCATATCGGTCCACTTGCGGAGCTTGATGAAACGCGTTTGGATCATACCTCCAAAACGTACCGGTTTCAAGACCTTTTCGGAAAACAGCTTTGGAAGCGTACGGCATTTGGCGGTCTCTTCTATGTCTGTCAAGTGCTTCCCTATTTCGCAATTTATACGTTCCTACCGGATATTTTAGCTAAAATGGGATTTGAAGAGACGTTCCTTATGGACACGATTTTAAATTTATTCCTGCTTGTCGGTTCGATTGCCGGTCTGTGGTTTACCGAGAAATATTCGCGCAGAAGCTTTACGATTAACACGTTTATTATTCTTACAATCTCCTTGCTTGCGCTTACACTTTTACCTGCTGGTTCACACATCGTGGCTATTACGATCTTTTGTTTATTTACCTTCGTCATGTCAGCCGCTTCCAATCTTACCTTAGTATATCCAGCCGAGCTCTTTCCAACCGAAATCCGGGGATCTGGTGTCGGTGTCGTGACTGCAATAAGCCGCATCGGTTCGGCAGTTGGAACATTTCTGTTGCCGGTAACAATTAATTCCATGGGACTAACCCCTTCTATGATTGGTATGACAATAGTTCTGCTGATCGGGACCATTGTTTCCATTGCCTGGGCGCCGGAGACGAAATCACTTGCCCTGGATGATGACATCCAATATCATTAAAAAACTTTTACAAGAGATGTCTTCAGACATCTCTTGTATGCATTATTTAACCGACATCTATTCCCTAGTATGTATTGGTTTTAAAGGAGATGTTTTTCATGAAAATTGCTGCTGCTCCCATCCATCCTAAAGACATAAATAAAGTGATTCTTGGCGATCATCCGATCTCTATTTCCGAATTTGTTGCTGTGGCCCGTTATGGGGCAAGAGTATCTTTTTCACAAAGCTACTGCGATCGCGTCAAGCAATCCAGACAGCTTATCGAGAAATTTTTAAACGAAAACCGCATCATTTATGGCGTAACGACTGGCTTCGGGAGCAATGTGACAGAGATCATCTCAACCGAAGATGCCGAAACCCTGCAGCGCAACATTGTTAGATCTCATGCGGTTTCCGTAGGCGATCCACTGGAGAAAGAAGTTGTCAGAGCTATTCAACTTATGATGCTTATTCATTTGGGGCGTGGCTATTCCGGCGTCCGATTAGAACTGCTAGAGCTCATAGCATCGCTCTTAAATCAAGGAGTCACGCCGTTTGCTCCAGGCGATGGATCCGTCGGGTATCTTGCCCCGGAAGCACATATGGCGTTAGTGCTAATTGGGGAGGGCAAAGCTTGGCACAAGGAGGAACTCCTTCCAGGCAGAGAGGCGCTCGAGAGAGCAGGGTTAACCCCTGCGACATTAAGCTGTAAAGAAGGGCTGGCGCTGACTAACGGGTCGTCATCTGTCACAGCTATGGCCATATTAACCCTATTTAATGCCATTCAAGCGGTGAAAACAGCTGATATTGCGGGCGCAATATCATTCGAAGCTTTAAAAGGTACGATTCATGCCTTCGATCCAAGGCTCCATGCTTTAAAACAACATGAGGAGCAGGCCAAGACGGCACAAAATTTATTGCGAATCCTTAAAGACAGTGAAATTGCCGAAACGTATAAAAACTATCGCGTGCAGGATGCTTTAAGTTTAAGATGCATCCCTCAGGTTCATGGAGCTTCTAAAAGAAATTTGAAGGATGCCGCCTACACCATTAATAATGAGCTTAACTCTGTAAGTGATAATCCTGTTATTGTTCCCGAGGAAGACGACGGGATTGCCTTAATGGGAGGCAATTTTGACGGCACTTATGTCGGCATCCAGGCAGATATCATGTGTATAGCCATGGGTAATTTGGGAAAAATAGCGGAGAGACGAATCGATCGATTAGTGAATTTTCACCTGAGCGAGATGCCTAGTTATTTAGTGAGAAATCCGGGATTAAACAATGGATATATGATTCCTCAATATACAGCTGTTGGGCTGCTCGGGGAAATCAGGATTCTTTCTCATCCAGCCTCCGTAGAAAGTGTTCCCACTAGCGCCAATCAAGAAGATGTTGTCAGTTTCGCGTATGCGGCCTCGAAGAAAGCCTATCAGATTTCGAAGAAGCTGTCGTATATTTTGGCGATTGAATTAATGACGGCTGTACAAGCACTCGATTTTCATCGTCCGATGAAATCTTCTCCAGTTATTGAGGGGGTCTATAACCTGATACGAATGCAAGTGCCAACGGTGGAGGAAGACCGCTTTTTCTATCCGGACATCGTGACGATCTATCATCAAATTCATGAGGGCGACATCGTTAAGGTTGTTGAAGACATGATAGGTGAAATAGAATAAAATAAATGGAAGCAGTTTTCTCTGAAGTTTAGGAGCAAAGCGGCTTCCTTTTTTAAGGTAGGGGAGGTGAATAGACAATGAAATTGGATACGGCTCAAGCCTCCTTTTCGCAGCTTCTCATATCCGGGACGTTAATCCATGAAGCGGATTTTGAAGAAATGCGTGAGCGGCTTGGCATCGAACCGCGGCCCCAAGTCGTTATCGTTTTGTCCATAGACCGTTATACCGATTTGGCTTTGGACAAGTCATTGCAATGGAGTATTGAGATCGGGCAAGTGCTGGTGGAAGCCATTTTTGAAAGTATCACCTTGCCATTCTTGTGGGTATGGGTGGGAGAAGGCGTGTTAGCCGTATTATTGGAACTCCAATCGATTCAGCCCGTAGAACCGACTTATAAGCAAATTACGTATGGCATGGTCCGGAAAATTCAAAACTTCGTGGATACGAAGGGCTTTTCCGTTTCAGCCGGAATTGGCACCTATTATGAAGATCCTTACAAGCTTCATCTTTCCTACAGCGAAGCCAAAGAATCATTGATCGACCGTTTCTTTCAAGGAAACCGGATGATTTTTCAATATGAAGGACAAAGAAGCATTCAGGAAGACCGTGCAAAGCCGGTGACCCAAGAAGAGAAAATCGAATTGCTGTCACGTGTCCGGATCGGCGATGAAGAAGGCTCGATTGCTTATTTGGTCGAGTTATTAGAAAATCTTTCCCAATCGTATAAGCATAATATTGATCTATTTAAGTCGGAAGCTTATGATCTAGTACTTTCTTTGTCAAGAATGGTTGTCGACTTAGGAGGTAATGCTTCTGAAATTTTATCTGAAAATGCGCGAATGCTTCAAGATTTGTACAGTACCATTCGCTATGACAAATTTGTTAAAAAGCTGTGCGCATACTGGAGGAAGTTAGCCAAGCAAGTATCGGACGATCATGCTTTAGAGGTGTCCCCCATTGTACGATCCGCCATTGTTTATATAAGAGAACATCATCAAGACAAATTGTTATTAAAAGAAATTGCCCAGCATTGTTACTTAAGCACCCATTATTTTGCCCATATATTCAAAAAAGAAGCGGGTTTAAGCTTTGTCGACTTTCTAAATAAAGTTCGTATTGAGAAGGCGGTTTATTTGTTAGAGAAAACGGAATTAACCATGCAAGAGATTGCTGCGCGAGTCGGTTTTCAGGATGCGAACTATTTTGCAAGGAAATTTAAAATGATTATGGGGTGCAGCCCGACGGACTATCGGTCATCGGCCCAGTGCTAGTGTTATAGCAATAGAAACTTAAAGCCAATCCGCCCAGGGGTTGGCTTTTAAGCGTTTTCAAACAAATATTCACTTCTAGATTAAAGCGTAATATTGTGCTATCTTTCCGCAAATTTGGCTAGATTCAGATGCCTTTTTTTTAAGTAAGATGTAAACATAGAAACAAACAAACTTTATTTCATCAACCTACAGGAGGGAAGCAGCTTTGAGACAAATTGAACTGCTGAATCCGCCAGAATTCGTACGACAGTCCAATTGGCGGGATCGATTCGAGACCAAGGTATCCCAGTGGTTGACCCCTTGGGAAGGCGAGGAAGAAGTCCAAGTCGGTTTCATCGGCGTTCCGCTTTCTAAGACGTCAATCAGTATTTCAGGCGCTTCGATGACACCGAATGCCCTGCGCGAATTGTTTGCAAATGTCACGACGTACAGTATCGACCACGGTGTCGATTTGCAGGAATTGCAGGCACGTGATCTTGGTGATATTCAAATGCATGTGACGGATCTGCTGCGCTGTCATGCCAATATCGAACAAGGACTGAAGAACATTTACGCAGCCATGCCTCATTTGTTCCCGATTATTGCTGGCGGTGATCATTCCATTACTTGCCCCTCAGTGAAAGCGTTTAAGCACCATGTTGGTGGAAAGGTAGGCATCGTTCAGCTTGACTCCCATATGGATGTCCGAAATCTGGAGGACGGAGGTCCTTCCAATGGAACGCCAATCCGCGGGTTGATCGAATCGGGGACGGTCTGCGGCCGCCATATTGCGCAAATCGGACTTCACAGCTTCGCGAATTCAAGAGCATATCATGAATATGCGATGGAGCAAGGAATTACTCAATACACGGCGCGTCAGGTAGCCAAAGAAGGAATCGAAGCTTTGGTGGAAAAGGCGCTGGAGGTTGCCGGTGACGGGACGGATGCGATTTATGTAACGGTTGACATGGATGTACTTGATCAAGCTTATGCACCTGGTGTGCCAGCGCTCGTTCCAGCCGGAATGACCTCATGGCAGTTGCTGGAAGCTGTATTCCTATTAGGACAGCATCCTAAGGTCCGAGGCTTTGATATTGTTTGTGTAGATCCTATGCAGGATCCCCGCAGAGCAACGGTCAGGACTACCTTGCATGTTATCTTGACTTTCTTGACGGGATATATGAAACGAATTTAATTTAAACACAACATAGAGGAGTGACTATTCATGGAACAAACTAACAAACGTACAATTCGAGCAGCACACGGAACGAAACTTACAGCAAAAGGTTGGCAGCAAGAAGCTGTCCTGCGCATGTTGATGAACAACCTGGACCCTGATGTAGCAGAACGTCCGGAAGATCTTGTTGTCTACGGCGGAATTGGGAAAGCGGCACGGAACTGGGAATCTTATGACAAGATCGTAGAATGTTTAACGAACCTGGAAGAGGATGAAACGCTGCTAGTACAATCCGGGAAACCGGTTGGTGTATTCAGAACGCATTCGCATGCGCCGCGTGTTCTCATCTCCAACTCGGTGATTGTTCCGGCCTATGCCAACTGGGAAACGTTCCATGAACTCGATAAACAGGGACTTATGATGTACGGTCAAATGACGGCTGGCAGCTGGATTTATATCGGAACGCAAGGCATTTTGCAAGGTACGTATGAGACCTTCGCTGAGGCAGCTAGGCAGCATTCGGGAGGCACTTTAAGAGGTACTCTGACATTAACGGCAGGACTTGGCGGTATGGGCGGCGCTCAACCTCTCGCTGTAACGATGAACGAAGGCGTAGTCATAGGTGTAGACGTAGATCCGACTCGTATTCAACGCAGAATCGACACTCGTTATTGCGACGTCATGGTTTACGATCTGGATGAAGCGTTGAAGCTTGCGAACGAAGCGAAAGCTGAGGGGAGAGCGCTCGCTATTGGGCTAGTAGGAAACGCTGCAGAGGTGTTCGCGGAATTTGTGAAACGAGGAATTGTGCCTGATTTCGTAACCGATCAAACTTCGGCTCACGATCCGCTTAACGGCTATGTGCCGGTCGGTTATTCATTGGAAGCTGCGGCTGACTTGCGTAAAAACGATCCAACGCAGTATGTGAAGCTGTCCAAAAAGTCGATGGCTGACCATGTTCAGGCGATGCTTGATCTTCAAAAGCTGGGGTCAACCGTATTTGATTATGGTAACAACATCCGTCAAGTGGCTCTGGATGAAGGGGTTAAGGATGCCTTTAATTTCCCTGGATTTGTTCCGGCTTATATTCGTCCGCTCTTCTGCGAAGGGAAAGGACCGTTCCGCTGGGCAGCATTGTCCGGTAATCCGGAGGATATCTATAAAACCGATGAACTTGCATTGAAACTGTTCCCAGAAAATGCGCATCTGCGTAAATGGATCGAATTGGCTAGAGAAAAAGTCGCATTCCAAGGTTTGCCAGCTCGTATTTGCTGGTTAGGGTACGGGGAACGGGCCAAGATGGGTCTGGCGATTAACGAAATGGTACGCAATGGAGAATTATCCGCGCCGATCGTTATCGGACGTGATCACCTGGATTGCGGTTCCGTGGCTTCGCCAAACCGTGAGACTGAGTCCATGAAGGACGGCAGCGATGTAGTTGGCGACTGGGCTATCTTGAATGCTCTTGTGAATACAGCATCCGGTGCGAGCTGGGTTTCCGTCCATCATGGCGGCGGAGTAGGCATGGGTTACTCCCTGCACGCAGGTATGGTTGTTGTTGCGGACGGTTCCAAAGAAGCGGATGAAAGATTAGCTCGTGTCTTGAACACAGACCCTGGAATGGGCGTCATCCGTCACGCAGATGCGGGTTATGACATTGCCATTCAAACGGCGAAGGAACGCGGCGTTCGCGTACCGATGATGGGTATCTAAAGGTTCTGAATATATAAAAGAATGATGAAAACTCGCAGCAAGCCCGATCGGGCTTGCTGTATTTCGAGGGGGAGAAACGATGGAGAACAATCGGATTGACCTGCTGATCCATAACATTGGTACGCTGATCACGATGCAAGGAACTCAGGAACCGCGCCGAGGCGATGAAATGTCAGAGGTTGCAGCAGTTCGAAGAGGAGCTGTGGCAATCACAGACGGTATCATTGTTGCAGCGGGATCGGAAGATGAAGTTTTGGCTCAAATCGGTGAACGGCCGGTAACTTCTAAGTATGATGCTGAGGGTAAGCTTGTTACCCCTGGACTTATTGACCCTCATACGCATTTGGTTCACGGCGGCTCTCGAGAGAATGAATTAGCCTTAAAGCTGAAAGGCGCTTCTTATTTAGAAATTTTGGCTCAAGGCGGCGGGATTCTCAGCACAGTCCGTTCAACCCGTCAGGCTTCGGAGGATGAGTTGTACGTAAAGGCTAAAAAAAGCTTGGATACGATGCTTTCTTATGGGGTTACCACAGCAGAAGCCAAGAGCGGATATGGTCTAACGCTGGAGGATGAGCTTAAGCAGCTCCGAGTCACTCGCAAACTCAATCAGGAACATCCGGTTGATCTGGTGTCTACGTTCATGGGTGCTCATATGGTGCCGGAAGAATATAAGGGTCGGTCACAAGAATTCGTTCAGCTACTCATTGAAGAAATGCTCCCCGAAGTGAAACGTCAGGGACTTGCTGAATTTTGCGATGTGTTTTGTGAGCACGGCGTATTCTCCGTAGAAGAATCGGAGCAAATCCTGTTGGCCGCAAAAGCGATGGGCTTCGGTCTGAAAATCCATGCGGACGAAATCGAGCCGATGGGCGGCGCGCAGCTTGCCGGTAAACTCGGCTGCACATCTGCTGAGCATTTGATTGCCGCATCGGACGAAGGGTTGGAAGCGATGCAAAGTGCCGGCGTCATTGCCGTCTGTCTGCCAGCTACTTCTTTTAATTTAAGGCTGAAGCATCACGCTCGTGCACGTAAGATGATTGAAATTGGACTCCCCGTTGCTTTGTCCACGGATTATAATCCAGGGAGTTCGCCAACGGAATCTATACAGCTCGTCATGACGCTGGGCTATCTGAATTTAGGGATGTCGCCAGAGGAAGTCCTGACGGCTGTGACGATCAATGCGGCTCACGCGATCGGAAAAGCGGCTACCATAGGCAGTTTGGAAGCGGGCAAACAGGCCGATTTGGTTATTTTCAATGCGGATAACTTGGCCTATCTGCCTTATCACTTCGGGATCAACCATGTTCATTCCGTATTCAAGCAAGGAAAAATGGTCGTCTCGGACGGCAATCGGATTCATTAAAAGGTGTACTAAGACTTGGGGGGGATCAGCATGGAAGCTCCGACGGAAGTAAAAGAGAAGCCTGTGCAAGCGGAAAGCTTGAATGTTTTGAACAGAACGCAGCTTGTTATCCAAGCTGCTCTAGATAAAATGGGATGTGCAGAATCCCTTTACGAATTGCTAAAGGAACCGCTTCGCTTGCTAACCGTACGCATTCCTGCGAAAATGGACGACGGTTCGGTAAAGGTATTCACAGGGTACCGCGCGCAGCATAATGATGCGGTTGGACCGACAAAGGGGGGTATTCGCTTCCATCCCGGGGTCACTGAAGACGAAGTGAAGGCTCTTTCCATGTGGATGACCATCAAATGCGGCATTGCCGATCTGCCTTACGGCGGAGGCAAAGGCGGGATTCAGTGTGATCCGCGCACGCTGTCCTTCGGCGAGTTGGAACGGTTAAGCCGTGGTTACGTACGGGCAATCAGCCAGCTTGTCGGGCCGACCAAGGATATTCCGGCGCCGGACGTGTTCACGAATTCACAAATTATGGCGTGGATGATGGATGAATACAGCCGGATTCGGGAATTCGATTCGCCAGGTTTTATTACCGGCAAGCCGCTCGTCTTGGGAGGATCGATTGGAAGAGAATCATCTACCGCCATGGGCGTAGTGCTGTTGCTTAGAGAAGCGGCTCATGTTGCTGGGATTCCGATTGAAGGCGCGCGCGTCATTATCCAAGGCTTTGGCAATGCAGGCAGCTTTCTTGCTCAGTTCCTACACGAGGCTGGAGCCAAAGTGGTAGGCATTTCGGATGCGCTAGGGGCGCTCTATGATCCTGAAGGCTTGGACGTGCAGTATTTATTAGATCGACGGGATTCTTTCGGAACGGTGACGAATTTGTTCCCGAATGCCATCTCGAACCAAGAGCTGTTAATCCAAGACTGTGATATTTTAGTGCCGGCTGCGATTGAAAACCAGATCACTGAAGACAATGCGGCTGACATTAAGGCAAAGATTTTGGTGGAAGCGGCTAACGGACCGACGACTTTGAAGGCTACTGAAATTTTGACCAATAAAGGCGTTTTGATCGTTCCAGACGTGCTTGCCAGCTCTGGCGGGGTCATCGTATCGTACTTTGAATGGGTCCAAAACAATCAAGGATATTATTGGAATGAAGAAGAAGTGAATGAAAAGCTTCAGCAAATATTGAAAAAATCATTTAACAACGTCTATCAGTTATCCTTGCAGAAGCAAATCGACATGAGATTGGCGGCCTATATCGTTGGTTTAAAGCGAATGGTCGAAGCGATCAAATGGCGCGGCTGGATCTAATCTATGCTCTGAACAAAATGCCTTGGAAGGTGATGAATCATGAACAAGTTACGTGAAGATGCTCTTCACATGCATAAAAAGTATACCGGAAAGCTGGAGATTCTCGCCAAGGTTCCGGTAGGCACTGTCCGTGATTTGAGTCTTGCCTACTCCCCGGGAGTTGCAGAGCCTTGTAAAGAGATTTTTATTGAAAAAGATAAAGTATACGAATATACGATGAAAGGAAACCTGGTTGCCGTTGTTACCAATGGAACGGCTGTACTCGGTTTGGGAAATATCGGTCCGCATGCGGCTATGCCGGTGATGGAGGGAAAGGCTTTGCTTTTCAAAGTATTTGCCGGTGTCGATGCGATTCCGATCTGTTTAGATGCGTTGGATAAAGAGAAAGTGATTGAGACAGTTAAGCAGCTTTCACCTTCATTCGGCGGAATTAATTTAGAAGACATCGCAGCCCCGGATTGTTTTGAAATTGAAGAGAGGTTGAAAAAGGAATGCGCTATTCCTGTTTTCCATGATGATCAGCATGGTACGGCTATAGTCATTGCGGCTGGATTAATCAACGCTCTCCAATTAGTCGACAAAACGATGGATCAAATTCGTGTGGTCATTAATGGGGCAGGGGCAGCCGGCATAGCGGCCATGAAGCTTCTGGGCCATATGGGTGCTAAGGATATCATCGTATGCGATACGAAAGGTATTATCTATGAAGAAAGACAAGAAGGCATGAATCCATTCAAGCTGGAAATAGCACGGATGACGAATAAAGATCGTCTAACAGGTAAGCTAGCCGATGCAGTGAGAGGAGCCGATGTTTTCATTGGTGTTTCCGCGGCGGGGGCGCTTACGAAAGAAATGGTCAGTTCCATGAATCGAGATTCCATCATATTTGCCTTAGCGAATCCGGTACCGGAGATTATGCCGGAGGAAGCGAAAGCCGCCGGAGCTGCGATCATTGGCACAGGACGCTCTGATTTTCCCAACCAAATCAACAATGTATTGGCGTTTCCTGGCATTTTTCGCGGCGTACTAGATGTACGTGCTAGAGAGATTAATGAGGCAATGAAACTAGCCGCTGTGTACGCCATTGCCGGTTTGGTTCCAGCAGATAAGTTAAATCGGGACTATGTAATTCCTCATCCTTTTGAACCGATGATTGCTCCGAATGTGGCTGCTGCGGTTGCTCAAGCAGCTATGGATACGGGGTGCGCAAGATTATACATCAATGCGGAAGAGGTTAAGGATAGAACAAAGAAACGGATCCGCAAAAACGATGCGGTAGGTTCGTATTTTTCTTGGTACGCTGACATGACAAAGGAAGAGTAGGCATTGTTCGGACTAGTTATGCGGGACTTGGTTTTTCCAGGTCCTTTTTTCATTCGGTTATGGATAATTTCAAGGAGATGCTTACATGTCTTATTCAGTCAAAGTCATTAAGAAGCATATGCAAATAACGACCACTTGGTCGGGGGGAACAACAACACAGCTAGCCATATATCCTGAACACGCGGAGTATAATAAACGAAATTTTTTATGGAGAATCAGCACGGCCCGCATTCATGATGAGCATTCTTTGTTTACCTGCCTTCCTGATTTTTGGAGAAAGCTTATGATTATAGAGGGAGAGGTGATTCTCGAATATGAAGGATCACATCAGGTGGGGGTAAAGCCCTACGAGCAGGAGAGCTTTAGCGGAGGATGGGTCACTCGGAGTATGGGGAAGGTAACAGACTTCAATCTCATCACAGCGGCGGGATGCCGGGGAGAACTAGAAGCTTTATTGATCAAAGAAGGAACTTCATATGAGATCGAATGTCACAAGGATGATGTGGAATTTTCACTAGTAACAGAAGCTTTTTATTGTTCGGATGGCCGAATAAACGTTAGTATTAATGAAGATCAGTCTCTAAGGTTAGAGAAAGGCGACTTCTGCGTATTATCATGGAAAGCATCACTAGATAAGGTGAATATTAGGATAAGCCATTCTGGTAATGAATCTGCAGCATATGTCATTCGTGCCAGTATTGTGAGTTGAATTTTTTCTGAGGAAGTGATGGAATGATGAACTATGACGTAATCATTGTTGGTGCCGGTTCGATGGGGATGGCTGCAGGCTATTACTTGTCTCTGGAGGGGAAAAGTGTTTTGCTGCTGGATTCATTTAACCCTCCGCACGATCGCGGGGCACATCACGGCGATACCCGTATCATCCGGCATGCCTATGGCGAAGGGACGAGCTATGTCCCGCTAGCCCTCAGAGCCCAGCAGCTTTGGTTTGATTTGGAGCGAGAGTCGGGAAGAAAACTGTTCTGCCAAACCGGGGTGCTGAATGTAGGCACTCGTGATTCAACCTTTCTACAACAAGTTGTTTCTAGCTCCGAAGCCTATTCACTTCCGCTACAAACTGTGGATTCCAGTAAAATTCATACTGTATGGCCTGGCATTTCGCTTCCAGATGGCTACGTGGGCTGCTTCGAATCGGATTCAGGCGTGCTTAAAAGCGAGGAATGTATTCGTGCTTATCGGGAACTGTTGGAGCATCATCAAGTTACTATCTTAACGAATACATCCGTACAAGAGTTGTCTATTGATTCTGCCGGGGTGACGGTCCAAACAGCCAATGAAAGTTATACAGGACGCGCCCTAATCGTTACAGCAGGGGCTTGGTCTTCGAAGCTGCTTCCTCTTATGAATATCCATCCACCGCTTGTTACCAAAAGAAAAACCTTTGCCTGGTTTGAAGCAGATGACTTTTTATTCGGAGAGGAACAGTTTCCGGCGTTTACGTTTGAAACCTCCTTGGGACATTATTACGGTTTTCCCAGCATGGGGGGAGCTGGTCTTAAGGTAGGACGTCATGATGGGGGACTTCGGATTAATCCGGATGAAGCAATTCCCGAGTTTGGGGCACTGCAGGAGGATGAAGAAGACTTAAGAATGTTTTTAAGCCGGTTTATGCCTCTTGCCAATACGAAGCTGCGCAAGGGAAAAACCTGCACTTACACCCTTACTCCCGATGAAAATTTCATCATAGATACACATCCAGAGTATCCGCATATCGCCTTTGCTGCTGGATTTTCCGGCCACGGGTTTAAGTTCAGCAGTGTAGTCGGGGAAATCTTATGCCAGCTAATTACAAAAGGCAAAAGTGAGCATGACATTTCTTTATTTTCAATGAACCGTTTTAAGAACGGGTATTAACAGAATGAGTCCTCGCTAGTTTTGTGCTAGATATCTTACAAAAAGAAAAGGACGGTCAGCGGAGAAGTCGATTTCCGACCTCCCCGACACCGTCGGCGAGCATCGGCTCGGGGAGCTGCTGCTGTAAGTGCGTTTTTCGCGCTTATCTGTTCGAGGCAGGATGATTAAGCGTGTTTTACGCACTTAATCAGTAAGGACGGTCAGCTGAGAAGTCGATTTCAGACCTCTCCGACACCGTCGGCGAGCTTCGGCTCGGGGAGCTGCTGCTGTAAGCGCGTTTTTCGCGCTTATTTGTTCGGGGAAACACGATTAAGCGCGTTTTCGGCACTTAATCAGTAAGGACGGTCAGCTGAGAAGTCGATTTCCGACCTCTCCGACACTGCCGACGAGCATCGGCTCGGGGACTCCCGCTGTAAGCGCGTTTTTGAGCCTGTCGATTAACTGTTCATAACTTCGGAAATTCTGCGGGAGACCACAAAATGTATGCGAAAAATCATACATAATGAGCGGCACACACAAGTGATTTGAGCCCTGATTCTGTATATGTATCCGAAAAATCATATACATTCTCTGCCATGTGTCCGTGCACTTTAAAACTGTCCACAATTAATCGACAGCCCGTTTTTCGCGCTTATCTGTTCGAGGCAGCATGATTAAGCGCGTTTTCCGCGCTTAATTAGCACGGGCGTCAGCTGAGAAGTCGATTTCCGACATCTCCGACACTGCCGACGAGCTTCGGCTCGAAAAGCTCCTACTGTAAGCGTTTTTCGCACTTATCTGTTCGTAGCTAAGAAAGTATAATCTTTATACTTTTGCTCCGCATCTACCTTGACAAACGCGCTCGTTCCAGAAGGACGACGGAGTCGTTAATCCTTATTTAAATCTCATACGGCATTCATAGTACTATCAGAGATTGTGGATACACTTATTTGTGTAAGTAAAATACAATTGATGAGGTGGAATGAAACGATGAAATTGATTAGTAAGAAGATCATTGTAGGTACAGCAGCAGCAAGTTTAGTGCTAGGAAGCGGTGTTGTTGGACTGTTACATACAACAGCATTTGCTAATACAGTGGGGACTTTATCTCCACAAATGATGACAAATCAGGTAAGTAACAACGAAAAAGACAAAGAAGCAGCGGACAATACAGAACAACAAGATCAAGATCAAGAAGTTGCCGAAGATGCCAATGGTCAGGATCAAGAGGTTGCAAATGACGCAGAACAGACTGGAAAAATCACGAAACAAGAACAAGCAGACGGAGAGCAAAACGAACAAGATAACGAAATGAATGACGATCAACAATAAGCGACTTTGAAATAGCTGGACCGCTTGCCTCACGTGAGCAAAGTGGTCGGTGATCATGGAACAAATTCTCGAATTCGACATATAAATAACAGTGTCAGACTCATGATTCCTCTAAACCACCTACCCATTTAGGTGGCCTTTTTTTGTAAAAAAATAGCGTATTCTAATGAAGGCGGGGATTGAATGCCTGGTAAGTTAGGTCTACATTTATTTTTTTCTAAGGATCGTCATATCCGTTCCTATTTGCCGCCGACATCCGTATTGAATCGGAATTCTTTTTTTCAGTTCATGAGGCGGTATCACTCGGTTTACATCAAACCGAATATGTCCCATATGGGTAAAGGTATCATCAAGACTTGGTTAGCGAATGGACAATATCGAATAGTCAAAGTGAAAGGGAATGTCAAAACTTGTAGAACGCTAGAAACCACCTATAACGCTGTTCGAAAACAATCATCAAATAGCCTTTATATCATCCAAAAAACAATTGATTTAGCAAAACTCAAAGAAAGACCTTTTGATATCAGAGTTATGATGATGCGCAACTCACAAAATAGCTGGCAGTATTCGGGAATGTTAGCCAAAGTTGCGGGACAATCTAGCGTTATTACCAATGTGAATAGAGGAGGAGGATATGCGACTCCAATTGGAAATGCTTTATCCGCAGCACTTCGTTTATCCAAGAATGAGCAGCAAAAAATGATTCAAGAACTAATTCGTATAAGCTATCGTATTTGTAACCGATTCAACTATTACAAGTATTCTTCCCAAATAGGCATCGATTTTGCTGTTGATCAACATCGTAGGATATGGATCATTGAAGTGAATTTTGACTATCCCTCCCATGGCTTGTTTGGAAAACTCAGCGATAAAACCATGTATAGACAGATTAAGTTCCTTAGAAATTCATATTTAAAATCTTTAAGAGCCGGCAAGATAAGACGAAAGTGAATAGGCTTCAAACTTAACCCGCGAACTTCGTGGGTTTTTAGCATTTGCCACTCGCTTTCTTTCTCATCGCGTATTCTAACATTGCGAAGGTTCGAGACTTAAATCGCCATCGTGACTGGCGGGTACTCAGGCGTCGGACTTGAAACAACCCGCGCTCTGGCTGAAGCAGGTGCGACAGTAATTGTACCCGCACGTACACCAGAGAAAGCTCGCGCATCGGTTGCAGGCATCCCTCGGGTTGAGCTGGAGGAGATGGATCTAATCGATCCTGCTTCAATCGACGCATTCGTGCAGCGGTTTCTGGACTCTGGACGACCGCTGGATATCTTGATCAATAACGCCGGCATCATGGCTCCTCCGCTAGTACGTGACGCGCGCGGTTACGAATCCCAATTTGCAACCAATCATTTGGGTCATTTCCAGTTGACGTTACGGCTTTGGCCGGCCTTGAAACAGGCGAGAAGCGCGCGGGTAGTCTCTGTTTCTTCAACTGGCGTTCGCTTCGGTGGCGTTGATTTTGAGGATCTTAATTTCGAACGACGGGAATACGATAAATGGAAGGCCTACGGCCAGTCCAAGTCAGCTAACGCGCTTTTTGCCGTTGCACTGGACAAGCGCGGTCAAGAACACGGTGTCAACGCCTTCTCTGTTCATCCTGGCAGAATTATGACTGATTTGGCGCGATTTTTATCAGAGGAAGAAAGTGCAATAGGTGGAGTATATAAGACTACTGAGCAGGGAGCGGCTACGAGCGTTTGGTACGCGACCAGTCCTCAGCTTGAGGGTAAAGGAGGCGTTTACTGTTTAGATGCCGATATCGCCGAAGTCATTCCTGATTTTGATCTGAAAGGAATGGGGCAAACGCTTATTGGCGTACTTCCTTGGGCGATCGATCCGGATTTTGCGGAACGACTTTGGCAAATTAGTGAGGAAATGACCCATATAAAGTTCAGGGCCTGAGCGCAAAAAAGTCTTTTCCGAGATAATAATAAAGTAAAATCTTTGGAATAAAGACGTCTGAGTGAACAGGCGTCTTGTCCAAATTACATAGAAAGAAGGAGAAGAATGGAGCCAACATTTTCAATCGCTGAGATATCCGAAAAGACTGGACTCAGTTATGATACGATACGTTATTATGAGAAAATCGGACTGATGCCTACAATAAGGCGCAATAAAAATGGGTAACGTGAATACGATAAGGAAGATTAGGGTCGTATAATTTTCGTGACGAAGCTAAAAAGAACCAACATGCCGCTGAAGGAAATTGAACGGTATATGACCTTGGCATCCGCTCATGATTACGATAGCTGCTACAGCATACTTTATGAACATAAAAGATAAATGAAATGCAAGATGCTTTGGCTGTAATGGACTTTAAACTTATACATTATCAGGACCTCATAAAGCATCATTCAGGCCGGTCTCGACTTGATCTTCCTCACCCAGGTTAAAATCACTAACCTCGCCGCGGATGCTGCCAATCCCCGGGACAGCCAGCATCGATTTCCTTAAGGAGAACCTCGCCGCTGCCAGCATCCGTTTGGCGCCGGAGGAAGTAGACACAATCACCCTACTTATTCCAGAAGAGAATTGAAGCTGAAGACCGCTTTACTTCCTAACATGACCTATGCAGTTGAAGTGAATTTCTGGAAATACCCTTGATCCATTGGAATTTATCCACTGTTTTACTCATTTGCGCATAGAGATGACACGAATGGGGAATTTTGGATTTCATTGGATTTTTTCCAATGAAAGTACGATTTCTCATGTCTGAACAAGTAATCTATTGGATTTTCTCCAATGATATTGATCGTATTTTAGCTTATATCCAATTAAATCCAGATACTACATAACTCATGTTCCTAAGATAATGCAATAAAAAACACATTAGTATAACAAAAAACGGTCCTATCGCAAAAGATGCGAACAGGTCCGTTTATTTGTATGTTTATGGTTTAGTGTGAAATAAAATTTCAGAAATGTATAGACAAAGTGAAATAAAAATCTATAATAAGGGTATGCAAGTTCAAAGCTACACATGAAACCGTAGAGGGTGACTCCCATGTTAAAAGGTGGATTAGTAAGTATAGAAGAGGCGATGGGGAGCTTAAAGCCCATGGAGCGCAAGGCCGCACAATATATTATGGAGCATCCGGAACAGGTCGTCAGCCTTTCCGTGCAGAAGCTGGCAGAGTTTGCTGACGTAAGCGAAGCAACAATTGTAAGGCTTTCACGCTCCCTTCACTGTAAAGGATTTCGAGAGCTGAAGCTGAGGATCGCGGGTGATTTATCACAATCGTCGCTGCCTACAGAATCGTACCAAGAAATCCGTACCGACGGATCTATCGTAGATCTCATTAAATCAGTATCCAATAACAATATTGTTTCAATCCAAGATACTTTAACGGTACTCTCTCCGGAAAGTGTAGAAAAAGCAATTAATTCGCTGAGCAGCGCAAGAAAAGTCGGCGTGTTCGGGGTAGGTGCTTCAGCGGTTATCGCGAAGGATTTTATGCAAAAGTTAACGCGTATTAATCGCTGGTGTGAAATCGGCACAGGTTTTGATGCTCAAGCAACTATTGCGGCCAATCTAATTCCCGGTGACGTCGTCTTCGGCATTTCTTATTCAGGCCAAACCGAAGACATGATTCGCGCGCTGGCTATTGCTAAGAACAACGGTGCCTCAGTCATTACGCTGACCCGGTTTGGAGCCAATCCGGTATCGGAGCTTGCGGATATACAGTTATTTATAAGCACTTTAGAGAAGAGTATCCGCAGCGGGGCGATGGCCTCAAGGATTTCTCAATTGAATGTGATCGATATTTTGTACGCCGGAATCGCAGGGCGTCATTATGAGGAAAGCATCAAATCTCTAGAAAAGACGCGGCAAGCCGTCATGGCGGGAAAACGCAATGGATAAAGTGGATCGCTTGGTGGAAGGATGGGTGCGCGATGGGCTCTTGCCAGGCGCTGTTCTAGACATTACGATATCGAACCGCTTTCGATACCAAAAATCATATGGAGCATTCTCCGACGGCACAAAGGAACATCCGATTCGTCTGAACACAATGTTCGACATCGCATCCCTTACGAAGGTAACCGCTGCGCTTCCAGCCATTCTGGTACTAGTGGCCAAAGAGAAGCTGTCGCTGGACAGCTCCGTGCAGGCTTACTTGCCTGCATTCCGCCACCCGCAAGTCACGCTGCGTCATCTATTGATGCATGCGTCCGGGCTGCCGCCGGATTTACCTTACCTTCCGCGTAAAGCAGCTCGGCCAAACCTAATCGAGGAAATTCTGGGGCAAGAGCTTTTATTTCAGCCAGGTAAGGAAAAGCTGTATAGTGATCTCGGTATGATCCTCCTTGGGATCATTATAGAGCGTGTGTCTGGCGAGCCGTTGGATCGCTTCGTTAAGCAGCATATATTCGATCCACTTGATATGCGGCATACGGTTTTTAACCCCGGCTCCGAACTTCAAGATCGCATTGCCGCAACCGAGCTGATAGACGGAGCCTACATCATCGGTGAAGTTCACGATGAAAAGAGCTTCCACCTCGGCGGTGTTACCGGCAGCGCGGGATTATTCGCATCAGCGGACGACCTAGCACGCTATGCGGCATGGTGGTTACAGCCGGAGCAGTGGAATATTGTTCCGCCATCGCTGATGCGAGAAGCTACTTCGGCTCCAGTACGCGGCCGCGGACTTGGCTGGGAACTCAAGGATGATTCCGCTGACGTCCCTAGCTGCGGAGAAAGCTGGCCTACAGGTAGTTTCGGTCATACAGGATTTACCGGAACGAGCTTGTGGGTTGCGCCCGAACAGGGTATCAGCGTCGTATTTCTTACCAATGCCGTTCATTTGGGCCGAAACAACAAGATCCGGGAGCTGCGTCCAATTTTGCATGAAGCGGTTTTGTCCTCATTTCTATCATGAGGTTAACATAGATAAGTAAACATTAAAGGGAGGCTTTCTAAATGAAACGTTTATTCAGTGGGGCATTATTAACTATGGTCGCTGCTTCTTCCATGCTTGTCGCTTGCAGCAGCAATACCGCAACTCCTAGCGCAACCCCTGGTGGAGCTAGTACAGCGCCATCGGCAGCACCTCAGGAAAAAGTGAAGTTGACAATGGGCAGCTGGCGTACGGAAGATGCGGATGCTTATGCTAAAATCATTGCTGAATTTAAGAAAAACAACCCGAACATCGATATCGATTTCAAGCCGACTAAAAATACGGAATACAATACAGCCCTAAACACAGGCCTGCAAAGTGGAAATGGCCCTGATATTATTCATCTTCGTCCTTATGCGGCAGGTGCTGTGTTAGCAGATGCCGGTTATTTAGAGCCGTTAACCAGCCTCAAAGGAATGGACGTATTCTCGAAGGACACTTTGCTGGCCGCTACAGGATCAGATGGTAAAGTCTACGGCGTACCGACTGTATTCAGCTCCACGCAAGTATTTTACAATAAGAAAATCTTCCAAAAATATAATCTTTCAGAGCCTAAAACGTGGGATGAGTTGTTGAAAACGGCGGATACTTTGAAGAAAAATAAAGTAACTCCGTTTGCTTTCGGCTCTAAGGAAGGTTGGATTCTTTCCCTGACTCAAGGTACACTTGCACCGTCCGTTTACGGTACTGATTTCATTAAGAAGATACTTGCTGGCGATGCGAATTTCAAAAGCCCGGAATATGTAAGTTCAATTAAAATGCTCAAAGATATGACCCCGTACTTCCCTGATAATTATGTAGGGATCGGTATGGATGATATGAGAAACATGTTTGTTTCCGAGCAAGCCGCTATGATGGTCATGGGCGATTGGGAATATGCCGTTATGAAGAAAACGAATCCAGATTTACAGATGGATGTATTCCCAGTTCCGCCGATGAAAGCGGATGGTAAAGCAACGGTTACGACTTGGGTAGACGGCTCTTTTGCAGTGAATGCGAAATCTGCTCATAAAGCGGAAGCTCTGAAATTTATGGAGTTTTTGACTACGAAAGAGTTTGGAGCTCTAGCGGTAAATGAACTGCAAAAACCAAGCACAATCCCAGGTGTAGCGGCGAAAGATCCGCTTGTAGCCAAAATTGCTAAGAATGCAGATACGATTTCTACACCTTACGCATCCGTTGTCTATTTCAATGCAGGCAACCCTACAACCAAAGCTACATTAGAAAACTCAATTCAAGGCATGTATTTAAACAAACTGACTCCGGAGCAAGTAGCGGAAGAAGTTCAGAAGAGTGCCGATACATGGTTCAAGCCTAAGAAATAAATCTATTTTTAAGAAGAGGGGTGGGGGCACATGAATAACTTTGCAAAATCGTCTTGGTGGAAAAAGGGAGCCGTTCATCTGTTCCCGGTTCCTGCCCTCGCAGTTTACATTCTTTTCGTGATCTATCCGATCCTTTCGGCTTTCGGTTACAGCTTTTATGACTGGAAGGGTCTCACCCGCGGGGAGTTTGTGGGGCTGGGCAACTTTGTGAGCCTGTTTACAAAAGAACCGTTCAACCATTTATTTTGGAATGCGTTTGGTCATAATCTTTATTATTTTGCTGTTGAAATGGCTGTTCAGAACGTGATTGCGTTCGTGCTCGCTTATTTTGTGTACAGCAAACTTAAGGGTTCGAACTTTCTGAAAATGGCTTACTTTTTACCGAGACTGCTTTCTGTCATCGTCGTAGGTTTTTTGTGGAAACTCATGTTGAACCCGAACAACGGTATTGTTAATGTACTGCTCAAAAAGATCGGCCTGGTTTCGTGGGCTAAGCCTTGGCTCGGGGATCCGGCTTATGCGTTAACCTCCATTACAATCGTCAACAGCTGGTTTGGCGTAGGTTTCTCCATGTTGATATTTCTCGCAGGTTTACACGCTATTTCGACAGAAGTTATTGAAGCGGCCAGATTGGACGGAGTAAAAGGTTCTCGCCTGATCCGTTCCATTATCCTGCCGATGATGAGTCAGTCACTAATTATAATAACTGTGTTTACCTTTATTCATGCTTTCGAAGCGTTCGAACTCATCTATGCCATGGAAGGTTCGCAAGGAGAACCTTACAACTCCACCGACACGCTTGCTGTGTTCTTTTATCGGATTGCGTTTGGCGGCTCGTCTGGCGGCGATTCGGTCGCATTGGGCCTGGGTTCGGCATTGGCAGTAGTCCTATTTTTCATTATCGCGACCATTTCCGCATTCTTTCTATACTTCACTAGGAACCAATCGGCTCATTCATAATGAGAGACTTTGGACTACGCCAAAGATCCCTATATTAGGAGGCAGACATGAAAACCAACAAATCCGTTCGGGGGCTCCAATATGCTGCGGCGTACGTGGGTGCACTGGTCAGTTTGTATCCGATCTTTCTGATGCTGACCTCCTCTTTCAAGACGAATATCCAGATTTTGAAAAACCCGATGTCGCTTCCGACTTCTATATCGTTTACGGCATATAGTAAGCTAATCCATCAAATTCCGTTTGGAACTTATTTTTGGAACAGTGTCGTGGTTAGTAGCGTTTCCGTCGTTTTGATTTTGCTGTTTGGCGTTTTGGCATCGTTTTATATCGCCAGATATCCATTCCGTTGGAATGGTTTGCTGTTCTTCTTTTTCCTTTTAGGCATGATGATTCCAATTAAGCTTGGGATCGTACCGCTGTTCTTATTGATGAAAAAGCTAGCTCTTTTGAATAGCGTTTGGTCGCTCGTTAGCGTCTATACAGCGATTGGAATGCCGCTTGCTGTCTTGATTTTAACTGGTTTTTTTAGAACGCTGCCGAAGGAGCTAGAGGAAGCAGCGCGTATCGATGGATCTTCGGATTTCGGTGTTATGTGGCACGTATTGCTGCCGCTTATTCGCCCTGCACTGGGGACGGTCATGATTATGAATTTTATTATGGCGTGGAACGATTTCTTTTTCCCGCTGATTTTTATCCAAGACGATATGAAAAAGACGATACCGGTGGGCATGCTGTCACTTTTCGGACAGTATTCTACAGATTTAAGTATGCTATTCGCCGGGCTCACGTTGGCTTCCGTGCCGATGATCGTCATGTTTTTCCTAGCGTCGAAACAGTTTATGGAAGGCATGACGGCAGGAGCGGTGAAATAATATGGCTGAAACTAGATATATTGGCATTGACGGCGGAGGGACCAAAACGGTTTGCATTCTCGGTGATGCGGAAGGCAGCATTTTGGCTGAAAGCCGCGGAGAATCCAGCAGTGTGAAGTCCCGTCCATGGGAGGATGTTCAGCAAGTTTTGCTCACACTCATCCGGGACGTATTAGACCAATCGGGTACGGACATGTCCCAGTTAGGCGGGATTTTCCTCGGACTTGCTGGGAGTGACCGTCCCGAAGACCGGAAACGAATCAGCGACTGGCTGCAAACGGAATTGCCGGAAGGTGTTCCGATCACCGTCCACAATGATGCAGTGACCGCTCTGGCCGCCGGTACTTGGGGACAGAAGGGCATTGCGCTCATTTCAGGCACAGGCTCGATCGCTTATGGATTTGATCCAGCGACGGGCGGATTTGTAAGAGTCGGAGGCTGGGGCTATTTACTCGGCGATGAAGGAAGCGGGTTTGATCTTGGGCGGAAAGCGCTTGTTGCAGTTATGCGAGCGTATGACGGTCGAGGTGAGCCTACAGCTTTGACGGAGTTAGTTCTTGAGCGTTGGTCCTTGCAGCACCCGGGGCAATTGATCAACACGATTTATGGCCAGGACAATGTACGGACCATGATTGCGGATGGTTCCAAGCTTGTCATGCGGGCAGCAGCAGATGGAGATCCGATTGCTGTTAAGCTCGTGGAAGAAGCGATTCAAGAGCTAGAAGAACTCGTAAAGACGGTCATAGCCTCCATGGGGGAACAACAGCCGATTGAGGAAAGCGATAGCCATGATCACTTAGTGGGAAAAACAATCCCTCTTGTGATAACGGGGGGCTTATTTTCAGACCAAATGTTCGAAAAACGCTTTATGCAAACACCGTTGATACAGTCCGGCATGTTCGATGTCCGGCTGCTCGAACGCCCGCCAGTAATTGGAGCCTATCTACTTGCCTTACAGGAGCGTGGCTTCGAATTAACGGAAGTCATGAAACAACGAATGGCAGCATTTATCTTCCGTAAATAGATGCTAAGTAACGTATTGATACAAAGGAGGCAAGGTAACGTGGTACAACAAGTGAATCAAGCGGTTACCGAGCAGAGAAATGCAAAGTCTAGTCACCTTGACCGACTGACTGTTCGGGAGATCGTGACGCTTATGAATGAAGAAGACCAAACGGTAGCTCATTCCGTAAACGAAGCTTTACCGCAAATCTCTGCTGCAGCTGAAGCGGTGGTCGAGGCCATGACTCACGGCGGTCGACTATTCTATATCGGTGCTGGAACCAGTGGTCGTCTCGGCGTTCTAGATGCATCCGAATGTCCGCCTACGTTCGGTGTAGAGCCAGAACTTGTGAACGGCATTATTGCTGGAGGCGAAATAGCCATTCGTTCAGCTGTAGAGAACGCCGAAGATGATGAGGAAGCTGGTGTACGTGCGATAGCAGATGTTGCACGGGCTGGTGATGTTGTCGTCGGCATTACAGCAAGCGGAACCGCTCCTTATGTGATTGGCGCCATACGAGAGGCTAACCGGCTGGGTCTATCGACGATCGGCATAAGCTGTAACCGGGATACGCAGCTAAGTAGAGTAGCGAAGTATCCAATTGAGGTGCCTGTCGGGCCTGAGATTATAACAGGATCGACAAGGTTAAAGGCGGGAACTGCGCAAAAAATGGTTCTCAACATGATCTCCACGACCGTGATGATTCAGATGGGCAAGGTGTATGGTAATCTGATGGTAAATGTTCAGGCGACGAATAAGAAGCTCAGGGATCGTACCGTGCGGATTATTCAAGAGGCGACAGGCACAGATGAAGAATCAGCCCGCCGCGTCGGAATGGAAGCCAAGGGAGATGCAAGAGTCGCCATTTTGATGCTGATGTTTGGCGTAAGCCGCGAGAAGGCTTTGGATGCGCTTGTACAAGTAAATGATCATTTCGGTAATGCTGTAAAGCAGCTTGAACAAGCTCAATAAGAAACCATTCTATTTAAACATTATATGCCTAGGCTGATAGTATTCAGTTTAGGCATTTTTTATTATTGTATAGGAAATTATGAAAGATGCCGATCTGTGGATAAGTGTTAAAGAATGAAAATAGAAATGAAAGGGTTTCATGTTGAGAGGCTCGAACCAGCATTACTACCGCCGCGCGAGCTGTCCGTTAAGAGTTGAAAAGGCGCTTACAATATAAGAGGATTTCAAGAATTGGTTGGAACCGTATCCCAGCCCCTCTTCATGAGCCAAAAGTATGCGTTACATAAAAGGACCTGAGGCGGGGCTTTAGGTTTTTTCTCAACACGCCAGTATTGATATGTTTTGGGTTTGGGGTATGCGAAGCTTACCCCTTAGAAGGCAGAAAAGGCTGTCTCGGAGGCCCGGATACAGCGAAATTGGCGCGAGACTCCTTCTATAAGAGTACGATTATGGAAGTACACGGCCCGAGCATTGAAGCTGACGCCGAAGGCCAAATTTCTTTACCGATAGGTCCTTGCGAAATTGTTACCATCGGGATTCAACGATAAGATTAGCTGGAACATTCGGATCGGTAATCAGCATGAAATGAATAGTTCTATTGGAATATTTCCAATGGAATCGGCTCATAAGCTTCGAAAAATGCAATTTCATTGGAAATATTCCAATGAAATCGGATTCCATGCTGCCAAATCTCTACTTTCATTGGAGTTGATCCAATGGGAGTAGGATTCAGGCGCCTGATGTGGTCCGTGGATTGAGTAGTACACTGAGGTATAACACTAAATAGAAGCAAAATAGACCAATCTAAGTCATTCAAACTTTAGGTTGGTCTTTTTTTTGTCTGAATGGATATACCTGATCACGAGTCAGGATTGAACGTCAATCAGAGGCATTTTTTTCCGCTTCGCCTTGAAGGCTAGATAAATACTGGTCGCAACGGCGCCTATGGTACCGCAAATGATATCTGTCATTGTGTCGATTAAGCTACCATTTTGGGAATGGAGACCGAACAGACCATCCGTCGTATACTCGTAGATTTCCCAAACGCCGGCCATGGCGGTGGAAAAGAAAAGGCAAAACCACACGGCAACCTGCGCATTCGGCGCGGCCTCTTTCTCGCCGTTACTTGCTTTCATATAAACTAATAAACCGACGAAGCAAAGAATCAAGCCCGAAAAGAGATGCTCGATTTTATCCAGGTAAGGGATTACTTTATAAAATCCAAACTCGTTTGCCATAAACATGGAGACAAAAATGAACAATAGAACGGAAAACCGCAACGCAGCAAACATTGTTGTTTTTGTGATTTTGACCACGAATCGGATGATCAGCAGTACGGCAACGATCAAAACGGCCTGAAACATTTTTGCAGGAATGCCTTTCAACCAAAAATAAACCAAGCAGACTGCAGCAGTCGCATACAGGGCTAGTTCAAAGAGGTCGTTCCATTTATCTTTGTGTTTTTGCTTTTGCATCTCCATTACTCGCCTCGAATTCCTAAATTAGTCTTTTAAGTAAATATTGAACAAATACATTTTACTCTAAAAACAAGACGCCTCAATCATTTAGGAATAAAAATGTATGTTGGCTCTTCATTCATTGCTCGGGAAATAGCTAAATCGAGTTCCCTCTTTCCATTTCTACCCAAAATCCATCGTCCATATTCCGAATAATTCTGTTTGATCAAGTCATTTTGACGAGAGAGGCATATCTTGACACATATTTAATAAGTAGATATTATAGATATATTAAGTCTGTAATAAGAGAGATTTTGATTGATTTGGCTCACAAAGTAAATACAAGTTTGAGCTAAGTCATTTTTGTAAAGCTATTATAGATATTAAGAATCTATTATGACCTAATTATAATTTTGAATAGGAGATGATCATCATGATTTATGATTGTGCCATTATTGGCGGTGGACCAGCGGGTTTGAATGCAGCACTGGTATTAGGCAGAGCAAGGAGAAGCGTGGCCTTGATTGACAATAATCAGCCTAGAAATGCCGTAACGCACGCTTCTCATGGATTTATTACGCGAGATGGCATGGCACCGGCCGAATTCAGACGTATTGCCTATGAAGAAGTGCTGCGTTATCCGTCAGTTAATCAATGGCGAACCGAGGTTACTTCTGTTAACAAGACCGAATATGGATTTGAGATGTTCACTTTATCTGGTTTTAGCGTTCAATCGCGAAAACTGATTTTGGCCACGGGTGTAAAGGAAATTTTTCCCGAGATCGAAGGTTTTTATCCGTTATATGGGAAAAGTTTGTTTAATTGTCCCTACTGTGACGGCTGGGAGCTTCGGGATCAACCGCTTGTTGTTGTCTCCGAGTTTCCGACTGCTTTCCATACGGCTAAACTTCTTCTCAATTGGAGTAAGGACGTGGTACTATGCACGAACGGTCATGCATCATTGTCGGATCAGCAAAAAGAATGGCTTGAATCGAAGGGAATTAAGGTCATGGAACAACCAATTACGGCCTTTATCGGTCAAAATGGATTGCTTGAACAGGTCCGATTTACAGATGGTACTCATATCCTGAGAGCCGGTGGATTCGTTACCCCTAAATTTGTGCCAAAAGCAACATTTGGAGAAAGCTTGGGCTGCGAAATGACGGAATTAGGTGGAATTAAGACGGATGAGTTTGGAAGAAGTTCGGTCACGGGTTTATTTGCCGCCGGAGATGCGTCGTATTTCATGCCTTCGCAATTAATTTATGCTGCGGCCGACGGCAGCAAATCGGCTGTTGGTGTGAATATGGATTTGATGGAGGAATTCATCTCATGACCGTTTTTAGTTCGGCGATTGGGTGACACCTAAAAATCGTATTGTTTTTCAGTCATGTTTAAGTACCGCCATATGACTAACCGTCGTATGGCGGTTTTTTAACCACAGAAAGTATAAGTTTTCTGTTTCCGAAAACCGCTTTCTTATGTGGTCACACCAGTCCCCTAACCGTAAACCGCTCAACCGTCTATTTCCGTATCGATTCTCCAATATAGCCTCTTCTTCTGCAAGTAGCCAAAATATTAATGTTCACCCACCTGTGAACATATTCTTGATGATCTACCTGCCCTCGCACTCAACTTTCTACTATATACTCCAATAAAGGAGCACATCCATCACATGGCCCAATCACAGGCAAGCCGCATTCATAGTTCTTTTATCTATATCTCAAACTCAACCCGCACCTGGAATCACCAGATTTTCGCGGAACGAGGAGCCTCTATTTCCCGCATTTGTGGTGTAAAAACCGGGAAAACGGCAAAATAGCGGCCACACGTTCCGCGTATCGGCCCCGTATTGGCATAATCCCCGAAATAACGGCTCCTCGTTCCCTATGATCCGCAGATTAGCAGCGTATATGTCCGAAATTACTCCACAGAGTTGGAGTTGATCAGATTTCTTATGCCTTAAGTATGACGACATATATGACGTCATATATAAATATAAAGCGCTATTATAAGGGCGAATAATGATATTTCTGTGAACTTTAAAATATATATTGTACATTATATAACCTTGTGATACATTTATGACATACTAAATAACGTATTAACGAATTGGAGGATGGAGATGCGAGTTGGAATTAGTGGTACAGGTAGAATCGGGAGGCTATGTCTGAGAAAAGCATTGTCCGACAAACAGCAGGAGTTTGAAGTCAATGTGATCAACTCAACAAGCCCCATTCATGTATTAGCCCATTTGTTGAAATATGACTCGGTTCATGGCACTTGGGATGCGAAAATTGATGTGTTAAATGACAACTTAATGAAGATTAACGGAAAGCTGATTTCCGTCATTTGTGAAAGAGAACCTGATTTATTGCCGTGGGAGGATTATGGTGCCCAATTGGTTGTGGATGCAACTGGAAAGTTCAATCATCGGCATGGCGCTGAACGACATTTATTTGCTGGAGCCAAGAAGGTTTTGATTACTGCACCAGGGACGAACATGGACCTCACGGTCGTCATGGGAGTGAATGAAAAGAATTATGATCCGAAGCAGCATCGTTTGGTATCTGCAGCTTCCTGTACAACCAACTGTATCGCACCAGTTCTACATATTCTAGATGAAGCGTTTTCAGTCAAACAGGGTTGGATGACAACGGTACATGCTTTTACGAATGATCAAAATCATATGGATAACCCGCATAAAGATCTTCGACGCGCAAGGGCATGTACAAATTCGATTATTCCGACTTCGACTGGCGTGGGAAAAGCTCTAATCGATGTGATTCCTCATCTCGCATCGCAAATTCAAGGCGTCTCCGTTCGCGTACCAACACAAGATGTTTCTCTGTTAGATCTTCAAGTAGTGGTCGGCCGTAAAGTTAGCGTTGATGATGTGAAGTCCGCCATCAAGAAGGCGATTGCCGGGCTAATAGGAACGTTTGTTGACTACAATGAATTGCCGCTTGTTTCTGCGGATTATATAGGTAATGAGAAATCTGCCATCATCGACGGTCTTAGCATTATGACGTTCGAAAACCAAATTAAGCTGCTGGCCTGGTATGACAACGAATGGGGTTACACAAACCGAGTTATTGATTTAGTAGCTCATATGTCACGTGCTGAAAGCACACAACTAAAGGAGGAAACGAAATGTCTAACACAAACCATGTAACAATGGCGGCCATTCATCGGTATGATCTTGGTGTTATCATTTGTAAATCATGTAATGAAGTGATTGCAACGTTACCTACGGACGGATACAAAAAATTCTATGGCTTGTGTAATTCAGCCCAATGTCTCGAAAAAAATAAGGAGGCTAACAAGTGATGATTCAGAAACAAGTGGTACCCTTTCAGGAGGGAAATGCTTCAATGAAAGCTTTATTGGGAGGAAAGGGGGCCAATCTCGCTGAGATGACTCGTGCTGGGCTTCCTGTACCACCGGGTTTCACCATTACAACAGAGGCCTGCTTAGCTTTTTTTAAGGTTGGTAATCGGATCTCAGAGGGATTGCTTGAACAAATTGCAGAAGCTCTCAAGCAGTTAGAGAAACAAAAGGGACAAACGTTCGGAGATGCCAACAATCCACTTCTTGTTTCCGTACGATCCGGTTCTGTGTCTTCGATGCCGGGTATGATGGATACCATTTTGAATCTAGGTCTCAACGACTTAACTGTTCAAGGGTTGGCAGCGCTAACAAACAATGAAAAGTTCGCTTACGATTGCTACCGTCGTTTAATGCAGATGTTTGGAAACGTGGTCCTTGGCATTGAAGCCTACCATTTCGAGCAGCTGCTGCACCGTTTAAAAGAGAAAGAGGGCGTCCATCAAGATCAGGATGTTACAGCTGGCGGTTGGAAGCGTCTTATTGAAGATTACAAAGCGTGCATTCTGGCTAAAACAGGCCAAGCTTTTCCTCAGCATGTCTATGAGCAGTTGCGATTAGCTGTTGAGGCCGTATTCAAGTCATGGAACAATCAAAGAGCTCAGATTTACCGCAAAATAAATCGGATTCCTGATGAGCAAGGGACAGCTGTGAACATTCAGAGCATGGTATTTGGCAATATGGGCAGCAGCTGCGGCACAGGGGTTGTCTTTACGAGAAACCCATCCACGGGTGAGAATACATTTTTTGGTGAATACCTGATTAATGCACAGGGGGAAGATGTCGTTGCAGGCATCAGAACACCGCTGGCGATCGCCGCGCTGCAAAGCGAAATGCCTCTGATTTATGAGCAGTTGTTCCAGGCATCCAAACAGTTAGAGAAGCATTACAAAGATATGCAGGATATTGAATTTACGGTGGAAAATAATAAGCTATACCTGCTGCAAACGCGTAACGGGAAACGAAATGCCCAAGCTGCGCTAAAGATTGCCGTCGATTTAGTCCATGAAGGATTATTGACTAAGCAGGAAGCCGTTGAGCGCATCGAAGTGTCGCATCTTGATCAGCTGCTGCATAGAGGTATCAATGAAGAGGCTGTAAAGGATGTGTTGGCCAAAGGACTTCCGGCTTCGCCTGGCGCAGCGGTTGGTCAGCTTGTGTTTGATGCTGACACAGCTGCAGAATGGAACCGTGCCGGCAAGACGGTCATTCTGGCAAGAAACGAAACAACACCCGAAGATATTCATGGCGTGATTGCATCGGAAGGTGTGCTCACGAGCCGCGGAGGGATGACGAGCCATGCCGCTGTTGTGGCAAGAGGAATGGGTAAACCTTGCGTGTGCGGCTGCGAAGAAGTTCGAATTGTGCTGGATGAGAAGCGGATGTTGGCGGGAAGCAGAGTCGTAGAAGAAGGCGATTGGATTACGTTAGATGGCGCAACCGGACGCGTTATTGTCGGTGCAATGCCATTGCGGGAAGCCAGAATGACGGATGAGCTTCTCGTTATGCTGAAGTGGGCGGATGAGATTCGTACGCTGAAAGTATACGCGAATGCAGATAATCCGGAAGATGCGAAAATTGCCAGACAGCTGGGAGCTCAAGGGATCGGTTTATGCCGAACAGAGCATATGTTTTTCTCGCCAACTCGTCTGCCTGTTGTTCAACGTATGATCCTCGCGGATGACAAAGAGGAACGCTTGAAGGCTCTTGCACAGCTGCTTCCCATGCAGAAGTCAGATTTTGAAGGCATGTTCGAGGAAATGGATGGTCTCCCCGTAACGATTCGGTTGCTGGATCCGCCTTTGCATGAGTTTTTGCCCAACCTCGAAGATCTGCAAAAGAGACATGCGGAGCTGACTTTTGGTAATGGTGGGTCAGACATAGAAAGAGATGAGAACGCTCACCTTCTCCGCAAAGTGCAAGCTCTCCATGAGGCTAACCCAATGCTAGGACAGCGGGGCTGCAGATTAGGAATTGTCTATCCGGAGATTTATGATATGCAGATAGAGGCCATCTTCCGTGCAGCTTCAGGTTGTATCGAGAGAGGTATCCGAGTTCTTCCAGAAATCATGATTCCACTCGTGGGCCATGCCAATGAACTGAAAATTTTGAGGGAGCTTGTTGATTTTGTTGCGGAACAAGTGCTGGGGAAAGATAAACTGAGAGATTGTCCGTACAAGGTCGGGACTATGATTGAGGTTCCGCGAGCGGCTCTGACTGCGCGCCAAATAGTCGCTTATGCCGATTTCTTCTCTTTTGGCACCAATGACTTGACACAAATGACGTATGGTTATAGCCGCGACGATGCGGAGGGTAAATTTCTATCCCACTATGTCGATCAGAAGCTGCTGCCCCATAATCCGTTTCAAGTGCTTGACACGGAAGGCGTCGGACAATTGATTGACTTAGCCGTGAATGCGGGGAGGCTCGTTAAGCCGTCACTCAAAACGGGCATTTGCGGGGAACATGGCGGAGATAAAGAGTCGATTTTCTTTTGTCACTTGACCGGATTGGATTATGTTAGCTGTTCCCCATACCGAATTCCTTTGGCTCGAATAGCAGCGGCGCAAGCGTTCATCAAGCATGGTGTTCCCGGTGAACAAAAAGTAGCCCAAGCCATTTGATACTGCGAGAAAATAGGTTAAAATTGGGATGAACATGAAAGTTCAGGGAGGGAAATACGATAGAACTTACATCCCGTCAAATGGAAATCATAGAACGCGTAAAAAAACATGCGCCAATTACCGGCGAAAACCTAGCAGAAATGCTCGGAATCGCCCGTCCTACCATTCGTTCCGACCTTGCTCTGCTAGTTATGCTAGGTTATTTGGATGCGAAGCCGAAGGTTGGTTATTTTCTCGGCAAAACGCTGGAGCGTGAAGAATCTTCGTACAAAAAGCTTGATGGCATTTATGTGAAAGATGTGATGGGCTTACCTGTCGTTCTTCAAGAAACAGCTACGGTGAATGATGCCGTCGTCTCTCTGTTTCTTGAGAATGTGGGTACCCTGATGATTGTGAGCAGTAATCGGGCATTAGTTGGCATTGTCTCTAGAAAAGATTTGTTAAAGGTAACATTAGGCAATGCGAGTGCTCCTTCCATGCCGATTAGTCTTGTGATGACGAGACACCCGAACATCGTTACCGTAAGTCCGGAGGACCACGTCATTGATGCCGCACGAAAAATGATTCATCATCAAGTTGATAGCCTGCCCGTTGTGAGTTTGGAACCTGAACAAGACCAGTATGCCGTTATTGGACGAATCACGAAAACAACCATGACCAAATTAATGTTGGAACTAGCTGCGAATTAGGAGGTATTCACGGGTGGAGGAGAAAGTCCATACGATATTCGTTTGTTCGGACTCGGTTGGGGAAACCGCAAACACGGTAGTTCAAGCGACAATTCGTCAGTTTAACGCTAGTCAAGTTCATGTTAGACGTTTTGGAACGATGCGTACGGAGGAAGAAATCCGAAGTATGATGGAGGAAGCTTCCAGACTTGGCAGTTTTGTTGTTTACACGCTCGTTCTTCCGGAATTAAGAGAGATGATGCGTCAAGAAGCGATTCGCTTGAACGTGACCAGCATAGACATCCTTGGTCCTGTTATGCAGGCATTCATTGATACTTTTAATGATTCTCCCAAAAGGAAAGCAGGGTTACTGCACCAAATGGACGAAGAATATTATAAGCGGGTCGAAGCGATCGAGTTTGCGGTTAAAAGCGATGACGGAAAAGACACGAGCGCTTTAAAACAAGCTCATATTGTTCTACTAGGTGTTTCAAGGACGTCGAAAACACCGCTAAGTATTTATTTAGCACATAAAGGGTACAAAGTAGCTAACTATCCATTAGTGCCGGAAGTAAAGCCGCCGCAAGGGTTGTTTACACTTAACAAAAGCAAAATGATCGGATTGACGATGAGCGCTGAGCAGCTTGTGAAGATCCGTACAGAACGGCTGAAAGCTGTTGGGCTGCCTTTTGGCGCTAAGTATTCAGCATTAGAAAGAGTGGCGGAAGAGCTGGAGTATGCATTCGGATTGTATAAGCAGCTTGGATGTACAGTGATCGATGTTACTGAAAAAGCAATAGAGGAAACGGCGGGTATTATACTGGACGCCATGTAACCGCGGAATACTGGTTTAATTATAGAATTACTTAAACGATAACGAACTTTAGAAGCGATTCTAGAGGCTCGTTTTTTTTTTTTTTTTTGCTATTTTATTTCCGGTCGTTAGGCCGTCGTTTCAAGCCGCTTAAACTGATCGGTTTTTCAATTTCCGCATAGTTATCATCGATATCTGTACGAATCGAATTCAATAGATGAAGAGCGTGGCTTCTTTCGTCGTATTCAGGAATCAATTGGATCAATTCTTCCAATCGTTTTAATCTCGTTTCTGTAACAAATCTCATTAGTGAAGCTCCTTTGTTTAGATCCTGTATCCTATAATATTCGTCTATGACTGTTAATATCGGTCTATACTTTTAACATCCGGTAAAAGGTTTTTATCCCTTTATCAATATTACTGATAGATCACATAAGATCATTCTAATTGACCAATTTCGACATACATGATAGTTTCAAGAGAGTGAAAATAATGCGAAAAATGTATAATAGGAATTACTATCATTGCAGGCTATGAGAGGTGGATATTCTTGGTACTTCAAGTAACAAACAGTCCTTTTAATCAGGAACAAGTAGAATTGCTTAATCGATTACTTCCTACACTAACGGAAACACAACGAATCTGGCTGAACGGGTATCTTGCGGCAATTCAGGGGTCAGCAGTTGTGACGACTCCGGGTGCAGCGCCTGTGGCTCCCTTAGCAACTTTGGCGGCGAATGCGCCGGTAATCTCTAAAGAGGTGACTGTACTCTTCGGATCACAGACGGGTAAATCTCAAGGGTTAGCGAAGAAAATGTCCAAAAAGCTTGAAGAGCAAGGTTTTCAGGTAACGCTCTCCTCGATGGCAGACTTCAAACCTAATAACTTGAAAAAGGTTCAAAACTTGCTTGTTCTAGTGAGTACCCACGGAGAAGGAGATCCACCGGATAACGCGATTTCCTTCCATGAGTTTCTTCATAGCAAGAGAGCTCCTAAACTTACAGATCTGCGGTTTTCCGTGCTTTCACTTGGAGATACTTCTTACGAGCTATTCTGCCAAACTGGTAAAGATTTCGACAAACGTTTGGAAGAGCTGGGCGGCAAACGCCTTGCGCCGCGCGTTGACTGTGACGTGGATTTCGATGAGCCGGCTGAAGAGTGGATGAGTTCCGTATTAGACTCTTTAAGTGAAGCTTCAGCGGTCTCAACTGTTGTAAGTGGTGCCTCAGCGGCTGTTGAAAGCGGTACTGAATCCGAATATTCGAGAACAAATCCGTTCCAAGCTGAGGTTCTTGAGAACTTGAATCTGAATGGCCGTGGATCGGACCGCGAAACCCGCCACGTTGAGATCTCCCTTGAGGGAGCCAATCTTCAATATGAACCTGGTGACTGCTTAGGCATCTATCCGGAGAACCACCCTCGCCTTGTGGACGAATTGATCGAAGCCATGGGTTGGAAAGCCGAAGAGCAAGTTACAATTAATAAGAACGGCGAGAAACGTTCATTGCGCGAGGCACTGCTTCGTAATTTTGAAATTACGGTACTGACGAAGCCGTTAATGGAGCAAGTGGCAAAGCTTACTTCAAGCAATGGGCTGCAAGAATTGTTGGCTGCAGGACGTGAGCAAGATCTTAAAGCATACATCAGTGGGCGGGATTTATTAGATTTGGTGCAGGATTACTCCCTTAAGGGCGTACCTGCAGGCGAATTCGTAGCGATCCTTCGGAAAATGCCTGCTCGACTTTACTCAATCGCAAGCAGTTCCAAGGCTTTCCCGGATGAAGTTCATGTTACCGTCCGCACGGTTCGTTATGAAGCCCGAGGAAGAGAACGTTACGGCGTGTGCTCCGTGCAACTGGCTGAGCGAATCACATCCGGCGAAACGCTGCCAGTTTACATTCAAAACAACCCGAACTTCAAGCTTCCCGAGAACCCGGATACACCGATCATTATGATCGGACCTGGCACGGGCGTCGCTCCGTTCAGAGCCTTTCTCGGAGAAAGAGAAGAGACTGGGGCCGAAGGCAAATCATGGCTCTTCTATGGTGATCAGCATTTCTCCACAGATTTCCTTTATCAGGTTGAATGGCAGAAATGGCTTAAGGATGGCGTGTTGACCCGTATGGATGTTGCGTTCTCCCGTGATACCGACCAGAAAGTATATGTCCAGCATAGGATGCTTGAGAAGAGCGCTGAGCTCTATAAATGGCTTCAAGAAGGTGCAAGCGTGTACGTATGTGGTGACGAAAAGAAAATGGCACACGACGTTCATGCCACTCTGGCAACAATTATTGAGCAAGAGGGCGGATTTAGCCCGGAAGAAGCAGCGGAGTATTTGACCCGTATGCAACAGCAAAAACGTTATCAGAGGGATGTTTACTAAGTTCAGATCCCAAAGATCGCGAGAGGAGAAAGGCCAATATGTCAGAAAATAATTTACTTTCAAAGAACAGTGCGCCGCACAGCGAAGTCGAGCACATTAAAACTAGAACCAATTACTTGCGTGGGAGTCTCGAAGATACGCTGAAAGATGCAATTACGGGGTCCATCCCTGAGGATGATAACCGTTTGATGAAGTTTCACGGAAGCTATATGCAGGACGACAGGGATCTGCGCAATGAACGGCAAAAGCAGAAGCTGGAGCCGGCTTATCAGTTCATGCTTCGTGTGCGTGCCGCTGGCGGAATCGTTACACCAGAGCAATGGTTGATGATGGATCAGGTCGCACAGAAGTATGCAAACGGAACGATCCGTCTGACGACGCGTCAATCTTTCCAGCTTCACGGTGTGTTGAAGTGGAATTTGAAGAAGACGATCCGTGAAGTGAATGATTCGTTGTTAAGTACGCTGGCTGCGTGCGGTGACGTTAACCGTAACGTCATGTGTAATCCGAATCCTTACCAGTCGGAAGTTCATGCTGAAGTATACGAATGGGCAAGCCGCGTTAGCAACCATCTTGATCCACAGACCAAAGCCTATCACGAGATCTGGCTTGACGGCGAAAAAGTAGTGGACAGTCAAGACGGCGTTGAACAAGAGCCGATCTATGGAAAGGTGTATTTGCCGCGTAAGTTCAAAATCGGTATTGCGGTACCACCTTCCAATGATGTGGATGTCTTCTCACAGGATTTGGGTTTCATTGCTATTGTTGAAGATGGACGTCTGAAAGGCTTCAATGTATCTGTAGGTGGCGGCATGGGGATGAGCCATGGCGATCCGTTGACTTACCCGCAAGTAGCTCAAGTGATTGGATTCATCACGCCGGATCAGATGATTGATTTGGCAGAGAAGACGGTTACGATTCAACGTGATTATGGTGATCGCTCTGTGCGAAAACATGCTCGTTTTAAATATACGATTGATGACCGCGGCATTGATTGGTTCGTTGGTGAACTAACCGCTCGTTTAGGCTGGAAGCTGGAAGCAGCGCGTCCATATCATTTTGATCATAATGGAGATCGCTATGGCTGGGTGAAGGGTAGCAACGGGAAATGGCATTTCAACCTGTTTATCCAAAACGGTCGTGTGAAAGACGAAGATAACTACCTGCTGATGACCGGGCTTCGTGAAATTGCCAAAGTGCATAACGGGGACTTCAGACTTACGGCGAACCAGAATCTGGTGATCGGTAATGTGAGCACTCAGAAGAAGAAAAAGATCGAAGAGCTGATCAAAGAATATGGTCTTACGGATGGACTTCAGTACTCCGCATTGCGCAGAAGCTCTATGGCCTGTGTGTCTCTGCCGACTTGCGGCATGGCGATGGCTGAAGCGGAGCGTTACCTTCCAGAATTAATGGATAAAATCGAGCCGATGTTGGAAGAAGCCGGGTTGAGTGATAAAGAGATCATTATCCGCATGACCGGTTGTCCGAACGGATGCGCCCGTCCAATGCTGGCGGAAATCGCGTTCATTGGTAAGGCACCTGGCAAATACAACATGTATTTGGGCGGTGGGCATTCCGGAAATCGACTGAACAAGCTGTATAAGGAAAACATCGGTGAAGTGGAAATACTGGAGTCGCTGCGACCGATTGTGAATCAATATGCGAAGGAACGGCAAGAAAACGAGCATTTTGGCGATTTTGTCATTCGCGCCGGCTATGTCAAAGAAGTTCGTTCCGGACAAGATTTTCATTCATAAAATCTGGTTTAACCCATTTTAAATATGTTTCCGGAAATTATCGGAAATGCGAAGAAGTGTGTCACTTAGACGCACTTCTTTTTTTTGTGTAGATACGCCAGAAAGTATAAGTTTCGAGGTAGAGCATGAGGATCTCCCTTTCTAATTATTTTGGTAAATTTGGTAGTAGAGAGAGAAGGTATACTAGCGCACAAAAATTGTGCGCAAGGTCGTCGGATCGGTCGCGACCGGACGCTAGCGCACAAAAATTGTGCGCAAGGTCGTCTGATTCGTCGTGACCGGATGCTAGAGCACGGTAGTGCTTCTTTCAAAAAATCCTATTGTAATTTTGCATAACTTTAAGTGAATTATCTATTTATCAGGTCGTGAAGTACACGCCGAATGCTCCGGAAATTCATTTCCGGAGCATTCGGTTATTGTTTTCATCTGTTTTTAGTAATTCCTGATTTTACACCAAATAAAGTAGATGGTTCGAGTACTAAATTAATTTCGAATATTCCTTGACAGGAATATTCCAATTAGGGTATATTGTTATTAGAAGTTAAATAACTTGTTAACGAAACGAGGTGGCCTGACTTGACTAGAAGTGGAACTGGAACTGGAACTGGAACTGGAACTGGAACTGGAACTGGAACTGGAACTGGAACTAGAAATCATCATCATGGATAATACAACATTTATCGCACTGGCCGAACCCAACCGTTTACGCATTGTTGAGCTCTTGTTAGAAGGTCCCTTGACTGTAGGGGATATCGCCGATGGTCTTGGGCTTCGCCAGCCTCAAGCCTCGAAGCATCTACGTGTACTATTGGAGGCCGGACTAGTCGAGGTGCAGGCAGTCGCCAATCGCCGGAACTACAAACTGCGATTGGAACCATTTCAAGAACTGGACACTTGGCTTGAAACCTACCGCAGTGTCTGGGATGAACGACTTGATGCTCTGAAGAATTACCTTCAGAAGCTGAGAAACAAAGAAAATAAATAAAACCAAATTTTAGGAGGATTTTCAATGTCAAATCAAATGACTACTAAGGTAGAAGGTCAGGTACTAATTTTGGAGCGTGTTTTTAACGCGCCGCGCGAGCTTGTATTCAAAGCATTCACCGAAGCTGAACACCTGAAGCATTGGTGGGGACCTCGCGGTTGGACGCTTACGGTTTGCAACGTCGATTTTCGTTCAGGTGGTATCTGGCATTACTGCATGAAGTGTATCGATCCGAATCAAGGAGATTTCTACGGATATGAATCTTGGGGGAAAGCAGTCTATGGGGAAATCGTTGAGGCGGAGAAAATCGCTTACGTCGATTACTTCTCGGATGCCGAAGGGAATGAAAATGAGGGTATGCCATCGTCTCAGATAACGATGACTTTTGTAGAGCATGAAGGCAAGACCAAGCTTATCAACCGCGCACAATACGAATCTGCTGAAGCGCTCAAAGCCGTCATGGAGATGGGGATGGAGCAAGGAATTACTGAAACTTATGATCGTCTTTCCGAGCATCTGCAATCCATTCAATAATCTCTTATCACGAGGCCGTTCGGCATAGAGCCGGCGGCTTGTTTTTTTCGGAGTTAGTGGGTATAACGATGTAATCTGAGTAAGTGTAGCGATGTTTGCATTTTAACCAGTTAGGCACTCTTCTTGCGAGTGTAGCGATGTTTTTCATCGTTACACTCACTCGTAATCGCTCACACGCAACTTTAACGAGGAAAAACATCGTCTTAGCTTGCATTTTAGCCAGTTAGGCATTCTTCTTGCGACTGTTACGATGTTTTTCATCGTTACATTTACTCATAATCACTCATACGTAACTTTAGCGATGAAAAACATCGTCTCAGTTTGCATTTTAACCAGTGGGGCACTCTTCCTGAAATAATTGAGCCTTTTTATAGGCAATAAAGCGACTTTAACTGGATATATTTCACAATTATCGCGTGAATAACGCAGTTTAGGTTGCTTATTGTTGTTTGAAATACAACTTTGTCGTTCCATACAACCATGTTCGATCTTGTTAGATAACTATCATCAGCAAATGACATGAAGTTGCAAAAAAACAGAAATTTTATTAAATGTTGAAATAATATTTCACAAATTTGTCATAAAGTTTATCGAGCCAATCATTACCTTTTTCAGCATCCTGTTTTATAATAGGTATTATACAAACCATTATTGAACAGAATTGGTGTGAATATCTGATATGGAACTACTATTATTAGAAAAAATCGAAGCATTGCGTACTGAAATGATCGAAGAAGCATATTTACATGGAAGTTTAACGCACGAGAAAGTAGTAGATCTTAGTCAAAAATTAGATGAATATATTGTTAACTTTCAAGAGTTAAAATAATATTACTTACATAGAGAATGGGTCAGGGGATATGCATATGTATATCCTTTTTTTGTTATTTAAAATCTATTAGACTTTTGGTGTTAGTGTTAGTGTTAGTGTTAGTGTTAGTGTTAGTGTTAGTGTTGGTGTTGGTGTTGGTGTTGGTGTTGGTGTTGGTGTTGGTGTTGATGTTGGTATTGGTGTTGGTGGAAGGAAAAGCATCCAAGAACAGAAGAAACGCCGTTTCACCTTCCTCCAGCTTCGTAGTTATTCAAATGGGTTATTCGGGAAACCTATCCTGCCCTCTAGAGAACATCATGAACAAAATTCCGATTGAAAAAGCCACAAGCAGCAAAGGCGCAATCATAAGCAGAAAAAATTCCATCCTTATCACCCTTTCTTGGTGGGATTCCCTCGCACATATTCAGCGTCGAACAGGAACAGTCGCATTAGTAAAACAAGTGATGGAATAAGCAGACATAGTCCTGCAAGGAAAACGACAATTAGGGAGATAGCCATCGCATCGTTCGTGAAATTTTGGTGAATGGTAATGAACGGATAAAGGATATACGGCAAGTGGGAAGCTCCATATCCGAAGATAGCAAAAGCGAATTGCAGCATGACAAGAATAAATGCCCAGCCAAAGCTTTTTCGTTTATAAACCAGATAGACGGCAGCTATGAAGCATAGTAAGGAAGCAATGAACATCCAAGACAGATCAAGCATAGCCTGGAAATGCTCCGGATTGTGCCAGCGAATAGCGAAAAAAACAAATATACTGCACACGATTGTTGGCGGACTCCAACCTAGTGCGTATCCCCGGACGATTTCAAGTGCTTCATAGTCCTGCGCTTTGTTGGCATAGTAGGAAAGAAACATCGCAGAAATGTAAAGTACGCTGACAAGTGCAAGGAGCACGACCGACCAGGAATAAGAGCTTGTGAAGAGCTTGCCAAAGTGTAAAATAACCTTGCCATTCTCCTCTGTCATATAGCCACCCTCTGATATCGTCAGGACGGTAGATAAGGAAGCAGGAATGAGGAGGCCGGTAGCTCCATATAAAAAGGTATACAAGTGGCTTTGTTTTTGCATTTGTCCATAAATACTAAAAGCATAATAAGAGCCGCGTATGGCAAGTAGAACAATCGCGATGCTGCCAGGCACCAAAAGGGCTGTTCCAAAGTAATACGAGCTATCTGGAAAAAAGCCGACTATACCGACAAAGAAGAAAACAAGGAAAACATTCGTAACCTCCCATACGGGTGATAGGTAACGTTTGATGATGTTTTCAACCAGATGTTTTTTTCCGGTAGCGTAGGAGTAATAACTGAAGAAGCCTGCCCCGAAATCAATGGAAGCAACGATCAAATAGCCGTACAGAAATATCCATAAGACCGTAATGCCAATTAACTCATACTTCACTGTGTAGGTCCCCCTTCAATGCCTCTGCTCTTGAGTTCATCTTGTACATCGCTGTTCGTGAACATTTTCCTAAGCACTTTGACCAAAGTTAACCCAATCGCTACATATAGGATGCAGAACAAAAGGAGCATCAGATCCACATGTGTGGAGGTGGTCGCTCCATGGACGGTCTTCATATAACCTCGAAGGATCCAAGGCTGTCTGCCTACCTCCGCATAAATCCAACCCAATTCAATCCCCAAAATGGCAAGGGGGCCTGAAAGGATGATCAACCTCAACACCCAACTTGGATATTGGATACTTTTTAATTTGTAAACCATCCAAACAGTTAGCATAGAAAGTACCGTAAGGAAGATGCCTATCGTGACCATCGAATCAAAGTAATAATGAACAATAAGAGGGGGCCGCTCATCAACAGGTGTTTCATTTAAGCCCTGAACGACCGAATTCGGGTTATCGTGAGCTAGAATGCTTAGGGCGAATGGGATTTTAAACCCGTATTTAATCTGATGATCTTCTGTTAAAATCCCACCTAGAACAAGCGGCACCTGTTTAGCCGTTTCAAAATGCCATTCAGCGGCAGCCAGCTTCTCGGGTTGGTATTTAGCCAAAAATTTCCCGGAGAGATCTCCAATCAGTGCAGTTGACATTGAAAAAATAAGAGCAGCGACCATCGTTAGCTTGAGCGCTTTGCGGTGATAAAGCGAATCGCGCTTCTTAAGCAAAGCAGCGCCGGCAATCGCCGCAAGGACGAAGGAGCTTGTCATATAAGCCGAAGAAAGCACATGTGCTACCTTCGTTGGGGTAGCGGGATTGAACATAGCTATAAGCGGCTGAATGTTTGTAATGGAGCCGTTCTCTAGCTTAAAACCCTGCGGGGTATTCATAAACGCGTTAACAGTAGTGATAAAAAAAGCAGACGCTGAAGATCCGAGCATGACCGGAATGCTGAGCAGGAAATGAGTGATAGGCTTGCGGAAGCGATCCCAAGTGTATAGATAGATGCCTAAGAAGATAGCTTCAAAGAAAAAGGCGAAGGTCTCCATAAACAAAGGCAAAGCAATCGCTTGGCCGGCAACACGCATAAAGCTCGGCCACAGCAGGCTCAGCTGTAGACCTATCGCGGTTCCAGTGACAACACCAACAGCGACGGTTATGACGAAGCCGCGGGCCCAACGCCGCGCAAGAAGTATGTAGTAAGGATCGTTTCGTTTAATGCCAGTCCATTCGGCGAATGCGATCATGATGGGAATACCGACACCTACGGTAGCGAAGATAATATGGAAGGCGAATGTGAGCTCTGTGAGCATTCGGCTGTAAAGCACGGGATCATAGGACATATGTGATGTACTCCTTTTCAACTTAAAATTGCTTGGGATATCAGTTAGTGCGAATTTGCGAACATTTGTCGGAGCCAGGAAAGAAGCATGAGAGAAGCAATAAGGATGCAGAGCCATATTAACCATTTCTCTTGCTTTTTGTACTTATCTATTTGATTCACCTACTGTACGGGTCAGAATGAATGGTTACACCCTATTAGAATGCCAATATAATGAAATTTTACTCTGAGTAAGATGAAAACCCTCAGGCAATATGCCTGAGGGTTTTTCGTTCGAATTCCTATGGAAGCCGATATTATGTCACTAATATGTTCAGTGTTCGATTGCAACACTTGCATTCTTGGTTCGGAATTGCACGTGGTAGAAGAGCAAGATCCCCACATGCAATGCGGCAAGAATGAGATAAAAATTACTGAATAGGTAACTGTTCGGATCGACATTTAATGGATTCCAATGCATGGATGAACCCTGTGCGGCAACAATTCCGTAAACGCCTGCAGCTATTCCTTGAGCAATAAAACTGACCATCGAGAAAAGTCCCATACCAACTCCAATCTGATCTTTGGGCAATGATCTTGAAATGGAATTGGACATGGCAATTTGCAAGAAAGATTGGCCTACGTTTCCGAATATCAAAAAGAATGAAATCCATAGCGGCGAGATGCCTGTAAAGATGGACAATAAGACAAAACAAAAAATTAAAGAACCGGATGCAACAGAGAATAGATAGGAATTGCCCTTCAGATCCGCCAGTTTTCCGCCTTTTCGCCCCAGAAGGGCGGAGGCTGCTGCCGCAGGGACCATGGCGAAACCGATCCAATTCGAACCAAGATGATAAACTTGTGAAAACAGAATCGGGGTTAAGAAGTACAAGGAAACGCCTATGCCACTTATGAGAAACGTCAGCGTTATTGCTATGGTATACTTCTTGTTACGAAACAATCGAGGTTGGATAAAGGGGTCTTCGACGGTACGAATTCGAACGATGAAGAGGATTAAGGTCGCTAAACCGACAACCAAATACCACCAGGTTCGATTCGTGACCCCTAGCAGAAGCAGGGCAATGGATGCGGCGAGCAAGCTTCCGCCAAGCCAATCGAATTTACGCGGAGCTTGTTTCTCTTCATGCTCGAGATATTTTCGATACAACGGCAGCAGTAACAAAATCAATAGGGAAGGCAGAAACAGCCATCTCCAATTCACAAAGCTGACGATAGTAGCGGAAAAAACTGGCGCAAGAGCGCTTCCGAGCGCAAGCCCGACGGCTGTCATGCTTAATGCGGAGCCTCTCTTCTCAGGCGCAAAATAACGTACAGGGATAATCAGCGCAATGGCCGGAATAGCCGCAGCCCCCGCAGATTGCAGGCATCTTCCAAGAAGTGCGAACCAGAAGGTTTGGGAAACGAGTCCCATAAGTGAACCCGCCGCAAACAACGTCATTCCGAACGTCAGTAGGCTCTTCAGTTGGAATCTGTCCGCCAATTTCCCATAAGTCACAGTTCCAAACGCGTAGATAAGCGTATAGGCGGATGACAGCCAACTCACCTGAGCAAGGGTAAGATGAAACTCCTCGCTGATTTGCGGAAGCACAATGTTAAACATTAAGGCGCTCATCGATGACATCATAACGGTAAACATCAATAATCGCATTAAGATAGGGCCTTTTTGCAGCATGGTTTCAGAATTCATGATTCATCTCTCCTTTTTGGGTATGAATGCAAGCACATACTTGCATTTAATTTATAAAAAAGCTAGGGAGTTAATGCCCTAGCGAATAACCGTACGCTTTCTTCGATAAATTCGTCCAAATCTACGGGGGACATGCTGCTATTGAACGCACCATTATTCATCAACATGAAAGCATATGCGTGGATATCAGGTTTTGAACTGATCACTTTACCTTGCTCCGACATGGAAACCAAATAATTCGTTATAAGCTTCTTAAGTTCCTGAGGATGGCGGTGGGCCTCCTGATATACTTCTGGAGGGAGGCTGCTGCTTCCTTTTTGAATGATCTGAAACAGTTTTCTATTCCGATTCATGAGATTATGATACTTTCGACTGATGATAAGAAGGTCCTCATGCAGCTCGCCTGTCAGAGATTCGTTAAAAAGCCTTGTCATCTCTAAGGCATAATGATAACGATTGAAGGCAGCCGTAAGCAGCTTCTCTTTCGTGCCGAAATGGCGAAATAATGTGACTTCGTTCACTCCGGCCGCCGCAGCGATTTCCTTGGTCGTCGTACCATCATAACCTTTTTCTGCCATGAGATTGATTGTGGCTAACAGAAGTTTATCACTTGTACTTGGATTGTTGCTCATTGATCTACCCTTCTTTAATGCAAGTACTTACTTACATTATTATTGTATTAGTGTCATGTTGCAATGTCAAGGACTGGAAGCACAAATTTTTTAGTCAAACAATAAGCTGCCCTTCCGATTTAAATAGCGAAGGGCAGCTTCCACAATTCTATTCACATTACTGTGTTAATGCATGAAAGGCCTGAGCTAATTTGGAGATGCCAGGAGCGATCTTATCCATAGAGGGACGAGCAAAGCTTAATCTAAGATATCCGGGCTCAGAGCCAAATACGGTTCCTGGCATAAACACAACTCCTCGTTTGATCGCTTCCTCCAATAACTTCTGATCGTCAACCTTGTCCTTCATCTTGCACCATAGATTAAGACCTCCTCGAGCTGGGGTAAAGCTGAGTTGATCGGGTAACTCTTGTTGAAGGGATCGGATCATGAGATGCTGCTTCAGAGAAAGGGAGTCTCTTAGGAAATGCGTATGTTGATCAAACAATTCCGATCCCAGAAATTTATTAGCAAGCCACTGCGGGACAATGCTTAGGCCAAAGTCCATCTGCTGGCGAGCATCAGCTAATCGTTGTACGACAGCCTGTGGAGCTACCAACCAACCGATCCGTAATCCTGAAGCTGCAACTTTGGATAAGGAACCGACATAGAGAACGGAACCGTGAGTATCGATAGACTTCAACGTATCAGGAGGAGAATGATCAAAGGAAGTAAGGCTGAACGGATCATCTTCTACGATGGGTATACCGAGTTCAGCAGCGATCTTCAGCAAGGACTCTCTTTTAGATGAATGAAGGATCGTCCCAGTTGGGTTCTGATAGTTCGGATTCAAAAAAATCATACGTATGCGATGTTGGCGGTACAAAGTCATAATGTCTTCGGGATCGATGCCATTTTCTTTCACGGGTAAGCGATAAATGCGAAGCCCGGCAGATTGGAACATGGACAAAGAATAGTAATAGGACGGATCTTCAATCGCAACCGCATCCCCAGGAGCTAACAAACATTGCATAATCAAATAAAGAGATTGCTGTGAGCCGGAAGTGATAAGGATGGAAGCTTCCGTCGCTCGAATACGTAATCTTTCCTCCAGAAAACCCACAAGCGTCTCTCTAAGCGGCAAATACCCACTCGGATCGTCATATCCTAAGTACGCTTCGAAAGGAATGTTCCTCATTAATTGCTTAATCGACTCATTGGGGAATAAGTCTGCAGATAACTCGCCACTAGCAAAGTCAATGATCGATTCCCTTTCACGTAGAACCTCACGGACTCGACGGATATAGGGAAGGTTGGGAGCAAATGTGCCGCCTTCCACATATTGACGCCAATTGGGTGTTAAATTGGGCCTAATACCCCAAATATGGTTGCTGACCATGGTACCGCTTCCGCTGATACTTTCCACTATTCCTCTTGCACGTAATTCCTCATAAGCCTGTATGACCGTGCTTCGGTTTACTTCCAGTCGTTCGGCTAGCTTACGTTCAGAAGGCAAGAAACTTCCGGGCGGATATTCGCCATGTATAATACTCCTCTCCATCTCATCTGAGATCTGTTGATAGAGAGGTTTTTTACTCGTTCGGTCAGGTTTGCGCATGTATACCACCATCTTAGAGAAATATCAATTTATTCCATAGTATAATATAGTTCATGAATTCGTTGTTGAACTCTCGAGTAGAATATTTGACAAACTCGCTAATCTTTTCATAATGGTGGGGATAAAATGGGCAAGAATGAAGCAAGGGTCTGGTTATTATTCACAGAATAATTGGAAAATATTCCAAGCTTTTAGCTGTGGAGAACCCTTTATTCCATCACATTGTCATCACTGAGATACGTAGTTGAAATAAGATATCGCCCGCTTCAAGCCCTTCACAAGAGCATCAATATCTTCTACCGTGTTGTAAAGATAAAAGCTTGCACGTGCTGTGGATGAAACGTTAAGCCATCTCATCAAAGGCTGGCAGCAGTGATGACCTGCTCGAATAGCAATTCCTTCCGAATCCAGAACGGTTGCGAGATCATGGGGATGCACATCTGATACATTGAAAGTGACTAAGCCGCTTCTTAGTTCGGGCTGTCTAGGGCCATAGATCGAAATTTCTTCAATCTGTGAAAGCTGCTCCAATGCATAGCTGACCAGTTGATTCTCATGCAGACGAATGTTAGTTAACCCGATTTGTTGTAGGAAATCTATTGCGGCACCTAGCCCGATTGCCCCTGCAATATTCGGCGTTCCGCCTTCAAACTTCCAAGGAAGATCCTTCCAAGTAGATTCATATAAGTCCACGTGATCGATCATTTCTCCGCCATATTCATAAGGCGCCATTTTTTCCAAGAGGACTTTCTTGCCATACAGAACACCGATGCCGGTAGGGCCCGCCATTTTATGACCGGAAATGGCCATAAAGTCACAATCCAAATCTTGAACATCTAACTGAAGATGCGGTGCGCTTTGAGCTGCATCAACGCAAATCACGGCCCCGTGACGGTGGGCAAGTTCCGCAATCTGCTTTACAGGATGAATAGTTCCCATGACGTTGGAAACGTGGGTTATGGATACGAACTTAGTTTTCGAAGTGATAGCTTCTTCCACATCCTCTAAGCGAATGGTGCCATCAGGTTGGATGGGAATATAGCGAAGCGTTGCGCCCGTTTTTTTAGCTGCTTGCTGCCATGGGATGAGATTGCTGTGATGCTCCATTAAGGTGATTAAGATTTCATCGCCTTCTTGAAGAAACTCTTTCACATAACATTGGGCGACTAGATTTAATGAAGCGGTAGTTCCGCGAGTAAACACGATCTCAGCCGACTCCTTGGCATGGATAAACGATTTGACTTTTTCCCTGGCATTTTCAAATGCATCTGTAGCTAATGAACCTAATGTATGTGCACCGCGATGAACATTGGAGTTGTAATTCGTATAATAATCCCGTAAAGCTTCAATGACAGCATAGGGCTTCTGAGATGTGGCTGAACTATCTAAATACACCAGAGGATGTCCATTTACTTGCTGCTTTAAAATCGGAAATTGGTCTCTTATTTCTTGGATATTCATGGAGAAAACACTTCCCTTCAAAGATTGACTATAGAATGACATGATTTGATCTATAATACAAATACTATTAAAATTATGTAATCATAATATTTTACTTATATATATTTGGGGGCGCTTATGAATACGAAACACTTGTCCTTGTTCATGCAAGTTATTAAAAAGGGGAGCATTACTCAAGTTGCCAAGGAAACCTATGTGAGCCAACCTGCGATTTCCATGCGGCTTAAGCGTTTAGAGCAGGAAGTAGGAGTTCCCCTGTTTACGGTGGTTGGCCGGGATATCGCTGTGACGGATGCAGGACTTACTCTGATGGAATATGCAGAGACCATGCTGTCCTTGGAAGGGCAGATTTATCGGGCCATGGAGGAATATCGCCTAGGGAACCGAGGCAAAATCATTGTAGCCGCCTCCCAGGTAGTCGCCACTTATTTGTTACCGAAAATCATGTATTCGTTTACTCAAACCTATTCCGATATCACCGTAGAACTGCAAACAAGAACGGATGAGGAAATTGAGCGATTAGTCAGAATGGGCAGCATTGATATCGGAATGACGCTGCAGCCGCCAGATGACCATTTTTCATTTCGAGTCACGCCATTTGCTCAGGAGCGATTGATAGGTATTCAACCTTCGTTGTCATTCCATAGCCGAAAGATGATCGTTCCTCGTGATATTGAATCCTTACCTATAAGCGATACATGGGATATGGAGATCATGCATCTCGACTCCACCGAGACCGTTAAACAATTTGTGATTCAGGGAATGGGGTACGGAGTGATCCTGGAATCAGCAGCCGGTTTTGAGCTATCTTATGGGAGGCTGCAGCCATGGACAACGTTCACTCCAATACCCGTCGTAGCGAGTGTTATTACACGGCCTGCCGAGCGTCTGTCCAACAGCGTTTGGTATTTCTTGAATCATTTAAGGAATGGAGAGGACGGATGAGACAAGCAAGAATGGCGGGATTGGTTGGGGAAGAAATCTCGAAATTGGGTGGTTACTTGCCCATGACGCTAAGCTACTATTAGGTAAATGAGTAGTCACATTCTCATAGAAAATAACGAAATGATAGATTGGTGAGGTATATGTCAGCTCTGAATACACAAAACCTATCGACCGGTGTTATGTCATCTTTGATGGCCTGCACGAGCGGCGCCATCATGATCATAAATTGTGCGGAAACAGCGGGATTTAGCCGCTCGCAGCTTATTTCCTGGTTGTTCTGTGTTTACTGCTTAGGCGGCATTCTAAATTTGGTATTGACGTGGACATACAAGATCCCTTTTGCTGGGGCACACTCGATCACGGCTGTTGCTTATCTAAGCACGGTTGTCGATCAATTTAATTTGAGTGAATTGGCAGGCGGTTTCATTATGGCGGGTGGACTTATCGCTGTATTCGGCTTTACGGGATTATTCAGTAAAGCGTTGGATTTTATCCCTAAGCCTTTCATTGATGCAATGCTAGCCGGTCTGGTTCTTCAATATGTGGTGAATATCATTCCGGCGTTAAAGCATTCACCTCTGATTGGCGGAATGGCCATTTTAGGTTTTTTTATAACACCCAAAATTTCGAAATCAATCCCTCAGCTACTAGGAGTGATCCTTTTCGGGGTGTTGGGGCTTGTCATCGGGCATGATTTTCAGGCAGTCCCGGAAGCTTCCAAATTTGCTTTACCCCATATCATTATTCCTTCCTTTACCATGCACAGTTTCTTCTCGATTGCAATTCCGCTTGCCGTTCTGATTTTGACTAACGATATTGCCGTGGCTTTAGCTGCTTTGAAGAAAAATGATTATCAGCCTCCAGTTAACCAGACGCTTATACTTTCAGGGATTGGCACGCTAATCGCCGGTTTTTTTGGTGGTCATGCCGTGAACATTGGTGGGATGATGACAGCGCTGTGCAGCAGTAAGGAAGCAGGTCCGAAAGAATATCGGATAGGTGCGGCACTAGTTTCCGGGGGACTAGTCACTTTATTCGGTTTATTTGCATGGAAAGTCATTGTGATTATTGAAATGCTCCCTTCCGCTTTTATTACGATGCTATCAGGATTTGCCCTCCTGGCAGTATTGTTAAATAGCATGCAAGCTGCGTTCTCGGAGTCGTCTTATCGATATTCGACGCTGTTTACTTTTCTAATCGCGATTTCCAACGTCTCATTTATTGGGGTATCCTCGCCTGTATGGTCTTTGCTGGTAGGGATCATTTCAGCGCAAATTTTCGGTGAAGGAAAGTTCAACAAGAGAACAGTACGGGGAAGGCAGATTTAATGGGCGTCGCATCAGTAATTTAATCCAACTGAAACAGTAGGAATATTTCTTGACTGAATAAAGTTAGTAGTGATAAGATGACAAAAGTTCAAATAAACAACATGGAGGTCTTCAAATGAAAAAACAATATCTATCGGCGGGCATGCTGCTTCTAGCGAGCTCTCTTATATTTACTGCATGCGGAACAAAAGAAACGGCTAATAAACCATCTCCATCTGCGGCAGCAACCAAAGAAGCAGCGGCGAAAGAAACACCCGGACAAGCAACTCAAAACTTGTTGGGTACGATCAAAGCAAATGGGAAGATTCGTATAGGAACGGAAGGGACTTACGCACCTTTCACGTTCCATGACAAGGATGGGAAATTAACAGGGTTCGATGTAGAGATTGCTCAAGAAATCGCTAAGAAAATTGGTGTTCAAGCCGAATTCATCGAAACCAAATGGGATGGCATGTTTGCTGGGCTGGATTCCAAACGATTTGATATTGTTGTGAACGAAGTTACCATTAAAGAAGACCGTAAAGTGAAATACGATTTCTCAGATCCATATATTGTGTCTAAATCCGTTTTGATTGTACACAAAGACAATAAAGATATTAAAAAATTAACTGATTTGAAAGGTAAAAAAGCAGGGCAATCATTAACAAGCAACTTAACCGAGATTGCTAAATCCAATGGTGCAGAGATTGTACAAACCGACGGATTTAATCAAGCCATCGATCTGCTGCTGTCCAAACGTATTGATGCCACCATTAATGATGGGCTGTCTTACCTGGATTTGAAAAAACAAAAACCGGATGTAGCTATTCAAGTCGTCGATGAGACCAAGGAAGCATCGCAAAGTGCCGTTTTGTTAAACAAGGGTAATCAAGAGCTTGTTGATGCGGTTAATGTAGCATTGGCTGATTTGAAGAAAGATGGAACCTATCTCAAAATTTCCGAAAAATACTTTGGCCAAGACGTATCGAAGTAGGGTTATCTAACATGGACGATAGAAAATGGCATATCTTCATAGACTCATTCCTTCCCCTGCTTAAGGCAGGGGTTGCTTTTACAGTACCTTTGACTTTAATCGCATTTACACTGGGGATTTGTCTTGCCTTGGTAACCGCATTAATTCGTATTTCTGATATTAAACCTCTTGTTCAGGCAGCACGTTTTTACGTGTGGATCATTCGGGGCACGCCTTTGCTGGTGCAGTTGTTTATTATTTTTTATGGACTGCCAAGTATCGGGATTACACTGGATGCTTTCCCATCAGCTGTTATAGGATTTACCTTAAGTATTGGCGCCTATGGATCTGAGATTATTCGTGGAGCTCTGCTCTCGACACCAAAGGGACAATGGGAAGCATCCTATTCGCTCGGAATGACTAAGCTTCAAGCGCTGCGGGTCATCATATTGCCCCAAGCCATTCGTATTTCGATTCCATCACTTTTTAACTCGTTCATAAGCTTGGTGAAAGACACCTCACTCGCAGCTACTGTCACGGTGACGGAAATGTTTCAAAAAGCTCAGCAAATTACGGCTACCGTTTATGAACCCTTATTGCTTTATTGTGAAGCTGCACTCATTTATCTAGTGCTTAGTACAATTCTTTCAAATATTCAAGGTCGTTTGGAGAAAAAGTTTGACCTTCATACGGCTAGATAGTGGTGGATGTATGATTACAATCAACAATCTATTCAAGGCCTTCGGTTCTCAGCAGGTGTTAAAAGGTATCAATATTGCCTTAGAGAGAGGCAAAGTGATGGTTGTCATCGGTCCCTCCGGCTCCGGGAAATCTACCTTGCTTCGTTCTATTAACGCTCTAGAAATTCCTGATAAAGGCACAATTGAGGTAGGGAACGCTCATCTTACATTTACTGAAAAAGATAAGCCAAAACAGAGTGAGATCCTCGCTTTAAGGAAAAAGACAGGGATGGTTTTTCAGTCCTATCATTTATTTCCTCATTTAACGGTATTACAAAATGTGACGGCAGCTCAGGTCGTTGTGAAGAAAAGAAGCAGGCAAGAGGCTAAAAGTAAAGCGGTCGAACTGCTTAGGAAGGTCGGTTTAGAGGACAAGGCTAGCTCTTATCCGCATCAGCTTTCCGGAGGACAACAGCAGCGAGTAGGTATAGCCCGAGCATTGGCCGTAGATCCCGAAGTGCTCTTATTTGATGAGCCAACTTCCGCCTTAGACCCTGAGCTTGTGGGGGAAGTGCTTAAAGTCATGAAAGACTTGGCCGTGGAAGGTATGACTATGATGATTGTTACGCATGAAATGCAATTCGCTAAGGAAGTAGCGGATACGGTTGTCTTTATGAACGATGGCAGTATTATTGAGCAGGGTACTCCCGATTCTTTGTTTAATCATCCTGAACAAGATAGAACAAGATTGTTTTTATCTAGACTTAGCGGGGCAAGCAACTAATAATAGCTATTTGCCATAAGGCTAGGATGAACGATACTAGGGCTGCTGGATCTTTCGGCAGTCTATTTTTATTTTTCAAGATGCTGCTCTCTAAATTGAGAGGGGGAAGTACTATGAAATTTCCGAAAAGGTTTAGGGGAGAGAAATTAATAATACTAGGATTGCCTATTTGCAGGACTTCCTCACACCTATTCAACTTGAGCTAAGACGGCTGAATGCCGGGGAGAATGGCTACCTCGAAGGGTATTATCACAAGGGGATTTTGGCTGGCGATAAATGGGTTTATCTAATCCAAACGTCCAAGCAATCATGGGCAACTGAATAATCATAAAAAACAGGACTTTCCTTTGTCTTTTTAGGACATTTGAGAAGGTCTTTTTCATAGGAATTGATCCTTATTTATGCAATAATATAATCACGTTAAAGCTTAAAAGGAGAAAAAACATGCCCAAACAACGTAAACTGGTAGAAGCTTCTGACTTTGAAAGGATGCGGGTATTTCGACAGCCCATCTCAATCTTTATACAAGGTGAACAAATAGGTGAAAATGTTATCATTCAATCTCATGATGACGAATTAGTTGTAAGCACCACTGGAGAAAAATTCGTGAAGGCAAATTGTGATTTTCTAAGTAAAAGATAGTCATACTCGAAAGGATTGATTAATACCAAAAACGCAAAGGCGTGAAATAAATGGCGGAGCATTTCAATGAGGAGCAATACGAAAAGCCGATTGTCAAATTCATCGTCATTACAGATACACATGTTAAAGATAATGTAGAAGGCGTGCATTCGCTGAATTTCATCCATGCTTTACGGGATATCAGGGAAGCTTCACCCGATAGTCAGGGCATTATGCATATTGGTCATGTGACTAACAATGGCAAGCAAAAAGAGTTTGAAACAATGACACGAATTTTGAAGGATCATAGCGCATATAAGAACCAATTCGGCTAGTCAGCCGGATGGGAGACTCGTATTCACTGATCTGAATCTTCCAGTGGGATCTTATGATATCATTTATTTGGGAGAAATGTTGAATACAGAGCTGGTTCGAATATCTTTTGAGGTTATTTCTGATGCAAATGAGGTGGCAAGTTTCTTGCTTCCTCTTTTTTTAACATAATAGAAAGTAAAAGTTTCAAGGTAGAGCTAGTGGTACACCCTTTCTAGTTTTTTAGCTCCAAACAGGAGATTTTGTGACAAATAGGTTCGAATTGTTGTACAAACTACAACTTTTACTAACAAAATAGCCTTTTGGCATGTGAATTGTTGCAGAATCTACAACATTGGTAATCACGATAGTTGATCGAAATCGAAGTTGCCAAGTTAACTGTGGTTAAAGCTTATTTTGGGCACTTTGAACTCATTCTATCGAAGTAGATGCCCCCGGCGAATACCGAATAATGGAGCCATCTTGTAGAACAGAAGAGGGGGGTGTGAGGGTGGAAAGGCGCTTTGCGGTGGGCCGCCTTTGAAGTCGTGTTTATACCGCATAATAAATTAACAAAACACGACTTCAACAGCGGTTGGAACCCCACATCCATTCCTCTCCGTGCTCAAAATGTATGGGTTTGCATGCATAAGGACCTTCAGGGTAATCTTCCCTAGCAGTTTTTTTAACGGACTCGGATATGGGCAGCCTTTTTCTCTACAGCTACAATAAGAGAAGAGATTAATACGAAGGAGCCTCTTTCAATGTTAGCTAACTTTCCGATAAAAGGGCCAAATGGCGTAAGATTTGCGTATTTCACAGATATGGATGGGCAACATAACTCGGCTATTACGGTAACTGAGCAAGGAGAAGTATGGATCAGAACCCTTGAAATTTCCAAAGAATAACCTGGATATATGTATGAAAATTTTACGGCTATCCCAAGTCCCGAATGGATTGAAAAATCAGTGATTTATGAGCTTCATATCAGGGCGTTTACCGATGATGGTTTTAATGGGCTAACAGACAAAATCGATTATTTCAAAAATTTGGGAATAAATACACTTTGGCTGATGCCTTTCAACGAAGTTGGACATGAAGGAAGATTAGGTAAATATGGCGACCCCTACGCAGAACGATTTTATAGTTTTATAACTCTTATAAGTACAGCTTTCCAAGAAATGCTTTACGAACCATCCAGCATTTTGGAAGGGCGAACTAACGTTCATTCGCAATTCGGAAGAATTGGTTTTATCATTATGAAACAATCATATATAGATTGTCCAAATAGAAAAAGATTTATCAAGTTTGTTTTGATACAGTAAGCTTGTACCACAGCAACATGCCTAGGGAACCCAGACCTACCAAAAATAAAAGGCCATAAACGTATTTGAAGGAATAAGGAATTGGCGTATTCTTTTGAATTTCGAGTAGGATTCCACAAATCGCAACTGAAATTGAGCCTCCAAAAAATTGGATAAGCTGCATAAGTCCCATGCCAGAACCTATTAATGATTTTGGAAGAATACGTGAGGTCTCGTTGTTCAATGATGCTATCGTTGCTGAAAAAGCAGGCGAAAAACAAAGATATCCAAGAAGAATAACAAGTGGAGAAGCGCCAAGAGTCGTATAAAAAGCAATCATCACCAAAGATAACATACAATGCCCGATAAACATAAAACGTAGATTCCCGTTTCGATCTATCCAGCGTCCGACAAATCGTGTTAAGAAGGCCGACAAAATGGCCCCTGGCGCAATGGTTAAGCCAATCATCATAGCCGATTGATCGAACACCTTGGCTAACACCAACGGCATTAAAAATAAATTACCAAGGTTCAACACCAAGATGCAAAACCCGATCGTAACCAGTTTAAGATAAGTTGGATTTCTCAATAGTTCAGGGTTAATGAACGTATTGTTTGCTCGTTTCAAGTGCCAAGTATGTACGAGCAATGAAAGACAACTGGCAGCAAGCCAGGCGGCAGAAACTTGCGTCACAGCTAACAGCAGCGTAGTTGCATTTACGATTGTTAAGAAAGCACCCAGAATATCGAACCGAAAGGCTGCCGCATTTTCTTTGGGAAGCAGATGCACTAGAATAGGAAGAATAACCAGAACCAGACAAGTAATTGCGAACAATTCGTTCCAGCCAAAATATTCACTGATTAAGCCGCCAACGATCGGACCGAGCCCGAAAGCCATAGCACTTCCTGCAGAAATCATGGCGATGGCTGACCCTCGTCTTTCAATTGGAATATATCGACTTGCCAGAACCAAACCAAGGCCTGCCATCACCCCTGCGCCTGCTGACTGAAGAATACGAGCCATAAGCAAAGCATGGAATTCCCGGGCAAATAATCCGAAAATCGATGAAAAACCCAGCACCAAGAGCCCCGCGATCAGCAGTTTACGAATCGGTAAGACATCTGAGAGTCTGCTATAAATAACTGTCGATAAGGCATATCCGATGGAGTAACTCGAGATCACCCAAGATCCGAGATCTGCCGTGATGCCAAGATCTTGAATAATACTAGGGATAGAAACATTGAACATCGTCGTATTCATGACAACGATGAACAAGCCAATCGTCCATACTGGCATAACAATTTTATCGTTCATCCATTCCCATCCTGTCTAACTAGAGATGTGTGTTATCTATCCCCTATTATACAAATGTCACTCCTACATAAAAAGAGCTGGCTATTCCTTTCATGAATAATAGTGTGTTTTTTATCCACACTACAGGTAAAGGAAGAAAGCAATTAAAGGGGGAAAACGGGTTGGAAAAGATATTATTACGAATTTTATTTGCCTCATCATTAGCTGCTGCTCCATTCATTTTGAAACGTAATAATCTGCTCATGTATTTAACCGTATTCTTCACGAAGTGCGTTTTATCGAGTTCGATAGATTCCTTCTTTATTAAAAAAGGACATATATCGTACCCCGTTCGTCCTTTGTCCAAAGTATTTGATACCAATATTTTGTACGATTTTTTATTTTATCCGCTGTTAAGTGTAATTTGGATAAGATACTCTTATCAAAGCAAACCTCGTGAACTCATCACGAGAAGTCTATTCTTTAGTGTACCAATGACTTTGCTTCAATGGTTTTTAGAGAGGAAAACGGATTTGTTTAGATGGAAATCCTGGTCTGTTTTGCATACATTTGCATCCCTTAACTTTACTTTGTTTACGATAAGAGGGTTTGTTGGTTTATTAAAAAGGATTACGCCTGAGATAAATGTAAGAGAAAGAAATTTCGTAGAGGAACGACCCCATAGCAAGATGCCTTCACCTGAGTTCATAGCAAGTTCAGCAAATTACCGACTGCCAAATGACAACTATGCACAAATCCAATAAAATTGAGAAATTATTATGGGCTATCGCACTCCCTGGGTTTGGTCAGTTTTTAAATGGGAAATATATCAAAGGAATTATGTTAATTCTAATGGAATTTATCGTGAATTACATGTCAGATCTCAATCAAATTATTATCGACAGTTTTAAAGGAAACATTCAAGAGGCCATCCAGCAAACCGATTATCATTGGCTCATGTTTTACCCTTGTCTCTACATGTTTGGAATTTGGGATGCTTATAAAGACGGGGGAGATACGGCAGAGTATGCGTATATGCCTTTTGTATCAGGAGCTTTTCTGGGGACAGTAGGCATCATCTATTCGGATGAGCTTCAGCCTTTCGGTATTCTCATGGGTCCAGTATGGCTGCCTATGCTGTTTTCATTCGTTGGCATTGCGATAGGCATTATTATGTTTCTTTTTTTAAAACGACGCCACTCGATATTATAAAGGGTATCCCTGTCGGATATATAAGACAGATGGAGATCCTTTTTTTGTATCTATTACTTGTGTGTTCGTCTATGGTTTTTTGACTAATAGGATTATATATCATGTGAGTCCATATATACCCAATCGTCATATCTCTCGTAAGCATAAGATAAAGTGCGGGGTGATTGGGGGGTGAAAAGTAATGCCGAAAAAAGTAGTAGTGAACAAAGAACCAGCGAAGAAAGCACCAGCGAAGCAAGAAGCAGTGAAGAAAGCACCAGCGAAGCAAGAAGCAGTGAAGAAAGCACCAGCGAAGCAAGAAGCAGTGAAGAAAGCACCAACGAAGCAAGAAGCAGTGAAGAAGGCGCCAGTGAAGAAAGAACTAGCGAAGAAAGAACCAGTGAAGAAAGAACCAGCGAAGCAAGAAAAAGTTATTAAAGAAACAATGAAAAAAGAAATAGTGAGGAATGAATTTCCAAGAAATTTATTTGAAATGCAGGAAACAGAAATTGTGAATAATAGATATATGAGAAGCCCGAGTGCAAGGGAGGGGAGAAATGGTATGACGAGAGTCTCAAGAGAAGAAATTAGTGACAAAATTAATGAAGCGATAGATGCACTCGGAGCCTCAAAGCGCAATGTCACGGCTGACAAACTGAGAAGGGCAGAGGAAGAAATTGATCGGGCCTTACGGATTCTATTAAAAGCACAACGTGAAATCACCGCGAGAAGAAGTTGGTATATATCAGAGTGAAACATATAGGAAGAGACAAGCAAAGATGAAAATCCTTGCTTTTTTTATTGATCGGTGTTAACATCACTTTCAACGTTATGCGTTTATTTTGAACCAAATAAACAAACGAAAATAAGATTTGAACCTTCGGGGCAGGGTGTAATTCCCTACCGGCGGTGAGGATACGTAAGTATCTGAAGCCCGCGACTCCTAGCCTGTATAGACTGGGACTGACTTGGTGAAACTCCAAGGCCGACGGTATAGTCCGGATGAGAGAAGGTGAAGGACAACTTGTTAAAAATTCAATTTTTAATAGGTCTGTTTGTCAATGCCCCTGTTGCTTGTCAACAGGGGTATATTGTCTCTTTAGAGGGTTCAATTCAAAACATCATCTAGGGATCTTTGAGCTAATCTCTCAAAGTCTCTCCTATTGGGAGGTTTTTGAATTGGAAAATGTATTTAAGCTAGGCAGTAAGCGCGCAAGTTTGTATTCATCAAGCAGCAGGGGTATCAATGGGATCTGGTATGTAGCACTCGGAGCTACCCTTTGGGGGTTGGACCCTCTTTTTCGAATATTATTGTTGAAGAGTTTCACCTCTTCTCAAATTGTGTTCATTGAGCATTTGCTGCTGGCCTGCTATGCGCTTCCGGTGCTGATCAAGTTCCGTAAGTCCTTAGCCGGCAAAATATCACTAGCAGTTATAGGCGCTCTTTTATTTATTTCTTGGGGTGGGTCTGCCATAGCCACCATACTCTTCACTTCAGCTTTCGCTCACGGGAGTGCAAACTCCGTGCTGCTTTTGCAGAAGCTGCAGCCCTTATTCGCCATTGTATTGGCTCGTTTACTGCTTAAAGAGACACTGCCTTCCAAATTTTTTGCCTATATCGTAATGGCGCTGCTAGGCACGTATCTATTAACGTTTGGTTTTGGTTCACCGAGGATGGGCTTGAAGGATTTAGGCACGCTAAGCTGCTTATTTTCAATTCTGGCGGCTGTCTTATGGGGTGGATCGACCGTCATGGGAAAGTTCCTGCTTCAAAAAAACTTGGATTTCCCTGTTGTCACATCACTTCGCTTCCTGATGGCGATCCCGCTGCTAACGGTTGTTCTTTTGGTAAGTGGTGATACTTGGCATGTAGGCGGTTCTAGTGGTGATCTGACACTTATCGCAGTCAACCTGCTGTTTCAGGCCTTTTTTCCAGGGTTGATCAGCATGCTCCTCTATTATAAGGGGCTGTCATCGACGAAGGCATTCTTTGCAACGCTAGCTGAGCTAGCTTTCCCAGCTGTGGGTGTATGCATTAACTGGATCGTATTTGGTCAAAAGCTGACCTTAGGGCAACTAGTAGGTTTTGTATTTATTTGGTTAACCCTATGGTTAATGAGCCGCAGTAAAAGAAATGTTTAAGCCATATCAAACAAGAATTTCGATCATCTAAAGTAACTAGATTTGCTGAGAGAACGTAGATGCGCTATTTGGATGAAAAACACCTAAATACATGAGGAAGAGGAACGACGATGCGCTATTTTGCTGTTTCTGCCTCCCGATCGTTCATTTTGATTAAATAGCGCCCTCATGTTCCTCATACTTGATTTTTAGTATAAATTTCCTAAAATAACGAATCGACGTTCCGCGAACATGAGGTCAGTCGACATTTGCTTGGCAATCGATAGAAAACAAAAAATGAGATGGCAAGGAACCCTTGCCATCTCATTTTTTTTGTTTTCTGTGCCCCTAAGTGAATATTTACCCTTATGGGACACGACAACCCTTTCTTTTTTCTTAGAAACGAGTTGCAAGATCTTTTGCTTTTGCAATTGCTTTTTCTTTAATGGATTGCGCTTGATCCGGCGCTACAGCCATGCCTTCAACAAAAATGCCTTCGAAGGACGGGATACCGTAGAATTGTGAGACTTTTTTCAGGTAGCTGAAGCCACTTTCAAATGCTGCAGCAGGGCCTTCGGAATAAATGCCGCCGCTCGCTTGAATGTGTAGTCCTTTTTTGTTTGTCAACAAACCAACTGGACCACTTTCTGTATATTTGAAAGTTTTACCTGCTACGGAAACTGCATCAATGTAAGCTTTCAATACTGGAGGGAATGAGAAGTTCCACATTGGAGAAACGAAAACATATTTATCTGCAGCTACGAATTGGTCAACGAGAGCACCTAAACGTGCTACTTTTGCTTTTTCTGCATCAGACAACTGGTCAAAAGCTGTTCCTGATTGAAGTTTTCCCCAACCGCTGAATACATCAGCATCAATTTGAGGAATATCTTCTTTGAACAGATCCACAGAAATAACCTCATCTGATGGATTCGCTTCACGGTACGCCTCGACAAATTCTTTACCTACCGCTAGGCTGAAAGATGTTTGGTGATCGTGCGGGTGAGCAGTGATATAAAGTACTGTTGCCATAATTAATAACTTCCCTTCTATACTTATAATAATTACAGTTGTTATTATAACTTATTTTGCGTAAATTTCAAACAATAAATTAGTAACTTATAATATGTTCAAAAAAGGATCGCTCAAGGAGCATGTTTAGCTCGCAAAGAGGCGGTCTTTTTTTATGAAAAGCAGCATAAGAAAGTAATCAAGGTGTTTGATACTTTTGAAGATTTACAAATTGTTATCTTGTGGTTAACACGCGACAAATAGTTCAGCGTTATTTTAAATATGTGGGAACGGTCTCACATGAAGAAATGAGGTTGCAGCATGGAGCTTACGATTAAGGAAATTGCCCTGCGTGCCGGTGTATCCAAATCAACCGTATCGCGAGTGATTTCTGGCAAGGGCTATACCAGCTTGGAGGTACGCGATAAGGTGCTCCAGCTGATTGAAGAATTGCAATATAAGCCCAACGCAGTGGCGAGGGCTATGGTTTCACAGAGAACGCATAACATTGGCGTCCTGATTTATCGCCGGCACCATCCTATTGCGTCGCATCCGTTTTATGGCAAGATTCTTGATGCCATTTTAATGACAGCTGCAAGCTTAAATTATTCCGTTTTCGTTACGACGGATCATGAAATGTCACTGCGGTCTGCTGATTTCATGATGGAAAAAAGGGTGGATGGACTGATCCTGATCAGCCGCTTGCAGCAGAACGTCATTGATTACATCGCTAACTTCGGAGTTCCCTACGTGATGGTCAATGGTTCCACGGATGTCGACGGGGTCATGCATATTGTCAATCAAGACGAGGAAGGCGGGCGGATGGTCGCCGAGTACCTAACAGATGTAGGACATCGTCAGATTTTCGTGATCGCAGGGCCGCAGACGCATCGCAGCCACAATTTGAGGCTTAAAGGTTTTAAGAATTACATGGCAGGAATGGGGGCACCGATCCCAACATCATCGATCTTGCAGGCATCGACTTCCACCTTCGGAGAAGGGTATGAGTTAATGCGCAGCCATTGGGAGCAGTTTCGTGCAGGCGGGTTTACAGCGCTATTTGCCACCAACGATATGATAGCGCTGGGTGCCATGAAGTTTATGTTGGAACAATCGATACGCATTCCTGAACAGGTGGCGGTTGTAGGCTTTGATGATATTGATTTTGCCGCTATGTTCTCACCCTCGTTAACAACCATCAGGGTGAATACAGAGGAGATGGGAACCCAGGCCTTTAGCTTGTTAGACAAGCTTATCCGCCAGGAAGCGAACATTGAGAATCCCAAGCAGCTTGTACCCAGATTGATTGTCCGGCAATCAACTGAGTAAATTCTCTCGAAAAGGAGTGGTTAGTCCGTATGCGTTGGTATTTAAAAGCGATAGGCCCACGGAAAATCATGGAATTTATCATACTTGTTGTGTTCGTTATCTTTTTCTTAGGCCCACTGCTCAACCTGGCTATACTGGCTTTTACAGGCAAATGGGCTTACCCGGATGTCTTGCCGCACGAATGGTCATTGAAATGGTGGACATTTGTGTTCCAGCAGGAGGATATTGCGAAATCGATCGGCTTGTCATTTATGATCGCATCCATCGTGACTGCACTATCTATTGTGCTTTGTATCCCAGCAGCCTATGCGTTTGCCCGCATACGTTTTCCACTTAGTCGATTCTTTTTGTTCTCATTTCTACTGACACATGCTTTTCCGAAAATGGGACTTTATGTTTCGATCGCTGTACTCTTTTACAAACTCGGACTGATGAACACTTTGATAGGCGTTGTTTTGATCCATATGATCAATGTGCTCATGTTCATGACCTGGATTCCAACGGCTGCTTTCCGCAATGTGCATACAGCTCAGGAGGAATCCGCGAGGGATGTGGGGGCGAGCCCGTTCCGTGTTTTCCGCAGTATTACGCTGCCGATGGCGATGCCAGGTATTATCGTGGCTTCGATCTTTACTTTCCTTAACTCGCTTGATGAGGCTCAGGGCACCTTCCTGGTGGGCATCCCCAATTATAAAACGATGCCGATCGTCATGTACTCGATCATCAGTGATTATCCAGCCTACGCTGGCGCTGTATTTTCTATTATTCTGACGGCGCCTACGATCATCCTCCTGCTGGCAGCGCAGCGATTTGTAAGTGCAGATATTATGTCCAGTGGCTTCCAACTCAAATGACGATAGACTAGTTAGCAAAGCGTATGGTTCCGATGCGAGTTTTGTTTCGAAGTATCGCTTAGAAGCAACGCCCAACAAAACTTTTAGGGGGCACTTATGGAAATTCAGCTTTCCGTTCAACAATTGACGAAGCGTTATAAAACAGGAGAAGGCGTAACTGGAATCTCCCTGGATGTTCGCAAAGGCGAGTTAATTACACTGCTGGGCCCTTCAGGGTGCGGTAAAACAACGGTGCTTCGCAGCATCGGAGGATTTCTCGACCCCGATTCAGGCGACATTCTCATTGAGGGTAAAAGCGTGCTAAAAGCACCTCCGGAAAAACGTCCGACTTCCATGGTGTTTCAAGGTTACAATCTATGGCCGCATATGACGGTTTTTGACAACCTGGCATTCGGTCTCAAAATACGCAAGATGAAAAAGGCTGATATCGATAAGGCTGTTAACGAAGTGCTTCAGCTGGTTCGCTTGCCTGGAGCAGAGCTTAAATATCCAGGTCAACTTTCAGGCGGTCAGCAGCAGCGGATAGCGGTTGCGAGATCCCTGCTCCTTAAGCCTGCCGTTCTTTTGCTGGATGAACCCTTTTCTGCACTCGATGCGAAGCTTCGTCATGAAATGAGAGAAGAGCTGCGAGAAATTCAATCTAAGACAGGTCTTACTATGGTATTTGTCACTCATGATCAAGAAGAAGCGCTATCGATTTCAGATCGCATTGTCGTTATGAACCAAGGCAATATTGAGCAAATTGCTACTCCACAAGAAATTTACGATGAACCGAGTTCGCTTTTTGTTTCCCAATTTATCGGTAAAATGAACTTTTTGAAAGGGGTGATCACAGCCGGCGGGTTGACCGTAGGGCATCTAAGTTTTCCAAATACAAAAAAACTGTCCGGGCAAGTAAATGTGGCTGTTCGACCTGAAGACGTGATGATAGAAGGGGAAGAGGGACAAGGCCTTTCCGGAGTGATCAAACAGGTTATGGTACTTGGGCATTATGCCGAAGTGTCCATCGATTTGCCAGAGTACGGTACAATCCGGGCGTTTCAACCACGGGATTTCGTCAAGGATTTTTATACAGGGCAACAAGTAAAAGTAAACTTTGCCAAAGTTTTAGCCTATCCAGAAAATTAGACCCATATCCAAGGAGGAATTATCTATGTTTCGCAAGATATCCGCTGTTATGTTAGTGACATTAATGACCGCTACCGCTGTTTTTGTATCCGGGTGCGGCAGTTCTTCAACAAATGCAGGTTCCGCAGCTCAAAGCTCCAGTCCGGCCAAGGAAACAGCTGGTACTAAACAACAGCCTGTCGAGTTTAACTTCTATTTTACCGGCTCACAAAATGTAAAAGATCTATGGGATACGCTGATTCCTATGTTCGAGAAACAAAATGCGGATGTTAAAGTGAAACCCGTTTACATTCCTTCGGGAACAGGTGCACAACCAACCTATGACCGTATTACGGCTGCCAAGCAAGCTAACAAAGGCTCAGGCGATATCGATTTATATGAAGATGGCTTGTCTTATGTAACTCGCGGGCAAAAAGATGGCCTATGGGACACTTTGCCAGGTGACAAAATTAAAAACTTGGCAAATGTCGATGAGAAAACGTTAAAAGATATCTCCAATCTCGCTATTCCTTATCGTTCCTCTGCGGTCGTATTGGCATATAACAGTGATAAAGTAAAGACACCTCCAACTAATTTGGATGATCTGTATGATTGGATTAAGAAAAATCCAGCCAAATTCGCTTACAATGATCCATCCACAGGGGGTTCCGGAAATTCTTTTGTAGCGACAACGCTGTATAAATTCCTGCCAGAAGAAGCTATCCATAATTCCGATCCAAGTGTTGAAAAAGGGTGGGATCAAGGCTTTGCGCTGCTCAAGGATCTGGGGAAATCCGTTTACGGCAAAGGAATATATCCAAAGAAAAACCAAGGTACTTTAGATTTATTGACAAGTGGTGAAGTGGATATGATACCGGCATGGTCAGATATGGTTCTTGAGCAATTGGCGAAAGGTCAGCTTCCAAAAACAACAAAAATGGCGCAAATCAAGCCTGGATTTAACGGCGGACCAACCTACTTAATGGTACCTAAGCTATCTGAAAAGAAGGATGCCGTATACAAATTCTTGAACTTCGTTCTTTCTTCTGAGGCACAAGCCGTGGTTGTAGACAAAATGCATGGTTTCCCAGGGATCAAGCTTTCCAATATGTCCAAAGAAATTCAAGACTCATTCAAAGGTGCATCCGAAGGATTCCGCTCCTTCAATATCGGCGAACTGGACAAAGATATGACCAAACGCTGGCAAAGTGAAGTTGCTGCCCAATGAGTAAACAAATGAAAATGGGGATACTGGGATTGCTTCTGGTCATCCCCTCTTTTTTATTGCTCTTTGTCACTGTCGTCATTCCGATCATCATTTCCTTCAAAGAAAGCTTGACCAATAAGTCTGGCGGTTACGATTTGTCCAATTATACGTATTTATTTACCGATAAGCTGATGCGCTCCAACATTATTTTTACACTGGAAGTAACGATTGTTTCGGTCATTCTCGTACTAATTATCAGCTACGCCCTAGCGGCTTATATGAGGTTCAATAACGGTTCGATGGTGAAATGGATTCGCAACATGTATATGATACCAATCTTTATCCCATCCGTTATCGCAACGTACGGTTTAATTCAACTGCTTGGCAACCACGGTTGGGTATCCCGCATGTTACTTCTGATCAACGGAGGGGAGATGCCCCGTATTATTTTTGATATGAAGGGGATTATTATCGCTAATTTGTGGTTTAACATTCCATTTACAACGATGCTGCTTGGGTCGGCTTTATCCGCTGTTCCCAATTCTGTCATTGAAAGTGCGAAGGATGTTGGGGCACGCAGATTGCAAATCTTCGTCCGCTTCATTTTGCCGCTTACTTATAAGACTTTGCTCGTTGCCATTACTTTTGTGTTCATGGGCGTGATCGGTTCGTTTACGGCACCATTTCTGATTGGACCCAATGCTCCACAAATGCTAGGGGTATCCATGGAACAAGTTTTCGGTGTTTTCCAAGAAAAACAACTAGCTGCGGCTATCGCTTTCTTTACGTTCCTGCTATGTTCAGTAATGGGATACTTTTATATCCGCAGTATGATCACGGAAGAGAGCGCGAGGTCACGATGAATCAACTTATTCTGGATGTACAAGGAATTGTACATCCCAATTCCTCCAAAACCCATATATCGTATCGGTTTCACTTAGGAGCTCAGGGTGGTAAGCTAAGGATCCATTTTGCTTATGAACCCAAAAATCTAGATGATCAGGAACAATCGAAAACGATGATTTTTGAGAGTATAGACAAGTATACGGAACCCAATCAGCGGGAGCGAATTCAAGCGAAATGGGAATCCTTCCTGCCGCTGAAAAACTTAATAACCGTATCCGTCGACGACCCCGAACGGCACCGCGGTGCGGGGCATCGGCATGATCCTGATCAGCTTTTGGTTATTAGTGAATTGGAAGCTTCACCAGGTTTTGTTAGCGGTAAAATGCTAGCAGGCATGTGGCACGTTACGTTAAGTTTGCATGCGATTGTTACAGAAAGCTGCCGTTACGCATTGCAAATTCATCGAGTGGAGGAATAGCGGCATGACCTGGATTGCTTGCGAATTACACAGTCATACTTTCCACAGCGATGGAAGACAAACGCTCATGGAGCTGGCGAGTGGCGCCAAAGCGCTTGGTTTCGATTGCATTGCTTTGACCGACCACAATACCATGACGGGTTTACATGATAAAGATGCCGTGGAGCATGAAACCGGAGTTTCGATTATTTCCGGGATGGAATGGACGACCTTTTATGGGCATATGGTTACGATTGGTCTGACCCATTTTGTTGATTGGCGTCCGGCGGGCCCAGATGATATCCATAAAGGGATTGCCGATGTTCATAGGAGCGGGGGGATTGTCGGTATGGCACATCCTTATCGCATAGGAAGTCCAATTTGTACAGGCTGCTTCTGGGAATTCAACATCGAGGATTGGAACGATATTGACTATATCGAGGTTTGGTCGGGCACGTTCCCTTCGATTAAAACGGACAATGACCGTGCCTACCGATTATGGACTGACAAGCTGAATGAAGGCTACCGGATTGCGGCCACGTCAGGGCGAGATTGGCATGCCCAAGAGCAAACGGATGAACCTGTATCGGTGACGTATCTCGACATCGATGACGGGGAAGAGACTGTGACGAACCGGGCGGTGCGTGCACTCGCGGCTGGTAAAGCTTCGGTAACCATGGGACCCTTGGTAACGCTAGAAATTTGGACAGATACTGCGGCCTATGGTGTCGGTGACGTCGTTCCTAGGCAGGATCGCAGCCACAGTTATAAGGTCCATGTAAACATAGATTATCATCTGCGCAAAGAGATTTGGGATTTTCAGGAACCCCATTATACGCTAAACTTGATAGGGAATACCGGTGTTCTAAGCGAGCAATTCGTGACTATGGATCAGCCGAATTACGAGATTGAAATTCCTGGCGATGAACTTCTATGGATTCGGGCTGAGTTAAAAGGTAACGTTCGTGGAGTTCGCACATTGATCGCCTTTTCGAATGCTATATATGTGGATCGATGAAAGGGAGTGTTTGGTAGCATGGGTAATCGATTTCCGCTCATAACCGCTCACTGCGGCAGCATGAACACGATTGATCATACGCTTGATTCCGTGCAAACAGGGCTTAGGCTCGGTGCAGACGTGGTCGAGGAAGACATTAGAGTGACGAAGGACGGCATCCCGGTTTTGGCTCATGATGATGAATGGGTTACCGTTGATGGCTTGAAATTGTCCATTTCGCAAATGTCCTTTGAAGTATTAAGAGAGCTTCAGTACGCGGTCACTCATGGTGAACAACGTGAAACGATTCGAATCTGCCGACTTGAAGACATGCTGCCGCTTATCAAAGCTTCGGGTAAAGTCGTGAATTTGGATTTGAAAGTGGATGAAAGTATCGAACCTGTCGCTGCTTTGGTAAAGCAATATGGGATGTTGGAGCAAGCTTTTTTATCCGGCTGTGAGATCGATCGTGCGATGCTAGCTGAGCGATTGAACCCAGAAATGCGCAAACTGCTGAATACCGACCATAACCTGTTTAAAACACTTCCGTATAAAGACGCTATGTTAAAAACCTGCGAAGATGCACTTACAGCCTCCTGCTTTGGCATCAACATCCATTACAGCATCGTGAGCCAAGAGCTAATGGATTATACCAAATCCCTAGGACTGCCGGTTTATGTATGGACTGTGAATGAAGAAGATTTAATGATTCAGTATGCGGATTTGGGTGTTGCTTCTATTACCACACGAAATGTTACAGATTTGGTGGAATTGAAGCAAAAGATGCTGGGTGAGCGTTCATGATTGAAATCTACGTCCATGAGTTCAAGCTTGCTGGTGCAATTTCTCGATCAAAAGCCCCTGATTTTCAAATCTCTATGGGTTAATGCTATTATATACAGAGGGACTGCTGTACAATTTCCATCCGAAAATGGAATGGCCGCAATGCTTTCAACTTATTTAAAGATGATCTCTATGGGGGATACGATGAGAATTCAACTTGAAACAGACATTTGTCAACTTTTTAATATTCGTTATCCAATCTTCCTTGCGGGTATGGCGGGAGGCCCTGGAACAGTTGAGTTGGTGGCAGCTGTCTCTAACGCAGGCGGACTTGGGACGCTGGGGGCTGCCTATATGGCGCCTAGTGCAATCCGCAAGGCCATTCAGGAGATCCGTGAGCTAACGGATGCGCCATTTGGGGTGAATTTATTTTCCATTCAAATGACGGACAAGAATGACAGACTGAAGGAAGTTCAGCGAGAGCTTAACCAGGTAAGAAACCAGCTTGGAATCGTACAAGCAGCTGAGGAGCTCGTGGTAACTCCGGACTACTTTGAGGAGCAGTTTGCGGTAGTCTTAGAAGAAAAAGTGCCTGTCATTAGCACGGCATTTGGTGTTCTTCCTGAACCCCTCATGCGACAAGCTAAATCGGCCGGCATGCGAATTGTCACCATGGTTACTACGGTTAATGAAGCTATCCTTGCTGAGCAGTCCGGTTGTGATGCCATAGTTGCACAAGGAAGCGAAGCTGGCGGGCACCGGGGAACATTCGACATTTCGAATCATCCTATGGGTGCAAACATCGGCACGTTTGCTTTGGTTCCGCAAATTGTTGATTGTGTTCAGATTCCTGTCGTTGCTGCTGGCGGCATAATGGATGGTCGTGGGCTTGTCGCTGCTCTTGTTCTTGGAGCGCAAGGTGTACAGATGGGGACACGTTTTTTGACTTCTCATGAATCTGGGGCTCATGCCTCCTACCAGGAGGCATTATTGAATAGCACCGAAGAGAGTACAGTCATTACCAAGGTATTCTCAGGCCGACCAGCTAGAGGGGTATCCAACCAATTCATCAGGCAATGGGATGCGAGCGGCGTAGAGCCACTTCCTTTTCCAACGCAAAATACCGCTACAAGAGATATTAGGAATGCTGCCGCTAGTCAAAGCAATGCCGACTATATGTCCTTGTGGGCAGGACAAGGTACAAGAATGCTTACGTCGGGACAAAAAGCGGAGCATATTGTTGCTGAAACGATCCAACAGGCTATGACCATATTATCGGTGGAAAGTTAAGGGGCACAGAAAAACAAAAAAATGAGGCGGCAAGGTCAATCTTACCGCCTCATTTTTTTGTTTTTCTGTCCATTGCAAGGGTAAGTCACCCGATTTCTATTTGGCGGAACGTCGATTCGCTATTTTGGGAAATCTGCGTTTGAAATCGAATGAGTGGAACCAAGGGACGCTATTTGATCAAAAAAGCATGATCCAATGGCAAAAACCGCGAAATAACGCCTCTACGTTCCGCATCCTCCTAATTTCGGTGTTTTTCGCCCAAATAACGCATCGTCGTTCCTCATCCTCATGATTTTGGAGGGGCTCGACCAAATAGCAGATCGACGCTCCCCTCAGCTAATCTGGTTACCGTATCATTATTAAGATCATTTATGAATCCAAACTAATCCAGCAGAATTATCTTTAGCTTCACCGACGACTCGGAACTTCAATCCATAGTTCGGCACTAGGCGTCCAGCGTCTGGAATTAATGAATTCATATAGCTATTGGAATCTGAGAATTCCTCAACACCTTGTAAGGATTTATAATTGTACTCTCCTCTGGTTGGGTTGTTAATGTACCACGAAGGCGTCTTGTCTAAGGAGAAGGCCGCATCTGCAACTTGATAGCGAGTCGTTTGCGCGAAGGAATCCTGTCCATCCTTTTGGAACACTAAAGCATCGGAATGAGAATCTACAACGCCAAGGAAACCTTGTCCTGGATGGATACCGACCCAGTTGTCTAGATAACTATCATCTGCATACCAAACGACAAGTCCGGTGTTATATTTGACACCACGGCTGTAGGCAAGAGCTTTGTCTGCTCCGGCGTAGTTTCTCCATTCCAGATAGTAATAGTGCTTCTTAAATTCTACACCATTCGAAACTACAAAGCCGTCCAAGTTAAATTTAGGAGCGCCTTCAGCATCGTCTGAGAATACGACTTGACCATTTACAGTTAATTTCGCATTATCCATTGCAAAACCATTCAATGCAAGTCCGCCATCTGTGACGTAGTCAAAGTGGAGGGTAACCTTTTTACCGGCGAAATGGCTTAGATCATAGGACTTATCTACCCAAGCTCCATTCGTAGTTTCCGCGCGTGCGTCACCGTTCGTATCATTGTCGCCAATGACATCGAGGGTAACTTGTTCATTATAGGTTGATGCTGTAACTGTTAAGTAGTCATACTCAAACTCGACATCATATAAAGTTTTAAAATCAAATGCAGCCGTTTGTGCTTGGGTTAAATCAAACTCAGGAGTTGAGAGTGTGGTATGAAGGTTATCGCCTTTTGTACTGTAATAATAGCGTGCACCGAATGCGGGTTGAATACCTGGAACGGCCTTATCCGGTAAATTAACTTTAATAATACCTGGGTTTTTCGACTTCGTTACACTTTGATCAATGATGGCAGACGTACCTAGTTTCGTAATGTCAGCGGCATCAATTTCACTCACATTTGCCCAGTTTCCGCCCATTGTTTTCTGGAAAAACTCTTTATTTTGAGGAGAAAAAGAGCTAGGTGTAGTGCCGGCTATTTTCCCGTTCCAGCTACCGCCGCTCATAATGGACCAAGAAGCAACGGGCTCACCTTGTCCGGTATACTGGGTATCATACTCATCTGGCAGTCCTAAGTCATGACCGAATTCGTGAGCAAAAACACCTACGGCGCCATCTTCAGGCTGAATGGTATAGTCATAAGCTGCCATACGGCCACCCCAATAGTCAACGCCCGCAGTTGTGCCGGCAATAGGATACACACCATTTAGAGTCCAACGGTGAGACCAAATGGCATTATCGCCTAATTGTCCGCCGCCAGCTTCTTGTCCCGTTCCTGCATGAATAATCATCAGATGGTCAATGATCCCATCGGGTTCGTTTTGGTTGCCATCCCCATCTATATCGTATTGGTCAAATTTGTCATAATCAGCCAGATTAATGCCGGATGCTGCTGCCGCATTTAGAGCATCTTTCACTAAATCACGAGGGCCCTTAGGGTTTAAGTTATCATGACCGCCAGCTGGATTATCATCTCCGTATTGGGCAGCTTGACCAGGAACGGTTAACCAATCGGATACGTACCCATTTACGGTATAACTGCCGCCGGATTGCTCTTCATAATACTGTTTAAAGGTTTGGATTTTAGAACCATCGAATAAGGTGAAATCTGTATCTCCAAACATAAGCTTCTGGTAATGATCGCGGTTGAAATCGTTTGCGTACATGTAACCAGGCTCTTGTATGACGTTATTGTGTTTGAAGTCGGAAAATTCAGTCAAAAGTACGAGTACTTTATCTTCGCGTGCAGGACCGTTGTATTGATCTTGTTTTGCTGATGGAACGGGTATGCCATTTGGATTACCTTTTTTGAAGTTCTCTTGGCCATTGTTCAGTTGAGATAACAGCTTGGTTTTCTGCTTCTCAATAAAATCCTTTGACTTTTTGTCTATATCATTATGATCTGTGTCTTCTTTTGATTTAACACTTTTATTGTTTTTGGTGGATATGTATGATTTGACGGCTTTGGCTATTTGTTCAGGCGTAGCACTTTTGCTTAACAGCCCTCTGTCCATTAACCCTTTTGCCAAACGCTCATCGTCTACAATATTAAAATCTACCGGCGATGCTTCAATTGCCTCTGAGTACTCGGATCCAGCTGCGAATGCAGATGATGTTGTGAATAGTCCTGCTGTTAAACTCGTTGCGAGTAAAAATCTAGTAATTTTCAAGGTGCTTTTTTTCAAAATGAAACCTCCTACATAATAGAGTATGAAACTAATCCATATTTAACCAATGGTATATTAAAATTAAATAATAGTTTGACTATTCTAGTAAGTGCTGTTAGTCCTGTGTAATTTGACCCATATATTTCCTATTTCGACTATTTTATTGATTTTATGCGGGTTTTGATTATGACAAAAGTGCGCAACCCGACACCGTAATTTGTACTCTTTTATTTTTAACTAGACTCTAGTATACTGAACCTGAATTTTTAAGACGGGGGGATTCAAAGTGAAAACTTCGAAATGGATTACGAATGTTCGAGTTATAGCTGAGACAGGAATCATAGAACAAGGTTCGGTATGTGTGGAAAATGGCCGGATCACCGCGATTGTGGAAGGTGAGCTCGTTTACTCGGAGGGACTTGATATTCTCGATGGGGAGGGTAAGCTGTTAATTCCTGGCATGATTGACGTCCACATTCATGGGGCGAAAGGCTATGACATGATGGATGGCACCGTTCGGAGTATCGAAGTCGTATCAGAGACATGTGCTGCCACGGGATGTACCTCATTCTTGGCTACGTCGGTAAGCTCCAAAATGGAGGACTTACTGCGAATGATTGACAATGTCAAGCAAGTGGCAGGTAAGGAACGAGGCGCGTCGATTGTCGGGATTCATACCGAAGGTCCTTATTTGAATATAAAACGAAAAGGTATGCAGAATGAAGCCTATCTTAGGCATCCGGATATTGCAGAAATGGAGCGGGTTGTGGAGCAAGCGGGCTCTCTGTTGAAAATGGTCACCATTGCACCTGAGCTCCCTGGCGGGATGGAGATGGTCTCCTACCTGCGAGAACGAGGAATTATCGTGGCGATTGCTCATTCCGATGCTACATATGACGAAGCCACAGAGGCTTTCCGTCTGGGGGCAAGCCATATTACGCATTGCTTCAACGGCATGCGTCCGATTCATCACCGTGACCCGGGTCTGGTTGTCGCTGCTTTCGAGCAGCCGCATGTTAGCTTGCAAGCGATTGTGGACCATGTTCACCTTCATCCCGCTATTGTAAGGCTGATGCATAAGATCAAAGGAGCGGAAGGGATGGTCCTTATCACGGACGCGCTCCATGCGATGGGACTGGGCGACGGGGACTACCAATTCGGCGGGCACGCAGTGAAAGTCGTAGGAGGAGTCGCCCAATTGCAGGACGGAACACTCGCTTCCAGTACGGTCACGATGAGCGAGGCGTTGAGAAATACCGTGGAGTTGGGCATCTCGTTAGAGGACGCCGTCACGATGGCGTCACGTACCCCCGCGGATCTGCTAGGCCTGACGCATAAGGGCAGGATCGCCATCGGCGCCGATGCGGACATGGTCTTGTTGGATGACAAATTCCAAGTTGCATGGACGATGATCAGTGGCAGGATTTACAGCCAGACGAGCTAGTGCAAGATTGGATGAGCTAGGACGAGTTTGGATGATCTTGGACGATCTGGCGAGCTAGGACGAGATTGGACGAGTCGGCGAGCTTCAAGAGCAAAAGATGAAAAATCCCCCGTCAATGCGTGCGGGGGATTTTTTGATTTGTAGAGTTTGGGCGTAAGCAATGCTTACGCCTTTTTTGCCTTTCTCTATGGATTCTGTTTGGCCGAGATTGTGATTGTGATTGTGATACCTGAGTTTCACAGGGGGGCGGTATTTTATCAACTTCTAGACAACAATAGCTGGTTTCTTCTCACAAAGCAGCAGATTTTTATGCAACAGTTTAGCCGTATTCTCATGCTAAGAGTCCCTAAAAGCTTCTATTTCGAGAAAAAGTAGCTAAAGGTGGTCAATAAGAACATTCCTGTAGACGCTAATATTTGGCCTTTGAAATAAAAGGAGCGTCTCCTGTACGATGGATAAGAACATTCCTGTAGACGCTAATATTTGGCCTTTGAAATAAAAGGAGCGTCTCCTGTACGATGGGGTTGCAACGGGTCAATGCCCTTAATAGCCCATCATCCAAGGAGGACGCTCTACTATGAAGTTTAAACAATCTATGTCCCAAAATCAACGCATTGAACGAATTACCATTTCTCACCTCGTCGTCGGCATCGACATTGCTAAAGAAACACATGTTGCACGTGCCGTAAACTTTAGAGGAATTGAGCAAGGACGCGGCATTTCGTTTTCCAACAATGAAGCAGGATTCCGAAAACTTTTAAACTGGGTCCGTTCCTTACAAACAAAGTACAAACTCCAAGCAGTCATCATGGGAATGGAGTCAACCGGTCATTATTGGTTCAACCTAGCGGATTGGCTTCTCGAACAAAGCGTGGAGGTGGTACTAGTCAACCCACTTACGACCAAACGAAACAAAGAGAATCGTGATAATTGTCAGTCTAAGAGTGATGCGAAGGATGCGCTCGTCATCGCAGATGTTGTGTCTAGAGGCTATTATTCCGAACTCAGAACCCAGGATGCCTTTTACAAACGGCTTCGTCATACGGTGAATGAAAGAGAATACTGGAGTGATCTAAGAGCAAATGTAAGTAACAGAATCGTACGCTGGCTGGATATCCATTACCCAGAGTTCACCACGTTCTTTAAGGAGTGGGACTGTCCTCGCGGGATTGCCACATTAAAGTCTTTTCCACTTCCTTCTGACTTGCACTCGCTAACCGCAGAGCAGGTCGTGGATGGTTGGCGAAAAGCCGGTATGCAGCGTGCAGGTGGACGCCTAGGCCTTTGTAAAGCAGTGGAATTGATGCATTTAGCCCATACTACTGTGGGTGCCCGTGAAACTGCGGAGCAAGCCCGTCGGGAAATCATACGTTTGCTAGATGAATACGAACGCCTTACAAAACGATTAGAAGAGATGGGTCAAGAGCTATCTGTACTCCTCCAGGAGATCCCCCAAACGATGAACCTGCTGAGTACCATCAAGGGATTAAGCCCGCTTTACATTGCCGTCATACTTGCTAATGCAGGTGATTTGAAGCGCTATGCACATGGTCGCCAGCTAATGTCACTGGCCGGTCTCAATTTGGCCGAGAGCACGTCCGGCAAAAAGAAAGGGCAAATCGTCATATCCAAGCGAGGGAGAAGGCAACTGCGTAAATATTTGTATCTGGCTGTGATTGGTTTAGTTGCCAACAATCCAGCATTCAAACAGTGGCATGAAACCAACGTCCAAGTGAAGAAAATGAAGAAGATGCGATCCATCTTTAAGCTCATTGGTAAGTTAGCGCGTATCCTGGTAGCCATGGCCCATAGCGGCGAAGCATTCCAAGGAGAAAAAGCCGTTGCGTTAAAAGTAGCAGCGTAATAATATCTTTAACACCCTATAATCGTATGTATATTGGCTCATTCGTAAGATTTGGCTGACTACAAAGAAAGCACGGAGTACCAAATGCTGGAGACTAAAGGGCACAGACCCATCAAAAGAACATCATTGGCCTCCACCCCTTGGTCAGGTAAAACGAAGGAAGGTCAGGGCGTAGACCCGTTGAGACATGGGAGTGTGAACCTCCAAGGGAAGTGTGGGGAATTGTGCAGTATATGGAATATAACGGGAAATTTTATACTTCCTTTTATTCCTGCATGCCCTTCAAGCCGCCCAGGGACTTCCGCCTGTCTAACTGAATATGTCATCTTTGTTTAAGTATTAAAAATCAGGGCATTTAAACGGATAAATCTCTTTCTTAATTCTGTAATTGGTTTGAATTCTACACTTTACTTGAACGTTAAGAGTCTAGGGACTCTTATTTTTACAAAATATGCTGGAAATGAAGAAATAGCAGTCTCTAAAGGCTCTTATCCGATTCTTTTCTCCCGAATTCATACTTGAAGAAATCGAACTTTTATTATGAAATTGACTCTNTGGAAATGAAGAAATAGCAGTCTCTAAAGGCTCTTATCCGATTCTTTTCTCCCGAATTCATACTTGAAGAAATCGAACTTTTATTATGAAATTGACTCTTTTCTACAACTTTACACAAGCAAAACCGTACCAACTCGCCCAAATGTTGCAGAACGTACAACAATTCTGCCTCAAAGTAACCGTTTTGCGCGAAATCCCGCTAAATTGTTGTACAAAATACAACATCTCCTGCTTAGCGGGAAGAAACGAAGGAAATTGTTGTACGTTGTACAACATGTAATTGCAGGTAACCTAATCTCCCCTTACTACAAAGGATTAATGACGAAGCTAAGGGAATTATTGTCCTAATCTTGTCGGCCATAGACTAACCACTCCGTCGACTTAGAAGACGAGCGAGTATAGGTTGAACCGAAGCTGATTGGCCACCTCAATGCGGCGCTACAGCACACACATCCGGATCAACTGAAAAAAAACGAGAATTCCTCACGGGGGTTCTCGTTTTTTTACTTATAATATGATAAAATGGTTCTATCACATAAACTTGGTTTCATATACAAAACTACACAACAGAAACGCAATGTATTGAAACATCGCTTTGCGAACAAGGAGGCCCTAACTTGGATGATAAATACCGCGTTCCGGCCATCGAACGTGCACACCTGATCCTCAAAGAAATCTCTCTGCATCCCGGTGAGTTGAAGCTCATCGACTTGTCTCGAACGCTCGCCATTAACAAAAGCTCGATGTACTCGTTGTTACTAACCATGGAGAACTTGGGATGGATCGAAAAGGAGACCGGAGAAACCTACCGGTTAGGAAGAGAATTGTCTCGTTTCGGCCATGCCTCCATGCAGCAGCGAGATTTGAATGATTCCTTCCATAAGGAAGCAGCCATATCTAAGCTGAAGCTGGGCGAATCTTTCCAACTCGCCAAATTAGATGGCAAAGAAGTCCTCTATATCGCCAAAGAGGAAGCGCCTACGCCTGTTAGGCTCGCTTCTGAACCAGGCATGCGGTTGCCTGCACATGCCACCGCACTCGGTAAGGTCATGCTGGCTGATCTAAGCGATGAGGAAATGGATTCGCTTTATCGTTCTGACCATGAACCATTTCCACATTTAACGGTTCATTCCATTACTTCTTTACAAGCATTAAAGCAAAGCTTAGAGCAAATCCGACAACAAGGCTATGCGCTAGACTTGGAGGAAGCCGTGCTTGGTTTTAGCTGCGCGGCGGCTCCGATCCGTAATGCTCAAGGCCAAGTCATTGCCGCTGTCAGCTGCTCCATGATGCTGCCTCAATGGGAGCAGAAGAAGCATATCTGTATAGAGGAAGTTTGTAGGTTGGCACACCAACTATCCGAATAAAAAGGAGAATTCACATGCGTTTACAAGACAAAGTCATTCTCATCACTGGTGCAGGATCAGGAATCGGCAAAAGTACCGCTCTCTTATTTGGGCAAGAAGGCGCGCAAGTCATCGTGAACGATCTCGACGTCATCAAAGGGCAGGAGACGGCGGATGAAATTATTGGGGCTGGCGGAGCTGCTGCGTACATACAAGCGGACGTTACCCAAGCCGAGTCCGTCAGTCAGATGGTAGAGCAAATCATACAGACACATGGCCGTATTGACGTGCTTTTTAACAATGCCGGAATTAGCGGTGTAGGCGCGCTTCATGAGCTAGAACCTGACGCCTGGGACCGCATCATGAGCGTTAATGTCAAAGGTGTATTCTTACCTTCTAAGTATGTCGTGCCACATATGATGGAACGCAAATCCGGTTCTATTATTAACATGTCTTCCTGTATCGCTGAAATAGGTCTGGCCCGCCGGGCATCTTACGCAGCAACCAAAGGCGCTGTCCTCGCATTGACCAAATCCATGCAGGTGGATTATGCCGCCTATGGCATCCGGGTGAATGCGTTGCTGCCGGGGACCATTTTAACCCCATTCGTAGAAAATTATCTCCGCACTTCCTATGACGACCCAGAAGCTGCCATCGCCTCATTAAAAACTAGACAGCTAAGCAACGAATTAGGCCGTCCGGAAGACGTCGCACAAGCGGCATTGTTCCTCGCTTCAGATGATTCCAAATTCATGATGGGTTCACCGTTATATATTGATGGCGGCGTGACTTTCGGCAAAAACGCTTAAGTAGCGGCCCCTATTCTGCTTTATTTATTCATTTTTTCATTTTTTCATTTTTTCATTTTTTCATTCACTTACTCATTTATTCATTCATCCATTCATTCAGGAGGTTTTTCTAATGAAACTGCTTACTTTCAGGAAAAATGATACGTTCAACCTAGGCGTCCAGACCGAGTTTGGCGTGCTGGATGTCGTTCAAGCTGTCAACCAGCTGTCGCCAGCATTCACAGTCCCTACCACTGTTCACGAAGCCATTAGTGGCGGGGCATCAGCTAACGATGCATTACTTAACCTTGTTAATCTTGTACTTGAGCGCGAAGATCGTGCTTCCTTGCTGCTGAGCGAAGAGACACTGATTTACGGCCCTTGCGTTACGCATCCTAACAAAATCATTTGCGTAGGTCTGAACTATCGCAAGCATGCCGAAGAAACGAATGCCCCGATCCCGCAGTACCCGATTCTTTTCAACAAATTTAGTAATACGCTTACCGGACACGGGCATGACATTGCACTACCTCGTGTAACCAAGGAAGTCGATTACGAAGCCGAGCTAGTCATCGTGATGGGTAAACAGGCCAAATATGTGCCCAAAGAAGAAGCTTTGGAGCACGTGTACGGATACTGCTGCGTGAATGACCTCTCAGCGCGTGATCTTCAAATGCGGACCCAGCAATGGCTGCTGGGCAAATCGTGCGATGACTTCAGTCCACTCGGCCCTTATCTAGTGACGGCCGATGAAGTTGGCAATCCGAATGACCTCAAGATCAGCACAACTGTCAACGGCAAAGTGCGTCAAAACTCGAACACAGCGGATATGATTTTCCACTGCGACGAAATCGTCAGCTATATTTCTCAGCACATGACGCTATTTCCGGGAGACATCATTCTAACTGGTACACCGGAAGGTGTTGTGCTCGGCGATCCAGTTGATAAGCGTGTATACCTGCAAGCTGGTGATGTGGTGACTATTTCTATTGAGAAATTAGGCAGCCTGACTAATCGCATGGTTAGCGAGTAACTAGCTTTCGCGTTATAAAATCCTAAAACTGAATATCTACTATTCAGCAAAAAGGGCTAACCCCAATGTAGATAAATCTACTTGTGGGCAGCCCTCTTTTCTTTAAATTAGTCCTATGCTCAAAAAAATACTGAACAGCAGGTTTATACGTATACGTATCCCACCGTTTTTTTGTATATTGCTGCTTTCTTAAGCAGATTTTGGGCAAAGGATGCTACCTGAACTCAAGCAAGAGGAACAACGATTCGTTATTTCGGGAAATTTACACTAGAAGTCAAAAAAAGAGGAACGTGAGTGCGCTATTTTGGGCGAAATGAACAATTCAGAGGCAAAAACCGTAAAATAACGCATCGTTGTTCCTCTTCCTCATGTATTCCAGTGTTTTTGTCCAATTAACACATCGTTGTTCCTCTTCCTCATGTATATCAGTGTTTTTCGTCCAATTAGCGCATCGACGTTCCCTCGGGCAAAATTCTGGTTAAGGCAAAGGCATAACCATCCCAAAAAGGCTTTTGGGCCAGCTCCCTTCTTATCCTCGCTCAACCATCATCGCTACACCTTGTCCGCCGCCAATACATAAAGCAGCCACACCCAGCTTGCCCTCTCTCTTCTCCAGCTCATGCAGCAGCGTAACCAGAATGCGGGCTCCGCTTGCGCCAATCGGGTGTCCAATGGCAATCGATCCTCCATTGACATTTAACTTCTCTGATGCAACACCCAGCTCGCGGCCAACGGCTAAAGACTGCGAAGCAAAGGCTTCATTCAACTCAAATAAGTCAACGCTATCTAATGAAACGCCTGATTTGCGTAGAAGTTTAAGAACAGCATCAACAGGCCCCATACCCATCATGGATGGATCTAAGGCTGCATTCGCGTAGCCCTTAATTCGAGCTAAGGGCTTAAGTCCAAGCTCCTTAGCCTTAGCTGCAGACATAACAACCAGCGCAGCGGCTCCGTCATTAATGCCAGAAGCGTTGCCAGCCGTAACCGTTCCCTCTTTCTTGAAAGCTGGACGGAGCTTACCCAGAACTTCAGCCGTCGTACCCGCCCGAGGAAACTCATCCTGCGCGAACTGCACCGGATCGCCTTTTCTTTGCGGGATGGCAACAGGCACGATCTCATCCTTGAATCTGCCGGATGCAATCGCCTGTTCCGCCTTCAGCTGGCTCCAAGCGGCGAACTCATCCTGCTCTGCACGTGTAACGCGATGATGCTCCGCTATATTCTCGGCCGTGATGCCCATATGGATGTCGCACATTGCGCACCATAATCCATCCCGAATCATCGAATCCACCATCGTGCTGTCACCAAGCCGCAGGCCCGAACGAGCCCCTGACAGCAGATAGGGCGCCTGCGTCATATTTTCCATACCGCCTGCCACCACGGTATCTGCATCTCCAAGGCTCACAGACTGTGCCGCCAGCATGACGGCCTTAAGGCCCGAACCACACACTTTGTTAATCGTCATCGCTGGAACAAGTTGCGAATACCCCGCCTTCAGCCAAGCTTGTCGCGCTGGGTTTTGCCCTAGTCCAGCTTGAAGCACGTTACCCATGATGACTTCGTCTACTTGGCTGTCAACCAGATTAGCTCTCTTCAGAGCCTCTTGGATAACCGTACTGCCCAGCTGCGGAGCAGATATGTCCGCCAAGGCTCCCTGAAAGCTGCCAACGGCTGTTCGAACTGCGCTAACGATGACGACTTCTCTACTCATAACGATCTCCTTTACTTATCTGAAATTCACTTTGTAGGAGAGGGCTAATGGTAAAACGTGCTTCGGTGCTCACGAGAACCTCTTCCATCGTTACGCCTGGCTGTATGCTGGATAACACCATGCCCTCTTTGGTAAAATCAAAAACGGCTAAATCCGTGATCAGACGATTCACTACCCCTTTGCCTGTCAGCGGCAGGGTGCATGCCTTTTTAACCTTCGACTCACCAGATTTATTCACATGTTCCATGATGACAATGATCCGTTTGGCGCCGTTGACCAAATCCATAGCGCCGCCCATCCCTTTCACCATTTTTCCAGGAATCATCCAGTTGGCAAGATCACCGTTCTCCGCTACCTCCATACCGCCAAGAATAGCCAAATCAATATGGCCGCCTCGGATCATAGCGAACGACTCTGCACTGTCAAAAAAAGATGCGCCCGCTACAGCGGTTACCGTTTCTTTGCCTGCATTAATCAAATCCGGATCTTCTTCTCCTGCGTAAGGGTAGGCACCGATGCCCAGAAGCCCATTTTCCGATTGCAGCATAACCGTCATTTCCGGGGGAATATAATTAGCGACAAGTGTCGGCAAACCAATGCCTAAATTGACATACATGCCATCTTTTATTTCTTCGACTGCGCATTTGATAATCGCTAAACGGTCGTTTTTCATGCCGATACCTCCTTACTTCGAACGGTGAGACGCTCAACCCGTTTTTCATAGGACGCACCCTTTATAATACGCTGCACATAAATACCTGGCGTATGAATATCGTCCGGACTTAGCTCGCCTACCTGCACAATTTCTTCCACCTCAACGATCGTCACTTTCCCTGCGGCTGCTGCCAGCGGATTAAAGTTGCGCGATGTTTTGCGGAAAACCAAATTGCCCAGCGGGTCAGCTTTCCAAGCCTTGACCAAGGCAAAATCACCAATGATCCCTTTTTCCAACAAATAGGTGCGTCCTTCAAATGTTTTGTGCTCTTTGCCTTCCGCTACTAAAGTGCCTACGCCCGAAGCTGTATAAAACCCCGGAATGCCGGCTCCGCCAGCGCGAATTCGTTCGGCAAGCGTCCCTTGTGGAACCAGCTCCACTTCGAGTTCTCCGCTTAAGAACTGCTGCTCAAACGTTTTGTTTTCTCCCACGTAGGAGGAAATCATTTTCTTGATTTGTTTGTTGGCCAGCAGCAGTCCAAGTCCGCAATCATCAACCCCGCAGTTGTTGCTAACTACGCATAAATCTTTGGTCCCTTGCACTTTAAGCGCCGCAATCAAGTTCTCTGGAATCCCGCAAAGCCCGAAACCGCCAACAATTAACGTGGCTCCGTCACGAATATCCGCTACAGCTTCCTCCATGGAAGAACATATTTTATTCATGATGATCCCTCTCCTATTCCTATCCCTAGGTTGATCTATATTTACTGTGCTGTATATCCGCCGTCAATTAATAGGGAAGCTCCCGTTACACCTCGTAATTTATCGCTTGCAATCAACATCGCATAGTCAGCAATTTCCTCTACAGCTAATAGGCGCCTTTGTGGAACCAAAGGATAAATAACTTCTTCAAGGACACTTTCCAAAGGAACATTGCGCGTTTTCGCCAAGTCCTGCAGCTGCCCTCTAACGAGAGGTGTATCTACATAACCCGGGCACAAAGCGTTCACCGTGATACCGTGGGCAGCACCTTCCAGTGCCGCTACCTTCGTCAAACCAATCAACCCGTGCTTTGCGCTGTTATAGGCCGCTTTGCCTGCAAATCCAATGACTCCGTTGATCGAAGCCATATTAATAATCCGGCCAAAGCCTTGTTCCTTCATGATAGGAAAAGCATGTTTAATTCCGATAAAAGCGCCCGTCAGCATCACCTTGATCATGAATTCAAACTTTTCTACGGGGAAATCCTCAATAGGTGCAACATGCTGCAAGCCTGCATTATTGACGAGAATGTCCAGCCGTTTATAGGTTCGAACCACGGTTTCAATGGCTTCGACAAATTGTGGCTCCTGTGTTACATCACATTTGACCCCTATGGCTTCAAAGCCTTCTTCCTGCAACCGCAGCGCAGCCAGATTCGCTTGTTCTACATTGATGTCGGAAATGGCCACCTTGGCTCCTTCCCGTGCATAAGTGCGAGCGATTTCAAGACCGATACCGCTTGCAGCTCCTGTTATTAAAGCGACTTTATTTTCCAAGAACCTGGTCATTGCGTATACCTCCATCTTTAACTTTTAAAAAATCGATAAAATGATCGCGAGCACGAGAACCGTTACTGTTTTGATAACCGTAATTGCGAAAATATCCTTGTACGACTGTCGATGTGTCAGACCTGTAATGGCAAGGAGTGTGATAACGGCACCATTATGAGGAAGCGTATCCATCCCGCCTGATGCCATCGAAGCAATCCGGTGTAACAATTCCGGGCTAATCCCTGCATTATTGGCTGCTTCCATATATTGCTTACCCATGACTTCCAAAGCGATGGACAGCCCTCCTGATGCAGAGCCTGTTACGCCGGCCAGAACATTCACGGAAATGGCTTCAGAGATAAGCGGATGGGAACTTAAGCCCAAAATCCAACCTTGAATCGCCTTGAAGCCCGGCAGCGTTTTTACGACATTACCGAAACCTACTTCAGACGCTGTGTTGAAAATGGCAAGAAGTGCCCCTATTGCCGCTGCAGTCAATCCTGCCGCCAATTTACTTTGGACAACACGCGCATTAATGCAGATCGCCGAAAGAATACCGATGAGCAAGGCCACGATCAATGCCCAAGAGGACGACACTGTTTTTACGTTGGCAATATTAAACGTTTTCAAAAGTTCAGCTGAATACCAATTGTTTACCGTTAAGAAGCCTCTGCTCAGCAAATAGTTAAATACCAAGACCAGCACCAATGGGATGATGGACACCCAGAGATTCGGATATTTCTGATTCTCTAGCCCCTCAGGCTCATTCTTATGACCTAAGCCATAGCCTTCACCAGCAGCTTCCGCTTGCTTACGTCTGCGTTCCAACCAGAACAGCCCTAAGCCAAATACGATAAGACCGCCAATAATGCCAAGGATTGGAGCCGCGTAAGAATCCGTTCCGAAATAGGTTGTAGGAATAATATTTTGAATTTGCGGTGTCCCTGGAAGGGCATCCATTGTAAAAGTAAACGCTCCCAAAGCGATCGTACCGGGAATCAATCTCTTCGGAATATTCGCTTCTCGGAAGATCGAAACAGCGAAAGGGTAGACTGCAAACGCTACCACAAATAAAGAAACACCGCCGTACGTTAAGATACCACAAGCAAGAACAACAGAAAGCATCGCTCTTTTGGATCCTAATGCCTTCACTAACGATTGCGCAATGGAGGATGCCGCACCGTTCAATTCCATCACTTTACCGAACACAGCGCCCAATAGGAAAATCGGGAAAAAGTTTTTCACATAATTCGCTGCGTTCACCATATACACTTCTGTATAGCTCGGCATTAAGGCAATCCCCGAAATCAATACGGCCAGCAAGGTGAAAATCGGTGCGAACACGATGACCGGATAGCCTCTGTAAGCAAAAAACATCAGCAGGCCTAAGGATAACACAATCGCTACAATCTCAATAAACATGTTCTGTTCTCCTTTATCGTCATTTGTAAAGCGCTTCCAACTTGTCTGGTATGAATAAACGGTTTCAATTACATTTGGATTAATTTCAGTTTACATGCAGATACGCAAGAGGTAAAATTCATATTTGGAATGACAATCATGAAAAAATGCTATGGATCGGGGAGGGATGATCCTTTGGATTTACGCCAGTTAACTTATCTGCTTGAAATTGCTAAACACATGAATTTTACCAAAGCGGCCGAAGCCCTTCACCTCTCACAACCAACACTTAGCAAAATGGTGAAAAATATAGAAGAAGAACTGGGCGCTACTTTATTTGATCGTTCAGGTAAGTATGTTCAATTGACGGACTCGGGCGAGATTGCCGTTCAACAATTTCAAGTCATCGTTCAGGCTGTCCAAGATCTTCATCACCTCTTAGATGATGTCTCCAACCTAAAAAAAGGAACCATTACCATAGGGTTGCCCCCAGTAGTAGGTTCCGTTTTCTTTACACGAGTTATCGCAAAGTTCCAAATTAAACATCCAAATATCCACTTCCAACTTGTCGAAGAAGGCGCTAAGAATGTGGAAAGTCTTGTGCAAAATCGAAAGCTTGATCTCGGTGTCGTGGTTGGGCCTGTAGACACGTCTAACTTTGAAACCTTGCCTTTTCTCTTTCAAAAATTAGCACTCATCATCCATCGCTCTCATCAGCTAGCTGAGCAATCCAGCGTATCTCTGCTGCAGCTTAGAAATGAACCCTTTATCCTGTTTCCTAGCGGCTATGCCGTACGAAATCATGTCATTCATGCCTGTCGATCCATTGGATTCGATCCTTCCGTTGTCTATGAAAGCTCGCAGTGGGACCTTTTGGCCGAAATGGTTGCTTCGAATGCAGGTATTTCTATCATACCCGAGACGATTTGCAGTAAAATCACTTGTCCCGATGTACTTACACTACCTTTAACAGAGCCTTCTATTCCCTGGAATTTAGTCATTATTTGGCCTAAGGATCACTACGTCTCATACGCAATGCGTGAGTTTATTTCCTTTAGCCAAGAGCTGTCGGAGACACAGAACTGACGTATCAAGCCTTATTAATTCGTTTTCTTCCACTCCTCATACTGTCCTATTCTGGGCATGAGTCGCTCCCCGCTCAATCTGATTTCGCGTCTTAGTGTATCATCGAATCCGAAAAAAGAGCAACTGGGTAATTGATTTGAAAAGCGAGAAGGAGAAAGGATCAACGCTATAGAAGATTTCATACATCGAGTTCAATCAGGGGGTTACGAAATGACCATTGAGCAACAGCTAGAGAATCAAACCTTATTTTTTCAGGCTTTTCAATATGCTCCGATTGGTATGGTTCTCGTAGCCATTAATGGGAGCGTGCTCAAAGCAAATTCAACTGTCTGCTCGATCTTAGGCTTATCTGAGGAAGAATTGCTCCTTAAGAGCGTTCAAGAAATGACACATCCCGATGACTTAAACCTTGATCTTGCATATAGGGACCAATTAATAGAGGGTATGAGAGAGTCATACCAGATGGAAAAACGCCTGATTAACCAGCAGGGCGAGATTGTATGGGTACAAATAACGGTCTCCTTAGTGAAAAATAATGCTGGAGAACCCCTCTTTTTCATATCTCAGGTGATCAATATCTCCGACCAAAAAAGGACATATAACGAAATACAGAAGAAAAACCGCCTATTAATAGAAAGAGAACAGCGCTATCGATCCGTTGTAGAGCATGCTTTTGATTTCATTACCACGCACAACCCCGACGGAACCTATCTCTATGCATCTCCTTCCTGTTATGAAGTTCTTGGCTATACGCCTGAAGAAATGATCGGGAAGTCAGGTAATGAATTCCTTCATCCTGAAGATGTCCTACTCGGAACTCAGGATCATATAACTATCCTTCAAACAGACAAGCAGTCTAACAAGATCGTCCGTTTGCGAAAAAAGGATGGGATATATATATGGATCGAGTCGACAAGCAGTACCCTTCTAGATTCAGAAACAGGTGAAATGAAAGAAATTATCATCGTTTCCAGAGATATCACCGAACAAATCAAGAAAGAGCGTAACTTGCAGGACAACGAGCAGCGTTATAAATCCCTTTTCGACTATCATCCGGATTTAATTTATTCGATGGATTTGGAGGGCAACTATACCTCTATTAATCAAACTTTTGAGGAACTGATGGGTTATACGAAGCAGGAAATGATAGAGAATCCGCTAAACTTTCGGTCAGTCGTAGATTCTACAGATTTCGAAAAGGTAGAGCAACATTTCATTCAAGCGGCAAAAGGTATTGCACAACGATACGAGGCATCAGGTATCAATAAGAACGGGAGATATACGACCTTTGACGTGACCAATGTCCCGATCTTTGTCAATCGGCAAATCATTGGTGTCTACGGAATTGCTAGCGACATTACATACCGAAATGAATTGTGGAAAAGGCTAGAAGAAAGTCAAAGTCTATACCAACTCATTTCAGAGAATGCGCAGGATATTATTACATTTGCAACGCCTGATGGCGTAGTTAGTTATGTTTCCCCTGCTATTAGGACTTTACTTGGATATGAGCCTGATGAATATGTGGGCAAAGTCGCAATCGACTTCTGGCACCCGGATGATGTTGCCTCCTTTATCGATAAAAGTATTCTGCTAAAATCAGATGTAGATACGTTTACATGCCGAGTTCGCCATAAACAAGGAAACTATGTCTGGTTTGAAACAACGGCAAAAATCATTCGTAATGAAGGCAGGGAAATTGTTAAAGTATTAGCTGTGGGAAGAGATATTAGTGAAAGAAAACGTGCGGAGCAAGAGCTGAAAGCAGCAAAAGATCAGCTTGAATCCTTTATTGATCGAAATGTGGATCCGATTCTTATCCTTAATTTGGGAGATAGAGTCGTAAGATTCAATCATGCCTTTGAAAAAACATATGGATGGACGGAGTCCGAAATTGTTGGACTCCATATCCTTGAATTACCCAATATTCCACTTGAACTCCAACCAGAGGTCGTTCGTAATCTAGCTAGAATTAAATCGATTGAGGCCATCGAAGGATATGAAACGATTAGAAAAAGAAAAGATGGCGTACTTCTTACAGTTATGATTTCAAGTTTCGCTATGCGGGGTGAGAATGGACATATTAATGGTTGGGCTGTGATCCTAAGAGATATCACTGACAAAAAGCAAGCGGAAGAGCTCTTGATTAGGTCAGAAAAGTTATCCATTGCGGGTCAATTAGCGGCAGGAATTGCTCATGAAATTCGCAATCCGATCACTGCAATTAAAGGATTCGTTCAACTCATGAAATCTGGCATTGTCGAAAAAAAAATGTATTTGGACATCATGGTTTCCGAAATCGAAAGAATTGAAATGATTCTAAGTGAGCTATTAATTCTAGCAAAGCCTCAAATCATTCAAACGGAACTTACAGACATTCGGATGCTCCTAGCGCAAGTGACCACCCTATTAGATACGCAAGCCATTATCAACAATGTTCAAATCATCACGGAGTTTGATCCGGAAATTCCCCTTATTCTGTGTGATGAAAATCAATTGAAACAAGTGTGTATTAACTTTATTAAAAATGCGATAGAGGCTATGCCGAAAGGCGGTAATATCGTTATTCAATTAAAAAGTAACAATGAAAATCCAAATCAACTATTGCTTCGCTTTATTGATCAAGGGTGTGGGATTCCTGCACACATTCTTTCTAAGCTGGGAGAGCCCTTCTACACAACAAAAGAAAAGGGAACCGGACTAGGCTTCATGGTCAGTAAAAGGATTATAGAAAACCATCATGGAGAAATCGCGGTGTTTAGCGAGGAAAATAAAGGGACAACGATAGAGGTAAGTCTTCCTATCGCGCATTAAGGGATCGTATTATTCATGCTATGATACTAAAGAAAAACCGTCAATCATCCTGACGGTCCTTTTTATGTTTAATACGAATCTGCAATTTTGTATTCATCTCCTCTTTTCGATGCAGTTTTATCCAAACAATTTGCCTTACTTATGGTAAGGTTCCCCACGATTTATCCGCATCACACGATAAAACCTGCTCCACCTGCACCATCCGTATCAGCTGGTGCAGCAGCGTCATGCTTTACTCCATTGGATAAAATACAATCAAATCGAGCTCATTCATCTTGTTTGCCCGCTTCCATTGGAGTTAATCCAACAGAATGCTCCAAAACCAGCTCTTCAGAGCCATATCCACAGATTCTACTGTATAAATCCAATGGAACTAACCCCAACCGCCGATGTCATGAGACATCATTGGATATAATCCAATCAAATCCCTCAAGTTCAGGTATTCCGACCTTTCTCCTAACTCAAATAAATAAGGGGTAAGCTTCGCTTACCCCAAAACCCAAAACATATAAATTCTTATATTTCGATTCGCAAGCTCCATCCTTACTTGCTAGATTGGTTATTTGAAACTTTAACAGTCGCTGTATTGGTCGTTTTATTTCCTGCAAAATCAATAGCTGTATAGGTGACGGTGTATATTCGTCCTTTGTCCTTTCCCTTATTTTTATCGTTATGGTTATCTTTGTTGTTATCATTGTCAGATTGTTCAGCACGAAGCATAAATTCAGTATCCAATGTACCGAATTGTGCGCCTTGGATGTCGTTTGTCTTATCTCCATCACCTAACCCATTATCAGGCTCGTTGCTTGTGATGGATGTAAGAACAATAGATGAGATTCCAGAAAGGCTATCATTGGTGTATACACTTGCTGTCACAGTAATCAATTGATGATTTGGCGGCCACAAAGTTGTTTTATCCAAAACCAAATTCAATGAAGGTGCCGTTTTGTCAATTTGCACGACTGCCGTATGTGGTGACTCCGTATTGCCTACCTTGTCAACGCTCCAATACGAGATCGTATGATTGCCCTCGACCGTGATGGCAACGGAGGTGCCTTGTTGCTCTGCACCGCCATCCACGGTGTAGTAGGTGCCGGCTACGCCGGAGCCGCTGTCGCTAGCCGTGAACGTTACTGTAACGTCTTTGTTCGACCAGCCTGCGGGAGCATTGTCGGACGTTGTCGGCGCCGTTTTGTCGATGCTAATTCCGTTCACTGTAACGGAAGCAGTATTCCCTGCACTATCCGCCGCGTCTCCCTTCACCCTTTGGTTCGCGCCCTCGGTAGAGATGGTGCTATCCTGCGCGCAGCTAGCAGTACCGGACAAGGCATCCGTACAGGTAAAATGAACCGTCACATCACTGGGGTACCAACCACTCGCGTTTGCGCTAGTCGTCGGAGCGCCTGTGATGGTTGGGGAGGTTTTATCCAACTGTACAACCGCCGTATGGGGGGATTCGGCGTTGCCTATCTTGTCAACGCTCCAATACGAGATCATATGATTGCCCTCGGCCGTGATGGTAACGGAGGTGCCTTGTTGCTCTGCACCGCCATCCACGGTGTAGTAGGTGCCGGCTACGCCGGAGCCGCTGTCACTAGCCGTGAGCGTTACCGTAACGTCTTTGTTCACCCAGCCTGCAGGAGCGTCATCGCTAGTCGTTGGCGGTATTACAGGTAAAACCGTGACCTGAGCCGTGGCAATCCTTCCGCCATCCACCGTAGTCGCCGTAATCGCAGCAGTTCCGCTGCCGATCGCGGTCACATTTCCCGTGTTGCCCACGATGGCGACCGATTCATTGCTGCTTGACCACAGGACGGTCTTGTTCCCTGCAAGGTCGGGGACAACGGTCGCCTTCAGCCCAGCTGTCTGCCCGGGTTTTAATGCGAGAGCCTGCTGATCCAGCGTCACGTTAGTCACTTCACTTACTGCAGGTGCAACTTCTACCGGTAGCGTCCCAGTGATTCTCGCCAACTCTTCCGCTGTGATCGGAAGCACCGTTCCATGCCTCGGCGCCGGCGTTGGGAGGCTGTATCCGCTAGAAGCCGGTGTCCATATGCCTGATGCCAGATCAGTGGTATAGAAAGGCTTGTAACCCCCGCCGGAGAAGTAATCGATGAACAGATACCATTTATTTTCTCCGTTGGCTTTGAACACCAGTGGTCCTTCTCCAGCAGGGATGCTCCCTTTCCCGATCCCTTCTTTAATCATAGTGAAGTTGCCGAAAATGGCGTTACCTGATTCCTCGAAAACCATCTTTCCGTTAGGCGCAGTGGTAGCGTTGAAATCACGCTCATCCTTGGTAAATCTGTAAATCTTCCCGTTATTTTCAATCATCGTTGTATCAATGACCGAATAACCGGGATTGTAATACTCTTGGGCTTCCGTAAAGGTATAAAAATCCCGCGTCTTCGCATACATCATTCGTTCGTTCGGACTGCCCGACTTTGATGCATCACTATAGATCTTCGATGCCCAGAATACCACATATTCTCCAGTCGTTTTGTCATAAAACGCTTCCGGTGCCCAAGTATTTCCTGCCAAATCGGAAGATACCTTAACCAGCCTTTGGTTGGACCAGTGGATCAGGTCCGAAGATTCCCAGATCAACAATGAAGTGCTGCCCGTTGTTTGTGCCCGAGTCCAATCCCCATTGCTATAGATATTAAGATCCGTTGCGATCATGTAAAACTTATCGCCGTCCGGGGACCTCACAATAGAGGGGTCTCTAACCCCTTTTTCACCCAGATGAGACGTAAATACAGGTTTGCCATTGTTCAAATTGTTCCAGTTCAGTGGATTATTCCCATTACTCGATGCCATGTAGAGCTGTTCGCCATCTTTCGTGCCTTCACCGATAAAGTAGGCAAACAGATAGCCTGCATAGTCCGGCTTCGCCGGCAACTCCTTGATATGAGCAAGAAACGCCTTGGTTAGAACTTCGTCATTCAACCGGAGTGTTGCCGTCAGCTTGATTTCCACATCACCGCTGCCCGATACGGGACGTTTCACCTCACCGGTCGGTGTAACAACCGCAGCATCCTCTGAGTGCCATGAAATCAAGGAGCCGTAGTCACCTTGTACAGGCAATGTCAGATTACCGCGGACATCGTCGATGTTATGCACCGTCAGCTTCTCAGCATCGTGTTTTAATTTCTCAGCATCTGCAAGCTGCTTCATGACGGTTACAGTAAAGGTTTTGGTTGCTGTCGCCTGACCATTACTGAGCGTCGCCGTCAGCGTTACCGTTGCGTTACCGGAGACCGCTGCAGGACGTGTTACCGCTCCCGTCTGGCTATTGACCACAGCTTCATTGCTCGAAGTCCAGGTGATGGCACTTCCATACAAACCTCTGGACGGGAGCGTCAAGTTGTCTTGTACAGCGCTGGTATCCCCGAGGGTCAGATCCATCTGATCTGTAATAAACATATCGCCCAACTTGCTTCCATAGATCACCTGAATTTCCGATGCATTCAATGCCCTGCTATATAGGCGGAAGTCGCTAACGTTGCCTTTAAAATAGGGGTCGCCATAATTAGGCCACGGCTTGCCAATAAAGTTGGCATTGGTCGGTTCCAGACTGCTCGGCTTTTTAGAAATCTCATTGGTTTGTACGGCAACTCCGTCCACATACAAGGTGGCTGTTCCTGTCACGGAAGAATAGGTCACTGCAACCTGCCTCCAGGAGTTGACAGGAATTGAACTGCTGGCTACACCACTCTCTCCGCTCCAGTTCGTAGGCGTGATGGCGTATCTGAACTTGCCGCTCAGAGTCGGCGCGAAGTAGATATATCCATTAGTCGTATTGCTGAATGTCGCCAGCCATTGCGGCGCCGTTGCCGTTGCATCCATCTTCATGAAGGCCGATATCGTTAAATCGTCAACCCCTTGGAGAAGGTTATTTGGCATTTGTACATAGGCGCCATTGTAACCGCCACTTAATTGAAGGGAGCTGCCTCCAATTCCTTGTCCCCAGGTAGCTCCGTTTTTGAGTACCCCGTCATTCCCATTCCCCGATGAGTCTATTGCAGAAGTACCACTGGTTTCATCCAGTTTGTACCAAAGCAACATTTCATTCTGTACCGTTACAGTAACTGGGTATGTCTCTCCTTTGTAAGTAACCGTAATAACTGCAGTTCCTTTATGGAGCCCCATCACCCTTCCCGAACCGTCAACTTTGGCAACATTCGAATCCGAGGATTCATACGTGGCTAAACCCGTAACATCTTCCACGGATCCGTTCGGATGGGTTACAGTAACTTTCGTCTCGTGTGCTTGGTTGAAAAATAGCACATAGGAGCGGGAATCCAGCCCGACCACATCTCCTGCTTTCAAAACGGTTACCGTAATGGTTTTGGTGTCCGTCGCAGACCCTTTACTGATACTTGCAGTTAAATGAACTGTCGTATCTGCGTCCAATGGCCTGGTCACCTTGCCATCAACGGTTATAATATCCGTACGATCGGAACTCCATGTTATATTCACCCCGGCTGCATAGGTAATCGGGAGCGTCAAGTTGCTGACCACAGCCGTAGTATCACCGAGATTCAACCCATCTTTAACCGCCTGAACAGCCTCGCTATCGGTCAGAGACTCCATCCAGACATGCTTGATTTCATCGGCAGATAAAGCGCGGTTATATAATCGAAAATCAGAGATCTGCCCTTTCAAGTAGTGATCTGCGGGATAAGCAGGCTTGCCGATATAGTTGGCTATAGTCGCCTCCATATCCTTGGGAGACAGCGTTACGTTTGATTTTTCAGCGATCTTGTTCCCATCCTCATAGAAGGCCATAGTGGTGCCGGATAAGGTCACAGCCACATTCTTCCACACGCCCTTGGCAATGGATGAACCCTTCGATACGTTCTGTTCCGCAGACCATCTGTCATTCGTGATGCTGACACGGGAACTGCCGCTTCCATCGGTCAGCATACCAAAATATTTCGTACCGGGAGCCGAAGCAGGGTCATCTGCTGAACCAAACGTAAAGATCCAGTAAGGATTGCTGACGGTTGGATCGATAAACACATTCGTTGCCACTGTGACATCCGTTATATCAGACAGAATCCCATTTGGCAGCTGTACGAAGCCGCCTACTCCATTCAGCGTGACAGCACCACTGCCATTATTCGCTGTTCCCCATGATGCGCCTTCACTCAGTGTTCCGGTATGGCCGTTTCCAGTAGAATCACCCACCGTAGTCCCACTGCCCTCATTGAATTTGTACCATAGCTTCGGACCTGTGTTGACTGGTGGTGGAAGCGGCTTCACATAACGTACGGAAATCCAGCCTACAGCAGGCTTGTCGGAGCCTGCCTTAACCAGTTTTACCTCAAGCTGGTCCGTGTCCACGTCCACAGTAAATTCCTTGATCTCCCGCTTGTCGCCAACCACATAATTTTGAAGTTTGAGGTCGTTTTGAATAGAGATGTCCATCAATCGGGATGATGAGTCCCAAGGATCGTCAAAACCCATTTGTACGGTATAAGTTCCGTGGGGAACTTCAAATTTATAAGCGATTCCCTTCCCATTGTCATTTCCGTCATATTGGCGAATTGACAGGTATGGATCTGTTTCATCGCTCTTGGCCCACGTTTTCCCGTCATCCGCAACATATCCCCAGCTTTTTCCGGAGATAGGGTCAACTCCAAAAATCTGATCGGGAACCGATTGTTTCACGCCGAGTGTAACCCCGTTTTGAACGGCCGTCGCTCCCGCATCAACAAAATAATAAAGATTAGGGTCCGCAGGGCCCACAGGAGTCGATGTTTTCACATCAGATAGGGGGCTGGACAAGTCCCCTCTAACCGTAGCTAACGCGAAATAATACGGTGTGCCATTTGTCAGGTTCTGGGCGGTATAATGATTGACATTTCCCGACACAGAAACATGATGCGTAAGGCTTCCTTGATCTGTGCCATAAGCAAGGTCATAAGTGGCATTAAGGGTCTCGTCAAAATACAGGGTAACCTTGGAATCCCCTTCAACTACGCGTTTGATAACCGGTTGAACGGGAATGCCGTTATCATGCTGAACCGTGAGCCAACTGATAAGCGGCTTACTGTTGCCTTGCTTCGTAATCTTTACGTCAAGCTCTCCATCCGTAACTGAAATACCCACTACCCGTTTCACGTCTTGACCTGATCCGGTCAAATAGTTGGTAAGAACTTTTTGTCCTTCTACTTCAAGATCCATCACCCGGTCGGAACTATCCCAAGGATCATCGAAACCCAGATCCAGATTATACATACCGTTAGGCACTTCAAACCGATAGCTAAGGCCTTTGCCGTTTGTACTGCCATCGTACTGGCGAATGCTATTCCAGCGATCTTCATTTTGATTTGCCCAAGTTTGAGAATCATCGGCGTCATAGCCCCACTTGTATCCTGTCACAGGATCTTCCTGATAGGCTTGATCTTCCACGCCGTTTCGGACACCAAATTCCTCGCCTGCTTCCAATTTAACAGGGCTCGAATCTCCGGCATCTACATAATAAAGCAAATCCTTCTCTACCTTGATCCAACTTAGCATAGGCTTAGGGCCGGCCTTCTTGATAACCTTCACTTCAAGCTGACCATTCGACACAGGGATGGAGTCAAACTGCTTTGCTTCCTGGCTATTGCCAATCACATAATCCGTTAACTTCGTTGTCCCGTTAATGGTCAAATCCATCTTGCGGTTACTATCATGCCAAGGATCGAAGAATCCGACCGTAACCCGATATGTCCCATTAGGAAGATTGAATTTATAGGCAAGACCTTTATTCAAGTCGTTCCCGTCATATTGCCGAATGGTCTCGAAATTGCCGCTCGCGTCTGTTCGGGCCCAAGTGGCATCACCATCAGCTGCATAGCCCCACATATTCCCAGTAACCGGATCCACCCCGTAGGCTTGATCCTCCACTCCGTTCAGGGCCCCAAATGACTCTCCATCTTCTAAAGTCCCCGGACTTCCGTCACCAGCATCCACATAATAAAGCAGCTGCGGTTCCTGGATATCGCGGGGTACACCCGATTTTACACTTGATTCGGTCTGTATGCTGCCATTCGTGGCCACAACCTTAAAATAATAAACTTGATTATTGCTAAGTCCGGTTACTGCAGCATTTCCTCCACTTACGGCCAATGTATTCTGCAAGTTATCGGATGTTGTGCCGTATTGTACCGTATAGGCGGTTGCCCCATCGACTTCCGCGTACTTCAGGTCAATCCGATGGTTGCCGATATGAACGGTATATATCTCCGGAGCTTTCATTAAGCCATCCGCCCGGGTAACCTTTAAATAGCTAAACTGCGCATTACTCCAACTATGCAGTCCCACCATACCGCTGCTGTAAGTGGAATCCAGCACATCAAAGATCAGCTCGCCATCCGAATATGCCTGAATATGCGGACCATCCAAAACGATTTTTAACTGGTACAGCTGGTTCAGCTTAGCCGAGAAGGCCTTCGGTTTGGTCAAATTCGTACCATTCTTCCGCAAGAACAGAGCATCGTTCTCAAATACGAAAGAATAAGCATGATTATAATCCGTGCCGCGGAATACAATTCCCCAATCGGCGCCTAACTCCGAATGTTTGGCCGTAACAGAGATAGTTCCGTCAATTATATTGACATTTTTGATGGAAAGCTCTCCTTGGTTATCTCCTCCGGATTGATGCTTCAGCAAACCATTTTCTATATTCCATACACTGACGTCCGGATTGTAGGAACTCATGGAAGAATTCTGGAAATCATCTTCCCACGTAATGGCTTCGGCTTGAGGCGTTGCTTGAATGTTCGCTGTTGGTTGACCGACTCCACCTACACCAACAGAAGAGACTCGGAAGGAATAACTTTGTCCGTTGGTCAGATGATCAACAGTTGCAGAATTCGTAGGGAGCTCTAAGATGGTTGGCTCCCCATTCTCCGTCGTCATCTCCAAAGAATAGCGGGTGACGCCTTGCACCTCGGGGAATTCAAGTTGAACTTTGCCGTCGCCTGGAATGGTGATCAGCTTGCTTGGCGGTTGTACAGTAGGCATTACTGTCATCTCGGGGGACAAGGTGCTGGATTCCGCCCCGTCCTGAGCTTGGATCACCAAGTAATAGGAACTTCCGTTGGTTAATCCTGTCAGGGAGCCTTTATATAATCCATCTTGGCCTGCGATCTCTACAGTACCGATGTATGTACCGCTGGCGGTCCCCCACTTTGCCAGATAATGCGGAACATGAGGATCGCCGGAGAACCCGATTTCGACCCCTCCATCGACGGGATTAGCGGAAACCTGTTGTGGCGGACTCAGCTTCGGCGTCACGGATACCGTATCCGAAGGTGAACTGTCACCGTTCCGGTTCACTGCTATTGCCTGCAAATAATAGGCAGATTGATTCTCTAGCCCAAGAAGCGTGTAGTTTGTACCCGTCACAGGACCTGCAGTCATATTCATATTGTCCGGGGATGTACCGTAGACGATCTTATAGCTTTCAGCTCCTGCAACCTCGTGTATCTTGATTTCTGCTGCTTTATTCAAGGACTTGACGGAGTCAATACCCGGTTTCTCCGGTGCCTGGTCAGTCGACACATAGCTGCCGTCCAATGTCACAATGGACCTCGCGGGAATGGTGTACTGAAAAGTCCCGTCTGCATCGGCCGTTACCATGTCATGCTGAGCCAAACTTTCATTTGCGTTCGTCACATACGGCGTAAGATGATAGACTTTTTTTCCGTCCGGCAAAGAGTTAAGTTGAACGGTAACCGGTTTATCCTCATTGGTATAGTTCACATAGACGGAAGTCAATTTATGATTGCTCTCATGCAAATATGCCGACCCCATCAGCCCCTTGGGATCATTCTCCGCCAATCCGCTCATGGCTATCCGCTTAGCGCCTGGACGAATAAATTTACTATAGTTCCCGAGCGCCCATAACATTTTGGACGTATAGATGGATTGCTCGTCTCCCGGCATACCATAATCCGTATAGATTAGACCATCTTTATAATCTCCTTTGGATACAGCCGTCCACCATTGCCAAGCGGATGCATTCGCAACAGACAGATCATAATGAATCGTACGCGCTATCAAAAGTGCAGGATCTATACCCAAATCCCTTCCATTCCCCTGCATTTCCCCGACATCGCCCAGAATGCAATATTCACTCATCCAGTAGGAGGAACCCGGCAAGGTGCTTTGAATATTCTCCCACAGCAGCTTCCGCAATTCCCCCAAGCGGTCCCCATTCCGGTCCGAAACTGTATCCGACCAATAAGAATGTGAAGCGATCTTGTTACTTATTTTCGAAGCTATTTCCGGGTTGCCTAGAAGGTCCTTTATATATTCCCGGTACTTGCCTACATTTAATTTATTGCTTCCTCCCTGATATTGCAGTTTGTTATCGTTAGGATTTTGAGAGGTGGCCATAAATTGCGCATATTTGGCATCGTCAAGCAGGGACAGGATTTCTACGCCATCCGGAGCACTAATTTTGGTCATTAAATTCTTATTCTGGAGCTCTGCATAGAGACTATTAATGACATTAATGATATCCGTGTTGTTATAGCGGTTCGCCTCTTGACCGGCTCCATTCCAATCCCAAGTAGGTTCGTTTATGGGGCTAACATAATTAAAATGAATGCCTGATTTATCGAAATGATCCATAACATCCGCCAAAAACCCGGCGAACTTGCCCTCATACCCCGATTTAAGATTGGTAGAACCTACGGAAGCATCCGGCTGGGCATGTCCGTTCTTGGTCATCCATACTGGCGGGCTGTTCACAAATCCAATAAGATCTTTAACACCTCTATCATTTGCTGCTTTCAAAAACCATTGCTGGCCCGCCTGCTTCGACCAATCATAAGCACTATTCTCATCTTTCTTAAAACTTTCCGCCCTTCTCCAAGGGATCGTAATAATACCTTCATCCGTATCGCTGGAACCAGCTCCAATGTTAAACCGCCAACCTGATAAGCCGATCCCCTTGTCCTGTGAAAACAATAAATCGGCAATCTTCTCTTTATTGCTTTCAGACCATTCCTTTCCAATCGGATCCATAGACCACGCGTCTGAAGCGCCAAAGTTATCAATAGTTTGAAAAGTTGAGCTTGCATTGATGTTCACTAAAGTCCTGTTAACATCTGCAGCATGCGTTGCTGTCGATGCAATAGGGCTTACCGCTACCAGAACGGAAGTGATCATTGCCAGGGTTCGTTTTAACATCTTTATCCTCCTTCAAATCCATTTATCGCTTCGTTATGAAACCCATTTCATAGGCAGTTGATTTCTGATCATTAGCCAATAAGGATAGTATAGAAATAAATGAAATCGCTTACATTAAAGGAAACATCAAAATCTATAACAAAACTTTGCTTTTTGTAAACTTCGCCCATATAAAAAAGCCGTGAATATTATCTCACAGCTTTTTTCCTTCAATAATTCACTGATTTCTTATACATTTCACAAATTAGACGATCCTTGTATGAGGGGATTAACTAGTTAACAAATTTACAATCACTGTAGTTCCTTGATGAGGCTTACTACGAACCTCAATCGATCCTTTTTGAGCCTCTACAATCCATTTACATAAAGACAGTCCCAGTCCTGTTCCTCCTTGACTTCTTGTTCGGGAATCGTCCACACGATAAAATCGTTGAAAAATAACGGGCAAATGCTCTAGGAGAAGCAGGCTTCAGGTCATTCTTGGTGTGCCCAACCAGCCGCGTTGGCTCCTTTCTTCGACTTATATTTGCCTCATCACGGGCATGGAAAACGAAATATATCAATGATAATACCAATTGGAATTCGAATCGTTATAAATAATCTGTCAATACCGCTAAAAATCCGTATGCGTATTGAGTTTAGCCCAACACTTAATAAACAACCTGTGAAAGTGTTAAATAGTGTTCGAACAACAACAACTCTTCCAATCAAACCAGGGGAAATATTTTTTATCCTTTTTTGTGTTTTCAAAGGTACTCTTCGAGTTGTAGTTAAATGGAATTCTTTAGACATTCATCTCTCTCCTTTGTTCATTTGATGAATTACCTTTTTCATTTCTTTTTAAACAAAAGAATCGAGTTCTTAATCCAGACAAGATTATTCCAGATTAAAGCCTTTCTTCTTATTGACAAACTGGTTCCATTGGTCGAGGCAGGATCTCACATATCCAACTATTTTTGTGATGTTGACTCACAAAAACAGTCTATGGTTAAACTCTATAGTTGCACACGGCACTTACCTAGGTTCAATCAATAGCTAAACTTTCACTAATTCCTCCGCCATCAATTTTCTCAATAGAACAACAAAATCCCTTAACCAATTGGTCAAGGGATTTAATCATCACGAAACTTTTCTCCCCTTCAGGGGTACTCGCTCTGTTAGAATAAGGAGTTAGCTCAAATTAGGATCTAGTCGATCTCTTAGCGTCTCCCCTAGTTGGTGGAAAGCCATGACTATAATTATTATCATTGCCCCAGGATACATCATCACGACCGGGTTTTAGTGCGAAATTGATGTTATGAATAAGGGGAAGCGTTCCCTGCCCCGTATTTACTGTTACTTGCAGGTTCTCCACCTGTAGAATATTACCTTTTTCTTCAACCAATGGTCTCATCCCTTTTTTAATCCGTCTCTCTTAACGCCTAATCGTTCAGATAGAGCTTCCCCCACTACATTGAAGGAAACTACGACGAGGAGAATCATGATTCCTGGATACAGCATTAATTCGGGATTGCTTCGTATATACGCTTTTCCTTCATGAATCTACTTCCCTACACCTTATACGCCTGCATAGCCTTCCGCAGCTCCCGCCACGATGGACGTTTGCCGTACATCAACACGCCAGTGCGATAGATCTTAGCAGCAAGCCAAGCCATAGCACCGATTGATGCCAATTGAATGGCGATGGATAGCCATATTTGCCAAATAGATGGACTACTCATCCCTATGCGCAGGAACATGATAAGCGGTGAAAAGAACGGTACGAACGACATCGTAACAACGAATTCGGCATTTGGGTTATTCAGTCCGAACATGGCAATCATGAAGGCTGCCACAATGAGCATGGTGACTGGCATAATAGCCTGACCCACATCTTCCGTTCGGCTAACAAGCGAACCTACAGCTGCAAAAACAGTTGCATAGATGAAGAACCCTAACAGATAGAAGATTAAGAAATATACGATAAGTGACATTTGTAAATCGGACCAATTAAGGTGCAGCTCCGTAATTAGTTTGCTGCTGCCAGATAGATTTAAATTGATGACAATTACGGCAATCAACAGAGCTACTTGCGTTAAAGCGAGCAGACAGATCCCGATGATTTTGCCAAACATCTGCTTGAGCGGCGATACACTAGTGATAAGCAGCTCCATCACACGAGAGCTTTTTTCCGATGTAATTTCCATCGCAACCATGTTGCCAAAGCCGATTACCCCCATGTAAAGCATGAATAGCATGACATATACAAGCGCATAGGACATCACCATTTGTGATTCCGTTTTACCAGATAAAGCCTTGTCATTGATTGAGATTTGCACAGTCTCTAAGAAAACCGGAGCTTGAATATTGGCCTTTTGTTCGGCTGCGAGACCTGCTCCTTGTAGGGCTGCGTCTGTTTTAATAAGCTGAAGAGCGGTCTGAAGCTTGCCTTTTAACGAAAATTCCATCGTGCCTTCGGATTTGTACACCATTTTCGGAAAACCAGCTGTAACGACATCTGTAAATTCCAAATATCCCTTGATCTTCTCATCAGCGATCTGCTGCTTACCTAAGGCTTCATTCGCTGCCGTACTACCTGCATCACGAAGTGGAATAATCACAATATCCGGATTCGGCTGATTATTATAAAATGCCGCGAGCTTACCAGCAAGCTCCGTTTGTTTGCCCTCGAAGACACCAATCTTCGTCGCTTCATGGGAAGAAAGTTTATCAATGAGTGCAGGCAAATGAATCATAATGGATAATAGCAAAATCAGAATCACACTCATCACACGAAACGATTTGGACCGAAAACGAGTCATGAAAGTGAATTGAATAACGGTCATGATTCTATTCATGGGCGCTCCCCACCTTCTGGATAAAGATTTCATTTAGCGTTGGTTCCATCAACTGAAACCGATATACGTTGGACTGCCCCATGGCATGTTTGAGAATATGCTGTGCCGCCGCCGCGTCACGAATACGTACTTCATACCCAGTCAGATGCTTTTCAACCGCAGTAACGCCTGGAAGCTTCTCCAAATCTTCAATCGGATTCTCGGTCTCCAGTATGATTCTCTCTTTGGGAAACGTTGCTTTAATATCCTTCAAGCTGCCTTGCACAAGCGTATTGGAACGATGCAGAATGCAAATATGCTCGCACAGCTCCTCCACATGATCCATACGATGACTGGAAAAAAGTATCGTTTTTCCTTTGTCGCGTAAGCTTTTCACAGTTGTTTTCAGCAGTTCCACATTCACAGGGTCAAGTCCACTAAAAGCTTCATCCAGAATGAGTATTTCCGGGTTATGTATGACTGCAGCGATGAATTGGATCTTCTGCTGGTTTCCCTTGGAGAGCTCCTCTACCTTCTTGTTGTAGTATTCGGGGACGTCAAATCGCTCCAACCACAGCTTCAAATTTGCTTCCGCTTGTTTACGGGAAAGACCACGCAGCTCTCCTAAATAGATGATCTGATCGCAAACTTTGACCTTCGGATACAAACCTCGTTCTTCTGGCAAATAGCCCATCAGCTGTCTCAGCTCTTCCCGATAGCCTTGCCCCTTCCACTTTATGCTTCCATGATCCGGGTAGATAAGACCTAATACCATCCGCATCGTCGTTGTCTTCCCAGCTCCATTAGCCCCAAGCAACCCATATATCTCGCCCTGCTTTACACGAAGTTGGATGTCATTCACTGCCGTTTTTTCCCCGTATTGCTTCGTTACATGATCAACGATCAAAGGATATGTCACCTTTTAACCACCTTCCTTAGATAACGTGATAATTTGCACATGAATTAGTTTACCACAATATTTGGAAAAAACGGGATATAAAAAAAGCCGAATGTTGTGAGCATAACTCACACATTCAGCTTCTCTTTACAAGCCAAAAATCGCATCAATCACTGGCTTCGTTGTCCCACCTGGATACATCAAATACAGCAAAACATACACCAAGACGCCCGTAGGCGCCGTAAGCAGCCATACAATCGCCGCGACTCGTCCGATTTTTTTATGTTTTAGAAATTTGTTTTTGTAAGCAAACCATAATGTGATTAACCCAAGCACTCCACCCACCGTTGCCAGCGTAATATGGAAGAACAAGAATAAGTGATACGGCAGCTTCAGACTCTCAGGCCCGCCAAATGCCGTATTTCCTTCAAACAAGGTACGGGACATGTAAATGATGAAAAACGCCAGTGCGAAGATTGCTCCAAGAACCATCAGCTTTTGATGCGTTTCCCGATTTCCTCTTACAATATGATACCAGCCGAAACCAACAAATATGGCACTGATAACGATAAACATCGTAGAAATAGTTGGTAAAATGTGCATCTCCATAAATCCTTTCTAAGCGCGATTCCAATTCCCGCCTTGGTTATTCAAGCTCTCTTGTGTCTCAACAAGCTCCATATCGTCATCTTCCTTACGCTCTCTACGGTACCATCTGAAGAAAATATAGGCAAGTGTAGCTCCATATACCATTTCTTGGATGATTTTCATAATAACGCCTCCAAGTTGTTGATCATCGAGCGGAGACAAATGAGCAAAAGGCACAGTAACGTTCGAATACATCTCATAAATGACCGAATCAGCAAATATGATAAGCGCACAGGCAGGTGTCAACAACATACCATTGCCGAAAATATACGCCAATTTCTTCAGGTCATTCAAGCGATTGAGCTCCGGAAGTGGACAAAATACAGGGAACCACATCATGAACGCAGTGATCAGAAGCACCGTATGATAACTTACAAGTAACACATCATTCTTCATCAAACCGTCCATAATAAAAGGCATGTGATAGATGGAGAATAACATATTGAACAAAAACAGCGCGATCAGCGGACGTGTGAAAAATGAAAATGTGCCGCGGAATACACGATTTTGCATAAAGAGACGGAGCACCCAAGCAGGCGTACCTAACCATATAAATATAGGAACAATTAAATAAACAATCGTTTGCTGCAGCATATGCGCACTGAACAAATAATGATGACCGATGTAGTTAATCGGACTCCCTTGTCCTATGTAGAACAGGGCGAGCCCTGTATAGAAACATAGCTTCTGCTTAACCGAAACTGGCTCGGCATCTGCGAAATTCCCATTCCCCTTAGCGACAAATCGACTATAGACATATCCGACAACGACGACCACCAACAGTGTAACAGGATTCCACAAATCGAAAAATCCACCAATTTGGCTCATAGCTAATCTCTATCTCCTTTCTGCTAAAAAAAGAGGAGGCACTTTGTCTAGACAAAGTTGCCTCTTCCTGATGGCTTACCACCACATCCAATATACGGCTGTAACAACACCAGTCAGAGCTACGAAAGCTCCTGCCCCGATAAATATTAGCGGGAATAAGTGTCCTCTTTCTTTGGCATGCATCCAGAACAGAAGCTGGATCAAAGCTTGCACAAGTGCCAAAGTAACGATAAAGATTAAAATAAAGGAACGATCCAAGTCTCCGTAAAGAACGACAGCGAAAGCCAACATCGTGAGAAGAATCGAGATAATGTAAGACAAGTAATGGTTCAATGGTGATTCATGCTTAACTCGTTTGCTAGGTGCGTGTGTATCATGAGAATTGCTGCTCATCTTAGTGACCCACCTTCCCCATCAGGTAAACGACTGTGAAGATAAATACCCAGACTAAGTCAATAAAGTGCCAATACAAGGCTGCTACATAAAACTTAGGTGCTGTAACAACCGTAAGACCTTTTTTGAGTCCTTGCAAAACCAACAGCGTAATCCAGCAAACACCGAATGCTACGTGAGCTCCATGGAACCCGACTAAAGTATAGAACGAAGTAGAGAAAGCACTTGTTGTGAACTTGTGACCTTCGTGCACATAAGCAACAAACTCAGTAATTTCAAGCCCTAAGAAGGTAAGGCCGAACAAAACAGTAACAACAAGCCATCCAAGCAATTGACCAAGCTTTTGTCTATGCATCGCAATAATCGCGAATACACTAGTCAAACTCGATGTTAAGAGGATAAAAGTGGACCAGCCCACTGTTTTAAGATCGAAAAGTTCTTCCGCTGTAGGACCATCTGGAACCGAGTTGCGAAGCGCAATGTAGGTTGCGAATAAACAACCGAACAATACAACCTCGGCACCAAGGAATAACCAAAATCCGAGGACTTTATTTTTCCCTTCGAGGGTAGCCGTTTCCGGATTTGCAGGCAGTGCGCCCGTATGATGAGTACTCATGCCTTTACCCCCTTGTCATCTTCAAGCTCTTCCGGTTCAATATGCCAACCATGATCGTCATATACGGAACGCAAGAACATTGCAATAAATGTAACAATGATACCCGCGGCAGCTACATAGTAGTTTCGGTACATAAAACCAAATCCTGCAATGAACAAACCAGCGGACATAACAAGCGGCAATATAGATGCGGAAGGCATATGAATCGAACCAACTGGTTCTGCCGGAGTCATCTCTTTATTACCCGCCATTTTTTCTTTCCAGAATGCATCTAATCCGCGAACAAGCGGTGTTTGTTTAAAATTATACTCAGGTGCAGGTGAAGGAATCGTCCACTCCAATGTACGTCCATCCCATGGATCTGAAGGGGCCGTAACTGGTTTTCTTTGTGTTGTAATAATGTTGATCAGGAATACCAATGTACCGATACCCATCAAGAACGCGCCTACCGTTGATACGAAGTTACCCACTTCGAGTTCATGTCCAGGTTGGTACGTAAAGACACGACGCGGCATTCCCATGAGTCCCAAGAAATGCTGAGGGAAGAATGTTAAATGGAAGCCGATGAAGAACAACCAGAAATGCAGTTTGCCCATTCCTTCGTTCAGCATACGTCCGAACATTTTTGGCCACCAGTAGTAAAGACCCGCGAACAAGCCAAGCACTAGACCACCAACGATAACATAGTGAAAGTGTGCAACAACGAAATACGTATCATGATACTGGAAGTCTGCTGCTGGTATCGCAAGCATAACCCCTGTCGTTCCACCCATTACGAATGTTGGGATAAAGGCTGTTGCGAAAATATTCGCTGTTGTGAAGCGAATTTGTCCGCCCCAAAGTGTGAATAACCAGTTAAAGATCTTTACGCCAGTTGGAACTGCAATCGCCATAGTAGCAATCGCGAAGATGGAATTGGCTACAGGACCTAAACCTGCTGTAAACATATGGTGAACCCAAACCATGAAGCCTAGGAAACCAATCAAAACTGTTGCAAATACCATGGAGCTGTATCCGAAAAGACGTTTTTTCGAGAAAGTCGAAACGATCTCAGAAATAATACCGAAAGCTGGAAGAATCAAAATGTAAACTTCGGGATGCCCAAAAATCCAAAATAAATGCTCCCATAGTACATTGTTACCGCCTCTGGCTGCATCAAAGAATGCACCTCCGAAGATACGGTCAAACATAAGCTCAACAAGGGCAACCGTAATCGCTGGGAATGCAAGTACGATCAAACCAGAAGTAACGAAAGCAGACCATGTGAACATCGGCATACGCATATACGTAAGACCTGGTGCACGCATGTTAATAATCGTAACGAGGAAGTTAATCCCCCCGATTAAAGTACCGATTCCTGCAATTTGTAACCCTAGTACGTAGAAATCAGTACCTTGCAGGTTGTTTTGAAGTGTTTGTCCCCAACCGGTGTCCGTTATCGAGGATAATGGAGCATACCCCGTCCAACCGGCATCAGGTGCACCACCCAAGAACCAACTCGTGTTCATTAATACGCCACCTGCGATGAACAACCAGAGACCAAGTGCGTTAACGAAAGGGAACGCAACGTCCCTTGCACCAATTTGTAGAGGAACGATGGCATTCATGAATGCGAAGATGACCGGCATAGCCGCAAAGAAAATCATCGTTGTTCCGTGCATCGTAGTTAATTGGTTAAATGAATCGCCGATAAAAATGTGTTGATCGGGATAAGCGAGTTGAATCCGAATCAAGAGAGCTTCAAGTCCTCCTACGAGGAAGAAGAAGCCGCCCGCTATTAAGTACAGGATACCGATTTTCTTATGATCGACTGTTGTAAGCCAATCCATCAGACCGGTATGTTTTTTTACTGGATGAGAGTGAGCCAACGTATTAACCTCCTTTACCTGAGAAGTTTATTTCAAAGTCTGTAAGTACTGAACAATATCTTTAATTTGACCGTCATCAAGCTTACCGCCTGCTTCTTTACCAAAAGCCGGCATTTTGTTGCCCGGTTTTTGTTCTTGCGGATTATGTATCCACAATGCCATTTTCTCAGGAGTGTGTTCCAGAATTCCGGCAAGTGTATCGCGATCAGCGAAACCTTTAAGGTTAGGAGCAACACCAGGACCGTTTGCATTAACAGCGTGACAAGACATACAATTTTCTTTGAAAAGCTCTTCACCCTTTTGTGCAGTTGCCGGCACAGTAGCAGGAGCTTTCATTTTCGCGACCCAAGCATTGAAATCGGCTTCAGATTTCGCTTGAACGGTAAAGTTCATCAAGGCATGCGAGGCTCCACAAAGCTCTGTACATCTTCCTTGGAAGGTTGCGATTTCGTCAGCTTTAAGATAAAGCGTATTATGGATTCCTGGATTTGTATCCACTTTACCACCTAGGGATGGTACCCAGAAGGCATGAGCCACATCAGCTGAAACAAGATCGAATGCAATAATTTTATCCTTAGGTACGACAAGCTCTTGAGCTGTAGCGATGCCTAAATCGGGATATTCAAACTGCCACCAGAATTGATGTGCAGTTACTTTGACATGAACCGCATCTTTGTCCTTATTGTAATTCGTTGAATGCTTAAACGTGTAGGACACTGTCGGCACCGCAAGTACTAACAGAAGAAGAATCGGAACGACTGTCCAGATAATCTCAAGCACGTGGCTACCTTCAACTTGCTTAGGTATGCTATTATCACCTTCACGCTTACGAAAGCGAATTAATACATACACATAAATCGCAAATACGACAATTACGACAAAAACCATGATAAAGAGACTTAATTTCATTAAATAAAGCTGCTCGGTTGCCACAGGACCTTTTGGCACTAAAGCAGACAAGGTTGGGTCTCCACACCCGGTTAGCAAGAACGTCATTGCCGCTAAAAGGGGCACCAGACGCCATAACTTTTTCAATCGACTCATTGTATCAACCCCACTTTTAAAACAATATTTTTACCACGAAGGCCATGCCCATGTCAATTCACTTTATTAACTATAAATTCGTGAAAAGTTTTTGTCAATCGCTGGAGGGAAGTTCACAAATTGTTCTTAAACCGCTCTGTAGCGATATATTTTCCCTCCATGGTTATTTCCATACACCCGCCTCTTTATGCATAAAAGCCTTTATTTGAGATCACGAATAAAAGCGCAGAAACATCCCATCCTATGAACATTACAACGTATATGGGAGGTCTCTTTTGATGCTCAGGAAGTTAGGTTTTCCGATTTGTGGAATGATATTCCTCCTGCTCACATTATCCGGTTGTGGAGAGAATGGAAGAGAATATGGGAAAAGTCCCGACCACACGAATTTTGGCGCCCCTGTCGAAAAAACAGAGGAAACCGAAAGAGCTTATCAAACCCAACAGCTCTATGGTCCAGTTACGCACAACAATGCAAAGCTGGAATACAGCCAATTTCTATCCAATCAATTACATGCTATGAATGGGGTAAATACAGCCATCGTCATGACTACGGATCAAAATGCTTACGTCGCTCTAATGATTGACAGCAGTGCTGTTGGTACCAAGGGTTCCACCAGAGAGACGAATAATCAGGGGACTAACAAAGGCTTTTATAACGATCATGCGCCATTCAATGACACCATGCCGTCCAATGATTTAAACAATGGCTTCAATAGTTATGAAACTGCCGTGCACCACGATATGCTTTCTCATCGATTCAAACAAGCTATGGCCGAGAAAATTCGTACGCTGCAGCCTAACATCATGGATGTATACATTTCAGCAAACCGTGATTTCCTTAATAAGATGAACAACTACGCCCAAGAAAGCTGGAAAGGCCATTCTCTGACGCCGTTATTAACGGATTTCAATCAAACGGTTACTCGCGTTTTCGGCACTGCGCAAGTATTGCCTTAACAATAATGTAGAAGCAAACTACTTGAATTCATGAAAATTCCTTCTATATAAAGTAGTAATTACACTGCTTGTTGGTCGGCTCCTGTTTTCATTTGTCTGGCATTCCTGTACAATGAGGGAATCGTCTTTAACAAGGAGAGACTCTGGTCAATGACCAAAGTCCCATATTAGCAGGAAAAAGGGAGCTGGCCAATTTACCATGTCAAACGGATTTGCCTCATTAGGAATTAGAGAAAGTCTTGTCAACGTTTTACAATCTGGAGGAGTCGTAGAACCGACCCCCATTCAAAAAGAAGCGATTCCTGTTTTATTAAAAGGTACAGATGTTATCGCACAAGCCCAAACAGGTACAGGTAAAACCCTTGCCTTCGTACTTCCTATATTAGAAACAATTGATGTAGAAAGCCCAGATGTCCAAGCACTTATATTGACACCGACACGTGAATTAGCTATTCAAATTAGCAACGAGCTGAAAATCCTCGTCCCAGTTACAGGAGCAAAGGTTTTGGCCGCATATGGCGGGCAAGATGTAGAAAAGCAGCTTAGAAAGCTACAAGGCAACATACATATAGTAGTAGGGACACCGGGAAGATTGCTTGATCACCTTCGCCGCGGTTCTATCAACTTCTATAAATTGAAAATACTTGTATTAGATGAAGCCGATCAAATGCTGCATATGGGCTTCCTTCATGAAGTGAAGGATATCATTGCCCAAACGTCGCCTTATCGTCAAACGCTCCTCTTCTCTGCAACTATGCCTGAGCAGGTCGTAAACCTATCCAAAGCTTATATGAAAGAAGCTAAGGAAATTAAAATTCAAAGTAAACAAGTGACTTTGACAGAAATTAAACAAGTCCTTGTTCCAACGACAGATCGAGACAAGCAAGATGCTTTGATCGCAGCCATTAAAGAATATAAGCCATATCTTGCGATGATTTTCTGTCGGACGAAAGCTAAGGCTATAGCGCTCAATGAGGTTTTGCAGGAAATCGGCTTAATGTCGGATGAGCTTCACGGTGATTTGTCTCAAGCGAAGCGCGAGCAAGTCATGAAGCGTTTCAGAGACGGGCGAATCGAACTTTTGGTTGCAACGGATATCGCAGCTCGCGGCTTAGATGTTGAAGGCGTCACTCATATTTTCAATTATGATGTCCCGCAAGATGCCGAGAGCTACATTCACCGTATTGGCCGAACTGGCCGTGCTGGTGAATCGGGTGTAGCTGTTACTTTTGCTACACAGCGAGATATGCCTACCATTGAATTAATCGAAAAAGGGATTCGGATGTCCTTGAGAAGTCCGGAACAGCAGCAAAGACGTGTTCGTTCCAACTCTGAGGAATATGTAGACACGGATGGCCGAGGTTCCGCGCGCAGAAGCAGCGCCGGCCAATCACGCGGGGGCCGTAATGAAAGAAACAGTGCAGCCAGCGGACGCAGCGGAAGATCAGGCGCTCGTGAAGCTAGCCGTGGCGGTCGAGACAACGTTCAATATGGAACTAGAAGTTCGTCCTCTAGAGGCGATAAATTCGGTTCGCGAACCGCAGCACCTGGAAGTGCACGTACGGGCCCACGTCCTGAGAAGGTTAACTCGGAACGTAATCCGAACACATGGGGACGCGCTGAGAGTAAGGAGCGCCCAGCAGCGACGAATGCTGGGCCAGGTCGCGGTGACAACATGAACGCAGCTAAAGCACGCGTCACTAAGTCATGGAGCGGCGGAAATGCAGCTGAACGAGCACCTCGCGCTGAAGGTCGCGGTGAAGGTACAGAGCGGAGACGTTCTGCTCCTCATGGCGATAAGTCTTACTCGCCATATAATAAGTATGCCGGCACGGGCCGTGACGACGCAGCAAGCGCGTCACGTACGATTCGCGGCGGCAAAGGCCGTGGCGACAGTGCGGAGCGCGGAGCTCGCGGGGCAGCAGCGCCGCGGGGCGAGGGCTTTGGAGCCCGTGGCGGAGCGCCGCGGGGTGAAGGCTTTGGAGCCCGTGGCGGAGCGCCACGGGGTGACAGACCGAACGCTCCGCGGGGCGGGCAAGCTGGCGGCGAACGCGGCGGCCAGGCACGCGGGCGCGGCGACAGTGCCGAGCGTGGAGCACGCGGCAGTGCGCCTCGCGGTGACAGCTTCGGGGCTCGTGGCGGAGCGCCGCGGGGCGACAGATCCAGCTCGCCTCGCGGCGGTCAATCAGGCGGTTCCCGCGGCAGTGCACCTCGCGGTGGTGGGCGTGGCGGAAAGCGTTAGGAAAAAAGCGCTTTCCAAGCAAGACTTTACCGAATAACCCGAACGTTGTAAAATATAAATACGGTTGCAAGTGATCCTACTAATCAAAAATCGTTTCATACCGTTGCACGCACGTAGGATTTACCCCCCACAATTCCCATTAAGGAGGTATGTTCCATGTACGCATTAAAGGACAAGGAAATGATTTTTGTATTCACCGGTCCTCACGGTGCTGGTCGTAAGACGGTCGCGGAAATGTCAGGCTCTACGCTCGGCATGAAGCAAGTCATCTCTTATACCACCAGACCTCCGAAGGCTACCGAAGAAGATGGTCAAGATTATCACTTTATCTCTCCTGCTGAGTTTGTTAAAGCGCAAGCTGCTGATGAATTCATTGAGGTTAGTACAGTTAATGACCATTTGTATGGCATCAAAAGTGCAGATATTGAACACATGTTCGAGCTCAGCGGAAGCATTTATTTAATCTTGAACCGCTTTGGCGCCGAAACCCTCAAAAAGATTTACGGAGATCACGTAGTCCTTATCTTCATTCATGCCGGGCGTGATAAACTTGAACAACGGATGAAAGAAAGCGGAGATTCTGAAGAACTCATTTCAAAGTATCTCTCTTATTACGAAGAGGAATTAGCTTTCCGTGACCAATGTGATCATGTGTTTGAGAATGTTGATCTAGCGCATACCGTGTTTGATTTAACGAAAACGTTGGATCAGTACTTAAATCGCAATTTAGTTGATTTAGATTAAATAACAGACCTGGACGGAACTTCGTCCGGGTCCAGTAGATAAGAAAGTATAAGTTTTATACTTTTGCTTCGCATCTACCTTGACAAACGCGCTCGTCCCTGAAGGACGACGGAGTCGTTTATCCTTGCGTAACAGTTAACGGCCGTGATGCCTTCATAAAGGAGTTGTCCACTTGAAAATTATATCAATTGAACCTACACCTAGCCCGAACTCGATGAAGCTCAATATGGATGAGTCGCTACCTACTGGTGTGCGAAAAACATATACGAAAGAAAACAGCAAGCAAGCACCTGAAAATATGGGACAATTGCTAGCTGTCCAAGGCGTGATCAGTGTGTTCCACGCAGCGGACTTCATTGCCGTAGACCGCACCTCTAAGGGGGACTGGCAGTTCATTCTGGCCAGAGCCCTTGAGATTTTTGGCGAAGCGCAGCCATCTGCAGACGGAGGCCTGCCTCCGGAACAGCAGCCCACGGCTGAAACCGCATTCGGTGAGGCACAAGTCCTCGTGCAGATGTTTCGTGGCATTCCGCTCCAGGTGAGGGTCCGCGCTGGCGCAGAGGAAGTGCGCGTAGGAATGCCGCAGCGCTTCACTGAGGCGGCAGTTCGCGCAGGTACGGCATCGCCGAACCTGATTAAGGAGCGGAAGCTCGAGGAACTCGGCGTACGCTACGGCGAGCTCGGAGAAATCGCGGGCGAAGTCGTCCAGGAGCTGGACGCTTCTTACGACGACGCCCGCGTCGAAAGCTTGGTCTCCCTCGCGATGCGGGAGACCTCAGAAGAAGCCCCCGCGGAGGAATCCGCGGAGGTTGAAGATGCTAGCGCAGCCCTTGCGCAGCTGCGCAACAGCGACTGGAAGCTGCGCTACGCCGCGCTTCAGAAGATCCAGCCGTCGCTCGAGACGCTGCCCCTTCTCGTCCATGCCCTGCAGGACGAGAACACGTCGATTCGGCGACTAGCAACCGTGTACCTCGGGGATATTAAGGAACCCGAGGTACTGCCCTTCCTGTATCGTGCCCTCGAAGACGATACACCTTCCGTTCGGCGGACCGCAGGCGATACATTGTCCGACCTCGGAGACCCTGCCGCCATGCCGGCCATGGCGAAGGCGCTCAAAGACCGCAACAAGCTAGTCCGCTGGCGCGCGGCGCGCTTCTTGTACGAAGTCGGAGACAATACCGTGCTGAGTGCCCTGCACGAAGCTGTCGACGATCCTGAATTCGAAGTGCGCATGCAGGTGAAAATCGCACTCGAGCGTATCGAAGGCGGGCATGCCGCCGAAGGCTCCGTATGGCAGCAAATGACTCGTAGAAACGAATAGTGTTTCAATGAACAAGCTGTCTAAGTACATTGTGTATGGCGGTATGTGAAACCCCAATGATGCAGAAGCATTGCTTGCTTATCCGTGTAGAGTTGTACTTTGTACAACTTTTAGGTACGCTAATCACCCTTTTCCTCACGAATGTTGTACAAAATACAATAATTCCAACCAAAAATAGCCATATAGCCTATAAAATATCTAAATTGTTGTAGAACATACAACATTCTCAGCTTCTAAGAGGAAATCAAGGAAAATTGTTGTACACAGTACAACTAGCCTTGCTAATTCTCCATTGTTTCAAAAAACAGAAGCACGGACGCTAACCAGAAAATCTGGCTACCTTCCGTGCTTTTTTTACGTAATAAACAGGGGACAGCGACCTAACGCTTTTCAAACTGCTCGAAATACAAAATCCGCTCCAAAATCGTTGGATGCGAGCCACGAAACCACTGAACCAGCTTCGGTTGCGTGACGGGGCTGAGATTTTCTTTGGCAATATGTTGAAAGGCGCGGATCGCGGCGCTGCCGTCTCCCGTCATTTTCATAGCATAGGCATCTGCACGATGCTCGATGACTCTTGAGAACGCATTTTGCGCTGGCGCCGAGGCAAAACTCATAATCGTCACAATAAGCAGTAAGATCGGCAGAGCAGCTAAATCGTTTTCCCCTCGAATTCCCCAAATTGAACCCCATCGCCGAATAAACCAACGATAAGAATGAAAGGCAAACCAGAAACCGATAAAACTAAGAAGGATTCCGTAGGCAATTCCTAGATAGATATGCCGTTCGGCGTAATGTCCCATTTCATGAGCCATCACGGTCAAAATCTCATCAGGCTGCAGCTTCTGCAGTATCGTGTCCCAAAGAACGATACGGGCATTCCCCCCAATGCCGTTCACATAGGCATTAATTGTATTAGTCCTCTCAGACATATTGACTTCATATACTTGATCCGCAGGGATCTGTGACCGCGCAGCAAGCTGGAGAATTTGTGCCTTTAGCTCTTGATTTTGGAGCGGTTGAAAGTCGTGATACAGCGGGTCCAGCACAACGGGCTGGATGAAGGTGACGAACAAAATTAGCGGAATAGATACCAGCCAGAACCAGAGCCACCAACGGTTAGGACTCCATTTTAGCACCCCTCTGAAAATCCATACGATAACTGTCGTACCCAAGACATTAATCAGAAAATCTTTGCCATGATCACTCCAGAATAAGGCTAGCATTTCCGTGGACAACCCGTAAGCCTGATCGATTTTGAACAGGAAATAATCAATCGGCAGCAAGAGCACGTCCATAAGCAAGGTAAATAAAAATACAAAAGCAACCATCTGCAGGAAGGAGGCGCGGAACATCCTTTCTGCCACACGGCGAAACCGTACTGCAATTCCCAGCAGGGCCACTAGGACACCCATCTGTAGCGGAGTACTTAGGAAAAAAGCTAACGACCGTATGCGTGACAAGGACTCAGCCTTCGTAATTTCTTGTGTGGTCATGAACGTATGAGGGTCAGCACTGGTTCCAATAAGTTCAAGTGGGATTTTGAATAAATTCCCTTTTAAGAAATATACGATTAAGGTTAACGCATATACACAGAAGGTTACGACAAGACCTATGTAGAAACGCTTCATTTCATACCTCCACGGCCAACTTCGTTCAAATTAATCAATAACCAGTCTGGTGTAAAGTCTCTAGACAGCAGCCACACTTGGGTGAAATGTCCATTTCTTAGGACCAGATTACGCTTCCGGCCAAGTATATCGGACATCCCAAACAAAAGAGATAGATTACGAATAAGCAGCATACAGGGATAATCATGAGAGTAATCTTTTAATTTATGTTCCTTACTTTGAATGCGGTCATTAATGACCTGAATAAACGTATCAATTCCTTCGGCGCTAGGCTTAGTCAACTGGGAACGCGACAGCATAAGCCGTGCTTCCTCGGTATCGTAGAACAGATGGGTGACTTCTAACCCTACTCGATTATTTCTGGCATCCTTAAGCAGCGCGTCAGGCTTTTCTTGCTGCTGAACCATCTGTAGGGGAACCTCATTATTCACATTGTATAAATCCAGAAAAATATCAATTGCGATTTGTTCCATCGCCTTTTTCTGATCCTCGTGTTTATTCATATGTCTCTCCTATGTCCATTGAACGGGTCATTCTCCCATTTTACCCTATTCCATGAGCTTATACCTCACCAAGGATAAACGACTCCGTCGTCCTTCAGGGACGAGCGCGGTTGTCAAGGTAGATGCGAAGCAAAATTATAAAACTTATACTTTCTACGAACAAATACGCCAAGCCTTTTTCGGTTCATAAATCTAATAAAATCATGGGCAAATGCGCGGTCACCCGTTCTCCTAGACTATGCGACAGTTGTTATTGTATGTGCATTGGTTGTGGTTTGATCATTTTCAATTTGCAAAAATAGGTAGTCAGTCACTTTATTTGATTTTTCCATTTACCCATGTTGTAATGAGAAGACAACCCAGATTGGACGTGGGAAATGAAGAAAATAACTTGTTGCTTTTTAATGATATTCAGCATCTTTGGTTTGGCAATCGCTATGCCTACATCCCCTGCTCTAGAGAAGGTATTACCTATATCCGCTACTAAACCAAATCTGGATGGTACAGAACAACCAGCACAAGTACAAGTACAAGTACCAGTACCAGTGACAGTACCAGTGACAGTACCAGTGACAATATCAATACCTTCGACTGTACCGTCGATTAAACCCAAGATGAATCATCATTTTCAGTTAGAAAATGTTACTGCTCTATCGCAATTGCCCGAGCTTCCGAACGGATGCGAAGCAGTCGTTGCCACGATGCTGCTAAACTGGGCTGGAGTCCCCGTATCCAAAGAGGAGGTCGCTAATGCACTCCCCTTAGGCGAGTTGCCCTATGTGAATGACGACGGAGCATTTATTGGCAGTAATCCCAAAAATGTGTTTGTAGGCAGCCCTTATGAGGTAGGTTATGGTATTTATCATAAGCCGATCGCGGACATGCTGGATCAATGGTTACCCGGTCGAGTTAGGGATTTGTCTGGCATTGCCTTTGATGATTTGCTCACGATTATTGCACAAGGAAAACCAGCCATGATCTGGGCAACCGAACATATGGATACACCTTATCTGGAGATGGAATGGCAAGATGAGGAGGGGCAGCCGGTCGAGTGGTATCAACCCGAGCACGCCTTACTCTTAACAGGCTGGGACGACGATTACGCCTATATGAACGATCCTATGACCGGAAAGCAGGAAGCTTATGTTTTATCTGATTTCAAAATAGTCTGGGAACAGATGGGTTCTCAAGCGATTACAGTTAATTAACAGAGCGCCTCAAGGATAAACGACTCTGTCGTCCCTTCTGGAACGAGCGCGTTTGTCAAGCTAGGTGCGAAGCACCAGTATAAAACTTATACTTTCTTGTCTACTAAAAAAGCCTGCATAAGTGCAGGCTTTTCAATCGAGTCCGACGATTAGGGAGGAATTCCTGCAAATATACAGTATTATTGAAGCATTTCTGCTTGTACCTGAGAAGTAGCTGCGAAAAAGTGTATTTTTGCATGCATTTTACTTACCGAGCTAAATAAGAGGTAAAAAGGATGTATACATGCAGCCATTCTACAAAAGCTGATCTGCGCTTCATTGAAGTTCGTATCACACAGTCTTTATTTTGTCCCCTAATCGACTCTCATCATTAGGCGAATTGAAGAAGCTGACAAAAAAATTAGAAAGGGGGAGTCCTAGCTCTACCTCGAAACTTATACTTTTATGTCAAGGATAAACGACTCCGTCGTCCTTCTGGGACGAGCGCGTTTGTCAAGGTAGGTGCGAAGCAAAAGTATAAAACTTATACTTTCTGCCCTGAAAGTTAAAAATTTTCATTCATCAGTGATGCCGCAACGCAGCATGGAACTACTTAAAAAAAGCATGAACCGCTCGATCTATGCCGAGTAGTCCAGGCTTTTTTTATAAGGGATCCATTTGCACAGCCGCTTGCTTACCGCTAAGCTGTATGCCTGTGTGCTTACGTCCATGCGAGCTCAAATCTTTGGTCAGCGTCTCAAGCAATTCTTTTGCCTTCGCGCCTTCTTTGCCTGAAATCTTCACGACCAGCAGCACAGCGTCACCGCCTTGCAGAATGCGCTCCGCCTGCTGCCTCTTCGTCTCTAGGTCATGATCTTCGATGTGAGGCGTTAAGCGGAGCTCCTTGACTTTAGGTGGTTGCTCCCGCTTGCGGGCCTGCTGCTTTTCCTGCAGTGCTTCTTGCTTCGCTTGCCCCGCGCCAATGAGTTTACAGGGAGGTGGACTGCTCATCAGAGAGGTGCAGATTAAATCCACTTTCAGCTGCTTCGCTAGCTGCAGTGCTTCCTTCGTGGACATTACGCCCAGATCTTCGCCAAGTAATCCCGTAACATGAACTTCGGATGCTTTGATTTTCTCATTCTTAATCATTGTGATTACACCTAATCTTTCGCTATAATGAACCCATCAACAGGAAGAGGTTGTTTAAGGAGATGTCTAACCCAATATGAATAATAAACAATTAGAAGAGCAAATGATCGAAAATTACAAACGTGAAGAGCATATGATGATCCTCGTTTTTGCGCAATGGTGTATCAACCATGATTTGGATCCTGCTGCGCTTTATCATAGCGCATATCCAGACCAACCTAATAACGAAGCTCTGCAGCAAGCTCTTGATTTAACGGTTCCCAAAGATGAAGCCGGTGAAGTCCCTGACGACACTGTACTAGGCGTACTTTCTCTATTCGGCAATGAGGAGCTAGCCTTCATCGTCACACAAGAAATCGATAAGCGGCCGAGAAAGAACCGTTAATCGTTCTCCAAGGATAAATGACTCCGTCGTCCTTCTGGGACGAGCGCGTTTGTCAAGACTGATGACGCGAAGTGTAATAAAACTTATACTTTCTTATCTACTTAAAAAGCATGCTGCCTCATCTCAAGGTTAAAAGCTTCAGCCAACAATTCAATTGTTTGCAGTCTCGTTTCATAGCGGTAGCCGCCAGTCACGACCATCACTTCATCGACTTGGTAGCTTTCGGCTAGTTTCAGCAGTTGCTCTCTCACTTGGTTTGGATCACCAATAATCATACGGGATCGATTGTCCCTTACCCTTGTTTGATCCCAATCTGAGTACACATAGTCAGCCGCTTCTTCGGGCGATTTCACTCCTGTGAATTCGCCCTTTTCCGTTTGCAGGATGCGCAAATCAATCGAAGCCGCAAGCCCCTCGGCCTCCGCCTGCGTCTCTGCGCACAGCACATAGATACACACCGTCGCCTGCGGTACGACATTCAGCGCGGACGGTTGGAATGAGCTGCGGTAGCTGCGCACCGCATGCTGTCCGCCCGCTCCGTTGATGAAGTGCGCGAAGCAGAACGCTGCGCCTGCTTGCGAGGCATAAACCCCGCTCTGCCCGGTGGAGCCGAGCAGCCACACCTGGGGCATCGAGTCCACCAAAGGGGTGGCCCGGATGCCCTCGAACACATGCCCGGGTTCCACCGAGTCGGCGAGGAACCCAAGAAGATCTGTGACTTGCGCTGGGAACCGCTCAAGTCCTTCGAACATGTCAGCGCTGATGCCTCGCAGCGCTTTGGCCGTAAGCGGCGTGCCTCCGGGCGCACGCCCGATGCCAAGGTCGATGCGCCCCGGATAGAGCGCCTCGAGCATACGGAAATTCTCAGCGACCTTGTAGGAGCTGTAATGGGGCAGCAGCACGCCGCCGGAGCCTAGTCGAATACGACTCGTACGGGCTGCCAGCGTGGAGAGGAGCACCTCTGGCGAGGAGCCGGCAAGGCCTGCCGAGTTATGATGCTCCGACACCCAGAATCGGGTGTAGCCGAGACGGTCCGCCACCTGTGCCAACCCAATGGTTTGCTGTAAAGCCTCGCTATGCGTAAACCCGGATGATACCGGTGACTGATCAAGAATACTTAACTTCAGCATTGTCATCCCTTCTTTCTGAGTCATCTGCCGATGATCTTGATTATACAACGTCCGACCAACAAAAGAAAAAGGACAAACCCCTATTGGCGTTGTCCCGGATTGTTAAATTTTGATTAATCCATTCCTCTTACTTACTAAAAGTGTATGGTTAAGAGGAAATTTTATGACTGCTTTTTTATTAACCCCCTGTTTGAAGCTGCCAAACTCAAGGATACGCAGCACCAGTCTCTCTCCACTTCAATGAATCAATTTCTCTAACTTGAGCAAATTGGCATAACTTAACGCCAGGCTATCCATCGGGTTTCCCGGGCAATAATCTTGCTCAACAGCGAACCATTCTACACCATTTTGCAATCCCCACTTCAGAATTGGTGCGAAATCAATCAATCCCGTTCCGATTTCAGCGAAATATTTTCTTTCGTCTGCTGTAATATCCTTCAGATGAAGGATTGGCATACGAAAAGCATAATTTTGCATGAAGGACAGCGGATCTTGATCCGCCTTTTTTACCCAGTAGGTGTCAATCTCTGCATAAATAGCCGGATCTTCCAGCAAAAATGCCAGCGCAAATTTCCCGCCGATTGTCGTATGAAATTCAAAATCGTGATTATGATACCCTACGCGGTATCCCATGCCACTGACTTTGGAAGCGGCTTGCAACAAATCTTGACGCACACTAGCATATCCTTCTGGATTTTGCAGCCCATCCGGTAGGGAATGGCAGATCAGATCCTTCGTATCGAAAAGGCGTGCCTCCTCCAATACAGCGTCCATATCGTTCTTCAATCGCTCCAAACCAACATGCATACCAGCCGTTTGCAAGTCAATTTCATTCATAACCGCAGCAATATCTTTTGCAGGGTTTCCATGTAACCCATCGATTTGGACGGCCGCCCATCCCATCTTTTTCAGCTCTCTCAGCACGCTTGGGAAATCTTTTTTCAATTCGTTTCTCAACGTATATAATTGCGCAGCCAATTTATGTTTAATCATTCCGCCATCTCCTCCCTTTTCAAATCCAACCATTCGACCTCTTGCTCAGTTAAAGGCAAATTCATTGCTTGTATCGAGGAATCCAGTTCCTTGGGGTTTCGAGGCCCAATGATTGCACATGTCGGGAAAGTCTGATTAAGAACGTAGGATAAGGCTATTTGAATCGGTGTTACCTGTTTCTCTTCCGCTAGCTTCGCGGCACGACGATAACGTTCCCAGTTATTTTCACTATAGTACACGCGTACCATTTCCTCATCCGCACGATTGTCTGGCGTGAATTTTCCTGAGAAAAATCCGCCAGCTTGGGCGGACCATGCCAACAATGGCAATTGATTGACCGAATGCCAATCGCAGGTAACCTCATCAGCCGAAACACAGCCCTCCCAGCGGGGTTCGTTAGGCTTGGCAAGACTAAGATTCGGACTGTTGAATGTGAAACCTGCGAGTTTATGGGCAGCCGCATACTCATTCGCTTCCTGGATTCGCTTATGGGACCAGTTAGACGCTCCAATAGCCCGGATTCGCTTGGCCTCAAGGTGTACATTCAGCTCTTCGATGATCGGTCCGACCGCCACGCTCGGATCGTCTCGGTGCAGCGCATATAGATCGACATACTCCGTTCCTAGCCTTTCTAGACTCTCCGTTAAATCCTTGCGGATCGCTTGCGGGTTTACTCGTGGACCCGGGCTGCCGTCATCATGATGAGCACCCTTCGTTAGAATGACCACCTTTCCCCGGTTCCTCTGTTCCGCAAGCCATTGGCCGAGAATCAGTTCTTTGCCACGATATTGATGAGCGGTATCGAAGGCATTGCCTCCAGCGCGAATGTAAGCATCGAGCATCATCCGCTCAGGCTCTTCCAATTTTCTCAAATCTCCCGTTCCCATGAACAACCGGGAAATGGGTTTGTCTACGCCCTTGATGTACATATATCTCATCCTGAATCCTCCTTCAAACATTGACTGACCCACACCAATAAGTACGGCTGCCGTTCTAATCATCCTCTTTAAATACCGGCATCTAACGGAGTTCAAGCGTGAATCTTCAAACATCTCATCGACCGCCAGGAAGTATCTGTCCTCTTTTCACTCTTTTCACTCTTTGACGCTTGTCGATATAACTCTCATGCGGTCCAAAGCCTCTGGTATCGATACCAGAAATAGTGTTAAAATATCCAATGATGTTGCATCTGAAATACGTAAAAGGCGTTCTGGTATCGATACCAGAAGATTTTATATGCTTCTGATTCATAGTATAAATCGATTACCTTCTTTTGACAATGGCATAAATCTATAAAGTATTTAAAGTTCTAACCTGAATAAGGATACGACTTCCGTTTCTGCCAGCCTAACCGATCACCAAATGGTTCTTTTTCAAACCTAACTATTTCTTCTGAAAAAACCTATAGACGCGGTGAATCATAGATAAGATTCCGACTTTTTGGATACTGAAACATATGCTCCCTATTTATGTAAACAAACACCTGACGACTTTCTTGAGGCGAGAGTGTTTGAAAGAAAGTTAGCTACGCCCAAGTTATATACTCACACGTGTAAAGATGTATTTTGTACAACTTTATGCAAGCAAATCCGCGTTTTCCTCGCGATTATTGTATAACATACAACATTTTCAGCCAAAAGTAGCACTATAGCCTCTAAAAAGGCTAAATTGTTGTACGGCATACAACATTCTAAGCATACCGAGAAGAAATCAGGGAAATTGTTGTACGTTGTACAACAACTTGCCTCTCTGAGGCTAACCATCATAGGATTCCCAGCTTACCCCTAATCAAAAAAGCCGTCAGGACAATCCTGACGGCCCTTTTGTCTTTCATCACTTGGATCATGAGCACCTAGATAAATCTGGCTACCACGATTTCCCCTGCATTTCGCAATTCTCCCCCTACACCTTCTATATACGCTTTTTCCGATCGCGAGTCCTTAGAGCCTGTGCCTTTTTCAGAAGCAGCGGTATTAACGCAAAAGCGATGTACATTCCAACTGCGGCATAAAACTTACCCGATCCAATATCTTGCAGCGATGCGCCAAAAACGTTATAAACAACGGCACCCGGAATTATACCTATCAGCGTTCCCCACGTATAGTCCCAGAAGCGAATTTTGGACAGTCCTGCCCCATAACTCACGCCATCGAAAGGAAAGAAAGGCATTAGCCGCATATACAGGACGACCATAAAGCCTTTGTCTTCGGCCTTCTGATCGAAAGACTGCAGCTTCTTATTTCGCAAAATCCGCTGAAAGCTGTTGCGACCCCATTTGCGAGTAATATAGAAAGAAAGCATCGCCCCAGCGCCAGCCCCAATAATATCATAGATAGTCCCCCAGAAAGCTCCAAACACATAGCCCCCATACAGGGTCAACGGCGTCGCCGGGAATAACACCAATGGACGAAGCGTGTAAACAATAATATATAGCAGCCCGCCAAGTGGACCTAAGTCACGCAGCCAACCGGTCAGCCAATCCAGATCCAAGCGCTCCCATACACCGGTCCATTTCAAAACAAGCAGACCCGCGACAGCGATTATAAACCATAACAATAGTATCCAGAGCGATTTCGAGCGCGCCATAGCTCCCCTCCTTTGCCCAGAGTTCTTGGGTTCAATCTTACACAAAGCAAGGACTAAATATCAACCATTGGCATGCAAAAAAGCCCCACCCGCTGAAGACGGTGAGACTCCTAAGAACATACAATCATTTATGCCAACCATTGCTTCACTTTCGAAGCGAAGTTATTCAACATATCCTGCGAACCATATTGACCGCTGAAATCTTCAATGCCGAGGTAACCATCGTAGCCGACCGCTTTTAGGTCACTCAACAATTGTTTCCAATTGACGATACCTTCGCTTAGTGGTGACCACTCGCTTTTCCAAAGCTTGATGCCATCTTGCTCTTCGCCGGTTGGCAACCATCTTGCATTTTTAACATGAACATGCGCTAGATAAGGTCCCAGCAGCTCAAGACCCATGCGGTAATTCTCGTATCCTTCATGGACCATGTTGCCCGCATCATGCAGAACACCAATGTAATCCGGATTAAAGCCCGAAACCAGTCGATGTGCCAATCCAGCACTTGGCGTGATCGTATTATGGTGAATTTCAGCTAAGGCTTTAACGCCATACTGCTGAGCAAATTCCTGCACATGATGTAAGTAATCCACAGCCGTTGCATACAAGTCATTATAATTTTTACTCTTGTCATAGCCGGGAACACCAATACGAATGAAGGACGCTCCTATTTTCTGAGCCGTTTTGAAAACATGCTCGGTCTCTGCAACATTACAAGCGTTTAAGTAAGGAGTCACACTCAAATTCACCAAGTTATTGTTAACAGCAGCAAGTCGGAAACGTTCCAAATCTTCATCCGAACCATTCGGATTAATGGAACAAAGATTATTTCTCCAGAAAGATGGCTTCTCATTCACCGCGTCAGCAGAAACATCTTTAAAACGCCATTCAATGCCTTCAATTCCGGCAATAACTGCCGCCTTGGCTAGTTCTTCTGGTGTCAGGTCAGGTGTCGCTACAGTAAATACGGATAATTTCATTTGAATATGCCTCCTAATTTCATTTGGGGCCCCCGCAAAGTATTGTCTAAACTCTTATCGAAGCAATTCGGTGATGTATAACCGCTTTAAATGGTAAGTTTAGACTCCGATCGAGCTAAAGCTCTATTCGGACGGAATATGCTTCAGAGCAGGTTGATTGTTTATCTATTCTTTATTTTGCAGTATAATAAAAACGTATTCATTGCATTAATTGGGCAAAAGTTTGCTAATATTGACTCCAGCTAAATAGAGGAGAGCTTCACATGCAGGAACTTTACCAGAATCTACATCGCATGATCAATTTTCGACATGGCGTGACCCATGAGCCGCTTCCATTGGATTTCCACCAGCATCAGGATCACTATGAAATATACTTTTTCCTAACTGGAGACGTTCACTACTTCATCGAAAAACAGGTTTACCCCCTGCAGTATGGGGATCTGCTGATCATGCACAGTAATGAATTGCATCGCCCTAATTTTCAATCCAAAAAACAGCGATATGAGAATGTCGTGATCCATTTCAATCCTACGCTAGTGGAGGCGTTTAGTTCTCCGCAGTTTAACTTGCTCGACTGCTTCAATAACCGTATATTTGGTGAGCAAAACCGGATGCGGCTGACTCCACAGCAGATTGATGACATCATGAAGCTTTATGAGCGTATGGAGACGCATAAAAGGCCTCAAGCGCTCCCAGGATCGGAAATCCTCTTTGTTTCAGCCTTTATCGAGCTGCTCGTGTTTATCAATCGAGTTTTTCAAAATCAAGGCAAACAAGAGGAACAGATCATGATTCCCGACAAGCTCTCCTCTCTATTCACCTACATTGACGAAAATTTAGATCAAGATCTGTCGCTCGAGGTACTGGAACACGTCGTGTTCATGAATCGTTCCTACCTATGCAGACTGTTCAAAAAACACACAGGAAGCACCATTCATGAGCACATTTTGTTCAAGCGCATTGCCAAAGCGAAACAGCTGCTGCGCGAAGGCTCAACAGTCACAGATACCTGCCAGCTAGCAGGCTTCAACGACTACTCCAACTTTATTAGGACGTTTAAGAAGGCTGTCGGCCTTCCTCCTCGTCAGTACCAGGCGCAGCAGCGGCGGGTTTGAGCGCGAAATGGCGTATGGAACAGTGCATGATAGCGAATGGAAATGGTGCTGATGAACAAGAGAGCTAGACAGAAATTGAAGAACATTGAAAAGGGCGCTAGACAGAAATTGAAGAAGTGCCATTGAAAAGGGTGCTAGACAGAATTGAAAAAAGTCACCACACAGAAAAAGGTCGCCCAAGTCTTCATGACTTTGGACAACCTTTTTTTGTTGGGACTGTGGAGAGGGTAATCAGAACAGAATGAAATCCGGAGACTAGGAGAGCGCTAACTCTGATGCCAAGTAACTGCATAAAGTGCATTAATTTCTCGAGGAATCACTCTATACGAGTTGACTTGCTGCAGAGAGTGCATCTTTTTTCCCGATTTTGAGTAAAAGACAGCCTGATCGCCGAATTTTGCTGCACTTTTTGCAGTTAAATCATGCATATAAGCGCGTTAGAGTCAAATTTGCTGCACAAAATACATCAAACTGATTCGAGGAGATCCCTCGTAAATTTGCAGCTAGCTATTTGACTACCGAACCCCTCGTCTATTCTATTTCAAATTTTCCGGATTCAGCTGCAGAAGCTCAGGCAGTACGAAAATACCGTCCTTACGAATGAGCACATCGTCAAACCAAATTTCGCCGCCGCCGTATTCCGGACGTTGGATATTCACGATATCCCAGTGCAAGGAAGATTTGTTGCCGTTAAAGGCATCATCGTAGCAATTACCTGGTGTAAAGTGGAAACTGCCGTCGATTTTCTCATCGAAAAGCGTATCTTTCATCGGCTCTTTAATGTAAGGATTCACGCCAATCGCGAATTCCCCTATATAACGTGAACCTTCATCCATATCGAAAATTTCATTAATTCGATCTGTATCGTTAGCTGTCGCTTTGATGATTTTACCATTTTCGAATTCAAGTACGATATTCTCGAAAATGAAGCCATCATGAGGCGTTGGCGTATTGTAGGAAATGATACCATTCACTGACTCACGGACCGGTGCGGAGTACACCTCGCCATCCGGGATGTTGAGCTCCCCATCGCATTTAACGCCGCCGATTCCTTTAATCGAGAACGTCAAATCCGTGCCTGGACCAACTAGACGCACCTTATCTGTGCGATCCATTAGGGCTTTCAAAGCATCCATAGCTTTGGACATTTTACCGTAATTCATCGTACATACGTTGAAGTAGAACTCCTCAAACTCATCCGTACTCATGCTGGCAAGCTGCGCCATGGAAGACGTTGGGTAACGCAGAACGACCCATCTCGTATCTTTAATCCGGACATCAAAATGAACTTGTTGATAATAAATCGAATTGTATAGCTTCATCCGATCTGCCGGAATATCCGACAGTTCATAAATATTGGCTCCGCCGCGCACACCTATGTAGCCTTGCATTTGTTTCATTTGGAAAGCATCGGCATCTGCCCATGTTTGCATTTGAGCTTCTGTACCGTTCATGATGAGTTGACGCATAATTATGTGATCTCTAACATTGACGAAAGGATGCGCGCCAGCTGCGTGAACCTTTTTCACGAGCTCTTTCACAAGAGCTGAATCAATGCCATACGCTTCTATCAAAATATTTTCGCCAGGCTGCGCTTTAACCGAATAATTCACAAGCACATCTGCGAGCTTCGTTAGTCTTGGATCTAGCATGCTTTATCTCTCCTCTTCTTCTACAACAGGGTCAAAAGACGGCTCATTCGTTTGAAAGCCGACCGTAGTCAAATAAAACCACTCCCCATTTTCTTCCTGCGACGCATCGAGCTCAAAGATAAGAGCACGAAACTTTCTCAGCCATTCTGCATATTTCTCTTTGCTCATTTTGACTTCGACCTGGGTCATGATAATCGGCCATTGTGTACGATCAGAAGATGGAATCTGAAACGCCTCTTCAGGGGCATTAATCGCTCTGCGTCTGGCACGTCCAAGTACGCTAAGCGTCCTCTCGCGATAGTAATTCTCTACCTCTGAGACGTATGGCAGCAATTTTTCACTAGGGACGAAGCCGCGGGCTACAGCACGATAAAACTTTTGCAAAATACCATTCTTGAGTTCCGTACGAACGACCGAAATCAAGCTATGCTTCTCAAGCTCATTCAAATGATAATGCACTTTCGCACGCGCCATTCCCAGCATTTTGGCCAACTGCTGACCGGTGTATGCTTTCTCTATTAAATAAAGTAACACCTTAGCGCGAAGCGGATCGCTTATCGTTTTTAATTGCTCAAGTTCTTCAATAATAAAAACCGGTTGCAGCTTCATATGGACTCGACCTCCCTCTATTGTACCAATCTAGCCTTGAAACATGCGCTCATGGTCAACTCTAAATCTCTTAATGAGATTAATTAAACGACGGTCAAATCTTTTTAACCGTATCATAATGCCAAAAGGATTTCATGTCAATTGCAGTCTCAGCAAGCATGAAAGTCTCCTTTTTCGATCGTTTCAACGCTTTAAAGGATTAACGAAGTTAAGCTTTTCTCTATGGTAGCAAAAAGGGACGTTTCTGTCACCCATTAATGGTGGAAACGTCCCTCATTTTTATCGATAAATTTGGCTTCCTGCTTCACGGAATTCTTTGGACTTCTCATCCATGCCGCTGTTTCGCGCAGACTCTTCATCAAGCCCTTGCGCGTGTGCGTACTGCCTTATATCCTGCGTAATGCGCATACTGCAAAATTTCGGTCCACACATGGAGCAGAAGTGCGCCGTCTTCGCGCCCTCGGCCGGCAGCGTCTCATCGTGGTATTCGATCGCGCGTTCCGGATCGAGCGAGAGATTGAACTGATCGCGCCAGCGGAACTCGAAGCGCGCCTTCGACAGCGCGTTGTCACGAATTTGCGCTCCCGGATGGCCTTTAGCCAAATCGGCAGCATGCGCGGCAATCTTGTACGTGATAACTCCAACGCGTACGTCCTCTTTGTTCGGCAGGCCGAGATGCTCCTTCGGCGTCACATAGCACAACATCGCCGTGCCGAACCAGCCGATCATCGCTGCCCCAATGGCAGAGGTGATATGGTCATAGCCTGGCGCAATGTCGGTCGTCAGCGGTCCAAGCGTGTAGAAAGGCGCTTCTTGGCAAACTTCCAACTGACGGTCCATGTTTTCTTTGACCAGGTGCATCGGCACGTGGCCTGGGCCTTCAACCATCACTTGGACATCATGCTTCCAAGCGATTTGCGTCAATTCACCCAGTGTTTCCAGTTCGGCGAATTGGGCTTCATCGTTCGCATCCGCGATCGAACCAGGGCGCAGCCCGTCACCAAGGGAGAAGGCGACGTCGTAAGCTTTCATAATTTCGCAAATATCTTCGAAATGCGTATAAAGGAAGTTCTCTTGGTGGTGGGCTAGGCACCATGCAGCCATGATGGATCCACCACGGGAGACGATACCCGTTACGCGCTTCGCTGTCATAGGAACGTAACGCAGGAGTACACCGGCATGAATGGTGAAGTAGCTGACCCCCTGCTCGGCTTGCTCAATTAGCGTGTCACGGAAAACTTCCCAGGTGAGGTCTTCCGCTTTGCCGTTCACTTTTTCGAGTGCTTGATACAGCGGCACCGTTCCAACAGGAACCGGGGAGTTGCGGATGATCCATTCGCGTGTAGTATGAATGTTTTTGCCCGTCGATAAATCCATGATCGTGTCAGCGCCCCAACGGGTGGCCCACGTCATCTTCTCGACTTCTTCCTCAATAGAAGAAGCGACGGCGGAATTTCCGATATTAGCATTAATTTTCACAAGGAAGTTGCGTCCGATAATCATCGGCTCACTTTCAGGATGATTGATATTGGAAGGAATGATGGCACGACCAATAGCGACCTCTTTACGAACGAATTCAGCATCAAGATTCTCTCGAATCGCAATGTACTCCATTTCCGGTGTCACGATGCCTTGGCGTGCATAATGCATCTGTGTCACATTACAACCTTGCTTAGCTCGGAGCGGTCTGCGGTGTAAGCCTGGGAATATTTCAGCGGCCCCTCTTGCATCTGGAGATGCAAGCCCATTATCTTCTGGCTTCACTTCACGTCCAACGTAAGATTCAACGTCACCACGTTCTTCAATCCATGTTAAGCGATTAGCTGGAAGACCCTTACGGATATCCGTTATCTGTTCTGTATCGGTATAAACACCACTTGTATCATAAACCTGCACAGGCTCGTTAGCTACTTCCTCTCCGTGAATATTCGTGGAGGTTCCCAAAGAAATTTCCCTCATTGGCACTTGAATATCGGGTCTTGAGCCTTTTACATACACCTTTTTACTTCCTGGAAATGTTGAAATTTGGACGTCTTTCACGGAACTACTATTAGTCGTTGTCATATAAATTCCTCCTCTATTTGATGTTTCTAAGCAGCTCATCTGCTGCTTCACGTGGTGAGTGCGCGCTTGCAATCGCGCTGACTACGGCTACTCCATCCGCTCCTGCGCGGATGACGTGGGATGCATTCGAGGCATCGATGCCTCCGATGCCTACGAGCGGCAGCCGGATGCCGCCTGCGCGAATCCGCTGGATGACGGCAGGCCCCTGGACCTCACGCGCATCCAGCTTGGTGCGCGTGGCGTATTGGGGGCCTACGCCCAGATAGTCGGCGCCTTCGGCGAGCGCCGACCGGGCTTCGCCAAGATCGTGGGCTGAGACGCCCACGATCATTTGTTTCAGCCGCTGCCGCACGGCGGCGGCTGGGGCGTCTTCTTGGCCGATGTGAATACCATCGGCCTCAAGCTCTAGAGCGAGCCCTTCATCATCGTTGACGATGAAGGGGATCGCGTGCTGCGCGCACAAGCGGCGCAGCCGCGCGCCCAGCTCGAGCTTCGCCGCCCCCTGCAGGGCTCCGGCGCCCTTCTCGCGGAACTGAAACATCGTGATGCCGCCGGCAATCGCGGCCTCCAGCACCACAGCCGGGTCAGCCCCGGCACAGTTCGGGCTGCCCATGACCAAGTACAAACGCAGCGCCTTGCGCAGCTGCTCGCTATTCATCGTGCACCTCGTATGAAAACATCCTCGTTGACGAAAATGTCTTCCAAGTCAGCATTACTGGCTCTAACTCCACGTTGATAAGCCCAATGATTCGTAGGACCATGACCGCTTCCTATATGTAATGGCTCCGCAATTGCAGCTTGGATGAATCTTTTTGCCAGTTGGATGGCTTCTTTCGTCGTTAAGCCCTGCGCAAGTCCCGAAGTAACTGCCGCAGCAAACGTGCAACCTGTACCGTGCGTGTGCTTGGTAACCAAACGTCTGGACGAAAACTCCGTGAAAGTCTTCCCGTCATAGAGCAAATCAGTTGCATGCTCCGTATTCACTTCATGACCGCCTTTTATCATCACGTTCTTGCAGCCATAGAGATGAATCCGCTTCGCAGCCTGTTGACGCGACTCGCTGTCCGTTATTTGCATGCCGCTAAGCGCTTCAGCTTCTGGTATGTTCGGCGTAACCACATCGGCCAGCGGCAATAACGAGTGAATCATCGCATCGATAGCCTCTTGTTGAAGCAAGGAGGCTCCGCCTTTGGCTATCATCACAGGGTCGACCACGATACGCTTCCACTTGTAATTTTGTATCGCAGCCGCTACGATTCGTATAATCTCACCACTGAATAACATCCCTGTTTTGAGCGCATCTGGAGATAAATCATCCCCAATAGAGGCCAATTGCTGCTCGATCGCCTCAGCGTTCATCGGATAAACCCCTTGAACACCCAGCGTATTCTGCGCAGTCACCGCGGTAATGACCGACATCCCATAAACGCCCAGCTCTTGGAACGTCTTCAGGTCTGCTTGAATCCCCGCACCACCTCCGCTATCCGAGCCCGCGATCGTTAATGCTTTGTAAACAGACATCTTGCTCCTCCTTTCAGCTTCAACTTCTTCATGTCCGCCCTCTCAGACACACACTCTTGCTTCAGCCCCGGTAACACCAGCCGAGAAGGCCATATTCGACCGCTCACGATGGAACATCTGCTTTCCCTCACGCGAGACGTCATTTTCGGCTTTCTCAGATTCTCACTTTTGCTCTTCCCCGACTAAACGCGACTAAAACCCTCCATCGGACTGCTGGCCGAAGCATATCGCTTCTTCGGAATACGGCCCGCTTCGAATCCGGCACGTCCGGCTTCAATCGCCAATTTCATGGCGTAGGCCATTTTGACCGGATCCTTGGCACCCGACACTGCGGTGTTGAGCAGCACACCATCGGCTCCCATCTCCATAGCAAGTGCTGCGTCCGAAGGAGCGCCAATGCCGGCATCGACGATGACAGGTACGGTCGCTTGCTCAATTATGAAGCTCAGGTTCAGCGGATTAATGATGCCTTGACCTGTTCCGATTGGCGATGCGCCAGGCATAATGGCATGAACACCGAGGGCTTGCAAGCGTTTGGCTAAAAGAACATCATCTGATGTGTATGGCAGCACGATGAAGCCCTCCTCCAGCAGCATTTCCGAGGCTTTCAACGTTTCAACCGGGTCAGGCAGCAGCGTCATTTCGTCTCCAATAACTTCGACTTTGATCATGTCGCATAGTCCGGAAGCCTTCGCTAGTCTCGCGATGCGTACAGCTTCATCGGCTGTTTTGGCGCCTGCCGTATTCGGCAATAAGGTGAAATTCGACACATCCAGCATCGATAAGAAATTAGGCTGACTCGCTTCAAAAATATTCATACGTCGCACCGCAAACGTCAAAATCTGAGATTCACTAACCTCAACCGCCTGCTTCTGAATATCGAAATCCGGAAATTTCCCCGTGCCAAGCAATAACCGTGAACGAAACTCATAAGGACCGATTTTTAACATAAGAATTATCCCCCTCCAACAAAATGAACGATTTCGATTTTATGTCCTTCGGAAAGCTCAACTTTCGCGTGATCTTCTTTTTGTAAAATGTTTTCATTATGTTCCACGACGAGCATTTTCTCACTCAAATCAAAATGCGCGAGCAGCTCTTCAATGGTTCGGATCGAATCTGGAATGTCTACGTTTTGCCCATTAATGTGCAGCTTCAATGCTGTGCAGCTCCTTTCCTGTAGCTGAAAATAGGTTCCCTTCACGCCGCCCAATCCGCTTCGATTGCCCAGATAGATCAGGGCTAAAAGCATCGAGCAACGATTCCATAGCTGGGCACGTCTGTATTCCTGAGTAAGATCTTCTCTCTGATCCAGTCACTGATCCAGTCTCTGTTTCTATCTCCGATCCTGATTCTGCCTCAGATCCTGCCTCGTGTCCTGTCCCTGATCTTATCTCTGATCCGTATCCTGTCTCAGATCCAATCCCAAATCCCAGCTCAAGCTCAGGCTGAAAGGCGTCCTCTCCCCCTTCCAAAACCAAATCCGCGATCACCTTACCGGTGACCGGACTGAGCAAAATCCCATTGCGGTAATGTCCGCAAGCGGCATATAAACCATCGTACGCCGGAACTTTGCCGATGTACGGCAGCCCGTCTGTCGTCTGTGGCCGCAGACCCGACCAAGCTTTCTCCCACTCGGCTTCGCCTAGTGCGGGCATGAGCAGCCTCGCGCGATCCATCAGCTCAGCCAGCCCAGCCAGCGACACCTTGCGGTCGTAACTGTTCGGCACTACCGTCGCGCCGACCAGCAGTCGTCCTCCGGCTTTCGGGACGATATAACACCCTGTCGTGAACAGGGTCTTCCTGAGCAGCGGCTTCGTCGTAAGGACAGAGAAGCACTCGCCTTTCACGGGATATACCGGCAGGTCGACGCCGATACCTGCCATTAGCTGTCCGCTCCACGTGCCAGCCGCCACGACGACGTGGTCGCTATAGAGCGGACCTTCGCTCGTCATCACGCCGACGGCTCGGCCTCGCTCCGTCAGCAGCCCTTGTACCTGGGCGAATTCTTGCACCTTCGCCCCCAGCACCCTGGCTGCCTGCGCGAACGCCGCCGCCAGCAGCGGCGCCTCCACCTGCCCATCACCCGGCAGGTATAAGGCTCCGCGCGTCGCCCCGCTCAAGGCGGGCTCGAGCTTGGCGGCTGCAGCAGCGCTCAGCCACTCCGCCTGCTCGCCCGCTGCGCGTTGGAGCTTCTCCCTCGCGCGAAGCTCCTGCTCTTGAACGTCGCTGAGCGCCACGTTCAGCAGACCTTCACGGACGAGACCGATGTCGATGCCCGTGAGAGCTTTCAGTTCCTCGCTCAGCTGGGGGAACATCGCTCGGCTTTGCCCAGCCCACTGGAAAAGCGGCCCCGTATCCTCCATCTCGGATTGTGCTCCGAGCATGCCCGCCGCCGCCGACGAGGCTTCCATGCCGAGCCTCCCGCGCTCGAGGAGCAGGACGGACTGGCCTCGCTTTGCCAGGTTATAGGCGATTGAAGAACCAATAACCCCGCCGCCAACGATGATCACATCGTTCATTCGTTTCATTTATCCCACCTCCTTTCGCTCTAGCTCGCTCACGTAAGCCTTCACTGCTGCTAGCGGATCTTCCGCTTCCCATATCCCGCTCATCACAGCTATACCGGAAGCTCCCGCCTCCAAAACTGAGCTTACCCGTTCAGGCCTCATGCCTCCGATCGCAATAATCGGAATTGATACTTGGGTTGCCACATCTTTGAGCGACTTCAATCCCCTAGGCGGGATGCCCACCTTAGAATCAGAAGCAAAAATATGACCAAACATCACATAATCCGCCCCCTCCTGCTCTCGCTGCTTAGCTTCCTCCGCACTATGTATCGATACGCCGGTCCTTTGCACTCCCTGACAAAATTCTCTTTGGGTTGAAAGCGGCGGGGTACTGCCCTGAAGCTGTAATCCGCCTAATGCCGCAGCCGTGACAATTGAAGGGTAACCATTGATATATAGGCTTTTCGCCGGAATACCTGTTTCGAGCAGAAACTGCACACCAAGGAAGATCTCGTCTAATGATTTCTTTTTTTCACGTATATGAATGGCCGTGACATAGGGGTGAATCTTAGCTGCAACCGCCGCCAGCTCTGTCCACGCCAGCTTGCCATTGGAAATGACATGCAGTTCATACCCAGTCATTAAGAGACTCAACTCCTTTTTTCTGCCTTATTCAGCTTAACTTTCTTGTTTTAAGCATGTTTTACATCGCTATGGAGGCTCTTTTCCCCTTCACTCTGACTTTAACGTTATAAAACATCCTTAAAGCTGCTCGATACTCACTCGAAACCAGTAATCAGCTACTTTAACTATGAAAAACACCGCTAACCCACCAGCCAGCTCAAATTTCTCAATTTCAGGCATGAAAAAAACCACTTTTCCAAAGAAAAGTGGTTGTAGGTTGCGCCGCCTAATAAACATGCAAAGATGGGGCTCCAATGATCGTTCCACTTTCCTCCGCTGGTATGACCCAGTTCAGGTTCGAAGGGTTCAGATTGCTCTGTCTCAGCCTTGCGGCGCCCCTAGGGATTCATTCGTATTCAATTGATAAATATCATAGCACGTCATCAAACGATTGGAAATAGAAATTTTTATTGATCAAAATTCAATCGTTTTCCCTGTTTTGCCGATTCATAAATAGCCCCCAAAATCTGGGTAACAACCAAGGCTTGCTCAGGTTTGACAAGTGGCTCCGTGTCATTGGGAATACTCTCCAGCCATTGTCTGGCTTCTTTCACGCCTGGATCTTCGGCGCCTGCGTCGGAATAAGCCTGTTCCCATCTGCTTGTCATGCAAACACTCCTCGGTGAGAGCTATTCTACAAATACCTGTTTACACGGTGTAAACACCTTACCAATACCCAATTATATCCAATAGTCAAATTCATTGCAAACGTTTTCATAACTCTAAATTACCTTTTTACTATTTCATCAGAGGCATAAAATGCTCGCCTGATTTCCATTCATAACAATGAGGGTCTAGTCACTACCCCTTCCAGCTCATATAATAGGGAGACAAAGCTGCCTATGAAGTTTAAAGGAAGGAAGTTCACCTAAATGCTGTCTCAATTGAATCGCCAATTAGAAAAAATCTTGCCGCTAATCACACCAGTCAGTGTTCTTATCGGTGTTTTGCTAGGCAGTCATTTATCCGGATTCACCTTTTTATCCCCTTGGTTGTTTGCCTTTATGACCTTCGCAGGCAGCATAAGCTCCAGCTTCAAAGAATTTGTCAAAGTGGTCGTTCAGCCTCTTCCACTCATAACCACATTGTTGATTCTACATGTCGCGATGCCGCTGATTGCGATGGGTCTCGGGCATGTCGTATATAGCCAAGAGCCCATGACGATAACCGGTCTCATTTTAGCAGCAGCCATACCTACTGGTATTACAAGCTTCGTCTGGGTTGCTATTTATCGCGGAAATACCGTGCTCACATTATCGATTATTCTCATGGACACCATACTTTCACCCTTTGTCGTTCCCTACACACTATCTGCGTTAATTGGCACCAAAGTACAGATGGACTCCTTCGCGATGATGAAAGGCCTGTTCCTAATGATCGTTCTACCTTCAATCATTGGCATGATGCTGAATCAATGGACACGCGGCAAAATTAAGGAACAATGGAGTGGCCGTCTAGGTCCTTTTTCGAAAATAACCATGGGCATCGTTGTCGCTATCAACAGCTCCGTGATCGCCCCTTATTTACGTGATTTTAATGCTAAATTACTAGGTTTAGCCGGATTTGTACTCTCTATAGCCTCACTTGGTTACATCCTTGGTTGGCTGGTCGCTAAGCTCATGCGCTGGGAACAAGATATCGTCGTTGCACTTACGTTTAACAGTGGGATGCGTAATATTAGTGCTGGCGCAGTACTCGCCGTTGCCTACTTCCCGCCTCCTGTGTCTGTCCCCGTTGTACTAGGCATGCTGTTCCAGCAATCGCTGGCTTCCCTTTTCGGCTACCTATTGAACAGACGCTATGCTTTGAAAAGTGATATTCCCAACTTAACGGCCAAGAGTGTGAAACAAGTTTAATTTAGGAGCTGCCCGAGCAGCTTCTTTTTTTTGTAGATAAGAAAGTATAAATTTTATACTTTTGCTTCGCATCTACCTTGACAAACGCGCTCGTCCTGAAGGACGACGGAGTCGTTTATCCTTGGTACGACTGACCAATCGACATACAGCTGTTGAGTAAGGAAATGGGTGCGAAATCAACTTCTGATTCATCTTTCCCGGCTAAAGGACTGGAGCGACGTTAATCCGCTAGCTGCTGATTTCGCTCTCTTCATCGAAACATTCGAAGCATAGTAACGTGTTATCGTCTAACACTACGCCGTCAATAAATCCATCATTGCAGAAAATTGGCTTTTTACATGCCTTGCACTCTCCAACAAGCTCCTGCATGAATAGTACCTCCCCATAACTGCATATTTCCTTTCATATAAAAAGACTATTGCTTGAGCAGGCACTAACTTTCTCTTTCACCTCAGCACATTTTAAGCTAACTTTTATGTATTATTCAGCTTCTCTTCTCAGATTTTTCATAATTGTCATGTACGATTGTGAAGAAGATGATTAATAGGAGTGATACATAGTATGATGAAAATGAAGAAAATAGCGGGCTTATGCATTCTTATCCCCGTATTACTAAGCGGTTGTGGGAACCCGTCATCCTCCCAACCTGCTGCAGCAAGCTCAGCACAACCGCAACAACAAAACGAACAATCCCAGGCAGACGGGAAGCAAAAGGCTCAAGACCGACCCGTCATGAATGCAGCGCAAAGACAAATGTTTAGTACGTTCCAGACCCTGCTCATGCTTGACAAAGCAGATGGACTTACCATCACGAAGGAACAGGCTCAAGCCATGCTGCCCGTTGCCCAAGATATCGTTACAAAAGCAGAACTTAGTGATGAAAACAAGACCAAACTGTATGAAAAGCTCACGGATGCCCAGAAGAAATTCATAGAAGATTCGGCTGCGCGTATGAGCAATCGAGGAAACGGCGGTGCAAATGGTCCTGGGAATAACGGAAACGCCGGTGATGGCAAGGGCAAACGAAATGGTGGATCTGGAAATACAGAAAATAAACCAGATGCTTCTGCACAACCAAACGCTAACGCACCCGATCAAACCAACGGCAAGAATGCTAATGGAAATCGTCCTGCTGGCGGCCAAATGAGAGATCCCGGTAAGCAGCTTATCGAACTGCTGCAGACTAAAATCAAATAGCGTATGATATTGCCAAAAAACCGATCTCCTACAAGGAAGGAATCGGTTTTTCGGGTTTACCTTAACTATCTCAAAGATTGAACAACTTGCTCAGCAGAAGCTTCACCGCTCGCTACTAATTCAACATGCTCAGCGAACATATCGCACATGTAGACGAACAAGCTGAGAATTTCCAACACTCCTTCGCTCTCAAAAGTGCGGGACGCTGAAATACTATACACATACCGATAGTGCAGCTCATTCTGTTCATTGATGCCAAAATGACCGATCGGCAATCTTGTGTTAATTTCCAGCAGAACAGAAGCCACGGCATCGCGCGATCCTTCTTGCAGGTGAAAGGGCAGTGTACTGTAAATTTGCAGCAACTGAATGGCAACAATATCATCATCGTTCAGAGGTAAAAAACTAAAGTGCAGGAAACGTTCACGCCCTTTTTTATCCTCTTGAAATCCTGCCATTAACACGTGAAGCGGAATCGCTTCGGATTTTTCCAATAAATTCGTAGCTAGGCCTGTCTCATCCAGAATCTCCTTTAAGAAGCCTAACTGCGCCAAATGACGCGCATGTATTTTATCTGGCAACATGTATGTACACTCTCCTACTCTCTTTGGGCCATGGCTTCAAACAAGCTGTCTCGCAATTTAGTACTGTTCTCAAACTTCGGTAATTCCCTATGCGCCAGCTTTGGAGGCGCGATCGCGGCCCGCTTGTTTCAAAGACCTCGCAAGCAGCGGCATAGCAGCGCTAACGCCGGAAGCGATAATTTTGAGCGGCGTTCCAACTTGCGCTCCGCCCCCAGTCAATGTTGCAATGTCTGCTGCAATTTTAGTTAACTCTAAGCCAATTTGCAAGCCGCCGCGTGTCGTCCGCTTCACATTGATGTTCTTCATTTCTTTGGCCAGTTCGTAGTTTTTCATTGCTTCGAGCTGACTTCTAGCATTGTCTTTATCACGCAAAGCCTGCGCATAACCTTCTTCGGCCCCTTTTGCTTCCAAGCTACTTCGCCACTGAAGTCCTGGCCACTCGCATCGACGCGAGTGCATAAACAATCAGTGCGGTCCAAATCAAGGAGAAGCTGATGAGAAGCACGGGGGAGAATTTCTCTTTAAATAGGAACACACTTAACAGCAGCGTAATGGAAGGACCTATATACTGAATGAATCCCAGCATGGAAAGTGGCAACCGAGCAGCCGCTTTAGCAAACCATAGTAGAGGCAAAGCAGTCGCCACTCCTGACAATAATAGCATCGCTAAAGAGACCGGCGGTAATGTCCATGCGGAATCATGATGTGCGAAGTGTAAGTAGGCAATATAAGCGACTGCTATAGGGAAGACAATGACGGTTTCCCCTGCCAACCCGATAGAGGCATCGTAGGAAACCCTCTTTTTCACAAGACTATACAGCCCGAAGGAAAGCGCTAGTGAGAGAGACACCCATGGGAATCTGCCATAATCGATGGTTGCCAGCAAAACGCCGGCACCCGCCAAAGCAACGGCCACCCACTGGCTGCCGCTTGGTTTTTCGCGTAGAAACAGGACCGCTAGCATGATATTTATCAACGGGGTAATATAATACCCGAGACTCGTCTCGATAACATGCCCGTTATTAACGGCCCAAATGAATATTAGCCAATTGGAGCTGATTAAAATGCTGCTGACTCCAACCTGGAGCACCGCTTTCCGGTTCGTAAGCATTTTACGAAATTCATTCCAGCGGTTTTTCCCTATCAGCAATAGAATCGCCATGAATACAAAAGACCAGATGACGCGGTGAGACAATATTTCACCCGCAAGCAGAGATTCAAAAGACCTCCAATAAACAGGCAGCAAGCCCCATGCGGTATAGGCAATTATGGCGTACCAAAGCCCTTTTTTCATTGTAAAAATCCTCTTTTCAATGTCTAGTAACACAATTCTATGAATCTCGAAATTTGTCCACCGGTCAATTTCCCAAATAATAAATCCCCGATTTCCGGGGACCCGACTACACGAGGTCATTCATAGATGAGCGACCGCGTTAAACGAGGAGAGACTTTGGTCCACGACCAAAGATCCCTATATTAGGTTTTATCGCCAATAAGAAAGCGGTTTTCGGGAACCGAAAACTTATACTTTTCTTATGTGATAAAAAAAGTTAGGCAGCTTCACTTCATTTGAATAATGCTGATGAAAAATATGCGTCGTCGCCGGAGATAGCGGCGGGATCAGCCACGACCAGTCACCCGTGACATCACGACCGACCTTCTGCTCCTTCTCTTCAAAACTCCTAAATTGCCTCGCCGCCGTATGATGATCCACAATAGCTACACCCTGCTGTTGAAACGAATGCAGCACAGCCACATTTAACTCAACAAGCGCTCTATCTTTCCAAAGAGAGGCGTCACGCCGAGTATCCAGCCCCATGATAGACGCTACACGCGGCAGCATGTCATATCTCGCTTCATCTGCAAAGTTTCGCGCCCCGATTTCAGTGCCCATATACCAACCATTGAATGGCGCGGCGAGGTAATGAATCCCTCCGATTTCAAGGTACATATTCGAGACGATCGGTACGACATACCATTTGAGATGCAAATCATCGAACTCTGCTAAATCCGGATGTGTAATATCCACTTCCAAGACGAGCTCAGCAGGAATCTCAAACAGCTTCGGTTTCCGGTCTCCCATTTGAACAACAAGCGGCAGCACGTCATAAGGCGTACCGGCCCCCTGCCATCCAAGTGATTGGCATAAAGAAGTTATTTGAATAGAAGCTGGGTCACCGAGAATCCCATTGTCAGTTTCATAGCCCGCGTAACGGATCAGTTGGTCATTATGAATAAAGGCTCTCTGAGCCGAATCGTTCGTAGGAGGGAAAATCGTAATCACTGGACGGATTTTGCCGCCATTGGTTGCCGTTTCTATATGACGAAAAAGTGCCTCAGCCATCTGTTCTTCTGTTTCAATATAACGAGAATCGTGTACCGCCAATGTTTCCCAGAACAATCGCCCGATACAACGGTTGCTGTTGCGCCATGCCATTTTGGCCCCATGCTCAAGTTCTTGACGGGTATGTTCGTAGTAACCTTTGTACCTAATGGCTTCGGTAATTTGGGCAAGACGAGCCTCGATTTCGCCCGAGCTTTGGCCTAGTTCACTATAACATTCCTGGATAAAAGGGATAGCTTTCTCTAGTAATTGATCCTGCACTTTCATAGGTGTGACTCCAATCCGGGGAAAGGAGAGCCCCACAAGCATTTGACACCTGCACAGCTCTCCCTATGTTGAGTTACAATTGCGCACTAAACTGATCAGGAATGTATACGATTTGAGACTTTGCTACAATGGTTAACTCGCCTTGTTCCTCCGAATAATGAACGGAATCATCGCCTACATAGAACCATAATTTCTTCGTTGGCTTATTCTCAAACTCCTGAAATAGGAAAACATTAAGTTCCTCTTTCCATTTCAAAAGCTCAGCGATATCTTCCTTTTTCTCTATCTGTACGGTAAAGACCCATTGGTCTCCAACATGCTCCCACGTGTAGGGGATCGGATGTTTACCTGTATCTACGAACGCCCGACCGCCCACTGCATGCTTAATTAAAAAGACTTCCTTCATCCGCATTGCCCTCCTTCATCATCCGTTATGGCAGATCGATTAGCATGAAATGTGTATCTTCTATCGCGCGAATTGCAACTGTCTGTTCCGCTTCCATACGAGCGCTATCCTTAGTTTCCAATACCGCATCATTGGCAGATAACTTCCCGCTTATAAGCATAAGAAAAATGCGTCGATTCTCTGCTTGTTCAAACACAAGCTCTTTTCCCGCTTCCAGCTTGCTGAGGTAAATGCTCATATCCTGATGGATCTTGGCTGCATGTTCGCCCCCCTCGGGCGTAACTACCGGCAGCAAAGTGTTTATCATTGCTTCAGGCTCATAGATAACATTCTCAAAGGATGGCTCCAAGCCCCGCTTAGAAGGCATGAACCACAGCTGAAAGAGACTCATCGGTTCCGTATCCGATGCATTGTACTCGGCATGGATAACGCCGCTTCCTGCTGACATCCGCTGCACGCCATTCACTCCTGTTACCGCAACATGCCCCAAGCTATCTTCGTGTTTAATTGCTCCGCTGAGAACGATGCTGACAATCTCCATGTCGCTATGGGGATGTGGACCGAAGCCCCGACCGGCAGCAATATCATCGTCATTACAAACACGCATAACCCCAAAACCTACATTGTCCTCGTCAAAATAATCGCCGAACGAAAAATTCTTATGGCTCTTTAGCCAGCCCAGATCGGTTGTATTACGCGCATGTGCAGGGAAAACTTGAATCACAGCAATCGCCTCCTTCTTTAATACGTATAGCTTATCATATATGGACTACCGACTTCCATGTCAGAACGGTGGCGGAAAGCTCGCTCTCCCAGACGACAAAAAAACCTCATCTCTCATTAGCATGAGGACGAGGTTATAGATCGGTTTAGCCGCTCTAGGCGCCTAATACGGAGCCAACAAAATCCGGCGTGCCATTCGCGTGCCACTTCAGTACTCGGACAAAGGTGTGACGATTCGGATCGTAAAGCGGGTCGCCTACAATTTCTTTATAATTTCTCGCGTGGAAGACGAAGATATCCTGAGTGCCGTCCTCCGAAACTGCGAAGCTATTGTGTCCGGGTCCAAAGAGACGGATGCTTTCATCTGTAGTCAGTACAGGCGATTTGGACTTCGTCCATGACTGTGGATCCAGAAGATCGGCGTCTTCCGAAGCTGTTAGCAGGCCCATACAATAGTTAAAGTCGGTTGCACTTGCCGAGAAGCTGATGAAAATGTTGCCATTTTTCTTAATAACCGCCGGTCCTTCATTTACGAGGAACCCTATCGTTTCCCATACCAATTCTGGTTTGGAGAGCATAATCTGCGGGCCTTGCAGCGTCCAAGGATTGGCCATTGGAGCCAAGTATAAATTGGAATTCCCTGGTATATTCGGATCGTTTTGTGCCCATACCAGATACTGTGTCCCTTTATGCTCGAACGTTGTCGCATCCAGGGCAAAGGATTCCCATGCAGTAATGATTTGCCCTTTTTCTGACCAAGCTCCTTCAAGCGGGTTTTCCGAAGTATTTTCCAGGACGAACATGCGGTGGTTAAACATGCCGTTAATGGTGTCGCCAGACGGAGCCGCCGCAAAATATACATACCATTTGCCGCCGATATAGTGAATTTCAGGGGCCCAAATATGCGAGCTCATAAGACCGAATTGATGCTTTTCCCATATGACTACCGGATTTGCTTCGCCCAACTTCTGAATATGACGAGATCGTCTAACTTCAATGCGGTCAAACTCAGGTACAGATGCTGTGAAATAATAATACCCATCCGTATGTTTATATACCCAAGGATCAGCACGCTGCTCAACGACAGGATTTATATAATCTCCTGAAATCGTTGCTTTTTCCAACTCTTTTTTCATATCGTAATCCTTTCTTTTATCACTTCTAATTTTCATCCTTTACCTACCCTTTTACTGCACCGGCGGTAACACCGCCAATAATGTATTTCTGGGCTGCCAAATAAAATAACATGATTGGAACCATCGACATCAGGATAGCTGCAAAAGCCATATTAACCTCAGATGTATACTGTCCGAAGAATTGAAATTGAACAAGCGGTAATGTAGAGACAGCCTTCTTTTGCACGATGACCATGGAAACGACGAAATCATTCCACGCTCCTAATGCGCTGAGTACGATAATCGTCATATTGATCGGTTTCAGCAGCGGGAATATGATGCTAAAAAAGGTCCGATACCGCGAAGCGCCGTCTATCATCGCGGCTTCTTCCAGTTCCCTGGGAACTGTCTTGATAAATCCGACATAAAGGAAACAAAAATACCCAATTTGTATGCCCACTAATGAAATAGTCAATCCATGAAGTGTATTCAAAAGCCCTAGATTAACCCATGTCTTATAGAGTGGAAACATAATGACCTGAAAGGGAAGCATAATAGACGACATAAAGAGAAAATAGAAGAAATTATAAAATTTGTTGTTGTTTCTCGAAATGACGTAAGCGCCCATAGAACATACAAGGACCGCAAGAATAACAGTTGCCGTTGTCACTATAAAGCTATTTTTTAATGCCACAAAAAAATTAGCTGCTTCGATTGCCTTCGTATAGTTCTCCCACGCGAAATGCACGGGAAAGCTGAGTGGAGACTTTGCTGTTTCTACTGGCGTTTTGAGTGAGTACACAATAGCTATATAAAATGGAAATAAAAACAAGGCAGCAACGATGTATAAAACGGCGACTCTGACGGCCTTCGACCATTTTCGTGAGTGAGAAGTTTCCTCGATCAAAATTCCACCTCTTTTCCTCTTAAATAACGCGTGACGATTAATGTAATGACTAGAATTAGGGCGAATAAAACTAAAGCTGCCATTTGTCCATATCCTGCTTTGAAATAAGGAAATTCATAGTTATATACGTACATGGCCATTGTTTCTGATGCTCGACCAGGTCCGCCCTTGGTAGCAACAACCGAATAATCGAATTGTCTTAAACCTGTACCTAGCCATAGTGGAATACAATACGTAAATGCGGGCATTAACATCGGAACCGTGATTTTGAAAAACTGCTGAATTTGATTCGCGCCGTCAATGCGAGCGGACTCATACATATCCTTCGGAATCGTTTGCAATCCGGCAAAATAGACAACCATAGCAAGCCCTGTTTCCTTCCAAATACAAATGATGGCGATTCCCCACATAACGGTCTCGGGACTCCCTAAAAGTCCATTTGATGTGTGGAAAATAATCGGAAAAATATCGCTATAAACATAGCGCCAAATGACAGCTGCCAACACGAGACTGATCACCATAGGCATAAAGATGACAGCCTTCAAAAAATTGACACCTTTAAATTTAACATCCAGCGCCACCGCTAGAATCAATCCAAATATATTAACAAAAAACGTAGTAACGAAAGCGAAAAATAATGTATTTTTGAGCGGACCCAAGACTTCTTCGTCCTTGAATAACATAATCAGATTGCGAAGCCCCACATATTTATAGCTTGGGGCAAGCCCGTCCCAATTGGTGAATGCAATATTAAATCCCCTGACAAACGGAATAATAACAACCAGCGTAAAAAAAAGGAGTGCTGGAATTAGAAATGTAAACTTCACTAATTCATCTCTGTATTTTCTCTTCATCCACTCATCCCCATATCGGTTATTCAATGAAATATCTCTCGGTCCGGAAACCCTGACCGAGAGCATAATTACTAATTCATCGACTTATTTGTTACTTGCGACAATTTTAGCAAATGTGGTATCCAATTCTTTTTGCAAATCATCTACGTTTCTTTTTTTCGGATCGGCGTATAAGAATTTCGTCATTACTTTTTGCCAGGAGTCATCAAACTGACCGTACCAGAGTGGTTTTACTTGGTTATTCACGACCTTACCGGACTTGTAGATATCCAGAAAATCGCTAGCCATCGAATCCACATTACTTGGCTTCACATTGTTTTTCAAAGCGCTGATCGTTTGTACGCCATCTGCCCAAATTTGTGCTCCCTCGTCTGAAGCCATGTAAGCAAAGAATTTTTTCGCTGCATCCAGGTTTTTCGAGTGACTACCGATCATCCAAGTATTGTCCGTGGACAATGTCATATAGTTATCCTCCGCTTTATCATAGGAAGGGAACATAAACACGCCAAAGTTGCCCTGAGGATTATAATTACGAATCGTTCCGATTGCAAAGCTTCCCATAATATCCATAGCTGCCTTGCCTTGAGCGAAATATTGAAGGGATCTGTCATAGTCGATATCCTTAGCATCTGAATTCGCATATTGACTTAACTCGTTCACCCTTGTCAGGAAGCCTTTGTATTCAGGAAGGTCGGCAAATTTCTTTTGTCCGGAGGTGATCGATCCTGCATAATCCGGCATTTTCACGAGCGGTCCGCCCCACATATCCGGCCACATGAAGCTCATATAAGATGCCCCGTCTTTCCAAGATGCGGCAAAGGCTGGAATTCCTTTAGCCTTTAACGTTTCTGCCGCTTTCACTAAATCCGAGTAAGTCTTCGGAATTTCAATACCGTTTTGTTTGAAAATATCCTTGTTATAGATAACGCCATTCGTCATCAAATCAATAGGTAATCCGTATACTTTGCCGTCATAACTTACATTCGGTTTAAATTTATCATCGATCTTTTGTGTAAACGGTTCATTCGTGACATCGAGAAAGTCGCCTGCTTTCGTAAATTCCACCATTCCGGCAGGGCGTCCGAAAATAATATCGGGTTCATCCCCTCCCACAATTTTCATTTTCATATTTTCAGAAAACTTATCTACAGGCTGAACTTGAATATCAAACGTAATATTCGGATTAGCTTTGGTGAAGCTTTCCGTAAGCTTTTTGAAGGTTTCCACTTTGGGTTTTTCCACCATGTAGTGCGCTACCGTTAATGTGACCTTTTTGTCGTTGGCTGCCGGAGCAGTCGTTGCAGCAGCTGTAGCAGCTGTACTGGCAGCAGGAGAACTTGTGGAAGTGCTATCTTTTGCTGTACAACCGGACAGGGCTGATACAACAAGTGTTGATGCAAAACAGATTGTCGTGAGTTTTTTCATTTTCTAAGACCTCCATGAATTTGTTTTATGCTTAACCTCTCGGATAAAGCCGCTTATATGAAGATGCATATAGGGTACTAGGACCGTAAGCGCTTGCAATCGTGAAGCAAGTACAAGTTACTAGAATGAAGATTGCTAGTACGAACGATATTACTTTGACAACCGTTTGTTTCATTCAATCTCCTCTCTTTGGGTTTTTTTTGAAATGAAAGCGTTGTATTAATTATATTATATGTCTAACATTTCGGAATTAATATACCAAATTGGTTATAAAATACTCATTAATTCATTTATTTAATATTCAATATAAAATATATCATTTTTCAATATTTACTGATAAAATATAAATGAATAGTATACAAGAACTATTCCACATTCTCACCAAGATTGGAGGTCCCTCTGTTGAGCAAAACCCCTCTATATCAACAAATCCGACATATGATAAGAAGCAAGATCATGTCAGGAGAACTGAGGCCTAAGGACCGGGTTCCTTCCGAGCAAGAAATTATGGAAGAATATATGGTAAGCAAAATCACGGTCAAGAACGCACTCTCAGCCCTTGCGGATGAAGGGCTCATCGTTCGTATACAAGGAAAGGGAACCTTTGTCTCTCCGGAAATCGAGCTCATGGATCGAACTAAACCACTCGAACAAACAAGGGGACAGCAAGATGGCAACTATATTGGATTCATCATTCCAACTTTAAAAACCAAAGTAATTCAAAGACTTTTAGACTATGTGGAATATTATATAAATGAAGCAGGGTATCAGCTCGTATTGCATATCACCCGGGAGTCTTCTTTGAAAGAGTCACGGGCAATAAGTGAGCTTATTCAATCCAAGGAGATCAAGGGATTCATTGTTTTCCCAACGGAAGATGAAACTTATAATGAATCTTTGCTCCGCCTATCCTTAGATAAATTTCCTCTTGTTTTAATAGACCGGTATTTAAGGAATATCGACACCTATCGGATTACAGCTGATAACTTCGGAGGAGTCTATGAGGCAGTATCTCTGTTATTAAAAAAAGACCACAAGCAAATCGCTCTCATTTCGCCCGATAAAACAAACACTTCTATTGAAGACCGGACATCCGGTTTCGAGAGAGCCTATGTTGACAACGGAATGTTAATCGATAAGAGCCTTTGGTGTCATGTTCCGATTCATCTACTCCGTAATGGGGATCCTTTGGCTTATATAACAGACTTTCTGTATCATCATTCGCACATTAGCGCCGCCTTGACTTTAACTGCTGAAATGACAAACTTAACACATCAAGGTTTGCATAACTTAGACAGGAATTCAGACATTAAGCTAATTTCCTTCGACGATCCCGATCTTCTCGGCATCCCTTTTATTAGTCAAGATGAACAAACTATGGCCCGATCTGCTGTGGACATCCTGATCAAGCAAATTCAAGGAGAATACGATCCCTTGAAAATTGTAGTCCCTGTCAGTTTGAAACATGTTGACCCTGAGCTTCTATAACAACAGATCGAAAGCATTAACCAACAACGGGCCATTGAAGACTATACATATGATACAAGCCGCCAACCTCATTACTGAGATAAGCGGCTTATTTCATATCTTTTCTAAAGGGGGTAAGCCTTATTATTTCTGAAACAAATATTGGGCATCCCGGAGCAAGTAGTTTGCTGCTTGACTTAAAATGTGTTTACCGTTTTGCGCCTTCACTTCGCTCGCAAAACCATCCAAATTGTTCGCGGCCAATTTCTTCTGCAAGCTGTTCGCGATACCCGCATTATCGATCCACCCGGCATTCGCAAAGCGTGTTATCAATGCCTGCAATGACTCGATACTTGTCGTGGTTTGGAACGATACGGCTTTGCTGCCAGTGTTCCCTGCCAAATCAGTCGCCGTAACAATAAGCGTATGTGAACCAAGCGGCAACGTATACAGAGGGATTGTTGTCCCTTGCTGATCTTCATTCGAATCCAACGTCACCGTTGTCTTGCTGGTGTCAACTCCAGACAAGTCATCACTTAGCGCAATGGTCGGCGTCATATCTCCGGCATCGCTGAGTGTGCCATACACCAGCCCGGTAACGGTGATGGCCGGCGGCGTATAATCCATAACCAATTCAACGCTTTCTTCTCTGGTTATATCATCCAAGCTTACCGAAACCTTAATATACACGGGTCCTTCACTTACCGGAGTCACGACTCCATTGTGATCTACCGCTGCTATTTGCTTATTATCGCTAGTGTATGTGATTTGCGCCTTACTCAAATCTGCCTGTGTTCCACCTGTCATAAAGCCTTCAATAGACAATTGTGCTGTGGCACCTGCTTTTAAAAAGCTTTTATCAGACATCACCCTTACTTTTTCCAATATCGGCAGAACTTGTACCGCGATGGTATTAGATTTGATTACCCTGCCGGTTTGCGTTGTCACATATATCGCAATTTCTGCACTCCCGATCTCATTCGCTGTAATGACTCCATCCTGAATAGATACTATTTGCGGATTACTGCTGAAATACTCGATTTTAGCATCTCTGAGCCCTATGGTTACGCCGAACTGGTCTTTTGCCGTTAAGCTTAGGTTTACCGTTTTCGTTTTAGCAACCGCAGTGTTATCCACTGTTATAGTCACTGTGCTAATCTCTCTAAAATTTTCTATGGCAGTGTTCAGCGCGATTACTGCTGCATCTATATCCTTCTGGGATGTTATCGCGGTACTTGTTAGTACCGTTTCCGCTGCTGTTATTGCCGTTTGCAATGAAGCCTTATCTCCTTCTACATCGCTATTGAGCTCATTGGAAGCTGATAACAAAGCTTTTACAAGTCCTGATTTGTCCAATACAAAGTTTAAGCTTTCCTTATTGTATAAGGCATCTACCTCGTCTTCTGTTAATGCGCGATTATATACAGCCACATTGTCAAATTTCGCAGATGCGATATCGGCATCGCCCCAAATGTTGCCGCTTCCAACTCTTACATCCTTAGCAGCGGAAAGCGAATTATTGGAAAAGCTTTGCGTTAAATCCGTATGTGCAGTTCCAACTTTGATACCGTCTAAATATACGGCAATACCTTGTGAATTTACTGTATAGGTTACATACTGCCATGTGTTCCCTGTCAATGATTTTGAAATGGCCGTTGCATCCGCCCACGCGCCGTTGGAATTAATTCTGCCGAATAAGTTGGCGCTTATTCTTGTTACCGGATATGCATTTTGACCTCCTGCATTGGCTTCAAATAAAGCGCTGTGCGGCCAGTAGTTGGGGCTCAAAGTATCAGCATTTACCCACATGCCTACAGTGAATCCGTTTTCTGTCATGCCATCGAAGGTATCCGCCGGCAAAGCAAGATAATTGGCTTTAATGGCTTTAGCTGCATTGGTGAGCTGCAGTACATTACCTCTTTGGCCATCCTTTGCAATTGAAGCCGTACCGGATAAAGTGGCATTTCCCGATTTACTTCCGTTGTTGACTACAGCCGAATTATTCACTGACTCAAAATCATATTGGTAAATCGGCTTCTCATTGAGTGCGTATGATTTCCCCTTTACAGTCGTTGAAAAAGATTGCTCTGCCGATGCAGTACCTTTCGTGACTCGTGCTGTTAACGTAACCGGCACATCCTCATCAAGACGATTCACCGCACCTGTCGGAGCAAGTAGATACTTATCGCTGGATGACCATGCAATGGTTGTACCATAGTCACCTGCTGCAGATAAGGCGATATCTCCTCTTACAGTACCCGGAATTTGATCCCGCAAATTATTAGCCGCAATCTGAACTGCCATACGGTCATCTATATACTTACTTCCCCAAATAACCTGATTGTTGCTGCCAACAGCGCTAAATGTCATAACCTTGGAGTCATATTTGGATTCATCGTTTTGTTTAAAGAATACACCTTTATACGTGATGCCATTATAAACAATTTTCATGTAATAGGAACCGTTCGTCATACTCCATGTCCCTGTTATATCACCGGTGATCGTATAGTCTTTATTCAAGTTTACTTGTAATGTAGGGAGCATGGAAGCGCCGCTATTGGATGTACCATGATTAATAAATTCATAAGTACCGGCAATTTCATCCATCCCATAACCGGTCTGAGAAATGGCGTCACCATTATTTTCGTAAGGAGCCACTACAGGCCAACCGTCTTCATTAATGAACATCTGATGTACTCTTACTTCATGATATTCTGTACCATTATCAAATCTGGTGTGATAAAGAAGATACATCTGGCCGTCTGAATCGATGAAGGAAGAATTATGACCGGGCGATCTGTAACCTGAACTTATGCTGCTGAATTTGTAGTTGCCCATAAGCTTTATGCCATAGGGGGAATTGTCTGTATTGGAAGGTAAAACAGCATTTTTCCCACTGCCATCTACATAAGGGCCGTCCGGCTTAACCGACCTGAACATTCTCATATTATAACCGCCGGTTGCATTTAGCCCTCCGTAAGTTACATACAGGTAATAGTAGCCTGTATCCTTATCGTATACGACAAAAGGACCTTCACCTGACTTGCCATATCCGCCTGCAATTTTCGTTCCAAAATATCGGTCGGTAAAAGGACTGCCGGTGTCCTGCCCCGGATAGATGGCTTTACCTGTAGTTTTATCGATTTGCAGGACAAAAATGCCTCCGGACCATGAACCGTACGCCATCCATAGTTTCCCATCCTTATCATAGAACAAGCCGGGATCAATAGCATTTGGAAAAGAACTTGTATTATAAGAACCGTCATTGTTAAACCAACTGGATCTTGGACCTGCTAATGTCCCATTACTAATGAGTTTTTGAATATTCGTATTCGAATATTTGGTATTTATTTTACTATAGCTCGTTGGAGCGCTATTAAGAGTAATGGCGCCGGTGCTTGACTTGCCGTCATAATTATTCACGCTTGTAATGCCGGAATAGACAATGGTATCCACATAGGTATAGGGTCCTTCTATATTTTTGGAAACCGCATAACCAATCGCGGAGCGCTTATAGGTTGAAGATGTGCAATAGTAGACCAAATAAGCGCCTTTTGTTCCGTCCGAGTTGATATAGTCCGGATTCCATAAAGCATCGGGAGCCCATACGGCATATCCCCCCAAGCTATCGCCATCGTTTTCGCCTGCCCATACAAAAGAGCCTGCCAGATTTTTCGATAAATCTCCAAAAAGCGTATTGCCTGGCGTCGTATAGCCATTCGTGAATCGGGTCCAATTTTTTAAATCGGTTGACTTGGCCGCCTCAATATGGGAACCGAACACGTAATACGTGTTACCGTCCTTAACGACAGAAGGGTCGTGTACAGACACTCTGGCTTTAGGCTCTTTTAGCTGTACCGATGGACTGGTTTCCTCAGCAAAGACAGTACTAGGTACAATTAAGCTAGACGCTATTAATAAGGTCATTGCAACTGATGACAACTTTCGAAATGTATTTCTATGCATAAAACTCCTCCTTTTTTTTGATACCAGTTGAAAGCGCATACAATTAGCTTGTTGAGAATGATTCCTAAATGATTCATATGACTCCTTTCCGCGATGTTGTATTCGTAACAATTTTATAACTAAATTAATACTAAATGCAAGGAAATATGTTAAAATAAATATTAATAATTTAATATTTTTATTATTGACTACACTGGGAAAATAGATCATCATTTAGTCTATATCGAGAGGAGGCGCAATTGATTTTGATACCAGCAGCTAAAGTTACCACTTTTCTATTATCCATATTTTTATTAACATCATGCAGCCATACTTTTCCCGAAAAGCCTCCCGCTTTTCAAAACGTATCCGTTCACGATCCCTCCGTCATTAAGGTGAAAGATACGTTTTACGTTTTCGGTTCCCATTTGGCTTCGGCGAAATCGGATGACTTGATGAATTGGACGCAAATTTCTTCAGGCGTGCAGAATGGAAACAAGTTAATACCGAATGTCAAAGAAGAGCTGAAAGCTACCTTTGATTGGGCACAGTCGGATACCCTCTGGGCGCCTGACGTTGTCCAATTGGATGACGGTAAATTTTACATGTATTACGATGCTTGCAAAGGCGACTCGCCAAGATCGGCTCTCGGCGTTGCCGTCGCGGACAACATCGAAGGTCCATATAAGGATAAGGGCATCTTCTTGAAATCCGGCATGTGGGGACAGCCCAGCGAAGACGGAACCGTCTATGATGCGACCATGCACCCGAATACGGTAGATCCCAACACATTTTTTGACAAGGACAAGAACCTGTGGATGGTTTACGGGTCCTACTCCGGCGGCATTTATATGCTGAAAATGGATCCCAAAACGGGACTCCCTTACCCGAACCAGGGATATGGCAAAAAGCTGCTCGGCGGCAATCACAGCCGGATTGAAGGACCTTATATCATGTACAGCCCGGATACGGACTACTACTATTTGTTTCTTTCCTACGGCGGTCTGGACGTAAATGGCGGTTACAATATCCGGGTGGCCCGCTCCAAGAAACCTGACGGTCCCTATTATGACACATCAGGGAACGATATGCTCGATGCTCACGGTAAACCCGGAACCTTGTTCGATGATCGGTCTATCGAGCCTTTCGGGGCGAAGCTGATGGGTAACGTTAATTTGGAAAATGTTGAGGGCGAATTGCCCGGTATGGGAACGGCTTATGTTTCTCCCGGACATAATTCTGCTTACTATGACGGCAAAAGCGGCCGGTATTTCCTTATTTTCCACACCCGGTTCCCTTCCAGTGGAGAAGCGCATGAGGTTAGGGTCCATCAAATGTTTATGAATCCGGAAGGCTGGCCTGTCGTCGCTCCGCACCGGTATGCTGGCGAAACTGCCGGCAAGTATGCCAATAAAGAAATCGCCGGGGAATATAATTTGGTAAACCACGGAAAAAGCATTTCAGCCGAGGTGAAAGAGCCGGTCGTGATTCAACTGTCCGAAGACGGCAGCATCTCAGGAAATGTAAGCGGCAAATGGAAGCTCACCAGCGATCACTCGGCCGAACTTACAATCGATGGTGTTAGCTATTCAGGCATTTTCTTGCGCCAGTGGGATAACGGAATTTTACGGAATGTGATGACCTTCACGGCTTTGTCCAAAGACGGCGTTGCTGTTTGGGGAAGCCACGTTTATAAAAAGAGATGAAAACTATATTTGCATAATTCATATTTTTGCATTAACATTAATGTTAATATTAATGTTACGTTATTGTTAATGTTTTCGACAAAAATCAAACTAACAACTTTTTGGGAGAAGAACAAATGGAACTGGATGCTACTGAAAAATCACTCCCTTTCTACGAAGCCATGGCCAGCAGTGTCCGGCTCAACATCATACAACTCTTGGCCAATCGGTCTATGAATCTTCGCGAGTTGGCGGATGCACTCGGTTTAAGCAGCGCAATTATGACGATGCACGTCAAGAAGCTGGAGAAAGCCGGTGTCATCAGAACCGATATGCTGCCTGGCAAAGGAGGCGCACAAAAGATGTGCACCCTTCAGGTAGAGCAGGCTGAGATTCTTTTCCCATTGAAGCCGGAGAATATCCGGGAATACCACGAAAGCGTATTATCAATCGGTCATTATACCGATTTCATGGTGGAACCGACATGCGGAATAGCTACAACCGAGAGATTCATAGGAGAAGTGGACGATCCTCGTTACTTTCTGGATTCAGAGCGTTTTCACGCAAAAATTCTTTGGTTTAGCGAAGGGTTTGTCGAATATAAAATCCCTAATTTCCTATTATCCACTCAGAACCCGCAGAAACTGGTCATTTCCATGGAAATATCTTCAGAGGCTCCTTTGACGAATAACAATTGGCCTTCAGATATTACGTTTTACTTGAACAAGATTAAGCTGGGTACTTGGACGAGCCCTGGAGATTTCGGCGATAAACGGGGAAAATATAGCCCATCTTGGTGGCCGGAAGACGTCAACCAGTACGGATTGCTCAAGCACCTGAGCATTTCTTCGGACGGCACCTTCATGGACGGCAACCGTTTATCCGATGTTACACTCGAGCAAGTGAACGTATGGGATCGTCAGTGGACCTTAAAGATTTGCGCAGAAAAGGAATCGGAGAACGTCGGTGGAGTTACTTTGTTCGGCAAAGGCTTCGGCAATTACAATCAGGATATTGTCCTGCGGCTTTACTACAATAAGCCACAGACAGAAGAGTAAATAAGGACAAAGAACAAAGGAGCTGTCCCGAAAGGTCTATGAGGACCTGAGGGATAGCTCCTTCGTTTTATTTTGGCTGTTCCCCTTCGTACAGAGCGGTTGCAGCGCTCCGTCATTCCCTTTTGGGACAGCCGCGTTTTTCTAGCTCACCTTATCTGCCTTCCACGTTATCCGCTCTTGGAACGCCGAAGTTAGGCGTGCCATCCGCATTCCAGGTAAAACCTTGAACCCGCGTATGCCGATTGAAATCATAGAGCGGATCACCTACGATCTCCTTGTAATTTCTCGCATGATAGACGATCAGATCCTCGCCATCCTCCGACACGGTGAAGCTATTGTGTCCCGGTCCATATTGTCCGTTTGGCTCACAGGTTGCAAACACAGGAGTCTGCGATTTGCTCCAGTTATCCGGGTTCAGGACGTCTTTCGTATCGGGTATGCTAATCATGCCCATGCAATAATTATGATCTGTCGCGCTGGCGGAATAGGTAATAAATATTTTTCCGTTGCGCTTAAGCACAGCCGCCCCCTCGTTGACCAGGAAGCCAATGGTCTCCCAAGGCAGCTCAGGCTTGGTCAGCATAACCTGAGGACTTTTAATCGTCCACGGATTCTCCATCTGCGCAATATACAGATTCGAGTTTCCCGGAATGTTCGGATCACTTTGCGCCCAAACCAGATACTGCTGGCCATGATGTTCAAAAGTCGTTGCATCCAGGGAGAACGATTCCCAATCGGTATGGATTTGACCTTTTTCCGTCCACTCTCCCGTTAGCGGGTCCTCTGACTTGCATTCCAACACATACATGCGGTGATCAAAAAAACCTTCCCCATTGGCTCCGGTTCTGGCAGCCGCAAAATATACATACCAAGCGCCATCGATATTATGCAGCTCCGGCGCCCAAATATGTGAGCTTAGCTTACCTTCTGAACGTTTCCTCCAAATGACTGCTGCCTCGGCCTTGCTTAGAGAAGAAATCGCCTCGGCACGGCGAAGCTCAATGCGGTCGTACTCCGGGACGGAAGCCGTGAAATAATAGGCTCCATCGGTATGCTTATAGATCCATGGATCGGCGCGCTGCTCAATAAGCGGATTTGCATATAAATTCGTGTCTTTCAATTTGTTCATGATGTTAATCTCCGTTCTCCTGGGTATATATCTATTAATCTATTAAGCATAAAACTGAAAAGCTTTGTTAACCTTTAATACCGGAAATCGCAACAGACTCGATAATCTGTCTCTGGAACACAATAAATACGATCAGAACAGGCAGCAGCGCAATCGTCGACGCCGCCATGATCAACGGATAATCCGTTTGAATCGCATAAGCGGCGTTGAAATTGGCAATCACCAATTGCAGCGTTTGTTTTTCCGGCGAATTCAAATAAATGATCGGCCCCAAATAATCGTTCCAGATCGCCATAAACCATAAAATCAACTGAGCCGCGACCCCTGGCGCCATTAAGGGAAATATCACTTTCGAGAAAATGCCGAAATAGGAAGACCCGTCGATTTTGGCCGCTTCCACAAGCGCATTCGGAATGCTGGTCAAAAACTGGCGCAAGAAGAAGATCATCGCCACGTTCCCAAAAAGTCCGGGAATAATGAGCGGCAGCAGCGTATCGACCCATCCGATTTTCGAAAACATCATAAACTGCGGAATCATCACAACCGGGTAAGGAATCATAATGGAAGCGATCAGCATCAAGAAGAGTTTATTCTTGTGAGGAAATTTCAGTTTTGAGAAGGCAAAGGCCGCCAGACTTGATATAAGCGTACCAACGATCGTTACCGAAAGGGCAACAATCAAACTGTTTTCAAACCCGCTAAGTAAAGGTCCCTTTTCCCAAATCTCGCTATACTTCTCAAAATGAAACGGATCCGGTATCCATTTGGGCGGCAAGGCAAATACATCATCTCTGGATTTAAATGAAGTCGATGCCATCCAAAGCAATGGGGCAACCATGAAGATACCGCCGATAGATAAAATAATAAATATAAAGAAGTTCGTTATTTTTCGTTTAGTTGTTTGCATGCCTGCTACACTCCTTTCACGCCGGATTTAATCGATATCATAGGACGTTCTTTCGTTCATTTTGAATTGAATCAGCGTAACGATAAATATGAAAACGCCCAGTATGACCGCCATAGCGGATGCATAGCCCATTTGCAGATTGCCAAAAGCTTTTTGGAATACATAAAACACAACCGAAGCTGAGCTGTATTCCGCCCCCCCGGTAGACGTCATGATGTTGACCTCGATAAAAATCTGCGAGCCCCCGATGATGCTGGTGACTACGATAAAGAAGGTGACAGGTTTGACCATCGGCCAAGTAATCTTTCTCAGCGTTTGCAGTGCATTCGCGCCATCGAGCTGTGCGGCTTCGTAGTAGTCCTTAGGAATACTCTGAAGCGCAGCCAAATACAGAAGCATGGAGAAGCCCAAGCCCTTCCAGATCGCCATGATCATAATCGCAGGTTTCACTGTATATTTATCCATCAACCAGTTCGGGCCCTTAATGCCGAAGAGATCCAAAAACTGATTAACAAGACCATAGTCGCCGTTATACGCCCATTGCCACAAGATGGAGATCGCCGCCAGAGAAGAAATGACCGGAATATAATAAACAACGCGAAAAACCGTCGTTCCCGGTATTCTGCGGTTCAAGCCTAATGCAAGCATCAAGGACATGAAGATTCCGACCGGAATGCCAAGCATCATAAATAACGTGTTAAACATGGCTTTATAAAACAGTTCATCCGTGAAAATATCCTTGTAGTTGCCCAAACCGATAAAATCCATATGTCCTAACCCGTCCCAGTCCGTAAAAGAGCCGTAAAACGAGTAGACCACCGGAAATAGACCGAATAATAGAAATCCAAGAACTGGCGGAAGGATAAATAAATATCCGTTATACATCTCTTTGCGGTAGAGCTTGGATTTGGTTTTCATATTTCACCCCTGATGAATTCGATAGGAAAATGATGTTAGCTGCCTTGCTGCTCACAATAGCAACTAACATCATTTCAATCGGGTTAAATACCCGCATTTGCTTTGCCTTATTTCGTTGTTTTTTTCTCTTGTTCGATCGCTTTATCCAGAAGCTTTTGCATTTTTGGCTGTTCCTGCTTCACGTAGTCTGCAGCCGTTACTTTGCCGTCCATCACAGGCTGAATATCCGTGAAGAAAAGCTGATACCATTCTTCATTGTAGGTATAGTTGCCCGGAAGCCCTCTTCCGTAATCCTGAACGATTTTCATGAACTCTTGTTTATTGGCCGGTTTTGTGGACGTATCGGCAGCCCAGTCTTTTGCCATATCCATCAAATTCGGAATTTGAACCTTGGCGTCAACAAGCTCCTTCATCCCTTCTTTGGAGGCTGTCAGCGCCATAACAAGCTCGGCCGCTTCTTGCGGATACTTCGTTTTGCTGGATACACCAATGCCGAGGGAGCCTAACCAAGTTGCCGTTTTGCCGGTCGAGCCTGCCGGGTACGGAATCAAATCGTATTCAAACGGCAGCTTCTCATACGTGCTCATATCCCATGGACCTACCGGGAAGAAGGCCATCTGTCCTTTCATCCAGCGTTGATACGTATCGAGCGTTTGCGCTTCGGCAATCGAAGGCGTGATTTTGTATTTGTTTTGCATATCAGCGAAATATTGCAGCGCTTCGGCGAACTTCGGATCGTCAATCGCCACTTTCGTTTTCGTCGAATCGAGCCAGTCCGCGCCATTGCTCCATACAAAGCTTTGCAAGGACCAATTGACATTGAAGCCTGTTCCCCATTGATCCAGCTTGCCGTCGCCATTCGTATCCTTGGTCAGCTGCTGGTTCACTTTGATAAACTCATCCCAAGTGTACGGCTTATTCTTGTCCGGCAGCGGGATGCCCGCTTTCTGGAACATCGTCTTGTTATACCCAAGGGCGAACGGACCTAAATCTTTCGGCATACCGTAAATGTTGCCTTGGCCTACCTGCTTGCCGTCATAACGGTAGAGATTAATGCCAGTCGGCCATATGTTCTTGATGTCGACATCCTTATAACTCTCAACATACTTCGTAATATCCAGCAAAATACCGCTGTTCACATAGGCTCTCAGATCACCGGGGCCATAGTAGAACACGTCAGGGACGCTTTTTCCCGTAATAGCTGCCTTCAGCTTCGTCGCATATTGATCCGCAGTCGTCATGATGACTTTGACCGTAACACCCGGGTGGCTGCCTTCGTATTTCTCAACGATCTTTTTGTACGCTTTCTCCTCGTCAGGGCCTCCCCTGAACATGAAGGCCATTTCCTTCTTTTCTGTGCTTTGACTGCTGCTGGCAGCAGTTGCTGCAGAGGTAGCTGTAGCTTCGGTTTTGCCGACGCCCTTACTGCTGCTGCAGCCCACAAGCGTTGTGCCAACAATTAGTGAAAGCGATAAAGTGGATAAAAGTCCTTTTTTCCCTACCATGTAAACCCCTCCTAGATTTTTTTATTATTCAATAGCGCTTGTGAGGCACTATGAAAACGCTTTTAAATATGGAATCAATATTTAAAAATTGAATGAAAAAAATTGCTGACACTGGCCTTGCAGTCAATTTAGATAGTTAGTTAATATATTAATAATTAAATATATTTATTACCTAAATACTAATTCAAAACGCTTTCAAAGTCAATTACTTCTTCAAAAACATGAAAAACGGGCAAATACTATCTGTATCGTTTATATATATATTAACTAATGAGATGAAGAATAGGCACCCAAAAGTGAAGAAAGAAGGGCAGCGGAATACATAGATTCCGACTGCCCTTCTCTTTAGACTGCTGTAGTGGAAGCCTCCCAGGCAGCATGAATTTTATATTTTGACCGTTAATGATTAACATGATAAAGGATCCTCCTAATTTTGAAAGACCCTATCCCAGCGCAACCAAACAAAAAAAGGCCGCAGGAAAATTCCTACGACCTTTCGGATTTATCCGTTTGAGGTTTCTTATCTACGCTAATTTTATCTGCCCTATCTCTAATACTCGCTGCGCATCTTATCCGTAACCTCAAGATAGAGAACTTGGAGAAATTTCTTAATATTGACCTTGCCCTTCTCCGGCTTCGAGTTCTCATCGATTTCTTTCATCTTCATACGCACATCCTGGAATTCAAAATAAAGAGGCGCATAATGCTCAAATTTCGGATTGCTGTAATCCGTCAAGCCGATACTCGCGATATGGGTTAATGCCCCCATGACGGTACGGCGAATCCGTTGTTCGACGGCTTTGCCTTCTTTTTCAACATCCGCTTCCTTTACCTTATGGCATCTGGATACAATTTCATAAAGCTCCTTGAGCGGCGGAATTCCTTCCGCTTTATGATGTTGTGCAAGATGTTCCATAATGTCCATCAAGTCGCGACTGCCAGCGTCCCCTACGATCCCCATATCCATGAGAATGGGCTGCATAATTTCGCGGACACTGCGTTTTTTACGAGTACTCTCAGGGCTTGTATGCAGTAAACTCAGCTTGGTTAAAGATTCTTTAATCTCCTGCAAGGAGCGGCTGATGTTCCACTGCTCGTTAACCTTGGACAGCACCGCTTCCACTTCAATTTTATTAATTGGTTTTTGAATATAGAACTCAACACCAGCTTGATAGGCCTTGCCAATCATTTCTTTATTTTCAATTTGCGAAATCATCACGTATTTTCCTTGATAACCTTGCTCCTTCAATCGAATAATCGTCTCTATGCCATCCTGATCCGGCATTAATAAATCAATGACCACGACATCCGGTGTGGTTTCCAGAAGGACCTTCTCGCCTTCGCTCCCGCTGCCAGCCGTACCAACGACTTCGCCTAAACCGCCTTTTTCAATGATCTTTTGCAGCATCAGCCTACTTACCGCATCATCGTCAACAATTCCGAATGACAGCATGATCTCTACGCTCCTATTTTCAACGTATCGGTCAATATCGTAATCACAAATGTGGTCTGAAATCCAGGCTCGTCAGAGCGTAAATGAATGTCTCCACCTAAAGAATGAACAATATCTCGCACATGCGAGAGTCCAATCCCTGTCGCGGCAAAGCCCTCCTGATTGAATTTGGTCGTAAATCCAGGTGCAAAAATCATATCTCGATCCTGTTCAGAAATGCCAACACCATTGTCGGCTACGATTATGATTGTCTCTGCACCTTGCTCATAAGCACTAACGAGAATCGATCCATGATCTTCAATCGCTTCTACGGCATTAGACACGAGATTATTGATTACGGTTAAAAGGGGGAGGTATTGATCTGAACAATAGTCCGTTTGAATGTCGCTTTTGAATTGAATCTTTTTGCCAAGCATCGCACTGTAACCCAGGTTGGACTTAATAGCGAACTCCACGACTTCGGCCAGCCTCATATCGGAAGCGAAATCGCGATCGAACAGCTTTAACAACCCGGCCAGGATGCGCTGCGAATCTTTTTTGACCTCATGAATTTGCTGGGTAATTTCCAAAATGGTACGAGAGTAGCTTTTTAACCCCGCGCCATTGATTTTTTCATATAAATTGTGGCTCTTGGCTGTTATTTGCTCAATCGTATCCATCGACTTCCGCAAGTAAAATACTTCGCCATATAAACCGCTATTCGTATTTAACATCTGTTCCATGCGCTTCTGCTGCTCATTATGCACGACTCGCATCTGATTAATGCTCACACTGTTGTAGATACCAACCACAAAGTAGCTCCGCACGACAGCGGTAACTGTGATATACAGTAATTGCTCCGTAAACATGTTCACTGAATGAAAAATCAAGCTGCGCGCCAGCAATTCAATCTCATTGGACATAAGATCAATAACCGATAAGAACAACCCAAGAACAAAAGGGTGGAATTGGTCCCAATTCCGTTTAATGAAGTTCATGGCAATCGCAAAGGCCATATAATAAAATGCGGCTGATAAATGCGTTTGCGCGCTCGCGGTGAAAGATATTGCCCCATGTAATAGGATACCATCTTCCAACGTCCGAAATAGCAGAACAGAAACTCCAGTAACGATACCTGTATAGACATAAGGCAGATGCTTCATCAAAAGCAAACTGAGTAGAAAGGCGCTGCTGCCAAGACCAATCCGAAACATTTCGCCACTGAAAGGTGTGATCTTAAATTCTCCGGCTATAGCCGTCACAATAGCGACGAGAAGCATTTGCAGCCCTTCGTTCTTTAAGCGTCCCAGCCTTTCACCCCCTACAAGATATCCCATATCTGTTTACCAATGAGGATGATGCAAACGGTAAGAAATAGCGGTCGGACATACGCTGAGCCTTTGCGGATCGCCGTACGTGATCCCAGCAAAGATCCACAAACCATAGCTATTCCCATCGGGATGCCTATCCCATAATTAATGGATCCCAGAACCATGAAAGTAACCAAACTTGCCACGTTGCTCCCGAAATTGAGTACCTTTGAATTGCCGGCCGCTTTGACGAAATCGAATCCTAACATCAGAAATACAAAAATAAGAAAGGAACCGGTCCCCGGTCCGAAGAAACCATCATAAAAGCCCAAACCGAATGCTGCGAAGCCCATTAACATCGCTGTTTTCGTTGAGAATTGGCGGAAGGTAGAAAGATCCCCCCAATTTTTGCGAAAAAGAGTATAGATGGTGATCAATATAAGCATTACGACAACCAACGGCCTTAAGAAATCAGATGGAATTTGCCGCAGCACCATCGTTCCGCATACAGCTCCCAAGAGAGACAAAAAGAACAAACCGCGTACGGCTTTCAGATCGACATTCCCAGACCGCATGAAAGAAATCGTACTCGTCAGGGAAGACATGGTGCCCGCCAATTTGTTCGTTCCTAACGCGACAGCCGGGGGTAATCCCGTTGCCAGCAGAACCGGAAGAGCGATTAGCCCCCCTCCGCCAACGACTGAATCTACATATGCCGCCACAAAACCACCGATGATGATGAATATCATCATTTCCCAACTTACATGTAACATGATGCCAAGACTCCTTCTGGATGTTAAATTCCTCTTATACCAATCTTGATTCCATCCTGCGGGCTGCTAAGGATAGCGCATAATTCACAGCGAAATACAGAATAGCCACTAAAAATAGAATAGGAATGGTATAACTGTAGCTTTGTCCAATTACTATTTTCGCATGATGCATCAGTTCAGGCAAGGAAATAACAATGGCAAGAGACGTATCTTTTAACAGAGATATAAATTGACTCACGAGCGGCGGCATCATTCGGCGCAGCCCTTGAGGCAGAACAATATGCCAAAGGGTTTGCACATAGCCTAGTCCTGAAGATCTAGCGGCTTCAATCTGCCCTTTATCGATGGAATTCAGGCCGCTTCGCACAATCTCCGCAATCATCGCGCCTTCAAATAACGTTAAAGCCAAGATCGTTGCATTCATGGGTCCGAGTTTAATTCCTACATCCGGCAAGGCGAACCTCGAGAAAAATATGATTAACAGCAGTGGTAAATTGCGAATAAGCTCGACTGCTATGGCCAGAATGGGTGAAACAACGGGCAGCTTCGTATACCTGATTGTACCGACAACACACCCCACGATAAAGCTAAATACAATAGAGATCGCAGCAACTTTAAGTGTCATATAAAAACCCTCAAATACAAACATTACATTATCAGCTGAGAAAGCCTGCATGATATCCATTCGTTCACCTCCCTCTAAAGTCAGTCCGTACGAGCTAATTTACGTTCTAGACGCAAGGCCACGTAACTTAGCGGCAGCGTGAGTATCAAATAAAGCACAGCAACGAAGATATAGGTATCGAACGTAGCATAGGTCTCACTTGCGACCTGATCCCCGAAATACATGAGGTCAAAACCTGCGAATACGCCAAGTACCGACGAGTTCTTAACGAGGTTAATAAATTGATTGCTAAGCGGCGGTATCACAATTTTGATCGCTTGCGGAAGGACGATATGCCACATGGTTTGGACATAAGTCAGTCCCGAGGATTGTGCAGCCTCAGATTGGCCTTTGGGCACCGACATAATGCCTGCTCGGATCGCTTCCGCGATAAAAGCTGCCGTATACACCGTAAGGCCTAAGGTCCCGCATACGAATCCGCTAAGGGTAATGCCGATGGACGGCAGCCCGTAGAAGAACACGAATACAACAAGCAAGAGCGGTATGTTTCGAATGAACTCTACATAGGCAGTCCCTAGCCATTGCAGCGGCTTCACCGATCCAATACGAAAAATGGCAATGATCGTACCCAGCACAAAGCTACCAATTAACGCAATAACGCTGGCAATGATCGTGTTGAAGAAGCCCTTCATGTAGATATCAAAATAATCGGTAAAAATCGAGAAATCCGGCATGCGCTCCCCCCTCATAGACAGAAGATGGGCAGCAGCTGCCACCCATCTCTTCTTTTATTCTTGTTACTCTTATTTGGTTGGCGCTTTGCCAATCCATTTCTCGTAGATTTTCGCGTATTCACCGCTTGAATCCAACTTCTTCAGTCCATCATTCACAGCAGTTGTAAGAGCAGTCTCGCCTTTCTTAATTGCGATACCATAAGGCTCATCCGTAAACGGTTCGCCAACCACTTCGAAGTTCTTATCTTGTACCATCATGCCGTAGAGGATGGCATTATCTGTGGTCAACGTGTCCCCTTGACCCGCTTTCAGGGCGCTGAAAGCATCTTGGTAATTATCAAACTCAAGGATGGTGGCATCTGGAGATTTGGCTTTAATATTCGCAACGGAAGTAGAGCCTTTTACAGCTAATACTTTCGTTCCTTTTTTAACATCCGCTACACTCTTAATAGGGCTGCCTTTCTTAACGAGCAAAGATTGTCCGGCTTTAAAATAAACATTGGAAAACTCAACTTGTTTCTTCCGCTCTTCGGTAATCGTCATCGTCGCAACAATCATGTCAATTTCTTTGTTGTCGAGCATCGGAATGCGCGTCTTGGACGTTACTTCTTTCAACTCAATTTTCTTCTCATCGCCGAGAATTTCTTTGGCTAATGCTTTCGCAATGTCGACGTCGAAGCCTTCAACTTCCCCGCCAGTCGGGTTCTTCAAACCGAATAGCTTGGTATCAAATTTCACACCAACGACAATTTTGCCTCTGCTTTTAATATCATCCAGAACGGACGCTCCGCCTGCCGGCTTCGCAGTGCTTGGAGCGCTGCTTGCTGCTGGAGAACTAGCCGGAGTGCTTGATGCGCCCCCTTTTGTGCTGTTAGAGCCGCACCCCGCCAATGCGAATATCGTAATTAACATAAACATGAAATTCCACTTTTTTGACATCATGGTTTTGTTCATCTCCTTATTAATGGTTAAGTACCCGATTCAGAAATAATTTCGCTCTTTCTTCACGAGGGTTGACGAAGAATTCCTCTGGAGGTGACTCTTCTACAATCTGACCTTTGTCCATAAAAACAACACGATCGGCTACTTCACGGGCAAAGCCCATCTCGTGCGTAACCACAACCATCGTCATTCCTTCATTTGCAAGCGCCTTCATGACATCAAGAACCTCTCCAACCATTTCCGGATCCAAGGCTGATGTGGGCTCATCAAACAACATAATTTTCGGCTTCATCGCCAGTCCCCTTGCAATAGCCACACGCTGCTGCTGTCCGCCAGATAACTGTGAAGGAAAACTGTACGCCTTATCCTGAATACCAACCTTATCCAGGAAATACATCGCGATCTCCTCGGCTTCTTTCTTAGCCATACCATGCACCTTCATCGGTGCAAGCGTAATGTTATCGATCACTTTCTTATGCGGATAGAGATTGAAATGCTGGAATACCATGCCGATATCACGACGGAGCTTGTTCAAATCCATCTTCTTATCGCTAACCTTGTACTCATTCACGATAAGCTCACCGCTTGTGATGGTTTCCAGTCGGTTGATACACCTAAGCAGCGTACTCTTGCCCGAACCAGACGGACCTACAACGACAACGACCTCACCCTGCTTAATCTGAAGATTAATTTCTTTGAGCACATGAAAATCGCCGTAATGCTTCTCTACTTGACGAAATGAGATCAATGGAACCCCCCCTTCGATGGATCAATATAGATGTAAACTGTTTGTTATGTTAATTGACACATTTAAATGATAAGGAAAAAACTATGGGATCTTATGCAATCCGACATTTAGTTAGAAAAAAACTATGACAGCAAGATGACGAACCTTGTTTCCAATCCTCTTGTCGATGGGTACAGAGCGCTTCAGACCATCCTTGCGGGCATGGAACCAGACAAGTTATCATAGGCATTACTCCTCAATCAGGTCGGCGAGGGCATAAGGATCGAATTGATTCCTTCAGAAACGCAGCGATTATCAAGGCATCTATTTCATGTTCCCAGAATGAGAATTCTCAGTGATAATAATAAATTTACCACGCATTCAATCAAGTTTCATAACTATAATTGTTGTCCTCAACATCTTTGTGTGAGTTTAGATTAAATCCTTGTAATTGCTCAGGATAGTTTATTCACAACTTTGATTATTAATCTTTCCGACATTTATAGCGAAATAGGTAAAATTTTGTTGATAATAATAGATTATGATTTATAATGATTATATAATTAGGTAATTAGTCCTAAAATTAGTGCCGAAAAGGTGAGGGAATTTTGAAACGCGAAAAGCTTATAATCATTATGTTTATTTTACTCGTCATCTCTTTAGTGCTCCTTGTTAATGTTTCGGAAAAAATTGAACTCGTTGTTTTTAGTGGAATAATTGTATCTTTAGCGATTCTTTTTTTATTTTTAAGACCCCTTCAAAGTTTTGCTGTGTTAGTCATTCAGATGCTTGGAGCAGGCTTCTGGCTTGCGATACAAGGGTACATAAATCAATGGGGAAGCTTATTACAATTAGAAGCTATCTTAAAAAATTTAACGTTCATGTCATCAGTTATATGTTTATGGATGACCGTAGCACAACTCATTAAATATGGGCAAGAGTATACAAAGATGAGAGAAGAACTTCATCTGCTTCAAAAGTTTGAAGATGGGGTAGCAATCTTAACTATGAACGAGTTTATGTATCGCATGGAAACCATATTTATCGCAATGAGACGTAGAACGGAAAAGGGCTATTTACTAAAGATCAAAATAAACACATTCAACAAGGAATTTGCTATTAAAAGCCTATATGATTCCTTCGTCAATGCAAGTCTAAAATCGGTTAGGGATAAGTATGATCTTGTCGGAAAAATGTCTAATTCGGAAATTGTTATCATGCTGCAAAACACGAATGTCGAAGGTGCACTGGTTGTTGAGAACAGATTCAGAAACTTTCTTCAAGATGAACTTACAATAGATAGCGACCTTTTTAGTTCAGAACTTATTGAACTTCCTGATGAGTGGAGCAGTACCCAGTCCATTGTATTAAAGGCAGCAATAGCTTAATATCAGGGAGGCTGGTCAAGAAATGAATAACTTAATGATTATTACTTCAGGTTTGTTTTGGTTACTCTTAGTTTTTTATTCTGTATTAACAATATCCGGGATTTTATTCCGGTCAAAGCCTAATAATTTTAAGCCACTTGATCATTATCCAAGTGTTAGCATATTTATTCCTGCTCATAACGAGGGCAAAGTCGTGGCAGCTACATTGGATACCATGGTTAAGCTAGAGTATCCCGGTGAATTAACTATTTATTTATTGAATGATAATTCAAAAGATGAAACTGGTGAAATCGCAGAGTTCTATGCAAATACTTTCCCTAGAATTAAGCATATTAAAGTCCCTCCTGGAAAACCAAGTGGAAAATCCAGGGTATTAAATCATGGATTATCCATTTCTAATTCGGAGTATATTGCTGTTTATGACGCCGATAATCAACCAGAACCAGATGCTCTTAAGCTGCTAGTAGAACGTGCTGTACAAGTACCAGATGCTGTGGGTGCTGTAGGATATGTATGGACACTCAACGAGTCGCGAAACTGGCTTACACGAATGATTGCCCTTGAGTTTAAAGTTTTTCAGTTATTAATGCAAAGTGGTCGTTGGATTATGTTCAACACGGGCTCATTGACTGGAACAAATATGTTGGTTTCGAGAGAAGTTATGCTTAGACATGGCGGTTGGGACCCTTATGCACTCGCTGAAGATGCTGATCTAACTATGACGATAACAGCAGCAGGAGGTTTGCTTCCGATTGTACCTGAATCCCGCACTTGGGAGCAAGAACCAGAGACGTTTCGTGTTTGGTTAAAACAACGTACACGGTGGATGGAAGGCAACATTTATATTATTCTAAAAAGCTTCCGAACAAAGGAATGGTTCACTGGCCGGACATTAGTCCATTCAATTCAGCAATTGTTTGTTTACATCGGATTTGTCTTTCTATTAATTGTTTCTGACATTTGGTTCTTCATGGGACTGTTTGGTCATGCCCAAACAGACATTACAACACCGTTACTTATCTTATGGTTTCAATCTTATCTTGTTTACTTAATGCAGCTCTTAAGCGCATTGACGGTTGATCGCGCAGTAACACCCGCTAATATTTTTATAGCCGTTATTATGTATTTTACGTATGCACAATTATTTATGGTACTACTGGTAAGAGCTCTTTACTTCCAAATTAAAAGATTTCTTACGAAAGCTGAAGTTATTTGGGATAAGACGGTTAGATTTTAGTATGGAGGTAAGCCTTTTGAGTAAATTGTTTAAATTGCTATCAATTTTTCTATTAGTTTCTATATTATTTCAAGGGCTATCCACCAAAACTCAAGCAGAAGTTATTCAGCGTAATTCCTATATTGTATTAGTTAAGGATCATTCGAATGAATCTTTTGCTAAACCTTATGTACAAGCTTTGCTCTCTGTTGGGCTCAGATTACAAATTAATTGGATCTCCGAGACCATTGATTGGTCAAAGGTAAAAGTTGTTATTATTCCTGAAGAGGCTGCATCTTCCTTAGAACCGCAGTTACAGGACCTTCTTATTAAAGAGACTAACAAAGGAATGAATATCATTACAGAGGGTCCTTCAGACTTTGCAGGTAAGCTTGGTCTGAAGATTAATCCGGAAATCATCAACGTCCGTGATGTAGTGGACCAAATGCATAAAGACACGGCTATACACTGGAATGAGCAACTTAAGATGCGTGTCTTTTCGGTTTACCAGGGACAAACATTTGTAAGTGATAAAAACTCTGGTTCCCCTGTAATCAGTGGCGGTCAGATCGGTCAAGGAAAATTTATTTATCTAGGCGTTCCACTTGACGTTAAAGATTCATGGGGAATTGATCGATTCCCTTTCTTTCATGAGATATTATTCGATTATTTAAATATGCAATCAAGTATTAAAATTGACCGATTATCTGCTTTTATCGATTGGGGTTACTATTATGACCAGGATCCAGAAATACTTGCATCGCGTCTTAAGAACATGGGAATCCAAAAGGTATTTTTGAGCAACTGGTATAGTCCTGATCTAATTAACAGCTTCTTCAGTAAATTTATTGCTGCAGCACATGTTAACGGTCTTCTAGTTTATAGTTGGTTTGAACTACCGATGGTTTCAAAAGCCTTCTGGGACGAACATCCAGAGTGGAGACAAAAGACTGCAAGTGGTCAGGATGCCCATATTGATTGGCGATATTTAATGGCGCTAGAAATCCCAGAATGTATGGAAGCCGTAAAAGAAGTAATTAAACAAGATTTAGATGCCTTTGATTGGGATGGAGTTAATATATCTGAATTGTATTTTGAATCTCCCAATACTGATTTTTTGCAAAATGATGTAATTACACCAATGAGTGATAATTTTCGTCAGACTTTCAAGAAACAGTACGGGGTCGATCCCCAAGAGATATTTACTCTAGAAAGCCAGAACTACTTCCAAAAGGATGCGAAATTACTTCAATCCTATGTGCAAGAACGTATTAAGCTTATCACAAAACATCATAATGAATTACTAAATTATATCTCTGCTCATGCTTGGTCACGGCCGCTAGATGTAATTATTACCAATGTGGATACGTCGATCGAAAAGGAGCTAGGCAAAGAAATAGGCGTTGATATGAAGGAGTTGCTCGCGCTCCAATCTAAATATGATTTTGATTTTGTAGTAGAAGATCCTTTCACACTTTGGAACAAGGGACCTGATCGTTATAATATGATGGCCCGTGTACATAATGAAGAGCTTTTATCTTCAAATACTTTATCTCTCGATATCAACATTATCGACCGGGCAGATCAGGGAAACCGTCCGACAATGAGACAAACTGGACTTGAATTTACTTCCTTAATCGCTGAGGGCGCAAAAAACTTCAAACAAATTGCTATTTATGAACCTAAAGCTTCAAATTTAGATAATTATAAATATGCTTCTTACGCACTTGGTTCAGTAGTTTCTTCTACTTCCATTTCACCAACGGAAACCAGAATCAATGCTCCCACTTCTTTTATTTTTGACACAGGTCCCAAAGGTCCTATGTATGAAGCTTCGATCAACGGCTCTCAGTGGCCTGCTGGCGGAACGAATGGCATCATGCTGCCTAAAGGTAATTATACATTGAAATTAACACCTAGGGATGAAGACGACCAGTTGTGGATCACTAATTTCAATGGCGAACTCCTTAATAGTACTCGAACTTCTAATGGGCTCACACTTACATACAATGAGAAGCATCTAAAAGCAGTTGAATTAAATAAGATGCCGGAAGCTGTACTTCTAAATGGCAAACGAATAGAACCAACCATTTATTATCGTAAAGGACACTTCGTCATAGAGCTCCCCGTGGGCAATAATACTGTAGAATTTAAAGGTATTAGCACTAAAGTTAATGTTTCTATTGAAGGAAAGATTGTCGAATTTACAGAACCTCCTGTCATTGAAGATGGTGTTGCTCTCTTTCCATTAACAGATTTACTTCTTGCATTAAAAGCTTCTTTTAAATGGAATGATGAATTTAAGTCTGTTGAAGCAGCTCTTAATGGATATACGATCTGGACTCAAATTCAGAACAAACTCGCTAGAGCTAACGGGGCAGATATTCAATTAGAAGTTGCTCCCCAAATCATAAACAATCGAACTATGATACCCATTCGCTTCGTAGGCGAAGGATTTCACCAATCCGTAGAATGGAACAATGACACAAAGACGATTATCGTCAAGCATAAATAGTAAAAGAGGATGAAGCAAGGATAAACGACTCCGTCGTCCTTCAGAGACGAGCGCGTTTGTCAAGATAGATGCGAAGCAAAAGTATAAAACTTATACTTTCTTATCTACGAACAAAGAAACAGCCTGCTCAGCATAATGCCGAGTAGGCTGTTTCTTTATATTCATTAGTTAGTTTCTTTTTTTAGTAAACTAATCCCAAATTGATTAATGTTTGTTCGCCTACTAGAGCATATAAATTATTAAAGGAATAGGAATCGTTATCAAAAACATAACCACCATAATATGGACTTGTTTGGTCTGAAACTCGTAACATGATCATTCTATTATATAAATCAACTGCAAAATGCTGATCCCCCGCCTCCAAAGCATATAAGATAGTTAAACCATAGAGACCAGGACATTCCGCATTCAAATTCGGTGATTTGGATAAACGGTCATAGCCTGAAACCAGTTGGTTATGCTTGTAGAAATCAGTTTTCAATAATGTATAAAGTGCGGGGGAAGACACGCCGTTCTCAGCTCGGTGAAGAGCAATATACACTTGATCAATCATGTTAATCTGATTGTCATAGATATACTTTTTAGTCTTTGCTACATAGCTCTTTGGGAAGAATGAATTGTCAGTTGGGAGCGATTTTAGCAAATTAATATTTTTCGTTACAGTTGCTTTATCCAGTTGTTGATACTTAAGCATTTGATTCAAGGCAGATGGAACTATATAAGATAGGGTAATATTATCCACGGTGTACAAAGAATTAAAATCGTAATAATCAACAAAATAACCATTTAACATATTATGGGTTTTGCTTGTATTGCTCAACTTGTCCGCAGTTGTTTTATACTCCGGGGACTTCCATTGCTCAAAAGCAGTGTATAAAGATTCAATAATAATATGATCATCAATCATTGCATTTGTAGTTACATGACTTGTTCCGTCAGATGACAATTTCCAATACACTGATCCTTGGCTTGTCGTAAAATAAGAATTTAATAATTGATAACTGGTATCAAATAAATTTTTATCATTTTTACTTAATGCATACTTCATCCAAAGCCCTAAGGATTCGGATAAAGCTTCTCTTCCGCCTGCTGTATCAGGGTCTGATGAACTCGTTGCGTTAGTTAGGCGAGTAGCAATAGTTTGATTAGGATTGTACAGATTGTTGATAATGAAGGATTCCGTAGGGGATACTGATGAGGCTGCTGCAAAATCAGTAGGAATAATACTGAAGATTAAAAAACCAATTAACATAATATTTAATTTGCGAATACACGAAAAAGCATTTAGCATATGACTCACTCCTCACGATTTAAGAAAAACCGGTAGCCCGGCGGTCATAGCAGTCGCTTTAGACCCGTGGCTTTGCGTCACTATCTTTCGATAGCTTTGCCTTTTAAAAAAAGAGTTGAACTGATATTTTAATTCTTTTCTTTCTTATTACCTAGCATACTTCTTTTCGACAAAAACTTCCTAGTACCTTAGACTCATTTTATTGCAGTTTCCGCTAAAAGAGGGAATAAATTATCAAAAATATGTGTATTTTTATCGAACACATAGCCTCCGATGTAAGATTTGTCTTGATCCCGTAAAGATATCATACGCTTATATAGCTTCTTAGCCCAGTCATGGTCATCCGACTTTATTGCAAGAAGGATTGCCAATCCATAAATGGATGGGGATTCATAAGTTACATCAGCCTTCCTGTTAGCTCTCGTAAAACGTCCCATAAGTTTACCTTGATGTTCAAATTCTGTCTTTAGAAAAGAAATAAGCCCCTCTGATTTACGCCCAAGTTCGGCACAATGTATCCCAACGATTAATTGGTCAATTATATTGACAGATTCGTCAAATACATATTGTTTCGTATTTACATCAAATACTTTTGGGAAAAACACGCCATCATCTGGCATTTTCAAAAGCAAATCTGAATACTTTACATAAGTTGAATTATCAATTATTCCTTTCTGATTCATTTTTTTCAAAGCTGATATATCAACATACGGCAAGCTAAGCGTGCTAGGAGACTCATCTCTCAAAAAATCATGAAAATCTACAAAATACCCATTCATTTGAACGGAAGTGACCAAAGTATCTGATATTTCCTTTGCTAGTTCCTGATACTCGTCATCATTCCATAAAATAGAGGCATTTAAAAGGGAATCTATTATTCTAAAATCGTCACCCAAGGCATTTGTTGTAACTGAAACTTGTCCATTAGGTGATAGTTTCCAAATAATATAATTTTGTGGAGATATAAAGTGACTCTTCAATAATCGATAACTACTTTCAAACATGCTTTGATCCTGCTTTAATACAGCATATTGCATCCAGAGGCCCATTGATTCAGAAAGTGCCTCTCTCCCTGCAACTGTATCAGCATTTACCGAAACGTCATCCATTAGATAGGTGGCAAATGTTCCATTTGGATTGATCATGTATTGCTGAATGAACTTCTCTGTAGCTGAAGTTGATATTTTCATTTTATAATCCTTCAGGAAATAGGTGATAGTAATTCCGCTTATAACCATCAATAACAAAACACAAATTATTTTATAATATCTGAATAAAGAAATCATTTGCGCACCTTCACTTATTTCTTTGTTTTTTATTCCGCCATATGATGAGAAGCACCAAAACAAGAATGGTTAGGGGAATTCCATACCAAATCACACGTTTTTTAATCGTGTAATTCCTCTCATAATCACTTGCGAAAGGCGCTTTATCAACCTTAATATCTCCTGAATCAGAAACAATGGTAACTCCTGATACCTCTACCTTATTATTGCGTTTTTTTAGGTCAAGCCAATTTGCATCTGGTATCGTTTGTAATTTCTCTATTACATTTTTAAGCTTTTCCAACCCTAAATAAGGGTGATAGAATGCGGAAATATAAACATCAGAATAATTATTATATTTAGATGCAAGAGACACCATATTATTTAAAGCATTTTCATCATTTTGAGCAATAAACCCAATAGTTTCAGGCAGCAGGTTCATTCCATGTAAATAGTTGGGCTTAGTTTCAAATAGGGGTGCATAATCACTCTTCCATGTTAGATTAGATATTTGGAGTTGCCCTACATAGGTAGTGAAATGTTGTGCAGTAATTTTATAACCATTTTGTGACATTGCGTAATGAGGTGCTTCAAATGCAAGTGGGTAAAGTTTATGAGTTACTAACTCTTGTACGCCCTTATTAAGAGTATTTTCAATATAGTCACTTTCGAATTTCTCACTTTTTTCTACATATTCTTTGTAGGCTTGCTCTGAATTGAAATCGTTTTTGGTTAGTGTTTTTTCGTTTCTATCTTGCATAATGGGTCTATCCTGCTCAACATCCCAATATTCGAATCCTTCTCCAGTTTCAGAATCGCGATATTGGTGTCTATAGCCGTGCATAATAATACTGCCGCCGTTATCCTGCATATACCTTAGCACGCTTACAAGCTCAGGTGCATCTTTAAGATGCATCTCCTTATGCGTTTTGGGATTTGTATATACGGGAATAACCGCAACCATATAAGGAATGTTCATATTCTTTAGATATTCGGCAATTTGCTTTAATTTTCGAACCTCTGTTTTAGGATGGACATCCTCAAGACGGAGATACAGAGTTTTCCCCTTACTATTTCCTTCATTAAAGAAAGCAAAGAGAGTTTCTCCCACAATATTACCTATTGGATTAAACAAAGATTCAATAGCTAAATAATAGGACTGATCTTTATTAATTAATATAGGAACACTCCCCGTTTTTGTTTTACCTTCAACCAATACACGGGTTAAAACATCACTTGTTTCTAAAATTGTTGCTAATCGGCCTTCTGGTAGACTTTGTTCCAGACCATTTTTAATTGATTTAACAGAATTGACAATTGTAGCTCCTTTGGTATGTACGAAAGAAAACCGTTTCGTAAATTGTTCAATATTGTTATTAATTAGAAAGACAGGACCATTGAACAGTTCAATATAATCAATTAGTCTAGGTTCTAGCGTTTTCTTCTGTAAACCAATATATAAAATATGAGTATAATTATTCTTATCTACAGAATCAATCTCTTGGTCAGAAATAATGGTACTATCTTTTGTAAAATGTCCTACCAATATGTCTAATATTTTCACCTGTTTCATATCGGCTTCATCTTTCAGGCTGTAGATAATTAACACCTTATGAAGGTTATCGGATTCGTTTCCTTTTACTGTGGCCACATCAGAAATCAAAAAGGTAACAATAAGTATTAGTAAAGTAATTTTTCGCATATAAACTCGTTTCCACCTTTTCTACCTTGTTCGGTCTATGATAAATACGGATCTTTTCCTAAAATAGCGTAATGACGGCAGGAAGTTACACAAACTCATATGAACTATTTTTTTGACTTGATCATTTTACCACAAAATATGGTTTAAGGCTCAATATTGTCCACTAGGAATTAAAGATCATGTTCTAATTGCAAATATCCTTTTATTTGGACAAGAATAAACACACCGTTCGGTGCATACAAAAAACTCTACAAATCTTGCATTCAATGTTTATTCTGCTGCCGAAACTGCCCTGGCCTGATCCCAGTTGCTCTTTTGAAGACTACACTCATATATTCTGTATGTTTGAAACCGATGCGTTCGGCGATGACGGTTAAGGGAAGATTAGTTTCTAGGAGTAGCCAATGCTTTCTGAAATCGGCTTTCCAAGATACGACGCGAGATCTTAGGTTGTTCGAGAATATCTTGAAACGCAGCCAAGCTAAATCGGTGTTTTTTCAAGTTGCTTTTTATCAAATGCAACAAAAGTGCCCTTCCCGTGCGATTTGAACGGACAAAGGCACTTTTCATTTCTGATGTTTATCTAACCGGAACAACTGTAAACGTAGTCTTATCCGCTTTCCTCTTCTCCACTATCGTTGGAATTTCGTCAATTTTCAGGACATCTACGACGCCACTTTCATTTTTAGTTAGAGTCAATGACAAAATCATTCCCCGAATCGTATTCTCACTTTTCGTCAGCTTCGACGATACGAAGTTACCTAAGGAGGATGCAGCGACTCGGTTGCGCGCCTTACCATCGATGTCTTTCACTACGGTCTGAGTTACCGGGTGCAGCACATGTGGATGTGAACCCAAGACTACGTTAGCGCCCTGTTTAAAGAGGAACTGCATCAATTGCTTCTGATCTCTGCCCGGATACGTCTGATACTCTTTCCCGAAATGTAAGCAGACTATGATGAAATCAGTTTTCTTTTTCAATTGGCGGATATCTGCAGTCATCTTTTTTCGATCCAAGGGATCCACCATCCATCGATGAGGAACAGGTATGGCATTCGTCCCTTTGGTATAGGCTAAAATGCCAATATTTACCTCCCTTACACGCATTATCAGATGCTGATTAGCTTCATCAAGGGTACGAGAGGTACCTGTATGCTTGAGCCCGTGTTGTTCAAGGACCTTCAATGTTCGCTTCAAGCCAGCTGCGCCACCATCCATACAGTGGTTATTGGAAGTTGTCAGTACATGAAACCCTGCTTTTTTCAGCGTTGCTGCCAGTGCATCCGGGCAATTGAATACGGGGTATCCGGTTCTCGGATTCCTTCGTTCTATTGGACAATTGCATTTGGGACGGACTCCCATCCTTCCTAATTGCCTGTTCCCAGAGAAGGTCGTCTCCAGATTACCAATCGTTAGATCGTGGTTCTTTAGATAAGGTTTAATGGGTTCAAAAATAGAATCAAACGAGTATCCGTCTCCTTGTTTAGCAGAGTCAATGATTTCACTTTTCATCAACAAATCTCCGACAGCAGCAATCGTTATTTGCTCCAACGCGTTCCCTCCTCTCATGAGCACATTATTCGATGAAAGGGGTTGTTGATTGTAAAATAGGCAGGGCTTAGAGTCCGCGCTGGTTGGGAGACCGGGGTTCGGGTTCGGGTTCGGGTTCGGGTTCGGGTTCGGGTTCGGGTTCGGGTTCGGGTTCGGGTTCGGGTTCGACTTGTGGATTTGGAGGTTCCTTTACGATAAATTTGAGACGACGATTCGCTCTTATTACATTCGGCGTCTGGCTAGCTCCAGTCGCCATACTTCACCCTTCAGCGCTTCTCCGGTTTCACCAGCAACCCGCTCGGAAGCTTGGCATCCCAATCATCCGGGAATGGTAAGCCTAGCGCTGACAGCACGACGGCGGCCGTATCCATAATAGTCAGGCCAGCCAAATCAGCCTCTGAGAGAACGCCAGGACCGCGACAGCCCCAGAAAATCGTCATGTCTTTAGGATGATCGCTGCCATGATTGAAGGCATCCAAGCCCCCGCCGCCATGATCCGTCGTTACAATAATCAGACTATCTTCCAGCATTCCTGCATCTAGAATGGCTTTACTGATCTCACCGATTTGATCATCTGCACGCGAGATAGCCATTAAGTACTCCTCGGCGCCATACCCATGCCTATGGCCGGCAGCATCCACTTCATCCAACTGAACGAATAGCAGCTCAAAATCCGGATTGTTACGGATATACGCGGCAATGGCAGGAACCAATTCTTCATCCGGTGCAGCGTATTTATAAACCGCATCGTTCTCTTCAATGATTCCGGTCTGGATCGGCTCCCATGAGACAAAGGAAGCCAACTTGCTGTTAGGTTTGGCCTCACTAATGATTTGAAATAAGGAGGGCCTTGCCGAGACTGCCGGGTAGTTCCGTTCCATTTTAATATTCAAATGGGACTCATGTCTCTCCGGCGTTACACCATGCAGCAGAGAACCCCAGCACTCCCCGCTAATAGAGGGAAAGACGGTCTGGGCATGATCCGTTTTGGCTCCACCCAGGAGGAGCGCATCGATATACGGCGCATCAGCTTCGCTGACAAACGCCCCCGCTCCATCTATGCCAAGAATGATGACTCTTTTGACTGCTATTGTCGATGCCATTGTCAATCCCTCCGAGTACAAGTTATCCCAAATCTGGCGTATCCGTCAGTTCGATGACCGGCTTCTCCGTATGATGTAATTCAAATACGATAATTTCATTGCGTCCAATTCGCAGTAATGGCGCCGGCAGATACAACGTTTGCTGCGGCCCTTTCTCCCAATAACGGCCCAAGTTAAACCCGTTAATCCAGACAACGCCTTTCGACCAGCTGTCCAAACGAATGAACGTGTCCCCCGCTTCTTCTACGGTAAATTCCCCACGATAAAAGGCAGGTCGATCATTCCTTTCACTCACCTCAGCGAAGCCTCCAAATGGAATCGCCGTCAAATCTTCCAGTGGGAGTGGATATATCGTCCAATCAAACAAGAACTGATTGTTCATCCGCACACCCTCTGTAATGCCTTTGTAGTCTTTTAACTTCGGACCATAGTTGACGCGTCCCATGTTCTCGACTACAATGTCCAACTTCGCGCCTTGAGCAGGAATGTCTATCGGGAGTGGACGCGAGTCCCATCTTTCCACCGTGCCTTGGTAGACACCGTCCAAGAAGACTTGCGCACGGTCGTGTACCTCTTGCAGGTGCAGGTTCTCACCGGAACGCGGCCCGGACACGTGCGTGGAATACACAATGAAACCGTAGCTTTGACCAAGCTTCTCCATCGGCTCTGGACAAGTACTCTTCACGGTCTCAGTGAGATATGACAAATGGTCAAGCAGATCTGCTTGTTCGGTCAACGTAATACGACCATAGTTTTTCTTCTTAATAGGTGCAGGTAATTCTGGGAAATCCTTAACATCTTTGCCTAGATAACCTGCGATGACGCCACGGACAGCTATATATTTCTCCGTCACATCACCGCATTCAGACAAAGGCGAATCATAGTCGTAGCTGGTGATTGTCGCTCCATATTTACCGTCATGGTTCGCTCCGTTGTAGAAGCCAAAGTTCGTCCCGCCGTGGAACATGTAGAAATTCACTGAGGCGCCAGCGCGAAGCATACGGTCGAATACGTCTGCAACATCGCCCGCTTCACGCGTGTGGTGAGGCTTCAACCAGTGATCAAACCAACCGTTCCAGTACTCCATGCAAACGAGCGGCTCATCAACACGATACTCGCGAAACTTATCAAAAGCTTCCTCCGGCTTAGAACCGAAGTTCACCGTGGCAAGCGTGTCAGGAATCGTCCCGCCCTGCAGCATGCCGTCACCCGGACCATCAGACGTGAACAGCATAACATCTACACCGCGCTTGATAAGTCCATCCCGCAAATACGTTAAATACGCTATATCATTGCCGTAGCTGCCATATTCATTTTCAATCTGCATCGCGATGATAGGTCCACCATTTGTGCTAAGCAGCGGAACCAATCTAGGGATCAGCGCGTCATAGTAACGATCGACTTTCTCCAGATAAGCCCGATCCATGCAGCGAAGCCGAATATCCGAATATTTCAAGAGCCATGCTGGTAATCCGCCAAAATCCCACTCTGCACAAATGTAAGGGCTAGGTCGCACGATCACATGCAGACCCGCCTCGCCAGCCTGCTCCACAAATCTCACGATGTTCGCTATTCCGTCGAACTTAAACGCATTTTCCTGGGGTTCATGCAAATTCCAAGGAATATAGGTCTCCACGGTATTAAACCCGCAGGCTTTGAGCTTCAATAAACGATCTTCCCAATACTCAGGCACGACGCGAAAATAATGAATAGCTCCAGACAACATTTGAAATGGTTCCCCATCTAATAGAAATTGCTTATTTCCCACTTGTAAATTAGCCATAATGATCCCTCCGGATTATGATTGCGATTTGGTTTATTTCACCTTCATCATCGCTGAAAAAGCACTTCTCTCTCAATCTCCAAATGGATCATCTTCTATACCAAATGTGCCAATTAAAATGTTATGATGGATCGTACAGCGATGACGAACGGAAGGAGCCCTTCATGGATGATTTGTACCGTTTTCCGAATATGACCAATACCTTACAAGTTGTAGGATGCCATTTTGGCTTGCAGCCTCCAGGATGGCACTATCCTCGGCATCATCATCATTTGTTTGAGCTGCTTTATTGCTCGGAGGGTGAAGTTGTGCAAGAAATGAACCGTGAATCGATTACGATGCGGCAAGGAGACTGGCTGCTAATCAAATCCGGCGTCAGGCATCAATCCTTAAATAGCGCTGCCACCAATTACGGTTACTTTAATGTGCATTTCGATCTCGATGATACCGAAATACGCAGCCTGCTCTCGACTACTCCTTATCGGCACATCCATCATCAAGATGCGGAGCAAAGCAAGCTTCAGTTCTACATAAGCGAACTAGAAGCTATCATGAATCGCAATCGGACAGAGGACGCGGAGCAAGAACAGCATTTTCTGCGCTTCGAGGATAAACTGCTGCTGCAGTCCTACACCCTGCTTATCATCCATGATGTACTTCATTTACTGCGCGAACATGATTCATCGTACAAACAAAACCATGCGCCTACGGTGGACAAACACGCCTCCTTGTTCATAGCGGATGTCGCCCATGCGATTGAAGAAAAGCTATCGCTCGGTCTCTGCGAAGAGGCGTCCGTCGCGGGGGTTGCGAAAGAGCTCAATCTGAGCCGCAGTCAGTGCAGCAAGCTCTTCTCCAAAGTGTACGGACTATCGCCGCGCCAGTATGTCAGCCGACAAAAGCTGAATCTAGCCAAAGAGCTGCTCGTCACAACCAATTTGCCGATGACCGACATTGCAGAGAAACTCGGCTTCCATTCAGCTAGCCACTTCTCGCGGCAGTTCCGGCGCTGGACCGGCCAATCGCCAAGTGAATTCAAGCCGAAGCATCATATCAAACAGCAGCCGCTCGTACTTTAGCGGAACTACGACGTTCCGCTATCCCATTTCCAACGTGTATATCACGAAATAACGCTTCTACGTTCCTCTTCATCTGTATAAGAGGGGCTTTTTCAACCTTGCCTCATTCTCCTTTTCTAAATTGCCCCGGCGTAATACCTTCATAGCGTTTAAACACCCTGATGAAGGTATTACTGTTCGAGAAACCGACTTTTTGCGTAATCTCCGTAATCGTATCATCGGTTTCCGTCATTAACTGCTTAGCCAGCTGGACACGTTGTTTATTGACGTAATCAATAAACGTTTCACCGGATTGCTCTTTGATGAAGCGTGACAAATAAGGCGCATTGACTTCAAACTTCAGAGACAGCGAGGTCAGGCTCAAATCCATATCCGCCAAATGCTCATCAATATAACTCAGCACTTGATCCTTCAGATTCGTATTATGACTCTTCTTCTTAGAATCGACGTAGTCACAGACGGTTTTCAAAAACTTATAAATCTCATCTTCAATTTCCACGAAGGACTCGCACTGGGTCAATTGTTTAATGAGCGCATGCTTCTCTACCGCCAGTTCATTAGGTCCCTGATCCAGATGCTCGATAGCCTTCAAGATTGTGCCGATCAGCTCAAACATGAGAAGCTTGCCGAGCTGCAGCGACAACGTGCCGTCGGACACATTCGTTACGATCAGTTCACTGACGGCCTCCATGGCCTCCTCGTACTGCCCGGTTCGAATATGATTGATCAGCTGCCGTTCCATATCCAGCGGGTAATACAGCTCATTCTTCGGTCGTTTGATCCGATCAAAAGGGATGATCTGGCTCGGGCCAATGACAAATTTATATTCAAGCGCCTCCAGCGCTTCGTCGAATCCAAGGGGGATTCCGGTCAAAAGCGGATGGATATCACTGATTCCTATCGTCAGTTGAATATAAAAATTCCCCTGAATAATGGACTGCGCCTCTTGCGCAATCTCAATCAATTCCTGCTTCGTCCGAGCTTCGTCGTCGTTCTGAATATTTACCAGAAAAGCAATCATACCGTCCACTTCGGTCGTGAACACGGTATGTTTTCGGCCGATCAGCTCCTCCGTAATGTTCGTCACGATATAATAAACATACTGTAATTTGGACTCCGCATCGCGCGACCTATTATCATTAAATAAGGCATCATAGTCGCCAATATGAAACAGCAAGACCGCAAAACGGTTCGTCTCGAACCGCAGGTCAAACGATTCCATCGATTGCGCGAGTGCAGAACCGCTCTCGACTCTGCCTTTGAGCAGCCGCGCCAGAAAATGGCTGCGCAGCACGTCTTGCTGCTTCTGGATGGTGCGGTTTGCCGTAACCTGCAAAGCTTCATTTTCCGACATGAAGGACTGGAGCAGTGAGAATTCATTCCCAATCCCTTCGAGATTGGACTTCACCTTCGGAGAAACCAAGTCCACCATGCGGCGGATCGGCATATAATGTCTTCGCGTCAGCCAGATGGACATCGGACCACCGACGAAAACACACATAAATAAGCCCGCATAAATCCAACTGCGCAATTGACTTACTTTCGCTGAATAAATTTTCGTAGGAACAATGGACACATACTTCCAATCGTTTTCAACCGAAGAAACGTAAGAAACCGTTACCTCTTCCTGGCCCCATTTTTGACTAAATGAGCCTTCCGCTGAGTTGATCTGCTCGAAATCAATATCGGATACATGATCCGAATCGCCTGCTGTCATCAGCAGCTTATTGGTGGAATCGAGTATCAGCACACTGCCTGCTTGAGCAATCTGAATATTCGAGATAGCTGCTTTCAAGCGTTCTGCATTCAGCATAACAACAAGCGTTGCCGGCGCTTCACTCGCATTCTGAATCGGCAGTGACTGCATGTACACCATGTCATCGTCAGCGAATTGAAGGAAATTTCCATAGTAGATTTTCTCCATACTGTCGCTCCACTGCTTCATGGTGATGCCTTTATTTCCTGCGTGGAGCAATTGGAAAAGGAGCTCATCTTGATTCATTGTCGATGTCGTAACCCCGAAATGCCCTTTTTTCATATAAACATATAAATCGTTAATATCCCCATTCGAAGCGGCATAAGAACGAAGCGAAGTGATCAGATCCAGTGTATCGATCTTGACTTGCGAACTGTTGAAATCAGCTTGATTAACATACTTAATGACTTTTGGATCCAGGGAAAGCTGGAGACCCATCCGCTTAATATCTTTGAACTGATTGTCCAGCGATTGCTTAACCTGGTTAAGCAGCGCTTTGTTGGATCTAATGACCTCGGAGTTCAATAAATGCTGCGACTGAAAAAGAACCAACATCGTGATGACGATGGGAATACATAGAATGGTTAAGTTCGAGTAAAGCCAAAATAAAAATACGCTCCGCTTCACAAAGATGTCCTCCCTTACTCATGCTGTATGCAGTATTATCCCATCTTCATCCGCTCAAGTACATCTACGATTTTTGTATCATCATCATTTTTAGTGATTCCCTCACAGAATGTGGAAAAAACCAAATATCCCGCCCCCTTTTGAAAATCCAAAAGAGAACAGGCCTGGTCTTTATTCTTTGAGCGCGCCAACCATGACGCCTTTCACAAAATATTTCTGTAAAAAAGGATAGGCAATCAGAATCGGCAAGGTAGCAACCATGATCGTTGCATATTTAATACTTTCCCCAATCGCTTGCGTGTCGTTCGCATTCCCCGTTCCTGTGGTCATCGAATCCGTGCTGTTTTGCACCAGAATTTCTCGAAGAATCAACTGCAGCGGGAATTTCTCCCGATCGTGAAGGAACAGCATCGCATTAAACCAAGAATTCCAATGGGCTACCCCATAGTATAGCACCATTACGGCAATAACAGGCATGGACAGCGGCACCACTATCTGGAACAAAATGCGCCATTCACCTGCGCCGTCAATCTTAGCGGATTCCATCAAACCCTCAGGGATCGCTTCGAACGAAGTTCGCATAATAATCAAGTTCCACGTGCTGATCGCCACGGGCAAGATGAGTGCAAGGTAGCTATTTCCCATGTGCAGATAGTTGTTAATTAACAAGTAGGTCGGAATCAATCCGCCGCTGAAATACATCGTGAACACGATGCAGATCATCAAGAACTTCCGCATCACGAACTTTCTGGACAGCGCGTAGGCCCCAAGCGTAGTAAAAAACAGATTAACCGCCGTACCCACTATCAAGATGAGCAATGTATTCCCATATCCGGTCAAAATGTTGGGATTCGCAATCACTTTCTGAAAAGCGCCGAGGTTAAACCCCAGCGGTTTCAACAACAACCCGGAATGCTGAATTAGCAAATTGGAATCGCTGATAGAAGCCATGAGTACATAGTAGAACGGATATAACGTACAGACGATAAGCAAAATCATCAGAATCGCATTACCGATATCGAATAGACGCTCAGTTGCGCTTAATTTCATTGTTAGTTCCCCCTGAGAGCTTTTCATAAGAAAAGCTGACATCGTAAGCGTAAGCTACCACAACCGGCTGCCGGAGAATCGGCGGGATATGCTGTTAGCGCTAATAAGTAAAATAAAGTTGATCATGGATTGAAACAGCCCCACGGCCGTTGTATAGCTATAATCATTCCCTTGTGCCAGCCCTTCACGATAAACAAAGGACGAAATCACATCCGCCGTTTCATACGTATTTGGATTATAAAGCAGAACGACCTTCTCGAAGCCGACCTCCATCAATCCGCCAATGCGGAGAATGAGCAGAATCATAATCGTTGGAATGAGTCCCGGAAGCGTTACACTCCAGATTTGGCGGAACCTTCCTGCCCCATCCACGCGAACAGCTTCGTACAACTCTGGGTTGATCCCGCTAAGCGCGGCCAAATAAATGATGGATGACCAACCAAGTTCTTGCCAAACAGATGTGCTGACGAAAATGGTACGGAAATTCTCTGCATTATTCATTAGAGCAGAATCTTGCCCGCCAAAGAACATAATGATGGAATTCACAATACCGCCACGGTTTGTGAAGTCAATAATTAACCCTGAAATGACCACAATCGAGATGAAATGCGGCAAGTAGGACACCGTCTGCACAATTGATTTAAAAAGCTTCTGGCGAAGTTCATTCAAAAGGATCGCAAGAATAATCGGTGCTGGGAAGCCGAATATCAAGTTATAAAAGCTGATCAGAAACGTATTGCGCAGCACGCGGACAAAATAATAGCTTTGAAAGAAATCTTTGAAATGCTGAAAGCCTACCCAATCGCTGCCCCAAATGCCTTTCGCAGGACTAAAATCCTTGAAGGCGATAACGGCGCCATACATCGGGAAATATTTAAAAATGAAGAAGTACAGCACAACCGGCAGTACCATCAGGTAGATCGCGCGATTTTTTCTTATGTCATCTAGTAAAACCCGAATGGAATGGGCCATGTTTTCACTTCCTTAAACGTGTGATGAAAAAGGGGAGTCCAGCTCCCCGCGAACTTTTTAGCGTTTGTTGTAACGATCTGTTGCCGCTTGGTAGATCTCCACAGCACGGTCCATATTCATCTTCTTCACTTGCTCTACTGTTTTGTCGTAATCTTCAACTTTTGCAGCACCCATTACAACTTTGGTGATTTGCTCCGTCAGCAGCGTGCTCACATCGTTTAAAATCTTCGCAGACTCCTTCGCCTCATCTGTAGACAGAACCACAGGAGGTAACATCACTTTGTAGGCATTATTCGCATATTTAGCGTATAGTTTTACCGCATCTTTTTGAGACGGCAACTGGTAATACTGATCGTTGTAACGGTCATCATCCAAACCGGAAAAGCCGTAGTTGGCGATAAAATATTTAGCCATCGCTTGACCGATTGGAAGATTGTCCGGATTTTTCAAAATCAGGTCCGTGTACTTCGGTTGACCGTCTACTTTCGTGTACGTTTGACCTTCGATACCGAAGTTTTTGAGCATTGCGCCTTCTTCACTATACAGATAGTCCAAGGCTTTTACCGTTTCTGCCGCATGTTTGTTCGCACTCGTAATAACCGTTCCAACATTGTCGTATTCCCATGACGCTTGCACGAATTTAGGCTCGTCGCCCTTTTTCAACACGGGATATTGGACAGCAGAAAGCTTCGCTTTCGGGTCTGTCTTCTGCAGTGCCGGTGTATACGTACCGATGCTTCCGCCGATGAAGCCGTAGAACGCTCCCGCTTTGCCGGAAGTTACTTTGGCATCCATCGTTTTGGAATCATTGGAAGCGAAGTCCGGATCGATCAGACCTTCCTTGTACCATTTTTGCATCGTTGTCAAATATTGTTTGAACTCTGGCTGTGCAGGTCCGAATTTTACTTTGCCATTATCGATAAAGAAGCTGCTTGCATTGGCAATAGTCGACATTCCCGCAACACCGTATGCGCCTGCGAAGTCAGCAAATGACATCGGATAGGATTTGTTCAGTGTGAAAGGAATTGCGCCTTTCTTCTCTTTGAACGCTTTGAGCACCGTTTCCCACTCATCCATCGTTTCTGGTGATTTCAGTCCGAGCTCATCCAGCCAATCCTGACGAATGACCATGCCGCTGAAAGTCTTGTACTGGCCATATTGACCTACCTTCAAGTGAGGCATCGCATAAATATCACCGTTATCCGCCTTGATCTGTTTGGCGATCTGAGGGTTAGCGTCCATAATTTTCTTCAAATTCGGCGCATTCTTTTCAATTAAATCATTCAGTTTAATAATCGTGCCGTCTTTGAACATTTTGGATGTTCCGCCCTGCACACTGTTCCAATTCCAAAGCATCGAATCCGGCAGATTATTAGAAGCAACCATGACACCGTATTGCTGAACATCATCTTGTGGTGTGTTTCCAGAAGAATGTTGGAAATCAAAAGTTACGTTTGTTTTCTTGGCCCACTCTTTCACCATAGGCAGCTCGTTCAAGCTTTTGACGACTGCTTTGGCGTTCGGATTCATTGGTGTCCATAATGTCACCTTCACAGGATCTTTAGAAGCTGTCGTTGCGGTTGGCGCTGTGCTGCCCTTAGCAGCATCTTTGGTAGACCCAGCGTTTCCGCAAGCGGTTGCAAGCGATAATGTAAGAATGGTTGCAGCGATCGGCAGCATTTTAAATTGAAATCTTCTTTTCATGGAAACACTCCCCTTATATCGTAGTCCGGCGCTAACGCCGTGAAGCAGATTTACCCTGTGAAAGAAGCATATCTCACGTCACATGATGTCGTATATCGTCGATTATTCATTCGTATTGTTTTCTTAGGAATAGACGTCGCTTTTTTTTGTACCATCCTCATTATTTGAGAATTCCCTTGTTTACAAAGAAAAAATCGCCCCTTTCGCCGCTAAGAGAGCCGGTTGATGGCGATTTTCCTATTAGTCGCTGATCAGCACTTCAATGCCGAGCGCCTCAATCGTATCGATCCATTCCTTCGAGCAGCCCGGATCGGTAATGAGCATCGAGATATCTTCGAGCTTTGACACTTTAGCGAACGTAGACATACCGAATTTAGAATGATCCGCTACCAGAATGGCTTCCTCGGCACGCTGCATCATTTTCCGTGAAATGATGGCTTCCGCCAAATGGAAGTCGGTGATGCCGTCCGCGAGTGAAATGCCGGTGGCAGAGATAAACGCTTTGTTTACCTTAAATTGGTCCAGAAGCTGATCCGTTAGCGAGCCTGTTACGGCCTGACACTCCATGTTCACTTCCCCGCCTGCAAAAATAATTCTTCCCCGGAACATTTCCATGGCCAGATTGAGAATCGGAACAGAATGGGTGATCAAGGTTACATTCGTACGATCCTTCAGGTAAGGCAAAATTTCAATCGTCGTCGTACCATTATCCAACATAATCGTTTCGCCGTCTTGGACCAAAGAGGCAGCCAGCTTGCCGATGCCCGCTTTCTCCGGCTTCATCATCTGCGCCCGCCTAAGAAAAGGTGGCTCGACCAGCTCGATGCGCATTTTGACAGCGCCTCCGTACACTTTGCGAAGCTTGCCTTCCTTTTCGAGCCGATCTAAGTCCCGCCGTACCGTTTCCGTCGAGACATTAAGCATCTCAGACAGGTGATGCACCTGCACTTTCCCTTCCATCTCCAAATGGTTTAGAATGGTCATCCTGCGATCTTCGTATGTTAATGACATAATGGCCTCCTAAGAGTTTTCCCTAAGGAAAACTGGCATCGTAAGCATCAGCTATTGACCGATGATATCCACATCGTGATGTTTCCTGTTGTTTTCATCCAGTTTATAAGGTGGCGCTTACGATGTCAACGGATCGGCTTATCCTTAGCCAGCGAAGCGATCAGTTGATTGATCTGCTCACGAAATGAATAAGTTTTCATTGCTGAACTCCGTACCGTATATCGGCATTTCTTGCTTAATCACTCATTTTTGTGAAAAAAACCGTCCCCCACGAGCCATATTCTTGAATACGGTTTCACGCTTGCTTTCAATCATTTTATCAAAAATTTCTTCATTGACAGTATGGCAAACCAGCGATACAATAGCCAACAAACAACATTATATCATAAAGAAACAACATGATTACTACATAAACACAACTTTCAGGAGGACATTTATCGTGCAGTATCCGCTTGCCTTTCGCGAAGGTCGAACTTTTACCATCGTCCAGTTCACCGATTTACATTGGGAAAATGGTGGGGATGAGGATCAGCAAACACGTCGTCTAATGGAAGAAGTGTTAGAAGCAGAGCGTCCTGACCTTGTCGTATTTACTGGCGACGTCATTTATACAGGGGCTTCCGGTGAACCTGTTTGCGAGAATCCGCATCAAGCGTTTCGCGATGCCGTTCATACGGCCGAATCTCGCGGTATTCCATGGGCCGTTGTATTCGGCAACCACGATACAGAAACTGCCATCACTAGAGATGAGCTCATGCAGACCGTGCTGGAGCATTCCCATACCGTTGCCCAGCGAGGACCAGAAGAAATTAAAGGTGTCGGCAACTACACGATATCCATTTTGGGCTCCAATGGTCAGACCGCTGCTGCATTGTACTTCTTTGATTCCGGGGATCGCTCTGCGCTCCCGCATATCCACGGTTATGATTGGATTCGCAGCAATCAGATCGACTGGTACAGGGAGGAATCCCGCAAGTTCCAATCGAGCATCGGGGAGCAGGAATACCTTGCCTTGGCTTTCTTTCACATCCCGCTTCCGGAATACAAACAAGTTTGGGACAATGAGACGTGCTATGGCAACAAGTTTGAACATGTCTGCTGCCCTCCCGTCAATTCGGGCTTGTTTACAGCTATAGTTGAAATGGGCGATGTCATCGGAACCTTCTGCGGCCACGACCACGTCAACGATTATTGGGGCGACCTTCACGGAGTACGTCTCTGCTACGGAAGAGCAACAGGTTATAATACCTATGGCAAAGACGGCTTCCCGCGCGGTGCCCGGATCATTCGACTTCGCGAAGGAGAGCGCTCTTTCGAATCCTGGCTGCGACTGGCAGACGGTACGGTAATCCGTGATCAACCCGAACACCAACCTGGGGGATAACCCTACCTAATCGTTTGGAGATGATCATTTGTTTATCGTTTCAATTTTACTAGTCGCAGCTTCAGGTCTTTCGCACGCGGTCTGGAGCTTATTCACCAAAAGAAGCCAGAATAAAAGCGTCTTCCTATGGTCTATCATGATGATAGCCACAATCGGACTTCTTCCTTATTTAATCAGGGAACTATGGCTTACCCCTTTATCTCTACAAGCCTACGGATTCTTACTTTTATCTGCGTGTTTGCAAAGCGTCTACTCCCTGTTGTTGGCACGCACTTACAATATGGGCGACCTGTCCCAGGTGTATCCGATTATGCGAGGCACTAGCACGCTCTTCATTCCGATTGGCAGCGTCTTGTTCCTTCGTGAATCCCTATCCCTATACGGTTGGATAGGTCTGCTCTGCATGGTCTTCGGTTTCATTTGGCTTAGCGGCATTTTCACCCGTAAACAAGCATCCTCCGGAACTGTTAAGCCATTCCTTATGGCCCTTAGTGTCGGCCTGTGTACGACATGTTACGTTTTTGTTGATCGCATTAACCTTCAGCATGTCTCTGCTATCTCCTTATTGGAGGTTACAAACATCGGGTTCATGGCAGCACTAATGCCGATTGTACGCTCTTCTAAACAACTTCGCGTCGAATGGAAGCTGAACGCCAAGATCATTTTACTGGGTGCGATCCTCAATCCCGGATCTTATTTGTTATTTTTGTTCGCTATGAAATATGCCCCTGTCGCCCATATCTCACCCATTCGTGAGATTGGCACTGTATTTGCTACAATTCTGGGCATTGTTGTGCTCAAAGAGAAGCAAGGCACACTAAGAATTATTTGCTCCATTCTCATCTTGACCGGCATTCTGATCATTAGCTTTTTTGGCTAAACAGGGGGGACTCCCCTTGCTTCATGCCACTTTTTTTTGTTAAGATGCAGAACGAACGTTCTAGTTATAGCCGCATTGTAACTGGTTATTCTAGCGATTTACTATTCTCGTTTGGCAGACTGAAACGAAAGACGTTATTTAGAAGGAAACAACAAAATCCAAGTAGGCCCATGCGCAGTTGCATGAGCCTATTTGATTGAATTGACAAAATATGGGTTATGGTAATATGCTAGAACACTAAGGAATCCATCGTCATATATTCTACTTGAGATTGCCTGATGTATGAATCCTTATACTCGGTTGAATTGATGTTGTAAAAAGTGCAACAGTTTCTGCCAAAATCCCGACTTTCTCCCTTCGTTGTTGTATTACGTGCAACAATTCTACCTGATACAGGGTTTTTCAGGACAAATTGGTTCGAAATGTTGTACAAACTACAACTTCAACCTGTAAAATAGCCTTTCGGCGTGTGAATTGTTGTAGACTTTACAACATTGGTAACCAATATAGCTCATCTATCTTCATGAGGGTGCTGAACGACTCTAAAATCGAGTTTTGGAGTCGTGCCTACCCGTTGCGGGAATGAATCGACGGCTTTCCCCCCCTAACCCTACTCCTCGTCTTTCTACCTCGTCCATTTATCTGAATAAAATCCCCCTAGTGGATCTTATACAGAGATTTGAAAAGGTTAGGGATACCAAAGTATTGGAGTTATTTTCAAAAAAAAACATCCAAGTAAGTACCACCTTAAAAGTTGGTTACTGACATGGATGCTTTATCACTAATTATTTAACCGATCCTAATCCGCGACCATAATCGCTGTAAATCAGCCCCCTCCCGGATTCCAACATTATTTTGTTAAAAGCACGCGATGAACGCCTTTGCTGCCTCCAGGTGCTGTACCTATATATAAATATCCGTTATGGCTTGCAGCCGTTGTTACGCCATTCAGCGAACCTTCCGGATCATGCCAGCTTCCGATAAGCTCTCCCTGCGGGCCGAACTCCGCAGCAAGCCCATGCTTCGCCGGTGCGCTTGCGCCGCTAAGCAGAGACTCCGGCAATTTGGCCATGATGCCTGCCAACCACGGGCTGCGATGCATCTGATCTGCAAAAGAAAGGCGAGTCGTGAAGATCCCGACCCAGAAATGACCTTGTTCATCACGCGTAATGTTATCTGGAAAACCTGCGAGATTGTCCGCAAAAATATCAGATGTCCCCTTCTTGGACCCTTGAGCCAGTATCTGGTCAACTGATAGTGATACGATTCCGCCACAAGCACGAAATCTTCATCCGTAGACAAGGCAACCCCGTTCGCAAAATAGAGGCTTTCTAACAGGACGGTCATCTGTTTGGTCATAGGATCGTACTTCAGCAAGCGTCCATGCGGCTTGTTTTCGGCGATTTCTCTGAAAGTCACACGTCCATAGTTCGAGGTATCGGAAAAATAAATGGAGCCGTCCCGGGTAATATCAAGCTCTAACTCTGCTTTATCCCAATCGGGAACTTCCGAATAGTTGATCGTTTACCATGCACCGAGAGCTTTTGCTCGTTCCAGCTTGTCATTGCCCTGCAAGATCAGATTGATTACCCAAATTCTTATGACTGCCGGATCCTTCACGCGGTCGAAGCATGCCTCCAACAAGCCGAAGACCTTGCTTGCGTGTTATGAATCGTGATAACTGCGCCCCGATATAATTCTGCACACCCGGAACGACATACGCTTTCCCTACATTCAACGCGCGAAGTGCAACCTCCACGACTCTTTCCGGCGTGTCTTTCTTTCCGACGGATGCTTCTTCCGTTCCTACGACATTAAAGAAGCTGGTATCTGTCGAACCCGGACAAAGTGCGATGAATTTTACGCCGCGGTTTCGATTTTCCCACCATAGCGCTTGAGTAAACGACAAGACGAAAGCTTTCGTCGCCCCATATACCGCCATATAGGGAAGCGGCTGAAATCCAGCGGTTGATGCAACATTGATAACTGCACCTGAGCTTTTGCTCAACATGTCCGGCAAGAACAAGTGGGTCATATCTACAACAGCGGCGACATTGAGCATCACTTCTTCATGTTGACGCTCACCTGACACTTGTTCGAACAAACCATGTGTAGCAAAGCCTGCATTGTTGATCAGCAGTTCGATCTCCACTTTCAAAAGTTGACATTGCCGATATAACTCGCTGGGCGCTCCCTCTTTCGCAAGATCCATAGCAATTACCTCGGCTTTGATGCCATACATCTTTATGAGCTCTGATGCCAAGCTCTCCAGCTTGCCCTTCGATCGGGCCACAAGTGCCAAATGGCTGCCTTGTTTGGCTAGTTGTCTCGCGAATTGCTCTCCAATACCGGAAGAAGCTCCCGTGACTAGCGTCCATTTTCCTTGAATTTTCATAGTGCTACTCTCCTTTTAGTTACTATGTTATAATAACGAAACATCGTTACCGAATAGTTAAAGGAATCCTCAATTCCCAAGAAATTAAGAGTTTTCACTTATCTGGTAACAGTGTTTCCAATTAATTTCATTGTAACCACGCTTTTTAAGAAAGTCAATACGATCTTGGAGCATTCCATGTCTCATTGACAACTACCCATCAACTGTATAAAATTTTGATAGAAATTAGGAAACTTTGTTTCCTGACGAAAACATGATAACCGAAGGAAGATGATTATGAGCGACCAGGATAACTCCGTTAATACGAACACTCGAGTGCTGAAAACCTACCAAGAGGCTCGCTTACAAAATATTGAAAATCTCCGCAAACTTGTTGTTGATGCAGCGGCAACGCTCTTGCAAGAAGAGGGTCCAGAAGCCGTTACGGTGCGTAAAGTAGCGCAGAAAATGGATTGCTCGACTAAAATCATTTATAGCTTATTTGTCAATAAAGAGGGCTTGGCTCAGCAGTTGTATCTGGAAGGTTGCAAGCTGCTCGCTAACGAATTCGAGGGGACGCCGCAAGCAGCCGATCCGGCACAGCATTTGCTGAATCTAGGCGAAGCCTTTTGGCAATTCGGGCAGCGTTACTCCAGCTATTATAAGCTGATGTTCGGAGGAGCCTTCGCAGACTTCAAACCGGACGAGGAAAGCATGCATGGCACCGTAACAGCCATGCGGCAATTATTGACCGTGGTCAGCAATGCACAAGAGCAAGGACTGATCCCAGGCCAGTATGACACGGAATCCGTTGTACGTATCGTCTGGTCCTCGCTCCATGGCGTGATTCATCTTTACATGGGTGGGCACTTAGGAGATGTACTATCAGCCCATGCGGTATACAAGCAAACGTTGTCTTTAATTGCGGGATCATTGTTGCCAAATCATAGCGCCTAATGCGGAATCCTGATCCGGTAGAAAATAGCTCCTAACTTGATAGATGGGGGCTATTTGTCGTATTCCCCTTCGTAAACATCTTGCCTAAACGGGGGGTTATTCTTTACAATGATCTGATAAGGCACAAAATGTTTTTCCAATTATCGCCAAACCGAAAGGAAAGTGGCCTCCACTACATGGAACAACTTCCGGCTAATGATCATAGATGGAATCGAAAACTTATACATATTTTATGGTGGATCCTATTATTCTATGAAGTAGTTGCTATTCTTGGATTCTTCTATCATTGTTATGATCAGCCGCCGCAATGGTTTAACCGGTACATGCAGGTTCAAATCATTACGGCTTGCCTACAGCTCATCTTAATGGGAGCCGGTTATTTGGCTATTCACTTTCTGAAACGATACAGCGATTTTATCATGATTACATGGACCATGACCATGGTTAGCATCTTTATTATCTGTATTCCCGAGCTGATGAGCAGCTACGAATTAATTAGTATCCCTATTATTTTAGCCTCAATCTATTTCCAAAAGAAAACTATTATTTTCGCTTATATTTTAGGCATTGTATATTTCATTTCATTACTAGTTTGTCAGGTATTTCAAGGGTATGCCCTAACAACTTCTGATGTGATCGTGTCCTTTACAGTCCTCACCTCAACCGCACTTGTGTGCTTTGTCATCATGAATAAAGGGCTATTTCTCATTACAGAGTTAAAAGATTCGGTCGTTCGCGAACAGGATCTCCTTATTCGAAATGTGATGATTGATCGACTTTCCAAAGTGGATGCGCTCACCGAGCTGTTTAATCATCGTTCTTTTCAAGAACATACCGATCATCTGATTTCACATATGCCCCATGATACGCCGCTTGAGCTTGCTCTTATCGATATTGATAATTTCAAAAGGATTAACGATACCTACGGGCATTGGGTCGGTGACATGGTTCTCAAAACGATCGGCTCCATTCTGAAAGACGCGCTCGGCCCTGACGATATGTCTTTTCGCTATGGCGGTGAGGAATTCGCCGTTCTGTTTGTAGGCAAATCACACGCGGAAGTTTTACATATTTGCGAAAAATTAATGGAAATCATCCGGAATACCGAAATTCCTGAGATGCCGGGTCAACCGTTAACGATGAGTATCGGACTTGCTAGCTATAATCGCAATACGATGAAAAAAGCCTGGTTCCAGCTTGTTGATGAATGCTTGTATACCGCCAAGAGAAATGGGAAAAACCGCATTCATTCACATATTTCTGAATAGATTGTTCATCAGCTAGGAGCCTAGGGCTTCTAGCTTTTTTTGGATTTCGTTTCTAAGCCATTCCAGGAACATAATATGAAGGAAATGATGCTGAAGCTGCTGGTTGTGTAAATAAAATGATAGGCCTCATACATGTATTTGGTTAATTAGGCAAATAATAGCCAAAACCAAATGAGGTGGTAAAACGATGTGTCAATCCATATCTATTCTTGCTGATGTCAACGAGCTTGTTAAACAATTCCGTATTGATCGGCTGCTATCGTATAGCTCTAATCGTTATGAGGTGCGGCCGACAGAGTCGGTTTCCGCTGTGATGATGAACAAAAAGGGAGAACGTATCCTTGATGAATTCCGTTGGGGTCTGATGCCGTTCTGGGCAAAAGATGCCGTATGCGGGGACCGCGATTCGATCTTCACTAATGTCGTCTTCGAGCGTATCGTCAGAAAGCAGCGCTGTATCATTCCTTGCAGTGGATTTTATATTAGCGTGACGGAGGGAAAAGCGACAGAGTGGATTAAGTTCAAAATGCGCAGCGGCACTTTCGGCATCGCGGGACTGTATGATGTCTGGCGGGCTCCATCTGGTGAAGAGGAGCTTCGTACGTGTATGATGCTGATGACAGAAGCGAACTCACTTGTCTCTCCTTATCAACGCAGAATGCCTGCGATACTCGACCAAGATCAGGCCGAGATGTGGCTGCAGCCAGAGATGAGAGACAGCAGACTCCTCAGATCCATCCTTCGACCTGTAGATGATTTGCTTATGGTTGCAAATGTTTTGTCATCTCCTGAAGAGAAGCTAGAAAGCGGTTCGGATGTCAGTGTTTTTGTATGAAAAAAGAGGGCTGCGTTCTACACGCATGCCCTCTTATTTGGTAGTGACGGGCGGCAAGTCGCCACCCTCCCCGATCAAACGTACCCCTTCCGCACAAACACCGTATGGCTCCCAACGGCATGTGGCACATAGGTGGCCAATGTCGTCAGGTTTCACACGATCGGCCACTTGCCTACAAATCTCCGACCAGCTCAGCTCCATCTCCACTTGCAAGCCAAGCTTGGTGACGATTTCTGCATCGTGCTGATAGACGGTCCTATTTTCACAATGCGCTTCTTGATCCTTCGGGAAAGCTGCGCAAAGATCATCGGGTCCAAGAACAATGCGGATCATCGTTTCGGGCTTTTGACGCAATTCCTCGTAGACAGTCGTCATGTTTTCGCAAAACTCTTTCGAATAACCCATTCCTCTGTATCCTATCAGACAAAGTAAGTGATGTCCTCTCAATTGGATCGCCTTCGTCATATTTTAGGGACACGGTACAATCCGTACCCTTTCATTTTGATGATTGGATCTTTATCTTCGACTAGCCCGGTTGTTTTGGAATGTAGGGCAACATCAATGAGCCAGCGTGTAAAATCCGCCACATTCATCGCTTCCATCTCAGCCAAGCTGTAAAATCCCGCTGCGTCGACCTCCACGCCGTCTGGCTGAGGCTCACCGCTGATGTAATCCATTTCAAAAGCAATGTATACATTATGTATACTTCTAGGCAAATCCCTTACGGCTACTAGGCGATTGACAACCGCTTTGACTCCGCACTCCTCCAACACTTCGCGCTCAATCGTATCTTGAATCAGCTCATGCTGCTCAATATAGCCGCCCGGGTTGGTCCATCGGCCTTTTCCTGGCTCCTGAGCCCTGCGTACAAGCAGCATCTTCTCATCCTTCATCACGAGTGCGCCAACACCGATGCTATAGTTACCCCAATGAACAAAGCTGCACACCGTACAAGCTCTTCTTATCGTGCCATCCACATCGCGCGACTCCATAGCGGCTCCGCAGGCCATACAAAACTTGGCTTCCATCTATCTCATCTCCAACTTCCTATAGTCTTGAGTTCCAACTTCCATTCGAGTTCACTGTATGTAAGCTTACTGCTTAAAGTGGACAATAGGCAACTCCGATCCCGTACGTTTTCCGTTCATTGAATGGGAAATTGGAGATACTTCCTGCTCTTGTCTTGCGATATCGCTGAATTAGGAAACGAAGTTGATTCTGTGCAAACAAAAGGTCCCAAAGGCTCTTATTCCACTCCATTACCCACTTTCTGCGCAAATAGAAGCTCCCAAAGACTCTTATTTCGCGGATTTGACTACCGTAAGAAAAACCCGTCACACCTATGATGGAGCCCACAGGGTGGCGGGGTGACGGGGCCGTGTGTAGGCGGGGCCGTGTGATGGATGACTGGTGCAAGGTGGCAGATTTCACTGGTTACAACTAGTTAGACGATGCTGTCTCTAGTTACACCAAAAACATCGCCACGACCGTCGTCACCGCGAGGCCGATGAGCACAGGCAGCAGATTCCGTCGCGCCAGCTCGAACGGACTCACGCCGCAGATGGCCGCTGCTGGGATCAGCGCCCACGGGATCAACGTGCCGCCGCCGACCCAGATGGCGGCCACTTGCCCGAGCGCGGTGAGCACAGCCGCGCCGGAGCCGATGGCGGTTGCGAATAGCTGTGCAATCGAGCCCGCGAGGGAGATGCCGGAGAAGCCGGAGCCGTCAAGGCCCGTTATGGCGCCGACGACGGTGAGCGTTACGGCACCGACCGCGCCATTCAGCGGCACTTGCCCCGCAAGCGCTACACCCAGATCGTTCACGATCCCGTGCGAGCCTTGCGGAAGTACTTTGCCGAACAGCTCCGTGAAGGCGGAATCGCCTAGATAGAAGAAAGCGGCGATCGGGATCACGGGGCCGAATACTTTGAAACCGAATACAAAACCTTCGATGAGGTAAGAAGTCGTTTGTTCCAGTCCTTGATTCCGATGCGCGAGCAGCGTTACCGCAATCAGAATGAATACGGCGGTGCCCCCGACGAGCGCCGTCGCATCTCCCCCTTGAAGATGGAGCACGAACATCGCAATAACGTCTAAGGCGAAGAGCAGAGGAATCATAATCGCTAACATTTTCTTTAAACGCGGCGCTAAATTAATCTTGGCTTGCCCAGTTGCTGAAATAAGTGAGCCGCTATCCCCTGGACCACTCGCCACGAGTCCATTCCGCCACGTTCCGTTCTTCATATCCCGCCGCATCATCCAAAAAGCGGTTATCGTCGTGACAAGCCCCATCACGATAACCAGCGGAATACTAGCCTCCATGACGGCAGTCACCGGCAATCCAGCTGCATCCGCTGTTAATTTAGGAGCTCCCTGTATAATGTAATCCCCCGAAAGCGCAATCCCATGTCCGAATAAGTTCATCGCCATAGCTGCACCTAGCGCTGGCAGACCAACACGGACGGCCACAGGCAATAGAACAGCCCCAATGAGCGCAACACCGGGAGACGGCCAGAAAAACCATGACGTCACCATCATAATGATACCGATACCCCAGAAAGCCAAAGCAGGCGTTCGCATAAAACGGGTTAGCGGAGCGACCATGGTTTCATTAATGCCAGTTCGAATGAGCACGCGGCTCATCGCTACAATAATGGAGATGATCATGATGGTTCCCATCAGCTCCTTGGTCGCATAAATGAAGCTGTTGAAAATACCAGAAACAGAGCCGCTGAGCGTTTCCGTTGCCAGCAAGCCAAGCGCGAAAATACCAACCACACAAATCATCGTTGTGTCTCTGCGCTTGATTAAAAGAGTAAGAATAAAACCGATAAATACGAAATAAACCCAATGAATCGGCAATAATTGAATGACCACCCTAGATCACGCATCCTCTCTGCCCATACAGCATTTGGTGCTACATTGTATGCTAGGCTGGGCGGAGGAGTTCGTGTGAATTCGGGTTGAGCGACACCTTGTGGTACAATAGAAGAACTATTTTAACCAAGTAAGGGGAATGCCGAGGATGGCTAGAAATCAACGCTTAGTAACGGATTCAGATTTTCAAGATGCTGTTGAAAGACAGGCTGTCGTCCGTGTTTTCAAAGATGATCATATCGTGGATTCCAATGCGGTTGTATTGCGTTTCAGTGAAAAAATGGTCGTCGTACAAACTCGTGTTAGTGATTTGACATATTATGATCGAGAGGCTTGTGAATTTTTTGAAATGAAAAAACGATAGCTGCTGAAGCTATCGCTTAGTTTAAGGTATAGGAAGCTAGGAGAACGAAGCGGTACCCTTCTTTTTTTAGCTCAGGAATTGCTTTCATGATACCTTCTGCCGTATCTTTCTCCGGGTGGTTCATATGCGCTAGTACGATAGAACCGCTTCGGGCTTTTAGCAGCGCTTTGTATACCTGCTCTGTGTTATAGGTCGCTCCAGCATCTCCGAGTACATTGTAACCAGCCAGCTGAAAGCCTAAATCATGAACAACTCCTGCTGCAATATCATCATAATAGGCTGTGCCCGAGCGAAAAAACAAAGGACGCCGTCCAGTCAGCTTCTCGATCTGGTCAGCATTGTCTTTCACTTCGTGAATAACATCGTTCACGCTCTTAGTTCCAGCGATGCCATACGCCAACCTGCCATTTACGGACAAGGGCCGATGCTCGGTCCCATGATTTTCAATCTCAAACAGTGGGTTTGCGGCTAATTTGGCAAATATGTCCTTATTGGCCGTTATCCATCTCGCATTGATAAATAAGGTAGCCGGGATGTTCTCCTTAATCAAATAGTCGATCAGCTTCTCATCGTACCCACTGCCCTCCTTCCCTCCACATGCGTCAAAAGTCAGCGCAATCACTTGTTCCTTCGTCGTAAGATGAGTCTGAACGCCAGGGACATTTTCGCCCCATTTCGTTGGTTTAGCGTTTCCGTAACGCTCGATCAAGGTCTTTTCCAAAGACGGAAAATCCGGACTAGTCGATGAACTTGGGTCGCTTGGAGCCACCGATGGAATCGTCGGTGTGCCCTGAGCTTCTGGGATTGGCGTCGATGACGCTGATGTTGTCGGTCCCTCTTTATGTACGATTGGTGTCGTTGTTGGTATTGGTACCGTTGTTGGTGTCGTTGTCACTGTCGGTGCACCACTTACTTCAGCAGTCCCTTGAGCTGCCTCTCTGTTACCCCTCTCACAGGATGACAACGCTAACATAACGAAAAGAAAGAAAAGGAGGCACACTGTGCGCTCCCTCATTTGTGCTTTCGCCAATCTAGACTGCTTTTAGAAAGCAGATGTCCAAAATCATTCTCAAGCCGTTTTTCTTCCGCTTTGCGAGCAGCATCCGCCTTCGCTCTCTCTGCATCTTTCTTCGCTTGTTCCTCTGCTTTCATGGCGTCAGCCTGCGCTTTGAGTCCCTCAAGTATTTCTGGGCGCAGCAAATCCTTAAGTGTTGCCGGTTTATCTTGCACGCTGGTAACAGCAGGAGTAGACGACCATTTTTTCTTTGCCATAACGGGTTCACCTCAGTTCAGTTTCTCCCTATTATTGTACACTTCTACTCGTGCAAATGATACGGTACCGTAGCCACGACGATATCTTTATCTGCTTGCAGCTTTGAACGTATGCGTGCAGCAGACTGGTTATGGAGCAGTCGATGCCACCATTTTTTCGGCATAAATTGCGGTAGAATGACCATAATATTTTGTTTTTCCGAAACATGCGTGTCAATTCTCTCAATAAATTCAGCCAACGGCTTCAGTATCGTCCGATAACGTGATTTAAAAACAACCAATCGAACGCCAGGATCCCACTTCTCCCACTTCTCCTGCATCAATTCTTCATCTTCATCTGAGAACGATACGTAGAAGGCAATCACGTTTGGCGACAACGATTTCGCATAGTTCAAGGACTGTGCTACAACCCGATGAATGCCCGCCACAGGCACAATAATCAAAGGCTCCTTCGTACAAACCCGTTCAATCGTTATATCAATACGCAATTGCTTCGCTACATCATCATAGTGATGACTGATTTTCGTAATTATCCAAAGCAGCAGCGGGGTTATAATAATAACAATCCATGCACCTTCGGTAAATTTCGTTATGGAAAATATGAGTAAAACAGCAAGAGAAACGATCCCACCTAAACCATTGATGAGCAGCTTTCCGATCCAACCTTTCACTCGCTCTCTCAACCATTTACGAACCAAGCCGCCTTGCGCAAGTGTAAAAGATAAAAACACGCCTATCGCATATAGAGGAATGAGTGCATCAGTCTTACCTTTGAAACCAATAAGAAGAATACTGGCTAGTACACCAAGTGTGATAATCCCATAGTGAAACGAAAGTCGGTCTCCTCGGAATGAGAACATTCGCGGGAAGTTTTTATCCTGTGCCATAATGGATGCTAAGATTGGAAAGCCGTTGAAGCTAGTATTAGCAGCCAAAACCAGAATGAGCATAGTACCGATTTGAGTTGCATAGTACATCGCCCCACGACCAAAAGCCTGCTCTGTCACCATCGATAATACCGAGGTATGGCCATTAGGATCAGGTACAATACCATATCCCAAAGCTATCACCGTTACGCCTCCAAACACGATAGCCAAAAGTGTCCCTAAGGATACTAATGTTCGCTTCGCGTTTTTAACGGATGGTGAGCGGAAATGCGGCACGGCATCGGAGATGGCCTCGATCCCTGTCACGGCCGAACACCCGGAAGAGAATGCTTTTAAAAGGACGAATAACGTTAATGAGCTTGTCATTGAGCTCGGAGCAAACGCTATGGGATGCGTATTCATGGATCCCGTCATCATATCGTATATGCCTTTGCCCACTAACAGTAATATACAAAGAATAAAAAAGTACGTCGGAATAGCGAAAATCGTACCTGATTCCGAAGTTCCTCGCAAATTAAGCCAAACCATGATCCACACAAGAACTAGAGTAATCGGAACAATATACGGCACCGCCGATGGAAAAGCTGATGTTATCGCCTGCACGCCGGCAGAGATCGAAACGGCAACAGTAAGTGTATAGTCAATAAGCAGCGAAACCCCAGTCAGTCTCCCCCAAACCATACCCAGGTTTTCTTTGGAAACCATATACGCTCCGCCACCTTGCGGGTAGGCCTCTATCACTTGCCTATAGCTCAAAACTAGCAGCATAATCAGAGCAATAATGGATACCGCAATGGGCAAAGAAAACGCAAAAGCGGCAACCCCCACGGTCGCAAGTTCTAAAAGAATCTGCTCAGTTCCGTAAGCAACTGACGATAAGGCATCAGAGGATAGGATCGGCAGTCCTTTCCAAACTTGCATTTTTTCGGATTCCATTTCGCTGGATTTAAGCGGTTTGCCAAACATAATTTTTTTCAATGAGTCGCTTGTCATTCGTGATAGTTCCCCCAATTAAACCTAATATCTGACATAACCTTGCGGTTTAGGACGCAAAAAAACACAAGGATAGACCTTGTGTTTATACACATGTTCTCCTTCTCACGGTCGCTTACGAGGTTAGCTGTCGGGTTCGGGCCGCGAGAATCTGCCCTAATTGGTGCCAAACGTAAGCACCTTTACTCACCCCATGAAACTTATGGTTCCCCCGCTTTTCTAATAAGAAAATTAAGCGAAATATTCAACTGTAACGTACGAGTTGAATACTACTCTCTTCTTGCAGCATAGTAAAGGATTGAAAAAACTTAAAAAGATAACTCCAACCCTACATTCACTCAATAATGCGCTTACAGTCATGCGATTCATTGATTTACTTCCATTCTCTTATTACATCGTGGTTTTTTGAACATTTGGCTAATAGTACCGTAGGCATGGTGCTATTTGTGGTATCAAATGCACGTTTAATGTATATCTTATGTATATACACGTTGTAAGGAGTGCGATATAATTGGAGAACAATAAAGGAAAGGAATGGATTCTAATGACAACTGCCACGCTTAGTAAATGGGGTAACAGCAGCGCAGTCCGTATTCCTAATCAATTCTTGAAGCTTCTTAACCTTGAGGAAGGTGCAGAATTGCAAATTATGGTGACTGCTGATAATGAGATCCTTCTTCGGCCCGTAATTAAGCCACAAGAAACAAACGAGGAACTGCGCAATCATCTAACTACACTTCTCTCCAAAATCAAAGCGAATTCACAAAGCCATGAAGAAATAGATTTTGGTGTTGAAGGAGACGAGCTGATTTGACAATCCCAACACGCGGGGATCTAATTTGGCTTGATTTTGACCCGCAAGCTGGGCGAGAGCAAGCTGGTCGTCGTCCCGCAATTGTATTATCTGAAGTAGATTTTAACCAATTAACTGGCTTTGCATTCGTTTGTCCAATAACCAACCAAACAAAGGAATATGCTTTTGAAGTACCGCTTCCAGAGGGACTTCCTTTCACTGGTGCCGTCCTTACGGATCAGTTAAAAAGTTTAGACATAAGAAAGCGTAAAATAAAAATAGTTGCAAACGTTCCTGTTGATTCCGATTTCATGAAAACTATCCTTCGGAATACACGATCCATTTTGGCATAAGTAAAGCCCTCGAGATTCTCGAAAGGGCTTTACTTATGCTTATTCGATTAACGACGGATGGACTTGTGCAAAGCAAGCTACGCCCGAGAGTCGTAATGCCGAAACATTCTAGTACAACCTGCTTTTCTAATTCTCTCATTTATTTGAATCTTCCTTTTTGTCTGGAACAAGAACTCACATAGGCAACACTAAACAAAACGGTTATGCCGAAAATTTACAGCCCTCGCTGCATTTACTTTCACATTATAGGTATTACCCGAATACGTACCATTCAAATTTTGAAAGAAACATCCAGCCTGGATACCCAGATCGACTGATAGCCTTGTTTTTCAGGAAAAGGAAACGGGCTATTCGTGATCTTCTTTCATTTTGGATTTTCAAAGCTCTTCAACGACAATACCTTGGGCAAATTGGTCACTTAGTAGTAAATCAATCAACTTCTCCGCAATAGTCGCAGGTGATGCAAGCATCCCTTTATCCTTTACCCTATTAAATAGTTCAGAAGCGGTGAATATTAGAGGTAGCGAGAATTTGAAATTTAATACGATTGATTCGTGAGTATAAGAATAGAAAAGACTAAAACATAGCCCCAAGCCATGAAAGCCCGAAAGGGCTTTTTTACGTTAAACCCGCGTTCAAAAACTACATCCCCAGACCGAGAACTTTTTAAAGCTTGCGCCTGATGAGTGAAACACCTTATAGCTCTATGCTTAGAGAAGCGTTGAGGAATTTAATGAACGATGAGGTGTAATCATGAAAAAGCAAGGAAACAACAAAACGTTAGTTCTAATCGGTCTGCTGTTAGGCCTAGTATTCTCAGAGCTGGATCAAACAGTCGTATCTACGGCTCTGCCGACCATTATTCGTGATCTGCACGGCATGTCGCTCTATGGTTGGGTAGCAGGAATTTATATGCTCTCGATTACGATGTTCATGCCGATCTTTGGCAAGCTTGCCGATATTTATGGTCGCAAGAAGATTTATTTAAGCTGTGTCGCTCTATTTATGGTCGGATCCATCATCAGCGGACTCGCGGATTCGATGACCATACTGCTAATCGGAAGAGGCGTTCAAGGAATCGGAGCCGGCGGGCTCATGCCTTTAGCGATGATCATCATCGGCGATACATTTCCGCTGGAGCAGCGTGCCAAGGTCCAGAGCCTTGTCGGTCCGTTACTGATTCTGCCACAGCTGATCGGACCTACGATTGGCGGGTATTTCGTGAGCTATGTGAGCTGGCATTGGATCTTTCTGATCAACATTCCTATAGGACTTATCGCTGCCTTTATCGTTTCCAAAGGCTTGCGTGAAACGGTCAGCACCGAGAAAAAATCCATTGACTGGGCAGGAGCCTTCACACTCGTTCTTGCCATGCTCTCCCTTCTTCTGGCTCCGGTCTTGATCGACATCAAAGGCTATACGTGGTCGTCCCCTGTTATTATCGGCTTATTGGCGTTATTCGCTATATTCACCACGCTCTTTATCCGAATCGAGTCGAAGGCCAAGGAACCGATTATCCCGCTTGTTCTCTTCAGAAACCGATCCATCGTTGTTTTGTCCTGCATTGTTTTCCTGACGATGCTTGGCATCATGGGAGGCATGTACGGGTTCCCGTTTTTCGCTCAGACGGTCATGGGTATGTCACCCACTGCGTCTGGTTACTTGATGCTTGCGTTCATGGCGGGAGCGATTCCCGCGAGTATTCTTTGCGGTAATCTCATAACGAAGGTTGCCTACAAGAATCTTTTCATCGTATCGTTCATCTTCCCGATCGTAAGCTATATCCTGCTATCACGCATACAGATTGATACAACAGTTATCTACATTATCGCGGGATTCTTCATTTTGGGGCTTGGGATCGGCGTTCTCTTTGGTTCAGACAATCTGATCGTACAAGAGTCCGTTGCGCAAGAACACAGCGGAGTCGGGGTTGCAACCGTGCAGTTGTTACAGGCTATTGGCACCACGCTAGGGTTCAGTATCTTCGGAAGCTTGCTTTCTAGAAATATCGCCAGAGGTTTATCCGGATTATCGGACCAATTTCCAGAAGGAACGGCAGAGACAATACTAAATGGAGGCATCCCACAGGGGCTCTCAGCAGACTTATTGCTGCAGATCAAAATGGTATTTACAGAGGCGTTCCAACACATTTTCGCCATAGGCATCTTTTTTGCCATCGTAGCTTTCATAGCTTGCTTGTTTATGAGAAAAGAAGTGCTGACGAATAGGGAAGAGGCATTGGCTGCAAAAGAATCTATGACGAACTCAGAAGAAGCTTTGACTGCAAGAGATGCTCGGACTGCAAAAGAATCGCTGACTACAAATACATGACCAAAATACATTACAAAAATAAATGGCTTACCCCACCCTTACTATAAAAAGGCTAAATTGATGTACAGCGTTACAACATCTCTTAGCTTAACCAGAAGAAATCAAGGAAATTGTTGTACGCTGTACAACTTGTATGCCTCCACAATCTCACCCAGCTCCGCAAAATCGATAGGTAACGATACAAAAAGCGAGTAAGCTTGGACATACTCCCTCACGTTAAGCAAAAAACTGGAGAGAAAATCAGTTTATTTTCTGATCTTCTCAATCCAGTTTTTGCTTCTTATTCAATTCGGTACGTGATAATTGCGGGCTGTTGTTTTTTGTTTGAAAATCATTTTTTTCCAGATGAGCGGGATGCCGCCAATGAGGTATAAATAGCGAGCATCGATGACTTTTTTCAGGAGAGCGGCAAACTTCCCTTTAACTTTCTTCACTTTGAGCAGGCCAACTGCCTCTCCTCTGCCCAAGGAAGCCACGGTCCCTTTGAAATCGTAGGCGAAGGGCTTAAGGTCGCGGCCGCGAACGGCATAAAGGAGATTTCTTGCTACGTTGTAGCCTTGCTGAACGGCAATCTGGGCATTCGCCGGATAAGGCGTCCCCTCAGGGCTCATCACAATGGAGCAATCACCTGTAATGAATACATCCGGATACTGGTAGGAGCGCAAGCACTCGTCCACCTTGACTCTTCCCCGCTGCACATCGAATCCTGCTTGCTGTAACAAGGAATTCCCGCGAATGCCTCCCGACCAAACAACGGTGCCTGCACGAATGAACTCCCCATTGCCCAAAATAACGCCATCCGGCGTGCACTCCTTAATGGGTGTGGATAGTTTATAATGGACACCTTTACGGCGCATGACTTCCATGCCGTATTCGACAAGATCTTCAGGCAGACCGGGAGGCAGCGCCGATGGAGAGGCTTCGATATTTATGATTTGCACAGTAGACGGGTCAACGTCATATGTCCTGCTCAGCACAGGGATCCGATCCGCCAATTCCCCTACAAACTCTGTTCCAGTGAAGCCTGCGCCCCCAACCACAAAGGTGAGGTAATCTTCTCTCTTTGGCTCCATTTTTGACTTGGCAAACATATATTCAATATGCTGGCGAATAAAGCGAACGCTATTAATGCTCTTAATCGACATCGCATATTCATTCATCCCAGGAATACCGAATGTCTCGGTCTCACTCCCCAGCCCAATAACCAAATAATCGTAGGAGAGGTCTCTATCGCCGAGCACAACCTTCTTTTCCTCAGGCAAAATTTGACTTACCGTTGATTTCACAAAATGAATCTTATGCTCATCAATCAAATCCGCAATCGCCACACGGGCATTATCGTGATGATCGGTACCGGCAGCCGGCATATGCAGATGCGTCGTGATGTAGTGATAGTCATGTTTGTTCACCAAGGTCACATCCATCTCACTTGCTTTCATCTGCTTCTGAAGCCTAATAGCTGTGACCAGACCACCGTAACCTGCGCCAAGAATAACCACTTTCGGTTTGCTCATTGAAATCCTCTCCTCCGAAGTTTTGTGAAATAAATCACATATATTTGTGAAAAATATCACATACTTTTATAAGAAGAGCCGTTTGACGACTCTTTCTTCTATCATATGCTATTTCTCATCAGAAATCACTATGAATTTGACCAATTATTGAATAATAAAAGTTTTATTTGGAAACAAAGCCCTCGTTCTCTGTTTTATCATGTAATCGGCGTAATCGAAAACAGTTCATTCCTGCCACACCGAGCTCCTCCAGCAAACCAAAGTTCGCCCAAGCGCCCACCACTGCCCCGATGCCGGGGACAAGCTGAAGCATTTTACGAAAATCAATCGTATCCCGGTATTCCTGCTGCAGCTGCTGCCAATCCACTTGATTCATATAATCCTCAGCTGGTGGAAAGGAATGAGAAATGGTGTGCCAATTCTTAATGGTATGAAGAAGATCCGGCTTTTTATTCGGACTGGAAAAGGCTAGCTGAAACACATAGAGAATGAACAACCGCTCCCTATAATCTTTGGTCGAGTAGCCGTACGCATGCGCCAGTTCAAATAGGAATTTCAATTTAATGCCGATCAGAATCGGGAAATCTGCCAGACCTAGCAGGATCCCCCCTGCTCCCGTACCAGCTCCTTCTGCTGCGGCAATCTTTTTATAAAGGGATAGTAACTCCTCAGCTTTGGCATCGCTATCTGCTAAGGAGGCACCGTATAACGGGCCGGTTTTGGGGATGTAATTCATACCGAATAGGGTCGTTTGCACGATCCCTTTGACGGTCGCGGTTATCGTCTTATGAACCTTATCTGGGATCAAATTATTGATGCTGGTTTGAACGGATTTGGATGCTCTCTCCATCAGGTTAGGTGTCCTCTGCTGCCGGATTTCCCAGCGTTTCAGCTTTTTCAACATCTGCTGCTCGTAAATTGTGTACGCTGTGTCCATTGTCGTCACCGCCGTCCCTGTTCTTTATTTAAGTATAGTATACGGGGCGGTTGGTCTCAAGATGACGTGTTAGTTGAACAGGCTACCGATAAATTCGGTAGCCTGTTATCGTGGATGAATAGTTCAGAGAATACTCGTTGGTCATCTATGGTATATATGTTACACCTTCAGAGTATGAATTGTTAGCATTCCAGATTAGGTATTCATTAACACCAGCATCTTTTAAAGCTTTAATTTGTGCTTCTACCTCAACTTTACCATATTTAATGTAATTGCCGGAACCTAACCAGCTTGCTGTAAAGTCTTGAATCCAAGGACGTGATAGCGGTGGAGTTTGGAGTTGTGCAAACTTCCCTTTTTCGGCTTTCATATATTCGGTAACAAGTTTATATGGCTCTTTATCTGGTTTTGAGATTCCGAAATAACCATTGGACCAATGACTTGGATAAATCATAGCCGAAATAACATCTACGGAGCTAGAAATGCGGTTAAAGTTCTGACCGATACCTGGAGCTTCAGGCAATGTAGCTGTATATCCGAAGATATCAACAGAGACATTTACATTATACGGTTTTAGTTGTTCTTTGGCATATGCGACAAAGTCGCTGATAGCATCAACACGAAGCTGTGTCAAACGCGCTTTATCGCTAAAATCCGGTGCTTGGGGTACTTCTTTTTTTAAGTCAGACACACTCTTTTGGGCATCGTCCATTGCTTTTTTATTTGATTCGGTTTTCACTGAATTATAAGTATCCGTAGCATCTGTCAACTTTATCTGTAAAGAAGACAAATCGTCTTGATATTTCTTAGAGGCTTCAGCATAGTCTTTTTCTTCTTGTACAAATTTAGTTGGTTTTTTATCCGTGTAATCACCCATTGAATACTTAAGAATTTTGTCTCTGCTTTCGAAGCCTTCTGGGAATCGAACATAATCAAATTGTATTTCTCTAAACCCAAGTTCTGCAGCTAATTTGGCTATCTCTACATTATGATCCCATGTTTCTTTAAGAAATGGGTTGATAAACCCGTCTCTATTAGCATTGCGCCATATACTGTCGCCATCTATGTAAGAAAGATCTGGACGTTTTTTTGCCAAAACCGTGTCTTTAAAGGAAACAATACGAGCAATAGGGTAGATTTTATGCTGTTCAAGAATTTTCATGAGCGCTTGTGGATTTTTTATATAAGGCTGGCCAAATTCTGCAAATATTCCCTCTGGCCTAAATGTGATATATCCATCATCATCCTTTATATCTATTACCATTGCATTTAGTTCGGTGTTATCAAGAAGTGATAGAAGTTTAAGCATACGATCACCACCAGCTGACCAACCTGTTACATAAATGCCACGCACAGCATCTGGATAATTGAAGTGTACTGGGGGATCAAATGCAGGTGCTTGACTCGCTGCAGGTGTGGGCGAAACAGCGATTGGTGAATCTGAGGGCGATGGCGTGGGCGTGGGTGTGGGCGTGAACTCTTGTATAGTTGTAGGAGGCTGTTCTGATGGATTTGGCGTGTCTAAAACGACTTTTGACGTTTTACAAGCTGACGTCGCGAGCATTACAAATATCATGATAAAAATAAGTCCTTGTTTCTTCACGATAATCTCCCCTTTTCCCAAAATCACTTGATTTTTAGTAGTTACATTTTTGGTAATTAAAGGGTGTTGTATGGACTATAGAATTGCCCTGCCCATTAGCGGGAAATTCGATGCTCAATATTGAAATATTCGTGAAGTAAATAAACTATGCACCTTGATGCCATGCGGCTAAAAAAAGAAATAAATAGAGAGTACAATTATGTGGAGAGTAAAATAGAAAAAATTATCTTCTTTGCCTGTACTATTTTGATTGCAAGTAGCCTTTCTTGATTCGAATGTCCCTGAAAAGCTATAGGACTTAAGGGGCTGTCCCAAGTAGATTTATCTACATTTGGGACAGCCCCCGGAATTTATGATTGCATGTACAGTAGTAATGAAAAACAAAGAATGCCCGCGGCAACGATTATGGTGTCCATACCTCGCCACTGTAAAGTGTTTTTCTTTAGCAGCAGCTGTTTGCTGTCGATTTTTTTCAGTTCCATCGCAATGGTCATTTGCTCTGCCTTATGAAACATAGCGAGCAGCAAGGGGACGACCAGCGCCGGGATATCACGCGAGCGAACAGCACCTGGGCGGATGGAAGCTTTGCCTCTGGCTCTTACGATGGCTGAGAACCGCTGCCACTCCCGCAGGATGAGCGGAATGAAGCGGAAAATCAAGGAGACGGCCAAAGAAAACGATTCAACCGGGAGCTTCACTTTGTGGAAATACTTCAAGGCCCAATTGAACCCTTGCACTAGCTGACCATAAGGCGTCGTGACGGCTAGCCAATAGCCTGCCATGAGGACGAGAAACAAACGTGTTAACGTGAGTGCCGTGCTCCAGCCGCGCTCCGCCGAGAAACCAAGCGGAAACTGTCCTTCGGCAGTTGACCAGTCCAGCCCGGCCAGAAGGATCGAAATGAACATGAAGATCAGGAATGGCAGGGCGATCTTCATGCTGCCGCGAAGGACGGAGCGCGGGAGGCCGAGAAACGCGAGGCTGAGGAGCAGCATGGCTACCGCGAGGCCGCTCCACTGCTGCTGCTGCATCGTCCCGATGACGAGCAGCAGGTAGAGCAGCCACTTCGCGCGCGGGTCGACCCGCAGCCACGCGGCCTGCGGCGGCTTCGCTGCCACGCCAGCTTCGCGCGCGGCCTGCGGGCCCGGCGCTGCCGCTTGCGGCGCCGGGCTTGTGCTGGCGCTGCCGCGTTCGCGCAGCGCCTCTGCGATCGCCGGCGCGGCAAGCGCCGGCGTGAGCCGGTCCGGCGCGATGGCTATGCCATAGCGCGCCAGCTCTATAGCGGCCTCCACGCAGCTCGGGAGGCCGACCCCCGCGCGCGTCAGCACCTCCGGCGCGCGGCAAAGCTCTTCCGGCGAGCCGTCGAAGACGAGCGCGCCGCGGTCTAGAACAAGGACACGGTCCGCTAGCGGAAAGAACGTGTCCAGGTCGTGCGTGGCGATGACGAAGCCGCCACGCTCGCGTACGCGAATGATGCATAGCAATTCGCGGACGGCTGCCGCCTCTAAGCCGGCAGTTGGCTCATCCATGAGGAGCCAATCCGGCGCAGTGGCGAAGGTTGTGGCCAGCGCGAGCCGGCGCTGCTCGCCGCCGCTCAGCGAGAAAGGCGAGCGATCCATGGCGATGACGCCACGTGGATCCAGGTCTGCGCAAGCGTCGCGAATGCGGCGCTCGCGTTCGTCCGCCCCGAGCCTGTAAGGGCGCAAGGAGTACGCGAATTCTTGGCGTACATTGCGCGCGAACAGCTGCTGCTCGGGGAATTGAAATATTATACCTAGACGCAGGAGATGGGCTTGGTCAACTTTCCGCTTGTGCCACAATGGCTGCTCTTCAAGGGTAATCGTTCCTAAGGTTGGTTCCAGAATTCCGGCCATGACCTGCAGCAATGTTGATTTTCCAGAACCCGTATGACCAATCAACAAGGTTATCGATCCATCCGACAAAGTAAAGTTAATATCCTTCAGCAGTTGATTGTTAGCGTCATCCGGAGCATCTACTCGAATATCCCTCAGAGCTATGGGCATAAGGACGACACCGCCTTAGCCAGCTCTTCCATATCTATCGGGAGGAGGTCTAGCTGACAACCTCGCTGCAGTAGACCAATGGCTGTCTTAACCACAAAAGGCGGATCAAACCCCAACTCCATACAAGGTGTCATGACAGGGAACTCTCCCCCTTCCCCATAAAAAAACACTCTCGGCTCCCCATCAAAGGTAATCCGTCCCTCTCCAAAACCAACGACACGCGTAGCTTCCGCCAACTCTTCCAAACGATGGGTAATCCACACAATCGTCGTCCCCTGTTTATGCGCTTGACTTACCGCTTGGCGCACTTCCTTCCTTGCCGCAGGGTCCAGCATTGCAGTTGGCTCATCTAAAACAAGGATCGCTGGATGAGCAGCAAGTGCTGCTGCTAGATTCACCAGCTGCTTTTGCCCACCGGATAACGTGTTAAGCATCCGCTCTATCGGGATCGTCAATCCAACGGCAGATAAAGTTTCAAGGTACCACTCTTTACGCGCTTCTGTGCTTAAATACTGCCCATTCAGCAGGTAGTCTAGCTCTTCCTGAACTGTATCTCCAACAAACTGGGCATCCGGTATTTGCAGCACACCTCGAGTTAACCAATGCTGGTCTTCATTATGCACGAACTGCCCACCGGAGAGCGGACTTAAACCAAGTAATACGCTGGCTAGTGTGCTTTTGCCGCTGCCATTGGGTCCTATGACGACAATCCACTCACCCTGACGAATATCCATGGAGACATCGGACCACACTTGCCTTCCTTCTCCCGATTCTGTTCGATAGATGACGGAGGCTTTCTCCAAAGAAGCTAAAATCTCTCTGTTTATCATATATAAAATGTTCCTTTCACTTTCACAAAAGATGTGCTATCATCTGTATTGTTAACCAATGTCAATTAATTTGGTTGACAATATATTTTACAATAACAGAACCAGGAGCGATGAACAATATGAAACTCACTCTTCGCGGCGTTGTTTTTAGTGCACTATTTGCCGCTATTCTCGTTTTATTCAGCTTTGCGAAAATTTCTCTTCCTTTGACACCCGTGCCTATTACGTTACAAACACTGGCGGTTATGCTAGCTGGCGGACTTCTGGGAGCTCGTTATGGATTCCTTAGTATGGCACTCGTTGTCGTCCTCACTGCCATCGGCTTTCCCCTGCTTCACGGGAATGGAGGTTTAGGTGTCGTCCTCGGACCTACCGGAGGCTTCATTATGATTTGGCCTATTTCCGCTATGCTTATCGGTCTTATTTTACCTCGTATTCGCGTGAATGGCATCATGGGTTACATCGCCGCCTTCTTGGTCCTTGAAGTATTCGGCTCTCTCATTCTGTATCTGGCCGGAGTTCCTTGGTTAATGTACAAAGTACCTGCTTATACATTCGCCAAAGCCATGGCTGCAGCGTGCTATCCATTCTTAATTGGTGATGCCATCAAAGCTGTGGTTGCAGCACTTATCATTGCACCTGTTCGCCAAGTATTCCCCCCGCAAAGACTTACGGGATCCTCTTCACATAGCGTGGTTAAAAGTAATAGTCCTACAGATCTTAGCGTTTAAAACTTTGAATTTTACCTTTTATACGTGTCAATGCTAGCACTTTCCCACAGTAGTGAACAACGGCCTTACAGTCCGTAGAAGATCTGAGCTCATACTCAAATCTTTTACGGCTGCAAGGCCGTTTTTTGTATTGCTTTTCGAGTGAGGATATCAAATTTTTACGATTTTGTAATGTGCAGCATGGAATTTTTATTCGATTGTAATGCCCTGAAATCCCTCTGTCCCGTATGCACCAAATGGTCGCCGCCAGCGCAGACGGTCGGTACGCCAGGCAGCGTTACTTATGCCGATAGCGGTTGGAACGGCATGACCGTTGTTGACTTGGAGTCTGGTTCAGTCCACTACTTCGAGATTCCAGATTGGACTCTGGATGTGCAGCTGCTTAGCCGGTAAGGTGGTTTTTCATCGTTAAAAAGTCTCATGGCAGCCAGAAATAAACGTTAGTGATGAAAATCATCGTCTCAGCGGCTTTATCATCAAAATGATGGACTTCAGACACTATTTAATGATGATTTACATCACTAAAGTGTCCTCTTAACGCAAAACTCCTACTTTAGCGATATAAAACATCGTTTCAGCCGCTGACGTGTAACTTTTCAGGCGATGAGAAGTCCATTTCGGCTCTCTCAGCATTCATTTATGTTTAACAAGCATCCTTTTGGATCTGAGACGTCCTTTTCGGACTTCTCAGCAACACTTTGCTACTTTTCCGACGGTGAGAAGTCCATTTCGGCTCTCTCAGCATACTTTCGTCGGTTAACAAGCATCCTTCTGACTTCGAGAAGTCCTTTTCGAGCTCTCAGCAACATTTTGCTACTTATCCGACGGTGAAAAGTCTATTTCAGCTCTCTCAGCTTATTTTGCATGTGATGAGAAACCAATGCCCCTTACCCGATATACGGTCAAGGAGCCTTTTCTATTGGATCTTACTATGGGGAGTTGCTTATCTCACGGCCGCTTGTATGCATTTCATTTCACACACTCACCCATGCTTCGCCATGTACCCACGCCAGGGTAGGTTACAATAATCTCCACAGTCTCCTGCCCCTCTGCAAGGTTCTTGATCTTTTGGCGAATTCTCGCTATCGTGACCCGCAGATATTCAACTTCATCGCAGTATTCACTTCCCCAGATGTCGCTCAGCAGCTGCTCATGGGTCATAACTTTGCCTGCATGCTGCAAGAGCAGAGCAAACAAGTTATACTCGGTCTCCTTAAACTTTATGTTTCAAAACAAAGTTCCTCCGCTCTAGCAACACTATTCTTAGATGTGTTCATTAGCTCTATTTTACCATTAGCAAAAATGTAATGAAAATGAAACCTTAGATTCATCTAGTTTTAATAAAGTAAGCCTATAATAAAGTTCGACCCCCCTTTAAAATATACTTAGACCCGCGGCCCGTTGCTGTGGGTCACTTTTTTGTTATAATGTATAGAAACTATACAAAAAAAGGGCGGCTTCTTATGGAAAATGACCAAGAATTGATTACGACCAAATTTCGCGAAATTAAAAATGTCATCTCCTCCTATTTGATGCAGGTGCTGCCTCACTTTCACATTACACCGATTATGATGTATGTCTTGGAGTTTCTGCGCAAACACCCTGAATGCATAGCTGTGGATATCTCTAATGAATTCGGGCTAACTAGAGGAGCTATCACTCAACTGTTAGATAAATTGGAATTGCAGGGCTTGGTCGTCCGCAAGCCGCATCCCACTAGTCGCAGAAGTCAGCTCGTTCAAATGACGGATAAAGGAAATGAACTGATCATTAACATTTTAGCTGCGTATAATAACAAAATTGAACAGCTATTCACCCCTTATTCCAAGGAAGAATTAGCTTCACTCAAACAACTCTTAGAAAAATTACCTCTCTAATCCCAACGTCCTGTTGGGAATTTTTAATTTTCAGTCTTGACTAATTTGTTTAATCCTTGTATTGTTTAGTTTGTGAACAGTTCAACGATTAAACACACAAGGAGTGTTTTGAGTGAATAAAATTATGGCGATTACTGGAGCTTCATCCGGCATAGGATTAGCGACTGCATTGAAATTTTCAGAGATGGGTTGGACGGTTTACGCTGGTACACGCAATGTGGAACGTGATCAAGAGCAGTACGGCCATCAGGCTAATCTCCATTTTATCGAAATGGAAGTCACCAGCCCTGAATCAATGGAACAGGCATTTACCGTTATCGAAAAGAACCACGGTCACCTTGACGTTTTGTTCTGCAACGCAGGCTTTGGATTTTTGAGAGCCTTGGGGCAAGCGACTATGGAGGAGATTCATAACGTTTTTGATACGAATGTGTATGGGGTTATGCATACGATTCGAGCTGGGCTTCCGCTTCTTCGCAAGTCAGATGCTGGGCATCTGGTGGCGACAACGAGTGTTGGCGGCTTAGTCGGTCAACCCTTTAATGAGATTTATTGCGCTGCTAAATTTGCTGTTGAGGGTTTGTTAGAAAGTATGGCTACCTACTACAAGCCTATGTTCAATATTGATGTCACACTGCTTGAGCCAGGAGCGATTGCAACTAATTTTAACAGCACCGTCCTCGGTCACGTTCAAAAAACAGGCGGCATCCTAGAGGATGAATATAAGCCGATGATCACAGAGTATTTGGACACCTTCGCCAAGCGAAATTCGGTGCCGCAAACATCTGAATCTGTTGCAGAGGTGATGGTTAAATTAGTCACGGAACTGCATCCGAAGCCATTGCGCATTCGAACATCGGAGGCTGCGGAAGCTTTCGTCCAATATAAAGTGAGTCAAGATCCAACGGGTCTGGATGGCATGCTCAACACACGTAAGCTGAATTTGAATATGTAACAAACAAATCAAATGAGATGGGATATACATCTGAAGTATCCATGAGGACTTTCCCCTTCAGGGGGAGGTCTTTTTTTGCGTAGCGTTTGTCTTAACGGAACGACAATCCGCTAATATGGATGAAATGCGCTAAAAATTGAGTTTGCGGAACGTGAAGGCGTTATTCAATGAAATTAGCGCTATCCGAAGGTAAATACAACGGAATAACGGATCGACGTTCCAACCTTTTTTTTAAACAGAAAAAAAGATCGCATAAGCTAATACCATTAGTTAATATATGATTATAATATTAGTTTATTTGTGAAAGGGAGTGTTGTTATCATGATGATCATGATGAAAGCCGCCAATTTGGGCTTACGTTTTCTGTTAGAACTTTGCATCCTTGCTTCCCTTTGTTATTGGGGATTTCACGTCAGCAACGGGTGGCTGCTCAAAGGTATTCTGGGCATTGGCACTCCACTTCTTGCAGCCATCCTATGGGGCATGTTCGTTTCACCGAAAGCATCAATAACCGCCCTTCAGCCTCTCCAATTTATCATCGAACTCGTTATTTTCGCAGTTGCCATTATTGCCCTTTACGTAACTGGCAAACATTCTCTGGCAATTTGTTTCGGCCTTTTTTACATCCTTCATCGCATTCTGAAGTTCCTCTGGGAACAATAAAAAGCATTACATTTGGGCGACGAGCAGCCCATCTTTTACAATAATGGTATACGCGGTTAGACTTTTTGAAGGCACGTTCAGACATACGCCACTATGAGAATCGAATTCCCAATCATGCAAGGGACATACCAGCTCCCCGCTTTCCTCTTCTACCAAACCTCCAGCATGCGGACATTTGCGCGACACTAAACGGTAGCTACCCAGTTCGTCGTTTTTCAAAATCCAGTACTTTTGACTTTCAACCTCAACTTCTGCAGGTAAATCTGTGAATCGCTCTTCCGGACCCAGTTCAATTTCTTTCATCCTAATCCTCCTAGCAAAATGTTGATACTCCGTCTTAACAGTTTATCGCAATCCACAAGTTTCTACACATAATTTCCCACAATGTTACGATAGGATGTCCATAATCTTTCGGTACAGTAAGGGTGTAAGGGAAATGCCTAACATCCCCTACAAGTTACATATACCGAGAGGAGTTTTCTAAAATGAAAACACAATGGAAAAAACGTGCAGCTCAAACTAGTTTGCTAGCCGTAATCGCAACTATCGCATTCGGAGCCGTAAGTGCATCCGCAGCAGACACGACCAAAGACAAGAAATCGGCCCAAGCCGTCCAAATCTCACAACCTGAAGGCAGCAAACCAGTCATGATGTTCCGTGCAACTAGCGCTAGCTCAGGTTTACTGATGCAGCCATCGCATGAGCGAAACTACTGGAAGCTGCTTGCCAGTACCTATGCCCCAGAAACCTTATCCGACTGGAAGAAGGCGCTGGAAGATCGCAAACAGGTAGAAAATGAATTTCCAAAGCCTACTTTTTCCAAAAAAGTGATCATTAAGAAAGATACTGCGACTGGTAAAACGGATGCGAAAGTCCTGACTGAAGACGAAGCGCTTCAATTGGAAGGGCTATCAGCTTCCGTTACCGCCGCCTCTGCTGAAATCGCGACAGATGGTGTTATTACGCCGCCTGCCAAAGATATCATGATCAAACAGCTGGTTACCCAAGCAATCCCATATGAGGGCGCAGTAGCTGGTGATATAATGAAAGCGGAGCCGTCCGAAGCTTTCAAACGTCAGCAGAAATTAACAGAAGCGGTGGAAGCAGATGATACTGCGGCGATTAAAAGCCTTTTGCCTGAATTGTTGAAGGATTATGTGAAGCAAACCGAAGAGCTTCGCGAGTTGACGAAGAAATTGAAAACAGAAATTCAAACACCAACTGAGAAATAAAGATTGTTTAGCTAATTGAATCTAGTGGAACCGATCGCATTTTTTGAGCTGATCGGCTCCACTTTTTCCCTATGTAATCAGGAGAGTAGGAGATTATGCAGATGTATCACATCTATCTAGTGGAAGATGAAGAGGATTTAAGAGGCGTGCTGGCAGCGTATTTAGAAAAAGAGGGGTGGCAAGTGCGCTCGTTCCCCGACGGAACCTCAGCCCGAGATGCAATCTCGGAGCGGCCGGACTTGTGGGTCCTCGATATTATGCTGCCCGGCGTGGATGGTTATCAGCTCATGCGGGAAATCAAGGCGGATCAACCGATGCAGCCTGTTATCTTTATCTCCGCGAGGGATGCAGATATTGACCGGATTATTGGACTAGAGCTAGGCAGTGATGACTATCTGGCCAAGCCCTTTTTACCTCGGGAGCTCGTGATTCGCACACGTAAATTACTTGAACGCGTCTATGGGGACCGACTTGGCGGATCCCTGACAGCCACTCAAGAACGCCGAGTGAAGCTGACAGTTGGTCCCTATGTGATCGATGAGCAAGGCCGCATCGTGACTGACGCCGATGGAATGAACCCGGAGCTTACGTCGAAGGAATTCGACCTGCTGCTTTACCTGGTGAATCACCATGGACAGGTGCTTGAACGCCAGCAGGTGCTTACCGCTGTCTGGGGCATCGATTACTTCGGTACGGATCGTGTCGTTGACGATTTGGTGCGAAGATTACGCCGTAAACTGCCGGAATTGCGGCTTGAAACCGTATATGGTTACGGATATAGGATGGTGAAAGCATGAGAATGCGTCTGGGAAATTGGCCTCTTGCCGTTAAGCTATGGGGAGCATTCGCCTCCTTAACACTATTGATTTTCACATTGCTCGCTATCCTGCTTCCTTGGACACTGAAGGGATTCTTCACTGAGCAGTTGTATGATATTTTACTCGATACACAGAGCGGTCTTCGTGTGGAAACCAGCAAATCGGCAACTTTGGCAATCCCAGCGGAGCCAACCATTCAACTTCCGGTTCCCAGCTTTGTACAGGGTATACCTATGGACAAGCGCATTTTGTTCGTACAGAAAATGGACCTAAATAAAGCCGACAGCATCCTCCCTAATTCAACTATGGCGATACGGGCAACTGCTCCACTTCAAGCTACATTGAGCGGACCAGCGATTCAGCATTTCATGATAAGCGGTACTGCTGCCAGCAATCAAACTTTTGCTTCGAGCGCTGCTATTAGCGAGCCCTTCATGCAGGCTATGGAGCATGATGCCTTCGCACAACAGCTGCCCGTAGAGAAATATACGCGGAATATTGATAATAAAAGTATCTTCTATGTGATTCGCAAAGAAGGTGATCTAACGAAGCCCAACTTCATCGTCTCGTATGCTTGGGGAAATTATCGCAACGATCTTGTGATGACGATGTTTGGCCGGCTCATGCTGCTGATGGTAGGTCTTATCGTCATTAGCTGGCTCCCCTGTCTGGGAATAGCTCGCTACTTCACACGTCCACTCGTTCAGATGGAGCGCCATGTCGGGCGGATGGCCGAACGTGACTGGCACGAGCCCATCACAACAAGCCGCAAGGATGAGATTGGCCGGCTAGCCAAAGCGATTGAATCCATGCGGCAGCGGCTAGTGCGCCAGGATCGGGCGCAGCAGTTCTTCCTGCAGCATACGTCTCACGAGCTGAAAACACCTGTGATGGTGATTCGCAGCTATGCGCAATCTATTCAAGACGGCGTCTATCCGAAGGGAACCCTCAATGAGAGCGTTGGCGTTATTATGAAAGAGGGCGAGCGGCTGGAGAAACGGATTCGCGACCTGCTGCTGCTGAATAAGCTGAACTATTTGACGGCCCGAGAGAAGCCCTTTCAACCTTTTGAGATCGATGCTGTCATTGAAGACGTGGTTGAGCGACTGCGGTACCGTCGTCCTGAAATTAAGTGGGAGATGGATCTAGCACCTCATGCCACACTAATCGGTGATCAGGAACAATGGAAAATTGCCTTGGAAAATATGCTCGACAACCAGCTCCGCTATGCCAAAAGCTGTATCCGCATCGTCGTTAAATCTCAGTCACTCGACAATGAGAATACAGTAAAAGGGCAACCCTCTTTATCTGAGTTTTGTATAAGTAATGATGGCCCGCTTCTTGATCAAGCCATCGCGGATAGCCTTTTCGAGCCCTTCCGCTCCGGCGGAGATGGTCAATTCGGACTCGGACTCGCCATCGTGAAACAAATCATGGACCATCACGGCATGACCGTTCGCGCGGCGAACCAGAAAGATGGCGTAGCCTTTTACATCGAGCTAGGAAAGCAGACGAACAAATCAACTGTCCCTAAAGTTTCATGAGCACAAACGGCCGCACACTTTAACATCTTGGCTCTGAATGCTATTATATTTGTATACGAACTTTTTGAAAGTACGCACTTTGAATTAGTATAGATACATTAAAGGTATATAGATACTATATCGTACCCTTATTTTTAAAAGGAGGTTTACGACTATGGCCTATAACATTCCAGTTGAAGCCACACTCGATGTGATCGGTGGTAAATGGAAGGTCGTCATCCTGTGCCATTTGGACAAAGGGGACAAACGAACAAGCGAATTAAAAAGGTTAATTCCCGACATCACCCAGAAGATGCTTACCCAACAGTTACGCGAATTGGAACAAGACGGAATGGTGAAAAGAACAAGTTATGATCAAGTGCCGCCGAAAGTGGTCTACTCCTTAACCGATTATGGTTGGTCATTCAAACCCATTCTAGATGCCATGTGCAACTGGGGGGAGCAGCATATGAAGGAAAAATGTGTGGCTCCATACTAACTCATTAGTTTAATCGCTGAGCTAAAATGGTATACAAGTAACTAATCTCAGGAGGTGTTTGCTTTGAAGATCATGATTTCAGCTTCGGAAGCTATGGAAAAAGGGGTCTGGTCAGAGATACTTCGTCTCTTCGGGAGAGATAAAGATGAGGAGATATGGCCTCAGGAGGAGTTTATTTTAACGGAAGAGCAGGCTCTTAAGCTGAATCTAATAAAGAAATGATGCTAAAGAAGACCATCCAGGGGATAATGCCAACGGGGTGGTCTTCTTGTTTTTAGATGAGGGGCGGACGCTTTACAAAGTGAACTAATTCAAGCAAATGTGGAACGTAGCGCCGCTATTTCGTTGTTTTTAGCTTCGAATACCACAAATTTGATCAAATAACACTCCCTCGTTCCATTGATTCAATTTTTAGCGCATTTCATCCACTTTAGCGGATTGACGTTCCGTTAAGTTTAACTCGGCCAAAAAAGGACCTCCCCCTAATGCCCTACCCACCTAACAACCATCGCAAACAAAAAAAACATCAGATCACCCTGACGGTCCTTTTACATGCAAACCCATACTTTTTGAGCACGGGGAGGGATGGTGGGGCCCACCGCAAAGTTCCTTTCCACCCTCACACCCACCCCTATTCTGTTCTGCAAGATGGCTCCATTATTCGGTATTCGCCGGGGTCAATTTTTAATGTCTATTGATAACGATTGCTACTTCGATAGAATGAGTTCAAAGTGCCCAAAGTAAGCTTTAACCACAGCTAACTTGGCAACTTCGATTTCGATGAGCTATCGTGATTACCAATGTTATAGATTCTGAAACATTTCACATGCCAAAAAGCTCTTTTGCTAGTAAAAGTTGTAGTTTGTACAACAATTCGAACCCATTTGTCACAAAATCTCCTGTTTGGAGCTAAATTGTTGTACATTATGGCAACATCGAAAGGATATGAGGTCGATTCTAGGCAGAATTGTTGCACTTTATACAACATCATGCGACCAAGAATGTGGATTCTACAAAAATAAAGCAATTCTAACCAAAAGTAGCTCTAAGAGGTTAATTACTCCACAATAAGGTATCTATGTTAGCGAGCATAGTAGATATAAGCTACTAATCTAGTACAGCATCAGCACTTAAACTGTGAGTGAATTATTTGGATTATTGCTCTTTCCATGTGATACACGATCTTCTGCTGAGTCACTGATTTAGGTCTGACTGTGTAATAGCCCCCGGTSGCGACGGATYTGYCGTCCTTGCGCACAATTTTTGTGCGCTAGCCCCCGGTSGCGACGGATYTGCYGTCCTTGCGCACAATTTTTGTGCGCTAATAAAAATGCCCCCGAAAACGGGAGCATTCCATCAAATAACAATTAAGCTTTGACTTTTGCTTTAATCTCTTCAAGCGGCTTGTGGTTACCGTATTTCGGGTACTCACGTGTGGATGGAGCCGCCCAGTGAACCGCATTACTGATAACACGGCGGATTTGTTCATTGTAGTACGTACGGTACGTCTCGTGTCCAGGACGGAAGTAGAAAATCTTCCCATTGCCGCGGTTGAACGTACATCCGCTGCGGAAAACTTCGCCGCCTTCGAACCATGAAACCATGATCAGCTCGTCCGGCTGAGGGATATCAAAATGCTCACCGTACATTTCCTCTGCTTCAAGATCGATGTACTCGCCGATGCCTTCAACGATTGGATGACCCGGAGCAACAACCCAAAGACGTTCCTTCTCATCCGCTTCACGCCATTTGAGGTCACAAGAAGTGCCCATCAGCTTTTTGAACACTTTGGAGAAGTGTCCGGAATGGAGCACGATAAGCCCCATGCCTTGCCATACACGCTTTTGAACGCGGTCAACGATCTCATCCTGTACTTCGTTATGCGCCTTATGTCCCCACCAGATGAGTACATCTGTGTTATTCAAGACTTCTTCGGACAAGCCATGTTCAGCATCATCTAATGTCGCATAAGTGACATCAACTGCTCCGCTTAACCCTTCACCAATCGCTGTATGGATACCATCCGGATACGCTGCTCGTACGACTTCGTTTTCTTTTTCATGGCGGAACTCGTTCCAAACTGTTACTCTAAGCTTCTGACTCATCTTCTTATTCCCTCCAAGGTAGCGTATTCATTCATACTTTTGAGTATAGTCACTCCCTCGCCGAAAATAAAGGCAAGATCCTGCCTAGTTCTTATTCAATAGTGTCCTTCCCCTTCAAACAATGATATACTCAATACTGATAAACCTTACATTCCGCCACTTTTTACGTATTCAAAAATGTCTTTCACAGTAGTGAGGTATACAAATCCATGGACCCTATACATAGCTCTGGCACCTTCACCGAGATCGTTAATGAGGAAGTCATTTACCAGAACCCTTTGCTCTTTTTGAAAATTTGGGAAATGAGTTCAGATACCCCGCAGTTCGGGCCTCCAACTCCTTGGCGTTGGCATTCACATATGCAAGTTGAATTTCTTGTGGTCATAGAAGGGCAACTCGGCATCCAAACGAAGCACGATTATACGGTGATGGCACCTGGAGATGTCATGGTCTTGGGCTCTTCTCAGCCGCATCGTACGTATAAGCATTCAGCGGATGCCTTAAGGCAAATCGTTTTCCAGATTGATCTAAAGCAGCATTTTGACCTTAGCACCATGCCCTACCTGCACTGTTTCTCGGAGTTGACTCATCCACTTGAGCAATTTAATGAGCTGTTTCAAGGCAATGCAGCTGTCAAACAAGCGGCTTACAACTTCATCATGCAGATTTACGAAGAGTCGCAATCCCGCAAGATTGGGTACGAGTTGGCGATCAGTGCAGCGATCAAAAATCTCTTGCTTTTAATGCTGCGCAATGACAAAAGAGATTTCTCGGCACTGGCCGAGGACTCCGGCATTTCTCGTGTGCGTCCGGCGCTAGACTTTATCGACGAGCATCTGAGCGAACGGATTTCGGTCGAAGACATGTGCAGTGTGCTCAATTTGAGCTATCATTACTTTATTAAGTATTTCAAAAAGGTAATGGGGATATCCTTCGTCGATTACGTTAATTACAAGCGGATCAAAAAAGCCGAGCGTCTCCTGTTGACAGGCGACCTCAGCATTATGGAAGTAAGCTTTGAAGTAGGCATACTGAATATGGCGCAGTTCTACAAGCTTTTTAAGCGGCATAATCAATGCTCGCCCAAAGAATTTAAACAACGGATGCGCAGCCAATCAGAACTGACGCCTCTGCTTGCGCAGGCGGATTAGCGTGCTAGCCTCCACGGGAAATCCCGAAGGAGGCTTTGTTATATCCATCAAGGCAGGAAGCCTTGTTGGCTGACAAACACACGCTCCTGCGGGAAATGCCGCAGGAGCTGTTCGCGCACGCGCTCGTACGCATCCCGACTGTACCAGTTGGGCAGCTCCAGCGCGTCATAAATCGCGCGCACGCCGATGCGTTCCGTGCGCTTGCCTCCACTGCCATCGCCCATGAAGTAATCGTCGATGCACACCCGATCCACGATGCCCGCAAGCTGCTCGGCGAAATGCTTCGAGCTCGGCAGCGCTGGCGCTATCGTGGCCTGCACGGGAATGCCGCGGGCTGCGAGCTCGCGGAGGGCGTTTAGCCGCGCCGGAATCGGCGGCGCGGACGGCGAGAACGCTCGGCGTATATCCTCGCGGTCGGTCTCGACCGTCATGCTGACTCTTACGCGTTCGCCGAGCAGCTTTAACAGGTCCGCATCCCGTGTCACCAGCGGGCTGCGGGTCTGAACGAACAAGAAGTCCGGCGGATTCGCGGACATCACCTCCAGGAGCGAACGGGTGATTCGCTCCTTATGTTCGATCGGCTGGTAGGGATCCGTGGCCGATGACATGAAGATCGTTACCGGCGCTTTGCTCTTCGCTTTGGCCAGCTCCTTCGCTAGAAGCGCGGCCGCATTTTCTTTCACGTCGACCCAACCGCCCCATGGGTCGCTGCGGAATAATGCGACCGGCATCTGCCTCACGTAGCAGTAGGAACAGGCGAAGGAGCAGCCGGTATAGGGGTTTAGCGTGTGAGTGTACCCCTGAAGAAAGCCGCTCGCTTTCGTGAGCAGCTGCTTCGCCGTCTTTCGGTATACGTCAATCTTCATAGACTCATCTCCACTTTTTTCGAGATCTTCTCCTCGAGAACTTAGATAATCTAACTTCATCTATTCCATTGGAGAGAATACAATGTAATCCCTATTTTACCTTTAACTTTTGAACTTTCATTGGAATAACTCCAATGGAATTTTTTATTTTCCATGAAATTTGCCGTTTCTATGAGTTTTGATTGGATAATCTCCAATGGAATCGGTTATCCGCAGGCCAGAATTTAAAAGTATTGTAATAACTCCAATGGATTAGAGTTTAGTGTACCCACATCCATTCACATTCCCGCTCGCTCCAACCTCAGCAGCTTCTCCTTGTTCCGAAGTCCGCCACGGTAGCCAGTTAGCGATCCATCCTTCCCCACTACACGATGACACGGCACCACGATAAGCACCGGGTTAGCCCCAATAGCAGTGCCTACAGCCCTAACGGCACTTATTTTATCCAGCTCCTGGGCTACCTGTGAATAACTAAACGTTTCGCCATGTGGAATCTCATGAAGCACACGCCACACCGACTGCTGAAAAGTAGTACCACGCAGATCCAACGGCAAAGTAAATGTCGTACGTACTCCTTTCAAGTACTCCTCTAATTGAAGGATATAGGGCTGCAGCTTCTCTGCATCCTCTCCCCAGTTAGGCTCAGGCAGCTGCGCACGTGCCCATTTCGCTAACTCCAACCACGCACCCTCATCAACACCAGCTGCAGGATCCGCCTCATGAAATTGCAAATAGCAAAGCCCCTCATCCGTTGCCGCCATCAAAAAGTTATTCTCTAATATACGAACGACTCCCCAGTAGACAGACTTGGCCGGTACGGTTTGCATCTCAGACTTCGCTTGTTTGGTTTGCATCTCTGACTTCACTTGTTCGGTTTGCATCTCAGACTTCGCTTGCTTGGTTTGCATCTCAGACTTCGCTTGTTCGGTTTGCATCTCAGACTTCGCTTGTTCGGTTTGCATCTCTGGCTTCGCTTGTTTGGTTTGCATCTCTGGCTTCGCCCGCTTGGTTTGCATCTCAGACTTCCCCTGCTTGGTTTGTATCTGTTCGGTTTGCGCCTCTGACTTCGCCTGTTCGGTTTGAATCTCAGACTTCCCCCCCATGGTCTGCACCTCCGACACTCCCTGTTCAGTTTGCTCCTCAGATCCCACCCGCATAGTTTGCATCTTCGAACCCTCCTCGGTTATGTTTAAATTGATTGTATTTGACGGAATTCCGATGGCGAAAAACCGGTCTTTTTTTGAAACATCGTGGCAAAATGTGCCGCATTCGGTATCCCCACCTGAGCACCAATCGCATTCACAGGAGCATTCGTCTCTACAAGCAGCCGTTTGGCCGCTTCGATGCGTACTTGTTGAAGATAAGTTAAAGGCGTGACGCCCTGTACGCGTTTGAACGTCCTTTGCAGATGATAGACACTCGCATAAAAGTGATCTGCCAGGATAGTCAGCGTCATAGGCTCGGCATAATGCTCTTCGATGTGAGCCGCCATAAGAGACACCCATTCTTCATCAGGCAGCCTCACGCCGTCTGGCCTGCACCTTTTGCAAGGACGATAATTTTCCGAGAAAGCCGCTTGGCGGTTCCCAAAAATCCGAACATTCTCCTTCTTAGGCAGCCTTGATTTGCAGGATGGTCTGCAGAAGATCCCAGTTGTCGTCACCGCATAATAAAACGTACCATCATAAGCCGCATCATTCGTAACAATCGCTTTCCAAAACCGTTCTTGCATGACTACCGCTCCTCTCAGCTCCATTTCCCTACTAGCTCAGTATACCCAAACTATCCTGCTCTTGTAAGGGAAGAGAGATGAGAAAGCAAGATTACGAAAGCCGCCTTCAGCGATAATAGAGGAAGAAACTTTATCAGATAAGAGGAGAACTTAACATGCCACTTCTTCAATCCTTTGACCCTTCTATCCTAAATTGGTGCGAGCAGACGAACTCCCTTACACTGCCGCTTCCTGATCCTTTTCGATATGAGCAAAATCTCGGTTACTTATCCCGATCAATCAATGAATGCCTATTCCATGTGGATAACTTGGCTATTTACAAGTTGCTTCCGGCCCAGGATAACCATGTCCTAATCGCTGTCAACAGTGAGGATAATTCACAGCTGCGCATTCAACTTATCTATAGTCCGGGCGGTCCCCTCACCCCCTCAACTCGTGAAAACGTGGCTCGTTATGTGTGGGAGTGGTTTGATCTCGGCACCGACCTTACGCCGTTCTACGAGTTGGCCAAGGGTGATCCTCTGCTGCGGCAAGTCACACAGGACTTTTACGGGCTGCGCGTAATGGGGATTCCAGATCTATTCGAAGCGATGAGCTGGGGCATTATCGGACAGCAAATCAACCTGACTTTTGCCTATACGCTCAAAAGACGTCTTGTTGAAGCCTTCGGCACACGGCTAGATTGGGAAGGACGAACGTATTGGGCATTTCCTACACCAGAGCGAATTGCCGAGCTCACGCCTGATGCCTTGACTGCCTTACAGTTCACAGGTAAAAAGGCTGAATACTTAATCGGCGTCGCCAAGTTGATGGTTGAGGGGCTGCTCGTTAAAGAGGAGCTGCTGAGGCGGAACGATTTTGCCCAAATGGAGAAAGAGCTGTTGCGTATTCGCGGTATCGGTCCGTGGACGGCCAATTATGTGCTGATGCGCTGCTTGCGGAACCCTGCTGCTTTCCCTCTTGCCGACGTTGGCTTGCACAATGCACTGAAGCATGTGCTAGGTTTAGAGCAGAAACCGACAATTTCCCACATTTGCCAGCTTGCTGAAGGATGGAATGGTTGGGAAGCTTACGCAACTTTTTACTTATGGCGTGTATTGTATTGATATCTCTTAATTCATGTAACGTATGTGTTATGTATCTCTAGCATTTATTTGTTTTTCTATGGTTCCATATAAGAAAACGTGATTTGTTATCGATTACACGTTAGTTTATATTACATTTATAGCAAGAACAAAGAGGAGAGATATTCTATGATACAAATTCGACGCTATTCTACGCTAGATCATGACGATGTTTGGAGAATTCATTTATTAGTCATCTCAGAAGCGAAAGTAGAACCTACTCATCAGCACTATCACGATATCCTACATATTGATGAGCAATATTTGCAGTCAGGCGGGGAATTTCTGGTAGGTACAGGTGAGAATGGCACCGTCTTTGCCATGGGAGGTTTGAAAATCCTCGATAACAACAAAGCCGAAATCAAACGATTACGCGTACATCCCAGCTTTCAGCAAAAAGGCTATGGTCAAATGATCTTAGACCGTTTGGAGCAAAGAGCCAAAGAACTCGGTATGAAGCAGCTAATTTTAGATACACTATCCAATCAATTCGGCGCCCAGAAGCTTTTTGAGAAAAACGGTTATATCCTGCAAGGCCCTGCCGTTATTGATGGATTCAATGTTATTCTCTATCAAAAAGAAATCGCCTAAATGTGAGAAAAAGGTTGCCCCTTCGGTCTTTTACGATCGAAAGCGGCAGCCTTTATTTATTGCTATGGTTTTATCTGTCGTCTGTCTAAGCACCGATAACTAGACTTAGGTCTTGGTCAAAACTTGACTTTCAAACGGTTCATGGCTTTACTTGAAGTAGTATACTAAGCAAACAACTACTACTAATATTCTCTTTTTTGGTTACAAGGAGTGCATAGGTCATGAAGTTTATGGGACTAATTGAACAATTATTTGCACAATATGGTTATTGGGTATTGTTGATCGGTCTGCCATTGGACGCTATTGCGCTTCCGATTCCTCCGGGAAATACGACGATGACGTATACGGGTTTTTTAGCTTATAAAGGGGTGCTTAATTGGTTCTTGGCCATGGTTGCGGCTTGGGTTGGATCTATACTCGGCATGACGATTACTTATTGGATCGGATATAGACTGGGAACGCCTCTGATCGAACGTTATGGCAAACTGCTATTTTTGAAGCCCGCACATCTGGAGAAATCTAGAGGATATTACGCGAAGTACGGAAACAAATTGCTGCTTTTCAGTTATTTCATACCGGGAATCTGACAGTTTATTTTTTATTTTGTAGGCATCATCCGCGTTCCATACCGAATTTTCGCTTTATTTGCCTTCACTGGCTCAGCTTTATGGGTGATTGTATTTTTCGGAATTGGTTACCTTTTCGGTGATCAGTGGCTTATCATTTTTATGTTGGTTGAAAAGTTTTTGGTTTATACCTTGATTGGGTTGTGTATTCCGGTGGCTATTTTACTACTTGTTAAATGGCGTAATCGATTGAAAACGGGGCTGCAAAAGCCTCAATAAAGCAATTACCCCTTTATATACGAAAAAGGTTGCCCCTTCGGTCTTAATAAGATCCAAAGAGGCAACCTTTATTTGATTTTTTTATAATGCCTTTTTACGGGTGAGTAAAATAAAACATAGGATCGCTCCTATTTCCATCACGGTTATGATGATGCTTAACGGAACTGCGGTTTGGCTCCCGCCAATACCGACCAACGGAGCAACTAGACCTCCTATGATAAAAGAAAGCAAACCTAACAATGCTGCGGCACTGCCCGCTGTTTTCCCTTGATTTTGAAGAGCTAGGGAGGAAGTTGCTATAGAGACAGGTCCTACGCTAGAAACGATGAAGAAAAAAGCCGCCAAAATCGCATATAACCCTGCCCCGATAAGGGTCGAAATGAACAGTAACAAGCCTCCGAAAGCGGCAATGGCAAGCCCGCCAGCTAGCAATCGAGGGTTGCTTATTTTACCTGCTAGCTTGCCCGTGATTTGACCGGTTATGATAACACCCAGACCGTTAATTGCGAAGCAAAGACTGAACATTTGCGGGGAAACGCCAAAAATATCCTGCAGCACGAACGGGGAACCCGATATATAGGCAAACATGCCGGCAAAAACGAGTCCTTGCGTTAACGCATAGCCCATGAACATACGGTCTGTGATCAGGCCGCCGAACGTTCGAAGCGTGTTGGTGAGACCGCCTTTGGAACGCCGCTCTGGCGGGTGTGTCTCCTTCAAGCTGAGTACAGTAGCAATGAGCATAACCACACCGACCAGGCTCAAAACCAGAAATACGCCACGCCATGAGGTGAATTGCAAAATTTGTCCACCTACGATGGGAGCAAGAATAGGGGCTGCCCCATTGACCAACATTAGAAGGGCAAAAAATTTCGTCAGCTCCACTCCTTCATACATATCCCGAACAATCGCACGAGAAATGACGATGCCAGCTGCGCCAGCCATACCTTGAATGAAACGCAGACCCAGAAATAACCAGATCGTTGGCGAGAACATGCATAGAACCGAGGAAATCGCATAAATAACGAGTCCGATCAGCAGTGGCATTCGCCTTCCGCGCACATCACTCACCGAACCGGCGATGAGCTGACCGATCGATAGGCCGAGCATGCAGGCAGTTAAACTCATTTGCGCCAGCGAGGTAGTCGTATGAAGATCATTCGCGAGCACAGGCAGCGCGGGTAAGTACATATCGAGCGAGAGTGGGCCGAAAGAGGCTAGTGAACCGAGCACGAGCACGATCCATAAACGGCTTGAACGACTTGAAGATACTCTCACTTGGGAAGCAAGAGGATTGGACATCACGCATCACAAACTTTCATTCGTAGTAAATTCACGCTACCATCGGGATGTGATTTTGTCTAGTAGGTAACTTTTACAAAGCTGCGCTAAGCGGATATAACAAATGCAGAGTCGGCAACTCGTATTTCGGGGATTTTGACTATTTACCTGGTGAGGTGAAATTCATTTGTGAAATCAAAGGCTTCGGCCCCCATGTACAGGACATGGATCGCAAACGGTATGCGATAGTTAAACCGAGAAATATTCCTACAAGTCCAACCACTAGCCCCCGCTAGTGGTATTTTCTTTTAATAAAAAAACTCCCCATTTTCACGGGGAGTTCGATTTATGTCCTTTGTTGTGTATCAAAGTTTGATGCTGGGTTACCGTATCCATCGAGCTTTTCGTCACCAATTATATCGACAAACTCTTTCGCTCCTTCTGGTACAGACAAAATATCCGATGCCTCAACAGTCGTTTCTAGATTTTCTTCAAACATTTCTATATCCATTTTATGCCTCCTTCGAAGAATAATATTGATATTATGTACCAACATTTCACAGAACATACAATGAATAATTTCAAGGCTCAGGAAAGCCATGTGAGGCCATTGAAATCATCCTCCACGAATCTTCACCAGTCACTCTATCAAACTTGCTATGCGCGGCATCCTCATGTTTGTCACAAGCGTGCTGTTCATAGTCAACATTTCCGATTCGAAATGTGGCTGGTTGATCGCAGTAAGAGCATATTGCCGTTTTCACTATTCCTATTCCCATGCCCATTAACACCCACCATTCAATACATCATATAATGACCATGGTGCCATCTTCTTTACATTTTTATACATAGAACACACATCCCAAGCCGACCGTTATCGAAGGTGAATAACAAATGCCAGCAAATCATAACCCCGAGCAAAGCCGGTATAGCCAACTATTCGCCTTTCGACTATAATAAGTGCTAATGTGACGAAGAACGTCCCTATTCATCTTGGATGAATTAGGGGCGTTTTTTTATTTATACGAAGAGGAGCTGAACATATGAGTCGTTTACATTTTCATGAGAAGCACCAAGTCTTTATCGACTCCCATATCTCCCGCAGATCTGGAGAACGCAGAGGCAGACTTGAACGCGGGCACCAACATGCGGAGGCCCTTTTTTTGGAACAAGTCTGGTTTCCGCTAATTGGGGATTTTGAGCATTTACACCCTGAATACGAAGTTATAGATTGGAGAGGACGTTCATACTTCGGGGATTTCGCCTACTTACCCGGTGACGTGAAATTCATTTGGGAAATCAAAGGCTTCGGCCCCCATGTGCTGGACATGGATCGCAAACGATATTGCGAAGAGTTAAACCGAGAAATATTCCTCCACGCCCTTGGCTTTCGAGTTGTCTCGTTCGCTTACGACGATGTTGCTCACCGCCCTGAGCTATGTATCACCTTACTCCGCATGCTTTTGAGCCGCTATCAGTCTGCCCCCTCGCCTACGAACCGAGCCATCCTAGCTGAAAAAGAGGTCATCCGACTGCTCCACCAGCTAGCTAGACCCATACGCCCCGTAGATGTTAAAGAACACTTCGCAATAAACCATCGAACAGCCGTACGACTTCTTCAATCGTTAAGTACCAAAGGATGGCTAAATCCAATATGCCGTACCGCAGGAGGCAGAGTCGTCCAATACGAGCTCGCTCGCGGGGTCATGGATTTTGTAGACTAGCTGGCTCTGGGCATTTGATTGATTGCTCGATGAACACTCGTTTGCGGAAGAGCTGCTTTACACTAAAGTTGCACTCGGAAAAACTACAGGATACCTCGCCAAATATTAGCTCGTGTGCAGAATTATTAGATTACTTGGAAGTAGCTTGCTCTTTACTTGTAGTCGGGAATGAGTGCCACGGGTACGGAAAAAGATGAAAAATGGAGATAGGGATGAGGATTGGGTATGTAGGCTGGTTATGGCGATGAGGACGGGGATGCGGATGGGGATGAGGTGGGATACGACGATGGGGATGGACATATAAATGTTGATGTAGAAAGGGGATAAGGATGGGGCACGTAATAGGGAATCCCGACTCGGGCGACAGTAATAATATCTTTTGATGCAAAAAGTGCAGCAAATTTCATCCTACAGACTTTTTTCATGAGAAGACATGCAAAAAGTGCAGCTAATTCAGCCAATAATAGCAAATCTCAGCTATAGCGATGATATTTGATGTACTAAATGCATCTTTTCTTCTCAAATCGGTGAAAAACTCATAATTTGCTGCACTTTCTGCATCTGTTGCTGCGGACACGTCGGGTTTCTAACAAGACGGTATGTGGCAAAATTACGGGGTTGCGGTTGCGGTTGCGGTTGCGGTTGCGGTTGCGGTTGCGGTTGCGGTTGCGGTTACGGTTGCGGTTGGGGAACTTGAATTCTTAGCTACTGGCGGGTGTTCTACTTTAGTCGGGCTACATGGCCTTGGTCGGGGCTTGAGGCTTTTGGCTACTGGACTTTACATTCAAACTACTGGCGGTTTGCTAGTAGAGTCAGCTATGGGCTGGATTTTAGACTGCTTTGGCATAAGGTACTAGAGTGCAATGGATTACTGCAAGAGGTGGCAATTGGACTATGGACTCAAGACCACTCTTCCGTCCCCCTAACCCAGAAGAAAAAAAGAACCTCAACAACTCCAAGCGAAGTCGTTAAAGGCCTTTTTTCCAAAACGTCGTTACTTACTTCTTCTCTTACGTCATCTCTTACTTCGTCACTCACTTCATCTCTTACTCGTTACTTACTCCATCTCTTACCTAGTTACTCACTTCGTAACTTTCACCGTAATCTTGTCACTCGAAGTGGCACCACCCGCATTGACCAACTCGCTGCGGTACTCATACACACCAATGGCTCTGCCGGCAATCGTTGACACTGCGCTTTGAGCATTCGGAGAAGCTGCGGTTAAGCTCTTGGTTTCGATTAATATACCATTTTCGTATAGGCGATACTCGGTAGCGTTGGTGCCCCACCACATGTTCATCGTCACCTTATAGTTGCCATCTCCATCCCAATTATCTTGGGATAGTACTGGTTTACCTGGCAATGCGTCTGTAATATTGACTACAAGTGGGCTGCTAGCCGTTGTTCCGAAGGAATTAATAAGTTCACTCGTATACGTATAAGTGCCGTTCGCTTTACCTTTCACATCTACTTTAGTCACTTGTGCTGCTGGAGACGCGTCTGTTAATGTTTGCGTACTGATCAGTACACCATTTTCGTACAGCTTGAACACGGAGCCGTTATTCCCCCACCACATGTTCATTGTGACGGTGTAGTTACCATCTTTTAATCCAGTTGCACGACCACTGTTATCTGATAAAACTGGCTTACCAGGCGCTCCAACCGATAACGGCTTCACAACTGTGATAGTCACAGCGTTGGTTTGTACTGTTTTTCCGTTCAGCGTGACGGTAGCAGTAATTTGCGTTGTACCTTCTGCCAAAGCACTAACTTTACCTGTCGCATCTACAGTAGCTGCGGCTCCATTGCTTGTATTGTAAGCAACTACAGCACTACTAAGATCAGCAGGCGCTCCATTGCTTAATGTACCTGTAACGTGAGTAGCCGTCGTTTCATACGGCTTCAACGACACCACATCAGCAGTAAGCGTAGCTTGACTGAATGTAACACTCGCACTCACGTTGAAAGTTTGTGTCGATTGCACCAAATTGCCCGCTGCATCCACTACACTGTATTGTACAGCATGTGCACCTAATGCTAGACTTCCTGCAGCAATGGTTTGACCGCTGTTAATCACAGCGCCATCCAAAGTCAACGTCTGCGCAGCCACACCGGAGTGTGCATCTGTACTGTTCAAATCAAATCTCAGCGTATCCGCATCTGTCACATCCGCCACAGGGTGACCGGACTCCGTCAAAACAGCAACGGGTGCTGTTTTATCTAATTTCACCTGCAAAGATTTCGCCGCTTCCACATTCCCTGCTGCATCTGTTGAGAAATATCCGATCGTACTCGTTCCCTCGTTTTGAATGACAATGGGTGCCACGTAAGCAGTTGATGTCCCACCATTGATACTATATTCGGTCCCCACCGCACTCGCAGATTCATCCACAGCTGTCAGGGTAACCGTCACATCTTCTTTATACCAGCCCTCGCTATTGGGAGTAGCAGATAATGCCGCTGTCGTCACAGGTGCCACGGTGTCAGCCACTTTGGTGAAATCGCTCAATCCTCTTGGTTTCAACTGGAATACACCTTTGAAAATGGCTGCGACACCTTGGATATTCACGGTTTGACCTGCCTGATACGGGAACGCACTTTGTGTTAATCCAGTCCGTGCATCGACTCGAACATGATTGCTTACCGCTCCGCTAACCGCATCAAATTCAAAAGATCCAGTCGGTGAAGCGCTGATGATATTGCTAATCGTCACATTGCTAAGCTCAACCAATTGACCTTGATTCTCGTAAGTTACAGCTGTTACAGCTACTGGTATAGGCACAGCAGCGACCCCTGTTTTGGCAATTTCCACTGGATTCGTTAACTCGAACTCCGTGTTAAATAGCGCTGTCGAAGCCGTCACCTTCATGGTGTCTCCAAGATGGAATCCACTCAAGCTCTGGAACACGTACAGACCGCCAGAAGCATCCTGCAAGTAAAAAGATTGCCCGCCAAATGATCCTGGCTCCGTAGTTACAACACCCTCCACAGTCACCAATGTTCCTGAAGCTTTCCCCCGTGCTTCAGCGACGGTGATCTTCGCCGGAATTGGATCCTGCTCTTCCGGTAACGGTTCAGCCGGAACGTTGCCAAGCGTAACGGCTTCGGTCTTCAGGTTCGTTCCGTTTTGACGCAGCCTCAAGTTGGCCGCAGCCGTCGTTCCCGGCTTAATTCGAACCTGCAAATCTTTGGAAGCATGTCCGTTAATATCTGAGGTCACGCTGAACGTAGAGCTGTACCCGTATACAGCAGGCCATGTGCCGTCTGCATTTTGAATCATGGCAATTTGAGTGCCCCCGCTGACCAAATAAATCCCCATACTGAACCCCGCTACAGTCGTAGACGCAGGAAGGTTATCCACAACTACCCTCACTGGGAAGTCCACTGCATTGGGCAGTGTTGCTTGATGCACAAAGCTGTATGCTGCACTAGCAGTTGCCGCAGGTCCGCCATATGACCCCGCTTTAAAAGTGCTGCGGTCATACCATTTGTAGCCTGCGTCTGGCGCAGCCCAAGGCTCTGGCTGTGGTTCCGTTGACGCAGCCGGATCTTCAAAAGGCAGCAGCGCTGTCGGTTGATCCAACTGCAAACCGCTAACCTGAGATAAGCTTGTATAGCTTTCTTTCTTCGAGAGCCAGTTCACCATATTTACAAGCAGCACACCATCATTCTGCTCTTTAAAGCCGTCATAGGTCGTCTTCTTCGCACCCGTATCCTCACGGACATATTTCGGTGTCGCATCTTCGACCGGTGAGGAATCGCCGATAAATCCAGCCTTGCCTGCACCCGATTTAGCAACAGCCACATAAGGACCTTCGGCAATTCCGCCTCCGTTATATACACCTTGATCGACTGCATTCGCCCAAGCATCGCTTGTTTGCGGCAGGTAGACAATCCCCTTGGCCTTTGTCGGATCAAGAATGGCTAATGTTGAACCTGCATGCATAGCTACTGTCGAGACACCGCTGGTAATCCCGAAAGCTTGCTCTGGCGCTACAATTTGATTCGCCGTAATATCTCCCAAAGCGTTATAGCGGAAACGCAAACCGAACTGTGTAGCCAACCAATCCGAACTAGCTACATCCTGCATCGCCGACGAAGCGGTCTCCTCAGCGTTCATTCCACTGGCTGGGTTCGTCCATGCGCCTCTACGGTAGCCATTAAATACTTCCGAACCGTCCCAACGGTTCTTGTTGCGGTCTGCATTATAGTGATCTCCGATAAAGAAGATACTGCCACCGCCTTGCACATATTGCTCAAGAGCAGCCTGCTCGCTCGTCTTATAAGGAACATTCGACTCTGCAACGACGAATACATCGTATCCACTCAAATCACTCAAGGTAATGGGTGTCGTTTTGCGCAGCTCTTTCACATAATAACCATTATTCGCTAAAGCATTAGCGAAATCAGAGAAGGCGCCATCAATTACCCAATCGGCCGCTCCAGCGGTTTGTTCATGCGTATTGTCGAAAAGCACTTTCTTGCCTGCATTTTCATTCACAACTTTGGCTTCAATGAATGGAGCCGGATCAGTCGGTCCTTCCGCCATAACTGCTTGCCAACTGCTTGTGGCCAATACTTGAAACGGTAACGCGATTGTTAAGGCAAGTGTTGTTTTAAAAAGTTTAGTTTTCCATCCTGCTAGCCTACTCATTACAATTCCTCCTTAGCGTTTGCTGAGTAAAAAAACTTCTTCATAATCAGAGGCTTTATGGACAGACAAGCCCAAATGTGCCCCTAAATTTTACCATGATTTAAAAAGGGAAGGTGATATTTTTTTGTAAAGATAAGGAAGTTTGTGCAGGTGTACAAACGCCATAGATTATTTCCCGAATTTTTGCAATGAAAAAACCGAATCCTTTACTACAAAGGAATCCGGTTTTCGTAATCACGGGTAGAATAAAGTTCAACTTACGTTTCCGTTGAATAATTAATGAGTTTTGAAGTATTGATAAACTACGCTTATTCCTTCCTCGATCTCTTCTTTTTTCATAAGGCATTACCAAATTTAATTCATAGACACTTTCCCAAAATTTTAAGGCTGGAGTGTTGGTTTGTGCCTGGCTAATTCGAAAAGCCCATTATCCGAATTTAAATTTATGCCTTCAATGAATTCGGATAAGTCGTGTAAAAACAACGTCATTAAATTTCTCAATATTTCTTTTCGATCCGAATCTACTTTATCCGAGAGGTTTACCTCGCTTACTGAAGAATACTTTTGTTGAGATGAACATGCACTCAGAAAAAACAAGCACGTTCAGCATTCACAAAAGCTCCATCATTTTACAGAATCTCACTACTCGTTACTTTAATAAACAAAAGAGGAGCTGCCGAAGCAAGCCCCTCAACTATAGTTCAACGTTTAGCTTAATGAAAGCTACCGAGCGTTTTATCGGCGGCCTTATCGTTTTCTTATTCAACTCTCTTACTAAGTTTGCTGAAGTAATGTGGAAATGAAGACCAACTATCATAATCAAAATGTCAACTTTACCCATCTACCCATGTGCCTAGTGGATTTGGAAAAATATAGAATTCGAGTCCTATATACATTATTTGTTAATATCTGTATATTCATTGTGTGAGTTATAAAAATTTGTTAGTGAAGGAGACTTTTGTATGAAAAAGAAATTTAAAGTGGCATTACTTGGATTGGCAGTTGCAGGTACTTTAACTGTAACAACAATCTTTGTATCTGATCAAACTAGTGCCTCAATTACTCCCGAAAAGGAAATTGAGCAAACATTTGATGCTTACATATCCGCCATTAAATCTGGGAACGCGGATGATATGGTCAAGTACACAAAAGACTTACGTTTTGAGGATGTGAATATCCAAAATGAAAATTACAAAAAATTACCTAAAGATGACGTAATTAGCACAAAAGTATTATCAGTAAAAAAAGAGGATGATACTCATTATCTTTTATCTGTAGATACCAAAACAAAAAGCGCTGGAAAAGTGCAAAGATTATTCCCTGTCATAAAAGAAGGTAACCAATGGAAAATAGTAGTTGGTCAGGATACTCCATATGACCCTAACAATTTTAAAGAGTAATTTATCAAAATGGAGACTCACTAATTTATGAAAAAAATTCGCACATTAATTTTATCGTTAGTATTATTCGGTTCTTTTGGACAAGCTGCTTTTGCAAGTAGCGTGGACTATTATGAATTTACCATTCAATATTATGGTAATCAGTTATATGGAGATCTTTTTACAAATCAAAATTCCAGTCCTTCCATAAGTGGTTGGCAAGTCGGTGCTTGTGGTAGTAATACTAGTATGGAATATGCTTTAGTCAAAAATGGAACCTTTGGCGATACAACTTACGGTTCCATCCAAACTGTTAATGGAAATTACACCCAGCCTGGAACTTGGTATACAAAAAGCTGGAGTAATGTAGCTACAAATCAACAAATGCAAATAAGATTACGCAATAATGCATCCTCGTGTTCTACTCAAGGCGCGGGCAATGTCTATAATTAGTAAAAATGATGAGGTTTGGGTTGCTCCCGAATCTTTTTTTTATTTACAATTGGAATAATTTATTTTTTCGTGGGTTTGTACTATACTTTATCAACAGAAGGGCCTTTTATTTCCATTAAGTAGAACATGAACCGATAGACATCACGGACGGGAGTTAAGTCAGGGAAAGGCAGTACTGAGCGGTACCCAGTCATAAAGTTATCTGCACCGAATTGATCTAGGGAACATTCCAAAGCCGAGAGTTCGAATTCTCTCGGTCCTATTACATAGGCTTCAGTATCAACTATTGCTCTCACTCGCTTCTCGTCTGCAAGAAACTGTCGTGGATCCATATCCAACATTATATATGAGGCACTTTTGGGGACGGGCAATTTAGAGGCTAGTGAACAGTAATACTCTGTCATTTTGGTAACAGTATCATTGGACAAGTAATATCGTGAGGACAGGTTACATATCGTGTTTGTAAGTTTTCGAGGGAAATCCCTTAAGGTATATCGAAAAATACCGTTCGGGGCACCGCATTCATAAAATTCACGTGCATGAATTTCACCAATGGTTCTACCAAATTCTTTCATCATCTCTGCCGGCTTATTTAAGAAATCGAGCGGTGAGCCCTTCATTTTCTCTACAATTACAAATCGTCTTCCGTCAATTAATCCCTTTGAAAGAACATTAGGCACACAAATTTTAGTTGTTGTTTGCTGTAAGAAATGGTTGATCCTTTCAATATCATATGTGCGGCTCAATTCAATTCCGAATAAGTTCCTACAAACCCACAAAAATGGAGCATCCACACTTTCATCCACTCCCGATGATCTTACAATGTATTCACCGGAAATTGTATTTACAAGCCATACATCGCTTGCATGTCCACCTAATGAAGACTGTGCAAGGATCTGTTCTAGGAAAAGTGTCTGTAAGTTCATGCCATCACCCACTTTATAGTTCGAGTCAATAGCTTTTTATTATTCAAGAAAGGCACTAATAATCCTCTTTTTTCCAGACCCTATTGTCGATACAATCTACCCGTTTGAAAAGCAACCGATACGTCTGCTGTACTTTTCATTTAGCTTAACCTCATTTACCCTTGACGACATTATTATCAATTAAAAATTCATCAAAAAAGGTCTTTAGTCGGTCATTAATATCATTAGTCATATGAAAATAAACTTCATTGATTTGGATATCTTGATTCGGTCCAAACGACATGCCTATTATTTTTTTGTTTTCTTTATCGTACAGTTGAAGACCTCCGCCACCAGTCCATGGATTCGGCTTTATCTTACGATATGTGGTTGCTTTCAATGACTGGATTAAATGATTAATTTCTGTCTTTTTCTCTGTCTCATAGAATAAGCCGTTTCCCCCGTGACGATATTCTATCTTAACGACATCTCCTAATGGTGCAATTTCATCATAACTAAGCGAAGCTGGTAATTGAAACTTATACAGAACTACCATTCCAACCACAAGAACTAAAATAACACATGCTAAAATAGGTTTCCGCATACGCCCCCCTTTGCTTTTCAGACGAAAAAAATGGAGATTTGTTGCGTTAAACTGCCCGTCCCTCGCAATCTATCAGTTTCACTATCTTTCTTCGTTTAGTTAAGTAACAGACTAGGATGAAACCTTTGGGGATATTTCTCGTCTATTGTAGCAAGAACAGAATGAAGGAGTGGCGACTATCAGACGACTATCGAGTGCAGCATGCGTGTTGTTGTTAACGATCGCGTTGTTGTCCGGATGCTGGGGCATTGGTGGGCAAGCGATCATTGATTGGGTCGACTTCCTGAAGCTGAACGGTATTTCGTACAGCCATTACTGGAATGCAGTCTTGATGGATCCAGCGAAAATAGGCGTTAAAATTGGCGAGGTTGCGTTCCAAGTCGCGGACAACGTCCACAATCCAGGTTATAAGACGAAGGACGGTGATGCCGCATTCCTGGCAAAAGGAACTGATGTTTTTGCGGTAGAAGGTTATTCTGATCATTCCGTCGTAGCCGTCAAGGATCCGAAAGCGTTCAACGGCTATAGGCTGTATGCGAACGACCAAAAAATGCAGGAACTATCGGTTTCGCTTGAGCCGGCGGAACAAACCGTAAAGAGAGCGGGTATTTATAAGGAGTATTCGGACGATAAGCCGATTGCGGAGATGCAGAGCGGAAGCGCTTCGTTCTTCGTTTCACTCCTAAAACGCAGCGAAGACCGCGAAAGCTATACGCCGAACCAAACGAACGGCGATCCGAAAATGTACCGATTTGTGATCGATACGGGAAAATCGATCGGCTACTCGAATGTCATCCAGGACGATGGAGTAAGCTTTTATTGGCAAGACCGGAACGTTAAGCTGCTGCCGAGTGAATTTGCCTATTACTTGGCGGAACCGCGTAGAGCTGTGTTCAAAGTGGGCGATATCGAATTTACGCTGCCGCGCAGCAATTTAACAGTGGCGACAGGTGAACAGATTAAGCAGGATGGTTCGACGAACAATATTACGGTGTTGGCTCGAGACGGGAAAACGGAGCGATACCTATTTCCGGCTGAAGCTTACGACAACCTGCTCAAACGCGTGCAGTTGGAGAACCCGGGCAGCGGAGAGTCAAAGACGATCCTTTACTGGGCGTCCCGACCGACGCCGGTCAATGACGGCAGAGCGATTGCGTTCGAGTCGAATAAGAATGCTGTCCTAAGCAAGAAACAAGCATTCAGCATCCATCTCGTCAATGCCGACGGGACGGGCGAGAAAGTGCTAGTCGACGGCGCCAAGTACGGCTATGCGGTACTACTGGACAGCGTAGGAAGCAGGCTCGTTGCAGAGAGCGAAGATCGATCGGTGCTCGATATCGACGTCGTAACTGGGGATATTCGCAAACATGAAGTAAACGGTCATCTCGATGCTCTATCGAAAGACGGGCGTTATGTGCTATACCGCGGCATGGACAGTGAAGTGCTGGTGGGCAGCAAGCTGTGGATAATCAATCTGGAAACGGGGCAAAAGACCGCGGCCGGCGACGTGCCGCAGAGTTACATCTACAATAAGGGAATCAAATAGAGATTTGTTTCGGATGTTGCGATTCACATTCTTTTAGGAACCTTTTGCTCCTTGTTATGATCAACTAACGTTTCCGTTAGCGGAATAAGGTGGTTTACTTTTCAAGTTAGGCAAACTAAAAGGGATAATAACGCTTTATTGGAAACAATCGCCTCACCAATATTTCGCCTAAACAAAAAACCTTCAAAAATTGCCATCACCAAATGTGACTATTTCGCATAACTGCCATTTAGTTTAATGATAAAATCAACATCGAGTTTTAACAGAGCCCAATTCAAAAAAAAGCCTTGCAGGGATGCTTTCCCATACAAGGCTTCTTCGACGTTATCAAACTGTTAAGGTATTAAAGATATCCGATACTCCTCTCGTCTCCAACATACATATCTACGTATTAAATAATCAAATTGTGTGTGGTTATACTAACTTTAGCCTTAGGAGGCGATTAACTATGATAAGAGTGCTCAATGTGGATGGCCAAAAACTAACCCCATGTTTACTTCACCGGGCTTGGAGGGAAGTTAATCGAGCCCGTGCCGTCTGGATCGACGAGCAGACAATCCAATTACTTTACAACCCATTCTCATTTCGAGAGTATAGAAAAGCTGCATTAAAACGGGATCATTACACTTGTTTGTGGTGTGGACGTCGCGCAACGACTGTAGATCATATTGTCCCTTCAAGCAAAGGAGGCTCAGATCTTCCCCAAAACTTACTCGCTTCTTGCATTGAATGCAATACGAAACGAGGAAATCGTTCAGCGTTCTCCTATCTTTTAGAAAAATTACTCTCCGTGCCGAATTCTTTAAAGCTCTGTTACCGCATCATTAAAGCTAAACATAACCATCGTCGAGCGAACTGATGCAAGTACTCTTCACCGCCTTGAGGTATTTTTTATGCCGTCGTAGTTTTTTTCACATCGATGGTGACGTGCAGAGGTTCGGTGCAGTCTGCTCGGGTCCGGGAGACGGTTCTGGTACAATATGCGGGGACCTATAAAATGAGGAGGCTCCTTCTTTAATCCGTGTAGTGTAAAACGCTTACATTTACATTATCATTGAGTTGATATTCTCAGAAAGGAGGAAAAGTTTCAATAAAATGTAAACGCTTTAATTTGGTTACTCAATTTATCAACAGGAGGGGAAGTAACACGATGAACAAACGGATTAAGCAGATTTTGATGTTAGTGCTTGCGGTTGCATTGTTTTTGCCGCAGTTTGGGATCGCGCAAAAGGCAAGTGCGGCAAGTACGAACGGAAATTATGTTTTAAAAGTTCAAACCACAGGCGGAAAACAGTATGATGGTGCACAAATAGCCACAGATGTCAGTGGCTTGAACCTCGCTGCCGACACAGCCTATACCTTCTCATATGACTTATACACCCCTGACCAAGATGTGGCGGGTATTGTTCTGCAAACCAACGGAAACTACAACTGGATTAAAAATACAGGGACTTTAAGTGCGGCAAGCCCCGCTTGGACTCACTACGATGCGACATATACTTATCTAGCGGCAAGCGGTGGACAGATTCAGTTTGTTAAAACCGGCGATAACGGAGCTACAGATGCAAAGAATATAACTTACTACATCGACAACTTTGTTGTTAAAAACGCAACAAGCGGCGAGGTTGTTTACACATCCAACTTTGACGATCAAACGGTTGGTCTCTTTAAACAAAGTGGAACGGCTACATTAACTACTGTTAATAGTATTAGTGCTGCAACAACACCAACGATTAACCCGGATGTACTCACCTTGCCAAGCATTAAGAAAACGTACCCGAATTATTTGATGGGCAGCATCATCGGCCCATATTACATGCAAGACCCAATCATGCCCGTCCTGAAAGCCCAGTTCGGCGTTGTGACGCCTGAAAACGCGACGAAGCCAGCTTCGCTGATCGGTACCAGCGCCTCTACGCATAACGTCGCGGATCTGGACTTTAACGAAGCGGACACGGAGCTTCAGAGCGCGATCGACAATGGCCTAAAAATACATGGGCATACGCTCGTCTGGGAAGGGCAGTCGATTCCGTGGCTGAACAACGCTAAGATCTCCGACTCCGACCCGACTCCGTCCAACCCAGGTCTGACCGCGGCTGGGGCGTATGCGAACATGAACGACTATATTAACGCGGTTCTCAAGCATTTTGACGACAAGTTCAACGCGAGCACGCAGAACATCATCTCGTGGGACGTCGTCAACGAAGCGATGGGTGGATCCGTCCGTGACAGCTCTCTTAGTCCGACAGACTGGCAAAGCTACCTGAAATCCACCCCGTGGCTCAAGGCGACGGACGATAACTACGTCGAACAGGCGTTCAAGGATGCCCGTGCAGCAGAGCCGAATTACAACGTCCTGTTGTACTACAACGACTATAGCATGGACGACCAGAACAAGGCCGCCGCAGTTCGCGACATGGTGAAAGACATCAATGACCGTTGGGCTGTGGGTCACCCTGGCAAGCAACTCATTCAGGGAGTCGGCATGCAAGAGCATGACGGCCTCGGCACCAACCCTAGCAATACGCGCAAGACGATCCAGATGTTCAAGGATATTGGCATCAAAGTCTCGATCAGTGAGCTGGATATCTCCGCTGGCTCGGGCGGAACGCTGACTGACGATCAGAAAACAGCCCAAGCCGCACAGTACGCGCGGTTGATGCAAGTTTATACCGATTCTGCGTTCGCGGACACGGTGCAGCGCATCACATTCTGGGGGCTGACCGACACCAACAGCTGGTTGTCTTCCGGGAGCCCGTTGCTGTTCGACGGCAAGCTGTACCCGAAAGACGCGTTTTGGGCCGTGATTGACCCGACCAAATACCTTGAGGGTTACAAAGCTCCGGCGAAGCCTGCGGGGGGCAAAACTGCAACAGCTGCAATGGGAACGCCGACGATCGACGGCAAGATGGACGACATTTGGAATACGACAACTCCTACCGATATCAATGTAACGCAGGCGGGCAACACGAAGACGGGTGCGCACATGCCAGCCGCTACCGCTCGCATGTTGTGGGACAACGCGAACCTGTACGTACTCGCGAAGGTGACCAAAGATCCGTCCGAACCTTTGGACAAGGGGAACGGAAACCCTTGGGAGCAGGATTCATTCGAAACGTTTATTGATCTACTGAACGGTACCGGTGGCTCCATGTACACGAACGCTGCCGGGCATTACCGTGTTCGATATGACGGCTTTGCGTCGGTAGACGCGAACATGGCGGACAATCAGGGCAAAGCGACGACGATGACCTCTGCGACGGTCAACGAGGATACGTACTCCTATACCGTCGAGATGAAGATTCCGCTTGTTGATATTACGCCTACGGTTGGCACTAATATTGGCTTTGACGTTCAGGTGAACGAAGCGATGAATGGTGCGCGCATTGGCGCTTACGCTTGGAACGACGCTAGCGGAACGGCTTATCAGGATCTATTCAAGATTGGCACGTTGCAACTTGTCGCAGGGTCCGACACGGTACCTCCTGTAACCATGGACAACGTCCCAACCGGGTGGCAGACCCATCCCGTGAACGTGGTCCTCCAAGCGACCGATGAAGGCAGCGGAGTTGCTTCCACGTATTACAGCCTGGACGAAGGAGCCTATACCACCGGCAATTCTGTGTCGATTACTTCGGAAGGGATCCACACTCTTCGTTACTACAGCGTGGACCGGGCGGGCAACAAGGAAGCGGTGAAGGAGAAGATCATTCAGATCGATCTGACAGCCCCCACGATCACGATGCCGAACATCACGAAGGTTCTGATTAGTGATGCCCTGAAGTATCCGATTGTGGTATCCGATGCAACTAGCGGCTTGGATTCGGTGTCCGTCACTTTGGACGGAAAGCCTGCATCCAGCTTGATTGAAGCGGCACCATTGAGTCTATCGCTCGGAGTACATCCCATCATAGTGACAGCACGCGATAAGGCGGGGAATTCCGTTACGGTCACTCGTCAAATTACCGTTTATATGGATACCGCGCATCTGGACTCGTTGTTCCAATCCGGCAGTGTTAATGGCTTCATTACGAAACCAGAGGTGTTAAACAGCCTGTTGGCGAAGGTGAAGCAGGTGCATGCGGCCAGCAGCGACGCCAAGCAGGTAGACAATGCCCTGAACGCCCTCAGCAATGAAGTGAGCGCCCAGACAGGGAAAGCACTGGAGGCTGGATACGCGGCATTGGTGCAGAGTATCCTTCAGTCCCTAGGTAACAAGTAAGCTAGAGTAGCACAGAACTGCCCGCATGCGGTTATCGCGTGCGGGCAGTTTTTTAGTAACGGCGTGCCCAGAGGCACGAATCTTCTAGCCGGTGAAAGTCCGGTCGTGGGAGGGCCAAGCCCCGCCTAGCTAGGATACTTGCGTATGGCGAAATCTGTGCGTAAAAGCGTATCGACGAAAGTACCTGTCGGAGATAGGGCGGGACCCTTACATCGGTTGTTTGTCAGTTCCTTTATACCCACTCCACCTATTTTGCTTTAAATAAAATCGTGCTTTCAACAACTCTTTTACATCCATATTTTAACACAGTTGATTGTAGATAACTGCCCGTTTAGTACAGTTAACAAAAAAAGGATGCCCAGGCATCCGCTGTTCCGCTATCGTTTTCCGCTTGTTAAGGGTAGGCAATAAATCATCGACTGCCTGCCTTCACATTAGTAATGGTTTCGTTACACCGACTTCCAATATTCCCACGCTTTTAAGTAATCCTCCAAATCATGCGGATGGAAATGTATACAGATTCCAATTCGACAATAAAGTTGAAAGATGACTTCATCAATCAACCTTGATTTTTCAATAGGCTCATGATGGAGCAAATCAAAAGCTGCCATTAAAGTTTCTAGGTTCAAATCGTCTGGAGAAGAGCAAAAAGCGTAAGTGAAATCGTATAGCATAGGACCAATCATCGGTGATGGGTCGATAACACCAACGACAGAGCGTTTATAAAACACAAAATTATGCACACCAGTATCCCCATGTAACAAATATCTTAATTTTTGATCTTCATTTTTCGATATGTTCTCAAATATTGATTCTACCCTATTGTAATCCTCAATGGATAAAAGGTTTCCCCAATCATTTCTCGTATCCACCAAACTACGGTAGTTCCACTCACGCCAAGATTGAATCGGAGATCCTAGTCTTCCCCATTCGTCCGTTTGTACATAATTTTCGTAATTATTGAAAAGTTCTTTTACTAAGATGGTCAGCCAATTTATTTTTAATCCACGATCATAATGAGTTGTACCTGTAATGTATGTATACACGATATACGCTTTTGCAGGGTCAGTATAAAGAATTTCAGGAAAAAGTTTCAGGTGCCGATACGTTCCAAGAAATTGTTCGGTCAAAGCAATTTGATGCGGATGGTCAATTTTCAGAACATATTTTGGTTCATTATGCTCTGAAAGAAAATAAACAATACCATCAGTAGTACCGGTCTTATTATTGGTTGCAATAACTTTGTTATCAATTATGCCTTCGTCATAAAGAATATTGAGGATACTGTTTACATTTTCTTTTTCTAACATTATTCATTTCCCCTTGGAACCACAATTAATTGGAATGTAAATTTTCGCCATTTAACTTTCTTATATCATATGTTGGTTTTGGAGGGTATACAAGATATAGTTTTACTTTAACCAACTATGCGCCGTTAACGTAATGGAGACTGCCGTTTGTTCCGGCAGCCTCGTTTCGTTTTGTATTGAGCTAACGTTATTCGTCAGCTTAATGTCGATTTGGATGAAGATCTTCAACCACCCTTCTTGCCATAATGGTGATATCCAGTTTGAACTCTGAGATGAGTCGTTCCCCGGCAGCTCCATGGTATAAGTCATTCAACTCTCGTTCTCCGTCCCTCAACAGCCAAAATTATTCATACAACAGTGCCGCCTTCGAACCAAAATTTTACTCACAGGTTCCCCCACCCCCACCTCGTTCAATAATGATTGGGAAAAAATTGAATCATCATTTATACCAATTTTAATGTTCTCTTTATTTTTTCTAGGTATTGGAAAATCTCATTCTCTCTACTGGGATTACGTTCTATAAAATCTTTACTGGCCTTTTGCAGATAATAGAAAAAATCATCGTAGTCAACAACCAGTACCTCATCCTTCTCCACAGCAGGGTGTTCATAAAAGTATGCTACACCGGTCTCTCCAAAATAGCCCTCTTCCCAAGGTTGAAGTTCATTCGCGAAAAGACACCATATAGCCCCTATTCCAAAGCCTTGTCTGTCACAATAATTTTTTATGGCATCCAAAAAGTAAGATTGGCCTAAATTAGCGTAATATAATTCTATCAGGTCTTTTTCCCTCTTATTTTCATTGATCATAAGATACTCCTTAAGGTATTAATTTAAAATTAGTAAAAAATTATGGCTTCTCAAGGATCGGGAAGAAGTTAGTTATTTCACCGTTTTCAATATATCCTTGAAACTTAAGTCCGTTCGGGGCAGTACCAGTTAGAATCCTTCCATTTGATGACTGTGTAGCATCTGCCATTGCCTGCCGCCCCCACTCTAACATTCGTTCATCCGGTATTACACTCGGGTCGTACACAGTCTTCGGGAAGGGAATGTTTTTATACTGCCCTTCAATTATTTTACCTGTCATATCTTTGGCGGGTAATTGATATTTTATTTCATAGACACCATTGATTGTAGGATGAGGAGTTCTAGATACAATTAAGTCATCCATATTCCAACCATTATTAGTAAATACCTCTTCAAAATTATGAAGATTGTGTCCCCCAAGAATACCTCTCCCCTTCTTCCAGACTACATCTTCAACTTCTGAGAAGTGTGTATCATATCCGGGCCTTAATTTGTAAAGGAGAACTTTTGGTTTTCCGCCTTCACCATCATTCGGTTGGATTGGGTCGCTGTCGCCGTGGCCGGAGGAACTGCCTCGCCCGCCGCCATCGTTAGGTGGTTTGGAAGCGCCACCGGAACCGGCCTCCGGTGTTGGGGTGCTTTCGCCGTCTGCATCTCGCGATTGCCTTGGCCCACTTCCGGCGTCAACATCAACCGCCCTGCGCGAACCTCCGGAAGGGACTTCGGTCCGTCCCGCCCGGCCGGCATCCGCCAATTCGTCCAGCTCGTCGGCATGGCGCAATCCTTTGCCAAGATCCCCGCCGGCATCCATCATATCGCCTAATTTGCCCAATTTCCCTATAGCGCCGAACGGAACGAGATTCATCGCCCTTTCCCAGGTTTCGAGTTTTTCGCCGGTGATCAGGTCCTTGCCCGTGATCGCTTCGATAATGCCCTTCACCTGTCCGACGACGGGGACAAAATTTAGCCCGATACTGAGCAATGTGGCGAATATCCCCAAACCAACGGTCGCTGCGACGGCGGCTCTCTGCGTATTGAAACAATCGGTCAAGCTCCCGCAATTGTCGGCCAACGCCACGTCCGGAAAAGAAAATAACAAAAACACTCCGATCAGCGTCCATAAAGGGGAACAACGTTTCATTTCAACGGCTCACCTTCCTTCGATTGGACAACAGGAAGCTGGGGAGTCAGCAGGAAAATAATCAACATTGAAACTGCGGTCATCAGAAGCAGCGGCCGGAATGTATCCGTGGTGCGCATCATATGTACCAAAATCGCCGATGAAATGATTTTAATAAGTATAAACCCGAATACCAAACGGATAAGCATCGGAATTTTATCCATCAACTTCGGCCAGACTCCGAGAGGAACGGGAATTAACTGTCGGCGGACCGCCAGCAGCACAAAAATTAACGCTCCGATAAGCACAGGATCGATCCACGACTTGTATACACCCGCAATCAGCAGAATCGACCACAACGCGGCAAACGCCGTTAAAAACCAAGGATTTAACAGGTCTTCAAGCGATTCCACAGGGGGAAGATCCCGCAGCTCTCGCTCCAGCTCCTCAAGCGGCTTTCCGAGCTCGCTGTGAAACGCCGTCATCCCCTGAAGCAGCATTCGAACGACGGCGATTACGATCGCAACAAAGATGATGACCCACTCGTAATGCTGCAAAGGAACGGTTGCCTTCGCCGGAGGATTGGTTGAAACCCAGGTGAATACCGGCCTTATCAGCACCGGCACGGTTTGCGTCCAGAAATAAACGAAAATTCCGGTAAGCACTACGTAAAGTGCCGCTGCAACGCTGAAACTGGCTTTCAAAGGCAGGAAGGGAACTCTGAGCTGAGCGGATAGCGCCTTGGTGACCATGGGAATTTTCACCACTAACATATATAATAGACCATACTCGATCAAAAGTGGGATCCTCACCTTGATTACATGCTCAAAAACCCCTTCGTTCCGCCGCCATCCGACCTGAGTCCAGTTTGTGTGATGAAGAAAAAAATCGCCGAAGCTAAAGCCGACGATAAAGAGAAGGCCGAGATTCGCGCTGCTAGTTCCCACAATTACTGCAATCATGAGCATCACCAGCGATTCGCTTAAGACGTTTTCGAACCCCGGGTGCCACCACCCGATCACCAGACCGGCCAATAATGCCAGCAAAGGGGCCCAAGCAGCCACTGTCGGCCATGCCGCCAAGTATAGGCCGTCCAAGAACGTGTACGGGAGTTTTTTGGAGAACCGGCAGGCCCGAAAGGGCAGTTGAACCCACCAAAATCGAACGATCCGCTCATGAACCGGCTTAGGCTGAGACATGGTGTAAGGACTCCTTTCTCAAGATTAATTTCCTGGCCGTATATCCCAGCACGACCCCATATACGAAGTGTCCAATCATGGAAACCGAAATGAGCTCATCAAGCGCTTTTACGTTAAGCCAACCCGGATATACGGTAACCATCGCCAGTTCAAGGATCATCGCCCACATCAAGCCGCCCCGGATGCCTTTGCGGCCGAATGCAACTGTATAAGCGATTCCGAATGCAGTACCGTTGGCGATATGAAACAATGCCCCTAGAATGCTAACCCAAAGACCGGTCGCTTGCTCGCCGACGAGCGCTTTTCCGAAAATCCCGAAAATATCAAACGGCCAGAATTGTATGCCCGTCACCTTTATTAATATGAATCGGGAAAGATCGTAAAGGCATGTAGCCAGGATGCCGGCTATTGTGCCGTAACCGATAAGCCGCTTGAATTCCGCATGTTTTTCGGAAGATACTCTTCTCCAAATCAAACTTCCAATCATGAATGCCAGTATCAGAACGCCTAACAAAGTGTATAGCATGGAAATACCCGAAAAAATATAAACCAGCAATGAAGCCCCAGTCGATAAAAAAAGCGCAGCGAAAATAAACGTTTTTGTCTTTATACTAATTTCCCTCCTATCGGGTTCATCCAAAGATTAACTCTTCCCCGATTTTTGTCGTTCCTGCAATTAAAGCGGACATGTTTCAAACCTATTATCAGCCTCCAAATAGTTTTTTTTCATACTCTAAATATTTCGAATCGATACTGGTAATTTATGGGCATCAGGTTTGAAAATATTTTGTATTTTTTCTCATTTGTTTTCTTACAAGTTACTTGAGAAAGGGTTGCCATAATAAAATAGGTTCTTTCATGATGGTGTGGTCACTGAATGTTTAATATATTCCTTTGGGATTGCACCAATCATATTGGAACTATACGCACTTCTCCACCATTGGTCTGCTAAAACAAAATATTGATTGTCGGCAAGTTTTACATCTTGCTTCATCGGTGGATTTCTTGCCTGCCCCGTTACTTTAATAAAGTAAAGAGGAGCTGCCGCGAAGCAAGCCCCTTAACTATAGTTTCCCGGTAGTGTAATCTGACCAGATGTACTACCTTGATTATGTAAATGCTTTAGGTGTCATTTCAATAAGATTGATCTGACGCCCATCCGATACGTGAAAATTGCCAAGTTTTTTAAAACGTTAACTCACATTAATTACGATGCTTCCAAATAAATTACCACCTAAATATGCATCTAGCTGCCATTTACCTGAGTGCGGCAGTTTCAAACTTGAAGGCAAATGAGCATCAGCACCATTATTGGGACCACCTAAGCCGTAGTTGTATTCCCAGACAGTTCCCGTTCCCACAAGTAAAGTTTGATGTTTTTCACCAGTATTCAAATCAATGGCTTCAACTTTGAAAGGAGTTTGCGCTAATTCATCTTTCGTTCCCCAAAAATGCCACATATACTTATTCGGTTTGTTGGCTACAAATCCACCAGGTGCTAGTATCCCGATTTTCCCTTCAACGCCCTGAAGATTATAACCTTCGCTTTTAAAAAGAGGACTTACTTGAACTTCGCTCTTCTTCTCTACCTGTTTACTACATCCAGTTGCTATTGACATTACAAACAGAATAATGATTATTACAAATACTTTCTTCACTGGACACCTCCATGAATTTAGACGTTGTGAACCATTTATTAGTTGATCCGTTGATGCCAAATTTATCCATATGTAAAAAGTGGCTATTTCATAACTTTCGTACACTCAAACTATTTTGTACGTAAAGTACTTATTCCAATCATTACTGGTATCCCCTCGGCGTACTCCATTACGAGTTGAGTAACACGCAGTAGTTCTTCCCGATTGAGATAAACATAACTGCCAGTCGATCCTAAAACTCCGAACGAATCAACTTTTGCTGAAGTTAAACGTTTGAGCAATTGTATTAAAGCCTGCTCATTTATTCCCCTCTCATTCATTGGAGTTAGAGGAAATGCAGCTAAGCCTGTAAACATAATAAATACATCCTTTCAAATGTGAAATATCTTTATTTACGAACATAAATCACAATCAGAAAAATTAAAAGGTACAATTATTATTTATTTTATTGGACCAATTTCCTTATCCTTCATTAACGTAATCTGCCCGTCTTGAACGTCACCCAGCCAAAAAGCATGCTACTGAGCTTTGACAGGATCTCGGAGGTTTTACAATTTTCTTTCCAACAAAAGACTGGATGTCCATGTTAGAAAAAGTTGCGTATCAACCGAAAATCTTGGTTTTGCGTCATGTTTAGTCACATGGTACAAACAAAACAACATATATAATATACCAGGCGTTATTTGTTTGAAGGAGGAAGGTAATTATGGCTTGGAAACCAAGGAAAGTCGCTATTGTCGGGATGGGATTAGTTGGTTCAAACTGTGCTTACGCCATAATCAATCAATCCGTTTGCGAAGAATTAATGCTTATTAATCGCACACCAGAATACGCATTGGCCCAAGCATTAGACCTGTCTCACTGCATGGACTTCACTCACTCGCGCACCCAAGTATTTGCGGGCAATTACGATCAATGTGGGGATGTGGACGTTGTGATTCTGACACCCGGGGCAAGCATGAACAAAGATCAAAATCGTCTTGATCTTATGGAATCTTCCATTCATATCATGAAGGATATCATTCAACCGATCATGCAAAGCGGGTTTAACGGAATCTTCCTTGTCGCCACAAATCCTGTAGACATCATTACATATACTGTATGGAAACTATCCAGTCTTCCACGAAATCGTGTGATCGGAACAGGCACCTCCATCGATTGTTCACGGCTGAAAAAGATCTTATCTGAAATCTTTCCAGTCGAACCGAAGAGCGTACAAGGGTATGTAATGGGCGAACATGGTGAATCCCAGTTCGTGGCTTGGTCACACGTAACTATTGGCGGTAAACCGTTGCATCAGATCATAAGCCAGCATCCGCATCGATTCGGTCTCGTCGATCTTGACCAATTGGAGCAACGGACCAAACTGGCAGGATGGGAAATATTCAACCTTAAAGGATCCACTTCTTTTGGTATCGGCAATGCATTGGCTTTCATCACTCGATCTGTATTAAACGACGATCACAAGATTATCGCCGTGTCCGCGATCTTAGATGGAGAATACGGTGAGAGAAACGTATGTGTTGGCGTTCCGGCCATCATATCTCGAGATGGCGTTAAGGAAGTAGTTGAGCTACATCTCGATAATATGGAACAAGAGAAATTTCGTTACTCCTGCAGCGTAATTCATAAGCACCTTCTTCAAGCATCTTTTATCGGCAGTTTGTGATGCCCACAACGGAACAACAAGGGAATCCAATCCAACCGCAGGTCCAAAACTTCGAATCCGGTGTCAACACATACGCCGACTGCATAAAGTGATTTCTTCTGGAGCTGGATTCCATGCATGTTGTGCATCTCTAAACATTTTCCGCCTCCCCTTCGCTTTCATTAAACTCTCTTTCCTCGTTAGCGTAACAATACCTACTGTGCAAAAACATATATACAAACCCAAAATAAACATCCAAACAATACAGAGGAAGCTACTATTTACTTCATCCTTATTTATCAACGCACGAAGTGTGCTTAGGAATAACATCATAAAGAAAAAAGCCAGTAAGGCAAATAAAATATCCACGAAAATCCCCTCCTTCAGTTTTAGTTTTTACTCAAATTTTACACATTATATTGTAGCGTGTAACTTCAGATTCCTGCCCCTTAGCAGAGTGAAGGGCTGCTACGCGGCAGCCCCTTGTTAGTTGAACGATTTTATCAGAAATATTTATTGAGATTTTTGCATTCTAAATCGAACAAATTCAAATATCCAAAATAAGAAGCGATTTTATTAATGTTTATTTTACTCATCAATCTACACTCCTTTTTAACAATATTCCTGAAACCTGCCCGTTACTTGAATGAACAAAAAAGAGCTGCCGAGAGGCAAGCTCCTTCACTATCGTTTCCGTTAGCTTAATCAACTTCAGGCATCTAGGTCCGAATAGACCGATGCTTGAATACAGTTCCGTATAGTTAACTCTTGGTTTGAGCGAGCATTATATCAACAGTTTTGCTCATCTGATTTAACATAAACTGAGGTGCAACACGACTCATGAACTTCAGCAAACTGCTCTGACCCGGCAGGATTTCGAAGCGATCCTTTTCCAGACCCTCGATTGTGTACCTAACCATCTTACCGGCATCCATTGGTTTTACGCCTTTGATCTCGTAGCCATCAAGAGCTTTAATTAAAGGGGTCTGAATAGTTGGAGGCGCCAATTCAAATACTTTAATATTCGAATTTTTTAGCTGCATTCGCAGTGATTGTGTAAATGAATGAATACCGGCTTTCGTCGCACAATATACCGGCAATACCGGATAAGGAACAAATGCAAGCGCGGATGAGACATTTATAATCGCAGCGGATTTCTTCGCCTTTAAATGCGTTAAGAATTGTTTCACCATACGGATCGAACCGCTGAGGTTAATTTCAATCTCGCTATTGATATCCTCTAAATCAACGTCTTTGGTATGAAGATTTAATGCACGCATAACCCCAGCGTTATTAATCAGAAAATTCAGTTCTGGAAATTGACTGATTACTTTTTCAAAAAGATCAGAAATTGCCTTTGGATTGCTTACATCACACTGAAATGTGTGAACGTTTGGCAGTTTCTTTTTTGCTAGATCCAGCTTGGACTGATCCCGGCCGGTAATAATTACCGTATTCCCACGCTGAAGGAGCTGAGCAGCAAGCTCGAGTCCAATCCCGGATGTTCCACCCGTTATAAGAATTGTGTTGGAATCCATTTTCATAAAAATCAATCCTTTCTCTATTCTTATTAAGCAAAGCATTTCTCAAATTTCATCAACAATTTGGGGTTCCCTTTGATCCGCAGCTTTCTTGTCAACAATGCCGCAGCCACATTTTTTTCCTTCCCCACGATCTTAAGCCACGTTTTGCTATCCACCGTAATTTGAATATCCGGCTTGCCGTGAAAACCGTCCCTAATCTGGAGCTTATTGTCACGAATGTCGATTGTCGTTTGTCTCGTTTCATCTCCGGTGAATGTAAAATGATAGGTGCTGTTTAAACCCGTTGCCTGCTTCGGCTGAAATGCATGAGGCATCAGGGTGATCAAAAGGCGGATCGTATTCGGCCTGAGTCCATTCCCGACGCGTTTTACCGTTTTATGGGGAAAACGTTTCATGACATATGCTTCCGCATCGGAGCCAGGAGTTACATAGATCGTCTCCTCTTTGGCCTGCAACGGCTTTAATATATCATTCATGAACCCTTTACGGTCTTTCAGAAACGGCCCGATCACATCATCGCCCGCCGGACAAACCGATAAGCAATAAGCCGCTTTGTAGTTAGCCCCGAAACTCAAACTTTGCCACCAGGAAGTCGTTTCGGTTATCGGTACTTCATTCCGGTACTCTTTGAAATTCTTACTGTCCACGACCGTTTCCACAAAGTCGCTGAAACCGCCCATAAACTCACGATAATTGTGCGTAGCGCATGAAGAAAAATTAAATTGTCCGTCCGCACCGATCGCGCCCACAGGGCAGGCAGATACGCAAAGCTTGCATTCCAGACACGGGTTGTAGTCAATCGGCCGGTCTTCCTTGTTGACCCGGGCATCAATCATAACGGCGCCAAGCAGAATGAAGTTTCCGAATTTCGGATGAATCACGTTGCGATGGATACCCATATGGCCTAACCCTGCCGCAACGGCAACAGGTTTGAGCGAAACGACCCAGGTCTTGCCGGGAAACTTATCCATCTCCATCGGGAAACCCATGGCTGCATTTAAAGCCCGTATCCCTCGCGCTTCCAATGCGGACACGATGTGATGGGCTGTCTCCGCTACCTTATCGCCGGTATGATGAAATTCAATATTGGCAAGGGATCTCGCTGGTGTGCGGATCGGTTCTCGATTCATTCTGGCAACGAAACTGATCATCGTCTTAGCATGCGGAAATGCGGAAAGAATATCATCACGCTGATCATCTAGTTCGGAGCGTTCAATGGATATAACCCCGACATCGTCAGCTCCGGCCTCAAGACACAATTCACGTATCCACTCATAATCAAGCGTTTCGTTGTCAAGAGTGACGGATTGCGCAGTGGATTCGTAGTAACGCAAAACTGTGGGATGTTTTTTCATATCGGCCACTTTCATCCATCCTTTCCCATTGGGTGTATATACACGTTTTTGGTGAAAAAAAATTAATCTCTCTTGTTCAGCTTAACGATATCAGACAACTGACCGAGCAAACCTTTATAAGGGTCATCGCCCATATAGTCTCGAATGCGGATTTGCGCCTGTTCCCATAACGGCAGTGCACTCTTAAGAAGGTCCCGGCCATCGGGTGTCAGAGCAATAAATCGTTTCCTGCGATCCTCACCTTCCGTGACCGACACCCATCCCTGTCTCTCAAGCGGCTTGAGATCCCGTGGCAATGTGGTCCTATCCATCAGAAGTATTTCGGAGAGAGATGTAATGGTGACAGACCCGGCTTGTTCAAGTGCCATAAGGATAGACAATTGGGTTGCCCGAAGCCCGACTGGTCTTAAATATTCATCATATAAACTGGTAATGAACCGGGACGCTTTTCTTAAATTCAAGCAAGCGCACTCTGCTGTATAATCGGTCATCCCTGAAAAATCTGAAGTTGAATTATGTTCTCTCATGAATATGAGTATATACACGTATTGTATCGATGTCAAACTTTATAATCATCGCCGCTTTCTTCTTTTACAATCGTTATGAACATTTGCCTCAGTTTCTGTTCTTCCGACGAGGATTTGTTGTGTCGGCATAATCAACAGGTCTTCCGGGAGTATTATATTCTTTCATCAGTTTGAATTTCCTTCCAGAAACCTTAATTTTTCGCAAATCAACTTGAAGTAAACTGACCGAAGGTGAAAAAAAGACTGCTTTGTCGGCAGCCTCATGCGAGCTATCGTTCCCTTTGAAGAGAACCAAACTTCATTGGATATTAATTGTCGGGGTACATTGGCAGATGACACTATTCTAAGTCATTTCGGGGATGCGGATTAATCGGCGGATATAAGAATTGATTATCGAATTGATTATCTTTCTTCGGATCACGATCATCAGGATTTTCGCTTTCATCTGGCATCTCAGCAGCAGTCATAACCGACATAGCTTCAAAGCTCACGAAGTCTTCGACTTCATTAAACTGGTTGTTTTCAGTCATTGCAAGCCTCCTAAAGGTTGATTTCATTACTAGGCAATTATTCGCCTTATATTTACTTTTTATTCAGGAATTCAAGGAATCAAAGCAAGATCGCTAATTTTCCGTTTAAATGCTGATTAACCACTGTTTCTCGGTTCTTACGGACACAGTGGACCTTATTTCATAAAAATCCATCCAATTGGACGCTACTACGGGCAAATAAGCGCTAAAGATCATGGATACCGAACTTCCAGTGGGCTCCTATGCAAGGATATTTACAGAAATTCACTTCATCAGCATAACTCATGTCATTATTTCAAGAAACAAAAACTGGAAATTTTCGTATAAAGTATAACGATCTATGAATATGAATGGCGAGTGGTACCTTTATTTAATTATAAAAAGGAGAAGTGCAAATTGAAAAAAATAGTGATTGGGATGGTATTGGGGGCTGGTCTTACCTTATCTACGACAGTTTATGGGTCAGACGCTATACAAGCTATCAAGTATCAGGTTAGCTTTCTTTTTAATGGGGTTTCTAAGCAGTTGGATAGTGAATACACCGTTTTGAATTATAACGGACATGCCTACGTGCCAATCCGCTTCGTAGCTGAAAGTATGAGAGCTCAAGTAGCATACAACGAGACTGAACAGCAAATATCGATTACATATGGGACCCCGAAGGAGCAAAACAAGACGAGAATTGAAATGACTGCACTTCAATTATTCGGAACAGCTGAGCGTGGAAATCTGGAAGAAACAAAGCAGCAGGTAGATGCGATAGCTCCTGTGGATCTTAATCTAGTTTTTCTTCAAATCTTCAGTTCTGCTCACATGTTCCAAGATAAGCCGCACGTTTCTGATCTAGTTGACCTTTTGATTCAAAAGCAAGTTGATCTCAACATCGTAGATGATTCAAACGGTTATACACCGCTGCACTATGCTACTGAACGAGCCATTTATTTAACTGAAAATCTTTTGAATGCCAAAGCTAACGTGAATGTAAGAAGCGCAAATGGAATAACCCCGCTTATGCAAGTATCGAGTAAAAAACAGCTAGGTCTGGTTAACAAGATGCTTGCTATGGGAGCGGATCCGAACTTAGGAAATGGGGCACTGCTCTCGGCGCTTCGTCCTTTCGCCAATTCAGGATTAACTGACGAGAGCGTAGAGATTATAAAAGGACTTCTGGCGTATAAAGCTGATGTGCACGCAGCTAATGCCGATGGGGAAACGCCGCTGCTTGCGGCAGTAAATATGGCTATGCCTCAATCCATACAAATTATGGGAATGTTACTCGAACACAGGGCAGACCCCAATGAGATTGCCAAGAGCAACTGGGCGGGAATCACTCCACTTATGAGAGCTGTTGATCCTACCGGTTATGATTCGGTCCAAGATATCTATACGATGGCCGAGTTGCTGATCCATGCTAATGCGGATGTCAATGCAGTAGATGAGAAAGGCAATACAGCACTCTCCTATGCTGTTGAATTTAATTATCACGCCTTGGATAGCAACGTAGAGGTCATTCGATTGTTATTGAAAAAAGGTTCGAAGCTTGAGCTGATAGACAGTAACGGGCTCACCCCCCTTGATAAAGCTAGGAAAATTATAGATGAGGAGAAAAGAGCTCTAATAGTGAAACTATTAGAGGGTAAGTAGTCCTTAGAAAAATAATACTAAAGGGGCCCTCCTTATTGTGGCGGCGTCACAAAAGACGGGACAAACGGCAATCCGTCAGTCCCATCTTTTTATTGGTTCGCCTTCGTTTGTCCACGATAAGCATTCGGCACAAACCCCGTATGTGCTTTGAACAGCTTGCCGAAATAATTCTTATTCTCGTAGCCTAACGAATCGGAAATCTGTTCAACGCTCTTGTCCGTGATTTCCAAGAGTTCCTTCGCTTTTTCCATTTTCAGCCTTGTGACGTATTCGATGAAATTCTCCCCGGTTTCCCGTTTGAACAATCGGCTTAAATAGCTTGGATGCAGATGCAGATGGGTGGCAGCATCTTCGAGGGATATTTTCATATGCAGATGATGATATACAAATCGTTGACACTCCAGAATTTCACGGTTATGTGACTCGCGATATACCTGACCTGCCCATTGAATGGCCTGCTGAAGGTATTCCTTGAGCCACAGCTCAAGCTCACGGAGAGACGACAATTCATGAACATCATGATGCAAGAGCTCCGAAGAGAAGGTTGACTGATAATGCTGCAGCGACTTGAGCCTCATCCTTACATCGAGAATCATCTTCAGCAGCCATTCCTTTACTTCCATCGGATGAAACCGATTATATTGGATAAAATCTATCCACTTCGAAACAAATACGTCGATCATATCCAATCGTTCATCGAAAACGACACTCCGAAACTCATCTAGAGCTTCGGAGTACTGTGCTAGCAGCAACCCTCCGTCCCCGAATCCATCTCTGACATGACCCAATTTGATGATAGATGACTCCGGCAGATAAAATCGCAGATTCTTCCCTTCGACCATTCGAATCAATTGATCCTTCAAAGATCGCGCATCCTTGACAGGGCTTCCCGTTAGAAAGGTGAATGCTAGCTTCGTGTATTGCTGTAAGCTGCTCTGCAGTTGCCTTAGCGTCTGCTCCACCTTTTGGCTGTTGTTGACGTGAAGCTCCGAGTAATGTGGAAACAATAAAACAAATTCCCCGGTATCATAAGTGAAAAGCGCTGTCTCCTTCTGATCGACAAGCAGCTCTTCCACAATATTCTGGATGGTGTATTCAAACAAATCCTTGGATTGAAAGCGATTGTCTGCCTCTTTCACACGATTCGCGTAACCGAAGACAGGAAGTACGCCTTGTTTTCCAAGTCGGATACCGAATCCTTCCGCTTTTAGCGTCCACTCGTCCGCATCAAACAAGGGCTCGTTCACCGTACTGCGGATAAATTGACGCTTGGACGCACCGCGATGTTGATAAACCTCCTTCTCAAGCTTACGGCTCTTAGACAATATTTGGACCTCCGCGTCCAACTGTTCCTTCAGCCTTCCCAGCAACTCGGAAATGTTGCCAACGTTCATCGTTTCCTTCAAGATATATTCGCTCACCGACAGCTTCATCGCTGTTTGCGCAAACTGAAAGTCATCGTGACAGGATAGAATAACGGCCTTCACGTGAGGATGAATCTCACGCAGATGCCCGATGAGCTCCAGTCCATTCATGCCTGGCATCCCAATATCGCTTATAAGCACATCTGTCTTTTCCTGGCGTCCTGCTTCGAGCGCATCCAGTGGATTCTCGTAAGCGCCTGTCAATGTATACCCTAATTCTGCCCACCTAATTGAAGTCTTCAGAAATTCAAGCACAGGCAAATCATCGTCCACAATAATAACGGAGTACATAGTTAACCCTCCTTTCCTGCTTGTTGAGGAAAGCGCAGCACAATCTGCGTTCCCTGATCTGGCCCGCTTTCGATTTCATACTCGAAACGATGACCATATATTAAACGAAGACGTTCAAATACATTGTGAAGACCAATGCCCGACAAGGAAGGGCTGCTTGTTTCTTGAAATTGCTGGGCAGGAACGACATCCAAATGATTGCGAAGTGCAGCTAGACGTTCAGGGGGCATCCCGACACCCGAATCTCTAACCTCCACCTGCAGCCTCCCATCCTCACAAATCCTCGAAGCTATTGTAATTTCCCCTGCCTTACTTTTAAGTCCATGTATATAAGCGTTCTCAATAAGCGGTTGCAATAAAAACCTAGGTATTTCAAACAGAAGGGTATCTGAAGCCGCAGAAATCTGCAGTTGAATCCGATCACCGTGCCGAGAATTTAACAGTCGAATATAATGTTCGTTAATCTCAATCTCCTCATGCAGCGAAATGTATTCATTGTTGCGGTTAATCGTCATTCGTAACAGTGATGACAATGAACTGATCAGCTCCGCATTCTCAGAATCACCTTTCATCATGATTTTCAGACGGATCGAATTGAGCACATTAAATAAAAAATGCGGATTAATTTGCGCCTGCAGCATCGCTAGCTCTGCCTTGCGCTTTAATTCTTGTTCGCGGCGGTTCTCTTCTAACATCCGTTCAATACGGTCGATCATTCGGTCGAATACATAACCAAGCCGCCCTACTTCATCTCCACCACTGATGTTAGAACGCTCACTCAGTTGACCGGATTCAATGCGGACTACGGTTTGGACAAGCCGCGCAATCGGTTTCGTAAGCGTACGCACCATATAAAGGAGCACTACGGCGAATAGGATTAAAAAGAATAATTGAATCAGAAAATCAGTCTTCCGGAAAGACTCAATTTTTTGTGCAGCGCTTTTATAAGGACTCATATTCACAAGCTTCCATTCAGGCGTTAAATGATTGCTATGCAATATGTAATCTTCTCCACCTACCTTTACAAAAGAAGACCCATCCTGCGCCGGAAGCTGATCATAGTAAGGAAATGGATGACCAATGGCGGTGGAGTCTTTATCCACCAGAATACGCCCCTGACCGTCAACAATGACCATCGATTCATTATTTTTATATTGATCAAATAACTGTTGAATTGTACTTAATTCCAGCCCAACAACCACATAACCGTACGTTAGTCCATTTGTACGCAGCGGTTTTGCTGCCGCCAATACATAAGGTTGATCGGTTGCTTGACTATAATTGGGTTCAGCGCCTATCCATTTGACATTATAACCGGACGCCTTTTCCACATCGCTAAACCAACTTTTTCGCAGGAATTCATTCGGGTTAAAAGCAAAGGTTGAATACGAAGCCACATATTCACCATTAGGCAAAAGCAGTGTGACGTACAAATTACCAAATGAATTGATGACCGTTGTCATTTTCTTGATAATCGTTTGTTTATACGCCAAGACATCCCCTTTATCTGTCTGGTCATTTGCCCGGCCTAACTCCCGAATAGAAGGCTGCAGATCCTCATCAAATTGAATGAAATTCATCACATAAAGCATATTTTTCATTTGTCCGTTTACGATTTGATTGACGATCCGCATCGATTCCTGCGAGTTATCAGCCACTTGCGACCTCACGGCATCCCGTGTTAGCAGACTGGAGACGTTCATGGAAACGATGGAAGGAAGAACGAGACAAATCAGAATCGTCAGCACCAATTTATTGCGTAGTGATAAAGTACGAAGCCAGCTCGGCACTGCACTCTCCTGCCTTTCGGTTGAATCAAGAAATGGGAAAAAGAGGAGCCCTAGGCCTCCTCTTTCATTATATCAGGATTGATGCGCTGTTCGTTAATAACTACTTGGCATTGCTTTTACGGATATCTTCAATTTTCGTTTTTGCTGTTTGAATTGTTTTCTCCAGATCCTGCTTGCCTGTCAGGAACAGCTCAACTTGCGTTAAGAATTCCTTCTCTTGCTGCAGGGCATAAGTTGGAGGAATAACAAGCTTCGTTGCTTTATTTACTTTCAACGTAGCTAGCAATGAATCCTTATCTATCATGGCAGCTTGTTCTGGTTTACCATTTTTCAGAATCGAATCTACATTCTTAGCCAAATCGGCTTTCTTCCAACCAGAGAAGAACAGACCCTGTGTTTGAATTCCTTCCGTCGTATACCATTTCACAAAGTCATATGCCGCCTGCTTATTCTTGGAATTTGCTGCGACACCCACGAAGTCCGCGCCTCCAATCGTTAGACCGTTCTCATCTTTCGCGTCGTACTTCGGATATGGAGCAAACACTGTCTTAAATTTCGCATTCAGCGCCAGTTCACCTACCATCCAGTTACCTGTTGCTAACATCGCAGTTTTACCAGCATAGAAAACGTCACGGTAAACCATTTTCTGCGATACAACTTCAAAGTAAGGAACGGATGTTTTGTCCACATTTTCCATTTTGTTACGTAAATCGAGGGAGAAACGAACCTTCGGATTATCGATATTCTGTGTACCGTCAGGTTTCACAAGGTAAGCGTTATCCATGTCGCTGTTCAGTGCCAATTCCGCGTATTCTTTCCATGTATGGAAGTAGGATCCGTACTGCTTGGCTGCGCCTTCACCCTTGGTCAATTTCTTAGCATACTCCGCATAATCATCCCAGGTCCACTCTGTTGGCACAGGCAGTTTCGCTTCATCCAACTTATCTTTGTTCAATATAACGAACCATTCAGCCATTTTACCGGGCAGAGCATAATATTTGCCGTTTACAACCGGATCAAGCTTATATTCATCTTTAACAACAATGTTATCTTTCTTCAAATAATCATCAAGGGGCTCCAAGATACCTGCTCCTACGCGTTGAGCGAATTCGGGTGCACTTGAGTACATAACCACGTCCATTTGCTCACCGGAAGCGGCTAATAGATCAAGCTTTTTCATCCCTTCTTGGGAATCGCCCTTCTCGGACATGCCTTCATAAACAACTTTTACGTTCGGGTGCGTTTTATTGTAAGCTTCAACAGTCGCGTTCCAGTTCCCTTGAGCCTCGGTGTACCAGCCTTGTACTTTAATTGTAACCGGAGCTTTAGCCGTTGCTGCTGCATCCTTACCCTTATCCGCTGCTGGTGTCTCTCCTTTGCCACAGCCTGCAAGTGCAGTACTGATTGCTAGGACACCGCTTAGTACTAATAAACTCTTTTTCATAGGAACCCCTCCAAGTTGTGTTCGTTATTTTGAAAACCTTTACATGATCGATCGTAACAAACTTGTTTGGAGCACACGAGGCACTATTTTAACCTCATGCACTCATTTTTTGACTTTTTAACCCTTAACCCCACCCGTCGAGATTCCCTCGATAACTTGCTTTTGCCCAATGATGAAAATAATGAGTAAAGGGACGATTGCCGATACAGAAGCGGCCATGATGAGTGAGTAGAACTCTCCATTTAAATCAGCAAAGGATCTGATGCCGAGAGGCAGTGTGAATAAATCTTTCGTTCTCAAGAAAATTAGCGGGTTCTGATAGTCATTCCATGTCCAGATAAAACGCAGAATCGCATAAGTAGCGATCGCCGGACGTACAAGCGGTGTACAGATAGAGAAGAAAATTCGGACATGACCCGCTCCATCCATTCGCGCTGACTCGATAAACTCCTCATGAATGCCCATATAGAACTGGCGAAGCATGAAAGTCCCGAGAACACTGAAGGAACCAAGCAAAATTAAACCAAAGTGACTGTCGAACAAGCCCATCCAGCGGAACAATAGGAACTGCGGAACGAGTATCGCTTGACTGGGAATCATATAAATCGCCAGAACGAGAACAAAGAGTACATGACGGCCGCGAAACTTGATCTTCGAGAATGCATAGGCTGCCATGGAGGAAAGCAGGACAGAGAGCGCCGTAGTCAAAACAGAAACCTTGATAGAATTCCAGTAATACAGGGAGAACTTCGTCGACCAAACCGTCTTATAATTTTCAATCAAATTCCAATGCTTCGGGATCCACTGAATCGGATATAGAAACACATCAGCTTCCGGCTTCATAGATGCGGATATCATCCATAAGAAGGGAGACATGAACAATATGCCTATGATTAACATGAGGATAGTTAGCAGCGCTTTTTTAACATTTCGAAACTTGTCCATCGGTTACTCCTCCTTCTTCTCTAGTAATTGACCCATCTACGTTGTCCAAACCACTGAACGAGTGTAATCAGGAGGACAAAGACCAGCAGCACAATAGCCATCGCGGAGGCATAGCCGGATTGTAGATTTACGAAAGCTGTTTCATACAAACGATATACGACCACACTGGTTGAATTCGCAGGACCGCCGCCTGTTAGAACGGAAATAACATCGAACGCTTTAAATGTCCCTATTATGCCTGTTACAAGTAAAAAGAATGTGGTTGGCGATAAGAGCGGCACCGTTATGCTGAAAAATTGTCTCAACTTCGAAGCGCCATCAATATCCGCAGCTTCATAAAGATCATTTGGAATCGACTGCAAACCAGCCATAAATATAATCATGTTATATCCAATACTCACCCAAATCATAAGTCCCATCACACAATATAAAGCAAAATCCGGATCAGCTAGCCATTTTGGCGGGTTCGCTATCCCCCAGTCGATTAATATCTGATTAATCGGTCCGTAGGTTGGGTGGAACAATACCTGAAACACAATTGCAACAGCAACAACACTCGAGATGTAAGGAATGAAATAAACAACTTTAAAGAAGTCTTTAAAATGAATTTTCTTATCAATGATAACCGCCAGAACGAGTGAAAAGATCAAGGTTAGCGGCACTACAATCATAAGAATCAGGTTATTTTTGAGTGATAGAAGGAAGACAGAGTCATGCACAAGCTTAACAAAATTATCTAAGCCGAGAAATTTCACTTTAGAAAATCCGGCAACAAAGTTCCAATTCGTAAAACTTAGGAAAAAGGAAGCTATGATTGGAAATAAAGTAAAAATAAATAACCCAAGTATCATGGGACTGACGAATGCGTATCCGACCAGATCCTCGCGCACCTGCTGCATGGACCGCTTCCGCTTCACTTGTACGGAGGGAATGGTGCCTGCTTGTAAATGTATTTTGGTAGCCATAAAATTCACCCCATGTCGTGTTTTCTTTAGTCTACCTTGGTGGAGAAGAATCGGTAAGTCAATTAATTGACCCGTTTGGGTAAAATTTTAACCTGTGCGCGCGAATCCTGAGAGCACTTTGCAGCACCTCCGCATGGCAGTGGTCAACCACAAACGGCAAAAAATCCGATAAGCCCTAAAGGCTAACCGGATCGTGATTCTACTTATTCGCTTCATGCACCTTCAGCAGCTTGCCTTTGATCGTCGTATTCTTCATAATTTTGAGCACCAGCGGGCCCTTACCATTAAGAATATCCACATACGACACATTATCCTGTATCGTAATGATACCGATATCGTCCGCCGTCACACCTTCAATTTTGGCCAAGGTTCCCACAAAGTCTACCGCTCGAATCTTTTTCTTTTTCCCGCCGTTAAAATAGAGCTTCATGATCCCCTTATTCAGTTGGTCCCTTTTATCCCTCTTAATGACAGGCGTAGCCTGCATTTTCTGATCAAAAGCCGATTGACCAAGAGCAATCTCTTCCGCCGTAGGAGCGTCTTTTCTCGGTATTTCGAATCCAAGATAGCCTTCAATATCAGCTAGAAACTTGTCCTCATTTGGCGTAACAAACGTAATCGCCTTGCCCGTCTTCCCCGCACGTCCCGTTCTTCCGATGCGGTGGACATAGCTTTCTTTTTCAAGCGGAAGATCGTAATTAATGACATGCGTGATATCCTCCACATCAATCCCTCGCGCCGCGACATCCGTGGCAACTAAGAAACGGAATTCCCCTCTTTTGAAAGCATTCATGACCAGGAATCGATCGTCCTGTATCATGCCCCCGTGGATTTTGTCGCACGGATAATCTAGCTGCTCCAACTGTCTATATAAGTAGTCGACATGCTCTTGCGTCCGGCAGAAAATGATGCAATTATCGGGATTCTCCACCACGAAGACATCCTTAAGCACATTAAACTTATCGTTTTCTCGAACCGTTATGATCGAATGCTCAATCTGCACCTTGGATGCCTCAGGCGTTTGAATCTCAATATCGATAGGATTACGCATGTATTGATGGCACAATTGTTCCACGTCATTCGGAAGCGTCGCTGAAAATAACATCGTCATGCGATCCGTCGGCAGCTCATCAATAATCGCCCCCACCTGCTCAATGAAGCCCATCCGCAGCATCTCATCCGCTTCATCGATGACTAGATATTTCAGCCGCTCCAGGTCCAGCGTCCCTTTCTGAATATGATCCAGCACGCGGCCCGGCGTACCGACAACCACATGGCACTTCTGGTGCAGCTCAATCTTCTGCTTGGCAAACGGCTGCTTCCCATACAGAGCCACCGCTTTAATCCGCTTGAATCTCCCGATATTCGTGATATCCTGCTTCACTTGATCGGCGAGCTCTCTCGTCGGTGTCAAAATCAGCGCCTGCGGTCTGTTTTCTTCCCACTCCACCAATTCACAAATCGGTATACCGAACGCCGCTGTCTTCCCGCTTCCTGTTCGTGACTTAACGGTGAGATCCTTCTCCTGCAGCGCGATAGGGATCACTTCGTTCTGCACATCTGTCGGCTGCTCGTATCCAAGGCTGTGTAAGGCGCGGATGATATCCTCGCTCAATTTATAATCCGTAAAACTTCTAATACCCACGAATAAACTCCCCTTCTTCTTGCTGTTCTTCCTATATTACTACATCTTGCCTCGGGAACAAAAAAAGCGGGTTGAGGTTAGCGCAGGGGAGTTGCCAGGGCATTACAATGACGGAGGCGTAAAGACAAATTAGCCTTTATGCTGGTGAGGATAAGGAGCAAGAACGTCATCCTCATATTCAGGCGGAACGTCAGTTCGCTATATACCCGATTTCCTTCCATTTGGGAGGTGAAGCGGAACGTGGGTGCTCTATTTGCCTCTTTTGGTGGGTTATGTGCGTATTTTGAGGCGAATAGAGGATCGACGTTCCCTTTCCTTTAATTCAATAGAGATCGCTTTTTTAATGCCTTGCCGCGGGTATTCAAGCTCTCACAAACTTTATCCCCAAAACACGCCTGTATTGTCCTGATCAACTAATTGCAATTGTTTTTCAAAATTATTATCGGGATCGATATAATCAACCCAGTGCCACTTATCCTTACTGTCTCTCCAATAGACTTTCCATTCATTTGATTCCAATCTGAACTGCGCTATATCTAATTGCGTCCATTCCGTACCGATATATGGTTCCCTTTCCTCAATGAGTGTCACATTATTCCCTCTAAATTTATATATCAACCGAACCTGATTGTTTAAATGTTTGGGAATCTTCTTCTCAATATATGCCTGCAAAATGTTCTCTAATCGTTTCTTTGTGAATTCGTCAAACATAGTTCCACCTCATATTATTCAAGATTATCTTCAAAATATATGCCATTTTGCTTTAAAAACTCAAGTACTTCTTGAAAATTTTGTTTAACCTCTGTCGATCCTGTTCTTTTATGCAGGAATTTCTTATACACATAAATTGAAACGATTATTCGGAAAGTAGGGGATTTTTTGTCCACTAGACAAAGAGTACCATTCATCAGGCCAGGCAACTTTTCATTCCGTGCAGCCGCTGACCAATTGCGTACCGCTTACGATGGCTATAACGAACAAATCCTGTTTCATCATATCGCAGTTGATTTTGTTTTCATCGGTGAATCCATCACACAATTTTGGGATTTACAAGTCTATTTCGGTTCTTCTAGCAAATTCATTATCAACCGCGGGATTTCTGGAGATATAACACCAATTATGCTTCGACGTTTTCCGGCTGATGTTATTCAGTTAAAGCCCAAATATGTTCATATTTTAGGGGGAACGAACAATACATGGAGACTTGATGCTGTAGACGTGTACGAACGAAGAACACCTGAACAAATCAATCATGAAATTATAAGCAATATTACGTCGATGGTTCGATTGTCCAAGAGCAGCGGCATTATGCCGATTGTCGGTTCGAACCTGCCTACTGGCAGAGATATTCCTTGCTTCCCCTTCGAAACGTTGATTCGTTGTCCCAACAACAGTACAAGTGTCCGTAATGAACTACTTGCATTCTCAAACCAAGCTCTAAAACATATGGCGGATTATGAAGGAGTTATCTATGTTGACTATCATGCCAATCTCGTGGGTCCGGACGGTAAAACGTTGCGATCCGAATTGTCGGACGACTCCCTTCATCCAAATGTGCTCGGCTACAACATAATGGCAGATGTTTTAAGCAAAACTTTGTCGAACAAAGGAATTATTATTTAATCAAGGATAAACGACTCCGTCGTCCTTCAGGGACGAGCGCGTTTGTCAAGGTAGATGCGAAGCAAATGTATAAAACTTATACTTTCTTATCTACTTACACAAACAAAAGGAGCTGCCGCAGCAGCTCCTTCATTATTCTATAACCTTTTTTAAACCTCTAATCCCATCTTAAAAGTCCCAATAGCCTGACCCATCCCAGCAAAAGCAACCGAATTCTCTGGAATCGGCTTATCCGATCGAATAGCCCCAACCACATGGTTCAGCAGCAGTTCCGGCATGTCCACATCGGCCGAATGCGCGGTAGCTGCAACGACTACTTGCAGATCAGGAACGACAAATATGCGTCTTCCGCCTGAACCAGATGCATAGAACACTTCATGCTGCTTTTTGCTTCCTCTGACTAGCCCCTGGGCCAAAGGCTTGGACCACCAATAATAGCCGTATCCACCTTGTGTACCATTACTGTAATTGAGGAATATGCGCTTAGTCACCGACTCCCGGATCCATGACTTTGGCATAATGGTCTTGTCTTCCCACTGGCCTTCCTTCAGATACAGATAGCCAATTTTGGCCATGTCTCTTAACGTTAAAGCCATAGCCCAAGCCCCAATCGTGCACCCCCCAGGATCATGATTCCAGTTTACATCTGTTATACCAAGCGGTTCGAATAAGCGGGATTTGGCATAGTCAAGCATGGACTCACCTGTTACCTTGTGCAGTACAGCAGACAGAAGATGCGCATCACCATTGCTATAATTAAATACTGCGCCAGGCTGGTGCTTAGCCGGACATTCCAGCACATATTGCACCCAGTCCGATGAGTACATCATTTCGGTTGAGGATTGTTCATTCTCATTGTTCCATGCTAGCCCCGAGGTCATGTTAAGCAAATGCTTTAACATAATTTTTGACTTCAGCGGATCACTTTCCAGCTCAGGAAAAAAAGTAGCAAGCCTCTGATCCAAACTGATCAGCTTCCGCTCAGACAAGGCAATGCCGATTAATGCGGACGTCACGCTTTTGGTCACGGACTTCACATCTTGCGGCAAGCCAGCTTGGGTACTCTCATTATAAGCTTCAGCAACCAAATGTCCGTTACGAATAACCGCCACACTATGTACCTGCTGGTCGCGAAAAACTTCGAGCATCTTGGCTAGCCCAGCCGAGTTCATCCCTTGCGCCTCTGGCGTTGACGTTTTCCAACCTTGGGTAGGCCAATCATTAGCCCTTTTTTCAGAAATACTATCAGAATTGATGGTCATTTGCGGAATCGATGTGTTCAAAATATGAACTTGTTTATTTTGGGTTCCAGACGCTGATAAAGAAAGGGCTGCTGTTTTATTTCCACTTCCGATAAGTGGTTTATTTTTATTTTTCATCTCTATCTTTCCTTCCAGTATGGTTTTTAGCCCCCTGTGGTATGTATTTTACTTGATAAGTGTGAAGTAATTATGACTTAAACCTTAATAGAACCTTAATATTAGCTGAACATTTGCTGAATTTCATGTGATTTGAGCCCCTTATGTTACAATATTCGTACAAATACCTTAAGGTAACTTTATCGGAGGTTAGGCATGCGAAAACTCATATTCTTCATAGGTCCTGCCGGAGCAGGGAAAACGACTCTCGCCAAGGCCTGGGCACGCAAGCACGGAGGAGCTTTCCTGGATATGGACACGCTGCTCCGACCCGCGGCAGAAACGATCATGACCCTTGCCGGACAAGACCCGAACGACCGTGATTCCCCCACATACAAGACATACTGTCGCGATTTGGGATACCGCATAACAATTGACGCAGCACTTGAGAATCTCGAGCTAGGCTTGGATGCTATTGTTGTCGGACCTTTCACCAAAGAACTAGCAGATCCGTTTTGGCTGGAAAAGGAACTTTCAAACGCTGGTGCTACGATTAACGATGTATGCGTTAGGGCTGTTTTTGTCTATTTACCAAGCGAAAAAGCCTACCAAGAACGTATTCAGGCTAGAGGCTCCGCTTTGGATGTTTGGAAGCTGGACAACTGGAAGCATTTTAGCCAGTCACTCGTTCGCAGGGAAATCAAATGGTTAATAGATCCTTTTTCAATTCTCTATTTCGATAATTCAGGACCGTTTTCATCTGTAAAGCTAGATGAACTTGAGAATTTCATTTTTAGAAGCTAAATGATCCAATTAACAAACATTTACAATATCCATTTGTAAAGTGATTTGTTGATTGACCAAACTTTACAAAAGACTCCTATACTTATAGAATACAAATAGGATTTACATACTTCTCAAGGAGCAATACATAAATGAACTCGAAAACCTCCATGCAAGACATCGCCGATAAGTTGGGCATTTCCAAGAATGCAGTCTCCCTGGCCCTTAATAATAAAGCTGGCGTCAGCGAAGAATTACGCTTTCGTATTTTCGAAGCAGCTAATCAGTTGAACTACCGGACAGATACCAGAACAAAAAAGAAACGCGGGAACCTGCTCGTCTTAATCCCCGAAAACATTCGTAATGATAAAATCTTCTACTACGAAGTGTTCTGGTCTATAGAAAAAAGAGCCAAAGAAAATGGTTACAATGCCATTATCTGCGGTGTTACACAGGAGATGGAGGATCAACTTATCCTACCGGAGCTTTATCATGAAATAGAATTTCAAGGCATATTACTCGTTGGTGTCCTTCACCTTAACTATGTTCGAATGCTCTTTGACTTGGGAATTCCCCTCATTACGGTGGATCATTATTACGATAGTTTGCAGCTTGACGCTGTTGTGACAGCGAATGCCGAAGAGGCTTACAAAATCGTCACCCATCTTATTAACAAAGGTCACAAACTGATCGGTTTTATCGGTGCGATTAGTAAGTCGAAGAGCTTCAAAGAACGCTGGTCCGGGTACCAAAATGCCTTATCTGATGCAGGGCTGGCAATCGATACAAATCACAGTATCGTCAATTCCTCACCACTCGAGGCACTAAATTCCACCCCCGCCCAGTTAGCAGATTATCTCGACACGATGATTTCCATGCCGTCAGCCTGGTTTTGTGCGGATGATCGCATTGCGATCTCCCTCATTCAAATCCTTATTTCCAAAGGTCACAAGGTACCGGGGGATATCTCTGTTGTTGGGTTTGGTGACATTGAAGCGGCACAAATGATCGCTCCTCGCTTAACGACGATCCAAGTCCAGCGGGAACAGCTTGGTTATGAGGCCGTGGATTTTCTCATTCGCAAAATCGATGCCGGAGGAAGCCCTGCGAAGATTTCCATCTACGGAAAACTCATCGAGCGTGATTCTTGTAAAGCGCTGGGATAAGGTAATCTTTTGAATTCCTCTGTCCACCAGAAAATGTTATAATGTCTATTAGTCGAAGAACGTCCTTGAGCCATGTGGCGCAAGGGCGTTTTTTTATTCTTTTATAAGGAGGCGTTTGCCAAATGCCATTTGAACTAGCACATCAATCGTTCATAGAAAAGCATCATGCTCGCAGAAGCGGCGAAAGAAAGGGGCGTTTAATTAGGGGACACAACTATGCGGAAAAGATGCTGCTCCAACAGGTGTGGTGGCCAATATTCGGAAACTTCGACAACTTACACCCGGAATATGAGATCTACGACTGGAATCGCAAGTCGCAATTCCTCGACTTTGCGTTCCTCACCCCATTTGGTCGTTTTGGAATTGAGTGCGACGGGTATCAAAGCCATATCAAAGACATGGACCGCGAGAAATTCAGTTACGCCCTAAACCGAGATACATTCCTCACAGGAATGGGGTGGACAATGATTCATTTCTCCTTCGATGATATCCAAAGCCGTCCCGAGGTATGCCGTATGCTGCTGCAGCTTGTTATTGGACACATCTCCTCCGCAATTTATCAGCCTCTTCTATCTCTCCAGAAGAAAAAGAAGTCCTTAGGTTAGCTGTAAATGCAGGAAAGCCGATTCGCCCCAAAGATATCATCATGCACTGTGATGTGAATTTTCGGACGGCACGTAAATGGCTGTACCTTTTAGTCGAAAAGGGCATCCTGCGCTCGACTACGCGAGGCAAATATGCCTGTTACTATGAGCTGAAGGAGGGCGCTTGGCAGCATTTGCTTTAGTGGCATGGGTTGATGAATAAACAACACAAAGCAGTAATATATAGACTCACCAAGTGTTTGTCTCACTTCAACTACCCGGTCTCTCTGACGGGTATCCACCACCATTTGGGGAGAATTATTATTGAGCATCCACTACTTGCACATGCATCAATCCGGGTAACTTTAGTTAGCATCTAGCAGTTGGACATCCACCACATGTTGGGTACCCGACAATTGAAAATCCCCGTGAACACGATAGACCAAGTTGTATTTTGTGCAACAATATACCTTCCTTACGCCGGAGTAGACTGCTATTGTTGTACTTCGTACAACAATTCGAGCTTAAAACGCCTATTTCTGAGCGATTCACACCAAATTGTTGTACGCAGTACAACAAAAAGCCAATTTGTCCAAAGGAACCGCCGAATTGTTGCACAAAATACAACATTTCGGCGGGTAAGGGATAATCTTTAGTCGGAATGCACCAATTAGAGCATTCGCACCAATCAGGCAACAACCACCACTACTTAGACATGCATCCATTGAGGTAATCATTAGATGGACATGCTCCTATTGGGCAACCATTTAGTCTAATTCATCAATTGAGCAACCAGTAGTCTAACATGTATCAATAGAGCAACTATAGTTGCATCGAGCAGTTGGACATCCACCACATGTTGGGTACCCGACAATTGAAAATCCCCGTGAACACGATAGTCCAAGTTGTATTTTGTGCAACAATATACCTTCCTTACGCCTGATTAGACTGCTATTGTTGTACTTCGTACAACAATTCGAGCTTAAAACGCCTATTTCCGAGCGATTCGCACCAAATTGTTGTACGCGATACAACAATAAGCCAATTTGTCCAAAGAAACCGCCGGATTGTTGCACAAAATACAACAGTTCGGCGGGTAAGGGATAATCTTTAGTCGGACACACGCCATTCAGGGTACTCGAGCAATCGTGCGACAACCACCACTAATTAGACATACAACAATTGGAGCGAGCCGTATTGGAGCGGCCATTAGCCGGGGATCGTAGTTGAGCAAAATAAAGCAGTACCTGCTTAGTTGCACAAAATTCAAATACTGCAATTTAAGGAAACCAGGCATTCAAACACTCTTTTAAACGTTGTTTAATTAACCTGCAAGTTATACAATGAATTAAAACATTAGAATGAGGTTCCACTATGCAAATTGAGGTTTCAACCAAAAATATGTACTTCCTAGAATGTTTCTCCTCGGAGACCCGAGTGAAAATCATTGAGCTCCTAGGTGAAGAACCTTTGAATATCAAACAATTATCACAGCGGTTGGAGATTTCATCTGCCATTGTGACCAAGCATATACAGAAGCTAGAACAAGCCGGAATTGTTATGTCCGAAAGTATGACAGGTGTTCGCGGAACACAGAAAGTATGTTATCTGCAGCTCGAGCAAGCCATGCTTCAGTTCAAGGCAAAGAAACCATATGAACATCCGACGAATACGATTTCAATTCCGGTTGGCCAATACTCATCCTTCGAGGTAAGGCCTACCTGCGGTCTTGCTTCTCCTACGCAAATCATTGGCGTCATTGATGATCCGAGATATTTTGCTGATCCCCAACATGTGCACGCCGGGATCCTCTGGTTCGGTAGCGGCTATGTGGAATATAGAATCCCTAATTTTTTTCACAGCAATCAGAAGCTTCGCTCGATGGAAATCTCTTTTGAAATCTGTTCCGAGGCCCCGGGGTATAACGAGAATTGGCTATCCGATATTTCTTTCTTTATCAATAAGACTCCTCTAGGTCAGTGGACAAGCCCTGGCGATTTTGGAAAACAAAGAGGTGTGCTATCCCCGGATTGGTGGGGAAATGGTTTCACTCAGCACGGTCTTTTGAAAATCATCACTGTCAATCAGCAAGGCTCTTATTTGGACGGAACGAAGATTTCGGACATCACCATCCAAGACTTAGATATTTCTTTCGCAAAAGACATCCATTTTCGAATTGCATCCTTAGAAGACTCCACCAACTGCGGCGGCGTTACTTTGTTCGGCAAGCAATTTGGAAATTACGAGCAAGACATCGTGGTTACGATGCATGAGGACAAGTAGGATCAAATGCTAATGGGCCCCCTTAGTTCGCGGGGCGAAAGGTAGGGTGGCCGGAGTGGTGCCGGCAGTAGGCTTCGACTGGAGGCTCGCCTCGGTACTGACCATATTGTTGGCCTTAGCACCAACCACGGTGAGGCGCGAAGCGCAAGTAGTAGCGGCATTCAATATCGGCCAATTTCCACTGCCCCCCATTTTTATTGACAAAAACAACTTGTCAAGTAAATACTCCTTCCACGGATTTAAATCAGAAAAAACTTCCTACACCCCACATTGACACCAAACTTGACAGCAAAAAGCACCTGTACAATTTGAGCCAAAGTACGGTGCTTTTCGAAGGGGAAAAAGAGGGAGAAAGGGACTCCCGAAACAAAGCTAACTTTACATCCATGGTTGATGGCCCAACTTATCACACATTTGCATAGGCTAGCTGCAGGCCATCAAGTGCAGGGATGAAATGATGGTGAGTATCCAATATCGCATTCAGCGTGTGAAGAGCATCTTGGTTCTGCAGACTAAGCTTGGCATTCTTCTTAAGTTTCACCAGCAAAGACTTGTTGGCGATAACCTCGAGCAGTTGTCTTTTCAGCTCCGCCGCATTCTTCACTTCAATCGCCGCTCCAAGGCCAACAAGAAATGCCGCATTATCCTGCTCTTGTCCAGGTATCGGCTTGTACAGCATCATCGGCAGCTCGAGTGCGAGCGCCTCGGATACGGTAAGTCCTCCCGGCTTCGTCACGATCAGATCGGATAAAGCCATCAGCTCGTGGACATGATCCACGAAGCCTGTTACCATTACGCGATGACGCGTTTTCTCGCCGCCTAGCTCCTCCTCTAGCTGCTGCTTCAGCTTCTCGTTGCGTCCGCATACGAATACAAACTGCACCGGCACCGCCAAATCGTCTGATTGCAGCACAGACTTGAACTGCTTGCCAATCAAGCCATGCCCGCCGCCCATCACCAGCACGGTAGGCATATCACGCTGTAAACCATGCTTATCACGGAGCTCATTACGATCATACGTTTGTGTGAAAGGCCTTCGAATCGGAATACCCGTCACCACAATACGCTGCTCCGGAATCCGGTAACGCAGGAGCGATTGCTTCACATGCTCGGCGCCAACGAGATAACGATCCGTACCGGGATGAACCCAGTAACTATGATCCGTATAATCGGTCATCACTGTCACTGTAGGCACCGTCGTTAGTCCATTACATTTCAAGTACGACATCGCCGCGGCTGCCCCTGGAAAGGTGCACACCACTTCCGTCGGCTCCTCTTCTTGCAGAAGTTCCAGCATCCTATCGGTGCTGAACGATTTCATCTTTTTAAACATATGAGACAATGTATTGTCCTCCCGCGTCTTGCGGTACAAATACCCGTAAACCGAAGGCAGACTTTTCACCCACTGCATATAACAATATTTGCCTACTGAATGCAGGTAAGGATGCGTCCACTCCAGGAAATCAACCACTTTCACATCCACATCCGGTTTATAAAACCGTGCAGCTTCCAGAATTGCTTGCGCCGCTTTATTATGCCCGTCCCCTAGGCTGCCTGTCAGGATTAATAGTTTGTCCCTACGTTTCATCTTCTAAGTCCCCCTTCGAACTTTCGCTGCTGCGTATTCACAGCCACCGATTCTTTCAGCAAACCAATTCTAAAGCGTTCTACGACGTACACGACACCCTCAGAAACTAGCACCGCACCCACTATATCCAGAAGAACATGCTGTTTTACGAGCAGCGTAGATACAATAATGAGCAATGACATGCTCGAAACCATTATTTTATAGTGCCAAGATATAGCTGTTGATTTTAAATAGGCTTTCATCATTAAATACGAAGTTAACACATGTGTACTTGGAAAACAGTTAAACGGTTGATCTGAGCGATACACCCACTGTACCATCCGCAGCAGCCAATCGCTTCCGGTTAGCTCCGGCCGAGGAACAGTGGTCTGATATATAGCATATACCCCATAACACAGGAGCAGACCCATTATGAACTGAAAAAGTGTTTTATAGTACATGCTGCGATCCTTATAAACCAAATATAAGAACCCAACCAACAGAAATCCATACCAAGACAGGTAAGGTATAACAAAGCTCTTCATAAATGGAATTTGCCGATCTAAATCCGTAACTAAGCTGTAAGCCACCCCGTCCGCCTGATTCAGATGAATGTAGATGAGACCCACTAAGGGGATCAACAGCAAGCCGCTGCAAGCCATTACATACGACCACCACGAAGTTTTTTTCACATCAATTCCTCGCTCTCCTTTACGTTATCTATATTATAAAAGAGATCCAAAAAGTTCTTAACGCACCAAGGTACTGTCTTTGGTTAGCCAAAGGTCGCGAAAAAACCTAGACCAAAGTCTAAGTTCTATTTTCGCAAAAAGGAGTAATACACAGAAAAGACCTGTGACTATGCACAAGTCTAAAAAATCATACATAACTTTCTTCAAGAAATCAGCTTCGTCCGCTTCGCCTTCTCCGCAACTCTCTGGGTATAGCCGCTGAGCGGCTTTTTCAGCGCTAGAGCAATGACGTAGCAAATCGCAATGAACAAGCAAAGGAAGAACACATCTCTAAGCACCACAGAGAGCAGCATACCGCCAACCGCCTCCCGCATGATACCTACCGCATAAGTGAACGGTACGAGCGGGTTAAGCTTTTGGAAAAAAGGCGATGCTGTGCTAACCGGAAAAGTACCCCCGGAGCTGGAAAACTGAAGCACAAGGAAGATGATTGCAATGCCTTTGCCTATGTTTCCGAATACGGAGACCAATGTGTACGTGATGGTGATGAACACTTTGCTGATAAGAATCGCAAACAGAATGAACCAAAACTTATCCACAACATATGTACCCAAGAGGTACATATCACCGAGCGTGACGATGATGGCTTGGAGACATCCAACCGTCAGGAAGATGAGCATGCGTCCAAAGTAGATATGGTGCGTCTTCAGCAAGCCGTCCGGGTTATCCACATCCACTCTCATCATCGAAACAAGCAGCATGGCGCCTACCCACAGGGATAGCGTTGTATAAAAGGGCGACATGGCCGACCCATAATTCGGAATAGGAAAACGCCTATCCTCTTTAATTAGTACAGGATTCGCGAGGAAATCGCTTTGCTTCTGAATATCATTTTGCAGCAGTCGCAGAATTTCTTCGATACTGCCCCCGCCTTCTACCTTACGGATTTGATCCGCAGCCTTGCGGACAGCCACCTCAAATGCTGGCAGATCGTTACGTACAAGGTTGGCCGCTAAATGAACGGCACTCTCGACCTCCGGAAATTTCGTCTGGTACAGATCGGATAATTTACGGATTTCATCCTCAGCCGCCGGCAAATCATTGCGCACAAAGTCTGCTGCCTCATGCAGCTTTTGCTCGACTTTAGGAAGATCATTACGAACGAACGGCGCGGCTTCATTAATTGCGTTGGTGAACTCGTTCATTTTGGTCTGAAGGGTTGTTGACGCATCATGCACCTTCGCACGAATAGTCGGCAAATCCTTTTGCAGCATATCAAGCTGAGCTTGCGCGAAATGAATGCCGCTCTGCGCATCCACTAAGATCTCTTTGATATTCGGCAGCTGGGACTGCAGTGTCTGCAGTACAGCAGCTGAGTTTTGGGCGGTAGACTTCAATTGACCCAGTGCTTTAGTGATGTTCGGAACAATTTCTGAATCGTAACGCGACAAGATATTGCCTATTGTGCTGCTCGCCTCTTTGGACAATGTATTCAAATTATCCACAAGGTCTTTCGCCGGCTTTTCCCCGCGCTGAATGGCCGATTGGATCTTACTTAACGTTTGAAGTTGGTTATTGAACTTGGATTTGACACTGTTCAAACGGTCTATGGAATCGGAAAGCAGACCATTCGGTAAGTATGTGTTCAATCGCGTAAACAGATCGACTGTCCGGTCGATGACCGTCACGCCCGCAGTCAGGCGATCCGTGATCAGACCTATAGCAGCCAAAGCTTTCTGCGGGTCAAGATTAGCATCTTGGAGCAAACCAGTAAGCTGAGTTACAGCATCCGCTGTCTGCTGAAGCAAGATCAAATTCTGCTTCACGATGGGGATAAGCGCTTGGAACGCCGCATCATTATTTTGCAGAAAGTTGGCCAATTGGGTTGCAAAAGCACCACCTTGCGCAGCAATGGCCTCCACTTTAGGCAGGGCGTTTAACGCAGCGGTAACAATTTCGTCCGCCTTGCGTGATTTATCAATCGCCGTGTTTAGAGCCTCTTCGACCTTGCCGAAGTTCTGATCCAGCTCTGCGATACGGTCAGCGGCACGTTGGATCTCCGGCAGCTTCTGTTGAATGACCAACACCTCTTGTGCAGCCGCTTCAATCTTTGGCCAACGCTCTTCTATCTTTAGAACTGTATCTCCGGCCCGATCTATTTCGGGAATCCGTTTCTCGAGCTCAACGATTTTCTGCCCCTTCTCCTTGATTTCGGGCAGCTTCTGCTCGATCTCAAGCGCTTTGTCACCCATAGCCGTAATTTCCGGCAAGCGCTTTTCCAACTCAAAGATCCTTGACTCCATATTCCGAATGGTTGGTAACTCTTTCTCCAAATCAATACCGAGCTCTTTCATTCGCGTCAAAATAGACGTGCTCACCGTTTTAATAAAATTTTCGCTGATTTGCGCAGTCACATTGGAAGCGCCTTTGCTCGTAATTTTAGGTGCAACCGCATTGATTTTCTCATTTACCGTATATAAAATCTCCGGCTTTTCCATCGATCCATCCACAATACTCGTTATTTTTCGCGAAAAATCGTCCGGAATGATCAAACTTGCGTAATAATCCCCTCGCTCAACACCGTCCAGAGCCTCCTGCTCGTTCACAAATGTCCAACCCAAGGAATGATTATTTTTCAAATTATCCACAACTTCATTACCGATATTAATAGCTTTCTCTTGGACAACGGCCCCCTGGTCTTTGCTTGTTACAGCAATTTTGATACCAGACGTATTCGCATAGGGATCCCACATGGCCTCTAGATTAATCCAGGCATACACGGACGGTAAAATAGCTAGTGCAATCATAAGAAAAAGACCTGTGGGCACTTTCCACAAGTTCCTAAGATCCGTTAAATAAATGCTCAAAATTTTCTTCATAATACCTCCACAGCTTTCAACGATATGGTTAATATTACCTTCTACCTAAGTTACCATACACCTATTTGCCCTCCCCCCCCCCCCCCCCCCAATGGATCCATCTAAAGGAGTTCTTCTCCGCGTTAGAAAACGTCATGGTTGTGGATAAGTTGTCCTGTGGATATGTGTATAAATTGTCCGATTTATTATACACAGTCTGCTCTGTGGACATGTTGATATTGTGGGTAACTTTGTGGATAAGTTCTAATGGATCAGTATAGAGTCGTAAAAAGAGGGACAAGGAACAGAGGTCAAAGAACAGAGATCAGAGCACAGGTTGAAAGGTGAGGGTGGAAGAAGCAGATTCCCGTTGGAGAGAGCTATTTTAAATCGATGAAAAGAGGGAGGATAAGTGCGGAAGCATCATCAATGTTAGTTATTCCTACATTGAAATTTACAAAATCACAATTTCAATGCCTTTTTTATTAAAATACACAATTATCCTGACATTAAATTGACTCATTTTACATTTCAGACCTATAATTCACTTAACAAAGTCATTTAAATGTTATATTAACTAACACACAAATTAGAGGTGCAGTGGCATGGAACCAGATTTGATCATCCAACGTTTCTCTAATCCTCATTTCAGCACATTCATGGATATCGGCATTAAAGAGGAAAGGATTGTTTTCCTGAGTGAGCATCAACCTGACTCCTTCAGCGGAGGAAACATCATTGAAGCTCATGGACGTGTGCTGCTCCCTGGATTAATAGAACCGCATATCCATTTGGATAAAGCTTTTCTTTTGAATCAAATGAAGGAAGAAGCCCTCACGATACAGCAAGCCATGGCATCAACCTTAGAGCTTAAACGGACGTTCACGAAAGAAGATATCGAGACTCGTTCTGTGCAAGTGATTCGACAAGCGATAGCTCACGGCGTTACACACATGCGTTGTCATGTAGAAATTGACCCGATCGTCGAACTCATCGGCCTCGAAGTCATGTTGCAGCTAAAAAAACGTTATCATGATGCCCTTACCTTACAGATCGTGGCCTTTCCTCAAGAAGGTATTATTAAGCAGCCAGGTACAGAAGAACTACTGAGAAAAGCCTTACAGCTTGGAGCTGATGTGGTCGGCGGCATTACGTATCAAGATCCCAATCTTGAGGAGCATCTAAGCATTATTTTCAAACTAGCCCGTACCTTCAATAAGCCTCTGGATTTACACGTAGATTTCTCCGATGACCCGCAGATGCTGGCGATTCTCACGATTATTCGAATGACACACGAGTACGACATGCAAGGGCGTGTAAGCGTTGGCCACCTCACCTCCCTAGGTTCCCTCCCTTATGAGCAAGCCAAAAAAATCTGCAAGTCAATTGCAGATGCTCATATTCACGTCATGTGTTTGCCGGCGACGGATCTCTATTTGAACGGTCGTGGCGATGATCATCGCCCCCGCCGCGGCTTAACTCCTGTCTCCTTGCTATTAGAGCAAGGCGTTAATGTAATCTTTGGGAGCAATAATATTCAAAATCCTTTCACCCCCTTTGGAACGGCGGATCCTCTGGATACCGGACTGCTTCTCGCACAGACCGCCTATATGGGTTCCAAACAGGATATGGTAACGATTGCCGAAATGGCAACAACTCGCGCCGCTGGGGCCCTTCAGATTGATCATTACGGATTGCATGTTGGCTCATACGCTGATCTTGTCTTATGTGATGCCTTTGACCTTCGGAGTGTTGTCTACGAACGAGCCCCGAGGCTGTACGTATGGAAGAAAGGCAAGCTGGTCGCTACCACTATGAAGCAAACGACCTTTTACCATGAGAATGCGGTTCTTGATGAACGAAAGGCGGGGTCCTGATGCATCTGACTGTTGAAGAAGCGCTAACGATTTACCCGTTATCTCATGCGAAGCTGGTGGCTGGACAGAAAGGCGTATCCCGCATTTTAAGATCCGTCAATGTGATGGATGCTCCCGATGCCGGCGATTGGGTCAAGTCCGGTGAGATGCTGTTTACCACCGCCTTCGCCATGAAAGACCACCTGGAAGTAGCTTTAACGTTACTACGCATGTTAAACGAACGCGGCGGTGCAGGCCTAGGCATCAAAGTAGGCCGCTATTGGTCTCAAATTCCACAGGAATTATTCGATGAAGCAAATCGATTAGATATCCCCATTCTTGAGCTTCCGTATGAATTCACCTTTTCCGATCAGATGGACGCTCTCTTCAACGCCGAACACACCAAAACGACCAAAAAACTGCAAACCATTCTGGAAAAACAAAAACAACTCATGCAGTTTGCACTGCGACATAAGGAATCGTCGGATATTTTCCATATGATTTCGGGGATTTTGGGGCAGCCCATTGCCGTGTTCGGGCATAGTGGAAATGTTCTATTTCATAATACCTCGTGGGCGGAAGACATCCTGCTGCATCAGTGGCCATGGCACAAAAACGTGCAATGGGAAGGCTTCGGAGATACGCGGTGTTTTCGCATTCCTTTGATGGACCCTCAGGGCTGCACGGGCTTTTTCAAAGTGTATCTGAATTCTCCGCTCACGCTCAAAGAAGAAGAAGCCTTATTTTACCAAGCGGCCGAAATATTAACGTATCATCTTGGTTTGGATATTCAACAAGGCAAAGACCCTTCTCGACAGCATGCGCTTAGCCAGGTTTTTACGGACTTCTTCGGAAGAGAGCTCTCCTTTCATGATTTTATGAAAAGCTGCAAGATCTATCACCTAAGCGTGCTTTCCGCCACTTATCAGTGTGTGTTTACAACCGTCGCGCCTGAGCATCCGAATGTCAAAAGACTGTTGAATGAAGTGCGTCAGGAGCTCATTTATCACCCCATCATGCAGCATTATGAGTCAGAACACCTCTATATCGCCGATGGATTGCTTTCGATCTTCGCTTTACCGGAGGAACAGTTGTTCCATAAGAAAGAATTTATCGCTGCCCTTACATCCTGCCTATCTAATTTGACAACAAGAACTTCCGCTTCTAACTTGAATTGCTGGGTTAGTCGAGCCAAGGCTCATCCGGAGCTGGTGTACGACGCCTATAACGAGTGTTTGGAAACTAGCCGTGCGGCCCACAGGCTGCGCATGAACCAAACCGTTTTGCATCATGAATCTATCGAGCTTTTCTCATTGTTCCAGCACCTTTCTAAGGAAGCGATGCGCAGCTACTACAATTACGTTCTGGAGCCCATCTTCGGCAATAACAAACATATTGATCAAGAGCTGGCATTAACGCTCGAGGTGTACCTCGAATATGACGGTTCCATCAATGAAACGAGCCGACTTTTATTCATTCATCGCAATACAGTTTCTTATCGACTTGAGAAAATCGCTGACATCCTGCAGATGGATTTCAAAAAAATGAGTGACGTATTGCGCTTAAAGCTGGCCTTTCTTTTCCGAAACTATTTACAAACTAGCAAGCATTAGCAGCATTGGAAATTAAGATGAAAGGAGCAGTTTCATGGGACAGTGGTTAAGTAACGTTCAAGTTAACGGCGGCCTGCACGACATCTATTTGGATCAAGGCGTCATTGCCCAAATCGTACCTCAGGCGAGTGATCGGGAGAGGATGACTTGGGATGCACAAGGGATGCTGATGCTGCCTACTTTTAAAGATTATCATGTGCATTTGGATAAAGCTTTCCCGGATCGAGAGTGGGTTTCACGACGAAAGGTCGATTCATTATTCAAACAGTTTCAAATGGAAAAGGATCTGCTAGCGCCTATGAAAAGCGGACAGAAGGAGCGTGCACGAGCGATTTTACAGCAAATGTTGGCCTTCGGAACTACACGACTTCGCGTCCACGCCGACATCGATCCCGAGATTGGACTGACGCACTTGGAGATGGTTCAGGGGTTGAAAGAGGAGTTCAAAGGCACGCTGGACATCGAAATCGTCGCTTTCCCTCAGCAAGGATTAATCCGTTCACAGTCGGTTAGCCTCATCAAGCAAGCACTTCAAGAAGGAGCTTCTATCGTCGGGGGTGTTGACCCCGCAGGCGTTGACCGGGATATAGAAGCCTGTTTGAGTGCGATATTCGAGCTAAGTGTTGCTCATGACGCAGAGGTCGATATTCACTTGCACGATCCTGGGCATCTGGGATTATTCACCCTAGAGCGAATTATGGACTACACCGAGCAAAGCGGCAAAAACGGCAAAGTCACTATCAGTCACGCTTATTGCCTAGGCCAAGTGTCAGAAGCTGAATCTTTGGCTATTGCAGAACGGCTAGCCATGTTGGACATTGCTATTGTCACAAGCGTTCCCATTGACTCAGCTATGCCTCGCGTAACGCTGTTAACCTCGCAAGGTGTGAGAGTCTACTTCGGCTCCGACCATACCGGTTTGGACGCTTGGACACCCTTCGGATTCACCGATCAGCTTGCGAGAGGCCGAAGAATGGCGGACATGAACCGCTGGAATGACGATGAACGACTGCGATCCGTTTACCCTTACTTAGGTTCCACAGCAGCTGCTTTCCAGATTGGGGACACTGCAGATTTCATATTGCTTGATGCGATAAATGCTGAGCATGCGGTAGCTGCCGCCCCTCCGCGTGAGATCGTCAGCGTTCGAGGCGTGCCAGTCGCAGGGAAACAATTGCAGAGCGCTTGGAAGATTTAAAAGGGAACGATAACCGAAAGAGAATGGGGAGATTTCAATGAAATTACTGGGGACAACAAAGGTTAACACGGCCGCCATTGCCATGGTCATCCTTCTCACAGCTTGCGGAACGAACAATTCAGCAACAAGTACAAATGCTGGTTCAACAGCAACAACAGGAGGAACAGAATCAACGTCAACAGCCAAACCAACAGGGACAACAGATGGAACAGCATCAACTTCAACAGCCAAACCAACATCAACAACAGATGGAAATACTCCGACATCTAAGCAACCGGATAAAGTTACTCAGGCGATGAGTTGGTTTGCACAACCAGAGATGGGCGGACACTACGCCGCGCAAGTCGCCCATTTTTATGAGAAAGCGGGCCTAGACGTCACCTTGCAGCAAGGCGGGCCACAAGTATCCAACATTCAGCTAGTCGCATCAGGCAAGGTACAATTCGCCATGGCTAACGCCGACGAAGTCGTACTCGCGCGCAAAGAAGGCATCCCCGTTAAAGTGATCTACGCGAACTTGCAGACAAATCCGCAAAACCTGATCTACCACAAAGACTCCGGCATTAAGAAAATCGAAGACTTGAACGGGCGCAAGGTGTACACAGCTGTAGGCTTCCCCTTCTGGCAATACATCAGCTACAAATATAAACTCGATAAAGTCCAAGTTCAAAATTACACCGGCTCCCTCGCTGGCTTTAGCGCAGATAAAGACTCCATCACGCAAGGCTTTGCCACCAATGAACCTTACGTCTTGAAAAAACAAGGCGTTGACGTCGCTTGGTTCCTCAATGCCGACCTTGGCTACAACCCCTACGGCAACGTCGTCATCGCAACCGATGACTTCATCAAAAAGAATCCAGACTTGATCAAAAGATACTTAAAAGCAACAACCGAAGGCTGGGACTACTATTATGCTCATGCTGATGAAGTGAATAATGCGCTTAACGGAGTAAACAAGGATTACGACGTGGATCACTTGAAAGACGCGCAAGACGTTGCAAAAGATTACATTTTTGGCGGAGACGCTAAAGCACATGGGGTTGGCTACATGTCCGAAGATCGTTGGAAAACACTTGTAAGCCAGATGAAAGAAGCCGGCATGATTAAGATGACATCCCGGTTAAGGATTTATATACGAATGAGTTTTTGATGGCGAAGTAGCACGGCGCGGAGAATCGTGATGAACCGATCGGAGGAAAGCGACTTCTCAGCGTACTTTTCCTTGCTACATCGCGGGTTTCACCCAAGGATAAACGACTCCGTCGTCCTTCAGGGACGAGCACGTTTGTCAAGGTAGATGCGAAGCAAAAGTATAAAACTTATACTTCTTTATCTACTGAAAAAGCCTGCATAAGTGCAGTCTTTTCAGTCGAATCCGACGATTAGAGAGGAATCCCTGCAAATATACAGTATTATTGCAGCCTTTCTGCTTATACCTGAGAAGTAGCTGCGAAAAAGTGTATTTTTGCAGGTATTTTATTTACCGAGCTAAAAAAGAGGTAAAAAGGATGTATAAATGCAGCCATTCTACAAAAGCTGATTTGTGCTTCGTTGAAGTTCGTATCGTACAACGTTTTTGCCTGCTGCTCCTGTGACAGCAGAAATTCACCCCTTCGTGCAGAGCGACTGCAGCATTCGAACGGCAGTTCGGTGATTGATGCCTAAATGAGTCACTACATCAATAGAACGCAGCGGACGAGCGAGTCTGCATAGGCGGACCCAGTCGAGACGAGACGAACGGTTTCCCCTCTCCGATACGCTGCTCGAAGCAGTCTTTATCTTGTCCCCTAATCGACTTTCATCGTTAGGCGAATTGAAGAAGCTGACAAGGATAAACGACTTCGTCACCCTTCAGGGACGAAAGCGTTTATCAAGGTAGATGCGAAGCAAAAGTATAAAAGTTATACTTTCTTTATCTACTAGAAAATAGGCTCGGTTTTCGAGCCAATTCTTTCTTTGGTGGCCGCAGGCCAACTGATCACTAATTACGCCCTCATCTACGCGATCAACACTCCGATCTATGTTCGCGAGCATAGTGAATATAAGCAGCTAATCTAAGTTGACGGGGAACGAGGAGCCTCTATTTCGGCGAAAATGCAAATATGGGGTTGGTACGCGGAACGTAGTGACGCTACTTTGGTGTTTTCATCATAAATTTAGTGAAATATACATGTAAACTTTTTAAACTAATCGTTCGTCTTATTGACATTAAGATATAAGGCGAGGGATTGAGGACAATGAAAGACACCTTGGGAACGTTTCATCATAACAACAAGAGAGGACAGCTGGTTAAGCATAGTTCCGGAATTAAACGTTACATGCCGGGATTAGATGGGCTTAGAGCACTTTCTGTAATGGCAGTAATCGCTTATCATTTCAACCTTAAATGGGCTTCTGGAGGGCTCTTGGGGGTCGGGATTTTCTTTGTTCTGTCCGGTTACCTGATCACGGATCAACTCATCACTCAGTGGAAACAAAACAAGAGGCTCGATCTGAAAGAATTCTTGATAAGACGAGCGCGTCGATTGCTGCCAGCAATGTTCACAATGTTAGCCTTTGTTGTCATATGGTTGATCCTGTTCGACAAATCCCGATTAATCGCATTGAAAACCGACTTTCTTTCAGCAGCTCTTTATTTCAATAACTGGTGGCTTATTTCCCATGAGGTATCGTATTTCGAAAGTTTTGGCCCTCCTTCTCCTATCGGACATCTTTGGTCTTTGGCAGTTGAAGAGCAGTTTTACCTTATATGGCCATTAGTTCTCATCATTCTGTTGCGTATTGCACCTCAAAGAGGCAAAGTTTTCTTACTCACACTTGTTGGTGCAACTGCTTCTGTACTAGCTATGGCGATGATCTACGTACCGGGAATGGATCCAAGTCGAGTCTACTACGGCACTGACACCAGAGTATTCGCTCTGCTATTTGGTGCTGCTCTTGCCATCGTCTGGCCAAGTCAGAATATAACTGCAAATATATCTCGTAGATCTCGAAATTTCTTGGATTTGACTGGAGGAATTGGATTATTCATCATCATTCTTATGATTTGGCGAACTAATGAATACGGAGACTATCTCTACTATGGCGGGCTTATGTTTTTCTCTATCACATCTGCGATTGTAGTCGCAGTACTCGCGCATCCGGCAAGCCGCCTTGCAAGGCTCATGGGATGTGGTCCTTTGCGCTGGATCGGCGTTCGCTCCTATAGTCTTTATATTTGGCATTACCCTGTCATCATGCTAACTAGTCCTACTGTTGAAACCAATCCCTCGGGCATTATTCGTATTTTTCTTCAATTAGTGGCTAGTCTTCTCCTTGCCGCATTATCATGGAAATACATCGAGGAGCCTATACGCAATGGTTTATTAGGAAAAATGTGGAGAAAAATGAACATGAATCCGAAGCTAATTTATCGTCAACTGTTATTTATTATCACAGTAATCCCACTCCTATTTTTATCTGTATCCTGCAGCAACAAAGTGGATTCGTCCGTTTCAGTCAAAGCAACTCCAGAAACTGCTGTTCAAAATATGAAAGATCAATCCGACACTTCGTCACATTCTAAAAATGAGGAATCAATAAATACACTAACAGAATTACCTAAAACTCCTAATCCTAAAGATCAGATAATCAATACCCCAATCACCAAGGAAGAGTCCGATAAAGGGGTTACAGCTATTGGCGATTCGGTTATCCTTGATGCCGCTCCTTTTCTGAAAAAAAATCTGCCAGGCATCGTGATCGACGGCAAGGTTGGCAGGCAAATGTCACAAGCTCAAGAAGTAGTCGATCAGCTCAAAGCGAATGGGAAACTTGGCAGTCGGGTTATTATTGAGCTAGGTACCAACGGGCCGTTTAACAGCAAAGAACTACGAAAATTACTTACATCACTCGGTGAAGTTCAGCAAATCGTACTTGTGAATACTCGTGTTCCGAAAAAATGGCAAGACACAGTCAATTCAGTCCTAAAGGAAGTCTCTGCAGATTATCAGAATGCTACACTTGTAGACTGGTATTCTTTAAGTCAAGGAAAGGATAATTACTTCAGCGAAGACGGCGTTCATCTAAAACAGGAGGGGGCTAAGTTCTACGCCGAACTTGTCGCGAAAGCCATTCGGCAGTGAGAGTATTGCAGTATTGCAATAGACTATAAGTGGCAAAGCAAAAAACAGCAAACTCGTATGCTAGAAGGTCTATTTCTAACGATGTCCTTTTTTAAAAAATACGTGGAATTCCCCTTAACCCTATGTTGAAAAACGTAATCTTGTAACGTTCCCACAAGGTAAAACAACAGCTCGTATAGCACGCAATGATAAAGAAGAGGGTTACCAGCTTTTTTTAAAACGATCAATTGTACAGCGCGTCCTATCCAAGTGCAATGCACAACGAACAAAAATAGGACGCTCCATATTTATTAGTGATCACCACAAGCTCGTAGAAGCGGCAAAAATTCGGAATGAGACCTGAAGACCCCTTCGTCCGGCAGAAGCCGCGACCAAGGGGTATTGCTGCATGAGAACTGCGGCTTAAAAAACTTATATTAATCGACGGTCTCTCTTGTTCCGCTAATTCAATTTTCAGCTCATTTCATCCACTTTAGCGGCATGTCGTTCCGTTGAGATCAACTCTGGCCCCAAAGGACCTCCCCCTAATGGCTGAAGTCCTCATGGATACGTGTTGGTATTCACTTCTGAATCGTGCCAAAAACTCAGCAGCAGGCAGAAACATCCGCCTCTTATAAAGGCACCACTTTGCGCCATGTGCGCAAAGCTGTTACATCTTCCGCGCTTGCGGCCGCGTAAGCTTCGCAAACGAAGCCCGGGACTTCCGTGCCGTCCCGGAGCTCAACCTTCCCGATCCCCAGCGGAGCTGGGATCGCAGCCGCAAAGCCGCCGAATGCTTCCAGCGGCATCTCCCACACCTCCAGCAGGATGGCTGCGCCGCCCTGCTGCTGCTTCACCAACCCCGGCTTCGCCGGCGTGGATGGCAGCTTCACCAGGCTGTACTTCGCTGCGGTCTCATCCTCCCGGATGAACCGCGCTCCACAGCCTAGCATTTGCTTCTCCAGCGGGTAGCCGCGCATGTGTAAGCCGCAGACCGCGACCAGCGTCGTCGGCGCCGCTGCCACGGCAACCTCATCCGCCGCCGAGCCTGCAGCACGCGGCGCGCTCGCCCCAGCAGCCGATTCCAGTTCGGCGTCCACAGCACCCGCCACGAACTGCTCGGCTGCGCCGCAGATCAAGCTCTCTTCTTCAGCGAGCGCGAAGAACGTGATGCCAAAAGGTGTCTGCGGCGCCGCATCACCCGCAGGCACAGCAACACCGCACAAATCAAGCAGATTGCAATGATTCGTGTAGCGCCCCATATCCCGATTCGTGGCTATAGGGTCGGCCAGCACTTGCTCGCGCGTCCACGTCCCCCCGCAGGTAGGCATGACAAGCACGGCACCCTTCAGCAGTTTGCGAGCTTCCAGCTTGAACTGCTGCAGCTTATGCATCGCGTGGAATACGGATGCAGCATCGTACTCCGCAGCGGAGCCTGAACGGAGGATCTTTTCCGTGACGGGGTACGCGATGCCCGGATTCGCATCGATAAAGCTGCCCAAGGCCGCCCATCTTTCGGCCACCCATGGACCCTCATATAGAATTGCCGCCGCTTCGGCGAACAATGTAGCATCGATATATTCAACCGGGATGTTCAAATTAACACTTAATCCCTTCAATTTCTCAACAGCAGCGTCCCACGCAGCGCGGTACTCCGAAGCATAAGGACCATAAAAACCTAATTCACCTTCAGGCAGAAAAACTTTGGCCGGAAGCTTAGCCGCTTCCCTAGTCACGCTGCGCGACCAAGGGTCATCTGCGTGAAGCCCGCGCACTACGCCGTCTACGGCGAGCGCGTCATCCAAGCTGTGCGCGAAGACTGTGATACAGTCTAAACTCGCACAGGCAGGTACTACACCTTTGGTTGGCCAGGCGCCGAGACTCGGCTTATAACCAACCAATCGGTTGAGCGCAGCAGGCACGCGGCCCGAGCCTGCTGTATCTGTGCCAAGCGAGAACGCCGCTTGCCCACGAGCTACCGAGACGGCCGAGCCTGAGCTCGAGCCGCCGCTGATCAGTTCCGGGCGAAGCGCGTTATGCGCGTCGCCATAGGGACTTCTCGCGCCGACAAGCCCTGTCGCGAACTGGTCCAAGTTCGTCTTGCCGACCGGAATCGCCCCTGCGGCAATCAATCTTTCCACTACGCCTGCATGCTCCGCTGGTGTATATGCATACTCCGCGCAGCCAGCCGTCGTCGGTACCCCAGCCAGATCAATGTTATCCTTGATCGCAAATGGAATCCCCCATAACGGCGCATCAGCCATAGAAACTGATTTTAATCTTTCCAGGTAAGGCTGAATGACATCCATCATCGGCGGTGTAATCCAAATATTCATAGTCTCATCGTTCGATGCGCGCTGCACAATAGCCGCTATCACTTCATGCGGAGTTAATTCTTGTTTCTCGTACTTATCCCGCAGCCATGAGATACTTAATTCCTTAGCTATATTAATGCCGTTAATCTTCTCAATGTCCTCATTCTTTTCGATCTTTTCCACCTCATTAGCCTCAGTCATTGATAAGACACCTCTCTCTCCTTAAGCAGATTGTGCAATACCGAGAATCAGCTGTCCGGCATGAACTTGATCCCCCGGCTTCACCTGAATCATCGAAACATACCCATCGCATGGCGCATGCTGCGGAAACTCCATTTTCATACTTTCGAGAATTGCCAGTTGATCGCCCTTCTTCACTTGTTCACCCGGAGATACAAGCACTTTCCAAACACTTCCCGGCATAATTCCGCGCACAGCAACAGTCCCCGCCGGCAATTCATCCTCTGGTGCCTCATTCACAGTTTCTTGTTCAGATACGTACTCAGCTAATCCCTTCGCCTTCCAGCTCTCCCGCTCCGCTTTAAAAGCATCCTGCTGCTGTTTACGGAATGTTTCCGCACTCTCTTCTATCGAACCTAGGAATTGCAAATATTCACCTAAGTCAAATGTCGTTTCCTGAATATCTGCTTCATACCGGCCCCGAGGGAAGTCTTCACGTAATTGCAGCAGCTCCTCTGCGCTGACCTCATAGAATTGGATTTGATCAAAGAACCTTAACAACCAAGGCTTACCCGCCTTAAAGCTTTCCGTAGAGCGAAGGCGATTCCACATTTGAATGGTACGTCCTACGAATTGATAACCTCCCGGACCTTCCATCCCATACACACACATGTAAGCACCGCCGATACCAACGGCATTTTCCGGTGTCCATGTTCGTGCAGGGTTATATTTCGTTGTGACTAGACGATGACGCGGGTCGACAGGCGTGGCTACAGGAGCCCCCAAATACACGTCACCTAATCCAAGCACCAAATAATTAGCGTCATAAACAATCTTTTTAACATCATCAATTGTCTCTAAACCATTAATGCGTTGAATGAATTCCAGGTTACTAGGGCACCAAGGCGCATCTGGACGCACCCCTTGTCGATAACGCTGAATCGCCAGCTGTGTCGCGGGGTCATCCCAAGAAAGCGGCAATCGAACGATACGTGAAGGTACGCGGAACTCTTCTAATGGAGGCAGCGCTGCATCAATCTCAACAATTTTCTTACACGCTTCACTTACCGTTATTTGTGAAGGATCGATGTGAATTTGCAAGGAACGAATCCCTGGCGTTAAATCCAGCACCGGAATCGAGCCGCTTTTCACAATCGCTTGCATCAAAACCTGCACTTGGAACCGCAGCAGCAAATCTAACTCAAGCTCGCCATACTCAACAAGCAAGTTCTGATCTCCGCAGCAGCGGATCGTAATTGGAAATCTGCGATTAGCTGTTTCATGGAAAAGACGCGGATATTCCGGCGTAAGCTCTTCATTAACAGAAGGAAGCTGCCTAAGAACCAGCCGCCCGAAATCCCCCTCACCAATCGCACGCAAATTGCTTTCCTGCAGATCGCGCAAGGCTTCCGCTTCCGGAAGTGTTAGCAAATGGAATCGAATGGTATCACCCGGATGAAGCTGCCCCAGCTTCCAAAACTCAGCCGAAGCCGTCGTCACTGGACAGACGAAACCGCCAAGGCTCGGGCCGTCAGGTCCAAGCAGAATAGGCATATCCCCCGTCAAATCCAGCGTACCGACCGCATACGCATTATCGTGAATATTGGATGGATGAAGCCCCGCTTCACCGCCATCTTCCCGCGTCCACAGCGGAGCAGGTCCTTTCAAACGAACCCCCGTCCTCGAGGAGTTAAAATGAACTTCCCAACTCGTTTCCGTCAATTGATCCAAGTATTCCGCGTGCAAAAACTCACCTGTACAATGAGGTCCAGGAATCACACCGATCGTCCACTCTCGCGTCATCACAGGACGATGCTCCAGAGCAAGCTCTGCCGCCTCTTGAACGGGACTTCCGCCTTCATTCACACCGAGCACATCTCCCGTACGCAGTGCTCGGCCGCCATGACCACCGAAACCGCCCAGCGTAAACGTGGATGAGCTGCCGAGAATTTTCGGCATATCCAAGCCGCCGCCAATCAGAAGATAAGTGCGCATACCTTCCTTGGCCTCGCCGAAGCTCAGCACTTGACCGCGAGCTGCCAACACCGGCCTATACGCTACAATAGCCGTTCCACCCAACTCCGCTTGCATATCTGCGCCAGTGACGCAGAACCACATGTCGCTGCGGAACTTATAAGAACCTCCGCGCAGTGTCATTTCCAATCCGCAGGCATCGTCAGCGTTACCGAGCAGCTTGTTTCCGATGCGGAACGATAGCGGATCCATCGGTCCGCAAGGGGGTACACCCACGTCCCAGTGGCGGATGCGCCCCGGGAAGTCCTGAACGGTGGTTTGAATCCCGCCGTCTACAACCTCCAGAGCCCGTTCCACTGGCTCGAACGTATTCAACAATTGCGTGAAGACGTTCCCGTCTACGCAATCTTTCTCTTGCAGAAGAGCCTGTAAATACTGCAGGTTCGTTGTAATACCGTACATGCGCGTTTCCGCCAACGCTTCGATCAATTTACGAATAGCGTCCAAACGGTCTGTACCGTGGACAATGATTTTAGCCAGCATCGGATCGTAAAGGGTTGTGACCGTAAGGCCATCCCGAACCCATGTCTCATTCCTTGCTTTATCAGAGAAGACCGCCCGATCCAGCTGCCCTGCACTTGGACGGAACTGCTCAAGGCAGTCCTCCGCATAAATCCGCGCTTGAATGCTGTGCCCTACCGGCTTACGGATAAGCGATTGAATATTGGTAAGCTCATTAGCCGCTTCAAGCACCATCCACTCGACTAGGTCAATACCCAACACTTCTTCCGTCACACCGTGCTCAACCTGAAGTCTGGTATTGACCTCAAGGAAGTAAAACTCAAACGTCTCAGGATCATAAAGATATTCAACGGTACCCGCACTGCGATAGCCCACTTCCGCAGCAAGACGCTTCGCCGAAGCGAACATCGCCTCACGCACTTCATCCGACAAATTCGGAGCCGGACTTTCTTCAATAACCTTCTGGTTACGACGCTGAATGGAACAATCTCGCTCACCCAGCGTAACGACTTCCCCGAAGTCATTACCGAAAATTTGCACCTCAACGTGGCGCGCTCTCGCGATATATTTTTCAAGGAACATGCCGCCGTTTTTGAAATTCGTCTCTGCCAAATGGCGGACGCCGTCATAAGCGGCTCTTAATGTGGTCTCATCTGCGCAGACGCGCATCCCAATGCCGCCACCGCCTGCTGTGCTTTTGAGAATAACAGGGTAACCAATACGTGCAGCTTCAGCTAATGCCTCGTCCAGTTCCGTAATCAGCGGTGTTCCCGGCAGCATCGGTACGCCCGCTCTTTCAGCGATTTCCCGTGCAGAATGCTTGAGTCCGAACATTTCCATTTGCTCTGGCGTTGGTCCGATGAACACAATGCCATTTTCACGGCAAGCACGAGCGAAATCGGCATTTTCACTTAGAAAGCCGTAACCGGGATGTATCGCCTGCGCACCGGTTTCCAGCGCTGTTTTCAAAATCAGCTCTGTATTCAAATAGCTTTCCTTCGCCGGTCCCTCCCCGATCAGAACAGCTTCATCCGCACCATCCACATGTAAACTATCTTGATCTGCCCCTGTATAAACAGCAACGGACGCAACCCCGAGCTTGCGTAAAGTACGCTCAATACGTACAGCGATAGCGCCACGATTAGCAATCAGCACTTTCGTAAACATCGTATCCACACCCCTCAGAATTTCGTAGACCATCTATCTCCTCTTAAGCAAAGGAACTTAATTCTCCCAAATAAGAACCTGAATCGGCGTCGGATTATAGGCATTACATGGATTATTAAGCTGCGGGCAGTTGCTGATAAGCACCATAGAGCTGCCTAGCGACTGAACCTCAACATAGCAGCCCGGAGCGGAAACGCCATCATCGAACTTCAGTCCACCATCTGGTGTGACAGGTACATTCATAAAGAAGTTAATATTCGGCGCCAAATCCCGCTTCGTATATGCTCCGCTTTCGTGCTGAGCAAGCTGCAGCATAAACGTATCTCGGCAATTATGCATCGATAGCTTATCGTGCGAGTAACGTACCGTGTTGCTTTGAGCCGAGCACGAACCCCCGACCGTATCATGGCGCCCGCAGGTGTCGGCTACGATTTCAAGCAATTCCTTACCGGATTCTGCCCGGAGGACAGAGCCGGTGCTGAGATAAATGTTGTTTTGACCTGCAATCGTCGCAACCGCACTATAATGATCTTCCGGATTCTCTGCATCATAAAACAACGTGTCTGCCGCCTGGTTCCCTTCCAGATCAACAATGCGCAGCACTTGCCCTGGCTTCAAAACACGCATCCAGCCGTCTCCCGCTTGAATAACTTCGCTATAGCTGGCATCCTCGACTTTACGAGGGCTTTCTACACGATTAAATACAGCCATTTCAGTTCCTCCTCAGCATTTTTCGCTTATTTCATAAGCCAAGTAGCGTGTGATATTCCCATGTATTTTCAAAAGCTCGGCGATTTTCCGGGCGGTAATTCAAGCAATAATCATCTTCACCCACAGGCGATGCGGAAAGCACCTCCATTTTGACAGGTACAGATGGATACGTTGATCTTGGGTCTAGCGGGTTTGGCGTGTTTGATAAAACGAGCAAGGCATCTAATTCCGTACGCAGCGTAACCGTCGCTCTCTCAGGACAATGAGCAGCACTAAAATGCATATCCCCATTATCATCACAAGACACTTTGGAAAATAAATTCACAACCGGCATCATATCGCGCATGCTAAGGCCATTACGCACCAGCTCTACCGCGAAGTTCTCCTGCCCGCTCCGCAGCCATTCATTTCGCTGCTCTTGGAAATTCGTCGTCCCGTACTTGGCATCCGTAGCCGCACGGCTTGTGTATCCACTAAGCGGATCATGCCAACCGATACTGTCCTCCACAATGCTCACTAACGCTCGGCCATTGTCACTCATCAGAACGTTACCGCGTGTCAAATGGGCTGTATACTGGGCTTTCAGCGTATCCGGCATATTGTAGCGCTCCGTAAGATCCTGCGCGTGGAATACTTGTATAGACACATTCGCTCCCGCCTCCAGCGCCGTAAAACGAATCAACTTCCCTCTACCAATCGCTCCTGACCACTTGCCGCCCGGCCCTATTGTCTTGCTCCAAATGTTATCCATGCTACCCATCTCCTTTGCCATGTCGTTAAACAAAAAGGGAGACATCACAAGACTCATGTCTTGGTGATATCTCCCAGGTTTTTATCCTTCCGTGGCGCTCTTAGGTAAGAGCGGTTTACTCTCGGACCAGCCCGGTCATGACCGGCGGAACCCTAGTAAACAATCGTATTCGTTTGTGTTACTAAACATAACATCGTTAATGGTATGTGTCAATAAGTTCTAGATTTATTCCGTATTTTATCTAAAATACTTCTCACGCGCTTAACTTTGTGTTATATTAACTTACACATAAGGCTGATATCTAACACAAGCAAGTAAAATGCCACTTTCACCAATAGGTAAGTAATGATTCATCACATACATGGTTTTCTAGGGTTCCGCGAGGGCATGACAGCCTCGGTCTGGACCAAGAGAAAACGCACAGCTAACCCTGTGTTCACGGAGGGATAAAAGCCCGGGAGGATATCTGTTTCATAGATATCTCCTTGGCTTTTTTGCATATACGCCCCTGTATGATCAACGGCAAACAATGATAAGGGAGTGTCACTATGAAAACAGAAGTTACTTTACGCCAATCTTTAAACCTATCCCAAGTCGTTTACATGGGGCTTGCATGGATGACGCCTATGATTTATTTCTCCATCTATGGCATTGCTTATGAGAATGCGCATGGCATGCTGACGCAAGCTTACCTGCTTGCTTTCATTGCCATCTTTTTCACCGCGTACAGCTATGGCGTTATGTCCAAATCTTTTCCCACATCAGGCTCCGCTTACACCTATACGAAGAAAAGCATCCATCCCTACTTAGGCTTCCTGGTCGGCTGGGCGCTGCTCCTTGACTACTTTTTCTCCCCCATCATTGCCTGCCTCACCTTCGGCATCTATCTTCACGCCCAGTTCCCGTCCATTCCGGCTTATGTCTGGATCATCGGGCTCAATATCGTCCTCGGAATCGTAAATATTATTGGCATTAAGTTTTCTGCAAATATCAGCAAGCTGTTCGTTTGGATTCAGATTCTTTTTATAGCGGTCTTCTGTTTCTTCCTTTTCCGAAATATCACCGGAGATGTTCATCCGCTGCAGCCATTCCTGCAAACCGAAGTACCCTTCTCCACCATTCTTGCCGGAGCTTCGATGATCTGCTTCTCCTTTCTAGGCTTTGACACGATCACGACCATGTCCGAAGAAACCAAAAACTCCGAGAAAACGATCCCTCGGGCCATCATGATCATCATCATTACAGCCAGTATCCTGTATCTGGTGCCGTCTTTCCTGACACAGCTGGTTTATCCACAGCTAACCTTCGTCGATATGGATTCGGCTGGTTTCGAGATCGTGAAGCTCGTCGGCGGAGCCGCACTTAGCTCTGTGTTCATCACCGTACTTATACTCGCCATTTTTACCCAAGGCTTATCATCGGTAACTAGCGTTTCTCGTCTCCTCTTTGTGATGGGGCGCGATTCCGTTCTCCCTAAACGGGTGTTCGGTTCCCTGCATCCTAAGTTCAACACACCCGTCACTAACATTGTGATCGTCAGCGTCGTCTCTCTGCTCGCTCTGGTTATATCGCTAGACAATGCTGTGAAATTCGTGAATTTCGGGGCATTGACGGCCTTCTTCTTTGTAAATATCTCCGTTATCGCTCAAAAATACATCAAAGATAAGCAGCGCTCGCCGAAGATGACGTTCCTCTATCTCATTATGCCGTTGATCGGAGCCTGTTTCATTGGCTATCTGCTGTCTTTGCTCGACAAAGATGCCCTATGGATGGGAGGCGTATGGCTCCTCGCGGGCATTGTGTATCATTTGATGCGAAAGCGTTCGGTTCGATTGCTATCGGCGTCGAAAAGACCAATCATCACTGGCAGTGGCAGTCCTTCTGGGTCTTTGGAATAGAACGAGAAAAACCGCCAGGAATCATCCTGACGGTCCTTTTTAGGTTTAAAGCGAATCCGCAATTTTATCCTAACAATTTGTTTTGCATCTTTTATTCCATCGAGCCAAACAACTCACGAAGATAATCCCGACGCCCATGCAACATGCGGTGAATGATGACAGTATTTTCAATAATCCTGTAAAAAACCAGATATGGATGCACGATAATAAATCGATATCCACGCTGTACAAGTGTATATTCCTCATCCGACAATACCGAACCCTTATTTGGAAAATCCGCCAATTCTGCAATTTAAAGATCTAACTTTTCCAAGAGGTTTTCTGCGGCTGACACATTGTCTTGCGATATAAACGAGAAAATCTCGTCCATATCATCAATTGCTTTGCGGGAGTATATTTGACCTTATTCTTTCGCGGCATTCAGCTTCCTCCGCATATTTCCTATGACTAGGTCATGTTCAATTAATTGCTCTCCCTCAGCAACCTGCTTTTCCGCAATCAGCAACTTCGATTGTAACTTGATACGGGCTTCCATACGTCGAAATGCTTCATGACTCATCACAACCAGATCCGCTTCTCCATTACGTGTAAGTATAACCGGCTCATCTATTTCATGGCAGTATTTTGAAAAGCCATTATAATCCTGTCGAATTGTAGTAGACGGCTTAATATTCATTTTCATCAACTCCATTGAATGACATTATTCTGACGATATTATATCATTAAAACAACAGTTATTGCTCCCTCCGCTTTACCGTTATTAATGATAAGGTTCACCGCGCTGTCTGTAACGGCAAGGTATAACATATTTGCCATAGCGTACGGATCTGATTGAAACATCCCAGCTCATTATATTCGAAATATCATATACAATCACTCATATCGCCACATACCGGCTCATTGTATTCGAAATATCATATACAATCACTCATATCGCCACATACCGGCTCATTGTATTCGAAATATCATATACAATTGCTCGATCCGACCTCGGAGTTCTCAATACCTCCTCAAGCTTTTCCAAATAAAACTTGCCGTTACTTGTGATACGGTTTTCACCTTATCATTAATAGTGGTAAAACAATAAAAGTCGCCACATTGGCGACTTTTATCTCTATGTGAGTTCATTCCACTTATTGACCTGCTTTGGTGGTATATACTTTATGATTTTAATGCCCAATTGCGACCAACTGATTACCTCAAACCAGAATGGACCATTTCACCTTTGAAAAGGTTTCGGGGCATTACACCAGTGACTTTGCCTCCAGCAGCTAATACTGCATCAGCAACTCGTCCCAGCATCTGGTCGATCTCTTCCAATTTCAATTGCCCTGACTGCTCTTGCTGTTTCCCCAACTTCCTCCATAAGGAATCCAATTCTTTCTAGATGACACAGACCACAATGGCCGGATTCCTCCACTTGCGCTTTTGCTTACTTTAATATTGTCCTTTAATTACAAAATACGAGCCCCGAATTGTTCCGGCTAGTTTAGACTTCTGCCTGGCAAACTTAAACTTCGCTTCTAACTCCTTTGGTACCTCCATCCCCTCAGAAAGCTTAAAGCCAACGGCCCGCTTCTTAGGATCATCAACCGTATACATGACATTGAGCGCAAGACCATCCTCATAAAAGACATAGGTAAATTGAATATTTTCCACTTGAAAACGCGACGTTTCTAAAGGTTTGGCCGCAAACTCAATACCACGTTCTTCTTTCAAAATTCGGTTCACATACTCAAGGCTCTCTTGACTTTCGCTAGCTGGCTCAACCGTAAATTCATGCTTGTATTTGTTCATAAAGTAACGAGCTTCATTAGCACGTAAACCAGCGAGCGCTTCCACGACTGGTGAAGACTCTAAACCAACCGTAGACACATCTTTAAAATCAACGATATACGACATTTCCATCTCTCCATTTCGCTTTATTCCCTAACAAAAGGAATCAAAAACTAAGCCATTCCTCAATGTAGAACCACGCATATAGCCAAACTTCAAATACATCCTCTTATCCACAAATATTATAGCAAAAATGATTCAAATAGAAAATTGTTGGATGGCGATTCTCCGTGTTGTCCGCAAGGCAAGTATCGTTTTAATGATCAGGAAGGTATATTTGACATCAATGAATAGTAAGGAAGAATGTTGATTATGTTGAAATTCATATTGAATTTATTGATTTTTATCATATTCATTAATCAATCCGACTAAATATTTATAATTATCCTCTGTAATTCCAAAAGTATTTGTGGGATTTTTTTGATAAAATTCTTCTGCAAATTTTATCATATCATCGGATACTTGATTTGCCTCAAGAATGTTCTCCTTCCAATATTCAATACATTTAATTGTTTTCTTATCTTTTGAAGACAATTTATGCTCTAAGCAAAAATTCAAGTCTTTTATAAATTCATTCCAACCTTTTATATTGAAGATAAAATTTGTATCCTTTTTCTGTGCCAAGTTTTCAATCTGTAATTTTGAAATTCTAGTATCATTTGTTATTTGTGAAAAAAACGGAAGAATATAAGGGGTTATATCTTGCTTTTCGCTAACCTGCTCATCAAGACTGGATAATCGCATTAAACGTAATTGTAAATCTGTAATTGCTGTCTCAATCCTACGTTTTTCTTCTTTAATAAAAAGCCGAATATCAAAATCATTATTATTTACATATTGATTAATGTTATTTAAACTCATCCCTATATTTTTAAGTGAAATGATTACGAAAACTTTCGAAAAAGAATTTGAATCATATAATCGATGACCATACTCATTGGTATATGCTGGGGTGAGTAGGTTTATTTCATCATAGTATTGTAATGTTCGTACACTTACACCAGTCAATTCAGAAAGCTCTTTAATTTTTATATATTGTTCCATAGTTATACACTCTATTCTATCTTGTTTTCTGATATTACATTTGCCAAATGACTATACATATTTGCAACATGATTCCAATCAACTTGTTCTAACTCCCTTGATAGGTATACCAATTCATCATCACTTTTAGAAATTAATTTTTCATCAGCAAATGGTAAAGGTTGCATCAAAAGCCCTCTTGAAGAATTATCCCCTGCCATTATAAAATGACTTGGAAGCTGTTCGCTCTGTACTGTAAAATGAGACAATAGCATAACGACACTATCCATAGACGCCTCAACTGTCCCTGTGTGTAATCCTGTTTCCCAATTCCCTGTTGTTATTGACACTACAGATTTATTGTCAAATAAATCAGCTACAGTTCCATCAAATTCATTAAGTTTATCTTTATACTCAATACTAAATTTTGAATCTGTGATTTGACAAAAAATAGAGACTCCTTGAGAAAGACGAAAAGAAAAACTTATTTTTGCATTAAAATCATTTATGGCAGATAATAGTGTACAATTTGTAATGATCTGCTCCAAAAACTTGCGTATACAATGAGTTCCTGTAAATTCACTTAATGCTTTTTCTGAAATTTGATGTGTATCAGCAATAACCATTCTAAAGTCTTTGTTTGCTGAAAGCATTTTTATAATATTATTCATTTCTATCACCTCTTAAAGGTCAATTTTACTGTATCACGTAACGTGATACACAAGTGCTTTTTGATTTTAAAAAATGTTTTTTCTCCGCTTTATCACTTTTGTGATACGGTTCCCAGCGATTTATCCGCATCGCTATTTGCACATATTCCACTGTATAATTCCAATGGAACTAACCCTAACCGCCGATGTCATGAGACATCATTGGATATAATCCAATCAAATACCTCAAGCTGAGGTATTTCGACCTTTCTCCCAACTCAAATAAATAAGGGGTAAGCTTCGCTCACCCCAAATCGTATAAATTCTAGGGAATAGTTTGTTGTGGGTGTTAGCTTTAGTGCTGGCTCTTGGTATTCGGTGTTCGGTGCATTATTTAGCACACTTTACTCCACTTGCCTATATCGAGCTCACTCAATCTTGATAGCCACTCTTGCCCAAAAAGACGTCAAAACTCATTATTCTTTACATGCTTGTGGCGAAGTGATCCTTCAGTAATGCTTTGATTCATTCGCAAGAAAGCCACCTTACTTACTCGGAATGTTCCGACTTCCGGTCAGCAGGAAAAACAAGCCCCATCTGCTTCCTAGCCTCATCCATAATAGCCATGGCAATGCTTGAATTCGCATGTGAGTTCGTCGTGGACTCCAATGCTCCGCTTTTGATAAGCCGAATAAATTCTTCTGCTTCATAGCGCATGTTTCTTACAGCTTGCTCCCGCGTCAGGTTTTCCACTGATCCATCTCGGTAACGGATTTCAACTTTTTCAGGCGTGTTGATTTTATCGATGACCATCGTCGCGTGCTCTCCCTGAATTTCTGCAGGTAAATAGGAGCTCGAAATTTTGGAGTGCATAATCACAGCATCCATCTCTTTGTAGCTAAGAAGCAGGCTGCCCTCGCCATCTACGCCCGACTCCAACAGTACTCCGCTTGCTTGTACACGTTCCGGAGCGCCAAAAAGCACCGCCAACGGATAAATACAATAAACGCCTAAATCCATTAATGAGCCATTGGAAAAAATGGGATTGAACGCATTCAGTACCTTCCCCTGCTTATAGGCATCATATCTCGAGGAATATTGGCAATAGCTCGCAAAATAACGACGAATTTTTCCTAGCTTATGTAAATTGTCTTGAATTGCCTTGAAATTAGGAAGCAGTGTGGACTTGAGGGCTTCCATGAACACCACTTTATTCGTTTGCGCTGCCTTAATTATCGATGAGAGCTCGGCGACATTGGATGCCGCAGGCTTTTCGCAGATAACATGCTTGCCATGATTCATACAGAGTATCGCGTATTCCGCGTGAAATGAGTTCGGACTCGCAATATAAACCGCATCGAATTCCTTACTTTGTGCAAACGTTTCTAGGCTTGTATAGATATGAGGAACCTCAAATTTCTGAGCGAATTCCGCAGCTTTCTCCTCTGTACGCGAGTAAACGGCAGTTAAGGCGAACTCCCCTGTCTCGCGGGCAGCATGAATGAATTCTTCCGTAATCCAATTGGTTCCTATAACAGCAAAACGTATCATTTCGTTCTCCTTTATTCCACTCTTGTTTTTCATAACTATACCATGATTTCAGAGTTGTTGAAAAAATGTACATAAACATGAAGTCAGAATTTCCCCATAATAACCCCCCCTTGACATGAAACCAAAAGGTTTCGTATAATCCTTTGTGTAACCATTTGGTTTCGTATTGTAATACCTTTGGAAAACCTAATCTTTTGGACACAATACGAAAAGGACATATAGGAAGGAATGACTTACGATGCAGGACGAATTGTTGAAGAAGCTGCGCTACAAGCAAGGACGAGCCCTCGTTCTTCAGGCACCCGAAGGCTACAAGCTTGGGATTGAGGATAATGAGGAGCTGAATGGCACCTACGATTTCGTTCAGCTTTTTGTTAACAATGCTGCCGAGGTGGCTGAATGGGCACCTAAAGCGATTGCCTATTTGAACGATGAAGCTGTGTTCTGGATCACCTATCCGAAGCAAAGCTCGAAGGTGAAAACCGACATTAACCGAGACATTCTATGGAAGTTGATGGATGAAAATACGGACTATCGTCTTGTAAGCAATGTTGCGGTGGACGATAAATGGTCGGCCCTGCGTTTGCGTCATAAGAGTAAAGTAAAAACGAAATCCTAAAAAAATATTTATTGGAGGCTACTTATTTATGGAAAATCAGACTCAAGGCACATTGCCGGATATCAAGCAAACACTTGTTTTTAACGCACCGATTCAAAAGGTTTGGAATGCCGTAGCGACATCTGATGGCATCGCAGCCTGGCTCATGCCCAATAATTTCAAACCAGAAGTTGGTTATGAATTTCACTTGGAAGCAGGACCTTTCGGCAAATCCCCTTGTAAAGTAACCGAGCTCGACCCGCCAAACCGTCTATCTTTCGCATGGGGCAAAGATTGGTCGCTGACTTTTGAATTGACCGATTTAGAAGACAAAACAGAATTCACTCTCATCCACTCCGGCTGGGATGCGGATAAAGTTACGGAATTCGGTCAACCTCACACAGCTGTTCGCGAAACAATGTCGATGGGCTGGGTTGGCCTGGCGAAGAAACTGGCTGCTCACGTCGAGGCTTAAGATGGCAGTCCCCTCGCAGAAGCATGACGTCTTTCAAGCGATCGCCGATCCAACCCGCCGTCAGGTGTTGCAGTTGCTGGGAGAGCAAGAGATGCCCGTAACGGTTATCTCCGGGCATTTCCCGATGAGCCGCACCGCGGTGTCTAAGCATCTTCGTATTTTGGCTGATGCCGGGTTGGTGAAAGAACGCAAAGTCGGCCGCGAGACCCGATACAGGCTGGAGGCAGAACCGCTAATGGAGTTGAAGCGTTGGCTATCCTATTACGAACGCTATTGGGAAAACAAGTTAAACGTGCTCAAACGGTTCGTGGAATCGGACGATGAAGAAGGCGGAAATGCTTTATCCGCTCTGGAATTGGTCGATCCTACGAAACATGAATAATCAAGACTACTAGCCGTCGGTTCCTCGAACCCTCGGCTTTTCTTAACTTCATTCCATTTGCATTATTTGGGACAATAGATTGTTGGCTCTCCAGCGACTCCTTCTCCCCACACACTCTCAAGTGAAAGTCTTAGACAACTCGTTCTCCCCTACCTCTAGTGAGCGTCTTTCATTCGTTGAATTGTTGCATTTCCTACAACATCATTAAGTTCCTCCATATTCATTTTGTTCCATCAAGCTTTATAGCGCATATTTGTCCAAACCTTTCCTATGAATCAATCATAGAATATATCATTCCAAAAGAAAGGGTGATAGGATTGGCAAACACAGATGTAAGGCTCCAACTTTTTTCTGGCAATAATTTTACAAATCGGCGGATTGTTCTTAGACGTGGAGGTGTAGCAGTTCGAGATTTAGGAGCGTTTCGTTTTGATAACGTCCTTTCCAGTTTCCGTCTAAGAAATGTTTCAACCACAGATTCTGTGACACTAGTTTTGTTTTCACGAATTAACTTTCAGGGATCCATTCGCATATTTCGTGGACGCCAAAACGTGTCGAATTTAGGTAATTTCAATAATCTAACTTCTTCCTTAATTTTAGTAGGACGCAACCTTACAAATTCCCAAATTCAACAGATCCAAAGTACCGGGACCCCTCCTCGCGATATTTTAGTTATCAGACAATAACAGATAAGTGAAAAGGGATCGCTGTAGCACGGCGGAGTGAATGATCCACCAGATGGTAGAGGCTGGTATTTAATTGAAGAAGGCTATAAATGCCAATTTCCATGAATAAGCTGACAGCCTTCACGCCGCGCTACAACGTACACCCAAGGTTCGCTCGCGTATATTTCGGAGTCTCTCAGGTCCTCCAAAACAAAAAAGGCCATCTACCCTGCAGATTTCCACAGGTTGGATGACCTTTTTTTACACTATTCCTAAACCGGCAGCCACTCTTGTGACCATTTCGCAATCTCGCCGAATATCGGAGCCAATGCTTGCCCCTTGTCCGTAAGTGAATATTCGATACGGACGGGACTTTCTGGGAATACTACCCTCTTAACGATACCTTCATGCTCAAGCTCCTTCAGTCGCTCCGACAATACCTTGCCGCTCAAATTGGGAAGTGCCTGATCGATATTTATGAACCGCTGCGGGCCTGATAGTAATTGAAAAACAATAAGCGATGTCCAGCGCTTGCTGAGGATTTCTACAGCTTTCTCGAAACGAGGACACAGTAGGTTGCGTTCCATGTTTATCACCTCTATATGTCTATTTATTATAGAGTAAGTTGACACGGATATACAAGGTTACAAAAAGTAATTTAGTTACTTGACGAAACTACAAATTTGACGTAATATCAGTTACATAAAGTAACTAAGTGAATTTAAGTAATAATAAGAAAAGTAATTTATAAAGGAGTGTTTTTATAATGATTTCACCCATATTTGTAGGACACGGATCTCCCATGATGGCTATTCAAGATACAGCTTGCACGCAATTCCTGCTCGACTATGGCAAGAAGCTTTCCCCGAAAGCGATTGTCATCTTCACGGCTCATTGGGAAACAGAGGTACTCACCATTTCGTCCACCAATGACGTATATGACACCATCTACGATTTCCGCGGCTTCCCGGATGAACTGTTTCAAATCAAATATCCAGCCAAAGGGGATGTGGAACTGGCTCGAATAATCGCTGACCGCTTCACGGCGAAAGGCATCCCTGTGAATTTGGATTCACAGCGCGGGCTTGACCACGGTTCTTGGGTTCCGCTTTTACGGATGTTCCCGCTACCTGAATGCCCAGTCATTCAAGTGTCAGTTAACCCGTACTTGCCGCCTGCGGAGCAGTATCGCATTGGCGAAGCTCTGCGCGGTCTCGATCAGGAGGATATTCTGATTATCGGAAGCGGCGCTACTGTGCATAACTTACGAGCTCTCAATTGGGATGCCAAAGAGCCAGACGCTTGGGCTGTTGATTTCGATGAATGGCTCATCCGCAACATGCAAACGCAGAATCTGGAGGCGCTGTTCGACTACGCCACTTTAGCTCCGAATGCTCGCATGGCCGTACCAAGACCAGAGCATTTCATTCCGCTCTTTATTACAATGGGCAGCGGGGATCCAAAGCGTCCCGCCGAAGTGATTCATCGCAGCTACGAAGTCGGTTCGCTCAGCTATCTTTCGGTCTCATTTTAACAGAAAGCTCATAATGAGGTGTCTTTTCATTGAAATGGACAATTCGCATTCTACAAGGCTTGTTGGCAGCAGCTTTTTTGATGTTTGGCATTTTGAAATTAGCAGCTCACCCCATACAAGTGGAGGCATTCACAACGACATATGGATATGGTTTAAGTTTCATGTATATCGTTGGGGCGATTGAATTATTAGCTGGAATCGGGCTGATTATCGGCTTCTGGAAGCCGCGCATCGCGTTCTACTCCGCTGGCACTATTGTAGTTATAATGGCTGGCGCTATGCTAACTCATGTCCGATCAGGCCAAGGAATGAAAGCCGCGGCACTTCCGCTTCTTTTTCTCATGCTGGCATTGATCGTTGTGCTAGGGCGCTCCAAGCGCGCATAAAAGGCTTTTCCTGTTATCATCTTGTAGATGAGCGTGGGATAAGCCTTTTTTATTCATCAATATGAAAAAACATGAAACTTCAAGAAGAATAATGAGCATAATAATTGACAAAGACGAGACATACGGAATAAAATAAATACAGAAATCTTTTCCATTTTTCTAAAAAAAGGGGCATACTAATGTTAGCTGAAGAACGCAGACAGTTGATTTTATCTATCCTTCAAAAGGACGAACGAGTTGTTGCCAAAGATCTTGCCGATCAGTTTCAATTATCCGTCGACTCTATTCGAAGAGATCTTACCATGATGGAAGAAATGGGCCTGCTTAAGAAAACGTACGGCGGCGCCATGCCTGTAGCCAAGGTTCGAACTTTGCCACAAACGGAATCTATCCGATATGGTGCAGCAATGCCACACCAACATGCGATTTCCAAGTTGGCTGCTTCCTATATTCAATCCAATGATGCCGTTTTTATAGGTGGAGCAGGGATTCATTATGGTATGCTCACATATTTGCCTAAACATATACCTTTCACGATTGTAACGAATTCGCTCAAAATCGCCCAATGCATAAGAGAATATGACAACATTGACTCCTATTTAATTGGCGGCAAGCTTCGAGCTGCTTCTGGTAATATGATTGACCCGTTAGCGATTGAGCAGGTAAGGAAGTTTTCTTTGGATATATGTTTCGTAACAGGAGGCGGCCTGTCAGCCAAAGGTATAAGCACAGCCACTCCGGAGGGAGCAAGCTTTACAAGAGCTGTATGTGACATTTCCCGAAAAAAAATCGGGTTAGCACCACATGAAAAAATAGGAATCGATATGTTTGCTTGTTCCGTAACTACCCGACAGTTAGATTTGATTATCACGGATGCGGAGACCGCAGAAGAGGATGTTCAGAAGATTAAGAATCAGGGTGTGGAAGTTATCATCGCACCGGTAGAACACAATTGATCTGGATATGGAAGGAAGATGCAGGGTGAAAGCAATTGAAGTGGTTCAATCTATGAACTTGAATGGGAACGTCAAGATTCCTGGCTCCAAAAATAGTTCGTTAGCTTTATTGGCAGCAGCTTGTTTAGCCGATGAGCGAGTAAGGCTAACTGGCATTCCCGAGATTGCAGACTTTCACATTATTCGACAAATAGCGGATGACCTCGGTGTCCATATGTTTCGCGAGTCCACAAGCGATGTAATTATCGATCCTCGTGCTATTCACTCCACTTCCATTGACCCATTCAAAGCATCCAAAATCCGTACAGCCTATTATTTTGTTGGTGCTTTGCTTGCTAAATACGGTAAAGTCATTATCGGATATCCCGGAGGGGATGATTTTGTAAGCCGCCCCATCGATCAACATATCAAAGCATTGACCGCTATGGGGGCTAGATTTACGTTTCACGAAGACTACTATGAAGTGGAAGCTCGCGAGCTGCGCGGCGCAGATATTTACTTCGATATGATTACGTCCGGAGCAACGATCAACAGCTTATTGGCCGCTGTAAGAGCTAAAGGGCGCACGATCCTTCGCAACGCGGCGAAAGATCCGGAAGTGGTTGATACCGCCAACCTATTGAATCATATGGGCGCTAACATCAAAGGCGCCGGAACCGATACCATTCACATCGAAGGCGTTACTTATCTGAATGGCTGCTCCTATACCGTCATTCCGGATCGGTTGATCGCGGGAGCCTTACTTATGGCCGCGGGTGCAACCGGCGGTACGATAACCGTTGAAGATATCATTCCGGAACATCTCGGCTCGTGTATTGCCAAACTTACTGAGATTGGGTTATTTTTCGAATTCGGCGACAACTCCATCACAGCGCACTCTTCAGGGATACTCAAAGCAACGCGGGTCAGGACGGCCATGTATCCCGGATTTGCTACCGATTTACAACAACCGCTGACGGCACTTCTTACCAAAGCCGGAGGAAAAAGCATCATTACGGATACAATTTATCCCAAAAGATTCAGTCATGTAGGGCAATTAATACGACTCGGAGCTGATATCAAGGTTCGTTCGGGAACTGCTTTCGTCAAAGGCGGTGTACCCTTACGAGGCAATCTGGTCCACGCCACAGATATTAGGGCCGGCATCTGCCTGCTGATAGGCGGGTTGATGGCAGAAGGCAGAACTACCATTACCGGCGTAGAACATTTTGAAAGAGGATATGAAAACATCGTCGATACATTTCGTTCCCTAGGTACCACGATCGAGGTTCGCGGCCTTCCCGACAAAGAGGTCGAATTCGGCGCCTAAATAAAAAAAGAGACCCACAGCAACGGGCTGCGGGTCTTCAAGTATATATATTTAAAAAGGGGGTCGAATTTCAGTATAGGCTCCGAACCTTAAAGCCAGATGAAAACCAGATGTCATTTTGGTTACAAATGATTCCTATTTGTTACAGACATGCTGCTCTATTTTTCCTTAATCGGAATATAAATGTCCATTTGTACAAGCTCATTTTTGGACGGGTTACAGCGTTCATCATACAGTTCGAACTCCGCGCTTCCTGCATGCTCATAGCCAGAATGAGGAAACCATTCTTCAAAAATGGATTTCCACGTGCTCTGAATGGATGCGACAAACTGATCCTGAGTAACCTTTGGCGTTGTGAACACAGCATACCTTGCCTCAGGGAATTCTCGGCACACCAGATCGGCTTGCACACCTTCGAAACCTGTGGCCTCCATTCCGATGATGTAACTTAAATCACCAGTCTCCATGTTGAAATCCGTACAAATGCCCAGCTCAACTTGTGAATTTGCATGTAAGCGATTGGGAATGCGACTCCCCTTGCCCTCTTGAAGATACGAGCCCCAGAATGCAGGGATTTCACGATGGTTTCTTCCCTCTTTGCAGGACGTTCTCAGTTCATAGCCAATCAGTTTAAAAGCAGGCTTCGTCTTCAGTTGATATTCCATTCGAATTCCTCCTAAATAAGGGTTGAATTTTCTTTGCAGCACATTCGCTTTCGCATAAACTGGCGTCAGTATGCCTTGTTTACGGTAAGCAAGCGGCGTACGTTCAAAAACTTTTTTGAATGCTCGAGTGAAATTCTCGTGGGACTGGAACCCATTGTCGAGGGCAATATCGATCAACTTCTTCTCCGTATGCGCAATCTGATAGGCCGCGCTCGCTAATCTTCTTTTCCGAACATACTCCATCACAGCTTCTCCCACCATGGTTTGAAAGACTCTATGAAAATGGAAGTCAGAGAAACAAGCGACTTGAGCTAAACAAGCAACAGATAAAGGCTCGGATAGGTGATTTTCAATATAATCCAAAGTCTTCTGAATCTGCACAAAATAATCGGTGTCCATCGGTTGCCCCCTCCAGCATTCTAAACACAGTGTAAGCTATTTAAAATAATGGTTCTTGATCTTTCTTGCTAATAGGCGTACGCGGTATCATCGCATTTATGATTTCCAACTGCCTTTGGAAGCAACCGAATAGGTCTTGTACTGATTTCTGCCCTTGATTTCCAAGCAATTCATTTGTAAGCCGTATGCGCAGCCGCCATCAATGCCGATTTTATCACGATCAAACCAAACATCTGCTTTTCCGTGAATATCTTTGGCCGGCGTATGCCCAAATACGACTGTTTTTTTAACGACCGTTCGCTGCTGGACAAAAGGAGCTCGAATCCACATAAAGTCCCTTTCTGGCTGGGTTTTCCAATCTAAAAATGCAGGATTAAGCCCCGCATGTACATAAATGTGAGTCTCGTCCTCGTGATAATACGGAAGATTATTTAAAAATGAAATATGATTGCTGAACTTTGCTCGGATTCGTTCTTTCGATTGTTTCAAATCAAGCTCCTCGGACCCGCAGAAACTTTTAAATGTTTGGATGCCTCCATGCTCAAAAAACTTCATTTCCGTCAATGAATCAACGTCCCCCAGAACATCCACAAAACGTTGGTCATGATTCCCTTTGAGCGCAATTGCTCCCTTTTCTCGCACCAAATGCATAACGAATTCCACGGTTTCCCGACTTTGCGGCCCTCGATCCACGTAATCACCAAGCAGCACGAGCTGGTCTTCTACAGCATTAAAATTTACTTTATCGAGTAATTGCTTGAACTCATCCACACAGCCATGTATATCGCTTACAGCTAATGTTCTTTTCATATCCTGTTCCTCCTGATGGCGTGCTCCGGCAAATCCGTCTATTTATGGGTATCTATTTGTTCTAGAACATGTCCTAGCAAACTCTTAATCTATGCGTATTTCTATGATTCACGTATTATTTTACCATAGTTTGGTTTATTCGGGATTCCTTAATTATCATTAATCTTACGTAAGAAACATGAAAAGGACGTCCTGTTGGACGTCCTCGCTTTCAACTTCCTGTTACTATGGATGTACGTCGCCTTTGAGGGCGGTGCTGAAGACTGTAGACGCCAAGGCGGTATGGGTTACGTGGAGCGGTATCCGTGACGACGGACTCCACGCCTACGAGTGTACCATACCAACATTACGAGCGTCGTAGAACACTGCTGTGAAGTTTACGCCTTTGTAGATCTTTGTTCCACACGAACGACCGCTTTATTCGTTCACTTCATATCTGGTTCCATCTATCCTAAATTCCGCGAAAGATGAGATACCTGGATATGCAGGATCCGTAGGAATACCAGGATAAGCCACTTGGAATTTCAAATATCTAAATGATTCGTTAACTAAGTATTCTTTTACTCGGAGGGTCTCCATTGCTTCTGTATTTGTCGTAAAAGTCTCCGTTAATAAAATCCAATTCAATCCATCGTTGGATCCATATACATTCATTCCTTCAGAGCGGTTAGGGAAACCTCTTCTAGCTTGGAAAGAAAATGCTTTCGCCGAGACTTTATATTCTGGTCCAAAATCAAAAATGAGTCATAGGCATAATAACTTAACTAGGATGTTTATTACTCAAAAATGACGGAAATTGCTTTAGTTAACTTAAACATCCCTGGCTACACGTTAAAAAACCCTCTTGTACATTTACGGAAGTTTATTTACATTCCGTTTGCACAAGAGGGGCTGATCTACAAATAGGCTCTTAAATTATGCCGTACACCGGTTTCGTTTCTGTTACTTGTTTGACAAGTAATCCGTTTACCTCGCGGCCCAAACCAACCCTCGTCTTATCATCTCGATAACTTGAGGTATGGTTACGATTTCCGGAGAGTGTCCTAATGTATTGGCGTACACCCGGCCTTTACCGTATTTTTTGATCCACACCGTTGGCATAACGACCGGTCTCCAAACCTCAGGCGGAGATATTTCAAAATTGGTGGTGGCCAGCACATCGTTGGCTGGGTCGACAAGCATATAAAACTGTTCCGTTCTGACAGTAAAGTCCGGAATTCCCTTCACAAGAGGGTGATTCGGATCCGTGATGTGCACCCGGTAAGTAACGTTCTTCGTGGCATGCCAAACAAACTGCCCGCCGACCATGAGCTGATATCTGATTTCACAGCGAAAAGCATCGACCAAGCCCCCATGAAGCCCTGCAACGCCGGTGCCGCTTTCCACCGCGGACAGGAACGAATTCAACTGCTCCTCCGTCAGGGTGCCGAGGGTCCAGACCGGAACTATCAGATCCACTTGTTTTAATTTTTCCCGATCCAGAAAAACATCCAAGGTATCGGAAATCTCCACATCGAAGTTTTCTTCCCTCAAGATCCCTGCAAGAATACCCGAGATCTCTTTAGGGAAATGGCCTTTCCATCCTCCTTGGACAATTAACGCCTTCTTCTTCCCGAGCTGTATATCGTTCGAGGACTTATGGGAAAACCGTAAAGTGAATGCTCTTTTCATACGTCCCCTTCTCCCCTCATTAGTAATCGCCTGTCAGAGCATTATATGCATCATCTGCACATAAATTAACAGAAGAGGAATCAGGTATATTATTTTCAGCGATACCCACACACCTGAAACAAAAGTTAGAAGAAGGATGATGAACCGGCTCCGACGGCACAACCAATCCGCAATGGGCATATGTTATGATATCTCAATTCACAAGAAGGACGGGATATGATGAAGCCCACTTACGGAAGTTATACCGATTGTAAAAGGATTCCGATTTATTATCTGCCGCAATATCAGCCACAGCAGCCCGGTATCGAATCAATCATGATTCCAAGGCCCGTTTCCGAAAACCCCGCTTATGCTGGAAGCGGAAAGCTGCGCGATAAAGTTGCGATTATAACGGGCGGAGACAGCGGGATTGGAAGGGCTGTGGCGTACGCGTTCGCCAAAGAAGGAGCGGACATCGTCGTCGTTTATTACAATGAACACGGGGATGCCCAGGAGACATTGGCAAGGGTCAATCAATTGGGCCGAAGGTGCCTCACGCTCGCCGGAGATATCGGAGATGAATCGTTTTGCGGGCATGTGGTGGAAATGACGATCCGCACTTTCGGCCGAGTCGACTGCCTGGTCAACAATGCGGCGGTGCAGTTTTATCAGGAAAGCATCGAAGGCATTACGCGCGAACAGCTGGAACGGACCTTTCGAACAAATATTTTTGCGATGTTCTATCTCACCAAAGCGGCCCTCCCTTACTTGAAACCCGGAAGTACGATCGTCAACACCTCTTCCGAAACCGCAAGTATCGGATTTAAAGGGTTGATCGACTATTCGGCGACCAAAGGCGCGATTAGCACGTTTACGCGTTCCTTGAGCATGTCGCTGATCGATCGCGGAATCCGTGTAAATGCAGTTGCTCCGGGTAGAACGTGGACGCCTCTACAACCGGCATCGCTGCCTCCGGAGCTTTATATGTCGGCCGGTTTTGATAATCCTATGAAACGGGACGCCCAGCCTTGGGAGCTTGCGCCCGCATACGTCTACCTGGCATCCGACGATTCCACTTATGTGATGGGTCAGGTGATCCATGTGAACGGAGGGTCGTCTTTCGGTCAATAACCGATTCAGGGAACCCGTCAACATTTTTACGTTAAAATGTTGACGGGTTCCCGAAATCACAATGATGTTTGAAAGAATAAATCAACATTCGACGACATAGATATACATAGATATTTTTCAGGATAAATGCGACACATTTATGACTAGACCGCGTGTCGATATGTAGAACAACTCCTATCTATCCGCTACTGCTGCCGGGGCAAAGTGAAGATTGCGGTGTATCTTGTATCGTTTTGAAAGGATCTGGTGGTATTGAGGATATACATTGCGAGTGATGGCGATACTCTCTTCAAAATTGCAAAAAAAAATGATATCGAATTGGAACAACTCACCTCCCTTAATCCACACATTACAGCTCTTGATCGAAATATCACCGGCTTACAAATCAAGCTTCCTTCCTTAAATCCTTCCGGCAATGCGCAGGCCAGCCTTCACCTTTGTCCGGTGGAGCCGCTACCGGATTATCTGGATCATTGGATTCCCCTTACCTCACTGGAACAGATGGCCCGGACGCATTATGATGTTCTCATTGTCGGGACAGGCGCCGGGGGTGGAGCGGTCCTTTGGCGATTATGCGAACATTGGGTGAAAAGCGGGAAACGAATAGGAGTTATTGAAGCCGGTGATCTTATGCTGCCGACGCACGCCCAAAACATTGCGACAATGGATGCTGAGCGATACGTTAAATATTGGAGCAATCCCAAGTTTTGGAAAAAAGTCGGGGAATCGCAGCCTGTATGTCCGGTTCCTGATTTAATAGACGCATCGTTTCCCTTGGCTTTTCAACAGTTTTTAGCTTTAGGCGGAAGAACCATGATTTGGAACGCGGTATCTCCCCGTATGCATCCCACCGAAATAATGAAGTGGCCCGTTCCTTTAAAAGAAATGGATTATTACTATCGCATTGCCGAAAAAGTGATGAGCGTGACTCGAAACTACTCCCAGGGGTCATTGTTAACGCAAAAGCTTCTTGAACGTCTTCAGACGCAGGGGTTTCCAGAAGCCGAAGACATGCCGGTAGCTGTCGATCTTGGACAGACCAAGTATGGAGAACTTCATTCGAATGTATTTTTCAGTTCGATGTTATTTCTTGCACGAGCCTTGAATCGGAAGCCGTTCGATTTAACTGTGAGGGCCCGCGCAGTCCAGGTGCTGACGGAAAAAGGGAGAGCGGCCGGTGTCAGGGTCATGTCTCCGGATAAAAAAACTTATGATATCTTAGCAGAAACTGTAGTTCTATCCGCAAGCACACTGGAAACTCCACGCATTTTACTGAACTCGGGAATCAAAGGCGAAGCGGTCGGTCATTACCTGACCAATCATTCGAGAGTAGTTGGCAATGCAATCATAAGCCGTCTTGAATTTCCGGAAGTCCTAGGCACACTTAACATTTTATTACCCCAAACGGAAGAACGCCCCTATCAAATACAGATGTACGGTCCAGGTCAATATTACTGGTATCATTATAAGACAGAACCACTGCAGCAGGAATGGAGGGTCGATATGCAAGCGTCAGGCAAGGTTGAATCGCGGTACGAAAACTACGTTTCATTGGATCCCCAAAAAAGGGATGAGTATGGAATGCAGGAGCTTCAGGTTTGCTTCTCCTATAATGATCGTGATCTTGAAGTTATCCGCCAAATGGCTGAGGGCGTTAAACAGGCGAGTTATGTCATGAATGCGACCTTGCTAACTAACGGCGGTTCGGAAGTCTGCTTGAGATTGCCGGGTGAAGAAATACATGAGATGGGCACTTGCCGGATGGGAAATGATTCACGTAATGCGGCAGTAAATCGGTATGGCGAGGTCTTCGGCATATCAGGTCTTTTTGTGGCCGACAACAGTGTCATTCCCGCCAGCGGTGCATCCAATCCAACGCTCACTACCGTTGCTTTGGCCATTCGTACAGCAGATTATATCCAACAGCAGCGAGATGAACGATAAGGATGTGAAATCCATGCGGATTTATGTGGCAGACAAAAGCGATACGCTCAGAAAAATTGCTCAAAAGTTTCACATTAACTTATCAGATCTAATAACTTTAAACTTCCGAATTCCTGATCCAGATCATCCTCTTACCGGATTTCCCGTTTATCTTCCTCTCGCCGCTTCCGAGAGACGGGCCTATTCGGAGTCCGGCAGTATCCAGGTAACTCCCGCCCCGGTCTCCGAGGTATCTTGGATACCGACAAGCTCCTTGGAGAAAATGAGTCAAACCGAGTATGATGTACTTATCGTAGGCACCGGGCCTGGCGGAGGAGCGGTACTCTGGCGATTGTGCGAGCAATGGAGAAAGAACGGCAAGAAGATCGGTGTCGTAGAGGCGGGTAATCTGATCCTGCCAACTCATGCACGAAATATCGAAACCATAGACTTTAAGCGTTGGAACGACTTGGCGTATAACAGTCCGCGTTTAAAAATTCCGGTCTCCGGCACAAGACTTCGGCAGCTTATCGCTGTCGGAGGCAGGTCATTGGTCTGGTCGGGGGTTAGTCCGCGCATGTATCTCACTCCCGAGCAATGGCCTGTACCTGGGTGGGAGATGGACATGTACTACAATATCGCCGAACAAGCCATGCATGTTACAAATGTATATACCGAAGGATCCCCGATGAACCAACTTTTACTCAATCAACTTCGGAACGGCCCGTATCCCACAGCGGTGAACGAGCCGCTAGCCGTGGATATGGAACCGACCAGGTACGGCGAAATTCACTCCAACGTCTATTTCAGCTCGATCTCGTTTCTCGCCAAAGCGCTGTATCGAAAGTCGTACGATTTGGCTGTGCTGGCCCGCGCCGTACAAGTGGTAACCGAAAAAGGGCGTGTCGCAGGCGTTCATGTAATGACACCCGATAAACGATCCTATGTCCTGAAAGCGAAAACCGTCGTCTTGAGTGCAAGCACTCTCGGAACTCCACGTATCCTTCTGCATTCAGGGATCCGAGGAGACGCGATCGGCCATTATCTGATCAATCACTCTGCTGTCAGAGGAACAGCCAAATTCAATCGCAAAGATTATCCGTATGTATTAGGTCCGATCGGCATATTGATTCCCGAAACCGAGAAGCTTCCTTACCAAATTGTGCTGGAAGGACCGATCGGTTATCATTCTTATCATGACAAACAAATCCCGTTCCAAGAAGAAATGGAATTGTTTGTTGCCGGCTTCGGTAAGATCCAGCCGCGGTACGAAAATAAAATCACACTCGATCCGTACAGACGCGACGAATACGGCATGCCTGAGCTTCAAATTCACCTTGATTACAATGAAGCAGATAAAGCCATTCTTGGGCAGGCTGCGGAAGAGGTAAAACGGGTTACGTCCGTGATTGGAGCCCCGCTCGTCTCTTTGGTCCCCGATGAGCCGGTAGCCGGCGACCACGAAGCCGGAACCTGCCGGATGGGCGACGATCCAGCCACCTCGGCAACCGACCGGTACGGGCAAATTCATGGTGTACCTGGTCTCTATGTGGCGGATAACAGCATTTTTCCGGTTCTGGGCGCAGCAAATCCGACGCTCACGATGGCGGCTCTAGCTATACGCACGGCGGATTATATCATCCGGCAGCTCAAATAAGACCCAATAAATCTATACCTTTTTACATTCAGTAGTTTCCTTATACACGGAGTTTTCGTTCGCGTTATTCCTTCACTGCTCCAAGCATAATTCCGGATACGAAAACTCCAGCGGAAAATCATAGGCTGCCAGACAACCAATCGCAAGCGATCAAGATTTCGTGCTCCTTTTCAATCTTTCGGCCAGATCGGAAGGTAAACATGGAATACAACGAGAAAGTTCAAGGTCAACCCGGCAAGCATCAAAAAACTGTATACAACCAGGTCTTTGTGATAGTTTTTATTCCTAATCATTCCAGGCACATCTCGAGAAGCAAGAAGTACAAAAAGAACTAAAATCAGGATGACTTTCATTATCTTTCTGACTCCTTCTCTTTCAAAATAAGAGGTTTATTCGTTAATCCTGTACGGTTTACTATCACATCAGCCGTGGTATCGACTTTCAGCTTTGGGAATTCCTCCTCCCAATGTTCTTTAAACTTATTCTTCCACTCTTTTGGATATCTCCGTTCTACAGCGATTCCAAATCCGAAAATATCTGATTTGAATTTTTTTTGTGCCATATCGAGTACCAGTTGAATTCTTTGCTTAAGATCATCTTCCAACTTATTTTCCACAAAATGAATGACTTTAGGATCACTCACATCCAATTTCGAGTTATTCTCATAAAGTTCGTGCTCAGCTCTTACCTTCACTTCCACGCTTAATTCTCCATCCCTAAGAATAGGTTTGATTTGGGTCTCGGCCTTCAATATTAAAACGCTTATTTTTCCATTTCCCTTTTCCTTCGGAATGTTTACCGTAACAACACCCGTTTTCATTTCGTTGCGAAGCCAGAGAACTCCTCTCGTCTCTAGGTCATTCATCCAACCGATTAATTTATCCTTTTTGAATATGGCTGAGCCTTTGACCGAAAGGTTGGTTTCCACATTTGACGGAGATGGCACCTTGGAATCCCCTCCACTCGTTAAGCTCGAAGGCACGAGTTCCATTTCAGCAGCAATCGGTTCTACCCCTTCCGTCACAAGCATATGAACAAAATCCTTCAGATTCATCCTTACACCAATGTGCTGTTTAACTTCCTCTCTCATGATTTCAGCGGGTATTCTTTCGAGTTTGGGGATAAACTTGAGAATCTTTACAGCCTCCCCTTTTGTGAATAAGATGTAACTGCGCATTCGCGCTTCCCGCTGTCTAATAAAAAAATCGAGTACCGGTGAAACTCCGTCCCGGGCCATTTGTTCGCCAAAAATAATAATTGCGCTGTGGGAAAAGAATATTCGGCGTGGCAGTTTTTCTTGGAGTCTTCGATAGGCATCCAAAATCGTTTCCCCCTTTTCTGAAACGATCCATACCGCTTTAGCTCCAATGTCTTTTCCCCCGCCAATGCCACCTTGGCCTGCAGCGCCTAACATTCTCGGAATAGCCACCTGCAGTGCTAAACGGATTTTGCCATCCTCCATCTTATCGATTCCTGCTGCGGTTACAAACGCTAAATCATTGACCTCTATCCGACTCCAGCAGCCCGAGAGAATCGGCATCATCAGAAGGATCAAACCCCATACAATTCGTGTTCTCATCCAACATTACCCTTCCGTAGTAAATCCTACTCCTTGCGGTTCGGTGGAACTGGACGCAACGGCTGTTTCATTCGGTGCGGATTTCTTTTTGCTCCTTCTTCCGGACGATCCGTCATTTGCCACCAAGGCACCCGAACAAGCACATCTTTAAGGTCACCAAAATGCAAAGGGGCTAAAGGTGACAAATAGGGCATACCAAACGAGCGAAGGCGGCACATATGGCTCATGATGAACAACATGCCTAATAGTATTCCGTATAACCCCAGCGATCCAGCTAAAAACATCATGGGAAAACGCAGCATTCTGATCGCGACCGCCTGGCTAAAGCTGGGAATGATAAAAGAAGCGATACCGGTGATGGATACGACAATAACCATCGGGGCGGAAACAATGCCCGCCTGAACAGCCGCCTGACCAATCACCAAAGCTCCGACAATACTCACCGACTGTCCTACCGGCCTAGGCAAACGCACGCCAGCTTCCCGCAATCCTTCAAAGGCTATTTCCATTAGCAAGGCTTCAACAATAGCCGGAAATGGGACCGTTTCACGGGAGGAAGCCACACTGTATAACAGAGTTGACGGAACCAATTCCTGATGAAATGTTAATAGAGCAATATACAAAGATGGCAAAAACAAGGCAATCACCAGAAACAAAAAGCGTATCCAGCGGATCGCTGTCGAAATCATAAAGCGCCCATAATAATCTTCACTCGCCTGCAGCATTTCATAAAAGGTAACCGGAACATACAAGGCAAAAGGCGTATTATCGATGATAATCGCTACTTTCCCTTCCAATAAATTGCCAACGACTTTATCCGGTCTTTCCGTACTCTGCACCTGAGGGAAAATGGAACTCGGAGTGTCTTCAATGAACTCCTCGATATATCCGCTTTCGAGAATTGCATCGATATCAATCCTGCTGATTCTTTCACGGACTTCCGCCACTAGCGTTTCATCAGCAATGTTATCCAAGTAAGTAATGACGATTTCTGTTTTTGATAATCGCCCTACATTCATCGCTTCCATTTTAAGCTGGGGGGTTTTCAATCGCCTGCGAATGAGACTAGTATTTGTCCGCAGGTTTTCCGTAAATCCGTCCCTAGGGCCGCGGATCACCGCTTCAGTCGCCGGTTCTTCAACCGAACGGGACTCCCATTCTCTTGCACTGACGAATAAGGCCCGTTCTACACCGTCTAGAATCAATACGGTATCCCCGGACAACACATGATCTATCACATCTTGAAAACTTGTCCCACTGCTTATTTGTGCAGCAGAGATCACTTGTTTACTAAGAAAATCCTCCATTCCCTCGTAACGAAGCATGGCTTGTGTCAATTGATTTTTCCCATATTCCAATAGAGGTTTTATGACGTCATCGTCAATCAATTTCATGTTGACAAGGCCATCTAAAAAAAGAAGAGTCCCTTTTTGAGTCTCACCCACTTGAAAATCCCTAAATACAATATCGGAAGATCGATCAAATATCGTTTTTAATTGTCCTACATTCTGTAAAAGATTCGAGCTAAGCAGATCACTTTTCAATGGTTCCCTGAGGATTGCGGATGATTGTTCAAGAAAGTTCGTATTCTTTCGTTGAGAAGCCACTAAACTTTTCAACCAACCTAACTTTCCCTTTTCCATGCCAAATCCCCTCACCATTAAGCCTTTATTTTTTTCAACAACGTTAAGAAAAGATGACCTGCTAACATAATAACCATAATGATCATGTAGAAAGCTCCCATAGCAGCCAACAGCATTTCCAAAACAGTAAACGTGTAAAAATGGGGATGGACCCATAAATTCGACGAAATTTCCTGTAAGTAAACATATATACACCATCCAATGAAAGCGGTGAGCACGAAGGCAAAACCTAGATTACGAATATTCTTCATCCGTTCTCCCCTGATAAGTAAGGTTTAAGCAGTTCTACTTACAATTTCCAACTATTATCTTTCGACAAATCAAGGTAAATAATACCTAATTCATCAAATTTTCGTTTAAAAAAGAAGTGAACGTTAATAATGATATCTAATTCACAGAAATGGGATGAAGGCGATATGAATCAAGAGAAAATAGGTTTCAAACAACTCTTTCTTATGATGTTAGCTTTTGAAATAGGAAGTGCTGTCATTTTTACGTTAGGAGCGGAAGCTAAACAAGATGCTTGGCTCGCCGTATTAATCGGCATGGTGTTGGGGCTTATTTTAATGTCCGTCTTCACCAAATTATCTGGGTTTTACCCAAATGATTCCTTGATCCAAATCATTCAAAAAGTTTCAGGTAGGTATATTGGATATCCACTCAGTATCACTTATATTATTTATTTCACATCTCAAGCTGCGAGGATCAGTCGAGATTTCTCCGATCTCATGCTTTCTACAATTTTAGTTGGAACCCCAGATATTTTTATTCTTGCAACTTTTGTAGCCGTAATTATTTATACGCTCCGCGGTGGTATTGAAGTGTTTGGACGGATGGCAGAAATGGTGGTTCCCGGTGTTCTGTTAATATCCATTAGCACATGGATCATCGTTTATGCTTCAGGAGTTGTAGACCTGAAACAGCTTACACCTGTACTTGGTACAGGAATAAAAAACGTATGGAAAGAGTCATTCCCAACCCTTACCAGCCTTCCTTTTGGGGAATTAGTCGCATTCACTATGATTTGGCCAACATTAAAAGATAATACGAAGCTTAAAAAGGTGGGGATGACTGCAGTTTTGGCAGCAGGAGTTTTATTATCCCTTAATATAGTAGGCATGATCTCCGTTCTTGGACCTCAGTTGTACGGTATGTTAAACTATCCTTTATTATCGACTATACGAATGGCCTCTGTGGCGGATTTTCTTGAGCGGATCGATGCCGTAGTTATTCTGCTAATGGTAGCAGGGGGGTTTTTCAAAGTTGGTGTTTACATCTATGGTGCCGCGGTTGGAACAGCCCATTTATTTAATTTGAAGAGTTACCATTACGTTCTTATTCCGATTGCAGCGATCACTGCCCCTCTTGGTCATGTCATGACAAAAACATATGCCGAGCACCTAGCTGTAGGTTTTAAATTTAACATGACCTATGTTCAACTTCCTTTACAATTTGTAATACCTAGTTTGTTACTGGTAGCAGCTTACTTTCACCAAAAATCACTATCCTACAGAGATCCTAAATTACGACAAAGCCAATAACGATTTACAAAAATTATTTAAAAAAATAAGGCTGAACACAAATATGTGTCCAGCCTTTTTAACACAAAAATCAATTTTAGCTCTTCGGATTCTTACTTCATGAGTGACTCCATTTCTACACACGCCATCACGAATGTACCAACACCATGCAGGTCATTCTCACTTGTTGGTCGAGTCACATAGTTCTCATAATCACCGGCTGATGTTCCGATGCAGATCAGCGGTAAGATCACTCGTTCCTGCTCATCGAATTTCAACGTTCGAATCAGACCCTCATATCCCTTCACGGCTGCATCCACACATTCTTGACCGACAACCCCGTGCTTAATCGCTTTGGCAATCGTGTATACGAATAGATTGGTACATGATGTCTCCAGCCAATTATCGGGCTGATCACCCTTGTCAACGATTTGATACCACAGTCCGCTCTCTGGATCCTGATAACGAATCAACGCATGAACGAAATCACGCAGCGAGTTAACTAACTCTTCGCGCCCTGGTTCGTCCATTGGGAGCTCATCAAGAAACTGCGCTACTGCTAGGCCATACCAGCCCAGTGAACGGCCCCAGAATTCAGGTGAACAGCCGGTTTCGGTATCCGCCCATGGCATCTTCCGGCTTTCGTCCCAGGCATGGTACAGCAGCCCTGTCTCTTCATCTTTCATATATTTGCGCATCAGTTTCTCTTGATGCAGTACGGTTCCACGCAAGCCGAGGTCTCCGTAAGCATTCGCATATTTCAATGAGAAGATGCCTGCCATATACAATCCGTCCAACCACATGTTGAAAGCATATTTGTCTTTATGCCAGTAACCGCCCTCCGAAGTGAGATTCAGCGTGTTCAGCAAGTTTCTCAGCTTATCCGCAGCGATTCGGTATTTGCTGTGTCCTGTCCGTTTGTCCAATCGGAACAACAAAAGCCCCGCTTGAACCGCATCAAGCTCATCCCGTGCGAAATAGAGATTGCCATGCTCGTCGATCAAACCATCGACATATGCCTGAATGTAGGCGTCATAGCGATCATCCTGTTCAGCTTCCCAAAGCATTTCCATGCCGCATAAAAATACACCTTGGTGATAATGCCAACGCTCAGCGGGTGGCAGCTCCATAGGCGTGTAAGTGCTCATAATTGAATCGCAGGCAGCTCTTGCCCATTCGATGGGTGATTTTACAAAATGATGAGTCATATTGAATTTCCTCTCTATGTCAAAATAGATTTTCGGATTAATTGAAATCCCTTCCTTATCCCTTTATGGAGCCGATCATAGCCCCTTTAGCAAAGTGCTTTTGCAAGAACGGATACACACACAAGATCGGTAAAGTCGCCACGACGATAACAGCCATCTTGATCGATTGCGCAGGAGGCGGTGTGACACTATCCAAATCCGCACTGACATCCATCCCGCTGGCAAGCACGACAATTTGTCTGAGAAGGACCTGAATCGGCCACTTCGCACTCTCATTTAAGTAAAGAATCGCGCTGAGGTAAGTGTTCCAGTACGTCACAGCGTAAAATAACGAGATGGTTGCGATAGCCGGCATCGATAAAGGCAGCACAATTCGGAACAAAATACCAAAGTCGCTGCAGCCATCGATCTTGGCTGACTCTTCGAGTCCCTCTGGGATGTTTTGAAAGAAATTTTTCAAAATAATTAAATTAAAGGCACTAATCGCAGAAGGAAGAATCAACGACGCGTAGGTATCGATCATCCCCAGTTCCTTCACAACCAGGAAGGTCGGAACCAAGCCGCCGTGAAACAACATCGTAAACACAACAAGAAACATAATGATTTTTCTTCCATCCACGTCTTGACGGGATAAACCGTAGGCCATCAAAGCTGTGATAAACATACTGATGATCGTTCCCGCAAGCGTAGTACCAATCGAAACGCCCATGGCTTTAAAAATCGTATTCGTTGAGAAAATGAATCGATAGGCCTCTATGCTCCAATCCGTCGGAATGATGACAAATTTCTTGGCTGCCATTTCCGCGCTGGTCGTAAACGACCCCGCTACAACATGTACAAAGGGGATAAGCGTAATGAGACCAATAATCGTTAGTAACAAGTAATTGATGATGCCAAACATTCTGCCGCCAATCGTAGTATCTTCAACCATGATTTACACCTCCTAAGAGTTTTGCTTTAGCAAAACTTTCTTCGTAAGCATTTAATAAACGCCCTCTTCGCCCATCTTCTTGGCAATTCGGTTAACTAGCATCACCAGCACAAGTCCAATAAACGATTTGAACAATCCGATAGCAGCACTGTAACTGAACTGCCCTTGTTTTAACCCTGCCGTATATACATAAGTATCAATGATCTCCGCAACATTTCGGTTCATGGAGTTGAGAAGCAAGTAGACATGTTCAAAACCGAGTTCGAGAACCGCACCAATTTTCAAAATTAACAAAACAATGATGACACTTCGAATAGCTGGCAAAGTAATATGCCACATTTGTCTAATCCGTCCTGCACCATCCATACGCGCAGCCTCGTACAACCCAGGATCGATGGAAGCAATCGCCGCCAGATAAATAATCGTGCCCCAACCCGCTTCTCGCCAAATGACCTGAAGAATATAGATCGGTCTAAACCACTCCGGTGCTAATAAGAAATTGATCTTTTCAAATCCGAAAAACTCAATAATATCATTGATAATCCCGCCGTCCATCGTCAGCATAACGAAACTGATCGAAACAATAATAACCCAGGACATAAAGTGTGGCAGATAGACGATCGTTTGAAATGCTTTTTTGAAAAGATCCCCTTTGACCTCATTCAGCATGAGCGCCAGAATGATCGGAATCGGGAAATAAAACAAGAGATTCATGACAAATAAAATTAATGTATTGCTTAAAATAATTAAGAAATCGGGCTCTGTAAACAAACGCCGGAAATGCTCTAAACCAACCCATTCACTCCCGCTAATCCCTTTAAAAGGTTTATAATTCTGAAACGAAATGATCAATCCGTACATAGGAATATATTTGAAAACGAGAAAGTATAAGACTCCCGGCAGCAGCATGACATAGATCCATTTGTTTTTCCAAAGTCGTCTACCCAGCTCACTGCTTTGTTTCCTAGCCATCATACGTTGTGCTACATTCACTTCCTGCATACGACTTCTTCCTTTCCGGGCGATTCATATAAAGGGCGAAAGACTGCTACTGATGACACAGCAGCCTCCCCGCTTTTTAACCGGTGTGATTTACTGCGAACTTCTTATTTTTTATAAACAGCGTTGTATTCTTCGATAATTTTGTTGCCGCCACGACTTTTCCAATCCTCAATAGCCTTGTCAAAACCAGCCTTATCAAGCGTGCCATAGATATATTTGTTCGTTGCATCTTTAATCAAGTCTTGAAGTTGAACGCCCTTCTCCTGGTTCGTTTTTGAATCCAGAGCAGCTGCTGGATCCTGCACAGCGAACTTCAGATTGGCAATCTTGAGTTCATCTGCTTTACCTTGCGCAGGAATCGTAGGAATACCCAAGTATCTGCCGGAAGTATCTTCATCACCAATAGCCGCGTCCGTGAACGGCTTAACTTCGCGTGTCCATTTCTCTTCATCCAGCTTCTTCGCTTTGTTGTCGATTACGCTGTAGTTAACATCTTTAATGCCCCAGTTGGCAACATTGGCAACTTCAGGCGTCATCATTTTGTCAAAGAAGGCCAAGATCTTCTTTAGCTCAGCTTCTGTTTTCGTAGCGGATTTCGGGAACAGAACGACATTCGCATAGCCAGGAAGAGCCCATGCTGCGAATTTACCGCTTGGCCCTGCGACCATACTGTGCACATCTACTACAGCTGTAGGCACGTTCTTAATCAAATCTTTATTGAGAGATGAAACATCTGTCATGGCACCGATGTACATACCCGCTGTACCGTTGGTGAACAGCTTTTGCTGATCCGTTTTACTTGTAGCTGCGAAGTCCTTGTTGATAAGTCCACCATCACGCAGCTTCTTGTAGTAATCCATCGTCGCTACATATTCGGGGAACATGAACTCAGGCTGCAGCTTGCCATCTTTAACGCCCCAATTGTTCGGTACGCCGAACCAAGTGGCAACGGTTTTGAATGATCCGTAAATGAGATCGTTACGATCCGTTAAGCCGATGGTATCCTTTTTGCCATTGCCGTCAGGATCATTTTCAGTAAATGCCTTCATCATGGCAGCCAAATCTTCTGTTGTTGCAGGTGGCTTCAGTCCCAGCTTATCCGCCCAATCTTTCCGGTAGATAAGGCCTTGACGGGCAATGTCTACACCGCGATAGAGTGTGTAAAGCTTGCCATCCACTTTCGTATTGTCATTAGTCGTGGATTTCAATTTACTCAGGTTCGGAAAGTCCTTCAGCAAAGGACCAATTTCCCAGAATTGCCCGTCACGAATGGCTGATTTCATCTGAATAAATGTCGCCTGATTTTTCAGGTAAGTAACTTGCGGCAGTGCGCCTGTAGCGAACGTTGTATTCAGCTTCTCCTCATACGTATCCGCCGGGAAAAATTGATACGTTAGCTTCGTATTTGTTAACTTTTCGAGTTCTTTAATGATTGTATCCGGCGGCGTTTGCGCCGTGTTTAGCGGTGCCATAATCGTGATCGCCGTCGGTTTGTTATCAGCTGTTGCTTTAGGCGACTCCACGCTAGTCGTAGCTGCAGGAGTTGACTTCCCCCCGTCTGAACAAGCTGCCAGCGCAAAGCTGGAGACAAGCAGAACACTAAGTGGAATCGAGACTAATTTTCTCTTCATATTGGTTAGACCTCCGCGAAATTGTTGTGTGCTACAAGTTCCACACTATACGGCCGCAGGGAGGTACCGAAATAATCATTTACTCATCTAGGCCTGGTTTGGCATGAGATGTGAGATGATGATTATCGGTCGGGGAGATGATTATCGTCTCCGGCGACTTTAACGATGAAAATCATCGTCTCAGCCTAAACCGAGCCTCCCTCTGTTGACCTCAACTCCTCCAGCAGCGCACCAAAACACAAAAAAACCGCCGCGCACCAGCGCCAGCGGTTTCCCCTTCCCCATCCTCAACCTCGCCTACCATAGGCCTCATTGTACTCTCTTATCATCTGGCCGCCGCCATTCCGCTTCCAACGCTCAATCTCTTGCTGGAACGCGGCTTTGTCCAGTTTCCCCAAAATGTAATTGTACGTAGCGTCAGACACAATTTTGTACAATTCGACGCCTCGCTCGTCGTAGGTTTTCGACTCCAGACCAACGGTCGGGTCTTTGACGATGTTTTTCTCGTTGTCTAGGCTCAGCCGGTCCGCTAGCTGTGACAAGGACTCGCTCTCCGAGACGCGCATGACCTTCGGATTATTCAGATCGGCAATCATGAGGGCATACAGCGCATTCACCTCATTCACTCGGATCTTGGAGGTTTCCTCCGTGAGTTGAACTTGATCCCCCTTGGCTGTGTAATGACGCCCCTCCAGCCCGTACTTCATCAAGTTGGCTACATCTTTATCCATCGTACGATCAAAAAATTGCAGCACCTGCCTAAGTTCCGCTTCGGTACGAATCGCTTTTTTCGAGAACAGGTAGAGCGCACTATAGTTGGGAATCGACCAAATCCGAAAACCATTCGGGCCTTCGATATGATTGACTAGCGTGAACTTCACCGCCGGGTTGCTCAAATGAGCTTCATCCGAAAGACGCTGCACATCCTGCATGCTGCCAATATAGACGCCTGCAATCCCGCGAATGAGTTTATCGCGCTGAACTTCCTTACTGGTGACTGCGAAGTCGGCATTGATCAGCTTCTCGTCATACAGTTTCTTCATATAGTTCATCGTGTCTACGTAAGCCTGGGTTTCGAACTCAGGTACTAGCTTCCCAGCGCCATCAGTACCCCAATTATTCGGAGTACCTAAATAAGAACTGATCGTTTTGAACGCGCCAAAAACCAAATCATTCCGGTCCGTCAGACCGATGGTATCTGCCTTCCCATTCAGATCAGGATCCCCGAACGTGAAAGCTTTCAGTACCTGATACAGCTCATCCAGATTCGTCGGCTTGGCCAGCTTCAGATTGTTCAGCCAATCCTCACGAATAATAATGCCCTGCCGAGAGGAAGGCCGCTCGGTGTACAAGCCATAGATTTTGCCATCGACAGCTGCCTGACCCAAAATCTCCTTGTTCAGTTGTTTCAGATTCGGGTATTCCGCCAAGTAAGGTCCGATATCCCAGAATGCGCCGGAACGGATCGAATTTTTCATCAGCATGTAGTCCGTATATTTCACATAGGTTGCTTTTTTCAATGAGTTTGTGGTGAGTGCGGTGTTCATTTTATCGGTATATATGCCGTCTGGAACCCAGTTTAGATCAAGCTTCGTTTGTGTGCGATTCTCGATTTCCTGAACCAATTCAGGAATGGGCGGATGCGGAAAGTGCAGCGGTACCATGATCGATATAACGGGACGATTGCCGTTCACATCCTCTGTCTTTTGGGAGCTGCTCTGACAAGCACTAACCAAAACAACCATTAATAGCCCTATCATAAGGAGACCAAAGAGCTTGAAACCTTTGCCGCATAAACTTGTTCTCATGAGTGCTTCCCCCTTATAACAGCAGTGTTTTATAGTCAGAATCGGAGAAAATGATTATCCGTCACTCAGATGATTATTGCTCTTCATGCAAGTCTTGACTACAATACATAGATAGCCCGAATGATCATCCTCAAGATAGATAGGTGTTGGATGCGATGCGCTCTTTAAGTTTCCTTAGCAAAATGACCATATTTGGGTTCCTGCTCAGCACTTTGCCGGTGATCTTCATCGGCGCTTTCGCCTTCGTCACCTCGTCGAGCGAAATTCAAAAGAATGTCAACGAAGGTAAAATGCAGTTAATCACCCAAATCAAATCTAATGTAGAGCAGAAATTAACGACTGTCAACCATACACTTAATCAGGTCATCAACTCTACCGTGCTCAAGAAGGCGATGGATATGCCGCTAACTGTAAACGATTTCATGATGTATGATGACCTGCGCAGCGAAATTCGTTATATGCAATCTTTTGATACCAAGCTGGAAGATGTCATCTTGATCAATGCCAGAGAGAACTGGATGATTAAGAACTCGGGCTTGTACCGCTATAACAGCTACCCTTATTACGATAAGCTTATGAGCCTGATGAACACACAGGAGAACAGCGTTTGGACGCTTAATCCATCCAAGTGGTTTTTCACCGAAGAAAATGCGCGAAGTGTTACCTGTGACTACAGTATTTCTCTGGTTAAAAAGCTGCCCACTACCGGTCTGGAGAAATACGGCCTGGCTCTGGCTAACATTCCTGCCTGCAGCCTGCAGGATTTGATCCAAAACGATACCGAGCATCTGGATGATATCCTGATTATGGATGAACAGAATCGAATTCTCATGCATCCGGATCCAAGCCTCATCGGCAAATCCATCACCGAAGCAGGGCTTGCAAATTTGAAGCAGTTAGAGGCGCCAATGGGTCAATTCTCAGCGAGTATTAACGAGAAGCCTTACTCAGTCTCCTTCCTGCGCTCCAACCTCAACAACTGGACCTATTTATCCCTAACCTCCATCGACAGTTTGACAAAGGAATCCAGTAAAATCGGGACCTATACGATCTATGTATGCGTCCTGATGCTGCTCCTCTCCATGGTTTTAGCTTGGCTAGGTTCGCGTAAAATGTATTCGCCGATCCAGCTTCTTTTGAACCAAATCGGCGGGCTTGTGACCGTCAATCAGAAGCGGAAGGCCAACGAGTTCCAGATGATCAGCGAGCATGTCCATACCTTGTTCCAATCGAAGTCCCAACTGGAAAGAGAAGTCCACCAGCATATCGGCCAGGTACGGACGTTTTTCCTAATCAAGGCTTTTCAAGGACATATCAAACAGAGCGAGCTGCTGGAGAAGCTGGCGCAATTCGGCTATAACAGGCACATTGAAGAGTGGAAAACGATGTCTGTAATCACGATGCAGATCGATTCTATCGACAATACGCGTTACGAAAAACGAGATATGGAGCTGCTGCTCTTCGCTGTGCATAATATGATCGAGGAACTGATTCCCTCGCAGCAGCGTCTCGCACCTATCATTATTGACCAAACCGTGGTCACCTTGATCGGAAGTGCCGATAACGAAGAAGCTGCTTTTCGCAATACCGTTTATGCATTAACCGAGCAGATGCAGCAGCATATCTATAGCTACCTGAATCTCCATGTTAGCATCGGAATGAGCCTCCCAATTCATGCTTTCTCGCAGATGGCGATGGCCTATCGGGAAGGTCTAGAGGCTTTGAAGCATCGCATCAAGCTGGGTGAGGGCATCATCATTCAATATGAAAATATTAACTCAGGGAAGCATTACTTGAATTTAAACTATCCGAAGCCGATCGAAAATGAATTGATGGATACGATCAAGCTAGCCGAAAAGGATAAGTCCAAAGAGCTGCTGAAGCAGCTGCTGCAAGCGGTATTCGCAGCTCCGCTGACGCCGCAGGAGTATCAAATCCCTCTGGCACGGCTGCTCAACAACCTGCTCATGGTGATGCAGGAATCCGGAATCGGCTTGAATCAGATCCATCCGAACAAAGGGTCCCTTTTCGAGGAGCTCCTGAGTTTGCATATGGCAGCCGAAATCGAGGACTGGTTCTGGACAGAAGTCATTCACCCGCTGATTCGCATTTATCGCGACCGGCAGGATGCCCAGTACCACAACATCTCCGAGAAGATTATTGATCTTGTGCAGCACTACTACGATACTGACCTGACGCTTGAAGAATGTGCCTCCCGGCTGCATTATAACGCGAATTATTTGAGCAGTATTTTCCGCAAAGAAACGAACTGTTCCTTCAGTGACTACTTATCGACCTACCGGTTCAATATGGCTAAGAAATGGCTGTCCGAAACCGATATGCCAATCAAAGATATCTCTTCCAAGCTGCGCTATAACAATTCGCAAAACTTCATCCGTTCGTTCCGCAAGCAAGAAGGATTAACCCCCGGCCAGTATCGGGACAAAAAGAAAGAAGGCTCGGCACCTAGCAGATAGGTTCCTTGCCTTCCTTGCTTATCCCTAATCCTAGCAACCAAATGCTAGGTTGTCGGTTTTACGGCAGCTTTGAGTGCCGCACGATTATCCCATAAAAACGATACAACACTGTTACGTTCTTCAAAGAACGATTCTTGCTCATCTTCATAGTCTTGGCCAAGTCCATGAACGCTGAAACGGTCATCGGAGTAGTTCATCAAAGTCCATTGCCCTCCGCGTTTGTTGTCAGCAAACACAAGGTAGAGTTTCTCTCCTGAAGCGTCCCATTTTGCAAACGTAGAAAAGTTATCCAAAATCGCTCCAATGTCATTTTTCTTTTTGATTTCCATGATCGTATCCTCTCTTTCATTTATTGTTAGGCAAGTTTACTCAAAAGCACAGTTTCCATTTCCTTTTCCTGAAGCTTGGTTTTCCACTCCATTTTATGTTGTGAAACGGTTAAAAATATGTGCTTATAGCCTTCTGATATCGTCAAAACTGGTTTACCGTATACAAGTGACTGAGGCATATGGTAGTTGGCTTGTTCGACGTCTTTCATAGGGTCATTCTGTTTCCTTAGGATAATAAGCAGTTGCATACGACCAAACACCCTAAATTGATTACAGCACTCTGTATGATCCACATCATACCAATCCAATTTTTCAACTTCTTGAACCATAAAAACGTTGGAGTCCCCTAACTCATTCTCTAGCGTAATTTCATTAAGCTGGATGTTGGTTTCGTTTAATTCGTATGCAACCTGTTCTAAGGCTTGCTTTTTCGTTTGGGCTTGAATGAGGTATGAAATGTTGGCCTGAAAGGTTGCCTCTGCGATATAGTCTTCTTGTTCCATTTCCCCTTTGATATCTCCTTTGAATTCATGATGTTTTGTGTTCTATGGACAAGAAAATACTATAAGAAAATGGATAAAAAGGTTGTCATACTCTCGGGGTGGATTTTAGGAACCTTTGTCGAATAAAATTTTGCCGATATAAAAAAGAGGGCACGCCCATGTAAGGTGGCCGTGAACGCTTGCGCCAGCAAGCTTCTTCATCACGTCTATGCCATCCTCACTACAGGCGAGCCCTTTCTCATTAACGATGTTAAAAATTAAATCCCAGCCGCCGCATACACTTTGTCGAAGCCGGCTTTGGAACGCTGAACTAAGCTCTCAGGGGATTCTGTTGGCGGCGCTGCCGTCAATATTTCCTGAGAGACAGCCCCCTTATAACCAATACGCTGCAACCCTTGCAGGAAGCCTGCCAAGTCGATTACACCCTCACCTGGATATAAACGTGCGTTATCCAACACTTCCTCCACAGGAACGTCTGGTGCGTCGTTGATGTGGACATGCACGATCTGCTCGGCGCGAAGCTTCTCAATATCGGCCACTGTTAGCTCGTTCGTGTACCAATGGTACGCGTCGAACAATAAGCCGACATTGCTCTCGCCAATGGCGTCAATCCAATCCAGCGTCTCATCCAGCGTCCAGATGAACGGATGCTTCCAACGGGTACGCAGATGATGCGGACCCACGAACTCTAGTCCAAGACGGATGCCGTAGGCGCCTAGGATTTGAGCACAAGTACGCAGTCTGCGTGTGGCTAACGCCATGAAATGCGCAGCGCCCAAATCTGTTGAAGGTAACACGTACGTGCAGCAGCTTCTACATCCAAGCGCAGCAGCGGCGGCGGCTGCCTGCGTCAGCTTCGGCAAGTCTGCGCGGAAAGTTTCTTCCGTCCCTCGCCATTCAACCGGCAAACCGATGGAACCAATGATGAGACCATGTTTATTGAGCAGCTCACGTGCCCCATCTACACTGTAGCTCTCTACTAAACCAAGCGCGTCGATGTCGACGGCCCCGAAGCCATATTTTGCAGCCAACTCTATGAATTGTTCATTACTTTCAAGCTTGCCGAGTCCAGCACCTGTTAATCCTCTAAGCATGTTAATCCCTCCAAGTGTGATGTTATTCGTTCCAATTCAGCTTCACTTCATTCCCAGTTCGTGAAGATTCGTAAATGGCATCGAGAATTAAATTGTTCGTATAGCCGGAGAGTGCCGATGTAATCGGTTGTTTGCCTTCGCGAATGCAATCTAGGAAATGGCGGCTGAGGCGCAGACGTTCACCTTCATCATCATCCGGTTTCTTCAGATCGGTCTCGATCGCTTTGTTAAACTTCTCCGTTAACAGCTTACCGTTAGCCCCGCGATAGCTCGCTCCGCCATCTGTTCCCATCAGGTGAACGAACGGCGTATTGTCCGTATCCATATGCACAGCCCAGCTTACTTCCAGCGTCAGCGTGCTGCCATCTTCCATGCGAATCAAAGCAGTTGCCAAATCTTCAACGTCGTACGTACCGTTCCAGTTCGGCGTACCCCATGTACCGATTCCTTTGCGGCGAGGCCCGAATTCGGCATATGTAGCGCCCGATACCGAAACCGGCTTCGGATTCCCCATCAAGTAGAGGGCAAGATCCAGCATATGAACGCCAATATCAATCAGCGGGCCTCCGCCTGACTCCTCCATTTTCGTAAACCAAGTGCCCCAACCGGGAATACCCTTGCGGCGGAACCAACCTGTTTTCGCTGTATAAATTTTACCGAGCTCACCAGCATCGACCTGCTCCTTGATCTGAAGCGGCACGGATTCCCAGCGCATTTGGTGACCAATCATAACGACTTTATCCGATGCTTGACTAGCCTTGTAAATTTGTTTGGCCGCTTCCGCATTGATACCCATTGGCTTCTCAATCAGCACATGCTTGCCTGCTTCAATCGCTTGTACGGCAAGCGAAGCATGGTGCATATTAGGCACGCCGATAATGACAGCATCTACATTTGCACTTTGTATAAGTTCTTCAGGGGTTGCTGGCACGTAAGCAATACCGTGTTCCTGTGCGCGCGCTTCCGCAAGTGGCAGATAGGTATCCGTAATCGCCGTAATTTCACATAAATTACCTAGCTTCGAAAATTCACGAATGTGAACCCCGCCAATATTCCCCGCTCCAATAATACCTACTCTAATTTTGTTAACGCTTCCCACTGTTCGTTCCTCCTCATATGCACATCCTGTTCGATCTCCTTTTATGGTAAAATAAGTGCAGCAAGAAGTCGTACCGTTATTTCGGAAAACGTCCCATTTTTTCGAAGGAGATCAGCCTCACTATGACGTACTTTCCCGATTATCTAAAAACGTATCCTAATATGGAATCGTCTTTCCCTTTCCACTTCAGCAGGAATACGCTTGACCGCGGCTTTCGGGCACATCGCCATGATTACTTAGAGTTCTCTTATGTCGTTCATGGCCGAGGAGCAGAAACCATAAACGATGTGAAACATATAATGACACCAGGCACCTTTACGTTCGTACTGCCCTATCAGGTGCATGAAATTTTCACAGATCCGGGAGAGCATCTAGTCCTGTTCAACTGCTCGTTCAGCATGGACCTGCTTATGGAGCCAGGGAACGATCAGGGCTTGTCTGGCCTGTTTAATGATACGAATACCTTGCCGGGCTATGTCCAGCTGAGTGGGCAAGATCAACAGCAAATGAGTGCTCTCATTGAAGATATGTACAAAGAGTACAACGCGAACGAACGCTACAGGCAAACGCTGCTGAAAGCGAGATTGAAGGAAATCCTTGTTCGGTTCGATCGTTATCGTTGGAAACAAGCGGGGCAGGCTGAGGTTACGGCCATCACGCCACTCTCTGGGGCCAAAACGAGTCCTTCCGTGTGGCCCATCATTCACTACATCCACCGGAACTATCAAGAGGATCTGGCCTTATCTGACCTCGCGACACGGTTCACGATGAGTGTATCCCGCATTAGCGAGGTCATTAAACAAACGACCGGCCAAACGTTCGTTCATTTCCTGCATGATCTGCGCCTGCGCCATGCGTGCAGCCTGCTTGTATCCACCGACATGAGCGTGACGGAGATTGCCTTGGAAGTCGGGTACGGTTCTTATAAGACATTTTCCCGCATTTTTCGGGAAAGCAAAGGCATCGTGCCGAAGGACTATCGCAAAGCCGAGTATGGTCGACGAGTGACGCAAGGATAAACCGTCGACAAGCCCGCTGAGAAGCCGGAAACGGCCTTCTCAGTCCTGGGCCAAGACCTCACACGCCGTAGTCGGCAGCTGAGAGGTCTTTTTTGTCGTACATTCAAGTGTTCATTACTCCGCCTTTTACTTAGCACATTATGAATCTACTTTGCATCTTATATAAAGAATCTAGTTTAGAAGCGAGGTGATCAGAATGGCTCGTGCAAAAGCTGTTTTACAGCCGGATTTAATATTGATCAGTTGGACAAGAAACCCTCTTCGCCCAGGCTCAGCACGCAGGATTATTGCTGCTCGTGTTATTGGAAGTGCTCAACCCTGCAGATTTACGTTGGTTCCCAATGGATTACTTATCAATGCCTTAAACTGCTTATTAGACCATGACATTGGTTTTAAAATCGTGTTCCAGAAAAAAACGTCAAGTTTTAGTGGATATTTGGTGTTACAACGCAATCGATAATTGGCTACAAGGATAAACGACTACGTCTTCCTTCTAGGACGAACGCGTTTGTCAAGGTAGACGCGAAGAAAAAATATAAAACTTATACTCTCTCTCTTATCTACTGAAAAAGCCTGCATAAGTGCAGGCTTTTTCAATCGAATGCGACGATTAGGGAAGAATTCCTGCAAATATACAGTATTATTGCAGCATTTCTGCTTATACCTGAGAAGTAGCTGCGAAAAAGTGTATTTTTGCAGGCATTTTATTTACCGAACTAAATAAGGGGTAAAAAGGATGTATAAATGCAGCCATTCTGCAAAAGCTGATTTGCGCTTCGTTGAAGTTCGAGTCGCACGACGTTTTTGCCTGCTGCCCCTGTGACAGCGGTAAACCAATCCTTCGTACAGAGCGACTAGCGTTCGAATGGCAGTTCGGTGATTGATGCCTAAATGAGTCACTACATCAATAGAACGCAACGGACGAGCGAGTCTGTATAGGCGGACCCAGTCGGGACGAGACGAACGGTTTCCCCTCTCCGACACGCTGCTCGAAGCAGTCTTTATCTTATCCCCTAATCGACTTTCATCGTTAGGTGAATTGAAGAAGCTGACAAGGACAAACGACTTCGTCGTCCTTCTAGGACGACGCGTTCGTCAAGGTAGATGCGAAGCAACAGTATAAAACTTATACTCTCTTATCTACTTAAATAGACAGAAAGATCCACAACAATGGGTTGTGGATCTTTCTCCTGTTCCTTATACTACCGATAGAAATATCTTTATACTGCCATCTTGAGAGTAAAATTCAAAATCGGTTTCATACGCTCTATTAATATCACTTTTCCAGATATCCACCCATGCATGAAAGACGCCTTGCGGATCCGTATTATCTACTTCTACAACATGGTAGTTTCCTGCTAGAATTAGGACACTGCTTTCATCAATAAATTTTTCTTCCGAACCAATGTGCAAATCATAATCACCTGTAAAATCACTAGAATAATTATTATAAACAGCATAGATATCACCTTTTACATTTAAACGAAGAAACTCTTCCCATAGATCAAGGATTTGGTCTGTATGTTGATTATTTGTTCTTATTTTCTTGCCATAAATAAATTTTTCAGTCACTGCTGCATACATGTATATTTCCTCCAATTCGTTTTCATATAGAAAATATAACATTCATAATATGACAACAGTCTGTCAGCATTCGCAAATAAATTTAATTTCATTCTGATATTCATTTTTAAGCCATAGTGGAGATAATATCTTTATATGCCTGCCAAACATGAGTAGGAATGGCAATATATTTTTAGCGCTGTCATAATGAAAGATTACCTTTAAGCTCCCATCTTCAAGTACCGATATTTCATCATCCGTAAAAAAATCGTACAACTTACCAAGTTCACTTTTTGAAAACAGTAATACAATCTTCTCTACTTTAACGGACTTTGCGGTCAAGTCTTCCGTTGCCTCCGTATAAGCAGTTCGAGTATTGTCATATATGACTCCTATTCATAAAATTTAATTTTAATGGTTGAATGATTCGATTAGATATAATCGCTGTTTGGGAGACATAGTGAATACAAATTTTATTCCCCTCATCAATGATCGAGAGTACTTTTTTTATCTTCACTTTGGTTTCCTCTTCAATCGTTTCTAAATTCACCCGCTAGTTCATCAGCTGAAATTAATTTTTTCTTTAATAAATAGATAAGTATGGAGAACATTCTCGCTGTTTTCATGGGCACCATCCTTGTTTGATCAAATTACCACATTGCCTAAATAATTCATACATTTTCTTATATAAGAAGGAGCTGCATGACTTGGACTTACTGTTCAAAGAGACCAGCAACAACCACGAAATATCGGTATATGACACGCCAGAACTTTATGGGGAAAAAGGAAACTTCCGAGTATTAGAGTTTTCCAATAAGGCTATACAAGGTGCGATGGATTTGAATCATCCCGAACGAATCCTTTTTGAATATCCGCGTGCGATTATCCATTTAATGGATTTTAACACCCCATCTTTCGAGGATGTATTTGTCATTGGGCACGGAATCGGAACGATTGCAGGGCATTATTCGGAGAAACGATTTAAAGTAGCGGAGCTCGATGATAGGGTTGTGGAGTTAAGCAAGCGTTATTTTGGATACCGCAAGGAGAATGTAAATATTGGTGATGGACGCCAAATTCTTGAGTGTGAAGACCCGCAGACGTACGATTATATTATTTTAGACGCCTTTACGGAGAAGGGTACTCCTCTGCATTTAACGTCCAGGGAATTTTTCAGGATAACGAAGGAAAAACTCGATTCGCAGGGGTCTATCATCATGAATCTAATAGGCAAAGGTGAGAATGATCAGCTTCTAAACGCTATTCATACGACGCTTAGCGAGGAATATGCTTATATCAAATCGTTTGCCCTGCCATCTGAGGGTGCCGCGGACGTCCTAAATATCCTTATTATGGGCAGAAATAAGCCTATCGGATTTCAAACGCGCCACATGGCGGGTTTCACTGAGATTGAGCTTGGACAAGGTTATGTTATTAGGGACAGCAGTCCAAAGTGATAACGGATAAGTGCTGGAATATGCGCTTAACCTGAAGCGCCCGAACAATTAAGCGTGAAAATGCGCTTACAGCGATAGCTCTGCGAGCCGAAGCACGGCCGCCGGGTCCGAGAAGCCGGGACATGCACTAGCTGCTCTAAATCGGGATGGTCTTTTTTGGTGTTGTTCGTTACCTATCATTTATAATAAAATAGGAATAAAGAAAGAATAGATCAAAAGAAAAGGTGTCAATTCATGAGCATATTAAACGTAGAACGATTAAGTCACGGCTTTGGAGACCGCGCCATCTTCAACGATGTATCCTTCCGCCTACTCAAGGGCGAGCACATCGGACTCATTGGCGCTAACGGTGAAGGAAAGTCCACCTTCATGAACATTATTACAGGTAAGCTCCAGCCGGATGACGGCAAGGTCGAATGGTCCAAACGTATGCGCGTTGGTTACTTGGATCAACATGCCGTACTGAACAAGGGACTTTCGATCCGTGACATCTTAAAGGGAGCCTTTCAATATCTGTTCGACATGGAACAGGAAATGAACGATATGTACGCCAAGATGGGCGACGTAACGCCAGAAGAGCTTGAGCAAATGCTTGAAGATGTTGGAACGATTCAGGATACACTGACGAATCAAGATTTTTACATGATCGATGCCAAGATCGAAGAAACCGCTCGTGGACTTGGTCTTACGGATATTGGATTGGATAAGGACGTCAATGATTTAAGCGGTGGGCAGCGAACGAAAGTATTGCTTGCGAAGCTTTTGCTCGAAAAACCGGACATTCTGCTCCTCGACGAGCCGACGAACTATCTCGATGAACAGCATATCGAATGGCTGAAACGCTACCTGCAAGAGTATGAGAATGCCTTCATTCTCATCTCACATGACATTCCGTTCCTTAACAGCGTTATCAACCTGATTTATCATATGGAAAATCAAGCCTTAAACCGCTATGTTGGCGATTACGAGCATTTCCAGCAGGTTCACGAAATGAGAAAGTCCCAGCTTGAATCCGCATATAAGCGTCAACAGCAGGAAATTTCTGAACTGAAGGACTTCGTTGCCCGTAACAAAGCGAGTGTCGCGACACGCAATATGGCGATGTCTCGGCAAAAGAAGCTGGACAAAATGGAAGTCATCGAGCTGGGCAGAGAAAAACCGAAGCCGCAGTTTAATTTCAAGGAAGGTAGAACGGCTGGTAAGCTGATTTTTGAGGCGACAGATCTCGTCATCGGTTACGAAGATCCCTTATCCAGACCGCTCAACCTTCGCATGGAGCGAGGTCAGAAGATCGCGCTTGTAGGGGCAAACGGAATCGGTAAAACAACCTTGCTGCGCAGTATTTTAGGTGAAATCAAGTCGCTGTCCGGATCTGTACAAAAAGGCGATAACCTCCAAATTGGTTACTTCCAACAGGAGATCAAGGATTCCAATAACAACACCTGTATTGAAGAAGTGTGGAATGAGTTCCCCTCGTTCTCACAATTCGAAGTACGCGCGGCGTTAGCCAAATGCGGTCTCACAACCAAGCATATCGAGAGTAAAGTAGTGGTACTCAGCGGTGGGGAGAAAGCAAAGGTTAGGCTTTGCAAGCTGATCAACCGCGAAACGAACCTCCTCGTGCTCGATGAGCCGACGAACCACTTGGATGTCGATGCGAAAGATGAGCTGAAGCGTGCTCTCCAGGCGTACAAAGGCAGCATCCTGCTGATTTCCCATGAACCGGACTTTTATCGGGATGTCGTAACTGAAACATGGAACTGTGAATCTTGGACGACGAAAGTGTTTTAAACTGTAACTAAGGAGCTTATCTAATCGCTTGCGATTAGGTAAGCTTTTTATATTCATGCATGAGTCGCATGATGATATTTCAAACTGGCATCTTCCCCCGCGTCATCATCATATACATGCGTTTCATGGGAATGAGAATCGTTCGAATGAACCATCCCACTCGAACTCCCCAGCGCACATATATAGGAATACAATTACAACTGCACCATATGATCTGTTTTCTCACTATTCCAAGCCAATAATGCAGCATTCTCACCACTCTTCCGTGACCGTTCTTCTCTTTGAATTTATTGTAAATGAGATCACCCGGATAAAAATCAGTCCTTAGACGGAATTACTCCTTCTTCTCCACCAACGCGACAAAAACAAAAAAACATGCCATTTTCACTTGTGTTTTAGTGAATTGGCATGTTTTAAAAATACATCGTTTTGATCCATTAAGTCTCGAATAAAATGCGTCCTGTCTGAGATAAGTCATAACCTTGGATAGGACGCAGTTCATTATGGAAGGATTCGGATTGTAAGACTTGCTTAAGTCGATCAATCCATTCCAGGTTCTCCGGTTTCTTTAACATGACAAGGTCATATCGCTCTTGAATAAGTGGAATGAACTCAACGCCGCCAACCATATAGGCTGCTTTTTCAATCCCGACTCCGAAATCCGCTTCACCTGTGGCGACCTTACCAGCCACGCCCATGTGATTCGATTCCTCCTGCTCATATCCGCTTAGCAACTGATATGGGATTCCATGAAGACGGAGCTGCTCATCGAGAAGAACACGTGCGCCGGAACCTTTTTCACGATTGACCAATTGAAGTCCAGGCTTCTTGAGGTCAGCCCAGCCGTAGATCTGTTTAGGATTTCCTTGCTTAACGTAAAGGCCGGCCGATCGTGAAACGAGATTCATAACCAGATAGGAAGAACCCGTCAGCAATTTTCGGATATAGGGAATGTTATATTCGCCTGTGTCACCATCCAGCAAGTGGGTGCTGACAATATCAGATTCACCCTTATACATCGAAATTAAACTATCCAGACTTCCCACGTAAGAACGAAGCGGTCTGTAATTGGCTACATGTCTCTCTATATGTTTGGCTAAAATGTCCAAACTAACATCTTGTCCAGTTATAACAAGAGATTGTTTCGAAGATGAGCCAGCCTGAGCATGAACTCGCTGCTGTGCATGAGGTTCAGCCAGATCCTTTTTGGGAGTTGAGGCTATACCTCCTTTCGTGCGTGTTTTATATGCCTCGAGATCCGATGCATCTACTCGCATTTGCTTTCCGACACGGTAGGCAGGCAGATCCCCTTTTTTAATTAGATCATAGACGGTTAGCTTGGAGATTTTCAAAAGTTTAGATATCTCTTCCGTTGTATAGGAAACGTCAGCTGTCATAGTAAACCTCCAAAAGCATGTTTTTCATTATCATCTATCATAAGCGGATAAATAGGGTAATTCAATCCCGTTGTTTACTAATTAAATATGGTTTTATATAATGATCAATAAATATACTATTCTATTTATAATTAAATAGATATAAATTTAACCCCGGAGGGGACAAAATGTTAAAGTTAAGAATGTTTAGTTATGTTTTATCATCTTTTGTTATAACTGCTATGATCATCACAGGTTGTGCGAGCAAAAAGGAGCAACCTGCTGCAAGTTCAACACCAGTACCCACTGAGAAAGTAGAATTAACGATTTCTGCAGCCGCAAGCTTAACCGATGCATTCAAAGAAATTCAAACGAATTACGAGAATAAAAACAAACAAATTAAACTCAATTTTAACTTCGGAGCTTCAGGGGCTCTGCAACAGCAAATCGAACAAGGGGCTCCAGCAGATTTATTCTTTTCGGCAGCAACTAAAAATATGAAAACACTTGTCGACAAGCAGTTGATTGAACCATCACAGCAAAAAAACTTGCTAATCAATGAACTGGTTCTCGTTGTTCCTGCTGATGGCAAAGTGACCGTACAAAAAATAGAAGATTTAACAAACGAAACGATCAAGCACTTAGCAGTCGGAGAGCCGCAAACAGTCCCTGCTGGCAGCTATGCCAAAGAAGCATTGACTAACGCGAAGCTTTGGGATACGCTTCAAGGCAAAATCGTGCAGGCCAAGGATGTACGCCAAGTACTTACCTATGTGGAGTCCGGGAATGCCGAAGCCGGTTTTGTTTATAAGACCGATGCATTGACTTCAAAAAACGTGAAAATAGCTTTTAGTGTTGATCCAATAACGTACACGCCCATTGAATATCCTGCCGGTATTGTAAAAGCAACAAAACACGGCAAAGAAACTGCTGACTTTTACACCTATCTTCAAAGTAAAGAAGCCCAAGATGTGTTTGTAAAATACGGATTCTCTATTCCAAAATGATGATGAAACAGATGAACTGGACAGAATTTGCTTATCCGATACTCCTTTCATTAAAGGTTGCCGTCGTATCCAGTGTTTTTGTTCTTCTGATTGGCGGATTAGCAGCTTGGGGAATGTCGCGGCGGAGCTTTCGAGGAAAGACGTTGTTAGAAACTACGTTTCTTCTGCCTTTGGTATTGCCTCCGACAGTCGTAGGCTTTATCTTGCTGGTCCTACTGGGTAAAAAGAGTTGGATTGGGTACCTCATGGAGAGTTTCTTCAATCAGTCGATCATATTTACATGGGGGGCAGCCGTAATCGCTTCAATCGTGGTGGCTTTTCCATTAGTCTATCAAACGATGAAAACCGGATTTTCCTCGGTTAACAAAGATCTGGAGGATGCAGGGAGATCAACAGGAGCAAACGAGTGGCAAGTTCTACGCTATATCACCTTACCTTTGGCATGGCGCTCTGTTACGGCAGCTTACATTCTTGGCTTTGCTCGGGGGCTGGGGGAATTCGGTGCAACGCTTATGATAGCAGGCAACATCCCTCACAAAACCCAAACACTGCCTACCGCCATCTATATTGCTGTTGAATCTGGTGATCAAACCCTCGCTTGGTACTGGGCAGGAGCCATAATCATTATTTCTTTCGGACTGATGTTATTCGCAAATCACAAGCCCAAGAATTAGAGAATTTGGATATGAAGACAACTGCCCGGAAAACTTATAAGCGTTTCATTTATATTTTCCGGACTTGTTTAATTATTGAGGTTAATCTATTAAATGTGCCTTCTCACCAACATGAATAGGTCCCGTCAATTTTTAGCGATTGTCCAACGTGCAATAAAGCGCCCCACCGATTAACGGATAAGGCGCTCAAAGATATGACCGATATTCCAAAGCTATTTTCCCGTGGCTATCGCAACCGGAAATAGACGTTTAACGGACCTGGATGCCGTTAAAAGCCTATTTGGAGCGATGATTCCGAGCTTACGGACTTCAGCGCTGTTATTCGGTTTCAATCTATCTTATTTTCGCAATTTGAAGTAGATTAAGGGCTGCCGAGTCCATTAGATTTTCAAATTCAATCTTTTTCGGGGATTAACGTCGCTCCAGTCCTTTAGCCGGAAAGATGAATCTGAAGTTGATTTCGCACCCATTTCCTTACTCAACAGCTGTATGATGGCTCCTTCTATTTTTCATTTCAATTCAATCTGCCGGGCTCTTTATTAACTTCAAAGTTAGTCGTATCGCTATAGCTCTCACCCATCGCCTGATAGTTAGACGGAACTTCTTCATCTGTCTGGTCCACATGATTCGAGATAGCGTTATCCGCGTTCTCTTCAGGATTCGAGGTTATGGCCCAGCTAACTGGACGTCCAAGCTTCTTATGCAATTCTTTTTGATCCAAAGAAATCCCTCCGTTGTCCATAACAAAATACATTCACGTTATTGTTACTCAATGGAGAGTATTTCATTCCAGCGACATATCTGTAAGCCGCATAATATTATATCGAAACCTCGAAATCCTTTACATGAACAGCAGTACCTTTAATCTCTATGCCATACCAATCATTGTTTCGTGTTACTGTTACGTGAATTCTGCCATCCCTGCCCATTTCATGGCCTTGCTCAATCAAAAGATTTAGTGGAGAGTCAGTCTCCTTGTTCATATATTTGGCATAATAAGCTCCCATTATACCAGAAGCGGTGCCAGTAACCGGATCCTCAATCGTGCCGGAATAGGGAGATGAAAAATGACGAGCATGCATTTGCGCATTCACATCGTATGTCTCTAAGCAAAAAGGGTGTACGGACGCCTTTGGCATTTCTTTTAATACCTCTGGAAATTGCTTATTATTCGGTTTCATTGTTCTGAAAGCACTAAGGTTTTTTATCGGGACTAACAACGTCCATATGCCCGTGCTTCCATACACTGTTGGTAGATTGGTTTCTATATCTTCTTCTTGAATTCCCATAACAGATGCCAAATCTTTCAGTGAACCATTGAACTCTTGGAATTGCGGAAGGGCCTGCTGCATCATTATGTAAATCCCTTTATTCAGTTGTGAGTCAAGTCTAATCGATAATACGCCTGCTTTTGTTTCAATCGTCAATTCAGTTTGATCTCCAAGCACCCCTCTTGTTTTTAATGCATAAATAGTTGCCATTGTGGCGTGACCACAGAGGTTCTCCCTATTATATATTTTTTTCTTCCCCAAAAAAGAAAAAGCTGCCGCGGCAGCTTCCAACTTTACAACATCTAACGACTCCGATCATTCGCTTGCGGGACATCTCGCTTCACGCCAAGTATCGATCGATCTCCATCTGAATGCGTACAATTCCCTCATGACAGACATCCAAATTGATTTCGTTTTCCATCTGTTTTTCCAAAGCCAGAACCGCCGTTAACAACGGCTCCGCGTAGAAATTGGCGGCAATACCTTTAAGCGTATGAACCATTCTGCGTGCAGTCGCATTCTCCTGTTTGATGATAAATGGGAGGAGTTGCTCTGAGAAGTTACGGTAATCCTGCTTAAATTTCTCCATCATATATTGAAAAATGTGTATTTTGTGATCGATATTTCGCATGATTTGCGTGGTGTCTGCACCCTCGATTTCAAATAACCAACTCGGATTTAGCCACTTCTCCAGCATATCGGAAAGCTGCTTTTCATCTACTGGCTTAATCAGGATGTCATTCAGCCCAAGCTTAATAATATCCGGCCGGTCCTGCATCATGACATCTGCTGTAAGGGCAATGATCGGGATCTTATTCATCCCTTTGAGCTTCCTCAGCCGATGTGTTGCCTCATAACCATCCATCTCAGGCATATGAATATCCATTAGAATAAGCTTCCATTCCTGCTGATCAACAAGTTCCAGAACTTCATAGCCATTCTGCGCGATAACCGCTTGGTAACCTAATTGTTCAAGAAGTCCAATAATCACCAATTGATTAATTTCATGATCTTCCGCAACTAAAATGCTACCTTTGGACATGGAGGACAACGAGTTGCTTTCTTCAATGGCATTGTTAGCAGTGGCTTGAAATGCCTCCAGTCTACGTTGATTCAAAGCATGTAAACTTTTCTGCAACGTCAGCCTGCTGACGGGCTTAACAATAATTGCATCCGCTTTCAGTTCCGATGGCAATTCGAACATTTCATCTCTGCCTTCAAGTGTTGTAAACGCAATCACTCTCGTCTGTGTGCGATCTATCGCATCTACGACACGGCGCCAAGTGGCAGGATGCTGCATTTGATCCATTTGCATATCTAGGAATAAATAGTCTTTTGCAGAATTTGTCTTGCTATCATGTTCCAAAGAAGCAAATAAATCAGATAAAGATGTAACTGTATCCACGTGATATTGAAAGGAACCAAGGAGCTCCGATATATGCTGCGCTACAACTGGATGATCTTCAGATAAGAGCACACGGTTATTCCCCTGCGGCAGCCCAGCGTGCTTGTGCAGGCTTTTCGTCTCTTCCCTTACATCCCCCTTTGTGCCAAACATCAGGCTAAAATAAAAGCGGCTGCCTTCCCCAAGGACTGTATCCACCTGCAAAACACCCCCCATAGAATGCACCAAATGCTGACAAATGACAAGTCCTAACCCGGTACCGCCATACCTGCGGCTTATGGATGTATCTGCTTGCGAGAACGGTACGAATAGCTGCGATAGCTGCTCCTTGGAAATGCCAATTCCAGAGTCTTCCATCGCAAACGAAACAACGACCCCTTCGTCCACATATCTCTCGACCCGAACTTTCAATCGGATATAGCCTTGCTTGGTAAATTTAATCGCATTATTAGATAAATTAATGAGTACTTGTTCGAGACGGAAGGAATCCCCGCTAACGATATCCGGTAAATCTGCTGGAGTATCCAGCATGATCTCGACTCGCTTCTTGCCTATAGATACGCTGACTAGATCGGCAACCTTTTGAAGTGATAGTTCTAGTGAGAAATCCACCATCTCTAAGGTCATTTTACCCGCTTCAATTTTGGAGAAATCAAGAATATCGTTAATCGTCGTAAGCAGGACATTCGAGGAACACTCAATTTTGTCCAAATATTCTTTTTGAATCGTCGTCAATTCTGTTCGTTGTAAGAGTAAAGAAAGTCCAATAATACCGTTAAGGGGAGTGCGTATTTCATGACTCATCCTAGCAAGAAACTTACTCTTCGCCCTGTTGGACTCATCCGCTTCTTCCCGCTTCTTCAAGTCGGTTATATCGTGTACCGTACCGGTGACCCCGGTGATTTCTGTTTTATCCTCATTGAATAAAGGGGACAAGGTGACGTTATACGCATGCTGATTGCCATCCGGAAGCAGGAAATGGATTGCAAATTGCTGCGTTTTCCGCATCTCAATCGTTTGTTCGAATGTCCGCTGCCACTTCTTGGTGTCATCCATCTGGACCAGATCCGTTAATTGCTGTCCTCTTACTTGCTCAGGCTCTAGGTGAAAGGTCTGGTACATTTTGTAGTTCGTAGAGGAGATGCTTCCGTCCAGTCGAAATTTGAAAATAAAGTCCTCCGAATTTTCCACCAATGTCCGATATTGCTCATCTCTGACTCTCGCTTTGATTTGCGCTGCACGGTGCTCGGTCACATCCACGGCAGATCCAATCACTTCATTGACGGAACCATATTTATAAATGGGTTGTAGGTTAACAAGGATCGTAGAGCCGCTGCAATCATATTCATACGAGACTCGTTCACCCTGCCAAGCTTTATCATAATGCTGCTTTAGGAATTGTTTAAACTCCTCACTTAATACATGGATTTCGTCCAATTTATTGCCGATGAATAGACTCGGTCTCAGACCAAGATGATAGACCAGCTGTCCTTCAAATAAGATGTAAACGTATTGATCTCGGTGTTTATGGAATTTGAACGTGAATCCTGCCTGAAATCTCAGCATATTGATCAGTTCCTGCTCCACTTGATAGATCTGTTGTTTATACTCACGAGCCCGGAGTAAATATCGCAGAAAACAAGCAACAAGAAATAAACAAAGCAGCTGAATGAAAATATATCTATAAAAGACATCAAACGGTGTTCGATAAACAAACCACATCATCGTATAATAGGACGGATAGAAAATTGCCCCTCCATATATCCATTTAAGCCAATACGAACGCATTCTAGCAAATATCATACTAGTCCCTGTGACAGCGATCATCCCAAATACCAGCTGAGGAATTTCTATGTGACCTTCAAAAATGTAACGCCCTATCCATAAGCAAACATATGTAATACTTAAGGAGAGGAATCCTCCTAGATAAATTGAAAGCAGTAGGGCTATTCCGCGAAAGTTAAAAATAACGTGATCATCAACAGGGATACTGAAGTGTAAGAGGACAAAAACCAACATGCCATATGAAAGCCCAATAAAAACCTTATAGAGCCAAGCAGGCTTCTCATTCAGTTTCATCGTGATGGAAAGCTGTTCCACAAATAATACAAAAATCGTTATAATAGCAAAATTGGTAATCAAGGAGTGAAGCAGAGTACTCACCAGCCTCTATCGACTTAGAATGCAGGATAATCACGTTATCCTGTTTGTTTGGTTTCTAGATGCAGCATTTCCTCTATACGCTTCGCCTTGACCGGCTGGCTGAAATAATAGCCTTGGACCAGCCTGCAGCCGCACTCCCGCAGTACTTGAAGCTCCTCCTCTGTCTCTACCCCTTCCGCTACAACGAGAAGATTCAAATTTCTAGCCATCGTGACCATCGTGTTTACGATTACCGCATTCACTTGGCTTTGTATCAATCCCTTAATAAAAGATTGGTCAATTTTTAATTTATCAATGGGAAAATCTCTGAGATACCCGAGTGAGCTGTACCCGGTTCCAAAATCATCCATCGCGACGCGAACACCCAGCTTCTTCAACTGACGAAGCGCGTCTGCGGCCAGCTCAACTTGCATACTCATACTTTCAGTAATTTCGAGCTCCAAGTACTTGGGCTGGAGGCCTGTTTTCTCCAAAATAGTCTGAATCATCCGGCTAAGTCGGCTATCATTGAACTGTCGTCTAGACAGATTAACTGCAACGAACACTTTGGACAGGCCAGCTTCCTGCCACCGCTTATTCTGCATGCAGGCTTCCTTCAGTACCCATTCCCCTATTTCATGAATAAGACTGCTTTCCTCGGCTATAGGGATAAAATCAGAAGGAGGCACCTGACCCAAAGTAGGATTATACCAACGAATCAGGCTCTCTAGCCCTACAATTCGATTCGAATATACATCAACTACTGGTTGATAAACAAGATGAAATTCATGATTATCAATCGCTCTTCGCAAGTGAAACTCGATGTCCATGCGCCTTTGGAACTGATCTTGTCTATGTGGCTGAGGGGCAGAAAGTACTGTTTCTGCAATTCCTGTTGCATAGAAGTGAGAGTCATAGATGCCTTGAATCCCGTTCTGAATGGTCATTTTGCATCGTTCCAGAAAATAGGAGGTCACAATTTTATTTTTCAATTCCTGAGATAGCATTTCTTTATGAAAATAATCTGCCGCACCTAGCCGCATCGCTTGAATGGTCTTCATAGAACCTTCGGGTGTATGCGTACTAAGTACTACAACAGGAATAGGATTATGATTCATAATAAGATGAAGCGCAAGATGACCATCTGAGTTATCCATATCTAAATCAATGATGACCAAATCAGGTTTACTAGCCAAGATGCAATCAAGTACGGTATTTCCATGCTTCGCCATACCTGTCATTACGAACTGTGTATCCTTCTCGATTAAGGCCTCAACTTCTGATATTAATTCACTTGATTCACTTAAGATTAGAACACCATACCCGTCCAAAAGACCCATTTCCCCACCACCTTTACAAGCAATAAATACGCATTATCTCTATTATACTTTCCACTTATTAGGTTACTTACATAAATGGTACGAATTCCTCCTACTAATTTCGCTAATAATTTACTAACAATTTCTCTTAAAATGTCAATGATAGCGGTTTACTCTTAAATTTCGACACCGTATAATAGAATTAATGAGTAAATTGTTAGGACGTGCATTCCCTCTGTTCATTTCACGAATTTTTGAATTGGAAAATTTAGCTTAGTTTGGGGGAGTTTCTAATGGACAGAGTTCTACTAATTGAGGACGATGATATTATCGGTGAAATGATCTGTATGTATCTGAAAGAGGAAGAGTTCCTAGTCCTAAGGTCCCACAACGGCCAGGAAGGCCTTGCAGCATTGCATGAATTCGAACCGGATCTCATTCTTCTCGATCTCAATCTTCCTGATTTTGAAGGAATTGAGCTGTGTACTTCCCTCCGGAACTTAACTCCTGTGCCTATTATTATCATTTCATCCGACTCCAGAGTGAGCGAAAAGATTGAAGCATTCACAGTGGGTGCAGACGATTACATATGCAAACCATTCAGCATGCATGAGATGAAAGCCAGAATACAAGCACTCTTACGTCGTTTCAAATTAGGACACCCTACCGAGACGACAAAACTTCAGGTAGAGCATGAAGTTACCGTACCAGCCACGGATTTAAACATTAATTTGGAAAAAAGAACGCTCTGCGTCCGAGGCGAATCCATCGAAATGACGTTCTCGGAATTCGAGCTTATCCGGCTGCTGTACGAGCATCCCGAACGCGTTTACCGCAGAGAAGATCTCATAAATGCACTTCGTGGTTTCGATTCCTACATAAACGACCGTGCCATTGACGTTCATATTACGAATTTGCGCAGAAAAATTGAAGTCAATCCCAAAGAACCGAAATACATAAAAACCGTGTGGGGCGTAGGCTATAAATTTGTCATGTGAAAATGGGCTGTTCCAAAAGGTCAATTAGACCTTGAGGGCAGCCCTTTATTTATTTGTCGTAGATGGGAAAGCTAGCCACTGAGAGAGATAAGAGTCTTTGGGGGCTCTTATTTGTCGTTGATAGGGCGGAATAGATAGCTACTTGGAGGAATAAGAGCCTTTGGGGGCTTCTATTTGCGTGGAAAGTGGCTATTAATTGTTCAACGCCACGAATCGGGGGGGGCATTCAAACAGTATCCTCAAGTGAGTATATCGACGGATTCCAATTTAGAACCCCTCTCAGCAGATTAAGTTCTGGGCTTAACTTGCTTCGCCTCAACCTTCGCAAATAACTTCTTTCAAGAGTTTCAACTTAAGCTGCAAATCCTTGCATCTATACCCCTACTCGTTCTGACTTCATTCTGTATGTGTCGTAAAAAAATGCAATTTGTTGAAACTAGATCTTAATACAATCTTTTACTAATTTTTAGCAAAAATTGGTTGACATAGAAATCATTAATCCTTTAGTATTGGATTTCTGAGACCACGCTAGGGGATAACCAAACTATGGAACAAATGGGTGAGATCTTATGCACAGTAATAAATTAATTTTGGATTTGGGAAGTCATAGTGCCAAAGTGTTCAGGAAATCAAACGATCATATTGAGCAAGTGGATGTTCTAACCTGGGAGCTTCTGGAGAGCGGGGTGGACCTGCCGTCTATTGAAGGTACTTTAAAGTCTTTGCTTTCTACGCAATGCTCCTTTATCGACGGCCTCGGCCAAGGAGACATCGAAGCTATTGGTACAGAAGCGATGCGAAGATCACCACATTTGTCCGAACATATGCAGGAAGTTTGCAAGAATTTGAGGATTGCTTATAGAACCATTAGCCAAAAAGAGGAGGCTGACTTGCTGAAGAAAGCGATAGCCGAATCGGATATCCCCAGTGACCTTGATGTGATTAATGCCGGGGGAGGCAGCATCCAAATTATCACGAGTGAAAGCGAAGCTCCTTATCTGATTCCATTCGGCATCTCGGATCTTAACCAACAATTCAACTTACTTGGACCTCCTGATCAAAGACAGATTGCAACTTGTATCAAATGGCTCTCCTGCCGATTACCGGCTTCCTTAGAGCAGTTTGCCTATACGGGCGGTGAGAAAACGTATTTGCGTCATTTCCAGATCGAGCTTGAGGATGATCTGTACTGCCATAGAAGTGATTTCACCCTACTAACCAGACAATTGGCAGCTCAGGACCTCCAAACCCTAGAAGCTAACTCTCCCTTCGATCCCAAATGGATGCGCGGGGCCATTGCCTCTAATTGTGTCGTTCTTGCTGGTTTAATCAAATCAGGCGCTACGAAATTCATGCCATCGGATCTCAATGTCGCTCATGGATTTATCAGACAGTTATAAATATTCCCACTTTTGCAGCAGTCATATATAATCATTAGAGAACATTATACGCAAATAGATAAGGTGGGTTTACTCGCATGACGAAGATAATGAATGCCGTTATGATCAAGGAGTATGGAGGGATTTCAGGTATTGAATTTGGCGAGACTGCCATTCCGGACATAAACAGCGGTGAGGTGCTGATTAAAGTACATGCTGCCTCCATTAATCCCGCCGACTTATTATTTCTGCACGGTAATTATGGGATACAACGTGAACTGCCTTCGGTTGGCGGCATGGAAGGATGCGGAACCGTCATCGCAACAGGCAGCAGCCTTGTCGCACGTATGTTAAAAGGGAAGCGTGTCGCCTTCGTATCCGAAGTTTACGGCTCTTGGGCGCCCTACACCAAGGCGAGTGCTATGACCTGCATGGTGCTGCCTGATCATGTATCCGATGAGCAGGGTGCTGTCTTCTTCGTCAATCCGGCGAGTGCCATGGCCATGGTAAAGATAGCGAAGCAGCATAAATCCAAAGCCATCGTTCAAACTGCCGGTGCAAGTGCACTTGGCAGAATTCTTGTGAAACTCGGCCTAGAGCATGGCATTCCTGTGATCAGTGTTGTTCGCAAGGAAGAACAAGAACTGCTGCTGAGAGAAATAGGCGGACAACATATCGTTAACAGCAGCTCAGATACCTTCGAGAAGGACTTAAAGATGAAGTCCCATGAACTAGGAGCTACCGTGTGCTTTGATGCCGTAGGAGGCGACTTAACGGGCCTCGTACTGTCGGCGCTCCCTGATGGCGCTACCATTTTCCAATACGGCCTTCTGGGAGGAAAAACGACAACGATCAACGCCGATGATCTTGTTTTCCGCCGGAAACGTATCGCAGGATTCTGGGCATCCGATTGGGTGAAAACGCAATCTATTTTTGAACTTCTTGCCCTGCAGGGCTCGATGAAAAAATCAATCGGATCACATATCCAAACCGAGATTAGCCAAAACTTCCCGATGAATCAAACCGTTGATGCCATCAAGCAGTATACGGCGAATATGACTTCGGGCAAAGTGCTTTTGCTGCCTGTCTAGATATTGGCATATAAATAAGCGCATGCGCCATTTGGGCGGCATGCGCTTAATTTAATATAGTCCAATAATAATTAAAGCCTATTTACAAACCGATGGTCGGTATATATAATGTGTATATAGTGATAATCGACACATGAGGTTACAAACGTACTCGGAGGGATGACTTTGAAGCAAGAGGAACGCAGGCAGCAAACAACGACGCTGCTACTGGATTCAACTAAAGAGCTGATACGGGAAAAAGGATGCCACTCAATCACAATGAAAGACATTATGGAGAAATCAGGATTGTCAAAGGGGGCTATCTTCCATTATGTGAAGAGTAAAGACGAAATCTTCGCTTGGGTACTGCAAGAGCGGCTTGAAGTGAGCAACAATCGATTTATGAACGAAGTGGATCAAGACCACCCCACATTTGATAATCCTATGCAGAAGATCACAGCAAGTTTATCGGAATTGGAAGATGGTCAGGAGGTAACGAATAAGGTACTGATGTATTTACTTGGAAAAGAGGATCAGCCTCTGGTAGCGGATGTGCTCAAGCAGTATTATGAGCGGTCTGTGCACGTATCCAAACAGTGGATAATGACGGGCCAAGAACATGGGGTCATTCCGGAGTCCGTGGATACGGACAAAACAGCGGAGATGTTCGTTCTGCTCTCACTCGGTTTTCGCTTGCGCTCCTCGATTCCACTGACTGGGACTTCTTTTAATACCCAAGATTATTCATTGTTTATGAGAGATATGTTAAAAGGCAAATCAAGCCAATAGACTTTAATGGAGGGATACTCATGATACCTTTTTATGTGCTTATTGTTTCGTTTACGCTATTTAGGCTCCTAGGTCTGTTCGGCTGGTCCTATTTCGACAGTTGGCAAACTCCGCTTCAAGGAGCGGTGGCCATCATGCTGCTGGTTACCGCTTCCGCTCACTGGGGTAAAAACCGACAAGATCTGATCCGGATGGTTCCTGCCGCATTCCCAAGGCCGAGTTGGTTGATTACCGCCACTGGTGGGCTGGAAATTGCCGGAGCCATCGGCATTCTCCTCCCCGCTACCTCCCGCGTGGCTTCCATCTGCTTGGCGATTCTGCTGATAGCCATGTTCCCAGCCAATGTAAAGGCAGCCCGGGAACGATTAACCATCGGCGGGAGACCTACGCCTAAGCTGCTCGCTCGAACGCTGCTGCAGATCGTGTTTCTCGCGGCGGTTCTCTTGGCGGGTAGTGCTAGCTGACCTTCGGCCGAGCAACCCCGCGCATGGTGCGCGATGGTATAGCGTTAGCGATGAAAAACACACTATCTCGCGGCCGCCGCCGAGCAACCCCGCCATAAGGATGAAAATCATCCTTATGAGGGGCCATACCAGCGGGCGGCGCGCGCCACTTCCTTGTTATCTAGATCTCCGTAAGTATCGTAAGAATAACGGGTCTCCTGCCCGTCTTTTCATAAAAGAGCCTGCCTAGAACCTCTTTTACATTCGTTTTAAGCACATTCCACTGATTAAAGTTTTCTTTTTGAAGCCTGTTTATCGTTTCTGTTGCTAGAATATTGGCTTGATCCATCAGGTCTTCCGACTCTCGAACATAGACAAACCCGCGGGAGATGATATCCGGACCGGACAAAATTTTACCATCACTCTTACTAAGCAGTAGGACCACGATCAAGATGCCATCTTCGGCCAGTTGTTTGCGGTCACGCAGAACAATGTTGCCAACATCCCCTAATCCATCGACAAGGGTATTCCCCGCGTACACTTTGCGGCTCTGAGTTGCCACTTCGTTCTTAACATCCACGACATCGCCATTATTTAAAATGTAGATGTTAGCCGGGTCCACGCCGACGCCTTCCGCCAAAATACGGTGCTGATGAAGCATTCTAAATTCGCCATGAATCGGAATAAAATACTTCGGCTTCATGAGCGTGAGCATTAACTTCAGCTCTTCTTGGCTCCCATGCCCGGATACGTGCATGCCTGTAGCTGAGCTCGAACCATAAATCACTTCTGCCCCTAGGCTGAATAAATTATCAACGGTCTTCGATACGTTGCGTTCATTTCCCGGAATCGGGGATGAGGATAGAATAACGGTATCTCCGCGCATGATTTCTACCTGACGATAATTGGAACGGGACAAGCGCGATAAAGCAGCCATCGGTTCCCCCTGACTACCGGTACATAAGATCGCTATTTGATCGGAAGCCATCCGATTGACTTCTCCCGCTTCCACCAGCATCCCTTCGGGGACCGTTAGGTAGCCAAGCTCGGAAGCAATTCTTACCACATTGACCATACTGCGGCCAAGTAAAGCTAATTTCCGATTCGTTGCCTGAGCAGCATCCACGACTTGCTGAAGCCTATGAACATTGGAGGCAAAGGTGGCTATGAACACTTTTTGCTTCGCTTTATGAAAGGCATCTTCAATATGCTTACCTACAAGACTTTCCGAAGGTGTGTAGCCAGGGCGTTCAGCATTCGTGCTTTCTGATAATAGAAGTAGAATACCGTTCTTCCCAATCTCCGCCATCTTATGAATATCGGGATATTGATTGCCCACAGGGGTCAAATCAAATTTGAAATCTCCCGTATGTACGACCGTTCCTTCAGGTGTATGAAAAACAACCCCCAAGCAATCAGGGATACTATGGTTTGTTTTGAAAAAGGTAGACGTGATTTGTCCTAGCTCGATGCTCGAATCGGAGTTAATTTCAATAAATTTCGTATCTGCAAGCAGTCCAGCCTCTCTCAGCTTACCTTCAATTAGCCCAAGCGTTAGCCTGGTTGCATAAATCGGCATGTTCAATTGTCTTCGTATATATGGAATGCCCCCGATATGATCTTCATGTCCATGCGTAATAATCAGTGCGCGGACTTTATCGCTATTTTCGAGTAAATAGGCAATATCCGGAACGATCAAGTCAATACCGAGCAAGCTTTCATCCGGAAACTTTGAGCCGCAATCAATGACAATGATATCATCGCCGTATTGCACCACATACATATTTTTACCGATTTCGTTGATACCGCCTAAAGAGAAAACAGATAACTGATGGTCTGTCTTGCTCACCTGAAAAGCCCCCCCAAATTTACATATTCGCTTTAATTTTTCCAGATTGGGGATAACCTATACTCCGATTTTTCTCCTAATAACCATTTTCTGAATTCGAAGCTCCTTGTTAAAACACAAAAAGGATCCGCGCGGGATCCTCTTTGTTAATCTATATTAAGCCAGAGTAGCAACGGCACTTGTTCGCTTTCTAGCATAGCCGCGATAAATAAAGGCGAAGACGATGGTCAATATAGCGATTCCGACCATGCCCCAGATGAGATTACCGAACGCGCGCTCGGTTGGCAGTGTCTTCTGCCAGACGAGTGCACTCCCCGAGATAGCTACGGCGAAAGCCCCGCTGAAAAATTGCAGCAGCTGGAATAAGCCCATACCCGAGCCGATTCGTTCCTTCGTCAACTGCCGTGAAAGCTCGTTGGAGACCGCACTGGAGATGGAAGTGATGCTGATGCTCGTCAGTACATAGACGGCGGCAAGCCCATAAAAGGAATGGACGGCAGTCAGCGCCAGTAAAACGGTCGAAACCAGCAGCAGCCAAGGCGTATAGCGGAGGAGCGCGCCGTTACCATATCGGTCGATGAGGCGACCCACCCGGTTGGATACCAGCATGGCAAGAAGCGCACCTGGAAAGAGCACAAGACCCGATACGGCCGGCGTTAAACCGAAGACTCTGGCCAGCATTTGCGGGGCGAGGAACAAGAAGGCGAAGCTGATCATGTAGGCGGTAATGCCGATAGCACCAAGCGCCAGATATTGTCTGTCGCCGAATAACGCGGGCAGGACGAATGGATTCCTCGCTTTGCGGATACGCACCGCGAACAATGCCAAGGCAATCACGCCAACAACGAGTGCTACCATGCTCTTAGATGTGAGGAAGAGCAGCAAACCTGTCGTCCCCATCCCGATCAGGACGGCGCCAATGAAATCAAACGAGCCGCGCTCCGCCTTTTCCCGGGGAAGTATGAGCAGGAAAACCGGGATCAGCAGCAGGGTTAGGCCGGTGATCACAAATAGGAAATGCCACCCCAGATACTGAACGATCGATCCGCCGACGACAGGACCAAGCCCGAGGCCAAGTGAGGCGGCTGACAAAATGAACGACATGGCCATCCCTCTGCGAGACACAGGAATGTAACGAGTGACAAGCACGATTGCGAGCGAAGGAATAGCACCAGCACCAGCAGCTTGAATAAGCCTCGTAATAAGCAGCAGCCCAAATCCGTCGCTGAACATGCCAATCACGGATGCCCCGCCCAATGCCAGCAGCGCCGCCGTAAAGAGCCTTCGAATGGGCACGAAATCGGACAATCGGCTGAAAGTAATCGATGATATGGCAAAGACGATGGAGTAGCCCGTCACGATCCATGATGCGGTCGAAGGGTTGAGCGCGAATTGGACAGCGATTTTGGGCAATGCCAAATTGAACATCATCGTGTTCATAACGACTAGAATAATAGTCATGCAGAGTAACCAGGAGACCGTCCGTTCTCGGATAATACCGGGTGCCTCTGTTACAGATGGTTGCTCATCTTGCGGTAAAACGGTTGACATACGAATGATCCTCCCTGCTCAAGATTGTCTATCCCATGGTTGCTAAACGATATGCTGAAGTTCATTATCTATAATCAATTTCGTTACAGTTTAGCATGGCGGCATACGCATGTCAATGAACCAATCCAATTAACTTTTTCCTCCCAGATCTAATAAGCAACTTAACTTCCTCCTATTATTGCAGTGAAACTCAGTAAACACTTTCCCTTTTCCATGTTTCTTTTGCACAATTCCCCGAATCTGTGTACCATTATCTGTAGCTAATGAGTTACGGATGAATCTATGGAGGTCATTGTATATCCGATTATAATGAGGTGAAGAAGAAAATGATCCAAGAAACGGACAACATAAAAAAGAGCCTTTCGTGGAGGCTGTTTTTCGGCATAAAGCTTGCTTTTGATTTGGCTTTAACCGGTGTTTTTTATTTTCAGAATTCAATTACGATTTTTTGGGGCCTAAGTTTTGTTGTCTTTTCATTGGCGGTTTTTCTTCTGGTTCATTTATTTTATTTGAAGATGCAAAAAAAACACAATTGGCTATTTCACATTCTCATCTTAGATTTCTTGGTATCCGCCTCTTATGGTTATGTCTATATTGGCGGAAATTTCCCGAACCATTTATTTATTGGAATTACAGCCTTAGCGATTTTAATGTTTTTAAAGAACACCCGGATGCTAATTATTACATGCTTGCTTCTGTTGGTCGTCTATATCATTACGATGGGCAGTATTGAATGGTATTTAACTAAACGAATTGATGAAATTGGCTATTTTATTACCTGTTCATACATTGTTTTCGCAGGTATTGTGAGCTCTCTAATCAATTTTTATCAACGCGCACGTCGGGATACGATGCAGTTGTATGCACAATTGGTGCAATCCCATGAGCGGCTTCAGGACTATGCTCTCAAAGCGGAGGAGTGGGCAGCGACCAGGGAAAGAGTGCGAATTGCCCGAGAAATTCATGATACGGTAGGTCATAAACTGACGGCATTATTGGTTCAAATGCAAGCAGCCCGCAAGCTAAGCAGTCTGGATCCTTTACGCAGTGAACAAACCTATCTAGCATGTGAAGATTTAATAAGATCATCTTTGCAAGAGGTCCGGCTTTCGGTAAGGGCTATTCGAGATGAGCCAGTTACGTCAACTTCCTTAAATGATAGCCTTGGGAAGCTTGCTGAGGAGTTTACCAAATTTGCCGAGGTTCAAACAACTTTTGAAGTAAAAGGGATACCAGTCGCACTACGAGGTGATCTCCAATTAACGGCCTATCGAATTGTGCAGGAGTCACTGACGAATGCTCATAAACACGGTCATGCGAAAAATGCGAAAATCTTGTTAACCTATTCGGAGACCGATTTTTCTCTATGCATACGTAATGACGGAGAGGTTCCTGCCGAACTGAAGCCGGGGTTTGGTTTAATCAATTTGCAAGAAAGAGTCAGAGAGTTAAAAGGAAAGGTGCATTTTGGCATGGATCAGCAAGAAGGTTTTTCTGTTGAAGTGCAATTCCCTTATCCAGTAACGGAAATGGAGCGTGTATATCATTGAAAATCCTCATCGTAGACGATCAGAGGCTCATGAGGGAGGGACTTGCGACCATCATCGGGCTGGAACAGGGCATGGAAGTCATTGGAACAGCGGTGGATGGGAGAGATGCCTATACGAAGGCGCTTGAATTGCGACCCGATGTGGTATTGATGGATATCCGAATGCCTGGCATGGATGGCGTGGAAGGAACGGAATTGATTCTTAGGGCTTTACCGGAGATCAAGGTACTGATTCTGACCACTTTCGATGACGCGGAGTTAATTTTAAGGGTTTTGGAAAAAGGCGTCCATGGCTATTTGTTGAAAGATATGCCCTCTGAGGCAATCGTAAGTGCGATTCAAACGGTATACAATGGCGGGAGCGTCCTTCAACCAGATATCACAGCAACGCTGCTTAAAGAGTTAAAAAAAATGTCGGAATGGCATCCGGATAACGCTCATCCTTTACATATTAATGAGCCTAGCGGCCTCAATCTTCTGACCGAACGAGAGAAAGAGGTCCTAACTTTATTAGGTCAAGGTTTAAATAATAAAGAGATCGCAGGCTTGCTTAATATCACGGAAGGTACAGTGAAAAATCACGTTTCGAATCTCATAGCTAAGCTAGGATTGCGCGACCGAACACAAGCAGCCGTATTCTCTGTTCGTCATCAAATATAATGAAAAAGGCATGACTTTTGACATAGAGTATGAGTTTAATCATACTTTAGCGATCAAACGTTCTGCCTTTTTCTTTGTGAAGACATGACTTTTCATTGATTTGCTCACGTCTTGTTCTTGATAAAATCAAAGTGTAAGAAAGACAAAAAAAATAGGATACAAGGAGTTATTAAAATGAAGAAAATTAAAATTACGTATTGGGTAATTACGATTTGTACACTAATTGGATTCTTACTCAGTGCCGTCAATGAACTATTGCGAACCCCGAAAACATTAGCAGAATCGACTCAGCTGTTGGGCTATCCAGCCTACTTTCTAACTATTCTTGGAGTAGCCAAACTCATAGGTATCATTGTTCTTCTTGTTCCAAGATTTAACAAGCTAAAAGAATGGGCATATGCCGGTTTTACGATTGATTGTATATCTGCCTTTTGGTCAGAAAATGCGGTCGGAAATCCGATGGGAAGTATTAAGTCTGTCGTCGTCTTATTGTTTGTTCTGCTTTCCTACTACTTCCTCAGAAAACTTTCTGCAACATCATTCAATCGCGAATAAGGATTCATTGATCCAGTAACCTCATCATTTGAACTATCTCCATTGACAAAAGCTTAAAGATTCTACATCTTTATGTGTATGAAGAGTACTTATGGTGGTTTTGTGAGGGGAGTAGCGGTCTATGGCACGCAAGCGTTATAGCAATGCAGATCCAGCTGCGAAGGTGAAAACATGGAAAGAAATTCGCCGATGGCAGCAAGAACGTAAAGGGAAAGTCAAGGATCTCACCTTACGCATCGGCCAAGCGGAGAATAAGCAGCAAGAGCTGCTTATTCATAACAGCAGCGAAACAACGATCACATGGATAGGACATTCGACTTTCCTGCTGCAGATGGCTGGCTTGACGATCGTTACAGATCCGGTATGGGCGAACCGGATGGGCTTTGCCCGAAGACTGGAGGCACCAGGGCTTACACTCGATGAAATACCGCCGGTTGATATCGTCTTGCTGTCTCATTCGCATTATGATCACCTGCACGTCGGATCATTGCGCAAGCTGAAAGGCTCGCCTGTCGCACTAGTTCCTGAAGGACTTGGCTTGATGATGCGGCGGCTTGGGCTGAGTACGGTCCACGAGCTGCCTTGGTGGGGGAAGACGACGGTCGGGCCGCTGGAGTTCCATTTCGTTCCAGCGCAGCATTGGACTCGGCGTACGCTGACGGATACAAACAGTTCGCTTTGGGGCGGCTGGGTGATCAATCGATCATCAGAGAATTCAATGGATGGCGCAGGGAACAACGATGCGATTTATTTTGCCGGAGACAGCGGATACTTCCAAGGCTTCCGCGACATCGGAGCGAGGTTTCCAGGTATCCGCTATGCACTCATGCCAATCGGCGCTTACGAGCCGGAGTGGTTTATGGGGATGCAGCACGTTACGCCGGAGGAGGCGATTCAGGCGTTTCTTGATGTTGAAGCCGCGACGTTCATCCCGATGCATTATGGGGCGTTCCGGCTAGCCGATGATACACCGCAGGAAGCACTTGATCGGTTGTTGGCCGATTGGCAGCGGAGGGAGCTCGACTCAAGTCGTCTTAAACTGCTGAAACACGGGGAAACACTGGTCGACTGACTGACAAAGCAATAAAGCTGCCTTGGACTAAGCCAATGGCAGCTTTTGCTTTTCTGAGCCTTCATTTTCACTCAATCGCACCGGTATGTCTCAATGTGAAATTTACGCGAACATTGATTTTTGCTTCTCTGAACATAGGGTGCCACTTTGCTTTGGTTAGCTTTGAGTCTCTTATATGGCTCCGATAAACCTCACCGAACCCGACAGCATCAGATTCATTCGATTGCAAACTCGCGATGAATGTTTCTATTTCCTTTTTCAGTTTTTTTTCAATTCCTTTCTCTAATGCTGGTACAGACCCGGGTTTATCAAAGGAATAAGGAGCCGAAATTTCTTGAAGATCCCCGTGCAAGGACACCGATAACATAAATTCGGGTACTTTCGAGTCAAGAAGCTTAATTTTACTGCTGCTTTTCACAGTGGTAAACACAATTTTAACCTCTTTATCTGGATGCTTCATGTACTTCGCCAAAGGTTCAGCATCTGCTATAAGTTCGAAGAAACCCATCCTCTTCTGATTGAGCATTACTTTCAGCAGAAATCCTTGCCGCGGCGAAGCTTCGTGAACCATGAGGTCATCATGAAATAAAGCCAGTCCTTTGATATAAATTTCGTTGCCCTTTCGTTTCAGCAAAGGAACGACTGGATCTTTGCCTTCACTGTAATAATCCCGAAGAAAATCTTGGAGTGTGGGGGAAGGAAGCTCCTCTCTCTCCGAATTTTGTCTCAAATTCTCAAAGAGATACATGCCAATATTCGATATTTCCCGATAGCGATGCGTTAAAATATGTGAAGCTTCGTCATCGCTTACGCAAAGATAGATCATATCGCCGAGTGTTGGGTCACGGGATAAGGTATCTGCCAGATCGATGATCCCTTTGGAGGCAAGCTTTTTGCCGTACATGACGACCCGCACCTGTCCGCCAACCAAATATTTACTAAGCTCTCGATTCGAAGAAATGCGCGTACCTTTACCGGTATATGCCGTACTGGCTACAACCTGCGTCTTTTCTCTGGCACTCGGATCGATTTTATGCAAAACCGTAGTTGTGAGTATGCGTTCTTTTTCCAGAGAGTCAAAACCGACAATAATGCCGAGTGCCAAATTCTCTAAAATGTATGGTTTGACACATCCCGAGAACAGAACGACTGTGCTCAACAATAACGAGAGGCGAAGCGATCTTCTCACGTATTTCACTCCCTGAGAGTAATCCTAACGTTGAACGTTTCTTTTTTTAAAAGCATGTACGGATTTCACCAACAGAAAGAGAAGGGGTGGATAAAGAAAGACCATATAGGTCGACATGGAGTTCAAGATAGAGTTCATCTTATAGATTTGTCCGTGTTTTTGGAACAGAAAGGAGCATGCGAAAAGAATGACACAGAATACGGCTAACGTCCGCTTTTGATTTTGCTGAAAAACACGCTTCATTCCACGTAGGATGACCCATGTAAATAACAATAAGTTGCATACTAGGATAAGCATCCAGAGCGGAATCGCAATGTATTCGAATCGTTCCAGGAACGGAAATCGGATAATTTTCAAAAAACTAAACGTAGCCCAAATCGTTTTTGGCATCTGATTTTGACTATAATAAACGATAGAAATGACCATGACGAACAAATAAAACAGGTTGCTAAGAAGAACACCTATTTGAGCATAACGATTAGCGTTTTGTTGATCTCTAATGAACGGATACAGAAAGAAAATGACCTCGAATCCAGCAAGCGTCAGCGGCATTTTACCCGCTCCTTGTAACACCTGGGAAGGCGAGGCTTCCATGATAGGAAGCAAGAAACTCCACTGGGCATGCCTTATCGCCGCGTAAAAAAATAGTGTCGTTACGACCCAACATCCAAAACCAAACAGGCATATACCAATAATCACTCGAATTCCGCCTGTCAAACCATAAGCAATTAGCGTAATGAGAAGCAGCATGAGGAGCCATGTTGGGATATCAGGAAATATCCACGACTGAACAGCTTCAATATACGTGCGGGAGATCGTCAAGACGTAGAATGCGAAATACGTCATAAACAGGAGGCTAAGAATCCGCCCTACCCATTTTCCGAATAATGCATAATGAATACCGAACAAGTCTGCAGAATCATAATGCGCTAGCGTGCGAATCATCACCCAAATGGAAAGATGTGCAGCTAAACCGGACACAATCACCGAAATCCAAGCATCATGACCCGCAAATTTAAAAATGACTCGCTGGAATCCGAGCACGCCCACCCCCAATTGGGCTTTGCTAATTACAAAAACAAGTAGGAACGCTTGAAACAGTAAACCTTGCCTCGGTTTATCCGAAATCTCCACTTTTTCCCATCACCTGTCTACTCGTCGATATCTTTTTTCTGCTTCGCTTGATTCTTATTGAATCTTTGCTTATTCGGCGTGCGTGTAAAGGTAGAACGAGCGGCGAGAATTGGAAAAGGAAGTCGAATTACCGTATCTATCATGTCCCTCCACCTTGGAGGATAGATCGGATGCATATACGGATGTCCAAGGCTCGTTTGACGTAACAGATGCATAAGTAATAAACAAATCGTGAACACAATGCCGATCCCACCCCAAATGCCCGCAGCAATAATCATCGGAAAACGAACGAATCGAATGCTAATACCCATTAAGTATATGGGTGTGGTAAACGAAGACAGAGCTGCTAAGGCGACAATCATAATTAAGATGTTGCTCGTAAATCCGGCTTGAACCGCCGCTTGTCCGATAACAATACCACCCACAATGCCCATCGTTTGTCCAACCTTAGTCGGAAGTCTAGCCCCTGCTTCCCGTAGAAGCTCAATTGTTACCTCCAGAAATAACGATTCAAACAAAGGAGGAAACGGTACTTTGGATCGCGACTGGGCTAGAGGAACGAGCAGACTAGGAGGAATCATCTCATAATGAAACGTTAAAGCAGCCACATAAGCTGGGGTTAGCAAGATGGAAATGAAGATAGCCAAGAACCTCAATCCTCTTATGAACATGGCAATATTCCAATGCAGGTAATGATCTTCCGGTGATTTGAAAAAATCAAGGAATGTACTCGGTCCTACAATTGCAAAATTGCTGCCATTGACAAGCAGAACGACTTTGCCCTCCAATAAGCTAAAGCTGACACGATCGGGTCGTTCGGTTAAGATCATTTGAGGAAAAATGGACATCGAATTATCTTCAATAAGCTGCACCAGCAGAGTGCTCGCGATGACACCGTCTATTTCTAGTTCCGATATACGTTGACGCAGCGTATTAACGGTCTGTTCTTCTGCGACATCTTTCAAGTAAAGCAATTGCACCTGAGTTCTCGTTATTTCACCAATTTCAAATGATTCATTACATAGATCCTCATGCGCAATATAGCTGCGAACGATACCCAGATTCGTTTCCAATGATTCGGTGAATCCGATCTGAGGACCGATCACATTCGTTTCGATTTCGGCTATAGATGGAGATCGTTTTGGTTGCTTAGAGGTATTGGCCAGTATGGCGTCTGTTTGTCCAACTTTATAAACCACTGTCCAACCGCGCAGCAGCAGGATAATGACTTGCTCCATTTCACAAGTAAGGTCCGTCTGGCCAATAGGGATTAATTGAGCAAGTCCCTCCATCGAGAATGGTTCTAGCCGAGTTTGCTGTAGGGAGCTGAGCAGTTGATTGTTAACGAGATTAGCGTCAACTAAATTACAGAAATAAATGAGATTAAGGTCATCATTAGCATGTTTGACGATAAGATCCGAGCAATTATGGAGCAGACTTTTCAATGTTTCTTCGAAAAGATCAACGGAACCCGGTAAATCCATACATATCACCTTTAACCATAGTATCCATTTTTTTCTCCAAGTTATGCATTGGAAAGCTAATGGCTTCGCCTTTTAAAAAGGCGAAGCCATTTACATAAACTTTCTCTTTTCAAACTTTTATCTGGCGGTAAGTTTCAAGAGCTTTGTGAAATCGGTAAAACTCGCTCGATAGTGCGCCTAAGTCACTTTTAATAAGAGCCCTTTTTTCTGGTTTATTTTCCCAGTCAAACAAAAGATCCAAATTATGATCGATTCTTTCTCTTAAATCAATAATGTAACCTTGTTCAGGATTATTTCGAGAACATATTTTTAAATCCTCTGCAAGTTCGTAGCTAAGAAAACGAAGGTCTTGTTTTCTTAACGTTTTTTGAAATTCAAAATAATCTGGTGTATAGTCTTCCCGATAATCCCGCCCAGGCACTTGTTTCCAAAATGAATGCCATTCTTCAAGAAGATCTACTTCATAAAGAAAGTACCTGAGAAATCCACATAACCATGCCGTACAACTTGTATTGCGCATTCTACAACCACTTTTGAATGATAAGTTTCTGCAGCCTTTACAGCATGATCCTCCATTAGCTATACAAATGTTACATAGTTGGTCTGAGCCAACATCTCTTAAGTAATCAAGCCCCTGCTCAATAACCATCTGTCTAGAAGTAGTCATTAGATTGAATCCCTCCTCTTACACTTGAGCCGTTTTCTCTCCCCATTTGTGTAATTCAATGTTTTTTATGGCTTGATGAAACTCATGAAAGTCTTTGATTAAATAATTGAGCCTCTTTATTAAGTGAGCAGCAATATCCGAATGATCAGCAAATTCAATCTCATCAATAAGATCATCTAAATCCCTAGCCAATACAATGAAATCGAGATTATTCTTATCTCTGCCGAGCTTCATTTTAAGATCATTCGCAAGCGCTTCGCCCAGTTCTCTCATCATAGGAACTTCAAGATGCGTTGTCATTTTCACTAGTGGAGGGGTAGAATCCTTTCGAAATTCAATACCAGGAACTTCATCCCAAAATGTATCCCAATCTTTAATCAATCCTGCCTTGTAAAATAATAATTTTAAGTATCCGCATAACCAAGACGTGCAGCTTGTATTTCTATTCTGACAGCCCACACCGTCTACTAAGTGACTACAACTGCGGCAACAAGAACCGCCATTTTGAATGCACACTTTACAAATATGGTCTGCCCCTACTCCATTTAAATGCTGCATGCCATATTCGATTAGATACCTTCTTGTAGCTATATACAATTCGTCACCAACGAGCATTCAGACCCAACCCTTATCCTCATAGTTTCAAATAACAATATATTTGATTTTTTGAATATTTATAACTTATACTATAACTGAAAAGTATTTAAAAACGCAAAGGCTTTTGAAACTTGCTTCCATGCTTTCCAACTTGTGATATGATATTCTATATATTCAAATGTTCGAATATTAATATGTAGGGGAGAACGCTATGTATCAAGAAATACAGCATTTTAAAGCCGATTTTTTCAAGGCGTTAGCACACCCATTGCGCATAAGAATCCTTGAAGTTTTAGTCGAAGGCGACAAAAACGTTAATGAGATACAAACGATATTGGGCAGTGAAGGTTCTGCCGTTTCACAACAGTTAGCCGTATTAAGAAATAAAAACGTCGTCCGTGGGATTAAAGACGGAACCTCTGTGGTATACTCTCTAACAGACCCATTAATTAAAGACCTGCTTACGGTTACCAAGCAGATTTTTGACAATCATCTTGTGAATGCTATTTCAATGTTAGAAAATATAAAAAATCAGTAATTCACAAAAAGGAGTGAATCGGGTTGTTATTCTCGATTTGCTTCTTTTTGTTTAACTAGAAAATATCAAATTGACACCAAATTATTTTAGATATATGATTTTATATATATTCAAATAATCAGATATTTAGGTCGGTGAGATTCAATATGAAATTCTCTTTTAGCGGCAGATTCCAAGGCTATAATGGAAAAAAATTTCAAAAAGACTTAATTTCAGGTTTGATCGTTGGTATTGTCGCCATTCCATTAGGAATGGCGTTTGCAATTGCTTCAGGCGTAAAGCCTGAATACGGGTTGTATACTACGTTTGTAGCTGGAATACTAATCTCATTATTTGGTGGTTCAAAATTTCAAATTGGCGGTCCAACCGGAGCATTTATACCCATTCTGTTTGCAATTGTGATGCAGTATGGGTACGAAAACTTGCTTATCGCAGGTTTTATGGCAGGAGTCATTCTGCTATTCATGGGAATTTTTAAATTAGGTGGTGTAATTAAATTTATTCCACGTCCTGTCACAATAGGATTTACCACAGGAATTGCCGTTACCATCTTCACAGGACAAATTGCCAATTTCCTTGGATTGCATAATCTTGAGAAACATCAAGAGTTTCTTGCCAATATGAAGGAATTAGGCATTCACATGTCAACAATCAATAGGTACAGTGTCTTAACTGCTGTGATTTGTCTGGTGCTTATCATTCTGACACCAAAGCTGTTACCTCGAATTCCTGGCTCATTAGTGGGAATATTAATTTCTACGGTTGCAGCATCCCTATTCTATCCTGACAAAGTTGCAACCATCGGTTCTACCTATGGTTCAATTCCAAATAACCTGCCTGGCCTACACTTTCCTGCACTCTCTATTGAACACATTCAATCTTTAATAAAACCCGCTTTTGTAATAGCCATGTTAGGTGGCATTGAATCCTTACTTTCAGCCGTAGTTGCTGACGGAATGTCAGGAAGCAGACATAACAGCAATCGTGAATTGATTGGTCAAGGTATCGCTAATATGATAACTCCGTTGCTCGGAGGTATTCCTGCAACAGGGGCTATTGCACGAACCGCAACAAATATTAAAAGCGGAGCAGAGTCTCCCTTCTCTGGGGTCATTCACGGTATTGTCGTCCTGTTGGTTTTGTTCTTATTTGCTCCATATGCTTCGAACATCCCGCTTGCGAGTATGGCCCCCATTTTAATGGTTGTTGCTTGGAATATGAGTGAACGTAAAGAGTTCGCTCACGTTTTAAAAACCAAAACTGCGGAGTCATTCGTTTTGCTTATTACCTTTCTTCTTACTGTTTTTACAGATCTGACAACAGCCGTTGAAGTTGGATTAGTCTTGTCAGGTATCATTTTCGTGAAACATATGAGCGGCCTTCTAGTTACTGCAAAGGTCTTGCCCGACCCTTCTAATAAAAATGAAAAAGTAGCAGCACATATGGTTAATGAGCAGCATAATTGCCCTCAAATCAGTATCTACACCGTCGAAGGAGCTTTGTTCTTTGGGGTTGCCAATATGTTTGAGAAATCCATTATGGACGAAATCCATTACAAACCCAAAGTGTTAATATTGAAAATGGGCAATGTTCCCTATCTGGACACAACAGGGGAATCCAATTTATCAAGTATCGTCAAGCACTTTAACAAGCACGGTGGCAGCGTAATCATTTCCGAACTACAAAACCAACCACACCAAATGCTTCAAAAAACAGGATTAGACGAATACATTGGGCAGGAACACTTTTTCGAAAAAACAGGTGACGCGGTTAGCTTTGCATTAACCAAGCTTAACCAATCTCAATGTCTTGGGTGTAAGCATTTTGCGTTCCGTGAATGCCGTCAACTATCAAACCCGAGAGTTTAGCTATAGCCTGATCTCTTCGAAGAAGGATTTCATACTCAAAGCACTCGTTCCTTGCCTGTTCATTCATCTAATTTCTTCCATCCCCAAAAAATAATAGGTGTTCACTCAGTAGAGTGAACACCTATTTGCTTCAAACTTTATTTATGACCATAAGTCACAATTTCCCTATCTATCTCCACGGCCTTGATTATCAGAACTTTCTATTAACTCCACCTTTTTCAATTTCATAGCCTATTATTTTCTCTCTAACAATCGTAACTTTGCCCCCTCGGTTCATCAGGGTAGTTTTAACATCCCCTATTTTGCAATCCACACAGACCCAACTGTTTCCTTTCTTCCTAGACCCATTTGTCTTACCACATTGTTCGCAAGTGATCATTCATCCTCAGCCCCAATCATTTACTTTTAATGTACTACTTTTCTAACTAGTACTCTGTGAGATATGTCACTGACCAATTTTCCTTTTTAGTGATTAATCTCACTGACTCGTGCAATTTAAAAGAATACACTTTGTGTAAAACTCTACATAGGAGGTTCAAAATATGAAGTACTATACACAAACTTCAATTAGTACTAGTAAAATCGAAAGTTACATGCATTGGCCCGCGGAACAACTGAGCGAATCGCTGGAGTTAGAAATGGAGTACCTTCTTACCATGTTAAGAATGTTTTATCAAAGGACTCTGCGAATGACCCCAATGCCAAACAAAAAAGAAGCAAAGGAGTCTTGGAACCAATTCAACCAGCCTTAATCCGTATAATTTCCTGCGTCATTGCATGATGAACAGACGCGATGATCTCCTGAATATCTTGCTTCGTTGCATGATCAACGTGTATGCCCATTATCACGGTTACCGTTTGCTTAAGCTCATGCGCTGCATATATGGCCATTTCCGTCGCTAACTGTTCTTCTCGATGTCCAGGTACGGATAATGACTTACAATGGATCTTATCCCCATGGGCATATGCGATGACTACGGCCCCTATATGAGCTCGACCACCACGAATTAGAAACACCCAATCGTTTCCAATTAGAGAAGTATCAATATGAATATGGAAGAGCATTAGTTCTCTCTCCAATGCCAGAGCACCTCGATATCATGAATCACAAACCCCGAATGATCTGTTTCTACGATACCCTCCTTGCGAAGCTGATTAAGCAGACGGTTAACCGTCTCCCTGGTCGTACCGATCGCATTGGCCGTTGCGGTTATGCGAAGAGTGGTAGGGTTAAGAACTTCCACTTCTGCCATCTATGAAATCCCCCTTTAGCCTTGCTTCCCGATTTTCACTCGAAGTGTTTCAGGCCCTTGCTTGTTGTGAATTGATCTATGATTAACCATCCTCCTAAATACTCGTTCTCAATCACAGCTTAAGTATACGAGAATGTGGAGCTCCAGATTGTGATGGATATCACGTTTAATAAAAAATACAACAGAACAAAGAAGACAGCGATTCATCCCGCCACCTGTAGAGGATGGGGGAATTCTCGCTGAATTCCGTTAAAAATGTAAAAAAACAGAGTCAGCATTTTGTGCCAAGTCTGCGTGTTGAAACACACTCTATTCTTCTTTATTTACAAAAAAGTATGCCGGACCTTTCAAACGGTCTAAAATAATTGAACGCACTTCATTTGAAGGAACAACTTCCTCAAGTGTTCTTTGCATGCACGCAAGCCAAGCATCTGCCCGATCCCTAGTAATCGGAAAAGGCGCATGTCTGGCCCTCATCATTGGATTACCATGTTCGTCTGTATATAAAGAAGGCCCGCCAAAAAATTGAGTTAAAAACTGAAACTGCTTTTCAATCAATGGTTCCAAATCCTCTGGAAATATAGGTGCAAGCAAAGGATGTGCCAGAACTTTTGGATAAAACGCGTCCACAATATTTCGTATTGTCGTTTCTCCACCAATATAATCATACAGCTCCATGACTGTAATCGCCGCCCTTTCAATTCAGTTAGTAATATTATTCGCCCTAGTTTACACGATACCTTTAACTAAAGATGTTATCCAAATCACACTTGCAAAATTTCACCCTCTAATTAGAACGACGATAAACCACCGCATATATTCCCGCGACAAATAAAGCACCGCCAATTAAATTCCCCATGTACACCGGTACCAAATTTTTCGAAAAATCCATCCAAGTTGCCTGATTTGCGAAAATGGCCGCGGGAATGACAAACATATTAGCAACGACGTGTTGAAATCCGATCGCTACAAAAGCCATTGTAGGAAACCATACACCTATTATTTTACCTGTATCATCATCTGTCCCATAGGCTAACCAAACGGCAAGCCCAACTAACCAGTTACAGCCAATACCCGACAAAAGCGCTGCTGAGAAGGGTTCCGCTGTTTTAGCGTGGACAAGCTTTACAAGTTTAGTTAAATAAACGCCATGTTCTGTTAAACCAACTAGATGCCCGAACACATAGGCAATGAATACAGCTCCTAGGAAGTTTCCAACTGTAATGACAGCCCAATTATTGACTAGCTGGTGAAATTTGATCTTTCCGGAAAAGAGCGCTGCAGGAACCGCCATCATATTCCCAGTAAGAAGTTCGCCGCCTGCAATGATCGTTACTATCAGACCCAACGGAAACACAGCAGCCCCGAATATGCTGCCAACGTCACTCCATGGAGCCGGAAATACCGCGCTGACCCTAATATACAGCAAAAAGCCCAAGGCAATATAAACGCCGCCTAAAAAACCGAGAACGAGTTGCTTTCTAAACCCAAAGTTTACCTTTTTAGTTCCTGCTTCCACCGTTTGTTCCCATATCTGCTCCGGCTTCATAAATCCCATGTTGACTTCCTCCTCCATGGCCATTTACTTCAGTTTAGAGCATCCACAAGGAAAAGTATGTGAATTAAATCACAAAATAAATATAATCTAAAGAGGACATGACCCATCAAACACAAGGAGTCATATCCTTTTACAAACAGAGCCACTCGAACGATCATTTCATAGGAACCATCAAAGTCACTATGGTTCCTTCTCCGACTACGGAGTCAATCGTTACTTTGCCGCCAATACTTTTAGCTCGCTCTTCCATACTAAAAAGGCCTACTCCTTTAGCAATGCTATTTCTAGCAAAACCTTTTCCACTGTCCGCTATTCGAACCTCGACATAAGAGTCAATCTCATGAACAACAACACTGGCTTCTGATACATCCGCATACTTGGCAATATTGGTAAGAGCTTCTTGTATCACACGATATACGGTAGTTTCCTCAAGTGCTCCAAGTCGTCTGCGCAAATTACTATCCAGCTTTACCCGCATACCGTAATGATTGGTGAAATTTTCAATATACGTACGAATCGCTGGCACTACGCCCAGATCATCTAATACGGAAGGTCGGATCTGCCAAGCCAAACTTCGTACTTCTTCGATAATTCCAGAGACATTTTGCCTAAGAAGCGTTATTTCCGAATTCTCCGACTCCCCTTCCCCAATCAACCGATCCATCTGGATCAATAAGGAAAAGAGACTTTGACCAATACCATCATGCAGCTCACGGGAAAACTTCCTACGTTCTTCTTCTTGGATTTGCATAACCTGCGACATCATCAGCTGGAGTTCTTCTTGCACCCGCTTTAGCTCCGTAACTTCATTTCGAATGGCAAGATATTGATAGGATTGCCCCTGTTCATCCACAAATGGAACGATGGTTGTATCTACCCAATAGAAACTGCCGTCTTTGCCTTTGTTTTTGATCTCGCCACGCCATACTTGCCCCGATGAAATCGTTTGCCACAAATCTGACATGAATTCCTTCTCATGATATCCGGAATTAATAATCCGATGATCTCGACCTATTAGTTCAGTTCGTGGATACTTGGAGATTTCACAAAATTTATCATTCACATATAGAATCTTTCCTTTATGGTCTGTAACGGCTACAATCGATGATTCGTCGAGAGCAAATTTAACATTGGATAATTGCTTAAGTGACTGTCTCAAATCCTGCTGAAACAACGAGTCCGAGATATGATCATCAAGTCGACTTAATAACTCGGTTACATTTTCGCCAATGACTTCCGGGAACTCTCGATTCGAATCTTCACTCAAAGTTCAACAGCCCTTTCTTCACCGCATATTTCACTAATTCCGGTCTCGTCTTGAGACCTAGTTTCTCCATCACATTACTTTTATGTGACTCCACTGTTTTCACGCTGATGATCAATTGTTCCGCGATTTCTTTATTCGAGAATCCTTTGGCAATTAGAGCTAGAACTTCCTTTTCACGCTCTGAAAGTGATGCAAATGTGTCCGTATTTTCGCCTTGCTTCAACCGTTCTATATATTCATTCATGAGCCTCTTCGTCGCCGTTGGATATAGATAGGCATTCCCCGCGGCAACGGAGCGGATAGCCGTCAACAGCTCCTCGTGCGGCGCACTCTTTAATATATATCCTGAAGCGCCAACGTGAATAGCTCTGAATAAGTATTCGTCATCGTCATGCATAGTTAATATCAAAATGGCTAAGTCAGGCATTAAACGTCTCAGTTCCGTTGTCGCGGTAAGCCCATCCATGCCAGAAGGCATATTAAGGTCCATCAAGACCACATCCGGTTTCAGCAATTGGGCTGCTTGGATCCCCTCTTCACCATCCGCTGCTTCCCCGATTACTTCTATATTGTGCTTGCCATGGAGAAGCATCATTAATCCCGACCTAACTACGGCGTGATCATCCACTACCAGAACTTTCAGCATACCCATCCCCCTCGTAACCGGCTAATGATACCGATCCATCTTATTCTATTCTTATCTTAACAAAAAAAATGAATTCCAGTAAGGGAACTCATTTCGCGGTTTCTCCTTTATTTTCCTCCAGATACGAAGCAAATGTGTCAATTTTATCGTGGACCGCAAGCAATTCGTAGTGTTCAAATCTGGTTTGTTCTCGTTTACCGATGAAGAGCAACCCCGTTATCTGAGAGCTAGAATTAGACATGAGTGGAAATACAGCTGCCGTCTGCAATTGCTCCGCAAGCATGAGAGGGCTTTGAAGTCTTTCTTGACTAAATTTTGGATGTGTATCATCGAGCTTTACCCATCTGCCTAGACGCAGAGCGGAACCTGCTAATCCTACACCTATTTTTATCACCATTTGTTGATACCGATTATTACTGTTTCCCAATACATATTTCCAGCTGACGCGCCCCGAATGATCTTGAAGAGGCGCCAACGCAATGAAATCACTTGACGTCAAGCTTCGCAAAAGCTCCAGTTCTATTAACATCTTTGCATCGCCAATCGCCATACTGGCCACCTCCGTTTCGACGCAACCGTACAGAATCTCCTTGCTTATTCTCCTTACTTATCATTGTAGACTTTTCTACTCTCCTTGTAAGTCAGGGAAAACCCTGATTTCCTCATCAGGAATTTAAGTAATCTTTTCGCCATTTTGCCCTTAGCGTATGGTCAGAGAAGTAAGGGATTAAACTATGATTTTTCTCACAATAAGATAGGGAGTTTCACCTTCAAAGATCAGTAGAACTCCCGATAATCAAAACCAAGAGAAGCGGTTATGATGAAGATAACGAAGAAACGTTGAGGAGTTGGTCCCCATGGCCATGAACGATTTAGTAAAAGAAGAAATGAGAACCTGCAATCAAGCGAAATCGAAAGCTCATAAAGGAATTATGAATTTTTTCTCTGAAGAAAATTTTGAAAGACTGCAAAGCATTATGTATGTGAAGTGTGCTGCTAAGGGCGATTTTTTGTTCCGGGAAGGCGACACAGCAGACAAATTGTATTACGTAATCCAAGGTGGAGTTCGCATCACCAAGTTGTCTGAAACGGGTAAAAGCTTCATTCTATATTTGCATCAGACGGGTGATTTATTCGGACAGATGGATCCCTTTCAGAACTCTTTGCAGAGCTTCAGTGCAGAAGTAACTGAAGATTGTCAAATTGGTGTGATTCAGCGCAAAGACCTCGAGGTCCTGCTATGGCAGCATGGCGACCTTGCCATTGAATTTATGAAATGGATGGGGCTCATGCACCGTATGACAGAAACGAAATTTCGCGATTTAATGATGTATGGCAAGCCAGGTGCGCTCTGTTCTTTATTAATAAGATTAAGTAATTCCTATGGCGTACCCAAAGGTGAACATATCCAGATAAACTATAAGATCAACAATTCCGAAATGGCCGATATGATTGGGTCTACGCGTGAAAGCGTCAATCGCATGTTAAGCGATATGAAGAAGGAAGATGTTGTCGAGTTTCATAATGGGCACATTATCATTAAGAATGTGACGTTCCTCCGCGATATCTGCCACTGCGAAGACTGCCCGCTGGAAATATGCCGTATGTAGAAAGGACTCCACATTCTAGTGATGTGGAGTCCTTTCTTTGCATGTTTGTTTATTTTACGATTTCATCTGTTCTAATTCCTCGATTAATTGCCGAGACCTTTTTGCGTTCCCTTCAGCAAAATTCTGCAGTCTGTCTTTCAGTTGTTCATTACCGTGCAGCCGTTCTGAAGTTATGGTGTATGTCCGGAGTAACTCTGTCTCAACCTCAAGCGATTTCTCTAAAATACCCTTGAGCGTTGCGGAATCGATTCCGCATTGTGATTCACTTTGATCACAATCCATTGCATCCACCCCCTTTGTTCTATATTCCCCTGATAACTTTAGTTTCCCCCCTTGACAACCAAAAAAACCATTTAAAGCCTGAATGGAAGGGCTGAAAATGGTTCTTTTGTATTTATTTCATTTTGATTAAGTTCTATGAACCGAAATGGACTTTATACACCAATTCCGCCGAAAGGTCAGCTGATCTAAGTACCGCGCCATTCTCCGTACTTACTAAGCTCGTAAGTTCTTCTCCCCTTAAGGGTACGGCCAGAAACTGATGTTCGTTCATATACATTTGAACATAATCTTGGTCTTCGGAAATGCGTATCTTCTCAAGTTTCATTTTTTGGGGAGGTGCTACAGGGTCGAGTCCTGCCTGATCCTCAATGTGCACTTCAATTTGAGTACCAAGCCACCGTGATAATTTTTCTTCCCACTTCATACATGTGCCTCCTTCTTTAAGCGGCAGCAACCTGCATCTGCTTTGGGCGATACCTTCACCTGATACCCTTGGAGATGATTCCAGCAATCATGTTCAGAAGTCAGACTGCACGCTGTGTACTCTTCTATATAACTCAGAACTTCCTCTTCACTTTCCCAAATCGCTAAACCTTTGACTTCGGCAACTGCGATATCGAGCCCCTCTTGTTCGCGTAGATCAATATACCAGGTTCCCTTACCTGCGAAAAGCTCATTTAATTGCTGCTCGATGATCGTAGAGAAGGGAGACTTCGCATGTTCACGAATAAAGCATAAATCCAAAGCAAACTCACTCGGCATTGTCCATCTTCCCTCCTACATAAAGCCTCTTTGTTTGGTAATATCGCTAAACATTCCCGAATAATAGACGACATCCCCGGCCTCATTCTTAACTGCGCTTATCGTGAGCCATTCCAGATAAATATCACCATTCTTTTTACGATTCCAAATTTCACCTTGCCAGAAGCCCTGACCGCGAATGTTATCCCACATGGTATCGTAAAAAGCACGATCCTGTTTCCCTGATTTCAATACACTAGGCGTCATACCCATAACTTCTTTAGATTCATAACCTGTCAGCTCTGTGAAGGCAGCATTAACGGAACGGATCTTTCCATTTATATCAGTCACCATGATGCCTTCAACCGTATTCTCAATAATCTTAGATGACAGACCTAATTTCTCCTGATAAAACATCCAAACAATGAGAATCAAGCTGGCCAAAGCCACCTGTGATAAGGCCATGAATCCAATAGCATAATGACCTGTCAGCTTGAATAGGAAGGTAAGCAGCAGCGGCGGGAAAAATCCACCCAAACCGCCCATAGCTGAAATGATACCATTCGCAATACCAGCTTGCTTGGTGAAATACATAGGAACCAATTTAAATATGGTACCATTACCTGTTCCGGCACACAGGGCAATGGTCAAGCAGCCTACTGTGTACCAAGTCATCGATGGAGCAAAAGAGAGTAGGATACCAGAAACCGTCAAGCCTGCAAAAACAAACATAAGAATTTTGAATGGGTTAAATTTATCCCCTAGGTAGCCCCCGATAGGTCTCATTGCTGTTGCCAGCACGATAAATCCGCCCGTACGCATCCCTGCATCTACTTTGGACAGATGAAAGCTGCTGACCATAAAATTCGGTAAATAGACCGTGAAAGCAACAAAGGATCCGAAAGTAAGAAAGTAGAATAAGCACAAGAGCCATAGCTTGGGATTCCCGGAAACTCCTTTAATTTGCTCGACAAGGGATGTTTGTACTGGAGGCTCTTTGCGATCTCCGGCAAAAAAATTCAATACAGCCATAGTAATTAGCAAAATACTGTAGAGCATTACGGTTTTGGACCATCCTATTTGATTAGCTACGACAGGTGCTCCAAAGGTGGAAAGCGCCGTTCCAAGATTACCGATCCCATAAATCCCGTTAACGAAGCCATGACGTTCTTTGGGATAATATTTAGGCAAGGAGGTCACACCTACCGAGAATACAGCTCCACCAATCCCCAAGAAGAACCCTCCAATAATGAGATCCCCAAAGGAATTCGCTTGGCTGACCCAGTAAACAGGCGCAAGCAATAGTATAAAGCTGATCGCGAACAGCTTTCTTGCCCCGTATCGATTCGTCCAATACCCCACAGGCACCCGCATCACGGAGCCGAACAATATAGGAATAGCGGTTACCCAGGTGAGCTGCGAGGGGGTTAATTTAATCGTCTCTTTAATAAATGGCATTAACGAAGATAAGATTACCCATACCATGAAACCTAGTACAAGACTGACGGTTTGAAGAGGCAATTGTACTTTTTTGATATTCATTTCACATCACGCTCCCGTCGATAGATCCAAGCTGCAACAGGGAATAACAAACCATTCAACACAGCATAAACAATAACTGTTCGGTAATGCTCAAAATAGTAAGCATTCACTGCCTTTTGTGTACAAACGATGTTAAGAAACAAGACTATACATAATAAAATAACGCCGACGTAGCTACGCTTCATATCGTTTCACTCCAGTCGCATAAATCGCGCCTTGCTCCTTCTTCAGGATAACCTCTGGCAAGGGTCTCTTTGGCGGCCCTGCTGTGGGTGACCCGGTTCTGGCATCGAAAATGCCGTGATGGCAAGGACAGACCATTTCATCCTTCTCTTTACTCCAAAACACGGGACACTTGAGGTGCGTACACGCATTTTGGTAAGCTTTATACTCATTCTCGCCAAGGCGAATTAGTAGAGCCGAATCGTGCTCGCCCGGATAAGCGAACTGGGTCGCATCGCCAACCTTAAGCGAGCTGATATCCGCGATTTTCAGCTGGGGGTACGATTTTTTCGTTAGCCCCGTCAGTTCTTTTGCTGCGAGCGCCCCCCATGGCAGGGTCGATACTGCGAACACGCCTGCTGCACCAACCAGCGTCTTCATAAAGCCGCGTCGATCCAATTTTCTTTCATCATTTTTTCTTATATTGTGCGTATAATTATCTTCTTTAAAAGGACTATGATTATTACCCTGCTTGTTGTCCTGTTCCATACAGGCTCACCCCATCACAAGTAGATTAGAACAATTTTTGTTTCCCTTGCAGAATGCCCGGGAGGCTAATCTTTACATTCGTTTCTCCCTCCAGCGGCTCGAAAGGTTGATGACTTGCCGTCCATTTTCCCAGCTTATGCTGGGCTTTCTTCGCTGCTAGTTCTTCCTCTGTCACCCATTGAAGTGTATTCGTCGGACAAACGGATGCACACATGGGAGGGATGCCCTCTTGGGTACGATCGTAGCAAAGATCACATTTATACATCAGATTCTGTTCTTCATCGAATTTCGGTATACCGTAAGGGCATGCGATGGTGCAATTCTGACAGCCGATACATTTCTCAACTAATGCTGAAAGCACAGCACCTTCTTCGGTGATCTGAATGGCCTGAGCCGGACAGCTTCTCGCACAGGCTGGATTCACACAGTGAAGACACATCAAAGGAATCGTTTGGCGGGTTACTAGCGGATTCACATCATACACATAATTCCGATTTCGTTCATCGTGGCCTCCGCATTGTGTACAAGCAGCCAAACAGCTTCGACAGCCGATGCAATTATCCATTTCAATGTATAGATGTTGTTTCATCGGATGTTCATCCTCTCAGGTTGCTTTGCGATCTGTGCTGCGCAAGCCTTAAACTCCGGCATTTTGGACATGGGGTCCAACGCCGCAATCGTAAGCAGATTAATCGACTGCTCGTGGCCGAAATGATAAGGAACGAATACGGTATCTTTACGAATCGCTTCTATGATTTTCACTTTATAAAAGGCTTCTCCGCGCCGTGTATACAACCGGATGACCTCGTCGTGTGCGATGTTGTACCGCTCCGCTGTTTCTGGATGAACTTCGACGTAAGGCTCCGGACACATGTCCCGCAGGAAAGGAATTCTTCTTGTTTGATTCCCGGACAAGTAGTGATAAACAACCCGGCCTGTCGTAAGACGTAGCGGGTATTGCTCACAAGGCTCCTCGGCCGGTGGTCTGTAAGGGAGCGCGCATAGCTTCGCTCTGCCGTCCGCATGGTAGAACTTGTGATCAAGGAACATATGCGGCGTACCCGGATCTGCTTCGTCGCGGCATGGCCAGAATACACCGTCTTGCTTGTCGATCTTCTCCCAAGTGGCTCCATAATAATCCGCATATCCGCCTTTGGAGGCAAGACGGAATTCGTCCGCTACATCCCTGGCGGTCTTCAGATGGCCGAAATACTGCCCTCTGCCTAGTCGCTCCGCGAGTTCTACTTGAATCAGCCAGTCAGGTTTCGATTCGCCAATAGGCTCTTGCGCCTTATTAATCTTGATGATCCGTCCTTCCAGATTCGTCACTGTACCTTCATCTTCTGACCAGGTTACGGATGGCAGTACAACATCGGCAAACTCGGCCGATTCGGATAAGTACATATCTGAGCAGACCATGAAGTCCAGATTTTTTAAAGCAGAGCGAACGAAGTTTAGGTTTGGCGCAGAAACGGCCGGATTCGAGCAAAGCAGGTACAAGCCGCGAATCGTTTTGTCTTGCATTAGCTCAAACATTTCATAAGCCGAGACACCAGGCTGCGGCATCTCTTCCGGCTTGATCCCCCACACCTTGCACACCTCTTCAACGTGCTTCGGATTTGTAATTTTGCGGTACCCAGGTAGGGCATCCGCTTTTTGTCCGTGCTCTCTTCCGCCTTGACCATTTCCTTGCCCGGTAAAAGTGGCTACACCTGACTTTGGACGGCCGATCTTCCCAGTGACCAAGCACATATTCGTGTAGGCTGATACATTATCGGACCCTTTAATTTGTTGTTCAATGCCGCGAGCGAACATAACGATGGCATTAGGAGCTTTACCGTAAATCTCTGCAGCTCGAATCAATTTCTCAGGAGCAACTCCCGTGATTTCGCTTGTATATCCAGGCGTGAATTCCTTCACAACCTCTTTCATTTCATCAAAGCCGTTGGTATGATTGGCAACAAATTCAGCATCTACGTGACCATTTTGAATCAGTAGATTGATCATGCAATTGGCAAGCGCCAAGTCCGTACCTGGACGTAAATCGAGATGAACATCCGCCCGCCTGGCGATAGGCGTTTCCCGGGGATCTGCTACAATCAAATAACCGCCGCGATTCTGCACTTCCCATACGCGGAACATAGAGGTCGGGTGACACTCGGCTGTATTGCTGCCGGCGATGAACAAGCAATCCGTCTCATGCAAATCGGTCCACGGTAGTGTGGATCCTCTGTCAACGCCAAAGCTGCGAAGAAAACCTGCCGCTGCACTTGACATACAGAATCGGCCGTTGTAATCAATGTAACGCGTTTGCAGCGCGACTCGGGCGAATTTCCCTGTCAAATAACATTTCTCATTGGTCATCGATACACCGCTGAATACAGAAAGGGAGTCCTTGCCGTACTTGCCTTGCATCTCTTGAAATCTTTGCACGATCAACGCGTAGGCCTCTTCCCAGCTGGCTTCGCGGAAGCCTTCCTTCGTTCCTTTGAGCGATGCATCGTCACGGATTAATGGACGCAGCAGGCGATCATCGTGATTGGTTTGCTGATAGGCCGTCACACCTTTGGGACACATCTTTCCTAGTGTCACAGGCCAATCATATCGCGGCTCGACGCCGATAATTTTATTTGAAGAAGTATCGACCCGCAAATTCATCCCGCACTGCATGCCGCAGTAAGAGCAGTGGGTTTTAACCAATGTTTCGTTCGGGTGGGTTTTATTCGCTATTGTCTTAAAGAACTTATCCTTTTGCATGCTGGTTGCTCTCCTTTACGCGAATCTGATGGGTCGGTATACCTGTAAATCGAGACATTCGGTATTTCCGGCGGCATGGCAGGCAAAGCTCTGCCAAGTGGAAGCCTTCCTCTGTTTTGAATTCAATCTCGTTCACTTTAAGTACAGCGATGACATCATTGGATTGCTCGACAGATACAAAGTCAGTTCCGCAAACCTTGCAGCTTTTCATTTGTTGCTCTGCGTAATGTTCTCTGTAATTCCGCGCAAACACACTCATAGGACGGAATGGTATGTGAGCAAGCTTACCGAAAGGTATATAAATCAGCGTCACGATAACGGACCATTGGTGAACTAATGTGACAACCGAATGTCCATAGCCGTGAAGGAATATGTTGCAGAAGGTGAGCAGCAATCCTGTCAAGCTAACGAACAGCAGCATATACAGCGGGAGAAAATCATAGATAAATGTTTGTTCCGCACGAGCCTGCATATTTTTAAGCCTGCGATATAAGGCCATGCATACTCCGCCAATCACCATGAAGGCTGTTATATTCAACGCATTATAAAATAAAAATCCGAGAAGCCCATCCGCCTTTATATTCATGAGGTCGATCCCGAAGCCAACAACCGTGTATGTTCCGTTCTCCGCCATCGTGAAGTACATCCAACCAAACACCAGCGGGAAAGTAACGAAGGCAGACAAGATACATCCCCAACCTAGAAGAACGTGCTGTGTCCAGCGATACCACCCGCGATTCCAGATAAAGCGGTACGTGAGTAGATGCTCAGTGGTTGTCTGAGGCGTGCTTTTTCGAAATAACAGCTTTATGCCTTTTTTCAAAATAATTTTCGTAGGCGGGCGTTCCCCCCAAGCAATAAAACGATAAAAGAATCCGCAAATGAAAACTACGGTTCCTACCATATACCCGTATAAAGCCAAGTCAATATGTGTAAAAAACCTTGAACCGACTCCCATGAGAATAATTAATCCGCAAACAACCAGAAAGACACATTTGGCGAATTTTGACGCGAACGCTCGATCCATGATTACCATTGCCCCTTCACTTGTGATCTCATAGATGTATTAAACCATGAGTCGGGCCTGCAACACTGTGAGAAAAATCACTATGTACCCCATCTCTGACACATATTTTTGGTCGTCACTATATGGACAAAAAACGGCCTTCCATAAGATCTTTCAGATCCAAGGGAACGCCGCAGCCTTAGCGTGTAAATGAAGACAGGCAAGCTTGTGTGACAGCCGTCACATTATTTGAAAACACTTCTCAATTAGATGTGTCGTAAATATCGCTCCAGCATTTCATTCGCAACCGGGAAAACCATCTCCTCTTCGGATAGCAGATGCTCGGATAAGACAGAACAGGCCACACTAAGCAGCGAGATCGCCTTCTTCAGCTTTATGCTGTCGGCACCTTTACATTGGTCCGCATACTCAAGAAATGAGCGAACAAACCGTTCCGCTTGTTTATGATCCTCTTCCAGAACCCAAGTTGAGGTGAGAAAGGTGGGCTCCATCCCCTGATTCGCATACCCGGTAAGGAGGGGCAATACCTCCGCTTCCTCCCAGTGTTCATGAGCCTCAAGCTGCTGCATGAAGTTTACCATTTGTTTTCGAATTTCTTGAAGCAAACGCTTTGACTCTTCCGAGCCAAGCATGCCGACCATATGACTTGTCATTTCCTGGACATGGTCAAGCTCTCTTTTTAACGCGCCATGTTCGTCCTTTAACCGCCCCAGAACCTCTTGAAGACTTGAAGTCTGAGCGTCATCTAACGGCATCCCAAGATCAATAACCATACATGATTCCTCCTTTTATCGCTTTAATCACATTGTATGCCTTAATCTCAGCATTCTCTGTGAGGAGTATCACAACTCTTGTTTCTATTTCGTGACTTTAATCACTGCGGCATGCTTACGCTAGGTTTACATTAGAAGAAAAGGAATTGTTTCCGTAATGGAGGTAATGGTCGTGGGTAAAGAAGATAATGCTGCTTCGCATACATTTATGTTAAACGCTAAATTTCTGCTCATTTTGTTCGTAGTCATCGCCAATTGTATAGAACCCCTGATTCAACAAAGTGCAGTTTTCCATTCCTTATATCTGGGCATTTACACCTTTCATATCCCCATGTTTGTCATGGTAACCGGATATTTCTCTAAAAATTTCCGTCTGGATGTCACAGGAATCAAAAGTCTGCAGATGATTTTTTATCATTATCTTATCTTCCAAAGCCTCTACTCTCTGCTCGATTCGTTGGCTTTCCACGCGCCGGGTGTACGTTATTCATTTTTCATTCCGTATTCGTTATTGTGGTTTTTATTCAGCCATTTCTGTTGGCGATTGCTCCTTCTGCTCTTCACAAAAATGCAGCATCCCCTTGTATTCTCTGTTATTCTTGGGATACTCGTCGGATACGCGCCTTTTAGCGGAACGATGCTCAGCTTTTCCAGGACGCTCGTCTTCTTCCCTTTCTTCTTAGTCGGATACTATTTTCACCTCAATATGATCCCTAAGCAGATCGTTCGCATGAACAAGTGGTTAAGCGCAATTGTCCTGCTGGGTGTCCTGATCTTTCTGAACGTAATCCCGTTGGATCCCAAATGGTTATATAGCAGTTTCACTAATAGGGAGCTAGGTTCCTTTTATTGGTATACGGGCGGATATCGCTTAGGCGTGTATGCGTTGGAATCTATTGCTTCCTTTTGCTTCTTGAGCTTCGTTCCTCGCAAACCGTCTATCCTTACAGAATGGGGCAAATATACCGTATATGTGTTCTTGCTGCACGCGCTTATTACGAAAACAGCGATTTCAATGGGACTTTTCTCGCATGTGCACACTTCTGCACAAATGACTCTCGTCTTGCTGCTTGCCGTCGCACTTACCTGGCTGCTATCACAAGAGTGGGTACGCCGGTTCAGTCGACCTCTTATTGAACCAAATTTATCTCTTTGGGAGCGTTGGTTAGCTGAAAAATACAGGGCTTAGGCTGAAAAGAAGAATTCTGCTGCACATCGTTTTCCAATACTGACGTTGTCGAACCTAGCCTAAAGGAGATCTCTCACGCCGCAGAAACCTTATACTTCTTATTCTTCAAAAAAAGAGGCATGGCAGAATAACCCACACCTCCTTCAGTCATGCAGTTATAATAGGTCTATAAAAATACCGTCATGGGGTTACTGTTAAATCTTTTCCATGTACAATCAGATTCATTCGGCTTATCTCCTATGAGAAAAAGGATTCCAAATCTGTCAGTACTTTCTCCATTAATGGAAAAATAAGTTGTTCTTCCATGGTAAAGTGGTCATTTAATATCAAACATGCCTGTAAGAGATGCGCTGCCGTTTCCGCTAATCGCTTCTTCACAACGAGAGGTGTTATCTCAATAACAGCTTCTTGAAAGGATTGGATAAACGACATGCCAAGTTGATGGTCTTTTTCCAATACCCAGAAAGAAGGCATCATAGAGGGAGCAGATTGCCGATGAAAATACGTTAACAGGAACGGAAACAATTCCTGGTCCTCCCATTCTGCATGTCGTTCCAGTTCATTCACAAATTGATCGGTCTGTTTTCTGAGTTCTTGGACAAGCTGTATGCCCTTCACCGAATCATCCAATAGAATCAGTTCCTTGGCACTCGTTTCGAGCATCCTTACGATTTCTCTCAATTCTTCATGCTCTACCCTTAAACGATCCGTAGCAAAAGCAAGCTCCTCTGGGTTTGAAGAAGCAATTCCCGAGGTATAGCCTGTGGAATATATCGCCATACAGAGTCCCTCCCAAGGTAATTATTTCGTTTGCGATCTATCTTTAGTATAGCTTCAAGAGCATGTTCTCGCTGTGCGATACATCACACTAACCGCCGATATGAGACATTTCAGCCTTATGTGCGGGAGTCGTCTGTGCTAGTCTTATCGATCCTGAGAGCCCTGATAACGATAGCGCGTTGCAACCTCGCCTATATAATTCAATTCCACTTGTTCGAGCGCATCTCTTTATGAATGATTTCAATAATCTTTTTGCTGGGAACGACTGATATTGTGACCCCTATCACATTCATTCGAAGAGTTGCTGCTATGGTGACAAGAAATATACACATGGAGCAGATAACTATGTGAAAAATATCACATACATACACATAGGCAAGATATATAATGAAATCATACCAAATGAGAAGGAGTGGTTACTATGACAACCCTGTATAACGAAAATTTAGAAGAATTGCGAGATGATTTCTGCTGCGAGTATGGCAAGTTATTTGCTGAAAGAGTTGGTGGGATACAAGATCAGGATGAACAAATTACACAACAGCAATTCGAACCACAGACGGACAATATGACTGCGATGAAGTATCTTCATCAAGCTGGCCTTCAGGAGGAGTACCTGCTATGACTCCCCTGCAAAACCATATAACCAGTAATGCTGGCATATCTCCGGCACTACTGGTTTTTATTTTAAAATGAGATCAGGCAAGATGGAACGCCTCTTTACTATATGCAAATTGCTATTTAAGCCATGCAAGAACGCCCATCTCAATGAGTCTCCTCGCTCGGGCTACCTCCTGATCTGTTGGCGTAGGACATTGTTCGAGCGGGTATTCCTTCCCCATTTGCTGCCATTTGTAGACGCCCATTCTGTGATAGGGCAGCAGTTCAAATTTACTAACATTACGCAATGAACCGATGAACATGCCCAGCTCGATTAGATCCTTGTAGTCATCCGTCCATCCGGGTACAAGCACATGACGAATCCAAACAGGCTTATCGATCTCACTCAGATGTTCAGCAAAGCGCTTGATACGATCGTTAGGCTGTGCCGTAAGGGCAACGTGCTTAGCAGGATCAATCTGTTTCAGATCGAGTAGTACTAAATCGGTCGCATTCAAAAGCTCTTGCGCATGACTCGGCTCACAAAAGCCATTCGTATCCAGCGCGGTATGCAGACCCCAGCGCCGTTTGCACTCAGCGAACAAACGGGCTAGGAAAGGAGCCTGCAAAGTCGGCTCCCCACCCGTTACTGTAATCCCGCCGCCTGAATGACGATAATACGCTAGGTAAGGTTCAATCTCATTCATAATCTCCTCTACATCCATCTGCCTGCCCGTATTCATCTCCCATGAATCCGGATTATGGCAGTACTTACACTGCAGCGCGCAGCCCTGCATGAAGAGAACAAAGCGGATGCCCGGACCATCAACGGTGCCAAAGGTGTCGAAGGAATGTATGCGTCCTTTCATCGGTCTGCACCCCTTTCTATCGTTACATCGTGCCGTGAAAAGTACGATGGATCACATCAAGCTGCTGTTCCTTGGTCAGCTTGATGAAATTTACCGCATAGCCGGAAACACGGATCGTCAATTGTGGATAGAGCTCTGGATGCTCCATAGCATCCAACAACTTGGATCGATCAAATACATTAATATTCAAATGATGTCCATGATTCGCCATATAGCCATCGAGCAACGCGACCAGATTGGAGTTGCGTGTCTCTTCTTCACGACCGAGAGCCTTCGGTACGATGGAGAACGTGTTGGATATGCCATCAAGGCAATGCTCGTAAGGGAGCTTTGCGACAGATGCCAATGAAGCCAACGCACCTTTGCGGTCACGTCCATGCATAGGATTGGCGCCTGGTGCGAAGGGTTCTCCGGCTTTGCGGCCATCCGGTGTGCTTCCTGTCTTTTTCCCATACACGACATTGGATGTAATCGTTAGAACGGACATGGTTGGTACAGAACCGCGATACGTCTTGTGCTTCCTGATCTTATTCATGAATGTTTCCGTTACTTGCACGGCAATCGTATCGACACGCTCATCATTATTGCCATACTGCGGGTATTCGCCTTCAATTTGGAAATCGACGGCAATGCCCTTCTCATTGCGGATCGGGCGGACCTTCGCATACTTAATGGCGCTAAGCGAATCAGCTACGACGGATAATCCTGCGATACCAGTAGCCATGGTGCGTATAATCTCGCGGTCGTGAAGAGCCATCTCCAGCCGCTCATAGCAGTATTTATCATGCATATAATGAATGACGTTAAGTGTATTAACATACAGCTTCGCCAGCCACTCCATGACCGTATCAAATCTCTCCGCCACTTCTTCGTAATTCAGAACCTCGGAGGTTAACGGTGTTAATTGTGGGCCTACCTGTATTCCTAGCTTCTCATCCACTCCGCCGTTAATCGCATAGAGCAGCGCTTTGGCTAAATTGGCGCGGGCGCCAAAGAATTGCATCTGCTTGCCGACCCGCATAGCGGATACACAGCAAGCAATGCCGTAGTCATCCCCATAATAAGGCCTCATCAGATCATCATTCTCATATTGAATCGAACTGGTCTCAACGGATACCTTAGCACAATAAGCCTTAAAGCCCTCCGGCAGCTGAGTCGACCACAGAACAGTCAGATTAGGTTCAGGGGCAGGGCCCAAGTTATATAAAGTATGCAGGAAACGGAACGAATTTTTCGTTACACGCGCTCTACCGTCCATGCCCATGCCGCCAATCGACTCTGTCACCCAGGTAGGGTCGCCGCTGAAAAGCTCGTTATAGTCAGGGGTGCGCAGAAATTTGACGATACGAAGCTTCATGACAAAATGGTCAACAAGCTCTTGCGCCTCTGCTTCCGTCAGCGTCCCCTCGCGTAAATCCCGTTCGATATAAATATCAAGAAAGCTTGATACGCGACCAAGGCTCATCGCCGCACCATTCTGCTCCTTAATGGCTGCTAAATAAGCAAAGTACAACCATTGCACCGCTTCGGTGGCGTTAACAGCCCCCTTCGCAATATCGTAACCGTAGGTTCTGGCCATCTGCTTTAATTCACCGAGACTGCGGATTTGTTCGGATAGCTCTTCACGCAGCCGGATGACATCCTCTGTGATCGCGTCCACTTCCAGCAGCAGAAGATCATTCTTCTTCTCTTGGATTAGCCGGTCTACACCGTACAGAGCAACACGTCGGTAATCGCCAATAATGCGACCGCGCCCATAAGCATCTGGCAGACCCGTAATGATAGCAGCCTTACGTGCGGTTTTCATCTCGGAAGTGTACGCGTCGAACACACCTTGGTTATGCGTTTTGCGAATATCGGTAAACACCCGAACAATTTCCTCCGGCAGCTTAAAGCCATAAGCCTCACAAGCGTCGATAACCATCCGAATACCGCCGAAAGGTTGTACGGAACGCTTCAAAGGAGCATCGGTTTGCAGACCTACGATTTTCTCCTTATTCTGTGCGATATAGCCTGGCGCATGGGAGGTAATCGTGGAGATCGTCTGGACATCAATGTCCAGCACGCCTCCGTTCTCTCGCTCTTGCTGGGTTAGCGTACTTACCATCCGCCATAGCTCATTCGTCGCTTCTGTTGGACCTGCCAGGAAGGCATAATCTCCTGTGTAGACGGTTATGTTTTTAGCAATAAAGTCGTTTACATCGATGGACGTTTCCCAGTTCCCTTGGGTAAATTCTCTCCAACCATTCTCTATCCGTATCTCTTGCTCCCGTGTCGCCATGATGAAGCCTCCTTAATTATGCACGATTAAAACTTACCGTAAAAAGCATTTCGATACACGTCAGCCAGCTCAGTCACTAACGGCATCCGAGGATTCGCTGTTGTACACTGATCTTCAAACGCGCGATCCGCCAAGTAATCTACACGCGTCTCGAATTGCTCCGCCTGGAACCCAAGATCCTGAAATTTCTCCGGAATACCGAGGATTTTGTTTAGCTTGCGGATCGCCTCGATAAGGCTGTTCACGCCTTCTTCGGTTGTCTTAGCGGGAAGTCCCAGCATGCGGGCGATTTCTGCGTAGCGTTGATCCGCTACGAAGTGATCGTATTTCGGGAACGAAGTGAACTTCGTCGGCTTTTGAGCATTATAGCGAATGACATGCGGCATCAGAATCGCGTTGGTACGTCCATGAGCTGTGTGATATTCGCCGCCCCATTTATGCGCCAAGCTGTGATTAATACCAAGGAAAGCATTCGCAAAGGCCATACCGGCTATTGTTGAGGCATTATGCATCTTCTCACGTGCAAGAGGATCTCCTGTGGCATACGATTTCTCTAAGTTTTGGAACACTAATTGGATGGCTTTCATCGCTAATCCGTCAGAATAATCGTTCGCCATCACAGACACATACGCTTCAATAGCATGAGTTAGGACATCCATACCGGTGTCGGCTACCGCGGTCTTCGGCAAGCTGTATACATAATCAGGATCAATAATGGCAACATCCGGTGTAAGCTCATAATCAGCAAGCGGGTACTTGGTATTGCCCTTCTCTTTATCTGTAATTACGGCGAAAGACGTCACTTCCGAACCTGTCCCCGATGTCGTAGGAATGGCTACAAATTTCGCTTTGCGTCCCAGACGCGGATATTTGTAAACCCGTTTACGGATATCCATGAATTTTTGCTTTAAGGCATCAAAGCTGGTATCTGGGTATTCGTAGAACAGCCACATCGCTTTAGCCGCATCCATCGGTGACCCGCCGCCCAAGGCGATAATGCAATCCGGCTGGAAGCTTGCCATCTGTGCCCGACCGCGTTCTACTGTTTCAACGGACGGATCAGGTTCCACATCGGAAAACACTTCGATATACACAGGCAGTTGTCGCTTGCGGAGGTAATATTCAACGCGCTCTACGTAACCGAGCTTCACCATCATGGGATCCGTGACAATCATGACCCGTGTAATGTCCGGCATTTTTTCTAAATACTGAGTAGCTCCCTTTTCAAAATAAATCTTCGGCGGTATCTTGAACCACTGCATATTGACGGTGCGGTAAGCAACCCGCTTCACATTGATCAGATTCACGGCGCTCACGTTAGAGGTTGTGGAGTTATGACCATATGAGCCGCAGCCTAGTGTTAAGGAAGGCAAGTTCGTATTATAAATGTCCCCGATAGCGCCATGCGTGGAAGGTGAGTTAACAATGACACGTCCTGTTTGAAGCTTACCTGCGAACGCCTGGATGACCTCCGGATTCTGTGAGTGAATGACAGAGGAATGTCCCATGCCGCCGAATTTCACCACTTCCACAGCCCGGTCAATGCCTTGCTCCGCGTTCTTCACTTTGTAACAAGCGAGCACAGGGCTTAGCTTTTCAGCTGATAACGGGAATGCCTCACCGACGCCGGCTAGCTCTGCGACCAGTATCTTCGTTGCCATAGGCACCTTAATCCCAGCCATCTCGGCTATTTTCACAGAAGATTGACCGACAATAACCGCGTTAACCGCACATTTCTCACTGTTAATCACTAATTTGGAGACAGCTTCCGTTTCTTCTTTATTTAAAAAGTAACAGCCCTGCTCTGTCATCAATTTTTTTGTTTCCGCGTAGAGCGATTCCTCAATAATGACTGCTTGTTCGGAGGCGCAAATCATGCCGTTATCAAAGGTCTTAGATAGGATCAAGTCATTCACAGCCTGCGGCAAATTCGCTGTCTTCTCTATGAAGCAAGGAACATTGCCAGGTCCGACGCCCAAGGCTGGCTTGCCGGTGCTATAGGCTGCTTTCACCATTGAAGAGCCTCCCGTAGCTAGAACAAGCGCCACATCGGGATGATTCATCAGCAGCTGGGTAGCTTCCACAGATGGGTGCTTCACCCATTGAATACAATGCTCTGGTGCGCCGGCCTTAACTGCCGCATCCAGTAAAGTCGCTGCTGCCGAAGCACTTGATTGCTGCGCAGATGGATGGAAGGCGAAGATGATCGGGTTGCGAGTTTTTGTCGCAATTAATGACTTGAACATCGTCGTCGAAGTCGGATTCGTGACAGGCGTAACACCAGCGATAATGCCCACGGGCTCAGCCACCATTCGGTAGTTCTCATACGCGTTTTCCTCAATCACACCGACCGTCTTGTTATTTTTGATACTGTGATAAATATATTCAGTAGCGAATAAATTTTTGGTAATTTTATCTTCATACACACCACGGCCGGTTTCCTCCACAGCAAGCTTAGCGAGAACCATGTGCCTATCGATGCCGGCTAATGCCATTTGCTGAATGATATGGTCTACCTGATCTTGATCCAGCTTTAGAAATTGCTGCTGTGCTTCTTTCGCTCTGGCCACCAGCCGGCCCACTTCCTCTTGCGCTGAAATCCGTTCATTCATCTTCGCTTCTTTGGTTGTCATGATTCTATCACTCCTTTATTTTCATTCCATGTGAAGCCGTTAACTTGTTGTTTCTACCCTTAGATTAAGCTTAATCAGGTACCCTAACTATGATAAAAATCACAATACGAAAAGTTAAAGCGATTTCTTCCTTGACTGTTTTGTGAATAATTTCACATTCTAATTTACAAGTAAAGCGGCAGTTCTATTTTCATAAAATTGCCGCCTGCTGCCACCCTGCATTTCGTTGATTACCAAGTGATGAAACCTTTTGAACCCGGGGCTGGATTTATGATCATATCCATCAGTGGTATTGTATAAGCAAACAATATTAACAGAATCGATACCGTGATCCAAATCCGCCAACGATCCAAATAGGCCGGCGTTGCTTCCGCTGATTCCATAGCCTCGCCTATCGGATACTCGGTCTCCCCTTTAGGCGCACGCAACAAGGCAAAGACGTTATAGACCATAAGCAGCACACCGATGAATAACACGGTTCCGCCAATTGCCATGAAGACGTAATACGGCATCCAGCCCGCTGCATCGGCACTTCCTTCATAGTTCGTGAAAGCTGTTCGCCTCGGTGCGCCGAACAATCCGACTAGATGCATAGCACCTGACATGAAGAACATGCCCACACACCATATGATGGTTTGGATAATGCCTAATTTATTCATTCGGGCTGTTAACACACGTCCGGTAACAACTGGGATTAACCAATATGTAATCCCAAAGAATGTCAGCGCGACACTTGTCGCAACCGTTAAGTGAAAGTGCCCGGTAACCCATAAGGTATTATGAATAACGGCATTCATTTGATTACTTGCGTTGATCAGACCGCCTGCTCCAGCAGGGATAAAGATCAGCATTCCCATGAAAGGAGCGAAGAATCGGACATCCTTCCAGGGCATCTTTTTCACCCACCCGAATAGCCCCTTTGCCCCTAGAGCACGACCATTCAGCTCAAAAGTCGCAAATAGAGAGAATACCGTCATAAGAGACGGAATGACCACCATAAATGTCAATATGACCTGTAAGTATTTCCAAAAAGAACTAATACCGGGCTCCATTAACTGATGGTGAAAGCCTACCGGAATCGAGAATAATAACAAGAGAATAAAGGAGAGTCTGGCGAGCGCATCGCTGTATATTTTGCCTCCAATAATTTTCGGAATTATCACATACCAGCAAATATAAGCCGGCATTAGCCAGAAATAAACCAGTGGATGTCCGAAGTACCAGAACAAAGTTCGGCTCAACATCACATTAATGGTTTCCACCCAGCCGAAGGACCAAGGAATGAGTTGAATCAACACCTCCGCCGCAACCCCGATTGTTGCGATTTGCCACATCAGGAACGTCACAACAGACATAAAGGCGAATAGCGGAGACAGCTTGCCTGCATGTGTCCTTTTCCAATATTTATACTGATAAAAAATGCCCCAACCGCTGATCCAGCTTCCTACCACCAGCATCGCTAAACCTATATAAAAGTAGGGGGATGCTTTCAAAGGTGCATAGAAGGTGTACAGTACGCTAGCCTTTCCTGTTAATACCATGACAACTCCAAGAATGGTCCCTGCTGTCATGAAAACAAATCCAGCCCACCCCATTCTATGAACCACTGGAAGCAGTTTGCCACCTAACGTATAGGACATGCCAGAATAAATAAAGCCGATAATAAAATACGTTGTAAACACAATCGCCATCAAAACCCCGTGCGCGGTTAACAGCTCGTAATAACCAATTCCATAAGGTAAATTAATCGTTCCGCTCTTCACCATCGTTTGAAGTAGTCCTGCAATACCGCCGATGAGCAGCGCTATGAATGCTACAAGGATATAGGCGACAACAAGCTTACCATCCTTGAGATCAAATTTATGAGACTTCAACGATAAATGTCCCGTTCTCACGTTGTCTTCCACCTTTCCACCCTAATCTTCTATTATTTAACGATAATGGTTGTTTTCATAAATTCATGTGCACCGCCGCAATATTCATTGCACAGGATCAAGTATTCACCCGGTTTCGTAAATGTGTGGCTTACGTGACTAACTTCTCCGGGAACAAGCATCATGTTGATGTTCGTGCCAGGAATCTCAAAGCCGTGTACCACATCTTGCGTTGTTACTATAAAGTTGATAGTCGCTCCTACAGGAATTTCCATCTTATCCGGCGCATAGCCGAACGTAAATGCTGTCATGACCGCCTCATACTTATTGTCATCGATGAGGTGCAGTCCAGGCTTATCGAAAGGCTCGGTTTCCGTCACCTTAGCAGGATCAATCTGATGGTGATGCGCACTTGGAGGCTTGACTCCCATTGCAAATGCTGAGACCCCCAGCACAGCTAGAAATACAAACAGCATGACGATCCCAATGGTTAACCAGATTTTTTCGAGTTTATGGATATGCATAATCTAGACCACCCTTTACATTGTGTTTTACTGTCTGGATATAAAAAGAATAAATACCGCGACCCAACTGATAACCAAGAAGAGTCCTAATAGCAAAACCGAGGCAAAGGTTCCATTTAGGGAAGGTTCATGATCTGTTTTAGTGATTTCAGAACCTTGTGCATCTTCTTTTCGGCTACTCATACCAAACACCCCCTGTTGTGTGAACTCCTTGCGTTGATCTTATTAAATTCCCCCTTCCTTCACTGTGACTTTTCTCACGATCTCCAATGGTAATCATGAACAATTCGTTACTTCTGTTGATTTTCCAAGTACTGTATGGCCTCATAGTCCTCAAACGTCTTGATATTGGAAACAAAATTCAAATCAACGCCATTCTCAAGTAAGAAACGATCCCCTAGCTCGCTCCAAAAAACACGGTTTAGCAAGGCTGAAACTTTGGTTTCCCCTTGATGTAATAGAGGTACGATGTAGGACGCACAGGTTCGATCATAAATGCCATGCAATGGATAAAGCTCGCCGGCCACCAAGGGAACAACGGCCTCAAATCCATCCAGCTTTCTTTGCAACATCAACTGAGCGGCTTTACTAGATATAAAGGGCATATCGCACCCAACTACCCAGACGGAAGTATGTTTAGCTAGAGATAATGCGGCGTGCATACCGCCAAGAGGCCCATGACCTGCAAAAAAATCCGTAATAATACGAACGGAACGATCGACTTTGTTTAGATAGGGCTTGGGATCATTGGTAACAATAATCAACTCATCGCATATTTCCCTCATACTATCTATTTGTCGGACAATAAGAGGCTTTCCGCCAAACGGAAGCAATGCCTTCAGTTCTCCATTCATTCGACGGTTAGCTCCACCAGCCAAAATAACTCCTGAAAGCATACCCATCACTTCTCCTTTTCAAATTCTTGTATAGGTCCACTTTAGACAAAATAACTTCGCCTGTAAGTGAAAAATGTCACACTCCCGTAATACCTGTTGTGACACAAATCACATCGAACGATTTAAAAAAAGAGATATACTATATAAGCTGATTTGGGAATTGGAGGGATGAGACGAATGAACGAAAGAGTTTCTTTGCATGAAGAAGTGGGTGTCCGGAATACAGAATGCCTTTCTGCCGATAATCTAGCTAAACTACAGCAAATCATGTACGAGTCAAAAGTCACAAAGGGGTCGCGTCTCTTCTGGGAGGGAGACATCGCTGACAAGTTATACTTTATCAAGAGCGGACGAGTTAAAATGACAAAGTCTACGGATGAAGGAAGGCACTTTATTTTGTACATGTATCAGGAAGGCGATCTATTTGGTCAAGTTGACCCTTTTTGCCAATCCACTCATATCTTCAATGCAGAGGTAATCGAGGATAGTGTCATCGGGGTTATTTTGCAGAAGGATTTAGAGGTATTGCTCTGGCAAAATGGAGATCTAGCTGTTGAATTCATGAAATGGATGGGACTTGTCCATCGTATGACGCAGACCAAGTTCCGCGATTTGATGATGTTTGGTAAACATGGCGCCTTATGTTCGCTTCTTATCAGACTTACTAACTCCTATGGTAAAGAGCAAGGCAACCACATTTTAATCACAAAGACGCATACCCATACAGAACTTGCTGATATGATCGGGGCTACGCGAGAGAGTGTAAATCGAATGCTAAGTGAGCTTCGGAGAGCAAATGCCATCCACATCGAAAATAATCATATCCTTGTAAAAGATCTATCGTATCTTCAGAATATTTGCCATTGCGAAAGTTGCCCTAAAGACATCTGTAGAATGTAAGCACTGCATGCTAAACATAAATAAACACCTATTCTTACTCTCAGATTACGGAGTAGAAGAACAGGTGTTATCACTATTTAACATTGGATTATGCCCTCATCTTATCTCAATTTAGGTTTTAAATGGCATCGTTCTAAGATCTTATCAAACCATTTGTGCAGGTAGGGAAGGATCATATGGTCCACACCAAATTTACCTGCATTAGCGCCAGCCGCTATGATGAAAAATCCCAGGAGTATTAACCATGGATTCGCGCTGACCGTTCCAGCAAACATATACATAAAATTCATCATTAAGCCGAAGAAAATTGCTGCTGTAGTCAACGCACCTATCAGTAGGCCCAAACCAACCAAGAGCTCACCCCAAGGAACCATGACATTAAACCACCCAATATGCGGAAGAGCGAAATTTTTCAAGAAAGCAACATAATTCGCATAAACCATATCTGTTGTTCCACTCTCAAGAACAGGCTTAGCAATTGCTCCTTTTAGATATCCTGTAGCGTCGAAAGCTTTTTCACCTGTGATTTTGTGCCATCCAGCTAGCATCCATTCCCAACCGACATACAAACGGATGATCGTTAACAGCATTGCAGCGTAATTATTTTCCCTTAACCATTTCATCATTTGAACCATCTCCTTCGTCCTTTATGATTTTATTATAGGTCGAAGAAAATGAAGTGTATGTGAGAAAAGTCACTTTGATGAATATTCTTCCAAATCAAAAAAGAACGGGTCATTTAGCTCCCATTCCTTTACTTTTCATTTGAAAAGAATATCATCTCTTAAAGGTGCAACATGACTTAGGGCTTCTTTGATATCTGATTCATCTACTTGAAAATGAGCAAGCGCGTCATGTAGGTGCTTTACAATGGCAGAAAAATGTTCGGGTTGAATATTCATACCCTCATGTGCTTTTGACATGGATGATCCTGAATATTGGTTAGGACCACCTAATGCGAAGCTAATAAACTTGGTTTGATGCTTCCGTTGTTTCTCCATATCCGTGTTAAGGAAAAACTTTTCGACAGTTTTATCTGCTAGAACCAGCGTGTAAAAATAATCCACCACCTTGGAGATTACCTCTTCCCCGCCTAATTTATCATAAAGCGTTTCTTGGGTTTGCAAACTTACATCCCCCTCCTGCCAATAATTATCAACCATATAATTCGCTTAAGACGAACGTTTTATTCACTGTACGTTATTGACAGGTGTAATAAATATCACAGCTTCCCGCAATCATCTTATTTATAATGAACTTAAAATTAATCTAGTGTGAGAACAGGGAGATGATTCTATTTATGAAAAGAGAATTCACCGTTCATTTTAAAGTAATCCACCATGATAAAAGTTCCCTTTTAAGGGGCATTATTTTCTTGGAGGAGAATCAAAAGCCAACTTTGAATGATTATGAACAATGTCTTAAGGATTGTGGCCATGACGTAATTCTAATAGATAAAAAAAACGTAATTTTCAGAGCTTCTAAACCGAATGAACAATATATTATTCACATTTTGGAGGAGGAAAACAACAATATTAGAGATATAATCGTCGAAAGTCTAGTTAGAAATCTGATTCGAAAGTCAATATGATTCCTCCAAATGGAATAAATCTTGTCATCATGGTTCCCAAAATGACCATCCCAATCGTAATCATTCGCTCTTACGATGAGAATGATGATCATGGAAGGGAGAACAAAGTTACCACTGTTAAAAATGAATAGGCAGAACATGGATAGTCCTAAACGCAAATTGATCAGTGTGTCATCAATATCGAATCCGAATATCCCTCTTTATATACCGGATATCCAGTAAATTTAAAATCTTTGCCCAAAGATTGCACGCTTACATCGGATAGCTCTACAGCGTCGCTCATTTTCTCAATTCCGGTTCCTTCTAGAAACGTCGGCGCATTCCTGCCGCCAATTAATTTGGGGGCCATGTAAATAATCATTTTATCTACAAGCTTATTTTCAAAAAATGAGGCATTGATTTCGCTGCCGCCTTCAATCAATAGAGAAGAGATCAACTGCTTACCTAGTACTTGAAGAACCTCGGATGGATTGACCCTGCCGGACTGTTCTGTTACAAATATATGGACACCGGCTGACTCCAGTGTTTTTCTCTTTTCAGGCTCATGAGACTTTGTCGTAAAAACCCATGTTGGGGCTTGTCCATCGGATACCACCTTTGCTTCAAGAGGCAAACGCAAAGTGGAATCCAGGATCACGCGTATAGGATTCCTACCGTTAGGCAATCTTGTTGTAAGCTCTGGATCGTCCTTGATAACGGTGTTGACGCCAACAAGGATCGCGGCGTTCTGATTTCGAAGCATATGGACGTCCTCGCGCGCTAAATCGGAGGTAATCCATTTGCTATCCGATGAAAAACTTGCAATCTTCCCATCCATCGTGACAGCGGATTTTAGGGTTACAAATGGCGTCTGCTGGACGATAAATTTATTGAAAACCTCATTCATTTTACGGGATTCTTCTTCACATACACCGACGATGACTTCGATGCCGGCTTCCTGCAGTATGGCGACCCCCCTCCCCGATACGACTGGATTAGGATCCAACGCGGCAATGACTACCCGTTTGATACCGGCTTTTACAATTGCCACAGCACAAGGACCGGTTCTACCGTAATGTGAACAAGGTTCCAGCGTTACGTAGATTGTTGCTCCATGGGTGTGTTCACCGGCCATACGGATCGCATGAATTTCTGCATGGGGTTCACCTGCCTTCATATGAACCCCAACCCCTACAATACGGTTATCATTCACAATGACAGAGCCAACAAGCGGGTTCGGATCTGTCTGCCCTTTCATAGCCATCGCATTTTGTAAGGCAAGCCTCATGTAAATTTCGTGATTAGTCATTATTGCAACAACCTTCGCCTTTGCCTTCGTTCAAGTGTCCGGACCGCTCGATTTTCGTTTTCAAATATTTCTCGTTATACTCGGAGACATCCCCCCAAAGCTGCACGCGATCTTCTACATCCAGACCTGCCTTACTAAGTGCATCTAATTTTCTTGGATTGTTTGTGATCAATGTGACCGGCTTTATACGAAGCGCCTGCAAAACCTTTATCGCATCGCTGTAATCGCGGGAATCATCAACGAAACCAAGCTGGAGATTGGCATCCACGGTATCATATCCGTTTTCCTGTAGGATATAGGCGAGTGCTTTGCTGAAGAGCCCGATGCCTCTTCCTTCATGATTGGCCAGATAAAATAACGCGCCGCTTCCATGCTCGGCAATATGTTTTATCGACTGTTTGAGCTGATATCCGCAGTCACATCGCTTGCTGCCAAAAATATCTCCGGTATGACAGATCGAGTGAAACCGGATCAAGGCATGATCAGCATTTTCAAAATCCCCATGGACAAGTACACTTGATTGTTGAAATTCAGCTAAATTAGCAGCAGATAATTTGGCGACAATACGTTCAAAATCTTCCGTCACTTCGCTGCAATTGAGCCAGCAGTACCAATTAAACTGGGCTGTTTCCCCAAGTAAGTTAACCGGCAGTTTAATGGGGCCGACAAGATATATGGCTCCTTTGTCCGTTTTGATCAGTTTTATTTTCTCTTGTAAAAGCGAAATCACTTTAGGGTCAAAGCTCTTTAATGCAGGCATGAGAAAGTCTCCTTTGTATTGCGGATTAGGCAAATGTTTCATGTTTTAATATGTGCAAAAAAAGCCCTGCTATGTAGCTTTCAACATCAAGGGGCCAGATTCCCAACAACCAACAGATAAATGACCAGCACGCATGCTGAGCGGATCGATGCCGCTCGCAAGAACGGTCACCGGCACAATCGGATGAAGACCGATTATGCACTTGTTAAATACATTCCGAGGCCGAATGGAAAAGCCTTATTCCCCTGCTTCACAGCCGGCACCTGTTGAGGCGCTCCGTTTCAGCCTGCTGCAGCTCCCGGAAATCAACCGTCCAGCTTACGAAGAGACTTAGTATCGCCAATCCGAACACGTAAGGCAGAATATACGACCAAGTCAACCTTAGCGAAGAGGTCACGAGCGTTATGGCCGCGAAATACGAAGACCAAAAAATCGCCCCCGCAATCCCCGGTTCAGCGCATTAGCAAGCAGCCGGGACATACCTGGCTGCGGCTTTAGAAAAACGGACATCTTGTAAGCCATCAGGAGTACCTGCCCGATAGGAAAATTCGCTAAACTTCACATTGCCTACGCCGGTAGCGTTCAACGCAATGCGGAGACTTAGAAAGTTGCCTAATACATTATGATGGAAGCCGGACATTTCGAAACCGGGGTCCAATTTGGTCCACTGTCCATTCAAGTCACGGAAGTACAAGCTTACCTCATGACGATCATTAACAATTCGGAGCGTTACGGATTCTCCGGACAATGGCGTACGTTCACTCGTATTATGACGCGCTTTTTACACGGGAAAATCGTTTGCCTTTCAAAAATAAGTTTTAGACAATACGATCTTAATAAACAAATGACCAGTCAAAACACGAAAATAAAGTGTTAGACTGGTCATTTGTTTAATGCACTATTATCGTTACACGTTAAACTAACCTGGTTACATTATTAGTTGTTTACATTGAACTAATCCCTACTGTTTCTGCATGCCCTAACTCTATAACTCTTTCAGATCCAATCCGTATATACGAACGGCATTCCCTCCAAAAATAGCATTCCTTTGTAGGGTCGTCAGCGAAGATGGCATCGCCTTATGCGCTATTTCTAAAATCTCAGTGAAGCCGCCCGCTTGTAAACAAACGGGCCAGTCGCTTCCGAATAAAATTCGTTCCGATCCAAACATATCGTAGATACGCTCGACATAAGGTGCAACATCGACAGCCTTCCATGGCATTCCACCAGCACCAGTTGCTAGCCCTGACAGCTTGCATACTGTATTCTCAAACTGAGCAATCTGATTCATGCTTTCCACCCAAGCATCAAACCCATTTCCTGAAATGTCTGGACAAGCAAGATGATCAACGACAACTGTAAGTTTTGGAAGGAGTTCCAGAAGCTTCACGATATTAGGTAGATCCATTGGCCCAATAAGGAGATCAATAGGAAAGCCATCCACTGCAAGCAGAGCTAGATTACTGAGTTGCTTCAGATTACATGACCAATCTCCATCTTCAGGTATTCTTAGGTTTGGACGGATGCCTACAAAGTCTGAGTTTTCTCGAAAACGAAGGTAATGTTCTGAAAAATCGACGCCATTTAGATCAAGCCAACCTACCACCCCAAGCACATTTTCCTCTTGTCTACAAATCTCTAGCATAAATTCAGTCTCTTCCATCGTCTGGGCTGCTTGAACCAGAACTGTTCCACTTACACCGCACCTCAGCAATTCCGGCTTTAAGTGTTCTGGCATATAATCTTGAAATAAGACAGCTCCTGATTCCGGAGTCAGCCAGTCATAATCCCCACGCGCAAGCTTCCAATAATGTTGATGTGCATCAATTATCATTTAACTTCTCGCCCCCGAATGATTGTATGCTTATCAGCGTCCGTCCAAGGCATATCGTATGTTGGGGTTCGAACATAGCGCTCCATCGCCAGCTTTATCGTGATGCCTGTTCCAGCAGGAACAGATACATAAAGCCATTTATGATCTACTGCGATCTTTTCAATTACATCACCTTGGACATTGAGAATTTCCCCATGTAGAAATTGATGCTCCCCGAATACACCAGCTTGAACAATTAAATCTCTATCTGCAAACTGGTTTGTATTAACCAAGTACAGTGTCACTGATTCCTTTGTCAATTTATCCACCAACGCGGATACGCCGGTTGGAAGCCCTGGTCGTTTGGCATCAGCATCAAAGTATCTAACGCGTCCATGCTGCAGCCCCCCATGCGATATGTGCATAGGCCCGCCAAGTGTCAGCTGCACTAGTCCTTCGAAATAAAGCGGACACATCTCTTGCCAGATATGAATGGCCGAGTAAATACCCTCATTATAGTGCTCCGACCAGTTGCGCGGATCTCCTTCAGGTGATCTCATTTTGGCCAGTTGATTACCTATCATCTCATAGTTGGCGTCTAAGATACGCTCTGGATAATCTGGATTAAGTCCGCGAATAAATTGATACCAAGGTTGCGTATTGCCAATATAATGTTTGGTTTCCCGTCCAGTTTTAGGGTCTCTCCCAGAAAAAGCAGGTACGATTACTTCATTCCAGTCGTGATCTTTCGGAATGCGTTCGATTCTCTCCAAATCTTCATCCGCCATCGACATCGACCACAAGTAGATCGGATATTTCGGCATCGCTTCCTTGTAGTCCGTCCAACCGCTATCAAAATGCTTATTAGGCACTATTATCTTGCCATCCTGCTCCTTACGAAGCTCCCAATTTCGATCAAGCTGCTCTCTAGCAAGCTGCAACCCCTTCATGTCTCCAGTTAGCAACACTGTATTCATACAGGCATTCGTCAATGGCTCAATGATGGTCATGAAGCCATGAGGCCAACGCCAACCATAATAGCCTCCCCACCATTTGCCATCGTTGTACTCACCAATTTGCCCTGTTAAACCTACATTATCAGGGATAATACCGCCGTTCTGACGTGTTCGCTCCTGCCAAGCATTCAAATAATCAACTACCCAGCTTCGCAAGCTCTCATCGCCAGCATGCAAGAACGCATGGGTAATCAAACCAGTTGCGTTTAAATTCAGCGGTACGTCACCGCGATTCATTCGCTCATTCATCATGGCGATCAAATTACGATAAACCACATCATTCGACCAGGCGCACTTCATGCTTGCAAAGTCTACCCCAGGAATATCTTCATACGGAGCTAAGTAATCGTCCAAAATCCCCCTGTGCGTACTCCAATCTTCCTCCGAAACCTCAAACCGAGGACCGCGACTGCCAGTTAGCGGTGATCTGATCAACTTCAGATCCTTATCATAGTTTGGCGCTTCTGCATCATCCCCCGTATACATCGCTGCGAACTTCTTTGCCCGCTGCCGATCCTTCGGTGTTGCAGGTCCTGCCAGCCCAAGAAAATACAAATACAAGTAACCTTCTCCGTGATGCATCCAATCATAATAAGCATCAAACTCACGGTGAATTTGTCCGTATTCCGTCCACTGCCACGTTATGCCCTCCCATATTTTGCGGGACATCTCATGCAGCTCGCTGCTTCCTCCAAGTACATAAAGGAGAGCCAGATTCATAAACCCTTCATAGGGATCATCCGACCCGTCCATACCTGGCCAATGCTCGAACCAAATAAGCGTTCCGTCCGGATGCGTATAGCGCTCCACGAACTCTTTGGCAGCCTTGTTTAAGGTTTCAAACAACAGCTGTTCCTGTAAAGCCCACTGCGGGGGAACGATTCGCTCTGAGGCACGAACGTATGCGAACGGCTCGTGATTATGAGATGAATTCATTGCACATTTCTCCTTCCGATTCATGCCGTTAGATTAATCAAACAACGCTTGGCCTTGAAATAGCCCATACACTTTGTGCAGTTCTTCAGGCTCCAAGCCTTTTCCGTCACAAAATGACAAATTGGTCCGCAGCGATTGAAGTGAAGCTGTCCCTGTGAGAGTAATATGAATGTCAGGGTTACTTAAACTGAACCGCATTGCGGGCTCAACCAACCCTTTCGGCTCCGTCTTACGTAAGAAAGCTAATTGTTCAATTTGCTTTAAAGACTTCATTCGAACATCTTCTTCCAAGAAGTGAGCAGGAGCGTCTGCCAACATGCCTAAACCTAGGACGCTGCCGTTAATGACACCTATTCCCAGCTTATTAGCAAGCGGCATTACCTCATCTTTAGCAGTATGATCGATGAGCATATATCGCGCGTAAAATTGAATCGCATCGAATTTCAAAGTTCTCATATAGGTCATCATCAAAGGTAGAACCCTCGTCGACACACCGAGAAAACGGATTTTCCCGTCCTGCCGCAGTTTCTCCAAAGCCGGTATCGTCTCGTTCATAATGAGCTCGTAAGACTGCGTTTCTACATCATGAATTTGCAATATATCGATATAATCTGTCTCCAGCCTTTGTAGGCTTTCTTCAACAGAACGAATGGTCGTTTCGTAATCATAGCTCATGTCGAATCGCGTTGCTTTAGATGCTATGACAATTTGATCTCTGAGTCCTTTAAGTGCTTTGCCAATGCGTCGCTCCGATTCTCCGCTACCGTATTTAGGCGCAGTATCAATGAAATTGACACCCGAACCGATAGCCTCATGAATCAATCGCTGCACTTCGCCATCATCCGTCTTACCGAAATCTCCTGCAAGCGGAGCTCCTCCCAAACCTAATTTGGATACCTTTAAGCCTGTCTTACCAAATGTCGTATACTCCATGTTTCTCTCCTCTTTCTATATAAGGTTTACTGGTCATAATCTAATCCTATCAGGCCTTAAAACAAGTACAATTTCTTATACCATTGATCAGTTCTATAACTAGCAAAATAAAAGTTCTTAAATCAGATATCAGTTCTTAAATCCGATTTTTATCCAAAACAAGCTCCACTGAGGATTGAGGCTCAAGTTCTACATGTTTGCATCCCAATAAAGCATTCTGACCTAAAATACGATCCATCGACGAAGATGTCTCTTCGAAAACTTTTATTTTCGCCTTAAAACAAGTCGGATTTATGACGTTTAGAACCAATCTATCATCTGTATTTTCTTTAACTTCATAGTCAATATGATCCATAGCAGCAACAAAGCCGCTATCTGTTTGCACATACAGTCCTGGAACTTCTGCATAGGTCAGCATGTTTGAAACCTCACACCAACACGAACCATAGAAGATCTCTCCTACTGGCTCCAGCCAATCGCTCATTTCGACCCGTTCATTCATCCATCCTGCAGGCATAGCTTTACCGTTAGAGGCAAGGATGGGTCTGTCTTCTCTCGATAAATATTGAGTCAGGTTGTGCGAAATTTCCTGGATGAGCTCCAAGTATTTCAAATTACCTGTATAACGGTAAAGCTTGAAAAGCGAATCTCCTGAAAGCGTGCATATGCCTGGTGAGCCATGCTTATTTTGAACATTGGCATATACGGAGCCTGCTGAACGCATAGTCAATTTACCGAAAGTCGACTCCTTGGGAAATTCAAAATCATAAGAAACACACCATGTGAAACATTGGTTAGCCATATCAACAGCTTTTTCAAGCCACTTTTTTTCTCCTATAACCTCATATAAGACGACAAACGACTCTAATAGCCCAAAAGCAGATTCACTGTCCGGACACTGCAATATTTCCCCTGGACCTCCAGTTGTATATCCCTTTTTAACAAAATGATCGTAATAATAGATGGCAGCTTCTTCTGCTGTATCGAGATATTTCTGTTCCCCGAAGAATTGATAAGCTAACGCAAGACCAGCTGGAGCTATTCCGGCACTGGCAGATCCTCCGATGATGATTTCACCTGTTTCCGTATCTATAAATTGCCCAAACTGCCGATATCTCGTCCACAGCTTCACAAAGGCATCGGCACATTTCCTCGTGCCATCCGTCCATTTCTCAGGTATTGCTCGAGCTGGCTCCATCTTGCTGATAAGCATGAATTGTTTGATGATATAGTACAAAGCATCACTGCTTTTACGAATCAAATGCCACTTTTCATCTAAGTTTGTAAAATGGTCGCCATACCAGCTGCCTTTGTGCCAACAGCCGTGAAAAAATCCTGATTCATCTTGACCTCCATTGAATACAAAGTCAAAATTTCGCAACGCTCTTTCTCTAGTAAGGCTCGAGCCTTCAACAAGCATCGGGTATGTGGCCATAAGACCTCCAACCCATCCGATCTGCCAGTCTTGATGGACACCTTCCAACGTACCAACCGAGTAATAGCCATATTGCTCCACCCAGTTCTGTTCATTATATTTATTCTCTTGAATTTCCCACGCACCTGAAAAAGGCAGTTCATGTCTTAACGTAACTTCTCCCGTTAGATCCTTTCTAATTTCAGTGAAATAGTCGAATATAGCTTGGACATCCTCACATTTGAAAAAGAATAGTCTCATCTTTAGATGGACTGTATCCCCTTCTTTGAAGTCTGCACCGTTATCTTCAGAAGGATAATTTGTATCACAAACCGTATACCTGACATCTTCTCGGACACCAGGAGCTGAAATCGAAATTGCGCATATCTGATTTGCAGCATCTTCTTCCATTGTAATGCCCGAGTCACCAACAATCGTACCCTGCTCAGTCAGAAGCCAGAATCCCTGTTTACTTTGAAAATCTGCAAAGCCAACTGCCGGTGTTGCGAGATCTCCTGTCAGAAGTTGAATTCTCGACTGTTCTTCACCGATATTTAGCCTTGGAACATCGGAAATTATCGTAGGTACATCCGCGCCAAGATCCTTTTCCTCACACAATTGAGGCGGATACCCTATTTTTCTGACCTCAAAACGATTGCCATTGTATACCGCTGAAGGCATCAGGACATAATTGTCGGTTGACCATTTATCGAAATTTAAACGTATAGCCACATTCGTATTTTCAGAATATCCTTCACATACTCGGAATGACACGTCTAGATCCACTGCATCTTTACAATCTTGCACAAGCGAAATCTCGGAAGTTACTTCCCATTCTGCTCCATTATAATTAGTTTTGTGGCGCTGTAAGTCCTGATCCACAAGACAGATACTTTGTGAATCTACTGGATGTGAAGCTTTAAATGGTGTTATAACAGCATCTAGACATAGATTAAATTGTTCGAAAAACCGTTCGCGAAGCTCCATACAAACTACCATTCCTTTCACTGACTGAATCACAATGAATTATTGTAAGGGCAGGATATGAAGTCCCTGCCCTTTTCTCAATCTATTAAAGTGCCCCCTCTGATATTGACTGTATCCCCGGCTTGTGCCATACTCGCGGCTTTCTGAATCGTTTTGTAGGGTGTTAGTAAAGTCATTCCATCATTGGTATCTGCATCATTTGCAGCATCAACATAATAAGTACTACTCGTAGCGTTCACTACGATCGGATTCACCAGCAAAAGCGAGGTTAAGATTAAGGAAAGACAAAGAATGAGAGGAACACATTTTTTCAAAATGCTTTTTGTACGTTTGTACATCATCATTATTACCTCCTCGAATGAAATACCATAAAAATCGTCGCCGTTAAATCACTATTTCGTAGACTTCCCTTATGTCGACATTTCCTTTACACCGTTCCAAATAACAATATCCTCTCTACGCCAGGATGGCTCGACCTTCAAATATTCCAGCCTATTCCCCTTGAGCTTCGCTTCTACGATCGTGTTCATCGGCGCATGAAGCTTGAACTCCACATCCCATTCCTCTGGCCAAGCAGGAAACAGCACGATTTCACGCCCATCTGTTTGCATCAGCATGGCTTGCAAAGTTTGCTGGGCGACGCCACCGTTATCATGATCAGGAACCCAGTCTCCTTCGACGTAAAAAGTAGGGAACCTATAACCGTCATGTAGCGTATAGCGCATAGCGAGGTTTTTCCTAGCCTCATCCGTTAACCCAAGATAAGCAGCAAATATATTATCCGTCCCCCAACATTTATACATCCCTTCGAAAGTTCTCATCCAGTACGTGTTCTGAACAATATCCAGTCCAGGCTTATTTACACCGAACAAACGATACGGAAATACGGAATACAGGCCAATATTCTCGTAATTATGCGATTCTCCGCGACTTTCCTCGCAGGCATCAATATACTGCTTGCCTTCTACAGTCTTCACTGGAATCGGAGGAAGTTCGGATAACAACTTATGCCACATATCCTTTGTGGTTTGCGGGACGTGATCTGCTGATAGGGCAAGTAAACCATTCAGTGATTTCATGAGTCCTGCGATCTCCGGCAGCGGATTCGTTACATCCCATAATGTCTCTAAAGCCTGTGCAGGTTCGATCAGGAGCTTACCCGCCGAATTCCTCGGATAATGCTCGTTATAAAAACGAATGATCTCCGTCGCGATCGGCAGCAGCGTTGTTGATAAGAACCCCTCATTCATCGTGTGAGCCTGATAATCGAGCATCATGCAAAGCAGCTCAAGCCCGCCCTGCCAGTATCTCCGGACATAACCGCTGTCTGTAAGCGATATGTCTGTTCGCTCGGATGCTGGTAGTTGGCCGTAATCTGTTCGGTTGTATCCACCCCAGAAATACATCGTCTCTGGAAAAAAGGCTCCATCATGTTGAAACCACGCTTGCGTATGTGCTTTGGCAAAAGGCAGTGCATCCAAATACATCTTAAAAAACGGCAGCATGCCATCGAAATCCCCGGCTGCGAGCATCGGCCAGTAAATATGTCGTTGATTTTGGAACCAAAAGCATCCCCCCCAAGCTCTAAAGTCAGCATCATAACCTTGGTGGCAAAATTGGTTAAGGACATCATGGTTTCCGTCTATATTGAAGATAGATCCATTGAATTTGACCGGGAAGTTTCCTCTTGCCGTGCAAGCAACCGTATACCGATGCAAATGCCAAGAGGATGATAAAACCTCCGTTTCATGAAGATCACCTCCGCTCACGTGGATCCAACTGCGCTCCCAAAACGACTTCCACCACTGACGATGTGCCTCTCGCGCTTGTTCTATCGGAATCCGTGAAGCTTCTGCCGCTTTCGCGTCAAGCTCGCTCATCCAATCGCTCACGTCAACCGCTTGCTTCGTTAATAAACAAGCAGACAAATGAATCTTTGTAGATGGCTGCCGAGTCTTAATTGACGTGGTGTTGACCGCAACAAAGTCTTCCCCCCAGATCTTTCCACCAGTTGTGAGATGCATTAGCGGATCGTTTGCCTCAGAGGCAAACGCCTCCATCCCCTGATGGACAAGCTCCCCGTTCCAAATCGACGTTTCATTGCGGTGGTACCACGTCAGGCTGCCTGCTCTGTCTGAAGATGCTGGAACAACGGTATCCGCCGTGATACAAGGATTCAAGCCTGCGGCAATCAGCCCTTGTTCACTATGCGAGCAATCCGATCCGCCAGATGTCCTGCCTTCACGCTTATCCTCCAAGACCATTGGCCTAGCCTCATTCCGCCAAAGCTCCAGCTCAACCTCACAATTCACCTCTTGCTTGCTTTTAATTTCAATATGCACAACTGGCGAGTAGGCATCTACCCAAATACGAAGCCTTACACCCTCATCATGCTTACCTAAGTAAATGATTATTTCGCCATCAATGAGATGCAGTCGTTGCTCGAATTCCATGCCTATTTCGAAAGGGTTAGGGCTCAATTTCAAACGTACTCGACCCAGTTTCAGCAAGCGATGGGATTCATCCCAGGCATCTGTTTTCCCTATATAAAAGATCAAATCCCCTTCTTCTTCGACCCACACGTTAAGCCCGATATCGCCGTTCCCGATCGGCATCGATCCCGCAGCATTTTGGCTAGGAGACTTCCAAATCACATCATAGTTCTCAACAAGATGTTTCATATTATTGAATTCCTTTCTCGCTATTAAGCCTCTGCATATGAAAACCGCGGTCTACTTGGAGGTGAAAGATGTCCAAATATAACCGCGATCCATTAACTCCTATTTATGACCTGAAGCCATTACCTAACCGAGTATTGCTTGTACTTAGATGCTTTTTGAGCAGCAGCGGTATATTCAGCTTTCGCCCAAGTGAAGTTTTTATCGGCACCCAATTTAGATGCTTTGTCCATCAAATCTTGTTTGAGCGTATTGTATTCATTGTCACTTCCAGCGTAAACCATTTTCCATGATGCTGTCTTAAGCAACTCTCCCAGTTTTTGTTGAATGACCTTAATATCATCTGTAGGAGCGCCCGCTAGAGCTGTGACCCCGTCGTCTTGAACAACTTTCAGATTTTTCTTGGCGTATTCATACACGTTCGAAACGTTGTTAGCTTTCGTCCACTCCTGTTCAGCGGCCGTCAGGTTCTGCTTCACAAACTGTGACCAACCTTCGTGAGTAATAGGCTCGTTCGTTCTTGGGTCGATGTTCCACTTGCTAAGCATCGTGAAGCTTTCATACCCAGCCGTTGAAGGGTCGTTTTTCATCACTTTGTCTAAATACTCCGGAGCATATTCAGCTTTGCCGTTTTTGATCATAAACGCTTTGCCTTCTACACCGTTCATGAGTTCAGTCGAGCCTTGTGCGGTTGAAGCGTAGTTAAGCAGTTTAATAATGCGATCCGCATTCTTGGAGTTTTTGCCGATTCCGAATACGTATCCACCACCTACTGGCAGCTCCGCTTGTACAAGGAATTTAGCCTCGTCTTTCGGGAATAACGGAACCAAACCAGCTTGTGGATTGTTTTTCACAAAATCGTTGCCATTAAAGATTTGTGATTGCCATCCCCATAGTGCAGTTAGCGTACGGCCTTCCTTCGTTTTCGTTTCCGCATTCGGCCATTTTTGGGAAATGGAGTCCGGATCTAGAAGCCCCATCTTTTTCGCTTTATAATAGAAATCTACACCTTGGAAGTACTTGCTATCGGCATCGAATACACTCTTGATTTGCTTGGAAGCCGGATCGTATTCCGTAAACTGCAAAGTACCAGCGTTCGCATTGACCCCCATATATCCTGGCACAGTGAAGTCGACAAGGCTCATACTAATAGAATCCCAGTCGCTCCATAATTGCAGCGGATAGACTTTCTGTCCAGTGGCGGTAGCAGGATACTCAGCTTGCATTTTCTTCAACGCTTGCAACAGATCATCATACGTTTTTAATTCTGGCGATCCGATTTTCTTGTATAGATCCCATCTCGAATAGAGAGCCATATGAAGTAAGTTCGTCGGCTGTCCAGCACCAATCTGAGAAGCCAAGCCAAACAGTTTCCCCGTACCGTTACTATAGTTATCTCGCATATACTGAAGCATAGAAGGCAAGTTATTAGTAATATTAGGACCATGTTGTGCAACTAAATCATCCAGTGACATTAGAACGCCCGCTTTGACAGCGCTCTCAAATTGTTTCTTATCTTTGAATTCGATCAAATCCGGCATATCACCGCTAGCCATAATAGCGGACAACCTCTCGTCGAATTTATCTCCAGCGAATATGTAATCCATTTTCAACCCGAATTTCTTTTCGAAAATCTCTTTAGATAATTCATCGCTTTGTATGCCTGACAGGGAACTAGGTCCAATCAGAGCTTGAATTTTTACAGGCTCCAATGCCGTACTCGCTGTTGCGGAAGATGTTGCTGCTGTTGAAGGCTTGGCGGATTCAGTCGTCGATTCCGTCTTTGTGCTTCCACACCCTGTCATACTGATCGCCATCGTTCCGACTAAAAGCATGCCTGCAATACTCGTGAAATTCTTTTTCATTTGGTGCTTCCCCCTCAATCAATTTGGCTTACCTATTTATTGAATTCTAACCTTTTACTGCACCCAACATTATCCCTTTGGTAAAATAGCGTTGCATGAAGGGATATATGCAGACAATAGGAAGAATAACAACCATTGCAATTGTCATGCTGACAGCTGTCGGCGTTAACTTAAAGCTCGATGCCGATAAACTCGCTCCACCATCAACCATGATCTTTCTTGCCAATGCATCTGCTTCGGACATGAACTTATACAACACAAACTGCAGCGTGTTCAGTCTCGAATCCGTAATCAAAAACAAATTGTCCCGCAGATTATTCCACTGATTGACACATTCGAAAACAGCCACGGTAGCCAAAATAGGTTTAGATAGTGGTACTAGTATGCTCCAGAAAATCCGGAATACTCCTGCACCATCGATCTGCGCTGACTCTTCCAATGCCTTAGGAATACTTTCTATAAATGTTTTGATAAGAATCACATAGAACGGAGCAATAATATAAGGAATGATGTATACGGCAAACGTATTCATCAGGTGTAGATTTTTCATATTGATATACCATGGAATCAGTCCCGCATTAAAATACATGGTTATGATAACGAAACGGTACAAAAACCTTTTCATGTACATGTTCGGCTTCGTAAACAAGTAGGCCAAGAAAGATGAGCCAGCTAGTGTCAAAGCCGTACCGATGACGGTTTTTAATACGGAAACCCCTAACGCCATCCCAATGCCATTCAGCTTCAACACCTGCACGTAGTTTTCAATATGGAAACCTTTTGGATACAGGACGAGGGCACCTGAGGCAGCCCACTGGTTGTTGCTTAAGGTAAGTACGAAAATATAGTACAGCGGGAAAATACATATGATTGCAAATAGGATAAATATCGTGCTGTTGATAAGACTGAAACTTAGATTTCCGATTGTCACTTTTTGTTTCATGGGTGTACAATCCCTTCTTAAATAATGCCTTCTCCACGAACCTTCTTCGATACGTAGTTAACTGAGAACAAAAGCGCAACGCTGACGACTGATTTCAAGATGCCAACGGCGGTAGCGAAAGAATAATTGTATCCGGACATCCCATTGCGAATGCCGATGTTGTAGACATAGAGATCAAGCACTTCGATTGAATCTTTGTTCAATGCATTTTGAAATATCAAGTATTGCTCAAGACCGTTATTCAGAAAGTTGGCCACGCTTAACAGCATGAGAACAAAAAAGGTTGGCATCAGATAAGGAATCGTAATATATTTCATGGCCCGGAACCTGCCAGCCCCATCAATTCGTGCCGCCTCGTAAAGCTCACTGTCAATAGACGTCACCGCTGCGATATAAATAATGGCCGTCCAGCCAATCGTCTTCCACGCCAAGTAAGCTGTTTGGGTCAACCAAACATGGTCAGAACTGACAAGCATACTAATGGGTTCTTCAATGATATGGAGATGCATGAGAAATTTGTTTATAAACCCGTCTGATTCTGAAAACATAGAGAAAGCAAACGCATACACAAGTGGCCAACTTAGAAAATTCGGAAGTGTAGTTAGCGTTTGGACGGCTTTCTTGAGCGGTTCAAATTTAATCTCCACCAGGAATACTGCAAAAATTAAAGGTAATATTTGAACTACTAAACTCAGTACGCTCATGCCAAGCGTATTCGACATGACCCTTTTCACTTCATCAACTGTCATTGGATCGCTCAAAAGCATCTTGAAAAAGAAGAAGCCTTTAAATTCCGTATCAAAAAGTTTATACCCTGGTTTGTAGTCAAAAAAAGCATAAATCCAACCGTAAAGCGGCAAGTAAGAAAAAACGAATACAAGTAAAATGAATGGTATCGATAGGTAAAAAAGCTTTTTTCCTTCCTTTTGGGAAACGGTTACAACGCGTTTTTTTGCTTGACTGCTCATGTTCTGTGTATCCCCTCCTTCCTTACCAATGTTATACCGGAGCTGTTCCCATCTCAATTGTTTAAACTCTAGATCCATCTGTCAAAATTATAGAGCGTTTTCATTTTCATTTTTAATTTGCTATGATAGGAAGCAACTGGAGGGACTCGAACATGTATAATGTACTGATTGTTGACGACGAGCCGATTGTAGCAGAAGCACTTATGAAATCACCCATTTGGGATGATCTAGGACTTGAAGTTATCGGCAACGCTTACAGTGGTCTAGATGCCCTCGACTGGATGGATAAACATCACGTCGATATTCTACTTACAGACATTCGAATGCCCCAAATGGATGGAATTGAGCTTATCCAACACATACGGGAAAAGGGTACCCAGGTTAAAATTGTTATTTTAAGCGGACATGACGACTTTACATACGTGAAAGAAGCTATCAAATTAGGCGTGGAAAACTATTTGTTAAAACCTCTTGATAAATCTGAGTTGCTCGTGACCCTAACCGGTGTCGTAGACAAGCTGCAAGCAGATTCCGATCGCCAAATTAACATGAACGAGCAGATGAACGCGTTTCGAGAAAGCTTCCTCCATCGCTGGGTAACCAACTCTGTGACAAAAACAGAATTTCGAGAGAAAGCGGAAATGGCTCGATTTGACACTAATATGGATGAGTATCGCATTGTACTTTTTAAAATACTCAATCTTGACAGTAATTTGGAAAAGCATACGGGGGCACTCGTCGTTCAAGATTTTCTTTTGCAACAGTTCGGGGCAACACTCAAGGATTTGTCGTTCTGTGATTCAACTTACGATCTCGTTGCGGTCCTGCCTGAGCGTTATTTTAAGAATGAGGACTTGTCTTTGCATGAAAGACTGTATCCTTTCCTAACCTCACTAACCACACAAACTGAACTGCAATTACTCTGTACAATTGGCCATATAGAATCTGACTTATTCACCGCTTATCGAAGTTACAATACAGCAAAGGAATTACAGGGTTACGCTTTTCTGTTACCGCCTAATAGCCTTATTACATCCGATGATATTGAAAAGTACAGAAACGATGGTGAATGGTATCTCGATTTGCCACTTGAACAAATTAATAATTTCATCCTATCTAACAAAAAAGAAGAATGCCTTGAAATCACCCAAATCGCATTCGGTAGACTCCATGGCAATAGCCAGATAACACCTGTCATGTTTAAAAATGCGATCCTAGAGCTCTTATTTCAAGTCTCCAATACGGTAAAAAATACGATCATTCATCTTGAACATATCCCTTTAACCTTTAGAAATCTGTATCAGCGCTTTGCTGCGTCGGATCGATACGAGGACCTAATTGGACTGGTATATGATACGATCAGTACCGCTTGCGACTTACTTTCAGTGGGAGACAACGCGACAAATGCAACAATCAAACAAATTTTGGATTACGTCAAAGAAAATTCAGAGCAGGATCTTTCATTAAAAACACTCTCCTTTCAGTTCAATGTCAATGCTTCCTATCTAGGGCAGCTATTTCGCAAGGAAACAGGCATCCTATTTAGTAATTACCTCAACCATTTACGAATCGAGAAAGCCAAAGAACTTCTTCTACGTACCGACATGAAGGTAACCGATATATCCGCCAAGGTCGGATATTTGGAACCTAGTCATTTTTATAAAATTTTCAAAAAGGCGACTGGGGTCTCTCCAGCACAATTCAAATGAAAAAATTTTTCCAGATCAAACTGTTTACTAAAATCTTGTTGCTGTATATCCTCATACTTTCATTTGCGCTTTATGGATTCACGCGATATGTTGCCAACAACTCCATTGAGCTATTAAAAAAGGGCCAAATCGGTATCCACCAACAAATGATCGCCGCCATGCAAAATATTATGGATAATCGGTCAAAAACAATCCGAGATATTTTATTGAAAATTTATAATGATCAAGACTTGAACAACTACATCATGGGCATGATGGGAGATGAGGAACCTAGTGAATCCTATGCCCAAAACTCGTTCGAGAAGCAAACAATGGTTAATAAACTGGACGACCTTGTAAGTGTGGACAAGAATATTAGCCATCTCATTTTGTATAATAGCACGACGAAAAAAGCGTACTTGTATTTATATGATTTAAATTATGCTTTTGCTGATTTTACAGATCCTATTACTAAAAACATTCCTCAACTGCAGAATCCATCCCAGGTAAGTTTTATTTTGCCAGCGCATTTAGGTGCTTATCATGCACGCCAAAGTTCCACGTACTATTTTGGAATGGCCAGTAACTTTTATTACCCTCGATCCAGCTTATTTCTAGGAAGATTCATTATCGAGTTTGGCATGGAAGACCTTCAAAACACCGTCATTCAATTCGGCAAAGATATGAAGGGTTATCTGTTGATTTTAACCAAAGAAGGGGATGTCGTATTCGACTCATCTTCCACCTATTACGGTAAGAAGTATCCTTATTTTGATAAAATAGGGCAATCATCAGAATCCGCACAATTAGCAGAGGAAAGTATTGTGAATGTCGTCAATTCGGATGAGAGTAAATTCATTTTCGCTTCCGTTTTACCTAAATCTACCTTGAATAAACAATTGAATATTTTTAATAACTCAATTTATTTGGCTGCGATTATCCTTCTCTTATTGATCTTCTCCGTTTATTTTTTTGTAACGGGAATCATATCGAAAAGAGTCAATCGAATCGTTAGTGCCATGGGGAAAACGGTTAAAAGCAATTTACTCCATAGAATTCCTTTAACAAATAAAGACAATGAATTCGAACAAATCGCCATACACTTTAACAAAATGTGCGACAACCTGCAGGACTATATTAATAAGTCATACGTCTATGAGTTGCAGCAGAAGATTGCTGAAATGAAAATTCTTGAAAATCAAATTAACCCTCATTTTCTTTACAATTCGTTAGAGGCGATTCGAGCAAGATTGGAAATCGACGGGAATGACGAGGGCGGGCAAATGATTTATTCCCTCGCAACGTTATTTAGAGCTTCATTAAAAGCGGATTCCGTCGTTACGATCGCTGAAGAAATTGAATTTTGCCAAATGTATCTGAACATTTTTGAAGTCAGGTATCAAAACTTATTTCAGTTCCATATCGACATCCAAGATGAGATTAAGCACTGTGGAATCATTAAATTAATTCTTCAGCCCATTGTAGAAAACTACCTTATTCATGGATTTGACCGCGGAAGACAAGATAATGAATTGTCCATTCTTGGTTACCAAGAAGGCAATACGATTTGCATAACCATTGCGGATAATGGCATTGGGATCACATCGGACAAGCTTAGTGAGCTTAAACAAAAGCTAAATACGACTTCTCCATCAACGACAGGAAGCATTGGCCTGCACAACGCGAATGAGCGGATCAAACTGCTGTTCGGTTCTTCCTATGGTCTGGACATCGAAAGTGATGGTTCGAATGGAAGCCGTATTACACTGCGAATTCCTTGCTTGAAGCCGGAGGAAATCAAAGAAATGAATTCAGAACGATTTGCTGCACTGCCCACAATAATATGAAACAACAAAAAACTGGATCAGTCGGCATGTAGCCGCTGATCCAGTTTTTCATAAGTTCATTTGTCCTTAAAACCCATACTTCGTTTGCAAATAGGTTTCAATACTTTGGCGATCCGTATCGGATAGAGCTGAATTGTAAACAATCACCTCTGCGATATCACCGTTAATAGTATTACTTCCGTTATTTCCTAGTGTAAACCCTGTCCACGAAGCAGGATTACTAATGGTTTTGGAAGCAAGTTGGACTCCGTTTTTAAACAATTTGGCGGAGCCATTATTCAGTACATAGGCAAACTTAGACCATGTATTTGCAACCAAGGTATTTGCACCAGGTCCATCTGTCGGGGTAATTCTTGAACTCGCACTGGTTCCAACATATACCTGCCCCGTCGATGTCGTGTGGAACTGGAATTGTCCCCAACCCCCAGCCGCGCCTATACTTTGGTTATAATTGGTAACTGCTTGAGGTTTGAGCACAAAAATCACAGTTGACGTATTCATTGAACCCGTTACACCGGATGACAATAGATTGTCGTTAACCCCATCAAATCGGATAACTGGATTTCCATTAACTACATTACTTACTAATGTAGGCTGATAACCTGAAGTAGCTTGCACGGAATGGTTGGCAACTCCTGATTGGTCTGACCAAGAGCTTACTTTTCCATTTACGTCAGCTACCACACCTGTATCCGCTTTCAGCCAAAGCTTAAGATTCGATGTTGCTGGCGGTGTAAATGTGATTGGATTGCCAAGTGTATCGATATTGATCTCAGCTGCCGAAGCAAATCCTCCATGTGCAGCTATCGCTTCTAATTTGACATAAGAAGCATTGACCGGAGTAAATGACATGGCTTTCGGATTGGCGTCATCTGCCCAAGTACCACCGTTCACTATTTTAGTAAAGTTCGTGCCATCTGTACTTGTATATATGTTATAGCTGGTAATGTTGCCATTCAAGCTAGCATCCTGCCTTGGCAAGTATCTTAATTGGGCAACGTTATAAGTTGCACCTAAGTTTAACGTAATGGACTGAGGAAGGCTTACAGTAGGAACTCCTGTTGAACCATTAAACGCCGTATGCCACATGGTCGAAGAACTGCCATCTATTGCTTTACTCGGTTCACTACCAGCAAAATTACTTGTTGCTGTTGCCGAGATTTGGGATTGTGGTACTGTACTTGGTGTCAGCTCTACATTAATTTCTGCAGCACACGCAAACCCGCCATGACCAGCCGTGGCTTCAAGTCTAATAAACGCAGCGTTCGTAGGTGCAAATGCGGCTGATTTCTCGGTATTATCGTCCACCCAAGTACCCGCGTTCGCCACTTTTGTAAAATTCATACCATCTGTGCTTGTATAAATATTGTAAGCCGTTATATTCCCATTCGAAGAAGCATCTGTTCGCGGTAAATACCTAAGTTTGTCAACATTGTAGGTGCCGCCTAAATTCAGAGTAATAGACTGCGGCAAGTTCGCCATCGGACTCCATTCCGAGTGCCATATACTTGCTGTACTTCCGTCAAGTGCTTTACTTGGCTCAGCACCGGCATGATAACTCGTCGCTGTCGCAGTAATCTGGGATTGCGGTATGGATGGCAATGCTGGCGGTGCTGCAGGCAAATTGAAATTCGGAGCCGGACCATCCCCTCCATCAACTCCCGCATTTGCAATAATCGCTTGAGCCGTAGCATCCCATGCATAATTGGTTACTGAATAATTGTTGCCGACAGCATTAGTACCGCCAGTTCCATGTAGAATCAAATCAGATGAAAAGTAGTTATAATATGATTTATTGTTATTGGCGTTCCAATACCCGCCACTACCTGTATTTGTATAATACCACCAAGAGTTGGTTGAATCCAACGAGCTGATGACGTTGTTTGTATCAAAATAACCGGACGTTCCGTTATCACGGTACAGATGTGCGTAAAGGTTTTTAATCGCATAGATGTAATTGTTGTATACTTTAGAACCTTGTTGACTGCCAAGTGTGTAAATACCCCCACCATCATTCATCGTTTGCATGATATCATGAATGAGGTTATGACTAATGATGTTATTTTGGGATACGGGTGTTCCAAGCGTGTCATGATACCCCCAGCCCCAGCCCCAAGAGATGCCGGAATACGGTAAATTGTAAAGGGTGTTGTGTTGAATCTTGGCTCCAACTGTGTAGCCTCCAAAAATACCCACAGTATCAAAATATTCCACACCGATATTCGAGATCGTATTATTCGTTATGTTATTATTACTTGTGATATTTCTTGAATCTGTTGGGTGGTTATCATCAACCAAGATATTACCTAACGTGATACCACTGCCTGAAAGATCGGTAAATGTGTTGTGGTCAATAACATTGTTCTGACTGCCTCGATCGAAACCTAAACCGGCATTACCTATGTGTGTGAAGGTACAGTTTTTAACGGTAATAGATTTTGCAGCTTTAAACGCTACTCCTGCCGGAGTTAACATTTTGTGATTTTCCGGTTCCGGGTCGGTTGATTCAATAATGATCACTCCTCCCTGATTATCAGGGTATCCGGCATTCGTATTTGGCATCAACCATGTATTATATGTGAAGGTAATCCCATCGAATTGAATATTGTGTACAGGAGCATCTAGTGTCCCAGCGCCACTTATTAACGTTTCAAGTGTACCCGCAATAAAAGAGGATGTCGACATGTTTTCACCAGTACGTGGGATATAGTACATATATCCTGTAGTACGATTTAAATACCACTCCCCTGCGGTATCCAATAATTCGTAAGCGTTTTCAACCCAACCATTAGTACCAGTGTTCGATGGAGCATAAGACCAACCTGGTTGCTTCATAGTTACAGCCGATCCGCTGATGGAGGCAATCCCTAAGCGACTTTGTTGCCATGGATACCCTTTAGCGGCAACTTCAATATCACTTACATTTCCCCAGCTTGCCATGTTGGCATAGGTTCCAGTTGAAGGCAATGTATATCCTATGCTTGTTTTTGTAAAACCAGATAAATTATCTCCTCTTGCACGGACAGCTCTCACTCCGTCGACATACAATTGTCTTGTTTGGAGGGAAGTACCTACATTTGCCTTATAAATGTTTTTAGCTGCATCATCGAGCGTCCATCCTGTAATTGAAGTGCCGCCACTGATTACTGGCGTGGAAGCGGTATCAGCTCTATAAATAACGTTAAAGCCATTCGTCCCTGAATCCAATGAAGTGAACGTTAACGTCGATGTTAAGTTATAAGTTCCGTCCATTAGAATGACAACTATATCACCTGTCATATTGCTGTTAATAGCACGTACCGCGGTTTGTGCTTGACCTATTGTCTGAAATGGTTGAGCCTGTGACCCTGGATTAACATCACTTCCTGTTGGAGAAACATAGAATGTTGTTTGAACAGCAGCGGATGCTTTCACAGTGGAGCTGATCATCATGAAAGTGGAAAGAAGCATACAGAACATAACTATAAATGCAAACGTTTTTTTCATCAATTTACCTCACTTTCAATTTTAAATGTTTAAACTCAGGCATTATGTATGCGGTTTCAGGTTCGCACCTGGAAAACTAGGCTTTCCTTCCATTGAACTGCTACATAGTAATTTACTTCCTTAATTGGATTGAATATAAAGCGATACCCCCAGTAAGCAATTGACTTCATTCTGGGGGTTTACCAGCATCTTTAAGGCTTTACTCTTAGCTTTCTGGATATAAAATAACATCATTAATTTTAAAAATTTCTGATAAAGGCTCCCATGATTGTAAGAAACAATCACTTGTTACTTTGTGCCATGCGTCCTCAACAGCTGCATTGGGTTTTCGATTGGGAACTCTCATTTCTTCATCATTTTCCATGTGGATGATTAAAGTAATACCCTTCCTATAAATTCGCACATTGGTATAACCGTCTTCGAGCAACTGCTTTACAATTTCATCCGGGATATGGTTATGAAGTCTTTCATACTCCTCAATTTTATGCTCATGAAGGATAGCCATTAGTAATTGTGATGTTTTCATATCCTAAGAGTCCAATACAGAGAACGATGAATAGGCTTCTCTCTCAATCTTCTCAAAGTCAATATCATGAGATATCCCAGGTTTCTTTGAAACATGAACAAAGCCATCTGAATCCACTTCCGGATTATTGTTAATTGGATTATCCCAAACAAAGGCTTCGTAAAAGGACGTATTGCGGAACGCTGCAATCAAATGCATGCACAGATCACCGCCGCCATGAACTTCTGCCCGAAGATTAAAAGACTCTGCCATATGTGCGATTTTCATTGCACCGGTAATTCCACCTTTGAGGCCCGCACTGATTCGGACCATATCACCTTTGCCGAAATGAACGAAATCCGCAGAATTATAGAAGCTCCCTTGTGAAGTCTCTGCTACTAACAAAGGTACCTTCAACTTATCTGCAAGCTTACGATAAGCGTAAATACTGTATTCCCGCATGGGTTCTTCGTACCAATAATAGTCAGCTTCTTCAAGTGCTTTACCTAAGTAGAAAGCATCCTGGAAATCAAATCCTGCTGAACCGTCGTACATAAGATAAATATCTTTACCTACTCTTGCTCGCAATGCTTGACAGAGCTCTGCATCTCTACGAGCATCTCCCCATGCATGGAGTTTAATGCCTTTGTAGCCTCTCGCTAGACATTGATCGGCAACATCCATGAATTCTTCAATCGTTTTGTATGTCGCCGTGCTTGCATAAGCCATGGCTTTCTCGCGGAATCCGCCAATCATTTGATACAGAGGAATTTGTGCCTTTTTGGATGCGATATCCCATAGAGCAACGTCTACAAGCCCAAAGAACGGTAATGGAAAATAATCTAAACGGTCGATTTCCCATATTTTATGATAGATTAGTTCCTTTTGAAGAGGATCCTCTCCAATTAACAGATCTCTAAAATACTTCTTGGCTATCGTCGCCAAATAATCCGCATTGCTATAAGTAGCGTAACCTTCGATCCCCTCATCTGTCATAATTCGAAGTAAGGCATTGCTCGTATTCCCGTAAACATCAGGTCCAGCAAGTCCATCTCTCCAACCGAATTTTCGACTATCCTTCGCTTGCTTGGACAAATATACTCTTACATCTGTTATTTTCATCGTTATCTCTCCTCACACAAGTTGGCTTCCGCCATCTGCTACAAGGCAGGTGCCGGTAATAATGGATGCTTCCGGTCTAAGAAATAGGGAAACAACTCCCGCTATCTGTTCAGGGGTTTGAATCATGCCTTTACTGATGCTATCTTCGAGCGACTGTTTCCCTTCTTCGGATAAGCCTGCTCTTAACAAAGGTGTATCTACCGCGGCTGGTACAATCGCATTCACTCGAATATGATCTTTCAACCATTCCTTGGCTAGAACTCGAGTCAAATAGTTGACTCCAGCCTTGCTTACTCCATAGGACGTATTCCCGCTGGACAAGAGCTGTTGTCCCATAATGGAGGAGATGTTCACGACGGCTCCTTGGCTCTCTTTCAAAAACGGATATCCTCCGCGGCTGAACAAATATACACTTTTAAGATTGACATCCATCACAAAATCCCAATCTACCGGCTCCGTCTCGATCAGTGATTTGGGTTTGTTCGTTGCAGCATTATTGACGAGGACATCTAACCGTCCATATCGCCCGGACCAACTTTGAAACAGCTCGTTGATCGCTTGTTCATCTGACACATCAATGACTTCCTTATATGCGGACCCAGATGATGCTGTAATTTCATTAATAACTTCATCTATAAGTGATGAGTTTCGGTCTGCAATGACCACTTCATATCCATCCTCGGCTAGACGGCGTGCAATTCCTTTGCCAATACCTGATGCACCGCCTGTTACCAGGGCTACTTTTCGTAACATATGGCGTTCCTCCTGTTGAATATTTACTTTAGATTCAATATAAGTACCCATGAATAAAGAACCAATTTCGGAAACCATACTTTAGTTCTGTTAACCGTCAGATCAAGGTTCTGATTCCATACATGAGTACTAAATTCAGAGTTTTAGGCAAAAAAACAGACACGCGATGATTCCACATGTCCGGATTTACTTATTTATTCGATTTTGCATTACTTCTAAATTGATTAGGCGTTATTCCATAAGCTTTCTTAAACAGGGTAAAAAAGTGGCTGCGACTTAGAAAACCCGATTTTTCCATAATAGCATTGATGGAATCCTCAGTGGAAGTTATAAGCTCACTAGCATACTTCAATCGAACTTGATTGATAAGATCGTTCACAGAGATTAATTGATGCTTTTTTAATAACTTCCTTAGATATTCTGGATTTAAATTTACCTGTTCTGCAATCATATCTAAGGACAAAGCCGGATTTGAAAACTCTTTATGGATAATTTGATTGACATCCTCAATTAATTGAACGTATTTATTATCTTTTTTAGCTTCTAGCGCCATCGAAATATCCTCAAATAATTCATTAAAGTCGGATTCAATTTGCTTTAATGTTTCAATCTTTTGAAGCTTAATGAAATACATATTGAAATTAAAATTCACTTTCATGGAATGGTTAGCTTCTACGATTTCAATCGCGTACCGAATGGATATAAGCAATTGAATGAGCACGGAATTTAGAACCGTATAGCTATACTGGGAAGCATTTCGGATAATATCGAATACTATTTTTTTCGCATCTTCTGCTTGACCTTGAATTAATGCTTCCATCAATGCCTTGTCCTGGTCTTGCGGATACTTGAAATCCTCTGCCTTAATCGGTAAATGATCATAAAAGATGAGCGATTTATGACCTAAAATCAATCTGTAATAGGATAAATCAAGCGTTTTCAAGTACTGAAAGTTCAAACTTGTTAACGATTCGAATGGTTCACTAAAGGTGAACGATGTTGAGATATTCAAGTATTTCTCTGTATTATGCTGAATTTCTTTAACTAGCGCCACCAATCGTTCATTTTTTGAAGGTAATTCTAGAGAGCTGCCGTTCATGACAATGAGAATCTGATCCTCTTCCGTCTCAATACATTCAAATGGATACATATTCGCATACAGCTCAGAAACAATGTTAACGATGCCGAATTTCAATAAGTTTCGATCCGCCAGATTGTACTTCGCATTGAAATCCATAAAGTTATCTAGCTTGATAAGGATAAGTAAAATGGGCTCTCTAGGTTCAAGTTTTATCTTATATTTGTCAAATTGCTTATGCATAGACTCCGTCAAGATAAGGTCATCTGTATGAAGCATTTTCCGTAGAAAGTCTTGTTTCTTATAGTAGAAGTCATTCTTCTTCTCATTTTCTAACATGTTGTAGTTCTGAATGACGGCTTTGATTGGCGTGTAGAGTCTTCGTGAAAAATATAATGACAACAACACACTTCCGATAATGAAGCCAAAAACAAAGAGATACGTTTTTGCTTTCAATCTTTCAATATCTTTTACGATTTCGTTATAGGGTGTAATGCTGATCAACTTCCAATCAAATGCCTCTGTTGATGCATACGTAATGAATGAATCTACGCCATCGATATTCATCCGAAGATTTCCAGACACTGCAGAGTTCGAATTAATTGTTTGTAAATAGTTACTTCCACTTAAATCACTTCTTAAGGGATGTATAGTATCATCGGACATTAGTTTCCCATCATGATCCACGATAAAAATGCGATTTCTATTATTGGGGTCAGAAGAACTAATACTTTGTTTAATGGATTCTTCGGAAAGATTAAGTATAATTCCTTCACTCACCTTACCACTTTTAACCGGAGATTCATAAAAGAGAAACGAATAGACATTAATAAATTTATTAACATTCGTATCAATGTCAGCGAGCACATTGGGAATACTTCTAAGTACAATACTGTTGGACCTATTATGCTGCGTGTTATCTAAAATGGAAAATACACCTTTATCTGCAAAGGAAGAGCGGTCATAAACAAAATCCTCACTAGGACTCACATACATATGACGACCATTATAGATATACATGGATTGCAAGAAAGGATAAATAACTTTATAAGATCGTAATTTATCCTCAGACATAATGTAATATTGTGGATCTATATCAGAAAAGAGCATATTTTTAATGGTACTATCAAAAAAAGCAGTGACTGCCAGTGACTTGGCCGTTTGGGCCATGACGCTTACATTCCGACTTGTATTCTGCAAGTCGGTTTTTTGCTGATTGTAGACCAATTGAAGTGCATAGTTTTCAAAATACCGGCTTAATAACGAGGATTGTGCAAAAAGCAGCAGTACAGTACTCAATAAAAACGGTAACAAAATAGTAAGAAATAATTGATAGGGGTTTTTAAATATGAGTTTTCTGAACATTTTTCGACAACTCCTCTGCCCAAAGATTACCACAGCAAATTTATAAGAAGCAAATAACAAATACTGTAAACCCCCATAACTAGGCTTTAAGAACAAAAATCTGTTTTGAGAACTTCAAAAATAGGCTTTTAGAACTTATAGCGGGAACCCGAAATTGTACTGTTACACAGTGATGCTAAGATAAATTCATGAATAAGCGATGAACGACCACATGATTGGGAAGCATCGAGAACTACAAAACTTTACTAAAGGAGTATGCATACGTGAATAAAAGAAGCCCATTACATTCCCGCCAAAACAAAACTATGATTCAAATAAGTATATTGGCACTGCCAGCGATCCTTCTCATTTTTGTCTTTTCTTACATTCCAATGGCCGGAGTTTTCATTGCTTTCAAAAACATTAATTATGAACAAGGCATATTCCATAGTCCATGGGTTGGTTTCGACAACTTTAAGTTTTTCTTCACATCGAGTGATGCATGGCTCGTAATGAGAAACACACTGGCTTACAACCTCATATTCATCGCAGTGGGAACTTTTTTTTCAGTCGTGTTCGCAATTCTCTTAAACGAAGTGATCAGCAGGAAGCTTTTAAAAGTCTATCAAACCGTCTTCTTCTTTCCCTACTTTTTTTCTTGGGTCATTGTAGCTTATATGGCTTATTCCTTTATCGGGCCTTATGGGATTATTACTACCTATTTCAAAGAGTTAGGGATAACCTTCGATTTTTACACCCAAGCTTGGGTGTGGCCTATTCTGCTAACACTAATTAATATTTGGAAGGGGCTTGGCTACGTCAGCATTATTTTCTATGCAGGGATTTTGGGGATTTCACAGGAGTATTTCGAAGCAGCGGCAATTGACGGCGCATCCAAGTTTCAAATTATTCGAAACATTACAATCCCGTTATTAATGCCCTTAATAACGATTATGACCCTGCTATCTATAGGCAAAATATTTTATTCGGATTTTGGTTTATTCTTCTTCGTCCCTCGAGAAATTGGTCAATTGTATCCAGTGACGCAAGTTATTGATACGTATGTCTACCGCATGTTGAAGGTTTCTGGAGATATTGGCATGTCGTCAGCAGTAGGCTTATTTCAATCCTCTATGGGATTCATCGTCGTGTTGATCAGCAACTTTGTTGTAAAAAAAATAAACGAAGAAAACAAACTATTCTAATGAACGTCATGAGGTGAGCAAATGCTTTCAAAAAAAATAGTACCGCAGGTATTCATTAATGCCATATTTATTTTATTTGGTCTTGCTTGTATTATTCCGCTAATATCTATTATTTCCATCTCCATAAGCAATGAGGGGGATCTACTGAAATATGGATATCGTCTGTTCCCAAGAACATTCGACCTAACTGCGTACGCTTACATTTTATACAACCCGATCCAACTCTTTAATGCTTTTAAGATTTCGCTCATTGTTTGCATCGTCGGGACAATCGCTTCTGTGCTTATAATGGCTGGAATTGCTTATGCTTTGTCGCGAGAAGACTATAAGTTTAAGAATGCACTCAGTTTCTATGTTTTCTTCACAATGCTCTTTAATGGCGGCTTGGTACCAACTTATATGTTAGTAAGTAATGTTCTGCATTTGAAAAATACCATCTGGGTATTAATTCTTCCCTATTTGGCACTCCCTTGGTTCATCTTAATCTTAAGATCATTTATGCAGAAGATCCCTCACGATATTATTGAATCCTGCATGATGGATGGTGCAAGTGAATTCAGAATCTTCTTTCAGATGATTCTTCCGCTCGCCAAACCAGGACTTGCTACAGTAGCGCTATTCATGCTGCTACATTATTGGAATGATTGGTGGCTTAGCTTGCTCTACATCGATAAAGAATCCCTTGTCCCCTTGCAATATATGCTGTACAGAATGATGAATAATATTGCCTTCCTAACCAATTCAAGCAATATGCTGCCACCTGGAATGATCAATACGGTTCCTCCATCTGAGTCAGCCCGGATGACGATGGCGATACTAGCTGCTGGACCTATGCTACTTGTGTTTCCATTCTTCCAGAAATACTTTGTGAGAGGACTCACCGTTGGTGCAGTCAAAGGATAGCTTAGACATGGATTTGCATCCATTTTAAGAATATAATAAACATTAGAATAAGGGAGGATTTACTTTGATTAAAAATCTAAAGATTTCGAAGCCAGCTACCCTTCTAACTAGTCTCCTACTAGTATCCAGCATGCTGTTTACAGCTTGCGGTGCAAAAGAAAGCGCTAACAGCACTACTGCTCCATCTACAAAAGCAGCTGAAACCGCAGCGGCAGCAGCAACTCCTGCAGCATTGCCTGAAGTCAAGCTCACCTGGTATTTCCCGGGCGGCTGGCCACAACCTGACCAAGATCAAGTCTTTGCTGAAGTTAATAAAATATTGAAAGCTAAAATTAACGCCACTGTAGATTTCAAACCGTTAAGCTTTGGCGATTATGATCAGAAAATGAAAGTCATCATTGCTTCTGGTGATTCCTACGATTTGAACTTCACTTCAAATTGGCTAAACAACTACACGCAAAATGTCGCAAAGGGTGCTTACTTGCCACTTGATGATTTACTTCCTAAGTATGCTCCAAAAGCATTTGCCTCTGTCCCAAAAACCTTTTGGGATGCGACGAAGGTAAATGGGAAAATATATGGTTTCATTAATCAACAAATATCTGCCAGAACTCCTGATGTTGTTATTCTAAAATCAGTAGCTGATAAATACAATCTGGATCTGAAAGCATTAAGCGGAAAACTAGGTCCCGATAACTTAAAAGCCCTGGAACCCTTCCTTGCATCTGTACACAAGGAAGAACCTCAAAGAGCGTTTATCACTAGTTTGTCGCAATACAATGAGGCTATGGGGTATGAAGCAATTGCCGGATTCAACGTCCCTGGCGTTGTCAGCTATGACGATTCATCGATTAAAGTAGTAAATCAGTTTGAAACTTCTGCTGTGAAGTCTTTTGCTACACTTATGAGAGATTGGAATGCCAAAGGATATTTAAACTCCCAAGAAAGAATTTCCAAAAAAACAGATGACGGTAACGATTTTAGTAAAGTAGCTCTTACTATTGGTGGAGCCTTTAAGCCAGGTGTAGATGTCATCCTATCAAATCAAGCCAAACAACAAGTGATTGATGTCCCAGCAGGAACTGCACACCTTTCAACAGGTGGTATCATCGCAACTATGCATGCCATCAGCAGAACTTCGAAAAACCCTGAAAGAGCCATGATGCTATTAGAGCTTCTAAACACAGATAAAGAGTTGTATAACCTCCTTAACTTTGGTTTCAAAGATAAACACTATAAGCTTGATGCAGATGGATTCAAGTCTCCAGCTGATGGTTCAAAAGGTTATAGTCCAGGTGTAGATTGGATGTTTGCTACCAACTATCTTGCATATGTTGACAAAGGCATGCCTGTAACCGTTTGGGAGGATACTAAAAAAGTTAACAATGATGCGGTTCCTTCGAAATTGTTAGGATTCACGTTTGATGCTGAGCCAGTAAAAGCTGAAATTGGTAAAACAAGTGCAGTTTATGACGAATATTACAGAGCCATTGACTTAGGTGTTGCTACGGAAGCGAAATATAATGAATTCGTGGCTAAACTTAAAGATGCTGGATCCGATAAGATTATTGCAGAAATGCAAAAGCAAATTGATGCTTGGAAAGCAGCGAAGTAATTATTTTAAGTAATAGAGCAGTCCCCTCTCCTTTGAATGAGGGGGGACTGTTTTTTTACTATTCTGTGTTCCCATCGGTTGAATGTTCCCAATGCATTCTAGTATTCATCAGAGCGTAGAATGTCCTTCACAGAAACAGGCTAAAATTGAGGAAAGAGCGAGGCATTCCGCCCGCTCTTTCTGAGTTATTCCAGTAACTATTAGATAACTTTTGACCAATCTCCTACCCCAATGGTAAGCTCCAGATACCATTCGAAGGAATTTCTAGCCGGTATGATTTGTGCTGTCTGATTGCCCATAGCTGTTTCAAGTGAATCGTAATATCCGATACTCGGCTCCAAAGCGCAGGTGACTCGATCATTGTATAAGCCTTCGTCTATCCAAACACCAATATAGGGCACCTTATCTGGTGGAACAGACATGATCAAGTAATTTCTGCTAAGTTCCTCATAGAGCCCTGACCATCCTAGAGGCACTTTGCCATCATAGTATAACTTTCGGGCATCTCCAGTTACTTCGGGGGAAACTAAAGAAATATCATACCATAAATAAGATTCCCCAATCTTTAGCTTCGCGCCTCCATCAACGCACAGCACCTGCTGAATTGAATCCGGAAGGAGTATGCGTGTCGATTCCGTAATAGCGAATTGCGGATGCGGTACCCATAAGAAAGGAATGGGCTTCTCGCCATTATTCTCAGCACTGTATCCCAGTCTGATTCGGTCATTATTAACAAAAGAAATTCGCCTCGTGAATCGATATGGAAGCTTTGGACTCTTAACCGTGCAAACGACCTCATTCTTCTCAATCACATACTCCCACGGAAGCGCCCACAGCTCGCCATGATCAGGCAGGCTGATTTCATTATCAACACCGGATGGACAGGCAATTATCGTTGGAAAACATTCGTCCCACCCACTCATATCCCAATCCGTGAAGGTAGACCCATACATCGGCTGCTCTAGTTGCCGTTCACCCGAATCCAGCATCCACTCCTTACCTGATGGTTTGTATAGGATCGAAACTATCTTCCCGCCAAGCGATGGAACCACTTCAACCTTGACCCATTCATTTTCGAGAATGATGGAATTACAACCCTTATATAAACTGGTGTGTACGTGTGCCATCCCTATATTTTCCACTCTTATTAGTCTCCTTAAATCCTCTTTGTATCCAAGTACTAGCGCAATAATGATTTCAACTTAACGCTCGGATCTGCTAAAGCCTCTGGATCTGGTTTCGCCTGCTTCTCAATCAGCATTTCTCCGATTCGAATTTCCTTCGCAATCGCGGCATTCTCTCCGATTCCGCTTACTGAAACTAATCGACCCTCATCATTAAGATGGAAATAAAGATGGGCTTCCTTCAAGTCACGATGAATAGTTCGTACAGCTAAGTCAGCCAAACCCGTAACCTGTAAGGTTAACTCATATTGATCGGACCAAAACCAGGGCAGACTGGTATAAGGTTCTGCTTGCCCCATCATGCTTCGAGCCGCATGTGTCCCCTGATCCTGTGCGTTACGCCAAGCTTCCAACCGAATTCGCTTATCGCCAAAGAGTGGGTGCTGAATTGAACAGCAGTCGCCCGCAGCAAAAATATGTGGATCACTCGTAGCTAGCGTCTCATCTACGCTGATACCATTTTCAATAACCAAACCGCATGAACTTGCCAGCGATGTCATCGGAGTCGCGCCAATTCCAGCAATGATAACATCGCTTGTAATAACCGTTCCATCGGCGAGAGTGATTGCATTTTCATTTTTTACGCTATGAATGTTTTGGATACCTATACCGAGCTTAAACGCCACACCTGCTTCGCGATGTCTTCCCTCAACTATGCGGGCTATTTCCTCTGGAACGCCACGCATGAGAATCCGCGGTCCAACCTCAATAACCGTTACTGAGCAACCACGCGATATGGCACTTGCCGCCACTTCAAGACCGATAAAGCCAGCACCGATAATCGCTATGTGTCTCCCTGGCTGTAGCTTTTCGCGGAGAAGACGTACATCAGATTGCGTTCGAAGATAGTGAACGCCGGAAGTATCAGAACCCTCCATGATTAGCTTACGAGGACGCGCTCCTGTAGTAAGAAGCAGCTTCTCATACCGAATTTCCATCCCATCCACTAGCTCTACACTCTGATTGTCCCTGTCTATGTTGGTTACAGTCATTCCGCAGATGAAGTCGATATTATTTTGTTTCATCTTCTCGTTATCCATAATGTACACGGGTGGAACTTCTCCCGCTTCTATTAGTGACTGCTTAGAAAGAGGCGGCCGCTCATATGGTGCATACATTTCCTCGCCAATCAATGTTATGCTCCCTAGCCAGCCTTGCGTTCGCAGCTCCATCGCCGCACGAGCTCCGGCCTCTCCTGCACCAATGATAACCATGCCTACATCAACCATGTGAATCCTCCTCTAGTCTATCTTGATGTAGACTTTCCCCGTCTCAACTTTGACTGGATACGTCTTAAGGTCAATACAGACAGGCGCTCGTTTCGCCTGACCCGTACTAATTTCGAATCGACCATTATGTTTCGGACATTCAATCGTGCTACCCATGACCAACCCGTTCGAGAGATGAAATTTCTCATGCGTACAATAACCATCCGTTGCGTAGTATTCGTCTTTATCCGTGCGATAAATGGCGAAGGTCCGGTCACTATAGTCGAACCTTATGACATCCTCGTTTTCAATTTCGTCCGCTTCGCATGCTTCAATCCATTCACTAGGCGCCATGTGAAATGCCTCCTGTCATATTTACTTGGTTGTCTTGCCTAACATCAGGTGCGCCCAATGGTCCATAATGATAAGGACGCGCTGTACTAGGAAGTGGTTTGATGATCGTGTACGACGGATCTTTGCCTTGTTTGATAAGTGCAACAATTACTTCTTTGAGCGCTGCGCCTAGACTGTTGCAAGGCTTTGGACAATCCCCCTGCATTTCCTTATGCAGAGCTGGCAGGGCATGATACGGAACCATGGGAAACATATGATGCTCAACATGATAATTCATATTCCAATAAAGGAATCTAAACACAGGATTTAAATAAACCGTACGTGAGTTTAAACGGTGATCTAGGACATCTTCATAGAGCCCCAAATGTTGCACGATGCCAAACAACAACATCAATAACGTGCCATAAAAAGTAGGGAGACCAATAAACATTAATGGCAATATGCTCATTTCATAAATCGATACGCCTACCACTGCTGCTAAAATAAGAAGACAAATACGGGCTTCAAGGTATACCTTGGGGCGCTCCGACATCGGGATATACTCATTTTCTGTTGCGTCTACCTTACCTACTGCATGAAGAAAAAATCGTTTCAGCTCCTTGGGTCCACCGTAAATATGAATAATCTCCATGAAAAGTATCTTCCAGATTGGCGGTCTCTCCATATGAATCTCAGGATCGCGTCCGACAATGTAAGTATCACTATGGTGACGAGTATGACTCCAACGCCATGGCGTTGCTGACCGGAGTACCATGAACGAAGCTATTTGGTAAATGACTTCATTCATCCATGGCGTCTTGAAAGCTGTCCCATGTCCGCATTCATGCCAGCGTGAATCTCCTGGAGAGGCATAGACAGTACCATAGATGAAAAAGGCTAATATTGCCCACCAAGTTCCCCACGAATAATAAGCAAGAATGCCCGTTCCTATTAATAGTGCAAACCAAATGATCGTATCGCGGATCGCTGGACCGTCTTTGCGTTTCATTAGCTCCTTCATTCTCTGACGAGGAATCGGGGACGTGTACCATTCTGACGTCACTAATCCCCTCTCCTGTGCTCGCTGGTTTTCCGGCCCTGTAATACTATAATCTCTTTTTGGGGTTGCTAAAGACATCGTTGTACGCCTCCTTTTTAATACCTTTTGAAAATATAAGTTCTACTTGCCCTTCACTTGTTCGAAAGGCTTCCACCGCGAATGTTCCGAGACAGGCATCTGCCCGGGATTAGGCTGGTTCGTTCTCCATTGCCCTTCCGATTGCAACCGATGCCAAATTTGCTCTATGCGTTCGTACGAAATCAATTGATTTGTTAAGCTATCCTCTTGAGAAAAGCTGATGCGGCTAGATATTTCCAAGGTTAATCGACACATCTCATCTAGACAGGCATGCATAATCTTATCGCCGAGTGCACTACTCGCTTCGAGTGCATCATCACCCAGAGCAAGCCTACCACCGGAACCTTCTAAGTTCTGCCGATTGAGCTGAGAGAAATCAACGAGATCAGGACGAAGGTATAGAAGCTGAGAAATCTCATATTTTCCAGCATGATCCCCTTCGTACAAGCCTTCGACTAGTTCGGGGTCACTTAAAGCTAAGACAGGAACTCCGGTCTCTAGACTAAAAGCTTCGGCGACCTTTCTCAGATCGAATTGATTTCCTCCGCTATGCCCGCTTATCGCTATGATAGCTCGGAAGCCTGCATTAGCAAAGGCACGAAGCTGATACAAGAAAAAGGGTAGCATAATATGAGGAGGCATCGCCGTCATGTGGGCATTCTCCTCACCTACGGCATCTTCCAGCCAACGTGCGTGATAGCCTGACTCATGAATGTGATAGCCCAGTGTAGGCGCTACGATTCCTCCGACCCTTTTAGCAGCTTCAATACCTAACCACTCAGCCTTGAGCGTATCAAGTCCAAGAGCGGAGATTTGTCCGTGTGGCTCACATATGCCTAACGGCAGAAACACGAGTGGAACCTCTGACAATCGTTGCTTAAATTCAAAGGGTAATAACTCCGACCAAAGAATTTTATTCACATTACCAGAACTTAGTGTCATAGAAGTTACGCACCCATCTGTAGTACTTGCGAATTTCTTCAAAAACATCATCAGGAAGCGGTTCTTTGTCAATAGCTGCAATATTCTGGTTGGCTTGCTCAGGAACATGCATGGATACAAGCGCAGTTGTTACCGCCGGATGCTTTAATACGAATTTTATTGCTAATTCCGCCAAATTATCCGCATACTGCGGGATGAATTTACGTAAGCGATCTACCCGTTCGATGTACATTTCACGCGGTACGTAGTCGAAGTAGGTTTTCCGGTAATCGTCGTCACTAAATTTCGTGTCCTTGGTCAGAAAACCTGTTAAACCTCCCTCATCCATAATGCAGCGAGCTAGAAAAGCAACATTATTCTCCTCACAAAATGGAATTAAACAGTCCAGCGGAAGGGGATCGAAAATATTGAATACGGTTTGAACAGCATCAATTTTCCCACTTTGCACAAGGCTAAGGGCAATGTCGTGACGTTGGTCAGGAATCGAGATTCCGATGAAACGAATTTTACCTTCTTCTTTTAATCGGAGAAGTTCTTCCATCCAATAGTCCTTTTTATCCCATTGAGGCCAGTATTGATGGAGTTGCATAAGGTCAATCGTATCCACGCCGAGCTGTTCTAGAGATAATTCTGTACATTTCCGCAACCAACCTTGCGGGTAAGCGGTTTCAACTGGGATGTGTGTTCCCCAACCGATTGAACCAGGGCCGAGTGATTGCACCTTGGAGGTAACGAATGGGCGCTCTCCTTTCCATTCCTTGAGAGCAAGACCAACAATACGCTCGGAATCACCATAAGCACGCGCCGTATCAATCAGGGTAACGCCTTTATCTAAACTGTGAAGCACGGATTTAATTAAATACTTTTCATCGAACGAACCAAATGATCCTCCTAGACCCATAGCACCAAAGCCGATGCGAGACACTAGTTCGCCTGAACCTGCAAAATCAGAAAATTTCATAGTCGGATACAGCTCCCTTTGTTTTGAATGATTGGTTACAATGCTTCTATACTTTCATTCTACAAGGCTAAAGTAGGTAAGTATTTATCCCAAAGTAACAGTATTGTAACCAAGATCACACTACTTAAATTTCCTTATAAATTGTATAATAATAAAAAGACTGATGGAGGCGCATTATGTCCAAAAAGCTTTATTTCATGGAACCCAGTGATACCTTAGAACAGTTGCAGCAATATTATTTCCCTCCCTATATTACACTTGCCCACATGTTTCACGCCCCCGACGGCTGGAGTCTTAAGTCCCGTTCGCTTAAACAGTATCAGCTGCAATACGTTGTAGAAGGAATTGCAGACTATCAGATTAACGGTCATGATTATGTAACCCGACGCGGCGATCTGATGTTTCATAGACCTAACGAGCCTCATCACATCACCACCCGTTCAAATGAACCTTATGTTTGTATCTCCGTTGTATTCCATTTTGGAGATTCTGGTTTTCCGATCCAGCAACTCATTGACTCGAATAGCGATTCCCGCTCCCACTACATGGGGAATTACCAAAATCACACACTAGAGAACAAGCTTTCTGAGCTTGTCCATCACTATAGGTTGCCGGAGGTAACCGACCATTTTGAATGTCAAAGTCTACTCACGCAAATTTTACTGCAGGTATCCAAACAAAAAAAAGAGCTTGCCGTCAGCACTTCTAAGAAAGAAGACGCTAACAAAGCTAAGCTCATTCTCATTCGCAATTATATATCTAGCCATATGCAAAAAGGCTTTACACATCAAGATCTTGAAAAACTTACAGGCTGGAGCCGAAACTACATCATTACTCAGTTTAGCAGCGCATTTGGCATGTCACCAATGCAATACCTGGTCTGGATTCGGCTGGAGAAAGCCAAAGAATTAGCCTTGCAGTCTGGACTATCCTTTGGCGAAATCGCCAATCAGGTTGGGTATACGAATATACACGCATTCGGCAAAATATTTAAACGGAAAACGGGCATGAGCCTAAGTCAATTCTGCGCTACACTTTTTAAGGAGACTCCGGATCAGTAACTTGTTTATCCCAATCCATTTAAATAAAAAAGTCCCGATGACTGTACAAGCTCACCGGGACTAACTAAGAGATCACGACTTTATATCAGATTTGTTTTTTCATTTTACTTAAGGCAATTTTCAACTTTATGATTTCATCTACTATTTCCTTTTGATCAAATCCATCTAACAACCTATAGTTTGAAATCATGTTTAATTCTCCTTCTGTTAAAAAAGAAGAATTATTTGATTTAACTAGATCATTCTCAATAATTATTAAATCATCAATACTGCAATTAAATTGTTTCTTTATTGCAAATAAGGTATCAAAAGATGGATTACAATTTCCTTGCTCAATCTCACTTAAATTCCCTTGAGAAATGCCTATTCTACTCGAGAACTCCACTTGATTCATATTATTTAATTTTCGTAATCTACGAATATTGGGCCCAATATTTATCATTATTTCACATCCAATTAAATATTAAGTGACCCGAATATCTAATTGATCGGGTCACTTAATATGAAAGCCGTTAGTTTGGACAAGAATTAATTACTGCGGTTCCATACTTTTGTTACTGGTTCCACACTTTTATTACTGGTTCCCGACTTTTGTTACTGGTTCCACACTTTTATATCACCAGACATAATCATACGTATGCAGTGGCAACCTACTCCACCGTCACACTCTTCGCCAAATTACGAGGCTTATCAACATCATTACCACGCGCCAGCGACGCATAATAAGAAAGCAACTGGAGCGGTATGACAGACAACGCAGGCGATAGAACATCCAGCGTCTTCGGAATAACGAAGGTGCTGTCTACAGACTTCTGCAGCTCCAACTCACCTTCTACGGCAATTCCAAGTACATTAGCGCCGCGCGCTTTCACTTCTTTAATATTGCTTACCGTTTTCTCGAGCAGTTCATGCTGAGTAGCCAACGCAATCACCGGAATACCATCTTCGATTAGAGCCAGTGTACCATGCTTCAATTCACCCGCTGCATACGCTTCAGAGTGAATGTAAGAAATCTCTTTGAGCTTCAAAGAGCCTTCCATAGCTACAGCATAATCCAAGCCTCTTCCAATGAAGAAGAGATTATCATGCTTAGCCATCTCCTCAGCGACTACTTTAATGGCTTCCGCTTGCGCCAAAATTTCTTCCACTTGAGCCGGCAGCTCTTTCAATGCCTTAACCGCTTCTTTAATCTCATCCACTGTTTGTGTCCCTAGCGTTTGAGCCAGGTGCAAACCGAGCAGATAGAAAGCAATTAACTGCGATGTATATCCTTTCGTAGACGCAACTGCAATTTCAAGGCCCGCCCACGTTGTGATCACATCATCAGCTTCACGTGCTACTGAGCTTCCTACCACATTGGTGATGGCAAGAACATGAGCGCCACAACGTTTAGCTTCACGAAGCGCAGCTAGCGTATCCGCCGTTTCGCCAGACTGGCTAACTACGATGACAAGCGTATCCTTCGTGATAATCGGTGAACGATAACGATATTCCGAGGCAACATCCGTTTCAACCGGAATGCGCGCCATTTTCTCAATAACATACTTACCAACCATACCCGCATGATAGGCTGTACCACATGCAACAATATGAACACGACTTATGTTGCGAATCGCCTCAGCTGTAATCGTAAGCTCATTCAACGTCACGCTCAAACCATCAGGGGAAATACGGCTGCCCATGGTGTCGCGGTAAGCTTTGGGTTGGTCATAGATTTCTTTCAACATAAAGTGATCAAATCCGGCTTTTTCAGCTGTTACAATGTCCCAATCGACATGAAACATTTCCCTGGAAATAAAATTCCCTTCCAAAGTCATTAATTCGACACCATCACGCGTCAAAAGAGCCATTTCGCCATCATTCAAAATAAACACATTACGCGTATATTCGAGAATAGCCGGGATATCCGAACCAATGAAATTCTCGCCTTCACCAATACCAATAATTAAAGGACTAGCTTGACGCACGGCAACAAGTCGATCCGGCTCATATTCGGTCAATACGCCTAATGCGAATGCCCCTGTCATGAACCTTACCGCTTTTTGAACAGCTTTGAGGATATCTCCATCGTACAAATCAGCGATTAAGTGAGAAATGACTTCTGTATCTGTCTCAGAAACAAAATTGTGCCCTTTAGCCATCAACTCTTCTTTCAGAGTTATATAGTTTTCAATGATCCCGTTATGCACAACGGAAAATTTCAATGAATTATCCGTATGAGGATGAGAGTTCACATCCGAAGGCTTACCGTGTGTTGCCCAACGCGTATGTCCGATTCCAACGCTTCCGGTTAGTGGAGTCTCATCCAACTTGGATTCAAGATTCGCGATCCGGCCTTTTGCCTTCTTAATTTGCAAACCATCAGCCGTGTACACAGCTACACCTGCAGAGTCATAGCCTCTATATTCGAGCTTCTTGAGCCCTTCTAATAAAATTTCCTGAGAATTACGCTTTCCAATATAACCAACAATTCCGCACATAGTAGTACCTCCATAGTTTTATAAGCCTCTTCAACAAGGGCTATTTTTCAAAGATCCTAGTTTAATAAATAAATCAACTAGACAATAAAAACTGCAAATCAAATAAACCATATATAAGGACGATCATTACGTTTAAAATGAAGTGATAAATGGATGTTGGATACTTGTCAGCCTAGTCGCCCAAGCGTTTTTGCTCTCCAACTTAACGGCACTCCTCATGCCGGAAGGTCCCCGCCGAATGTTTCGAACACCTTCACCTCGTCAACTCACCGCGTAGTAGTAGCAATCTCACTACATTTCCGTCCCGCTTGCGAGTTCTGGCGCTATTTGTTGCTTAATTAACCTCTATCCTGCCTTTCCTTCTTGAGTCAAATACATCATATTCATTTTAGCGCGAACGCGCAACTTATTTTTTCGCGGAAAATCCCCCATTTAGCAATAAGCGCGAAAGGGGGAGATTTACTTGTCCCTGCCCTTTATACTAATTGCTCTTGGATAACTTTAGCAATATCATGAACATAAGCCTCAACTTGCTCCTTGTCAGGACCTTCCGCCATGACACGAATCAACGATTCTGTTCCCGAAGGACGTACCAATACACGACCGTTATCTCCGAGTTCTTCTTCCACCTTACGAATGGCTTCTTCAATCACAGCGTTGTCCTTGAGCTTGCTTTTATCTGCAACGCGAATATTAACCAACAGCTGCGGGAACTTACGCATAATTCCTTTTAACTCACTAAGCTTGCGCCCTGATTGGACAATCGTGTTTACCAACTGTAAAGCCGTTAGAATCCCATCTCCGGTCGGGATGTAATCGAGGAAGATGACATGCCCCGACTGCTCTCCGCCTAAGTTATAGCCGCCTTTACGCATCTCTTCCATCACGTAGCGATCGCCTACAGCGGTTTGCAGAGCCTTAAGACCGGCCTTTTCAATCCCTTTGAAAAAGCCAATATTGGCCATCACCGTCGTCACAATCGTGCCGTGGTTCAGCTTCCCTGTGCGATTCAGGGCATCTCCCAGAATGCTAAGGATGAAGTCGCCGTCGACTTCCTCGCCGGCTTCATCGATCGCGATCAGACGATCCGCGTCGCCGTCAAAAGCAAGACCAATGGCTGCGCCATGTTTCACCACTTCTGCGCGAAGCTTCTCAGGATGCGTGGAGCCGCAATGATCGTTGATATTGCGACCGTTCGGCTCAGCGCCGATGGTGATCACTTCCGCTCCCAGCTCGCGGAACACCGTAGGAGCTAGCTCGAAGGCTGACCCATTCGCGCAGTCCAGAACGACCTTGTATCCGGCGAAAGACTCGGATACCGTCTCCTTCAAGAACGCCAGATAGGCGAACTTCGCATCTGGCTCATCGGAAACCGTGCCAATCTCGCCGCCAACTGGGCGAGGCAATTCATCTACAGCCGCGTCAAGCAGCTGCTCAATTTCAAGCTCCGTCTCGTCTAGCAGCTTGAAGCCGTCGCCCCCAAAAAACTTAATCCCATTATCCTCAACCGGATTATGCGAAGCCGAAATCATAACGCCCGCATCGGCTCCGAGCTTCTTTGTTAAATAAGCTACCGCCGGTGTGCTGACGACACCGATACGAATAACCTCAACGCCAATCGATAGCAATCCTGCCACGAGCGAAGCTTCCAGCATTGGACCCGAGATCCGTGTATCTCTCCCGATCACGACTTTCGGATGCTTGGCTTGTCTCGTTAATACATATCCGCCGCAGCGGCCTACTTTATAAGCTAATTCTGGTGTCAGTTCGCCATTAGCTACTCCTCGCACACCATCTGTACCAAAATATTTCCCCATGTTTATATTCTCCTCTTTTTCTACAACCCATTATGGATTTGTTACTTTGGTGCTTTCTCGCTGATTTCTACAGTCGCCTTTACTTCTTCCGGCATACCCAGCTTCACAAAAGTCGGCAGATTTAAGGCCACCTTCAGCTCATGCTTGCCTGGCGGCAAATTACTAACATCCAGGATCGCCTGTACATCCTGCACTTTCATTTGATCAATTAGGGCAGGAGCACCTTCTACCGTAATGTTTAGCTTAGCCGTCTCCGGCAGTGTAACTTTGGTATTATAGCTTTCGTTTTGACCAATAATCGTGATCGGTACATTGTCCAAAGCCTTCGTAATGGAAGGAACAATTTCCACGTGAACCGTAACTTTAGCAGGATCCAGTTGAGTTACTTTATTCCTTAAGGGAATGTCCAGTGCAAACTCCTTTGTTTCCTTCAGATCCTGAACACTCAGCTGCGGCCCTTGATAAAACTCTAGGCGATCAACAACATCTTGAGTACCGTAGACAGTTATCTTGTCCGGACTTTGAGTAACCATCGCTATAGCGAAACCTTTCGGCGGCTCTCCACTTATCTTCATCTGTAGCGGTATGGTTTGGAACGGGCTCGTGATTGGCACTTCGACATCGACCACAGAAGGATTGATATTCAGTGCTACTTCTTTACCATCTTTATCAAAAGCTTGTAGTCTCACTTGCTTCGTAACGGCAGCCTGGGCCTTATCTACCGAGACCTCGCCGCGAACATTCTCGATTTGATCCAGCTTGCTGGTCTGCGCAGTAATATACACCTTGGCTGGCTTCACAATCGGCTGTCCGGCTTTGAGACCCGCTGCTGGCGTTCCTTTGACATTAATGACGACTGGCACTTCTTTCATCTGCAGCTCTTCGATAACCACATGGACCGTTTTAGGAACAATTTGTACATCTACATCTGAAGGAAAACCAACCGGTTTAAGCATGACTTGATGATCACCCTTGCCCACTTGCGTCAAGTCTAGCTCAATTTGATAGGAATTACTGGTCGTCACTTTCTTAACTGATGATTCCTTCCCTTTCACAATAACCTGTACGTTGGCAGGAGTCATGGACGAAATGTGATAATGAGTTTCATCATATTTTGTCGTAATCGCTACGTTATTTATCGTTTCCTCCCGCTCGCGAAGAGGTGAATTTCCGGATATATTGGTTTCTTCCATGTGAACAACAACCCATAGCAAAATCCCTATAACAAGAGCAACTATCCGTACCACATTCGTATTGCGTAACCATTTATCCATTTGAACGTCCCCTCCATTTCAAGAAAGGGTTCTTCTCATTTGTTTTCGCTTTCGGTTTCAATTCTTCGAACAATTTGGCAATCAAAGATTCTTCTTTAATGTCCCGAACGATATGACCATTCATTGTGAGCGAGATTTGCCCGGTCTCTTCCGAAACAATGATACACATCCCATCTGAAACCTCACTCATCCCAATGGCTGCACGATGCCGTGTACCAAGCTCTTTACTAATAAAGGGATTCTCAGACAGGGGCAAATAACAACCAGCCGCCATTAATTGACCTTGACGAATAATTACGGCCCCATCGTGAAGCGGCGTATTCGGTATGAAAATATTAATCAACAGCTCCGCGCTGATCTTACTCTCTATCGCAATACCGGACTCGACGTAATCGGTCAGACCGGTCTCTTTCTCGAAAACAATCAAGGCCCCTATCTTTCTTTTGGCCAAATAATTCGCTGCACGTATCACTTCACTAATCCGCTTATTCACATCTTGATCCTCTTCCGTAGAAGATCGGCTGAATAGCTTCCCCCGGCCCAACTGCTCCAATGCCCGCCTTAGCTCCGGTTGAAAAATAATAATAACCCCAAGAACCCCGAACGTAAAGGTCTGGTTCATCATCCATTGCAGCGTACTGAGCTTAAACCAAATACTAAATACCCATGTAATGACGACTACAAGGATACCTTTCATAAGTTGAATAGCCCTTGTCCCGCGCACCAACAGGATTAGTTTATAAATCACATAGCTAACGATCAGAATATCAACGATATCCTTAGCCGAGATGCTCGTGAGTAAGTCCATTTATTATTCTCCCCCAGCGACTGAACACAGTGATCTCTCTATAATAGAATCATAACATAAACCCAGATATACTTCTATTTTTCTCTCTTCACAAGACGTTTTCAAAACGAGTTTGGTTCATTTTATTACAATATGAAGAAAAAACGTCCTCCACTGGCAAAATGCCAATTGGAAGACGTTTCAAGCTAATGCGAGAACATGCCTACGAACTCGCCTATTTTATACCAGACCCAGCTCAATGCTTCGTTGACTTGTGTGACGTGCCCAGAGATATGCGCCGTTGACGCTAGATTGAGAGAACCATCAATAACGGTTAAGTTTCCAGTTACTTCGCCTTCAACTTTCAGTTTACCCCGCTGAACAACTAGATCACCTTTCACCGTATGCCCTTGCGGTACAGTAACCGTATCGCCCTCAATCACAACGTCCTGAAGGTTGCTTCCCTTTACCATTAAACTCGTATCATCATTCCACATGGACATGAAGCTTCCGAACATGACCGTAGCGAAAACAACAGCTACCGATACAGCAGGATGCTTGCGAATGAAATCCATCCAGGAATTGCGCTTCTTCACTGGAGGCAGTCCGCTCATGATTTGTGCAGTTAACGTATCAGATACTCTAACGGGAGGCAGCATTCTAACCATCGCATCCGTTTTCTCCAATTGTCTGAACAGAGCATGACATGCTTGGCAGGATATCAAATGCTCCTTCAATCGCTGAGAATCGGATCCTTCCAAATCACCGTCGAGGTATTCATGTATGAGCGGGAGGGCTTCTTTACAATTCATGATTCAGCCACCCCTTTCTTAGACTTTTGCATGTTGTGGTATACCATACGTTTGAATTTCAAATATGTTTCACATATGAACAGGATTTGTGCTAGCACCTTGTTCCTCCTGCTCTAACCTTTTTCGCAAGTACTCCCGCCCTCGATGTACACGCGTTTTGATCGTTGTTACTGGCATATCAAGAACGTCGCTTATCTCCTGCAAAGACATATCGTGCAGATATCTCAGAATCACAACGGATTTGTATTTTTCAGGTAACGTTTCAATGGCCCGGCGTATCTGTTCTTGAGTTTCGGACACAATCACTTGCTTCTCAGGTGTGTCCTCAAGACTTGGGAGCATGGCATAATAATCATTGCCCTCTCCATCTGGCATCTCCGCATCAAGCGAGTAGGTATTCTTTCTTCGACGCAGCTTATCGATACACAGATTCGTCCCTATCCGGAAAATCCAAGTCGAGAACTTCTGATTCTCATCGTATCGGTGCAGATTAGTATACACCCGCAAGAACGTCTCCTGCACGGCATCCTCGGCTTCTTGCTTATTATTCAACATACGGTAAGCCAAATGAAAGATCTTGTCCTTATAGAGCTCTACAAGCTCTGCAAAAGCATTCCGATCCCCATTCCTGGCCACCTTAGCCAGACGTGCTTCTACAAAGTTCAATTCGATTTCCTCCGGCTTCTCGACAATTCGATTTCCTACATATACATACGCAGAAATTATGGTTTGTTTTCAGAAATAATTATGCCTCCTATGATCAGTCCCATCCCTAACCATTGTAACCCATTTACCGGCTCTCCTATAAGTAGGTAAGCAGCAATTACGGCTACTGGCAGCTCCACCGATCCAAGCATAGCGGCAAGCGTACTACCAATTCGCGGAATTCCGATATTAAATGACACCGTAGGCACAACCTGCCCCAAGAAACCCAACAAAAGTCCCCATAATAGCAGCGCACTTCCATTCTCATGTACAAAGACCGTTGGAGGATACAGAATATACATAACAGGCATCGCCGCGGTAAGCATAATAGCCGAATTCATAAGAGGAGGCAGGGTACTAACCACTTGTCCAGTGAAAAAGAGGAATACGCTGTATGTCAAAGCCGACAACATCCCATACAAAATTCCCAGTAAACTAAAATGTTCCCAGTTCGTCTCAAACACATTTACGGCAAGTAATGTTCCCACTAATATTAAGACAATCGCGATGCTTTCTGCCTTTCGTGGAAGCCTTCGTTTCACGATACAATCCATTGCAATGGTTATCCACGTGAACTGAAACAGAAGAATAATTGATAAAGAAGCATTCAACTCTTTTAAAGCAATATTGTAAAAGACCGTCGTTAAAGCCAAACCAAAAATACCTATTAAACCTAGCCTAATCCAAGGACCTTTAAAGGGATTCACCCATGATTTTTTGTGAAAAAGAATCAACATCCATACAAACAAGGTTCCCATCGTCATTTGTGCCGGTGTAATTTGCCCATCTGTAAATCCTTGATCGTAGGCCATCTTGATAAAAGAGGAAAGCAAGCCGTAGCTTGACGCCCCGATGATGACAAGGACCATTGCTAACCATCGCCCCATGTTGATGCACAACTCCCGTCTATGGGCATTCCGTACAAGGACAGGAAAAGTCGAGCTGCCTACGTTAGACGTGGCCCCCGACTTTATCATCCTGTATCTTACTTCTACGCTCTAAGTTTTATCAGCCCGTATTTCTTAGCCCGGCGGCTATTCCGTTAATCGTAAGCAGCACTTCACGAAGCAGGATAGCATCATCCTCGTTGTTCTCCCGTAGTGCACGTAGCTCAGTAAGCAGTTCTACCTGCATATAGCTCAGCGGATCTACATAAGGATTACGCAGACGGATCGACTCCTGAATAACAGGAACATTATCCAAAATCTCATGCTGACCCGTTATTTGTAAAATGATGGACGAAGTCAGTTCATATTCTGCCCTGATAAGATTGAAGATACGCTCTGCAATTGCAGATTCTTTGACCAAGTTGCCGTACTCCTTAGCAATTTGAAGGTCTGCCTTGGCAAGAGCCATTTGCAAATTATCAATCATCGTCTGGAAGAACGACCATTTCTCATACATTTCTTTCAAAGTTTCTAAGTTTGCCGCATTTCCTTGATAAAAGCTCTGAAGACCCGTACCCGCCGCGTACCATGCCGGCAGCAAATATCTCGTTTGGGTCCATGAGAATACCCAAGGAATCGCGCGCAAATCTTCGAATTTATCGCTATTTTTACGCTTCGATGGACGCGAGCCGATATTCAGCTCGCCAATCTCAGGCAGAGGAGTGGACTCTTTGAAGAACGTTAAGAAGTCTTCGTCTCGGAAAATGAGATCCTGATACTTCGTCTGAGCTTGCTCCGAAATACCACGCATAATGTTCTCCCACTTGTCTTCCAGTGGATTTCTTTGCGGAGAACGGGACAATTTGGATGCCGTAATTAACGCAAAAGTCGCTTGCTCCAAGCTGCGGTATGCAATGCCTTGCAAGGAATAACGGGAAGATAATACTTCGCCTTGCTCCGTAATCTTAATGCCGCCACCAAGCGTTTCAACCGGCTGAGCCAGAATGCTGCGGTTAAGAGGCATACCACCACGACCAAGTGCTCCGCCACGGCCATGGAAAAACTTCAGCTTCACGCCAAATTGTTTAGCCGCTTCAGTGATATCCTGGAGCGCCATACGAAGCTCCCAGTTCGCTGTAATCACACCGCCGTCTTTATTGCTGTCTGAGTAGCCCAACATAATCTCATGAAGCTGTGTCTCAGGGTCAAGACTTGCTTTGTAAGCAGGAATCGCTAACAAAGTGCTCATAATGCCAGGAGCCGCATGCAGGTCATCAATCGTCTCAAAAAGAGGGACAGACTGCAGTGTACTCATCACGCTGCCATCGCTCTCTTTGCGGTATAACCCAGCCTCTTTCGCAAAAACAACAACCTCCAATAGGTCACTAGCTCCTTGCGTCATACTGATGAGATAGCTGTTAATACAGTTGCGGCCGAATTCCTTCTGTGCTTTGCCTACAGTACGATAAACATCTAAACACTCCTGTGTGCTTTCCGAGTAATCCAAATACGTAGATGTAATCGGTCTTGGATCATTCAGTACTTCCGTTAAGAGACTGATTTTTTCCTCTTCCGATAGCTTATTATAATTACTCGTGATGCCCATCTTCGCCAAAACCTCAGTCATCGCATTCTCATGCTCTTTACTGTGCTGTCTGATATCCAGAGCAGCCAAGTGGAAGCCGAATAGCTCAACCTGACGAATAAGCTTTTTAATATATTTGTCAGCTACATAGTCAGCAAAATGCATCCTCAAGCTAGCTTCGATGATTTTCAAATCACTAATAAACTCTTCCGGAGAGTTGTATTTCTGGCTTGTAGGAACATTCGGATTCCCTGTGTTATGAACCTTCTCAATCATATAAGTCGTCTTGATGCGATATGGCTCTTTCTCATTACGCCAAACGTCCTGGACATTCCCCATAGCTTCACGGTCGCATTGAATAGATTCAATTAGATCGTCGCTAACGTTCACAATGCTTTTGCTGAAGCTCATATTCTCAAGGGTTTCTTTGAGCACTTCTTCATACTTCTGCAAAGCCAGTTGACGATGCAAACCCAATGTTTCCCAAGTCACATTCGCTCTAACCGATGGGTTACCGTCACGGTCCCCGCCAATCCATGAACCGAATTTCAAGAAGGACGGCACGTGCCAAGAGTCTTGCGGGTAATATTTATTTAAACAGCGCTCAAGCTCATGGTAGATCTCTGGAAGTACATCAAACAAAGTTTCGTCAAAATAATACAACCCATTACGAACTTCATCAATAACCGTTGGTTTCCGATCACGAAGCTCGTCCGTTTGCCAAAGATTAAGAACCTCTCCAAGCAGCTTCTCACGCAATTGCTCACGCTCACGATAAGTCAACATAGGATTATCGAGTTTCATCATATCTTCCGAAATACGGAGATTAATATCAAGCACAGCTCTTCGCATAGCTTCTGTCGGATGTGCTGTCATAACTAGTTCCAAAGAGATAGCTTTAAGAATCTCTTGAACCTCTGCATATGGAATATGATTATTCTTTAACTCTTGCACAATACTCTCTATGGAACCTGGCTGTACGGATTCACCGGAGGAACGCTCGTAATCTCTTTTACGACGGATCCGATGGTTCTGCTCAGCGATATTAACAAGTTGGAAGTAAATAGCGAATGCACGAATCACTTGATGACGAATCTCCGGATCCAAGGAGGAGATCGTTTTCTTGAATTCATCATATATCTCGATTACATAGTGTGCTCTTAAAGATTTACTCATCTCACGAATTCTCTCGACAACATCAAGCAGATCATTACCGCCTTGATGAACCAGAACTTCACCTAGTATGTGGCCCAAGAAGCGTACGTCCCTGCGCAGCAGGTTATTCGTTGCTTGCTTCTGTAGGACAATATCATTCTCTAACATAATTCTCCACCTCATCTATTCACTATGTTGCATTAATGCTTCTCTCTACCAAAGCTAGACGCTACAAAAACTCATTTCAGAATATTTTACCACAATCCGCCTTCTGCACATAGTATTAAAATAAAAAAAAAGCCCCTCAGGCCATGGTAATTTATGTATCACTATATGGCTGTTTCCACTGAATCCGCTTGATAGGGTTACGGGTTAAACCGTTATTCTCTTTTTTTGTACATAATGAACTCGCAGGTGAGGTCGGAGGCAAGGATAAACGACACCGTCGTCCTTCAGGGACGAGCGCGTTTGTCAAGGTAGAAGCGAAGCAAAAGTATACAACTTATACTTATCTACAGAAATAGACACTAACGAAGTGTTAGTGCCTTTCATGTTCACGTTTTCTTATTATATTCCTTCAATCCTCTGCTGGCGAGCCAACGTTTAATCATACGGCGTAATTGTTTTTTTCGTGTAAGTAGAAGCCTTTTAATAAACTGGCGCTTATCAGAGCTAAGATACCCTTTTGGTACACTGTTCAGAGCAGCTTCTATATCCGCGTCTGTAAGATGTTCTATTTTTTGAACCATCGGTTCTAAGACTGCCCAGGAGGATTGTAACCGCAGAAGCCCCCTGGGAGTATGATAGAATTTCCGTATGGTTTTCCAAAAAGGAGCGTTCCATGGTCGTTTCTTCCATTTTCTCGGTGATCCGTAAAGCGTGTGTCCATGGTCGATCAAATACCAATTGTATTTTTCATCGTTTGCTTTTCGGTATAGTATGAGATTTTTCCCTGCAGCGCGGTCTATATTGGCAATCCACGCATCAAAAACGATCAGGTGCCTCATCAGATCTAACCGCTCTATATATTGGGATGGATTTAAATAGACGTGTTTTCCGGCCTTTTTCCAAGTTATAACTTCCTTGGCCATTACCTCTTTGGAAACTACTCCTGTTTGCAGATTACCATCGGGTCCGGTGACCTTTGCCAATTGGAGCTTGCCGACAGGGAACCCAAGACGTTGAGCTAATGTTGATGCGATGTATTCATTAGCGATCATTGGCCCCGAAAAATACCACTGATTCTTTTTTGAAAATTTAAAGTAGCCGCGCCTCCCCGAGGTATTCTGGACGATCCATACTTGGCCTTGGCGCTTCGTTTTCCATACCTTTTTCAATTTCCAGCGGCGTACATGCAACATTAATCCTCCTCCCTTTTGCATACTTGGAGAATAACGAAAGGTACTGATTGGATACTTTTATCCAGCCGTACCGATTCGCCGTTTCCTTGGCCATTCTAACACGACTCATGGTCACATCAGGATTTCTCCATATCTCCCTGATACTTGAAGCGATACTTGACGCAGTTACTGTTCGAATGACACTTGCGTTATTCATGTTCACAAAGCTGTGGAGGCCACCTTTCCGGGTTGACACAAGCGGGGCCCCATTGGCCATTGCTTCCATTGCGACTAAACCGAAAGACTCATGGCGACTTGGAACAATAACAGCACCGTAGGAAGAATATAATCTCTGAACGGCCATCGGTTTGAGCTTCCCAATCCATTTAACATTCTTATTGATATTCAGTTTTTGAGCAATTTTCTTTAATTTAATCGTGTAAGCTTTAGATCCTTCCCCTACAATATCTAGCTTTATTTGATGATTACTTTTTTTTAGCAGGGAAATAGCATTCAGCAACTCTTTAATCCCTTTTATTGCAGTCAAACGTCCGACATACAACAAATGGTAAGGATTAGATGCCGATTTGTTCATCTCATTTTTCATTGATACGGCATTTTGAATTACCTTGATTTGTCCCTTATAAAAGGGGTAATATTGCCTGTTCTTGTTTTTTTGCCACTGGCTAGGTACCGTAATGGCATTTGCCATACGAATCAGTTTTTTTTGACGCGCAGCCATTTTCGTCCGGCCGCTCTTTTTTCTCTCCAATACGACGAGGGAGTGGCATGTATATATGACCGGAATACGATATTTGTATTTATAATATTTAGCGAGTTCATCACACTGCAAACTGTGAATATGGATCAAGTCCGGCCTTGCAAAGCCATGTGCTTGCAACCATCTGACAATCGGTGCAGTATTAAACTTTTGACTTCTAACCGAATGATACTTCGAACCAAGGGGAAATCGAATGATCCTTATCGGGCTATCGTTTTCAACGGTTACTTGACGACTAACACCCTTGCAAATAATAGTTAGGAGTATCCCATTCCTTTTGACCAAAGCCTTTGAAAGATTTGTTGCGATGATGCCAAGCCCGCCAACAATATTACCTTCATATTCATTCGTCATGACCCATATTCTCATCACAATCAACCCTTTTGAACATATTGGCTTAACTTATGGAGGAATGAGATGATATGCCGTTCGTCAGCCATCACTTTTTCTAGACTTCTTTCGATTTTTCGTTTGCCCTCGGCCTTCGATCGATCGTAGCGGGACAGCAGCTTAAAAGCTTTGTTCGGAAATTGAAGCCAGACCTTGATCAACTCGATGTCTAAATGTTCAAGCTTGGAAACGCTTTGGTAGCCATCCAGTACGGAACGAGCCGTTGATAATTTCCATCCTTTATTCTTGCAGGAAAGACGAATCATTCGAAAAAGATCATACGCCCTCAAGTCAAAACGCAGTGTTTCAAAATCGATCATATACGTTCCACTGGAGGTAAGAACAAAATTTTTCGGTCCACTATCTCCGTGACACAAGGCACCGGTATTCGCGGCCATCTTACAAGCTGTTTTGTAATTGCTGCGTCTAAGTATACGGAGTGCTTCCTGCGATCTCTGGAGAAGACTATCCCCATGCACTTGCAGCAAACGATCCATCGGACTGCCGTGACCATTTCGTTTTGCTTTATTTATTTGTTTTTTCAATAACGCTTCGCGTGCTTGTAAAAGAGAAGGCCATTTCCGCAGCATATTGAGGGCACCTGCTCGGGGAAGTACTGCTTTGCGACCAGCAAGGTGAAATCGGGCTAATGTTGCAGCACAGGCTTTAACGTCTTTTTGCGATGCGGGTGAAGGGGACCGTCCTTTGATCCAAGGGGTAAGAATGTAAGGGGTTCCTCCGCGGGGGCGTCTGGCATAAAGATGTCTCCCTGAATGCTCGTGCGGATTCCGCCAGGCAATGTTGGAAAAGCCTTGGTGCCGAATCCTCCTCAACACCTGATCCATCCAGCGCAAGCGTCGTAAGGTATAGTTCATCTTCTTCAGACAATGTTGTTTTCCATCGGTGGATTTCAAACGGTAAACACCTGACTTAACAATTCGCATATGTTTAATCTTTACTTTAAATGATTGTACAAGCTGGTTAACTTGCTGGTTGATCACATAAGATTCCTCCTGCTATTTAACCAATAATTAAATTATGGAATTCTTCTTTGTATCTAATTCCACCTATTTATTAAGAATATGTAAATAAAGTCGAAAGTGGACCTTGAGTGCAGCCTATTAACATACTCTACATTTATGCACCCATTACAAAGAATGTAATAAAAGAATCAGCTTCTAAGCTCGATTAATTATTCGGACGCGCGTGTCTTCACGGAAGGTCGAACCCTTCCCTTGTGGATTCTCTTCCTTTCCCATTCAAACGAAAATAGAGACCACCCGAAGGGTGATCTCTATCTGTGAAACGGGCGGCGGGAATACACCAAATACTTATTTAAATTGCTTCCTACGGAAGCGGCTAATGGTATATTTGGACGCGCGTCCTACTAGGGTATATTCTATGATGTCTTCACGGACGGTCGAACCATACGGCTTCTCTTCCATTTCCCGTTCAAATGAAAAAGACCACCCGAAGGTGATCTTTTTCTGTGAAGCGGGCGGCGGGAATCGAACCCGCGCGATCAGCTTGGAAGGCTGAAGTTCTACCATTAAACTACGCCCGCGTGTCTATCGGGACGACACGATTTGAACATGCGACCCCCTGCTCCCAAAGCAGGTGCTCTACCAAGCTGAGCTACGTCCCGATACGGTGGTAATAACATATGAAAAATGGCGCGCCCTGAGAGATTCGAACTCCCGACCTTTTGATTCGTAGTCAAATACTCTATCCAGCTGAGCTAAGGGCGCTTATTAAAATGGAGCGG
>NZ_LMSP01000001.1:1121633-1122288 GCF_001429545.1 Paenibacillus sp. Soil787
CATNCGCGCATGCTGTAAATAAGGCAAAGTGAGTCATGTAGGATTCGAACCTACGACACCCTGATTAAAAGTCAGGTGCTCTACCAACTGAGCTAATGACTCATCTGAAGAACTGGGGATCAAGGATTTGAACCTTGGCATGACGGAGTCAAAGTCCGTTGCCTTACCGCTTGGCTAATCCCCATCGAAAACATGCCGTCGAGAGGACTTGAACCCCCAACCTACTGATTACAAGTCAGTTGCTCTACCAGTTGAGCTACAACGGCATATGAAGTTAATGGTGGAGGCTGACGGGATCGAACCGCCGACCCTCTGCTTGTAAGGCAGATGCTCTCCCAGCTGAGCTAAGCCTCCATGGGATAGAACTAGAATATTGATGGTGACCCGTAGGGGACTCGAACCCCTGTTACCTCCGTGAAAGGGAGGTGTCTTAACCACTTGACCAACGGGCCTTAATAATAAATTACTGGAGCTTCCAACCGGAATCGAACCGGTGACCTCATCCTTACCATGGATGCACTCTACCGACTGAGCTATGGAAGCAATGGCTCCCCGAACAGGACTCGAACCTGTGACAACTCGATTAACAGTCGAGTGCTCTACCAACTGAGCTATCAGGGAAAACTGCTTGGCAACGTTCTACTCTCCCAGAACC
>NZ_LMSP01000002.1 GCF_001429545.1 Paenibacillus sp. Soil787
AAGTAAAGATCTATCTTTAGATTCTTTTCCTCCTTGTTCCGTGGAATACGGTCTGAATTTTGCCATGCCTCGCACTTCCTTTACACGTTCATTTATCCATTACTTAAAAATTTCGTGACAGCATGGGTGAACTCCTGTTTTCGTCGGACAGACTCCTAGCGCACAAAAATTGTGCGCAAGGTCGTCGGATCGGACGCGAACGGACGCTAGCGTACAAAAATTGTGCGCAAGGTCGTCGGATCCGTCGCGACCGGACGCTAGCGCACAAAAATTGTGCGCAAGGTCGTCAGATCGGTCGCCACCGGGCGCTAGCTCACAAGGTAGTGTTTCTTTCAAAAAATCCTATTGTAATTTTGCTTAACTTTAAGTAAATTATCCATTTATCAGGTCGTGAAGTACACGCCGCATGCTCCGAAAATTCATTTCCGGAGCATGCGGCTATTTTTTTTGCGCTCTGGCGAAGCACGCGCCAGCGAAAGCCTCTGAGAAGTCGGAAACGGCCTTCTCAGCCCTCAACCCAGACCTCTCAGACACAGTCGACCACTTCGGCTCGTGGAACTCTCGTTGAAAGCGCGTTTTTCGCGCTTATATGTTTGAGGTTGCATGCTTAAGCGCGTTTTGCGCTTATTTGTTCGAGGTTGCATGATTAAGGGCGTTTTCCGCGCTTATGTAGTACGGACGCCGCCTAGTTAGATAAGCACAGAAATTGAGATTACGTACTACTCTCTACTTAGAGAAAAGACCGGTATGCTAAAAAAAATGACCTGAGCATCAGCCAGATCATTTTCAAAAGTCTATGTTATTTTCTGCTCACATCTGAATATCAAGCAGCAATCCACTCATCGGAACAGGCAGATAAGCCTGCAGTTGGGAGCGATATTGGCCGTAGGGCTTGAGCTGTGAACGAGACATTTGGAACAACGACTCCGAAGGTAATTGCTGCAATTGCCCAATCGAATTCGAAAGCGAGGAGGCGAAGTTTGTAATGCTGCCAAGACTTTTTAATGTGGTGTTAGAATGGTTCTTAATCTGATCTTGAAGTTCATCTTCTTGGAGTTGTAAGCTTCCGTCATCCAGCTTTGTTATCCCGATTTCTTTCAGAGAATAGGGCTTAGCGGCTTGCTCTAGTCCTATAAGAAGCGAGCGATTCAAATACTCGGGAGAATCTCGCAAACTGCCCTGAAATTCATTATATGTATCTACGAATTGACGTATAGGCTCAATGATGGATTCGCTATCGGCTTCTGACAAAAGAGGTGTTGCCATGTACGCAGTAGAAGGAAGTCGAGAATCTACCAAGGATTGAGCTGATTTTTTAACATTCTGTGCCGATTGAACAAATTCGGCTACGCCTTTCGCGGCAGACTGAGCGTGTTGTTTGTAGGCTAGTTCTGCAAAAGGCATGTCAAGAGGACGTCGAATGGTACTTGATTTACCGCCGGCAATACCGCTTACCGCGCTTACCCGGTAGTAGTCTTTATGCGTTTGATAGCTGTTCAAAGCTGTGATTGGGGGATACGCATAAATCATGGAGATCACCTCATTTTCGCTTAATTATAGTATAGCATTCGTAGGAACTGGGGTAAATTGGTACTTGTTTTTTTAGAACAGTAAAAAAGCTGCCAATTCAAGCGGAGTCATTTGCGGTCTTGCCAACATAAGATAGCATTATTGCTTCTTGTGGAGGCGGTGCCAAGTGATACGCAAACGATTGGCTTCCATTGACGATCGAGCTATCCATCGATTAGTCGTTGAACAGTTAGTACCCTTTTCTAGATTGTATGACACAGGTAGTTCCGTAACATTTTCGGAAATACGTAAGAGATTGGATCAGAATAAAACGTTTGTTACGGCAAGAGGAGATAAACAGCCGTTCGGATTCATCTCGATGATTCGCAAATCGAGTGTGTTATTCATTGATATGTTAGCCGTCGATTCTCGTGAGCAAGGGAGAGGTTGGGGGAATGAGCTTATGAAGGTCGCCGAAGAGTATGGGAAAAGCGAACGCTGTGTGACGGCTGAGCTTTTTGTTGATGAAAGCAACCCTAAAGCGCTTCAATTTTACCTACGCAAAGGTTACGAGATCCATTCGTTTATTCCCGAGCTAAGCTGCTATAAAATGAGTAAGAAATTGAGAAGATAAGACAAAGGGCTGCAGATGATGGTGTCATCCACAGCCCCTTCGTCATTCGCTGAACATAGCTGCAATGTTTTCCAGTTGAATATCGATCGGGCCTTGATAGCCAGGGGCCATGCCGCCGAAGAGAGGAAAGCCAAAGGGGGAATAACCCTCATCTGCTGTGCCTGAGAACGAAGTTTGATCTAGTGGCTTTGCTTGATTCGGTTTAATTGCTTTTGATTTGGAATTGGTTTTTTTGGTTTTCTTCGTAGTCGTGCTGAGCTTCGAATTGGCATCATCGTTCAGGATCAGCTTATTTTTTTCAATACGACTTAATACGCCATAGATTTCGGGGCCGTCGTTTAAAAAAATAAGAACATGCTTTCCGTATAAGCTTCGACAGGTTTTATCAGTGATCGGATAAATAGGCTGCATTGTCTCTTAGCACCTCCGTATTATTGTGTACTTTCAGCCTATTCATTGCCGGGCGGATCGGTATAGACGAATGTCTAGATTCCCATAAGAAAAAGTTATGAGAGAAAGTTCTCAGAAAAGTTGAATAGCTTGACTATTTTAGGTATGCTAAGCATATTAACTAATCCTAATAGAGAAAGAATGATGCATAGATGAGTGGAGCTGTGTTTTATATTTTCGGAGCAACGGGCGATTTGGCGAAAAGAAAGCTGTTTCCTGCTTTTTATAGCCTCTATCGTGAAGGAAAGTTAGGAGAAAATTTTGCTGTAGTTGGTTTGGCTAGAAGACCTCGCACGAATGAACAATTTCGTGATGATGTCAAGCATTCGATTGAGGATTTTGCCCGTTATAAAGTGACGGATGAGGCCGAATGGGATCGATTTGCACAGCGTTTTGAATACATGTCACTGGATATCAATAATGTCGCTGGCTTCCATGAACTTAATGTACTGACTGCCAAACTGGATGAGAAATATCAGACCGATGGGAACCGTTTGTTCTACTTGGCTCTGGCTCCAGAGCTTTTCGGTAATGTATCGTACAACTTAAGTGAAGGCGGATTGCTCAAAACCAAAGGCTGGCATCGTCTCGTAATTGAGAAGCCATTCGGTTACGATCTGCCATCGGCTGAGCGCTTGAATGGACAACTTCGTCAAGTATTTGAAGAGCAAGATATTTATCGCATTGATCACTACTTAGGTAAAGAAATGGTTCAAAATATTGAGTTCGTTCGTTTCGCGAATGCTTTCTTTGAACCACTTTGGAATAACAAATACATAGCTAACATTCAGATTACGTTAAGTGAAACTGTTGGTGTTGAAGAGCGCGGCGGTTATTATGATCACTCTGGCGCCCTTCGCGACATGGGTCAGAACCATATGCTGCAAATGCTGATGATGATGGCCATGGAACCGCCAAGCCGTCTGCATCCGGAAGATATCCGCGATGAGAAGGTGAAGGTCCTGCGTTCCCTCCGCTTATTCGAGTCCGGCGAAGATGTTCGTGCGAATGTGGTCCGTGGTCAATATTCGAACGGCTCTTCCAAAGGAAAAGCGCTGCCTGCTTATCGTGAAGAAGATTCGGTGAATCCGCAATCAACAACAGAGACTTATTTTGCAGCCAGAGTTCACGTAGATAATTTCCGCTGGGCAGGTGTACCTTTTTACATTCGTACGGGTAAAAGGCTGCCAGTCAAAACAACAGAAGTGGTTGTAGAATTTAAGAACATTCCGAATAATGTGTATTTGGCCAAAAAGCATGAGTTAGAACCGAATTTGCTTGTTTTCCGTGTGAATCCGATGGAAGGCATCTATCTGAAAATGAATGCGAAGCAGCCGGGCTCGGAAGGCGTCATCGTTCCAGTAGCGATGGATTTCTGCCAAAGCTGCCAGATCGGTATCAATACGCCGGAAGCTTACGAGCGCTTGCTGTATGATGCAACGCGTGGAGATTCCACATACTTTACCCGTTGGGATGAAGTGGCGCTTGCATGGTCCTATGTGGATCGTATTGCGGCAGCATGGAGTGAGAAGACGGAAGATTTGAAACACTATCCAGCCGGATCTTGGGGGCCAGAAGAAGCAACGAAGCTCCTAAGCGATGACGGCTTCAAGTGGTGGCCGATTAACGGTCAAAATGAAGGTGAAGTTGATTGGGAAGCCGTTCAAAAAACAACGGTTTTAACATAGTTGATTTAAGTACGCATCAACCTTGACAAACGCGCTCGTTATGGACGGCGTAAGCCGTTTATCCTTGAGGTAACAAGCTTAACATCCAACTGGCGACTCTGCCTGTTGGATTTTTTTTGTGGTATAATAAATATTACGGAGTAAATCTTACTATTCGTTACTTGAGGTGCGTATATGTCACGAAGAGCTTTTATCAGGTGGCTGCTGGCAATAGGGGCTGCACTTGTAGGATTAAGTGCCATTTTTAGTCAAATGGTTAAGAAAAAGTTTATTCCGGATACTCAGCCCTCCCTATCCTCTGTGAAACCTGAGCTTCCCCAATCCGTGGCACAATCTTCGGCAGAACCCTTGCCGGCAGGTCCCCTCATGTCCTATTTTATATTAAGCGATCTTCACATCAGTATAGGTGATGCACTTACGGGTAAGAAATTAAGGCAAGCGCTTGATGATATTACGCATTTCGACGGTCCTGTTGATGCCATCATGTTGACAGGCGATCTGACGGACACAGGAACGGAACAAGATTATAAGGAGCTGCGTACCATTGTAAGTGAATATAAACTTCCACCTGTCCATGCGAACATGGGAAATCACGATTATTACTCGATCTGGATTAATAAAGCGAATATCTGGGATCAAGCAGCCGTGCCGAACGGTAAAAGTGACGCGATGAGCCGAGAGTCGTTCAAGAAATTTTTTGGCTACAAGCAACTTTATAATGATTTTACGACCAAGGGTCACTCCATCTTGCTGCTTTCACAAGAAGCCTACGTGCAAGAGAAGCCTGAGGTCGGTGAGGGAGCTTGGTATTCCGATGAGCAATTGGAATGGTTCAAAGAACGGGTGAAAAGCCTTTACAAACCTGGGAGACCACTGTTCGTGATGACGCATCAGCCGCTGCCGCCGAGTGGCACAGATGGGGGATCACATCAATTAATGCGCGCTATCAAGTTCCGCGAGACGTTAAAGCCTTATAAGAATGTGTTCGTGTTCTGCGGGCATCGCCATCAAGATTTCCAGAATGGGACACCGCATTATGTCAAGGAGTCTTTCCATTATTTCCACAATGCTTCGGTTGGGAGAACGCTTAACCGCGCCTACCAGCAAGAAGCCAAGAATAAAGCACAGGGCATTTATGTGCAAGTATTTGCGGATAAGGTCGTCGTGCGCGGCCGAGAGTTTAGCAATCGAACTTTCCTGGATGAAGCGAATTGGAGTATTGATTTGCAGAAAGTTCAAGCCTGATTCGTAGCAAGCTATTAAATGCGTGTTTAAAAAGCTCGCTTTCAGAACCGAGAAGGTTGGACGAAGTCCGGAGAAGGAGGAACGGAGCGTAGAGATTTGCTACGTGAGTACCGGACTTCCCGGTTTCGTTCAAGATCAAAGTGAGCTTTTTAAACTACCTCTATATGTAAAAGAAGAAGGGAATAATCTAACAAATGACAACGCAACTCACTAAACAACTCGCAACAGAAGTCGCTAAGCGACGTACGTTCGCGATTATTTCTCACCCGGATGCGGGTAAAACAACATTGACCGAGAAACTGCTGTTATTCGGAGGCGCGATTCGCTTAGCCGGAACAGTCAAAGGGCGTAAGGCTAGCAAACATGCGACATCCGACTGGATGGAAATTGAGAAGCAGCGTGGAATTTCGGTAACGTCCAGCGTTATGCAGTTCGATTACGAAGGGCATCGCGTGAACATTCTGGATACTCCTGGTCACCAAGACTTTAGTGAGGATACGTACCGAACACTTACTGCCGCGGATAGCGCGGTGATGTTGATTGACGTAGCCAAAGGGGTCGAGATGCAGACGAAGAAGCTATTCCAGGTGTGCAGAATGCGCGGAATACCGATCTTCACGTTTATTAACAAAATGGACCGCGAGGGCCGCGACCCGTTTGAACTCTTAGAAGAATTAGAAGAAGTGCTCGGTATTCGTTCGTATCCAATGAACTGGCCGATTGGATCGGGTAAACAGTTCTGTGGCGTTTACGATCGCGGGAAATCGCAATTAGAGCTGTATCAAGGTGAAGATCATAAAGAAATTCAAGTGCGCAAAGTGGATGGTGTTGATGATCCATTAGTGAAGCAAATTGCTGGTGAATTCCTGCACAAACAATTAAGCCAGGACATTGAGCTGCTCGATGTAGCCGGTGATCCGTTTGATATGGAGAAAGTGTTGCAAGGCGAGCTTACACCTGTTTTCTTCGGCAGTGCCGTGAACAACTTCGGTGTGCAGACGTTTCTTGAGAACTTCCTGCAGCTTGCTCCAGCACCAGAGCCGCGCAACAGCACAGTAGGTATCATTGAGCCTACCAAAGAGAAATTCTCAGGGTATGTATTCAAAATTCAAGCGAATATGAATCCAGCTCACCGCGACCGTGTGGCTTTCCTTCGTATCGTGTCCGGAAAATTTGAGCGTGGCATGTCCGTGAAACATGTTCGACTGGGCAAAGACATTAAATTAGCTCAGCCGCAGCAATTTCTGGCGCAAGACCGTGACATCGTCGAAGAGGCATTCCCAGGTGATATCATTGGCTTGTTTGATCCCGGCATTTTCCGCATCGGCGATTCCCTTAGTGAAGGGGAAGTGGTCGTCTTCGACGAGCTTCCGACCTTCTCACCTGAGCTGTTCAGCAAAGTTTCGATCAAGAATGCATTGAAACAAAAGCAGTTCCTTAAAGGGATTGATCAATTGACCGAAGAAGGTATGATTCAAGTATTCACCACGATTGGTTTCGAGGATATGATTCTCGGCGTGGTTGGTCAACTGCAATTCGAAGTGCTTGAGCATCGGATGAAATCCGAATATGGCGTTGACATTTTATTACAGCGTCAGAACTATCAGTTTGCTCGTTGGATTATAGATGAGAAGCTGGATCCAAGCAAATTCCGCATTAACTCACAGCTGGTCAAAGATAAAAAAGGGAATTACGTAGGCTTGTTCGAGAGCGAGTATGCGCTGCGATCTTCGATCGAGAAAAACCCGACTGCTAAATTTTTAACTAGCGCTCCATAAGTGTTGTAACTGAAGAAGAGGCTGCCTCCGGATCTTAATCTGGGGAACAGCCTCTTCTTTCAATTTTGTCGCCAACGGACAGTTTGCTTCATACAATAGGTACGGGTTAATAAGTAGTCTTATAAACCAGTCCTAAGGAAGTGAAGTAGAGACGTGCACCTCTTAATCATAGCTCCTGAACAAATTCCAGTACCGCCAATTCTAGGTGGTTCCGTCGAAATATGCATTCATTCTATTGCACGCGAACTTGCCAAAATGCATAAAGTTACCATTATTTCGAGGCAGCATTCTAGGTACAGCCGTATTTCGCGTCAGGGTCGACTTACGATTATTAGGGTACCTACCGGAAGCTCTCGTACGTACTTGAAGGAAGTGCTTAAGGCAACCAAGGGAAAGAAATTCGATTGGATTCAAGTCGATAACCGACCTCAATTTGCTGCTGTCATCAAACGCCATTTTCCGAAAACACCAGTATCACTATTCTTACATTCCTTAACGTTCGTGAGGCCGCCGTATGCTTCTATTCGCAGATGCTCCAAACATTTGAATAAAGTGGATTGGATTGTAGCTAACAGCGGCTCACTTGCAAAGGAGTTAACGAGACTGTATCCGAAACAGCGAAATAAGCTTCACAAGATTTACCTCGGGACCGATGTGGCTAGATTTCGCCCTAAATCGGAGAAAGCGAGGAGACGTTTAAGAAGAAAGTACCGGGTTAGCGGTAACGATTTTCAAATCCTGTATGTCGGCCGACTTATCCAGCGTAAAGGCATTCCTCAATTGATTCGCGCTGTTCATCTAGCTAGAAAATCCATCCCTCGGATGAAGCTTTTGATTGCTGGGGGCGAACAAGGTAAAGGCTTCAAGGCACGGCTTAAAAGGAAGGCTAATAAGCTTGGAGTGCCGACAAAGTTTCTAGGCAATATTCCGCATCGAAAGATACATGAAGTATATGGACTCGCGAATTGCTTCGTTTGTCCTTCACAGAAGCATGAGGCATTTGGATTGGTGAATGTGGAAGCAATGGCTTCTGGACTTCCGGTTATCGCTTCGAATATAGGGGGAATTAAAGAGGTCATTCAGCATGAACATAACGGGGTTCTGATCCAAGAATTTCGAGATCCTAGCGCATTCGCACGGAGTATTGTGGCGGTGGCCGAACGGAAAGAATGGGCAGAGGGTTTAGCCAAACAGGCGCGGAGCGATGTCAAAAAGCAATTCAGCTGGCAGGCCACAGCACAATCTTTGGCCGATTTCTATAGACTGAAGCTGGAGGCAAAACATGAAAAAGACGTCAAAGAAACCGGTTCGTCTTCGTAGGTCTAGGTACGTCACTAGCAAAATTGGCAAAACGAAAGCGATTGAATCTAAGCAAGAACTGCGTAAATATGTGCCAATTACCAAACGGATGAATAAAGAGACGCTAAGGGAAATGCTAAACCAATATAAGATGGTGTATATTAAACCGAATGTAGGGATGTTTGGAAACGGTGTTATACGTGTGGAACAGGCGGAGGAGGGGGCAGAAAAGCCTTATTCGTATCAGTCAGGGGTTCGATTAAGACAGTTTAAAACATTTGATGAGATGTATGCATCCCTCAGTAAAAAGACGAAAAAACGGAATTATTTAGTACAAAAAGGGATTCATCTGCTTAAATATAAAGGAAACCGGTTCGATCTACGTGTCATGGTTCAACAAACGCCACTTCAGAAGTGGGAGACGACGGGGGTTATAGGCAGAGTGGCTCATCCGAAAAAAGTGGTTACTAACTTCCACAATGGTGGAACATTGAAGCCAGTGGAGACGCTGCTCCACAAATATTTACCTGCAAGTAAGCGGAAGGATTATGTCAAGAAGCTGCACATTCTGGGGACGCGGGTTGCAAAGGCGATTAACTCGCGCTATAAAGGGGTTAAGGAGATCGGTGTCGATGTGGCCTTGGACGATAAGCTGCATCCATGGATTCTCGAGGTCAATACGAGTCCTGATCCCTATATTTTTCGGAGATTGAGTGATAAACGTATATTTGCCAAAATGAGACGTTATGCCAGAGCTTACAACCGGTTATGAAATCATAACCGGTCTGTTGTTATTCCTATGAAAAGTTTGCTCAATTTCGATAGCGGATACAGGAGGACTTAATAAATAGCCTTGAATCGTCGTACAGGTTGTTTCTTTTAATATTTCAAGTTGGCTCCATTCTTCTACGCCTTCTGCAACCACTTGAACCTCAAGAGCATGGCCGAGATGGATAATGGCATTGGTAATGGCCCAATCATCTTTATTGCTATGTATATTTTTCACGAAAGAACGGTCAATTTTCAGACAATGGATAGGGAATTGTTTCAAGTAATTAAGTGATGAGTAGCCAATTCCGAAGTCATCGATCGAGATCGAAATTCCTTTCGTACATAACTTATCTAGTACCGCGACGGTTGTATCCATATTTTGCATAATAGAGCTTTCGGTAATTTCAAATTCCAGAAAAGCAGGATCAATACCGGTTTGCTCAATAATCTGAATGGCCTTATCGGAAAAGGACTCATCTTGAAATTGACAAGGGGAGATATTTACAGCAATTTGATAGTTTAAAATGCCGGCCTCCAGCCATCTCGCTTTTTGGAGACAGGCCTCACGGAGCACCCATTCACCGAGCTGCAAAATCAAACCGGACTCTTCAGCAAGCGGAATAAACTCGTTAGGAGCAATTAAGCCGAGCTTCGGGTGATTCCAGCGCACCAACGCTTCTAAACAAATAATGTTTCCGGTGGAGAGTTCAAGACGTGGTTGATAGTATAGGATCAGTTGATTCTCAAGTATAGCCTTCCGCAGCTCAGTTTCCATCTGAATTTGATTGGAGAAACGCTGCACGTGCGATGAATGATAGCTGACAAGCTTGTTCTTACCTGTACGTTTAGCGGTTAGGAGAGCTTGATCCGCTTGATGCATGGCTTGTTCAATTGTAGCTAGTGATATATCCACAACACTTATACCCATACTTGCTGTAATAAAACATTCTTGATCCATTACGATGAAAGATGTAACGAAAACGTGCTGGACGCTTTGAATGATTTGGGAAAGCTGATCTTGGGTATTTGCATGTATAAGGAGAACAAATTCATCATCTCCTGATTGAACAACAAGGTCACAGCCATGTACGTTCCGCAGACGATGGGCCACTTCTTCCAAAAGGTGATCGCCAGACGTGTATCCAAGCGAGAAATTAACTTGACGAAACCGGTCAATATCGAGGACGAGAAGGGTGCGTAATGGAGCTGTGAGCTTATCGTGATATCGACTTCCAATAGCTTGCTTCAACAATGCTTGAAGCTGCTGTCGTTGGTAAATGCGAGTGATTATTTTCTTACTCTTACGAGTACTTAATGTTGTCGATGCGGCGAAGTGAAAAAGGCGCCAGACTGCTTTCATTGCTATCACTCATTCCTACATCATAGTTGTCCACTGTACCCCTTATCATAAGTCGAAAGGCGAACAGTAGACAAGATTATAAATTAGATGTTTTTACAAATAATAGCAAAATATTTGTTTAACTTTATGTAAAATTGATGAAAATGTCGAATATTGTTGAATAAAATTTTAATTATTTTGTATTGACATGAATGGCTTTTGAATGAGAAAATGTACGCGTGTACATTGTTAGTTTAATGGATGAATTATTGGAGGCTTATGCATGGTGACGAGAAAAGAGGTTGCTGAACTAGCAGGGGTTTCAGAGGCAACCGTATCCCGTGTATTCAATGGGCTAGGCCCCATGAAGCCTGCTACGAAAGAGCGTGTACTTGAATCTGCTAAACAGCTCAACTATCATCCAAATGCGATTGCGCAAAGCTTCGCTCGGAGGCGCAGTGGTAATCTTGGCGTTGTGCTGCCCTATATGCCCAAAGTGCATCTCTTCTCTGCCTTTTATTTCGCAGAAATATTAAGCGGCATAGGGGAACAAGTAAGGGAGCAGGGGTACGATATGCTGCTATCGCTCTTAACACCGGATGAAAGTTTGGATTATACCCGACTTTATCGCTCGCAGAAGGTGGATGCTTGTGTCATCCTGGGTTCAAGGGATACTCCGCAGCAGCGGGAATCGTTAATGCAGCTGCAGGCGCAGGGACTGCCATTTTGCTTGGTCAATCAAAGCTTCGAGGGGTTATCCTTTCATGAAGTGGATGCGGATCATGTAGAGGGCAGTTATAGGGCTGTTCGGCATTTACAGGAAGAGGGCTATCGGAAGATTGCTTTTCTGAACGGTTCGCCGCAGTACTCTAACTCTGGCGATAGACTACAGGGCTATAGGAAAGCAATGAGTGAAGCTGGTTTAGAAGTTCCGCCTGAGCTGCTGCTTGAAGGGAATTACAGCCGTAAAAGCGGTTATGAAGCTGCATCAAGGGTATGGGAACATCGGGATCAAGTGGAAGCGGTATTTGCGGCCAATGATCGTATGGCGATCGGTTTGATGCAAGGGCTCCGTGAGCGAGGCTGGATCGCTGGACGTGATTTCGCCATAGTTGGCTGTGATGATTCGGATGCTGCTAAGCTCAGCGATCCACCGCTAAGCAGCATCAATGTGCCTTTCTATGAGATGGGCAAAGAAGCAGCACGCAGTGTGCTGGCAGGTTTGCTGCATGGGGAAGGCACGAAGGATATACGAATCAAATTGCCAACCCGGTTGGTTGTGCGACAATCATCGAGAGCAGTCATCATAAATGAATAGGGATGAAAGAACCCAAATGAATACTAACGAAGGTAGTTTTGCTAAGGCATCACTCTAGGGAGGCGCACTTTTATGAAATCTTTCAATATCGGTATGGTTGGCTATAAGTTTATGGGCAAAGCACATAGTCATGCTTATAAGGATTTGCATATGTTTTTCCCGCAGACAGCGGTACCGAAGATGAAGCTCATCTGCGGTCGGGATGAAAGCGGTGTCAGCAGCGCAGCCGAACAATTCGGCTGGGACGGGTATGTCACCGACTGGCGCGAGCTGGTCACGCATCCCGATATCGACGTTGTCGATATCAATGCGCCCAGCGACGCGCACAAGGAAATCGCGCTTGCTGCGGCGAAGGCCGGCAAGCATCTGTTCTGTGAGAAGCCGCTGGCGCTGACCCTTGCGGATGCAAGGGAAATGCTGGAGGCGGCTGAAACAGCCGGGGTGAAGCACATGGTGGGCTTCAACTACAGGTTTGCTCCTGCGGTGCAGCTCGCAAAGAAGCTGGTCGAGAGCGGCCGCCTCGGCCAGATTTATCACTTCCGCGCCTGGTTCCTGCAGGACTGGATCGTAGATCCAACGTTCCCGCTGGTGTGGCGTCTCCAGAAGGAGATTGCCGGCTCTGGGTCGCACGGCGACTTGGGCGCGCATCTGATCGATCTGGCGCACTTCTTAGTCGGTGACATGACGGAGGTTATCGGCATGAGTGAGACGTTCGTCAAGGAGCGTCCGCTGCCGACCTCGATGACGGGTCTTAGCGCCAAAGGCAGCAAGGATGCACCGCATGGACCGGTTACGGTCGATGATGCGACGCTGTTCATGGCACGCTTCGCGAACGGGGCGCTAGGCAGCTTCGAGGCCACTCGATTTGCGCCAGGGCACCGGTGCACGAATTCTTTTGAAATTAATGGAAGTAAAGGCAGTGTGAAGTTTGATTTTGAGCGTTTGAATGAATTGCAGGTATATTTTACAAGTGATGATGAGGATGTACAGGGCTTTAGACGTGTTCTGGCGACGGATCCGTCGCATGCTTATATGGATGCGTGGTGGCCTGCGGGACACACGATTGGTTACGAGCACACATTTGTCCACGAAGTCGTTGAGCTGATGAATGCACTTTCGGAAGACCGTCAGCCGGTCCCGAATTTCGTAGATGGCGTGAAGTGTCAAGAGGTGCTGGAAGCGGTGGATCAATCCATTGCGCAGCGTCGTTGGGTGAGTATTAGCGAGGTCTAAGGATAGATAAGTATGGAGAGGGGAATTAGCAGTGAGTAAACAAGCATTGATTGTATGGGGTGGCTGGGACGGTCATCAACCTGAAGAGGTGGCTGGCATTTTCGCAGGGTTACTGCGTGAGGAAGGCTTTGGCGTAGAAGTATCGGATACACTGGACAGCTTCAAAGATGCAGAGCGCTTGGCGGGCGTTGATCTTATCGTTCCCGTATGGACGATGGGTAAAATCGAAAGTGAGCAGCTGAACCCGTTAATCGCAGCGGTCAAAGAAGGCGGAACTGGCATCGCAGGTTGTCATGGCGGTATGGCAGATTCCTTCCGTAATGAAGTGGAATATCAATACATGGTTGGCGGTCAATGGGTAGCGCATCCTGGGAATGACGGCGTTACGTATACGGTTCGAATCAAGGATCGGGGGCATCTATTGACGGAGGGCATGGATGATTTCGTAGTTGTCTCTGAGAAATATTACATGCATGTGGATCCAGCGATTCACGTTCATGCAGTTACAGATTTTGGCGATGTGGAGATGCCGGTTGTTTGGACCAAAACCTATGGAGCGGGCAGGGTGTATTATAACTCGCTAGGTCATCAAGCTAACATCGTTCGTATGCCAGAAACACTAGAATTAATGCGCCGCGGCTTGCTGTGGGCAACACGATAACGATCAGGGGGAAGTAAGCGATGAGCAAGAAGAAAGTTGGTATTATCGGTTGCGGCAATATTAGTGCTGCTTATATGAAAAATATTCCTACCTTTGAGCATTTGGAGCTGCTCGCGTGTGCCGATATCGATTTGGTTAGAGCAAAGGCTCGGGCGGAGGAATTCAGTATTCCTCATGCGTATTCGGTTCAAGAGCTATTGAATGATCCGAATATTGACATTGTGATTAATTTGACGATTCCGGCAGCGCATGCCGAGGTCTGTATTCAAGTACTGGAAGCGGGCAAACACGTGTATGTAGAGAAGCCGCTCGCTGTAACCCGTGAGGAAGGTTTGCAGATCCTAGAAGTTGCGCGCCGCAAGGGATTGCTGGTTGGCAGTGCACCGGATACGTTCCTCGGAGGAGGCATCCAAACGTGTGTGAAGCTGATTAATGACGGCTGGATTGGCACGCCGATTGCAGCAACGGCATTCATGATGGGCAAAGGCCATGAGCATTGGCACCCGGATCCTGAATTTTATTATGCCAAAGGCGGCGGCCCTATGTTCGATATGGGTCCATACTACTTAACAGCTCTTGTGGCTTTGCTTGGGCCAATTCGCCGAGTAACCGGCTCTGCTGCCGCTAGTTTCCCGGAGCGTACAATTTCTAGCGAGAAGAAGCGTGGGCAAAAAATTACCGTAGATACCCCAACGCATATTGCTGGTGTACTGGATTTCCATAGCGGTGCGATTGCCACGCTAGTAACAAGCTTTGATATTATGGGAGGCACTCAGCTGCCGCACATTGAAATCTACGGCAGTCAAGGTTCTTTACGCGTTCCTGATCCGAATGCTTTCGGAGGTCAGGTGCTTATCCGCAAAGGCGGTTCCGATTGGGAGCCGATTCCTCTGTCGCACGGTTACAAAGAAAATCACCGAGGTTTAGGTGTTGCGGCGATGGCTGAGGCCCTGATAAGCGGCCAAAGTGATGCACACCGCGCGAATGGGGAGCTGGCGTACCACGTGCTGGAGGCGATGCATGGCTTCCATGACGCGTCCGATTCAGGCAAGCATTATGTGATGCAAAGCAGCTGCGAGAGACCAGCCCCGCTTTCACCTGATACCGTACTATAATAAATTAATACATGGATCCTCCTCTTGATTAAGAGGGGGATTTTTTGAGTTGATAAGAAAGTATAAGTTTTATACTATTGCAAGTTATCCCAATTCGAGAAGCGATGTGATTCGTAAAAAAGTAGAACATGTTGCTACACAGGGAACAACATATTCTACTTTTTTTCTGTGGATATGTGTCACGTAAAGACCATTTTTCTACAATCTATATGTACAACCAGTTCGGGTCGAGGTTCTCGACATATACTAAATTTATAATTAAATCCGTAAATGGCGCAGTTGGAGGGCATTACATTATTGAGAATGAGGGGGAGCTGTCTTGATTAAGTTGAATCCATACATGAAAAGGAAAATAAAAGGGAAGAAATTCATTGGGTCTGGTGTAACGCGAGTTGTATACGATTTAGGTAACGGCTATGTTATGAAGATAGCAAAATCAAAAAAAGGGATCAAATGCAACAAGAGGGAAGTAGACATGTATAAATCATCTTTGAAACCGCTAAGAAAATATTTTGCGCAAATTATCGATTACGACACGGATTATCGCTGGGTAATTATGAAAAAATATGATCGAAAATTCCGGAATTCCCGAATAAATAGACGATTGCTTATGAAATTAGTAAAGAAATTTTTGGACAATGGAATCATTCCATCCAAGGGTACAGGCGAATATTATAAATCGTATGCCCTTAACCTGCGTTTAAAGAGGCACTTGCGTTTAAAGCGGAATAAACAGATCGTAGTCATTGATTATGGGGGATTTAGATTTCGTAGAACAAAAAGCAGGTAGCGATACCTGCTTTTTGTTTGTTAACTAACCCCATGTTGTTGTCCTCCGACATCAACCCTTGACTGCACCCGCGGTAACGCCTTTTGTAATCTGCTCATTAAATATGGCGTAGATGATAATAGCCGGTATCGACGTTAACACCATGACGGCAAATTGTGATCCATAATCGGATGAATATTGGCCGGTAAAATTCATGACAGAGAATGGCAACGTTTTAAGTGAATCTTTACTTAAGAATGTGGATGCCATAATAAATTCATTCCAGCAAATCAGAAACGTTGTAACAGCTATAGTGACTAATGCTGGCATCGTAAGCGGCATGATAATTTGAAAGACAATTCGGTAAATACTGCAGCCGTCCATTACAGCCGATTCTTCAATAGCTCCAGGAATGCTGCGCAAAAATCCGGATAAAATGAAGGTTCCAAGCGGTACCGAAACGGCCGTGTAGGGAAGAATCTAGATGAGCGACCTCGTACAGATCTTCCGGAATTCCTTTGATACCTGCGTAATAGAACAGCAAGCCCCAGCCGAAGCCCGACCAGATTAGAATAAACAATAAGGTTCCTAATGCTGTATGCGTGTTGCCTAACCAAGCGTACTTAAAAAATCCGAGCCCGGACAAGTCCAGAATTTTATTAAACATACCGAATTCAGGATCGAAAATCGTCAACCACATTCTAGATATAACGACAACGGATATGACACATGGGATGAAAAAGATGGTACGGAATACCTTTCCGCTTTTCCTCCGATACGGTCTAACATGATCGCAAAAAATATACAAATGGGATGCTGGAGAACGATGCAGCCGGCTGCAAGGAGAAGAGCATTCAGCAGCGATTTAAAAAATATACGGGCATGACCCCTAGCCAGTACCGGAACAATCTTGAAGATTAAAGAAAAAGCTGCCTAATAAAGGGCAGCTTTTTTCGTTTGACGGTACTGCAAGGGGCTCATCCCCGTCCACCGTTTAAATTGTCTGCTGAAATGTGATAAGTGAGAATAACCCAATAAGGAGGCGATTTTTTTGAGAGGCAGATCGGGCTGCGCAATGAGGACTTTCGCTTCATGCAATTTAAGATCGGATAAATATTGCCGTGGAGACATCCCAAACACTTTGCGGAATACCTCAAGTCCATAACCAGAGCTGATCCCAAGCGAGGCAACAATGTCTTCGATACTCAATTTATTTTCAAGCGTTTCTTCCTCCATCTGAGAGTATGGATTGAAGGATGCTTTGATGGCCTCAGCAATTGCTTTGGCATACTGAACAGAAGTTGGGGGGATGCTTTCATTCTGCTCCTGATCCTGATCTAGACAAACGATTTGCGACAGGATTCCAAATAACTCAAATAAAGCAGCTTGCAAGCGAAACCGATCTGTTGTCGTATATTCGCGAGGTTGTCTGGCCAATTCAACCCAATCATCGAGAACCTTTCGCAGTTTACCATTTTCCTCGGATTCAGATGGGAAGAGAATCTTTGAGTTTTTGATCATTTCTTGACGAAATAGGGGGTCGTCTACGTTGAAATGGGCAGTGAAATACGTCATGCCTTCCTCAGATATACAGCGGTTAGCATGTTTGAATCCTGGCGGGATGAGGATGATATCTCCTGCTTGCAGCAAGTAACGATTCTTTTCCATCATCGTTTCCTGACGGCCCATTAGGATTAGGTTAACCTCAAAGCCAATATGAGAATCAATGGGCATCTCCCAATTGTTTTCCACATGCTGTAGATGAGCTCCGAAAAATTTGACATTCCAATCAAACATTGGAAGCCAATTAGCGTTTTCCCAACTTACATATCGTTTTTCCTTAGCCATATCGTTTCACCTTGGTTTTGGGTAAATTTCACGTTGTTTGGACAATCGCGTATAGAACTACTCTCAATCTATAATAAAGAGAGAAAAGGATCAAGTCGTACAAAAAAAGATGGAGGTTATCGTTCATGGAAAACGCTAACATACAGTGGATATCAAGCACCAAAGAATCCGTATGGCAAAATAAAGAAGTGTCTAATCGTGGGAACGGTGATGTAAACCTTGCGATAACCGATGAAACATTTTAAATGGTGGAAGGTTTCGGTGGATGTTTCAATGAGTTAGGTTTCGCCGCGCTTGCGCATTTGTCGGATCGGGAACGCGGGCAGGTTCTACACTCCCTTTTTCATCCAGATGGCGACCAAAAGTTTAGTATTTGCCGTCTTCCGATCGGCGCAAGCGATTACGCACTCGAGTGGTACAGTCTAAATGAGACTGACGGAGATTTGGAAATGAAGCATTTCTCCATCGAGAGGGATCTGAAATATTTGATTCCGTATATCAAAGAAGCCTTAAGCCTATGCGCTTTATTTCGTCAAATATGTAGAAGCCTATCGCAATGAAGGGATTAAGATTCATCAGATTCATGTTCAAAACGAAGTTGTTGCGGATCAAAAATTCCCATCTTGTTTGTGGACAGGAGAACAGCTGCGCGATTTCATTCGGGATTATTTGGGACCATCTTTCGAGAAGCATGGGATCGATGCTGAAATTTGGCTGGGAACGATTAATGCGCCAGAACCGTGGCAGGAATGGTTGAAAAAATCGTCGTCTGATTTCAATGCTTATGCTTTTACCGTGCTGAGCGATCCTGAAGCTTACAAGTATATTAAAGGTGTTGGCTACCAATGGGCCGGAAAATACGGCATCCAACGAACCGTTCAAAGTTATCCGGAACTTCGTTACATGCAAACGGAAAATGAATGTGGAGACGGCACGAATACGTGGGATTATGCCAAATACATCTTTAATTTGTATCAGCACTATTTTACGAACGGCGTGAACGCCTACATTTATTGGAACATGGTGCTTGAGCCGAAGGGACGCAGCACGTGGGGCTGGGAGCAAAATTCGATGATCACGGTAGATCCAGCGACCAAGGCAGCGACTTTTAACCCAGAATATTATGTGATGAAGCATTTCTCCCACTTTGTATCTCCAGAATCTACACGCATAGGTTTAAAAGGTCCATGGACCGGAAATGCACTTGCTTTTGAAAAGCCGAACGGAGATAAAGTGGTCGTGATCGCCAATCCTTTTGCAGAAGCAAAGGTTGTTCGTTTATCGGATGGTTTAAGGACTCATTCATTTGAACTTGAACCAGATTCGTTCAATACAATTATGATTAGTGGAGGAAATGGGCGATGAAAGAGCTTCTGTATGGTGTAGCGTATTATAGGGAATACATGCCCTATGAACGATTGGATCAAGATATCCAGATGATGAAGGATGCCGGTATTAATCTGGTACGAATTGCCGAATCAACGTGGAGCACGCATGAACCGCAGAACGGGGTATTCGAGTTCTCACATGTCGATCGTGTGTTGGATGCGATGTATGAAGCGGGTATCAAGGTCATAGTAGGAACTCCCACGTATGCGATTCCCACTTGGATGGTGAAGGAACATCCTGACGTACTGGCTGTAACTCCGAAGGGGCCGGGACGTTACGGTGCTCGCCAAATTATGGACATTACGAATCCAACGTATTTGTTTTATGCCGAAAGAATCATCCGTAAGCTGATCGGGCATGTCCAACATCACCCTGCGATTATCGGTTATCAGGTAGATAACGAGACTAAGCATTATCATACCGCGGGTTCCAACGTCCAGTTCATGTTCATGAAATACATGAAAGACAAGTTCGGAACCCTAGAACGTCTCAATCAGGAATTCGGGTTGGACTACTGGAGCAACCGAATTAATAGTTGGGAGGATTTCCCTTCCGTCGTCGGTACGATCAACGGCAGTCTAGGGGCGGAATTCGCTCGATTCCAAAGGAAGCTCGTCACCGATTTTCTGGCTTGGCAAGCCGCTATTGTGAATGAATATAAACGACCAGGCCAGTTTATCACGCATAACTTTGATTTCGAGTGGAAAGGTCACTCCTTCGGTGTCCAACCGGATGTAGACCATTTTGCTGCGTCGGCGTCATTGGATATCGCGGGAGTGGACATTTATCATCCTTCCCAAGATGAACTGACTGGAACTGAAATTTCGTTTGGCGGAGACGTTACCCGTTCTCTAAAAGGAACTAACTATTTCGTTTTGGAAACTCAGGCGCAAGCTTTTCCTAACTGGACTCCTTACCCGGGACAATTACGGCTTCAAGCATTCAGCCATCTGGCCTCTGGGGCCAACATGGTCTCCTATTGGCATTGGCATTCGATCCACAATTCAGCTGAAACCTACTGGAAGGGATTGCTCAGCCACGATTTGGCGTCGAATCCCGTTTATGAAGAAGCCAAGACCATCGGCAGAGATTTTCATCGGTTGTCGCCGCATCTTGTAAATCTGCAGAAATCGAATCGGGTCGCGATGCTGGTCAGTAATGAGGCGTTGACAGCGATGGAATGGTTCCCTTTGCCCGGGCGTCAAGTCAACTATAACGATATTGTTCGGCTTATGTACGATGAATTATATAAAATGAATATCGGTTGTGATATCGTTCATCCGGATAGTGATGCGTTGGAGAATTATGAGCTAATTCTTGTTCCGGCACTATATGCAGCGTCAGATGAACTGCTGGAGCGGTTGAACGCTTTCGTCAGAAATGGCGGGCATATCGTGTATACGTTTAAAAGCGGCTTCACCAATGAACATGTCAAAGTCCGCACCACACATCAACCCGGTGCTATCGATGAAGTTTGCGGTGTCCGCTACAGCATGTTTGTAGAGCCGAAATCTGTTTCATTCAAGGGTGACCCTTTTGAAGTTGGACCCGCGGACAACACAGTGAACACATGGATGGAACTGCTCACTCCTACGACGGCAGAGGTAACGGCCTCTTATGACCATCCTCATTGGGGAGCGTATGCGGCTATTACAAAGAACCGCTACGGGAAAGGCACTGCGACTTATGTTGGCTGTCTGCCGAGCGCTGCCGTGATGAGCAAAGTGCTGGAAAAGGCGGTCTATGATGCCGGAATATGGGGGAAGGATCAGGATATCCACTATCCCCTTATTGTGAAATCGGGCGTTAACGACCAAGGGAAGACGGTTCGTTACTATTTCAATTATTCCGATCGTCCGGAGACTTTGAAGTATCCGCATGCGGAGGGGAAAGAATTGCTGAGCGGTGAAGCTGTAAAACAAGGGGAGGTCAGGGAGCTGACTCGCTGGGGAATTGCGATTATCGAAGAAGCGTAATTGCTGAGTATACAAGGAAGGCTGCCTAGCGAGGTAGTCTTCTTTTATTGCGCGTGGCAGCGTATCGATTGGAGAAAATGCATAATTGACTAAACGTTCGGAAATGCCCAATAAGAGTCCATAGGAGCTTCTATTTCGTGAAAAAGTAGCAAAAGGTGGGAAATAAGTCTCTAAAGACTCTTATTTGATGCCGAACATAGCGTATATGGATCATTCCGGGGAAATAAGAGTCCCCAGAAGCTTCTATTTCGAGAAAAAGTAGCAAAAGGTGGGAAATAAGAGTCTTCGGAGACTCTTATTTGATGCCGAAGACAGCGATCAGGATCATCCCGCGGAAATAAGAGCCCCCATCGCCTAGTCATTCGGTGCATGATTTGCTCGCGAGGATAGCCCCAAGCTAATACGAAGAGTTGGGAATCACGGATGTAAGAACTAAACATACACCGGGATCCTTATCGCACGAATTGAACATGAAGCTTCTAAGGGAAGAGCTCGGGTTTAACGGACTTATCGTTTCCGATGCTACATCGATGATTGGCATGACGAGCTTTGGCCGACGTAAAGATATTATTCCGCAATGTATTGCGTCGGGCGTTGACATGTTCCTGTTTACAAATGATATGCAGGAAGATTTCCAAGCTATGCTTCAAGGCGTCCATGACGGCGCGCTCACGGAGGAGCGGCTGAATGAGGCGGTCACAAGAATACTGGCTCTGAAAGCTTCACTTGGTCTACATTTGACTCAGGCGGATGAAAGGGATCTTGGCGTGGTAGGTTCTGCCGAACATTTGCAGCTGGCAGCTGAAATTGCGAGCAAATCGGTAACGCTGGTTAAGGACACTCAGGCCTTCTACCTCTAATACCTCAAAAGCACAAGCGGATTTTACTATTAGCAGCTTCGGATGAGGCTTCCTTTTTTGCTGATAAGGCTGCAACGGGGGATGAATTCGCCCGGATGCTGAGTGAGGAAGGCTTCACGGTAGTTCGAGAATATGAGGTAAAAGATGAGGGTAACGAAATAGATGTGGTAGTCTTTCTTGTTCAGAAGTCGCCTGGATTCATGCAAAATTCCATGCGTCTCTCACCCCAGGAGACAGGCGGACTCTTCAAATGGTACCCTACACAGGTGCCGACCGTCTTTATCTCGCTGGGAAATCCGTACACGCTTTATGAACTCCCGTCTATGCCTACGATGATAAACGCATATAATGCTACTTTGGCAGTTCAGAAGGAAGTTATTAGATGTTTGATTGGTAAGCAGCCGTTCAGAGGAGAGTCTCCAATAGATGCTTTCTGCGGTCTTGAGTGGGCTAAGTTATAAGGCGAAGGTAGAATAGTTGGAGTAGGAACCTGTCCTTTTGGGCAGGTTTTTTGGGTTGTTTTATAGAATTGTATGTTTTTCGAACTCTATTAAAAAGAGTTTATCGGATGAATCTCGAACTCTCATCCGCATCCATTCGTCTAGGATGTTGTAGAAAGTGCAACAATTGTTGCCTAGATCCCGCCTCTTTCCCTTCGATGTTGCATCATGTACAACAATTGAGGGCACATACATGCCATTTCGCAACAAACGGGTTCGAAATGTTGTACAAACTGCAACTTCAACTTGCAAAATAGCCTTTTGGCGTGCGAATTGTTGTAGAAATTACAACATTGGTAATCACAATAGCCCATCTACCCTCAAGAAGCTACCGAACGAATTTTTGATTGCTTTGATTCTCTGCAGATGAAACTAAGGATGTTGATCTGACTGCAACTTTAACAAAATAATAGGTATTGGGGGACAAGCTGGCCATGCAAAAAATTGCTGTCGTGACAGACTTTGACGGAACATTGATGGAGCAGGATGTTGGCGATGTAATAATGGAAGGATTAGGTGTGATAAATGAACCGCAGGTTACTCTTGCATCACGGCTTTTTCGAGAGAAAAAGGTCGGTTCTTTGGCATGGATTGAAGCGGCATACCCCATGCTTGCAGGTCGGCAGGAGCAGGTTGATAAGCTCATCGAGGATGTGTATTTGCGGGATGGTGCGCGGGAGTTTATTGATTTTTGCGAGCAGAAAGATGTGCCCATTACGGTTTTAAGTGATGGGATGCTTTATTATATTGAACAAATTTTAGGTCGTGAGCAGGTGGAGGTAGACCGTATTATCGGAAATCCGATTACTTATTTGGCAGATGGTGAATTTCAATTTGGGCTCCAGAATACGAATCCGGCATGCAAATGGTGTGGGTGCTGCAAGGCAAGTGTTGTTAAGCAGCTAAAAAAGGAAGGTTGGCTTGTCATTTACATTGGTGATGGCAGCAGTGACTATTATGGCTCTGGCTTTGCCGATTGGATTTTTGCGCGAGCGAGACTTGCTAGGTATTTGAAAGAGGAAGGAACGGCCTATTATCCATTTGAGACGTTTCATGATATTTTAAACATAATAAGACCAGCTTGGGATTCGTTTCTGAGTAGCACAGCGACTCGCCGTCTTCAAGAGAGATTTCCTGCTGCCTGTAAGTTCTAAGATTAGAATAAAACCAGCTAAGGGAATGCCATAGCAGCCCCTAGCCAGCTAAATGTTTGGAGTCATTCGAGATGTTCTTTGAGTGTTTCTACGAGTTGGTTTTGAATATTTGCTTCACTATGCTGCCATATGATTTCGAATAGCACACCAAGCCCTGGCAATACCCGTTCTTCTCCGCCGATGGAGTCCTCAATAACTTCTTGAAGCTCATCATTTGATTTATTCTGGACTCGCTGGACGATGGCCTGTCTTAAGGTGATGTTCATTCGTGGACCTCGCTTCCATTTCATTATCGTTATTAATATGTACAAGTTTCTAACCGTTCATCCTTCCTTGGGTCGCTTGGGTCGCTACCTTTCCATGCATAGTGAGATACGGGCTATGTGTATGTTATACTATAATAATCTTAGGGATTTGGAGGACACGCCAACAATGAGAAAGCAATTTGCGATTATCGGGATGGGAAGATTCGGGTCTAGCGTCGCTAAAACATTGTCACAATTAGGGTTTGAGGTTCTTGCTATTGATCATCGTGAAGAGACGGTTCAAGAGGTTTCAACCTTCGTCACACATGCCGTCCAAGCCGATTCTACGGATGAGGAAGCGCTGCGTGCTCTAGGTATTCGTAATTTCGATGTTGTGGTTGTGGCTATTGGTGAGGATATTCAGGCGAGTATTCTAACTACATTAATCCTCAAAGAAATGGGCATAGCTAAGATTATAGTAAAAGCTGTGAATGATCTGCATGGAAAAGTGTTAAAGAAAATTGGTGCTGACAAGGTCGTTTATCCGGAGAGAGATATGGGACAGCGTGTGGCGCATCATCTGATCTCATCTAATATTATCGATTACATAGAGCTATCAGCCGATTACAGTATCGTAGAAATTAAGGTTTCCAGTCAAATGATAGGTAAAAGCCTCAAACAGTTGGATTTCCGGGCTAAATTTGGCTGTAATGTCATTGCGATCAAACAAAATGAAAAACTAATCATTCCACCAAGTGCGGAAGAATCGCTTAGAATGGATGATATTTTGGTTATTGTAGGAAAAAATTCAGATCTTCAAACTTTTGAAGTGACTTTTGCAGAGTAGGTAAAGATAAATGACAAGTGTACATACAGAAATTATGTCTGTTCAGAATGCCAGAGTCAAAGAATGGGCACAGCTTTTAGATCGCCGAGGCAGGGATAAACAGGGGAAATATATCATTGAAGGTTACCATTTGGTCGAGGAAGCATTGCGTGCAGGAGCTCCGGTGGAGATCATTATGTATAGCTTGGAAAAAGGGGTTCCTGCTGGATTAGCTGACCAGGTCACACCATCTGTGGAATGGGTTGGCGTCAGCCAGGCTGTGCTGGTGAAATGCTCAGATACGCAGACGCCGCAGGGGGTTTTGGCCGTTGTGGCTCGGCCGCAGCTTGGTATGGAAGAGCTGCTCGCCGGCGAGCATGATCTTGTAGTTGTCCTGGACGGCGTTCAGGACCCGGGCAACCTGGGCACGATCATCCGAAGCGCGGATGCCGTCGGGGCCAAGGCTGTTGTGCTCGGCCGCGGCACGGTCGATCTGTACAATCCCAAGACGATCCGCTCGACGATGGGATCGATGTATCATCTGCCGATTGTTGAGGCAGATCTGCTTGAGCTGCTGCCGCGTGCGCATGAGCGCGGCGTGCGGCTTGTGACCACGAGCCTGCAGGCGCAGCGCTCGTGTTACGACACGGACCTGCGACAGCCGACGTGGCTGATCCTCGGAAACGAAGCCAAGGGCGTGTCGCCGGAAGTCGCTGCACAGTCGGATGTGCAGGTGATTATTCCGATGCAGGGCAAAGCGGAATCGCTGAACGTCGCGATGGCCGCGACGGTGCTGCTGTTCGAGGCTTCGCGGCAGCGGTTGGTGTAACCAATTTTAATTCCTGTTTGTGTGAGTTGTAATTCAGTTTGTCACCGTTTGTAAGATAGTTTGTCAGCAATTGATTAAAAAAGGCTTAAGCTGAAATGGGAATATAATCTTCTGGTAATGCATCCTTAGAATGGACGTTGGAATAACCGCACTGGTTTATCCGATGAAATTCTAATGGGTGCATTTTTCTTTTCTAAAAACATGCATGAGCTAAATGAACAAATAAATCGGACCTTACAGAAAAGCGAAAAGCCCAAAGATACGTTAAAGTTAATTCATCAACCGGAATTCATAAAAATATGTACAAGGCAAATACTGAAGGAAGTAAAAATACGAATTCCGTGAATAGGAGGGGAAATCGTGAAGACTTTGGTACTAGTCGCTCATCCTAATATGGGCAAATCTCGAGTGAACAAGGCTTGGATTGAGGAAGCAAAGAAGTATCCGGATCAGATTACCGTGCATGATTTATATGCATCCTATCCGGATTGGCGGATTGATGTTCAAACAGAACAAGAACTTGCGGAAAAGCATGATCGGATCATTTTCCAGTTTTTGGTATAGTTCACCTCCGCTTCTCAAGAAGTGGTTAGATGATGTCCTGACTTACGGTTGGGGCTATACGTCGAAAGGAGGAAAGCTTCGAGGGAAGGAACTTGGGCTGGCAATTTCTATAGGTGGCACGGTAATTGATTATCAGCCTGGAGGCGGTGATCTTTATACGATTCATGAGCTCCTTAGCCCTTTCCATGCTATGAGTAATTTAATCGAAACCGACTTCTTGAAGCCTTTCACGATCTTTGATACCGATGATAAAAGCAAGGAAGAATTAATTTCGAGCTCTCGGCAATATGCAGAATATCTGCTTGCTGATGAGATTATAAGGTTCCAAGCAGATAACGTACTACAAAAATAAGACAAAGGAAGAAGGAAGCAATATGACAAATCAAAAAGCTTGGTTTATCACCGGGGCAGCAAGAGGCATTGGTTTTGAAATCCTAAAGGCTGTGCTGGAAACTGGGGATAATGTTGTCGCAACGGTCCGGAGTTCGGCGGAGTCTTTAACTGAAAAATTAGGAAATCCGGAGAATCTTCAAGTTGTTCTTCTGGATATTAACAATGAACAACAGGCGATAGCGGCTGCGAATCAAGCCGTACAGAAATTCGGCAAAATTGATGTCCTTGTCAATAATGCAGGATTTGGGTTATTGAGTGCGGTTGAAGAAGCCACTGCTGAAGAGGTGAGGAAAAACTTCGAAACCAACGTTTTTGGCTTGTTGAATGTGACCCAGGCGGTCCTTCCCCATATGCGTCAAAGACGTTCTGGACATATCATCAATATTTCGTCAGTTGGCGGTTTAAGCGGTTATATCGGATGGGGCGTATATGGTGCAACCAAGTTCGCTGTTGAAGGATTGACGGAGTCACTTGCATTGGAATTGGCTCCGCTTGGGATTCATGCGACCGTGGTAGCCCCGGGCTTCTTCCGTACGGAATTTCTGGATGCTGCGTCGCTAACGCGGTCAGGCAACATCATTCCGGATTATGCGGAAACGGTAGGAGAAATGAGAAAATTTGCTACCCAAGCAAATAAGAAACAACCGGGCGATCCCGTCAAGTTGGCCGAGGCAATCGTGCAGGTTGCAAACGCGAAGAAGCCGCCGGTCCACTTGCCGCTTGGCAAGGATTCGCTGCAAAGATACCGGGAAAAGACGGCTAATTTTGAAAAAGATATACAGGCATGGCATGACGTTATTACAGGTACTGATCATGAAGATGTCTAATTTCTAAGTCAAATACATTCAATTGAACCGGAGGCGTTCGCACTCCGGTTTTTCAATTCCGATTGTTATACGCCAAGCAACTTTTGGATGGCTCTTAAGTTCGGTACCTTCTTTTTTTTTTTTTTTTTTTTTTTTTTTTTTTTCGTCTAGGGTCGATTCAACAGTTTTTATTAATATGATCTCATCCTGGTCACATTTATTATGACTGTATGTATCTCTTTCAAGGGAGGAAGTAAATTTATGACAATTCAAGGAAACCAACAGACGCCGCAACAACCTTTGCACACCGAATACGGACCACGTACGACTGCGGAAGAAATTATACTAGGAGTAGATTTGGCAGGCAAAGTTGCCATCGTGACTGGCGGATATTCTGGTATTGGCTTGGAGGTATCGAGGGTATTAGCCAAGGCAGGCGCCCAAGTGATCGTTCCGGCCCGCTCACGAGACAAAGCCATCGTCGCATTGGACTCCGTTCCTGAAGCGGAACTAGGTGAGATAGAGCTTACCGATCCGGATTCGATTGATGCCTTTGCCCGCCGATTCGAGGAATCGGGCCGTCCCCTTCACATTCTCGTGAACTGTGCAGGGATCATGGCCATACCGGAACAGCGCGATCGCAGAGGATATGAACTGCAGTTCGCCGCCAATCACCTGGGTCATTTTCAACTAACATCTCGCCTTTGGCAGGCTCTGAAACGGGCAAATGGCGCTCGGGTCGTTTCCGTTTCTTCAGGCGGTCATAGATTAGGTAACATCGATTTCGAGGATCCGAATTATCTGCGCCGCCCTTACAGCAAATGGGAGGCGTACGGGCAATCCAAGACGGCTAACGCCCTATTCGGCTTAGAACTGGATAAGCGTGGCAAGCTGCACCATGTTCGAGCGTTCTCCGTACACCCCGGTACCATTGTCACCAATCTCTCCCGCTATTTGTCCGACGAAGAAATGGGTGCTTTTGGCGTGATCGACGTACAGGGGCGGCGGGTATTTGGCGAATTGACGGAGGAACGCAAAACCGTCCCGGAAGGAGCGGCGACGATTGTCTGGTGTGCTGTAAGTAACCAACTTGACGGGAAAGGTGGCGTTTATTGCCAAAATATCGATATTGCTCCTTTGGTTCCGATTGAATTATTAGGAAAGCCAGGGGTAATCGGGGTATGCCCGTGGGCAGCAGACGAGCTGGCTGCTAAGCGACTCTGGTCATTGAGTGAAGAACTCACAAGAGTTAGTTTTTCCATCTGAAAATTTTCTTAACGAATGGAATTTTATAAATGTGGAGGCGGTAGGATCATACTAATCGTAAGTATGGTCCTTGTAACCATGGAGGAGTTCCTAGCAGTTGAACAATAAGGAGGAAATACAGTTGTTTTTGCGAGCTGAAAAAGTAATGAAGGTTCCTCACGGTCTGGCCAGAGAACCGCTTAATCAAGGGATCTTGAAGATGAAAGGATTTACAGTTGTCGAGTCTTGTACCTTTACAAAAAGTTTAAAGGGAACCATGTTTTTGGAGGATCATCTGCTTTTGTTTGTATTAGAGGGAACCTATACGGTAAGATTCGGCAGTCAGGAATATATCGTACGGAAGAATGAAATGGTTCTGCTGCAGAAATCGATCATGGTTGATTATGAGAAATCGGGAGAAGAAGGTTCCGACTATGTTTTGGACTATATGATGTTCTTTCTTAAAGAAGAGCTACTCACCGAATTTATCAAAATGGCATATCTCGAAAGCAACTATCCATCAGCGTTAGTACCGGTATCTGTCAAAGCGGTCAGTGAACGATTAATTAATTATATCAATTCGTTGAAACCGTATTTCAAGGAAACCGATAACATTAGGGATGGATTAATTAAAGTAAAATTGTTGGAATTATTGTTTGATGTTGCGGATGCTGACGAACATTTTTTATACCAGTTTTTACAGCTCAAACATACAAAGAGGAAGAGCATAACGGAGGTTGTGGAGCAGAATCTAACCAACCCTGTCTCGCTAAATGATCTTGCTTACCTATCAGGGAGAAGTTTATCAGCATTTAAACGAGATTTCCAAGCGATCTATAATACAACATCACCTGTACGCTGGATCCGTAATCGCCGGTTGGATATCGCGAAAGAAATGCTGCTTCACACCTCTTTATCCGTTACGGATGTTTGTTTTTCGACAGGATTTGAGAGTGTGGCTCATTTTTCCAAGGTGTTTAAAGAGAGGTTTGGCGTGGCTCCATCCACATGCAAGCAACCCCAGCAAAAGCCTAATCATAAGGCTACCCCTTAATATCTGAATCAAATGTTTTGATGAGGACGGCGCGGATGGCAATCACAGACTATCCGTTCTCCCCATCCTGTATGTAAGGGATGTTCTTATTGCAATTGATCCATAATCAATGCGATGATTTTATTCAAATCAAGTGGATGATGTACAATGATGCTTCCCCATAGAACTCCACCCACTGTTGTCACCCCGATGAAAATAAGTAATTCCTTTCTAATCAACTTTCGTACCCGGTTAAGAACCATCAAACCTCCGATGAGAAATATTGTGTACAGGATTAGCATACTGATCATGCCGTGGTTTCACTCCTCTGTTTGTTCCGTAGCCAGGTACCAATAATTAGAATGGCCGGAACGATGACGGCGTAAAGCATATAGTAGCTAAACAAATACTTTTGAACCCACTCAACGTTCTCTATAACGTTTGCGAATAAGAGGGAGTACGCGGAGATGATCCATACTAACGGATAGGCAACTACAGAGCGTCTTTCCACTTTGAACAGCTGGCATATCGCTATTACCGCACAATAAAATAACAAACTTAATTTGATACAGACTAACAGGAAAATATTTATAGAAAGAATCGATTCTAAATGTTCTACGAAACCGGAAAACTTCATTTCACGAAAAATGGTGTAAACCGGGTATAGATGATGGGAGCCGCGCTCTAATCCTAAAATACCAATTGTCATATACATAGAAATAGAAAGGATAACCCCGGCTGAGCCGATTCCTAAAAGAAATGAAGTTTTTAAATTACGTTTTACATATGGAAAAAGCATCATGAACATAACCGTCTCCATATAGGGAAATGCAAGCGCATATTTGGTTTGAAGGATTGTGGTCCAAAGCTGAAAATGATAGGGTGTACTGAATGCCCGCCAGTCCCAGACCTTAAGCATGACCGAGAAAGGAATCCAGAAAGCGACTACAATATACGGCGTAACAAGCTCGCAAACCATTGCAATCGACTCAATCCCTTTCACAACAGCATAAGCGCACACGAGCAACACCACGATATTGAAGATGGAAATGGGAGTTCGCGGCATCAGATTGGTATGCATAAAGTCACCTAAATTACGTGTTACCCAGGATGCAACTTGGATGAAATAAAGGATGTAAAGCAAAGTGACGATTCCTCCAGCCCATTTCCCCAGAACTTGTGTCGCAATTTGTACGATACTTTTCCCAGGGTAACGTTTGGATAAATACAGCCACAACACCGCCAAAACTAACCCGTACAAGAATGACCACATACAAACGAGCCAACCCCACTGTTTTGCATCAGCGATAAGTTTTCCCGGTAACAAAAGAAACGTAGTACCGCAGACAAAGCAAAAAGTTAATGTGACCAATTGCCATCCGCTTAGCTGGGCATTTTCCATTTATCAATCACTCTTTTCTACCTTGTATGAAGATCCTGTATTCCCGATCGTTGTGACCTTGGAATTTACGAGAACCAAGACCTTAAATTGATGCCATGATGCAGGATCAACGTCTTTATCCTGAATGCCTAGCAGATCCCAGTCTTTGTTTTTACACAATTCATCGAAAGACTTTGCTTTCTGTTTTAGGGATTGATTAAATGCCGTTTCTATATCATGAAGATTTTGAACGGTCATTTCATTTTGTTTATTGCTTAATATCCGAAGATCAGCTCGGACCTGTATAGTAAGACGAGAGGAAGAGCGGTCATATTCCCTATGAACTCGAACATTCTGTGCTTCAACATCGACCTTTTCTCCATTAACTACAATGGGTTCTACAAATTTCTCGAGCTTGCCATTCAAGATGTAGAATACCGTTTTTGTTTCCACACCTAAACGGCCAACCATGCGAGCATGGATAAACACAGCTCCATCGTCAAAACTCATCGACTCTTTACTTGCATTGATGCTTTCCAATTTATCTGCCTTAGAAGCAGGTTGCTTGCTGCTGTATTCGAGAATGGGGATGATGGTCGGTTGGTGGAAATTGATACCTTTCGCTAAATCGTTTAACCGGCTAGGGAATACACTCATATGAAAATTACGCGCATGAAGTTCAAACAAAGAGCGAATATACCGGCCCGGTACTCTTTCCAGAGAGGTAAAGCTGTTCATAACAACGGATAACGGTGCGTCGGAAACGATAATATCCACATTTGTCCGATGTTCCGGATCTCGCTCCAGAAAATTAATTAAATCTAAAATACCTTGCCGGGCATACCGTTCCGAAACAATATAACACTGTATTTGAGGTGTATAATACAACCTTGGCATTACCCTGCTTGTCTTATCCGCAAATCTCCCCGAACTATATTCCTTGAAATCATACGTATATACGGCTGCGCCTCCTGAGCCGCCTTTTTTCGTTGAGACACCGGAGGGATTTATTACTTGATAATAAGAGGTGATCATACCCGTTTTCGGGTCTTTGTCGGATGCAGCGATGTTGACAATCGCTAATTGATTAATTTCCTTCATATCCCAGCATCCTGAGCAGAACAGCAGAAAAAATAAGGCAAGACATGATTTTCTCACGATTCTCACTCCATTTTATTTCTTTGAATAAAACGCACGCGGAATTCGTTTCATTAAAAACCGGGGGACCCTAACCATGGTGTCCTTCAAGTCGGAAAGCGCTACGGGAGCTAGTGGAGTCATATATTTGACACCGAACGAACGTATCGACACCAAATGAACCAGTAGAAAAAAAACGCCGGACATGATGCCAAATAACCCCAGTACCCCGGCCAATAGCATAAACGAAAACTGAATGATTCTTTGAGTAATACCGAAACTGTAGTTAGGAGAAGCGAAGTTCGAAATAGCTGTAAGGGATACAACAATAACCATCGCTGCCGAAACGAGCCCGGCTTCCACTGCGGCCTGGCCTAAAACGAGAGCGCCTACGATAGATATGGATTGGCCGGCAATACGCGGCATACGAAGTCCGGCTTCACGTAAGATCTCGAACGTTACCGTCATGATAATCGCTTCAATAAACACAGGAAACGGCACTTCTTCACGTTGAGCCGCCAAACTGATTAGGAGGGAGGTAGGTAATAATTCCTGGTGATAGCTTACCACCGCTATATAAAGAGAGGGTATGAATACGGATAACAAAAAAGCAAGCATACGCAACCAACGCGTAAGAGTGGCAATATCCGCTCGTTGGTAATAGTCTTCTGCCGATGAGAACATTTGAAAAAAAGTGACGGGCCCCAATAGAACGATCGGTGTTCCGTCTGTAATGACTGCGACTTGTCCCTCGAGTAATTTAGCGACAATGATGTCTGGTCGTTCTGAACTAACTAGTTGAGGAAACGGCGAGAATGTTTTATCTTGAATCCATTCCTCAATATATCCACTCTCCAAAATGCTATCGGTTTGAATGGCATGAAGACGACGGCGGAACTCATCAATAACTTGCACGGAGGCCACATTATTGAGATAAGTCAGGTATACTTTAGTCTTCGTTGCTGACCCGATCGTCATGGATTCAAATACGAGATGTTCGTTCTTCAGTCTTTTCCGGATTAAAGCGACATTCCGCGATATATCCTCAACGAAGCCCTCTCTTGGACCACGAACAGAAGCCTCCGATGTGGGTTCCGAAATAGTACGATATTCCCCTTTTGAGACATCATAACTTAGAATTGTATTTCCCCAGCTTGGAATGAGAAGACAATGACCTTCAAGAAGTTCGTTGATACCTTCTATGGATCCTGACAATTCCTTCCGCCCAATAAGCGGGATTCTATTTGTCAACCAGTGAACTGGATGATGTGTAGATGCTTCTATGATTGGATTTCCTTCGAAAATGGGCTTCAACAGCATTTCATCGATCTGATTCGTCGTTACGATCGATGCAAGATAAATGCAGTAAAGGTTCAATTCTTCATCGATTACCATTTTTTCACAAATGAAGTCGGGAGATTGTCCAAGACGTTCCGTGATTTGTTTTACAATGAGACTAGTTGCATCAGCCCTTAACATGGAAAATCCCCCAGCTCCCACTAATATTAGCCATATTGTTTGCTGAGGTGGGTTTTTTATACATATGCCGATTTTTTCCCTAGTTCATGAAGGTTGCAAAAAGTGATCTGATAGGATTTCGTTTGTAGTTATATGGAACTTTGTTTAACCGTGGATACTAGGGGATAGATGGCAACTATAGGACAAGGTTTAATACCTATGATAAGATTGAAAGAAATAATGTCGAGTTATGTCGAAATGGAGGCGATATTTTGAATATATTTATCAAATGGATTTCTACGCCTATTGATTATGTGAAACGATCTTTTTATAGGAAAATGCTGCTGTCTTTTTTCACGATCATCATTATTACAGTACTCAGTCTTGGGATTAATTTCTATGTTCAAACGTCTGCGGATATAAAGAAAAACGCGATATCCAATATGGAACGCCTGGTGGATCAATCCGTTCAAACGATGGAATCCCACATGGATTACACGAATAAAGAAACATGGAATCTCTTTAGGGATACGGATTTGCAGTCACTCATGAAAGATTACTCTAAGAACCCGGAGAAAATGAGCTATTTTACGTTTAGACTCATAGATCTGGCAAGTAATAATCCATTCATCGATGCCATCGTCGTCCGTGATTCGAATGGGATAAGCAGATTGGCTGCCGGTTCCTACCGTTATTTTATTAGCCCAAGCCAATTGGCCTCATCCGAAAAAGAATTAGATAGACTGAGGGAAATAGCGGTTCAAAACGATGGTAAAGGGGCGTGGGTTCTTTCCCATACTTATGACCCGAAAAATCAACCTTATCGAACAATTGCCTATACACAAGCACTCAAGGATGTATTTGGGGATCTCCAGCCAATTATCGGGATGCTGACGATACAATTTTCAAATGAAAAGCTGCAGGAGTGGATAAAATCCCTTAAATCGAATGATCAAGCCGATTTTTATCTGATCAATAAGAAGGATGGAACGATCGTACTTGGCCCTGATCGAGCATCAGAGGGAAAACCGCTGCTTAATGAACAGAACTTTTCTGAATTTGAAAAAACGCGTCCGGAACCTTATTTTTTTATTAATGAAAATAACAGTCAAACATTGATTGTTTACAAGAGCTTTATGAATTCAGACTGGATGTTGGTTGGTAAAGTGCCTGTGAACGTGCTGCTTGCCAGGGTCAATTCCGTTGCTAAAAGGACTATTCTGATAGGACTTATCGCTTTGTTCGGCACGATGCTGTTTGCAAGCTTCCTTTCCTCGCGGGTACTCAACCCGATTAAGAGTTTAAGAAAAGGGATGAAGCAGATGGAAACAGGTAATTATAATATCTCTGTACCCGTTGAAACCAAAGATGAGATCGGTTACTTTTGCCAAAGCTTTAATCAAATGACGCATAGAATCAATCATCTGGTTGTCCAAGTGTATGAAACGGAGCTGTTGAAAAAGGATGCGGAAATCAAAGCGCTGCAGTCACAAATGAATCCACACTTTTTGTATAATACGCTCGGTACAATTGAGAGCTTGGCACCTGTTCAGGGTGAGGGTCAGATGATTAGTGTCATGTGCCGATCTCTTGCCAAAATGCTTCGCTATAATATCAATGGGGCAAGCTTCTCTACATTAGGAGAAGAAATTGAGCAGCTTGAAGTCTATTTATCGATTCAGAAAATTCGTTATGAAACTCGGCTTGAGTATACCATTCTTGTCGATCCTGCACTCACGAAGATGAGAATTCCAAAGCTCTTGTTTCAGCCCATTGTGGAGAATAGCATTATTCATGGCATAGAGCGCTCGCGAAAGGGCGGGACGATTCAAATTGAAGCGGTATCGGTGGATGAGCAGGATGCCATAATCAAAGTGACGGATAATGGGGTCGGTATGGATCCGGACAAACTCAAAGCTTTACAGCTTAGTTTAAATACTTGGTCGGCATCCAGTTATTCGGCGAGCAATCAACATACATCAATAGGAATGGTTAATGTCCAAGCCCGGTTAAAACTGTTATACGGTGAACAATATGGCGTAGCCGTTGAAAGTGTTTTTGGCGAAGGCACGCAAGTCACTATCCGATTAATGAAATAATGGATTGAAGGAGCGAGTTCGTATGAACTTTAAAGTACTGGTCTTAGATGATGAGCCCAAACAACGCAAAGGGATTATTGCGAAAATTAACATATCCAGCTTACCGATTACCATTGTAGGTGAAGCCGGTGACGGCATTGAAGGGCTTGAGTTAGTCCTCCGCGAGCAGCCTGATATTGTGATTACAGATATTCGGATGCCCGGAATGGACGGATTAGATTTTATAGAAAGGGCCAAAGAGCTCAATCCTGAAATCGTATTTGTCATTATTAGCGGATATAGTGATTTTGACTTTGCAAAACGAGCGATTAAGTACGGTGTATCCGACTATTTGTTGAAACCTATTGACGAGGCGGAGCTGCGCAGCAATTTAGCAAACATCATATTAAAAATCGAAGAAACACGGAAATCACGACTTGAAATGGAAAAGTTGAGGCAAGATAAAGAAACGAATCTGGAAAATCTTCGCCAGCAGGTATTAACCAGAATGGTCCATGATCCTAAACATGCGGCATTGTCCGAAGAGAGAATAATGACGGTATCTGATATTATTGAGCAATTCCCCTATATTTTAACCATCGTACTTGTTATTGAGCCCTTCCAGCTTCCACATTATTCTTTTCGAGTAGGCGATGAACAACTCATCCGGTTCGCCATTGAAAATATGATGTCGGATCAAATGAAATTGGCTGGTAGGGACGGCGTTATTTTTCAACACGCGATTCACCAAAATGAGATGGTGTATATATTAGGTGTCGATAATCTGAATGAAAGCACTGCGGTAAAAGAATGGCTCACAGGAGTTCTTTATGGCGTGAACCATTACATGCGTCTGGAAGTCACGATCGCTATTGGCAGTATTGTGGATAGCATGGATAAGATGCAGAAATCATACGAGTTAGCCAAATTATCGCTCCGTAATAAAATCATTAAAGGCGCAAACCAAATTTATGATTATAGCTGGATTCAGAGCCATACAAGCTCAAGAGAACAAATCATGAAAGAGAAAGATGAAGAACTGCTGTTTAGTCTTCTTCATGAAGGGAATGAAACGGCCTTACATCGATGGATTGCACAACGTATTCAGAACCTTGTGGAATTCCCCACAGCAACTTACTCGCAGCTGGAATGGTTCTGCGTAGATATGTATCTTCTTTTACGGAAATACTTATTGGAGAAAACAGAAGATACCAAGTTGGTTATCGGGGAAATGGATGATCTGCAATATTGGCTGCAAAATCTGACAAGTTGGCATGAAGCTGTTCATCAAATCCAAAGTCAAGTTACGAATATCATCCATTTCTTGGCCAAAGATCATTTAGTTAAGGATGTCATGGATGAGATTAAGCAGTATCTTGTTATGAATTTACACGAAAACATATCCCTGCAGTCCATTGCAGAACGTTTCTTTATTCACCCAACTTATTTCTCTAAGCGGTTTATAGACAAGTATGGACAAGGCTATTCTGATTTTCTGACCCAGCTGCGGATGGAAAAGGCGGCTGAATGGTTGCGGGGAACGAATATGAAGGTTCAGGAAATAGCGGAGATGGTCGGCTTTGAGGGCGCTGCGTATTTTAGCAGTGTTTTTAAAAAATCGCACGGTGTATCACCGAAAGAATTCAGGCAAATTCATCGACAATCAGAATAATAAGGTGTTAAAAATTTATAACTTTCATTGAATTATTTATAGAACAACCTTGAATTATTGGATTCCAACCATCTTCCGCTCATCTTATAATGAAAACGTAATCAAGAATATCTCAGGGGGATTGAAAAATGAAGAAACAACTTAAAGTAATTGCCGTCGCTCTCTCTTCCGTTCTTTTGCTTAGTGCATGTGGCGGCAAAACAGCCACTACTAGCCCTAGCAGCAGCCCTGCCGTCAACACGCCAGCAGCTGCTTCAGCTAAACCGGTAGAAATTACAGTATGGGATAAGCCAGCTGCTGATGATCCTGTAAAGCCATATCTTGAGAAACAGTTTACAGCGTTTGATGCGAAATTTCCGAACATCAAGGTGAAGCATGAAGAGCTTGCAACAGGAGGTAAAGATCGCGAGCAATATTTGACAGCAATGGCAGGCGGGCAAGGACCAGATGCAACACCAAATAATCCTTACCCTGATATGGAAAAATATATTAAGCAAGGTTTTGCATTAGATATTACGGATCGATGGAATAGTTATGCGGATAAGGGGAACTACATTCCTTCTTCCATGGTAGCTGCAACTAGGGATGGAAAGGTCTATGGCGTTCCTAAAGATATGTATGTAACACCTTTGGTCTATAATAAAAAGCTTTTTAAAGAAGCCGGTCTTGATCCTGCCAAGCCGCCTGCGACATGGAATGAATTTGTTGATGCGGCAAAGAAATTAACAGACCCAAGCAAAGGTCAAATTGGTTATGATATTTTGGGAATGGATTGGGCAGATTGGTTTTTTGAATATTATGTTTGGCAAGCCGGCGGGGATCTCACGAAGAAAAATGATGACGGAACAGCTACGTTGACATTCACTTCAGAACCTGCAGTAACTGCGCTGCAATTCTATAAAGACTTAAAATGGACGCATAAAGTCGTGCAGAAAAACGTTGTACAATCACTGGACGACAATAACAAGGATTTCTATACAGGACATACGGGAATGACCGTTGGATGGGTGGATTGGTTTACTGCTAAAGGCATGGATATTAAAGATATAGGCGCTATGCCGTTTCCTGCTGGCCCATCCGGTAAATCGCCTTCGCAAGTCGGAGGTGCCTATTGGACAATTAATGCGAAAACGACGAAAGAGAAGCAGGATGCAGCTTGGACCTATATTACATTCATGTCTTCGAAGAGCTTCTTCGATGGTAGATTGAATTATATCAAAGAAATTGGCCAATTCCCAAATTTGCTTAATATCCGTACAGATCTGGACACTTCAAAGATTTATGAGGGTATCCCTGTTGATATTGTTGAAAACATAAAGAAGGCCGCTTCAGATACACATCTAGAATATTTCTTAAAGGACCGTCTCAGTAAGTATGTCGTTGGCGCGATTCAAAAAGTGCTGCTTGACCAAAATGCAGATCCAAAAGCCGAGCTTCAAAAGCAGCAAGACTTGGCGCAAAAAGAAGTGATAGACAAATACAATGCTGAAGTCAAAAAATAAATAGAGACAGTAGACATCGGGATTCCCTTAAGGGAATCCCGATCATTACCTAAAGAGGGTGAGTGGAATGGAAACCAGTATAGAGACAGAACTGCAAAGTGTAAAAGTGAAACGACGTATGACCATTAGCTGGATGCCAATTATCTTTTTAATTCCATCGCTTATTAGTTTTGTTTTATTTAAATATTATCCTTTGTTTAAAATGATCTATATCAGTTTTTTTGATTATGAAATTGGAAATCCTCCCGGAAGGTTTGTGGGTTTAGATAACTATTTTGAATTTTTGAACTCAGCTTCCTTCTGGCATTCGATAGAGATTACCTTTGTTTTTGCATTGCTGTATTTGCTCATGACATTCTGGGTTCCTATCGTTCAGGCATTGCTTCTTAATGAAATTCATCATGGGAATATGTTCATTCGCTTCCTTTATCAGCTCCCCTCCGCTGTTCCTGTGGTCGTTAATGTTCTGATTTGGCGATTGATGTATAATCCTGACCACGGAATGTTAAATTATTACCTTGGGAAGATAGGTTTAGGTCCTTACCTCTGGTTAAACGATTTGCATGTGACGAAGTTCGCAGTCGTCCTCCCTTCACTTATTGCCAGCCAAGGCATAGCGATTCTTTTATATTATTCTGCCATACGATCAGTCCCAACGGATATTCTCGAAGCTGCCAAAATGGATGGGGCGGGTCCATGGAAACGCATGTTAACGATGATTTTACCAAATATGAAGTTCATTATTTTCATTCAATTAATTAGTTTTATGACAGGGATCCTGTTGACCTTTGATAATATTTATGTGATGACGCAAGGAGGGCCCGCCGACAGTACAACGGTTGTATCGATGTTTGTTTTCAATACGGCCTTTCAACAACTTCGCTTTGGAGCCTCGGGGGCTATATCGGTGTTCTTATTTATCCTGATTGGCTTGATCACCTTTATACAACTCAAAGTTTCCAAGGATAATGATTGATAGAAAGGAGTGACGAACTGTGAATCCAAACACCATTAAAGAAAAAGGGCAAAGGTCGATTTCACTTTTTGCTTATAGTCTTACCTTTTTATTTGTTCTTGTTTCCCTTATACCACTTGCGTGGATGATCTCTTCTTCATTGAAGGACGAGTCTTCAATCTTGGCATTTCCGCCAAAGTGGCTGCCTGCCATACCCCATTCGGTTCAGGTTGAAATCGATTACTCAGGCCAGGAACTGAAGGATGCCCAGTTTTACGAAAAAGATGCGATGAAAGCGATTTGGTACCCATGGGCATCGAATGTTCGCGATTCAATCGGGGAAGTTGTAGTCAAAGGGATAAAGGATGGAAAAATGATTTATTCCGCGAATACAACGGGATCTTCCTTCCATTATGGAAGAAATCTTGTTGTTCCAACGACACTTTTTAACGATAATCTGATGAATGTTAAATTGCCAATTATCCATGAGAAAAAGTTATCTACATTCCAATGGCTTGGAGATAGTGGCGGTATCGTAAACGATAAGGGGAATTTACAGGATTTACAGAAACTTGTTTCAACTCATTTTCGAGATTTTTATGCAACTTCGAAGTTTGTGAGCGGCAAGGTGTTGAGTATTGAAGAGAAACCTAGATTTTGGAGCATATTCGATAGTTATTTGGTTCTTAACAAGGTTACTAAAGCAGCATCCAATGATGGATATGGAATCAGTCATTATTTCCTCAATAGTTTGATCGTTACACTTGCCACCATTGTTTCTCAACTGCTGTTTGGTGGTCTAGCTGGGTATGCACTTTCGTTTTTGATAAAAAGTAAAAAGCTTCAGCTAGGATTAGTGATGTTTTTTCTGGCCACACTTATGATTCCTGATATCGCGCTTTTGATTCCGCTTTATTTAACGATGAATCAATTGCATTTGGTAGACACATTATGGGCAATCATTTTACCACATACCGCTTGGGGTATCGTTATTTTCTTGTTCAAAGGTTTTTTTGATCAATTGCCTCGAGAGCTGATACAAGCCGCAAGAGTAGATGGCGCCTCTGAATTCAGGACTTTTTACCAAATTGTGATTCCGATGTCCGTGCCGATCTTTACCGTTGTTTCGGTATTGACATTTTTACCCGTGTGGAATGAGTTCTTGTGGCCGTTGGTCGTGGCAAGATCATCTGCAAACTGGACCTTAACGGTAGCCTTAAACAATTTGCAAAATCAAGCCAGTGTAATCTCGGAGAACATGCTCATGGCCAGCGGTGTCATTAGTATGATTCCTTTGCTAATCGTGTTCATAACCTGCCAGAAATTTATTGAAAAAGGTGCATCTTTTACCGGTGTAAAAGGTTAGAACGATCTGTTAACTTAATAGGAAGGCTCGTCGCTATAGACCAGACGAGCCTTCAAATCTTTGGGATGAGGGGTACTTATGAAGAAAAGTAAGCGGATAAATCGTATTTTTAAAAAGAAAATATTTTTTGCCGTCCTATTGCCGCTATTAGCGGCGGTACTACTTTCAGCCTCTTTGATTGTATTTCACTCAAACAAATATGCAGGTGATGCAACCGTATTTTCGGTAAATGGAGAGCCGGTATCCAAGGATGAGTTCTTGAACGTCATGTCAGGTTCAAGAGCAAATGTTTTTTCCTATTTTGTTCAAAAACATGGCGTAAAAGATAGCGCCAAATTCTGGACAACAAGCTTTCAGGGAGAAATACCAATTGAAGTACTTAAGCAAAAGACATTGGATAAGTTGAAAATAATTAAAACAGAGCAGATCGTCATGAAAAATAACGGAATAGCCAGTGATATATCCTTTTCTGGTTTCCTCGATAACCTCAAAGCTGAAAACGAAAGACGAAAGAAGGCTGTAGAAAATAAACAAGCTATATACGGCCCCCAGCAATTTGATGCAACAGGATATTATGATATTCTCCATGGGAATAGAATGGAAGAATTAAAAAACAAATTGGCGGATGAAGAGCTATCCTCCAATGAAGAAGAAATAAAAAACGCCTATGACGAAAATAAAGAAACATTGTATAAAAAGATGGATTCGATTAAGTACGAAAAAATAGTCCTATCTTATTTGGATGAAAAAGGTAATCCTTCGCCAGATAAGAAAAAAATGGCAGCTAGTTTGGCTGCGAAAATAAAAGATGATACAAATAAGGGTTTGAAATTTGAAGATATCGTTAGCGACTATAAGAAACAAGATAAATCAGATGTAGAATACAAGGAACTAACATTTGATGAAAGCACTTACAAGACGGATTCCTGGACAAATCCGCGATTGACTACAACGTTGAATGAACTAAAAAATGGGCAGATAAGTGACGTTATCGAAGAGAACGCTTCCTATTATATCGTTAAAGTGCTGGAAAAAAGCATGCCCAGCTATAAACCACTGGATGAAGTAAGAGATCAAGTTAAGAAGCAATTAGCTGACAAAAAGGTTGATGAGCTCATAGATAAACTAGTTCATGAAGCAAAATTCATTGTAAACGACAATGTGTACAACAGCATTTCTTAAAACTGTAAATTATTATTATCCAGACCTCAGTTTAAATGAAGGGGAGGTTGTTGTGAGACGGCTGAGCAAAGTTGAGGTCATGGAATAGTAGTTTAAATAATCAAACAACATAGAATTGAAAGGGGATACAAATAGTGAAAAAATTTGCTAGTGCATGGCTCCTCATCATGATGCTAATGGCAGTAACCATTCCGGTTGCGACCGTACAGGCTGCAGGTACCACTTATTATGTTGATTCTTCAGGAGGAAACGATAGTAACAGCGGTACTAGCACTTCATCTGCATGGCAAACATTAACAAAGGTTAATGGCATTACCTTCCAGCCCGGTGACCAAATTTTATTTAAAGCTGGAGGATCGTGGGCTGGCACGCTGAGCCCTCTTGGTTCAGGGGATAGCACCAATCAAATCACCATAGACATGTATGGAACCGGTAACAAACCATTGATTGCAGGAGGCGGTGTTGATGCATCGGTTTCCCTGAATGCTCAGGAATACTGGACGATTAACAACCTGGAAATAACCAACACTGCAGCTAGCAGAGCCGCAAGAAGCGGGATTAGAGTGCTTGCTAAAACAACGGGGATTACACATGGCATCCACATTGCGAACAATAATATCCACGATGTAACCGGAGAAAACAGAAGGTCAATGCCTGCATATCAAAGTATGTATGATAACTCAGGAATTCACATCAGATTTGACGGTGACGCTACACCGACTGACCGTTTTGATGATGTGTTGATCGAAGGAAACAATATACATGATGTTTTGACAAGCGGTATTAAGGTTGATTCAACAGGCGGTACGACTGCTGACCAATTGTTTACCAATGTCGTTGTTAGAAACAATATTGTTAGTAAAACGGGTTCCGACGGTGTGATTATAGGCAGTACTGTGAACGCGCTTATTGAACATAATTCGGTTTATGATGCCGGGTACAACGGTAATGCCGCCGATACACATCTTATTGCAGGTATGTGGGAAGTTATCTCTAAAGACACTGTTTTTCAATACAATGAAGTAGCTAGAACTAAATTGTTTGATGCTGACGGAACAGGGTTTGATACGGACTTTGGAACAGGTGGAACGATTTACTTCCAGTACAATTATTCCCATGGGAACGAAGGCGGATTCTGGCTTGATTGTGCGCATATCACCCCGAATGGCTATATTAAAACTGTACTAAGATATAACGTAAGCGTCGATGATATGTTGTATGTAGCAAGATCTGACGATAGGCCAGCCGACTTCTACAATAATACATTTTATAAGTCCAGCGGTTCACTTGATGCAAGTCAAGGCGCGGACGGCAGCTCATATAGGTTCTGGAACAACATTTTCAATTACCAAACAAGTCCTAATTGGCAATCTTCGCAATATGACAATAATTTGTACTATCCTGAAGCCGCAAACGCTGCTGATGGTAATGCAGTGACTGGAAATCCTCAATTTGTGAATCCAGGCGTAGTTGGCGACGGTATGAGCTTTGCCGATAATTACAAACTTCAATCGACATCAGCAGCTATTGATAAAGGTAAACCTACTGCCGGTAATGGCGGGGTAGATTTCTGGGGCAACACGTTGTATAATTTGATGCCAGATATTGGAGCTCAAGAATACGGTACGGATGGCACTTATGATTCGAATACGACGAATAAGTTTTCACTCGATTTTTCAACGACACAAGGTCAGAAAAACTGGAACTATATGCAATATAACGGCAGCACTTATTCGAATATGAGCTGGAATTCAAGCTTGGGCGCATGGAAGGGTGCAGGTACGTGGAATCGGATCTGGTCCCCGGCAATTCTTCATCCTGATACCAATGATACTGTATTGGCATGGAAGGCACCGAAAGCAGGACAGGTTAGAATCACTGGCAAACCAAGGAAAGATGGTGCCGGCGGCGACGGCGTGAATGTGAAGATGATGCAAAACAGTACGCAGCTCTGGCCAGCAAGCGGATGGCAGTTTATCGGTGCTTCAGACATATCCGGAGTAGCACACGATGTAACAATCACTGTTGCAGCAAATGATATGATTTATTTTGTAGTGAATAAAAACGTAAACAACAGCAGCGACGGAACGTACTGGGATCCTATGATCCGATACGCGTCTACGCTTGCCAATGATTTTTCATCTACCCAAAACTCGGGGTATTGGAATTATATGCAGTTAAGCGGAAGTACCTATTCGAATATGACCTGGGATGCAACCTTAAACCATTGGAAAGGAACTTATACGTATAACCTCATCTGGTCTCCATCCCAGATCCATCCTGATACTAATGATTCCGTAGTAGCATGGAAAGCTCCTGTTATAGGGTCGGTAAGAATTACCGGTAATCCTAAGAAAGGAAATAGCGGCGGCGATGGCGTGAATGTAAAGATCATGAAGAACGGAACGCAGATCTGGCCTGCAAGCGGCTGGCAATTTATTGGAGGAACCGACACTGTTGGGGTTACACACGATATAACGACAACCGTTGCAGCTAATGATATGATTTATTTTATCGTAGATAAGAACGGAACCAATTCCAATGACGAAACAACCTGGAATCCGACGGTAGCTTACCAATAAAGCAAACTTCCTGGAGGGGATGGTCTCGTGCCATCTTCTTCAGGCACTTAGTATGGTTAAGGAGAAGCTTATGCTAAAAAAAGAAGAAATCCAAATACGCGATCCATTTATTTTGGTTGATACAAATGAAATGAAATATTACCTTTATGGAACGACGGATAAAAATGCTTGGGAAGGAAAAGCGACGGGCTTTGACGTGTATATGAGCGCGGATCTGGAAAATTGGGAAGGGCCGTTCCCTGCTTTTCGGCCGGAAGCCGATTTCTGGGCGGACCAAAATTACTGGGCTCCTGAAGTTTATCTTTATCAGGGCAAGTATTACATGTTTGCCAGCTTTAAGGCAGACAACAAATGCAGGGGAACGCAAATCCTGGTTTCTGAGCATCCAATCGGGCCGTTCATCCCGCATTCGGATGGTCCTGTTACCCCGGCGAAATGGGAGTGTCTGGACGGAACTCTGTACGTCGATGAATCAAGGACTCCATGGATGGTATTTTGTCACGAATGGCTGCAGGTTCAAGACGGCGAAATGTGTGCCATCCAATTATCCAAGGATCTCAAATCAGTAATTGGCGAACCTTTGCTTCTGTTTCATGCTTCTGATGCACCGTGGGTTTGTGGATTTGCCAGGAGTGCTGCTTCAAAAGAAAAAAATAACTTTGTGACCGACGGTCCGTTCATGTATCGAGCGGAAAATGGGGAATTGTTAATGCTCTGGTCAAGTCATGGGGCGGATGGTTACGCCATTGGGACAGCGCGTTCTGTAACAGGAGAAATGACGGGCCCATGGACCCATGATCACGATCCGTTATTTGCAAAAGACGGCGGACATGGCATGCTATTTACAACTTTTGACGGAAAATTCATGCTTACTATCCATAGACCTAATCATACGCCGGATGAAAGGCCTGTATTTCTGCCCGTGTACGAGCTAAATGGCCGATTAAGCTTAAAAAAAGCCTATAAAAATCCAATCGTCCTGCAGCGTGCAGACCCTTGGATTTATAAACATACTGACGGTTACTATATTTTTACGGCTTCAGTTCCTGCGTATGACTGCATTGAATTGAGAAGAGCCAAAACCATCCAGGGATTGGAATCCGCCGTTCCAACTATCATATGGACACAACATGCCAAGGGCAGGATGAGCTCTCATATATGGGCTCCTGAACTCCATTTTATAGATGGCAAATGGTATATCCATTTTGCTGCCGGAGGCTCAGACGAAGACAAGGACGAGAAGTGGCAGCACCGGATGTACGTGCTTGAAAATGAAGCCGTGAATCCGATCGAAGGGGCATGGGTGGAAAAAGGCCAGCTTCATACGAACTGGGACTCCGTTGCTCTGGACGCTACCACCTTTGAACACCAAGGAGTACGGTACCTTGTTTGGGCGCAAAATGACCCTGAAATCGAAGGGAATTCGAATCTTTACATGGCTGAAATGAGCAATCCTTGGACGATAAGCGGTAAGCAGGTTTTGCTTTCGAAGCCAGAGTATGACTGGGAAATTGTAGGCTATGGGGTTAATGAGGGGCCTGCTGTACTTAAGAAAAACGGTAGAATATTTATCAGTTATTCGGCAAGCGCCACGGATAGCAATTATTGTATGGGATTACTAACAGCTTGGGAGACAAGCGATCTATTAGATCCTGAATCATGGACCAAATCGCTAGAGCCCGTTTTCAAATCCAATGAAGAATCCGGACAATATGGTCCAGGGCATAACTGCTTTACGGTATCAGAGGATGGATCAGAGGATATTATGATTTATCATTCCCGGAGCTATAAGGAAATCATCGGTGATCCGCTGTTTGATCCCAATCGTCACGCACGCGCTCAAAAATTAGACTGGAATGTAGACGGAACTCCAAACTTTGGAGTACCTGTTGCAGATCAAGAAGTCTTGAAAGTTGCCCGACTATAAGAGGATAAGTGAGGCTAAAAGCATTACTTGAAACTTTTACGTCCTTACCTCAAATGATTTTTCCTCCAAGTTCCATTAGGCAGATGAATAACAGTGAAGTATCATTTAGCGTAGGGTGATAAAAAATGTTCATTTCTCCTATGCTAGCGTACAATGCAAAAAATAATAAACCATTTTACAGTAAACATCATTTAGCGGAACCGAAATTAGATGGTCTAAGATGTATTGTTTCCAACATGGATAGACTCTATGTTTATACGAGACATAATAACTTGATTACAAATAAATTCCCCGAGTTGTATAGTTGCCCCCTGCCTGAAGGAACCATACTTGATGGCGTATTAATCATGATGGACGATCAAGGGAAACCAGATTTTGAAGCCATGTCAGCCAGGTTTTTATCAAGTAAAAACAAAACACCTGTGATATTCTGCGCATTTGACATTTTGAGATACAAAGGAATTGACGTCACGGGTTTAACCTTACTGGGGCGTAAAGAACTGTTGGACAAGGCTTTCACTGAAAATGAGAACTATAAGAAGATTAAAGTATTTGAGGGAAATGCAGTTGATTATTATGAGCAGGTTCGTGGGCGGGGACTAGATGGCATCATCATGAAATCTAAAAAAGAGAATTCCAAATACGAAATAGACAAACGCTCCAAACAATGGCAAAAGGTGATTAACTGGACTTATGCGGATGTGTTCATTTCCGGTTACAGAAAAAATAATTTTGCTTTATTGGCCTCTATTGATGCAGCTGATGGCTCCAAGTTCCCAGTCGGGGTTATAGAGTCAGGTGTAACATCCGTTCATCAGCAAGCTTTTGATAGCTTGAAAAATCGCTTAGTATTCAAGGAAGACCAGAACTTTGCTTATATGGAACCACGAATCATGGCAAAGATTAAGACAAGAAATTGGACCAAAAGCGGAAAACTGAGGTCGCCAGTATTCATGGAATTCGTGATTTAAAATAAAAAGACTGAAATCACCAAAGGAGGAAGTGGTGGTTACAGTCTTTTTGTTTTACTTTTACTTCAACCAAGGAATTAGCGTCTAATTCCGCCGGTTAGTTGTTGTTCAGCCAGTTGAACTAATCTTCTCGTAATGTTACCACCGAGTGCGCCGGTATCACGAGTAGCCATGTAGCCGTAATAACCATCTTGAGGAATCTGAATACCTAATTCTTGAGCGACTTCATATTTCATTTGGTCAAGAGCTGCTCTTGCTTGTTGCACGACTAATGTATTGCTGTTTCTTCTTCTAGACATTTGATTCACTCCTTTTTTGTGGTGTAGGAGTATTTTGTGGATTAAATGGTTTTTTATTCATCTTACCAAAATTAATTTCCGAGAAGTCGATTTTCGCCTTCTCGGTCTCTGTGGGCGAGCTTCAGCTCGTGCTATAAGTTTTCTTATTGACACAACCGCTGGAAAAAGATATATTTTTCAGTGTAATAAGTAATTATTACGATTTATAAGCCGTGATGCCTTATAACTTACATGTAGTTTGGGCTTCGACATATGAATCGAGGATAGTCGCGATGTTAATTCGTAATTTTTACATATAAAACCGGAAAGGATTTGTTCTTATGCTGGTAGCCTCCATGAATGAGGTGGAATTCGGTTACAATGACGTCCCTTGTATTCAAGATGCGAGTGTAGAGATTCAGTCGGGTGAATTTGTAGCAATAACGGGACCCAATGGTGCAGCCAAGTCGACCTTGTTGAAATTGCTTCTTGGCTTGCTTGATCCTTGGAAAGGGACAATTTTCCTATCTTCTACCAATAAAGAGGGCAGGAAGCTGAGAGTGGGTTACGTATCTCAGCAAATTTCTGCCTTCAACAGTGGATTCCCTAGCACGATATTGGAATTTGTCCAATCAGGCAGATATGCAAGCCGATCGTGGTTTCGTAAACTCGACAAAGAGGATGAGGCGCAGACGGAGAAAGCACTCCGTCAGGTTGGGATGTGGGATTTGCGCAAGCGCAAGATCGGTGAGCTCTCAGGCGGCCAAAAGCAGCGTATTTGCATCGCCAGAGCGCTAGCGCAGGAGCCCGATATGCTTGTTCTCGATGAACCGACGACAGGGATGGATCAGGATAGCCGCTTTGGTTTCTACGAGTTGATGCATCATCAAGTGAAAGCTCACGGGCGAACCGTTGTTATGGTGACGCATGGCCTTAGCGAGGTCGCTCCCTATCTGGATCGTATCATTGAGCTGGAAAGAAAGGAGGATGGCGGATGGAAATGCTGCACTACGACTTCATGCAGCGGGCATTTTGTGCCGGTGGGTTAATTGCTATCCTGGCTTCGATTCTGGGGGTTTATCTGATGCTTCGCAGGCAAGCACTGATGGCTGACATGCTCTCTCATGTTTCCTTAGCAGGGGTTGCAGGAGGTGCGTATTTAAACATCAATCCAACTTTGACTGGATTTGTTGTAGCTACGCTGGGAGCCATAGCTGTTGAATATGTGAGGAGGTCCTATAAAACGTATAGTGAAATTTCGGTTGCCATCATTATGGTGGGTGGATTATCAACAGCAGTGATCATCATGAGTCTCAAGCAAAGCATTAATAAAGGCTTCTCCGCTTACTTATTCGGCTCTGTTGTTGCTGTGAATGAAACCGAGCTTCTTCTCATGTTTGTGGTAGCGATAATCGGGGGCATCTTTTTCTATATTTTTCGTCGTCCGCTCTATCAGATTACATTCGATGAAGATACGGCTAAGACCAATGGGCTTCCTGTAAAATGGATCTCACTTGGCTTTAGCGTCTTAACCGGTATGATTGTATCTGCGGCTATGCCGATTGTGGGAGTTCTTCTCGTTTCGGCATTAATTGTATTGCCCGCGGCACTTGCCATTCGAATTGCACCTAGTTTTACATCCGCACTTTTTATAGCAATGAGCATTGGTTTACTTGGTGTCATTTCTGGACTTACTGCTTCCTATCAGCTTAGTACACCTCCAGGTGGAACAATAGCGCTGCTTCTCTTGTTTATTCTTATTGCTGGCCTTGGTTTGAAAAAGGTCGTGCTAACTTTTAGCAAAAGCAAAGCCAAAAATGCAATCGACACCATCCCTCGTATGTCCAAAGAAATACCAATTTCATCACTCAACAAATTTTAGGAGGAAAAAGTAATGAAAAAAATCTGGGTAACGAAATCACTTGCTTTTACCGTACTATCTGCTGCACTCTTATCGGGATGTGCATCTAAAACCGCTTCAAGCGATGGCAAATTAAATGTCGTTACAACCTTCTACCCGATGTATGAATTCACTAAGCAAGTTGCAGGTGATCACGCCAATGTGATTGCTCTAATCCCGCCGGGGGCCGAACCCCATGACTGGGAGCCTAGTGCCAAAGATATGAAACAACTGAAGAACGCCAATGTGTTTGTATACAACGGTATCGTAGAAGGATGGGCAGAGCAATCCCTTAAGAGTGCTGAGAATAAGGATCGTGTTGTGGTTGAAGCCAGTAAAGGAATTGAATTAATGGAAGGCTTACCGGAGGAAGAGAACCAAGCGGATCCCAAGAAAGAAGCGCATGGAGACAAAATCCTGGATCCGCATGTTTGGTTAACGCCGGTTCTTGCTCAAAAAGAGGTTGAGGCCATAGTGGTTGGGTTAACGCAAGCTGACCCTGCTCACAAGGATGATTATCGAAAAAATGCGGATGCCTATATCGGAAAGCTGAAAGCCTTGGATGAGTCATTTAAAACAGGTCTTAAAAATGTGAAGCATAAAGAGTTCGTCACACAGCATGCTGCTTTTGGTTATTTGGCCAAAGAATACGGGCTGACACAGGTTCCTATTGCCGGACTTTCCCCTGAAGAAGAGCCAGCTCCTGATAAAATGGCAGAAATTATCAAGTTCTCGAAAGATAATAAGGTACAAACGATTTTCTTTGAAACCCTTGTAGATCCTAAGGTTGCGAGTACAATTGCGAAAGAAGTCGGTGCGAAAACGGCTGTGCTGAACCCCATAGAGGGATTAACGGACGATGATAAAAAGAAAAACCTTGATTACATCGGTGTTATGACGAATAACCTGGAAGCATTGAAAAAAGCGCTGAATGAATAAATAGTGTGCGAATAGCATCTCTTCGTAGCAACTCTTCGAGTTTGCTCTTTTTCTTCAGACCAATACGTAAAATTTACGAATAGAAAGAGGCAATGACATTGTCAGATCGTAAAATACCTGTCACCGTCTTAAGCGGTTATTTGGGAGCAGGCAAAACAACGTTATTAAACCACGTCCTACATAATCGTGATGGCTTAAAGGTTGCGGTTATTGTGAACGATTTAAGTGAGGTCAACATCGACGCGGAGCTGATTAGAGATGGCAACGGGCTTTCCCGCACGAATGAGAGCTTGGTTGAAATGTCCAATGGCTGTATCTGCTGTACATTACGTGAAGACCTTTTGAAGGAAGTAGAGCGGCTTGCTAAAGAGGATAAATTTGACTATATTCTTATTGAATCTACGGGTGTAGGTGAACCTTTACCAGTTGCGCAAACGTTCACTTATCTGGATGAAGAGCAGGGGATTGATCTTACGCAATTTTGCCGTCTCGACACGATGGTAACCGTCGTAGATGCTTATCGTTTCTGGACGGACTACTCCTCTGGAGAGACGCTTCTAGAACGCAGTCAAGCTGTGGGTGAAGATGATACACGCGAAGTTGTTGATCTTCTGATTGACCAAATTGAGTTTTGTGATATCCTGATTTTGAACAAGTGTGACATGCTGGAAGAAGATGAGCTGATTGAGCTAGAGGGCGTGCTGCGCACATTACAACCTAGAGCCAAATTCCTTCGCTCGGTTCACGGAAAGGTTGCTCCAACGGATATTTTGAACACTCATTTGTTTAATTTCGATGAAGCAAGTACGTCTGCAGGCTGGATGCGGGAAATGGAAAAGAAAACACATACATCAGAAACCGAAGAATATGGCATTTCCTCATTCGTCTATGAAAGAACTCGTCCATTCGAGCCTTCACGGCTGATGAGTTGGATGGAAGATTGGCCGGCGGAGATCATCCGCGCTAAAGGGATTATGTGGCTTGCAACGCGCAACAATCATGCCCAGAACTTAAGCCAAGCAGGTCCTTCTATTCGCTTCGGTCCAGCAGGGTATTGGGTGGCGGCGCTCCCAGATGGTGAAAGAGAAGCTGTTCTGCAAGAAGATGCAGATCAAATCAAGCACTGGGATGATACCTATGGAGATCGGATGAACAAGGTTGTATTTATCGGCATGGAGATGGACCGAGTTAGTATCGTGACTTCTTTGGATGCTTGCTTGTTAACGGATGATGAATTGCAAGGAGATTGGAATCGTTTCAAGGATGAGCTGCCGAATGCCATAATGGAGTTGAAAGAAGCTTGCCCTTTGCCACAATAAATTCAGCAATGATGTATGATAGGAGGTGAACAGCATGAGAGTCATTATTACATTGGCGTGTACGGAAACGGGTGACAGAAACTATACAACGACGAAGAATAAAAGAACCCAAACCTCTCGTTTGGAGCTGAAAAAGTATTGCCCACGTCTGAAGCGTCATACGCTTCATCGTGAAACACGTTAATAAATCAAGAAAGTCCGGGCTTACTTGTCCGGGTTTTCTGCTTTGGAGGCTGATGGGCTTGATGAGGTTGAATACCAATGAGGAAAACGAAGTCATTTTAAATCATCATACGGATGCTCAGTGGCGCCGCCGCGAGCAGGAATTAGTGCAATGGGCTGAACGTGAGAAAAAGCGCAAGCATGCTAAGAAGACCACACTTCTTGGACATATCCACGTGGATGAAGAATTGTTTCCGGCCTTGATGCTGCTTCGGCAGAAGCAAATAGCGACAGAATTCTCATGTGCTGGTGTAAGCCCGCTTGACGAACCAGAAGACCATTCCCTGTATGCTTATCTCACGATCATAGCCTCTGAGCGAGCCGAGCAATTCATCCAATTGACCATGAAGCGCATGAGACATCGTGTATTGATTTCTTTTGAACCTAAAAGGAACCGATACGATCTTTCATCCTTTTACATAGGCCACAACCGTTCTTTTTGTCAGCTGATCCAGCAATGCGCGGAATTCTTTGAAAATGAGGGTTAGGCACCGAATAAGTACAGTAAGGCTTTCTCCTAAATATCGGAGCAAGCCTTTTTTATTTTTCCTGAATGGTCTGAACTTGATAAAATTGTGTTGGAGGGGGAACCATCTAGTAATAAATAGAACGTGGAGGACTAAGAATGGAGCATCCCTTACTCTCAGAGTTGAAGCAGCTTATTACCGATCTCGAACAAAAAGCGGCTGAGACCATTTACACGATTCCCATCGAAATTATGGGGGCAACGAAAAAGGCAAAAAACTTGGAAAGGTTTTTATACGATATATTTGCTGTAGTTAACGGCAGCGGCGGGATTAACCTATTGAGCATTATCCGTAGGGAGTTTGGCATGAGCGTGGAACTGACAGATCATATCGATCAGTGGGCACCTTACAGCAAAGATCAATTTGAAGATGCACTTCATGATGCGATTGATGGGGCTGAAATTCGTGCGGGAAAGCAGGGATTGTTTTTTGAAGGTTCGCCCGATAAAAAGGAAGCAGCAGAAGCATTCCACCTGCTGAAAAGCATTGCCCATGCCGCGGTTAAGTGTCAGTTTAACCCGAAACTGGCTGGACCACAAGCCTATATTGAAATTTTGGACCATGTAATTCAATTCTATGAACTTCCCAATTCGTTCCTTGATGATAGTATGATCAAATACAGAAACCTGCTGTCCTCTGATCGGCTTTACGCCATGTCGGGGAAAGATGAAACCATTACAGCTGCATTGAAGAGTCATGTAAAAGAATGGTACCAACGTTCATCCTTTACGTTCTTGGAAAACAGCGAATGGTATCATACGTACGAATCAGTCCGAGATTATTTGTACGTTTTAACGGAGGAGCAGCTAGAACGCTTACGGAGTGATTTCATCGAGCATATCAGGAATGAACTTAAACTAGTAAAAGCAAAACCTGAGCTGCACCGCGTTAAGCATTTGACATCCATGCTGGAAAATGTATTGAGCTGGAAGGTTTAGTTACCACGTCTGCAATTCCCCTGGGAGTGTCTCGTTCCCTACTGACGGAGTGACGGCACATGAAGTGATTGAGCACGCGGATCAAGCGCTCTATTTTGCCAGAGGAAAAGGGCGGAATTATACCGTTGTTTACGATCCTAATTTTATATAGTCTTAAGACCTTAGATTACCCGCGAGCATTTGCGGCAGAGCTAAGGTCTTTTTCTAATAAATAAACAGTATTTCTGATATTGACAGCAATTGGTAGATAGCTTATAGTTATAAAAATATTTAATTCCGAGTTAATCAATTGGAATAATAAACATAAAATTTTTTAGATCATCTGGAGGGACACTGCGATGAATATTGAGAATATCGAAGCTTTCGTATATGTCATCCATTATGGCAGCTTTAACAAGGCATCGGAAGTATTATTCCTTTCCCAGCCTTCGGTAACGGCTAGAATTCAATCGTTAGAACGGGAATTGGATTGTCAGCTCTTTGATCGAATTGGCAAGCAAGTTCATTTAACGGATGATGGCAGGAAGTTTCTCCCTTACGCGCAGCAATTACTTCAAACATTCCAGAAGAGTAAAATCCATCTTAAGCAGAAAAAGGCGCTGCCTAACGAGCTGCGAATCGGATGTACGGTATCTGTATCTAATTACATGATGCCAACCATTATCCCCAAGATGAAGCATAAATACCCGGAAATCAATTTTAAACTAACAACTGGCATCACAGACGATCTTGTTAACAAGGTTTTGAACCGAGATGTGGATATCAGCTTTGTGCGTGGAATCACCCATCCAAGTCTATTATCAGCGAAATTGTATGAAGATCCTATTCGACTCTATGTCTATGAAGGGCATCCCTTTATTGGAAAAGAAAACTTAACGATCCAGGATATTGGACGTCAAGCTCTTATTTTCTTTGAGTGCGGCTCTCTAGACTGGATGCGCATCCACCGTGTATTTGAGTGTTTGAAGGAGTCGCCAAACATTCAGATCCAGACGGATAACTCCGAAACAGCCAAGAAGCTGGTTCTACAGCGGGCAGGTATTGCTTTCTTGCCTGGGCTTAGCGTCAGTCAGGAAGTTAAGGATAATAAGCTGGTTCCAATTGACTTTCCAGACACAGCAGGCATTGCCTTGCAGATGAGCTTGATTACGCTAAATGGGGAGAATACGTTATTTTTCAACAGTATTTTGGATATTTGCAAAGGATTATGGGACCGAACGAAAGGATAATATCAGATTCTTATATATGCATATAGAAAAACTCTATTATCCAGTTGTGAAGCTTGATGATAAATTAATTATAAAGTTAATTCTGATAAAACAAATAGGAATTATAAGTTTTAATACTTGTAATCGAAAAAACGGAGGGTGTACCCAGATGAGAAAATTAACAATCCTTGGAACAACACTAACTTTGGCTTTGGCAGCAGCAGGCTGCGGGGCGAAAAATACAGAAACGATCGCATCACCAAAGGCCGCCGCTGAAGGTACGAAGGCTGTTACAGCTACAACTGCTGCAACTGAGCCTGTCAAGGTGAAGAAGATCATTGTTGGAACAGGTACTAAATTTCCGAACGTGGCTTTCCTTGATAAAGACGGTAAACTAACCGGTTATGATATCGAGCTTGTCAGAGAATTGGATAAACGGCTTCCTGATTACGAGTTTGAATTCAAAACGATGGATTTCGCTAACCTGCTCCTCAGCTTGGAAACGAACAAAATTGACTTTGTTGCCCACGAAATTGAGAAGAACAAGGAAAGAGAGCAAAAATACCTGTTCAACAACGAGCCTTATGCTTACTGGAAAACAAAAGTTATCGTGGCTAAAGACAATACCAATATTAAATCGATTGATGATTTGAAAGGTAAAAAAGCGTTAACGACAGCGACTAGTGCCGAAGCTACGCTATTAGAAAATTATAATAAAGCAAACGATAACGCGATCAAAATTGTTTACCAAAGCGGTGCTGCCAACGATTTAGTTAGTCAGCTTACAACGGGTCGTGCGGACGGATCACTCGGAGCGGATTTCTTGTTGCCGCTAGTCGACCCGCAAAGCAAATTAAAAGCCGTAGGACCGGTTATTGAAGAAGCTGAGGTTCGCTTCCTTTTCCGCAAAAATGATAAAGAAGGGCAAGATCTTGCGGATAAAATCGACGTAGCGTTGAAGGCTGTGAAGGCAGATGGAACGCTTTCCAAACTTAGCACGCAATGGCTCGGTGGGGATTATACGAAGAAAGATTAATGCTGTTTTAAATAAGTACGGTACAGAAAGGTGAGATCGTCCGAATGGAACAACAATTTGATATCACCTATGTCTTTGATTTTTTGCCCAAATTAGTCTCTTATCTGCATATCACATTGTTTATTGTAGCTTGCTCTATGCTGCTGGGTTTGCTAATCGGATTCCTTATAGCCTTGCCTCGGCTGTATGAGGTTCCAGTGCTAAGAAGGATATCCCAAATCTATGTGTCATTTTTCCGGGGGACACCGATCCTCATACAGTTGTTCCTCATCTATTATGGTCTTCCCGAGATATTGAAGCTCATTAACGTCGACGTCTCTAAAGCCCCCGTCCTGACTTTCGTCATTTTGACTTTTGGCCTGCATGGCGGTGCTTATATCTCTGAAGTCATTCGGGCAGCCGTGAAAGCCGTGGATCGAGGGCAAATGGAGGCTGCCTATGCGATAGGTATGACAGGTTACCAAGCCTTTACACGTATCATTATGCCTCAAGCGCTTGCCATATCGATACCGAACTTTGCGAATCTGCTTATCGCCAATTTGAAGGATACTTCGTTAGCCTTTTCGTTAGGCGCGATGGAATTAATGGGGAAAGCGCAGACGCTTGGTGCGGCAACACAGCATTTTATTGAAACTTACATTTGTTTATCACTCATCTATTTTGTCATTTGTTACGGGCTCGAGAAGCTGTTCTTGGATATCGAAAAAAGACTGCTGCGGCATGATCAACCTATTGTTCAACGTGAATCGAAGTTTACATTTAAGTGGTTATTTAAGACACCTTGGGCTGCATCCGCTCAAACGGATAAAGGAGGGTATCAGCCATGAAACTCGATCTAGGGTTTATCGGCTCCGCCTTTATTCAATTGCTCTCTGCTTTGCCTATTACGCTGCTAATAACGTTTGTATCGGTTTTCTTCGGATTTCTGATTGGATCGGCCGTGGCGATCATCCGAATTTACCGCGTTCCTGTTATCCATTACATCGCAAGCGGCTATGTGACCTTCATCCGTGGAACACCGATGCTGATGCACTTGCTGCTCATTTATTTCGGATTGCCAGTGATTATTGATTCTTTGGCAACAGCCATCGGTTGGAGCTTCCGGTCGACTTCTATTCCAATGATCGGTTTCGCCTTTCTTTCCTTCTCGATTACAGCAGGAGCCTATTTGGCTGAAGTAGTAAGATCAGGCATTCTAGCCGTGAATAAGGGGCAAATCGAAGCTGCCTACGCCATCGGCATGACAACTCCGCAAGCATTAAGGCGCATCGTGCTTCCTCAGGCATTGGCGGTCAGCTTGCCTAACTTATCCAATTCGCTCATTGGTATGCTTCACGGTTCTACACTGGCTTTCACGGTATCCGTTGTTGAAATTAATGCCAAAGCACAAATCGTTGCTACGACAAATTGGAAGTTTTTTGAATCTTATATTGCCGCGGCTTTCCTGTTCTGGGGAGTGACGATTCTGATCGAGAAGCTAACGGGGCTGCTGGAGAAACGAATAAATATTTACAACCGAGGTGGTGTACGATGATCAAACTAGCGAATATCACCAAAGTGTTCGGCAAGCATGAGGTGTTGAAAGGTATCCATTTGACGGTGAAAAAAGGAGAAGTCGTCTGTATCCTTGGCCCAAGCGGCTCAGGCAAAACGACGCTGCTTCGCTGCATCAATTACTTGGAGAAGCCGAATCAGGGTGAGGTAACGATTGGGGATTTCACCATCAATTGCAAGCGTCCGAGCAAACAGGATATTCATACGCTGCGCAAGAAAACGGCGATGGTATTTCAACATTACAATTTATTTAAGCATAAAACGGTGTTGGAAAATGTGATGGAAGGCCTTGTCATTGTGCAGAAGCAATCCAAGGAGACTGCACGGCAAACAAGCATTCAAATGCTGGAGAAAGTAGGGCTGGGCAGTAAGCTGGACGCTTATCCAAGCCAACTGTCAGGCGGACAGCAGCAGAGGGTGGGGATCGCCCGTGCGCTGGCCCTCAATCCAGAAGTGATTTTGTTCGATGAACCAACCTCCGCACTTGATCCTGAGCTGGTCGGTGAGGTGCTGGAGGTTATCCGGAAAATCGCCAAAGAAGGTATTACGATGATCGTTGTTACGCATGAAATGGGCTTTGCTCGAGAAGTTTCGAATCATGTTGTTTTCATGGACCAAGGTGTGATTGTGGAAGAAGGAAGGCCTCAGGATATTTTTGGCGATGCGAAAGAAGAGCGTACAAGACAATTCCTGAAACGAATTACGCCGGAGTACACGTATAACATTTAAATTTACAGCGAATACGGAGTGGATGATATGGGGATCAAACTTAGTATTTTGGATCAAAGCGTTATTTTCCCGGGGGAGAATGCGGAAGCCGCTCTGCGGCATACAATTGAACTTGTGCAATTAGCGGAAAAGCTTGACTATCACCGCTTTTGGGTATCGGAGCATCACGATTCCGATCAATTGGCCGGTTCTTCACCCGAGGTGCTAATCTCTCATTTATTAGCGAAAACAGCGCGCATTCGCATTGGCTCTGGCGGCATCATGCTGCAGCACTACAGCCCGTACAAAGTAGCCGAAAACTTTAATGTCCTTGCAACATTAGCACCTGGAAGAGTAGATCTCGGTATCGGAAGAGCGCCAGGCGGGCTTCCTCGTTCTACGAAAGCTCTACAGCAAGGCATCACGGAGCCAGCTACTTTATCGGAGAAATTGAAGGAACTCAAACAATTTGTTCATAATCGCTTGGATGCTGATCATCCGCTTACAGGACTTCGGGTATCTCCGATTCCAACGCAACCAGCGGATATCTATCTGCTTGGCGCCACTGCGGCCAGTGCAGAATTAGCTGCTGAATTAGGGCTTCCCTATGTATTTGCCCAATTCATTAATGGTGATCATGCTGTGGCAGCTGCTGCTTTTAAAGCGTATCACAATGGATTTAATCGAGAACATGGCGGACAGCCGAAGGCGATCCTGGCACTGTCCTTAATTGTGGCTGACACAGAAGAAGAGGCCAAAGTGCTGGCTGGCGAGTATAAGAATGTCAAAATTCATTTGGAAAACGGTAAAACACTGACGGTTGGAACGCTTGAACAGGCCGAGGAGTATGGACGGCAAACACAAGCTAAATTCACCGTAGAAGAGAAGGAAGCGGAGATAACGAAAGGGACCAAAGAATCCGTCCGCCAAAAGCTGCTGGACATCCAGCAAACGTATGGGGTAAATGAGTTTATTGTTACCACGTCGGTGAAAGATTTCGCCAAGCGTTTGCGGTCATTCGAATTGCTTAGTGAGGCGTTCTCGGAGCTGCTTGTGTAGCTAAAAAGCCATACGTTTTTTTGAGGGGGGAATAAGCATGAGCGAAGTGCTGTCGGAACAATCACAGTCGGCATTTGAGCAGAAGCTGATCGCGATTCGGCGCCATCTGCACCAAAATCCGGAATTATCGAACGAAGAAGTTCAAACCACTGCATCGATCCGAGGCTGGCTGCAGGAAGCGGGTATCCGAGTGGCTAACTTTCCGCTGAAAACAGGTCTTATCGCGGAGGTTGGAGGTCTGCACGAAGGCCCCGTTATTGCGCTCCGAGCCGATATAGATGCTTTGCCTGTCCAGGAAGCTACTGGACTGGCTTATGCCTCATTGGTTCTGGGCACCATGCATGCTTGCGGACATGATTTTCATACCGCAGCCATTCTGGGCGCCGCTTTCTTATTAAAGCAGCAAGAGAAGGAGCTGCGGGGTACGGTTCGCTTCATTTTCCAACCGGCAGAGGAGAAAGCGCAAGGAGCGGAGCAGGTCATCAGAAGTGGAGCCTTAGAGGGGGTTCGTGCGGTATTTGGGATGCACAATAAACCCGATCTTCCTGTGGGCACAATCGGTATTAAACCGGGACCTCTCATGGCTTCTGCAGACGGGTTCGTTGTTGAAATCGAAGGAAAGGGTACACATGCTGCGATGCCTGAAGCGGGGATAGATCCCATTGTAACCGGCGCACATATCGTCACAGCACTCCAAGCGATTGTAAGCCGGAATGTTAGTGCGCTGCAAAGCGCTGTGATAAGCGTCACCAAGATGCACAGTGGAACAGCTTGGAATGTCATTCCGGATAAAGCTGTCTTAGATGGAACAGTTAGGACATTCGATGAGGAGGTTCGAGCCACGGTTCTGAACAGGTTCGATCAAGTGGTTCATGGTGTAGCGGCTGCTTATGGGACGAAGGCATCTGTCCGATGGATCAAGGGTCCGCCAGCCGTGCAGAACGATGCGGGGTTAGCGGAATTAGCAGCACGAGCTGCGGATTTTGCAGGCTTGAAAGTCTTCGCGCCTACACCATCTCTAGCAGGGGAAGACTTTGCTTTCTATCAGAAGAAGGTGCCAGGTATCTTCTTATTCATGGGCACATCGGGTACGCAGGAGTGGCATCATCCTGCTTTTGATCTCGATGAGCGCGCGCTGCCAATCAGTGCCAACTATTTTGCCATATTAGCGGAGCAAGCTCTTAAGCAAATAAGCTCTGAATTCGAAGTGGAGGTTTCAGGATGAGCCAACTTGTAATCGATATTGGGCCTTATTTAGATACGAATAAACAGTTGAGATCAGCGATTGAAGGTCTTACGGAAGAGCAGTTGAAATGGAAGGAGAACGCGGATAAATGGAGTGTGACGGAAGTTCTATCTCATTTGACCGATCACAACATCGTTGTTTCCTTTCGCATTCGCGAGATCATTTCTGGATCCACGGTCCAATTGCCTGCCTTTGGGCAAGATGCTTGGGTAAGCAGTGCCAAGGCGAATGAAGGCACAGCGGAAGATATTTTGGACGCTTTCCAAGCGTTGTTGAATTATAACAGCCTATTATTGCGAAGATTATCCCCCCAAGACTGGGAGAAAACGGGTGTTAACTTCAAAGGACAGACGTTAGCATTGACGGATGTCGTTCAATCTTTTACCGCGCATGTTCAGGTGCATCTTGCCCAAATTGAGCGGATTAAACAAGCTAAGCAAGCAGCGGATCTTTAATGATATAAAACCGACTGAACCTATATGGGATAGAAAGAGGTGTAGGGAAATGAGTACAAATAGGATTGGGATTCGTGAAGCTCGTACGGAAGACCGTGAGGTGATCAGACAGCTTCTTATTGATGCCTACAGTCAGTACGAAGATGATCTTACTGCCGAAGGATGGCAGCAGTACAAAGACAACATTCTTGCCTCTGTAGATGGCGACGCTCCTACTGTACGACTAATTGCCGAAATCAATGGGGAAATCGTGGGCAGCTCCCTTTTGTTTCTGTCTTCCCAGGTTGCCTATGGACTTCCTGAATTAGATATCCATACGCCGATTATTCGCTTATTGGCTGTTTCCCCGCAAGCTAGAGGCAAGGGAATCGCTACTGAGCTTATTAAAGAAAGCGCCCGCCGAGCGCTGGAATTGGGCGCGTATACGCTGCATCTGCACACTTCCGATATGATGGAATCTGCCGTGAAGCTTTATGAGCGTTTAGGCTTCGAACGGGCATTTGATAAGGATATTCTTAAGGGCGAAAACCTAGTAAAAAGCTATCGTCTGCAGCTCAAAGAAGCAGCGATTCTTCAATAATAATCATAAGGACGTGATGACGATGTCAAAACAAAAGCAATTGAAGCTTGGAGCTATCATTCATGGAGTCGGTGGAAACATATCAGGCTGGCGCCATCCTGAGGCGATTACAGATGCCAGCGTCAACTTTGGCTTTTATAAACAGCAGGCCCAGAAAGCTGAAGCCGGTAAATTCGATCTGGTTTTCATTGCGGATGGTTTGTACATTACTGAGAAATCCATCCCTCATTTTTTGAATCGGTTTGAACCGATTACGATTCTTTCGGCGCTGGCTGCTGTCACTTCCAAAATCGGTCTCGTTGGTACGCTTTCGACCTCCTACAGCGAGCCCTTTACAGTGTCCAGACAATTCGGCTCGATTGATCTGATCAGTGATGGGCGTGCAGGCTGGAATATCGTGACTTCTCCTCTAGAGGGATCGGCTAGAAATTATAGCAAAGACCAGCACCCTACACATCCAGAACGATATAGAATCGCGAATGAATTCTTGGAAGTGGCGCGTGGACTTTGGGATTCCTGGGAAGACGATGCCTTCGTCCGCGATAAAGAAAGCGGCGTATTCTTTGATCCGAGCAAGCTGCATACGTTGAACCACAAAGGGGAGTTTTTCTCTGTGCAAGGGCCACTCAATATCGCGCGTTCGAAGCAAGGTCAGCCAGTTATCTTCCAAGCCGGAGCCTCTGAGGATGGTCGGGCTTTCGCGGCTAAAGTCGCTGATGCCATATTTGCCGGACACGAAACGATTGGGGAAGCGAAGGCTTATTATCAGGATATTAAAAGCAGAGCGGTGGCTTATGGCCGTTCTGCTGAACATGTCGTTATTCTTCCTGGGATTAGCCCGATTATCGGACACACGGAAGAAGAAGCGGAGAGCAAATATCAAGAGATTGCTAATTTAGTTACGATTGATAAAGCACTGGATTTTCTGGGGCGCTTCTTTGAGCACCATGATTTCTCTCAATATCCGATTGATGAACCGTTCCCGGATCTCGGTGATTTCGGCAGCAACAGTTTCCGCAGCGGTACGGATAAAATCAAGCAAACAGCGAAAGAGAAAAACCTCACGCTTCGTCAAGTTGCGCTTAGTGTGGCAACTCCCCGCAATGAATTTACAGGAACACCTGAACAAGTGGCGGATCGTGTCGAGCTCTGGTTCAAAGAAGAAGCGGCAGACGGCTTTATTATTGCTGCAGCTCTACCCAGAGGATTGGACGATTTCGTTGACCTCGTTGTGCCGATCCTGCAAGCGCGGGGTATATACCGGAAAGAGTATGAATCTGACACGCTAAGGGGAAATCTAGGTGTACCGATTCCGGTGAATCGCTACTCGAAGGTAGAGGCTACTATTTAATAGTTAGAGAGTATTTGTACTCATTTTCATTTTATATATTCAGTCTATCCAGCCGCCCGGTTCGGGCGGTTTTATGGCGTTTTGGTTGAATGATTTCCCAAAGTATCTTCGAAATTCCAATATTTGAAAACATATGTCTAATCGTTTAAACTGTGAACATAGACTATTGTGGAGAAAAATGTAGCCTATAGTCAAAATGTGTTACTAAATCTTATAGGTGGTGCTGAAATGAGTACGTTTAAATCATGGTTTTCAAGTGCAAAATCAGGCTTGTCCGACCAAGTCAAAAAATTTCAAAACAAAGATTTTCTGGATGCCGTTGTAGCGGGTTGTGCGATTGTAGCGGCAGCTGATGGCAGCATTGGTAATTCCGAAAAAGAAAAGATGATTGGTTACATCAGCCGTAGCGAAGAGCTTAAAGTATTTGATGTTAGTAATGTCATCGCTCGCTTCAACCACTTTGCCGGCAACTTTGAATTTTCAAACATTGTAGGCAAGCAGGAAGCGCTTAAAGTTATTTCCAAGTTCAACAATAAGCCTGAAGTTGGACGAATCATCATTGCGGTATGCTGCGCAATTGGTGCTGCAGACGGAGATTTTGATGAGCAAGAGAAGAAGGTTGTCAGAGATATTTGTACAGCGCTGAACCTCAATCCTGGCGAATTTAGTCTTTGATCGTCGATTTACAAAACATTTAATTGGAAAAATGAAACGTGTTCGAAACTCATCCGTATCAAATGAAAGAGTACAAATACAGGATATGAGAGGAGGTGACCTCGTTGACAATTAGTTTGGTCAAAGGTCAAAAAATTGATTTAACCAAAGGGAATGCAGGTCTTTCCAAGGTTGTAGTTGGACTAGGTTGGGATCCTGCGGTTGTTGAGAAGAAAGGTTTCTTCGGATCCAAAAAAACAACTGTTGAAATTGATTGCGACGCTTCCGTCATCTTACTAGATGAGAATGGGAAATTGACGAAAGAGAAGAATGTTGTTTTCTTTGCTAACTTGCAAAGTCCTGATGGCTCGGTCGTTCACTCCGGTGATAACCGCACAGGTGAAGGTGATGGCGATGACGAGCAAGTATCTGTGAATTTAGGACAAGTTCCTGCGGATGTTAGTAAAATCGTCTTCGTTGTTAATATCTACGACTGTGTGAATAGAAAACAAGACTTCGGTCTCGTTCAATCCGCTTATATCCGTTTAGTGAATGATTCGAATAACCAAGAATTAATTAAATTTAATTTGACTGAAGATTATTCCGGTAAAACGTCCCTGATTGTTGGTGAACTTTATCGTCATAGCGGCGAATGGAAATTCAACGCGATTGGTGAAGGCAGCACGGATACAACAATTGGACAGTTAGTTAAACGATATCAATAACAGCTACACCAAATCCCCTAAAAAGCGAGGTTATTTCAATGGCAATTTCACTATCCAAAGGTCAAAAAGTAGATTTAACAAAAACAAACCCAGGTTTAACTAAAGTTATTGTTGGTTTAGGTTGGGACACGAATAAATATGATGGCGGTAAAGATTTCGATCTAGACGCTTCCATTTTCGCTGTTAATGCTTCAGGTAAAGTAGGAACTGAATCTGATTTCATCTTCTACAACAACCCGAAGAATGCGAACGGTTCTATCGTACATACCGGCGACAATCGCACCGGTGCAGGTGATGGAGACGATGAGCAAATCAATGTTGATCTGAGTGCAGTTCCAGCAGAAACGGAAAAAATTGCTTTCTGCATTACCATTCATGATGCTGAAGCAAGAGCGCAAAACTTTGGACAAGTTTCCAACGCTTACGTTCGAATTCTTAATGAAGACTCCGGTGCAGAATTGATCCGTTTTGATCTTGGAGAAGACTTCTCCATTGAAACAGGCGTAGTCATCGGTGAATTGTACCGTCACGCCGGCGAATGGAAATTCAGCGCGATCGGCAGCGGCTATAAAGACGGTCTTGCAGGATTAGCTCGCGATTACGGTTTGCAAACTTCCTAAGTTTTTAATTAAAATGCTAGTTTTCTTGCAAAAACTCTAAGGTTATGCTTACGATGCTAGTTTTCTTGCGAAAACTCTAAGGTTATGCTTACGATGCTAGTTTTCTTGCGAAAACTCTAAGGAGATGCAGCAATGTCAATCAGCTTGTCAAAAGGTCAAAGAATTGACTTAACGAAGTCGAACCCTGGTCTCAGTAAGGCTATTATCGGTTTAGGTTGGGATACGAACAAATATAGTGGCGGGCATGCATTCGATTTGGATGCGTCAGCCTTCCTGCTGCATGCTGAAGGTAAAGCCAAAGGCCTTGAGGACTTCATTTTTTACAACAACTTGGTTGGTGTAAATGGTTGCGTACAGCATACTGGCGATAATCGTACAGGTGATGGCGATGGGGATGACGAGCAAATCAAAGTTGATTTCTCCAAAATCCCTGCGCATATTCACCGAGTAGGAATAGCTGTTACGATTCATGATGGAGCGAATCGCAACCAAAATTTCGGACAAGTATCGAATGCGTTCGTTCGCCTTGTTGATGAAGTAACGAATCGGGAGATTCTACGTTATGACTTGGGCGAGGACTTTTCGGTAGAAACGGCCGTAGTCATATGTGAATTGTACCGAGACAGCCAAGGTCAAGAATGGAAGTTCCAAGCTGTTGGAAGTGGTTTTCAAGGCGGTCTTCAAGCCCTATGTAAAAACTACGGACTGGATGCCCAGTAAAATTCAGAAACAGGTGGGTGATGCAAGTAAGGCATCACCCTTCAATTATGAAGTATGGAAGGGACAGCCCTTATGCATATATCTCTTGTCAAAGGCCAAAAGACGGATGTTACAAAAACAAATCCGGGACTCTCACAGATTGGTATTGGACTCGGATGGAACTCTCCTGCGAACATAGATCTGGATACTTCAGCATTCTTGTTAGGCGCTAATGGGAAGGCAGATAACGACGAACAGTTGGTATTCTACAACAATCCTACAAAAAGCGGTGTGAATTTCATCGATCAACCCTCTCAAGGGATTGATAAGAAGCAATTTACTATTCAATTTTTGGGCGTTCCAGCCAATGTTGAGAAAGTTGCTATCACACTAACCATCCATGAGGGTGAGAAGCTTAAGCAGCAATTCAGCCAAGTGACTCAAGCTTATTTACGGATTTTTCATCCTAGCACAGGGCAAGATATGTTGCGATATGATTTAGGAAATCAATTCTCCGTTGAGACAGCTATTGTTGTAGGGGAATTATATAGATACGGCACTGAATGGAAATTCAGTGCGGTTGGATCTGGCTTTTCCGGCGGGCTGAAAGCGCTGTGCGGTAATTTCGGAATCGAGGTTAAGGATGAACCTACACCTAGCCCTATACCTAATCCAATACCGACGCCTCCCCCTGTTTCAACTCCGGCGCAAGCGAGTAAACCTCCTCTTATCCCTCCAGCTCCAATTAATCTGAATAAGATTGAATTGAAGAAGAAGGGCGATCGCATTAGTCTTGAGAAGAAGACAACAGGAAATCTCGGGGAAATTGTCATTAATTTAAACTGGAATCAGAAGAAATCCGGTGGATTTTTTGGTAAAAGCAAAGTGATCGATCTGGATCTAGCTTGTTTATATGAATTAAAGAACGGTGAGAAGGGCGTTATTCAAGCGCTTGGCAACCGATTCGGATCACTCCATAGAGAGCCGTATATCGCCTTAGACGGCGATGATCGTACGGGCTCGGTAACAACAGGAGAGAACATTCGAATTAACGGGAATAAGCTTTCTGAATTTGAACGCATTCTAATTTTCACTTTCATTTACGAAGGTGCAACAACTTGGTCCGAAGCAGATGGCGTAGTGTCCATCAAGCAAGATAGCGGACCCGACATCGAAGTGAAATTGAATGAACACGATAATCGCCAGGGCATGTGTGCTATTGCATTAATTCGTAACCAAAATAATGAAACATTCAGCATTGAGCGGCTTGTTCAATATTTCTCCGGTCACAAGGCGCTAGATGAAGCCTTTGGATGGGGAATGAGATGGGTTGCAGGAAATAAGTAAATAATTAGCGAAATATTCAGGAGGGTCAAGGCATGTCAGATTTTCTTCAAAGTTTTATTAACAACTTCCTTAACTTTTTCGACTGGGAAGTGCTTTCAACAACACTTTCTGATCCGGTTAGCTGGGGAATTATCGGGACATTAGTTATCTTAGAAGGTCTTTTATCCGCTGACAACGCATTAGTATTGGCAGTTATGGTAAAGCATTTACCGAAGGAGCAGCAGAAAAAAGCTTTATTCTACGGACTTCTAGGTGCCTACATTTTCAGGTTCTTAGCTATTGGTGTAGGTACGTTCCTTGTTCAAATTACTTGGATTAAAGTGCTCGGCGGCGCCTATCTCCTTTGGATTGCCATCAGTAATCTTTTCTTCAAGAAGCATGAAGAGGAAGGGGAGGTTCAGAATAAAGGACTTTCCTTCTGGCGTACTGTTCTTGCCGTAGAAGTCATGGATATTGCTTTTAGTGTCGATAGTGTACTAGCTGCCTTTGGTGTGAGTGACAAGGTTTGGGTATTGTTCCTTGGTGGTATCATCGGTGTACTTATGATGAGAGGCGTGGCGCAAGTCTTCTTAAAGCTCATTGACAAGATTCCAGAGTTGGAGAAAGCGGCTTTCATCCTTATTATCATTATTGGTCTTAAGATGATTGCCGGCGCATTCGGTGTTCATATTTCACATGTTCTCTTCTTCTCAACCCTTATTGTCATATTTGGAGGCACGATTGTTCTTAGTTTACTTCGCAAAAAGGACAAGCAAGAATCAGCTAACTAATAGTACCGACTATACAATGACAATCCCCCCCTTTACGGGGGGATTTGTTTCTTAAACGAAAGAGGGAGGAATCGGGAATGAGATATTTTAATTATTTAACAGCGGATGAAGAGAAAGCTCTATTTTATTTACCTCCGACTTCCTTCCATAATCATTCGCGCAAAGAAATCCTTGCTTATTCCATTGGTGCTGCTCTTTATATGCCGGCTACACGTCCCACGTTCGCGGAAGATATCGCTTTTGGTAAAATTGAAGGTCTTGTTTCCGTTATTCTTGATTTGGAAGATGCCGTTGGTGAAAATGAGGTTCATGACGCAGAAGAATCCTTAGTGAATCAAATGAATAAGTTAGCTACCTTCATCGAGGTCGGAATTCTTCATTCGGACAATCTTCCGCTTTTATTCGTACGAGTAAGAAGTGTGAATCAGTTAAATTATTTGATCGAAAGATTAGAAGAGAATGTAACCCTTTTAACGGGATTTGTATTTCCGAAATTTACTGCAGACAATGGCGGAGCTTATTTTCAAATACTAGAAAATTATAATGATGAGAAACCGCCTTCCGCCCCAATGCTATATGGTCTGCCAATTCTAGAATCTGGACCTGTTATTTATAAGGAAAGCCGTAGCTATACGCTTCAAACGATTAAAGAGATTCTAGAGCAGTATAAGAATTTGGTCCTCAATGTAAGAATTGGTGCTACGGATTTCTCCAGCTTATTTGGTTTGAGACGCAGCTCTGACATGACCATTTATGATATAACGCCGATTCGAGATTGTTTAGCTGACATTATTAATATATTTGGGCGTGTTGACGCCTCTTACGTTATTTCCGGACCCGTATGGGAATATTTCCCTCAAAAGGGTTTGGTTCGCGAAGTGATTATGGATAAAGAGAACGGCATGATTGGCAAGACAATTATTCATCCCACACATATTAAACCCGTTCAATCGCTATACGCGGTGACTCATGAAGAGTATACCGATGCTACAAGCATCATTACGAATAATAATGGCGATCATGGCGTTATTAAGAGCGCATATGCCAATAAAATGAATGAAATCAAACCTCATTTAAGCTGGGCTAGACGTATTCTCTTACGATCACAAATTTATGGGGTGCTGCATGAACAACAACAATATGACGGATTATTGCTCAAGCATAATCGAGCATACGTATAGGATCGCGGGTGATTTAGAGCTTCAAGTGAAGTTGACCTCTAATCCCTTTGAGATTCCCCTCGACTCTCTATTCGCCATGGCGGCAAGAATCAATAAGAAACGATCGTTTCTGTTTGTTAGCAAAGTGTTGGGTAAGCATATCCCTGTAAACCCGTATTCCTCCTTATTAAGCGGGGCTTCATTGGGACTACTTTTACAACAAGCCTTAAAAGGTACTATGCCGCAGCAGTTAATCCCTCAAGCCATTCAGAGCATTATAGATCCTTCTCAGGCCGAGGCGGCCTACAAAGAAATTATGTCCAATCGTCTAAGTTTACCGAACTCCGTTGCTTTTATAGGGTTTGCAGAAACAGCTACAGCCATCGGACATGCCGTTTATGAAACCTTTGGTCAGGGTGGCAGCTACATTCATACCACTCGTGAAGTGATCGAAGGATCGGAATCCATCATTAATTTCAGTGAGGAACATTCTCATGCGGAAGCTCATTATTGTTACGCGAAGGATCCTCAGATGCTTACGCATCCTGAGATTGTTGTCCTTGTAGATGATGAAATTACGACAGGCAAGACCTCTTTGAACATTATTCGAGATATGCAGGGGAAATTTCCGAAGAAAACCTATTACATCCTTGCTCTGCTTGATTGGAGAACCCCAGAGGATCAGCAGCAGTTTCTGAAGCTAGAACTGGAGTTAGGTATCTCCATTCATGTGCTTTCCTTAGTCAAAGGTGAGGTAAAAGTAACGGGTTCATCTGAAAGTTTAACTCCCCAAGTGCCTGTCCTTCCTATTCCAAATCAAATGGGACCCATTCACTTCACGTATATAGATCATCTATTCGCTCATGCACCTTACGAGTGCCAACATCCTTATTTACAGCATAGTGGAAGATTTGGTCTTACGCCGGAGGAAAGCGAACAATCCGATCATTCGATATCTCAAGCCGCCAAACAATTGAAACTTACTCGTACAGGTAAGAAGACGTTGTGCGTCGGCACAGGTGAGTTTATGTATATCCCTATGCGAATTGCCGCTGAAATGGGAGAAGGTGTGTCTTACCAATCGACGACGCGGAGTCCAATTCATACCATCGATACAGAGGATTACGCAGTCAAGGTAGGCTATCTGTACTCATCTCCGGAGGATCCGGGCGTAACTCATTTCCTATACAACATTCCAGTAGGTTTGTATGATGATCTCTATTTATTTATGGAAAGAGAAGCAGATCCAGCTTCAATACAGCCATTGCTTCAAATTCTTCAAACGCGAGGGCTGAAACAGATTCATATTGTCATTTTCTCTCCACAAACGGTTGAATGGAAGGAGAATGCAGCATGGAAGATTGGCGAGCTAAACCAATAGAGGAGCCTGTGCGCTTGGGCAGTTATCCAGCTTCCGATGTGACATTTCTGCTTAAGGATTTGAGTGAGGTTAAGCTGGAAAAGTCGCTGGATGCGAGAGAATTAGCCATTCAATCTGGTACTCATTATTCAGAAATGCTGCCGCAAGAGCATCTGCCAACGTCCGATTATTTACAATTATATCGAGAGACGCTGAAGATGTCGGCCAAGAAGGTTGCATTCGCAGTCGCTGCAACGGCAGAGCTTATTCGAACTAAGAAAGGACCGAACACGGTGCTGGTCTCTCTTGCGAGAGCGGGCACGCCGGTCGGTATTCTAATAAGACGTTACCTGCAAGAAGTACATCAGCTAGACTTGCCCCATTACAGCATCTCGATTATTCGAGGTAAAGGAATTGACGAGAACGCTTTGTTTTATATCCTGCAAAAGCATCCAGACGCGAAGCTGCAATTCGTCGACGGGTGGACCGGCAAGGGAGCAATCCGTAAAGGGCTTATAGAGGCTTGCAGCAAGCTAGAACGAGATTACGGGGTCAAGCTGGACGATGATCTTGCTGTGCTTGCTGATCCTGGCCATTGCACGGATATGTTTGGAACGAGAGAGGATTTCTTGATTCCGAGTGCATGCTTGAATGCGGTGGTATCCGGTTTAATGAGTCGAACGGTGCTGCGTGAGGATCTCATTGGGCCTCATGACTTTCATGGTTCCAAATATTATAAAGAGTGGTTGGACCAGGATCTCTCCAATCATTTTATTGCGGAGATTGTGCCTTTTTTTGGGGAAGTAGTGAAAGAAGCACAGCATAGTGCCTGGGAAACACTCCAGCATCCTCCAACGATTTCATGGAAGGGTTTGCGAGATATTCAAGCGATTCAAAGCGAGTATCAGATTGCGGATATCAACTTGATCAAACCCGGTGTTGGAGAAACGACCCGCGTACTGCTCCGTAGAGTACCATGGCGGATATTAGTAGACCGATTAGACAATCCGAATATACGTCATATCATCCTATTAGCTGAAGCCAGGGACGTACCAATAGAAGTGTACCCAGGTCTCACTTATTCCTGTTGTGGTATTATCAAATCCGTGAAAGGAGATGCCGAATGATATTTGCAAGCGATTTAGATCAAACGTTAATCTATTCACAGCCTTTAGAGCGCGCCGAAGAATTAGGCGATCAGATTATTACAGCAGAACTCATTGACGGTAAAGTAAGATCGTATATGTCTTCAAGTTCTTATCAGCTGCTTCAAAAGTTGATGACTGAGCTCCTTTTCATCCCGGTAACGACACGAACCATGCTGCAGTACAAACGTATACATTTAATTAGTCAAATGTTGAAGCCCGCCTATGCCGTTACAAGCAACGGCGGAAATATTCTGATAGATGGGCAACCCGATCTGGAGTGGCAAGCCTCTGTTGTTGCTCGCGTTAGTGAATCAAGTGAGCATGTGCAGGACGTCAGGATACTGCTAGATCGTGTCCTTAGTCCGGAATGGGTCATCAGCTCTAGCTATTGCGACGAGCTATTTTTTTCCCATATTATTGACCGAGCAAAGATGCCGCTGGAGGAAGTTACTCAGATGAGTGCAGAACTTCAGCGTATGGGCTGGAGCACTTCCGTTCAAGGAAGAAAGGTCTATGTCGTTCCGCAAGTCGTTAATAAAAGAGATGCCGTTCAGCATCTCAAGCAATTAACAGGAGAGAGACAAGTTGTGGCATCTGGCGATTCCCTCTTGGATCAGATCTTGATTGATTTCGCTGATTTCTCTATCGTCCCTAGGCACGGAGAATTATTTCGACAAGAGCAGCTTCAACCGACGGGGAACTATTCATTTACCGAGGAATCCGGGATTTTCGCTACGGACGAAATACTTAAGTATGTGGAATCCGTAAACATAGAGCAAACGAATCTATTTGTCATAAAGGAGTCCTCATGAAAAAAGTATGGTTTAACCGTTGGTTTTCGGTAGCTTTTCATTACATGAATAGCATTCGCAATAATGAAGATGGCGTCCAATTCAAAATGTACGCTACTCATCCGGACCGTACTCATATGGCTCTGCAAGCGGCTGATTACGCGGATACCGAACCTGTTTTAGGCGATGATGATTATGTGGAGTTTGCCCTGGATTTTTGCAAAAAGCATGGCATTGATGTATTCATTCCCAGATTGCATATGTATGCCATTGCGAAGCAGATTGATTTGTTCGAAAAAGTTGGAACGAAAGTAACGGTTTGTCGCGACCTTGAGCTTTTAGAGAACTTATTGGAGAAACAAAAGTTTTATGAAGCCATCAGGGAAAAGAACATTATTGCAATCCCTGATTATCATGTGGTCAATACGGCAGATGAATTTATGACTGCCTATGAGGCGCTCGTAAGAGCAGGCCATCAGGTTTGTATGAAGCCAACGAATGCTGAGGGCGGTATGGGCTTCAGAATCATCAGTAATGGGCGGGATACATTAAGTGACCTATTCGGCACAGTTACTCCCTATCTCACTACGGAACAGGTCTACAAGACCTTATCATCCGTAGATCGTTTCGATGACTTGATGGTAATGGAACTATTAAACGGCTTTGAGTACAGCATCGATTGCTTAGCATCGGCTTCTGGGGAATTACTTGCCGCTGTGCCGCGTCGCAAAGCGGACGGACGGTTAAGGCTGCTGGAGGAAGTGCCTGAGCTGATCGAGATCGCACATCAGGTTGCTGCCACTTACAGGATCCCGTTTAATTACAACATTCAAGTGAAGTACAATCAGGGTGTGCCTAAATTACTTGAGATTAATCCGAGAATGTCTGGCGGTCTGCATGTGACTTGTCTATCTGGCATTAATTTCCCCTATTTAGCAGTGAAATCAATTTTGGGTGAACATGTGGACATCCAAAAACCTAATTTTGGCACTCTGGCCAGTCATATTGAGAAATACGTTATTATGGATTTAAGCGAATAAAAGGAACCGTGCATCATATCTTTGAATATAGATGAACAAATCAGTCAAAGAAGGTGCACAGGATGATCATAAGCGGGATTATACTTTCTGGAATAATCATTGTGCTCATTGTCGTAGCAAGCGCTGAAAAAGCAGAATTTGTGTCTAAATTCATTGAAAAATAGTCTTCTATGAAACCTGAAAAGGTTTCTTTTTTTTGTTATGATTTGGTAGAATATAAGAATAGATTCGTAAGCTGGTGAGGGGGCTGTACGTTGCTGGATTTTACATTTGAGATTGTTGACGAGTCCACAATTAATACCAGAATTTTGTATGCCAACGAATGGTTCACTTTCAATATATATGAGAAAGATCATGTTTGGACACTTCATCCCTTTGATGGTATGTTAATACGGAATAAAGATATGTGTCAGCTTGTGATTAATGAGCTGCTCAAAAATAAATACTTTCATGTCATGTGCGCGAAAGAGAATATCCTATTGTCAGAGCTGCGGACGACGGTTGATTTAAGTAATAGAACGAGCACATCTACACCTATTCCTTCACCTAGAGATGATCGACTGGATGAAGAGCTTCCAGACGATATAAAGTCATTTATGGATTATCATACCTTGGATGAAATTATAGACATGGAGAAACAAATTATTCTTAAACGAATGACTTTTTACAAACAAATGCTAGAAGCCATGTTCATGCAAGGGGCCGGACCGGCGGACGAGGAATTTATCCAGATTCAATCCATTTATGTGATGTGGAAAGGATCGTATGAGAAAATGAGTGGGTTAAGCGATCAAGATTTGTCTGGTGGGAAGAAGAGATGGTAGTATAGAGGAAGCCCTAAATACCAAAGAGTAAATGTTCAAAAAGCCGTAAGGCTTATTTTTTTGTAGATAAGAAAGTATAAGTTTTATACTTTTGCTTCGCATCTACCTTGACAAACGCGCTCGTCCTAGAAGAACGACGGAGTCGTTTATCCTTGGCCCTATCACTTGATATAAAGGAGTACCAGATGAGCATTCCCAAAATAGAAACACCGAAGATCCCCAAAGAAATACCTGCCATTACACTGCCGAATGTGGAACTACAGCCGGAAGATAGTTTTCATACAGGCCTAATAAGTGATTGTATCATTGACAATCAGTCCGCATATAAAGTCGCGTTTGATAAAGTGATATTTCGGAATGTCACATTTACTCGGATATCGATGAAAGACATAGAGCTGACAGATGTTATTTTCGAGAAATGCGATCTATCCAACGTTGATTTTGGTGAAGCTACAATCCATCGGACTGAATTTAGAAACTGCAAAATCATGGGCATTGACCTGACAGAAGCAACCATCCGAAACGTCTTATTCCATACTTGCTTGGCCGACTATGCGACCTTTCGTATGGCTAATTTTAAGCAGATTATTTTTCAGGAGTGTTCGCTTTTAAGTGCCGATTTCTACGAATCCACGCTGCAAAAAGTGTATTTCGATAATTGTCAGCTGGACCGGGCACAATTCACGGGTGTGAAGCTTGCAGGAATTGATATCAGCAGCTGTGAATTCACATGTTTAGGTGTGAGCATAGAGGATTTGCGCGGCTGCATCATTTCGAGGGGACAAGCCTCAGTTTTTGCAAGTCTTTTTGGACTTATATTGAAGGAATAAGGGGAAATAATAAAGGAAATTGCTCCGGCAGCCAAGTATATCCGTGAAATGAGGAGTTAACCTTGAAATTCGGCTTTGATATCGATGATACACTTATTAATTTAAGAGAACATGCCTTTCATATTTATAACCATAAGTTAAAGCATAATATTGGCTTGGACGCGTTCCATGCCTTAACGACGATGGAAATCCACAGTGCCTTCGGTTTGACGAAAGAAGAAGGTGGCAAGCTGTGGTCTAGCCTCCGCGATGACATTTATTATTCTCAGTGTCCTTCTTTTCCACACGCCGTTGACATCTTGCAGGAACTAGTGCATCAAGGTCATGAGGTGTACTATATCACGGCAAGGGCCAAAGAGCATACTGACCGAACGAAAAACTGGTTAATAACCAATGGTTTCCCAGTGGTTGAGGGACATTTTTATTGTGGGATGAGTGATTCCGAGAAAGTACATATTATTGAAAAACTGAACTTGGATTATTATTTTGATGATAAACCGGCCGTTCTGGAAACCTTGTCTCACCTCCCATTGAACATATACGTGAAAGATAGATCGTATAATCAGCACTTGAAATTGCCTAGGATTGTATCTTGGGATGAACTTCGAGAAATTATAAAATGAAACACTCAAAGCTGAACTCCTTATTGTCAAGGGGTTCAGCTTTTTACCCCTTTTACTTGATTTACAATAAATACATGCGTAGATAATCATCCAAAGACATTCTTTCCTTATTGTCAGTCTATGAGGGAAAACTTTCCACAAGAGTAGAGGAGATAGATTAATGTTAAAGAAAAATGCAATGATGGTCGTCCTTATGGCCGTAGTAGGAACTAGTTTACTTGCTAGTCTAGGCGGAACACCCCAGCCTGTAGCAGCTGCAAGCAACATGGTACCGAATTATGAAGTTAAGCTTCTCCTTAATCCAAGTGAAGTTCTTGGGTCAGACTTTAAACTTACAAGCAGCGTTAAGAGTGCATTTGGCATGCCTGATAGCGTGACCAAGATGAACGTCCAGTTCATGGACACGAACGCCAAGGATATTTATAACAATGGGTGGAGTCCAAGGATTCGTAAGACAGAGGGAGAAAACGACTTCGAGCTTACCTACAAAAAGCGCTATGCAGTTATTGGCAACGATATTAATGGTGCCTTAACACTCGCTAACCAACAAGGCTTTGATTCCAGCGATACAGGTTATGAAGCGCAAGTCGAGTGGGGATATCAGAAGAAAACACTAAGTATCACACGTCCAAAGACAGGTAGTAAATCAGGTTATAGCGGTATGGATCTCCCTAACCTGGCCGATTCCCGCAGTCTTCTGATTAATAATGCACCTGATAAATTTAATAATTGGCTTTACAGTGGTTGGGGGACTAGCAAGCTTGCCTCTTCTCGTGTCTACGGTCCGGTTCTAGCCAAACGTTCAATCGGAACATGGAGCGGCCAACAGCTTTATATCGAAGTATGGCCAATTCTTAACGCAGCTGGTACAGGAATTGAATACATTGTTGAAGCTTCATTTAAAACAAATAGTGAATCGACGGCATCTACTAAGCACGATGAATTAATTACCTATCTACAAAATAAAGGCTGGTTCCTCGCTCAAGATTCACTAAAAACACAACTAATTATGGATCGGTATTAAAAACATTGCAATAGACGCCGAACATAAAACGAACCAAGATCAAGAATAATGAACAAGGACAAATGAATCCGAGAACCAGAACCATAACCAGAACCAGAACGAAGAACGAGGAACAGAGAACCGAAAACCGAAAACCGAAAACCGAAAACCGAAAACCCAAGATTAAAGAACCGATCCGAGAACTAAGAAGCAAGAAGCAAGAAGGAATAACCTACGAAACATGGAACAAGAATCAATGATCAAGCACCGAACATCAAGCACTATGATTCAAAATCCATGAATCGATTGCCCTGACCACCTTTCAACAAAGGTGGTCTTTCTCTTCTAGTCGCCTATATCCACTATCCCTTTAACTCAGAATGAATGAAGTCATGACTAAACGAATGAAAATATGAATGAAAATATGAACGAAAATATGAATGAAAATATGAACGAAAATATGAACGAAAATATGAACGGAAATATGAACGAAAATATGAATGAAAATATAAATGTAAGTAAGTAAGTAAGTAAGTAAGTAAGTAAGTATGTTTCTAAGTATGTAATACATGTGTAATATGATCATGTTGTTTTCAATTGAAACTAGAGTTTCTATGAACTACTTAATTGATAGCCTGCGGGTTTGATGCAGAGATGCACTAAACGGGAAAAAATAGGTATGTTTTTTGAAGAAAGGTTTAGTCGATAACTAAATTCGTCTAAGTACTTTTGTAAATGTTTGGGTCCGAGGCCATGGAAGGTATTATTTATCCATTTACTAGCTTGTTTAGCGAATACGAGCAATGGGCGAAGTCGTGCGGGGGTGTAAAAACCTGTGACAATCTCAATTTTTTGGGTATCGGATTCAATGTGCTGTTGATGGAAGGCTTTTGTTTCAAAACGGGGAATATGTTTTTCTTTTGGATTCGCAAGAAGAACGTGCTTTATTTTGAGGTAATTAGATTCATTCCATTCATTAACTGAAGAGCCAATGAGAAGAAGGTGCTCTTGCGGATGTTTGTGAACAGAAGGATTATAAGGCCGTCCATAGATAGCCGAATTAATACAAACTGAGCCCGAAAGCAAAGTTTGATTATCGGAGCTATGAATCATAGATCGGATTTTGTGTAAAATTAGCCAGGCAGTTTTATAAGTTACCTTAATAAGTTTAGAAAGTTCGGTTGCGGTTATACCTTTATTTGTGCGAGAGAAAAGAAAAAGAGCCAGCATCCATTTACTTAGTTCAGTTCGGCTTCCCTCCATAATAGTCCCGGAAATAAGAGACGTTTGATGTCGACAGTAACAGCATTCGTAAAGAGGAAGACGACGGGTAGTTGTCACATAAGCATGATTGTGTTTACAAGCGGGCAGCTAAAACCTTCAGGCCACTTAGTATGGAAAATATACTCGATGCAAGCACTATCAGTTGAAAAATGATTTTGAAATTGATCAAGTGACATACTTGCAAAATTCATATGCACCTCTCCATAGCACCAATATGGGAATATATGTTCTTATCTATATCATACCAAACATATGATCTTATATCAAGGGGAAATGGAAAATATTTGTTTGGAGATCGGATTATTTTTGATTTCTGAGTGATTGGGATAGTGTCCATAGAAGTGGAGAAAAGTGGGGTTGGATGCAAAGTGAGGTGACGGCATATGAGAGGAAGTTGAGAACGATGTGTAGCGGGAGTGAGTTTATACGAATTAGGCGCATATGTGAAGAAGCTGAGATTATGGGTCGCAGATATGAGAAGACGCGGAGACGATACGATCCAGATTTGAGAGGATACTAAATGAAGGGGATAATTTAAAAGAGGATAAGCAGGTTAGGGATTTGGATTCAGATAAGATAATGTTCAGACGATATGGGATGCGCATGGATCAGGCACAAATGGAATGGGGACGGAGAATAGATAGGTTAACAAAGGAACTGAACGTATGAGCGTTGATAGGACTTGCTGTAGGGAACGTGTCTTCTTTTTCACTCCATGTCCGCATAAGGTAGTACTAATTGATTTAAGTGGCTAGGGGAGGGAATGGGATGCTGTTAAGGAGACGCTGGAGAAGCAGACCTACAGGGAAAACAAACCGCAAAAAGGTGCTGTTGATCGGTCTTCTCATCTTTGTCTTATTTACTGTGCAGTTTTTTATTTTCGTAGAACGCAATCTTAGACCTCCCCTGATGAATTTGGCAAAGGTGCGTATCAAGCAGATAGCGACACAAGCGATAAATAGTGCTATTGCGGATCATGTGGCTGAAAGCACGAATGCGGAGCAATTAATCGATTGGAAAATGGATAAAAACGGTAAAATAACAGGCTTCATGCTTAATTATAATGAACATATGCGTATAACCGCGGATACGATTAAAACTGTGCAAGGTGAACTGAATGATTTGCAAAGTATTTCTGAGCATATTCCAGTTGGGCAAGCGATGAATAGTGCGATTCTTTCCTCATTTGGCCCTGATATTCCGATTCGGCTGCTGCCAGTTGGGACTGTAAAGGTTGATCTGAATACACGTTCTCAAAATGCGGGAATCAATATGGTTATGTTTGAAGTGTATGTTCGCATTATTGCTGAAGTATCGGTGATTATTCCCTTTGATTCTGATACTGAAATTGTGGAAACAGAAATTCCTATTTCGTATTCTCTCGTGGTTGGGGATGTCCCTACCTATTATTATGATAATAAGGGAAAACCTGTGGGGAGTAATAAGGATGCGGGTCCACCGAGTTTATCGCTGCCTAGCATACCGAATGTTGGAACTACAATAACACCAAAGACAGAGGGAATTTCAACGCAAGAAAGCAAGACACAAAAAGAACCGCCCCAATAATGGAGCGGTTTTATTTTTTCTTTTTCATCCGGTCTTCTCGTTCCCATTTGCGAAGGGATGGGTAAGGATCAAAGCTCCATTCGGTTAGCCCATTATCACGATATAGCCCAAAATGAAGATGAGGTGGAAATTTACCTGATGTACCTTGCCTACCATAACCCGAACTACCCACCCAGCCTATGGTTTGTCCAGGCTTTACGATATCGTTTTCTTTGATTCCTTTTTGATAACCAGAGAGATGGGCGTAGTAGTGATAAATATTGTTCACATCTCGAATACCAATTCGCCAGCCTCCGTAAGGATTCCAGCCTTTAATCTCGACTATGCCATAGCAAGTGCTTCGTACAGGAACACCATAACCCGCAAATAAATCTGTTCCTTCATGGGAACGATGCCCGCCCCATCCGCGACTGTCCCCCCATGTGCTGCGGTAGGAGTAGTCTGCGTTCACCGGCAATGGAAAAGCATGCTCATAAACATCGAGGGTACCTAGTGTGGCATAAATTGTAGCGAATTGTTTGATACGTTCAACACTGCGCGAGTTTTGATAATAATTCCATAAGTTAATTTGTAAGTTTTCTTCTTGGTTGCCATTATTGCTCATTAGTGTGGCCATTGCTGCCAGTACGTCTAAATCGTTGTTTCGATCTGCGAATCCATCACCTGAACCATCGCGCCCGAAACCATGAAAGAAGGAGATGCTTTTTGGATTCGTATCTTGCTGGTCTGGATTTAATAAGCCTACCCAATCTGCTTCTGGGAAGTAAATGCTGGTAATTCCTTGATGCACGGGTCTTTTTTTCGCGATATTCATCGTTCTTTCGTACTGATCAACTGCGGCAAGGTATGCCCATGGAATGCCCGACAAGATGCTTGTTTTTTCAAATAGCTCTTTCCTCTCAGCGTTCAAATTCGGGTTAACCTTAGACGGAGCTGCGGTAAAGAATTGGTCAGAAGCAGCGGCATGGGATTCCGTACTGAATGAAAGGGTCCCGGATTCGGTTGCTGATAGGAGAAGGCTAAGAACAAGAACCCGCGACCAAAACGGTCTGCTTTTCATCTCTATCATCCTTCCTTAAATGTTAGTTCTTAGGATGTACTCTTCTGCGAATGTTTATGCCTGCATCTTTCGTTGTTGTTCGATTTTTGCTATGATGCCTGTAGAGGTGAGGATCGTGAGTTTTAATCATAGGGATGAGCATGTAGATGATAGTATGCTGTTAATTCAGGCTAACTTGGATGATATGAACCCGGAGTGGGTTTCTTATATAATGGATAAGCTTTTTGAAGTAGGTGCGAACGATGTATTTGTAGTGTCGATTATTATGAAGAAAGGCAGACCAGGGATTATGCTGAATGTGCTGGTTGAAGATGAGCGGCTCTCTGATGTAGAGGAGGTTATTTTTAGCGAGACAACGACACTTGGCATCCGCTATATGCATGCTTCCTGCCATAGATTGGCTAGAGAATTCGAGCAAGTGCTAACACGATGGGGACTTTTAACGGTAAAAGTCGGTTATCACCAAGGGGAATTGGTACAATATGCACCAGAATTCAAAGAATGCGAACAAATTGCTAAGGAGCATCAAGTCCCTTTGAAGCAGGTATACGAGGAAGTTAGGATGCAATTTATACAACAAAAACAAAAAAACGTCTCCTCCTGATTTGAAGGAAGAGGCGTTTTTGGCCATTTTATTAATGGGTTCATTGGAGGCTCATGTATGGTGAGGGTGTGTATGTGTATGTTCATGTTGATGATGATGATGATCATCATGTGTATGTCCATGACCATGCTCGTGTGCAAGGTGTTCGTGGCTTACTTGCCATTTCCCAATATAAGGATCAACTTTACCAACTACAACGCGAAGCACATTAGGTTGATTAGGTAAATCTCTTGTTCCTGCACCGTAACCGATGGTGTCTACGATCATAGGAGGAAAGCTTTTGGAGAACTCGTCCACGATTCCGGAAATAATACCGGCACCAGTTGGCGTCGTCATCTCTAGGTTATAGTTGGTTGAAGCTATGGGTAAACCTCGCATCATTTCCAGTGTTGCCGGAGCCGGTACGGGATATATACCATGATCGATGTGTATCGTTCCTGAACCAAGTGGTACTGGGGAGGCAAAGATCCGCTCGACTTGCAAGGAGTCAATGGCTAAGGCCACACCTACGATATCGACAATGGAGTCTATAGCTCCGACTTCGTGGAAATGTACTTTTTGGACGGGAATGCCGTGGATTTTGGCTTCAGCAATACCGATCTTTTCGAAGATTGCTAAGCTGAGAGCTGTTACACGCTCATTGAATCCTGCCTGTTGAATGACTTGTACGATTTCCGAGTAGTGACGATGGTGTTTTGGTGGATGTTCTGGATCTAGAATGACATCTAGCTTCATGGCGGAAATACCGCGCTTAACAACACGCTTCCATTCCAAAATGTAAGGCTCTAGCTTGATTTTGGTAAGCTCATCTTCAATGTAAGCTCGATCTGCTCCCGCATCTACTAAAGCTCCAAGGGTCATATCGCCGCTGATTCCGGAGAAGCAGTCTAAATATAAAATGCGCATTGTAGGATCTCACGCTCGTTTCGACATATTTTTGTTAATGAGCCCTGCGTAGTAGCCAGCTCCGAAGCCGTTGTCGATGTTCACTACGGAGATTCCTGGTGAGCAGCTGTTTAGCATCGACAACAAAGGGGCGATACCTGCAAGGTTCGCGCCATAACCGATGCTTGTCGGCACAGCCACGATCGGTTTGGCTACTAGCCCGCCGACGACGCTGGCGAGCGCGCCTTCCATGCCGGCAACGACCACAATCGCGTTTGCACCGCGAATGAGCTCCAACCGGCGGAAGAGCCGGTGAATGCCGGCTACACCCACGTCGAATATACGTTCAACGTGGCTGCCTAGGCATTCTGCCGTAAGTGCCGCCTCCTCCGCCACGGGGAGGTCGGAGGTGCCTGCGCAGACGACGGCGATATAGCCGTCGTGCACTTTAAGCATGGGCCGCTTGAACCAGGTTAGCGACCTCGCCGTTTCGTGGTAGGTGACACCTTCCACGGCAGCGGTAACATGGACGGCTTTGGCCGCGTCTACGCGCGTAGCGAGCACGCGGTCGGTGTGCTCCATCAGCCGCCGGAAAATCGCCTCGATCTGCTCGGCGGTCTTGCCTTCCCCGAAAATGACCTCGGGGAAGCCCGTACGCTTCTCGCGATCGATGTCGAGCTGAGCAAATCCAAGATCAAGGTTAGCTGGGCCCGCGGCGCTGCCTTCCTTGATGATTTGCTTCTTGGCTTCTTCTACGTCCAGATCGCCCGCCTGGACGAGCTTTAAGATTTTCTCTAGGTCCATCATATGGATGCTTCTTTCACCTTGTCTTTCGTCTCCTTGGACAGGACTTCGTTCATGCTGCCCGTGCGGTAACCTTGTAAATCGAGTGTCACGTAGGTGAAGCCGAGCTTGCTGAACTTTTCATAGATCGCATCACGGTGTTCAACGACTTTATGAATCTCATCCGGCATAACTTCGATCCGGGCAATTTTTTCATGGTGACGTACGCGCACCTGATATAATCCAAGCTGGGACAAGAAGTATTCGCCTTCGTCCAGTTGGTCGATTTTCCATTTCTCGATTTGCATCCCGTAAGGGATGCGAGAAGACAAGCAAGCAAAAGACGGTTTATTCCAAGTACGCAGTCCTAGCTCTTTGGAAAGCTGTCTGATCTCATCTTTGGTCATGCCGGACTCCTGTAAAGTACTACGGACGCCTTGCTCGTTCTTGGCTTGTAGACCGGGTCTATAATCACCGAGATCGTCCATGTTCGAACCATCCAGAATATAGGGGTACCCTAACTCTTTGGCTAGTTGCTGCAAATGTGAATAAAGTCCCGTTTTGCAATGGTAACAGCGATCTGGATTGTTCGCGACGAAATTCGCGTTCTCCAGTTCCTTGACCTCTGTTTTGTACAGTGGGACACCAATTTGTTCTGCGAGTTCAACGGCTGCATCGAATTCCCGAGAAGGAAATGTTTCGGATGCTGCAGTGACGGCTAAGACTTGATCTCCGAGCTCCTGCTGCGCGCGTTTGAGGACGAAGGTACTGTCAACCCCTCCGGAGAAGGCGATTAATACTCGGCCCATACCTCTTAAAATTTCTCCAAGCTTGCGGTCTTTCTCCCGTGTTACTTCTGGTATGCTCATGTTTCTTCCCTCCCATACAGCCTTTACGTGATAAGGTTAAGCTGTTTTGGCCATCTTGATAAGTGTATCACAACTGACTGGCAAAGTGGATTGTTTTGTCAGTCATTCATGTTATAATAACAAGAACGAGAAACCAATTAAAAGGCGGGAAACATAATGCCTACAAAGCCATTAGAAAGAAAACCAGATTGGTTAAAAATCAATCTCAAGACAGATGAGAATTTTAAAGAAATAAAGTCAATGATGCGTTCAAAGACGCTGCATACGGTTTGTGAAGAAGCTAAATGTCCGAACATTCATGAGTGCTGGGCCAATCGTACAGCCACTTTTATGATTTTGGGCGATATTTGTACCCGTGCCTGCCGTTTCTGTGCGGTCAAAACAGGGCTGCCTACCGAGCTGGATCTTGAAGAGCCAGAACGTGTAGCTGACGCCGCTTTACAAATGGGACTGCGTCACTGTGTCGTTACTTCCGTAGCGCGTGATGATTTGGCAGATGGCGGCGCCATGATATTCGCTGAGACTATCAAAGCGATTCGCCGCAAATTGCCAATGTGCACAGTCGAAGTTCTGATCCCCGATTTTTTGGGGCGGGAAGAGTCGCTGGCCACGGTTCTAGAGGCTAAGCCTGATATCTTGAACCATAATATGGAGACAGTTGAGCGCATGTCAGACCGCGTTCGCTCCAAAGCGAAATACCGCCGTTCTCTTGAACTACTGGAGCGTTCGAAGCGTATTGCTCCGAACATCCCAACCAAATCCAGCGTCATGATTGGTGTGGGCGAAGAGTGGGACGAGCTGCTGCAAACGATGGCGGATTTACGTGCAGTTGGCTGCGACATTATGACGATTGGGCAGTACCTGCAGCCGTCTACAACGCATTTGGCTGTAGCTAAGTATTATACGCCTGAGCAGTTTGCTATGCTCAAAGAAGAAGGCATGAAGCGTGGCTTTAAGCACGTAGAATCGGGGCCATTGGTACGCAGCTCATACCATGCCCATGAACAGGTTCAAGCTGCATCGAACGTTTAAATTAACGAACGGATCATAGAAAGGAGAGCTTCCTACCATCATGATTCATATTGCAAATAAAACATACGAGCTCGTTACAGACCATAAGAATGGCTGGAATTTCGAAGTTTTTAAAGAACGTTTTAGCGAAGTGTTGGAGCGATACGATTATATTGTCGGCGATTGGGGTTACAGCCAGTTAAGGCTGAGAGGTTTTTTTAAAGAAATCCATCCTAAAGCGACAAAGGAATCATCTATTGCGGCTCTTCAAGATTACTTAAATGAGTACTGCAACTTCGGCTGCGCTTATTTCATTATCGAAAAAGTGAATGGCACCAAGCTGCAAGTGCCTTCTGAAGTGATTACAACCACTTCATAATGTAGTTAAACCCAAAAGACGCCTCTCATTCTTTAGCGGAGTGAGGGGCGTCTTCTTATTGTTTATTTTACTTCTAACCCAACAAAAGCTTCCCGAACCCTATTCCAGAAAGGAAAAGGACGGAACCTGGCAAACTTAACTTTCACGTTGGCTGCTACACGGCAGCGGATAGAAACAACGTCGTCTCGCTGCAAGTACAAGTGGTCAAGTGATAATAGCATATTCTGCTGCGCTTTAGGATAAATGTCACAGTGATGATGCTTCGGTAAAATCATGGAAGAGCCGAGTGTGCGGTAGACTCTATTGTTAATTGAAGCAATCTCGGCAATTTGAATCGCTTCAAGCGAAGGGTGGACCATTGCTCCGCCTAAGCTTTTGTTGTAAGCTGTGCTGCCGGAAGGCGAAGAGATACAGATTCCGTCGCCGCGGAACATTTCGAACATTTCATCGTTAACATGAAGTCGCGCGACAAGCGATACTTCGATTCCTCGTATGGTAAATTCGTTGAGCGCCAGATGCGTCTCGGAGCCCTTTTCTGTCGTAATTTCAATCTCAACGACGGGGTAATGCACAACACGGAGCTCCTCGGGGGTAGTGACGCTGAACATCAATGAAGCAAGATGATCCAGCTCATCTGGTTTCCAATCTGCGAAGAAACCTAAGTGTCCTGTATGGATACCAACGAAAGCGATTGTGTCAAGCTGCTGCACATATTTATGAAAAGCCTGCAGCATCGTGCCATCTCCGCCAATAGAAAGGACAATGTCGGGATTTTCTTCATCCCTTGGCATGCCTTGCTTTGCGGCGAGTTTATGGAACCGCTCTGTCAGCCCCTTGGAGATGTCATCGCCTCGTTCAATGACGTTGTATTTCAATTGGTTTCCTCCTAAGAGTTTTCGTAAGAAAACTTGCATCGTAAGCATAATCTGAGTTTTGCTTTAGCAAAACTTTCTTCGTAAGCATTAGCTAATTATCGAGCAATATTTATCAATGTCCTGAAGCATCGATTCAGGTGTATGTCGGAATTCGGCGGCGACTCGATAAGAATCATTACTGAAATTCGTCACCCTAATAATTTCACCATAGGCAGTAATTGGATGGGGGTACCCAGGGAGAATGAAGCTGAATTCCAGAAATAAGGGAAAGAAAAGCCGGTTTGTCGTAACGAAAGAAAGACCACTGGCACTAATATCAAGCAGTTGTCCGGAAAAGGCGACTCCCTTGCTTGCGGATATGCCGCGAATGCCAACAATACGCAAGGTGATCGGTGTTCGAAGCGAGAGCTTAGCTCGGCTGTATCTTCTATTCTGATGATAATGAATTTCTTCGGGAATGGATAGCGAAAGGTAACATATCGTCTTCTTTAATTCAAGTTGAATTAAATCGACATAGGCGTAATATAAAATTCCTTGGTCTTTAAAAGAAAACTCAATGAAAGAAATATGCTCTAATTTGTCGAATGGAAAAATTCCGGACAGCTCTAAACAAACGGTGAATGAAGCTTCACCTATTTTATCAATGTAGAAATTTTCTTCATAGCAAAAAGGCTGACCATCTTTACATTCTCCGACAATGATCAAATGACAATCCGTATTCGGTGCGATATATGCCAATTCCAGTGCCTTATTCCAATCCATAGCATCACCAAGTGGTTAGATTTGCATTCACGAACACATGCACATACCGTTAAGTTCTCTATTCATAATAATTTATAAAAGAAAATAAGAAAAGCCCCAAACGGGGCTTTATCTAGGAATTCACCTATTTACTGCCATGATAATGTACTGGTAACTAAGGAAAGTTCAAAGGAATGTGCGAAGTTAGATGAGATGGGGCGAACGCGAATAGAGAAGTGAGGTCCATGAATGAGATGCGATGGAATGGTCGCTTTATAGCTCTGCATCTGTTCAATCAATTCGCCTATAGGTTCCATTGGAATGATTTTTTGCTCCCATTTTTCGCCATATTCCTCGTAATAAATGACTTCTACTGCCGTATCTTGCGGCCAAATGGGGCCGAAGTGAACTTGCGTCGTAATTTCCTTCGTAGAAGGTTTTATCTCGTTTAACGGTACTTTCGATGATAATTTGGCAGAGCGGTCATCGATGCCAATGATTTTCACGTGATACCAGTTCGTACGGATGAATTGTTTGTAATCGGCAACTTTAGTTGCAACATCATAGTGATTAGAAACAAAGAGGCGGGCTCGCTGAGCTGTTGGCAGATAGGTGAGCTCTGTATAGTCTTGCACCATACGATGCGTGTTATAGACCGGGCTAAGCGATTGGATAGAACGCTTCATGCGGCTGATCCATTGATGCGGGAGTGCTCCTTGATTGTAATACAGTGGAATAATTTCTTTCTCTAAAATGTGATAGATAGCTTGTGTATTTTCTTTCTCTTGAGCAGCCCAGTCCGCTGCTCCTGTGGAACCGATAGACCAGCCGTTCGCGCCGTTGTAGCCTTCCTCCCACCAGCCATCGAGTACGCTAAAATTAAGTACCCCGTTCATGGCGGCCTTTTGTCCGCTAGTTCCACTAGCCTCAAGAGGTCTGCGAGGGTTATTTAACCAGACGTCTACGCCTTGAACGAGGTAACGGGCCATATTCATGTCATAGTTTTCGAGAATAACGATTTTCCCGACGAATTCTTTCATTTGCGAAACGCGATAAATTTCACGGATAAGCTCTTGACCTGGGTAATCTGCAGGGTGAGCCTTACCAGCAAAAATAAATTGCACGGGTCTCTCGGGATCATTGATGATCTTCTTAAGCCGGTACAAATCATTGAAAATGAGATTAGCTCGCTTATAGGTCGCGAACCTTCTGGCGAATCCAATGGTTAAAGCCTTCGGATTCAAATACTGTCTGACTTCCTCGATCCGCTCTTCTGAGTCTCCGTTGCGCTTTCGCTGCTCGAATAAATTTCGCCTCGCGTAACGAACCAAATCTTCTTTCAGTTGTTGATGCACTTTCCAGATGGATTCGTCTGGAATGGCCTCGATTTGCGCCCACTGATGCTTATTGGCTTGTTCTTCCCGCCATGAACCAGGCAGGAAACGATCAAGCAGTTCCTTCCATTGCGGCGCTGTCCAAGTATCCAGGTGTACACCATTCGTTATGGAGCTAATGGGAACTTCGCTCGCATCGATATGACCGTGAAATTCTTTGAACATTTCTCTGGATACTTGACCGTGCAGTTTACTGACCCCATTGCGCAGTCCGGCCGTATTCATGGCCAAATGGGTCATATTGAATTGCCCCGTATGGTGATCGAGCCCAAGTGCTACAATGTCCTGTTTGTGCCGCGACAGCTCACACAGGAGAGGCCCGAGATAGTGTTCCACCATCTCGATGGAGAATGTGTCATGCCCCGCAGGTACAGGCGTATGGGTCGTAAATACAGTGGCTGAGCGAACGGTTTCAACCGCCACATGAAAGGGAAGACCTAGATGCAGAAGCTCCTTCAGTCGCTCCAGCGTTAGGAAAGCCGCATGCCCTTCGTTGATATGGTACACGTTAGGGTAAATATTAAGCTGCCGAAGCGCCTTAACGCCTCCAATGCCAAGAACCATTTCCTGAGCAATCCGGGTATCTTGATTGCCTCCATACAGCTGAGCGGTCAGCTCTTTGTCCGCTGGATTGTTGGCTTCATGATCGGCATCCAGCAAATAGATCGCATTACGGCCGACACGCACACGCCAAACCTGTAAGGTGATAGCGCGACCAGGCATATCAATGGTAACGGCGAGCTGCTGGCCATTTTGCAGCATAGGTTCGATCGGCAGCTTGGTGAAATCATACGGGTATAATTCACTTTGCTGACCACCGGAGGCATCGATTTTCTGCGTGAAATAACCTTTTTTATAAAGAAGGCCAACGCCGATCAATGGAATACCCAAATCACTTGCAGATTTCGTATGGTCACCAGCTAATATTCCCAGTCCTCCTGAATAAATCGGCAATGATTCATGAAAGCCGAACTCCGCGGAGAAGTAAGCAATTTTTACATAACCTTGATCTGGATGCTTCTCTTGAAACCAAGTGGTGCCATTCATATAAGCATCGAATTTGGCTATTACTTGTTGATAATTTGCTATAAAATCTTGGTTTCCGCTGAGGACTTCGATCTGTGAATTGTCCAACAGGTGAAGTAAAAGAACAGGATTATGGCCGCATTGATCCCATTTTACAGGATCCATTTGTGCAAAAAGCTGCAAGGCGTCATGGTTCCAACTGAACCATAAGTTGAATGATAGCTCATTCAAACGCTCAATCGCAGGAGGCAAATGTTTCGCTACTTGGGGGAAGGCTATTTGCATATCTGGATGTTCTCTCCCTTTATAATCATGATCGTGATTATCCATATTATCTTGTTCCACCAACCTTTTCATACACCAGTTTAAGTAAGGAATATGCAGCAAAGAGTCCGGCAATGACAGAAAAAGCACCAAGGAAGACCGTTCCGCTGATTGGCAGCATTAACCTTAGATAGCTGAGAACAGGAGAAGCCGAATCATATTGAGGTAAGAAAACGGTTTTGGATTCTCGAAAAATTTGCATAGGCTCCCAAAAAATGAGAACAATAGCAGCGGAGAGCAAGGCATGGATGAAGCGAGCGGTAACAAATGGCAAGTAACGCAGATTCGTATGACTTAATAAGCTAACAATTTGAGCATGAACGGACATGCCGCCCCATGATAAAATAAAAGCGCCGATAGCTACTTTGCTGGAGAGAGCCAGCGCTCCGGGAGCATTCCCGGCAGCCTTCGCCCCGAGTGTTACCTCAAACAAACCATTCATAACAGCTTGTGATAACTCATGGGGGAGACCTGTTATTTGCAGGATGGAGGATATAAGCAGGTAAATAGCATTCATGACCTTAGCTGCTGTTAAGACTTCTAAAACAACAGAGAAGAAAACTACTAATCCACCTACTACGAAAATCAAGCTAACCGACTGTAGGATGGATTGACTCAGTAATGTGCCTATGGATCTGCCGTCGTTGGTTCGAGCGTTGTGCATCGCTTCAAAAGCACGCTTCCAGACCCAGCCCTTTCCCTTGGTCTCCTGCCCTGTAGGCAGGCTCTTCCTGCCATGAAATCGCATCATTAAACCTATAAGCACGGAGCCTCCATAATGAGCAATAGCCAAGATCATAGCCAAAGAAGCATCATGGAAGAAGCCTATCGAAACGGCTCCGATTAAGAAAATCGGATCGGAGCTTGTTGTGAACGCTACGAGTCGTTCACCTTCCTCCCGGTTGACAAGCTTCTGCTCCCACAGCTGGGAGGTAAGCTTAGCTCCTACCGGATAACCGGCTGCGAAGCCCATTGCCATTACGAAGCCACCGATGCCAGGGATACGGAAGACGGGACGCATCATCGGATCGAGCAGCGTACCGAAGAAATGAACGATACCGAAGCCAAGCATAATTTCGGATAGGACGAAGAAAGGGAAAAGTGCGGGAAAGAGCACATCCCACCAAATGGAAACGCCGCGCAAGGCTGCTTGAAGACCGTCATGAGGGAACGCAAATAAGCATAGAATAATAGCAACAACAACAAAAGCCATGAGTAACGCAGCCGTGAAATTTCGTTTCTGCATGGATTGGATACCTCCTCCTATTCAACTATATGAACAGGATGGGACATACATGCCGTCCCAAAATACTTAGACTTTGGTACTGTTCACAGCCTGGTTTTATGGTAAAATAGAACTAGTAAGGTCTTATATCCTAGGCAGCGGGAGTGATTCAAATGACAGGTGTCATTGCTGGTTTGGTTGTATGTATGTTCGTATTTGTCATTCGAGAAACGCTCATGCATGCAGGGGATGAGGATTTAGAAAACTATTAAAGTAATACGAATAGCGAGGTTTACCCTAATGTCAGAAAGTGATCGCAGCACGTTGTACGAATTGATGGGGGGAGCGGAGACGGTACGCCGACTCGTGGAGGCCTTTTATCCAAAAGTTCAGCAAAATCCACTACTATCGCCTCTGTTCCCTTCTGATATTGGACCCGTTATAGATAAACAGTTCATGTTTTTAAGTCAGTTTTTCGGTGGTCCAACCTTGTATTCAGATATGCATGGACATCCGATGATGAGAGCTAGACATATGGCCTTTCCAATTACAGTAGAACGTGCAGATGCATGGTTAGGCTGTATGTCGGAAGCCATGGTGGAAGTAGGATTACCGACTGATTTGCGAGATTTCTTACTTGAGCGGTTGAAAGGCTCTGCCTATCATTTTATAAACACAACTGAAGAAGGATAGTTCTTCTTTCCTACATACAACGTTAGTGAAGGCGGGGTTTCAATGATGGTCGAACCTTTATATGAAATTTCAGTGAAGTGCACGTATTGCGAGAATACCTACAAAACCATGAAGGTTCGCCCAAGCTTCAAAAAGGCTAGCAAAACAGACACGGATTTCTGTGTTCATTATAAAGAGATCAACCCCGACTTCTATGTTGTGAGGGCTTGCCCGTTTTGCGGGTATGCGCATACGGAGAACTTTTCGGATAAATGGAAACCAGCACAGAGGAAAGTCTTCTACGAGAGAGTGGCTCAAAACTGGTCCATGCGCAATTATTGCGGGGAAAGAACTTGGGAAGATACGCTTCTGATTTACAAACTGGCCCTTTTCAGTGCGCAGATTAAAGATGAGAAATCCCGCGTTGTAGCAGGTCTTCTACATCATTTGGCGTGGTTGTATCGTTCCAAAGGGGATTGGGAGCAAGAGGAGCGCTTCCTAACATTTGCATTGGAAGCCTATGTCAGTGTGTATGAAACAGAAGGCATGGATCTCAATAATGCTCGACTCATGTACTTAATAGGAGAGCTGAATCGCAGATTAAGCCGCTTCAATGAGGCGGTCAAATGGTTTTCACGTATTATTAATGACCGCAAGATTATGGATGCTGGCATGATTAGAGCAAGTCGTGAACAATGGATAGCAACCCGTGAAGATATGCTTGCCATTCGTATGGAGCTCCCAGACGAAATGAAACAAGCAACATAATGAATATTGCCGTATAAATCAAATGAACGCTTATCTATTCTAGGAGTTGACTTCAACCCCTTGAATGGTTAAGCGTTCATTTTTTGATTGAAAGCTACGATTCATTTGCGTATTGCGGTGTCCGCCAATAAATAATCGCGATCTGTGTCGACGAGCGTCAGCTTATTATGGCAGCAAGGAAACACAAGCAGCTTTTTTTTACCTTCGTGAATAGATGCCAGTTCGTGGATTTTGAGTGGCAGCAGCACATTGGGGCTATGGCAAAAGGGACACTCAGCCACATAAATGTCCTTCATAATAATGTCATAAGGCCAAGTGTTAGCGAAAGGGATCAAAGCTTACTTCGATTCTGGATCGCTATTTTCCGTTGAGGAAGCTTTAGCGAGCTCCGCTAATTTTTGCAGTAAAATATGTTGTGGCATATGCATGAGATGTTCTAAAGGCACCTTAAGTTGTTCAGCTAGCTTAACAGCCGTTTCTGGAGAAATTTGTAACGGTTTCATAATTGAAATCACCCATCCTGTTCCGAATATATGGTGTGGGAACTACCTATCATTGAATCATACTTTTTACCTATAAGCAATGAGCAAGATGAGTATGATTGGCGATCAGGTGGCGTTTATGATTTAATAAAAGATGGAAAGGAAAGGTGATAGCTTTGCTTAATTTACCTCTTAATCAAACATGGAATTTAGAAACCTTTTTTCCTGGGGGAAGCGAGTCTCCTTCATTCGCAGCTCATCTGAAGGAGCTTCAAGCATCGATTGCTGCTTTTCAAGAACAAGTACGAAATACCCCTTCACCTGGGCAGGTAGAAGATACAGATTCGTTAGTGAGACTGATTGAATTGTTTCAGCATAATTTGAAGCATATCCATGAGGCGGATTCTTTCGTAGGCTGCTTGTTAGCGGATAATCAGAAGGATAAGAAGGCACCTGTACTTAGCGGACAGGTCAAAAGCTTGTTTGCAGAGCATTTGTCATCGCTCACTCATTTTGATCAAGTTCTGACGGGGATCCCAGATGATGTTTGGTCAGCTCTGCTGCAGAAAGAGCCGTTCAAAGACATAGCTTTTCCGCTCGATGAGCGACGTGCCTTGGCCCAAGAGAAGCTGCCGCCAGAGCAGGAAGCCTTAATTAATGATTTGGCCGTAGATGGCTATCATGGGTGGGGAGATCTGTATAATACGACCGTTGGTCAATTCCGCATGCCTATAGAGGTTGACGGTGAAATGGTGGAGCTATCCGCCGGTCAAGCATTTAATAAACTGCATACAGAGAATCGTGAAGAACGACTGGAACTGTTTGATAAATGGGAACAAGCATGGACAGATAAAGAGGAATATTGTGCCGAAGCTTTAAATCATTTGGCAGGTTTCCGTCTTCAGGTTTATAAATACAGAGGTTGGAAAAACATACATAAAGAGCCGCTAGCTATTAATCGCATGGAAGAGAAAACGCTGAATGTCATGTGGGAAGTGATCGACCGCAACAAAGACATTTTCGTTGACTATTTGAACCGTAAAGCGAAACTGCTTGGTGTTGATAAGTTGGCTTGGGTTGACGTTGATGCGCCACTGGGCGATTCCTCAAAGAAAATTTCTTATGACGAAGGCGCTACTCTGATTGTCGATCAATTTAAAAGGTTCAGTCCGAAGCTGGCAGCCTTTTCGCAAGAAGCCTTTGAGAAGCGCTGGATCGAAGCTGAGGATCGAGCAGGGAAGCGACCTGGAGGCTTCTGTACCTCTTTCCCGATTGCGGGTGAGACGCGTATCTTCATGACCTACGGCGGAACGCTCAACAATGTTTCTACATTAGCGCATGAGCTGGGCCACGGTTACCATCAGCATGTCATGACGGATATGCCTGCATTAGCGCAGGAGTACGCGATGAATGTCGCTGAGACAGCCTCTACCTTCGCTGAAATGATTGTAGCGGACGCTGTTGTGAAGAGTGCCTCAACAGATGAAGAGCGCATCATTTTACTCGAAGATAAGATCCAGCGCGCTATCGCTTTCTTCATGAACATCCATGCCAGATTCATCTTCGAAACGAACTTTTACGAAGCGCGAAGTCAAGGTTTAGTTAGTGTTGAACGCTTGAACGAGCTCATGGCGGATGCGCAGAAGCTTGCTTACAAAGATGCTTTGAGCAGCTATCACCCGCATTTCTGGGCGGCTAAGCTGCATTTCTATGCGACGGATGTACCTTTCTATAATTTCCCTTACACGTTCGGTTACCTGTTTAGTGCAGGTATTTACGCGAGAGCGGTGCAGGAAGGCGCAGCATTCGAAGACAAGTACATCTCTCTGCTCAGAGACACTGGCAGCATGAACGTGGAGGAGCTTGCTCAGAAGCATCTCGGCGTTGATCTGACAGAGCCGGATTTCTGGCAAAGCGCTGTCGATATGGCAGCTCAAGATGTGAAGCAGTTCATGGAACTGACAGAAGCTAAAGTTCAAATGTAAGTTAAAAAAAGGCTTTCCCACGGTCGAAGTGGGAAAGCCTTAAAGCTTATATTTTGAAAATCTGAATCGTCTGTTGTAATTGTGTGACAACACGCGTCATCTCTTCGGCTTGGGTGACGATCCCTTGTACCGTAGCAATCTGCTCATTCATAGAAGCGGAAACTTCTTGCGTACCAGCCGCTGATTCCTCCGTAATCGCCGATATGTTCTCCATCGCCGCAGCAATTTGTTCGGAGCTTGTCAGCATTTGCTCGCTTTCTTCCGCGAAGCGGGTAATCTCTTCCGAAATAAAGCCTACGCTTCCGACAATCTCAGCGAAGACAATTTCGGTTTGCTCGATTAACACGGTTTGTTTCTTTACGACATCTTCGTTCACTTGAATACTGCGAATGGCTTCTTGAATGCCTTGCTCGATGCTTTTCACGAAACCGAATACTTCACGTGTAAGAGAGGTTGACTCTTCAGCTAACTTGCGCACTTCCTGCGCGACGACTGCAAAGCCCCGACCATGTTCGCCAGCTCTAGCAGCTTCGATGGAAGCGTTGAGGGACAAGAGGTTCGTTTGCTCAGCAATCTCGGATATGGAATGAGTAACGCTGCTGATGCCTTCTGCTTGACGAGCCAGCATGTCGATGGTATCAGAAACCTGCTGAGTAACTTCTACATTTCGTTTCATACCGATGCCTTGGCTCTCAACGGACGTGCGTCCTTTTTCAACAAGGGTCATCATCTGATCCGAACGCTCTTTCATTTCTTTCGCAGATCCGGCATAATTGACGATTCTCACTTCAATATCTTTGGAGGTGATTGATACACCTGAGACTTCTTCTGAAATTTGCCCGGCACCCGAGGCCAGCTCATGGGCCGAAATGCTCACTTGTTCTAGGACAGTACGGAAACTTTCATTTTTAACATAAATATCGCGGCTTGTTTGAAAAACCTGTTTCGAGATGTTTCCTGTGTCGCGAAGAATATCGCGGAGTTTATCAATCATTTTGTTAAAAGATTGGCCAAGCTGTCCAAGGGTATCATCAGAGGTAACGGTTACTTTTTGAGAGAAGTCCCCTTTGGAAATGTTGAGCGCTATTCGGGATAAATCAGCAATGGGTTCCGTTAACTGATTCTCGAACCATCGAATGAACGGATAGCTGCCTCCAAGGATAATGGCTAGGAAGATAATACCAAGTAAGCGATTCCAACCCGAGGCGAAAGTAACAATTAACATAAAGATTGAGTTCAAACCAATAAGTGCATAACAACCAAGTTGTAGTTTCTTTCTGAACGATAAGGATGATACTTTATCCAATCCGACCGACTCCTCTGCGAAATTTGTTTTATTGTGTTGGAATCCATGATGTATGCTTGCAAATTATAACATTCAATCTGGAAATATTCTACATCATTTCGACAAATATCGTTCGTTTCTTACAACTGAAATGGGGTTAATATAAACATTCCATAAAAAATAGTAAGAATTGTGTGAATAATGTAAATAAACTGTTGAATTATGTATATGGTGTGAGTATAATAGGTCTACAGTCGCATAAATTACATAATAAGTAAAAAAATAAAACTTAAGGAGGGAAATAATGAATTTGGATCAAATACCACTCGCTAGACAAATCGATTTGGTGTTTAGAAAGATCAAAGAAGAATTATCCCATGTGAATTCAGGTACTGTGTTTGTTCACATTCGTAACAACGAAATTGGTAAATTCGGTATTAAGCACCTTCCGTTTGAAAGTAAGGACGGCGTATTGCCTGCAACCACGACCAAAGGTTTGACGGAGCAGCAATATCAATCCTTTCGGCAGATGGCTATTGAATCTTTGAAACGGAAGAAAAGCTGGACGCATGGTGAAATATTGTTCGATTTCACCATTAGGCAAAACATGGTGTCTGCAAGTATTATGTTCGAGAGTAATTACAATATGGCGAGTTTTGCAAGAACGATTTAGCGCTCATCCCTTTTATAACAAACAACCCCGGTCACGTAGATGAACGGGGTTGTCATTATTTATGGGGAAGAACACGGCCTTTTCCATAAGGGATACACATGGGTGTACGGAAGATAGGATCAGGCGCAACGTTGCATTTCATATCGAACACATCTAGAAGCAGCTGCTCGTTCACAATGTCTTCCGGCTTGCCTTCCGCATAAACCGAACTATCCTTAATGGCAACGATGTGATGGGCATAACGGCAGGCCAAATTGATGTCATGCAGCACCATCACGATCGTGCGTTGTTCGTTCTCATTCAGCTCGAAGAGTAAGTCCAGAACTTCAATCTGATGGGTTAAGTCCAGATAGGTCGTAGGCTCATCCAAAAGCAGTGTAGGTGTGTCCTGCGCCAGTGTCATGGCGATCCATGCTCTTTGGCGCTGCCCGCCAGATAAGGAATCCACACTGCGGTCTGCGTATGTGAGCATATTTGTAAGCTCGAGGGCCTGCATCACTTTGCTCTCATCTTCCGATGACCACTGCTGCAGCCAACTTTGATAAGGGTAGCGTCCTTGCTTCACGAGCTGTCGTACGGTAAGCCCTTCGGGCACGGAAGGTCCTTGTGGGAGGATGGCCATTTTCCGTGCTACCTCTTTGGTTGAGAGCTTGGCGATTTCCGTGCTATCCAGTAGGATTGCGCCCGATTTCGGTTTCAGCAGTCTAGCAAGGGAGCGCAGAAGTGTTGATTTCCCACAACCATTGCTGCCAATAAATACGGTGATTTTGCCTTTAGGTATTTGTAAATTCAAGCTGTGGAAGATGGTCGTCTCTCCATATGTTAATTGAAGGGATTGTGCTTCCAGTGCTTTTTCCAGAGTGGGCATAGGTCTGTTCTCCTTTAAGTAAAACCGCTGTTGTTAACCGCGATTTCTACTGCGATATAGCACATAGATGAAGATAGGGGCTCCGATAGCTGCTGTGAAAACACCTGCTGGAATATCGAGCGGTTTGAATAAGAAGCGTCCTGCTAGATCAGCTAACAGCAAAAGCAGGGAACCAGTCAAAGCGGACACAGGGATAAGCGCGCCGAAGCTTGGACCTACGAATTTACGGGAAATGTGCGGAGCCATGAGACCAATGAAATTGATCGCACCTCCGAAAGCAACAGCAGCTCCAGATAGCGCAACGCTAAGGATGATCAATAAGAAGCGTTGACGCCCAACGTTGCTCCCAACACTACGGGCTATATCTTCACCCAACGACTGAATCGTAATGTGCCGTGCATACAAGAAAATGATAGGAATTAACAGCGAGACCCATGGTAAGAGCGGGTAAACCGCTTTTTTCCAGGAAACTCCGTAAATACTGCCTGTCATAAAGGTCAGAGATTGATTGGCCAGAATAATCGGTCCGGAAAGCAGCATGAGATAGGAGAGAGCACTCATCGCAGCTGTAAGTCCCGTCCCAATCAGGACAAGCCGCAGAGGTGTGATCCCATTTTTCCATGAGAGTGAATAGACCAGTAATGTTGCGGCGAAAGCGCCAATAATAGCGGCAACTGGCAGCCAGTGAATACTGATTTTATCTGAGAAAAAAAAGAAAAAAGAAACAGCTCCAAGCGTAGCCCCGCCTGTTGTGCCAATCGTATCCGGTGAGGTTAATGGATTTCGTACAATGCCTTGCAGGATAGCTCCTGCTACACCAAGCGATGCACCAATCAAGACAGCAACAATGACTCTGGGTAGACGCAAAGTCCTGACGATCATCGTGTTTGGATCAGTCCCGAAACCAAAAACAGCGCGAATAACTTCAGCAGGTTTGATATAGATACTTCCTATTCCTGTACTCAGAGTCATCACGATGATGACGGCAAGGAGCAGAAAAAGTGAAACAATCAGAGATTTCTTACTGATCAGATATGAGAAGCCTTTGTTTCGAAAGGTCAAATAACGATGGGAATGACTCATTTCAGAAGCCCCCCTTTGCGAGCGATGTAGATGAAGAAGGGTACTCCGAGAATGGCTGTCGCTACACCGACATGAACTTCCTTAGGCATAACAATGAAACGAGCTATGATGTCAGCTCCAACTAAAAGAATGCCGCCTAGAACCGCGCAATACGGAATGACCCAGCGATAATCGATTCCAACAAGAAAGCGAACGATATGCGGAATGATGATGCCTACGAAAACAATCGGTCCCGCAACAGCAACAGAGCCTCCGGCAAGAATGACAATCACAACTGTGGCAATGAATTTCACATATACAGTCCGTTGTCCAAGCCCTTTGGCTACATCATCCCCCATAGATAATATGTTGACGTGCGGCGATAAGAAGATAGCACCAATCCAAGCGATTAGTATATAAGGGTAAACAGATTGGAACATGGCCATGGTCCGTCCTTCGACAGAACCGACAAGCCAGTATAAGACCTGGTCAAAGGCTTTACCGTTTCCAAGCAAAATGCCTTGTGTTAGTGAAGCGAAAAATGCCGTCATTGCTGAGCCTGCTAGTGTAATTTTCATTGGCGTTAAGCCGTCGCGGCCTAAGGAACCGAGTCCATAAACAAGGGCAGAGCTGAATGCAGCACCAAGAAATGCAATCCAAGTAAACTGTGTAAGGCTGGAAACATTAAAAAATCCAACGGATAACACGATGGCAAAGGCAGCGCCTGAATTAATGCCGAACATACTTGGAGAAGCCAGTGGATTCCGTGTAATAGCTTGCATAAGTGCGCCTGCAATAGCCAAGCTTCCTCCTACAAGAGCGGCTATTAAGGCTCTTGGGATGCGTACAGTTTGGATGATGATAGCCTCGTTTGTTGGATTGGCGGCTTGCGCAAAGGAGGAGGTAATTTGAGCCCATGAATACGTATGTAGTCCGAACATAACGCTGCTGATCATCATTGCAGCCAGCATGCAGCAAGCTGCGAGTAATCCAAAACTTTTATAGAAATGGTGGAGACGTTCTTTGCTTGAATAGCTTGAATTGTTCATGAATGAGTGCCTGCTTCCTTAAGTGCTGCTTCATTTATTTTAATGAGTCTGATTAGCGAAGTCAACGAATATGATAATCATTATCAACTTAGATTGACATCCAGGAGATATATTTAGTAGTATGTGATAGGTAATGATAATCGTTATCATCAATTGACTGCTTGGAGGGAACTCATTTATATGTTTGGAAAAAGAAATCGTCAACAAGGAAGAGCCTGGGCTCTTATTGCAATTATGTTTGTTTTATCTGTTGTTTTGACAGCTTGTGGAGAGAAGCCAAGTTCACAGCCTTCGGCATCTGCAGCACCTCAAGTATCAACGAAGGCGGATAGCCCTCGAACTATTAAACATGCTATGGGAGAAACGGCCGTACCGGCGAACCCGAAGCGTGTTGTCATTTTGACCAATGAAGGAACGGAAGCGCTTCTTGCGTTAGGCATCAAACCGGTTGGTGCGGTTGAGTCTTATTATGGAACATGGTTTGATCATATTAAAGCTGATATGCAGGGTGTGACGACAGTCGGCGGTGAATCACAGCCGAATTTGGAGTTGATCGCATCGCTTAAACCCGATTTAATCATTGGCAATAAGATGCGTCATGAGAAAGTCTACGATCAATTAAAAGCCATTGCTCCAACGGTCTACTCGGAGACACTGCGCGGTGAGTGGAAAAATAACTTCAGCTTATATGCCGATACGTTAAATAAAAAAGCCGAGGGTGATAAAGTCATCGCAGCTTTCGATAAACGCATTGAGGATTTCAAAAGCAAAGCCGGCGATAAGCTGAAAGAGAAAGTGGCTGTTGTCCGTTTTATGGGTGGCAAAACCAGATACTATTACGGCAATATGTTCTCGGGTGTTATTTTTAAACAAATCGGTATCGTTCGTTCAGATGCAAAGAGTGATGAGAAATCATTCGAGGACATTACCAAGGAGCGTCTAACGGAGCTTGATGCTGCGGATAAAGTGTTTTATTTTACCTATGAGACCGGTGATGGCAAGGGGACCAAGCAAGAGCAGGAATGGATGAATGACCCCCTCTGGAAAAATCTTAAAGTGGTTAAAGAAAATAAGTTAATCAAAGTGAACGATGCGACTTGGAATACAGCCGGCGGTGTCAAAGCGGCTAACATTATGCTGGATGATTTGTATAATTTATATCAAGTGAAGCCTTAAAATGAAGGGACTGCTTATTATGAGCAGTCCTTTATGTTTTTTTGGGGAGCTGTTTTTTGATGAAATGGAGAACTAGAAAGGCATGTAGCATATATGACATTTTTTGCAAGATTCGCGTGGATACCTCAGATTAGCATTTGATATAGAGCTGAGAGCGCCGAAGTGGCGCTTAAAGCTGTTATTTCGTATAAACGTTGAGTGCGAGGACAGGTAGATAATCAAGAATAGGTTCACTGGTGAGTGAACATTAATTGTTTGATCTGTTGTAAACCATGTGACGTGCTCTGTTATTGGAGGGTATAGTGAAAAGTTTGGTGCGAGGGCAGGTAAATAGAAAATAGGAATCTGTTCAAAATACTGATAAACAGCTGGTCAAATCCAACTCTGTGGAGTGATTTCGGACATATAAGCTGCTAAACTGCGGATCATAGGGAACGAGCAGCCGCTATTTCGGTGATTATGCCGATGCCGGACTAATACGCGGAACGTGGGAGCGTTATTTTGGTGTTTTTCCGGTTTTTACACCTCGAAAGCGGGAAATAGAGGCTCCTCGTTCCGCGAAAACGTGAAATACACGGTTTTGAGCAAAATAAGGCTTCTACGTTCCGCGAAAATCTGGTGATACCAGTTGCGGGTTATGCTGTTTATACTCATCCATTAGCATAAAAATAAAAGGCATCTTCAAGTAGATAACTACTTTAAAGAGGCCCTTTTTTAAACGTAAGTATAGGGGAAACTGTTATCTGCTGAATTTACCGGCTGCGCCGCCAGCAAGTTGCTGTTCAGCAATTTGCACGAGACGACGAGTGATGTTACCACCGATTGCTCCTGTATCACGAGAAGCCATGTAGCCGTAGTATCCGTCTTGAGGAATTTGGATGCCCAATTCTTGAGCAACTTCAAATTTCAATTGGTCTAGTGCTTGGTTAGCTTGTGGAACAACGAGTTGGTTGCTGCTACGAGATTGTCCTGATGCCATCTGATATCACCTCCAGTAATGGTAGTATAATCTTCTTTAGGAATTATACTCATCTTTCGAACTGGAAATTATCGCCAAAATAAAAAACCTTAAAAGCAGGAACTCACAGTCTTTGCTATAATGAGAAAACCGAATAAATGGGAGCGGAGGCAGGAGTTATGTTGGATATATCCATAAAGGGCTGGTCCCTAGATAAGGATTTACAAATTATTCAGGCAGATGTCCTCATGGCGGTGGACGATAGTATCATTATTGAAGAGCCACTGTGTGTAGATGTGGGGCTACCAGCGTTCCTGTACAGTGCCCTGCATGATACGGCACCGAATCGTTTTGCGCCAGCAGATCAATGGGAGCGAATGCCGTTCTTTGTATGCGGCTGCGGAGATCCGGAATGCAGAGGTTTTTCGTTCGTTGTCCGTCATTTGGCGGATGAACAAGTGGAACTCGCATCCGTTGAGGAGCGTTCTAATGGAACGTACCGCGAGCTTGAAACGCATGTGATTCCAAGCTTGGAGTACAGCAAGAAGGTTTTGGCGGTAGGGGAGACTTATCTTGCATTTATTAAAGATTTGGACTATCGGCCTTATTTCGGTGATACAGTAAAAGTTGTCGAAGATCTTGTACATCAAATACATCAACAATTACGGAGTGAATAAGATGGCAGCAGTGAAATATTATGTTGTTTGGGTGGGACATCAACCGGGAATCTACCGGACGTGGGCAGATTGTCAGGCGCAGACCAAAGGTTATCCGCAAGCTAGATTTAAATCGTATGAATCAGAGCTGGAAGCACGTCAGGCCCTAGAGAAGGGGTGGCAGAAGTCGCTGAATTTCTCTGGAAATGGGGGGACATCCGCGACTTCTAAGGGGAAGTCTGCTACCCCTGAGACAGCTCCAGAAGTCGACTATAACAGTATCTCTGTCGATGTTGGCTGTTCCGGGAATCCAGGAATTGTTGAATATAAGGGTGTCGACACGAAGACTGGCGAGATTATTTTCTATCAAGGTCCAATCTCCAAAGGAACGAATAATTTAGGTGAGTTTCTTGCTATCGTTCACGGGCTCGCTTATTTGCAGAAGCAAGGCAGTAACAAAACCATTTATACGGATTCGGTCACAGCTTTGAGCTGGATACGTAAAAAGGAGGTTTCCACGAATCTGGTTAGGGATGCTTCCACAGAAGAAATTTGGACATTAGTGGATCGGGCGTTGAAATGGCTCAAAACGAACACGTATACCAATAAAATTGTAAAGTGGGATACGCGGAAATGGGGAGAAATCAAGGCTGATTTTGGGCGGAAATGAGTGAATGTGCCTTATTTCGGATTTGATATTGTCAAAGGCGGAGTGTTAGTGCTGGCTTTGGCCATTACTTTCGTTCATTTGAATCGACGTAAAGCCTAAAGAGGTAAGTATTGGTATTACATTGACGCGTTATCACACTAAAGAAAGAAATTTTACGAGAAGTGTGGTATGATAGATTCATTATTTTCATATATGAAATGAAATCTAGGAGGAATATAGAATGGCACATCCGAAACAGCGCAGTGACATGATTAAAAAAGGATTCGACCGCGCTCCACACCGCAGCTTGCTGCGTGCAGCCGGCGTTAAAGAAGAAGATTTCGGCAAGCCGTTTATTGCGGTTTGTAACTCTTATATAGACATTATTCCTGGACACGTTCACTTGCAAGAATTTGGTAAGCTCGTGAAGGAAGCGATTCGCGAAGCTGGCGGTGTTCCTTTCGAATTCAACACCATTGGTGTTGACGATGGTATTGCGATGGGGCATATTGGTATGCGTTATTCCTTGCCAAGCCGTGAGATTATTGCGGATTCCTTGGAAACGGTTGTTAATGCACACTGGTTCGACGGAATGGTCTGTATTCCTAACTGTGATAAAATTACACCTGGAATGATCATGGGGGCCCTCCGCGTTAACATCCCAACGATGTTAGTAAGCGGCGGTCCGATGAAAGCCGGTAAAGATAAAAACGGTAAATCGATTTCCCTTTCCTCCGTATTCGAAGGCGTAGGTGCTTTCCAAGCTGGTAAATTAGATGAAGCTGGCTTAGAAGAGTTAGAGCAATACGGTTGTCCGACATGCGGATCTTGTTCCGGTATGTTTACAGCGAACTCCATGAACTGTTTGGCTGAAGGCCTTGGCCTGGCTATGCCGGGTAACGGGACAATTCTGGCTGTTGCGGAAGAGCGTAAGCAATTCGTGAAAGATTGTGCGAAACAACTGATGGTCCTGATTGAAAAAGACATCAAGCCTCGTGATATCGTTACGATCGAAGCGATCGATAACGCATTTGCTCTCGACATGGCAATGGGTGGTTCCACGAACACAGTTCTTCACACACTTGCTATTGCGCACGAAGCTGGTATACACTATCCGATTTACCGTATTAATGAAGTGGCAGAACGCGTACCTCACCTAGCTAAAATCGCTCCGGCTTCCGATTACCATATTGAAGATGTGCACTTGGCAGGCGGTGTGAGCGCGGTAATTAATGAGCTGCTCAAAAAACCGGGCGCTTTCAACGGTGACTGTCTTTCCGTAACAGCGCAGACGCTTCGCGAGAATGTAGCTGGCCGCGAAATCCAAAACACAGACGTGATCCGACCGCTTAGCAACCCGCATAGTGAAAGAGGCGGACTTGCTGTTCTGTTTGGTAACCTCGCTCCTGAAGGCAGTATCGTTAAAGTTGGCGCTGTTGATAAATCCGTTGGCGGACGTCACGTTGGTCCAGCTATTTGCTTCAACTCGCAAGATGAAGCTCTATACGGCATTGCCAATGGCCAAGTGAAAGAAGGCCACGTTGTGGTCATCCGATATGAAGGTCCGAAGGGTGGACCTGGTATGCCAGAAATGCTAGCTCCTACTTCCCAAATTGTAGGTATGGGTCTTGGCGCGAAGGTTGCGTTAATTACGGACGGACGTTTCTCCGGCGCATCCCGCGGAATTTCGATCGGTCATATCTCGCCGGAAGCGGCTGAGGGCGGACCTCTTGCTTTCGTACAAGATGGCGACATCATTGATGTGGACATGGACGGCCGCAAAATCGAACTGCAAATCAGCGATGAAGAATTCGCGAAACGCCACGAGAGTTGGACAGAGTTCCAACCGAAAATCCAAACCGGATATTTGGCGCGTTATACGAAAATGGTGACAAATGCTAGCGCAGGCGCCATTCTGAAATTTTAATTTATATGAAAAAGGAGTCTTGCCATAAGTGGCGAGACTCTTTTTTTGTTTGGGGAAAATTGCTGTTGTTTGCTCAATTTTTGTGTACGACCAATACGCAAAGTAGCAAGTGCAAAATGTGCAGCAAATTATGTTTTGCATCCCATTTTGAGTAGAAGAGATGCATTTCATACATCAAATTTTTATGATTTTGCTCAAAACGGCAAGTGTTGGAAGATTTAACTGCACTTTTTACATGATCTTACCTGAAATCGTCAATTTGACAGGAATTAGCTGCACTTTTTACATCAAACCATAATTTTCTCCAATCGATGGGTTCCAAAATCTCCTTTTAAGCTATAAAGAAATGCATGATTAGCAACGAACCCGCCAGTACCGTAACAGCGACGACGATAGAGAGAGTCAGCACGAAGCGGGCTTTAAAGATGGAGAGCATCATCAGTGTACTTTTGACGTCGATCATCGGGCCGAACACAAGGAAAGCCAGTAAGGATCCTGGAGAGAAGGAATTGGCGAAGGAGGCCGCCACGAAAGCATCTGTTGTGGAGCACAGGGAGAGCAGGTAGGCAAAGCCCATCATGAACACATGTGAAATGAAAGGTCCCTGACCGATCGCAGATAAGCTGTCTTGGGAGACGAATGTTTGGATAAGAGCGGTCAGGAAAGCGCCCAGCATTAAGTATTTGCTCATTTCGAACAGCTCCGTCGTACCGTGGCTGAACATAATCATCATGCGACCATCACCATGGGAGTGGTTGTGGCCGTGGTGATCATCGTGTTCATGTACATGATCATGGTTATGGTTATGGTTATGGATGTTGCTGTGGCCATGTTGATGATCATGGTCATGGATGTTGCTGTGGCCATGTTGATGATCACGGTCACGGCCGTGCTCGTCAGCATGAAGGTGTTCGGCACGATGTCCAGGGCCGGAACCCCCATTCTTGTGGTGGTTGTGATCGTGGTGGTGCGTGTTTGTCTCATTTTCGATAGGATGACGCAAAGGACTGCCTTTCAGGAAACGTGTCAGCAGCAGACCTACGATGAGGGCAACGCCAAATGTAAGTCCCATTCGCGAATAGGCCATCGATGGCTCGCCACGGAAAGCCATGAACGTCGAAGCGAAGACGATGGGATTCAGAATTGGACCGACTAGAATGAAGATAACGGCTATGTATACAGGCATTCCTTTCCGCATGAGCCGACGAACGAAAGGAATCATTCCGCATTCACAGAGCGGGAACATGATGCCAAGAACGCAGGCAAATAAGATGCCTCCTAGCGGGTGCCGCGGCGTCATGCGTCTGATGAACGCTTCAGGAATGAAGTTTTCAACAACTGTAGATAGAAGGACGCCCAGTAACATAAAAGGCAAAGCGTCGAGAAAGATACCCATGAAGGCTGAAAAGACGTGCTTGGTTTCATAAATCACCAAACCCATAGGAGGAAGCTCTCTCGTTGTCACGATTAAGATGAGGAGAAACGCACAAATCACGGTGGAGATCGGAAGGCTCCAGCGGTATAGAGTCGTTGGCAATTCGTTGACACCCCTTTGTCCGTTGATGCGTCCTCGAAGGACGCGGAGTTTTTTATCCATAGAAAGGCTAGTATGATCTATCCTATGTACATGCAGGTTCAGATAGGACAATGTCCTTGATTGACAATGGATTGTAAGGGTGTATAATTATATAAAATCAATTCGCGATGATAGGAACAAGTAAGTTTGTCATCTGTTTCTCAGAGAGCCGGTGGTTGGTGTGAACCGGTGAAACAAGCAAACCGAATGGATCCTTGAGCATGAGGCTGAACACAGTATGCAGGTTGCCGGAACCTAGGCCGGAGAACATCCTCATCTGTCCAAGTATGCCGAACGGCAGCTCCCCGTTATCAGAGCCTGAAGGTCTTATTGAACAATTGTTCACGGACAAATTAGGGTGGTACCACGGTCTCTCGTCCCTTGCGGGGAGAGGCCTTTTTGTTGTTTTTTTAGACGATAAGAAATTAAGAATTCTGGAGGGATTATCCAATGAAACGAGTATTATCCGGTATGCAGTCCAGCGGACAGCTGACGATTGGCAACTATATTGGCGCACTTCGCAATTATGTGAAGCTGCAGCATTTGCATCGCTGTTATTTTATGGTTGTCGATATGCACGCTATCACGGTTCCTCAGGATCCGGCAGCTTTGAAGGAGCAAACAGAGTCTATAGCCTCGCTTTATATTGCTGCGGGACTAGATCCTAGTAAAGCATCCATTTTCCTGCAATCCCATGTTCATGCGCACGCGGAGCTCGGCTGGATCATGACGACGCTGACACACATGGGAGAGCTGGAGCGTATGACACAGTTCAAGGACAAATCCGAAGGCAAGGATTCCGTCGGTGCCGGCCTATTTACGTATCCATCTCTGATGGCAGCAGACATCCTTTTATACAATGCGGACCTTATTCCAGTCGGAGATGATCAGAAGCAGCATCTGGAGTTGACGCGCGACTTGGCGAACCGCTTTAATAACCGGTTTGGTGAAATGTTTGTCATGCCGCAGCCTTATATGCCAGAGATCGGTGCGAGAATTATGTCTTTGGATGATGCATCCAAAAAGATGAGTAAAAGCAATCCGAATGCCGGCAGTTACATTGCCATGCTGGATGAGCCCGATGTCATCCGTAAGAAGCTTAGTCGAGCAGTCACAGATTCTGGCCGTGAGGTAAAGTATGATCCTCAGAACAAGCCGGAGGTTAGTAATTTAATGTCGATCTACTCACACTTTGCAGAGATGAGTTTAGTTGAGATTGAAGCCAAATACGATGGGCAAGGCTATGGACCTTTCAAAAAGGATCTAGCTGAGCACCTCGTTGCTGTTCTCGAGCCGATCCAACAACGTTATAGTGAAATTCGCAAATCAGGCGAAATTTTCGATATTTTGAAAAAAGGTGCGCAGGAAGCTGCTGAGGTAGCTGATCAAACCCTGCTCGAAGTGAAGAAGCGGATGGGCTTCGTCGTTATCTAAAAAGCAAAAAGAGCTCAAACAGCTAGTATAGCTGATTGGGCTCTTTCTCTTAATCGTGCTGCTTCCTTCGTTAAGACCGCGTATTCTTCTTGCGAATCTTCGCTTTAACCGCAAATCCATATCCGATAAAGCCTAAGGAGATGATGGAACAGGCAAGGATCATCCAAGGCTGCCTGAGGGCAATGAATAAACTGATGGAGGCGAGCAGCAGGGTGCCAACAACAGCGAAAAGAAGAGCGAGTGGTTTGCTCATGAATGTGGCCTACTTTCTAGAAGATTGAACAGTGTCTTCTTATTTTAAACTTTTTTGATCGCTGTGCATATAAATTCATTTCCTCCACATACTATCTTTGCAAGCTTGCAAATACATCAAAGATTATAGCTGACTGAAAGGAGTCTGAATCCTTATGGCACAAAATCGTAGCAGTAACACATTGGTAGTTCCACAAGCCAACCAAGCTTTAGATCAATTGAAATATGAGGTAGCTCAAGAACTGGGCATCCAAATTCCTCAAGATGGTTACATGGGTTATATGGCTACTCGCGATGCTGGTGCAATCGGTGGTAACATTACTCGCCGTTTGGTACAAATCGCTGAGCAAACGCTAGCAGGACAATCTGGCTTCCGCAGCTAGTTAGCCCTGACTTCGGCAATAGCTTTCCCAATTACGTAACAATAAAGCCCAGGGGCCTAAAAACCCTTTGGGCTTTTTGTGTAGAAAGTATAAGTTTTATACTTTTGCTTCGCATCTACCTTGACAAACGCGCTCGTCCCTGAAGGACGACGGAGTCGTTTATCCTTGATGACTTTTTTAAACGTAAAAAAGACGCGTTTGGTTAACGCGCCTCTTTTCTAATAAAGATCCACTTTTAGCTTTTTTTCCAGCCTAGTGTCACTTACCCAGCCCACATAAGAATCGAGTGTTTGGAAATTGTGATCCATCCGGATAACACCTACGAAAGGATACTGCTTGCGGTGGCGATAACGCACATCAGCCCATCTTACTTCATATCCGAAGCGGTGTTCTTTTACTTCCGCACAAGTGAAGGAGGAGAAGTAGAGTAAGGCTTGGATGTCTTCGTGACTCTTAGACGCCTCGATAGCTGGATGGTCTTCACATTTGACGGTGTCAATCCACCTGAGCTTTGAATTCTTCATTTCACCCAACTGGAAGGTGCCGTCTGTTCTGCGTTTCACTACGTTCCATACGTAGAGGCTGAATGTTACAATAAGTGTGTATTTATCCCCAGGCATATAGGTGGGGTCTTTGCGATAAAGCCCTTTTTCTAAGATATAATGGTCGAGTGAGCGCCAGATGTAATATAGGGCGATAACCCCGTACAAAGTCGGGAATACCAGCTTTGGGCTAGCGACATGGAAAGACCACATGAAGATAGCTGCGATATGGCTTGAAAAGATAAAGGGATCAAAGATGTGTATAATGTTCCATGACACCCACTTTTCAGAGAATGGCCGAAACGCTTGTGTACCATATGTGTTGAAACAATCTGTAAAGACGTGAAAACAAACGGCGATTCCTACCCACATACCAAGGTGCAGCAGGGGGATTCCATGGAAGAAAAGAGCAAGAGCTCCAGTGATCAGCAGCGTCCATAAAAGTAGTGCCGGCAAAGAGTGAGAGCGACCACGATGATTACGAATGTAAGCGGCGTTCCCTTTAAAACGAAGCAGCCCGTCCACATCCGGAATCTGTGAGCCAATAACCGTTCCGATGAAGACCGCAGTGGTTGCCGCTGTGTCCGCAGAAACGCTAGGGTCAATTTGTGACAGTCCCGCTAACCCTAAACCAATTACGAGATGAGTACCTGTGTCCAAATGGGTTTCCTCCTAAGAATTTTCCGTATGGAAAATTTTCTTCGTAAGCATGGGCTGAGTTTTCCGTAGGAAAACTTAATTCAGTTGATAAGAAAGTATAAGTTTTATACTTTTGCTTCGCATCAACCTTGATAAACGCGCTCGTCTTATAAGTCGACGGAATCATTTCTCCTTGTAAGCATGGTCATTTTTCCGTCTTTTTATTAGTTTACCATTTTGGAGCAAAAAATAAATCAGAGGGAGATCTAAAAATGTCCAAAGTTTTTGTAGAGTATGCCATAAAACCCGCTTTTCGGGAGTCTTTTCTCATCTATATGCAGGAATGGCAGCGGCGGGAAGGGCGATTTGAACTGCTGGAGGGAACGGATCAGGAAGGACTTTTTGTGGAAATTTGGAAGGAAGTTACTTATGAAGAGTATCTCTCTTTGAAACGAGGACGTTTGCACGGAATCGAAAATGATTCCTATCAAGCCGAATGGGAAGAGTGGATTGAAGGCGGCCTGCGCAAACTGCATATGTGGCATTTCACGGAAGTGACTTCTTCATGACAAAAAAGCCGCTGCTCTAACGAAAAGAGCAAGCGGCTTACTATGTGATCTAACCATTATCTCTGCGGGCCAACTCCACCTGTGTATGGATACATGTAATTGAGTTCCTCGTCGAAGGTAATGTAATCTAGATTGACCATGAGCAATAAGAAACGCATGCCGGTAGCTGGATCGCTGATGATGATATGATCGCGTCCTGCTGCCTCCAGTTTGCCTTTGAAAATTTTGGCATTCCATTGCGAATTATTTTCGTATGTCATGTAGATCGTTGCTATCTTACCGAGGTTTAAACGGAGAATATTTTCGATATAGGATTGTTCCATGGGGAGTTGACCAGGTACATTTACACCGGTTTGCGGACCGCCAGCAGGTGGAAATTGAGTTCCACTTGGCATAGGCACAGGCATAGGCATAGGTTTATTAGTACTCATTGGTGGAACGGGATAAGCCGGATACGGAGATCCGTAAGGGACTTGCGGGGTCATGCCTGGGTTTCCTAGGTTACCGATTCTGTAAGGGCTGTTCAACATGTTGGTATTTCCTCCTTGAGCTTTCCTTTGGAAAGCTTTCTTCATAATTGTAATGCAAAGCAGAGTCTAAGTACGTGTCATTTTCCATAATCATCATATTGTGCATCAGCCCATTTGGTGACTGGTTTTGCTGAATTATCCCAAACAAAAAAAAGCCCCATTGGGAGCTCACGTGAGTAGAAATTTATAACCGACACCCCAAACCGTCTTAATATATTTCGGTTCTTTGGGATCAACTTCTATTTTTTTGCGAAGGTTTGCGATATGTACATCGATTGCACGTTCGGTTACATAGGAATCGAAACCACGGACCCGGTTTAGAAGTTCCTCCCGGCTGTATACTCGTCCTTGATTTTGCCAAAAAAGTTTCATAATTTCAAATTCAGAGAAAGTGGTCTCTATTATTTTGCTATGTACAATAAGGTAGCGCTTCTCTAGGTCCAGATGAACGACTTGCTCGGACGTATCGGTAGATGGAACTGGCGGAGGAAAGGCATGTGAACGTCGCAGTAAAGCTTGTATTCTTGCTGACAGTTCCCTCATGGAGAATGGTTTACATAGGTAATCATCAGCACCAGTCTGCAGGCCTTTGACGCGATCGGAGACCTCATTTTTGGCGGATATCATAAGAATGGGGATGGTTGACGAATTGCGGAAGTCTGTGCATAGCTGAATCCCGTCAACATCAGGCAGCATAATATCAAGCACGATGACATCAGGTTCGAAATCTCGGAATAGCACTTCGCCTTGACGTCCAGTTTCCGCACGCATAACTTGATAGCCTTCTTCGTACAAATAAATCGACATCATCTCACCAATGCTTAAATCATCTTCAATAATTAAAATCTTAGACATAAACGTTCCCCCTCCTTTTCCTTCAAAAGGTTCGGTGCTAGATATGCCGGCCGCAACATTCGATCCTATATATGCATGTTATCATTATACATTTTGTGACGTCCAGTTTAACTTTATAATTAGTTCCTTCGTATGAAAAAAAAGAAGCTGGACGGTACTTGACGCCTAGTTGCATAGGTCAAGTCATCCAGCTTCCTTTTATAAAGCGGGTCCGTGAAATCATAATCATACCGTTAAATGCTTTCGGACTTGATCTTCGCTCAAATGCTCGGCATGGCCTTCGGCGGCTATTGTCCCTCGGTCCAATACGTAATAGTAATCGGCGATGCTTGTAGCGAACTCTAAGCTTTGTTCGACCAGCAATACGGCAATTTCTCGACTGCGTTTGATTGATTCAATGATGGCTTCAATCTCCATGACGATAGAAGGCTGGATACCCTCCATCGGCTCATCCAGCAGCAGCAGCTTAGGGCCAGGGGCAAGGGCACGGGCTATCGCTAATTGCTGCTGCTGCCCGCCGCTGAGGTCGCCTCCTTTGCGGTGAAGCATTTGACGAAGCACGGGGAAGGTGTCAAAGAGAGAATCAGGGAGCTTCTTTCTTCCATCTATTGCAGCTTCAAGGCCAAGCAGCAGGTTTTCCTCGACAGTAAGCTGCGGGAAAATCTCACGGCCTTGCGGCACGTAGCCGATCCCTAATTTGGCTCGTCGATCCGGCGGGAAGGACGTTATATTCCGTTCGTTATAGTGGATCGTGCCGGACTTCGGCTGAATGAGTCCCATTATGCTCCTCATGAGTGTGGATTTCCCAACACCGTTGCGGCCCATTAGACAAACGATTTGGCCAGGTTTCACCTGAAGATTGACATGGCGAACAACCATACTCTCACCGTAACCGGCTTCTATCTTCTGAAGGTTAAGCACCTCGCTCCACTCTCCTTCCGAGATAAACTTCAGCAACTTTTTCATCATTCTGAATATCCTGCATGGTGCCTTCCCGAAGCACGGTTCCTTCATGAAGTACCGTGACTGTTCTAGCGAACTTACGAACAAATTCCATATCATGTTCAACTACGATGATCGTCTGATTAGACGCAATTTCGTGCAGCAGCTCGCCTGTTTTCTCGGTTTCGCTATCTGTCATGCCGGCGGCAGGCTCATCCAGCAGCAGCAGATCGGGTTCCTGCATGAGCAGCATCCCGATTTCAAGCCACTGCTTCTCGCCGTGAGAGAGTGACCCTGCGCGTTCTTTGACTTTGCTTTGCAGGCCAATCATCTCGAGTCGGAGATGCAAGCGGTCTCGTTGTTCACTTGTCGTCTTGGTCCATAGTGCGCTGAGGAGGCCGCGCTGCTGTTTCATAGAAAGAGCCAAATTTTCAAAAACGGTTAATGTTGAAAAGACGGAAGGTGCTTGGAATTTACGTCCAATGCCAAGCTCGGCAATTTGGTGTTCTTGGTGCTTGGAGAGATCAATTAATTCTTTGAAATACACGTGACCTTGTGAAGGTTTCACTTTCCCGCAAATGACATCCAAGAGCGTTGTTTTCCCTGCTCCGTTCGGCCCGATGAGAAACCGAAGCTCTCCATATTGCAAGGATAGATCCAGGTTACGCAAGGCTTTGAATCCGTCAAAGTTCACTTCAAGCCCTTTAACGCTAAGGATGTTCTCGCCGGCTACAGGCTGTTGTTTCGCTAATTGTCCTAGCATTGGGATGTTCCTCCTTCAAATTTCATAACATTAAGGATTGGGTTTATGGTCAGCTTGCTTCTTGCGATGAAGAAATCGGCTTTGGAAGCACGGGTTTTTTCCAATTGGAGGTGTAGTGTGTAATCGTACCGACGATACCTTTGGGCAGCAGCAGTACAACAATAATGAACATGGCTCCGAGCATGATAGGCCACCAAGCCGGGTAAGCTTCGCTAAACGTTGTTTTGGCAGCGTTGGTGATTAACGCTCCAAGAACGGCGCCTCCGATTGTTGCGCGCCCTCCAATAGCTACCCAAAGAACCATCTCGATAGAAGGGACGATGCCCATTTGTGCAGGTGAGATAATGCCTTCCTGAAGGACGAAGAGCACACCGGCAAGTCCGGCTAATCCTGCTGAAGCGCAGTAAATGAATACTTTAAAAGTGACTGGATTGTAGCCAATAAAGCGAACCCGATTTTCCCCATCACGAATGGCTGTAAGAATGTTCCCCATCCGACTGGTGACGAGCAGACTACATAGAATAAGTACGACAACAACAACAGCTAAGGTGAGATAGAAAAATAATAATTTCGTTGATTGTGATTGCAGGTTTAAGCCAAGAAAGGTGGTGAAATTGGTTAACCCGTTAGTTCCACCTGTATAGCCTTGTTGACCAACGAATAAAGTGACGGTAATAATGACCAGCGCCTGAGACAATATGGAGAAAAAAGCACCTTTAATGCGGTTGCGGAATGTAAAATATCCCAAAATGAACGCGACGATCATTGGAACGATAAGTGCAAGAAGGAATGCAGCGCCTGCATTGTGGAAAGGAACCCAGAACCAGGGGAGGCTTTCAACGCCGCTCCATGACATGAAATCGGGCAGTTGGTCTGGCGACGCGGCGAGCTTAAGATGCATGGCCATGCAATAAGCCCCAAGTCCAAAGTAGACGCCATGGCCTAGGCTAAGAATCCCGGTATAGCCCCAAATTAGATCAATTCCCATGGCAATGATGGCATAAGCGAGAAACTTGCCAAGAAGGGAAAGTCGGAAGTCTGACATGAACAGAGGTGCCAGAGCGATAGCGATCAAAAAAATGGCATAAACGATCAATTTAAGCTTGGATTGTCCCGCTAAGAGCATGGAAGATGCCACATCCTTTCTTCAATCTAAGGATCTTGAACGGATCGTCACAAGTCCCATCGGTTTCCATTGCAAGAAGGCGATTATGAGTGTAAAAACAAGTACTTTACCGAGTGTAGCACTTGTTGTGTATTCCAAAGCTGTATTGAAAACCCCAATGCCTAATGCTCCTGCTACGGTGCCAATCAGCTTGCCAATTCCACCAAGTACAACAACCATGAACGCATCCACAATATAGTAAGTGCCTATAGTTGGTCCAATAGGCCCTAGCAGCGTTAAGGCGCATCCGGCAATACCTGCCATTGCGGAGCCAAAAGCGAAGGATTGAGCATCTACTCTGCGTGTGGAAATGCCGAGACAAGCAGCCATTTCACGATTCTGCATAACAGCTCTCATTCGTCTTCCTCCGGCAGAGTGATACAGATACATATAAATGACCAAGATACACAGCGCAACCAGAGCAATAATAAAGAGGCGCTTGTAAGGGAGAATGAGGTCGGCTGATAGATGAAGTCCGCCTTCCAACCATTCGGGTGCTTTAACAGCCACATTAGGAGCACCAAAGATGGTGCGTGCAAGCTGCTGCAAGGCAAGGCTCACTCCCCATGTAGCAAGCAGGCTGTCTAGCGGTCTGCCGTACATGAATCGAATGAGAAACACTTCGAGCAGCCAGCCAACGAAGAAGGCAACTGCAAAGGCAACACCTAACGACACGATGAAATACCATCCGAAAGCGGAGGCAGGTAGAAACTTCTGAAACCACTGCTGGACTAGATAAGCCATATAGGCGCCAATCATGATGAATTCGCCATGGGCCATATTCATAACATTCATCAAGCCAAATGTAATCGCAAGACCGATGGCGATCAGCAGCAGAATGGAGCTGAGGCTTAGACCGTTAAATAATTGAAGAAGCAGCAGACTCATGGCATTCCCTCCCAGTAAACCCCAAAATGGTGAAATCCAGGACTGCCGTTAGGCAATCCTGGCTCCAATAATTAACTTTATTTTTTCGTTACTTCGCCGCCCCAAGGGTATGTTTTGAGGAAAGGATCTGGTTTGAGAGGTTGGCCGGAGTTCCATATTTCTTTGATTTGGCCATCAGCCGTAATTTGACCGATACGTGCCGTTTTGGAAATATGTTGGTTCTCTCCATCAATAACCACTTTACCTTCAGGTGCGTCAAACTCGATCCCTTTGGCAGCAGCTTTCACTTTGTCAACCTCAAAGGATCCTGCTTTCTTAACAGCTGCAGCCCATAAGTAAACGGCCGTGTAACCAGCTTCAATCGGGTCGTCCGTAACGCGGTCTTTCCCATATTTGGCTTTGTAAGCTTCCACGAATTTTTTGTTCTCAGGAACATCCGTTGTTTGGTAGTAGTTCCAAGCTGTGTAGTGTCCTTCTAGGACAGAAGCTCCAATACCGCGAACCTCTTCCTCAGCGATACTTACGGACATTGTTGTTAGATCTTTGGATGAAATGCCTGCATCTTTCAATTGCTTGAAGAAGGCTACGTTACTGTCGCCGTTCAGCGTATTGAAAATGACATCCGGTTTCTCCTTTTTGATTTTACTAATGATTGTATTGTAGTCGGTGTGTCCAAGTGGTGTGTATTCTTCGGCAACAAGTGTTCCGCCATCAGCTTTCAACTGTTCTTTAATAATTTTGTTGGCTGTTCTTGGGAAGACATAATCGGAGCCGAGAAGGTAGAATTTCTTGCCTTTGTTTTGCAGCAGCCAAGTCACCGCAGGGATAATTTGTTGGTTCGTTGTCGCTCCTATGTAGAAAATATTAGGTGATGATTCCACGCCTTCATACTGTACCGGATACCACAGTAAACCTTTGTTTTGTTCGACGACCGGAAGCACCGCTTTGCGGCTGGCAGATGTCCAGCAGCCAAAGATCGTTACAACGCTGTCTTTTTGCAGTAACTTCTTAGTTTTCTCTGCAAAGGTCGGCCAATCGGATGCCCCGTCTTCAATCACGGGCTTGATTTTTTTACCTAAGAGTCCCCCAGCTGCATTAATTTCGTCAATCGCCATAAGCTCAGCATCTCTTACAGATACTTCACTAATGGACATGGTGCCTGTGAGTGAGTGAAGAATCCCAACAGGTACAGTTTCATCCTTCGTCTCCGCCTTAGCTTCAGCGGCTTTGGTCGCCATAGGTGTAGTTGTCGTGGATGTAGTTGGCTCTGATTTTGCACAGCCAGCCATGACCATCATCAAAGCCATACTCAAAGCGACTGTGAGCTTACCTTTGTTTCTTATCTCTCTCATTCACGTCCCACTCCCTTTGCTTACAAGATTTGGATTACAAGGCTTATGATAAAGTGCAAAACAAGTTAGTGTCAACATAGATGACACGCATTAATTGTTTTTTGTTAACAACGCACAAAAACCAGCTATTTCTTTGTGAAAATCACATAAAATACGAAGGATGACATCAGAAATTGTTGTCTACATGTCATGATATCTAACATTAATGATTTACAATCATGAAATACACGAATATAATAAAGATAAAGAATTACCATTATTCGGATTTTAATGAGGTGAAGATGTGCATTTAACGGAGAGAGAAAAAGAAAAGCTGCTCATTACAGTCGCTGCTGATCTAGCGCGCCGAAGACTTGCCAGAGGCTTGAAACTGAATTATCCCGAAAGCATAGCGCTGCTAACATCCGAAATTATGGAAGGAGCCAGGGATGGATTGACCGTTGCTCAATTGATGGCATTCGGTACAACGATTCTGAGAGCAGAGCAAGTCATGGAAGGTGTACCTCAAATGATTCATGAAGTACAGGTAGAGGCTACGTTTCCCGATGGGACCAAATTAGTTACCGTACATGAACCAATAACCTAACCATACAAATGATGAATCGAAAGGGGCGAGAAGATGGTTCCAGGCGAATATCGAACAGTCAAGGGATATATTGAAATCAATATAGGAAGACAAACGGTTAATTTGATCGTTACGAATACAGGAGATCGTCCCGTTCAGGTGGGGTCGCATTTTCATTTTTTTGAAGTGAACAGAGCGTTGGACTTCTCGAGAGAACAAGCCTATGGCATGCGTTTGGACATTCCCGCGGGAACCGCTGTCCGTTTTGAGCCGGGGGAACAGAAACCTATACAGCTCGTTGAACTTGGTGGAGCCAAACTTTCTTATGGACTAAATAACTTGAGTAATGGCTTAGCGGCTAATGGGAATATGTCAAGTGCTGCGAGAGAAAGATGGCAAGCATGGGAGGAAAAGTCCGGTGAATCGAATAGATCGTAAAAGTTATGCGCTAATGTTCGGGCCTACAACGGGAGATGCCATTCGTTTGGCTGATACTGAGCTTTGGGCACAAATCGAGCATGATTACACCGTATACGGTGATGAATGTAAATTTGGCGGCGGTAAGGTCATTCGTGACGGGATGGGGCAGTCCAGTGGAGCTACCCGTGACCAAGGTGTTCTCGATACCCTGATTACGAATGCGGTCATTATCGACCACTGGGGTATTGTCAAAGGTGACATCGGCATTAAGGATGGTCATATCGTAGGGATCGGTAAAGCGGGGAACCCAGACATTATGGATGGTGTGCATCCCAATATGATTGTGGGCGCGAGCACGGAAGTCATTGCAGGTGAAGGTAAAATTGTGACTGCGGGCGGAATCGACGCGCACATTCATTTTATTTGTCCCCAGCAAATTGAAACGGCGCTTTCCTCTGGCGTGACGACGATGATTGGTGGAGGAACAGGACCTGCTACAGGGACGAATGCCACAACTTGTACGCCTGGTGCATGGCACATGCAGCGAATGCTGGAGGCTGCTGAAGCTTTTCCTATGAACTTGGGCTTTACGGGTAAAGGCAATGCTTCTTTTCTAGCTCCGTTGACGGAGCAAATTGAAGCGGGAGCTATTGGATTGAAGCTTCATGAAGATTGGGGAACGACGCCGGCAGCAATCGACACTTGTCTCGAAGCAGCAGATCAATATGACGTACAAGTAGCCATTCATACCGATACATTAAATGAAGCGGGATTTCTCGAGGATACGCTCGCAGCTATCAAGGGCCGTACGATTCATACGTATCATACCGAAGGAGCAGGCGGGGGGCACGCGCCGGATATTATCCGTGCGGCTGCTGAGCCTAACGTACTACCGTCTTCGACAAACCCGACCCGTCCATATACGATCAATACCATTGAAGAGCATTTGGATATGCTCATGGTGTGTCATCATTTGGACAGCCGTATTCCCGAGGATGTTGCTTTTGCGGATTCTCGGATTCGTCCGGAAACGATTGCTGCGGAAGATATTCTTCACGATCTTGGCGTATTCAGCATGCTAAGCTCGGATTCTCAGGCAATGGGGCGGGTTGGCGAGGTCATTATTCGTACATGGCAAACCGCCGATAAAATGAAGAAACAGCGCGGCCCGCTAGCTCCCGATACGGAAGATGGCGACAATTTCCGAATTAAACGTTACATCGCCAAATATACGATTAATCCAGCGATTACGCATGGGATTTCGCACCTTGTCGGTTCCATTGAGCCTGGCAAATTTGCGGATCTTGTCATATGGAGCCCGATGTTCTTCGGGGTTAAGCCAGATCTGGTACTCAAAGGCGGAAGTATCGCTTATGCGCAAATGGGAGATCCGAACGCGTCCATTCCAACCCCGCAGCCTGTATTTGGGCGTCCGATGTTTGCTGCTTTTGGTAAAGCTTTGACGCAAAGCTCGATTACCTTCGTTTCTCAAGCCGCCTATGATCGCGGCATTGCTGAGAAATTAGGGCTGCAAAAGCGTGTCGAGCCTGTGAAAGGGTGTCGCCATATATCGAAGAAAGACATGATTCATAATAACGGTACACCTTCTATAGAAGTAAACCCTGAAACCTATGAAGTGAAAGTTGATGGGGAAGCCATTACTTGTGAGCCGGCGACCGAGCTGCCGATGGCGCAGTTATATTTCTTATTCTAAAAGAGTGGGAAGTCCCCAATCGAGGTGACGACATAAAAGCGATGACAACAAAGACAACGACATTCATGGAAGAGATGACGCCGAGGTTTCACTGGCTCGCTTATCAACAGCTTCTGGATTCAGCCTTGCCCATTGGCGGATTCTCTCATTCCTTTGGTTTGGAAACGCTCGTTCAACAAGAGCGATTAACAACGATTGAAGAGCTCGAAGCTTATATTCGCACGATGCTCGCAAATAGCTGGGCATCAACAGACACAATGGTAATCAAAGCTGCCTATACCCATATTCCAAGGCAGGAATGGGATCAGCTCTGGGAGATTGACCGCATGCTGCATGTGCAGCGTGTATCGAGTGAAGCGAGGAGCGGCGTTCAAAAGATGGGCCGCAGGCTGCTCCAGCTATCACGATCGATGTATCCCGCGCTGAACTGGCTGCCTCTGGACGAAGCTGTGAAAGCAGACCGCTGCAGCTCCAATCATCCGATTGTCCACGGATGGGTAAGCTATCACCTCGGTGTGCCGCTCAATCAAGCGGCAGAAGGCTATCTGTACAGCTGTATCATGACCTGTATCAACAGTGCGCTTAGACTTATGTCCATGGGTCAAACTCAAGGGCAAATTCTTCTTGCGAAGCTGCTTCCTTTGACCGGGAGCGAGTGGCAGCGAGTAGCGCATTTAGATCCCTTGGATGCGTATACGAATGCACCGGCCGCAGATCTCGCCATGATGCAGCACGAAACGCTGTATTCACGATTATTCATGTCTTAATCATAAATTTTAGGAGGAATGACTATGTGTCAAGGTCAAGGTCATCATCACCACCACTGGGAGAAACCAGCTGTGGATCGGAGTCGCCCTATGCGTATTGGAATCGGCGGGCCTGTTGGCTCAGGCAAAACAGCGCTAGTAGAGCGTCTAGCGCGGAAACTCAACAACCGCTACAGTATTGCGGTGATTACCAATGATATCTATACGAAGGAAGATGCCCGTATTTTGATTAGCTCTGAAGCACTGCCTGAGGAGCGCATTATTGGGGTAGAAACAGGCGGATGCCCGCATACAGCGATCCGTGAGGATGCTTCGATGAATTTCGAAGCCATTGAAGAGCTGGAGAAGCGGTTCGAGAATCTCGATATTATTTTCATCGAGAGCGGCGGCGATAACTTGGCTGCAGCGTTTAGCCCAGAGCTGGTAGATCGCTTCATCTATATTATAGATGTCGCTCAAGGGGAAAAAATACCGCGCAAAGGCGGTCCTGGCATTATGCGTTCCGATATGCTCATTATCAACAAGATCGATCTAGCCCCGTATGTAGGTGCCAGCCTGGAAGTGATGGATTCGGACACGAAGAAGATGCGCGGCGACCGTCCGTACATATTCTCCAACCTGATGGGCGGCACAGGGCTGGACGATATTGTCACATGGGTGGAACAGGAGTTCAGCCATGCCTAGCGTGACCGGGGAGATTAAGGCGGAATTTGCAGTACGCAGCGGCTTGACGCAGCTCGTCCGCAAATACCATGCCTCCCCGCTCAAAATCGCCAAAACGTTTCGTTATGAGAACGAAACGCTCATCCAAGGCGCCCATCCTATGGATCAATTGGGTGTCTATATGATGGACTGCTCCCCAGGACTCATGTCGGGGGATCATTATGAAATCAGCGTGCGCCTTGGAGAGGGCGCACGTGTTTTTCTAACGAACCAATCGTTCACGAAGGTTCATCCGTCTGAGGCTGGCCACGGAAGCACGCAGCGCCAGACGCTTCATTTGGAAGCTGACGCGATGCTGGAATACATCCCAGAGCCCTTAATGCTCTATAAAGATGCCAGCCTAGCCGCAGAAATGGATGTTCATTTAGCAGCTGGGTCCGCGTTGATTTTCTCGGATATATGTTGTCCGGGACGAACGCAGCGAGGCGAAATATTTCAGTATTCACGTTATATGAATCGAATGAAAGTCTGGCACGGCAAGGAATTGATCTTTTATCAGAATCAAAGAATTGAACCACAGATCATGCAGCTATCAGCTCCAGGTTGCTGGGGGCGGGAAACACATCTCGGTAATCTGTACATTTTCTCGGATCGCCTTAAACAGCGTCATCTCGATGAAGTATTGGAGAGTCTTGAAGAGCTTGAGGGTGTAGAAGTCCGTATTGGAGCCAGTCTTACGCATAAATACGGTTTAGTTGTCACAGTCATGGGAAGACATGCTTGGGAATTGCAGTTAGCTCTGACGAAAGCATGGCAGGATATTCGCCGCAGCTTATTAGCATTAACGCCATTAATGGTTAATAAATAGTAAGATTAAACATAGATGGGAGCCCTTGAGGGCTCCTTTTTCCATGGAATCGAATGCTCCGATCATTTTCCACGCATACTGGAAGGAGAATCGACAATATGATGACAACTGCCTGCACTTCATTGTCAAACGATGTAGGGGTTGGTATGATGGGAGTGTTCATGATTAAGGTTGCTCGGAAATTCGACATAGAGGAGGACGTTTTACGTGGAAAATCAAGTTAGCTACGAAAGCGTTTCGAACGGTTCGTCACAAGGGTCCATTGGGGCAGAAACCATAGAAGCTAGCAATATGCAAGCATCGGCTGAGCCGGTGACCATGAAAGATTTCTATCGCTTGGTAAAACCAGGCATTATTTATTCCAATTTAATGACAGCTTTTGCTGGCTATTGGATGGCCGCACATTGGGATGTAAGCTGGGTACACCTTATTATGACCATGCTAGGAACAGCTCTTGTGATGGCAGGAGGAACGGTGCTCAACAATTATTTGGACCGTGAAATGGATGCGAAGATGGAACGGACGCAGAATAGAGCTCTTCCAAGTGGGAGAATGAGTGCGAATGTTGTTCTATGGTACGGTATTATTCTAGGAACGATCGGTCTGGGAGTCCTATATTTTGGAGCGGAATCGCCTCTAGCAACGTTGATCGGACTGATTGGCCTGTTCTTGTATGTTTGGCTCTATACCGCATGGTTTAAAAGAACTTCAGTATGGAGTACATTCGTTGGGGCATTCTCTGGCGCTACACCTCCCGTTATAGGATACTGTGCCGTAAGTGGTACGGTTGATCTAGGTGCTATTCTTCTTTTTGCTTTCTTATTCCTCTGGCAGCCTCCGCACTTCTGGGCTCTTGGGATTCGCCGTATGGAAGAATATCGCGCTGCAGGATTCCCGCTTTTACCCGTAGTCAAAGGGACATACGTGACCAAGATCAGCATGGTGCGTTATGTAGTTTTACTTGTTCCTGTAACCGTGATGTTAACAGCTTATGGATACGTAGGTTACTTGTTTTTATTCGCATCAACCATCTTAGGATTGATTTGGGCATTCATGAGTATCAAAGGCTTTAAGGCAACAGGTGAGGCCGAAGTGGTATGGGCTAAACGCATGTTCCTGTTCTCTCTGTTGTATTTAACTCTCCTATCGTTCCTCATGGTCATTGATACAGTGAAAATTAGTTAGAATTGAGGGCTGAAGTAATGAATACGTTTATCGGGAAAAATTGGTTTAAGCTAGCGCTGGGCGCTATTTTAATTGCCATGATTGCATCATTTGCTTATAAATTATGGGCTAACGGCAGTGAACCGGACCCACGCTTGACAGCAATGAAACAAGCTCCTTCGTTCCAACTGCAGGACTTAGACGGTAAAACTGTTTCCTCTCAGGATATGGATGGTAAGGTTAGACTCGTATACTTCTTTTATTCGTTTTGTCCGGATGTTTGCATGCCGACGACTTTCTTGCTCTCTCAGGTTCAGGAATCTTTGAAGAAAAAAGACTTGCTGGGTACTAAAGCGGAAATTGTATCGATAACCGTCGATCCAAATCGTGATACACCGGAAGTGCTTAAAGAATTCGGTAACCGTTTTGAATCGAAGCCAGTTCCAGGCGGGTGGACGTTTCTCCGCGGAGAGGAATCCAAAATTCACAAGCTTGCTGAAGATTTCGGCATTATGGTGGTTAAAGAGAAGGATGGCAATTTCTCGCATTCCAATGCTATTCTGCTGGTTGACCCAAAAGGAAAACTCCGGAATTATTATGATGCGAGCAATCCAGAGTTGGATGTTGACCATATTATCAAAGATGTCGTGACTTTATCTAAAGGCAAGTAAGTCCATTATTCATCCTATTAACTATTCAAAAGCAGGGTCTGGAGCAGGGTATTTGATATACTCTTCCAGCCCTGCTTTTTCTAATTGCTGAATGATGTATTCTTCAGGTGTACCTTCCACGCCGGCATACCCTCTGCGCGTATAGATATGTTCTGCGTCTGGAAACATTTCTCGCAATAGAAAACGTATTTTTTTGCCGGAAGCATCATTATCCGTAAAGATGAAAACAGGATTGTCATCCGCTTTTTTTCTCAGTTCTTCGAGCGTTAACGAGCTTGGGGTGCCGAAAGTGCAGAGGATCATGATACTTTCATCAACCACACGTTTTAATCGGCTTTTATCATTTTTACCTTCTACAATGATGACAATCGACATGGGATTTCCTCGCTTTAGGTTTTTTTGTAGTATAACCCGTTTTCGCAAGTGATCCAAGGATTTCATTCGACGATTAGCCAAATATGATGCTGTCATTTCCCGGGAAATGACAGGGATTGACAGCGCAAAAGACGGCTTGATGAGCTCAAGCCGCCATTTTATCGGGAAATTACGTTGTGATAGGCGTTTTTAATGTGCGGAGCGGTAAGAGGGAAAGTGCCAGCATTAAGACGAAAAATGCGATGAAATAAGAGGAAATGTGGTCGCGAAGCTGTCCGGCCATCATGGGACCGATAAAGGCGCCAATGGAATAGGAGATGGAAAGAAGGGAAAAGACGCGTCCGTATCGATTGCTGCTTGTTATACCGGCAAGTAGGGCAGCGAGAGCGGGATAAATGACACCTTTCGCCATTCCGATTAAGAAAAGGGAAACCGTGAGCGGTATCGGCCACTGAATGGCTAAACCGAAGAAAATGACCGCAAGCGATATACTCCCACAGACCGTTCGAATAAACGGAGGGATCTTATTTAAGAACCAGAAGCTGATGCTTAACAGGGCGCCTAAACTGATTAAAGTGAAAAAAACGCCGGACGTTAAGATTGAGTCTCTGGCCGACTTCATAAGTGGAAGCTCAAAGAAAAGAATGCCTTGCGAGCAGGAGAGTGCCATCGGAATGAGAAAGAATAACCATGGAATCGTTACGGCGGCGGGTAGGTCTGATTCATCTCTCAGAATGCCATGACCATGATGATCTAAGATAGGGGATTTGCTCCCTGTTTGGGCTAAGAGCTGCTTTTCTTTCACGCCGAAGATGGCAAGAATGCCTGTGATAATAAGAATCCAACCTAAAACGGAGAAAGCTGTTGTAAACCCGATTTTGGCAACTAATACAGCACCTGCTGCTGGAGATACCACGGAAGCAAGGGTATGTATGAGACCGTTGCCAGCCATCAGTTTGCTTTGATGGATGCGATCCTTGGCTATGCGTGCAAGCAGCGATAAGCAGGCAGGCGATAAGAAGGCGAGTACGAATCCGCTAATCGAACGAATGTATAGCAAGTGCCAAGGATCTTTCACATTGGATTGAAAAAGTAAGATGATCCCTGCTACAATCAGGCTAAAGACAATAAAGATTTTACTTCCGTATTTGTCTACGCCATAGCCGGCAATTAGATTCCCAGGCAAATGGGTAATTGAGTATACGCCCATAATTAGCCCTATAAATGAAGGAGCTGCTCCTAAAGATAAGGCGAAGGGAGAAAGAATCGGGTACTGCGCGTGTAAATCAAAAAAAGCAACAAACATAAATAAGTACAACCAAATAGCTGTTCGCATGTTCTCACCACCTCAATCATTTAGACTTGTCTCTTCTTAAGATGTACGCCGCTCGTCCTATAGATATGACCTTTCCATACAAATGACACAATTCTGTTTTTAGGAGGCTTTATGGACGCATATGTGATTGTTTTACTAGCTGGCGCGGCTATTTTCCTGGTTTTTCGGTTGAGGCAGTCTTTTCGAAAGACGAGAAGCAGAATCGATCAAACAGAGGAGATCGAACGAAAGTTAGCCCTGTTAAGGAAAAAAAGAGATGAAGATTAAGGAGTCCCTGTAGTATGATAGGAAAGGACTTTTGGATAATTAGGAGGGGTTAGTTTGGATCAGTGGATTTCCTTTGCGCAGGATCGTTGGTACTTAATTGTAGCTGCTATTATTGTGCTTTTTATCGTGGTCGGTATTGTGAAAACTGTGGTTAAATGGATTCTGGTCATCGCGATTGTTGGGGCTCTTGTCGTTTATGGAGCGAGCTATAAGGATAAAATAAGGGATATTGGGGCAAGCGTAGTCTCACAAGTTGGCGATGAAATCAAAGATAAGGCTGTCAGTACGTTGACCTCGGAAGCTAAAGATGCACAATTTAAAGCGAATCCAGATGGTTCCTTTCTTATTACGACGAAGAGTTTAAAGGTGGAAGGCAAAGCCGGGACGGATGAAGTACAAGTCACCTTCCTTGGTAAAACGTTTAAGATGAACGCGAACGCAGCCGTTAATGCTTTCATCGAGCAAGCAAGGAAAAACGCAAAGCAGTAAGTTGAGTCATATTTTTATTAAAATAGGATGGTGAGAAATGATGACGGATATGACGTGGTTACAATCAACTTCGATAAATTTAATATCCATTGTGATCGTTCTCACATTTGCAGGCTCTGTCGTTCAAGGATTTTTCCGGGGAGGCTCAGGTTCAGCCAAACATCTTCTGTCTATGCTCGTGGAGGCAGTTATCGTCATTCTGTCCATGATTATCGCGTGGAAGGGGGTCCAGTGGGCATCGCCTGTGATTCAAACCTGGTTGAAAGGGCAGAATTTACAAATTCCATCCGTAGAGATCAGCATGCTTAAACAAACTTATTATACAGCGATGACGAGTATCCGTGATTTCCCGCTGCTGCGTTTCGGTGTATTGTTTTTACTTGGCTATATGATCGTGAAGCAATTGCTGAATCTATTGGTTGATCCCTTGTTAGGAAGTTGGTTGGCTAATCGAGATCCTTACAGGGAGCGCAGCAACTCTTTTATTAGTTCTGTCTCGGGTGGAGCCATTGGTTCTGTCGCAGGACTCGCTAGGGCACTCATTCTTATCGCTGTTCTTTTCATTTATGTAACGTTATTCCCGCACTCCTTGATTACACCTTACATTGAATCGTCACAAATGTATCAAAAGGGTGCCAAAGAAGTCATTTCACCCTTCACAGGTGACTTCATTGCTGACAAAGTACCCGTGTTCACACGTGCTGTCGAACAGGAATTTACGAATATCCTGCAGCGTAAGTATGAAGTTCTAGACGCAAAAGTTCCAGGCAATATTGCAGATGCGGCCAAAGAAGTAACCGCCAGCGGGAAAACGGATGAAGAGAAGGCCAAGTTGTTGTATAAATGGGTAGGCAACTACGTCAAATATGATTGGAATAAGGTAACTCTTTATGAAGAGAAACGAATCTGGAAGGAACAGACGCCGGAGGATACCTTCAACACCCATGAAGGGGTTTGTATAGACTACTCTAGGTTGTATGCTCAGATGGCTAGATCTATCGGCCTTGATGTGAAAGTTGTTACGGGGCTAGGCTATGACGGGCAGGGCAGCTACGGGCCTCACGCTTGGAATGAGGTTTACCTGAAAGAGTCTGATCGCTGGGTACCGCTAGATTCCACCTGGGTGGCAAGCGGAGGCAACTGGTTCAATCCGCCTAACTTCGATCAAACACATGTTAAGGACGCTTAGTAAGTATCAAGATGAAGCCTTTCCTTTGGATATCAAAGGAAGGCTTCTTTATGTTTAAGGAAGCTGTTCCCTCTAGAAAATCATGGGTAGTTCCGAAGGTTTTCTCATATGATGATTAAATGTGGTACACTACTAAGATAGCATTGTTTATAGAATGAGGGAGATTGTATGCGGAAACCACTTCAGGAATATAAGATGATTTACTTAGATGCTGGGGACACTTTACTTACGATTCCAGCAGCCCAGACGATACTCAAACAGTATTTACAATTGCGATTTGTGGATCGTGATGAAGCTCATATTAGTGAACTATTTACGGAAGCTTTTCGTCTTTTTTATTATGTGAATAAGCAGGACAATTTCGCGGTTTGCAGTCCAGAGTCAGATCGTGAGTTCTGGGTTAACTTATATAAATATGTGCTTCATAAATTGGGCATTCATGAAGAGTGGACAGAGGAAGAGATTTATGCCTGCTGCCACGAGCTTTATGACATTTATACGGCACCAGAGTATTATGAATTGTTTGATGATGTTAAGCCGTTCTTAGATGGATTGAAGGCCCGAGGTTTTCGAATAGGGATTATCAGCAATTTTGCTCCTACCTTGAAAGCCATATTGGAGGATAAGGGGATTTTGCAAGATTTCGACCCTGTCATTGTTTCAACAGAAGTGGGTCTAGAGAAGCCGGATCCGGCGATTTTCCAGCTTGCCTTGGATAGGGCGGGGTTAGAGGCTAAGGATATTCTTTATATCGGCGACCATGAAACGAATGATATTTGGGCGCCAAATCAAGTCGGTATCGATGCTGTACGAATTATCCGTTATTCCTATCATACAGGAGAGGGTATTCATTCCCTGCTTGAGCTGTTTCATGAACAAGCCATTGCGTAAGAAAGGATCTGAGAAGCGATGAAGTCATCCATTATGGATGATCCGAAGAAAAAAGAAGTTACCAAAAAGCGGCACTTTTCGTTTCGGATCAATATATTTTTCTTTTTAACATTTTTATTATTTTCGATCTTAATCGTGCGATTGGCAATCTTACAATTCGTTCAAGCCAAAGATCTTAAAGCGGCAGAAAATACAAACACGAATCAGACCACGAGTATCGCTCCCATTCGAGGCAATATCTACGACTCTACAAAATCTCCTCTGGCCTATACGATTCCTGTTCAGTCCTTGTTTTTCCGTATTGAACCAGGTCAACAAAATAAAGATGAAGTGATTACTCTTGCTCAGCGGTTAAAGGTTGATGTTTTTGATAAATATGCCAAACCGAATACAGTCAGCCCTACTCCAGAAGAGATCGTTTTAGCGATGGATTTGGGTTACGATATTAATAAAAATAAGGTAAAAGACCCTAGTTATTATTGGGTTCCGCGGCGGATTAAAGCAGATCTATCCAAAGGGGAAATGGCCTATTTGCTTGAGCATCGAGATGAATTTAAATGGCTGGAAGTGACGGAGGAAAGTATCCGTACTTATGAAATGGACGATGACAACAAGACCACGATAGCCACGCATTTGGTTGGATATTTGAAATCATTTTCTACGCAAACGGCCAAAGATATTTATAAAGACAGCCCAAATAGCGAAGAGTACCTGAACTCAGAAAATGTAGGATTTGACGGCATTGAACGCATGTATCAAGATGACCTGCGCGGTAAAAATGGGAGCAGGAAATATCCCGTCAATGCGGCTATGAAAATTATCGGAAGAGCCGAAGTGACAGCGCCTGTCAAAGGGAATAATCTCTATCTTTCGATTAATAAAGATATCCAGAAGGCAACAGAGAGAATGCTGGAGGATCATATCAAATATTTACGCAGCCCCACTCATGCCAATGATATGTATATGAAAACCGGGATGAAGGCCTCCTCTGGTTTTGCCGTTGCGATGGAAGTGGATACGGGGCGCGTTGTTACTATGGCAAACTATCCGGATTACGATGCTAACGCTTGGACCGGAGGGATTTCGCCGGATATTTATAAAGAGATTGGTACGTATATTTCCAATGGCTCCATCATGACAGCTAAGTCCAAATATCCAGATGAAAAAGAGAATGCGAAGCATCCGTCTTCCATTGTTTTTATGGGTTCAACCATTAAGCCTTTGTCGGTATTAATTGGACTGAAGGAAAATCTATTGGCAGATGATTCCTATTATGATACAGGATCATTTAGCTTTGGTAAGGGAGGCACCAGCACAATATCAAACTCTGGTAAGGCTGCTTATGGACCCCTCAATGCTTCGTCTGCTATTGAACACTCGTCTAACACGTACATGTCCGCAAAAATAGGTATTCCTTTTTATTTGAAATATGGCGGAGAATCACCAAAGGTTACAGCCAAATGGGCAGAATACCTTGCGAAATTCGGTATGGGAGTGAAAACAGGAAGCGGTCTTCCAGGTGAATTTGCAGGTTCCAACGATTTTATTAAAAATGCTCAAAAAGACAGTTACCAATCCGCAATGGTCTATGCTTCATGGGGACAAAATGAAAAAACGACAACGCTGCAGCTCGCTCAATATACGGCGACATTGGCCAGCCGCGGGAAACGTATGAAGCCACTCTTTGTAGATGAAATTCAAGACTACCAAGGTAAATTAGTTAAAAAAATTGAGCCAGAGGTTATTGAGGATTTTTCCTCTGAATTCGATAAAGAAGATTGGAATATCATTATTCATGGGATGAAAAGCGGTGCCGAAGGCATAGATGAATTACCTTTTAATGTAGCACGCAAAACAGGTACGTCGACACAAGCTGTATCAGGAGGCTCGGTAGAAAACGCGGTGTTTATCGCATTCGCTCCTGTAGAGAATCCGAAGTTAGCCGTTGCGGTTGTTGTGCCAGAAGGCGGATTCGGACGCTACGGGGCATCCCCGATTGCAGCCAAAATCTTTCAGGCTTATGACGCCGCGAATGACGGCATTCTAACGAAGCTCGGGGGCGGGAAAAGGCCGTGGTAAGTGATTAGGATTACAGGAAAAAAAGTGATTATAAAAGGGGACCTGCAGAAGCAGGTCCTTTCTTCATATGTTTTGGGTTAAAGGGTAAGCGAAACTTACCCCTTATTTATAGGGCTGCTGTGGATACGGATGTATGCATCGCTAAAGTGCGGGAGCGCGTGGAAGTGACTTGATAGTGAGAAAACACGCTTAAAATCGGAGGATAAGTCCGGAGCCTCCGTAATGTCTGCTGAAGCGATGAAATTCAATACTAAAGTGTGAGAAAGCAGCTAAAGTGGCGCGAGACGTCTGAAAAGGACCTCTCAGCTGCAGAGAATAGGCGAGTTAGCTGATTTGCAGCCTGAGAAGGCAGAAATGGTCGTCTTGGGGGCCTGAATGTCGATTCATCGTCCATTCTTGCTCTACATGGAGGTGTCTTAAATCGGGATCAATCATAGAAAATGCAACATTGGTAACCGCTATTGCTTATCTGCCCTTACGAATGACTCTAAAATCGAATTTTGGAGTTATGAATATCGTTTTGCGCAGCATTAATTGATTCGTGCAGCACTCAACCGCAGGAACCGTTTCGCATCCTTGAGCATATCCTAATGTAGGGGAAAGAACATCTTTCATCCTAAAAGTTGCACAAGGTAAACTTTTATGCATAGAGGAAAGGTGGAGAATTGTATGAAAAAAACCAGGTTATCAGCTTCATTAAAGCGACTTCTGATTTCCATCATTTTTCTATAGGATACAGCGCTTTCACGTACTTTCATCGCATTTCCAGAATGACGGACAGATATGGTATACTTATATATCGGTTGTCGAAGAGAAAGATTGATGAATGGTACGGAGGAGTGAGTTTCACCATGTGTGGTATTACGGGAGTAATGTATTTTGAAGATAGAGAACCAACCACTGCAATGTTGCAGCAAATGACAGATGTTATTGTTCATCGGGGTCCGAACGATTCCGGTTTTTGGACGGATAATCGGATTGGACTCGGCTTTCGCCGTTTGTCCGTTATTGATCTAAAAGAAGGGCATCAGCCATTGGCTAACGAGGATGATTCCGTATGGATCATTTTCAACGGGGAGATTTATAACTATAAGGCTTTACGCAGTATGCTGCAGGAGCGTGGGCATCAATTCCGCACGCAAAGTGATACGGAGGTTATCGTTCACCTCTATGAGGAGTATGGAGAGGAATGCGTCAAATACATGCGCGGCATGTTTGGCTTCGTTATTTGGGACAAGAAAAAGAAGCAGCTGTTCGGAGCGAGAGACCACTTCGGCATTAAGCCGTTTTACTATCATTTCAATGACCGCCAGTTCTTGTTCGGCTCCGAAATTAAGAGCTTGCTGGCTGCGGACGGCATGAACCGGTTGATCCACACGGACAGCTTGCTGAACTATCTGACCTTTCAATATGTGCCAGAACCTAATACCATGTTCCATGGCATACACAAGCTTCCCCCAGGGCATACGGTCAAAATAACGTTTGACGGAGAAATGTCGATACATAAGTATTGGGATCCCATGTTTGAGCCGGAGGATCGTCCGTTTGACTATTATGTGGAGCAAATTCGGGAAACATTGAAGGATTCGGTCAAGCTCCACATGGTTAGTGATGTGGATCGCGGCTGTTTCTTGTCGAGCGGGATTGACTCGACGGCGATTGCTACACATATGCGGAATATCGAACCGATCCGCACGTTCTCCGTTGGCTTCGAAGGCGCCAACAATGAAACGCCGATTGCCGCCCAAACGGCTGCGACACTCGGCACAGAGCATTACGACAAAATCATCACGCAGGATGATTTCTTCGGCACGATGCCGAAGGCGATCTGGCACCAGGACGAGCCTGTCGCCGATCCTTCGGCCATTGCTCTTTATCACGTGGCGAAGCTTGCGCGCGAGCAGGTGACGGTTGTGCTGTCCGGCGAAGGCGCGGACGAGCTTTTCGGCGGCTACCGCATTTATCGCGAGCCGCAATCCTTGCGACCGATTGACCAGCTGCCGCCACCCTTGAAACGCATGCTGAACCGCTTTGCCCGGATGCTGCCAAGCAGTATGAAGGGCCGCAACTATTTGCTGCGCGGCACGACACCGCTTGAGGAGCGTTTCCTCGGCAACGCCAAAATTTTCTCCGAGGATATGAAAGCGGAGGTGCTGCGTCTTGATAATGAGATGCTGCGCGCCTATAAGAATCCCGTGCAAATTGCTGGCGATTATTACAGCAAGACGAAGCATCTTGATCCAGTGAGCCGGATGCAGTATATCGACATGAATCTATGGATGCCTGGCGATATTCTGATGAAGGCTGACAAGATGACGATGGCACACTCACTCGAGCTGCGTGTTCCTTTCCTAGATAAGGAGCTGTTCGAAGTGGCACGACGCATTCCGGCAAAGTACCGAATCGCGAATGGAACGACGAAGTACATTTTCCGCAAGGCCATGGAAGGTATCATCCCTGATCCGATCCTGAACCGTCCGAAGCTGGGCTTCCCAGTGCCATTGCGCGATTGGATGAAAGGTTCGATGGGCGATATGGTCCTGGAGCAAATTAAGTCCAGCGGGATTGAAGATTATATTAACATCAACGCTGTCGAGCGCATGCTGCATAAGCATCGTAATAATCAGGGCGATTTTGCTCGCCGCATATGGACTATCTATATATTTGCCCTCTGGCATGTGACATTCATGGAAGAACTGCCTAAGAAAGTGCTCGCTGCTTACTAGGTCTACTAATGACGTAGAGACAGGGGATGGGAAACCGTGGGATCTTATAAATTACTTGCCCTCGATATGGATGGCACCTTGCTGGACGATGACAAAAAAATATCAGTTGAAAACCGAGAAGCGATTCAGGAAGCGACTAAAGCGGGGAAGATTGTTATTATGTCTACAGGACGCGGAGCTGCAAGCGCTATGCCTTATATTCAGGAGCTTGAACTAACCTCACCGCTTGTCGTGGTAAATGGTAGTGAAGTATGGGAGTCTCCGTCTAAATTACTTAAGCGGACCCTGCTTCCTGCTGAGACGGTACGCAATTTGCATAGTTTGGCTCAAACGTATGATTGTTGGTGGTGGGCTTATTCTGTTGAAGGTGTGTTCAATCGCGAGAGCGAAGCCATGGACTTTGACAGCCAAGAGTGGCTAAAATTCGGTTATTTCACCGAAAATATGGAGAAACTGCAGCAAATCCGGGAGATCGTGGAGGGATGGGGAACACTTGAAATAACGAATTCCCATCCATCTAATATTGAACTTAATCCATTAGGCATTAGTAAGGCGAGCGGCGTGGAGACGGTATGTCAGCTTCTAGGCATTAGCATGTCCGAAGTCATTGCAATGGGGGATAGTGAGAACGACATCGCGATGATTCGTGAAGTAGGTCTTGGTGTAGCTATGGGCAATGCACAGGATGAAGTGAAGCGTATTGCGGATATTACGACCGTGACCAACAATGAACATGCCATTGCTAAAGTGATTCGCACTTATATGCTGTAGGAGTAGAAGTGATAAACCGCTTGGATTGGAGGAGATGCGATCTATGATCACCTTAGGCTGGACATTAGTTATCCTTTTATTTGTAGTGGGCATGATCGGTGCGGTTTATCCGGTGCTGCCTGGTGTGTTAGCAATTTATGGAGCTTTTTTCATCTATGGTTGGTTGATCAGCTTTGAGCCGTTCGGATTCTGGTTTTGGCTTATTCAATCCTTGATTGTTATTATCATTATGGTGGCTGATTACGCAGTAGGTGCGCTTGGGGTAAAGAAGTTTGGAGGCTCTAAGGCGGCTATCATTGGTAGTACAATTGGTCTTATCATTGGACCTTTTGTTATTCCAGCTTTCGGTTTAATCATTGGCCCCTTCTTAGGCGCAGTGATTGGTGAAATCATCATTGGTACGTCGTGGAAAAAGGCGATAAGTGCCGGTGTCGGCTTTGTACTTGGTTTCTTTGCAAGCAGTGCAGTGAAAATTGCGCTGCAGCTGGCGATGATTATTATCTTTTTTATCTGGGTCTTTTAATGGAATGAATATTGTAAGAGAGTAGGAACGGACTTGACGAAGGAAACCAAAGATTCTCTAGTAAAAGGGACGCTCATTCTCACCGTGGCCGCGCTAATAGCGCGGTTTCTCGGCGTTTTTCAGCGAATTCCGCTGGTGCATTTGCTTCATGAGGAAGGAATGGGCAGTTATTCCATAGCTTTTAATCTATATTCGATCTTGCTTGTTGTGGCAACAGCCGGTATCCCAAGCGCTCTAAGTAAAATGGTCTCGGAGAAATATGCGATAGGAAGACCAGCAGAAGCACAGCGGATTTATCACGCGGCCATATGGTTTGCAATCGTTGCAGGAGTTGTGATGACGGCGATTCTGTATGTCTTTGCTCCGATCTATGCCGAACAGATCTCACATGGTGGACCGGATGCCACACTAGCTACCCGCGCTATTGCGCCAGCCATGCTGTTCTTTCCGCTTATTGCCATTATGCGGGGGTATTTCCAAGGCAGACAAAACATGATGCCTAACGGGATTTCACAGGTTGTGGAACAAGTATTCAGACTCGTAACCTCAATTGGACTTGCATTTATTTTATTGAACATTAGCTTAGGTTGGGGAGTTGCGGGTGCATCTTTTGGAGGAGTTATGGGAGGGATAGCGGCACTTGCCGTTATGCTTTACTATGCCTTCAAGCTTAAGCGTAGAGATGTGCAGTCAAACATAACGGCCGAACAGATAGCTGCGGGAAGCACCCAATCGCCACAATCACATACACCAGTTCGTTATAGTGAAATCTATCGCAGCTTACTGAAGCTGTCGATTCCGATCGTTATTTTCTCAGTAACGGTTACACTTGTATATGCAATCGATACTTCGATCATCATACCGCTCTTAGAAGGGACTATTGGCAGAAGCGAAGCACTTGGTCTTGTTGGTATTATAGGAGGACGTGCCCAGTCCTTAGCGGGGATTCCCATTATTTTGGCCATCGCGCTTAGTCAATCCGTCGTTCCCATCATCTCAGCGGCCTACTCACGTAAAGATCTGAAACAGGTTGGCCACCAGACAACAAGGGTGCTTCAACTCTCGATTCTTTCCGGGTTGCCGGCCGTACTGGTAATCGCCATTGCTGCCCGTCCATTAGACTTCTTCATGTTCGGGCATGAGGATACCGCATTTGGCATGAGTCACGGACCTTATATGATTTCACTCCTCACCTTAGGTGCTATGTTTCAAATTGTGATGCAAACATCGGGCGCTGTCCTAATGGGCATGGGCCGGATGAAACCGCTGATGACGCACGTTGCTGCTGGTATTGCGGTCAAGCTAGCAGGTAGCTTCATACTTGCACAGTGGTTTGGCATCTATGGAATCATCGGCTCAACGGGTCTTTGTTTTATTGTTATGTCTTGGCTCAATTTACGCTCGCTTCGTCAAGAAGTCGAGTTTACGATCCTCGGACGTCGGTTCATCGGATTACTGTTTTCTATCATTGTCATCGTCATCCTCGGTCTAGGGGCAGAATGGCTTACACATACGTATGTGCATCCAACTCGCTGGTATCGACTAAATGAAGGAATAAATGCTGTACTTGTTTGTGGCTTCACGGCTGCCTTGTATCCATTGATGCTGATGGTAACACGCGTTGTAACGAAGGACGATGTGAAAAACTTCCCATCGCCAGTGCAAAAGCTTATCGGCAAAGCAAGTCGACTTATCAAACGTTCTTAGCCGTAGCCAAGCTGAGTCACCGAATCACTTTCTTAATCGCTTGGGCTGCTACTATGCCTAACTCAATCTTGCTTAAACCAAAGTACACTTCTTTCGTTAAATCATAAGGAATCGGTACAGGAATGGAGCGCATATGCACCAGTGGCTCCTTCACATTGTTGAACCAGTCACCGGGCTCTACAGGGGCCAAGCTCCTGTCAGGCCATACCGATGTAAGCTTAGGACTATAAAACGGCTGTGTCTCTTTCTTAAGGGCGCAGCCATCCAGCCTCTCCTGATATTTCATATCGGGAGGGGTTTTTCTTATTTGGGCAAACAGGTGAGGCCAGTAATCAGAACGTGATCCAGTGTGTGGAGTTGCGGCCGCAAATCGAAGCACACCTTGTAGTACTTCCGGTGCTCCGAAAAGTATCGCATACAAGCTTTTTCCGAATTCGATACGTTCTGTTAAGTTAGCGAAATTCTCAAGTATAAGTCCAGCCAGATGCGGCGGAGGTGCTTGGGTTTCGCTGGAAGCGTGAAAAAAGGGAAACCCGATTTGATTCAATTGCAGCCAGGCTTGTGTTTTGAATAAAGGCGTATTCAATACGTTTTGCTGAAATTGTTTATTCTTTACGATTCGTTTTTCGATGTAGTTTTGCTCATTAACAATAAGTGCAATGGTAAGCGCGGCCGATTCTTGATTCGTCCAGAAGTCGTTCCAAACAGGGACCATCCAGGACGAGATGTCCATATGCGGAAGGAGATGAAACAAACTCATCTTTCGTTTCTTGCTTTCGTGGTAGAGCAGCAGCTGAGGATAAGCATCTTGAAAAATAAGACCGTTCGCTCGTTCCAGAAAAGCAAATAGATGCTGGGCTAATTCATTGTTTATCAAATGCGGCAGCAGCTCCCCGCGAAGATCGGTCATGCACCAACCCCCGTTCCGGGAAACCATATGGGCAAGCAGTGCCCAGTGAAGCTCCGGGTGATCCTGGTAGCATAACCAATACGCGTTAGTTCGTGTCACATTATTTCTGTTTTCCCGCTGGGTTCGTTCCTTGATTCGATGCACAATCGCGTTTTCGTCTGTGGTGAGAGGAGAGCAGACGACACCGCTTTGAAGCAGATCTACTTGATGTTTTAACCCCTTTTCCAGCCGTTCTACGAATGCTGTCGTGACAGGAATTGCCTCCAAAGGGTCAACTAGTTTAGCAGAGGAATCCAAAAGCACCGATGCTTGCTGTTTGAACAGCTGTGCGACTGCGTTCGGCAGTCCTCTCATTTTGCTTAGAACACCTTTCCTGTTCTTACCACTTGGTTTGACTGTTCCTCCCAACACCAATTACCTCCCAACCTTCACCGAATCCTTGCCTCTAGTGTTTGCTTATTCACTTACAGGTATGTGGGAACAGGGCCAAATATGGCTATGGCTTCCAATCTGTTATTACCTAGAGGAATTAGAAAGGTTAGTTGTACAGCGTACAACAATTGGATAAGCAACCGAATTCCTAAAGCCACTCAGTCGATACTTAGAAACTTATAAATAGAAAAACCTTGCGATAATTAATCGCAAGGTCATATTACTCACTCATCCGTCTTTTCGGAAGTGGCTTGTTCTGTTCCAGGTTTAATCAAACGTCCGGTTCGATGAAGCGCTTCGCGCAGCAAATACTCGATATGACCGTTAACACTGCGGAATTCATCCTCCGCCCAACGCTCCAAAGCCTCGTACAGCTTAGGATCAAGTCGGAGCGGGAAATTTTTCTTAGGAGCCATAGTCGGTCCCGTTAGTACAACGAACCGGTATTAATGACCGGACTCGCTGAGCGGTCCGATACAATCGCAACAAGGAGATTGTTAATCATGGCCGCTTTCCTCTCTTCATCCAAGTGAAGACCTTCGGATTCCAAACGAGCGATAGCCAACTGAACCATACCGACAGCGCCATCAACAATAATTTGGCGAGCGGATAAAATAGCAGAAGCCTGTTGGCGTTGAAGCATGCTACTTGCAATTTCAGTCGAATAAGCAAGATGCGTCAGGCGGGACTCGATGACCTCTACACCTGCTACAGACAGACGCTGCTGCAGTTCAAGGCTGAGCTCAGCGGCAACTTCATCCGCATTGCCCCTAAGTGAGTAGCCTTCGCTTTCAAAACGGTCATAAGGATATTTGCTGGCGACATGACGCAGAGCCGTTTCACTTTGGATTTCAACGAACTTTTCGTAGCTATCCACATCAAAGAGGGCCTTGTAGGTATCGACTACTTTGAACACGATAACGGCCGCGATCTCGATAGGATTTCCTTCAATATCGTTTACTTTGAGTTTCACACTGTTAAAATTGCGCACGCGCAATGAAATTTTCTTTCTGGTTGAAAAAGGGACAATTAACCATAGGCCGCTCTTCCGAATTGTACCCAAGTAGCTGCCGAAGAAGGTGATGACAGAAGCTTCATTCGGATTAACAGCAGTGATCGTTGAGACGAATATTAGCCCCAGAATAATAAGGATGATACCCGGCATAATTCGTTCTTGCGTAAGAAGGAAAACGCCAATTCCACCGCCGATAATAAATAACAATAAACCGAGAAAACCGTTCAACGACCAAGCATTCGTTTCTTTCATTCTTGCACACACCCTTTCAAAAATTATATCTTTTTGATATTCATATGATATCACTTTTTACTTTTAATGTAAATCCACTCCTTCCAAAGTGATGTTATTTTCTAATCTTGAAGTCCAAGGAAAATAAAGATCGTTAGTGGAAAATAGAGTTCGTTAGTGGATGTTTACTTTTGTGAACATCCACTTTTTCGCGTTTAAGGGGTCAGGAAATACGTGCGGCCTGCCGGATTCAGATCTTTCACGGCGATGGAGCTTTCTTTGACTCCTAGAGCCAGGACATTATATCCTTTATCAAAATTGTACGGCGAACTGCTGCTCCAGGTAATGCGCACATCACCGTTCTGCGCTGCGCCAAGCTGCAGCTCAACTTGATCGTGCCGTCCGTCAGCCGCTCCGCTCTAGCGGATACGGGGCTGAGCTGCTGCTGTATGAGCTTCGTTCCATTCTCCTGCCGTCTGAATCATAGTCATGCCCAGCATGACCGTCGCTGCTTGTACCGCTAACCATTTTTTCATTGGAAGTCTCCTGTCTTTTGTTAAGGATTTGGTGCAATACTTCAGTCAGTAGCGTTAGGGCGGAATTGTTTTTGGAATATTTCGAGTGTGTAAACGTTCTGTTAATCTTTGAAAATTCAATCTGCGATCAAATCGCTGCAAAACCTATAAAGTCGGGCAAAAACCCAGCTAATACGCACTCAAGCGCCTTTACTGATCTCAACAATTTCTTATCATTCGATTGATATTCAGCTTACATACAACCTACATAATAGATCTTGTCAGCAATCCCATATTGGAGAAAAAGGAGCAGACCATGCAAACCAAACTACCTATCGAATCGCAGTGCGCAATGTTGGAGGATCCCCGTTTTATTACAAGCAAACGGCCATGGTTCGGCCGGCTGCCGGAACAATTAACCGGCGATTACTCATTTGCCGTCGTGGGCGACCGCTGTGGCATGGCTACAGAGGGCGTATTTGAAAAAGCGCTTGAGCTGCTCAAGGACTTGAAGCCGTCGTTTGTTCTGGCGGTCGGCGATTTGATTGAAGGTTACTGGGCGAGTTCAGGGCCTGCGCATGAGGAATGGGATGAGTTGGATGCAAAGGTTCAGGCGACGGGCCTGCCGTTTTTCCCAACTGTCGGCAATCATGACTACGGCAACACCGTGATGGCGGATGTGTGGAGTGAGCGCAAGGGAATGGATTACTACGCTTTTCGAGCTGGCGATGCCCTGTACATCACAATCAATACTGAACATACGCCGGATGAGCTGCCTGAAGCGTTCGTAGATGTCATCAAAACCGTAACGGAGCAAATCAAGCGCGACCCAGCGGGGGCGAAAACGTATTTGAAAGCGTTCGGCGAGGCGCTCACGCCGGAGCAACTGCAAGGCATGTCGCAGATCAAGATGACGATCGGCGAAGAGCAATTTGCGTTTATCGAAGATGTGCTCAAAGAGCATCATGATGTATCTTGGACGTTTATCAATATGCATAAGCCGGGCTGGAAAACAGGCAGCGAAGAGTTCTGTCGATTAGAACAAATGCTGGCCGACCGCCCGTACACGATATTTGCGGGGCATCTGCATGAGATGGAATATACCCGCGAGGGGAACCGTGAGCTGATTCAATTGGGCCGCACTGGCGGACTACCGCACGGGGAAGAGGAGGTTGGTGCCAATGCCAACTTGCTGCTGTGGGTTACGATGCGAGCAGGCGTTCCGACGTACCGCGTCGTTCATCTGGACAGCGTACAAGACATAGCGGGATACCCGCCAAATACAGCCAAACACACAAAGGAGTAGATAATCATGGAATCCGTTTTCTTCTTACATATTACCGACATTCATATTAATAAGGCTGACAAGCAGCCGCTTTTCGGACTCAACATGGCAGACAAGCTCCACAGCATTTTTGCAGACATCGGCAAGCTGGAGGTGAAGCCGGCGTTTGTCGTCATCAGCGGGGATTTAACGCATGACGGCGATACGGAAGATTATCGTTATCTGAAAAACTTCCTGGAAACGGAAGCGCGTGCGCTTGGCGTACCGATTCATGTAGCGCTCGGTAACCACGATACCCGTGAAGCATTTCGCGAAGGATATCTGGAAGAGGAACCCTCGGACGCTTCGTATTACTACAGCTTTATGAGCGGCGGACTTCGCGTGGTCGTCCTGAATACGCAGGTACCGGGCAGTCATTACGGGTTTGTGGACGCTGATCAGCTGGCTTGGTTGAAGCAATTGCTTGCCGAACCGGCGCCAATCGGCACGATCCTCGTGCACCATCACCCGGTTGTGCTGACGCCGACCGCGATGATGGACAGCCATCTGCTGCAGAACCCGCAGGAGCTTGCGGCGGCAATTGAGGGCAGCGATGTGATCGGCTTGCTGTCGGGCCATATTCACTTTCACAATATCGGCGTACTAAATGGCATACCTTGCGCTTCGGCGGACGGATCCGCCTTCGGTCTGGATCCAATGGCAGAAGGCTGCATGCGGATGCTGGAGCGTTCCGGCTTTAACTACGTCCTCGTGAAAAACAGACATATGATCGTCCAGCCGATGACGATGCCGGGCGAGCAGCGCGTGCTCGCCGAGTACGACTTGAAGAAACTGCAAGCCGCTCACAGTTAATTAATCGAAGAGAGGGAGAAACAATCATGTCTAGAAAAATAAAATTAGCCGGTATGGTAACACTGGCGATGCTGACGACAGCGGCCTGCGGGACCGCGAATCAGGAGACGACCGGTTCGGCCAATGCCGGATCGGAGAAGGCCTCAGGTCAACCAACGAAAATTACGTTCTACAGCTACAACCTGGCGATTGCGAGCCAGAAAGAAGGCGTGCTGCAGCTGATCTCTGAATTCGAAGCGGCTCACCCTGACATTAAGATCGATCCGATCGCGATTGCCTCGAACGAAATTAACACCAAAGTGCAGGCCGATATTGCCGCGGGCTCGCGCCCGGACGTCGCGCAGCTCGTCTTTGACGGGCTGGACTATGCCGTGCAAAACTACGGTGCGAAGGCGCTTGAAGATGTTGTGCCTGCCGATGAGCTCAAGAAGAACTTCGAAGGCTTCTCACCGAACGGTCTGAAGCTCGGACAGCTGAAAGGCAAAACGTACGGCATGCCGTACACGTTCAGCACTCCGGTTCTGTTCTATAACGTGAAAATTTTCCAGGAAGCGGGGCTCGATCCGAACCAACCGCCAAAGACATGGGACGAGGTTAAGCAAGCTGCTTTGCAAATCACATCTAAGTCAAAAGCTGCGGGCGTTCATATTCAGGGCATGGCAGGCGCAGACTGGGTCGCACAAGCGCTGGTTGGCAGCAACGGCGGCAAGGTACTCTCCAATGACCGCAAAACGATTCAGTTCGGCGAGCCGGAAGCTGTAGGCGCGATTAAAATGTGGCAGGATCTTATTCAGAGCGGCGCCCACGATAAATTGAATGACGGCGAAGTAACGCAATCGTTCAGTGAAGGGAAGCTCGGCATGCTGCTTACGACCAGTGCGCTGCAGAGCGGCTTTATCGCCGCGGCGAAAGCAGGAGGCTGGGAGCTGAAAAACGCAGCGATGCCGTCCTTTGGCAGTAAGCCGACGACGCCGGTAAATTCCGGCAGTGCCCTGTTTATTTTGTCGGACGATAAGGCGAAGCAGAAGGCATCCTGGGAATTCGTTAAATTTGCAACCAGCGAACGCGGTTATACGATTATCACGACTAAAATGGGCTATCTGCCGCTGCGTCCAGCTATTGTTGATGATGCCAAATATTTAAAGGATTGGGTTACGCAAAATCCGCTCGTAAAGCCGAACCTGGAGCAGCTTACGCGTCTGCAGCCTTGGGTGGCGTACCCTGGCGCTAAATTCAGCCAGGTTGAGTCCACTTTCTTGGACGCCGTGCAGAAATCACTTCAAACAACTGGTGATATTACGCAAATCATGCAGGATGCGCAGAAGCGTGCGCAAACGCTGATTCAATAGCCGTGAAGGGAGATGCAGAGCCGCTTCGCGAAGCGGCTCCATCCCTTTTCCAGCTTGAGAAAGGAGCAAAGAACATATGAATAATTCTTTAGCGGGAATTGCGCTGAAAGAGCGGTCCAAACCCGTTCAGCGGGTTCGCCGAAAGCGCTCGCTGCGCTGGACCATGCCGTGGCTCTACCTGCTGCCGGCCATCCTGTCGATTGGCTTCTGGGTCTACCGTCCGCTGCTGCAAACGGTTCGCCTCAGCTTCTATGAGTGGAACATGCTGCCGACCTCGCCGCAAGTCTGGATGGGGCTGAAAAATTACCGGCTTCTGTTTCAACTACCGGATATGAGCCAAGCTCTGCTCAACACGCTGATTTATACGGTAGGCGTCATCCCTTTCGCGCTTGTTATCCCTCTGGCGATTGCGATTGCTACGGATAACATCGGCAAGAGGTCGCGTACCCTTTATCGAGCGCTTGTTTTTGTGCCGATGATTATGGCGCCGGTCGCCGTATCTGCGATCTGGAGCTGGCTGATGAACCCGATGGGCGGCTTGATCAATAAGATGCTGATGGCGTTGCACCTCGTGCAGGACCCGATTCGTTTCTTTTCCGATTCGCACTGGGCGATCTGGTCGGTCACCTTTATTACCGGTTGGAAACTGATCGGCTTCAGCACCTTAATTTTCTCGGCTGCGCTATCCGGGCTTAACAAGGAATACATCGAAGCGGCAAGGATAGACCGCGCAGGGCGATGGCAAATTATTTGGCACGTGCTGCTGCCGCTGCTGTCGCCAACGATTATGTTCATGGCGATGCTTAGCACGCTGTTCGCTGCCGAATGGAGCTTCTCGTACATCAATGTCTTGACGCAAGGCGGCCCGATGAATTCCACGACTAATATTTACTACCTGCTGTGGACGTACGGCTTCAAGACGTTCTCCGTCGGATCGAGCTCGGCGGCGGCGGTCGTTGTCGTACTCGGTTCGAGCCTGATCGCGCTTGGTTTTATGAAGCTGTCGAACAAGCTGTCGTTCTACGATAACTAAGGAGGAACCGAAGTGAAGAAAGCGTCTCTGACCGTTTCCCGCAAAGCGCTGACCGGCAAGCATATTCCGCTTATTGCGCTGAGCCTGCTGGCTGTCTTTCCGTTCTACTGGATGCTGAATACATCGTTCAAAACGGCCGGCGATATTTATTCCACCTCGCTGCTGCCGAAGCACTGGACCTTCGACAATTACATCTATGCCTGGAAAGCGATCCCGATGGCACGCATGATGGCGAATTCGCTGACTGTAGCCGTCGTACAAACCGCTACACAACTGCTAACGAGCGTGCTGGCCGCCTATGCATTTACCCGCTGGCAATTCCGCGGGCAGACGATCGTATTTGCACTCATTTCCTTGACATGGCTGGTGCCGTTTCAGGTAATCATGATTCCAAACTATGTTGTCATCAGCGGCTGGGGGCTGCGCAACCATTTGCTGGGTCTCATCATCCCGAACATTGTCTCGGCCTTCGCCGTACTGCAGATGTATCATGCTTTTAAAACGTTTCCCAAAACGCTGATCGAAGCGGCCCGCCTGGACGGCGCTTCCGATTGGAGTGTGCTGTGGCGCACGTTATTTCCCAATTTGAAGGCGACGATCGCCTCAACCGGCGTGCTGCTGTTCATCTCAGCGTGGAACGATTATTTCTGGCCACTGCTCGTGACGAATAAACCGCAATTTTCAACTCTGCAGATCGGTCTGCAATCCTTCATGTCAACGGAAGCCAATCAATGGGGCCCGATGATGGCGGCAACCACCATGGCTAGCTTACCAATTCTTGTGATTTACCTGGCATTGCAGCGACATATTATCGATTCTTTCATAAAAGGCGGCTTGCGTTAATGAACTCATTTCTACCCGATGCACGGGATGCATCAAACCTATTGGGCTTGGCTAAGCCTTCACTTGAAAAATTAGCCTATCAACAAATTCGCGAGAATATTATCAATGGGCACTTTCTGCCGGGCACGCTGCTATCGGAAAATGAGATGGCCGAGCATCTCGGCATGAGCCGTACGCCGATTCGGGCGGCGATTTCCTTGCTGGAGACCGAAGGATTCGTGGAATCGATCCGGGGACGGGGTGTTTTCGTAAAAGAGATCTCGTTTCGGGAGTTTCACGACATGTTTGAGTTACTAGCTTCTATGCAGTTGTACAGCCTTGATATCGCGGCGATTCGGAAGCTCAGCTTCGATCTGCCTGAGTTGGAATACCATCTCATGCGGCAGTTGCGCGCTTCGGAAGAAGACGACTACCGTACCTATTATGAAAGCGGGCTTCTTTTCATTGAAACCATGCTGCTTCTGATAAAGAATGCGAGCATGCTGCAAATTCTCGAAAAAATTAAAGGCAAGTATATGTTCAAAATTATTTCGTACCGAAAGCTGCATGTCCACACGCTGCCGAAGCCGCAGCAAGCGGGGCATTTCAATAAACGCATCTATCAGGCGCTTTCGTCCGGAGATATCGACGAGGCTAAGCGGATCGTCCATGAATTAATTGAGCAGATGCGCCAGCAGTTTCAGTCTTTATACATTTAGAATGGTAGTCAGTCCATTATCCTACTACAGAAATGGTGGTTATACGAGATGAATCCAATCGTCAAGGCAGGTGAGCGCGTTCTTTCGGTTGAAGGCGCCTATAATGTACGTGATCTAGGCGGTTACGCCACGAAGGACGGCAGAACAACGAACTGGGGAACGTTCTATCGTGCGGACGGCTTGCACCGGCTCTCGGAGGAAAGCCGCACAGATTTGACGGGCAGAGGCATTGTCAACGTTATTGATCTGCGGCATGCCAAAGAAGTGGAAGAGAAGAAGAACGTATTTGCAGAAGACGAGCGTGTCAGCTATCACCACATCTCCCTTATGAATCCGACGAAGTTGGCAAACAGCCAGGTGTACAGCCTAGGTGACCTGTATGTCAGCTTGCTGGAAAGCTCGCAAGCCGAATTGCAGCAAATTTTCGCCATACTGGCGGAGAGCAGTGACTCAGCGGTGCTCTATCACTGCACGGCCGGCAAGGACAGAACCGGCGTTGTTTCTGCGCTCTTGCTGGAGCTGGCCGGCGTGTCTCAAGAGACGATCCTCGAGGACTACAGCTTGACGGCCGTCTGTTTGACGCCGCTTATGGAAGAGCTGCGCCGCGATCGTCCGGAAGGAATGCCTGCTGAGATGTATGAGCATTTTATCGGCTGCGACCCTGCCAATATGGTGAAGATGCTTGGGCACCTCGCGGAGAAATATACGAACGCCGAGCATTATTTGCGCGGCATCGGGATTACCGAGGTGCAGCTTCAAGCGCTCAAGGCACGCTTGATCGGCTAAAGTACAATACCCGGTAGTTGCCCGGGCATGATAATAGTTAGGCACACTGTAAGGCTGTCGAATTTCGGCAGCCTTTCATACACCTATTTATTTTAACACGACACCGCGTTAATGTTTTATGGTAAAAAGATGCAAAGAGAACTAACAAACTTTATTTTCCAGATTTATCGACACTAGTGCTCAAATGTGTTCCTCAGTAATAAACTTACCCTAGGCAATTTCATTTATAACGAAATCAAATAAGCCGCGGAAATATTGAGTTATCATTAACAAACTTTATTTTCCTGCATCAAAAACTCTAATCTTGACACAAATCATAGGACGTGCTATAAGTTAATAAATTCTAAGCAGTGAGGTGCTCGTCATGAATAAAGTATCCAATGAACAAGCTTTTCAAGAACAAATCTCGCAGCCCACGTTGACCATTGCTGTATTCAAAGCAAGTTGGTGCAAAGACTGCCACTATATCGAACCCTTCATGCCGGCAGTGGAACAAGCTTATGCTGGGCGTATCACTTTCATCGAGCTAGACCGCGACGAAGTATCTGATCTTTGTGAACAGTTGAACATCCTTGGCATACCAAGCTTTATCGCTTTCCGTGGAGGCCAAGAGTTGGTTCGTTTCGTCAGTAAACTACGCAAAACGCGAGAAGAAATTGAAGAGTTCCTGGGCCGTGCAATCGAAGTATCTGATGCTTTAAAATCATAAGCACAAAATCGTAAGCTCAAAAATCTCTCTTCTGTAAAATGGGGCCAAATTTGACCCTATTTTACAGAAGAGAGATTTTTTTAACCCAAGTATATATCTAGGATTGATCCAAAAGTTGAAACATTGAATGTCTTATGAACTTCTGGGCGGCCTTCCGCGTGGTTTCGGAGCTTTGTAACAATTGCGAATGGATTTGCCTACTTAATAAAGCTATAATTGAGAGCGGAACAACATCATTCGACATGATTAACAGAAGTCACGACATAAAAGTAGGTGCAATCATGCAAAAATTGATTCAAAGATTAGCGAATCTTTCGGCCATCGGCATGTTTCTTATTCTTGCAATGGGTGCCTTAGTTACGAAGGCTGACGCAGGTAGAGGGTGCGGAGATGAGTGGCCCCTGTGTCATGGGAAATTCGTCCCGGCACATACGATTTCATCATTCATTGAGTACAGCCATCGATTGGTTGTCGGCATTGTGACGTTAATTCTGGTTGCTACATTCATCCTTGTATTTCGTTATGTAAAACGTAGAGATGCCAAATTTTTCATCTCTGCTACGGTATTGATGACGCTAATTCAAGCAGCAATGGGAGCTATGGCTGTCGTTTGGCCGCAATCCTCACTCGTGTTGGCACTGCATTTTGGTTTATCTTTATTGGCCTTTGCTTTTTCATTGCTATTAGCCATTGTTTTTACACCATGGGGGCAATTCCAACGTGATACGGCCATTCGGAGCAGCTTTAAAGCCCTTGTATGGATCACGACGATTTACAGCTATGTCGTTGTTTATCTGGGTGCATTCGTTCGTCACACCGTTTCATCAGGTGGATGTTCGGGCTGGCCTTTATGCAATGGGGAAGTAGTCCCTGAACTCAGCGGGGCAACGGGTATTGTCTTTACCCACCGTGTAGCAGCATTGCTGCTTTTTATATGTATTTTGTTTCTTTACTTACAAGCCAAACGCTATTATCATGACTCAGACAAGCTGAGGTTTGGCAGCAAATGGGCGCTAATTTTAGTGTCTCTTCAAGTGATTAGCGGAGCCGTTGTGACCTGGTCAATGGGGAATGAAGTCGCTTATTTATTTACCGGCATGATTCACGCGGTTATTGTTTCTTGCATGTTTGGATTCTTATGTTATCTATGCGTACTTACGCTATATGACCGCAAAGCTTACTAGGCGAGCTCCTTAGAAGCACGGCTGAGCAGCTTTTGCGGAAGAGGAGGCCTTCTGACGCGGAAGGCTATTTCCTTTTTACTTACTGATACTCATCTACAATCTCACAGTTAAAGGTGGAACAGACATTACATGGTACCAACGAATCTACGAGTTTTTCTAGACATTTTGCGCCGCGAAAATCAACTGATTGAAATCTCTGCTCCCGTAGACCCGAATCTAGAACTTGCCGAGATTCATCGCAGAGTCATCGATGAGCAAGGTCCAGCCTTGCTGTTCACGAATGTCAAAGGAAGTTCATTCCCTGTCGTCTCGAATCTGTTCGGGACAACACGACGTGTTGATCTTGCCTTTGGTCCAAAACCGGAACAATTCATGAAAGCGGTTATTAACGCTACAAGCACGTTAATGCCTCCAACACCGCAAGCACTCTGGGGCGAACGTGCCCTCATTATGGATCTGCTGAAGGTTGGAACGAAGAAAGTACAGCAGCACCAAGCGCCGATTCTCGGCGGCTTGAAGCAGGATAACCCACTCGCAGGACTGCCTGTCCTGACGAGCTGGCAAGATGACGGCGGCCCGTTCGTCACGCTGCCGCTCGTCTACACCGAGCATCCGGACGGCGGTCATCATAACCTCGGCATGTACCGCATGCAGGTTTATGATGACTTCACTACCGGGATGCACTGGCAAATACATAAAGGCGGCGGCTTCCATTACCACGAAGCCGAGAAACGCAACAAGCCGCTGCCCGTTACGGTGTTCCTGGGCGGCCCGCCTGCGCTCATCGCCTCGGCGATTGCGCCGGTGCCCGAGCACCTGCCCGAGCTGATGCTCGCTTCGCTCATCCTCGGCCAGAAGCTCCCCATGGTGGAGAACCCCCATGGGGGGCACCGCCTCGTGGCCGAGGCGGAGTTCGCGATATGCGGCTCCGTACCGCCGCATACGAGACGTGCCGAAGGGCCGTTCGGCGACCACTTCGGGTATTACTCACTCATACATGATTTCCCGGTTTTCAACGTGAATCATGTATGGCACCGCAAAGACGCGATCTACCCGGCGACGATCGTGGGTAAACCGCGCCAAGAGGATTACTTCCTTGGCGAATTCCTGCAAAGACTGCTCGAGCCCGCGTTTCCGATGGCGATGCCGGGGGTTAAAGACCTCTGGACGTATGCAGAGACCGGGTTCCACCCGCTCGCAGCTGCCGTCGTCCGCGAGAGCTATAGCCGTGAGGCGCTTGGCACGGCATTCCGCATCTTAGGCGAGGGTCAGCTGTCACTCACCAAGTTCTTGATCGTCACGGACAAGCCGACGGTCTTAGCCAACTTCACAGAGCTGCTTGAAACGGTGCTGGAGCGTTTTGACCCGGGTCGTGACCTATTCATTTTCAACAAAACATCGCATGATACGCTTGATTATACTGGTGGCCAGCTTAATCACGGAAGCAAAGCAGTCCTTCTCGGTACAGGCGACCCTGTACGCGAGCTGCCAAGAGCCTACACCGCCGGAGAGCTGCCCGAGATTCACGATATCGCCGTTTACTGCGGCGGATGTCTGCTTGTCTCAGGGGCATCTTACGAGGCGGAGCCGGAGCTGCCACAGCGTCTGCTGGCGAATGCAGCCAGCCGCTTAACCGAATGGCCGCTAGTCATCTTAGTGGATGACGCTAACGGCATCGCGCACGACCAAACCAAGTTCTTATGGACCGTATTCACTCGTTTCAATCCGGCAAGTGACATGTACGCGCAGTCCAGCGTGAATCGTCATCACATCGCTTACGAGGTTCCGATTGTCATTGATGCTCGTATGAAACCGGGATACCCAGATGAGCTGTTCCCGCGGGAAGATATCGTGGAACTCGTGGATCGCCGCTGGAAGGAATATTTCGCATGAATGCGGATCGGTTCCGTTCCTTTTATCCACATGCAGGGTTTGTTCTGGTGTATATCCTTTGGGGCATTAATTTAGCTTCTCTAAAGATTGGGGGAAGAGAGTGGGACGCCCTCGTTTTTAACGGGTTACGCTTCGCGAGTATGATTCCGATGCTGTGGGTCTATACTTACTTTTATTATCGATCGCGTTCGCTGAAGATACAGATGGCTGGTAGAGATCTTCTCCTAATATGTGGATTAGGCATTCTCAATGCTATTGGCATGGAAGCCCTTCTGCAGTATGCCTTGCAGTTTTCTAACTCCGCGAATGGCGCTGTATTAGGGCGCGGCTTCATGCCTGTCATAACCGTTCTTTTCGCTTTAATAGCCGGTCAAGTGAGGCTCACATGGCGCATCCTAATAGGCATTCCATTAGCACTATGCAGTGTAATCGTCATTGTCTCAGGCGGGGTTGATGGATTCCATCTTGGAGGAGAAACGTTCCGTGGGGATATTCTATTACTGATGCGCAGTGTTATGGGAGCCATTTATCTCATCGGTATGAATCGACTTGTACTGCGCTATCCGCTGCCGCTGTTGATTTCGCTCGAAATGACAGCGGGGGCGCTTTCGCTGCTGCCCTTCGTGCTCTGGCGTGCAGACGCCGCCTATTATGCGGCCATCTCTTCGACAGGCTGGATCAGCTTAATTTACACTTCCTTGTTGGCTACTGCCTTAGGATTTTCAATACACAACTGGAGCTTAGCGAAGCTAGGGCCGTTCAAATCCTCCGCTTATGGATACTTACTTCCTGTAACAGCCGCGATTGCAGGCTACATCTTTTTGCACGAGTCTATTTCTCTGTATCAATGTATGGGTGGTGTTGGGGTTTTGGTAGCTATGTATTTGGTACAACGGGATCGTTCACAGAAGGTGAAACAGACTCAGCTAAGCGATCCAGCAGCAAGTCTATAACCGAACAAATTTGCTAGGATGAAAAAGGGGTGTGCCCGTGCTGCGAGTATTGTTCAATGAACCGAAACGAATCGAAAGCGGACTTCTTCTAGACGCCGGCAACGCGGTGAGAACGTATATTCAGCTGTTGGAATCTAAAGAGAATAGCCGCTTAGCTACAGAGTACCCCAAGTATCATAGACGGGCGATCTGGAGCAAAGGGTTTATCGATGCCCTGGATGAGCTGGAGCAGAGCAAATATTGCTGTGAGCGATACGCGGAGCATATCAGTAAGGCATTCTTGGAGGAAATGAATCTGCAAGAGATCGAAGAATATCATCGTTTTGTGTATTTTTATAAAAATGCCTTCATTCGCTTGTTTTCGATCTTGGACAAATTGGGCACGTTTATGAATGATCTATTTGAGCTGAAAACAGAGACGCTTAAGTCTAGGTTCTCATACTTTACCGTACTGCGCCGCATGCATGAAAAGCATATTCACGGATCCTTAGAGATCCAGCTTTATAATCTCAAAATGGACTATAAATCCGCATTAGATCGCCTGCGCAATCAGCGCAATATGGAGATTCATTATATTAACGCTGAAATGCTGGATGATCTTATGCAAAAAGAACCAATTCCAGGTGAACGTATTCACGTTGAAAATGTGAAATCCAATATCGCCGATTTGCAGCAGGGATTTGAAATGGTTTGCCGAACCTTAACAATAGCTTTCTCTTATATTACGGCAAGTATTGCAAAGGGGTAAGAGGACCATGGAATTAAGAGGCCGAACGGTTCTGATTACAGGCAGCGCCAAAGGCTTGGGCAAAATGACTGCGATCTCCCTAGCACAGCGGGGCTGCCAGGTAGCTGTCAATTATGTACATAGTGAAAAGGAAGCCGCTGAGCTCGTCCTTCGATTGGAAGATCTGGGTGTTCGCTGCGTGGCCGTCCAAGGCGATGTCGCCAAACGCGAAGATATTATACGTATGGTGGAACTAACGACCTCTAAGCTCGGTCCGATTGATATTCTCGTGAATAATGCCGGACCTTTCTTCAGAGAGCGGCGCTTTTTCGCTGATTATAACGTCGATGAGATTGAGTATCTGATGCGCGGCAATTTGCTCGGCGTCATGGAGCTTGATCACCTGGTTCTGCCTATGATGCGGGAGAGACGCTGGGGACGAATCATCCATTTTGGATTCGGCAAGGCGGCTGAAGCTAGGGGCTGGACACATCGCGCTGTATACGCGGCGGCTAAGGTAGGCTTAGTTTCCTTCACGAAGACATTGGCCGAAGAAGAAGCGAGTCATGGAATCACTGTCAATATGATATGCCCTGGCGATATTCGAGGTAAGAACAAAGAACGGACGATGCAAGAAGCACGTCTGGAGGCTGATGGGGAAACACCGGTGGGCAGACCGGGTACGGGTGAAGATGTGGCTAGAGTTATTGATTTCCTTTGTTTACCTGCCTCCGATTTCATTACTGGGAATATTATGGATATTTCTGGGGGCCTCGATCCGATTCAGCCATTGCCAGTACTTAATCAGCGTAAAAACTAGTCCTTATCACATAGGCAAAAAGAGCTTACCATAGAGGTAAGCTCTTTCTTATGATATAGTCGTATTTAGAATACCTGTACGACTTCTGTTATGCCTTCCACCTCTTCAACCAATGCGCGTTCAATACCAGCTTTCAACGTGATTGTTGAGCTTGGGCAGCTGCCGCAGGCACCCATAAGTTTCAGCTTCACAATACCGTCTTCTACATCAACGAGATCTACGTCACCGCCATCGCGTTGTAAAAAAGGACGGAGTTTATCTAAAACCTCAAGGACTTCATCATAAATTACTTCTTTTGTTTTTTCAGTCATTTGATTCATCTCCTTTCTTCTATTATTATATTACAATAATGTTTAAATGAAAATGGTTTTCAATTTGAATATCAACATAAGGTGGAATTTATATAATGAGACCAATCATTGAGTTTTGTGCCAGTAATATGCACCATGGAACCGATAAAGTCATGAAAGCTTTAGAACAAAACCCTGACTTCGACGTCATGGAATACGGCTGTCTAGGCAATTGCGGGCAGTGCTATATGGAACCTTATGCGCTTGTGAATGGCGAAATCATTGCAGCTGAAAGCGCTGATGCTCTCCACGAGCGCATTTTAGACCGTATTAAAGAAATAGAAGCGATGTACGAATTACTTGGAGACTAATCTTATCCGAAGTGACGCTTAGACTTCCAGAGTACACCGCTTTTGAGAACGCGAGCGATTTTACCAGTCATTAAGGTACGTTTACCCATGATGCCGAAGCCGGCCTTTTTACCAAGTGAACCCAGCGTACCTCTGAGTTTAATTTTACCAAGACGAGGCGTATCGCCTTTCCAAATCGCCAGCATGGCTTCGGCAATTTGCTTGCCTTGGGCTTGCGCTGCTTGCGCACTTGGAGAGAACGGCAGGGAAGCACAATCCCCTACAACGAACACGTCTTGATAATCTGGAATTTGATGATATTCATTAAGCAGGATACGGCCTTGGCGGTCTTTGGGCACATTCAAAGCCTCAACGATTGGATTGGGCTGAATGCCTGCTGTCCAGATTGTAGCATCGGTTTTAATAATTTTATCCCCGTTGTACAAATCTCCACCATCTAGTCGGACTAACGATACCTCCGGACGGAGTTCAATATGATGTTCTGTCATCCATTCACGGACGTACTGCTGCAGATTGCTCGGGAAAGCCGAAAGTAAGCTCGGACCACGATCAATTAATCGAATGTTCAAATCAGCACGGCTTTCACGGAGCTCAGCTGCCATTTCAACACCGCTTAGACCTCCTCCAATAATGGAGACTTGTCCATATGGCGCAATGTCGTTAATGCGCTGGTAGGTAGCACGTGTTTGGCAAAGAGTCTGAATGCTGGAAGAGTACTCTTTAGCACCGACAATTCCGTGATAACTATCCACACAGCCCAAACCGATAACTAACCAGTCATAGGAAAGCGGTTCTTGGTCTTCAAAAAGAATTTGCTTGTTGTTCAAATCGACTCTGGATACCTCACCGAATGTTAGAAGCAACCTTGGGTCGTTCGGGTAGGCAACACGAATATGTGTTTCAGCAATCGTACCTGAAGCTAGTGCGTAATATTCTGTTTTTAACCCTTGAAAAGGGCTTCGGTCAATTAGTACGAGCAGTGTATCTTCTGGTAAATCTTTCTCCAGCATGTTTAAGGCTATGGTCAAACCGCCATAACCTCCTCCAAGAATCACGAACTTTTTCATTCCATCCAATATCCCTTCTGAACAATATCTCTTCTCTAGTATGACTAATATACTCTGATTTCATTATAAAAGGTGTCGCGTTCAACAGGAACTCGTCCTGCGCCTTTAATAAGATAAACGAGCTCATCACGTGTAAGACCTTCTGGTGATAATGCTCCAGCAGCATGAGAAATCTTCTCTTTCACGATCGTACCATGTGCGTCAGAAGCACCGAAAGCGAAGGATAGCTGGGTCAATTTCGTACCAATATTGATGAAATAAGCCTTAATATGAGGGAAATTATCCAGCATCAAACGGCTAATCGCAATGGTTTTTAGTTCATCCCATGCAGGTACGCGTTGCTTGAGGCCAGCGTTTTTGCTTGCCGGTTGAATGGAGTTAGGAATGAATACTAAGAAGCCGCCTGTTTCATCTTGAAGCTCACGCAGCAGCATCATATGACGAATGCGTTCCTCTTTCGTTTCAATTGAACCATACAGCATCGTTGCGTGAGTTTTCATACCGAGTAAATGTGCGTTACGATGTACGTCGATCCATTCCTCCGAGGACGCTTTTTCTACTTTCATTTTAGTCCGGTAGCGCTCAGTCAGAATTTCGGCTCCTCCTCCTGGAAGAGTGGACAAACCTGCATCCATTAACGTTTTGAGGACATCTCGGAAACTAAGTCCACTGATACGCGAGAAAAACTCAATTTCAGCCGCTGTATGAGCTTTGATCGTAACGGCAGGATAGGCTTGCTTCAGTTGGCGGATACAATCCACATAGTATTCAAAAGGCAAATGCGGGTTATGCCCTTGGCTAATATGAAATTCTTTAATTTCTGGATTAAAATTCTCAGCTACATAATCTAACATTTGACTAGGTGTTAGAGTGTATGAGCCTTCTTCACCTTCGTCGCGGCGGAAGTGACAAAAAGCACAATGCTCCTCGCAAACATTCGTAAAGTACAAACTCATATTTTGGACAAAATAAACCTTGTTTCCGTTCATTCGCGTATTCACTTTGTTTGCTAATTGACCAATGGTTAGCAAATCGTCTGATTCATACAAAAATAGCCCATCTTCCATAGATAGACGTTGATTGTTCTCAACTTTGTCAGCAATTTCGGCCATCCGTTTGACCGGGTCTGTCGTCACAACACTCATCATTATTCCTCCTCTGAATAGTAAATAAAGCCCATACTGAATTGACGCATTCAGCTAGACAAGGACCAAATGCGTTAAGCGGTGTGAGACGCTCGCGTACCTGTTCATCCAGTTCGGTTCAGGAATTCACACCTAATATAGGGATCTTTGGGCGTAGCTCAAAGTCTCTCTGCTCTGTGTATCTTTGAGCTTTGTTTCATCTATAACGTGCAATCCATCCATCCCATTATAAACCTACGTGTTGGGAGGGGCAATATCATTTAGATGGAGATAAATTGACAATATACAAAAAGTACATCATTTTTCCTATTATATTAGGAAATGTTATTCCCAATATTAACAAATTCCTGTATACTGTTGCAATGTGATTACGTAGGGCTAAAGGTGATTATATCGTGATACCAGTATTCGTGACCGAACCACAGGAACGATTAAATATAAAAATAGAACAGCTTCGAGGCCAAATGGTTTCCTTAGGTACGGCATACGGCTTCCTTCATCCTGAAGTGCAGCAATGCAGTCGAGAACTCGATCAATTGCTGCTGCAATATTACGCGATAGGACATAATCGTAAAGTTTATGGCTGAAATGGCTATGAATGACTGAGCAGCTGCCCTTGAGCAATGCGCCAGATAGGAGTATACTTGTTAGTAAGCATTACGAAAACTTAGTATAATGCCAGTTTTCCATAAGGAGAACTTTAGGGAGGGATTTCCGTTATGATTAACATTAGTGAATCAGCGTCAGATAAGATTAAAGAGCTTCTATCTTCTGAAGAATCACCAAACCTGTTCTTGCGCCTAGGTGTCAAAGCCGGAGGCTGCAGCGGTTTCTCTTACGGCATGGGCTTCGATGATGAGCAGAAGGATGACGATAAAGTATTCACCATTCATGGCCTCAAGGTCGTAGTGGACGAAGATAGCTCCAAATATTTATACGGTGTTGAAATTGACTACACAGACGCAGGCATGGGCGGCGGGTTCTCCATTAACAACCCGAACGCAGTAGCTTCCTGTGGATGCGGCTCTTCCTTCAAAGTGAAGGACGAAGAGGGCTTAGTCGAGAAGTGCGACGATAAAGTCGAGGCTTAATGAACAAAATGAACCAATCCTTCCGAGCATGTGTATTTTTTAATACACTTGTCCTGGGAGGATTTTTTGTTTTCATCTTTGTATTTTCACCTTAGTAAAGACAAACCATCAAGTGATACAATATACATAAAAAGGAATTCCTTCAGTTGGTGAGAGGAGTTGAATCCTATAAGTGAATTGGAATTTTAATATTTCAATCATCTCTACAATTGTTATCATTTTCGTATTAATGCTGTTCTACAGAAATAGGGAAGAGGACGAAGGATATTTAGGGTTGAAATTAGTCGGCTATTACTTTTTAGGTACATTCAATTTAAAAGTTGGTATTGTAATTCCTATTGGGTTTATTATTTGGCTGCTGCTGTTTTACCCGAAGACGAACCGAACGATAAAGAGATATTCGGCTATTTTTGGATTACTTATGATGTTGATTGGTTATTGGATTCATTAGCTCCCCGGGTGCAGGATAGTTGCACTTGCGGAGCCTTTTTTACATTATTTAAATAAAAATATAAAACTAGCGGAACCCTTTTAAGCATTGAGAGAATAGAATAGATTGAAAGGTTTAGTTTACTAGTGATAGAAGAAGGAGGTGTGTCCATGGCAACTAGACAGGAATTTATTGAGATCATTGCACCTATTGCAGTGAAGCTTCGCCTAGAGAACTCACCGATCTATCCTTCAGTAAGAATCGCGCAAGCCATGCAGGAGACAGGGGGCAATTTGAACGCGTGGAACAATCTAGTCGGTTATAAGGTTGGTAATGGGATTCTGACGCCTTATTGGCAGGGGGATCGCGTTTCAACAACGACATGGGAAGTCATTGGAGGTATACGTTATGATAACGTACCGGGAGATTTTCGCGTATATCCTACGATTGAGGCAGGGTTTCGTGATCAGGATTTACTTTTTGGATTCCCTCGTTATGCTAGTGTCAGGGCGGCGGGAAGTCCTAGTGAGCAAGCGAAAGCATTGCAAAGCAGTGGATATGCAACGGATCCCTCTTATGCAAGTAAGCTGAATACGATTATTCAAACCTTTGGTTTAACTCAATTTGATGAGGAGGTCGTTCGTATGTTAGAGAAGTTGCAGGAACAAATCGTAGATTTACAAAATAGAGTTAGATCCTTAGAGGAGCAAGCAGCATTGGATGTTGTTCCGCAATGGGCAAAAGCTGCTGTAGACGCTGCGGTCAAAGCAGCTTTAATCGATACTCCGGAGAAAGGGAGCTATGATTTCTATCGATTATTAACGGTTCTGCATCGCAAAGGGATCATCTAATGGCATGGAAGAAAAAAGGCCGCTAGTGTATAACGGGTTATTTATCCCTAATACACCATGCGGCCTTTAATTTTAACATTATCACCATATTTGGCTTTCATGAGCTTACTTTGCTCTAGCATAAACGCGTAAATTTCTTTCAAACGGTTCTTGCGAGGTTTAATCGTTTCTTTAATTTCACCATTTAGTACAATATCGTAGACGATCATGTCTTTCGCTCCTTTTGTTTTGCTTTCTACTATCATTGTAGGCTATGAATATTAAGTGACGATTAAAATTTCTTTTCAATTGTGTGAACAAGCTTAAAGTTTTGTTAAGTGAGCGTAAAATATTTCCGATATTTCGATCAATTTTTTTTATCGGCAGACCGACAGTTTAGCGTGTGCATAACTTTATACACAGTATCCCCTATCCATACAGCGCGTTTATGGGACATATTAACAATCTACCCACAGGATATACACAGGTATCTGTGGATAACGGAACGCTTGTTCTAATTTTGCCCCCATGATAATATAATTACAAATTATAGAATAAAGGTGATTTCAGTGAGACAAATTAGTGACGAAACATTGATCGACTCTTATTACAAAGCATTGGATTTGAGATTGGAATCAGATTTTGTTGACCTGTTGCTTGCAGAAATACAGAGACGTAATTTAAAATTGCACGTCTACATCAAGGATGAGACCCCGCTAAACTAGGGCGTTTCTTCATGAAGTTATTTGGATGGTAAAATTCTGGTGGCAGTCGGCGCAGTTTACCAGATGAAGGCATTGATTATTCTGTGATTCTGGTGTCCCATCGGACATGGAGATATCATCAATCTCTCGATAAGGAGAGTAAGGGCCTAGATAGTCACTCCATTTCCCGCAATCATTCATCTGTTGTAAACAAACAGGACACTCGGCATTCAACTCCTGTAGACCGTTGCAAACCGGACATATATATGACAAAGGGGTATTCCTCCTAATCCGTAGATTAGGTTTAGAATACCCCATTTTATTTAAGAAGATTAAAATTTTAAGTTACTGCTGTGTCCTGGTGAAAGCTTTGCATTAGGATCGATATAGACTTTAGCGTTATTAATCGCAGTAGGTGCTTCACCGAAGCCAACAGCAATCAGTTTCAATTTCCCCGGATAAGTTGTGATATCTCCGGCAGCGAAGATGCCTGGAATGTTTGTTTCCATTCTGGAGTCAACAACGATAGAGCCGTTTTCAATCTCAAGTCCCCACTCGGAGATCGGTCCAAGGGAAGAAACGAAGCCGAAATTAATGATAACAGCATCAACATTATGTACAGTTTCTTCGCCTGATTTGATATCTTTAAGCGTTACTTGCTCGATGCGGTCACTACCGTGAAGTTTAGTGATTTCCGTAGGAGTTACAACGTTTACTTTGGAGTTCATCAGGTTTTCTACACTGTGTTCATGTGCACGGAATTTATCTCTACGGTGGATAAGCGTGACTTTCTCCGCGATAGGCTCAAGCATTAATGCCCAGTCAACAGCTGAGTCGCCGCCACCGCTGATTAATACTTTTTGGCCAGCGAAAGCATTCAAATCGCTAACGAAGTAATGCAAGTTTTTCTTCTCGAATTGTGCAGCTTCCGGTAACTCAAGACGGCGTGGCTCGAATGCGCCAACCCCACCCGAAATAATAACGGCGCGGCTGAAGTGTGTGCCTTTGTCTGTTGTTATTTCGAAAAGACGTTCTTCTTTTTTGATCACTTGGTGTACTTTCTCTTCCAAGCAAGTGTTGATTTGAAAGTGTTTCATTTGTGCTAACAAGTTGTCCACTAGTTCTTGTGCAGTTACTTTCGGAAAGCCAGCTACATCATAAATGTATTTCTCAGGATATAAAGCTGCAAGCTGACCACCAAGCTGCGGCATACTTTCGATAATTTTAACTGATGCTTGGCGCATACCCGCATAGAATGATGCGAACATGCCAGCAGGGCCTCCGCCAATTACAATGATATCTACGATATCTTGATTTGTTTCTATCTCGTTCATTGTTTAAACTCCTCCGATTCATTTCCTTTGATGTGTGTGATTCTCCTGAGTACAGTCACAATCATTATTCCATTATAAACGTCTCTTCTATTGAAGGAAACAGAAAAGTGAGATTTCTTTATATAAATCGCTTATATATATGATAAATAATGCTTGCAGTGGTTGGTCAGGCTAGAAGGGCCTGTACGCCTTATTTTAAAGGAAAATAGCACTTGATATTTACTTATGAAAATTATATTATATCATGAGAATCGGTTTATGCATGTTGTGACTAATTTCATCCTGTTTCATCATAATTCGCTGCGACTGTGTGCAAACTAGGTGCAGTATACTACTTTTGAAGCTGTTTGTGTAATTTTTCACAAGATAGAGAAATCATAGGACAATAAATACGGATATGGAAGTGAGAGAGAAATGAGTAGAATACCAAGAATCGTTATTTTAGGAGCAGGCTATGGCGGGATCCTTTCAGCAATTCGTTTGCAAAAAGAGTTAAATTACAATGAAGCAGATGTAACACTTGTAAACAAACATGACTATCATTACATTACTACCCATCTTCACATGCCAGCTGCAGGAACGGATAATCCTGAAAATGCACGCGTGAACATTTTGAAATTGATTGATGAATTTAAAGTTGATTTCGTGAAATCCACAGTTACCCAAATCCGTCCGCACGAGAAAAAGGTTATTCTCGAAGATGGTACGCTTTCCTACGACTACCTGGTTATTGGTCTTGGTGGCGAAGCTGAAACTTTCGGAATTCCTGGGCTTAAAGAAAACGCATTGAACATTCGCAGTATTAACAGCGTTCGCTTTATTCGTGAACATATTGAGTATCAATTCGCGAAGTACAAGCGTGAACCAGACCGCAAAGATTACCTGACATTCGTTATCGGTGGAGCAGGATTTACTGGAATCGAGTTCATTGGTGAGCTTGCTGACCGTATTCCACAGCTTTGCAAAGAATTTGACGTAGATCCTTCCCTTGTGAAGATTTATAATATTGAAGCAGCTCCAACGGCACTTCCAGGATTCGATCCTGAGCTTGTTGAGTATGCGATGAAAGTTTTGACTGACAAAGGCATTACTTTCAAAATCGGTACAGCGATTAAAGAATGTACGCCTGAAGGCGTTCTGATCGCTGGCGATGAGTTCATCAAAGCTGCTACCGTTGTTTGGACAGGCGGTATCCGCGGTAACCATATGCTTGATGAAGCTGGCTTCGAAACGATGCGCGGCAGAATTAAAGTCGATGAGCACCTGCTTGCGCCAGGGTTCGATAACATCTATGTCGTTGGTGACTGTTCCATCGTGATGAACGATGAAGGCAGACCATACCCTCCAACAGCTCAAATCGCGATGCAGCAAGGTGAAGCTGTTGCGCACAACCTGATTGCTTCCATTCGCGGTTCGCAAATGAAAACTTTCAAATACTCCAACAAGGGTACAGTCGCTTCCTTAGGTAAAGGTCAAGCTATTGGTATCGTTGGTTCCCGTAAGCTTAAAGGTAATGTTGCTGCCATGATGAAAAAAGTGGTTGATATGAGATACCTCTACATTATCGGCGGTATTCCGCTAGTTATACGTAAGGGACGTTTCTAGTCATCATTAGTTAACGGGGGGATCGCCATGCGGCACTGCAGTGTCCAAGTAAGAGGACTTCTTACCCGGGATGAACTGGATCGTTATCATGCCCTGATCGAGGTCGGTCGCTTTCTAGAAACTGAGAAACGTTATGATCATGTGGCTGTTGTGCAAAAGGAAATTGATATCCTCATTCTTCCTGCGATTGAACGCTTGAAGGAAAAAGGTCGTCAGCGTGACCGTGATACGGAAGCGTATCTGGCTCGTAAAGCGCAGATGGAAGCTGAATTAGAGGCTGCCCTGCGTGACGACGATGATGAGGATTAAAAGACGAAGAAGCTTTGCTCTTATGAGCGAAGCTTCTTTATTTCAGTTCGCTGATGCCATTAGTGGCTAGCCAGTGGGAGTTTTAACACCAATTTACAGAAATAAGAGTCCTCGGGGACTCTTATTTTACCGAAAGGGTCGCATTTTGCAGAAATAGAAGCTGCTAAAGACTTCTATTTTGCTAATCCATGGGGGTCTTAGCCCTAATTTACAGAAATAAGAGTCCCTAAGGACTCTTATTTTACCGAAAAGGCTGTTAGAGGCTTCTATTTTATGCGCCACTGGGGCTTATATGATTATCTTAAATTTGAATTAATTTCGCAAATTTATCAGGTGTCAGCAGGTTGCCGACGTAGAAGTCGCCGAACTCACCGAAACGTGCGCTCACTTCGTCGAAACGCATTTCATACACAAGTTTTTTGAAATGAAGAGGATCATCGGAGAACAGGGTTACGCCCCACTCCCAATCATCTAATCCTACGGAACCCGTAATGATTTGTTTGACTTTACCTGCGTATGTGCGTCCAATCATGCCGTGGCTGCGCATCATCGTTTTGCGGTCTTCGGCAGGGAGCATGTACCAGTTGTCATTGCCATCGCGACGCTTATTCATCGGATAGAAGCAGATATGCTTCGATTTAGGCAGAATAGGCTTCAAGCGGGCTTGAATTTCCGGATCTTCCGAAGGATCCACGCCTGGCTTAGCAAGATAACTGCTTAATTCTACGATAGATACATAGGAATAGACCGGGATTGTAAAAGCGGCGAAGCTTGATTTATTAAACGTATTTTCCAATTCATTCAGTTCTTCAAGCGTTTCGCGCATTTGCATGAATACAAAGTCGGCTTTCTGACCAACGATGCTATAAACGGCAGTACTGCCTAGTTTATCGTTCTCGAATTGCTGCCACTGGGACAGAAATGTATTCAGCTCGTCCGTTGCATGCTTACGCTCCTGTGGGGTTGCGGCATGCCATGCGTTCCAGTCAATCAGACGGAAATCATGGAGCGCATACCAGCCTTCAAGGGTTTGTACGGCTTCACTCATTGGTTTTCCTCCATTCAAGGGCTAATATCCCCTACATTGTATCCAATTCATGGGGAAAGGGCAAATGAACAAAGGGTGAAGAGGGAAATGTTCAATTTGTGTACACTTTACCTGTGACATTTCGTGGATTACAATTATAAGGAAGTCAGCTAGATGAACGGGCTTCTTCATATTGCTAAGGGGGAACATACATTGTTACAAATGGTCATTGCCACTGTCTTAATGGTAGTGTTATTTTTTGGGATCGGGTTTATTTTGAATATGCTAATGAAAACAACATGGTTTCCTCTTTATGCTTTTATAGCTTTGGTTATCGGTGTTGTTATTTATGGTTCAATTGGTGAGGCGTCTTTTCTTTCCAGCGGGGAAAGCTTTACAATTGTTGATATTGTTCCGGCTATCGGTGGTTTGGTTGGCGCCATTTTAAGTGGATCAGCCATTAAAGCACTGCGGATAAGAGGCTTCAAAATGTTTTAAGGTTCTCATAGAAATAGGCAGAAGTGGTCATTCTAAGGTTGAGTTGCCTAAATTGACCTTCGGAGGAGACTATTTTGCCTTTGGCCCATGTGAACGGAACCATTTTGAATTATGAGATTACGGGGACTGGTACCCCAATCGTCTTTATTCATCCACCTTTATTAACTTTACAGACTTTTGCTTATCAAAAAGAGCAGTTATCGAATCAATTCCAGATTATCACCTTCGATATCAGGGGGCACGGTGCTAGTAGCTCTTCAGATCGAACATTGAGCTATGCGCTGATCGCCCAAGATATCATTCAGCTATTGGACTATTTAGGTATCGAAAAAGTGTTCCTATGCGGTTATTCAACAGGTGGTGCGTTGGTGTTGGAAGCGCTGCTTACATTTCCAAAACGGTTCCTTGGGGGGATCGTGGTATGCGGGATGTCTGAAATGACAGATTCTTATAACATAAGCAGACTGTGGCTCGCTGCGCAGATGGCCAGTTCAAGAATATTTATGAAGCTGCTCCGAAGAGTGATCACATTCGGAAATGCGGATAAGGATAAGACCTATCTCAATCTGTATGAGAGCTCACTAAGCGATGCTGCGGATGATGTGAAATCCTATTACGAGCAGTCACTCACGTATACATGCACACGTCATCTCCGAAGAATCCAGCATCCGATCTTATTAATTTATGGTCAGATGAATCGCTCTTTTCATCGGTACGCAAATTTACTTCATACTGAACTGCCGCATAGCTCCTTATATTTCATCAAGGGTGCTAAGCATCAAATTCCGATTAAAAACTCTTCAAAGATGAATGACTTGATCCGCCTCTGGGTGAACAGCCTGGAAGATATTCAGACACAGCGCGTACTGCTGGACTTAGCGATTGCAAAGAAGCTGAATCCGGACATGTATGGCGAGGAGATCCAGGGAAGTCAGCTGTCGCTACATTAAACTAGACGATAAGTTGAAGAGCTTGTCCCAGAGTTATTTTGGCAGGTTATGCCTCTTTAGCTATAATGCACATGCTATGATAACCAGAAATTATAGGGGGAACGTCGATTCGCTAATCGGAAGAAAAACACCCGAAATCATGAGGAAGAGGAACGACGATGCGTTATTTCACTATTTTTCGCATATGGATCGTTCATTTGACCAATTAGCGTACTCACGTTCCCTTAATTCGATTTCTGGCGGAAATTTTCCTAAATAACGAATCCACGTTCCGTCAACTAAAGATCAGCATAAAAAACGAGGACAGTTGGGGTAAGTATGGTCTTGAAGTTCAGTTGTATCTTCCAATTTAATTAAAGAGAGCTGTCCTCATGTAGAGTTATCTACTTTTTAGGACAAGCTCTTTTTTAGTAGAAAGTATAAGTATTATACTTTTGCTTCGTATCTACCTTGACAAACGCGCTCGTCCCAGAAGGACGACGGAGTCGTTTATCCTTGTATCCGACATTAAAAATGTTCCAAAACAACCTTTCCAATTGTGTTACCTGCTTCAATCATGGCGTGGGCCTTCCGCAAATTTGTTGCATCGATAGGCGTAAGCTTTACGGTCAAAGTGGTACGGATAATGCCAGAATCGATTAGTTGGCCTACTTCATTCAGCAGCTTATGTTGTTCGACCATATCTGCCGTTTGGAACATCGAGCGGGTGAACATTAATTCCCATACAAACGTGACGCTTTTATTTTTAAGCAAAGTTAAATTGAGTGGCTGGTCCGTTTCAACAATTGAGCAAATTTTACATTGCGGCGCAATCGCTTCGGCCATGTTCTGCCAGTGCTGCCCCGTACTATTCAAACACAAGATATAGTCGGTATGCTGTAAGCCGAGAGCGTTCAATTGAGGAACGAAAGAACTGTAGTGGTTGATGATATGATCTGCTCCCATTGATTTCACCCAATCGATCGATGCGGGCCGGGAAGCCGTACCGATCACTGTCAGGCCGGCATACTTCGCCAGTTGTGTTGCAATGGATCCTACACCTCCAGCAGCACCTATGATCAGAATAACCTTACCTGCGTTCATGTCTTTATTGTGGGACACACCTAGCCGGTCAAACAGTGCCTCCCAAGCTGTGATGGCAGTTAACGGAAGTGCTGCCGATTGAGCGAAATCAAGCGTTGAAGGTTTCGTTCCGACGATACGTTCATCGACAAGATGAAACTCGCTGTTTCCGCCTGGGCGTGTAATGCTGCCTGCATAATAAACCTCATCGCCTGGTTGAAACAATGTGCATTCCGGTCCTGTTTGTTCCACTACTCCCGCGACGTCCCACCCCAGGATTCTTGGTGATACTTCAGTCTTATCTTTTGGAGCTCTAACCTTGGTATCGACTGGATTTACTGAAATAGCCCTAACTTTAACAAGGAGATCTTTACCTAAAGGAAGCGGCTTTTCAATCTCGACATCAATCAAGCTTTCCGAATGCTCCACATTTAAATACTTATATAGACCTACCGCTTTCATTGTCTTTTTTGCAATCATATTCCCATTTCCTCCATTCAAATAATTGTTGCTATGTTGTTAGTTTAATCGATCCGTTTTAAAATAGTAAGTACACACAATCGTGTTATGAAGGCTGTCCAGTTGAATATTCGCTGACGAACTTCGGACAAACATTGATCTCTATTATTTTTCTGATGAAAGATTGGGGCAATGCTTACAAAAACAAGTCGGGTGTCGCGTCTAACAGCTAATTTGTCGGAATCTAACCATCCGAAAGGTTGGTTTTTTCATTTTAGGTAATATTATCTTTCTCTCGTAGATACCAAGATTGTCGATTTTTGTGGTAGACTAATAGATAGAAACCGAGAAGCTTACATAGTTGAAATCGGTTGAGGCAGGATGGTGCTGTAACGGAATGAGAATGACGAATATGCTGCATTTCACTGAGAACCATAGGTTTTGTGTGAACCGTGAGTTTTCTTTGAGCAGTCTGGATTATAAAATGTTAGCAATGATGTATCAACCTATGATCGGCGGTTTGGCTATTAGTCTCTATCAAGCACTTTATCTGCAGATGAGTGCAGAAAAAGTCGGATATTCTTCTCTGGAACAACAGCGAAAGCTGTTTCTGCTGCTCGAGCTTGAGCAGGGGGAGCGAGGACGTAAATATCTAATAGAGCAATCTTCGAAGCTTGAAGCCATAGGGCTCCTGCAAACAACTCGCAAGTTTCTGCCGGGCGAAGAAGATTATGTCTTCGTGTACACCTTGTTCCCTCCGCTTGGCCCCAATGAGTTTTTCCGCAATCAGCATTTGACCCTGCTGCTCCGCGATAAAGTCGGTAAGTTCATGCTCCTGTCCCTTCGGGAAGAGCTGCTCTCGCCTGAGCCGGAAGAGTGCCGTGACGCGAGTGAAGAGAACCTGTCTGTTCCGTTCTATGATCTATTCCGCCTCAATACCCAGGTGGTTGACTACGAGCTGGAGCAAGCCCTATATGAGGCCTCGGCCAGTAAACAGGGAGACGCTCGGATGGACGTGACAACCAAGGGCTTCCAGTATGCGGATATCATTATGAGGTTCCCGCGAGGGGCGAGCAATCGTATTTTCGTTGAGGCTCTCAAACATAAACCGGATCAGATGGCTGCGATTAATATTGTGGCGAAGAAGTACAACCTTTCACTTCAGGAAACATGCCGTTTGCTGGACGAGGATGGCGCATTCACCGAGGAGGGCGAGCTGCAGATGGATCTCATGCAGTATAATGCGAATCTGTTCTACAGACAGAGCAAGAAGCGGGATGAGGAACGAGAGCGCACGTTGTCCAGGTCGGAAGAGAAGTCGCAAGGCGAAGCGCATGAGGATATGCTGGATACCTCTGGAGACAAGTCAGTTGAAATGGCTTATTACTTAGAAGTGCCGCAGCAGCTGCGCGGTGAATGCACAGATCATCAATACAATTACATTATGCGAAATGAGCCGTACACGGCAGTTCTGAAAATGTTCTTCACTCAGGGCTCCATCCCGGACGGTGTACTTAATATATTTGAGAAGATTGATTTGAATTATAGATTGAAAGAGGAAGTCATTAATGTCTTGATCCACTTCCTACATATTGACCGCCGCTCGTGGGCCAAGTCTTCGATTGAAGCGGTCGCATCGGATCTGCTGGGCAAGCAAATTGTTACTTACGAACAAGCGGTGGAATATGTGCGTGAGAAAATCAGCTACAAACAGAAGGCCGCTTCCAAGGTGGAGGCCGCTAAAGCTAGCGGCGGCTCTGTCACGAGAGGCCGACAAGGCAAGACGCAGAAGCCTCATATTCCGATCGTGGTGCCGGATGCCGGTACAGCGGCGGCTTCGAGGCTGACGGATGAAGAGCTGGAAGCCGCGAGAAGGATGGCGCAGAAGCTGGACGAGCGCTTTAATCGGAAGAGCTGACGGTTACGGCCGATGGAACAAAGTACAAGAGAATTATAAGGAGGTGCAGGAAGCATGGATTCCCTGTCTCACTTACTCAAATCAATGCCGCAATCCGAATGGAGACGGAAGGCAGAAGCGAAAATTAAAGTTGTCATGGACGACGTCTTAGTTCACAAATTTCGCCAAAAGTATCCATTCGTCGATGACTATACCATTAAGATTAATATGAACAAGCTTTATCAGTATGTGTCCGAGTACAAAAACTGTTCCAACTGTCCAGGTTTAGAAAACTGTCCAAATGATATGACGGGGCATTATACGATGTTAACAGCCGATTCCGTCAATGAAAAGCCGTTTGTTCATGAGGAAAAGGTGGCATGCAAGAAGTTTGGCGCCAAGCAGCTGCAGGATGCCATAAGCAGCCGAATCCGCACCTTTCACGTGGATCCGCGGATGATTTCGCGCAGCTACTCGTTTGGAGATATCCTTGAAACGGATCTGGATCGGGCGAAAGCTGTTATGCAAATTAACGACTATGTCAGCCTGACGATGGAAGAAGGACTTCAGACGAGAGGACTCTACTTGTCCGGATCATTTGGGACGGGGAAGACGTTCCTGATGGGCTATATGCTGCACCAGCTGGCCAAAGTCGGAATGACAGGTGCAATCGTCTATATGCCGGATTTTGCCGAGGACTTGAAGGGTATGTTCCAGGAGCCCTCCAAGCTGAAGGAGACGATTGATCTGTTGAAGGAAACGGATCTATTAGTTTTCGATGATATTGGCGCGGAGAATTTGAATCCGTGGCTGCGAGATCATGTTATTGGCGCTATCGTGAATCATCGGATGAATCGTAAGCCGACCTTTTTCACGTCCAATTATGCGCTCTCTGACTTGGAGAAGCATTTCAGCTTCACGAATAAAGATGGTGACGAAGAGTACAAGGGACAGCGGATTATGGACCGTATTCGTCCTTTTGTCGATGTGGTTGTGGTAACAGGTACGAACAAGCGTGGGAAATAATAAAAAGCTGTGCAGATGCGTTCATCTGTACAGCTTTTTTGAGTAGATAAGAAAGTATAAGTTTTATACTTTTGCTTCGCATCTACCTTGACAAATGCGCTCGTCCCTGAAAGACAACGGAGTCGTTTATCCTTGCTTGTTACTTACCGCTTATAAAAAAGCATGAAAAAACCGCTTCGCATCGAGTGCTAAGCGGTCCTCTTCCAGGCTTGGACATTCTTATTTCATAACTTGAATCACAGTTGCAATAGCTGCAATTAGAAACAATACGCCAAAGAATGCGCCAAAGCCAATGCCTACATCCATGAAATCATTACGCGGTTCTTCATACACGTGAAGCTCAGGGTGTTTAGGATCGCTCATGTGGTTACCCCCCAACGTCCGACATTCGTATGTTTAAGCTTAGTATACCCAAATTCGTCGAAAGTTGTAAAGCTTATCAAAGTGACAATTATGCAAACAATAGCAGATAGCAGCGGAAAGTTTAAAATAAGACTTGACTCTAACATTAGTGTCATGGTTTACAATGAGAACATCCTTACTTGATCAAGGAAAAGGAAAAAGGTGAAGGCCATGCGGATTAGTGAATTATCCAAGCTTACCGGAGCCAGTATTCGTTCTTTACGGTACTATGAGGCGAAAGGGCTAATCGCGACACAGCGTGAAGAAAATGGATATCGGGTATTCAACCAGATGGCTGTCGAGCGCGTGAAGACCATTCAGTTTTATTTGAGCTTAGGCTTTACGACCGAACAAATTGAAAGCTTTCTGAACTGCGTCATGAAAAATCAGGAGTCGATGTGCGATGATTTGCTGCCACTCTACACAGAGAAGCTCCAAGAAATCGAACAACAGATGACAATGCTGCAGCAGCTGCAAGCTAATTTGAAGGATCGTATTGCTTATATCGAGCAGCAAAGACTTCAGGGGCTGCCTGTAGGATTACCTGCTAAGTAGATCCAATTCCACCTTTTTGCTAACTTATGGCTTGGTTGAAATGACCCACTGGTGTGGTATACTTTACATGTTGACGTTCATCGGTAGCTAGGTACTAGGATAAACGTCTTACGCCGTCCTTTAAGACGAGCGCTTTTGTCAAGGTTGATGCGAAGCGAGTTAAGTTGCAAACTTATACTCTCTTTTCAACTTATAAATCAAATCCATTCTTAGAAGGAGGAACTATCATGTCAATCGTGAATGTTTCTGATAACAGCTTTAAAGGCGAAGTTGAAGGAGAAGGTACAGTACTTGTAGACTTCTGGGCACCTTGGTGCGGACCTTGTAAAATGATCGCTCCCGTTTTGGAAGAGCTTGATAAAGAAATTGAGTCCTTGAAAATTGCAAAAGTAAACGTGGATGACAATCCAGAGTCCGCTGCTCGCTTTGGTGTTATGAGCATCCCAACTCTTATCGTATTCAAAGATGGACAGCCAGTTGATAAAGTGGTTGGCTTCCAATCCAAAGAAGCGCTGAAAAATGTTGTTTCTCGTCATCAATAATTTGTTGCAAACTAGAAACAATTGTTCGTGAGAAAAAGCTCTTTTTCTGCTATGCTGAAAAGGAGCTTTTTTTTGTTTTCTGAAAATAGTGAGCGTCTATAATTGGTGGCTACTGCGACGATTATGTTGTAAGTAGAATTTAGGAACTTTTAAGATTTGGAAGTTAGAGGGGAAATATGGGGAAGTTTTTGTGTGAGAGGAGATTGGATGCATGACCGAGCATGAGCATGGGCATGAGGACGCTGGAGTCCGCGAACAGAGTTTGGAAGTAATTAAACATAAGCTGAGCTTATTACCGGATAAGCCAGGCTGTTATATCATGAAAAACCGTGAAGGTACCATCATCTATGTGGGAAAAGCGAAAGTGCTGAAGAATCGTGTGCGCTCCTATTTCACAGGGAGCCACAGCGCGAAGACGCAAAAACTAGTCAGCGAAATCCGCGACTTTGAATATATAATTACCTCCTCGAACATGGAGGCTTTGATTCTTGAGTGTAATCTAATTAAGCAGCATCATCCGCGGTACAACGTACTGTTGAAGGATGATAAGACGTTCCCGTACATCAAGATTACACATGAAGAGCAGCCGCGCTTAGAAGTCACGCGGCGCGTATTTAAAGATAAGGGCAAGTACTTCGGCCCTTATCCGAACGCCTTTGCGGCCCAGCAGACGAAGAAGCTGCTGGACCGGCTTTATCCGCTGCGCAAGTGCAAGACCATGCCCGAGAAAGTATGCCTATACTATCATATCGGGCAGTGTCTTGCGCCTTGCGAATTCGATGTATCCGCTGCGACGAACGAGCGGATGGTGCAAGAGATCAGCCGTTTCCTGAACGGGGGACACGACGTTATTAAGGAAGAGCTGACGGCCAAAATGCTGGCCGCAGCGGAGGAACTGAATTTCGAGCGCGCCAAGGAGCTGCGCGATCATATCATGAACATCGACGCCGTGATGGAGAAGCAGAAGATCACGACGGCAGATGCGCTAGACCGCGATGTGTTCGGGTACGCGGTCGACAAGGGCTGGATGGCTGTGCACATCCAATACATGCGGCAGGGCAAGCTCATCGAGCGGCACGTTTCGCTGTTTCCGTATTACGGTGATGAGTACAATGACTTCATAACCTACGTTACTCAGGTCTACAGCGACAATCCGGCGCTGCCGAAGGAGATCTTCCTGCCGACAATGCCGGTACAGGCGGCAATTGCCCCTACTATTGCTTCAACCGAAGCTCTTTCTGAAGCCGCCGTTGAAGTCTCAATAGACGCCTCTGCCGAAGTACCAGCAGAAGTTGCGGCTCAAGTTGAGGCGGAAGAGAAGGATGTCCGCGAAGCTCTGGAATCCTGGCTCAAGGTCAAGGTGCACATCCCGCAGCGAGGGCTGAAGAAGCAAATGGTCGATATGGCCAAAGACAATGCCCGCAATGCGTTGGATGAGAAATTCCGCTTGGTAGAGCGTGATGAGCGCCGTACGACCAAAGCGGTTGAGAATCTTGGAGAATGGCTCGGCACGGGAACAATTCGCCGTATCGAAGCATTCGATAACTCGAACATACAAGGGACGAATCCGGTTTCTGCGATGGTCGTCTTCGTGGACGGCAAGCCCGATCGTAAGGAATACCGCAAGTACAAAGTCAAGACGGTCGTTGGTCCGGATGACTACGAAACAATGCGCGAGGTGATTCGCCGAAGGTACGAACGTGTGCTTAAGGACAATCTTACGATGCCTGACCTGATCGTCGTGGACGGAGGGAAGGGACAAATCTCAGCCGCAGTCGATGTGCTGGAGAATGAACTAGGCCTGTTCATTCCGATCTGTGGACTTGTGAAAGATGCCAAGCACAAAACAGCGCAGCTCATGATCGGAGATCCCGCAGAAGTTGTGCCGCTTCCGCGTGACAGCCAAGAGTTTTACCTGCTGCAGCGGATCCAAGACGAGGTTCACCGTTTCGCGATTACGTTCCACCGTGAAACAAGGGCGAAGTCGATGGTCGTCTCCCAGCTGGACGCGATTCCCGGCATCGGGGAGAAGCGCCGGAAGGCATTGCTTAAGCACTTTGGCTCCGTACGCAAAATAAAAGAGGCTGAAGTCCAAGACTTCAAGCCTCTGGGTATAGGTGAGAAATTGGCTATCGAAATTCTCAAAGCGCTTCAAGGCGAGGCGGCGGCTCCCCAGGAATAAGGGGACCCCGCCTTTTTCCATGCAGCCAGGCTAGCAGCAAGCCTATCAAACCAGGCAGCAGGATGTAGAAAATGCCAGCAAGCACATCGCTTACATGTCCGAGAGAGAAGAGGGACATCCCCATGAGGATGCTGTCCATGCAAGCATGAGCGAAAACGGCGGTAATGAAACCATATTTGAGGAAGACATAACCTAGAATAATGCCTATGATGGTGACCTCGATTAGCCGAGTGTAGACGGGATAAATGGGATACTGGGTATGACTGGCTGCCCAAATCACGCTGGGAATGACAATTGCAATAAAGTTTGAGCGAAACAGCTTCTTGAATAGAATGATGCCGAGCAGTCGGTAGGTTGCCTCTTCAGAAATGGCAGCAACCCAGGCCATAAGCGGGAAGAAGCGGGGTTCCACCATATTGAGAACAGAATCGGACGGATCATTCACAGACCAAACATCAAAATTCACTTCACCTGCGTAAAATAGTACCTGCTGAACGCCCAAGATAAAAAGAGCCAGCAAATAACCGCGCCCCATGCCGCTATAAACCTCAGTCCCAAATGAGGACTCCTTCCAAGCCGGCCATTTTCGCTCCCCGATTGAATTCCACAATCCATTACCTGCTACCAAAGCTAAGTATAGAGATATGCCGAGCAGCACAGTCACTACATTCATGAAAATAATAGCTGCCCATGTTGCGAATTCTTCGTTCAGAACTCCACTCATAGACCTAAAAGCAGGGTACATATTAAAGTTATTGGTGATATAGATAGCTAAGAAAATGGCTGTCAATAGCAGGCCTCTGCTGAATTTCATATGTTTTCTATAGATGATGGCAAATACAATTGCGGCAATGGTCATGATGAGTGTGAAACCCATGGAAATCCAAGTCATGATAGATGCGGAGTGATCCTGCTGATCGATCCAGACTTGATGCGACGCAGGTAAGCTGAAGAGTACGTTATAACCGATCAGATTTTTATCATCGAAATCAACTCGAACCTGTAACTTTGCTTCGCCAATTGGTTTCGTTTGTTTTTCATAAAATAAGGTAGTTCCATGTGCTTGATCGCTTTCGGCAGTCCGTTTATCTATGGGTGCAAAGTCATCCGGCTCAAAACCTTGCTGCCGAATTTCCTGCTTGGCCAAAATGTCTGCTTTCTGCTTACTGATCATTGCTTGATCGGAAGGATTCTGCGTTTCACGCCATCCAATGATGGAAGCATTCGTGTAATTAATCTCAACTTCAAATTGACGGTTGGTCTTGGTGTCCTCTACGCTTACTTGATAATAATCAATGGGGTAACGCTCCCCATAATCCTTCAAATAGGCTTCTAACAAATGCTCCTTTTGCAAATAACCGCTGCGGTCCTTCTTGGACTGATAAACCACATAGGTTTGCGGGTTATGCAAATCATAGCGCTCACTTACAAATTGGGCTGCGCGATCCGCTGCCTGCTGCTTCGTGATAGAAGGATTGTCTGCTGCCGAAGGTTCTTCTGCCCGAAGTCCGTATAATGAGGATATTCCCAAATAAAGAGCTACTCCAATGCATGCAAGGAAGAGGAGAAAACGATTAAATTTTGGCCTGATCATAGTGAGTTCCCTTCTACATTTTCGATTCTGAAATCACATCTTTCACGTTATCATAGTTTAAAAAGAAAGCCAATTTACTGGTAAAGAATTAAAAACAATTATATAATACCTATCAATTGGGTAAGTTCGGAATTTCTAAATAATAACGAGGGAATCCTACCGTTAACGTATTTGAAATCCTTATTTCTTTTTTGTAAACACAGGAGGCACTATGATTAAAAAAATGAGTATTTGGCGACTAACGCCTCCGCAAATTCTCGTTCTCGGATTTGCTGCTATTATTTTCTTAGGAGCAGGGCTTTTGACACTTCCCTTTGCTTCGGCAACGGGACATTCGATTGCTTTTATTGATGCGCTGTTTACATCGACTTCGGCAACATGTGTAACGGGTCTGGTCGTAGTGGATACAGGGAGTACCTACACGATGTTTGGGCAGATCGTTATTGTGAGCTTGATTCAAGTTGGCGGCTTGGGTTTTATGACAATGTCGACTTTAATCGCTTTTGCCTTCCGTAAAAAAATCACATTAAAAGAACGACTAGTTCTGCAAGAGGCTTTTAACCAAAGCAGTATGGAAGGTATCGTCCGACTTATCCGTAAAGTTATTATTTACTCATTAACAATTGAAGCAATTGCAGCAGTCATTTTAACGATTCGTTGGTCATTTGACATGGAATTTGCTCAAGCCCTTTATTTCGGAATCTGGCATTCGATATCGATGTTTAATAACGCTGGTTTCGATTTATTTGGAACTGTCGATGCACCATTTGTTTCCTTTACAGCCTATGCTGACGATTTCGTTGTAAACTTTGTTGTAATGGCGATTATTGTGCTTGGGGGTATTGGATTCATTGTTATGTCCGATGTGATGGACTTCCGGAACAAGAAGAAGCTTACCCTCCATTCCAAAGTTGTTCTTAGCATGTCGGGTTTTCTCATTGTGTTTGGAGCTCTTGTCATCTTTATATTCGAATTTACAAATAACAGAACCATGGGTTCACTAGATATGGGCGGAAAAGTATTAGCTTCTTTCTTTCAATCGATCGTACCACGTACGGCTGGTCCGAATACGGTAGATATTGGAGCTCTTCGTCAAGCAACACAATTTTTTATTATCATCTTGATGTTTATCGGTGCATCTCCTGGCTCTACAGGGGGCGGTATCAAAACAACTACATTCACGATTCTTATTAGTGCTATCGTTACTATGATTCGAGGGAAAGAAGACATTGTTATTTATCGTTACCGCTTGGCAAAAGACCGTATTCTCAAAGCCATTACATTATCGATGATGGCATTATTTCTGGTTATCTTCGTGACGATGCTTTTATCGACAACAGAGGATTCGCCGTTTTTGAAAATTTTGTTCGAAGTGACTTCCGCCTTTGGAACTGTTGGTCTATCTATGGGATTGACCCCCGAACTAACGACATTTGGCAAGGTTCTCATTAGTTTAACGATGTTTGCAGGAAGATTGGGAACCATCACACTAGCCTATGCCCTGCAGCCGAAGCAAGAGAAAGAACTATATAGATACCCAGAGGGTAAAATCACGATTGGATAAGGGGAACAAGGAACATGAAAAAAAATCAATATGTTGTAATCGGGCTGGGTCGTTTTGGGGCCAGTATTTCCAAAGAACTCATAAAGCTTGGTTATGAAGTGTTGGGTATTGATAAAGATGAAGAAGTCGTTGATGAGATGAGTTCTGAGCTTACCCATACAGTAGTTGCGGATGCAACGGATGAAGAGGTATTGAAATCATTGGGCGTACGAAATTTCGACTGCGCGGTTGTAGCCATTGGGGATGATATTCAATCAAGTATCCTAGCGGCTATTGTGCTTAAAGATTTGGGCATCAAGAAGGTTGTAGCTAAAGCGTTGTCCGAATTGCATGGCAAGGTACTGAGTAAGCTGGGTGTTGACCGCGTCATTTATCCGGAACGAGATATGGGTATTCGTGTTGCGCATCAACTCGTATCACCTAATCTACTGGACTACATAGAGATTTCCAAAGAGTACACGATCGTGGAATTATCTGTCCCTAAGAATGTATGTGGCTTAGCTCTCAAGGAGCTGGATCCTCGTGCTAAGTATGGCTGCAGCATTGTGGCTATCAATAAGAAAACAGGGATTATCATTGCGCCAACGGCAGATGATGTTGTGAATGAGAATGATGTGATGGTCATCATCGGAACCAACAATCAAATTGATAAATTTGAAAGTGAAGTCATCGGCTAATGGAAAATACAACCTCGATCCTAATTGAACATGTTATGATTATTCTTGTGCTTATTTTTGGGTTGGGCATGATATCGGGGAAAGCGGCGCAATGGTTGAAGCTTCCTGACGTTGCCCTGTTTCTCATAGCAGGTATGCTGGTGGGACAAGCCTTTCATTGGATTACAGTATCCAGTACATCGTTTACGAACCAATTCATCCTTGTCTTGGGCTCAACCTTAATCCTCTTCGATGGAGGACGCAATATCAGACTCTCTGGTCTTCGCAAGGTATGGCTTACTGTAAGTTTACTTAGTGTTCCTGGCGTTCTTATCACGTGCGGCGCAGTGGCGGTAGTCGCTCATTTGCTGCTGGATTTACCTTGGCTTTATGCGCTGTTACTGGGAGCGATTATTGCTTCAACAGATCCAGCAACCCTGATCCCGGTGTTTAAACAAGTGAAGATCCGTCCGAAAGTGCGTGAAACGGTTGAAAGTGAATCTGCTTTTAATGACGCGACGGCTTCGATTCTAACTTTTTCTTTATTAGCGATTATTCTTGGCACACAAGAAGTTTCTGTTACTTCGGGTGTCTTTGATTTTGTGAAGACTGCATTGGGTGGGCTCCTAGTTGGTGCGGTAATCGGTTATGTAATGACGTTCCTGACGGCACATTTGAAGCTGGGTCATCTAAGAGACTACGCTACAATAGCGATGGTTGTGACTTCACTTGGTGCATATATCGCAGGAGAGGCGATAGGCGTTAGCGGTTTTATGGCGACCTTTACAGCAGGATTAATCTGGGGGAATGCGGGTACATTTAAGCTGGAAATGAATGATAAACAGCTTGAAATGGAGCATTTTTCAGAAAATATTACGGTCATTATGCGCATGCTCATTTTCATCTTACTAGGCAGTCAAGTGAACTTCCCATTACTCCTTGAGCATTTCTGGCCAAGCTTAGGTGTTATCTTTGTATTTATGTTTATCGCCCGCCCGCTTACGGTTCTGATCTGTACATGGCCGGATCGTAAAGCGAAATGGAAGCGAAATGAAATTCTGTTCATGTTCTGGGTTCGAGAGACAGGGGTTATACCCGCGGCGTTATCCGGAATGGTAGCTGGGATGGGCGTTCAGCACAGTGATCTTATAGCCAGCGTTACGTTCATGGCTGTGCTTATAACCATTTTGTTTCAAGCGAGTACAACTGCTTATGTGGCACGTAAACTGGGTCTTGAAATAAAGCCCGGCGATCCCGATAACCATGATTAAAATAAATTTTTTTGATCACCATTCGACTATTCAATTAATAAATTTGCTAGTACATATACAACAAGAGAATTTCTAACTGAAGGTGGACTCCCCATGTATAAGGTATTAATAATTGAAGACGATGCCATGATCGGCGATATGGTCACCATGTATTTAAGTGAAGAAGGATTTCATGTCGTAAGAAAGGCAAATGGGGCTGAAGGCATTGCAGCTGTCTCACAATTTGATCCAGATGTTATTTTACTTGATCTGATGCTGCCTGATATGGATGGTCTTGCCTTATGCAGACAAGTTCGGGAAACCTCGAAAATACCTATTATGATCCTCTCGATGAAAAATAAAGTCGTTGAACGCGTTAACGCGCTCGGGGCAGGTGCCGACGACTATATGTGTAAACCATTCAGTATGCATGAAATGAGTGCGAGAGTTCACGCTCTTATTCGGCGCTCCAACTTGTATTTGAAATCTAGTGTGAATACTCGTCGAGTAACGGAAGCTGTTGGAGGGTCAACGACTGCGGTATTAGAGGCGGTCTTGGATATCGATAAGAAGATTACGCTCAATCCGAATACGCGCTCTATGCGTGTTCATGGCGTTTTAGTAGAGACGACTTATTCGGAATTCGAAATTATGAAATGCTTTGTGAATCATCCTGGTCGCGTATATAGCCGGGAAGATTTACTGCAAACGGTTCGTGGATTCGATAGTTTAGTAACGGATCGGGCCATTGATGTGCATATTGCTAACCTTCGTAAAAAGATCGAGGACAATCCCAAAGAGCCTAAGTGGATTCGGACGGTTTGGGGTGTAGGGTACAAATTTGTATATTAGAAAAAGAACCTCTAGCCTCTGCATCTTCTAGGATGAGCGGCATGGAGGTTTTATTTTTGCTTTCGGAAGTAATTGATCGCTTGAGTGACAAACTTCATAGACGCTATATTATCCGCTGTATGATCGGAGTAAATAAGTGAAGTCGTTCGTTTCGTCTGTTCTAACTCGGCCAGATTGCGCAAAATCAATTCATTATTACGAATTAAATCTTCACGTAAATAGGATCTTGGAAGCAAGGTAGCTGTTTTACAAGTTGAAACGAGTCGGATAATGGCTTCGAAGGAGTCGATCTCCATTTGTACGTTGGGTAATATGGTATAACGGTTGAACAGCTCATCCATCAGAATACGATACCAAGTGCCTTTGGAGAAGAGGATCATCGGCAATTCATTTAAATCGTTCATTGTAATGGTAGCGCGATCGATAAGAGGATGCCCTAGAGGAAGCACCAGACATAAGTGATCATCGAATAAAGGCTCACAATGAAGGCTGGAAGCATTAATCTGGGAAGCGACGATGCCGATATCCACTTTGTTTTCTTTTGCCATAGTTACGATTTCATGTGTCTTACCCGTAATCAGTTTAATTTCTGTCAGGGGGTAATCCTGCAAGTAATCTGTGATGAGATCTGGGAGCGTCATTTGCAGTGTTGTCAGACTTGCTCCTATCGTAATCGAAGTGTGGCTTCCCGCTGCTTTGTAGGTTTGGATCGCTTGCTTGAACTTGCGCTCTAGGTGACGCAGTTCCAAGGCGTGGTCATAGCAAATTTGACCGACCTTGGTTAGTTCCAGCCTTTTACCTTTGCGGATAAAAAGTTCTACACCCAGCTCTTCCTCTAGCTTCATTATTTTGCGTGAGAGAGCCGGTTGCGAGATGTTCAATAGCTGAGATGCTTTATTGAGGCTTACTTGTTCGACAACAACTGCGAAAACATCCAAGAGTTCCATGCTTCAATCGACTCCTTTTGCGCTATGCATATGTGTTAAGGTTATAAGTATATATAAAAAAACGGCACTTCCATTATAAGCGTGAAAGAGGTACGATGTACATGTCACTTTTTATTCACATTTCTTGGACGAAGGTGTATAATCATTCACTGATTTGGCAAAATAGGCTTGGATGATTATGGGTTGACGCTCGTTTGCGGCGAGAGTACAATGGTATGTGGCTTGTCTTGTCTGATAATGTCGGATAAATGATGAATTTTTATGAGGGGGGAATTGGTTCAATTATGGGTAATTCGTATTACTTTCGAAAGATCCACTCTTTGCTTGGCGTAATTCCTGTGGGCTTCTTTCTTATTGAGCATTTGCTCACAAACTATGAAGCAACAAAAGGACCAGGCGCGTTCGTGGACCAAATTAACTGGTTAAACGGTTTGCCATTAGTATTGCTCATGGAAATCGTGGGGATTTGGCTTCCGCTTCTTTACCATGCCGTTTATGGACTCTACGTTGCGTATCAAGCACGAAATAACGTGTCGAATTACAGTTATTTCCGCAATCAAATGTTCATGCTTCAACGGGTTACTGGTGTCATTACCTTCTTGTTCATTGCTTGGCATTTGTTCGAGACTCGTTTGCAGGTTGCCTTAGGTAATGTTGCGCATGAAGAGCTTGGTCGAACGATGCATGATATTGCGACGAATCCGGTTATGTTCACGATCTATGTAGTAGGTATCGTTTCTGCTACGTTCCATTTCTGTAATGGACTTTGGTCGTTCCTGGTTAGCTGGGGTATTACAATTGGGCCGCGTGCGCAACGTATATCTTCCATCATTTGGATGGCTGTATTCGTTGTCATGTCCGTGATGTTTATTATGTCTTTGACTGCATTTACAGATACGCAATTTCAGCTTCCGGTAGAAGCGCATACGGGGAAATAAGGGAGGGTGAACAGAAGTGGCTAATTCAAAAATTATCGTCGTCGGCGGAGGCCTTGCGGGACTCATGGCGACAATTAAAGCAGCAGAAGCCGGAGTTCACGTGCAATTGTTCTCCTTGGTTCCTGTTAAACGTTCCCACTCCGTATGTGCACAAGGCGGCATTAACGGAGCGGTGAATACGAAGGGTGAAGGTGACTCCACGTGGGAGCACTTTGATGATACAGTTTACGGTGGAGATTTCTTAGCGAATCAACCGCCTGTTAAAGCTTTATGCGATGCGGCTCCAGGCATTATTCATTTAATGGACCGCATGGGCGTTATGTTCAACCGTACACCGGAAGGTCTTCTGGATTTCCGTCGTTTCGGCGGTACCAAATATCACCGTACGGCATTCGCAGGCGCTACTACAGGGCAGCAGCTCTTGTACGCACTTGATGAGCAAGTACGCCGCTGGGAAACAGCTGGTCTTGTAACGAAATTCGAGCATTGGGAGTTTCTAGGTTCCGTTCTCGATGATGATGGCGTATGCCGTGGTATTGCGGCTCAAGATTTGCGGAGCATGGAAATTCAAACATTCCCATCCGACGCGGTCATCTTGGCTACAGGCGGTCCTGGTATCATTTTCGGCAAAACAACGAACTCAGTAATTAATACTGGTACGGCGGCAAGTGCTGTTTACCAACAAGGCGTTAAATATGCGAATGGCGAAATGATTCAAATTCACCCAACGGCGATTCCCGGAGATGACAAGCTTCGCTTGATGTCTGAATCTGCGCGCGGTGAAGGCGGACGTATTTGGACATACAAAGACGGGAAGCCTTGGTACTTCCTCGAAGAGAAATATCCGGCATACGGTAACTTGGTGCCGCGTGATATTGCAACTCGTGAAATCTTCTCGGTATGCGTAGACCAGAAGCTTGGTATTAACGGCGAGAACATGGTTTACCTCGATCTTTCTCATAAAGATCCGAAGGAGCTTGATATTAAGCTTGGCGGTATTATGGAAATCTACGAGAAATTCATGGGCGACGATCCGCGTAAAATTCCAATGAAGATTTTCCCTGCGGTTCACTATTCTATGGGCGGAATTTGGGTTGATTACAACATGATGACGAACATTCCCGGCTTATTCGCTGCTGGTGAGTGTGAGTATCAACATCACGGTGCGAACCGTCTCGGAGCTAACTCGCTCGTTTCGGCCATCTATGACGGAATGGTTTCCGGCCCTAAAGCGGTTGAGTATATCCGCGGCTTAGAGAAGCATGCTGATGATACTTCCTCGATCGTATACGATCGCGAGAAGAAACGTCATACAGACCGTTACGAGAACTTGCTTAAAATGAACAACGGTACGGAGAATGCCTACGTTCTGCATAAAGAGCTTGGCGACATGATGAATGCCAACATGACGGTTGTTCGTTATAATGATCGTCTCGAAGATACAATTGGTAAGATCAAGGATTTGAAAGAAAGATACAACAACATCAACATCACAGATACAGCTCGTTGGAACAATCAAGGGGTAGCGTTCACACGTCAGCTCTGGAACATGTTCGAATTGGCTGAGGCGATGACACTTGGCGCCTTGCTGCGTAACGAGAGCCGCGGCGCGCATTACAAGCCAGAATTCACTGAGCGTGACGATGAGAACTTCATGAAAACAACAATTGCCGATTGGACGCCGGAAGGTCCGAAAATCAGCTATGAAGACATCGATGTATCTTTGATTGCACCGCGGAAACGTGACTACTCCACGGAGAAGAAAAAGGGAGGACATTAATCATGGCTGAGACACTAAGCGCACAAAAGACAGTGAAGTTTATCGTGACTCGTCAAGAGAGTCCTGATTCCAAACCTTATACCGAGGAATTTGAAATTCCTTATCGCTCCAATATGAACGTCATCAGCGGTTTGATGGAAGTACAGCGTAATCCAAAGAACTCAAAAGGCGACAAGACGACTCCTGTATGCTGGGAATCCAACTGTCTCGAGGAAGTATGCGGAGCTTGTTCCATGGTTATCAACGGTAAGCCGCGTCAAGCTTGTTCGGCTCTTGTTGATAAGCTGGAGCAGCCGATTCGCGTAGCTCCAATGAGCACGTTCCCTGTTATGCGTGACCTTGTTATCGACCGTGGGCGCATGTTCACTGCTTTGAAGAAAGTCAAAGCATGGGTTCCAATCGATGGTACGTATGATCTTGGACCAGGACCTCGTATGGCGGAGTCGAAGCGTCAATGGGCTTACGAGCTTTCCAAATGTATGACATGCGGCGTTTGTCTTGAGGCTTGTCCGAACGTGAACGACAAGAACTCCTTTATCGGACCATCTGCGCTTTCCCAAGTTCGTCTGTTCAATGCGCATCCAACGGGTGAAATGAACAAAGACGAGCGTCTGGATACGTTGATGACAGATGGCGGTATCGAAGGCTGCGGTAACTCGCAGAACTGTGTACGCTCCTGTCCGAAAGGCATTCCGCTGACGACTTCAATCGCAGCACTGAATGCAGATACAACGAAACATATGTTCAAAAAATGGTTAGGCGTGTAAACGAGATCGCCCGAGCCCGATGCCCTGTTATAGGGTGTCGGGCTTTTTTTGAGTAGATAAGACTTCCATACCGCGTTGCGGTACCGTCGCCACCGGGTGCTAGCGCACAAAAATTGTGCGCAAGGTCGTCGGATCGGTCGCGACCGGATGCTAGCGCACAAAAATTGTGCGCAAGGTCGTCGGATCGATCGCCACCGGACGCTAGCGCACAAAAATTGTGCGCAAGGGTCGGCAGATCCGTCGCCACCAGGCGCTAGCGCACAAAAATTGTGCGCAAGGYCGTCRGATCSRTCGCSACCGGACGCTAGCGCACAAAACCATCATGACCGAACCGGTCACCGCCATGTATGAAAATGAAAAGATGTTTTCAAAGACGAATTCCATCCAATACTGGATAATGGCAGGNCTAGCGCACAAAACCATCATGACCGAACCGGTCACCGCCATGTATGAAAATGAAAAGATGTTTTCAAAGACGAATTCCATCCAATACTGGATAATGGCAGGTCAAAGGTCGATCAATTTTTTGGTGAACCCAAACCCGAGCACAAAACCGCTCTATTGTAACGATGAGTACCGCCGATTGTTGCCCGAGCACGTGTATAAAATTACACACTCTCCGTTACATGACCTGTACAACTCAATTAATGAGGGATGAGTATGGATGCAGTATTAGAACGATGCGCGGGGTTAGACGTGCATCAAGAAACCGTAGTGGCTTGTGTTATAAGTGGTCCACTGGACCGCAAGCCACAACAAGAAATTCGAACTTTCGGGACGACAACGAAGGAACTCTTACAGTTGTCGGATTGGCTAACGGACATGAAATGTTCCCATGTCGCTATGGAAAGCACGGGGGTCTACTGGAAGGCTGTTTGGAACGTCCTTGAAGGTTCTTTCACACTCGTGCTGGGTAATGCCAAGAAGATTAGGAATGTCCCGGGAAGAAAAACGGATGTGAAAGATGCGGCCTGGATCGCAAGTCTTTTGCGCTGTGGGCTCATCGAGTCCAGCTTTGTACCGCCCGTCGACATTCGAGACCTTCGAGATCTGACCCGGTACCGTCGAAAGCTTAAAGGTCAAGTGACGTCAGAAAAAAATCGCATTCACAAGATTTTGCAAGACGCGAACATAAAGCTAACCACTTATGTATCCGACTTATTTGGCAAGTCAGGACTTGCTCTGCTTGAAGCTATTGTTAACGGTGAAGTACTTGATACCGACTCTGTCAAGAATATGGTATTCAGTCAATTAAAGAAGAAAGTGCCTGATTTAATCGAAGCTTTGAACGGTCGCGTGCGCGCTCACCACCGCTTTATGATCGGACGGCACTTGGAGCATCTCCGTCAAGTAGAAGAGCATATCGAGTTCTTGCAAGGTGAGATAGACCGTATGCTAAAGCCATATAGAGAGGAAATTGACCTGCTGATTACCATTCCGGGAATTCAAGAGGATGCTGCGGCGAGCATTCTGGCGGAGATTGGTGTAGACATGTCGGTATTCCCTTCCGAAAATCATCTGGCTTCGTGGGCTACAGTCTGTCCAGGAAATAATGAAAGTGCAGGCAAGAGTAGAAGTTCCAAGACAAACAAAGGCAATAAGGGGTTAAAAGCTGTCCTTTGCCAAGTTGCTTGGGCCGCTTCGAAAACCAAAAGCACTCGTATTGCCGCCTTCTATAGCAGGGTTGTGAAACGACGAGGACCTAAGAAGGCTGCTGTGGCAACGGCGCATCTAATTTTGAAGATATGCTATATCATGCTACGAGATAAAACCACATATCAAGAACTGGGATGGGATTATTTGCAAACCAAAGAAAAAGGACTTGATTACTGGGTAAGTAAAATCAAGTCACTAGGTTATAGCATCCAAATACAGGATGCCCACTCAGCTTAACTTTTAAAAAATTTTCGAAAGAAATTTTCGGGGGGTGGGTCTTTTTGTGCCAAAAACGTGCAAACCCATCATTAAACCACATTTTCGTATAAAAATTGTGCNTTTAAAAAATTTTCGAAAGAAATTTTCGGGGGGTGGGTCTTTTTGTGCCAAAAACGTGCAAACCCATCATTAAACCACATTTTCGTATAAAAATTGTGCGCAAGGWCGTCGGATTTGTCGCGGCCGGGCGCTAGCGCACAAAAATTGTGCGCAAGGCCGTCGGATCCGTCGCGACCGGACGCTAGCGCACAAAAATTGTGCGCAAGGTCGTCAGAWCCGTCGCGACCGGGCTCTAGCGCACAAAAATTGTGCGCAAGGWCGTCRGATYSGTYGCGRCCGGGCGCTAGCGCACAAAAATTGTGCGCAAGGTCGTCAGATCCGTCGCGACCGGGCTCTAGCGCACAAAAATTGTGCGCAAGGYCGTCAGATCCGTCAGCCGCAGCACACTACTCTTAAGGTAGTGCTTCTTTCAAAAAAACTATTGTAATTTTGCTTAACTTGAAGTAAATTATCCATTATCAGGTCGTGAAGTACACGCCGCTTGCTCCAGAAATTCATTTCTGTAGCAAGCGGCTATTTTATTTCCTAAAGGTGGAGAAGGTGGAGAAGATGGAGAAGATGGAGAAGATGGAGAAGGTGGAGAAGGTGGAGAAGATGGAGAAGATGGAGAAGGTGGGGAAGATGGAGAAGGTGGAGAAGATGGAGAAGATGGAGAAGAAGATGGAAAAAATAAACGATGAAATGAATCTGCAGCTTCGTGCTGCATACGAAAAGTGGATAGCATTTCAAATCAAATCGTGCACAGGGGAACGGTGTAAGAGGCTACAAAAGGGCCTGAGCTTTTCTCTAAAGAAATTCATTATCCATGTGTTTTGGCCCGCTTTCGGGAGTTTTGACGATTGGCTTGCAGAGTACGAAGTAATCGATTTTAAAGACGGCTTCAGATACCTGGATTTGGCCAAACCATCGCCCGTCAACAAAATTTGCATCGAAGTAGACGATAGGGGAACACATGGTTATAACGCGGATTCGTATAAATTTTCAGATGACCGGTTCCGCCAGAATGACCTTGTAATTGACGATTGGAAGGTGCTTCGCTTTTCACTGCATAGCATACTGGAGCAGCCTCGCCGCTGCCAACAACAGATGATGCATGCGTTAGCGAAGTGGGGGATTGAATCAAATATAATTGAACCGCCTTTGTCTCCAACGGAACTTGCTATTTTCAAATTTATCGAAAATAAGACAGAGGCCTATTCCCCGATTACGATAGCTCAAGCAGTTGGAATCCACAGAAATACTGCATAAAATATCTTAAGTGTCTAGTTGAAAAAGGCAAAGTGATGCCTGATGTCAAAACTAGTGGTCCAATAAGGCGGTACCGCAGCAATAGGCTTGAATAACGAAATTCCCCGAAAAAATTTCAGCAGCCGGATCAGTCTTCCTGGGGAAGGTCATTCGACCCAACTGTGGCAGAAACTCGATTGTTGAAATGTGAGCATTATCAAGCTGGTATTTCCGAAACAGCTTATAAGAAAAATTTCAACAGTTGCGAGAAGATTTTCTATTATTTTTAGTTTTGATCGAAGGTATGATGAAGACACAGGATGGTCCGCCAGTATCCGCTGTAATAGACCGTATTGCAGGATTTAAGGAAGCGATCAAAGGATCTCCGGATATTAAGAGTGGAACCATTTCATTACGACACAAAACGTAAAAGACTATAAAGGCTGGTAATATTGAGTCATTATTACCGATGTGGTACCTGCTAGCGGGTACCATATCGTGCTTTAATGAGAGAGAACGGCGCCGGTAAGTCGACGTTTATGAAGATTATGGCAGGGATATACCGTCCGGATAACGGTGTAATTCATGTATCGAAGGGAGGTGTAGAACATAGGTATGCTCCTGTAGGATATTTAAACAATCGATCCATTATTTTATGAAAGGGGTTACAAAAAGTGGCGATTAGCGCTCGAAAGGTAAAAAGTAATGTTGCGTTAGGTTTAGCTAGTTTTATGTTATTTTCTAATGTGGTTGCTTTTAGCGGAATATCGACAGCCGCGAATGCTTTACAACATCCTGTCACAATTGAAAATCCTGATTTTGAAGCTGGCGATCTATCAGGATGGATGACAACTGGGAATGCATTTAGCGATCTACCCTCATCTATACAGCATTTTTGGGGAGACCATCCATTTAAACAGAACGGGACTTATCATGCATGGGGATGGAATCCGGAGGCAGTAGATCCCAGCGATAGCAGCAAAAACATCTCAGATTCCAGAACAGGAACGTTGAAATCGAGTACGTTCAGGCTTTCTGGGAATGGCGAGGTTAACTTCTTGGTTGGCGGAGGCAATGATATCGACAATTTGTATGTCTCTCTCGTTCGCGCTTCTGATCATACAATCTTGTTTAAAAGTGCGGGGTTCGCATTGCCGGATCAATTTGAGCGATATGTACGAGTGAATTGGCAAGCTCAAGATTACATAGGGGAAGATCTCTATATTGAAGTTGTGGACAATAGCACAAGTCAGCACATTAATGTGGACGATTTCCATGTATACAATGTAACGAATAGTATTGACAATCCAAGCTTCGAAACGGGAGACTTGAGTGGTTGGAACGCTAAGGGCGATGCTTTTTCAGTCTCGAACGCGGTAGCTTATGGTGAGGCGCAAACCTCTTATTATCAAAAAGGAAAGTACTTTGTATCGGGCTTGACCGGTGATAAGTCAGGTTCTCTGCAGTCTACCTCATTCAGGCTAGAAGGAACAGGCGAAGTAAACTTTCTTATCGGCGGAACGAATGATATGGATCATACTTATGTTGCTCTAATTAGAGAGTCCGATGATACAGAATTATATAGAGCAACCGGTTCTTCTCTAGGTGACGGTCCCGAATCCATGAAAAGAGTGATATGGGATGCTTCCGCTCATCTTGGCGAAGTGGTCTACTTGAAAGCAGTTGATCTTGGTCAAGGACACATCAATGTTGATGATTTCCATGTATATAATACAATTCATGACATTATAAACCCTGATTTTGAAACTGGCGACTTAACAGGATGGACCGTCGTATCTGGAGAAGCGCCTGGTCAAGTTTCGCCAACCGTAAAATATTGGCATGAAAATCCGATTAATAAGACAGGTCAGTTCCATTTTTGGGGCGATGACATGAAGCAAGGATCTATCAAATCCAGTGAGTTTATCCTTGGTGGAACTGGCGAGATTAATTTCATGATGGGTGGCGGAAATCTCAATACGCAGTATGTTGCTTTAATGCGTGCTTCTGACAATACGGAACTGATGAGAGCAAATAATACACAATTTGCGGATTCTGAGGCGTATGCAAGAGTGACTTGGGATGCTTCGGCTTACTTAGGCGAGCAAGTCTATTTAATGCTTGTGGACCAGATAGCAGCAGGCGGATGGCAGCACGTGAATCTTGACGATATCCATGTTTATAATCTGCCTCATGACATTGTGAATCCTGGCTTTGAAACCGGGGACTTGACGGGTTGGACGGTTACGAGCGCTGAGGCACCTGGTCGGGTCACTTCAGAAGTAAATTACTGGCATCCTGACCCTATTAATAAAGTCGGTGAGTACCACTTCTGGGGTGATGATTGGAAGGAAGGCAGTATCCAATCAAGCACGTTTGTGCTAGGCGGGAATGGTGAAATTAATTTCATGCTAGGCGGAGGTAATTTCCCCCAAACGGAGTATGTTGCGCTTGTTCGTGCTTCTGACGGGAAAGAACTGATCAAATCCACGCATACAGCTCATGCAGGCTCTGAGGGGTATGACCCGGTTGTGTGGGACGCTTCTGCATTTACAGGTGAGGAAGTGTATCTGAAAGCAGTGGATAACGTGCCTGGCGGCGGGTGGCAGCATATTAACCTTGACGATATTCATGTATTCAACAACGATCCGGCCGATATCTTGAATCCAAGCTTCGAAACAGGCACTTTAGTGGGCTGGCAAGCTGCAGGTGATGCTTTTACAGGAACTGTTTCCGCTGAGGCAATGTCGGGTGAAGACCCAATCAACCAAATAGGAAATTACTATATTCAAGGCTTAGCTGGCGCCGGTTCTGGAAATGCGAATGCAAGAACAGGCTCTCTCCAATCATCGGTCTTTAAACTCGGCGGCAACGGTGAAATTAACTTTATGTTAAGCGGTAATCATGACCCGAGTAACCTTTACGTTGCGTTAGTAAACGCGGAAGACGATTCAATCCTATTTAGTGAGACACCGGCAAATGGTGCGGTAAACCCTGAATCTCTTCGACGGATTGTTTGGGATGCCAAAGCCTACTTAGGGAAAAAGGTGTTTTTGAAAGTTATGGACAATAGCCTAACGGGACATTTGAATGTCGACGATTTCCATGTTCGCAATACAGGTTCTCCTTCTTATGTGATGAATAATGAAGATTTTGAAAAGGGAGATTTATCTGGATGGACAGTTGGCGGCAGCGCCTTTACAGTTTCTAATCAGAAGACTGATTCTGCGGGAAATGCCTACGGGCAACAGCGCAATTATCATGTTATTGGAAATAACGAAGCGACAGGCACTTTAACATCCAGTACATTCAGGCTGGCCGGGACAGGGACTGTTAATTTTAAAATTAGCGGAGATATAGACGTTGACCATCTTTATGTGTCATTAGTTCGAGCTTCCGACCATAAAGAATTGTTTAGATCAACAGGTAACAACTCTCAGAGTTATCAAACCGTTAGTTGGGACGCTTCGAAATTTATAAACGAAGAGCTTTATTTCACTATAGTCGACAATGTGGCGACAGGTCATATCAATGTCGATGATTTCAACTACTATGTGTCTCATGAAATCATGAATGGCGATTTCGAGAGCGGAGACTTACGGGGTTGGAAGATCGTTGAAGGCAACGCTTTTGATAATACGGTAACAACGCAGGATAAATTCTGGGGAACAAAGCCATTTAAGCAAAATGGACTGTATCATCTATGGGGCTTTCAAGGCGGTGGAGACGGCAGAAAGGGAGTTATGGAATCCAGCCATTTCATCGCTTTGGGCGATAAGAATATCCCTACATCGGGAAGATTAACTTTCCTGATGGGCGGCGGTTCGGATATTGATAACTTATACGTTGCTTTAGTAAGGGATCGAACAGGCGAGATTCTTTTCACGGCTACAGGCAAGGGAGATGAACAGTATTCAGAGTATATTTTTGACGCTACCCCGTATGCCGGTGAAGAACTGTATTTCCGGATTGTGGATCAAACAACTGCCGGATGGGGACACATCAACCTGGATCGCTTTGTAACGGCGAATGCGGTTTCACAATTGGAAAACCCTGATTTTGAAACTGGCGATTTGTCTGGATGGACGCTGGAAGGTGAAGCGTTCAAAGATTCTATCTCAAATTTATCCGGAAATGGAAATTATGGAACGTATTATGTGAACGGGAATAAAGCGAGTAACCCTGCCCTGACAGGTACATTGTCATCCAAAGTATTCCAATTGACAGGGACTGGCATTCTGAGCTTTTTGGTCGCTGGAGGCAAGGATGCTGATCAGCTGCATGTAGCTCTAGTCAGAGCTTCAGATCATATGGAACTTTTTAGAGCCACGGGATCGGACTCAGACATATTTCAGGATGTTACATGGGATGCTTCAGCTTACCTGGGGAAAGAAGTATATTTTAAAGTCGTGGACAATAAGACCTCTGGCGCTTTTGGTTATATCAATGTAGATGATTTTCAATTGAGTATTCCGCGTGAAAACTATTCAGAACTATACAGACCACAGTTCCATTACACACCTGAAAAAAATTGGATGAATGATCCAAACGGTATGGTCTATTATCACGGAGAATACCATCTGTTTTACCAGTATAGTCCTTTTTCCACATCCCCTGCTTTCGATAAGATGCATTGGGGGCATGCGGTAAGTACAGATCTTACCCATTGGGAAGAACTTCCGCCGGCCATAGCGCCTGATGAACATGGTGCCATATTCTCAGGAAGCGCTGTAGTAGATGCGAATAACACATCCGGATTTTTTAATGAAGAAGGCTCCGGTCTGGTAGCGTTCTATACTCAAAATGGATCACAGCAAGTGCAGAGTATCGCCTATAGTAAGGATAATGGCAGAACATGGACGAAATATACAGGAAATCCTGTCCTGTTGCCGGAAGCTGCAACGGATTTAAGGGATCCTAAAGGAACTGCGCCGGATTTCAGGGATCCTAAAGTATTCTGGCATGAGGCTACTCACAAATGGATCATGCAATTAGCAGTTGGTCATCACATTGAGTTCTATTCATCGACAAATTTAAAACAATGGAACTATGAAAGCTCATTTGGTTCTGACGGTCTTGGTTCACATTTCGGCATCTATGAATGTCCTAATTTGATCGAATTGCCCGTCGATGGAGATTCAACCAAGAAGAAATGGGTTATGATCATAAGTACCGGTGATGGCAACGGAATCAGAAAAGATGTTGATCCTCAGCCTCCTGGCAAAGGATCGGGTATGATGTATTTTGTCGGCACGTTCGATGGCAAAACCTTTACACCGGATGAACGGCCAACTCCTGATCAATCCAATTGGATTGACTATGGTTCAGATTTCTATGCAGCAGTAACATGGAGCAATATTCGAGATGAGCAAGGAAGACCCATATGGCTCGGCTGGATGAATAACTGGAGATATGCGAGCAATACGCCTACAAGTACTTGGCGGGGTGGAATGAGCATTCCGCGTACGATTGAGCTTAAGACGACAACGGATGGAATCCGTCTGATTCAGGAGCCGATTCAGCAGTTAGAACAATTAAGAAAGCCGGTTCTGCATTGGACCAATCTCCAAGTTGGGCAGGATAACAATGTATTGCAAGCCGTATATGGAAGTACAATGGAAATTGTCGCGGAATTCGATATTCAGGATGCATCGGAATTTGGATTCAGAGTTCGTAAGTCCAACTCGCAGGAGACAGTGATCGGGTATGACACGTCAAGTCAAAAAGTGTTTGTGGACCGTACACATTCAGGAGGGCCTGACGTAAGTGATATTGTCCCTGTCCGACAAGAAGCTCCTCTGCTTCCGGAAAATAACAAAATTAAACTTCATATCTTCGTGGATGAGGATACTCTTGAAGTGTTTGCAAATGATGGAAGAAGAGTCTTCACAGATCAAATATTCCCTGATTCGAATAGTAAGGGCATTGAGCTATATGCAGAAAATGGGAAAGTGAACGTCAACTCTTTAAGTATTTATCAACTTGACAGTATTTGGGCGGATAGGTCGATCAAGAAGCTTCAAATGGATAAAAGAAGCTATACGCTTGGAACGAATGAAACCCACAAAACCGTTGTATCGGCTCTTGTTTTAAGTTCAATGACTCAAACTGTTAGCCAAGCGGTATATGGCGGTGCCATTCAAGATGCAAACAACTCTGTAACGGGAATCGTGTATGGAGGTTTGCAGGGTATGCCATTAACGGTATATGGATATGGCGATCTAACAAGCAAACAAATGGTTACGCACCAAGCAGTCTTCAAAAGCTCTGATCCTTCTGTAGCCTTTGTGAATGCTGCCGGCATCGTCCATGGGAAGCGACCGGGTCAAACCTTGATTACAGCTGCGTATAAAGGACATGTGACAACAGCTTCTGTTACGGTAGTACAAGCGAATGAAACTGGTTCAGACCCGGATCCAGATCCAGATCAAGATCAAGATCCTACGCCGGAGCTCCCGCTAACTACTGGTGCGGGCACGGCTAACAACCAGGGCCGACTTGTTGTTCCGACTAGCGTGATTAATAAAATTGCTGTGGGTAAAGTTTCGAAAGAGACGTTGAATAAAGCGTTGGATGCCGCAAGGATTGACCCTAAAGGCACTAAAAAGATTACAATCGAATTGGACAAAGCGGATGATGTTAAAGGGTACAGCATCGAGATACCATCTACATTCTTATCGAGTGATCCTGCGAATCGACAATTTGAAATTCGTAGTCCAATAGGCACCATGACTGTATCGAGTCAAATGTTTACCAAAGGCGCGTTCGATGAGAATGACAACATTGTATTAAGTATGATCCTTGCGGACCGTGATGCAGTTAGTAAAGGCATACAATCTGAAATCGGAGCAAGGCCGGTTCTTGAATTAATTGCCACTTTGAATGGTAAAGTTATTCCATGGCGTAATGCGGATGCTCCTGTACAGGTAGCTGTCAATTACACGCTTGCAGCAGAAGAAATGAACAAAACAGATCATTTAGTTGTCTGGTATCTGGATCCATCCGGCAGCATCGCACCTGTTCCAAATGCCAAATTTAATAAAGCAACGGGTGAAATGATCTTTCAAACGATCCATTTCAGCTATTATGTAATTGCTTATGTGAATAAGTCCTTTGATGATCTTAATGATTATGATTGGGCTAAAAAGCAGGTCGAACTCCTTGTATCCAAAGGCATTATTCAAGGCACAACAGAGACAGCTTTTGCTCCGCAAGAGGATATTACAAGGGCAGACTTTATTCTGCTGCTTGTACGCGCACTTGAATTAACGGGCCAAGCGGATTCCAACTTTGATGATGTTAAATCTGATGATTATTATTGTGAAGCGGTCAGTATCGCCAAAAAGCTGGGTATTACCAATGGCATGGATGGAAGTCACTTTAACCCGAGCGCTTCCATTACAAGGCAGGATATGATAGTTATGCTGAATAGAGCGATGGCTGCAGCGAAACGCGATGCAGCCAAAGGTACAAAATCGGATTTGACTGTATTCCAGGATAATAATGATATTTCGTCATATGCCATTGACAGCGTTTCTTCTCTTGTGAAATCCCATATTATTGAAGGAAGCAATGGGAAGATTCATCCATTCGATCATACGACGAGGGCTGAGACGGCTGTAGTGCTTTACCGATTATTGATACAGGAATAAGCGCAGCTAAGACGAATGTGTTGGTGTAAAGAGAAGTAGCAAGATATCGCCCTAGCCTGTCATAACAGGCCAGGGCGATCACAACATGACAACATGCGGCAACGTTACGGGAACAGACTTATTCTTGTTCATTCGGAGCCAAAGGTTGTTTTTTTCGTATTGGCGAATTATGCGGAAGGCAGAAAATAAAAGGAGAGCTGATACATGAAAATGAAATGGTTACAATTGCGAGTCCTGTTTTTCACAATGGTTATTTTTACTTCAAGTATAGTTATTAATTCCCCGGTTTCAAAAGCGGTTTCAAGCGTTGTCGCTCAATGGAGCTTCAATGAAGGGACGGGCAATGTGACGAAGGAGCTAATTTCCCAGATAAGTGATCCGATCCATTATTTTAAACCTGCGCCTGCTATTCCGGAATGGAAAACAGATGGCATTAGCAGCAGCGCTCTGCTTTTTGACGGCTATTCAACTTGGGTATCGCATCCTGCCATTTCCATTCCACAGAGCAAAATAAGCGTTGAAACCTGGGTTGCTCCGCGGGCTTATACATGGGGTGATGATTTCAAACTGGATGCTATTGTCAATCAGCAATCCAAAAGCGCAAATCAAGGGTTTTTATTAGGTATGTATCGTTATGGGACATGGTCCTTCCAATTCGGTTCGAACGGTACCTGGTACGATGTATGGTCCTATGAGCCCTTGCCTAAATTCGAATGGTCCCATATCGTAGCTACTTATGACAGCGCTTACGATAATACGGGAGGGTTGGCTGTTCTATACTTGAACGGCAAGCAGGTGGCTTCGAAAAGAACACCACTCAATACGTTGATTACTTCATCCGCGAACAATTTGTTGATTGGGACTAATAATGAAAGCACATATGGCGCTAGTCCATCTTTATTTCCGTATCATACATTTAACGGTCTAATTGATGAGTTGAAAATTTATAACGGAGCTTTGACAGCAACTGAAGTCCAAAATTCGTACAACTCGCAATTGACCAACCTTGACGGCAACTTGCCAACACCTAATCTGTCTTTTGATCGGAGCGTTTATAACGGGGACAATTACCGACCAACCTACCATGCCATCGCGCCCCAGCATTGGATGAATGAGCCGCATGCACCACTTTTTTTTAACGGGCAATATCATATGTTCTACCAATTTAATCAGCAAGGGCCTTACTGGCACAATATGCATTGGGGCCACTGGGTCAGCACGGATATGGTGCATTGGCGGGATCTTCCTCCTGCGCTTGCGCCTTCACTTTTCCAAGTTGATCCGGACGGCGATTGGACGGGCGGCTCGGTTATCGATGACAGTGGGAATCCAGCGCTGTTTTTCACGGCGGGTAACGATGCGAAAGCTCCTAATAACGAAAATGTTGGGTTGGCCAGAAGCACGTATCCTACAGATCAGGATAATGACTTGAAGCGATGGGATAAAGACGCTTCACTTGCGGTCACTCAACAGGCTGGTCAGGGAATACAAGGCGAATTTCGTGATCCATTTGTATTTAAGGACGGCAGCACCTGGAATATGCTTGTTGGATCGGGCATTAGCGGTCAAGGCGGAACAGCATTGGTATATACCTCGTCGGACATGACAAACTGGCAGTATAAAGGACCGCTTTATCAAAATAATCTATACCCTGCGGAGTTGGGCAATGTATGGGAGCTGCCTGTTCTGCTGCCGATCAAGGATTCATTGGGCCGCCAGAAATATATATTTATGGTCAGCCCTATCGGGGGGCAAGTCCGCGTATATTACTGGATTGGCACCTGGAATAACGTCACTTCCCAGTTTACCCCTGATCCCGGTTCGGATGCGCCGCAGCTGATGGACTATGGCGGTTTCCATTTTACCGGACCGAGCGGATTTGTAGATAAATCAACATCAGCGTACAATACACCAAATCGTACAATATTGAATACAATCGCTCAAGGAAATCGGAATTCACAGGCAGACTCGGATGCCGGTTGGGCGCACAATGCTGGATTACCTGTTGCACTGGATCTGCGTCTTGACGGTCAACTCGGCATCAATCCGATTTCTGAACTGCAATCGCTCAGAGGTACGCAGCTAGTGGATATTACCACGGACACTTCGTTCACTGATGCGAACCAAATTTTGTCTAGACTTCAAGGTGATACGCTTGAAATCGATATGGAACTATCGCCCGGTACGGCGGATAAAGTCGGCATGTATGTACGGAAGTCTCCTACCAGCGGTGAGAAGACACTGCTGTACTACAAAAAAAGCACGAAAGAATACGGAGTGGACCGGACGAACACAATCGCCGGGCAACCGCAAGGCATCGACAGCGGCACGATCGACTTGGCAGGTGACGATACGGTGAAGCTCCACATTTTCCTCGATAAATCGATGGTGGAATCCTATTTGAACGGGCTGAAATCGATTACTACCCGTACATACTCCACTTCCAACGATGCGCTAGGTCTGCAGTTGTTCGGGGATGTCAACCCGGATACGATCACGGTGAAACATTTGCAGATCTGGAACATGAATTCTGCTTATACTCCCGTACCCGTAACCGGAGTAAGCCTGAATACGGAGAGTTCTCAGGTTTTCACCGGAGGCAAGCAAACGCTTTACGCTACTGTAGCTCCATCCAACGCAACGAATAAAGACATTGTTTGGACTTCAAGCAACTCTGCCGTCGCGACTGTAACAAATGGAAGTGTTAGCGGAAACTCGGTCGGAACCGCGATAATTACGGCAAAAACGCGGGACGGAGGTTTCCTGGCGACAAGCACCGTTACAGTTGTTGCTCCTCCTGCATCAACACCTCTGACCAATGGCAATTTCGAAGCGGGGAACTTAAGCAATTGGACGGTCGTCAGCGGCAATGAATTCACCGATCACGCCGTTGTGACCAAATCTCCAACCTGGTGGGGCGTGCAACCGTTTAACCAACAAGGTGCCTTTCACCTATGGGGCTCCAATGGAGCTGAAGGAGACAGCCCAATCGGCGAGCTTAGATCGCAAACCTTTACGTTAGGAGGTAATGGTCAAATCAATTTCTTGGTTGGAGGCGGAATTGATATTGACAACCTTTATGTCGCTTTTGTTCGTTCTTCTGACGGCAAAGAGCTTTATCGGACTAGCGGGCCTGGGACCTATAAGGATTGGGCAGATCATAAAGGGGACACTGAACAGTATACGAGGAGGTACTGGGATGCAACCCCATACATCGGAACGTCTATGTATATTAGAGTCGTCGATAATAGGTCCGATTCATGGGGTCATATTAATGTAGATGATTTCAATATACCTATCCAAGCAACAGAGCAGCTACCCAATTATAATTTTGAAGCAGGTAACTTAAGCGGTTGGATTGTGGAGAGCGGCAATGCGTTCACTGACGCTGATGTGAGCTCCGCATCGACTTTTTGGAGTCCACCGCAATCTTTCAACAAAGAAGGCGATTATCACTTCTGGGGCTTCAATAATGGAGGTGATGATAGAGTTGGCGCGATGAGATCCGTAAGCTTTGTGCTTGGAGGGAACGGTTTAATCAACCTTCGCGTAGGAGGAGGGCAAGACATTAATAACTTGTACGTTGCTCTTGTTCGAGCTTCCGACAACGCTATATTGTTCAAAGAAACGGGACTTAACAACGAGGGATATACAGTAAGTAACTGGGATGCTTCAGCTTATATTGGCACAAGATGCTATATTAGAGTGGTCGATAATTCGACAGGAGGTTTTGGCCATATCAATCTCGATGCCGTGAATGTTCCTGTTCAAGCCGGTTCGATGATAGGCCAGTTGGCGAACCACGATTTTGAACTCGGCAACTTAAGCGGTTGGAACGTGACAAGCGGCAATGCATTCACCGACAGCGACGTGAGCTCCGCATCGACTTTTTGGAATCCGCCGCAATCTTTCAACAAACAAGGCACGTATCACTATTGGGGCTTCAATAATGGAGGTGATGGCCGGGTCGGCTCGATGCAATCCACCAATTTTGTGCTTGGAGGGGACGGACAGATCGACCTTCTCGTAGGGGGAGGGCAAGACTTGAATAACTTGTACGTTGCTCTTGTCCGTGCTTCCGACAACGCTATCTTATTCAAAGAAACTGGACTAAATAATGAGGCGTATACTCGAAAGAATTGGAATGCATCCACATATATAGGAACGACATGCTACATTAAGATGGTCGACAATACGATGGGTGGCTTTGGCCATATCAATATTGATGATGTGAATGTTCCAATTAGAATCCCTTAAATGATTTTGATCAAGGCCGTCGGACTCAATTCCGATAGAGGCAAACAAGACTTAGAGACCGGACGCTAGCGCACAAGAATTGTGCGCAAGGTCGTCGGATCTGGCGCGACCGGACGCTAGCGCACAAAAATTGTGCGCAAGGTCGTCGGATCTGGTGCGACCGGACGCTAGCGCACAAAAATTGTGCGCAAGGTCGTCAGATTCRTCGCGACCGGACGCTAGCGCACAAAAATTGTGCGCAAGGTCGTCGGATCTGCCGCGACCGGACGCTAGCGCACAAAAATTGTACGCAAGGTCGTCGGATCCGTCGCGACCGGACGCTAGCGCACAAAAATTGTGCGCAAGGTCGTCGGATCTGCCGCGACCGGACGCTAGCGCACAAAAATTGTGCGCAAGGTCGTCRGATYCGTCGCGACCGGACGCTAGCGCACAAAAATTGTGCGCAAGGTCGTCGGATCTGCCGCGACCGGATGCTAGCGCACAAAAATTGTGCGCAAGGTCGTCGGATCTGCCGCGACCGGACGCTAGCGCATAAAAATTGTGCGCAAGGTCGTCGGATCTGCCGCGACCGGACGCTAGCGCACAAGGTAGTGCGCTTTAAGCAAATTATCCATTTATCAGGTCGTGAAGTACACGCCGCATGCTCCGAAAATTCATTTCCGGAGCATGCGGCTATTTTTTTATCTGAATGAAGATAATGGAAAATTTTCAACAGTTGCGAGAAAATTTTCTATTATTTTTTGTATTTATCACAGGTATGATGAAGACACAGAAAACAAACATCCAATCTTTTAGGGAGGTGAGGTTTCTTTTAGGTAAGTGATTAGTGTCAATCATGCTTGACTTCATTTGGGGGATTTGGTTGTATCCAAAAAGAAAAGGAGGGAGAAAAGAACAACACATCTTCCTATTGTTCGCCAAACTTATTTTTTTGAAAATAATAATAAATCGGAGGAATTTGAATATGAAACACATGAAAATGATCTTATTGCTTTTTGTTGTATTTGCACTTTCGGCTTGTGGTAAAGCAGTGGAAACAAAACCCGCAGCAGCAACTGGGGCGCCGGCAGAAACAGCTAAAGCGGCAAAAGCAGCAGATCCGACACCAGGGAAAAAAGTAGTTATCGGTTTGACCGTACAAAACTTAAGCAATCCTTTCTTCGTAGCGATGTCCAAAGGTGCGGCTGAAGCTGCTAAGAAACACGGTGGTGAAGTTATCGCAGTTAGTGCAGAGGATAATTTGGCTACACAAACTGCTCAAATCGAAGATTTTATTACGAAAAAAGTAAGTATGATTATTCTAAGCTCCGTAGATACCAAAGGTATTGCGGCAGCAGTGGGTCAAGCTAAAGCAGCAGGTATCCCAATCATTTCTGTCGATACCATTTCTGAAGGCGGCGTTAATGCGAGCGTAACTTCCGATAACGTTCAAGCAGGACGTATAGCGGGTGAATATTTGGTTAAACGGTTGAATGGAAAAGGAAATATTGCCGTATTAGATGGTCCACCGGTGTCCGCTGTAACAGACCGCATTGCAGGATTTAATGAAGCTCTCAAAGCAGCTCCGGGAATTAAAATAGTTGCTAATCAAAATGGTAACGGTAATCGTGAAACATCGCTTGCTAAGATGGAGACCATTTTACAAGCAAACGGTAAAGGACAAATCGACGCCGTATTTGCCATTAATGATCCAACAGGTATTGGCGCCAAAATTGCTGCAGAGCAAGCTGGTCGCGACAAGGAAATGTTTATCGTTGGTGTGGATGGATCTCCGGATGCAGTGACTACACTTAAAGAAAACAAAAGCTATGTCGGGAGCTCAGCACAAAATCCATTCAATATGATTACAATTGCTGTTGAAACGGCATTTAAAGTTCTTGCTGGTGAAAAAGTGGAACCATTAATTAAACTTCCAACTGACTTCATTACGACAGAAAACGTTAAAGACTATAAAGGCTGGTAATATGGAGTCTTTACTGCGATGTGGTTCCCATTTCTGGGGGGGCCACGTCGTATAATTCAATCATCAACAAACGATATAAACTAATAAATGGGTTGGAGTGAGAACATGGAAGCTGTACAAGCGGAAGCTCAGAAGAACATTTCCTCTGAATCGTCGTCAATAGCGTTAAGCATGCGAGCGATCTCCAAGTCTTTCTCAGGGGTTAACGTATTAAAAAACATCAACATCGATCTGTATAAAGGTGAAGTACATGCGTTAATGGGAGAGAACGGTGCCGGTAAGTCGACGTTAATGAAGATTATGGCAGGGATATACCGTCCGGATAACGGTGTAATTATGTATCGAGGCAAATCAATCACATGGCATAATGCGATGGAAGCGCGTGAGAAAGGCATTAGTGTCATTCATCAAGAGCTTAATCTTTCTCCGAATATAACCATAGGTGAGAACGTATTAATGGGAACCAAATTCCCGAAAAATAAGTTGGGTATGGTGGACTGGAAGAAAGTTCACGAACGAGCCCATTTCCTTTTAAAATCAATCGGATCTGATTTAGATCCTAGATCATATGTCTCAACCTTAAGTGTTGCCCAACAACAAATGGTGGAAATCGCGAGAGCCCTATCTATAGAAGCAGAAGTTCTAGTGATGGATGAACCCACAGCTTCATTAACACACAAAGAAATAGATAAGCTGTTTATTATTATTAATGAATTAAAGCAAAAAGGTGTTGCGATTGTTTACATTTCACATCGTATGGATGAAATTTTTAAAATTTCGGATCGCTGTACCATTTTGCGTGATGGAGAGTGGATTACATCGATTCCTATCGCCGAAACCAATCCGGAGCATCTGGTTAAGACAATGGTTGGCCGTGAATTAAACGATTTATTTCAAAAACCGCCTTCACATACGAGTTGGATTAAAGGTAAAACGCCGGTTTTAGAGGTTAAAGGTTTATCTGATAACAAAAACGTAAAGGATATTTCGCTCGAGGTGCATTCAGGAGAGATTGTTGGGATTTCAGGACTGGTAGGGGCAGGAAGAACAGAATTAGTCAGAGCGATCTTTGGTTTATCGGAAATATCAGCAGGTGAAATTCTGATTAACGGTCAACCTGTGAAAATCTCTTCTCCTGAGGATGCTATACGTCATGGTATTGCTCATGTTCCGGAAAGTCGTAAGGAACAGGGATTATTCTTGAATATGTCGGTCAAAGAAAATATTATGATGGCTGAAATGTATAAATATCGAAAAGCAGCCCTCTTAGATTGGTCACAAATAAGTAATGAAGCTGACATGTATATAAGAGAACTAGGCATTAAAACGGCAAACAAAGAACAAAAAGTGGTCAGCTTAAGCGGAGGAAATCAGCAAAAAGCGCTGCTTGCTCGTTGGTTATCCATCCAGCCAAAAGTGCTATTGTTAGATGAGCCGACAAGAGGTGTTGATATTGGCGCCAAGACCGAAATTCATAAAGTTATTTGTAAATTAGCCAAAAACGGTCTTGCTGTGTTAGTCATTTCCTCTGAACTGCCAGAAATATTAGCGTTGAGTGACCGCATACTTGTTATGCATGAGGGTAAATTACGGGCAAACCTTGGGCGCGAAGACGCGACACAAGAAAAGATCATGTATTATGCAACGGGGGAGATCAAATGAGCGCTGGAATGGAAGTAGTCGTTAATAAAAAACAAAATGTTGGATTTTCCGTGAGAAAAATTTGGAATCAACTAGGCATGTTAATTGTGTTAGTTGCTATTTGCATCATACTCGCTATTTTTGCACCTAATTTCACGGATACGGGGAATATTCTCAATATATTAAAACAATCATCCGTTAACGGAATTCTTGCAGCGGGTATGACATTAGTAATTCTGACTGGCGGGATTGATTTATCTGTGGGATCTACGATCGCACTTTCAGGCGTTATTTCCGTACTGCTTTCAAAACAAGGAATTAACCCTTTTATTTCCATGTTCGCTGGGATTGCGGTGGGATATGCAGCAGGCTGGATCAATGGTTTCCTGACTGCAAGAACCAAACTTCCATCCTTTATTGTTACATTAGGCAGTATGACTTATATAAGAGGCGCTGCTTTTGTGATTAGCGGGGGATTACCTACCATATTGGCTTCGGAACCCTTTAAGTTTGTTGGATCAGGGAAGATACTATCGGTTCCAACCCCCATTTACATTATGCTCAGTGTATATATTGTTATGTTTATCGTACTTAAATACACGATGTTTGGCAGACATATTTATGCGATTGGCGGTAATGAAGAGGCAGCGAGATTAACAGGTATTAAGGTTGAAAAGACGTTAATTAATGTGTATGCCATTAGTGGTTTATGTGCGGGATTAGCTGGCGTAGTACTTGCAGGGCGTTTAATTTCCGGTCAGCCGAATGCTGGAAGCATGGCCGAGCTTGATGCTATTGCTGCTGTTGTACTCGGCGGTACGAGCCTAGCTGGAGGAATTGGCCGAATTCAAATGACGATTATCGGTGTGTTAATTTTAGGTGTAATAAGAAATGGATTGACGCTTTTAAATGTTAGCTTTTTTTGGCAAACCGTTATAACAGGTATTGTTATCGTACTTGCGGTGTTATTAGATCGTTTGCGTAGTGATAAGTAAGAGGAGAGGCTGTTAATATGGTAAAATTTCGTTTCAGAAGCATTCGTACCCGCACAATAGTCACGATTCTACCATGGTTAATTTTATCGATGGTTGTGTTGTCTGCATTAAGTTACAACTATTCTAAGCATATCATCAATGCAGAAATTCAAGATAAAATGGCATATCAATTAAACGCAACGATTAACAATATGCAAACCATATTAACAGCGCACAGTAAAATACCTGAAAGTTTAGCACGAACGATTGAACCTGTAGGTGACAAGATTGATAAAGGCAAATATTTTCAAATCATTCAAGGCTTGTTGTCGACAAACCCTGATACCTTTGGAGTTGGGATTTGGTATGAGCCCTATCAATATAAAAATTATTTACAATATTACAGTTCCTATGCCTATCGGGATAACGGCCGAATTTTATTTTCCAATGATTATGATACGAAAGAATATAATTATCCCGAAAAAGATTGGTATCTACTTGGTAAAAACACAAAGGAAACAGTGGTATGGACGGATCCGTTTTTTGATAAAACCTCGGGCGCTATGATTTTAACAACAACAGTACCCTTTTATAATAACAATAAGTTTCAAGGGGTTGTAACAGCCAACATCAATTTGACCAACTTGCAGCAGAAAATTTCAAATATTCATGTTGGAAAAGATGGATGGGCATTTTTGTTGGATCGTAATGGGAACTTTATTGCTAATAAAGATAATCAGGGTTCAACGAATCATCAAATCATGAATGATCCTAATGTAAGCTTGGCACAAATTGGCCAAGAAATACTTTCGAATAACAATGGAAATGCCGTTTTTAATGACGATACAGGTTCCAATAAAGTTTATTATCAGACGGTTCCGGAAACATCTTGGAAACTGGCTATCGTCATATCGCAGAAGGAGCTTTACCAGAAGCTAAACGATTATTTTAGCATCTCGCTTATGATTATAATTGTGTTGATATGTTTTATTATCATGGTGATTTATTTCTACAGTTTATACATTACCAATAACATTAAGAAAGTAAATATTCTTTCTCAATCGATGTCAAGCGGGGATTTAACCCAGACTATATCTGTAAAAACGGTCGATGAATTTGGCCAAATGGGCACAAATCTAAATACAATGGCAAGTAACTTGAAGTCCATTTTATTGCAAGTATCTGAAAGTGCGAAAAGCGTATCTGAAACTTCTGTTCTTTTATCCAATAATGCGGAACAATCCGCGAAAGCAACAGAAGAAATTGCACAATCGATTCAAGAAGTAGCGGGTGGTACACATACACAACTTTCATTAACGGATGAAGCTGTTGAAGAAACAACAGACATGTTTGTGAATATCAAAAAAATTACGCAACGAATTGAACTTGCAAGCCAATCAGCAAAGGATGCGCTGCAAACGGCCATTGAAGGAAAATCGGATATTGCTGAAGCAATAAATCAGATTAATTTGATTTCACGAAACTCAATCGATTCGGTTAGGATCATCCGCCAGCTAGAAGAGAAGTCCAAAAAGATCAATCATATTATGACCTTACTATCCACTATTGCCAAGCAAACGAAAATGCTTGCTTTAAATGCAGGTATTATTGCCGCCCACGCAGGATCAAATGGAAAAACATTTTCGGTGATTTCTAGTGAAATTCGCCTTCTTACTGAAAATTCAACGATATCAAATCATGAGATCGAAACATTAATAACAGAGATCCAGGAAGATATCTCGCATGCAGTGAAAGTTTTGGAAGATGGAGATTCATCGATTCAAGATGGGAGACTGCTTACGAAAAAGGCAGGAGATTCCTTCACTACGATTCTTAACTTAGTCGATGGGGTATCTGGGCAAGCGGGTGAAATGACCAATGAAATTATAATGATTCAAATGAATATGCAGAAAATGGTTGAAAACATGGAGGTAGTCTCTAATCTCTACGGAAGTTCAGCAAGTTCAACCAATCACATCTCGGCAACGACAGAGGAACAGACAGCGGCAATCCAAGAAGTTGCTTCCTATTCCAACGAATTAGCCCATATGTCTAAGGTCTTACAACAATCTGTGGCTTCATTTAAACTCAAGTAATTTATAAATCGGATGTGATTAAGCGATACATAGACTAATTGACTTTACGTGATGCTAGTAACATTAGGTGGTCTGCTTTTAGCTGATAGGCAATTTGGGGAAATCTCAAATAACCTAGGAATAGCTATTCAGACCTTCTTTTGTCATTCTTTTTCCGATAAAAAGAAGGATTAACGCCTTCTATTTTTTTGAACGCTTTACTGAAAGAATGAATATCCGGAAATCCGATAAGTTCCGCAATTCTTTTTAAAGGTTCATCAGTGAATTGGATCATCTCTCTTGCTTTTTCTATTCTCATTAATTGGTGATAGTGGATAGGACTCATTCCAAATGTTTGATTAAACAGGGTGATCAAATAGTACTTGCTGATTCCAGATATTTTGGCAAGTTCATCTAAAGTCACCCTTTGACCAATATTATGCTTTAAGAAAATTCTGACTTGCTCCAACTCATTGATATTGGAAAATAAGTGAGGATTTCTGTTCCAATAGTTTTCGCGCAATAATGCGGTGAATAATTGAATAAATAATCCCTTAATATTTAATTCATAAAATGGCAGCTTCATTTGAAATTCTCTTATAATTTCATAAAGTAATTTTTCTATAGCTAAATGATACTGCAACCGTATATGACTAGCTAGAGGAATAGTTAATCTGTCAATCTCGTCGCTTCGGAACCACTTCTTTTCATCGTTTGTCATATTTTCTAATTTTTTAAAAGAAACTTTAACATCGGGACTATCTTCTTGATAGAACAAATCAAAATGCAAATGGGGCTGTCGAACTAAATCAGTTCCAATTTTACTAATCGAATGCCTTTGTTTGGGGCGAAAGAAAAATATGTCACCTGGTTCTCCAAAATAAACATCATCCTCTACAGTAACTTTTAATCTGCCTTCTTTGAGATAAAGGATTTCATAGTCAAATAATACCCTTTCCTCCAAAAACCAAGGAAATGAGACGTAGCTATCCATAGCAATTCGTAAATAAGGAGACAGATTGTGTAAGTTCAAGTATTAACCTCCAACCAAAATATTTGACAAATTAATCATAATTTAAGCCAACGACAATGTTTCATTATTAGTATATCATTGGTTTTGTGGAAAAGAAAACGTTTAACTGAGAAAAGAAAACGTTTAACTGGAAAAAGAAAACGTTTTCCGAGAAAATCAAACGGTTTTCGAGAAACACAATTTTGGATAATCTTTTCTGTTTACTTGGGGGGATTGCCTGGGGATATTTGAGGGTATTGGAAAGCATAATGACAAAACAAATGAAAAGATGAAGGAATGAACGCTTGGCAACCTAATAGTCCTTTAAAGGGACTACCATTTGTTAAATAATAATGAGGGGGTAACTTTTTATGAAATTAAAAGGTAAATTATTATCTGGTGTTCTTGTACTATGCATGTCTTTTTCAGCGATTTTGGTTGGATGTTCTAGTAATGAAAAGAACCCTGAAAGCTCTGCGTCCAATAAAGGACAACAAACTTCTGAGAAAGGAGCATCTGGCTCGTCGGATAAATCCATCACGGTTCTGCTTGAGGGCGGAAGTCCAGCCAATACGGTCGCCAGCCAAACGGCGGAAGAATTTAAGCAAAAGACTGGCTATGAAGTGAAGATTGAAACGGTTCCCTACATCGGTGTCTATGACAAATTGAATGTAGAAATGAAAGCTAACTCAGGAGCATACGATGTTGCCACGATCGATATCTTGTGGTTTCCTGCTTTGGCAAAAAACTTGGTAGCTATGGATGACTTAATGACGGATGAGGTCAAAAATGATTTTGTACCTAATGTAGTCGATGGCGGTAAAGTGAACGGTAAAATTCTGGGCATGCCGGTTTGGACGAACTCAAAAATTTTATTGTATCGAACCGATTTGTTTAATGATCCGAAGGAACAAGATGCATTTAAGGCTAAATATGGATATGATTTGAAGCCGCCTACGAATTGGCAGCAATACAGGGATGTCGCCAAGTTCTTTACTCGTGATACGAATAATGATGGGACTACTGATCTATATGGTACAGGCGTATTAGGAATGAATAACGGGGATTCAGTTGCCAGTTGGTTGGATCATGCCGCACAATCAGGAGCCAAACCGTTGGTTGTGGGCAAAGATAATAAAGCCTTAGTCAACTCGGCACCATATGTAAAAGCTCTGGAATTTGAAACAAAGATTTTACGTGAAGATAAGTCTGCGCCAGAAGGTGCACTAAACATGGCGTCTTCTGAAATTTCTGAAATGTTTTGGAATGGAAAAATGGCTATGATGCTTGAGTGGGCTCATTTCTTTGTCCCCTCTAACGATCCAGCCAAATCGAAAGTAGCGGGGAAAGTGGGGGCGGCGCCAATGATTGCCGGAGAATCCGGGGTAGGGGTTGTACCAGGACCTTGGTATCAAGTGATCCCGAGCACTTCCAAAAAACAAGATATCGCAAAACAATACGTGAAATTTATTTATGAAAAAAATGAATTGTTTATGAAAGCATTAGGAGTGGCTGCACGAAAATCGGTCTTTGACAAATACGGCCAAAAACCTGAATATGCACACCTGAAAGCACTTGAAACTACACTGGCTGCCAGCCAAACACAAAATCGTCCAATATTGCCACATTGGAACGAAATCGAAAATGAAGCATTAGTCTCTGCAATTCAAGTAGCTCTCTCCGGAAAGGAAACACCGCAAGAAGCATTAAACAGAGCTGCAGCAAAAATAAACGAGATACAAGGAAAATAAATGGAAAAAGGGGCTCAGGTTCGAGCCCCTCTTTAACCGAATTCCAATTCTCACAGAAGGATGATGGATATGTCCCTAAGAGATCAGAGGCTTTCTTTCTTATTTTTTCTACCGGCTTTCGTCTTCATGATCTTGTTTTTTGTTTACCCAATGATGTTGCTTTTTAAAGATAGTTTTTTTGATGATGAAGATCCTTCAAAATTTATTGGTCTACAGCATTATTCTCACGCTTTAACTTCGGACACATTCTATCAATCCTTACACAATACAATTGTGTATGTGATAGGTGCAGTTGCAATTGAGTTAGTATTGGGCATGTTTCTTGCTCTTCTGCTAAGTACAGGGTTTAAAGGCGCCAATATCATTCGCACTTTGCTTTTGAGTCCGTTAATGATTTCTCCTTTGGTTTGTGGTTTAATATGGAAATTTATGCTAAATGACCAATTTGGTATCTTAAATGTAATTATATACAAATTAGGTTTGATTAAGAATCCTCAAAGTATCTTGTGGTTATCTGACAGTAAGTTGGCTTTAATTTCCTGTATGATTGCCGATGTATGGCTTACCACGCCATTTATGATGTTGATATTATTAGCGGGCATACAAGGTATACCTGAAAGTTTATACGAAGCTGCCCGCATGGACGGAGCAAATAAGTTTCAAAACTTTTTGCATATCACACTGCCAAGTTTAAAACCGGTCATTTTAGTTGCAGTTGTCATACGTATGATTGATGCAGCTAAATCCTTTGATATTATTTGGGTGATGACACAAGGCGGTCCGAATGGTTCCTCTTCCTTAGTAAGCACATTAATTTATAAATCGGTAGCCAGATACAATCAAGAGGGCTTTGCAAGTGCAATGGCGGTAATCTTTATGATTATATTGCTGGCGATATGCTCATTCTTTTTTAAACAATTCTGGAATCCTCATAAGAAAGCGGTTCGATAGGAAGGAGATCAGCAAGATGATTGTAACCTTGAGTAAACAAAAATCCAGAGTTACCGAGATACTTGTCTTCGTCATATCAAGTTTCTTTTTGTTAGTTACTTTATTCCCATATATGTATCTTGTATTGTCTTCATTGAAACCGCCAAATGAAGTGATCTCCACAAACCCATCGTTATTGCCTTCTGTTTTTACTTTAGCCAATTATAATGCCTTGTTTCATCAACTGGCAATCGGCAAATATTTTGTTAACAGTCTTATAACTGCAATGTCAGGTACACTATTGAGTGTTTTTCTGGGTTCATTAGCTGCTTATGGCTTAACCAGATTTGCATCAAAGTTAGGGAATTTATTTCTACTTTTTACTTTGGGTGTTCGTATGACGCCTCTGATTAGTGTTGCAATACCGATGTATCGTATTATTGGGCAATTAGGTTTAATGGATACAAAATTAGCATTAGTTTTAGTCTATACCAGCATAAACATTCCGTTTGTTATCTGGATGATGATTGGTTTTTTTGACAATTTGCCAAAAGAGCTTGATGAATCTGCGCGTGTCGACGGATGCGGGATGTTTGGAACTTTTATGCGTATTATCTTACCGATCTCGCTGCCTGGAATCGCAACTACCTCAATTTTTAGCTTTATGCTTTCCTGGAATGATTTCTTGTTCGCATTACTTTTAACAAGCACTTCGGCCAAAACGGTGCCAGTAGGAATTTCAGAGTTTTTAACAGCTTACGGTTTGGATCTAGGCCCCATGACGGCTGCGGCAACCATATTTAGCGTGCCTGTCATGCTATTTTCGTTTGTAATGCAAAAATACATTGTTCGCGGAATGACAATGGGTGCTGTTAAAGAATAGAGAATTTGAATGATGAAATAAAGAGTGGAGGAAATATTGATGCAATATGATCACCATACGTTCCATAATCTCATGTTAGGTAAAGCAGAACAATCGGCTGCAACTATAAAGGACCATGTGGGTAAAGACCCTATGCGCTTAAAGTTTCATTTTATGCCTCCCGCCTATTGGATGAACGATCCTAACGGGCTTATATACTATCAAGGAGAATATCATATGTTTTACCAGTTTCACCCCTATTCAGCCGAGTGGGGTCCGATGCATTGGGGCCATGCAAAAAGTAAAGATTTGGTTCACTGGGAACACCTTCCTATTGCACTTGCGCCAAGTGAAGTCTACGATCTTGACCAAAAAGGCGGATGTTTTTCCGGAAGCGCCGTCGATGACAACGGGATATTGACTTTGATCTACACCGGCACGATTATGAAGGAAGGGCGTGTCATTCAAACCCAATGTATAGCTTCCAGTACCGATAGCGTGACATTTCAAAAATATGTAGGAAATCCGATTATCTCTGTTCCTCCAGAAGGGAGTTCCTCTGATTTCAGGGATCCGAAAGTATGGAAACACGAAGATAAATGGTATATGGTCGTAGGTTCAAGTAAAGATGGAAAAGGAAGAGCCTTGCTTTATCGCTCGAATGACCTGTATGTATGGGAGTATGTAAGTGTATTGGCTGAGAGTGACGGTACGATGGGTACGATGTGGGAATGTCCGGATATTTTTCAGCTTGGCGATCGTTATGTACTAATGTTCTCCCCAATGGGAATGGGTGAAAAAAAAGCGAGTTATTTAACTGGTTCATTAGATTATAGTAGTGGGAAATTTACTTGGGATTATTGCGGAGAAGTGGATTGCGGGTTCGAGTACTATGCTCCTCAATCCTTCCTTGATGATAATGGAAGACGAATTATTATAGGTTGGTTGAACGCTTGGGATTGGATGCCGTGGTTTCAAAATTTCGGTCCCACTTTTAAAAACAATTGGTGCGGCGCGATGTCCATTCCAAGAACTGTAGAAATGGACGATGACGGACATTTGAGATTTCTTCCAGTTGAAGAATTAAAGGCGTTACGGGGGGGACATTTCCATCTTGACCGTACGGCGATTGAAGGGGAAATACAAGCGCTTCCCCGATCGATAAAAGGGGATAGTTTAGAGATTGTGGCGGAATTCAATCTGAAAAATTGCCACGCGGAGGAATTCGGCTTCAAAATGCGGGTGTCGGATGACGGCAACGAGGAGACGGTACTCTCTTATTCGCCTAAGACCGGAGAACTTCAATTTGATAGAAACAGATCGGACGGATGGAGTCAGGGGATTCGAAAATGTAAACTGGAATCTGCCGATAAGGATACATTAAGGCTGCATATCTACTTAGATACTTGCGTTGTTGAAGTATTTGCGGATGAAGGGCGCACGACAATGACCAATAACATATATCCCAATCCGTACAGTATAAACTTGAAACTTTTTAGCCTTGGAGATAAGGTTGAACTCATTTCTCTTGATATATGGCAACTTCACTCTGTCTGGTGAAGGAAGACTGTGAAAGTAAGAAAATCGCCTCATCCTGCCTTCTTGGCAAGGATATTGGCGATCTTTTTGACCATATAATTAATTGATAGGAGAATTTAATTATGGCTAGTGAAAATTATTACGACGTAACAGAGTGGCCTGTCGGTAATCCGTATGAGGATATTGGTGAGGTAATCAATAGCATTATAGCAGATATTAAAAGTAGGCAAACGGACACTGATGTGAATAAAGGCGGAAAGCCGGGTGCGGTTATCTATATTCCACCGGGAGATTATCATCTTGGCAGTCAAGTAGTTATAGACATCAGTTATCTTAAAATTATGGGTTCTGGACACGGGTTTACATCTTCGAGTATTCGTTTTAATACTTCTGAGAATGAATGGGCGGATTTGCATGAATTGTGGCCGGGAGGAAGTCGCATACTCGTAGATATTCCCCTAGAAGTAAATGACGAGGAATATAAAGGAGCTGCATTTTATGTTGAACGAAGTGGAAATCCCCGAATAAGTTCGGTAGAGTTTTCAGACTTTTGTATTGATGGATTGCATTTTATTGAAGATGGTTCAGGAGAAACAAATCCGGAAAACACATACACTAACGGGAAAACGGGTATTTATGTTGCAAGTGCTTGTGACTCATTTCGGATTACAGGCATGGGGTTTGTGTATTTAGGGCATGGAATTACTATTTATCATGCAGATGCACTGACTATACATGATAATTTCATAGCTGAATGTGGTAACTGTATAGAACTACGAGGTTGGGGACAGGCTTCAAAAATAACCGACAACTTGATAGGAGCCGGTTTTAAAGGATATTCAATTTACGCTCAAAATTTTGGTGGACTTTTGATTACAGCGAATAATGTTTTTCCACGAGGTGCGAGCAGTATCTATTTTGATGGTGTGACACGTTCCAGTATCACAAATAATAGACTTCATTCATTTTATCCAGGAATGGTGGTATTCAGGGAAAATTGTTCGGAAAACTTGGTTTCTTCAAATCACTTTTTACGTGACCATGAACCTTGGACTCCTTTTCTGGGAATAGACAATGGTTTAGATGATTTGTATGGTCTCCTCTATATCAGTGGCAATAACAATTCTGTAATTGCTAATCACTTTTCTGAAGGAATTAATACTCAGAACATCAAGCCGATAGGTGCAACACCTGTAATCATACGTATTGTTTCGGGTAATGGAAATTATATTTCTAATAATCATGTTGTTGCCACGGAGGTTCATGCCAAGATAAGTGATTCTTGTTTCTCTGCGCAAGTAGACGCTTTGTTGACTACCGAAGCATCAGAGCCGCTTACTGTATCAACAGTGTTGGTAGAAAAAGAATCGCTTCAAAATACGATTCTTGATTCGGGAAGTGATGCGCAGGTTGTAATGGACAAGACTGTAAATGCATTCAGAGCCACTCCAACGCCAGGAGCATAAATAATATATTCAACAATGTTTTTGTGGTAGTTTTTGTTCCAAAGTTTCTAATTTTTTGGGTGCTTCCTAGCGATGGAAGTGCCTCTTTTTAACAAAAATACATTGTTCGCGGAATGACAATGGGTGCCGTTTAAGAATAGGGAATCTATACCCCATCGGTTATGTATAACTCTATGGAGTGGGGGGGAGAATGGGAAATATTACATTTACATCTAGGTGGGCTTTTTAATGAATAAATTTCTGCAGCGTTTTGCCCCGAAATATAAGGAGAGCTCGCAACAAGACGTTCAAGTAAACACGAAACAAGATGATACACTATCAAACAGCCTTGAGCAGAATATCTTAAAAATATCAGAGTTAACGGGAAACAGCTCAGATATTTCCATTCGTACCTTTCAAGGGGCTAATTGTTTACCTATGGCTATTGTATATATAACCGGTCTAACCGATACCTTGGTCATTAACGATAACATTGTGAATCCGATTATGTCCGATATAGAAATAAATTCAACTCAGCAAAGGACTTTAGTCAATTCATTTACGGCTATTAAAGATAAAATTCTTACCGTTAGCGCCACAAATACCGTGAGTAAAATAGATGACTTAATGTCGGCTTTGTTCAAGGGAGATACCATTATTCTTGCAGAGGGCTGGGATCAAGGTATTTCCGCAAGTTCTTCCAAATGGCTACATAGAGGCATAGAGGAACCTTCTTCCCAATCCGTTATTCGGGGACCAAAAGATGGATTCACTGAGGATATAAGTATTAATGTAGCGCTAATCCGGCGTAGAATAAAAAGTTCGAATTTATGGAAAATAGATCGAAAAATAGGAAGGGTGACCCAGACTGACGTAAGTGTCATGTATCTTAAAGGGACCGCCAATGATTTAGTGGTGAACGAGGTGCTTCAAAGGCTCGATCGTATTGAAATAGATGGCATTCTGGAAAGCGGATACTTGGAAGAATTTATACAGGATCAAACCTTCACCCCATTCCCCACAATCATAAACACGGAACGTCCTGATAGTGTTGCGGCCTCCATTTTGGAAGGACAGGTCGCCGTCTTGGTGGATGGAACACCATTTGTACTTATACTTCCCATCACCTTCTTTAAATTTTTTTTAGCTAGCGAAGACTATTATCAGAGGTTCGATATCGCTACCTTTCTGCGTCTTTTGCGTTTCATTTCGTTTACCATTTCTATGATTCTACCTTCTTTATATATAGCAATCACGACTTTTCATCAAGAAATGATTCCTACGACCCTTCTGGTCAGTCTTGCAGCACAAAGGGAAGGTATTCCTTTCCCCGCATTCTTTGAAGCATTAATGATGGAATTCACGTTTGAGGTATTAAGGGAAGCGGGAGTTAGAATGCCCAGGGCCATTGGTTCTGCAATTTCCATCGTTGGAGCACTTGTTTTGGGACAGGCGGCTGTTGAAGCAGGTCTAGTATCAGCAGCCATGGTGATTGTGGTTTCTTTCACGGCAATTTCCAGTTTCGTCATTCCAGCTTTTAATATCTCCATTGCCGCCCGGTTGATCCGGTTTATTTTGATGGTTCTTGCCGCAGCCTTAGGATTGTTCGGGATTATGTCTGGCCTCTTCTTTCTCTTGATCCATCTGTTGTCTCTTCGCTCTTTCGGTGTTCCCTATTTAACACCATTAGCGCCATTCGTGCCAAACAACATGAAAGATACCTTTGTAAGGGTGCCTTGGTGGATGATGGTGACCAGACCACGTCTTTTCGCAAAGGAAAATTATGTTCGCCAAAACATAAATAAGCGTCCTGGACCTTCCGACAAGGAAAGCGAAAAGTAAGACAACAAAAGGGGACAAGGACATGAAGCGAAGACTATTCATGATGTGGACCATCCTCATGGTATTATTTGAGAGCGGGTGTTCGAACCGTACCGAACTAAATAAATTGGGGATCATCAACGCAATCGCCTATGATTTAGACGAAAAGAATCAATGGGTATTGACCTTTCAAGTCATCATACCGAAGTCAACTCAGAGTAAATCCGGCGGCGGCTCCCAATCACCGGTTACTGTCTATTCAGCGAAAGGAAAGACCATATTGGAGGCCATTCAAAAGAGCGAACTAGAAGCTCCACGCCACCTCTTTTTTTCCCATACGCAAGCCATTATTATCAGCAGGCGGGTTGCTGAGTACGGAATAAATCAACTATTGGACTCTAACTTGAGAAGTTACGAATCAAGGGAAAATACGAATGTTCTTCTTTCTGATGGAGATGCAAGCAAAGTGTTGGAAGTTCTTACGCCAATAGAAACCATTCCCGGAAACGCGATTTCCAATTTGACTAGCGAGCAGGGAGACAGGCAATCCAACTTGGTTCCATCCAGAATACATGATTTGATGTCCATCATGACGAATCATTCGGCGAGCGCTACGTTACAAGAAATCAAAATCTCTGGTGAGCAGCAGGGTCAGACTTCATTGGATATTCTCAAAAAAACGCGAAGCATGGCAGTCATGAAATTGGATCGAGTCGGGGTATTTAAACAAGATAAATTTGTGGGATGGTTAAGCCGAAATGAAAGCCTTGGGTTACCTTGGATCACGAATCGCTTAAAGAAAAAGACCATCGTCTTTTCATGTGAAGGGGAGAAGCAAAATGATAAGCTGTCCTCTTTTTTGGTTGGAAAATCACGTACTGCATTAAAACCGAAAATTTCGGACGGTAATTTGTTAATGTCCGTAGAAATTGATACGAAAGGAAGCTTCATTGAAACGGCATGTCACCTGGATCTGAAGAAGGCCGAAGCCTTGAACAGACTTGAGAAATATATCCAGGAACAAATCAAAAAGGAAGTGGAGCTTTCATTTCAAGCCGTGAAAAAGATGAAAGCAGACACCTTGGGCTTTGGTGACGCCTTCCATAAGGCATATCCGCAAGCCTGGAAAAAACTGAGCAAGAACTGGGAGGATGAGTTTGCTGAAGTGAAAATGGACGTTAAGGTTAAGGTAACGATTCAACGAACCGGAATGATTGATGACTCCTTTTCCAAGATATCCGGTGAATAAGAATCAGAACAGGGGCAAAGTATGGAGCGGATCAGCAAATATCAGTTAGGCTCGATGATTATCTTATTTGAAATCGGAAGCACCCCTTTATTTGAATTAGGGATCAAAGCCAAACAAGATGCTTGGTTAGTGGTCATTACTAGCATGCTGCTTGGGGTTCTACTGCTCTTACTCTTTCTGGCGATCCAACGCAGGGAATCGGAGAAAAACTTGAGCCAGATCCTCATTCAATATTTCGGTCCGGCTGTGGGGAAGTTTGTGTTATTGCTCTATGCCTTGATGTTTACTTATGAAGCCATGCGAAATTTGCGTGATATTGGAGATCTTACGATCTTAACCATTCTTCCTCGTGGTCCCATCTTTCTCATTATGCTGATTATGATCACTTTATCCATCTATGTAATTTACAAAGGGATCGAAGTCTTCTTTCGGTTGGCTGAATTTCTCGTGGCGGGTGTGCTGTTGTTTTATTTTATTTTGATCATCATGCCTTTTGCTTCCGGAATTGTGCACTTGGATCGTCTTCTTCCTATCTTGGAGAATGGAATGCGGCCTGTCTTACTGGAAAGCTTATCGGAACACCTCTGGTTTCCATTCGGCCAAATGGTGGTTTTCCTGATGTTCTGGACCTATCTAAACGAGAAGAAAGAATTGTCTAAAACATCGATTCGATCTTATTTCGTATCTGGCATGGTTATTCTTCTCACGAATATGATTAACCTGACCGTTCTGGGCCCGCAATTAACGAGCATCAGTACCGTGCCCCTGCTGCAATCCGTACAGTTGATTCAGATCGCCGAAGTATTTGAACGTTTTGACTCGCTTGTCATTCTGCTTTTTTATACGGGAATATTTATCAAAGCAACAATATGGTTTTTGGCCGCGGTCCTAGCGTTATCTCAGTTATTTCGTACGGATTATCGAAGGTTTGCCCTCCCTGTGGGAGGAATCATGTACGTCATTTCCTTTCTCCCGCGAAGCTGGCAGTCGCATTTAGAAATTGGGAAAGTCGTTGCTAATCAATTCATGATCAATAAGATTTTCATTGGAGTCATACCTGCCCTTCTACTTATTGTGATGTTAGTAAAAGGGCGCGGCAACAAATGATTTATGCGAATTACCGTTGGACAAATGGGCAAAAGGCCGCATTCATCGTTTCGCCGAGTATTCTTGGCAAGACGAGGTACAAATGGATTTACGTTACGGAAAACAAGGCAGCGAGTCTCACAAGAACAGCTCCATGAGGCGGAACGGCCGTCGACAGCCTATCCTGAATAGGGCTGATTTCTTTGCCTGTCCAAAGCTCCTTGCCTTGAACCTTCCCTTTGATTTCAAGTTGGGTAAGGGTAACACTAGCTTCCATAACCGTATCTCCGGTATTGAAGAGGGCTACATAGCGTTCTCCCTCATTGCCGTATGTTGTCCAGACAATGGTATGTTCTTCGCGCTTCACTAGTTTGGCCCCGTTGCTGTTGCGATGCATGGCCAGAACGTCACGGTTCGTCAGAAGAGAAAGCGTCCACTCGTCGTTATCACGAAGCTCGCCGCCGAACATAAGCGGTGAACGGAAGAGGCTCCATAGCGTCATCATGGTCAACTGCTCATCGCGCGTGAATCTTGTCCATCGGTCAGCGCCGCCGCCATCAACTGAACGGATACCGATATGGCCGAGAGGCAGCATATCACAGTCCGGCCAGACGCCTGGAGCAGGTCGACCTTGCCACTTCTCGCAACGATCGAACATGTCGAGCAGCAGCGGCCATAAATCCCAAAAGTCATCCGTTATCCGCCACATGTTCGCTTGTGATTCGAAGAAGTCCGCATACTGGGTTGGTGCCGGCCCTGGAGATAAGCTCAAAACCATCGGTCTTCCGCAGTGGTCTATAGCACCACGTATGAGCTGAATCTCATCTTTGTGTGTGTCATACAGCCTGGAAGCAGCAATATCGTCGACCTTGATGAAATCAACGCCCCATTCCGCGTACAGTTCAAAGAGTGAATCGTAATAGGCTTGAGCGCCTTCTTTGGAAGCATCTATGCCATACATGTCCGTATTCCATGGACAGATCGAATTGGTATGGGCAATGTCCCGTGCCGTAACATGTGTACCTTTTAGGGGCGTATTGTTGTGAACGGCCTGGCGAGGTATTCCCCGCATGATATGAATGCCGAATTTAAGCCCAAGACTATGCACATAGTCGGACAAGGGGCGAAATCCTTTTCCGCCTTCAGCGGAAGGAAAACGGTTGACGGCTGGCATAAGCCGTGAATATTCATCGGTTTCCAGCGAGACAAAAGGGCGGTATTGCGAGGAAACCGCTCCGGGCTCGTACCATTGGATATCAACAACGACGTATTCCCACCCAAAGGACAGTAAATGCTCCGCCATATACTGGGCATTCCCACGAACCTCTTCCTCTGTCACTGCTGCTCCGTAACAATCCCAACTGTTCCATCCCATAGGCGGCGTAAGCGCAAATTCTTTATGCAACATGATGTAGTCCTCCTCAAAGATACACGATCGAAATAAATTGCTTTCTCGATCTAATTGTAGCCCTGATATAGCCTGAATTCTATAGTAATTTCGAACAATGTATGGTAAAAAATTGCGGTTGTGTCAGTCGAAAAAGAGACGGCTGTATACCAGACTTTCGCTGCCTGAACGAAAAGCCCCCGGTGTTTGACCGGTCAATCGGCGGAAAACCTTAATGAAATAACTACCGCTTGAGTATCCTAGCTGCTGTGCAATGTGCTCGATGCTGTACGACGTTTGGCGCAGAAGCTCCATCGCCCGTTCTGTTCGGATCCGATTTAGATAATCGTTTGGGGTCATCCCGACGACAGCAGAAAAGGTTCGTAGAAAATGGTATTTGGAAATGTGGAGCTCCTCCGCCAACTTGTCCAAACTAATCATACTTGCGTAATGAATATCCATATAGTTTGCGGCCTGAATGACTTTGTCCGGCCAGCCCTCCCGATTGCTATGGCTGGAGGCTGCGTATCGGCAAAGCTCCGAAATAAACTGAAAGACATAAGAAGAAGCCATGTGTGGATCCGAAATGCGTCCTGCTTTGGCTTGAATGAAGATGTCGCGCAGCAATCGGATGGGCGCACTTCCCACAGGCAGATCAGGGGTGCTGCCAATTCTGGACTTGGCATCAAGCCAATTCGGCAGGATGAGCTGGGGGCGGATTAACAAGAAATAAAACTCCCAGGGTGTGTGATCACCTGCATAGAAATATCGGTGGTTACCGGGAATTTCAGTGAGAAAGGCTTTCCCTGTATCGATTCGCTCCCGGCCTTGATCCGATTCAAATACCCCTTCACCCTTTATCGTATATTGAAAAAGGAGAAGGGGCCCGTCTGTCCTCGATTGGCCATCCCAATAATAATCGCTGCTCTGGATGCGGTCATGTCCGACCGCGAATAAACTGCACATCGAAAGCTGAGGAAATTCGGAGAATCGGAAGCCAAAAGTGCCATAATCCGTGTCAAACATGATCAAACAACAACTCCTCATGCATGCAATAATCATCGTTGAAGTCATTGTAGCATGGGAGTGATCCAATATCGATTGGGTTCGCTGATTTTGTCGCGGAAAGGACACGGTCAGCCTTTTATCGAGCCGATTAATACGCCTTTTTCAAAATATTTTTGGATAAAAGGATAGAGGATTAAAATCGGCAGCGTAGATACGATGATAACGCCATACTTGATTTGATCGGCATATTTTTGCGCATAGCCTCCCGCATCACCGCCAACGCCTGCGCCATTTGCAAAAACCTGATTCGATAAAAGAATATCCCTTAATATGATTTGCAGCGGCTGCAGCTCATTTTTTCTAATATAAATTAAAGCCGTGAAGAAATCATTCCAGTGTGCGACCAAGTAATAAAGGCCGATAACGGATATAAGCGCTTTGGACAAAGGCATAGCCACCTGTATAAAATACTTGAAATGAGAACAACCGTCCATGGCAGCTGCCTCATACAATTCCGATGGCAACGTTTCAAAAAAAGTTCGTGCAATAATGAGATTGAACACATTAACGGAGAATGGCAAAATGAAAACCCACATTGTGTTTGTCAAGTGCAGAGATTTTATCAATAAGTAAGTTGGAATTAATCCGCCGTTAAAAAACAACGTAATGACGAAGATCAACATTAATGCACGTCTAGCCATAAATTCTTTCCTCGATAGCACATAGGCTGCCGGTAAAGTGAACAGCAAATTTACAAAAGTTCCGAGAAATGTGTATACAAGTGTATTTCGATAACCGACCCAAATTCTGGCGTCTTTAAAAATTTCCTGGTATCCAAAAAAACTGATGCCTTTCGGCAGAAATAAGACATGACCGGTTGAAACAAGGGTAGAGTCACTAACAGATGCAATAATGATAAAGTACAACGGATATGCAATGATTAAAAATATCAAGACACATAGTACGAATAGAATGAGACGGAATATGATTTCATTGCCATTCTTGCTTAATAGACTCAAGTCTGCTCCCCCCTTCGACATCCAATCACCATAGACTCATATTTGAAAATCTCTTCGAGATGGCGTTCACGGCAATCAAGAAAATAAAATTAATGACCGTATTGAACAAACCAATGGCCGACGAGTAACTGAATTGATTAGATACAATACCGATCTTATATACATAAGTGGCAATAACCTCGGAAACAGGGAGATTTAACGCATTTTGCATTAAAAAGATTTTTTCAAAGCCGGTGCCGAGCACATTCCCCATGCTGAGAATAAACAAAATAATCATCGTAGGCACAATAGCAGGTATATCCACATAACGGATCGTTTGCCATCTGCTGGCCCCATCAATTTTGGCGGAATCATACAATTGCGGATCGACCGTGGAAAGCGCAGCTAAATAAATAATGCTGTTCCATCCGCAATGCTGCCAAATGTCGGAAAGCACATAGACGGGCATGAATGTATTTGTAGAAGCCAGCAAGTTAACATCGCCCATACCAATGGACTTCATCAAGTGTCCAACAATGCCGGTTTCGGGCGATAATAGGACATTTAGCATCCCAACTAGTACAATGGTCGAAATAAAGTGGGGTAAATACACCGTCGTTTGCAAGGTCTGTTTTGCTTTTTTTCTTCTGATCTGATTCAGTATCAATGCCAGAATAATAGGAGCGGGAAACCCGAGAACAATCGACGCCAAACTGATGGTAAACGTATTTTTCATTAAATCGACAAACAAATAGCTGTTCATAAATTGTTTGAAATAGTAGAGTCCGTGCCATGCTCCACCCGTAAGGCCCTTGGAAAAATCATAGTCGCGGAAAGCGAGTTGAATGCCGTACATCGGCACATAATTAAAAATTAAAATGACGGCGATTGCCGGGAAAATCATGATCCACAATTGATGGTCGCGTTTGAATGTGCTTACAATGGTCGGTTTTCTAGCTAATCGAATACTTGCCGTATGTTTATCTATTTCGCTTATTTGAGAGCTCATCCATGCATTCTCCCTTTTAGAGAGATGCTATGCCGTCCGTATAGAAAGCATAGCATCTATCATCATGCTATTATTTGTTCTTGCTCATGAAGCTATCGTAGTATTTTTGCATAATCTCGATATTTTGCTGCAAACCGGCTTTTTGGCATTCTTTCACATAAGCATCCCACTGGGCGTCAATGCCGCCTTTCGTAACCCACTGCGCAAATTTGGGATTCGCCAAATTCATGAGGTTCGTGTTATTCAAGCTTAATGTGCTATTGTCTGCAGTTGAATATTTGATAAACAAGTTAGGGAAGACGTCGGTCTTCGTACTCACACTTAGAGCGCTCTTCAGCGGTTCGGATTGCGTGAGAACCTCGCTCATATCTTTGCCGAGATTCAATTTTAAAGCATCAGCAATATACATAGGTCCGTTATCCGCCATAGATGACGTCCATTTCCATGTACCAGGATCCATTTTTGAATCTGTCGGCGGCAATACGCTGTAACTGTCATCTCCATTATCCTTAATATTCGTACCTAATGAACCGAACAAGACTTGCATGCTGACTTTAGGATCATACAATTTATTGATGAATTTCATTGCTGCGTCTTTATTCTTCGTTTTCGCCGACATGACTACCATGTTGCTTCCAAAGTTTAGGGAGTTGTAATCATAGCTCCAAGATAGTTTAGTGTTAGAATCTGCTGACCTCTTTAATGGGGACATCGACGCATATTGCGGCGCCACCTGGTCTCCGAATCTGTCCGATGCGACCCAACCCCATGTGAAGCCGACTTTCGCCATATCTCCGGTGCCGCGGGCAATCGACTGGTATTTCGTGTAATCGTGCGTAAATACTTCTGGGTTAATCAACCCGGCTGCGTAGCATTTATTCAAGAATACGACCAAATCTTTAAAACGTTCGTCGATCAGGAAGTTTTTCACTTTCCCGTTTTCCACATAATAGCCTTGGCCGCTTCCATCGGATAATGTAATGCCCTCACTTCCCAGGAGAACTGCTGGATTGAAATATCCGCCGATACCTCCCGGCCAGTCCATAGGGATCTCATCATTCAAATCGCCGTTACCGTTAGCATCTTTTTCTTTAAACGCGACCAGCACGTTAAATAATTCATCCCACGTAGTCGGCATTTTTAATCCCAGATTGTCCAACCATTTTTTATTGATAAATTGTCTTGTAGCAGAAGCGGGCCAAAAACGTTGGTATTTGGGCAAACCGTAAATTTTTCCGTCAGGTTGCGTGGCAATGACTTTTGTTTCGGGTTTAGCATTAAACATCATCTGCACATTCGGAGCGTCTTTGTTGACCAAATCGGACAAATCTTGGAACAGGCCTTGAAATTGCGCAAAATCGGCATCTGTAATGACATTAGGACCAACAAATAAATCCGGAACATCACCGCTGGCAAGCATGGTACCTTTTTTCTGTCCCCAGTCTGCTGTAATCTCTTGCCACTTGATTTCTACACCAGCTTCTTCTTCCGCTTTTTTCAGCCATTCCATTTCTGCGAGCGGTTTCGTAAGCGGGTGTTTGACCATGATGGCCGTTAATTGTACTTTGGCACCGCTTTTACCTGCATTTCCCGAACCAGAGTCGCTAGTTCCTTCAGTTTTGGAGCTGGATTCGCTGCAGCCTGCCATTACTACGGCAGAAACCATAAACAATGATAGTACAACTGCTAATTTTTTACGCATTGCCGTCATCACCCCTCAAAAGATTTGGTTATGCACAATCCTTACCGATTTCACCTTAACTTTAATCTGCATTCGAGGAGGCGTAAACGATCAGTTTTTGATGAATCCCCATTTTTTGAAAACGCTTTACAACGGTATTGGAAAACGCTTGCAAATGCCTCTTACAGGCGGATTTCAAAAATTGCATATCTTCAAAAAATGCGTCTTTACGAAAAAAAACGGCTACCACGCGGCCTACAACGGGTAGCTTCTTTTCATTTGTTTGAATCCCGATATTGGCCCGGCGTAATGCCGACTACCTTTTTGAAGGAGCGAATAAAACTCGACGTATTCGAATAGCCGACTTGCTGCGCAATCAATTCCAGCGTTTCATCTGATCTTCGAAGTAATACAATGGATTTTTGAATACGAAGCTGATCGATATATTCCTTGAAATTTTGTCCCATCGTTTTCTTGAAGTGATAGCTGAAGCCCGAAATCGACATGCTAAAATGATCGGCAATGAGCTGCAGCGAAAATTCAGGATACATGCCATTTCCTTCAATGAACGCAAGGATGTCATTCTGTGACGCTGATCTGGTAGTTGGCTGTGAGCTGCGAATGAGATCGCAAAGCTTGCAGCAGCTTTCACGCATAATATCGATCATCTGCTGGGTCGTGTAACGATGAAGGTAAGAGACGCTGGTCAATTGCAGCAAGCTTTGGTCGCCCTGCCGGAAACGCTGCAGTCCATTGAATATGACGATGACCGTGTTCAAGTAAACAGCTCTGACCATATGCGGCGGCGTACCGTCGTGCCCGATATAGGTGATGATGCGCTCCATAACCGATTCAACTGCGGGGACGTCGTTTTTTAAAATGAATAGTTCAAGCGATTGCAGTTGTTCTGCAAAATAGGAAACTGCGCTGGTTTGCTGGACTTCGATTTCGTCAAAAACAAGAACCGAGTATTGATTCCGGACCCGAAGGTGTTCGGCAGCGCGAATGGCTTGCAAATAAGATAGGTGAACTCCTTCCGGGGATTGCCCCGGTGTTCCAATTCCGATCAGCGTACGTATGCCAGTCTGTTTGAGCAGCTCCTGTTGAAGAACGCAGAGATACGCTTTTAATTGAAAGATCGGGTTATGTGAGCCAACAAAGACGATCTCTTGATTATAAATGCTATTGAAGAAGTACCCTTGAAGTCCTTCTGGCAGTCTGGGCTCCTCCACCCGGCAATATTCAGCAATCGCTTCGATGCCGCCTTCTTTTGTTTCGCAAGAAAGGACAGCAACAGCAATATGAGAATAGTTGAAGTAAACGCCGTACGGATCGGCCTCCTTTTGAAACGCCTCCCATGTCGGGTAACGGTCGCATATCAGCTCGAACAACAGATTATCACGCATGACAGGCAGCGTGCTTTTTACCCTCTCGTCCAGCCTGCTGTTGGCGGAGGAAAGCTGATCCAGCGCATACCGTATCGTATCGACTTCGTTCATTGTTCTCGGCTCTCTTAGTGTAAACAGGTTTTTAGCGAAATGGACCAAACCTTTGATCGGATGATAATTTTTACGGATGGACACATAGATGACGATCACTTCAAGTAATAAAATCAAAATAAAAAGAACGACAGTGTTGCGCTGGATCAATCGGATATCTTGCAACGTTTCAGACACTGCCCTTAGAGTGACATATTTCCACCCGTTTTTATCAGATACTTCGTGCGAAACGATAAAAGATTTGCCGTTGATCTGATAAATACCAGATCCTGACCGACGTTCACCCAAACCAGACACCAAATCTTTGAATTCACTCGAATGACTGTAGGAGGTTTCATTTGAAGCAACCAAACGGTTTCCCTTCGGGTCGAAAATAAAGAAATCACCAGTAAAAGCTTCGGAAACCGACTTCATCAGCCGGATAATTGTTTCCTCTTTCACCATGATGAGCACTGTACCGGGCGAGTTGAGGCCGCCTAACGGTAACGGAGATAAGAACGTCAGCATTCGCGTCCGGTTATTACCGGATACGATGACGTTTTCCGCAGGCCGAACCGTTGGTGTTGTCAAGTTGTTCAATTCCTCGAACATGGCTTTATGCGGCCAATTTTCATAATAATATCCGACGCCCGGACTCTCAAAGTCATGAATACTGTAGGCACTTCCTGTCTTGGCAAACAGAAAGCCGATGCTTTTCACATACAAGAAGGTGTTATCGATGAATGCATCCGTCGCATTGTATTTCCGCATTTCGTTTGCAATAACGATTCTTTGATAATCGTCGTCTCCAGCCAAGTACAACTTGATCTCCTGGTTGTTCACCAGCTCTGACGGAAGGTTGTACACATAACGGGTGAAAATATCCATCGAATTCATAAACTGTTCGGTGACATGCGTGTTCCAGTCCATTTCCTTTTGCTTCACAACTTCCGTCGAATTCGGGTAATAGTAGAATAGAATAACAATGACGGGAAACAGCAGCACCAATATATAGGAAATCAACAATTTGGCTAACAGGTTGAACCTGCTTTTTTTCATAAGTGTCCCCCTTCTGGAATACGCCGCAAAATAAATATTTATAGTAAGCGGTTACATGATGAGTTGAACCAATTGTGAAGAAATCACCGACTTCCCATAGGCTTAGATATCCTTTGCTTTGAATTATAATAAAAAATGGAAATATGTAAATAGAGTGGAAACACAAATACAGATACAAACAGTACTCAAATTTCACGTTCAATAGATCTGTATATCGAAGATATGGAGAAGCTTTCGCTTTCTGTATTCAAAGATCCGCTTGTTCAGCGGGTTTTAAGTGAAAATGCGTTGGTGGCGCAGTAAAGGGATATATCGATCTATGATCGGTAAAGCTTTCGATATCCGCTTGGTGATTGTCCAACTATTTTTTTGAAAATACGATTGAACGAATCGATATCACGGTAACCGACTTGCTCTGCAATTACAGTGATTTTGTAATCGGAGTCTCGAAGCAGTGCACAGCTCCTTTGGACGCGACAATTTTGCAGATAGGAACCGAAAGTTTGGCCGGTATGCCGCAAGAATATGCGCTGCAAATGTCGACGGCTCCACTGTGATAATGACGCCAAATCTGAAAGTGTAATTGGCTCGTATAAATGGTTCTCCATGTATTGGAGTACTCTAGAAAAGTCGGCAGTTTCTGTTGTAGGTTTATCTATTTCTCCGAATTTCTGTCTGTAGACGGCAATGACTAACTGGGCTAAGAGTATTTGAAGCATGGTAGTAGAGCCCATACAGGGAGCAGAGACTTCGCGGTAAAGCTTCATTATGATGTTTTCAAATGAATAATCACTATCGAAGGTAGTGAAATAGGTCGAAGTACCGTCCGCGAGAGAGCTGAGATGTTCCCTGATTGGAGAATCATGAAGCAGGAGAGATAGATGCTCCATCATTTGGGTATCAAACAGACAATTATAGACGATCAACGGATCGCCTGAAGTGTTGGGAGAGGTCGGTCGAAATACATGTGATACCCCGACAGGGATCGCAAAGAGTTGCCCTTTATGTACAGGGAAAGTTTCACTTTCAATATGGTGGAAGCCCTTACCCTCAGCCACATAACAATATTCGATAAAGTCGTGAGTGTGGAAAGGAACACTAAAGTCTTCAACAAAGCGATTGACATGTAGATGTACGTTGTTCTGAACAAAGTATTCACTTTTAAAAAATTGAACGGATCTATTCACTAAAGTTCCTCCCTTCAATCGTCTTAGTCATGATTATAAAATAATTAATGGATTGAGTCTATGAATGTGTAAAAAAAATGGCTTTATTTCAGGGTGATTATGACCGAATTGCCGGGTGTTTTGAACAATAAGAGAGATATAATTAGGCTATAGCTTGCGCATTTTATATATGGTTGAGAGGAAGGCATTCACTAATGAAGATTACGAATATGTTGGTACAATATTTGGAAAATCCTTTAGGCATTGAAACAAAAAGTCCCCTATTAAGTTATACACTCGAATCAGAAGATCAGAATCAGTTTCAAACCGCGTATTGTATTTTGGTATCTTCAACGAAAGAGTTGTTGCATAGAAACATTGGAGATTTGTGGAATTCCGGAAAAGTATCACATGAAAATAACTATGCCATTCCGTACGGTGGAGCTTATCTTTCATCCAGGCAGGAACTGTTTTGGAAGGTGAAGGTATGGGATAAGAACGATCTAGCGTCGGAGTGGAGCGATGTTGCTTCTTGGGAAATGGGGCTTTTAGAACAGAAGGATTGGAAAGCACACTGGATAGGACAGGGAGATACGGCAGATTGCAACAAATCAGCAGCACCCCAAGTAGCTAAAGATTTTCGTGTATCCGATGTGAAAAATGTTGTCAAAGCTCGTGCTTATGTGAGTGGATTGGGCTTATTTCAGGCAAGTATGAATGGCGTGCAATTAGATGATACTCTTTTTAATCCAGGTGAGAGCGATTATTCCAAAACCGTCTACTATGTCACATATGATATAACCCAGCAGTTGAAGAACGGCACGAATGCGTTCGGTATCCTAATTGGGAATGGGCAGTATGTTAATTTTAGAGTTAACCCTACGATGATGCTGGATGAAACAACCGAAGCTCCCGAACACCGCTACCAAAAAAATGATTCAAGATACGTCAGACAAGGACTTTACGGTGAAAAGAAAGTCATCGCTCAGATCGAAGTTACTTATGAGGATGGCCGTGTAGAAATCGTTGCAGCGACAGATGATGCTTGGCAACTAACAGACAGTCCCATCACCTTTAACAACTGGTATGGCGGCGAGGATTATGATGCAAGAGCAGAGATACGCGGTTGGAACGAGCCTTTTGCAGATCGCACAGGCTGGCAGCAGGCCATCATCATGGAACAACCGCTAGGAAGCTTGAAAGGGAGAGAATTTATTCCTGCTAGGATCATTGAGAAGTTACCAGCAGCTTCTGTCACAAGACTGGATAATGGGAATTTGCTCGTGGATATGGGCATCAATATTGCGGGATTCCCCGAAATCGTGCTCCCTGGCATGACTGAGGCGGACAGAGGAACTGTCATTGAGATGTATCCAGCTGAGATCCTGAATGATGAGAAAACGTCCGTCGATCAGTCCTCCTGCACTCAGAGCTGGAGTCAGAAATATCATTGCAGTATCAAGAATAGTTATACGGTAAAAGGAGATGGAGATGAGAGATGGCATCCTTCATTTTGCTATCAGGGATTCCGGTATGTCGAGGTTTCCGGCTTTAAATGGGAAGCGACAGTCGATCATTTTAATTGCTGCATATTACGTGTTGCGAATGAGAAAACGGGGATGTTTGAAACCTCGAATCCGGTATTGAATCAAATTGATGTGATCACCAATCGTGCCATTGAAAGCAATATGTTTTTCTCGTTTACGGACTGCCCGCAGATTGAGAAAATCGGGTGGTTAGAAACCACACATTTGATGTTTCGGTCCATGTCAGCAGGATACGATATCCGTTCATGGATCCCCAAAATCGCCCAAGATATGATGGATGCTCAGACCAATGAAACAGATATCGTGAATGGGGACACCGAAGGGCTTGGCTATATGCCTGCCATTGCACCTGAATATTTTCGTATCGACGGTTTGAATCGTGACCCGAACTGGGGCGGAGCCTGTATCTTGACACCATGGGAATATTATCAGATCTATGGCGATTGTTCCCTATTGCAAAAGGCCTACCCAACTATGAACAAATATATCATGTATTTAGAAACTCAAACCCAGAACGGCCTATTAGCGGGCTACGCCCAAATGGGGGACTGGGGGCAGTTGCATGAAAACACACCAATAACTCTGGTAGAAAATTGCGCTTACTATTACTTACTGAGCACGATGGCTAAGATTGCAGCATTGACAGGACATTCCGGGGATGTAATGAATTTCGCCGCTAAGGCTGAAAAAGTAAAGGAGCAGTTTCATCTGCATGCGGAGTGCTACCAACCGGAAAGCCGCATTTATGGTAATGGCAGTCAAGCAAGCTACGGATGTGTGCTATTCAGCGGCATCATTTTAAAAGAAAATAATGAGATGGCAGTTAATCGACTTGTAGAAGCCGTCCAGATCCGTGATTATCACCTTTCGTCAGGCGAAGTGGGCTTAAAGCAAGTGTTTGCTTCGCTCGGGAAGTATGGGAAGAACGATATTGTGTATAAAATGGTTATGAATGATACGCAGCCAAGCTATAAGTTCTTTGTTGATAATCACTTGACTACATTGCCTGAATACTGGAACTATGAGGAATTATGGATGGGTATGGTAAGATCAAGAAATCATGCCATGATGGGTCATGTGAAAGAGTGGCTTACCTCCTATGTACTAGGCATACGAATGGCAGAACCAGGGTATCGAAAGATTATAATTGAACCAGCTTTGACACAGACCGTTGAAAAGGTAAAGGGATGCGTATTTAGTCAATATGGTTTGATAAATGCGGAGTATTGCCGAAATGGTGAGGAAATCGTTTTGGAAGTAAAGATACCGATCGGAGCTACAGCATCTATTGGTTTGCCAAACGTAGGCTCTGAAGAGTTAACTACGAATTGTAGCGAATATATAACTCAGAAAATTGGACAGACGTATTGGATTCATTCTATAGGGTCGGGCACTTACACATTTAGTTTAAAGTAAATGCAGCGAAGCAGAAACGCCTGTTTTCATTCGAAAACAGGCTCTTTTCGTTTTAATTTTTTAATTGTTCCCGTTACGAAATTTAATTGGACTATACCCGGTATGTTTTTTGAAAATCCGACTGAAATGTTCTTGGTTTACATAGCCGACAGCTTCACTAACCTCTTGAATGGTAAGTGTATCATTTTTTAGAAGTTCTTTGGCTTTTTCAATTCTAAGTTTTGTTAGATAACTAATGAAGGTTTCTCCTGTTGTTGAAAATAAACGACTTAAAGATGATTCACTAACATGAATGTGCTCACTAACTGATTTTAAGCTAAGATCTCGATAATAATTATGTCTCAAGTATTCTTTTACAATATTTATTTTTGAAGTTGAATGTGTTTGGCTTTCTTTGATTTGTTTGTATATGTCTAAAAATTTGAATTTGATATAATGATGAATTTCTTCAATGGTCTCAAATAGACCCATTTCTTCAACTATTGCTATATCATTATCATAGACAAAGAACGTATTTCTTTGTAAATAGCCTATAGTCTTCAAAAATATAGCCAGATAAGTATGGAGGACTTTATTAATATCAGGATGAGAATTCAAAACCTTAAAAATCGAATTTAAAGATTCCTGAATCTTATTTTCATCCAGATTATACAATGCATCCATTAAATCTCTTTCATGTTGTGATAATGTTATCTCTTCATTGATTATCGGAGATACAGCCTTAATTAAGTTTTGTTGAAAGTAGATGTTCCCCTTCCCGTTTACTATTTTAAGATTATTTGCCAGAACAGCTTGTTTATATAGCATAGGGATCCTGTCATGTCCATTATCGACATCGCTAATTCCTATCGTAAGAGAAACATTTAATAACATGCCACATGCATGTTTAAAGTTACTAAGAAAGCTGCTGACTTTTTGAAACACATTTGCGATACTATTTTCATTTGCAAACCCGCAAATAAAAACATATTTTGACTCTTCTATTTTTACCGCTTCACCCAGGTTGTATTCGTCTGCTTTTTGCAAAAGCAATTTATGAACGGATTCGATGATGTTGCCGAGAGTAAAGGCATCCAAGTTATTTTCTAATGTTTTATAATTATCAATTGTTAAAACCGCAACCGTTATATTAACTTTAGGAATGTTTATGTTAAAACTTTCTAATTGGCCTTCCATATCCGGTTGAATATTTCCTGAAATGATGTTCTCAAGAAACTTTTGCTTATAGAATTGAATGGATTTCTGTGTGATTAGATGATTTTTTTTGTTTGAATCGCCCAAATGAGTTGCTTTTTTGAATAAGGAGAGGAGTGTATAGAAATCCAGTTCGGACTTTAAAACATAATCCTGAATTCCGAGCTGGAAGGCTTCCCTTACAAGTTTAAAATCATTATACGAACTCAATACAATGATGGGTTTCATTTTATTTTGAATTCTTATTTCGCGAATGAACTCAAGTCCATTCATTTTAGGCATACTTATATCAGTAACAATCAAGTCAAAGTCATTGCCTTCATGATTAAATTTTTCGAATGCATCCAGTCCGTCACAGGCTTCGGAAGCGATTTCAAATCCATGAGACTCCCAAGGACCAAGTGATTTAATGGTAAGCCGAATCAAGGGTTCATCATCAATAAGTAAAATTCTATACATCACAATCACCCGCTGTCGAAGGAATCATTTCTCTAGTCATTGCCGGAAGCTTTAAATGAATTTGTGTGAATGATTTCAATTTACTGTGTATTTCTAAACCGTATTGATTTCCAAAGTTTAATTTTATTCTTCTGTTTACATTGTGGACACCTATGTGACTGAATCCGGAATGGTTGTCGTTTTGATGATGGAGAAGTGTTTCAATTTGATCTTGAGTCATACCTATACCATCGTCAATTACTGATAATTCGAGGTAAGGACCATTCTTTTTTGCGTTTACATAAATATTTAATTTGTTATATATATCCCCCATTCCATGGAGAATTGAGTTTTCTACCAATGGTTGTAAAAGAAGCTTGAGAATATTTAGTTCATAAGCCGAAGGGTCAATTGTAAGAGTTACTTCAAAACGATCGCCGTATCTTAATTTCATGATATCGGCATAACTCCGCAGGGTGTTAAACTCTTCTTCTATTGACGCATACATACCGCCCTTGGACAAGGTATTAGCAAGGAGGGTTGATAAAGAAGTTGTCATTTTCTTAATATGCTGTGCACCGTAGATGTCGGCCATCATCGATATAGAATTAAGAGTATTTAGTAATAAATGCGGGTTAACTTGATACTGTAGGGTTTGTAGTTCCAACTGCAGCTTTTCTTCTTTTTCTTGATCGATTCTATGAATTAATAGATTAATGCGATCTACCATTTTGTTAAATTTCTTGTATAATTTAGCCACTTCGTCATATCCAAAAACTTTTAACCGTCCATTGAAATTGTTTTCTTCCAAGTCTGACATATGATGAATTAAACGATGGATAGGGCGAAGCAATGTACGGTATATGGAGGTGAAAAATACAATCATGAAAACCAGTAAGATAAAACTAAAAGTTGTAACAACGAGCGAAATGACCTGATTGACATTTTGGGTAAGTTCATTAAAAGAAGTCGTGTTGATAACCTTCCATTTTGTAGAGGGAACTGTATAGTATGTCATCAATAATTTATCCTTATTTGATTCGTAAATTTGCCATCCATAGTCATTAGTGAATGAACGCATATTTTTCTTTATAGGTTCAACTTGGTCATCTTTGGAATAAACAATATCACCGGACTCCGAAAGTATATCCAACCTGCCGACTTGACTGAGTTGAAGACCAAAAAAGACCTTTTCAAAAGCTGTATCCCTAAACGTAATATAAACAAGCTCTACTTCATTATCACCCGTAAATTGGCGATTATTTACGAACGAAACAATGGCAAGCGATTGCTCGCCACTTTCGTTAACACTTGAAAAAAGCGAATGATTGACCTTTCCAAGTACACGAAGATGTTCGTTATTCTGTATCATCTCCGTATACCATGATGATGATTTTATCAGGGACGGTTCAACTGGATAGCGATTATTGAAGGAATAGGTTTGATTATCTTTATAAACAAAAGTAATACCGGTAAGATCTATGGTGTAATTGAAATATTGGCTTAAATCATGGTCAATTTGTTGACGCAGAGTCAATTGATCGGTTTCATTAGTCATGATTCGAAGTGAATTTACTCTATCAATTATGCTTTGCGGTCCATTATAGATGCTATTTTCATTTGTGATACTAGAGGCTGTAAGGATATACCTCAAAATATTATCATCTATTTTTTTGGCGATTTGTTCGGTTAATTGCAGATTTTTATTGGTGTTATTAGTAACCAACGTAGTGACTTGATTCTTATACATATAGGCACCGGCAAGGATTAAGGGAATAGGGATAAAAACAAGAAAAATGGTTACGAACTTAACGATTACCCATTTTCTTACAATCGGTAACATCCACAACCCTCCTTCATAACTAAGTACCAAGATGTTAACATAGATTTAGTTGAATATGAAGCATCTAAAATAAGTTAATATATTGCATTATGTCGAATTATGTTGAATTTTGAAAGAAAGATCAAAACAAAGTAAAAATAGATCATAGTAAGAATGAAGGCGCTATCATATTATTAAGCTATCTTAAAAGAAGGGGAGAATAAGATTATGCGTAAAACAAATTTTTTTAGTTCAATTTGTATGTTGTTGGTGTTGCTTTTCTTATGTAGCAGCAGCGTTTTTGCTGCATCGAATCAAGTGGAAATATATAGACCTGACCCAAATGTTGGTGTCGATGCAACTGACCCAGGAGTAAACTACCCAAGAATGATTCGATTAAATAATAGCGGAACAGCAAATGGGACATTACTGACTACATTTGAAAAGTCAAATGGCTCTGTTGACGTACAAGGTACGTTTCCTATCTATAGGAGTACAGACGATGGAAAAACTTGGGCGAAATATTCGGATATCGTAGATACGCAGAATAATTGGGGAATGGTATGGGAGCCTCAATTGTTTGAACTGCCGGTGGCGGTTGGAAATGTGCCTGCAGGAACGATCCTGGCATCAGGGATGAGTATTAAATTAACTAAACTTCCTGATGGGACAATAACATATGCAAACGGAAGGATGGAAATATACCGAAGTGATGATCATGGGTTAACTTGGAGTTATTTGACTACTATTGCTGTTGGAGGAGACCAAACCCATCCAATATGGGAACCATTTTTGGCTTTGGATAGTACGGGGCATCTCGTATGTTATTATTCTGACGAACGAGAACATGAGACCCATAGCCAGAAGTTAGTCCATCAAGTATCGTCAGATGGGGGGTATACGTGGGGACCAGTTGTTAATGACGTGAGAGTTGCTGATGCTACCTTGAGGCCTGGTATGGCTGTCGTATCGAAATTGGGGAATGGGCAGTATTTCATGACGTATGAAGTGGTCGGGCAAACTGGAAATCCCGTTCACTTTAGATATTCGAGTGATGGGGACAATTGGGGTGACCCTTTGGATATTGGAACTCCAATCTATTCAGCTGATGGGGCTTACCCGGGTAACACTCCCTTTAACGTTTGGACACCTAACGGTGGACCTAATGGCACCATATATGTATCTTCCAAATTTACAACTCCGAGTTCACCAAGGGGTGGAGATTTCTTTGTAAATTATAACTATGGTCAAGGAACTTGGTACAAGATACAGCAACCAATTGCCTACACATATACGACAGGTTCGGGATATAGTCGTAGTATGGTTTTATCCCCGGATGGGCAATCTATGTATCATACTGTTCCTATACCTTACCCGGGACATACAGATAAAAACATAATTGTTACAGAAAAATTTCCGTTAAATGTGTCTGTTGGAAATGCCTATAAAATCGTAAGCAAAAACAGTGCAAAACCGATTGCGATTAACGCAGCATCAACTAGTGACGGAGCAGCAGCAATCCAATATTCAGACACCTATACGGCAGAGCAGCAATGGTATTTGGTCAATGCAGGTAACGGATACAACGCAATTATCAATTTTAACAGCAACAAAGCTCTTAGTATTGCCGGTGCATCTACCTTGGATGGTGGTGTTGCTGTTCAATGGCCATATTATATGGGAGACGAACAATTATGGACGTTAGAACTGCAATCTGATGGTTTCTACAAAATAAAAAATAAAAAAAGTGGCAAACTGCTGGATGTTGCCGGCGGATCAACAACCAATGGCGCTGCTATTGAACAGCGATCGGATAACAGTCAACCTTATCAAGAATGGCAATTTCAATTTACAGATGTATTGCCTTCCAATACTATTCTTAATCAGATACAAAACCCAAGCTTCGAAGCGGATCAAGCATGGACGGCCTCGCCGACATCATGGACGACATGGACGAATAACAATGCTGCATATGTTGAAACCACTGGCGGTGCACATACAGGCAATTGGCATGGTACACATTGGAAAAATGCTCCATACCAAGCTTACACATCCCAGACTTTTACAGGTTTGGCTAATGGGACTTATACGCTTCGTGCATATGTAAAAGGAAGCGGTGGACAGAATCAAGCATGGATGAGTGCTAAGAATTTTGGTTCTGCCGAACTTACAGCTAACATACCGGCTTCTAGTTATTATACACAAATAACAATCCCTAACATTAACGTAACAAATGGCCAATGTACGGTTGGTTTTTGGTCTGATGCCAGTGCCAATCAATGGATAAATTTCGATGATGTTGAGTTTTTCAAAAACTAAGCAGTGAAAAATCAATTATAAAAATTGCTTTCCTCCTACTTTGTAGGAGGAATTTTTTGAATAACATTCCGGCTGGAAACTACGTATCAAAACATTGTCGAAAAATAACGAAAAATACAACGAAAGATCAAAAATGATACAAGAAAGATCATGGGAGTTCAATATGCATTAAGATATACTTTGATTAAGGCGCAAAAGAAAGCGCTATCTAAAAAGGGAGGGTTTTAAAATGGAAGGATTGTTTTCAAAAAAGAGGATGGGTCTCGTCTTATCCGGAATTTTATCCGTCACGGTTGTTTTAGCGGGATGTGGAAGTAACACGAGCGGCTCTGGTTCACCGACTCCCAAATCAAGTAATTCACCGAGCGAAACAAGCAGCCAGTCCAATGAGAAAGTAACCTTAAGCGTTGCAATTTTAGCAGAGGACTTGGATTATTGGAAAACGACGAGTCAATCGGATTCCTTTAAAAAACTTCTGCCAAATGTGACTTTGGATCTCCAATCATTTAAAGATGTAGACTCCTTGTACAAATCATTAATGGTAAGGCAGGCAGCGAATGAAGTACCGGATTTATTTTATGTTAAACCTTATAAGTTGATTGATCTAAAAAATTCGCTTTATGTTTGGGATAAGAGCGATCCTCTTGTGCAAATGAACAGTGCCATGGATTCCCTTACCGAGCTCAAAGCGGGAGATGGGAAATACTATGGATTGCCGATGAAGCAATTCGGAGAATGGGTTTTCTATAGCAAATCCATCTTTTCCGAATTGGGTTTAACGGTACCTAAAACTTGGGATCAGTTTGTAAGCACGGGTAAAGCTATTCAAGACAGTGGGAAGTATCAAGGGTTGGCACTTGGAGGAAAAGATGCTTGGCCGCAATATCCATTCGTGGGACAATTATATTCTTCTATGTTTAACGATCCAAATACGGATAACGAAGCAGCGTTGAAGGACAAGCCATTTAGTCCGGATGGCAACTATTATAAGGCGTTTGAAAAGGTAGAACAGCTTTATAAATCCGGTGCGGTTGGGAAGTCGCCGCTTGGAATCGGATACCCCGAAGCAGAGCAAATGTTTGCTAATAAAAAGGCAGGCATGATGGCAATCGGCCAGTACTATTACTCGGACTTCGTAACTTTGGGCGGGGATGTAAAAGATCTGGGCTTGTTCCCGATGCCAGTCGTGAATGATCCAAATGAAAAGAACAGACAAGTATTTAATATCGATCTTCCATTTTGCATTTCCAAGAATAGCAAACATATAGATGTCGCAAAGAAAGTGTTGGAATGGTATTTTAGTCCCGAAGTCTATAAGCCATATCTTGAACAAAGAGCTATGAGCTCGACCATCAAAGGAATTGACCCGCAAAATGTCTTTACCGAAGCAAGTAAGCAGTATCCAACCCAAACGTTTACTGCGTTAGCAGGAGAAGAAGATTTTGTGAAATTACAAAAAGAAACAAAATGGGATAGTGTCGTGGTTGGTGCACAAATGTTGGCAGGAAAAGATTTCCGACCGATTTTTGAAGATCTCAATCAGAAATGGGCAGCCGGCAGACAGAAATTTGGCATCAAATAGGAATAAACAAAGAGTAATTTAATTGAAGAATGCTGTGTCAATGGCATAGCATTCTTCTATTCATAAGAGGTGTATGATGAGTTATCTTCTTCAAAGGAAAATGATTATCGGTTCGTTTTTATTGATACCAATGGCATTGCTAATCATCTTTGTATTCTTTCCTACGTTAAAGCTATTTCAACTTAGTGTGACTGATTGGGATGGATACTCGAAAACATTTAACTATACAGGTATTGAGAATTTTAAAACGATATTTTTTCACTCAAAAGATATGTGGATTTCCCTTAGGAATAACGCTTATTACTTTATTGCATTCACAATCTCAATGCCGTTTGAAATTTTGATTGCTTCCATTCTTTGTGGTAATCTTATCGGAAAAAATTTCTTTAAATCGATTATTTTTATGCCCTATGTTATCAATGGTGTTGCTATTGCTCTGGCATTTTCGTTTTTCTTTTCACCACTTGGCGGATTGAATACCATACTTGATGGTTTGCATTTAGGTGAATTAAAACAAGACTGGTTAGGAAATATTAAGATTCTGAATTTTACGTTAGTTTTTGTAACCATGTGGAGATATTGCGGTCAACATGTTGTGTTCTTTATAGCTGGAATCATTTCGATACCGAGAGACCAATATGAAGCTGCGGAAATAGATGGTGCGAATAAATTTCAACAGTTTCTCTATATCACAATACCAGGTGTCAAAACAATCATTGATCTCCTTTTGTTCTTAAATATTCGCGGAGTTCTTGCTTCGTTTGAAATTCCTTTTCTAATGACAAACGGCGGCCCGGGATATGAGAGTTCTACATTTGTTCTCTATTCCATTAAGGAAGCCTTCGAATACAGTCATTTCGGTTTGGCAGCTGCATTGGGAATCATATTAATGTTAATCACGATTCTTGTTTATTCGCTCCAAAGTTTGATTCTTAAAGGCCTAAGGTGAGAGTAATGAAAAACAAATTTGATGCGTCCATCATTGTTAAATATTTGATTCTGCTAGTTTTGGCGGCAATTGTTCTTGTTCCTTTGTCTGTTATCGTTCTTTCTGCATTTAAAACACGAATTGAGCTTAGCCGTTATTCCCTTTTCTCGCTTCCACATTCCTTTATGTTGGATAACTTCATTGAAGTCTACAAGAAGGCTGAAATTCCACTGGCACTTAAGAATACAGCCATCATAACATGTACCAGTGTTGCTTTGAATGTTATTTTGGGTGCGATGGTTTCTTATATCTTGGCCAGATTTGAATTCAAATCCAAAAAAATCGTATTGAGTTCCTTTATGGTGGCTATGATTATTCCCTTTACCACCATTGAAGTGGCTAGATTTTCGATTATTAACAGTTTGGGGTTATTTAATACCTATTGGGCGCCTATTTTCATTTATGTAGGGGCAGATTTAATCCAAATATTTGTATACAAACAGTTCATTGATAATATACCGGTTTCGTTAGACGAGAGTGCCATGATGGATGGCGCCTCATATATAACCATTTTTACACGCATTATATTCCCTTTAGTCGTACCCGCATCCTTAACGATTGCTATTATTAAATTTGTTGATATTAGCAATGACATGTATACGCCCTATCTCTATATTCCATCAGACAGTCTTAGGACCTTGACAACGGCCTTAATGATCTTTCAAGGGGAACGCACCTTGGACTGGGGGAAGTTAAGTTCAGGTGTTATTTTAATTATGGCTCCGCCGTTAATATTATATTTTATTTTTCAGAAAAGAATATTTGCCGGTTTAGTGGCAGGGGCTTCTAAAGAGTGATCAAGTCATCGACGAGCCGGGAGCGGCAACACTACAATCAAATGGTCGTAGAAACCGTCAAATCCGTGATGATCACCTTTCGTCAGGCGAAGAGTTAGCGAATCAGAAACGTCCGTTTTCATTCGAAAACAGGCGTTTTTCGTTTTGTTCGGGAATAACATGACAAAATATATCATCGAAACGCAAGATATATCATGTGCCCCATAGTTCGAAATGGTTATGATTTAAATTGTAAGCGATACCAACATTGGTGACCTTTTGAGTTGCCCCTTTGTCTCGACAATCTAATCGAAGGCGGATTGCTGCACGTGGCATCACATTTCATTGAGGGGGTGATTGAGAAAGCTTGACAACTTCGGGGAGCCTCATAAGGCTGTCGGCTGTTGAAGATGCAAGAAAAGAACTCAATTATGGGAGGAGCACACAAGCTTGAAAAAAACATTTAGACGAAAATTGGCCATGTTGCTGGCGCTAGCCATGGCCGTGCCATCCGTGGCATTTGCTAGTGGCGGCGGCGGGAGCGATCCCAACAGTACGGGGAGCGCGGTAATATCTACGGTAGGTTCTGTCGATAAGCACCCGGTCTCTTACGCCAGCCTGCCTAAGTCTGTGGACGTTGTGCACGTAACCATCGGCCAGCGGGATTTCAGCTTGCTTGTCGGGGCGACGAAAAGCTTAACCGTTTCGATAGCTCCCGTCGCAGCGACAAATAAAAGCGTTAGCTGGAGTTCTAGCGACCCGGCAGTCGCCACCGTCGACGAGAACGGCAAAGTGACGGCGGTCTCCCCCGGCACTGCGGATATCCAAGCGACATCGGCAGAAGATTCGTCGAAGTTTGATTCGGTCGCGGTTCAGGTAACCAAAGCGTCCTTCACCAACGTTTCCGTTCACGATCCATCGATTGTCAAGGATGGCAACACGTTCTATGTGTTTGGTTCCAATCTCGAGGCTGCGAAGTCAACCGATTTGATGAACTGGACCCGGTTCACGAACGGTGATACGACGCCGGGCAATGTCCTGTACGGCGACCTGGTAAAGAACTTGGCCGGTTCTTTTGCTTGGGCCGGGAATAGCGATGCCGACAGTACCGGCGAACATAGGGTATGGGCTCCTTACGTGTTTTATAATGAGGATTACAAGAACAAGGACGGATCGATAGGCGCATATATGATCTATTACTGCACCTCGTCCACTACTATTCGTTCGGCGATCGGATATGCGGTTTCCCAAAATATTGAAGGGCCTTATACGTATGTGGACACCATTGTCTATTCCGGTTTTACCCAGAATGACGCATATGACAACAGAAGTGTCATTAATAAAAAATGGACCAATACCAATATCCAGGCTCTGGTTGATAACGGCAAGCTTCAAGGACCCAGATCGGAATGGTTCAACGGTAACGGCTCGTTTAACAACGACCTTTTTCCGAATGCAATCGACCCGGATTTGTTCTATGACAAAGACGGGAAGCTGTGGATGACATACGGCTCCTGGTCCGGCGGGATCTTCGAGCTTCAAATCGATAAGGTAAGCGGAAAGGCTATCTATTCGGGCGCTGATGGTACGACGGCCGACGGCAGAATGGTGGACCGTTATTTCGGAACGAAAATCGCAGGCGGCTACCAACAATCGGGCGAAGGATCTTTTGTTATCTATGATAAGAAAACGGGTTATTACTTCCTGAATGTAACCTACGGATGGCTGGAAGCGGGCAGCGGGTACAATATGCGCATGTTCAGAGCGACATCCCCGAACGGCCCATTCGTTGACGCACAAGGAAAATATGCCGTTCTGCCGCCAAATACGTCGAACCAGGACTACGGCAACAAGATGATGGGAGACTACCTGTTTCAGAGAGAGATCGGAGACCCTGGAACCGGTACGGGCATCAGTTACGTTTCTCCTGGTCACAATTCCGTCTATTTTGATAAAAAAACCGGGCAGTTCTTCCTTGCTTTCCACACGCGCTTCCCGGGAAAAGGCAATTCTCATGAGGTCAGAGTTCACCAGATGTTTATGAACAAAGACAATTGGCCTGTCGTTGCACCATACCGATATACGGGCGAGAAGCTTGAAGCTGTAACCGATCAGGATTTGGCCGGAGAATACAAGTTTATCAATCACGGTAAGAGCACTTCGGGAATCATCCAAAAATCCGTCTTTATCCGTCTGAACAACGACCATTCCATTACCGGCGACGCTGCCGGCAGCTGGAGCAAAACGGGCGATAATCTGGCGGAAATCACCATTGACGGAGTTACCTACAACGGTGTATTCGCGCGGCTTTGGGATGACACCTCAGGACGGGTTGTTATGACCTTTACCGCGATGTCTGGCGAGGGAGTAACGGTTTGGGGAAGCAGGCTGCAGGATAAGACGGATCAGGAAATAGTTGAAGACGTATTGAACGACATTCATCTTGGCGATACAAACAATGTCGTTTCCAACCTGACACTCCCGGTCGAGGGCACCAGGCACGCAATAATTACGTGGCAGACATCCAATGCCGACGCTGTTACAGCAACCGGGGTTGTAACCCGCCCTGAACCGGGGGCACAGGCGGCAGCAGCCATATTGACCGCGACGGTAACCAAAGGTAGTGTAACGGACTCCAAAACAATTTTCGTTACCATACTACCGAGGCAAGCGGCCAAACTGAAAGCCGATTATTCGTTCGACGGCAGCCTGAACGATTCTACTGGCATATTGGGTGCGGGAACAGTAACCGGAAATCGCATCGACAATACGGGCGGCACGATTACCTATGCGCAAGGCATGCACGGAGATGCCGCCGTGTTTGACGGAAATTCCGGCGTTCGCCTGCCTGACGGGCTAATCAACAGTGACAGCTATTCGGTATCGCTGTGGGTCAAGCCGGATGCTTTGACAAGGTATACGCCCACTTTCTTTGGAGCGAAGGACCGGGGCAGCTGGATCAGTATTCTGCCGCAAGGTCCGGCAAAGGACAACACGATGCTGTGGTCCCATAATGTTGCAGCAAACGGCGAAAACACCTGGTATGAAGCACCGTCGGGCATGACAGTGAAGATCGGCGAATGGAACCATCTGGCCATTACCGTCGAGAAGGGCACTGCCACCGTATACGTAAACGGGGTGCAAAAATTTAAGGGAACGAGCTTCCCGGATGTCTTTACGCCCGAAAACAATGGCATCTTCGGCCTTGGAGTAAACTGGTGGGATACGCCATTTAAGGGCATGATCGACGACCTTCAAATCTACGACGGAGTTCTCACTTCACAAGAAATCAAGAACATGGTTTTTGACCCGGCCATTAAAGTGAGCGGGATTCGGCTTGGCTTGACGGAGAAGAGAATATCTGCTGGGAACACATTCACGCCTTCCTCCGTTTCGGTAGCCCCGGCATTCGCGGGCAATCAGGCGCTGGTTTGGAACTCGGCCGACCCGTCAATCGCAACCGTCGACGAAATTTCAGGCCAGGTCACTGCCCTCAAGGCCGGATCGACGACGATTACTGCAACCGCAACCGATGGGAGCGGTACGGCGGCAAGCTACACGCTCTACGTCCTGGACGGAGCAATTGCGTATTATACGTTCGATGGGAGTTTATTGGATTCAACACGCTACGGATCAGGTACGGTAACAGGCAACCGGGCGAATAATACCGGCGGAACCATTACTTTCAGCGACGGCGTTTCCGGCCAGGCGGCTGTATTTAATGGAAGCTCCGGCATTCGTTTGCCGAATGGCTTGATCTCAGGCTATACGTATACGGTATCGATGTCTGTATATGTGGATCAAGCCAGCCAATACACGTCCGCGTTCTTCGGATCGGCGACGCCAGGCAGTTGGATCAGTCTGGTACCAAGAGGGTCGGGTGACGCTCAGCCGACCATGCTATGGTCCGGATCAGCCTGGTACAATGCGTCTACCGGCATTCAAATTCCGACCGGCACCTGGGTTGATCTTGCTTTCACGGTCGACAATGGAACGGTGACGGTGTACGTTGATGGCGTTGCCAAATATACGGGCATAGGCTTTCCGAATGTGTTCACGACAGACAACGGAATATTCGCGCTCGGCGTGAACTACTGGGACAACCCATTCATTGGCAAGATTGATGAGCTCCGAATCTATGATAAAGCGCTGACTGCTGATCAGATTCAAACGTTATCGCAATAACCTGATTTCAGGCCAAGCAATGGCCGTCAGAGAAAGCAACTCTGACGGTCATTGAAAACGATTTTCAGGCGGCATGGGGGCTTCAAAAGAGTGATAGGGCTGTCAAGCTTTCCTCATAGAATGAAATCAAAATGAATAGAAAGATCAAATTCATGTAAAGAAAGATCATGTCCAATATGATTGCGCTACCATATCATAGAATTAGGTAACATACTTAATTTCAAAGGGGGATAAAAAATGAAAAAGTCAGTTTCAAGCACGGTTTTAAGTACAGCGTCCATCTTGGTGCTTGTTGTAAGCGCTTTAAGTTTGGCAGGATGCGGGTCTAAGACTCCAACTCCTAACGCTACCCAAGCACCGCAGAACACAGCAAAAGCAGCAGGGGAAACTGCTGAACCGGTTACCCTAAATTGGTTTTCCGATGTAAGCTTCTGGAATCCGCCAATGACCTGGAGCTCGGATCCCAATACCTTTATGGGTGTAATTTCCAAAAAGACTGGTGTTAAATTTGCAATGAATATCCCGCCCCAGGATGGAGATACCAAATTAAGCTTAATGCTGGTATCGGGTGATATTCCGGATGTAATTACTGTAGCAGACCCTGGTAATACAACAAATATCATTTCCAAATTGGTCAAGTCGGGAAAGGTGTGGAGTCTGGACGAGTTGATCAAGAAATACGACCCGAATTCTCACCTGCTGAAAGATTTCCCTAATGACATCAAAAATGAGTTGATTAAACGTGATGGCGGCTGGTATGCGATCCCGAGCCATATATCTTCAGATGATTTGAGAAAAACATACCCGCCTTCAAGTCAGTACTATATAGATCGAACTAAATATCAATACAACGATACCATCATGGTAAACAGCAAAATGTTGGAACAGGCGGGAATTGACATTAACAGCCTTGGCACCGAACAAGGTTTGCTTGATGCTCTTAAGAAAATCAAGGAATCGAATTTAAAAGTTGACGGCGCGGATGTTATACCTCTTCTACTTGATGGCAAGAACTATTGGGATACAACGATGAGGTCAATCACCAGCCAGTTTGGCGGAATGAATGTAGATGAAAAAGGTAATTACCGTGATTTGATATATTCATCAGGATACAAGCATGCACTTGAGTTTATTAACAAATCTGTAAATGCGGGATTTATTGACCCAAGTGAATTTACTATGGATACGAATGCAACAGCTGCTGCAATTGTATCCGGCCGTGTATTTGCATTTTGGGGAAATACGGCAAATACTCACTATGCGGATGACAAAACGAATCAGCCTTTTTGGAAATCGCCTGCTCCCGTACTTTCAAGCACCGGTGCAAAACCTGTAATGGGTATGCATTATAGACCTACCGTAGGCTGGATGCAGACATTTATCTCCAAAACTACAAAGGAACCAGAGAAAGCGATTAAATGGCTGAGCTATATGACAAGTAACGAAGGTCTATACGATAGCAATGGAATTGAGGGCACTAACTATACATTGGATAAAAATAAAATGATTCATATAACAGAGGAAGGAGCAAAGAATGATTCTACAAAAACCGGTATCTGGGCTTACTGGGCTTTCGCCAACACAGACTGGGGAAATCATGTTAACGAGGCGCCTACTAAACAGCTAGGAACGGGCGGACTTATGGATACTGCTGTTACAACAGCATTTGCGAGATCTGAGAAAACAACAATATTTGAAAGATCACCTCTTGATGTTCCGCCGGGATTCATCCAGTCCAAAGGATTAGGAAATCAGGAAACTGAAATCAAGAATTTCGTACAAGCCGAGGTAGCAAAAATTATTACGGCAAAAGATTTGTCAGAAGCAGATACGCTTTATAATAACATGGTAAAAAAGGCGACTTCTATGGGATTGGATAAAATTGACGCAGCAAAAGATGAACTCATGAAAAAGCAAAGCAAGGAAATGGGTATCCCTATGAAGGGTATAAACGAATAAGAGTGATGACATCATTCAGGTGATGAAATAAGTGACGCTAAAGTTCTGTATGATGCTTTGAGGCGTTAGCGTCACTTCATTTATATCAGAAATTAATATTTATGCCACCAGCGACTTCGGCGGAATGGAGATTCATATGTTTGAAAAAACGGTTGGTAAGTCCTTAATAATAAATAATACAAAAAAGAAGACATTTAAGCTTGGTCATGATTTTCGTACCCAATTTGAACTCGGTATCATGCTTTGGCCTTCCGTATTGCATATTTTAATATTTGTCTTTATCCCGCTATTTGGTTATATCATTGCATTCAAAGATTATGATCCGACAAGTGGGGTAGCGGGCATATTTTCGAGTGCGTGGAACGGTTGGGATAATTTTATGATCATGTTTCACAGTTATGACTTTATTCCTATGCTAAGGAATACAATCGGTATGAATCTTTTGGCGTCTTTTGTAAGCATTCCTATAACTCTATTTTTCGCTTTATTCTTAAATGAAATAGTCAGCAGTAAATTCAAATCGATCGTTCAAACTGCCACTTATTTACCGCATTTTTTATCATGGGTTATTTACGGTGGGTTATTTGTAACGCTATTAAGATCTGACAGTGCCGTAAATTTTATTTTGAAAAAATTGCATTTTATTCATAAACCCATTCAATTTCTTGCCGATCCTTCCTATTTTTGGGGGGTTGCTACTGTAACCTCACTTCTGAAGGATCTCGGGTGGGGAGCTATTCTTTACCTTGCGGCGATAGCGGGAGTGGATGCGGCCCTTTATGAATCAGCAACAATAGATGGCGCCGGTCGTTTTAAAAAGATGTTTTATATAACAATACCGTGTATCATGCCTACCTTGATGATTATGATCATATTTGCCGTAAGCGGTATACTTAACAATAATTTTACCCAGATTTACGTATTTCAAAATTCATTGAACCTTCCGACAAGTCAGGTAATCGATACTTATGTGTATCAGTTCGGCTTACAGCAGCTTCAATTTAATGTAGCGACCGCCATACAATTAATGAAATCGGTTTTTGCTGTATTACTTCTTTGGGGGGCAAATTCCATATCGAAGAAATTATCTAACTCGGGTCTTTTCTAAGGAGGAAAATCAAATGGTCCCCAATGGAGCTCGTTCCGACAGGACATTTAATATTGTGAATATTTCAATTATGATCATACTCATCATCTTAACCGTGTATCCATTCTACTTTTCTATTATCAATTCCTTAAATGATGGTACGGATTTGAGACGTGGACCGATATTATTATGGCCAAGGTTGTTTAGGTTTGACAGCTGGGCGAAAGTATTGTCAGATGCAACATTAATAAAAGCCGAAATGATTACCTTATCCCGTACAATCATAGTTACCGTTGTACAAATCCTAAATACGGCAATATTCACATACGCTTTTTCCAGGCCATACCTGAAATTCAAAAAATTCTATGTAGCCGTAGGGTTTATTAGTATGTACTTTCCCGGCGCCTTGATTCCGACCTTTATCCTTTATAATTGGTTGGGCATATATGATACCTACTGGGTTTATATATTACCTATTCTTGTCGGAAACTTTTTCAACGTAATCATATTTAATGCCAATTATAAGGCCATACCCGACGCGCTCTTTGAATCGGCTAAAATGGATGGTGCCAATGAGTTTAAAATTTTCTTCTCCATTGTTTTGCCTCTTTCAAAATCGGTTATTGCAGCCATATCGGTTTTCGTGGCAGTATGGATATGGAACGACTATGGCACCACGTTGTTTTTCACACAAAATTCGAACTTGCAAACCCTTCAATATTATATATTGAAATTAATTATGTCGAATGCAGGTGCTGACCAATTGTCGAGCGCAGCTTCCCAAAATGCAGATATAGCCCAACTCGCTATTCAAGCTAGAGGCATAGGTAAAACTACAGCAGAGACCATTCAACTGGCGGCTATGGTTATTGCATCTATCCCGATGCTTATCATGTACCCGTTTGCTCAGAAATTCTTCATAAAAGGAGTGCTGCTGGGGTCGGTCAAGGGGTAAAGAAGTTTGAGGGAGCACCTTTGTTAATAAAGGAGATGAAATCAATATGGCGGGTTCCAGTTTTGTTGTAAGCAAAAAAGTCCGAATGTTTGCGATTGTTTTGGTGGCATGCGCAGCAATCTTTGGCTGCGCAGCAGCCTTCAAATTCTTCTTTATCGGCGCCGATCATGCCAACATCGGCACCGATCATGCCAACGCAATATTCGGGCCCTTGAAGATGTACACTGCGCCGGACAGCGACCCGGGACCGGGCGCGCTTTACGGCAGAGCCACTCGTCTGCAGCACTCAAAATCCGCCAACGGAACCATGCTGGCCACGTTCGAGCAGTATGTGAACGGCACACCCAGCTTTCCAATCTTTGAAAGCACGGATTCAGGAGAAACATGGAAACAGATTTCCAGCGTAACCGATCAGGTAAACGGATGGGGGTTGCGCTGGCAACCCGAATTGTACGAGCTGCCACAGGCGATCGGAAATATGCCGGAGGGTACGATTCTGTGCGCAGGGAATTCTATCCCTTCAGACTATTCCAAGTCGAAGCTCGATCTCTATAAGAGCACGGATCACGGCAAGACATGGTCGTTCGTCAGCTCGATCGCTTCCGGCGGACAGCCGAAATCGGAAAACGGTTACACGCCGGTTTGGGAACCGTTCCTGATGGTGGCGAACAACAAGCTGATCGCTTATTATTCTGACCAACGCGATACCAAATATGGCCAAAAGATTGTGCATCAAACATCGACTGACGGAATAAACTGGGGCCCCGTCGTCGATGATGTGACTTCCTCTTTGTACATCGACCGCCCGGGAATGCCGGTAGTTGCGCGAATGGGTAATGGCAACTACATCATGACTTACGAAATGTGCGGTTCGCAAAATTGTGAGGTTTCTTATAGAATCGGAGCAGACCCGGAAAATTTCGGCTCAGTAAAGGGGATTGGCTTGCTGGCGAAAGATGGTACGAGCCCATCAAGTTCACCATATGTCGTTTGGCTCCCGACTGGAGGTGCGAACGGCACCTTGGCCGTTTCCGCTTTTTCCAGCAGCTCGCTGTTCCTGAATACGCAAAATGGCGAAGGACTGTGGACCAAAATCAAACCCAATGCGGGAATTGGTTACAGTCGAGGACTTGTGCCGATGTCTGACGGGCATACGCTGTTCGTCATCTCTGGAGGCCCGCTTGGCAACAACTATTCCAACTCGGTTACATACGGGACTGTCGATTTGAGGAGCGACATTTCGGATGGAGGGGAGCAGTCAAAAAAATAAGTAAAGTAAATTCGAAAAGTGGCTCCCGAGGGAGCCTTTTTTCGATAAGTACGATATTAGGCAGACGTATTGGATTCATTATATAGGGTGGAAGGAGGCGTGTTATGTACAGGGTCTTCATAGTGGATGACGAGCCGCTTATTCGATTGGCTATCCAACAAATTGTACCATGGGCTGAGGAAGATTGTGCTGTCATCGGGGAGGCGGCAAACGGACAAGAAGTGTGGGAACGAATATGTACGAAACAGGATATCGACTTGTTAATATTGGATATCCATATGCCAAAGATGGATGGCATCACGCTCTTGACATGTCTGAAAGAAGCGGACTTGAAACGCAAACCCGTCTGTATTGTACTCAGTGCTTTTTCGGACTATGAGTACGTCCGTCATGCGTTCCTGCTCGGGGCAGTTGATTATATCGTCAAGTCTGATTTGAGTCCCGAGCATGTCATACCGGTGTTAAGGAAAACGGTTGAATTATTACAGGACAGAGAGCATGATGCTCAGATCGATGATGAAGCTGCTTCGCTGAAGGCTAATAATTTGCTCAGGGAGTACTTGCTCCATAAGCAGCCGAATCATCAAACGATTGATATGACTTCATTATTGGCGAGCAGATTGCAAGGAACTGGAGCCAACCAGCAACTTGTATTCGTAGTGTTGGTAGATCGAACACGTGATATGGTTGAAGCTGAAAAAGATGTTAGCCAGCACAAATACGAATATTTATACACAACGATAAGCCAGGTGCTGCAAAGGGAAAATATTCCCTATGAACTTGTTCCATTTAACCTATACGAATACGTCGTTCTATTCTTTTTTGAAAATGCGAATAGTTATTTGTATCTTCGCAACAGAGTAGCGGAATTATTCATCTATCTGAGAAGCAATATAAAGAACTATCTCGATTGTTCGGTTTCCATTGGTGTTTCAGATATTTGTATGGATTGGAAGGAATGGCGGCTGCGTTATGCACAATCCAGACAACTGGCCGAGATGCGCTTTTATGAAGGCCCCGGACGGACCTTCTATTATGATTTGAACCGACCTCAGATTGCGACCGAGCCAGATATGCCGAATCCATGGGATTTAACTCAACTTTTGCCATACATCGAGCATGGAGATGAGCGCTGGGAAGCAGCATTTTATCAAGGCTTGGAAATATTGGAACTTGAAAAAAGAACGTTAGGAAAAACACTCCGATTCTATCAGCATCTGCTGCGTGAGCTCGGCGCTCTGTTAGTCGTAAAAGAATTGGATTGGAGACATTTGCTGGAAGGTGATAAGCTGCCTTACGAGCTCGTAGAACAATTCGATTTTAAGAAAGATCTTCACGACTGGCTAATTGATACCGTCCATAAAGCAGTAGTGTTATTGCATACCAAACAATCGGAGCGTTCGTTAAGTCTCGTGGATAAAGCTAAACGATACATTGAGAATCATTTCCGGAAGCCGATTGCGTTAAGACAAGTGAGCGAAAGCGTCGGCGTCAGCGAAAGTCATCTAAGTAAGCAATTCGCCAAAGAAACGGGAATGAACTTCGTTGAATTCGTCACGAAACTACGTATTCAGGAAGCCAAGCGCTTGCTCGAAGCAGGAATGAAAATGTATGAGGTTTCTATCCAGATAGGCTATGAAAATCCTGAACATTTCAGCCGGGTATTTAAGAAAAATGTAGGGCTTAGTCCGCAACAATACAGGGAGTCGCATCACAAAAAATATCATTGAAACCACAATATATATCATGTGACCCATGTATCGAAGCTTGTAGAATAAAACTTGTAAGCGATACCACCATAGGGGGAATGAACTTGAAAAAGAAAACACTTGGATCCATTATGGCCGCAGTCATGGCCGTTGGGTTGGCAGGATGCGGAGCTAACAGCGCAGCCGATACCAAATCTGCGGGTAACTCGGCAGCGTCTGCATCTCCCGATACTAGTAAGGGAGCTATCACTGCACCAATTACATTGAAGCTCTCTACCTGGGATAGCGACAGCGCTTTTCTGGACAAATGGTCGGCGAAAGTAAAAGATTTTTCCAAAGTGATGCCTAACGTAAAGGTGGAAGTCGAAACCTTCAAGAGCGATGGGGATTATTTGCAAGCGATGAAGGTAAGGATGGCAGGCAATGAATTGCCGGACGTTATTGCGCTAAAGCCTAATTTCCTTAACGATTTCAGAGATGAATTATTGCCGCTTGATGATATGAGTGTAACAGCTAAAAATACGAAGGCAAAGCACTTTGCCGTGAATGGCAAAGTGTTGGCACTACCGATGATCTCTTTCCCTGAGCTTGTCTACTATCATCCGAGCATCTTCAAAGAACTTGGACTCAGTGTACCGAAAACTTGGGAGCAATTCATTGAAACATTATCGTCGATTAAGAAAAGCGGAAAAAATCAAGCGTATGCCATGGGTGGAAAAGACTCCTGGCCGGACTATCCATTTAACGAATTCATGCCGCTGCTTGTATCCGGCGATGAAAATTACTACGATACAATTGCCGGACAAGACAAGCCTTTCGATAAAGATACCCCGTTCTACAAGGCCTATACGGATATTCAAAAATTATACGATGCTAAAGTAATGGGCAACGATCCGCTTGGCTTGAGCAATGATCAAGCTACAGGATTGTTCGAGGCGAAGAAGGCTGCCGTTATAGCAGCAGGGCTCTGGTACTTGCCGCAATATACATCCAAAGTTGGCAATACGGACGACCTGTCGGCATTCCCGCTGCCGGTGCGCCATTCGGAAGCCGAACCGCTTAAAGTAATAACATTCACCGATGATTTCTACGGAATTAATAAAAACTCGAAAAATCTTGACGCAACGAAAAAGTTTGTAGAATGGATGTTTACTTCTGATGCATACCAATTTTTTGTCGACGAGAAGATGAGCAAATCACTCATGGAAGGCGTTGAGTCTAAAGCACCGTTTATGAACGATTTCTATAAAAATAACAAGTTCGAAGAATTCAATTATCAACCGGGTGGCGAGAAATTCAACAAAATTGTGAATGCGATGCAACTGGATTGGAAGAAGCTGGGTCAAGATATGATGTCAGGCAAATCACTTGACGGAATTGCAACTGATTTGAATAATAAATGGGCTAAGGCAAGAACGGCAAAGTAATCCATTTGGATATGGAGCAGCTAAGAGATCATGATTGCAATCGTGGTCTCTCTGCTTCAACACTGCGCAATGGAGGGGAGACCAGAAGAGAATCTAAATATCTTCACATTAATGTAAGCGCTTCTATTAAGGAGCTTTATGAGATAGATTAACGAATGCTTTGCGGAGAAAGGGGGTGACGATTGGCTTCGACATGCATGCAGGGGAAAAAACAATAGCCCCGATCAAATCGATTTCTAAGGGAGTGTAAAAATGATGTTTTCACGATCCACAGCAAGTATGATGGTCCGAAAGTTAACGATTGCTTTTATGGCGTGCGTAGCAGTCTTCAGCGTCTTCTTTTTTGATGCCGATCATGCCCATGCAGTATTTGGACCATCCACGATGTACACACCGCCGTCTGGCAGCCCGAGTCCGGGCGCGTTATACGGTAGATCGCTTCGTCTAGAGCACTCTGGATCTGCTAACGGAACCATGCTGGCAACGTTCGAGCAGTATGTGAACGGCACACCTAGCTTTCCGATCTTTCGAAGCACGGATGCAGGCAAAACATGGACGCAGATATCCAGCGTGACCGACAAGGTGAACGGATGGGGGATGCGCTGGGAGCCCTTCTTGTATGAGCTGCCGCAAGCAATCGGCAATATGCCGGCAGGCACGATCCTCTGCGCAGGGATGTCAATCCCTTCTGATTTGTCCGTGACGAAACTCGATCTCTATAAGAGTACGGATCACGGCATAACGTGGTCGTTCGTCAGCTCGATCGCTACCGGTGGCGAAGCGATATCGACAAACGGCCACACGCCGATTTGGGAACCGTTCCTGCTTGTAGCGAACAACAAGCTGATCGCTTATTATTCCGACCAACGTGATCCTAATTATGGCCAAAAGATCGTGCATCAAACGTCGACGGATGGCGTAAACTGGGGCTCCGTCGTCAACGACGTGATCCAGCCGCCCTATGCCAACCGCCCAGGGATGCCGGTAGTCGCACGCATGGGCAATGGCAACTACATCATGACTTATGAATATGGTGGTGCTCCGGAGGCAAACTTCGCCGTTTACTATAAAATCACTTCGGATCCAGAAAATTTCGGAGCGGCAACGGGGACGGTTTTGAGGGCAACGGATGGCACAGTTCCGACCAGTTCCCCCTATGTCGTATGGCTCCCGACAGGTGGTCCGAACGGCACGTTGGCTGTTTCCGCTTATTCCGATGGCTCACTGTTCCTGAACACGCAAAACGGCGCGTCGGGAACTTGGACCAAATTCAACTCTAACGCGTCAAGTGGATACAGTCGTGGACTTCTGCCTATGTCTGACGGGCATACACTTTTCGTCATTTCAGGCGGTCCTCTTGGCGGTAACGCCAATTCGGTCACATACGGGACCGTCGATCTGGGGGGCGGCATCTCGGATGGGGCGGTTTACAAGCTGAACAACGTTAACAGCAATATGGTGCTTGACATTAACGGCGGTTCGACGAGCCAGGGAGCGGCGGCCGTGCAAGCGACGGATATCGGCGCGACAGACCAGCAGTGGCGGTTTAATTTGCAAGTGGACGGCTTTTATAAAATCATGAATATCAAGAGCGGGATGGTGCTTGGCGTCACGAACCAGTCGACGAGCAATGGTGCGGTTGCGCTGCAATGGAGTGACAACGGCACGCCGGACCATGAATGGGCCGTGCAGAATACGACCCAGGGCGGCTACTTGATCATTAATAAACTCAGCGGGCTCAATCTGGAGGTATATCAAGCGTCGACTGCCAGCGGAGCAACTGTCGACCAATGGCAGGACAATGGGGGCAGCAACCAGCGATGGAACTTTACGCAAATTTCGCCGCCCTCATTCACAACGGGGCAGTTTGTCATCACCAACAAGAATAGTGGGAAATATCTGGATGTCTATCAGGGCTCTACTGCTGACGGAGCGACAATCGATCAATGGAACGACACAGGGTACAATGGCCAGATTTGGACGCTGCAAGCGACAGACAGCGGGTATTACCGAATCGTAAACGTAAACAGCGGCAAAGTGCTGGATGTGTCCGGGGCATCGACATCGGCAGGCGCCTCCATCATCCAATGGCCGTACTATGGCGGCATCAACCAACAATGGCTGCCGGTTGATACCGGAGGCGGCAACTTCAAGCTGATCAATCGCAAAAGCGGAATGGCTTTGGGGATTGGCGGCGGTTCCACTTCCAATGGCGCAACAGCCATCCAATGGACGGATAACGGGGCGATCGACCAATCATGGCAACTGACCAGGATCGACTAGGAATATAGGCCGGTCCAGATACCTAAAGATTGTTTTCAGCGGAGACAACCTTCACGTTCTTAATGGGAACGGAAGGTTGTTTTCGATTTCTTGGGTGTGAGGATTAGCCACGGGTGAAGCGCCCGTAGTAATCACTAGATTTATCATGCTCATAACAAAATATATCATGTGCATTCTTATTCATTTTCAATAAGATGATGATACATCACAAATGAAAACTAAAGAAAATGGAGAAGAGGTAGTGGGAGTATGAATGCTGCATTACAGAAAAGGGTCATTATCTTTACCTTTTTATTTATCCCCGTAGGCTTATTGTTGTTATTTCTGCTTTATCCTACGGTGAAGTTGATTCAATACAGCCTTACGGATTGGAATGGCATTAGCAAACAAATGAATTATGTAGGAACAGACAATTATTTAAGTGCCATTAAAAATGCAGATGTTTGGCATTCACTTTACAACAACTGGTTATATTTTATTATTCACGGGTTATTTATTCCACTTGAAATCATCATTGCGGTGTTGTTGAATGCGAAACTAAGGGCGAGTTCATTTTTTCGGTCCATTATCTTGTTCCCCTATATCATTAATGGTGTTGCGGTCGCTTATATTTTCAGCTATTTATATAACCCAGTCAATGGACCCATCAATGAAATCCTAAATGGGATGGGGCTTAGCAGTTGGATTCAGAATTGGTTAAGCGACCCGCATATCGTTAATTTCTCGCTGGTTGCGATTTCATTATGGCGCTTTTCGGGATTTCATGTCATTTTGTTTCTTGCGGGCCTGCAGTCCATTCCAAATGATTTATTCGAGGCAGCTACCATTGACGGCGCAAGCAAGCTGCAACAAATTCGATATATCGTGCTTCCGGGGATTCGCAGAGTTGTGGAAATTGTGCTGTTCCTTAATATTCGCGGAGCTTTGCAGGTATTTGACATTCCGTTCCTGGTTACGCAGGGTGGACCTGGAAATGCAAGCAGCACCTTTACCATTTTTACGATCAATGCAGCTTTTAAGTTTAATAGCTACGGTTTAGCTTCTGCGATGGCCATTATGCTGATGGTTACGATTATTGTCTTTTCCTACCTGCAAAATCTGTTCATACGTGAAAGAGGGATCAAATCATGAGTATTACGGGCAAAGTGCTGTACTATCTCCTGTTTTCAATCATTATACTCGTTATTTTTGTGCCGTTAGCCATGGTGGTCATCGCTTCTTTTAAAACGTCGCCGGAACTTGCTGCTACTTCACCATTTAAACTGCCAAGTCATTTGAACTTCACGAATTTCATAACCGCTCTGAAGAAAGCGGACATGCTGCTCGGTTTCATGAATTCGCTCCTCATTACCGTAGCCAGCGTTGTAATCAATGCAATTTTGGGATCGATGACGGCTTTTATTTTGAACCGATTTGATTTCCGCTTCAAGAAAATAATTTTTGTTTTGTTCATTGTTGCTTCTGTTGTTCCTACCTATACGACGGAAATTGCCCGTTTCCAAATTATTAAATCAATCGGCCTGTATAACACATTGTATGCCCCGCTTATTATTTATGCGGGTACAGATTTAATGCAAATATTTATTTATTTGCAATTTATAGAAAAAATTTCAAATCAATTGGATGAGAGCGCATTAATTGACGGAGCATCCTATTTCCGCATATTTAAATCCATCATCTTCCCGCTGATGATTCCGGCTACAGCAACTCTCGCTATTATTAAAGTGGTAGATATTATGAATGATATGTATATTCCCTTTTTATACATGCCGTCGAAAAAACTTCATACCCTGTCAACCTCTCTCATGACTTTTGTCGGCGAGCGGGGGTCGTATTGGAATGAGCTATCAGCGGCGATTATTTTGGTTATGCTGCCTACCGTCCTTATTTATTTGCTGCTGCGTAAATTTGTGTTTGCAGGGTTGATGGACGGGGCAATTAAGGAATAGTCGAAATAGTTAAATTAGAAGGATAACAACGGGGGATTGTCGAAAATAGAAACTAGAATCGAATAGGGTCCGCGGTCAATCGAAAAGAAAAAGGGTGGCGGCACATGCGGTTAAATGTGAAACGATGGAAAGTTTCGTCAATCTTATATATCATGTTTGTTTTGATGATTGTGCTGCCAATAAGTATGGTGGCCTTTTTCTCTTTGCGAGCGTATACCCAAATTTTGCTTGAAAACAGCACCTCACAAACGATACAAACACTTAAGCAAGTCTCCTATTCTCTAAGTCAGGAAAATAGCAGGTACATTCATACGATAGCCTCTATTGCAACTGACAAAAGTGTACTAGAACTTACTGCTTCGCTTCATCATGAAAAGGATACTCAGAGCCATTTTAAGTATACCGTGCAATTGGATGAACAAATGAAGGGTTATTTTCACGATATGCCGGATTTAATATCCGCTACATTCATTTTTCGAGACGGGAGCTCTTACTATTATGAAGGCCCGCAATATTATGAGCATTTGACATCTGACGTGGAATCTCTTCGACAACTACGCGGGTACAAACAAGCATTGTCGGCTGAAGGCCACGTTCAGATGTTGGGAACGCAAGTAAAGTTCTCTGGAAATCTGGATTCCAAATACATCCTATCAGCAGCGATTGCACCGCGCAGCAACCCTTTGTTACACGATGTCGAGATGATTTATTTTTTTTATAAATCCAAAGCGCTAGAAAATTTAGCCGATTCATCGAAAAATGACAGTGGTTTCGTCGTTCTGGACAGCGACGGCGAAGTCATGCTGGCAACTGGCGGCACAAACCAAACGAAGGGGCTCGAGCCCAGAGCGATCGAAAAGGCGATGCTTGATCAATCAGGTCACTATAATACGATTGTTCAGGGAATGAAAATGTTCATAACTTTTCTCACCATGGATTCAACCGGGTGGAAGCTTGTGTACCTTATTCCTTATAATCAACTTACTTATCAGTTTAAACAAATCTATTATACGATGATGGAAATCTCCGGTGCCGGGTTTATCTTCTTTTTGATCGTTTCCGTCTTTATGGTAAGGAGACTCTCGCGATCGATCAGTATGCTGGTCAGGCAAATGAATCGGGTCAAATCGGGGGAGTTTGATGTCAAGATCACAGCAACGGGGCCTTTGGAAATTCACCTGCTTGGGAAAACGTTCGAAAGCATGGTTTTACGTATTCAAGAATTGATGAGGGAACTAAGGGAGCGAGAAAAGCAAAAGACGCATGCGGAAATCGATGCTCTACAATCTCAAATCAATCCGCATTTCTTGGTTAACACACTTAGTGCAATTAAGGTTATGGCTATGATTTCAAAAAACACAAATATTTATGAAATGACAGATTCATTGGTGAAAATTTTGTCCTCCACTTTCAATCGGAACGGTTCCTATATTCAATTGAAAGAAGAACTGATGTATCTTGAAAAGTATATACACATTATGAAGATACGATATGGTGATCGTTTTAAAGTGGAGTTTAGCTTTCAAGAAGGGATTCTGGAAACATATGTACTAAAGTTGCTGTTGCAGCCATTTTTGGAGAATGCTATTCATCATGGTGTTCAAGAGAGCGAGCCTTTCGGATATATTCATATTACAGGTAAGAAAGAAAATGAATGTTTGGTTTTATTGGTTCAGGACAACGGTAGAGGGATGGATCAGCAAACTGCTCAATCCTTACTTCGAAAGCATGCTATCAATGGTATCGGGATAGCCAATGTCAATGACCGTATCCGATTGAATTATGGGGAAGCGTATGGTGTTCAAATACAAAGTGAGGTGGGTTCCGGAACCACGGTAACGGTTCGCTTGCCATTGATCCTTACAATACCGGAGGAATTAAATAACCTGGGCACTATCTCGAGTACAAAAGGGAATCAATAAAAAGTACCATCAAAAGGCTGTCGTCGGGAAGTGCCGGACAGCCTTTTACCATGTTTATTGAAATGTACTTATCCGGACGGTTATGTGCTTATATTTTGGATTGAAAATGCTGGAGGAATTTATGATGTCACGTATTGTTAAGATATTCACCTTACTTCGCTTTAAACAAATTCGCAGTCGCGTCCTTTTTGCGATGATTGTCATTTCCGTACCTCCATTGTTTTTACTGGGGTATGTCTCATATGATACCGCTAAAGAGACATTAGTGGAAACGAATACACAAACGAATCAGGAGCATCTGGTGACTTCAAGCGAGGTCGCCGAATTAATGTTTCTGAACATAAGTAATCTGAATACAGCGATCGTTTTCGATGAGGGGATTCGAAATGATTTGCGGTTAAGCAATCAAGTAACCGATAAGGAACAAGATGATCTTCTGCAAATGCCTCAATTCAAAGCTGTATTGTATACGATTGTTAGAATTCTGTTAGGAGTTATTTTTCTTTCCCACGGGTGGATGAAGTTTCAAATGTGGCTTGGAAATGTGGCTCATTTTTTTCAGTCCATCGGACTACCGGGGACGCTTGGTTATGTAGTCGCAATCTGTGAGCTTATTGGCGGAATTGCACTGGTCATAGGTATAGGAACCCGATATGTGTCCATCATTTTCTTGATTATTATGCTTGGAGTTATTTTCAAAGTGAAGCTGGGTTCAGGATTGATGGGCAGTCCGGAATCTCCGGGTTTTGAACTGGAGTTAGGGCTTACGCTGGCTGCTCTTTATTTGGCGGCAGAAAACTATTGGCAATTCGGGTTGGACCGTTTTTTTGTGAAAAAGAACGTGGATATATAATCGGCCAGTCGGACGATCAAATGATGAAGGTTTACAGTTGAAGAAACAAGAAGTTGAAGTTATCAATATATTCATCCGCTCCTCTTGACATTTGTTACTCGATGTAACTACGATGGTTACACCGATAGGGTGTGAGTAATGAAAATAAGCAGCAGATTTCCCATAGCGGTTCACATTCTTTTGTTGATAGCTACCGCCAAGGATGCGCACTGCACGTCGGAATGGATTTTTTTAAATCGGCAAAAGTGAGTTTTTTTTGGCTGTTGTAACAATTCTCATTACAACGCTGCACTCGAAATAAGTTGAAAAGAGGTTACTAGAATGAAAGTTGAAGTTTGGTCAGATTTTGCATGCCCCTTCTGTTACATCGGCAAACAAAGGCTCGAAGCGGCGATTGATCAATTTGCGCACAGAGATGATGTGGAGGTTGTTTTCCGAAGCTTCGAGCTTGATCCGAATGCACAGAGAGATGTAAGTTATGATGTACATGACATGCTGGCTGCCAAGTACGGCATGAGCCGGGAGCAGGCGATTGCGATGAACGAGAATCTCGGCAATCAAGCAAAGGAAGTCGGGCTTGCGTTCCAATTTGACACCATGATTTTGACGAACACATTCGATGCTCATCGTTTGGCGCTGTACGCGTCCAAGCAAGGCAAAATGAACCCGATGACGCAGGAGCTGTTTCGGGCGTATTTCACCGACTCCCGGCATCTAGGCGATCATGAAACACTCACCGAAATAGCGGTTAAGGCCGGATTGGATCGGGATGAAGCACTCAAAGTGCTTACCGGCACCGATTATTCCGCCGAAGTGCGCGCGGATGAAGAAGCAAGCCGACTTGGCGCCAGAGGTGTGCCGTTCTTCGTCATCGATCGCAAGCACGCCGTATCGGGGGCGCAGTCAACCAATATGTTTCTCCATGCTTTGCAGACGGCTTGGAACGAATCACAGCCGCCGACTGTGCAGAACGACTCAGGGAGCGAATCTGCGCCAGCGGCTTGCGACGACGGCGTTTGCGCGCCTTCGGTCAAGCGTAAGAGTTAAGGTTGGATATTCAGCTCGTACACCCTCACACAGATCAACCTGTCTTTTCCAAGCGGGAGCGAAACGACACTTAACTTTGTGAAGCAATCTCACCCGAATCCGGCGGCGATTACGTAGACGATTCTTCCGGAATCGCAATGGCAAAATACAAACGGCAAGTTTTAATTTTTTGTACGCACAATGAAAGCCGTCCTTCCCGGTGCCCCGGCACCGGAAAGGACGGCTTTTCGTTAACGTTACCTGCATTTCCGGTAATAATCGCTTCCAAATTCGCTTTGCGGGATCCGAGGTCTTCGTAGAAGCTTTCAAAGAAATCAAACAAAGAGTTAAAGAAAACTTATGTCGAAATTTGACAGCTTGCGGGGGCAACGGTTCCGGTTCTGGTATTAACGCTAGCGCCAGCGCTGGGCCAACTAATGCAGCCGTAACGCAGGATTCAGGCAAGAAATCGACGATTACATTTTGGGCGGCAGCTACTACGCCTGAGAGAGATACGTTCTGGCAAAGTCTAAATGGTGTCGATTTTACTGTTTTACCAGTAGAACCATTTGAAGCCAGCGAGGGACGATGGGTAGGGGCGAAGGTGGGGGTATTCGCCTCCGGCTCAGGTGGAGGATATCTCGATATCGATTGGTTTAGGGTTACAAAATAATATCTCATTAAGATCATGATAAAAAAATACGTTTCCCAGGGGCTGAGACAGATTATTTTGTCTCAGCTTTCCTTTTACATATATATTAAAGCGCCTACATGAAGAGGGGGCGGTGATATTTCGTAACTTTGGGTGACTACATCGTGTGCAGTAAGAGGTGCCACGGGTACGCACAATGTATACCTGAAATTAACAGGATCAAGCGGGTATTTATTCAATCTCAATTGGTTCAAGTTTATTCAATAGCGAATCGAAAGGGTCATTGGAAGTTACGTTGCTTCTGCCGCCAGGACGATGACTCGCCCTGGCGGCGATATCGTTATAAAGATTCACCTGTAACGATTTGATGCTGCAAAAGCAGCACATTCAAATGTTTATTGTGGTTTCCATCGATTTCTTCAAGCAAGCGACTCACGGCTGTTATGCCTATTTCACTTACAGGGTATCGTACGGAGCATAATCTGGGAGAAATATATTTCAACGCGTCGATATCATCGAAGCCCATTAGACCGACCTGTTCAGGAACTCTGATTTTGTTTTTCTTAAAATGATTAAGCACTTCTAGTGCATAGATATCCGCAGGACAGACAATTGCTTTTTTGGGCTGGGATTCCAGATCGATTTGGCTAATGGCCTTGATGTAATCAGAATCCATGATGATAAGCGGTTCCTTTTTCCCCATCTCTGATAAACCTTCGCGGCATCCGGCCAATCTTTCTTCCAGTGTGTAAAGATTGACCTCGCCTCTGCGGGCCAATGGAGGGCAAATATAGATAATTTCTTCGTAACCTTGGCTTACGACATGTTTCACAGCGTCTTTCATCGACTCACGCTCGTTAATGCCAACATAGGTCCACCCGCCGGAAATACGATTTCCGATTGTAACGATGGGAATGTTTAAATCGAGCAATTCTTTTTCAAATTCATGTCCGGACTGTACACTGAACGTGATAATCCCGTCTACTTGCCGGGTTTTGAAATGCTCGAGTGCTTTCCGCTCATTTTGAGGATCATGATGCGTAAAAATAGGGAAAACGACATACCCTAGTTCCCTGGCTTTGACTTCAATAGCGTTCATTAGCTGCGCAAAATATGGATTGCGGACATCAAATAAAATGACACCGAGCGTCATCGATCGGCCCTTGGCAAGACCCTGGGCTAAATGATTAGGCGTATAGTTTAACTCCTTCGCGACGTTAAGAATATATTCCTTCGTTTTCTTGCTAATGCCCGGCCTATCATTTAACGCACGGTCGACGGTCCCTTCGGAAACCTTGCATATCCGGGCGATATCTTTAATGGTGACTGACATATCCGGCTCCTTTTTGTACGAATGTTCGTGTACGCGCACGATGTAACTGTTGATTATTTTATATGATGATATCCGTAATGGCAAGGAATTAGAGGTTATTCATTATTTTTTATTGACATAACAAGTTATTCGAGATATAGTGCAAGTGTATTTAGAACCGTGTGCGCACACGTAAATTATCTAATCATGGAGCGTGGATGAATGTCTAGGTTGGAAATTAATCCAAGAAGAGAACTTGGCAGGAGAGACAAGAAAATTTTCGGTCACTTTCTGGAGCATTTTCATCGTCAAATTTATGGCGGAATCTTTGATCCGGAGTCTTCGTTTTCCGATAGCAGCGGCTATCGTCAAGACGTAATGGAGGCACTTAAACGAATCGAGGTTCCGATTGTACGCTGGCCAGGTGGCTGCTTTGTTTCTGCCTACCACTGGAAAGATGCAATAGGAAAGCAGCGCACTCCTTACTTTGATAAAGCATGGAGACTAGAGGAATCGAATAAATTCGGAACGGACGAATTTATTGAATATTGCCGTTTAATTGGCGCGGAGCCTTATATTTGCACGAATGCCGGAACTGGGTCTCCGGAAGAAATGAGCGATTGGGTTGAATACTGCAACCTTCCTTCCGAAGGAAAATGGGCGAAGCTCCGTATTGATAACGGTCATTTAGAGCCCTACAAAGTGAAATACTGGAGCATCGGCAATGAAAACTACGGCGATTGGGAAATGGGGGCTAAGAATCTTAGCGAATGGGGGCGTTTCGTAAAAGAATCGGCCAAAATGATGAAGCGGGTTGACCCGAACATCGAGCTGCTGGCAGCGAGCATTTCTGATTTGGATTGGAATCTGAATTTGCTGCGGGAAGCGGGGAATTATCTGGATTGGATTTCGATTCACGACTATTGGGATCATTTGGGCCAAGTCAACGATTTATCGAATTATGAAACATGTATGGCTTATACCATGGAAATTGAGAAGCCGATTCTAAAGACAAAAAATATACTCGGCTCGCTCGGCTATCTGGGCAAAATCCGTATTGCCTATGATGAATGGAATCTTCGGGGCTGGCACCATCCGAATATTAACTCCGGAACCGAGGATTATATCAATCCGAGGGATAAAAATGACATCAATTCCAGCTACACCATGGCGGATGCTGTGTTTACAGCCTGTTTCTTAAATCAGTGTCACAAACATAGCGATGTCGTCGGTATGGCGAATTTTGCCCCGACCGTCAATACAAGAGGAGCCATATTTACGCATCAAGAAGGGATCGTATTGAGATCCAGTTACTATGTGTTTGAGCTCTATACTCGTCACCTGGGAGATATCGTCGTTGATTCTTGGCTTTCGGAAAATGCGGCTTTCGATGTGGAGAAGGCCGGCAAGACAACAAGCGTCCCGCATGTAGATGCAGTGGCTACCAAACGGACGGGAAGCGAAGATTTGAGAATTGCTTTGGTCAATCGCCATCCGGATCGGGCGGAAACCGTTTCCCTTCATCTTGGCAGTGCAGTCCAATATTCGAACGCGGTCCTTTATAGTGTGGTCGGCGATTCGAAAGACGCTTACAATGATATCGGAAGAGAGCAGGTTCGTGTCATCGAGCAGCCTTTGCGTTGGAATACGCAATCTGATGTTACGGTCGAAATTCAGCCCCATTCCGTGAATGTTTTGGTCATCAAGTAACGTTATCGCCATTCACGCCCGATCGTACTACGCTGGGTTGAGATTTCTAGATGAGTGAATCCCTATTCGCGGTTGAATGATGTTGTAAAAGTGCAACAATTGCTGCCTAAATCTCGCCTTTCTCCCTTCGTTAGAGTTTTCGAAAGTTTAGTACAAAGTGGTCCGAGCTACGAATTCTATATTCCGAAAATGAGTGCTTACCAGTGGCTTTTTGAAGTCAATGGTAAGCATTTTTATTTTGTATTTGATCACGATTATTTTGAATACGACGGGAACTCCAAATAAGGGGAGGAAAGCCGGAGCCGACTGGGAAGCTCTCTGTGGAACGATCGTCAAATCGGCCCAAATTTTTATCGGCACTCTGCCCATTCTGCTCGTTTATCCGTTTCTGCAGAAGTTCTTTATTAAAGGCATCGTAGTTGGGGTGTGAAAGAGTGAGCGGAGAAAATTGGCTTGATTCGTAGCATCTGTTGAAAACCTCTTATCACCTATAAGGGCTTTTCTTTGTTAAGATAGGAGTATTAGATTTTTGCATGCAAAAAAGAGAGGAGAGAAGCACCATGCGTATTATATTGGCACCCGATTCATATAAAGGGAGCTTATCTGCCCTTGCTGTTGCAGATGCGATGGAACGGGGGATTCTGGACGTATTTCCTGACGCTGCGGTGAGCAAAGTACCTATAGCTGATGGCGGTGAAGGCACGGTAGAAGCTCTTATAACGGCTACGAGTGGTCGAATGATCCAACAGAAAATAGTAGGACCTTTGGGTGAAGAAATTGACTCCTATTGGGGGATTCTCGGCGATGGAGAAACCGGGGTGATCGAGCTTGCGGCTGCTTCCGGATTACCATTGGTGCCGAGGGAACAAAGGAACCCGCTGTTGACAACGACTTTTGGGACCGGACAATTAATCAAGGCGGCTCTCGATTACGGACTTCGCAAGTTAATTATAGGTATTGGAGGCAGCGCAACCAATGACGGCGGAGCGGGAATAGCACAGGCCTTAGGAGTCAAATTCCTGGATTCGGATGATAACGAGCTATCCCAAGGCGGGGGGGCTCTTGCCAAGCTCGCACGAATCGATTTATCCGATTTAGATAAGCGTATCGCCGAATCGGATATTAAGGTCGCATGCGACGTCGATAACCCGCTGTGCGGGCCGTTAGGTGCTTCCGCGGTTTATGGTCCGCAAAAAGGTGCCACATCCGACATGGTAGCTCAGTTAGACCATGCCCTTAAGAATTATGCGGCAGTTGCCCAATTGGCAACACGCAGGGACGTTGCATTTATTCCGGGTGCCGGTGCAGCCGGCGGTGTAGGGGCAGGATTGTTGTTTTTCACGAATGCGAAGCTGATCCCAGGTATTCAAATTGTGCTGGAGGCTGCCGATTTCGCTGAAAAGCTTAAACAGGCGGACCTGGTTATAACCGGTGAAGGCTCCACCGACTTTCAAACCGCGCACGGTAAAGCCCCTGTAGGTGTGGCTAAGATCGCCAAGCAGTCGGGCATTCCGACGATCTGCTTGTCCGGCGGTTTAGGTGAAGGCGCTGAGGATGTACTACAACATGGGATCGACGGTCTGATGAGTATTGTGCCCCGGCCCATGGAATTAGAGCAATGTATAGTATCGGCTGAAGAGCTTATTCGTACTGCCACGGCTAGAATATGCAGATTGATAAGCATTGGAATCAAGATGAAATAATATCATGGCTATAGGACAACGATGTAGAGTAGAAAAAGAAGTCATGTGTAACCTCTAGGTAACCAAGTTAACAAGAAGTGCGTACTTTACGGTTTCTAATCTGTATACTAAGATTTATTTGAATAACAAAAAGAATGGGAGGTACAAATGTGATGAACTATAGGAAATTCGGTAAATTAGACTTTGATGTATCGGAAGTAGGATTTGGTGCTTGGGCTATTGGCGGCGATGCATGGGGACCGGTGAAAGCTGATACTTCGATCATAGCGATGGAAAAAGCACTTGATTTGGGAGTGAACTTTATTGATACGGCTGACGTCTACGGCACAGGGCATAGCGAAAGTTTGGTCGCAAAAGTCATAAAAGGTAGAAGAGATCAAGTTATTGTATCGACGAAGGGCGGATTGCTGGGGCACCACCGAGACCCAAAAGGAGAACCGGTCTATGATCGGCCTGAAAAGATCATCGAGGCTTGCGAAGCAAGCTTGCGGCGACTTGAAACCGATTACATCGATGTTTATTTTTGCCATCTTTGGTGGGATAAATATGAGGAAACGGAAGTATTCATCCGAGCTTTCGAAAAATTAAAGCAAGACGGAAAAGTAAGAGCAGTCGGTGTTTCTACCGAAAATTTCGATTATATCAAGCATTTCAACCGTGAGGGAGGACTTGATGCCGTCCAATTAGATTATAGTATTCTCAACCGTTCAACGGAGAAGGAAGTTCTGCCGTATTTGCAGGAGAACGGAATCGCTGTAGTTGTTCGGGGGCCGCTGCGTATGGGATTATTAACCGGAAAGTTCAACCAGGAAACAACGTTCCCAGAAGGGGATATCCGAAAAAATTGGCCAAATGAGCAATGGTTCAAGGATAGCATGGAAAAAGTGGAGCGCTTGCGTAGTTTAGTAAAAGAGAATCAAACCATGGGACAGGCGGCACTTCGTTATGTATTAACCCATCCTGCCGTTACCGTAGCCATTCCTGGTGCCAAGACGCCTGGACAAGTATTGGAAAATGCGGAAGCTTCAGTAAGGCCGCTGCTTTCCAAAGAGGATCTTGAAATAATTGATCGGTACTCTCCCGCTGTAGTCTAGATCGATATGAGCAAAAGAAAGGAAGTGCTGAATGAAAGTACTTATAACTGGTGCAGGCGGAAATCTGGGTCGGGTTCTTGCTCCCGCTTTGGTGGAAAGAGGGCACGAACCGATCATGATGGATTACCGTAGTATTGAAACTTCATATCCTTTTATTCAAGGGGATATTACCAACAAAACGGATGTATTGAGGGCAGCTGAAGGTGTGGATGCAATCGTCCATGCGGCCGCTTTGCATGGGATCCATCTCTCCAAATATACTCGGGACGATTTTTGGACCCTTAATGTTCAAGGTACCTATAATGTCTATGAAGCGGCCAGGCAATACGGGGTGTCCAAAATTTTATTGTGCAGCACAATGGGCGTCTATGGCGAGAGTATTCGTGAAGTTCCAGATAGCTTCGCTAAGGTTACGGAAGATCTGCCGTTGCTGGCAGGTGATTTTTACGGGGAGAGTAAAGTGTTGTGCGAACATATAGCACAATTTTACAGTCGTAAGGATCACATTCAGACGATCGCTTACCGTCTTGGTATGTTTGTTCCTGAAAGCTATTTAAATTATGGTATCCGATTGCTGAAGGGCGGTGTGGATGACCGTGATGTGGCGCAAGCTTTTATCCTTGGACTGGAAAATTCCACGATTGATTTTGATGTATTTAACATTATGTCAGACGTTCCTTTTTCGGAGAATGAGTTTACCAGATGGCGAAAAGAACCATTGGCGCTCATGGAGGAGCGTTTTCCCGGCTTTGCCGAACTGATGCTGCAGCACGGTGAAGAACCAGAAAATCTTTTGCGTAGATGGGGCTACACCTATTGGTCGATTGATAGGGCAAAAGAAAGGCTAGGATACAAACCGAATTATAATTTTCCTGAATTTTATGCTGCTTTAAAAGATAACAATAATAACCATTATCCTTATGCCAATCTTCCTTGGTGGGGAATGTAAGAAAACTAGAGAGAGTGCTATTAGAGGCAGACAAATTCCCCAATTTGATCTGCCTCTTTTTTTGTAGTTTGATACTTTTGCTTCGCATCTACCTTGACAAACGCACTCGTCCCTGAAGGACGACGGAGTCGTTTATCCTTGGTTCATACACTCGTTAACGATTTTATATAAATGTTGTATATTTCATATATAAAGTCGGATTGGCTGATGGTAAGCTTTTGAATGTAGAGTAAAACCTTTTAAGGGGGAAGTAAACATGAACATGAATGTAAAAGGTTGGTTTGGACTCAGTACAAGCTCGGTTCTCCTGCTGCGCCCTGGTAACTTTTAACGAAATTTTTGGATAAGCACGAAATCGGGTATGAAATGCTGCCTGCACCACGGATAACGAAGGATATGAAGTATGTGCATGATCAGAAAGACCGTCTGATTCGTTGGTATCACTTCATTGATCCACGTTTCACGCTTTTGTGCGCTAAGCGAGGCTGTAAAGATATTTTTCATCGTTACAGTCGCGAGGGGAAGGGAAATCGTGTCTGTAACGATATATTTCATCTTTACAGACGAGAAGATGACGAATTGGTATCAATCCAAACGAGTGGTAGCAAATAGAAGTTTGCTCCACCGCAGCAAGGTAGAAAAAGTAGAAGGCAGCACAAAGTAGAACAAAAAGGTAAGGATATGGGGTGGAAAAGCGTTAGATTAATTTCACATTGAACTTGAGGGATAACATCTTCAAGTATTGACGTATCTCTCGCGATTACGGAAGAGCAATTCTTACCCCAGGCACATTCAATGTGACTCCGAAATCGACCCGCAAAGCAGCGTCATTTTTGAACAAAGCAGCGTCACTTTGGCAAGCGCGTTCTTGATATGCTTGGAGCAACAAAGAGATGGAGAGTGAAGAGAATGTTGAAGGTTGCGATTATTGGAGCAGGCGCGATTTCAAGATCGCACATTGAAGGATATTTACAATTTCCGGAGCGATGCAAGATTGTTGCGATTAGTGATATTTATGTAGAGAAAGCGCAGGAGCGCATCGACCAATTTCAGTTAGATGCTCGAGCGGTTATGGATTACAAAGAGCTGCTGCAGGAGGATGTCGATCTTGTTTCCATCTGTACACCACCATATACGCACGCAACCCTTGCAACCGAGTTTCTTGAGTCAGGCTCTCATGTTATGGTTGAGAAACCAATGGCATCTTCACTTGAAGAGTGCGATCTAATGAATGAGGCTGCTAAGCGGACAAACAAGATTTTATCTGTTGTTGCGCAGAACCGTTTCAAAACACCTATGATGAAAATGAAAGCCGTGCTGGAAAGCGGACTTATGGGTAAAATCGGACACGTACAGGTTGACTCCTTCTGGTGGCGTGGACATTGCTACTATGATCTTTGGTGGCGAGGTACATGGGAGAAAGAAGGGGGCGGCCCGACGCTAAATCACGCCGTGCATCATATCGATGCGCTGCTTTGGATGATGGGCAGTCCTTCGGAAGTCCATGCTTTCATGAGCAACGTGGCCCACGATAATGCAGAGGTTGAAGATCTTTCCATCGGGATGCTTCGTTATGCGAACGGTTTATTGGGGCAAGTGACCAGCTCAGTTGTTCATCATGGCGAGGAGCAGCAGCTCATATTCCAGGGAGCCAAGGCAAGAGTCTCCACACCTTGGAAGGTAAAAGCATCCAACTCTAAAGCTAATGGCTTCCCTGAGCCAAATACTGAGCTGGAGGAGCAGCTGCAAGCTTTCTATGAAAAGCTGCCAGAGGTTGAATATGAAGGACATACTGGACAAATCGATAATGTATTAACCGCCATTGAGACGGGTGCACCTGTATTGATTGATGGCATTAGCGGACGTCAAACTTTAGAGCTCATAACGGCTATATATAAATCGGCAAGTACAGGGGAGCTTGTAAAACTTCCTTTAACGAACGAAGATGTGTTTTACACGAGACATGGCGTTCAAGCGAACGCTACACACTTCTATGAAAAGAAGACATCGATTGAAAATTTCGCTTCACAGTCGATAACAACCGGAAGTGCTTATGAATCATAGAGGCCGTTTTTCAAGCCATTGCTTACGGTATTGGTGAGGGGTTAAGCCGTAATGAAGTTTGAATATTTTACAAAAATGCGAGCAGCTCGTAATCCCGACTTCCTCTGCTATCCTTGTGACGGGATATTCATTAGACATTAAAAGGAGTAACGCTTGCTGCATCCGTTTGGCTGATAGATAGTCTGAAATACTACTGCCGGTGCATTCCTTAAACAAATGAGATAGGTGATGTGGAGAAAGATGCAAATCATTGCTCATTTGTTCCAAACGTAATGGTTCCTTATAGTGGCTCTCCAGCCATTCCAAAATGCGTTCAGCTTGATGAAGATTGCGAGATTTTTGCTCCAAAGAGCTATTTATATTCTGGCTTTTCCAAAGTTGTTTGAAGCTGCGAAAAAGTGTCACTAAAAAAAGAGAGAATTCTTCTAAATGATGATTTTTAGGAAGGGTTAAAACACTTTCGTGAAAGCTATAAAAAATACGCCCTAACAATTCCGTTTCTTGTTGATCTGTCCATATGGGCATTGGGATATTTCCTTTATGGATTAATTTGAAAAAGGCGTATAAAGCGGGCCACTTTTCAAAATAACTTTCATAGAAGCTTGGTTCATATTGCACAACGGATCGAACAAAAGGAGTTTCATGATTTATGTCCATTTGAATATGATGCAGCTGAAAAGGTTGAAAAACACAAATCAAACCTGGTTTGATTTCGTAGGTTTTTTGATCGACAATCAACCTTCCTTTGCCCTCGTGGATGAGAAGAATTTCGACCCCTTGGTGCGCATGAAATATACCGTCAAAATGTTCCGCTTTGCTGCTGGTATGTCTATAGGTGAAATACATCGGTATTTGACGAACGTCGAAATGCTGAGTGTAAGACATCATTCGATCTCCTTTTTAGAATGGAATGATAGAGCATATTTAAGGACCCCCAGTTCATTCTGAGGTTCTTTTTTGCATGCTCGCCTTTGACGGAGGATAGCCTTTAATGGATCTGAATACATTGCTGAAATAGCTGATGTCTTTGTATCCGCAGCGTTCCGCCACTTCGGAGACGGAAAACCCGCCGCCGGACAGCATCATTTCCGCGTTGTTGACCCGAATGATATTGATGAAATGCTTGACGCTGAAGCTCGTGCTGGTTTTGAAGAGCTTGCCGAGATATACAGGGTGCAGATTGACTACCTTGGCGACGGTCGCCAAATCCAGCTCATTTGAGAAGTGGTCGATGATGAACTCCTTGACCTTGTCGATCCGGATATCAGAATGGGCGTTCGGGGAATGATGAAAGGAAATCGTCAGCAACCGGTGGAGAATCAAATGAAAGATGCCCCTCGCAAACATCCGATATCCGGGCTGCATGCCACTCCAAACGCGATTAAATTCAAGGATATAGTTTAAGATTTCACTTGAGATTCGATTTTTGGTTACGGTTTCGAACGGAAATCGGATTATACCGGAGGGCTGCAACAGAGTAAAGTTGAAGGCATAGGAATGCATGGGATCATCTTTGAAGGTATGCGCCTCGCGGATGCTTCCCTGGGGAATGTAAAGCATATCCCCTGCTTCCACCGTGATTTTCTCGCCATTAACAAAATAATTCGCTTTTCCTTCGAGGATGAACGTCAGGTCATGAAAATCGATTTCCTGTCGGATGATTTCCCAATCGGGGAAACAGCGGCGGTCGACGAATAAGAAAACCTCGGGGACAATTGATTCGAACTGCTCGAAGTCCATGGCAAGATCACTCCGGGATTACTCAGGTTCGCTTCCTTTCTCGGGAAAAGGAGGCACTATGTCCATCATAACATGCCCATACGGTTCTTAAAAAGATATTTAATAATTACAAGTTTTCTTGTATTCTTCTATGGTAAAAAAATAGGCCGTTTTGTAAAATAATATTAAATAAATGGTGCACATGCTACAAATGAAACCGCACCAATTTGCAATGAAAATATTTAATAATTACAGGTCTTTATGCTCGAGTAACGCGTGGAACGGCAATTGAGGTGCTACTTGTATAAACATGTATGCGGTTTCTGAAAGCGCATACGAACCCCAAGGGGCTGGTGAATAAGCGCGATTGCGAAGTTTTTTTGGGTGTATGATTAGGGGACAATTTTCAGGGTGGAAAGTGGTGGGTGATTATATGTCAGTTGCGAATAAGGCGGTTTTACAGACCCCTCTTCTGAGACACGTCAGGAAGGAGTGGAAGTTATATTCCTTCCTACTTATTCCCGTTATTTACTTTATCATTTTCAAGTACGTGCCCATGCTCGGTAATGTAATCGCTTTCCGCAAGTATAGAGGCGGAACCAACTTGTTCGGGACGGAATGGGTAGGATTATCTTACTTTACCATGTTCATGAAGGACCCATCCTTTTGGAGAGCCTTCCGTAATGATTTGTATTTAAGTGTCTTGTATTTAGTCATTCGTTTCCCGCTCACATTGATTTTTGCGTTGTTGCTGAATGAACTGGTGCGGATTCGCACCAAGAAATTCGTCCAGACCGTATCGTATCTGCCTCACTTTATCTCCATGGTTATCGTCGCGGGCATGACCAAGGAATTGCTATCCATGTCTGGGCCGATTAACACACTGCTCGCCAATTTGGGTTTCGAGAAAATTGCATTCATTTCCTTACCGCAATGGTTCCCGACGATTTATGTGACGTCCGGCATTTGGCAAGGGCTCGGTTGGGGCACAATTCTCTACTTGGCGGCGATGACCGGCATCAATACCGATTTGTACGAGTCGGCCAAAGTGGATGGGGCTAATCGGTTGCGGCTGGCATGGCACATTACGATTCCAGGTATTTTGCCGACGATCATGACGCTGCTTATTCTCGATATCGGCGGCATATTGGGAGCGAATTTTGAGAAAATCCTGCTCTTGTACAATCCATTAACTTATGAGTCGGCAGATGTTATCTCCACTTACGTCTATCGGATGGGGATCACCGGCGGGAACTTCAGTTATGCCACTGCAGTTGGTCTGTTCGAAGGCGTCATCGGTCTTATTCTAGTCACGTCGGCGAACTACATTTCCAAGAAAACAACGAATTCAGGCTTGTGGTAGAAAGGAGCAGTTCAGGTGAAGGAGTCCGCATCCTACCGTGTGTTTCAAGTTATGAACGGATTCATCATGGCCCTTGTGGTCGTTATGACTTTGTATCCGTTCCTATATCTAGTTGCCCAGTCGTTCAGCTCGGAGGCTGCCGTATATGCAGGGAAGGTCACCATATTCCCCGTTGATTTTACGGACCAAACGTACCGAGCCGTACTAAGCAGGCCGGAATTCTTCAACTATTATGGCAATACGATCCTGTATGCCATTGTAGGAACGGTGATATCGGTAGCGGCGACAGCCGTGATGTCTTACCCATTGTCGAAGGATAGGCTGCGCCTTAATAAATTTTTTATCCCTTTCGTCCTGTTCACGATGTATTTTGGCGGCGGGCTGATCCCGAACTATATCTTGATCGCCAAAACGCTGCACATGAGGGATACCATCTGGGCTATTATCATACCCGGCGCCATCAGCGCTTTCAATGTCATCCTAGTGAAGACCTTCTTTGCAAGCTTGCCGAACGAATTGGAAGAGGCGGCTAAGGTCGATGGCCTAGGCGTCTACCGCATCTTCCTAAGGATTACGCTTCCGCTCTCCAAACCGATCCTGGCTACGATGGTGTTGTTCAGCATGGTCTCCATCTGGAACAACTGGTTTGGCCCGTCTCTCTACCTGGAATCGAAGGATAAATGGCCGGTCGCCCTTTATTTGCGGCAGATCATCGACAGCGCGATTAATCCGACGGAAGCCGGGCTTAGCAGCGATGCGACCGCTCAGATCGCGGCAACCATTAAATCCACTGCGATGGTGTTGACCTCTTTGCCGATTATTTGTCTCTATCCTTTCGTGCAAAAGTATTTTGTGCAAGGCATGATGATTGGTTCCGTAAAAGGGTAATCGCGTTATGTTTTGGAAAGGCTGCAATCGCGGGCTGTTACTAATAGGCATCTACTTAGCAGTGTTTCTGTTCTATAAAAACAATTGAAAGGGTGGCAATAAATGAAAAAATCTGCAAAAGCAGTAGGGGTCGCATTGGCGGTCATGATGGCCGTCGGCATGACAGCATGTACGAATAGCAACACGAAAGAATCGTCAAGCAGCGCATCCCCAGGCACGAGCTCAGCAGCACCACAGAATTACTCCTTTGGCGAAGGCCAAACGTTCCGTTCGAATGAGCCTGTGAACTACTCGATCATGTTCAGCGATCAACCGACCTATCCGTATAAGAAGGAATGGCGGATCTGGAGCGCGATCTCGGAGAAAACGAACGTATCGTTTGACGTAAACGTAGTTGCGGCCTCCGAATACGAGAACAAGAAGTCGCTCTTAGTCAACAGCGGAGACGCACCCTTCATTATTCCCAAAACTTATGACGAATCCGCTTACGTAGCCGGAGGCCAAATCGTACCGATCAGCGATTGGGTGCAGTACATGCCGAACTATCAGAAGGTTGTCAAAGCTTGGGGGATGGAAAGAGACTTGCAGCAGAAGTTGAAATCGGACGGGAAATATTATGTTCTGCCAGGGCTGTGGGAATCGCCGGGTGCGGGATACTCCTACATGATTCGGAAGGACATTTTCGAAAAAGCGGGAGTCGACGTAAAAGGTCAGGAAGGCAAATGGACTTATGAAGACTTCTACCAAGCCCTCAAGAAAGTAAAAGAGTTTACCGGCGCGAAGTACGTAATGTCCGATGAATTCACCGGAAAATCGACGCTGAATATTACGGCAGCTCAATACGGCGTAACCGGCGGTTGGGGAGTTGCCAACGGCACGCGCTTCAATGAACAGACGAAACAGTTCGAATTCGCCAATTCGACCAACGAGTTCAAGGATTATGTAACGTTCTTAAATAAGCTAGTCAAAGAGGGGTTGCTCGATCCGGAGTCCTTCACCCAAGACGATAAAACCGCCCAAGCCAAGTTCTATAAAGGCGATACTTATGTCATGAACGCCAACTACCAGATACTAGCCGATTCCAAGACCAAGATGCAGGTGCCGAATACCGATCTGTATATGATCGTTCAACCGGGCGGTCCGAAAGGGATGCTTCAAATCGAAACGTCCCGTCTCGAGAACGGAGTTATGATCAGCCAGAATGCGCTCAAGAAGCTCGGCAAGGACAACTTTATCAAAATGCTTCGCTTTGTTGACTGGCTGTGGTATTCGGACGAAGGCCAAACGCTCAGTTTATGGGGCGTCGAAGGCGAGACCTATACGAAGGATGCGAGCGGCAACATCACGCTCAAACCGGACATCTCTTATAACGGTATGAACCCGACAGCAACGAAGAAATTAAACGTCGACTTCGGCTTCGGCGGCGGCAACTTCGCGTACGGCGGTTCGACTAAACTGCGGATGTCCAAAATGACCGAAGGCGAGAAAGACTACCTCAGCCGCATTCAGACACATCGTAAACCGAGAACGCTAGCTCCGCCAATCATGGGTACCCCGGACGAAAGCGAACAAATGAACCTGATCTCGAAGCCGCTGATGGATTATGTGGATACGATTACCCTGAAGTTCGTCACCGGCCAAGCTAATATTTCAAACGATTGGAATGCCTATGCGGCTCAGGTCGAAGCACTCGGCGCTTCCCGATATATCAAAATGGCGAATGATATCTTTAATAAGACGAAGAGCAAGCTTGGATACTAATCATAACCAATAGTGCCCTTATAGGATCTGTGACAATAGACATTGTCGCAGATCCTGAATTTTAAAATATGAAAATTACTCGAGCGTTAGCCCGAGTCATCTATATATGAAATAGCGATAAGGATCAAGACTCTCTTAATGCCTGATAGTCATTTTTTACATATTTCAGGAGTGTTTGGAGCTTGGGGGTAAACGATGAATAAGAAGACACTGTTTAATAGTGGATGGGAATTTGCCAAGAGCAGCCTGGATGTGACGGATAGTGCCGGTTTGACATTTGAGCCGGTAGATCTCCCCCATGATTGGCTGATCTACAATACATTAAATCTGTATGAAAATAGTATCGGCTGGTACCGGAAAAGATTTACATGGACTCAAGAAGCGGACCAGCAAATTTTATTATGCTTCGATGGGGTCTATATGGACTCATCCGTTTATGTGAATCAGCAGTTTATAGGAGAATGGAAGTACGGATATTCATCTTTCGAACACGAGATCACAGATGCGATCGTTGACGGGGATAATGAAATCGTGGTGAAGGTCGTCCACCAAAGTCCGAATAGCCGGTGGTATTCGGGGGCCGGTATCTACCGCAATGTCTGGCTAAAGACGAGAACTCTTAATCACATTGTAACGGATGGAATCTATGCTGCTGCGAAAAGGTTGGGCGATAGCTGGGAGGTAGAAGTCGAGACGGAGTTGAGCCTCCGTGAAGACGTCCGAATCTCGCATACGATCCTGTACAAGGGTGATCTTGCTGCGACTGCGACAGACAAGATCGTTGCAGGCGGCTTTCTTCATCGACAGACGCTATTGATAGAACGCCCTCACTTATGGAGCACGGCCGAGCCGCACCTGTATCAGCTTGTTACCCAATTGCAGCGTGCTGCAGAGGACCGGGAAGACATAGTCGTAGAGAGCATCACGCAAAATATTGGATTTCGGGAAATCAAGCTTGATCCAGAGCTGGGGTTCCGCCTGAACGGCACAAGAATGAAATTGAACGGGGTCTGCGAACACCACGACTTAGGAGCCCTTGGAGCCGCCTTCCATAAAGAAGCACTGAGAAGAAGGCTTCGGATATTGAAAGAAATGGGCGTTAACGCCATTCGAACCGCTCACAATATGCCGGCGGTTGAACTTATGGATTTAGCGGATGAGATGGGGCTCTTGGTCGTCTCGGAAGCGTTCGATATGTGGGAAAGATCCAAGACCCCTTACGATTACGCGAGATTTTTTAAGGATTGGGCTAAGGCCGATGTGAAAAGCTGGGTCAAGCGGGATCGGAATCATCCGAGCCTGATGATGTGGAGCATCGGGAATGAGATTTACGACACTCATGCAGATGCAAGAGGGCAAGAAATCACTCGAATGCTTAGGGATGAAGTGCTGAAATACGATCCGAAGCAGAACGGCAGAGTGACCATCGGTTCCAATTATATGCCTTGGGAGAATGCACAGGAATGTGCGGATATCGTGAAGGTGGCCGGCTACAACTACGCGGAGAAATATTACCATAAGCACCATGAGGAACATCCCGATTGGATCATTTACGGCAGCGAGACAGCCTCTCTCGTTCAAAGCAGAGGCATTTATCGATTCCCGTTCGAGAAGTCCATTCTTGCCGATGACGACGAGCAATGCTCGGCTCTGGGAAATAGTGCGACGAGCTGGGGGGCCAAGTCAGTCGAGGACTGTATTATCGCGGAAAGAGAGGCGCCCTTCTCTCTAGGGCAATTCATATGGACCGGCTTCGACTATATTGGAGAACCGACGCCTTATCATACTAAGAACTCCTATCTCGGACAGATAGATACAGCTACATTCAAGAAAGATTCGTATTATATTTACCAATCAGCATGGACCGACTACAAGACGAATCCGATGGTCCATATTTTTCCCTATTGGGACTTTAATCCGGGCCAATTGATCGATGTTCGAGTGTGCTCGAATGCGCCGAAAATCGAATTGCAATTGGATGGCGCTATCGTAGGAACCTTTGATATCAATCATGAGCATGGAACCCAGCTGGTCGGCTGGTGGAAGCTTCCTTATGAAGCAGGGGAATTGAAAGCAATAGCCTATGATGAAACGGGCCATGTCATTGCGACAGATATAAGAAGGTCCTTCGGGGATGCGAAGAAGATTTGTCTGCTGCCGGATAAAGAGAGCCTGATGGCCGATGGTACGGACTTGATCTTCCTGGAGATCAACATGGAAGATGCGGATGGCAATCCGGTGGAGAATGCAAGCAATCGGGTTCGTGTCGAGGTGGCGGGGGCAGGCCGCTTGCTTGGTTTGGATAATGGCGACAGTACGGACTATGATCCGTATAAAGGGACTAGCAGAAGACTATTTAGCGGCAAACTTATGGCGATTATCGGGGCTACCCTGGTGCCCGGCAAGATTCGAGTTGTGGTTTCTTCCATCGGTTTGGAGAGTCAGACGGTGGAATTTGATGGTCTTCCAGTAAGGGAAGAAAGATCCTTATCTGGGGTTTCCGCCTATACCAAGAATCAAGAGCTGCCACCGGTAATGGGAACCGTAGACGAAATCCCTTTACGCAAGATTGAAATCGTAAGCCCGTCCGGTCAAATGTTCGACGAATCGAGAAAAGAGATGACGGTACGAGCCCACCTTTACCCCGCTGATACTTCCTATCAAGAGGTGGAGTGGAGTGTAGTTAACGATACGGGAATTGCCACGGGCCTTGCGAAAGTGGAAGCATTCGGTCATGAAGCGAGATTCACCGCGTTGGGCGATGGCGATTTCCGGGTTCGTTGTATGAGTAAGAACGGTACGAACAAGACGAAGCTCATCTCCCAGTTGGAATTTAAATCAACGGGACTCGGCACCGCTTATAAGGATCCTTATGGATTTATCTCTGCCGGCCTTTTTGATTACAGTAAAGGGGAGGTTGGAAACGGAAACGAGAGAGGCGTAGCTACTAGCCGGGACGGTGAAACTGAAGTCGGGTTCCGTGATATTGATTTCGGAACGCAAGGGTCCGATTTGATTACAATTCCGATTTTCGCCTTGTCCAGTGAAGAGTATTCCCTGCAAATTTGGGAAGGTATGCCAGATGATGAGGGCAGTGTACTCCTGGCGGATGTCATTTATCAGAAACCGTCCAAGTGGAATGTGTATCAAGAAGAAACCTATCGGTTATCCAAGCGTCTTTGCGGGATCACTTCCATTTGCTTCGTCCTTCAGAAGAAGGTGCACATCAAGGGCTTTTCGTTCCAAAAGATGAACAGAGCCTTCGAGAGGAATGACGCCACGGAATGCGACCGCATTTATGGCGATACGTTTACGATCTCGGAAGCCAGCGTTGAAGGGATAGGAAATAATGTCTCCTTGGAATTCGACCAAATGGATTTTACAAGCCTAGGGGCAACGAAGCTTGTCGTCTGTGGCCGATCGCTTCTTGATAACAATACCATTCATATTCGTTTCGCTAATCCGGAAGGTGAGGGAGACCAACTCATCGAGTTTGCACAGTCCGAGGGTTACGAAGAGCGGGTGTTTGAATTGGAAAAAATAACAGGCCTCCAAAAGGTAACCTTCCTATTTTTACCGGGAAGCCATTTCGATTTCGGTTGGTTCCGATTTGAGAGGTCGTTTACCTGAATGAACATAAACTAGCGGAGGTATCACGATGAATCACAGCACGAACGCATATGCCTGCTGGTTGCGCAATGCGCCGATAAACGATGATAAGAGGATAGAGGAATACCGGGGGTGGGCACGGGAGCTTGTAGTTCCCGGTCCTCTATCAGAGGTGCTTCAGACTGCGGTCGCCGAGTTGATGGATGGTCTCGATGCCATGCTTGGAGTGAGGCCCCTCCGTTCCACGGCTTCCAACGGGAGCGCCTGCATTCTAATCGGCGTTCGCGGGCAGTTACAGGATCTTGATGCGGAGCTAAGTTGGCAGGATGGATCCGAGGATGGTTACGCGATCAGAAACGTATCGATGGATGGACAATCAAGGCTTGTGGTTGCCGGACATTCGGCCAAAGGAGCCTTGTACGCGGTTTTCCATCTACTGCGGTTGATGCAATGCGGCGAGAGTTTGGCTGATCTTGCGATAACGGAAACGCCTTCGAACGGATTGCGGATGCTAAACCAATGGGATAATATGGACGGTTCGATTGAACGCGGTTATGCGGGAAAATCCATATTCTACCAAAATAACGAGATTGTTCGAGATATGTCCCGAATCCGTGATTATGCCCGTTTGCTGGCATCGGTGGGGATCAATGCCATTTCGATTAACAATGTGAACGTACACTCTGTAGAATCCTTGTTGATTACGGATAAGCTGCTGTCGGATGTCGCCCGGGTCGCCGGTGTATTCCGGCGCTATGGAATCTCAACGTTCCTAAGCATCAACTACGCCAGTCCGATGCAGCTTGGAGGCCTGACCAGCGCAGATCCGCTTGATGAAAGCGTCAGGCAGTGGTGGAAGGAGAAAGCTGAGGAGATTTACCGGGATATCCCGGACTTTGGCGGCTTCCTGGTAAAGGCAGATTCCGAGGGGCGACCCGGGCCATTCACCTATGGGCGTGACCATGCCGATGGTGCGAATATGCTGGCGGAAGTGCTTCAGCCCTTCGGCGGGATGGTCATTTGGCGCTGCTTCGTATACAATTGTCAACAGGATTGGCGCGATAGCAAGACCGACCGGGCGAGAGCGGCGTTCGATCATTTTACACCACTTGATGGAAAGTTTCGCGATAACGTCATTCTGCAGATTAAGAACGGACCCATGGATTTCCAGGTCCGCGAGCCGCTCTCTCCGCTTCTCGGAGCGCTGTCCGCGACGAATCAGGTGCTTGAGCTGCAGATTACGCAAGAGTACACGGGCCAGCAGAGGCATCTGTGCTACCTGATCCCCCAGTGGAAAGAGGTTCTCGATTTCGATACGTTTGCTCATGGGAGTGGAAGTACGGTTGCGCAAGTGGCAAGCGGTCAGTTATTCGGGAGACGGCTTGGGGGCATTGCGGCGGTATCGAATATCGGAGACAACCCGAATTGGACTGGACACATGCTTGCACAAGCCAATTTATATGGTTTTGGTAGGCTTGCTTGGAATCCGCAGCTATCAGCTGAGCAGATCACGCTAGAATGGATCTACATGACATTCGGTTCAGACCCCGATGTAGTACGCATTGTGTCGAAGATGCTACTCGATTCGTGGAGAATCTATGAGAATTACACAGCTCCCCTTGGCGTAGGGTGGATGGTTAATCCGGGGCACCATTATGGTCCGAACGTAGACGGTTACGAATATTCGAGATGGGGTACGTACCATTTTGCCGACTGCCACGGCATCGGCGTAGATCGAACCATTAAATCGGGAACAGGGTACACATCCCAATACTTTGCGCCGCGATCGGAATGGTACGAGTCGAGGGAGTTTTGTCCGGATGAATTGCTTCTCTTTTTCCATCACGTTCCATATACACACAAACTGAAGACGGGTAAGACGGTCATCCAGCACATCTACGATACCCACTTTGACGGCGTTCTTCAGGCGGAGGAATTGGCCCAGATCTGGAGTTCGATAGAGGGAAAAATAGATCCAGAACGCTTCGAAGATGTGAGGAGCCGACTGCGTGAGCAAGCGGCACATTCGAAGGAGTGGCGAGACCAGATCAATTCCTACTTTTTCCGCAAATCAGGCATCCCTGATGAGAACGGCCGCATCATAAATTAAAATATGGAAGACGGGACAAACGAGATGACGTTGTTACCGGTGCTGTCTAGAGTCCCGTCTTTTATTTATAATGGGAGCGCGAGACAGTCTGCCGAGAAGTCGATTTCCGGCTTCTCGGACTCAGTAGGCGAGCTTTGGCTCGTATAGCTCTCGCTGTAAGCGCGTATTCCGCGCTTATTTGTTCGTGCATATGACTTTATATAAAGGATGGTTTGGATGACGATTACAATTGGACAGATTATTGATCGATTGTTAGAGCAGGCTCCAGTAAACGAGCCCACTGTGGATTCATTGAGAGTCGGATCTGCCCAAACGGAAGTAACGGGAATTGTCGTTGTTTTTTTGGCCACGCAGGCTGTGATCGAGCAGGCTGCGGCTTTAGGAGCCAACTTGATCATTTCACACGAAGGGACGTTTTACCGCCACCAGGAGGATATGTTGGGGACGCATGATGATCCGGTTATCAACGAAAAGCGCGAATTGCTTGATCGTACCGGAATCGCCATATATCGTTATCACGATCATATTCACCGTTACAAAACGGACGGTATTATGATGGGGTTAATAAACGCACTGGGCTGGGTGCCCTACGTTGAAGAGCATTTGCCCGCCGCAACGGTTGTGCAAATTCCTAGCATGACCCTTGAACGAACGGTGCAATACTTGAAGGAAAAGCTTCAAATTCCATTCGTGCGCGTTGTGGGGGAAATAGAGATGACTTGCACCCGTATTGGACTATTGGCAGGGTGCAGAGGGGGGGCAGCCTTGGTGCTCCCATTGCTGAATGATTACAATCTTGACCTGGTTATCGCCGGAGAAGGGCCGGAATGGGAAACGCCGGAATATATTCGCGACGCTGTTCATCAAGGCAAGAACAAGGCATACATTGCATTGGGTCACGCGGAAAGCGAAGAGCCCGGCATGAAGGAATTGGCGGAACGACTCCAGGAAGAGTTCCCCGGCCTTCCCGTTCATTTTATAAGGGAAAAGCCTTTATTTCTTATTTTGTAGTCATACCCCATGAACCCACAGCAGAGAATGGTTTACGTCAGCATCATTCGCATTACCAAGAGGGCTGAATTGGCACGAGAGTTAGCAGAGAAAGTCTGCAGCGAGCTTCGAAAGCGTGGGACGAATTTCAGCGTGTCTATCGGTCCACCCGTAGAATTTATCCGGGATATAGCCAGTTCCTATTCGGGAGCGGTGGAGGTTTCGGTTTACCACTTTTTCCACTCTGACATTGATCTAGTCAATTATGAGAACGTGAACGAGATGGCGATTAGCTACGATTTACAAGCCATGACTACAGTTGAGAAAAAATGTTGGCTGCCGCGGAAAGGCTGCAGGAGCAGGAAACATTTCGAATTTTACAGGGACTGGCTTTTATGAAGAAAAACGGTATCGGCATCATCGAATGTATTCACGACTTGCGGATCGATGAAGCCAAGAGAAGACTCCAGTTTTCTGAAGATACGATTCGTTCCATTGCAGAGGATATCGGTTATGTGCATTATCATCATTTCCTGAGGGAATTTGAGAAAAGGGTGCCGGAAAAGCCGATTAAATACAAAGCAGACTTCGAGAGTGAGCGACAGTTTCACTACTTAACTTAGATCCAAGAATGAGAATATTCTTGATGAAGGAGGACTGACATATGGGCATAGCGTCAGTAAGGGACTCCTTTTATTCGTCCACGGCTGCCGTATTTTGTTGTTAAAAACCTTCCTTAGTATTAAAAGACTGGCCCAAAGAGAATAACGGACATATGCTTTTTTTTATGAGTCTTAGGTACTTTTTTGTAAGTTATGATGAACGTGAGACAGCTCCGTAAAGACGGTATTTTTTCGCAGTATCGGCACAGTTTTCTGAATACAAAATAGAAGCCAAAGTTGTTCCATTTGCTTATCACCTTGCTGATGAAAACAGAGATACACTGAAGGGCGATAATTATTATGGTGCTAGCGATTTGGTCGGTCTTCCTCAAAGTATCAATTATCAAGGAACTCAATATGTACCTATTCGTGAAATTGCAATTTTTTTCATTTAATAACACCTTCATCATTAAGATGATTCAAACGAGGTGGCTTTATCCAAGAAATTTATCTCACAAAAGTTCAAATGAACGAGGATTATTTAACGCTGTAGAAATTCAGATCATCTGAAATGGTTTCATTCCGTATTTACTTCGCAAAAGTACCGGTATGCCTGATACAATTTTGTTTGCCTCGATCTTCAGGTCTATTATACATGGATAGCAACTAACTAATTTAAATATATTGACTAACTTAATGTAAGTATATATTATGATAAATGTAAACTAAATTCCTGAACAATGAATCAATAAAATTGTTGAGAGGTGAGGTGTTATGAGATGACAAAGTTTGTTCACGTTAAAATACAAAATGTTTTCTGAGATTACTTTTATGTTTTTAACAGGTTGTCCAATATCTTGAAATAAAGATACTTTAATTTGAGATTATATCATAGAAAATGAAAAGGAGCTAACAATAATGAAAAAATATCTTACAGGACGCACAGTAACAACACTAGCACTGTTAACTGCTGTAGTATCCACAAGCGCATGTGGTTCTATGAACGGATCAAAAGGTAATACACCTTCTGCCGCGACTAGCCAAGCTCAAACAGCCATTCATGCGAAAGCTGTTCCATCTCCAAGATTGTTAACACCGACGAACCATACGTTGCTCATGATCGATCACCAGCCGCAAATGGCTTTTGGAACTTCGTCCATTGACATCGCGACATTGCGCAATAACGTGACTGGACTTGCCAAAGCAGCGAAAGCTTTCAATGTTCCAACTGTTCTGACGACAGTAGCTGCAAAGTCGTTCAGTGGACCGATTTTCCCAGAAATCCAAGCCGTATTCCCTGATCAACAGCCGATTGACCGTACGACGATGAACGCGTGGGAAGATCAAAGAGTGGTAGATAAAGTCAACAGTTACGGTAAAAAGAAACTAGTCGTTTCGGGTCTATGGACAGAGGTATGCGACTTGTCAGCGGTTCTCTCCGCAATCGATCAAGGATATGAAGTGTACATCGTAACTGATACTGCTGGCGGTGTATCAAAAGAAGCGCACGATATGGCAGTTGAGCGCATGATTCAAGCTGGTGCAACACCAATCACATGGGAGCAATACTTGCTAGAGTTGCAACGTGACTGGGCTCGTTCCGAAACGTACAAAGCCACTNTCAAGCTGGTGCAACACCAATCACATGGGAGCAATACTTGCTAGAGTTGCAACGTGACTGGGCTCGTTCCGAAACGTACAAAGCCACTACGGATATTGTCAAAGAACACGGCGGCGCATATGGATTAGGCGTTATTTACTCGCAAACTATGTTTGGCGGTAAAGAAGGACATTAATCAATAATTGAAGAGAAAATCAAATTTTAATAGAGGGAGACTATCAGATTATGTTTAAAAAGACGCCAGTTCTGCTGTTAGCGCTTGCCATTACTGTATCGTTAGCCGCATGTGAAAAAACGGATGAGACGAAAGGTTTGGCAACTAGCAGATCGGATGTCAGTACCAATATCACGCCTTCCCCTAATCTAACGGATTCCAAGCCTTCTGAGCCATCTGTTCCAACAAGCTCACCTGAAAATGTAGGCCAAGCGAATCATGCAATTCCCGATCCGGGTAAAAGCGTCACAACACCTTCTACCACAGCTGTGCTTGAGGCCGCAACCATTTTCAAGCAAAATTGTATAGCCTGTCATGGTGTAGAGTTAGAAGGGAGAATGATTGGTCCCAATTTACAAAAAGTGGGTGCGCGTTTAAGCAAAGAAAAAATCATTAACCAAATCACTAATGGGAACACAATGCCACCCTTCAAAGATAAACTGAATAAGCAAGAAATTGAAACGTTAGCAAACTGGCTAGCAGCCAAAAAGTAAAATATACAATATTTGGATCCTGTATAATGATTATTTGCAGCTTTATGAGTTATTTGGAGACAAGGCTTATTTGGATGAAGCGACGGAAGTATTAACAATTATAAAAATATATCTCTCTAGTCTGCACATATACAATGAACGTATTTTCATTGTTGAAAATGTATTGCAGAAATAATTTCCATTGAGAATTGGAAATCTAGATGTAAAAATAATCATATATTTTAACTGAAAAAAATATATTGACTAATTAAATGTAAGTATATATTATAATAAAAGTAATCGAAATTCCTTACACTGTTTCGAATAAACATAGTAAATTAAAGTGAAGGAGGCCTAGGCAGACAAAGGCACTAAGATTGTCTTTAGAAGCTACATTCTATCTGAATGTCGCATCTCTTAAAATTAAGATTGATAAGTTAAAGATAATTACAAGTAAGTTCATTAGGTTTGAGGCACCATAATGTGTTTTCAAAAAAATACTTTTTGCAAATATCTTAATATCATATGTCTTAATTTCGAGAATAATCAATTTGAGATAATTATTTTATAAAAAAAGGAGCTAATAACCATGAAAAAATATCTTACAGGACGCACAGTAACAACACTCGCACTTTTAACTGCCGTCGTATCGACAAGCGCATTCGGATCTATGATGGTTGCAAAAGCGGATACGCCTGCTGCAACTAGCCAAGGTACAACTGCCATACATGCAAAGGCTGTTCCATCTCCAAGATTGTTAACACCGACGAACCATACGTTGCTCATGATCGATCACCAGCCGCAAATGGCTTTTGGAACTTCGTCCATTGACATNATATTACAAAGAATTTGGTGAATATGTGTTAGATTAACAGCCATTCATGCGAAAGCTGTTCCATCTCCAAGATTGTTAACACCGACGAACCATACGTTGCTCATGATCGATCACCAGCCGCAAATGGCTTTTGGAACTTCGTCCATTGACATCGCGACATTGCGCAATAACGTGACTGGACTTGCCAAAGCAGCGAAAGCTTTCAATGTTCCAACTGTTCTGACGACAGTAGCTGCGAAGTCGTTCAGTGGACCGATTTTCCCGGAAATCCAAGCCGTATTCCCTGATCAACAACCTATTGACCGTACGACGATGAATGCGTGGGAAGATCAAAGAGTGGTAGATAAAGTCAACAGTTACGGTAAAAAGAAACTAGTCGTCTCGGGTCTATGGACAGAGGTATGTGACTTGTCAGCCGTTCTCTCCGCGATCGATCAAGGATATGAAGTGTACATCGTAACTGATACTGCTGGCGGTGTATCGAAAGAAGCGCACGATATGGCGGTTAAGCGCATGATTCAAGCTGGTGCAACACCAATCACATGGGAGCAATACTTGCTAGAGTTGCAACGTGACTGGGCTCGTTCCGAAACGTACAAAGCCACTACGGANCATGATTCAAGCTGGTGCAACACCAATCACATGGGAGCAATACTTGCTAGAGTTGCAACGTGACTGGGCTCGTTCCGAAACGTACAAAGCCACTACGGATATTGCGAAAGAACACGGCGGCGCATACGGATTAGGCATAATTTACTCACAAGCTATGTTTGGCGGTACAGAAGGACATTAATCGAAAGCCTATTAAAAATTCACGAAGCCGAATTTTGCTTCGTGAATTTTTTCATCAAAATAACTAGTAAGTATAAACTCAATATTTGGAGGAATTAAACCAAATGAAGAAATGCTTGAAATGAACCGTGCTCAATTCGCGAAAGTGACAGTTTTTGATCATGGGTCTAGATATCAACAAAGACTTGAAGGCTTCAAGCTACACTGATGTTAGTATGGACGACAAAGCTAACGGATATGCGCTCCCTTACATCGAAGCTTTGAAAGCTGCTGGCGTGACTGACGATTATGGGGAAGGCACATATAGTCCAGCGGGTAAAGTAATAGGCTCAAAATGCGTGAGTCCGATCCTTGTTTAGATGCAGACGGACAACCTTGCTTGAAGTAAACAGCCAGTAGATGGGTTGACTTATTTAGTGTAACATTAGATTATCTGACTGTAATTCGTAGGGGTAAGACCTATATTCTGTGAATTGTAAGCGTATTCTTTAAAAGTATAATAAATAGTGTAAGTAAATAAGTGTTTGGCCTATAGGATTATGCATCTTCATGGAGACAATAAGGGAGGACTAGAAAAATGGTTAAACAAGTAAAACGGCACGCTTTAGCTGCATTAGTACCTGTTCTGGCATTAGGACTGACACTATCAGCCTGCAGCAACTCGAAGGATGGTGATGCTGCGAATAGCTCCGCTTCACCTAATGGTAGTCAGACAAGTTCAGCAGCAACGAAAAACGACGCGATCAAGCCAGTTACATTATCTGTGTTCATTGGTGGACCTGGTCAACAGCCGACTCCTGATAACAAGATCTACAAGATGATTAAAGATAAAACTGGCGTTAGCCTAAAAATGGAGTTTCTGGTCGGTGACCTGCAGCAGAAGATGGGCGTTATGATTGCCGGCGGTGATTATGCGGATATTATGACCGGGGATGATAAACTAATTGCGGCCGGTGCTTTTATTCCCCTTGAGGACCTGATTGACAAGTACGCGCCGAATCTGAAGAAGCACTATGCAGCCGTGTTGAATCAGGCTAAGGATCCTGCAAGCGGTCACCTTTATGTTCTGCCGGCTTACGGCGTGTTCAGTGGTCAAGTTAACGATACTACGTATGGAGGACCAGGCTTTTACCTGCAAAAGGATGTCCTGAAGGAAATGGGGTATCCAACTCCGAAGACGTTGGACGATTATTTCGATATCATTGCGAAATACAAAGCGAAACATCCAGATATGATCGGGTTCGAGACGTTGAGCTTCGACTGGAGAAAATTCCCGCTGCTTAATCCGCCAGAGCATTTAGCTGGTTACCCAAATGACGGTGGTGTTATCGTCGATAACGGGAAAGCGCAAATTTTTGCTGACAAGGATATTGCCAAGACCTATTACAAGAAGCTGAATGAGATCAATGCGCAAGGCTTGATGGATAAGGAAGCGCTGGTACAGAACTACGATCAGTACTTAGCTAAAATTGCCAGTGGCCGCGTCATTGGGATGTTCGACCAGCAATGGAACTTTGGCGATGGAGAAAATTCTTTGAGATCACAAGGTAAATTCGGTAGCACATACGTCGGGTTCCCGCTCTTATATCCAGGCGCCACAGAGCACTACCGTGACCGTCCAGTTTTGAACATCAACCGCGGATTCGGGATTTCGACGAAAGCCAAGGATCCGGTTCAAATCATCAAATTCCTTGACACACTAATGACCGAAGATTGGCAGAAGACACTCCAATGGGGTATTCAAGGCGAGGATTATGAGGTGAAGGATGGTAAGTTCTACCGTACGCCTGAACAGCGTGCGAAAGCAGACGATAATACATGGAAGCTAGCGAATAAAGCGGATGCGTTCTTGGGTGGCCTGCCTAAGATGCAAGGGTCGTATAGTGACGGAAATGCAACTGATGCGGGATCACAGCCACAGGAATTCTTCGACAGCTTGAAGCCGCAGGATCAGGAAGTGCTGAAGGCATACAACCATAAGACATGGGCAGAGTTCTTCAAATCACCAGTGGAAAATCCCATATACTACCCAGCGTGGAGTATTGATCTGGTGGATGGTTCACCAGCCAAAGTGGCCAATCAGAAGATGGAAGACCTTGCCGTAAAATATTTGCCGAAAGCTATTATGGTCAAACCGGATGACTTTGATGGTGTATGGAAGGAATATGTGGATCAGATTTCCAAAAGCAATTTCAAAGCCATCGAAGATCGTATCAATGAACAAATTAACTGGCGTATTAAGAATTGGAGCAGCAAATAAGAGAATAGAACATTCAGTAGAGTGGGGGAGACTCAGGGTCTTCTCCGCTTTACTTCCTAGGAGGGAATGTCGATGGCCGAGACCATACTGTCCAAAAGACCAAAGAATAAGCAAAAAATTGATCCGGAAATCGGCGTCGCTTTAAGTTGGAAGACGTTCAAAAATCAGAAGCAGTTAATGCTGATGTCGTTTCCCATCGTGATTTATATTCTGATTTTCAATTATGTACCGATTTGGGGCTGGTTGATGGCGTTCCAGAATTATCGTCCGGCTTTGAAATTTTCCAAACAGCAGTGGGTGGGGTTGAAGCAGTTTAAATTTCTCTTTCAAGATGATACGTTCTTGACAGTGCTTCGCAACACGCTTGCCATGAGTATGATCAATTTGGTTCTTAGTTTTGCAACAGCCATTATTTTAGCTCTTTTACTGAATGAAATTAAAGTTCGTTTCTGGAAACGGTCCATCCAAACGATTTCTTATCTGCCTCATTTTCTGTCGTGGATCATAGCTGCGGGTATTGTAGCGACTTCCCTATCCGTTGATGATGGTATCGTTAATCAGCTGTTGATGAAGCTGCACTTCATTAAGGAACCTGTGATGTGGCTTAGTCAAGGCAAGTATTTTTGGGGGATTGTGGGCTTGTCTAATGTATGGAAAGAGGTGGGATGGAATACCATCATTTACCTTGCAGCTATCACCTCGATTGATCCGTCGCTGTATGAGTCTGCCGGAATCGACGGTGCAAACCGTTACCAGAAGATCCTGTACGTCACACTGCCTGGGATCAAGTCGACATTTATCATTCTATTAATCATGAACATCGGACATATTCTGGATGCAGGCTTTGAAATTCAGTACCTGCTCGGCAATGGATTGATCGTCGACTGGTCGCAAACGATTGATATTTTCGTTCTAAAGTACGGGATTGCTCAAGGCAACTATTCGCTGGCCACTGCGGCAGGTATTTTCAAAACAGTTGTAAGCATAATCCTTATTCTAATTGCAAATTCTACCGCCAAACGCTTAGGTGAAGAGCGGTTGATATAAAGGAGAGATGACGATGGGAACAATGACTGCGCGCAGAATTCGGATGGAGCCGATTCTGTTCCATACGATTAACGGCATCTTCATGCTCGTTCTTGCTATAGTAACCTTATATCCGTTCCTTCATACACTAACGATTTCATTCAATGAGGGCAATGATGCGCTTCGAGGAGGCATCTATATATGGCCTCGTTCATGGTCATTGCAAAATTATAAAGCGATTTTCCTTTCAGGTACGATTTACCATGCAGCGTGGATTTCAGTCGCTCGTACGATTACAGCGACGGTGATAGGTGTATTCCTTACCACCATGTTAGCGTATACACTAGCACAGCCCCACTATATTTTTCGTAAAATCATCGGTTTAATTTTTGTGTTGACGATGTATTTTAATGCAGGACTTATTCCTAATTACTTTCTGATCAAAAGCCTGGGGCTTCTGAATAACTTCTGGGTGTATGTGCTCCCAGGAATGGTGAATGCGTTTAATCTCATTGTCATTCGGACGTATATTCGAACGCTTCCATCTGGCTTGGTTGAGTCTGCGAAAATGGACGGAGCCGGTGATTTCACCATATTTATACGCATCATATTCCCGCTGTGTACGCCTGTACTAGCGACCATCGCCTTGTTTATTGCAGTTGGCTCTTGGAATGCCTGGTTCGATACGTTCCTGTATGCTTCGTCTGATTTGAAGCTGAGTACACTTCAGTATGAGATGATGAAGCTGCTTGGATCAACGATGAGCAGCAACAACGATCCCGGTCTGATGGCAGGGGCAAACACAAATCAAACGAAGGCCATGGTTACGCCTTCTTCCATACGTTCGGCGATCACGATTGTGGCGGCGGTTCCGATTCTATTCGTGTATCCTTTCCTGCAAAGGTATTTTATCGTCGGCATGAACCTTGGAAGCGTCAAAGAGTAAGAAGTAATAAACCATGATGATAATCATTTTCCGTTTCAGCTCGGAGCTGGGACGGTTTTTGCTTTATTCAAATCAATCCTTTCCTGTATAATAGCTATATGTACTCCCTGAAGGGTGGTGTTTCCCATGTTAAGGGTCATGTTTGCTGATGACGAGCCCTACATGCTAGAGGGATTGCGGTCAATGATTGATTGGAATAAGCTAGGCTTTGAAATATGCGGGGAAGCGTCGGATGGCGAAGACGCATTAGCCATGATGGCGTCGACCCTGCCTCATTTGGTGCTAACGGATGTTCGAATGCCTGTCATAGATGGTTTGGAATTGATTGAACAAGCTTCCTGCCTATATCCTGAAATGAAATTTATTATTTTGAGCGGATACGCAGATTTCGAATATGCCAAAAGAGCTATGCGACATGGTGTGGCTAATTATTTGACGAAGCCTTTGATTGAAGCGGAGCTTGTAGCTGCGGTGGAAGCGGTCGCGAATACGATCCGGGAGCGTGAAGTTCACAGCCAGTACGAAAGCGCTGCCTTGGAACGCTTACGATTGGAAACGATTTCAAGGTTATTGCAGGGAGAAATCAGGCAGAAATGGATTGAGCAGGCGAACGCTTTGTTGGATCTTCATGAATGTTCCAGCTTCCGCTGCATCTTACTTGAACCTGACGTTCAGGCTCATATCCAATCGGACCTGATACAGGTTATTGTGGATAGGATCAGGCTTCCTCAAGCGACTTTGCTTCCATTTGGCGTAGGCAAAGAACGACATGGATTCTTGCTGGTCTCGGGGCCAGAGGAGCACGATCTTTCTCCCGCAATGATTACAGAGTTAATTGCCAGTATCCGAAATAACTGGGGCAGTGCGCTCTCGTTTTCGGTAAGCGGCGAACACAAGGGACCGCATGCGTTAAAAGAAGCATTCCGTGAGGGACTTTTGGCCGAAATGTGCAAGTTCCCTTCTGGAACTGAAGGGATTTACATCTATCAAGGAGAGTGGTCAGCGGAGACGCTGCCTGCCTTTGTTGGAATGACGGAATCCATCCTAGCTGCCGTCGGGAGTGGGTGTCCAGAAACGGTGCGAGCCCACGTGCACGACTTATTCATCGCTCTTTCGAAGCAGTCCGTCTCCGGATCTTGGGTGAGTGCTTATTTAGGCAACATTAAGCTTGAAATTCTTAAGGTTGTTACCCAATACGGAGGTGAGCATGTGTGGGCCCCGAATTGGTTTGCTTCATACGTGCCAACGGATCTTGGCCTCTTGGAACGCAAGGTCATGCGGGAATTCCTGCAAGCTGCAGAGTGGATTGGCCAGAAGAAAGGCATAGGGCAAGATGAAGTCGTATCCGCAGCGGGAGACTATGTCAAATCGCACTATAGGGAAAAGCTGCAGCTGCAGCATGTTGCAGAGCATTTTCGGCTGAATTCGGCCTACTTTGGCCAGAGATTCAAGAAACAAGTTGGCCTCACCTTCAATGAATATTTACATGTCGTACGAATTGACGAGGCCAAAAAATTACTTCGTCGTGAAGAACTGAAAATATCCGATGTCGCCGATCGTGTCGGCTACTCAGATTCCGAACAATTCGTAACCAAGTTCAAGGCACTTACCGGCCTGTTACCCTCTGCCTACAAAAAGGGCTGACCTACAACTGACAAGGAGATCGCATATGAGCCGGAGATGGAAGCTGTTAAGTATAGTTAATGATATTCCGCTGAAATTCAAGTTTCTGATCATTTACTTGATGTGTGTGCTGCTTCCCATTTTGTGTATAAACGGTTTATTTTACATGCAGGATAGTAAAAACACGGAACGTAGAGAGATGGACAACTTGCGAATTTCCCTGAATCGGGTCGGAAGTGAAATCATGCAAATGGTGAACGAAAGTGTCGTGATTGGCAACGCCGTATCCGCTGACCGTGTCTTTAATGAAATGCTTGAATATTCGTACTCGGATAATGTCGCCTATTACGAAGAATACGATAGCTACCTCAGAGATAAATTGGGACAGTATCCGAATATTTATCCCTACATATCTCGGATTAGCGTGTATACCTCTAACCCAACACTATCCAATGGTGGAAGTTACTTTATGCTTAAGCCCAATGATTTACAGAGCGAATGGTACCAAAAGATGAATGTAAACAAAGATAAGGTGACAGTGACCTCGAATTTGGATACGAATCCCATGAATCCCGGGGAGAAAATGGTGTATGTCAGCATCATTCGGAAGCTGGACAATTTCCCTGACCTCATGAAGTTTCCCAAATATTTGCGCATAGATATTCGGATGGATAAGCTGCTGGAGCTATTTGATAAAGAACGCAATTACTTGCTAATCAAGCTCGTGGATGAGGAAAATCGGCTTGTTCTGGAATCAGCAGGTACGTTTAAAGGTTTTGACCCTTTGCTGCTGAACCTGCCTGTCTCTAAGGATAATCAGTTGGCAGGATTACCTTGGAAGAGCTTCGTCAGTCCTCTCGGTACGGCCAGTTATATGCTTAATTGGCGCCTAATCGGGATTCCGGAGGGAAGTCGAATGGAGGAGGAGAGGAAAGGGATTATCCATTTTTTTACATGGCTGACTCTCATCTCTACGATTATTCCGACGATATTGATTTATATCATTATGCATTCCTTTAATTTCCGGGTCAGAAAGCTCTCCAAACATATGCAATTGGTGAAGAACGAGAGGTTTGAACCCATCACGATGTATGAAGGGAAAGATGAGATCGGCAATCTTCTTCGCAGCTTTAATCTGATGACAGGGAAAATACGCAATTTAATCAATGACGTGTACAAGCTCGAAATTCAAAAAAAAGATTTGGAACTCGAACGCGTGCAGGCAGAGCTGAATTATTTGCAAAGTCAGGTAGATCCTCATTTCCTGTTCAATACGTTAAACGCGATTCTCGTAGTCTGTAAGAAATATCGCTATGAGCATGTGACGGAAATCATACAAAATTTGTCCCAAATTCTGAGAAGGCTGCTAAGCTGGAAAGAGGACTTGGTAACCGTAGAAGAAGAGTTAAGCTTTACGGAAATGTACCTCCAGATCGAGAAATTCCGATTCCAAGATCGATTTCACTATGAATTGTCCATTGACGAATCTGTTCTCGCGTATCGGATCCCAAAGATGAGTATTCAATCGCTCGTAGAGAACTCTTGCAAGCATGGTCTTCAATCGGTTAAAGGGAACCGCAGGATTCGAATATCTGTAGAGCGAGCAGGAATGAACTTGCTCATGAAGGTTGAAGATAACGGAATCGGTATGAACAGTGCGAAGCTGGATGAGATTGTTCAGAGTCTATTTAAGGGAGAAGATAACGGCAAGAACATCGGACTTCGCAATGTGTACCGCCGCTTAAATCTGTTTTACGCAGAACGTTCTCTCTTCCATATTGAAAGTATCCCCTTCGAAAAGACAAGCGTTACGATTCAAATCCCTTTGAGTCTCATCAAGAACCAGGAGGAGGCTATTGGACATGTATAAAGTTATTTTTGCTGATGACGAGCCTTTCGCCTTGGAAGGGATAAGGCTCATGATGGAATGGGAAGAGCTTGGCTTTGAAATTGTGGGAATGTGCGAGAATGGCGAAGAAGCATTGGCCTGTATTGAAGCCTGCAAGCCCGATCTCGTGGTAACAGATATTCGGATGCCGGTGATTGACGGTTTAGAATTGATTGAAAGGGTGCAAAAGGCAGGCAGTGATCCGGTATTCATTATTTTAAGCGGCTACAACGATTTCGAGTACGCTCGATCTGCCCTGAGGTACGGGGTTAAGCATTATTTGCTTAAACCGGCTTTGGATAGGGAATGGGATGCTATCATTCAACTTGTTATTCAGGAGCTGCAGCACCGAGAACAGCAAAAGGTACGAAATGACCTTGTTGCTAATCGTCTTGTACCGACTATGCTTGCTCAGATACTTCGGGGAGAAATTTCGGCAACGGACGAGAACGTAGGAGAGATTCTGGATCCTTTGGTACTAGGAGATCAGGGCTGGAGGTATATCCATTTCGAATGGCTGAGCGACACAGAGCAGGAACTGGATGCGAGGTACTTACAGTCGCAGAAAGTCTATCCCATTGATTTATTTGGGAGTCAGGACGGACTTGTGGTGCCGTCTGTCCCTGATATCAAGGAGTGGGCTCAACATGTATATGAAGATCTTCGTCAGCGGGGTTTCGAATGCTGTCTTTCGATAGGACCACGGGTTGACTCCCTCCGTCATATTGCAGATTCGTATGCAGGTGCTCTAGAGGCATCAGTGCATCATTTCTTTCATGTATCAGGTGGTCCACTCGATTACGAAACGATTCATCACAGGCAAATTAGCTATGATCTCAATGCGGTTTCTATCGTAGACGACATTCACATTGCGATCGAGGCGCTCCAGGAGAAACGGGTTGGGGAGCTGATTAAACAAATGTTTGTGATGCTGTCTGCTAACAAAATGGCTCGGGAAGTCGTCCATTTGTTGGTCATCCGCATTGTTCTGAAGAGCGCTGCCGTCATGCGGGAGATGGGCATCGATTCAGAGGCACTGCCTCGTGTTCGCGATTTTTTGAGAAGGGAGCATCGTTCCTTAAAAGAAGTGGAGGAATCCCTGCAGGTATATATGCAGCAGTATTTGAGCCAGTTGAAGCAGCATAAAGACAAATTCTCGGGCCATCCCCTTCGGGTTATTGAGCGTTATATCCAAGAACATTATCGGGAAACGCTAACGATTAAAGATATCGGAGAACGGTTCTTTATGAACCCGGTTTACTTAGGCCAAGCGTTCATGAAGAGGTGCGGCGTAGGCATGATTGAGTATATTCATGACCTGCGCATTCATGAGGCGAAGCGAATGCTGTGTGAATCGGATGAAACGATTCGCGTGATCGCGGAGCAGATCGGATATGTTAACTATCATCATTTCCTCAAAGAGTTTGAAAAACGTGTGTCCGATAAGCCCGCCGCGTATAGACAATTAAGCAAAGCCTAAAGGAACTGGGAGTGAATCCTACAGTCTGTGAATTGTAACCGCATTCAGGAAGCTAATCATAAAGGAGAGGCTCTCGATGTGTATTTCTTTTCTAAGAGATACACGTCTATTTGCGTAGATAAGACTTCCATGCCGCGTTACGGCACCACTGATGAATGAAAATTTTTAATTTTCAGGGCAGCGCGGTCGTCCTAGAAGGACGACGGAGTCGTTTATCCTTGGAGCGCACAAAAATTGTGCGCAAGGTCGTCAGATCTGTCGCCACCGAACGCTAGCGCACAAAAATTGTGCGCAAGGTCGTCGGATCCGTCGCGACCGGATGCTAGCGCACAAAAATTGTGCGCAAGGTCGTCGGATCCGTAGCGACCGGACGCTAGCGCACAAAAATTGTGCGCAAGGTCGTCAGATCCGTTGCCACCGGACGCTAGCGCACAAAAATTGTGCGCAAGGTCGTCGGATCCGTAGCGACCGGACGCTAGCGCACAAAAATTGTGCGCAAGGTCGTCGGATCCGCCGCCACCGGGCGCTAGCGCACAAAAATTGTGCGCAAGGTCGTCAGATCTGTCGTCACCAGTTGCTAGCGCACAAGGTAGTGCTTCTTTCAAAAAATCCTATTGTAATTTTGCTTAACTTTAAGTAAATTATCCGTTTATCAGGTCATGAAGTACATGCCGCATGCTCCGAAAAATTCATTTCCGAAGCATGCTGCTATTTTTTAGCCTGTAGATTTTAATAAAAACAAACAATGTTTGCAAAATATTTTATTTAAGAAAGTTAATTTATTTGGTCAGGGGGGGACTCGAGCTTACTCCTTATTTTGCATGGATAGCTATGGATTTTGCTAATGCTGAGTGAAATAAGGATAGTGACATGATGCTTCGTTAGTGACTTAGGTTTTATGTGTTTGGTTTTTATGTGTTTGGTTTTTCTGTGTTTGGTTTTCTGTGTTTGATTTTTCTCTATTTTGATTTTTGTCATCTGGTTTTGATTTTTGAGAGAAATAAGGAAATTAGATTTACAAGTTGTCTAACGTGCAACAATTTCTTTGATTTTTTCTTGAAAAGCTCAGGATGTTGTATGTTGTACAACAATTTAGCCTTAGCTCACTCTAATGGACCACTTTGGATCAGAATTGTTGTATTTTTTGTATTTTTTGCAACAATCGCGTGAAAATAGCGGATTAACTTGCCAAATGTTGCAAAAAGTGCAACAACACACGGACAAGCAAAAGCAAAAGCATATGCGTCTCGCGTGTTGTAGCTTACTTTGCATCAACATTTATAAAAACTCTCACCCGAAGACCGCGAAAGCCGTTTTTCTAATATGAGTGTAACTGGAAACAATGCATCCAATTTTTAATGCTTTTCAAGAATGGGGGGGAGAGACCTTTAATCTGTGAATGGTAAGTGTATTCAGATTCTATATCATATAACATAGAACGCCTGTTTAAACAGGATATGATGAGGAGGCTTGCCAATCCATGAACAACAAGGTACCGAATTTGCACGAGGCTTTTAATGGAATATTCAGAATCGGGGCCGCCGTTAGCACGAAGACCATCCGATCCGAGGGGGATTTCATCGCCCGGCATTATAACAGCATTACCGCGGAGAACCAGATGAAGTTCGAGGAGATCCATCCTGAGGAAGAGCAGTATACATTTGAGGCGGCGGATGAAATAATGGATTTTGCTTTGCAGAACGGGATTGCCGTCCGGGGGCATACGATGGTCTGGCATAATCAAACCTCCGATTGGGTGTTTGAAAGCCCTTCCGGCGGTCCTGCCAGCAGAGAACTGGTTCTCTTACGGATGCAGGACCATATCCGTACGGTAGCCAGTCGTTACAAGGGGAAGGTTTATGCGTGGGATGTGGTTAATGAGGCGATCGAAGACAAGACGGAACTGGTGATGCGAAGTACCAAATGGCTGGAGATTGTCGGTGAGGATTATATCAGCCATGCCTTCGAGGCAGCACATGAAGCCGATCCGAATGCGATTCTGTTCTATAACGACTACAACGAGACAGAGCCGGTCAAGCGGGATAAGATTTATAATCTCGTCCGTTCCTTGAAGGAGAAGGGGGTTCCGATCCACGGAATCGGCATGCAGGGACATTGGAACATCCATGGTCCTTCCCTGGATGAAATCCGGCAAGCGATCGAGCTTTACGCATCCCTCGATCTAGAGCTTCACATAACCGAGTTGGATCTTTCCATGTTCCAATTTGACGACAGACAGACCGATCTGACGGCGCCCACCGAGCAAATGGTTGAGCTGCAACAGCAGCGGTACGAGGAAATCTTCGGGCTTTTTAAGGAATATCGGGATGTCATTACGTCGGTAACGTTCTGGGGAGCTGCTGACAACTTTACCTGGTTGGACAACTTCCCTGTTCGCGGCCGAAAGAATTGGCCGTTTCTGTTCGATGGGGATTTTCAGCCTAAAAAAGCATTCTGGCGTGTAATCGGGTAAGTGGTTTTTCCGGAACTCTCCAATTTCGTATTCAATGCACACCGTTCACCGATCGGTGCTTTTGCCAGCGGCCGTCCCTAAGGTCAATTTATGAACTTTTGGGACGATTTCTTTTTATTTAGTAGATAAGCAAAGTATAAGTTTTATTACACTTCGCGTAACTGCTGGCTTTATTGCGGTGTATCAATTGTAGTTATCTGTTCTACCCGGCACTACACTATGCTCGCGGAACGTAAGGACCTTATTTTGCTCAAAACCGCTTATTTCCCGTTTTCGCGGAACTATGGGCCGCTATTTCCTGTATTCGTGCTGTAAAAGCTGTGAAAACACCAAAATAGCGCCGCTACGTTCCGTGTACCAGCCCCATATCGGCATTTTCGCCGAAATAGAGGCTCCTAGTTCCCCGTCAACCTAGATTAGCAGCTTATATCCACTATGCTTGTGAACATAGATACCTTATTTTGCAGTAATTCCCCCTTTTTAGAGGAGGTAGAGCTACTTTTGGTTAGAATTGCTGTATTTTTTGTAGAATCCACATTCTTAATCGAATGAAGTTATATAAAGTGCAACAATTCTGCCTAGAATCCACCTCATATCCCTTCGATGTTGCATAATGTACAACAATTTAGCCCCAAACAGGAGATTTTGCGACAAATGGGTTCGAATTGTTGTACAAACTACAACNACCTCATATCCCTTCGATGTTGCATAATGTACAACAATTTAGCCCCAAACAGGAGATTTTGCGACAAATGGGTTCGAATTGTTGTACAAACTACAACTTTTACTAGCAAAATCGCCTTTTGGCATGTGAATTGTTGCAGAATATACAACATTGGTAATCACGATAGCTCATCGAAATCGAAGTTGCCAATGTGGTTAATGCTTACTTTGGGCGCTTTGAACTCATTCTATCGAAGTAGCAATCGTTATCCATGGACAATAAAAAAGATGACCCCTGGCGAAAACCGAATAATGGAGCCATCTTGTAGAATAGAAGAGGGGGGAAAGGCACTTTGCGGTAGGCCCCACATCCCTCGCTCCCCGTGCTCAAAATGTATGGGTTTGCATGCAAAAGGACCGTCAGGGTTCCCTGACGGTTTTTCATGGCAATCGTACTAATTTTTAATACATTCTACTTCATAATTGAGGGGGGATTATTCTTTACTTTGAGTATGTGAAGCCAATTACCTAAGTTGTAAAATGAAATTACATAATATTGTAAGCGATTGCAAGAAAGAGGAGGATGTTTGTGAGAAAGAAAATTAATTAAGGTTGTTGAAAAAATATATCCGAAGGGACAATAATGAGCCATGAAAAGCATGAATGTGACGTCAGTGCCAGCCGAATATCTTAGGTCAGTTAATGAAATGCCTCAAGGTACGGTTCAGGAGGTATCCTATAAGGTAGGCAACTATATTCATTTGTCTCGACAGCTTGTAACAGATAGGGGCATAGATACAAGCGAAGCAGGAAGAGAAACCGTTGCAGGAGATCCCATATTGAAGAAATGCAACGTCTACTTGCCTGCGGGTTATGACCCAAATGACACCACTGTTAGATATAATGTATTGTATTTGCTTCATGGAGTAGGTGGGGATCAATATGAATGGTTAAGCAGTAACGGTAAGGCTGACGGACGATTTATCATTTGCAATATATTTGACAATCTTATTGTAAACGGCGATATCGATCCGCTGATCGTCGTATTTCCCAACGGAAGAAGCGCGTACGACTGGACGGATAGCTCCTTCAATTCCGAAGGAACCAATATGCTGGGATTCTATTACTTCGATTATGAGTTGAGATACGATCTGATTCCATTTATAGAATCAAACTACAAAACCTACGCAGATATATCAGACACTTCACATGAGGGAATCATATATAACCGCACGCGCAGAGCGATCGCCGGGCTTTCGATGGGGGGAATGCAAGCCTTGAATCTGATTCTCGGCGGTTACCGACATGATTCGACGCGAATCACTGGCACAGAGAGTCCCTGGAACAACGGGTTGGATAAGACTGTGATCACGCCAGGCATGATAGATTTGTTCGATTATGTCGGAGCTTTTTCAAACGCTCCTACGTCGAGTGATGGCAAAACTCTTGGAGCCAGTCTCACATCATGCGTCCATAATCTTCATTTACTATATACCACCTCCGGCGATGCAGACGAAGTGGCAATTGGCAGCTATATAAAATCGATAGATGGGCTTATACACCAATCGGGGAATCATCTTAATCATTTTTATCAAATTCTGATTAAGGATGGTTTTCATGATTTCCATGTTTGGAATAACGGTGCCTACAATTTTAGTCGTTTGATATTCAGAAATTGTGATGATCATGTAAGGTCCCATGTTGTGAGGAAAATACTTTAATGAGTCTTGCAGAGCAATACGAACAGATTCTTCGTTGCGATCTCCGTAGATAGTTGTGCGGGAAATACAGGTTTTCGTTGTGCTGCTGATGCTTAATTAAGCATCCATGTCGCCAATAACGATTGAAACCAATTTGGTCCAATGGCGTTCACACTCAGGGTGAGCGTCTTTTTTACAATAAGTATGCAGAATAATTGATAGAAAATATCCAAGCGTACTTGAATTTGTGTAGTGAAGAGTGTACTATTAATCTTAAATCTGAAATTTCAGTTGGAGGAAGTTGAATTGGATAAGAAAGGGGGAGGGAATGTGTATGAATTAGAGCACACCGAGCTTTCGGAGAAAGTGTATCAATTGCTTAAAAAAATGATTTTAAACCGAGAATTTATTGGCGGGCAAAGGTTGGACCTGAATGATCTATCGCAGAAAATGAACATAAGCCGTACGCCACTGAAGGATGCCGTTAACCGTTTAGTTCAAGAGGGTTTAATGGAAGTAAAGCCGCGGTCGGGGACATTTGTTACGAACTTAAAGATTTCGGACATCGAAGAAGTTTCTGAAATGCGCTTAATGATCGAGCAGTGGTGTGTGTCACATCTGACAGAACTGAGAGCACAAGAACTTGTTGCAGCGCTTGAAGATATCCTTGAAAAGTTTAATCGGACATTATCTGTTAAGCCGTTTCCATTTGAGAGCTTTCTTGAACTTGACGTTAGGTTCCATAACGAGATTGTTCAAGCAGTGGACAATCAGCGAATGCTGGAACAATATAGGTCAATAAACAGTTTTCTGCATGCAGCAAGGATCTACTTCTTCCAAAGCTATGAGAGGTCATTGTCCGGTCACGATGAACACATGGCGTTTGTGCAGGCATTAAAACGGTACGATTTGCTTGAAGCCTGCGGGAAGCTTGAAGAACACATTATGAATAGTAAGATCAGTATGATTGCTCGCTTGCAAGAAAATGGAGGGGCCTTGTAAACAGTTCCCTTTCTATTTTTTAGTAAATCTGAAATTTCACATTATAGATTTCAATATTGAAAATACAAGGAGATTAGAACATGGACAAAACAAGAGCAAATACAATCGCAGGATACGATTTCGATTTCTTGGAGCAAAAATTGTATTCAGCGGTTATTGGTGATATTTTGGATGATCTTGGTTACCGCAATCAAACCTTCGGCGCAGGACTCCGCCTGATTGATCCAAGCCTAAAAATCAGCGGCCGCTCTTTTACCGCTCAGGCTACAAAAGTATTTTCAATTCCAGCAGAACCTTATAAGTTGCAAATGGAAGCCATTGACGCCGTTTCTCAAGGTGAAGTGTTTATCGTTTCCACCGGGGCTCCAGACGAAGCTGCTTTCTGGGGGGAGTTAATCTCTACGGCTTGCCGTGCGCGCGGAGGAAGAGGGGCCATTGTTGATGGCCTGAACCGTGATACGGCCAAAATCATGGAAATGAAATTTCCTTTAGCTGCGAGAGGACAAGTGCCTACGGATTCGAAGGGGAGAGTGGATCTTATTTACTATCAACAGCCGATAGAAATCGATGGAGTTCGAATTCACCCTGGCGATTACGTATTTGCGGATATCGACGGCATTGTCTTCGTTCCTCAAGCTGTCGAGGAGGAAGTAATTAAGAAGTCGCTGGAGAAGGTTGAAGGCGAGAATTTGGTAAGAAAGGCCTTACAGGACGGTATGCTATGTACAGAAGCCTTTAAAACTTTTGGGATCCTATAAGAGGTTGTTTAAAAGAGGAGCCAGAACGAGTGCATTTTTAAAATACAGGGAGATGCTGTCATGAAGCTAGGTCTTGGATTATATCGCGACAGATTGACGAAAGATAATTTCCGTTTTGCCAAGCAAGCCGGATGTACCCATATCGTTGCTCATTTGGTCGACTATTACAATGGTGTCGAAGGCTTGCCTTCTACGGACAAAGACCGCAATATGGGAATAGCGAGACCGAATGAAGATGTATGGTCCTATGAAAATCTGGTCGGATTAAAGAAGTCCATGAATGATGAAGGTTTGGTATTCGAAGCCATCGAAAACTTCAGTCCCGCCGATTGGTACGATATTCTTATGGATGGCCCAACTAAAAAGGCTCAGATCGAGCACTTAAAGCAGATCGTCCGCAACGTAGGGAAAGCCGGCATTCCTATTATTGGGTACAATTTCAGCATCGCCGGAGTTTGGGGACATGTGAACCGGGCTGTTGCCCGTGGGGAAGCAGTCACGGCTACATTCGACCTCCAAGAAGGACCGGAAGAAACGCCGATTCCGAACGGGCAAATCTGGAATATGACCTATGATTTTAACGCACCGAAAGGATTCATTCCCCCGATCTCCTCGGCTGAACTTTGGGAAAGGCTAGAGCATTTCCTTAAGGAGCTCATCCCTGTGGCAGAAGAAGCCGGCGTCAGATTAGCCGCACACCCGGATGACCCGCCGATGTCGACGATCCGGGGATACGGTCGATTGGTCAATCAGCCTCATTTGTACCAAAAGCTGCTTGACATCGTCCCAAGCCATAGCAATGCGTTGGAGTTCTGTATGGGCACTTTGCAGGAAATGACAGAAGGAAACGTTTATGAAGCGATCGATCAATACAGCAAACAGAACGCAATCGGATATGTTCACTTTCGCAATGTAATTGGCAAAGTGCCGAGCTATCAGGAAGTGTTTGTCGATGAGGGCGATATTGATATGATCAAGGCGCTTCGCATATTTAAGAAAAATAAATTTGACGGTGTTTTTATTCCGGATCATACACCGCAGATGACGTGCAAAGCTCCGTGGCATGCGGGAATGGCCTATGCATTAGGGTATATGAAAGCCGCGCTTTCAATCGTGAATAATGAATAATGGATGGGATGGGATAGTATGTTTACGGACCTGGCAGGAAAAGTAGCGGTGATTACCGGCGCATCGAAAGGGATCGGACGCGGTATTGCTGTCCGATTCGGGCAAGAGAAGATGAAGGTTGTCATTAACTATCATCACGATTCTGACATGGCCGGTAAAGTGGTGGAAGAGGTGAGGGAGGCCGGTGGAGAAGCGATTGCCGTCCGTGCGGATGTCAGCAAAGAAGATGAAATCAAACAACTCATCGAGACCGCCATTGAGACATTCGGCAGCCTGGATGTTCTTGTTAACAATGCGGGCATTCAAACCACCAGTCCATCCCATGAATTAAGTTTGGATGATTGGCACAAAGTGATGGATACCAACTTAACCGGGGCTTTCGTGGGTTGTCGTGAGGCCATCAAGTACATGCTTGCGCACAACATTCAAGGGAATATCATCAATGTGTCGAGTGTGCATCAAAAAATACCAAAGCCTTTCCATGTTCACTATGCTTCCAGCAAAGGCGGGTTAAGGCTGTTGACTGAGACGCTTGCGCTCGAATATGCGCCCCGCGGTATCCGCGTCAATACGATCGCGCCAGGAGCTATTGCTACGCCAATGAACGAACATATTCTATCCGACCCGAAGCAGAATGAAGATGTTCTTTCGCTCATCCCTATGAACCGTGTAGGGGAACCGAAGCAAGTCGCATCGGCTGCAGCATGGCTGGCTTCGGTGGAAGCGAGCTATGTGACGGGAATTACGCTCTTTGTCGACGGTGGGATGACGCTGTATCCGTTCTTCTTGAAAGGATGATGGCTAATGGATTTTTATCGTAAACAAAGAAATTATGGTTGTCGTGTTCATGACCAATATACCTATATGGGAATGAAGACAGTAGTGTTGGAAAATGAAAAAATAAGGCTTTCTATCCTGGTAGATAAAGGTACAGAAATCTTCGAGTTTTTATTGAAAAGTCGTGATTTGGATTTTATGTGGCTGACAGAAAATGGAGTCGATAACCCGAACAGGTATTTGCCGACATCCCCGGATTCCCAGTCCACTTTTATCGACTATTACAGTGGCGGGTGGCAGGAGATCTTCCCCAATGGCGGTGCCAGCAGTTCCTATCTTGGAGCCCAATTTGGCCAGCATGGCGAAGTGGCTCATATGCCTTGGACATACACCACCCGGATGGATACACCGGAAATGGTTTCCGTTACATTTTCGGTCAAAACAAAGAAAGTTCCTTTTAAACTTAGCAAGACGATTACCATACACGCTAACTCTGCAAAAGTGGACATCAAGGAAGAAGTCGTGAACTTAAGCGAGGTGTCTCTAAATTATATGTGGGGACAGCATCTGGCTTTTGGCAAGCCATTTTTAGAACCCGGGTGCACGATCCGCCTGCCGGAGAACATCAAAGTAATTGCTGACGAGTTGGACGTCTCTGGAGATCAATCCTCCGCACGGGTAAAACGTGGCATCAGCCATGAATGGCCGAACGTTGAGGATATGTCTGGCAATAAGACGGATTTATCCGTACTTCCTCCTATGGGAACTTCTTCTGAAATCGTTTATTTGAAAGGATTTGAAGAAACAGGATGGTACCAAGTAGAAAATGACAGGCTTGGCGCTGCCATTCGCGTAGAGTGGGATGCCGAAACGATGCCTTATTTGTGGTACTGGCAGGAGTTTGGACAAACGACCGGCTACCCTTGGTTTGGCAGACACTATAATATCGGCCTGGAGCCCTTTTCTAGCTATCCGACTCATGGTTTATCCGAGGCTGTACGAAATGGTACCGCAGCGTTTATTCGTGGTGGAGAGACACAGACATTTACCATGTCCGCAGAATTATTGGAATTCAGCGGAAAGATTTGCTAAATTTCGTTTCCGGCTCAAATTGCGTAAACTATGAAAATATGACATCAAATGGATATGCGGCTCTTGATGGGCGGTCCAGCGTGCCTTGCAGTCGTGAAGAGCGATGCCCTGGATTTGCTTAAATAGCTGTAAGAAAAAGACGACTTTCATTCCTTTTTTTGAGGCGTGGGTCGTCTTTTTGCTTTTATTGATCTAACGATATACAATCCAGCGAAAATAAACAAAAATACTACAAGAAATATAGAAATACACTCGTAGATGGAAGCATAGGCTCCAGCTTATAATTTAGTTACAAACATTGCTTTAAAATCTTCACCAAAAATTTCATTAAAAGGGGAGTAATTTCAATGAAAAAAACATTAATTCTTGCGACATTAACGGCTTTAACTCTATCTCTGGCAGCCTGCGGTACTTCAAAGACAGCCACTGAAACTGCTAAAGCAACAGCAAGCACGGCAGTCAAAGCCACTGATAAGAAAGCGGATCTCGTTGTGGCCGGCGTCGTGTTCCAGGAAGACCAATTCATGAAGCTGCTGTCTCTTGGTTACCAGGATGCGGCAAAAGCTGCAAGCGTAAAAGTCTTAACTGGAAATACAGCTAACGACCAGGCAAAAGAAGCGGAATTGATCAACACGTATATCTCGCAAAAGGTAAATGGTATCGCGATTTCGCCGTTGAATGAAAATGCCTCTATCGCAGCTTTAAAGAAAGCGGACGAATCAGGCGTGAAAATTGCCATAACCAATACCGCCCTCACAAATGCACCTTTTGCCGTTGGCGGATATACTTCGGATAATAAAAACATCGGCCAAATTACCGGTAAGGCAGCTGCGCAATATATCAAAGAGAAACTTGATGGAAAGGCGAAAATTGCTATCCTTCAATTCAAATCGCAACTGCCGGAACAAAGCGCCGATCGTGTAAACGGATTCCTGGACGAAGTGAAGAAAGTCAACCCGAACGTTGAAGTGGTCGCTGACCAAGACGCTTGGATACAAGATAAGGCTGTATCCGTAATGGGTGATATTTTAACTGCACATTCTGATGTAAATATTATTTGGTCTGCTAATGAAGGCGGTACGATCGGCGCAACGATGGCTGTGAAAAATGCCGGTAAAGCTGGCAAAGTGGCTGTATTCGGTACAGATGCAAGCGATCAATTGATTTCAATGTTGAAGGATAAAGATAATATTCTACAGGCGATAACCGGTCAAAACCCTTACGATATTGGCTATAAAGCGATGGATCTGTTGATTAAAGGTCTAAAAGGCGAAGATATCAGTGCGAGCAAAGGTAAGACTACCATTATTGACGGCATTCTGCTTAGCCGAGCAAATCCGGAAAGCATTTCCAAGTTTGAGGCTGATCTGAAGGCGAAAATGAGCAAGTAGTCATCTGACCATTTTCTAAGTAAATGGGGTTGCCTTGTTCGAAGAACGAGGCAGCCCCTAACCATATAAAAGAGAGAGAACTGTGAGGTAGACCCCATGAGTGTATTGGAAACCAGTAAAATTTCTAAAGTATATCCGGGTACTGTGGCCTTGGATCAAGTTTCCGTGTCGTTCGAAAGCGGAAAGGTGCATGCGCTGCTTGGGAAGAACGGATCCGGAAAATCAACCTTGCTCAAAATTTTTTCGGGTGCGGTCGAGCCTACACAGGGAGAAGTCATATTGGATGGAGTGTCCTTGAAGTTTCGCGATCCGAGAGATGCTTTCGCGAAGGGGATTGTGACCGTTTATCAAGAGTTAAGCCTTGTACCTGGTTTGACCGTTGCGGAAAACATTTTTCTAGGTCGAATGCCTATGAAGGGTATGATCGTGGACTGGAAAAAGACATACGAGATGGCGAATGATATTTTAAAGGAATACAATGTGGATATTCCGGCTGAAGAAACAGTACACAACTTGAGTGTCGGTCAAGCTCAAATGATTGAAATTGTGAAAGCAATGAGCTATAACCCGAAAGTTCTGCAACTGGACGAACCGACATCTGCTCTTGCGAAAAACGAAATCGAATCGTTATTCAAGATGATTAGGGAATTGAAGAAAAAGAATGTCATTATTGCCTATGTTTCGCACCGTCTGCATGAGCTTTGGGAAATCGCGGATACTTGTACGGTTTTGCGAGAAGGGCATTTGATCGGTAAGGCGCCGATGCAGGAACTGACTCGCAAAGATTTGATCGGCATGATGTTTGGCGATGTGGAAATCCGGACCCGTCCCGCTAATTTAACAATATCGAGCGAGGTTGTGCTGGAAGTAAAAGGATTAACCCGCAAACATAAATTTCAGGATGTATCCTTTCAGTTAAGAAAAGGTGAAATTCTTGGCATCGCAGGCATGCTCGGATCAGGCCGAACCGAGCTGCTTAAATCGATTTTCGGCGCAGATTCATTCGATAGCGGCCAGATTTATTGCAATGGTCAACAAATTCAGTCGCCTACTCCAGAAAAGATGAAAAAAGCCGGACTTGCCTACACGCCAGAAGACCGCAAGCATGAAGGGCTCATCCAGATTGCTTCGATCAAGGATAATTTATGTGTAGCAAGCCTGGATTTAATAGCAAAAGGTTTGTTTATCCGCAAGCAAGACGAAGACGAAGTCGTTCAAAGGCAAGTGAGCGACCTCCAGATCAAGGTAGCGGATGTAAATCACCAGGTATCCTCCTTATCCGGAGGGAATCAACAAAAAGTGGTTGTCGGCAACTGGTTAAATACGAACCCGAGCATTATGATTTTCGATGAACCAACGCGAGGCATTGACGTCAACGCCAAACAGCAAATCTTTCAAATCATCTGGGAGCAGTCGCGCAAAGGAATTTCCAGCATCATGGTGTCATCGGAGCTGGAGGAGCTGCTCGAAGTTTGCCATCGCATCCTCATACTAAAGGACGGCAAAATTTCAGGGGAATATGCGCCGGAACAATTGAAAATAGATGAGCTATATGCGCTTAGCATGGGAGGAGAAGCATCATGAAACCAGCGGCTGCCGTAAAATTGTCTTCTTCATCGTTTGATTTGAAGAAGAAGCTGAGCAAACATGTACTAGAGATCATACTTTTGGTCATCGTCATCCTGATGACATTCGCTTCATCCGGCTTTTTAACCGGGGAGAACTTGTTAAACATTTTAAGAAATATGGCTTTGCAGGGTTGTATCGCCTTCGGCATGACGATTGTCATCATTGCAGGTGAAATCGATCTTTCCATCGGATCGACGGTTGCGTTAACGGGCGTTATCATAGGTCTTACGACCGGCAAACTTGCTGACGCAGGAATGCCGATGGATGCTGCTGTCATTGTAGGTATCCTTTTATCGTTTGTCGTTGCCGGTTTGATTGGTTTGTTTAATGGATGGATTTTAGCGAAGTATAAAGTCCCTTCATTTATTATTACCCTGGCTATGTTAAACGTCATATATGGTGTTGCCGCAGTCATTTCAAAAGGTTTTCCCGTAACGACCTTGCCTTCATGGTATAATGTTCTCGGGGCCGGACAAATCTTCTCAATTCCGATTCCTGCTATTATTTTGCTTCTTGTATTCGCTGTCATTTTTATCGTAATGAACTATACCAAATTCGGACGTTCCGTCTATGCGGTAGGGGGCAACCCGGAATCGGCTCGTCTGTCAGGAATTAATGTTTCACGTGTCAAAATCATTTGTATGATTGTCGTCCAACTTTGCTCTGCGCTTAGCGGGGTACTCGTTTCCTCACAGGTCATGTCCGGCTCATTCAACTTCGGAAAAGGCTGGGAAATGATTGCGATTTCATCCGTCATAATCGGCGGCACGAGCTTGTTCGGGGGCGTCGGTAAAGTATGGGGAACATTTATCGGTCTGATCTTCCTAGGCGTACTCATAAACGCGATGACGATCTTAAATGTCAATGAATACGTGCAATATATCGTTCGTGGGCTCCTGATTCTAACAGCGGTACTGATCACAACGATACAATTAATGAAGAAACGCAATTAACCTCAGTTAAACTATACGAAGATGGCATCCCTTTTTCCTGTAATTGCAGGGCAAAGGGATTGTTCCATCTCAAGAGGAATGGAATGCGGATGAACTTTCAAAACGTCAGTTTTCGGACCAAAATGTTCATGAGTATGGTGATCGTGATCCTCATTCCCATGATCATTGTAAGCAGCTTACTCTACAATAGGTCTGCGCAATCCATAACGGATCAAACTTCCAACGTTGTCATAAGCAGTATAGATTTTGCTGTTATTAATATTGATACCGCTCTTGATAATGTGACCGGATTAAGCAAGTTGATTCTAACGGACAACAGGCTTTTAACACTTGCAAAGCAAAAAACGCGGCTGTCTTCTGAGGCGAAAAACGAAAAATACGCAGAGATGCTGGACTTACTCCGTTTTTTTATCACTCGCATTAAAATCCAAAATGTTTTGGAAGGTACCGATTCTTTTTATTTATATTTGGTAAAGCAAAATACAATCATCGATTCGAAATCAACTTATTACGAAGATATGGATACGAATAACATTGATTTTGTGAAAAATGGCCAAAACAAAGACGGTATTGAACACTGGTTTGTGTCAACTCCCGTCAATTATTATAGCCTGAATCATATTTCTACACGGTTGGAAGACAGTAAACTGATTACTTTTAATAAGGTCTTAAATGACGAAGATGGGAATACGATTGCAGTTCTGGCCGTCAATGTAAGCGAGGACTATATTAGCGACTATTATAGAAAAATACAAAGAGGCATTCCTGGTGAATTCGTCGTCTTGGACGCCGATTCTAATGTTGTTGCCCATTCAGACAAGAGTGTTGTGGGGACCAAAATGGACCTCTATTCACAGATTAACGAAAAGATTCAGTCATCGGGAAAAGAAAGCGGCAGCTTTTTTGTCGATTCGCAAAAACAATTCGTCGTTTATTCGATCTCCCGCTACAACCAGTGGAGGTATGTTGTCGTTATCCCGTCGTCCGAGATATTGGGTAAAGTCTATGAAATCAGAAATTTTTTCTTCGTCCTCATCTCGATAACGGCTCTGATCATTTTTATGGTTAGTTACTTTTTAGCGAATCTATTTTATAAACCATTGTTAAAGCTCATAAAGGCGATGCAAAAAATCGGCAACAGAAATTTGGATGTAAGGATACAAGACAATCGTCAAGATGAGTTTAGTCAGGTTTATCAGGGGTTTAATGATATGGCGGATGAACTGAATGCGCTAGTTAAAGATCTTGCAAATGAAAAGTTTTATAAACTGGAAGCCGAAATCAAACTGCTGCAGGCTCAAATTAACCCTCATTTTTTATACAATACACTTGATTCCATCTATAGTATCGCGAAAATTAAAAAGGTCGAAGAGATATCGCAAATGGTTGCTGCTTTATCCAAATTTTTCAGAGTCAGCTTAAGCAGCGGCAGAGATATCGTCTCGTTAAAAGAAGCGGTAAGTCTGGTTGTCAGTTATTTAACTATATTAAATATTCGTTATCGAGGTGAAATCAGCTTTCACGTGGATCTTCCGGATGAATTTGCCGACAGTCTGGTCCCTAAGATGCTGCTACAGCCAATTGTTGAAAACTCGGTCAATCACGGAATTGAAAAACAAAAAGGGCGGGGGCATATTTCTGTTGCCGTATCGTCTATGGATGGGAATCTGCAAATTATCGTTGAAGACAACGGTATGGGGATGAAGAAAGAGGAATTGTCGCGATTAAGACAGTATCTGCAAATGGAAGCGACAGAGGAGACATCAAGCTTTGCCCTTAGAAACTTAATCCACCAAATCCGCTCACAATACGGACCTCATTATGGAATTGAAATTGAAAGCGCTTATGGAGAAGGTACGAAAGTAACGATAGAAATTCCGATAGCAATCAGAGAGGTGCTGGCGACATGATCAAAATGATGGTTGTGGATGACGAAGCATGGGTACGAGAAAGGCTGGTCCATACGATAGATTGGGAGCAACTGGGGATCAAGGTTATGGATGAGGCGAGCTGTGGTCAAGAAGCGCTGGACAAGGCACTTCAATTGAATCCTGATATCATATTGACCGATATTCGTATGCCTAATATGGGTGGCATTGAGCTTATTCAATCCCTCAGAGGTCATCAGCTTCATTGCAAAGTCATTATTATCAGCGGCTATAGCGACTTTGAATATGCCAAGAAAGCAATTTCTCTTGGAGCTTTCGATTATATATTGAAACCGGTGGAAGACCACGATTTGCTTGGCGTCGTAAAAAAATGTCTGGAGCAAATTCTGGCTGACAAGAAAAAAGAAGAATTGCTGCAAAAGGCGGATACGCAAGTCAACAAGCATTTACCTATGTTGAAAGAAATGTTGTTTGCAAATCTGATTAATGGGAGGATCCAGAACGAACGGGAAATTCTTGAGGCTCTAAACGACTTACAGTTTGAATATTCAAATCTGAATCATTGTTGCGTTATTTTTCAATTCAAAGAATTGGAGAAAGATGGAATTCACTTGGATACCGAATTCGCACAGTTCGTTATCGGAAATTTGGTCGGAGATATACTTCGAGAGATTAACTGCAGAGCGATTACTTTTACAAATTCTGATGAAGTAGTAGCAATTGTGTCTTCTGACCACGCCTGCAAATCTCTTTGCCAACAGCTCGATTCGGCGGCGTTCAATCCTATGATCAATAAAATTTTTGGATGCTCGGTTGATATTGGCTATGGAGGATGGTATTCCAACATCATGAATATTTCTTCGTCATACCGACAGGCGAAGCAGTCGTTGCTGATAAGCGGTTTTCTCAATCAGGAACGCGGTGCGATCTCAGATATTTCCGCGAAATCGGAGACATATAAGCATTATGATATTGAAGGGTTAGTCAATTCAGTTAAATTGGGCGATAAGGAATCGGTACTTATACATTTGGATCAGCTTGTGAAACAAAATAAACAGATGAATCTGATTGAATTCAAGTTTTTATATTTTCAAATCATTACCTCAATAACAAGAACTGCGATCCAAGGCAAACAGACCTTGGATAATGTCTCCTGGTTCAGTTTACAGTTCTTCGAGTTACTGCAAAGATCTCAGAACGTAGATGAAATCCGTCAATTATTTGAAGAAGCCTTGTTTAAGCTCATGGCTTACTTGGATAAGACGCAAAAGAAGAAGAAACGAAAAGTGATCGAGAAAATTGTTGCATATATGGAGGAACATTATAACGAATCCATAAATCTGAATACGGTTGCAGAAGCATTTTTTATGAATGCGTCTTATTTAAGCAAAATTTTCAAAGAGGAAATGGACATTTCGTTCAGTAAATTTGTGATGGAATATCGGGTGGAGAAAGCGATTGAACTCATGAAAGATCCGACGATTAAAATTTATGAAATTGCGGGTATCGTTGGATATGACGATGTTCAATATTTCACGAAAATGTTCAAAACCATCAAAGGTGCAACACCGGTGCAATATCGGGAAAAGCTGTGTTGATATTGCGTAAATAAGTTATTGCACTAAAAAGGGGCAAGTCGAATGTAATCATTCGTCGCCCCTTTTTGTCGTTCAACTCATCCATAAGGGCGGCTATTTGCCGTTTATGATCGATATCACCGACGATGTTGAATTTGGAGCGGATAATGTGATTGCTGTACGTCTTTTCTTGACGCCTGCGACGAACTCGGGTTGATGGCCGTCGAGCCGACTCCCGGGTCCCTAATTTAGCTACCCTATATAGACGGAACTGCAAAGCCTGTAAAGGCAAGAATGTGGTTCGATCCCGATAATGAAAAAGCAGATGAGGTACCTCCTCTTCTGCTTTTATTCTTTCAGGGTGTACTTTTAGTAAAAGCAATTTAAAGGCATTTATAAATAAGCTAGCGGCCTAGAGGATTTGATCTCGATCGGGTCGATCGGATTGATCAAAGCTTCGACGAGTGGAATTTTAGAGCATTATCGTGGAAAATTCTATTAACAATTGAGATCAGTAACGTTAATCTACTTATAGATCATACATGAAACATGTTACAAATATGAACTGGCGGTAAAATGACTTCTCGTTTGGGTTCCATAATTAAAATAACATTTCAAAATTTTATTAATTATATTGACATGATATTTCAGTGAACCTATAATAAAAATATAAACCAAGATAACCCAGCAAAACAGGAAGGTGGTCCATTTTTTGCCATACGTAATCGGAATAGACGGCGGAGGCACCAAAACCTCCTGTGCGATTCAATACATTGAACTTGACGGTCGAGTGGTGAGTCGGGAACGCGGGATAACGTTTTTCGGGGAGGCAACGAATCCGCAATCAGTTGGATGGGATACGATGATCTGCAGATTAAAGGATCTTATCAGCCAAGCTATTCAAGCGAGCGACATTCTTCCGGGTGAAATTATTGGTATATGTGCAGGAATAGCCGGAGCGCGTCTGGAGGCAGACAGAATCAGAATTGAACAATCGCTGCAGCAAATTGCGGGCGAGCTCAAGCTGAGTAAAGAAGCTGTATATTCGGTTACAACGGATTTGTACATTGCTCTCAGAGGGATGTTGGATTCGAAGCAATCCCAAGGCATCCTCGTGATTGCTGGAACGGGCTCCAATGCAATTGGTTTAAGCGATGGTGTTCTCTATAAGTCCGGGGGGTGGGGGCATGTGCTTGGCGATGAGGGTAGCGGTTATGCAATCGGTCTTGAGGCATTGAGAGCAGTTTGCAGAGCTTACGATTATCGTGAGGCGCCAACTGAGTTATCTCATATGGTTTTGAAGGCGCTTAAAATCTCTGGAGAGAGTGAATTAATCTCTTATATGTACCCTGCGTTGCCACCAAAGAATGAAATCGCAAGTATCGCCAAGCTGGTCATCGAGGCATCCCATCGCTCCGATCAGACGGCTATCCGAATTTTACAGAAGGCGGCAGATGATTTGGCGGAGCTAGTCAGAAGCTTGTTTCTGAAATCACGAGAATTTGACGTACATACGCCAGTTTTCGTGACAGGATCTGTATTCGTCCACTCTGAATTACTCAGAGAACGATTTGCGCAGCACTTGAAAAAAGAAGGCTTAGGTCATGTTCAGTTATCTCGAGGCGATTCTCTAGATGGAGCTTTGACCGTCGCTCGCGAATTACTTTACCAAAATTCATGACAGTGATGGTGATTTCACATGAAAATTGATTTATCGGCATTAGCAACAGAACAGCGTAATCAAAATAGTATGAACCTTGATCGGATGTCTGTTCAAGAGATATTACAAATAATCAATACCGAAGATAAAAAGATAGCGGAAGCAGTTGAAAGCGTGCTGCCCGATGTAGAGCTGGCAGTGGGCCAGATCGTTAAGGCGTTTAAGCAGGGGGGCAGACTATTTTATGTTGGTGCTGGTACTAGTGGGAGGCTTGGCGTTCTTGATGCTGCAGAGTGTGTGCCAACTTACGGGACGCCGCCGGAAATGATACAGGCCGTCATCGCCGGTGGACATGATACGATGACCCGTGCCGCTGAAGGCATCGAGGACGATGAGGAGCAGGCGGTTCAAGAATTGAAAGACCGCAACTTGTCCAACCTGGACGTTGTTGTAGGAATTGCAGCAAGCGGCCGGACACCTTATGCAATAGGTGCATTGAAATACGCTCTTAATGTAGGCGCTTACACTGTGGCTTTATCCTGTAATCATAACGCGATAATCAGTCAATTTGCTGAATGCAAAATCGAAGTCGTCGTTGGTCCGGAAGTCGTCTCGGGGTCAACCCGGATGAAATCGGCCACTGCGCATAAAATGATCCTCACGATGATGAGTACGGCCTCGATGGTCCAGTTGGGGAAAATTTATGAAAACTTAATGGTCGACGTTCAGGCTTCGAATAAAAAGCTGATAGAGCGTGCAAAAAGTATGGTCATCGACATTACGGGGTCCTCTTATGAGAAAGCGGAAGAGGTTCTCGTCCAAACAGGCTTTGAAGTGAAAACTGCAATCGTCATGATGGAAGCGAATGTATCTTTGGATCAAGCGAAAGCCGCTCTTCAGCAAAGTGCCGGTCATGTCAGGCTCGCCATTCAACAGATCAAAAGCAGATTGTAGAAGATGTAAGAAGTTTCACTGAATCCTCCGTTCAGGCGTTCGTGAGTTTCGATAGAACATATATGAAGAGGGGTTATGGGTATGAATAAGCTTGGCCAAGGAATGGTTGCAGCCGCCATGGTTGTCACTATGCTTACAGGGTGCGGCAGCACCGGAAATCAGACAACGAATAAAGCGGTAGATTCAACACCGTCTTCAGGTACTGCAGCACCAGCAAAAGCGAAGCTTTCTGGAAAGCTGGAAATACAGTATTTCGTAGGTGGTTATGGTGACAAATGGTGGAAAAAAGCCATTAGCGATTTCAAAGAGGCGAACCCGGGATTGGAGATTGTAGAGCAGGCAGGACCCAGTGTGAACACGGAGATGAAAACCCGATGGATTTCGAATAACCCACCTGATCTCGTATACATAGCAGGCGCAGGCTCTAGTGAAGCGCAAATGGTAGCGGATGGTCAATTGATGGATCTGACGGAATGGTCCAAAACATTAAAGCTGGAAGATGGATCTCCGCTGCTTTCCAACCTGTTTGTTCAACCTAGTGTTTATGAAGGAAAAAATTATAGCTTACCGCTCGTTTTTGATGCTTGGGGCACATGGTATGACCGCAAGTGGTTGAAAGATAACAATTACAAAGTGCCGACCGATTTTACTAGCTGGATGGACAACATGAAAGAGATTAAAGCGAAAAGCGGCATCGCTCCGCTTGTAACGGATGGCATGCATCCTTACCCTCTTAGAGGCCTATTCATGCCGGGGGCAGCGTCTGAAGGCGGAGCCGCTTTCATTGCTGATCTGGTCGATGCCAAGCCAGGCGCCTGGCAGAGCGAAGCTGCACTGAAAGTGGCGAAGAAGATCGAACAAATGCAAAAGGCTGGACTGATTGATCCAGGTTTTGCGGCGCTCAATCATACCCAATCGCAGATGAATTTCCTCCTTCACAAAAATGCGTTTATTCCGGTAGGGTTCTGGCTGCCGTTTGAAATGCAAAAGGATGTTCCGCAAGGCTTTGATTTTGGCTTCAGCCCGACACCTTTACAAGATGCAGGCAAGCCGTTGTCGATCGTTCCTCAACCGGCCCCTGTCGCCATTGCCAAGCAAGCGAAAAATCCTGAAGCGGCTAAATCGTTCTTGGACTTTGTTTTCAAGCGGAAATATGCAGAGCTTTCTTTGGAGCTGCAAGGTGCGATGATGAGCGTCAAGGGCGTCGATGTGAGTAAAAACGAGAAAATTCCTGGATATCTAAAAGAAGTCAATGTTTTGGTTAATGATAAATCCAAGGTTACCTTCAGTACACTGCCGCATCCGATGCATGCGGACTTGGAGAAGCCGATTTTTAACGAGTTGGTTTCGTTGATGGTGGGCAAAATTTCGGCAGAAGAGTTTGTGAAGCGCGCTGATAAAGCTGCTGCTGATTTCAAGAAAAACCAGTAAAATGCGAAAAGTAGGAAGGCAGGGCAGCACCTGCCTTTCCGATTATTCAGCAAGGGAAGCAAGGTGATATAGATGGTTCAATCGAAAGCGCAGCGAATGAAATTTTTAGCTTTTTGCTTGCTTCCGACTTTTGTGATGTTCGCGATATTTAGTTTGTTTCCGCTATTCAGCGGCATGTACGATTCATTTTTCAAATGGTCAGGCTCCGGAAGCAATAAAACTTTCGTCGGCTTGAAGAACTATATTCGTTTATTTAATGACCCGGTTATCCCTCAAACGATTTATCATGATTACTTTCTCGTGTTTTTTAAAGTATTGTTCATCATGCTGATTGCAACGTTTTTTGCTGTTGTGTTAACACAATTTCGCATTAAAGAAGCTGCCTTCTACAGAGTTATTTTCTTTTTCCCGAATATTATGTCTGTCGTAGTCGTCGGAATCCTGTGGATGTTTATCTACAATCCCAATATGGGTATTGTGAATTCCGGTCTTCGCCAGCTAGGTCTAGAGGGCATGGCAAAGCCATGGCTAGGTGATATGACCTGGGCGCTGCCGAGCTTGGTGCTTCCGGCCGTATGGGCAGGGATTGGGCTTTTTATGTTGATGATTATGGGCGGGATCAGCAATATACCGACCAGCATCTATGAAGCTGCGGATGTCGATGGAGCTACACGCTGGGAACAGTTTTGGAAAATTACGGTACCCCTGATCTGGGCGCAGCTCAAATCGTCTATCATCTATATTGTGATTACAACGCTGAACGGTTCATTCGTCATAGTGCAAATCATGACCGAAGGTGGTCCGAGCAATTCGACACACGTGATGGGGTCTTATTTATATCAACAAGCTTTTGTAAACTATAATTTCGGTTATGCGGCCGCGATCGGTGTCATGATTCTGGTCTTTTCCTTAATTACGGTGTTGCTGCTGCAATTGCTATTGAAACGTGAAAAAATTCAATACTAGGAGAAAACAGATGAGATCTTTAAATCAACTTGCTACCGGAGCGGTCGTTCGCATACCTTTACTCCTATGGTCTGTTGCAGTTATTTTCCCGATCGTCTGGATGCTAATCAGTGCGTTAAAGTCGAATGCCGAAATTTTCGCTTCGCCCTGGGGATTTCCAGAGATATTCAACTATGCTAATTTTACCAAGGCATGGACAGAATATCATATTGGAAAAAGCTTTTTTAACTCGGTGATGGTTACAGGGATTGGAACGCTGCTTAATTTGGCTCTGGCTGTACCGACTGCCTATGCGATTGAGAGAGTGAATTTCCGTGGAAGCATCATCCTGCATAACATCTATTTATCGGCCATGATGATTCCCATGGTCTTGGGCTGGATTCCTCTCTTTTTCATGCTGATGAAGTTTCATTTGCTGAATAATTTAATTGGGCTGGCTGTTGTATATGCGGTCATTAAATTACCTTTCAGCATCTTTATTCTCACCAGCTTTATCGGAAGCATTCCCAAGGAGCTGGAAGAATCAGCAACCATGGATGGATTGTCGCCCTATGGGGTCTTATTCCGCATCGTTACGCCTTTGGCCATGACGGGAATTGTCACGGTAACGATTATGAATGCGATTCAATTTTGGAACGAATATTTTATGGCCCTCATCTTTTTGCAATCGCAAGAAAACTATACGCTTGGCGTAGCGATGGACTTTCTTAATAAAAAAGCGCAATATCAAAATGAGTGGGGAGGCCTGTTTGCAGGACTGTCAGTGTCCATGGTTCCTGTGCTGATCTTGTATGTATTCTTTCAGCGGCATATCGTACGTGGTATGATCGAAGGAGCTGTAAAAGGATAATTTTTGAAAATGGAGGTAGTGTGAGTAATGGCTGACAATCATCTTGCCCAGTCGCTATCAGGTGGTTTAATTATGCTAAAGGAAATGGCTGAGCAATTACCTCCTTCCGAGAGGAAAATTGCTTTGTATATTATAGAGAATCCCCATGAGGCGATTCGATGTACTGCCAATGAATTAGGAGAATTGAGCTCTACTAGCGCTTCTGCGGTCATTCGGCTTTGCAAATCTCTCGGACTTGGCGGATTGCAGGAATTGAAGCTTCGGGTCGCAGGCGACATGCGCAAATCCGATAAAGAGGGTTTTACTGATTTCCAGCCCAATGAACCGCAGCCATCGATTGTGCAGAAAGTAACGGCTAATAGCATCCAAGCTTTGCTAGAGACTGCGGAAATCATGAATTATGATTCATTGTCGAAAGCAGTGGAAGCACTAATACGAGCCAAAAGCATTCATTTTTATGGTGTAGGCGCATCTGCCGTTATCGCCCAGGATGCGCAGTTGAAGTTTGTTCGTATCAACAAATGCACAACGTCGAGTCCGGATTTTCATCTTTCAGCGATGCTCGTCGCCCAGTCAAGTGAGGATGATGTTGTCGTAGGCATTTCATTCTCAGGAGAAACGTTTGAAGTTGCTAAAATTTTGGAGCTGGCCAAAGAAAAGGGCGCAACGACGATCAGCTTAACGAGCTACGGATTATCACCGCTCAGCGAAATTGCAGACATTAATCTATACGTTTCCGCGAAACAGGAAGAGGTATTCCGAAGCGCCGCGACTTCTTCGCGTCTTGCTCAGCTTCATTTCATCGACATTTTATTTATGTGTGTGTTAACGAGCCAGTACGAGGCATCCATTCAAAAGCTGGATGAGGTTCGTATGGGGATCAATTTCATTAAGCAAAATTGATGACAAGCGCCTTCCTGCGAAATCAGGAGGCGGGTTTCGAATAATCATTGAAAGCGGTTACTTAATTATTGGTACAATGTATCTTAATAAAATTGGTGGTTAGAGAGGAGTAAGATAATGAACAAAACAAGTAAGATAGGCAAGAAAAGATCTCTCTCAATGATGTTGGCTTTTGCTTTGGTGTTTAACTTGGGATCCTTAATGATTGAACCAGTTAAAGTAAAGTCAGCGACCAGTCAAGACTTTGTTGAATCTTTCGAAAATGGATTTGCCGGTGGCGGTTGGAGGAATATTAACTTTAATAATACTAGTAACCCTAATCTTGTTGACGCAACATATACAACTGCTTCAGCGCCAGCAACAATACCTGACGGAACACAAGTTTTCTTGCCAAATCCTTTAGGTTCAAAAACATCAAGCGCATATATTCAAAAGAAGTTCCCAGCTGCAAGCACGGGTACAGTTTCAGTTTCGGTCTATGATAATGCGGCTAATACCGCAGGATTTAACCAATTTAATATATATAATTCTGCTAATGCTACTTTTAATAACGGTTATGTAAGCGGATCTAATAATTTGGTTGGTCTTGGAACATCATCAGCAAATACATACCAAATAAGAAATGGCACCAATGGTATTTATACAAATACAAATGTAATTAGAACAACCGGATGGCATACTTATAGATTTGTTGTTGAATCAACAGGTACAACTGTTTATTTGGATGGTAATCAGGTTGGTACACATCCTTCAATAACAAGCTTTGATACGATCGATCTGGGTGATATGTGGACTACTAGCGCTACTTATTCCCCAGTGTATTACGATTATCTTCAAGTCAATTTGGCAAGCATCCCAGTTGCGACTTTAAGCGCAATTCATGTTAACGGAACTGCTGTAAGCGGGTTCTCACCGAGCAATCTTAATTATTTAGTTCAAGTACCTAGTGCTACGCCTCTTCCAACAGTAACAGCAACTACAACAGATCCTAATGCAGCAGTTACAATTACTCAAGCAACCGATGTTCCAGGAAAAGCTACAATAGTAGTGACATCCGAAGATGGTACAATAACAAAAACGTATACAGTTAACTTTACATTACCGCAACCGCTACAAGAATTTTTTGATGACTTTAATTATACAAGTCAAACAGACCCTGCCTTAGCGCAACATAATTGGATGTTGCAAGACGGCATAGGTATGAGACCTGGGGACAGAAATTTGAATTGGAAAGCTTCTAATATTAGCTTTGGGCCAGGTCCTGCTGACTCTGCTTTCCCTTCGGAAACGGATGTAATGACACTTTCAGCTACTGCAACAGGTGTACCAAGCACTTCATCTGAGGCTCAAATTAGAGAAGCTTATGAAAAATTTGGTGATGGCGTTTATTCATCAAGGGTTTATTTTACCGATGCACCAACTTCAGGCCCAGATATGAAAGATAAAATCGTTGAAACCTTCTTCCCTATTAACAGAAACCAGTATATTGGTTGGTCAGGATATAGTGAAGCAGACTTTGAATATCTTCCAAACGATGGCTGGGGTGCTTCTCAAAGCAGTAAAGTTATGTATTTCACATCATGGGGGCCTTATACATTAAATTCAGCAGGTCAACAAGTTAATGTATCAAAACTATCTAATAGTAAGATACAAAGCTATGAAGGATGGCATACGCTTACAATCGTTGTAAAGAACGGTTTTAATTACTACTATATTGATGGTCTGTTAATGGCTACTCACGGTGCTCCGGCAGGCGGTGCAAGAAGCCCAATGGCTCCTGCGTTTAATCTTTGGTTCTTACCTAGTGGAATAAATGCTTCTACGACACCTCGTACTTATAGCCAAGGCGTTGCATGGATGTATTACACAAATGATTTATCAGCATTCGGTACTACAGCACCAACTAATATCTCAGCAACTATTGACTCAAACGTTTTAACGAAAGTAAATAGTTATAAAGCACAAAGTAAAAACTTTGTTGATACGATACCGAACCCTGTTGTAACGGCAAGTAATATTCAAGTTAATTCAACAGCTTTAAGAGGATTTGCTCCAGACACAACGGAATATAATTATTCTACAACAGGAACTACCGTTCCTACAGTTACAGCAACTGCAACAGACAGTCATGCCATTGTTACAGTAATACCTGCTACAAGCGTGCCGGGAACAACAACTGTCATGGTTCAATCTTCAGATTTGGTATTAAATACAACCTATCATATTAACTTTACAGTCTCAGGAGACTGGGCAGTTGCACCTCCTGTAGCAAGTGTAGGAAACGGAGCGTTTGTTCAAGGATTTAATGTAGCGCTTAGCGCTCCAATTAACAACGGAGCAGCTATTTACTACACAACAGACGGGACAACACCTACCACAAGCTCAACTCCATACACTGGGCCTATATCCATTGCAGGAACATCAGCTCCAACATTAAACACCATTAAGGCTATAGCTGAACTTTCCGGTAGTACAAGTATAGTAGCAACATTTAAATATGCCACTTTGCCTCTTACACCTCAAGTAGTAGCTGCACCTACTATTAGCCCCAATGGCGGTACATTCACAAACGGTGCAGCAACAGTTACACTTTCTAGTGCAGCAACCGGCGCCGCAATTAAAGGTGCGGATATTTACTATACAACAGACGGAACTGACCCAACTACAAGTGCTACTAGAATACTTTATACAGGTCCCTTCGTATTAACGAATACGAAAACGGTTAAATCGGTTGCAACATTCCCAGGTGCAACAACAAGTAATTCTCCAGTGAGTGCTATCTTCAATATTTCAGGAGCAGCTGAGCAAGTGTCTGCACCAACAGCAACACCTTCTGCCGGAACGTATGCAGGCGCACAAAGTGTGACGCTTAGCAGCACTACACCAAGTGCGACTATTTACTACACAACGGATGGAAGTACACCAACAACAGGTTCAACAAAATATACAGGACCTATAAATGTATCAAGCAGTATGACAATTAACGCTATTGCAACAGCAACAAATAAGACAAACAGTGCTGTGGGAACATTCACCTATACTGTGAATCCACAAGAAGTGACACCACCGGTAACGACAGCGAATGTGACATCAGCCGTGCCGGATGGACTGAATGGATGGTATGTCTATCCCGTAACGCTAAGCCTAAGCGCTTCTGACAGCATATCGGGTGTAGCCAAGACGGAGTACAGCCTGAACGAAGGAGCTGCATGGCAAAGCTATATGTCGCCTGTAACGTTCAGTCAAGACGGCGAGTATGCCGTGAGCTACCGTTCAATAGACAATGCCGGCAACAAAGAAATGCCGAAGACCGTCAGCTTCAAACTGGACGCGATTGCTCCAACTGTCACTGTCACCGGATTGACGGACGGTACGTATAGCGACTCCGTGGACATCTCGCCAATCATTGCATTGAGCGATGACATGTCCGGGGTTGACAACAGGAAAACTACAGTGAAGTTGGATACGCACGCGGTGCAGCAAGGGACAACGATTCCCCTTTATACACTGCCTCTCGGTTTGCATGAATTGATCGTTACTTCGGTCGATCTGGCGGGGAACACAGGGAGCCAAACGATATTATTTCAGACAACAACTAACTCCAATTCCTTAAATGCATTAGTTACGCGCTTTGCGAATGCCGGATGGATCGATAATGCAGGTATCGCAACCAGTCTGCAAAGTAAACTTAGTAATGGTAATTTAGAGGCATTTATAAATGAGCTAGAGGCCCAGAGTGGAAAACATATAACAACGGAGGCATCAACCTATTTGTTGAGGGACGCGCAGGCGATTCTGCTAAGTTCAAACCATTAGTAAATAACAAACAGAAAGATTTCTTTTATTGAGCAGGAGTATTCTCCTGCTCTTATTATGCTATGGATGACAAGAAAGGTGAATGTTGAACCAATTAATACCGATTGGACCATAACACAGACTCTAGCAACTTCTATAATTAGGGGGCCGAACCGGGATTATGAATAGTTACTACTGCATCGAATGTAATTTGGTTCATTTAAGGTCTTTTTTAACAAAAGAAACTATTTTTAAAACTGGCTTCCATTATGTCAATTCAACTTTGTATCATGTTGGTTTATGTTGTAAAAACACAAACCAACCATTTATGAAGGGGAGACAAGAGCGGGCTCTATACTAGCCTAAATAATTCAAAAGTTACTCAAATTGAGTCTTTTGTTGAATCTATGCCGAAAAACATCCAGAATGATCCCGTCCATCTAAAACCTGATGTTCCGAAGGACTCTACGCGAATCGGAAAAAACCAAAAACTGTCGCCATTCAGCAGCCATACATAGGTGTAATGATGCACACAGTCGATCATGTAGGTACCATAAGGTTTTGGAGGGATATATGCAGGCGGAGGAGGCAGGGGTTATCTTGTTGACCCACTAACTTCAGATTGTTGCATACCCATCGTTTTTTTATCATTCTTAAACATGTTATGTAGGTGAATCACCATTTGTCTGTACAGATGCCTAATATCCATTATCTTAGTTAGGTACAGTTATGATTGACAGTTACCGATAAAGTATTTAACATTTATCATACACGATATATTAAGTTGGGTTCAGTCCATAAAGATTCATTACCCTGGTAAAGTCTATGCTGTACCTTTTACGGCCGCTAACTAGTGCGCATGACTTAGGAAACAGAAAGTTAGATATAATTAATCCATATTAATGTAAAGTATGAAATTTTTTCAACCTTTTGCTATTTGTACATTCAAAATACAATTATCAACGTGGAGCGCTTATACATGCTATTTTGAAAGCGCTTCAAAATGATTACCCCTAAAGGGGGGATGCGGGATAAGAAATACCTCTTGAACAGGCCTAAAAAGATAAGAGCAAAATTTGTTCTAACCGCCTCGACGTATGCCTAGAGGCTATCTAAAAGTGTAGGAGAGGTGAAAGAAGGTTGAAAAAATTATTCATTAAAAAAGCAATTTCTACAGCCTTGGCTTTACTTTTATCAGGGAATATTCTGAGCGCACTTCCTGATCTTGCTAACGCCGCAACAAATCAGCCTTCGATATTACCTAAGCCTGTAAGTTATACAACTGGAACTGGGCAATTTCTTTTAACACAAACTAGCTCCATTTTTGTAGCTGGTAATACCGCTGAGGAAACAGATGAGCTATTCAAAACTGGACAAATGCTCGCCAATAAGCTGAATACTTCAACCGGATTCCCTATCAGCGTCATAAAATCAAACAATCCAACTTCAGGAAGTATTTACCTCACTACAATTGGTGGAAATGCAGCCTTAGGTAATGAAGGGTATGATTTAATCACAACTTCCAATCAAGTTACACTTACAGCTAATAAACCCGAAGGTGTTTTTAGAGGTGATCAAACCTTAATACAGCTCTTACCAGCGGATATTGAGAAGAACACCGTTGTGTCTGGTGTACAATGGGTGATCCCTAATTCTACTATAAGTGACAAGCCTGCTTACGAATATCGTGGGCTCATGCTTGATGTGGCACGACACTTCTTTGCAGTGGATCAAGTTAAACGTCAGATCGATCTGGCATCACAGTATAAGATCAACAAGTTGCATATGCATTTGTCTGATGATCAGGCTTGGCGTATTGAAATTAAATCTAGACCTGATCTCGTGCAGATTGGAAGCAAGGGACAGGTAGGCGGCGGTCCAGGTGGATATTATACACAGGAACAGTTTAAAGACATCGTCAGCTATGCGGCTGAGCGATATATTGAAGTCATTCCAGAAATCGATATGCCTGGTCATACGAATGCGGCATTAGCTTCATATGGAGAATTAAATCCTGATGGACAACGAAAAGCTATGCGAACGGATACTGCAGTAGGCTATAGTTCACTTATGCCTCGATCTGAGGTTACATATACATTTGTTGATGATGTAATCAGAGAACTTGCTGCTATTTCACCTTCACCCTATATTCATATTGGCGGTGACGAAGCTCAATCAACTACTGCTGCTGATTACGATTATTTTATTGGCAGAGTTACAACTATTGTGAATAATTATGGTAAGAAAGTTATTGGATGGGACCCGTCTGATACCTCAAGCGGAGCAACTAGCGATTCTATTCTGCAAGACTGGCATTGCACCACTTCAACTGGAACTTCAGCGAAAACAAAAGGGATGAAGGTCATCGTATCCCCGGCAAATGCTTATCTCGACCAGAAATACTACTCAGATACGCCACTTGGCCTAACTTGGAGAGGACTCATCAATACCAACACAGCCTATAATTGGAACCCAACCGATTGCATATCAGGAGCAAATATTTATGGGATTGATAGTACATTATGGTCAGAAACCGTTGTGACTCAAGATAATTTGGATTATATGCTCTATCCACGATTAATAGCGAATGCTGAAGTCGGCTGGACTGCTCAAAGCAATAGAAACTGGGCTGATTTTAAAGGGAGGCTTACAGACCAAGCTTCAAGAATGCAAAATAAAGGAATAAAATATTTCGCCGACCCTATTGTATGGGTGCCTCCGTTTGTCCCAATAAATTCAGAATGGAAGATGGATGAAGGAACTGGAACCAGCTTGGCGGATACGTCTGGTGCTCGAAATGGAACTTTAGTTGGCGGCGCAACATTGACAACGGGTAAGTTTGGAAATGGGGTAAATTTAGATGGAAGCACTGGTTACATAAATTTAGGCGGGCAAGATATAACAGGAGACTGGACAGTAAGCGCTTGGGTTTACGGGAAGCCGAACACGACGAGTAATGAGGTGCTTCTGGCCGGCTCATCTTCATCAATTAAGATCAACCAGTATAATAAAACAGGTAAAGTTGGGGTTTCCATTTACGGTGTTAAAGACGCTACGTACACTTATAGTATTCCTTCAAACCAATGGACTCATTTGGCTTTTGTAGGTACAAGCACGGGAACTGCTCTTTATGCAAATGGTGTGCTAAAAGGAACAATCACTGGTAAAATGAATGGCCCAATGTCATTAGTTGGCGTAGAAGCGCAGCCTGGAACCGGATTAAAAACTTCCTATTTCAAAGGCAGCCTTGATGAATTGAAAATATTCAACAGGGCGTTGAGCGCAAGCCAGATTGTTGCTTTGACAAAATCACCGACAGCAACTTTAAGCTCTATTAACGTTAATGGTTCTGCATTAAATGGATTTACGGAAACAAACACAGATTACAATGTAATATTACCTTCCGGAACAACTACAGTTCCAACGGTAGAAGTAACTAAAACAGATAATAATGCAAGTGCGGTTGTAACTGCAGCGGCAGCATTACCAGGTACTACTACTATAAAAGTAACTGCAGAAAATGGAACAACAACAAAGACTTACAATGTTAACTTTCTCGTGATTCCTGATGCACCGACGGAATTGACAGCAGTGGCAAATGGGGCCACTGATGTTACGCTGAATTGGTCAGCTGTGCCTGGGGCAGAGAGGTATAACATTTACCGTGCTGATTCCAAGAGCGGAATCTTTGAGAAGGTAAACGATGCTGAAGTTCTTGCTGCGACATATTCAGACCTCAACTTGAATCCGGATACGGTGTACGATTATCAAGTAACTGCCGTTAATACTACGGGCGAGTCGGACTACAGCAACGTAGCCGAGATTAATTTAAACATTCCTCCAGTAACTGTCGCTAAGCTGGATGGTACAAAGTTCGGTGAGTGGTATCAAACTCCAGTTACAATAACGCTTGATGCAACTGATAATTTCTCAGGTGTAGCTGATACCTTCTACACGGTCGATGGCGGTACTGAGCAAAAAGGTACTTCCGTTACCATAATAGAAGAAGGCAATCACACCATCTCTTATTGGAGCGTTGACAAGGCAGGTAATGTTGAAACGCCGCATACAGCAGTCGTGCAATTGGATAAGACGGCCCCAACACTTCATGTCGTTTTGGATAAAATTATTTTTTGGCCAGCAAATCACCAAATGATTACAGTAAGTGCGTCTGTGTATGCCGAAGATAGTCATTCCGGAATCGAATCTGTCGTTCTAACATCCATAATAAGCAACGAGTCGGATAATGGATTAGGTGATAGTCAAACGTTAAACGACATTCAAGGTGCAGAGTTAGGCACTTTGGATACTACATTTTTGCTTCGTGCCGAAAGATCTGGCAAAGGGAATGGACGCATATACACGCTCACCTATACGGCTTTTGATCATGCAGGCAATAAAACTTCTGCTTCATCAACCGTTACGGTCCCACACGACGAATCCGGTGAATAATGTAATAAATTTTCTCGAAAGCCGGGCATAAGCTACGATGCAAAAATTCGATAATGAAAGGTCGGTAAAAATGAGAAAAAAGGCTGAGTTTATGACCCCAACACGTCTCAAAAGAACCTCCAAAATGTTGACGATGGCACTTTTGATTTCATTGTCAACCCCTTGGTTTTCCAATTTAGATTCCCATGTGGCAGCCGCAGCGCCATCTAGTTCAATTCCTGAAATTTCTCCAGTTCCACAGTCCGTTTCTTTAGTGGGAAATGGCTTTGCGATCCCTGCCGAAGTAGGGCTGGTAACAGGTGACACGACTGATCCTTCTGCAGTGAGGGTCGTTGAAGAAATATTACATAACGCCGGAGTTCAGAATATTAAGTTGGCAAGCGATAACAGCCCCGTTCCCGATACGGAGGTAACCGTATGGATCGGCGGCCCGTCCGAGAATCTTGCGACCGCTTCCGAGCTGCAAAATATGGGCGCGGCTGGACCGGAAGATTTAATAAATGACGGATACGTGCTGGCTTCTGGAATCGACCACACAGGGCATAAAAGTATCGTACTAGCTGGCAAAAATAATACGGGCACTTACTATGCCGCCCAAACGTTACGTCAAGTCATAACACTCCAAGATTCCGCCTATTCGATCCCAGGGCTTGCGATTAGAGATTGGCCGAAAATGAACTGGCGCGGGTCCATTGAAGGTTTCTACGGGACTCCATGGTCGCATGAAGACCGGCTCAGCCAGTTGGATTTTTACGGGCAGCAGAAAATGAATATGTATATCTACGCTCCGAAGGATGATCCGTATCACCGTGATCAGTGGCGCGTACCTTATCCGGCGGATAAACTGGCGCAGATTAACGAGCTGGTCAACAAAGCGGCACAAAATCATGTTCAATTCGTCTTTGCCATTTCGCCTGGGAACACTGTGTGCTATTCGGACAACACGGACTTCCAAGCTCTAACAGATAAAGCACAAATGATGTATGATGTCGGCGTACGTTCTTTTGCGATTTTCTTGGATGATATCGGTAAAACACTGGGCTGCAATGCAGATAAGACCAAGTTTAACACCGATTCAAGCCCATCTGCGGCTGGGCAAGCATTCTTGCTTAATAAGTTCAAGACAGAATTCATCGACAAACATCCAGGAGCTAATCGTTTGATAACAGTTCCTACGGATTATGCCAATATTACAACAACAACATATATCAACCGTTTTTCGGTGCTTGTTGATCCAAGTATCATCGTTCAGTGGACGGGTCCAGCAGTCGTACCTGCCGGAATCTCCGTGTCGGATGCAGATAAAGCGAAAGCAATTTATAAGCACGATCTATTAATCTGGGATAATTACCCGGTTAATGATTACGCGCGCGATAAGATTTACTTAGGTCCGCTTTATAACCGTGATGCCGGATTAGCTGACCATGGAATCATTGGTCTTACCTCTAATCCCATGAATGAGGCGGAAGCGTCAAAAATTGCCCTATTTTCAATTGCAGATTATCTTTGGAACCCGCAGGCTTACAATCCGGATAATGCTTGGCAGCTTAGTATTAAGAGATTAGGTGGTTCAGCCGCAGACGCGTTAAAAACATTTGCAGAAAATCACTATTCATCTCCACTAAATGCGAAGGAGTCATTGACACTAACTCCGTTAATTAATAACTTATGGACCCTATTCAGCAGCGGCGGAGTTGTTACGGATGCAGTGAACCAATTAACAGCCGGATTTACAAAGCTGCAGCAGGCCCCTGCTATTTTGCGCAGCACGTTGAACAACGCGAATTTTATCGCGGAGACCAACTATTATTTGAATAAAGACGAGCTTTATGGCAAGGCAGGCATAGAAGCTGCTCAAATGCTGCTTTCTCAAAAGCGCAACAATAAGCAGCAGGCGGCATTGCACAGAACCGAATTAATGAATCTCAAGGCGCAAATTAGCGCTATTACCCAGGCTAAAGCAAATCAAGTATTTGAAGACTTTTTCACGCGAGCGATCCGAGAGAATGACACTTGGTTAGGCGTTATTCCGGCGACTCCTTTTCCAATAACGACGATGCCAGCGTACCAAACGAATACACCGGACAAGATGCTTGATGGCAATCTGAACACCTATTTCTGGAGCAACAGACCTCCTGCTATTGGGGACGTGATCGGCGTTGATTTGAACGAAGTCCGCAATGTTTCAAACGTGCAAGTTTCAATGACCAAAACAGGCAGCTTGAACGATTTTATGCATCACGGCCTACTAGAAGCTTCATCCGACGGAACTAATTGGACGACGTTAGCCACTTTGGAAGAACAAACGAGCATCAACATCCCGGTTAATAATTTAAAAGCAAGATTTGTGCGCATCCGAGCGACGGACACGCAAACTTTCTGGGTCATTGTCAAAGAATTTACAGTGACTTCGACGCCAGTTCCAAAAGATCCAGCTGTTGTTTTAGCAGGTGACGACACTGTTGAAGCCGGTAATGCGTTTACGCTTCAACTTGGAGTAGAAAATGTCACTCAGAGTGTATATGGAGAGAACATTGCCATGGAATACGATCCGAATTTGATCGAGTTCGTGTCGGCTGCGCCCATGCAGGCAGGTATCGACTTGCTTTCGACTGAAAAGAGTACCCCCGGCAAGCTGCAATTCCTTATGGGTACTACAAATGGAGTTACGGGTAGCGCGCAGCTGCTAAACCTATCGTTCAAAGCAAAGTCAGTAACGCAAGAGGGACTGATCATGGTTACCGATTTGACCTTAGTTGATTCTAACGGCACGGAAAAGAAGCTTGCTTCTTCCACGTGGAGCATTCAAATCACCGATAAGACAGCTCCAACAACGTCGGATAATGCGCCTTCTGGCTGGGTGAACAGCGATGCTACGGTTACTTTCACTTCCAGCGACAGCGGCTCAGGTGTAGCTGATACCTTCTACACGGTCGACGGCGGTATTGAGCAAAAAGGTACTTCTGTTACTATAAAAGCAGAAGGCATTCACACCATCTCTTACTGGAGCGTTGACAAGGCAGGCAATGTTGAAACGCCGCATACAGCAGTCGTGCAATTGGATAAGACGGCCCCAACACTTCATGTCGTTTTGGATAAAACTATTTTATGGCCAGCAAACCACCAAATGATTACGGTAAGTGCGTCTGTGTATGACGAAGATAGTCTTTCCGGAATCGAATCTGTCGTTCTTACATCCATAATAAGCAACGATTCGGACAATGGATTAGGTGATGGTGGAACGTCAAACGACATTCAAGGTGCAGAGTTAGGCACTTTGGATACTACATTTTTGCTTCGTGCCGAAAGATCTAGCGAAGGGAATGGACGCGTATACACGATCACCTATACGGCTTTTGATCATGCAGGTAATAAAACTTCTGCTTCATCAACTGTAACGGTTCCTCACGACAAATCTGGTGAATAATGTAATGAATTTGATCGTTAGTAAATCTCAATGCGAGTGCAAAAAACTTGATCGAATTGGTCTAAAATAATTTCAACAAGTCCAAAAGCCTGCTAGAGTCTACTTCATGACGACTGCAGGCTTTTATTCAAACACAACTGAAGGGAATGACTTAAAAACACATGAATGATTTATCAATCGAAATGCAGTATCGAAACTCTTGGTCGACTTTTGCGGGATCCCCAGAAACCCAACAATTGGGAGGGTCTTATGATTGAACGGAAAATTGTACATGTCCTTTCCCATAACATTGTGATGGCGCATTTATCGACTGGAAAAAATTCGATCGCATTCGGGAAAGGAATCGGGTTTATGAAGAATCCGGGGATGAATATAACTAAAAGTGAAATTACGCAGGAATTTCTGTTACATACATCCGAAGTGCTTAAAAACTATGAGCAAATTTTAAACGCAGTTGATGTTAAAATTATCGGGCTCACCGAGGAAGTCATTGCCTACGCAAAAGGGATACTGGAAGGCGCCTTCTCTGAAACGATTCACGCTTCACTCGTTGATCACATTAACTTTGCGGTAGAGCGGCAAAAGCGCGGTACTTACATCACCAATCCATTTGCATATGAAATTCAATATATGTATCCTGAGGAGTACAAGGTAGCCAAGAAGTCTGTCGATTTCTTAAATGATCATCTTGGTGTCAAACTCCCTGAGGACGAAATCGCTTTCCTGGCCATGCATTTCAACGCTGCGAGAAATAAGGAGAAGCCTACGGATTCCTTAGCTATCGTAAGAATAGTGTCTCAGACGATTGAATCCGCCAAAGAGTTGGGTTTTCACTTCGATGACTCCTTTTCCACACTCCGCTTTATTAGTCACCTGAAGGGCTTAATCGAGCGGGTCAAACAAAGAAAGACGCTCCAGAACTCACTGTTGGACAAAATTAATGAGGAGTATGGAGATACGTACGTGAAAGCCAAAGTGCTATCATTGATGTTGAGCGATACCTTGCAAATGGAAGTTCCGGATGATGAAACCGGATATCTGACGATACATCTTGAGAGATTGCGATGCGTTCATCATGTATGAATCGAGCTTATAATAAACACGACCACCTTTATATTTATTGTCCCAAAACTGATTTAGATTTCTCCTTTTTATAACTCCGATAACCGCCTCGGCTTGTGTTGAAGGCGGTTATTTCCCTTTGCTAGTCCGAGCTGAGAATTGACATGTAGAATGGAAATAGGTTGAAAAAAGTTCAACCTTATTAAGACCTAAAATTATAAATACAATAAAGTTAAATCAACTAATTCAATTATGTTGCAGCAGGAGGTCTTCCATGAGAATTATCTATTTAGATATCGATTCGCTTCGTCCTGACCATATGAGTTGTTATGGCTATAACAGGAAGACGACGCCGAATATCGATAAGATTGCTTCTAGCGGGATGATCTTTAATAGCTGCTATACAGCATCCTCCCCTTGCGTGCCATCCAGGGCAAGCTTCATGTCTGGCCGGTTCGGCATTAACCATGGTGCCTTGACGCACTGGGGACCTGGCGGAGAGTTTCAGTATCCGGAAGGAGACGGGCACAGCGAGGAAGTTCCGTTTTTCAGTAGACATTTACGCAACGCTGGTTACAAAACAGTCACCTTCTCCACGTTCGGAGATCGGCACCATGCCTGGTGGTACTTTGCAGGATGGAACGAAGTACACACACACACGCTAAAGGAAGGGAACGAGAACGCTGATGAAGTAAATGCTTCCGTAATTCCGTGGCTGAAGCAGCACGGGAAGGAAGATAACTATTTCCTGCACATCCAATACTGGGACCCGCACGCTTTCTATACGTATCCAATCGCATATATGGAGCAGTTTAAGGATGAACCAGTGAAGCCTTTCCCGGACGAGGCTGAGATTGCAAATCAACAGCATCATAGCTTCCCTCGATCTGCGTCATTCTTGCATTGGGGCAATAAATACCCAGCTACAATGCCTGGGCAAATTACGAACCGCTCGGATTTCAAGCATCTTATCGATGGTTATGACGGTGGAATCAGCTATATGGATAAACATGTTGGCGAGCTGCTGAACACACTTCAGGAGCTGGGCATTGAAGATGAAGTCTGTTTCATTATCAGCGCGGATCATGCAGAGTCGATGGGCGAGCAAGGCATTTATGTCGAGCACCCAAGCGCAACCGAAGCCGTCCATCATATACCGCTCATCATCCGAGTGCCCGGTGTTACCCAACCGGGGCAAGTGGTAGACGGCTTTGTCTACAACGTAGATGTGATTGCCACGATTACGGATCTGGTTGGACTTAAAGTTCCATCCGGCTGGGACGGCAAATCGTTCCTTCCGGCGCTCAAGGGCGAACATTGGAACGGCCGTGATTACTTGGTTATGGATCATGCACTATATGTGTGCCAACGCGCAGTGCGGGATGAGAAATGGTATTTCATCCGAACCTACCATCCTGGCTTATACTTGCATTTTGATGAAGTCATTTTATACGACATGGTCAATGATCCGAATCAAACTGTCAATTTGGCGAGCGATTACCCAGACGTTGTGAAAGAAATGGATCACCGTCTTTCCACATGGCTGCATGAACAGGCACGCAGACCGGACTATAAGGTAGACCCGATGCAGAAAGTACTGGAAACAGGCCCGTGGAAATATTTGAAAGCGGAAGACTGGGTGCGCAGATTGGAGCAGGCAGGTTGGAATGAAGCAGCAAACAACATCAAACGAAAATACCAGAGAGAGGCACTGCAGCCTGCATATGACGGCTAATGATTTCTAATCGGATCAAGAAGGAGGATGTTCTATGAAAAGATTTCCAAGCTGGCTTTTGACCGTTATTTCCATCGTTATCGGAATTGTAGTATGGTACCTGCTTTCTGCCATACCTGCGGTTGGAGCGATTATCACGAGCCCACTTAGAGTTGTAAAAACACTGCTAGTCGAAATTGAAAGCGGACGTATGTTGTCTAATATATGGGCAAGTCTGCTTCGCGTCCTTGGCGGCTTTTCACTCGGATTAATTGTCGCGATTCCAGCCGCTTTCCTAATGGCATGGTACGCATTTGTCCGTGCGATTGTTGATCCTTGGATCCAATTTTTCCGCACGATTCCGCCTATCGCTTTAATCCCCCTCGTTATCGTTTCTCAAGGCGTAGGGGAATCCGCAAAGATCAGTGTTATTTTTGTGGCGACGTTCCTCGTAATGGTCATCTCGATCTTTCAGGGGGTTCGTAACGTCGATCCGACGCTCATTCGTGCAGCAAGAGTTCTGGGTGCGACGGATAAGCACATTTTTCTTGAAGTCATTGTTCCGGCATCGTTTCCCTATATTCTTGTCGGAGTCAGGCTTGGCCTTGCCGCGGCTTGGACGACATTAGTAGCTGCTGAGCTCACAGGCGCAAGCAAAGGTTTAGGCAATATGATTATGGAAGCAAGCTTATACTTCCGAATGGATGTCGTTATTCTCGGCATTATGGTCATTGGCCTCATCGGATTAAGTATGGATAAATTCGTACTCTTCTTAGAAAGGAAGCTGACAGGATGGCAGGAGCTCAGGCAAGGATAATAAGTGATTTACAGGTACATCGTGGGAATGCGGCCGCTAAAATTGAGATTCGAGAACTTTCCAAGGTCTACAAAGGTCGTAACGGAGATACGGTAGCCTTGCAAAATACGGATCTTACGATTATGCAAAACGAGTTTGTCAGCGTCGTCGGACCCAGTGGCTGCGGCAAAACGACGCTGCTGAACATTATTGGCGGTCTAGAGCCGTCCACCTCCGGCTCGGTCAAGGTCGATGGTATCGAAGTGAAGGGCCCAGGCAAGGATCGCGGTGTTGTGTTTCAGCAGTACGCGTTGTTTCCATGGAAAACCGTTCAAAAGAACGTCGAATTCGGCTTAAAGCTTAGAGGACTGAGTAAGCAGGAGCGCAAAGAGAAGGCCGAGTATTACTTGGAGCTCGTCGGTCTTAAAGATTTCGCAAATGCTTACCCAAAGGAACTTTCTGGCGGTATGAAGCAGCGTGTAGCAATTGCGAGAGCATATGCCGTTCAGCCTGAAGTTCTGTTGATGGATGAACCATTCGGCGCCTTGGATGCTCAGACTAGAGCACAGCTGCAGGAGGAACTGCTGAAGACATGGCAGAAAGAGAAAAAAACTTGCTTCTTCATTACGCACGATGTGGAGGAAGCAGTGATTTTGGCCCAACGCGTTATTATCATGAGTGCAAGACCAGGCAGAATTAAAGAAATTATTGATATCGATATTCCTTACCCTCGAGATCAGTCAACCAAGCTGGATCCACGATTCATAAGTATTAAAAATGAAATTTGGTCCAAAGTATACCGTGAATATCTTGAAGTTTCAAAGTAAAGATCCATAGGCGAAAGCTAGTATAACTAACATACATTTGGGAGGTCTTTATCCATGGTTGCTCAATTTAAATCTCTTTCCAAACTTACGGTTACTTCTGCATTATTCAGTGTGACTATTCTTCTAAGTGCGTGCGGCTCAGGCAGCAGTCCTACGAACGCCGGTAACGCCACACAGACACCTGCGGCACCGGCCACTTCAGCTGTCAGCACGCCGACACCAAAGGCTGAATTGAAGATGGAGACGATTAATTTCGCGTATATGCCGAATATGGGAGGCGCTGCTCCGGTTGCGTTAGGTGAGGATAAAGGATTTTTCAAAGAACAAGGCATTAAATTGAATGCGGTTAAATTCCTAAGCGGTCCACCTGAGTTTCAAGCTATGGCGTCAGGTGATATCGACATCGCTTATATCGGTCCCGGCGCTACGTTCTTATCCGCTCAAGGTCAAGGCAATATTGTTGGTCTGGTCTCTCTCGGAAAGGCCGATATGGTTCTTGCAACGAAAAAATCCGGCATCCAAGAGTGGAAGGATCTGAAAGGTAAGACTGTAGGCGTTCCGAAAGGAACTTCCGGCGAGATGGTCCTTAACCTTGGTCTTGAGAAAGGAGGTTTAAAGCCAAGCGATGTAAATATGGTGAACATGGATGTGGCAGGAGCTGTGTCCGCTTACGTGGCAGGCAAAGTAGATGCCGTTGCAATTTGGTCACCATATACGGTGGAAATCGAGAAGCAAGTAGGAAAAGAAAACATCGTGAAGCTAGGCGATAACAGCAGTTTTTACCCAGATTACAGCTTCCCGTCTAGTTGGGTCGCTAGTCCGAAATTCCTGAAAGAGAAGCCTGAGCTTGCTGAACGATTTATGAAAGCGATGAACAAAACGACGGATTACAAAATTAGCCATCTGGATGAAGCTGTCAAGTTGACGGCGTCGTATACGCAAGTGCCTGAAGACAGCCTGAAGCAAGAGTTAGCCTCCATCGATTGGATTGACAGCAAGAAGCAAGCGGAAGTGTTTAAAGATGGAACAGCTAAAAAATGGTTTGATAACTTGCAAAAGCTGTTCGTTGATACCGGCAAGGTGCAAAGTACAGTTCCTTCAGAGAAGTTTATGACAACAGAACCTGCCATTAAAGCAATGCAGCCTTAAAATTTGTTAAGTGAAAAAGAAGAGGAGGAACTTATGAAAAAAAGGATATTGAATTTGAATAAGCTGGTATCAACTGCAGTCGCGGTTACAATGGCATTTAGCGGAGTAATGGTGTCACCTGCAAAGGTGATTATGGCTGACACGGTGAATGCGATGCCGCCAATTATTCCGAAACCTGCAAGCTTTACAGGTAGAACCGGTTCTTTCACCGTAACGGCTAGCACTAAGATCTACATACAAGGCAAAGATGCCGCAGAAACCCAAGAAATTGCTGACAATGTGGGGGCTTATCTGAAGAACAAATTTGCCAAAGCAGCAGGTTATACGTTAAGCATTTCACAATCGGCACCTACTGGAACAAACTATATTTACTTTACAACAACAGGTGGCGACAACTCTGCATTGGGCACCGAGGGTTATAATCTTGAAGTAGCTGCAGACAGCATTACAGTAGCAGCGAACAAACCGGCAGGTTTGTTTTATGGCATGGACTCCATCAGACAAATGCTTCCAGCTGACTTTGAAAAAAACTCTTTGGCTAATGGTGTGACGTGGAGTATACCTTGTGCGACGATTAGCGATATCCCAAGATTTGGATATCGTGGTTTCATGATCGATGATGCCAGACATTTCATGACTGTTGATGAAGTCAAACGTCAAGTCAACAATGCTGCCCAGTATAAGATGAATACGCTGCACCTCCATCTGAGCGATGATCAGGGTTGGCGTTTGGAATTGAAGAATTATCCACAGCTTGCCAAAATCGGCGGTTCTCAAGTCATTGACGATTTCTATGCTACCAATGACTTTGGTGGATTAACCAAAGGCAGCGCTGCCTATTATAAAGCAGCTACTGGCCCTGCAGGAGCAATCACAGGTTATTATACACAAGATGAGTTTAAAGATATCATAGCCTACGCACAGGCACGATATATGCAGATTATTCCTGAATTTGATGTACCCTCCCATTCAAATGCGCTTTTGTCCACATATGGCTTTGTAAATCCAAATGGACAACCCAGCACTCAGTCAGGAAATACTGGGAAAAACCTTCCGTCGAATCCATATACCGGTAATGGGGTCGGATTCGACTCATTGACAGCCGGAGACCCAGCCACGATGGCATTTTTGGATAACTTATTCGCAGAAGTAACGGCCATCTCCCCATCCCCTTATATTCATATGGGGACGGACGAAGCAGCTTCGACAACATTAGCTGACCGTAACTGGTTTATTGATTATCTGACATCTCTCGGTGTTAAGTACAACAAAAAAGTAATTGGCTGGGATTCAGCAGATGCTATTAATTCAACTTATCATCTTACCGATGTCATGCAGTATTGGCATAACTTGGATAAACCTGCCGTTCCTGGTAATGCCTTTAACCAAGGCAAGAAGGTAATCGTATCCAATCAGAACTACTCCTATCTATCCAAGAGAATGACTGGCAATATGCCGATAGGTAGAGGCACCGGTACTACTTGGCCTAATGTCCTGCCTACAGAGAATGCGTATTATGATGATCCTCGTAATCTGATTGGGGCAACCAGCGACGACCAGATCCTAGGAGTAGAATGTGCTCTTTGGGCTGAAACCGTAGGCACACCCCAAGGCTTAGACATGCTTTTCTATCCAAGACTCCCTGGTTATGCGGAAATAGGTTGGTCTCCTAGAGGTACCAGCGGATCAGTAGGCTGGAACGATTATAAGGCAAGACTGCTAGCCAATACGACAAGAATGACATACCAAGGAATAGGATTCTTCCCTGATCCATCCGTATTCGATGTCAAGGTACCCGTATCGTCAGGCAATGCAAATTCTTATTATAATATGAATGAAAAAACATCAAGTTCTACACTTGAAGACGTTATCAACGGTAACAACGCAACAATATCCGTAGCGACAGGCGTAACGCCATCAGGATCCATTAAAACGGATCCCAATGATTTAAGTCCAGCATTTGGAAATGCGTTATCCTTTGACGGTACCAAAGGAAATTATGTCAATATAGGTAAATCCGATATACCTAAAGGCAATGATTGGACTGTTGCTCAATGGGTTTATAGGGAGAATATAACAGCATATTCTGCTCTGACTGTAGTTCTGGTCGCTGGCGATGGTGCCGTTATTAAGAGTGAGCAGTATAATAACAGTAAAAAAGTTGGAATTTCTGGACTCGATGCTAATGGAGTGAAAAAAGATTTCCAGTTTAGCAATTATAGTGGAATACCTGTAGGCACATGGACACATCTTGCTTTCGTTGGTACATCCACAGGTACAAAACTATATGTAAACGGAACATTAGCTGATACGTTAGCTGTAGGGTCACAGGGTATTGTAAGTACTACGGGTACAACGGCTCCATTAGCTGCATTTCCCGGCCCTAGAAAAACGCTTGGTGCTGAAAATCCATCTTCTACCTCTACAAGCTTCAAAGGAAAAATGGACGAAACGAGGATCTTTGAAAGAGCATTGAGTGCTGCTGAAATTACAGCTCTTGCAACTGTGCCTTCAGGAACCGAGCCAGCACCATTTTTTGAAGATTTTGAAGCAGGTTTTGGCAAATGGACACCTGTAGCTGGAACACCTTCAACCGATACGGCACTAAAAATGAACGGTGGAAACAGCTTTGTTGTTAATGAGGGCAATGATGCGATTTCAAGTAAACTGCCTCAACCAATCAATGGGGTTGCATCACTTTGGTTCTACGATACAGGGTTATCAGGACTTAACCAACAAGCGTTGGTCTATGATTCTACAAATCCAATCGGTCTGATCGGAGTGGGCATCAATAGCAGTATCAGTAATAACTTTTATTCAGTTACAACCAGTACCGCTCAAACCGCTGCGACAACGATTTCGAGAAAAACGGGTTGGCATAAAGTGATGGTTGACTACACGTCCAATAGCTCAGTAGACATCTATTTAGACAACAACAAGATAGGTACTGTTTCAGGGTATGCGAAATTTGACACGATTCAATTGGGAGATAACGCATCAAGCTCATACTTGGGTACACCAACAGGATATTATGATGATGTTCAGATTAATAATTTCTCAACATCTCTCGCTGTACCTGCTTATGCTTCACCTGATTCAAGCTTAAGCGCCCTTATGTTTAATAATGGAACAGCCGTTTCTGTTGATTATTTCACTGGGGGGCAGAAAACGTATGATGTGAAGTTGCCGGCTGGAACGACTACAATTCCTACGGTTACAGCAACACCAAAAGTGGCTGCTTCAAATGTGGTTATCACTCAGGCTGCGGCTTTGCCAGGAACAGCAACTGTACAGGTAACAGCACTGGATAGTTCTGTGTCCACCTATACCGTTAATTTCAAAGTTCTTCCTCAACTCGTTCCTGCAACAATACCATCAAGTTACAGTGCAACTACTACCATGAACACACCGGTTTCAGGTAAAGTAGTACCAACGGGGGCACAGGCTGAATATCCGGCGATCACCTTCGCAACAGTCGCTCGAGGAACAAAAAATGAAGTTGGTACGGTTTCTACTACAAATGGAAAAGTGCTTGTAAATAACGATGGTACGTGGGTTTACAATCCTAAGCCAGGGTTTACTGGAACCGATAGCTTTATGATTGATGTAGACCAAGGTACTGGAGCAGCGGTAGCACAGACCACAGTAAACATGACCATAAATCCAAATACGGCTCCTGCAGTCAGTGACTATAGTGTCAACGCAAATCCTGGCGTGCCCGTTACTGGCAAAGTAGTAGGAAGTGACATAGATGGGGATATATTGGTCTATAGTGTATTAACCCAACCGATAAAAGGAACGGTTACCTTACAGGCAAATGGGGTTTGGTCCTATACGGCTAATACCAGTTCATCAGGAGCGGACAGCTTTGTAGTTAAGGTGGATGACTATAAAGGCGGAGTAGTAAACTCAACCGTGACAGTCAATGTAACCGATGAAGAACTTAATATTACAACTCAACCTGTAGGTGCCACATACGATGTAGGTGATGAAGCAAACCCTCTAACTATAGGGGCAACTACAACTTCGGGTGTAATTACGTACCAATGGTATTCCAATACTAGCTCATCAACAACTGGCGGAACGCTGATAAGTAATGCCACAAATGCAGCACTCACACCTCTTACAACAAATGCAGGTACTACATACTACTACTGTGTTGTAAGAAATACTAATTTCGGTCTCACAGCAATCTCTAATATTGTCGGTGTTGAAGTAATTGAAAAGCCTGATATTACTCCCCCTTTAACTGAAGCTGCTTTGGACGGAGTGAAAGGCTCTGAAGACTGGTTTACTTCAGACGTGACAGTATCGCTTCAAGCTCAAGACGATCATACCGGTGTAGCGTCTACTGAATATTCATTGACTGTCATTCAGAGTGTGTACGGTCAATCGACGAATGGATTCGTGCCTTATACGGCTCCGCTCCTGCTCAGCGATGGAATTTATCAAGTGCAATATCGCTCGGCAGATAAAGCTGGAAATGTAGAGGCTGTCAAATCTATTTCCGTCAAGTCGGATACAACTTCACCGATGTTCACTGTATCGGCGAACGGAAATCCACTGACGGAGGGTGCGGTATTCGAGGATAGTCAGACAGTAACGCTTGCTTTACAAAGCGCAGATAACTTATCCGGCATCGCTTCTCAATCCATAACGGTGGATGGAAAGCCGTATGAGTCTGGAACGGCGTTGAATTGGGCAGGTCAGCTCGGCACTCATTTCATTCAAGTTTCCGCCCTGGATCAAGCAGGGAACACGAGTCAACAGATGACGAACATATCTGTAACGACAAGCGGCACTTCCATGCAGCTATTGTTTGCGGCATTCTCTGCAAGCGGCGAAATTAGCGGCTCGCTACGAGATCAGCTATCAAACAGCTTGACTCAAGCTCTAGATCAGTCCGCCAAAGGTCATAAGGATCAGGCAATTAAACATATGCAGGATTTACTTAAGCATATGGGGTATATGGAGCAAGGTAACATTTCTAATAATGCGGAGCAAGTTCTGACTACTGATGCGAATGCAGTAATTGCAGCCTGGTCGAATTAAGCGTGAACATATTATGAAATAATTGCTAAGCCAAAAAGTAAGAGGAGGACTCATAGTCCTCCTCTTGCTTTTTGTATAAATGGCGTTACATTCAGTTCCCGAAGCAGGGTAGTCACTTCTTTGGTTCTCTTCTTGTTGAACTTTTTCAAAATCACATTAATTTGCGATTTGATGGTGGATAATTCGACTTGCCGTTCCTTTGCGATTTCCGTTATTTTCATATCTTTGAGAAGTAGATCTAGAATAACTAGCTCCGAGGGGGTCATCTGTGAAAGAATCAACGTCGAATTCAACAACGATTCCTGCGTGCGGCGGATCCTAGAGAACTCATTTTTGATTTTATAGGCAAACTCAGGGCGAACTTGTACATTTCCCGCATGAGCTGAACGAATGCTTTGAATAATGGCTTCGCTGGAGCTTGTCTTCAGCACGTAATCGACAGCACCTGTTTCGAAAGCGCTGAATACTGTTTCATCATCTTCATGCACCGTAAGGAACACGATTCGTGTTTGCGGATGAAGCTCAAGCACTTTTTGTGCGGTGATGATCCCGTCATGTCTCATTTCCATCTCGATATCCATAAGAATCAGCTCGGGTGCTCCCAGCTCGGCTATAAGCTTCAGCACTTCTTTGCCGCTAGAGGCTTGTCCAACTACCTTCAAATCATCTTCTAGATCTATCAACTCACAGAAATGCTCCCTCAGAACATCCAAATCTTCAGCAACGATAATACGAATGGGTGCTATCATGTCCATCAACCTTTCTTAGCCTCTAGTTTCAACACATATAGCGGCATAATAACTTGGAAGGTGCTGCCCTTTCCGGATTTGCTGTCAAGATGAATGCGTCCGTAATGTCCAAGCACGATATGCTTCACATACGATAAACCGACGCCCCAATTTTTATTTGTATTTTTACTTGTATAAAAAGGATCGAAAATCTTATCCTGCAGATGATCAGGAATACCCGGACCGTTATCCGAAATTTTGATGATCACCCAATTATCTTCTTCATAAACGCAGAGCTGAATAACGCCTGCAGTGTCGGATGCAATAGCTTCAACCGCATTGATCAGCAGATTGTAAATCACTTCTGACATATGTTCAAAATCAGCTAGGATCATGGGTTCAGTTTCAGGTCCTGTACGCTCAATGATGATGTTAGAAGGTAATGAGGACATCCTTCCCAGCGTATGAGCGATAAGCTTTTGCACGGATTGGGGCCTCAATTGAAGATGGCTTGTTTTAAATGACTTGTACAACTGATCGAGTCTTCCGAGCGTTTGGTTCACAATGACGTCCGCTTTACTCAGCGCCGTCTCCATCTTTTGAACATCGGCAGTTCCACCCGCGACACTTTGATTAGCTTGCTTGATGAGGAGCTGAATCATGAGCAGTTGATTTTTCACGGCATGTGTGAACACTTGAGCGCCCATATTAGCGGTATTTAGTTTTCGCTCCAGTATTAGGTCCTCATTGCCCATTTTCTTCTCAATTTCCGTATAACGCCAAATGGAGAATATGCTGATAACAGATAAAATACCTGTAAAGCTAATGCTTATATACCACTCAAACAGGGTTAAAGGCGGGTTGAAATTTGAGAAATCCGAATACAGCACATAGAAGGTGCGAACGTCGAAGACCTGTAAAGGACCCATGAAGCCAAGGTAAAAATAAAACAGAACAAGCGAGAGCACGCCGAAGATTATAAACTGGCTTTGTCTTTTTAACCATGGAATCGTTACGCGTTGATATTTCCAAATCATGATAGATACGGCTGCGCCGGCAGATAGAACAAGCCATCCCCTTGTTACCCAACCAACGATATAGGTATTGTTGCGATCCATGACTGACAGAGCCCATTTGTAGATAATGGGATCATAGAAAATCAGATTGGCTAGTGCAGGCAAAAGAGTTAACGCATATACCTTCCACATGCGCTTTGCCTTTTTGTAAGACATTAAGGATATCGACAGTCTGATTAAGCTAAAAATAAAAAGAGACCGCCCAACTGTAAGCATACGGCTAATTCCCTCGATTTTGATAGGAGCATTCAACAGCATATTGCGGATCGTGTCGTTGAAAAACAATACAATATTTACTCTGTAATAGAATCCGCCGAACTTGGCAATAAACAAAATCAATCCGGACATGCTAAGAAACCATCCGACTAGCACAAGCCCCATCCAATAAGCGGAAGGGTTACGCGCTTTGGCAATAAAGAGTGTAATGGCTGCAATCATGAGCAAGATAAGGAGTATCGTCATTGTGTCACCTGTTTATAAGTAGTACCTCTAATATAACACATTATGATAGTTCTGCCTGTCATCTTAATAGGAATTTCGGAGATTAATTAGGTGCATTTCTACAGATACAATGGCGAGGTGGTCACTAAGAGGGGTCCGTTTAGTCAATTCACCTTAAGAAGGATGAACAGTCTAGGCGGACCTATTGTTTGGTTATTTTTAGTAAAGGGTAGGAATCGGGGGACACGCTACCGTATCAATTGACCTTGAATCTATGCCGAAAAACATCCAGAATGATCCCGTCCATCTAAAACCTGATGTTCCGAAGGACTCTACGCGAATCGGAAAAAACCAGAAACTGTCGCCATTCAGCAGCCATACATAGGTGTACTGATGCACACAGTCGATCATGTAGGTACCATAAGGTTTTGGAGGGATATATGCAGGCGGAGGAGGCAGAGGTTGTCTCGTTGACCCGCTAACTTCAGATTGTTGCATACCCATCGTTTCATTCCACTCCCTTTAAATTAGGTGTTTATCATTCTTAAACATGTTATGTAGGTGAATCACCATTTGTCTGTACAGATGCCTAATATCCATTTTCTTAGTTAGGTACAGTTAAGTTAGGTACAGTTAAGATTGACATTTCCCGATAAAGCATTTAACATTTATCATACATGATATATTAAGTTTGGTTCAGTCCATAAAGATTCATGACCCTGGTAAAGTCTATGCTGCAATCATTGAATAGGAGGGGATTAGATATGAGAATTGATGCGCATCAGCACTATTGGAAGCTTTCCCGAAACGATTATGGATGGCTTACACCAGAGCTTACGGTTCTTTACAGAGATTTTTTACCTGGCGATTTGACCGAGCAGTTACATCAACACGGAATTAATAAGACGATCGTTGTTCAAGCTGCGCCAACCCTGGAGGAGACAGAATTCCTGTTAAGCCTTTGCGAACAAGATGAAACTTTGGCGGGCGTAGTCGGATGGCTGGATTTTGAGGCAGATACGTTCCGAGAATCGTTTGCTGCATTGCGTAAAAATCCTTATTTTATCGGGGTTCGAATCATGCTGCAGGACATTGATGCGTCTGAGTTTTTGCTGCGTCCAAATGTTATTGATCATTTGAAGTTTTTAACGAGGCATGATTTCCCTGTAGATTTGCTAATCAGAGCAAGCCAGCTGCCTGTGATCGTAAAGTTGCTCGAACAGATCCCCGATTTGAAAGCAGTCATCGATCACATCGGAAAACCGCAAATTGCCAAACAAGAGAAAGAACCTTGGCAGCAATTGATTTCTGAGGTTGCGGCATATCCGAATGTATTCTGCAAATTATCTGGTATGGTAACCGAAGCGGACCTTTTTAATTGGAAGGAATCTGATTTTAGTTTTTATATTCATCATGCCTTGAAATTCTTTGGAAAGAAAAGAGTGATGTTTGGCAGCGACTGGCCCGTGTGCTTATTGGGAGCCAACTATTCGCAGGTCATTGATATTTTGCTTCATAATTTACCGGATACATTAACGAGTGACGATATGGACGATATTTTCGGGCAGAATGCAAGCAGGTTTTACAATTTGAAAACATCACATCATACATGATATATTCAAAGTGAGGAGTGAGGTTAATAGGATGCAATTACAGGGAAAAGTGGCGATCATTACGGGCGGGGCTTCTGGAATCGGTGAAGCGACAGCCAAACTATTTGCGAGTTTTGGCGCGAAGGTGATCATTGCAGACTGGAATGAAGCTGAAGCAAACCGTGTGGCCAACGAAATTCATTTGATGAATCCGTCATGTGGCAGCGCAATAGCTGTAAAAACAGACGTCTCATCGGAGCAGCAAGTCAAGCTGCTTGTGCAGCAGACTGTCACCACATTTGGTTCCATAGATATTTTATTCAATAATGCAGCGGTTGTTTTACCCAAAGAGTTGGAAGATATAACCAGTGAGGAATGGACGCGTGTTTTGGATATTAACTTGAAAAGCGTCTATTTAATGATTAAATATTGTATACCTGAAATCAGGAAAAACCGCGGTAACATCGTGAACATGGCTTCATTAAACGGATTAATGGGCCAGCGGCAGAACCCGGTTTATTCGGCAACGAAAGGCGCCGTTATTGCGATGACGAAAGCATTAGCGCTTGATTACGCGAAGGACGGCGTACGAGTGAATTGTATTTGTCCTGCGGGCGTTATGACGCCGTTGTTAGAAGAGTGGATCGGGCAGCAGCCGGATCCGGCTGGAACAATCCAACAGCTGATCGACATGCACCCAATAGGGAGATGCGCAACAACGGAAGAAGTTGCCAAAGCTGCCCTGTATCTTGCAAGCGATGCGTCTGTTTTTATTACCGGCGTAGCGCTTCCTGTAGATGGCGGGGCATCGCTAGGCTACTAAAAGTCGATTATTTATGTTGACAGTATACGGGAATAAGATTAATCTATTCTTATAATCATACACGATATATGATACACAATACAAAATGGATAATAAATTAAAGGAGCTAATAAGATGAAAATTACAAAGGTAGAAAGTTTTATTCTGCACGTTCCATTAAATCCCCCGATTACGGATGCGATTAATTCACCTACGCATTGGGGATTGCCAGGTGTTAGAATTTTCACGGATGAGGGCATTGTTGGCTATGGCTATACAGGTACATGCGCTAACGGAGATAAGATGATCACAGATACGATTGATGGTTATTATGCGCCTGTTCTTTTAGGTAAAGATCCGTTTATGGTAAAGGAAACATGGGATGAGCTCCGGTTTGGCAGCATGCATTGGATCGGGCGCGCGGGTATTACGCATATGGCACTTGCAGCTGTTGATATTGCGTTGTGGGATATCATGTCGAAGGCGTCCAATAAGCCGCTTTGGCAATATCTTGGCGGACATAAGTCCAAAGGAATTAAAGCATACAATACAAACGGCGGCTGGTTAAACTGGTCTCAGGAAAGATTGCTTAAAGATATTAGTTCCTATGTTGAGGAAGGCTTTACAGGGGTCAAAATGAAGGTCGGAAAGCCGAACACCAAAGAAGATTATGATCGCGTTAAAGCAGTAAGAGAAGTCATAGGCAGTGATATTATTTTAATGATTGATGTTAACCAACAATGGAATATCAATACCGCTATGACTTGGGGGAAAAAGTTAGAAGAGTTCGATTTATTCTGGTTGGAAGAGCCGCTGAATCCTGATGACGTTATGGGGCATAAAAAATTAGCGGATGAATTAAATGTACCGATTGCTTTAGGCGAGCATGTGTACAATAAATACGCTTTCCGTGATTATATTCATGCCGGAGCCGTAGAGTATGTGCAAGTTGATTGCACCCGCGTTGGAGGCATCACCGAATGGCTGCAGGTTGCAAGTCTTGCGGCAGCATACGATTTACCCGTTGTTCCGCATGTCGGAGATATGGGACAAATCCATCAGCACCTTGTTGGAGCAACGCAAAATGCCATTATGTTAGAATATATTCCTTGGATTCGCGATATATTTGTTGAACCCGCAACGGTGAAGAATGGCTTCTATGTCCTCCCGCAAATGCCAGGTGCTTCGACAGAAGTGATACCGCAGTATTTTGAAAAGTATCGGGTAAAATAATCGTTTTCAAACGGGGCAGACGTAGGTAATAATCGTTCTGTCCTTTATTTTTTTACCAAACTATTTTATATTCTAATAAATGAGGGATGAGCATGAAAAGACACGGATGGGTCATTAAAGTGAAGAAGGATAAAATAGCCGAATATAAAGCTTTGCACGCGGCAGTATGGCCTGAGGTACTAAATAAGTTGAGAGAATGTCATGTTCAAAATTACTCCATCTTCTTCAGAGATGGATTACTATTTAGTTACTTGGAGTACACGGGACAAGACTTTGAGGAAGACATGGCTAATATGGCTGCTGACCCTAAGACGCAAGCGTGGTGGAAACTAACAGATCCGTGCCAGGAACCGCTTGATTCCGCTGCGGAAGGAGAATGGTGGGCGTCGATGGAGGAAGTGTTTCATATAGATTAGGCCACAAATCGGAATAAAGCTATGATATGATAAAGGCAAAACAGTCACCGGAGGAATCATGTACAAAATTGCCATTATTGATGACGAAGAGGAAGTAAGAGAAGGAATTGAAGATCTTATTCAATGGAAGGATCATGGATTCGAATTCTTAGGCGGCTTTGAAAATGGGAATGAAGCTTTGGAAGCATTCGAAAATCAGATACCTGATCTGGTGCTGACCGATATTTGTATGCCTTTTATGGACGGGATTGAGCTAACTCGTCATATTGCGAACAAGTATCCATTTACCAAAGTGATTATGTTGACTGGATATGACGATTTTGAATACTCGCAGCAGGCAATCAAATTGAGGGTTTACGATTACTTATTGAAACCGTTTTCATCCAAACAACTGCGCAGTGTTCTGGATAAAGTGAAGCTGGAGATGGATGAAGAGTATAGACAGAAAGAGGACTTGAATAAGCTAAAACTGCAATTAAATCAAAGTTTGCCGCTTCTAAAGGAACGGTTTCTAGAAAACATGGTTACTTCGTATACGAAAATAGAAGAATTAACGGAGAAGCTGGATTTCTTTAACATCCGGCTTATTGGTGCATGCTGTGTAGCGGTCGTAATCGATGTAGATGACTTTGGAGAGCGAAGCATGTCGCAAACAGTGACCGAAAAGGAACTGATGTATTTCGCCGTTTATAATATTGTAGAAGAAACTATGGGCGGGGATAAAGGCGGAATTGTCTTTCGCAACCGCTTCGACAAGGTCGTGGTGATACTTTCTAGTGAAGACAAGACGCATGTGTATGAATTGGCTCAAAGCCTTTCTGAGGAAACCCGGCAATGTATAGAGAAGTTCTTAAAATTTACCGTAACCATTGGTATAGGAGACCCTAGCAGCTCCCCGCAAGGAATTGTTAATTCGTTTCAAAAAGCCATTGCAGCACTAGATTACCGTTTTTTACTGGGAAAAAATAATGTGATCACTCTTGCCGATCTGGAAGTAAACAATCGAACACGAATTGAAATATACCCCGAGTGGGAAAAAAAGCTGATATTGGCTATAAAGACGGGAACGGGCAAAGAGGTTAACGCAGCGATTGAAGAATGTATCCGAAATTTAAAGCAATCGTTTATTCCTATGCAAAGGTGTTATTTTTATATTCACAAGATTTGCTTGTCGCTCGTGGAAGCAGTGATCGGTTTTGATGAAACGATCATTTTTGAAGATCCGCTCAACCCGTTGGCTGAAATGTATTCATTCAAGACTTTAGATGAGATTGAACTATGGTTAAAGAAGATTTGCAAACAAGCGGTCGGAGTTATCTGCAGTCAACGAAACAATATTTCGATGTCGAAAATGGTCATGGCCGAAAGCTACATCAAAGAAAATTTCTCCAATGAAATGATTTCTTTAAACGACGTTTGCCGGCATGTTCATATAAGTCCGAGCTATTTCGGCACGGTGTTCAAAGCACATACGGGTGAAACCTTTATTGAATATGTCACTCGCATCCGTGTTGAGAAGGCCATGGAATTGTTAAAACGTACAGATTTAAAAACATATGAAATCGCTCACGAAACAGGTTATAAAGACCCTCATTATTTCAGCTTAATATTCAAGAAAAAGGCCGGCGTTTCTCCGACGGAATATCGTGAGAAAACCAGAAGCGATCCTCAGCATGAGGTCGAGGAGGATTAAACATTGCGTTGGTTCGCGTTTAAACGAATTCAATCGAGTATTGCCGCTGCGATCTCTTGTCTAATATTATTAACAACTTTAATTTTGAGTTTTATTTCTTATCATTTGTCTGCTGATGCAGTAAAAAAGAAATCTCAGGACTCTACTACGGAAATCATTAACCAAGTAAACAAAAGTATTAACTCCTATATTGCCAGTATGGAATATATTTCTGTGATGGCGCTTAACAATGCTGATGTTAGGGAATACATCCAATCTTCAAGTAATAATAAACTAATCAGCGATAACGAATTGAGAATGCGGATTGGAGATTATTTTCATTCGATCCTAAGCTCGCGTAAAGATTTTACATCGATCATGCTTCTTGGTGAAAATGGCACTTACTATGTATCGGATCGGGCAGATGCAGATTTGAAGCCTAGTTTGAATATTAGCAAACAATCTTGGTTTATAAAAGCAAAGGAAGCCCAGGGACTGGTTTCCATCTCTCCCCCGCACATTCAAAATATATTCCGTAACGAATACCGTTGGGTAATCTCCTTTAGCCGTGAAATTCGGAGTGCCAATAACCAAAAGAGCCTTGGTGTTTTTTCGATAGATTTGGACTTTGATGTTATAAACGATATTTGCAGTGACATTCATATTGGTAAAAGCGGCTATATTTTTATTGTTGATGAAGCGGGCAAGATTATTTACCATCCCCAGCAGCAGATCCTCTATAGCAATTTAAAATCGGAAATGATCGAACGAGTTCTTCATTCCGATAACGGAAACTTTATAACGAATGAAGGCAATGACAGCCGGATGTATACAATCCAAAAATCAGGCTATGGATGGATGATCGTCGGTGTCGCTTATTTGAATGAACTTGTGAGTAATAAGGATGAGATGAAACTGTCGTTTGTTTTCTGGGGAGTTTTTTGTCTCTTGATAGGCTTAGTTTTTGCATTGATCATATCGCGTAGATTGTCAAGTCCGGTGAAGAGGCTCGAATCGTATATGCGGGATATTGAAAAAGGGAACTTCGATATCAGATCAGATATTAGGTCGGCGAATGAGATTGGAAAATTGAGCCAACGTTTTAATATCATGATTAGTAAAATACGAGAACTTATGAATCAAATTGTCGTAGAGCAGGAGTTTAAACGTAAATCTGAGTTGAAAGCACTTCAAGCTCAAATTAATCCACATTTTCTTTACAATACACTAGGTTCAATTGTATGGATGGCTGAAAGAAAGAAAATGGAAGAAGTTGTTGAGATGACTTTGGCTTTGGGTAATTTGTTCCGGGCCAGTATAGGTAAAGGTAGCGAATTAATACCGATACAAGTGGAGATTGAGCATATCACGAATTATTTGACGATCCAGAAAATACGTTACAAGTCGAAACTGGATTTTCAAATTCATATTGACGGCCGTATTCTGCATTGCAAGACGCTAAGACTAATTTTACAACCGCTTGTTGAAAATTGCATTTACCATGGCATCAAAAACAATGCCGGTACGGGGACGATTCAAGTCATCGGAGAAAAATTGACCGATCGTATCTTACTGAAAGTGATAGATAACGGCGTAGGGATGGAAGAAGAGCAGCTGGAACAAATTTTGATTCAAAACAATAGCCTCGATGACAATGGAGTAGGGGTTACAAATGTAAACGAAAGACTACGGCTATATTTTGGCGAGCCTTTTGGGCTAAATTTTAAGAGTGTTCCGGGAGTAGGCACTGAAGTTACCGTTTGCATCCCCATTATCGATTAGGGAAGGCGATACAATAATGAAAAGAATGGTTATCATGTTAATGGTCGTTCTGCTGGTCGGTGCACTATTCGCTATGGTGTACAAGTTCATTTCGCAACAAGCGCATGAGATGAAGTCCAAGATCGTTATTGTGACAAAATCAAGCGATCGTAACCTGGAATTTTGGCAGGCATTAGCTGCAGGAGCAAAAGTTGCCGCCAAGGAATTCGGGGTAGAAATCGAAATCGTAGGTCCGCGTGCGGAAAGCGATGTGAATGGTCAAATGAATATATTGGATAACATTGTTGATTATGGACCTCAGCCCCAAGTCATTATTTTGGCGCCGATCGATGCTGATAAGATGACTCCAATCGCGGAAAAAATAAAGAAAGCAGGCATAGAGCTTATCACAATTGATTCCTCCGTAAAAGGAAAACTGTACCCAAGTGTCATTGCCACTGACAATATGGCAGCTGGAGAAAAAGCAGCGGCCGAAGCGGTTCGATTACTTCCATCTTCGTCACGAGTTGCTATTATTAATATTAATAAAGGCTCCACGACTTTTTTTGAAAGGGAACGGGGGATAAGGCAGAAGCTTGCGGAGTATCCAGATTTCCAGATAAAGTACACTCTTTTTTGTGACGGAGAAGAGGAGAAGGCTTACGAAATTACAAAAAATCTGCTTAGCGAAGGCGATTCAATTGAAGGAATAATTGCCTTGAATGAAACAGCTACTCAAGGCGCTGCAAGGGCAGTCAAAGAAATCGGCTTGAACCGAGACGTGAAGCTTATCGGATTTGATAGCTCGGCTCAAGAAATTAATTCACTCGAAGAAGGGTATATCCAGGCTCTCGTTGTGCAGAAACCTTTCAATATGGGCTATTTAGCCGTAAAGTCATCCGTTCAATTATTAAACAAGTCGAAAATCGATTCACAAATCGACACGGGTTCCGAAATCATCACACAAGCCAATATGTTTACGGATGAGAATGAAAAACTTCTTTTTACATTCGGAGAAAGGTAGCGTGAGATCCAAGTGTATAAAATGCGGGTAATCCTCGTGTTTGTTCTCCTAACCGTTCATTTGCTCACCTTGAGAAGTGATAGGCAATTTGGAAGCCAACTCGACCCAAACACGGTGGAAATGGCCAATCATGCTGCTCCGGGTAAAAAGCCTTTTTCAGGCGTTAGACTAAAGGCGGTCTTAATCGGTGGTAGTACTTATGAAACATTGTATGAGACCATTCCTAAATTTGAGCAGGAGACAGGCGCTAAGGTTGAGATCGTATTTAAAGGCAATAATTTCGATGTGGACAAGAAAATAAATAGAGATTTAGCAGCAAATAAGGTTAACTATGATGTCATATCTACCCATTCAAATACTTATTTACAGTATGCTGATTCATTAGAACCATTGAATAATTTGTTTACAACAGATGAGCTCCAAGACTTCACTCCTTCCATTCTTAATGCTGGGAAAATAGACGAGATATTATACTTGATTCCTCGATTGGCAGACATCAGTGTGTATTATTATCGGACGGATCAGTTTAATAACGAATCCAATAAAAGTAAATTCAAAGCGATCTATAAATACGATTTAGCACCTCCCCAAACGTTGGATCAGTTGAGGGACATTTCGATTTTTTTCTCGAAACGGGGGTATGGTTTATACGGTACACAATTTGCGGGTAAAGAAGAAGCGATCACAGGCCGGTTCATGGAACTTACTCAGGCATTTGGCGGCGATTTCTTTGACGATAATAAGAATGTTGTTTTAAATCAAATAGGCGGATTAAAAGCAGCCCAATATTTAAGGGATCTGTATGTAGCGGGCGCGATGCCAAAAGGGGTGATGAACTTCCTATGGGATGAAGTGGGAAATAACTTTGCGAACGGAAAAATTGCCATTTATTCAGAGTGGCCTGGGTGGTATTCGATACTCGATGATCCGAGAAGTTCAAAAGTTGCAGATAAGTTTGACGTTATTCGCGCACCAGCAGGACCAAGCGGAATTCATCCGGGATGGGGCGGCGCTCACGGTTTCGCGATAACGAAAGTAAGCAAAAATAAACAGGCTGCAGCAGCGCTTATTAAGTTTTTGACTAGTACTGAAAATATGACGAACGAATCAAGACTGGGTGCAACTCCTGTGCGTATATCGGTATGGGAACAAGTGTTAAGCGCCGCAAAATCAGGCGATGGGCGAAAGCAAAATTTCTACAATACCTTAAATATAGCTTTAAAAGAGGATTTCCGTACACCTCCGCGTATTAAACAGTGGATTCCGCTTTCAAATATTTTATATCCGTATCTACAAAAGATAATCATAGGTAATATGTCCCCGCAGGAAGGCTTAGATGCTGCGGCGAAGGAAATCACGAAAATGATGAATGAAACGAAATGAGAATAGGATTTAACCGCTGCTTTTCTCTCTTTGAGGAAGGCAGTTTTTTGTTTCTTTAAGAAGTGGAATTTTAGACCATCACCGTGGAAAATTCTATTAACAATTGAGACCAGTCACGTTAATCTATGTATAGATCATACATGAAACATGCTGCTTAAATCGAACTGGAGGTAAAATGAATGATTAACAATTCAGATGTCATTATGGAATCCAAGTCAAGTAATCCAAGAAATGGATTTCTATTATCAATCCTTAAACGAAGCGATACAAGTGTGATCCTGGCTTCATTCATCCTATTTATCGTATTTGCAATTGGATCTTCCAGTTTCTTATCTTCTTATAATTTGTTTAACGTGTTTAGAACCACATCCTTGTTTTTATTCGTTGCGTTAGGTCAGGCCATTGTGTTAGTCATAGGCGGCATGAATTTATCCTTGGGGGCGATTGGAGGGCTATCCGTTGTTACTGCAGGATATGCGATGCATACATTGGGATTACCCAGTTGGGTTGCCGTTCTATTAGCAATAATCGTTGGAGCCGCAGCTGGTTTTATTAATGGGTTTGTCATTATTCGATTGAAGTTGAATTCCTTTGTAGTGACGCTCGCGACTTCATTTATTTATACGGGTCTTGTTTTTGGAATATCAAAAGGATTTCCTTATACAAAAATTCCTAAGGGGTTTACTTTTATTGGCAGAGAAGGCTTCCTTGGATTACCTTATTTATTCTGGCTTATGATTCTTACATTAGTTATTTTGTGGTATGTGTTTAAATACACTGTGATTGGAAGGCAAATTCTTGCGACTGGCGGGAATTTGGTAGCCGCACGCTATTCGGGAATTAACACGGATAAAATAATAATGATCGGCAATATATTGTCAGGTATTTTTGCTGCTATTGCAGGTGTGCTGTGGATCTCAAGAATGGGATCAGCAACACCGGCGACGGGAAGTGATTGGATGATCATTTCATTTGCTGTCGCTGTTATTGGAGGGACTGCTCTAAATGGTGGAGCTATAAGCGCAATTGGACTATTTGCAAGTTCTTTAATGATTGCACTGATTAATAACGGATTAATTATGCTAGGTGCCAATGTTTATTTTGAACAAAGTTTCCTAGGAGCTATTATCATGCTTGCAGTCATAGCAGAGAGTGTACGAATGAAATATAGTTCACAGCGAAAAAGAAAGTGAGGTGAGACGATGCTGGAATTAAGAGGCGTTAGTAAGATTTTCCCAGGGGTTAAGGCTCTCGACAATGTGTCAATTACATTCAATCCTGGTGAAGTGCATGCACTGTTAGGGGAAAATGGGGCAGGGAAAAGTACGTTAATTAAAATTATCTGCGGCCTGTATCAGCCTGACGAAGGCGAGGTTTTATTGAATGGCAAGAAAGTGAATTTTGAAAGTTTTCGCGATGCACTAGAAAGCGAAATAAGCATAGTTAACCAAGAAATTCAAGTTATTCCCCAATACAGTATTGCTGAAAATATTTTTATAGATAAAATCGACAAATTTGCAAGAGGCGGGATCGTAAATTGGAAGCAGGTTAATACCGAAGCAGCCCGATATTTGCAGATGGTTGGGTTGGATATGGATCCTACAACAATTATTGCTGGTTTGAGTGCAGCCCAAAAACAACTCATTCAAATCGCTAAGGCGATATCTTCAAATGCTAAGGTTTTACTGTTGGATGAACCAACATCCTCTTTAACGAAACATGAAGCCGTAAATCTATTTACACTGGTGACTAATCTAAGAGAACAAGGCATTGTCATTATATTCGTATCCCATAAACTTGAGGAAGTTTTAACACTGTGCGATAAAGTATCAGTTTTACGAGATGGGAAGTATGTTGGTACTAAGGATTGTGGGAAATTAACCAAACAAGATATTGTGAAAATGATGATTGGCCGAGAAACCAAAGATAACTATTTGGGACAGCTGGATATTAACCAAGATAATAAAGTTTTAGAGGTGAAGAAATTAACGCAAGCAGGGCGATTCAACAATATTGATCTCGATTTACACGAAGGTGAGATTTTAGGCTTCTATGGCCTTGTTGGATCTGGAAGAACAGAATTAGCTAAGATTTTGATCGGCGAAGATACGATGGACGCTGGTGAAGTGTTTATCAACGGGGAGAAAGCAACAATAAGAAGTATGGCGGACAGCCTATTTAGATACCGCATGGGGTATGTATCTGAGAACCGCAAAGAAGAAGGCCTTATTCTGCAGGAAACAGTAAGAACAAATATTGGCATAACGATTTGGAAAAGCATTGTTCAACCTCTTATCAAAAAAATGAATTTGAAATCAGAAGAATCCAAAGCACAGGAAATGATCAAAGCTCTTCATATTAAGGTCACCAACTCGGATGATATTGTTGGAGGATTGAGTGGCGGTAATCAGCAAAAAGTAAGTATTGCCAAGTGGCTCGCTGCAGGCTGCGATATTTTAATTATCGATGAACCATCCGTTGGTGTAGATGTTGGGGCAAAAGAGTATATTCATCAGTTGATCTGGAATTTAGCCAAAGTTCAGAAGAAAGCGATTATCGTCATTTCATCTGACTTGCCTGAATTGTGTACGCTTGCAAGAAGAATACTCGTGTTTAGAGAGTTTCAAATTGTGGGCGAGCTGAACGATATTAATGATAGGCCGTACTCGTATGACGAGTTGAGCGGCAGAATTGGTCAATACTTGGCTTAACACATGTATGATGTTTATAGGGGAGCCCGCAAGTACGCTTCCAATTAACATAATTTTCAAAGGGGTTACAATACCGAAGGAGGAAAAACAAATGAAAATACGAAACAAAAAGGGTCTTGTTTCACTTATGGTATTATCACTAACAGGAACATTGGTAGCTGGTTGCGGTGCTTCTAAGACGGTAGATCAACCAGCCAATTCAACTGCGAAACCGGCTGCTACAGGGGCAGCTGCCAAAAAAACAGATTACAAACTAGGTTGGTATGCATCCGCTCCGCACCCTTATTTTGAAGAAGTGAAGAAAGGCGTTGAAGCTTTCGAGAAAGAGTATGGCATCACCGTCGAGAAACAAATCGGTCCAGATTGGAAGCAACCTAGCGAAACCGACAATGTGCAGGCCTTAGCAGCCAAAGGTATTAAATATTTCTCCATTTATCCGTCTGACGGTAGCGCAGCAAACGGATTGTATGAAGAATTAACAAAACGCGGTGTGAAGTTTGTTAACTTCGGCGCATCTACACTACAACCAACGACTGCCTCTTTCTTTGTTGGAACAGACGCCAAAGCGGCAGCAATGGTTGCGACAGAGAAACTGATTGCTTTAATGGGGGATAAAGGAAACATTGTTAACGTACTTGAAGTATTGGAAGATTCCAATACCATTTTACGTAAACAAGGTGTTGAAGAAGTTGTGAAGAAACATCCAAATGTAAAAATTATCCAAGAGATTTCTGGAATGAAGAGTACAGAAGAAGCTGTACAGAAGGTTGACAGCGCAATTGCCGCCAATATCGACAAGGTAGACGGTATTATTGCTACTGGATTTACGCCTACCGTTGCCATTGCACAGGTTATGAGTGATTATAAAAGTAAAGGCAACAAGCGTACAATTCATTCTATTGGAATTGATACGGATCCAATTGTTGTAAAAGCAATCAAAGATGGCACGATGGATGCAACCATTGCTCAGAATTCCTACGGTGCAGGTTACTTGTCTATGCTGTTGCTAAAAGAAATGGCTGACGGGTGGGTACCTAAAAAAGATGCCTACGCTGTCGACGGCGGAATTGTTGTCGTTACGAAAGAAAATGCGGACACGTTCCAAAATGATATTATGAAAGTAACCAATGATCTTAAAGCTAGCTTAGAGACAAAGTACTTGGAGAAAAAATAAAGATAGATATTTAGAAGACACCTCTTTTGTATGCTAGTGAGATGCTTGTCACAAATCACTATACCAAACTGAAGAGGTGTTTTTTCTACATAAGGTGAAGATATTATTGATTGGAGGAAATATAACGTGTTGAAGAAAGCAATTGCTATTTCCATGGTAACAATTATGACGTTAAGCACACTTCCCGGCATGATGGCTAATGCATCACCCCCGCCAGCATCGGTAGATGTAAGTCAGCCGGACTTGAAAGCTGTGTATAATAAACAGGATATTGCCTCTGCAGTGCCAATAATGAAATCGACAGTGTCGAGAGATAATAACAATGTTGTCACCCTTAACTGGGATGCTGTGCCCGGTGCAGTTGGCTACAATATTTACGATGCTACATTCAAGTCACAGCAAACATCTGCACCATTCAAGAATACTTACAACGCTCCAGTTAAGCTGACAGAAACACCTGTCACATCTAACACCTATGTAAACGGAGCCCTTGACGGGGGCACAAACGGATTAGTGCATAGGCTTACTATCAAGGCAGTTGCAGGGGATGGTACAGAGTTTAGTACCGCAACAGAGCAGATAGGCATATTGGCATATCCTAACACACCATATGGAACACGGTTAACCTCACTACAGGGAAAAACTCTTAAACTGCCCGTGTCTGATTTCACTAACAACATGGAGTTTGTTGGACTTAATATTAGAGATGATAAATGGCAGTATTGGTGCTATTCCGCACTTGAGGATCCCAATAACCCAGGCAAGATTCACCTGTTCTTGACACGCATACCTGCCGCAGGTGACTTCGGCGCCACTTGGAGAACAAAGAGTGAAATCGTGCATATGGTTGGCGACAGCTATGAGGGGCCATTCACTGAGATTGGTGTTGTAAGAACTAATGGTAAAATGGCAGACCCAGCTTTTACATCTGCCCACAACTCACGCATTAAGTATATAGACGGAAAGTATGTCCTGCTCTATATCGAGTTAAGAAATCCTATTGCTCCTGAAACAGCACCTCCTCAGAGTATCGTCATGGAAACTGTTGATCCTAGAGACCTGCCAGACGGCCACCTGCCTACAATTCCAAACGACGAGAGTTACTGGACTCCTGTAACCGGCGTTAATGGCGTGGCGGACGGAGTTGTAATAAAAAGTGATTTAGCCAAGAAAAAGGTAAACAACCCTGATATTCTTAAAACCCAAAGCGGCACCTACAATATCATGTACAAATCGGATACCCCTGGTGGAGGAGATTTAATTTACAAGGCAACCTCAAACAACCTGACAGGACCGTATACGCCAACCATTGACAGCATCACAGGTAATCCCGCAGCTATAGCAAATCAGTACTATTTGAATCCTTCATACAATACAGAGGACCATCAGCTATTTGAGTGGAAGCACAAATACTTCATGCTGAACTATGACCTGTATTCAAAATACACATCAAATGAAGGAGGTACATACCCTGGTGTGCTGTGGGTTTCAAGAGATGGCGAAAAATTTGATGCCTCGGATGCCTATATTGCAGAAGGGGTGCTTTCTGACTATGTCAAAAAGCCTAGTGGCGCACTTAGCTGCTATGGAGGCGACAGCGGCGGAACAACACGCATGGAGCGACCCTATTTAATCTTTGATAAAAATGGAACCCCGATTTATTTTACAGGAACAAACGCATGGAACTATGATGGAGATGAAAACGGAGGTACTTCTAATGTTCCGGGCTTAGCAAATGATAATCTTTTCAGAATTAAGCCCCTGCCAATGCACAATATTAAAGTGAGCTCTTCTGCAAATACAAACGGAAGAGTAACTGTCACCAAAGTTGAGGGCAATGCAACCAGAACAAGCACAGAAAAGGGCGAGCAATATGATGATGTCTACTTCACAGTGAGTCCGGATGAAAACTACATGTTAAAAAGCGGCACACTGATCGCCACCGCAATCGACTCTATCGGCACATCAATCAATGTTAAGATTGAGTCACTAGGAGGTGGCCAATATCGCCTTATTATGCCTCCTGGAGATGTGACCATCACAGCTATATTCAGATCAGCACTACCTGCAAACATCTCTGGCGTTAATGTCACCCAGAGCGGCACTGTATTACAGGGCGGCACAGCGCAATTTGCTGCCGAGGTTATTGGCACAGGCGGCTTTGACGGGGGGGTTACTTGGGCTGTGTCTGGAAATGCCTCAACTTACACAACGATAAATTCAAGTGGACTGCTCACCCTATCACCATATGAAACAGCATCCCAACTTACTGTCAAAGCAACATCAGTGGATGACACAACGAAGAACGGCTCTATGACCATTGATATTGTGAAAAACGTGGCGGTTATGGACAGCAACATGACAAATGCTGTTGTTACAGCAAGCTCGTATTTCGATAATAATGCCGCAAACTACGCATACCCAAGAAATGTGAACGATGGTGCTACTGCATATGCGGCTCTGACAAGCATAGCTCCGCCTGCTGGCTCGAGCTATGCTACTACTAAGCCCGCTGGCTCAGATTCCCCATCTAACACCTACTATGCAGGAACGGGAGCGGCCAATCTAATGTGGCAGCCTGCTAGTAGCCCAAGAGACACAAGCCCGTGGCTGCAATTTACATTCAACACAGCGCAGACATTTAACACAATTATTTCTTTTGAGGGTGCTGCTCACAATGGTGATGGCTATCTGAAAGCATATGACCTGCAAACCTCAACGGATGGAGCAAACTGGACAACAGTTCAGCAAATAGAATACCCAACCCCGTCTACACTTAAAAAGATAGTAACGCTTAATGTACCAATTACATCAAAGTATGTAAGGCTAGCGAACATAACATCAGCCTCAGCGACAACTAACTTCTGGGTCCTCACAGAGATTCAGATGTTTAACATGCCGCTCGCACCTGAGCTTACCGTTCCTGCAGATATTACGGTAGAGGCAACGGGGGAGCGAACTTCAGTGAATTTGGGCAAAGCGATTTCGCCCGTCGAAGCTGTCATTACGAACGATGCGCCGATCGACTTCCCGCTAGGCAAAACTGTCGTTACGTGGACGGCGACGAATGCCCAAGGCATTAGCATCACCAAGACACAATCGATCAACGTAGTCGATACGAAGCCTCCCGTCATTACTGGTAGTCCTACGTCACAGCCAAACATTAATGGATGGTACAACCAAGATGTAACAGTCCATTTTGCCGTATATGACAGCGGTTCTGGAATAGCTCTCGTGACTCCCGATACTTTGGTATCATCGGAAGGCAGTAACCAGTCCGTGACAGGGATCGCAGAGGATCGAGCAGGTAATCAGGCAAATACTGTCGTCGGAAACATTCATATCGATAAAACAAAACCAAATACGAGCAGCATCCTTTCACCTTCTGCGCCTGACGGAGCTAATGGCTGGTATGTGCATCCAGTGACTCTCGGGTTAGCTGCCACGGACAATTTGGCAGGAGTAGCACAGATAGCATATAGTTTGGACGACGGCTTGACCTGGCTGCCGTACACCGAGCCAGTAACGATTACGCAAGACGGTCGGTACACGATAAGTTACCGTTCGACGGACTATGCGGGAAATGAAGAACAGTCCAAGACTGTCAGCTTTAATCTGGATTCGACCGCACCAGTGATCACGGTTATGTCGCCGATTGAAGGTAGCAATTATCTGAACTCCGGCGAACTGACGCCGCAGTTTATGACCGTGGACTCCGCATCCGGGATGGATGACAGCAAGACCATGATCAGCTTGAATAACAAGCCGCTTCAGCAAGGGGAGAAGCTTTCCCTTTACACGCTGCCGCTCGGCCTCAATCAGTTGAACATATCTTCGGGCGATACTGCAGGGAACACTCAAGTCGTAACGTTGACGTTCTTCACTTACGCAAATATAGATTCTTTGAGTACGTTGGTCACGCGCTTTGCGGACATGAATTGGATCGATAACGCAGGTATCGCAACCAGTCTGAAAAATAAACTTAGTCAAGGCAATTTAGAGGCATTTATAAATGAGTTAGAGGCCCAGAGCGGAAAGCATATAACGACGGAAGCGTCAACCTTTTTGCTGCGGGACGCAAAAGCGATTCTGCTGAGTTCAAATCCTTAATAAAAGCAAGGCGGAAAGATTTCTTTTATTGAGCAGGAGGGATTCTCCTGCTCTTTTTAATTTGCGGATGGCAAGATCATAATCGAATGGAACCACTTAAGGTTTATCTAATCTCTTTCTCACTGTTTACTTTCACATTTTGTAATCTGTATTCGGTAAGCGAGACGCCAAAGTACTTTTTAAAGCTGGTATAAAAGTAGTTCGATTTTTCGATTCCACATTTTTCTAAAATATCATTGATCGGCATTTGTGTTTGTCCCAGTAAGTCCTTGATATTCTCCATGCGAACTGTAGTAATGAACTCGGCTACTGATTTACCGGTTGCATTCTTAAACAGCTTGCCAAGGTATACGGAAGAAATGGACAACGCTTCAGCGCAGCTTGTTAACGTAAGGTTTTTATCAGAATAGTTTGCATGGATCATGTCGATGACGGTATCGACGATCATATTCTTTTTCTTATCTTTTGTACCATCCTTTAAAAGAATAATATCATCGAATAACGTGAAAAATGTCCTTTCGATTTCTTCTAAGGTCTCAAACCCAGCCACTTTGTTGAAAAAATCGATCGAAATCGCATTGAATGTAGATTGTGAGCCTTCCACGATCCGATTCAGCGAATTGTAAATGGAGAAAAACAAGAAGATAACAGATGTTAGGATCGTGTCATAAGATGAATGCTCCATTGATTTAATAATGTCCTTGAAGGCTTCCTTTGCAGCTTCACCGCTCCCTAACTTAAGAGAGTCAATGAGCTGTTTTTCTTTAGAGGCGGGAAATAGGAAAGAGCTGTCATCCACTTCCTTTAACATTTCAGGAGTAATAAGGCTGTAATGCCCTGATTTAATTCTATACATGGACAGGTTAAGCGTTTTTTCATAAGCGTACTTGATTTGATCCGGCGATTCGATAACGTATCCAAGCGTTCCGGTTAACGAGATGTTCAAATACTTTTTGACGCAAAATTGGATTTTAGCTACGATATCTTGAAAGATGTCCATGGACGGATCCGATTGCTCAGAAAGCTGCTCGATGTCAACTAATATTGTAAATTGATCGAATGTAGTTTCTATGACTTCGTTTCTGTAGTGCTCGTTTGTGATTTCCTTGGCTATATTCGCAATTCCAATTTTGTATAAGGAACGGTCTTTTTCATTATGTTGGTCAACGAAATCTTTGTAGAAGTCAATTTTTAACATGAATAAGAACAGATTGTTTTTAAAATTCAGATCAATGTGAAGTTCATTTTCTTTGGCCGACATTTTTTCAAGAGGCAGATAAGTTTGGCCAGTGATTAAATTTTTCAAAAAATCATTTTTTAGAAGGGGAGCTGTATTTCGTTTCATATTTTCCAAAAGAATGGTTTTATCGATGATTCCTGCGAAAGCAGTTGAGAGGAAGCTAACCTCATCGATTTGTATCTCAGGTTTACCATCTTGGCCCAGCTTTTGTTTGATCCCCTTCGTTAGCGTGCCAATAGGATGATAAAGCTTCTTTGAAGCAAGGAAGGCAAATAATAGTCCCATTATAAGGACGATAAGACAAAAGGCAAGGGTAATGAAGCCGTTCTTTTTAACACTCGAAAAAAACGTGTCATAGGGGGTTAAGCTTATAAATTTCCATTTCAATTCATCGGAAGATACATAGGAAACCACGTATTTTTTATTGTGTAGCTCTTTAAAAAAGGTTCCTGATGGCGCTTTCGCAAGAAGAACATCGCGAATGTAATTCTGATCTGAAATATTTTGCTTGAACATATCAGGAGAGTAGTGGCTTACGATTTCGCCCTTATCATCCATGACGAAAATTTCATTTCCATCTTTCCCCATTTTATTATCCAAGGATGAAATAGTGAGTCTTAGCCAGTCCGCATCCACGTTCAATACGATGGCACTATCGAAGTCGCCTTTACTATTATTTGTATCGAACAATAGATAGGTGTATACATTGATATCGCTTACTTTTGAACCATTTGTTACTGGGATTTTTCTTGGGATTGGATATAAACTAGGCGATTTGGCTGCTTGAGGACTATTTAACATCGCAACGATTTCTTTATCAAAAAAATCATGGCTGTCATAGAACGTGTTCGTAGTGAGAAAGGTATCGATTTTTTTATTGTATATATAGGTAGAGTAAATATAGCTGTTGGGGATCGTTAAATTATTCAATGTTTTCATAGCACCGCTGATATTGAGAATATCCTGTTCCTTGCTATATGCGAACGACATAATGGAATTGTTAAGCATCAAGGATTGACAGAATTTTTTCGCAATATTATCCATATATACAGAGCTGTAGCTGATATTAGATAAAATATTTCCCTTCATCTCTTTGACAGTCTCAATAGAAGAGGTGATGTAGTTGTAGTACAGCAAGGAGGAAAGGATTATAATTAAAGTGGTGATACTTGCAACGAAAGTAATTAACAATCTTTTGTACATGCTGCCACCTCTATCGAAGGAAGTACGATGCAAATCAATTTTATTATATCCCCCATAGAAACTCAATTTAAAAGTATGATTTTCCCATCTTAGTTCATTTTTTAGAGATTTGATCAGTTTTCGTAGACCTATTTTTATTAAAATCGGTGTTTTACTGTTTTTTTTCTGTTACTCAGATTGTTAGTATTCGACTGAGTACTACCCATGGAGGTCAATCAATGAACAAATCAAAGGAAATGAAACGTTCGCTTGTTTTGCTGAGTATTGGTATCTCTGTTGCACTCGCTGGATGCAGCTCTCAAAAGACTGAACCAACGGCTTCTACTCTTGCGCCTAGCACGGCGGCAGCTCAAACAGCTCAACCTATAGCAACACCATTAGCGCCAGCTGAACTTACGTATTACTTCCCGAACGGGCCTCAGAAGGATTTGCAGTCTGTAGAAGATGCTGTTAATAAGCTCATCAAGCCAAAAATTAACGCTACGGTTCGTCTGAAACTGATTGATTGGGGCGCTTACGAAGAAAAAATGAAAGTCACCATGGCCTCTGGCGAACCCTATGATCTCGTATGGACAGGGGCGGGCTTTAACAATTACTTTAAAAATGTGGCGAATGGCGCTTATGCGCCGTTGGATGATTTGATTGCCGAATATCCTGACATGAAGAGAGGTATTCCAGATATGTTCTGGAATGCAGTTAAGGTGAAAGGAAAAATTTATGGGGTGCCTGTCTTCCAACAGTCAAACGCTGGGTACGGTTACACGATTCAGAAAACAATTGCAGATAAGTACAAATTGGATTGGAAGTCCATCACCAAATTATCCGATCTGACGCCTTTCCTTGAAACGGTCAAGAAGAACGAGCCCCAATTGATACCTTGGGAATTTAGCGATGCATTCACGACTGCACCTCCTATGTTTGGCCTTGAGAGTTTAGGCGATGCGAAGACGCCAGGAGATCTTTACTTAAAAGATGGCAACAACGTTGTCAATCAGTATGAAACTCCAGAATTCAAAGACTATATCAGGATGATGAGAGACTGGTACACCAAAGGATATTTGCGGAAAGACGCAGCGATCTTAAAAGAAACCACAGCAGATCGTAAGGCCGGAAAGAACGCTCTTCAATTGGGTCAGATCGATATTGACTCCGTGGCCTTAGCATCAGCAGGCATGGATGCTACAGGCAGAATGTCTATCTTCAATCCGGAAACACAGTCTTATGACTTCCAGTTCGTGAAGCCGCTGCTTACAACCGATAAAGCTGCAGCGACAATGACGGCTATCTCTACGAATTCCCCAAACAAAGAAAGAGCTATGATGTTCCTCAATCTTCTGAACACCGACAAAGAAATTTACAACACACTTGTCTGGGGCGTTGAAGGCAAGCATTACAAGAAAGTCGCGGAAAATCGGATTGAGACCATCAAAGACGGAGGTTACCAAATCTTTGCTCCGTGGGAGTTCGGTAATATGTCACTCTCCTATTTGACAGAGGGTGATCCAAAAGGAAACGATCAGAAGTTTACGCAAATGTGGGTAGATCTCAATAAAAACGCAACACCTTCAAATGCACTGGGATTCGTATTTGACTTTACTCCGGTTAAAGCAGAGAAGGCTAATGTTGACGCTGCCATCGATGAACTTTATTATGCGATCACGAGCGGTTCCGTAGACCCTGAGAAGTACTTGCCACAATTCCTGGATAAGTTAAAAAAGGCGGGCTCCGATAAAATTATTGCTGAGAAGCAAAAGCAATTGGATGCTTGGAAAGCGACAACTAAATAGGCTGGTTAAAACAAACTAGCTAAGTTATCTAAGAGCATTCACTTTGTATTTCGGTGAATGCTCTTTTTGCATCAACTTTCCATTTTGGTTCATTTTTCAGAGTTTCGATTAGTTTTTGTAGTCCTATTTCATTTAAAAATCGGTGTTAAACTGTTTTTTTTCAGTATTCAAATCATTCATTTTCGATTTATGATGGGGACACCAAATTCATCGCCGCCACGCAAAGGAGAATGCTTGTGGAATCGAAAACAACCATAAAAAAGCGAGCGCCCGTCATACCCGTCATAAGCGAACTAATGAAAAACAAAATCTTTTATCTCATGATGCTTCCCGGACTGGTTTACATCATTGTCATGTTTTATCTACCGATGTTTGGAGTTGTCATTGCGTTTGAACAATATAACCCCATTAAAGGGATCTTTAACAGTAAATGGGTAGGCTTCGCGAATTTTAAGTTTCTATTTCAATCCGATGCACTTTTTCAAATCACCTTCAATACAATCGCCTACAATCTTATCTTCATCATACTCGGTATCGGTTTATCGCTCGTGATTGCTATTCTCATCAATGAAATAGGCAATCGTTATCTTGCAAGTGCTTACAAAAGCATTTTACTGCTTCCTTTTCTCTTGTCTTGGGTGGTAGCTGAATATTTGCTTTTCACTTTCTTAAGTATGGACAAAGGCATTATCAATACTTTGCTGGCACAATTCAATGTCGAACCTGTCCAGTGGTATTCCGAACCATTCTACTGGTGGTTTATTTTACCGGCGAGCTATGTCTGGAAGAACGTTGGTTACTTCTCCGTTATTTTTGCAGCAGGAATTGCTGGGATTTCCTCCGAGTATTATGAGGCAGCGAAAATGGATGGCGCAAACAAATTTCAGCAAGCCATCAAAATTACGATTCCGATGCTGGCCCCGATCACGATTACTTTACTGCTGCTGCAGGCGGGGAAAATTTTTTACGCCGCATTTGGCGATTGGGGAATGTTTTATAACCTGCCGAAGGAGTCAGGTGTTTTGTTCGGTGCCACGAACGTCATCGATACTTACGTTTACAGATCTCTGAAAAACATGGGCGATTTCGGAATGTCTTCCGCCGTTGGACTGTACCAAGCATGTGTTGGATTTATCCTAGTCGTTGTATCGAACTTTTTGATAAGACTTTATGATCGTGATAGTGCATTGTTCTAGGAGGATGACAAGATGATCAAACGACTTACGTTTCCTAACTTTATGTTAAACGCTATTTTTATGGTGTATTGCGCAATATGCCTGATACCTTTGCTCATTGTACTTTCCGTGTCTCTGTCCGATGAGCAGTCTATCTTTCAGTCTGGCTATCATGTAATTCCCTTGAAATTTAGTTTAAATGCCTATGCATACATTTTGAACGGGAATTCACCTATTTTGAGAGCCTACCTCGTTACCATCATCGTAACCCTCGTCGGCACTCTGCTGCACCTGATCATCTCATCATTGTTTGCGTATAGTCTTTCAAGAAAAGAAGTGAAGTACAGAAGCATTGTATCCTTCTTGGTCGTATTCTGCCTATTGTTCAGTGGAGGATTAGTGCCTTCGTACATTCTACTCTCGAAATACCTTCATCTGAAGGATACGATATTTGTACTTTTCGTTCCATACTTGGTTTCATCGGTCAATGTGCTGATCATGAGAAATTTCTTTACATACACAATTCCGGAATCCATCATAGAATCCGCAAGAATTGACGGATCAGGCGAGTTTCATACCTTTATGAAGCTGGTTATTCCCTTATCGACGCCAGTTCTCGCGACCATCGGTCTATTCACAGCTGTATTTCTCTGGAACGATTGGTTTACTGCCGCCTTATACATTGAGAACGGCAAGCTGTATACACTGCAATTTCTGCTTCAGTCAATCATGAACAACATCGCCTTTCTTCAAGGAAATGCTTTGACCCAGAAAGCCGCAGCTGTACAACCAGACGAAACGGCTAGAATGGCAACCTGCGTTTTATCCGTGGGGCCAATTATTCTCGCTTACCCTTATTTGCAGAAATATTTCGTCAAAGGCCTTACATTAGGCGCAGTAAAATCGTAAAGATCGGCTTTACCGGGAATCAACCCGTTAAGCATATAAAAACAAATTTGGAGGTCAATCAATGAAAAAAGCGATGAAAATGGCAAGTTCACTGGTTACGCTGAGTATTGGTTTCTCTGTCGCGCTAGCTGGGTGCAGTACTCCAAAGGCTGAGCCAACGCCTTCTGCAACTCCCGCCCCTAGTACGGCGGCAGCTCAAACAGCCCAACCAACTGTAACACCATTAGCGCCAGTCGAACTTACGTATTACTTCCCGAACGGGCCTCAGAAGGATTTGCAGACTGTTGAAGATGCCGTGAATAAACTCATCAAACCCAAAATCAATGCCACCGTTCACCTTAAGCTAATTGATTGGGGCGCATACGAAGAAAAAATGAAAGTCGTCATGGCTTCTGGCGAACCTTACGATCTCGTATGGACAGCGGCGGGCTTTAACAATTACTTTCAAAATGTGGCGAATGGCGCTTATGCACCGTTGGATGATTTGATTGCCAAATATCCTGACATGAAGAAAGGTATTCCGGATATGTTCTGGAATGCAGTTAAAGTGAAAGGGAAAATTTATGGGGTGCCTGTCTTCCAACAGTCAACCGCTGGGTACGGTTACACGATTCAGAAAACAATAGCAGATAAGTACAAATTGGATTGGAAGTCCATCACCAAGTTATCTGACCTGACTCCTTTCCTAGAAACAGTCAAGAAAAATGAGCCGAATCTAATTCCATGGGAATTTGCTGATGCATTCACCGTTGCCCCTCCTATGTTTGGTCTTGAGAGTTTAGGTGATTCTAAGACACCTGGAGATCTTTACTTAAAAGATGGCAGCAAGGTTGTTAATCAGTATGAAACACCGGAATTCAAAGACTATCTCACGATGATGAGGGACTGGTACACCAAAGGATATTTGCGGAAAGACGCAGCGACCCTTAAGGATACCGCAGCAGACCGTAAAGCTGGAAAGAACGCCTTACAGTTGGGCCAGATCGATATTGACTCCGTGGCCTTCGCAGCAGCAGGCATGGAAGCTACAGGCAGAATGTCTGGCTTCAATCCGGATACACAGTCTTACGATTTCCAATTCGTGAAGCCGCTTCTTACAACCGATAAAGCTGCAGCGACAATGACGGCTATATCCGCCAATTCGCCAAACAAAGAAAGAGCAATGATGTTCCTCAATCTGTTGAACACTGACAAAGAAATTTACAACACTCTTGTCTGGGGCGTTGAGGGCAAGCATTACAAGAAAGTTTCTGAAACCCGCATTGAAACGATCAAAGAGGGCGGCTACCAAATGTTTGCTCCTTGGGAATTCGGCAACATGGCGCTCTCCTATTTGTCGGAAGGCGATCCAAAAGGAAACGATCAGAAGTTTACGCAAATGTGGGTAGATCTCAATAAAAACGCAGCACCTTCCAATGCACTGGGCTTCGTTTTTGACTTTACGCCAGTGAAGGCTGAGAAGGCGAACACCGATGCGGTCATTGCGGAGCTTTATAACGCGCTTGCTTCCGGTTCTGTAGATCCTAGCAAGTATTTGCCAACTTTCCTTGAAAAACTCAAGAATGCTGGCGGCGACAAAATTATTGCTGAAAAGCAAAAGCAACTTGATGCTTGGAAAGCTGCTAAATAAGTAACTGAAGCCAAAGTAATAAGGTACGTTCGTACTTGGGGAACTTTCCATGTAATCCTACTTGTTAATTCTACTTGTAGTGAATACTTGAAAAGTTCCCCTTTTTTAAAATATAGAAATTATATGTTTCACATAATAAGTTGGCTATATTTCTAGATAAACGCTCCCGTCCTGTAAGGACGGCGTAGCCGTTTATTTTGACTCATTATAAGATTTGGACAATCTCTGGTTTTTACTCGTTGCCCAAAATAAAGGAGGCGTAATCGTGCGAACATTGGAAACGATGGCTCCGAAGGAATCATTGCCGTATTTGAAACATTTATTTTACCCGCCTTACATTACGCTCGCGCACATTTTTCATGCCAAAGAAGGATGGGAGCTGCCGAGACGCCAATTTTTGCAATATCAATTTCAGTATGCCGTGCAAGGATCAACCGTATTTGAAATCGAGGGCCGAACGTTCTCGACGAAGAAGGGGGATTTAGTCGTTGTTTATCCCTATCAGTCTCACAGTGTAACGACGATTCCGGGGGATCCTTATGTGTGTATTTCGCTCGTTTTTCATTTCGGAGAAACCGATTTTCCGCTTAAAGAGCTTCTGAAAGGAACGAATGACGTCGGAACGTTTCTGGATGAGCCCATCGTGCAGCATTTGACCCAAATTCCGGCCCTTATTCGCCAGTCAAGCCATTCGAGCCAGTTGAAAGCACAAGGATTGCTCTCTCTCGTTATTGCACAGCTTATCCGACATGCCGAGAAACCTAAATCTCCATCGCCAAAAAAACTCAAGAGCAAGACCAACATGCAGCGGGTCGAGCACTTTATTCAGCAACATTATGCGGAAGAAATTACGCTGGAAAAATTGGAGCAGATTTCCGGATTTAGCCGGAATCATCTCATTAATCAGTATAGAGAGCTGTTTCAGGTTACACCTTTTGAACATATTCGGTTACTCCGAGTCCGCAAAGCAAAGCAGCTGGCGTTGGAGTCAAAAATGTCCATTAGCGAAATTGCTGAAGTCGTCGGATATCAAGATGTCCACGCTTTTAGCAAAATGTTCAAGAAGGTGACCGGCATCAGTTTGAGCCAATTTTGTTCTTCCTTAGTGATCAATAAACCAAAGTAAAATATATTTCATTTGAGTGGGATTTTGGATACTAAAAAGAGTTACCGTCTAAATACTTCTGACGCTCTTCATTCTATACTGGTGGTAGTCAATAAAGGAAGGAAGTCAGGGAATGAAGCTGCGTGTTGATATGAAAGCATTAGCGTTGCCAAATGTATTGCTTAAGTTCGGAACAGGGGAGCAAGTGATTGAAGCCACCACGCTGCTGAACGGTTTTACCGATACAACATCGGAAAGTTGGGTAACATCAGGAGACGGAATCATCCGCCGAAGAACGTTTGCAGATATTATAAACAAACGCGAAGTTCAAATGACCGAACGTTTTCAGCCCTCTAGCTCAGGGGTGCGATGGGAGACGGAGTTGTGGACGGACTATGAAGAGCCTTTTACGGCGCCTGTTATTTCGGAAATTCGCTGCGATTCAGTGGAGTGGCCGAATTATTGGGCCACATGGGCCGATCATCGTCCAGACGGTCCAGACACCGTAGGCGATCCGTGGGCCGTTGCCAACGCCGATTTGGACGCTGTAAAAGATTTGCGCTTTTCGTGGCAGGATCCGCTTATTCCAAGGAAAGCGGAAAGTCGTCGCTTTTGGTACGGCGCCCCCTATTTTGAAGAAGATAACCCACGTCTCGGATTCAGCCCATTTATGAACGATCTCATTTGCATGCCGCTCGTTTGTGCTTTTCATGCATCTTCTGATGTCGGTTTGACGTTCGCGCTCTCGCCGGAAGAGCCGCTGTTGGATGTGTTTTTGGATACGGACAAAGAAGGTGCCTACCGATTTACGCGAATGTTCTATCGGTTTGAAAAGGGGCGTCCGCTTCGTTTCTCAGCCGATTTGTTTACACACGAGAACGATTGGCGTGGCAGCTTGCGCAGGATGACAGAGCGATACCCCCAATACTTTCATTCACCGCTGTCCATCACGCAAGATATTGCCGGTACGGGGGCTTATTCCACGCACGAAGTCGAGTTTGATGAAATGAAGATGCAGAAAATGGCTTTTAAAGTGAATTGGAAAGCCAGTTTCGACTTCCCTTATATGGGTATGTTTTTGCCTGATGTGTCGAACGATGAGGAATGGATGTCCTATGGAAAATACCCGCAAACGATTGCACGCATGCGCGAGTATTCGGCGAAAATGCATAGTCGCGGGTTTCATGTACTCAGCTACTTCAACGTCACCGAATTTGGCGCGGATGTGCAGTTTCCATTGCCCGATGTGGAGTCACAGGAAGGCTCGGAAACCGATCAACTCTGGAAAGACTGTTCACTCTATTTAAGTAGAGAATTGAAGGAAGCGCTGTTATTGAACCGGCAAGGCCAACCGTATTGGTCATGGGCGAACGCGGTGGTCATGGATCCGGGCGAGCCGGTCTACCAACAATTTTTGCTGGATCAGGCACGTAGACATCTGGAGCTAATTCCAGAATCTAGCGGCATTTGCATCGATCGGTTGGATTGGACACGCTTTTACAACGATTCCGGAGACGACGGTATCAGTTGGTTCGATGGGAAACCTTGTCGTTCGCTGCAAGTATCCTGGCAACAGGTTTCGGAGCAGCTAGGTGAATTGTTTCATGCGCATAACAAAGTGGTTTACTGCAACAATCATACGAAACGGCTGGAACAGTTGCTGCATGTCGATGGCATATTTGACGAGTTCACCTATGCGGCGGCAGCTTTAAACTTGAGCGCGATGCTGGGATTATTTAAGCCGGTACTAGGCTGGATCGCTCATGCCGGACAAGTGATGCCGGATTACGATGTTTTTTTTCAACGGTTTTTATATATGGGCGTATTTCCGATGGCTCCTTTTCCTGGAAACGACCATTCATTACTTCCAAGTCCGGAAGTGGATGAAGCCTTTCTGGCGTATGGTCCGCTGCTAGATCGACTAAGAGGGAAGAGATGGACGCTGTCTCCTCGCCCGGTTTCGGTAGTTGATAATGTCGCGATTGCCAATGTGTTCGAAGTACCGGGCGGTTACGTTGTTCCTGTCGTGTTCGCGAAGGCGGAAACGGTTCGTCTAGTTCTTCGACTTCCTGAGTTCGCCATGAAGGATCGGTATGCCGTGTACGAAATTTTGCATCCGGGAAGCGACGATACAATGCCTGTTCATTCCGAACGCCGTGAGGGAAGTTTGGAGCTGGAGGTTGCTGTGCGGAATGGTTGTGCAATGGTGATTGTACATATTCGAAGTGATAGCTGAATAGGCGCTTGCCTCTTACCGTGTTGTAAGGGGCAAATAATTTGAATTGAACGTAATTCTAAACGTTAACATGGGAGGGTTACAATGAAATACTTCAATCGTAAATTCATGAATTTATTCATGTCAATTGTTCTTTGTTTCACAGTCGTTTGTGCTGGCATAGGTTTCTCTCCAAAAACGACTTTGGCAGCGGGACCCTATACGATAAATGCGGGGCAATTGATCATGACGTTAGATGATACGGGTAAGGTAACCAATTTAAAGGATGAAAGCACCAACACGGATTATGCCAGCAGCACACATCTGAGATCATTAATCCAACTTGTCGTGAACGGTGCGCAACAATTGCCCACGGCTTTAAGCTACGATTCCTCGACAAGCACGCTTGACTTTTATTTTAATCCGATTGATACGCATGTATTTGTGAAAGTAGAAACTAAAGGCAATTATGCTACGTTTGAAGTCACGTCTATTACCACAAATGTCGATATCGAAATTTTGTTCTGGGGGCCGATTGCGACCTCGATCACACAAAATTATGGGGAATATGTAGGCGCCGTTTATAACTCAAATTTCGCAATCGGAATCAAACAATTAAACAATAAAACGATCGGCGGATGGGTAAAAGAGTATGAAAATCTATCTTATAATGACGGAACGGGAGAATTTGGGCCAGCTTTCGCGTTTTATAGCGCGTATCTCAATGCTTGGGGCGGCATTTTGCAGTCCTATACTTACAATCATAGCGTACCAAGAACGCGAGGCGCGGGTGAGCCGTGGTCGCCGCCTCTTTGGATACCAAACCAACCGATGCCTGCATTGCCAGGAACAGATGGTCAACTTGTAGGATCAAAGATCGCATTGTACGGTACCGCATTTAGTACTGGAACTGCCAAATCGAGCATCTTGAATTCGATCGCAAGTATTGAGACCGGCGAAGGACTTCCGCATCCGATGCTTGATGGGCAATGGGCGAAAACATCCCAAGCGGCTTCACAATCTTTCTTAGTCTTAAGCGACCTTAACACGAACAATGTGGCACTAGCTAGCCAGTTTGCCAATCAGGCAGGTTTGAATTACATTTACTCGTTGACTGGCATAAATGGTCCATGGACCAAATGGGGACATTTCCAATTCAATTCTTCTTTCGGCGGCTCGGATGCTGCCGTAAAGACGATGGTGGACACAGCTGCAACCTATGGTGTCAAGATCGGCGTTCATACGCTCTCCAATTTGATTAATAATTCTGGTGACAGTTATACTACGCCAATTCCAAATCCAGATCTCGTCAAAAGTGGAAGTGCAACGCTTACGCAGAGCTTGGGTACAACCGGATCGGATGTTTATGTGAGCAGCAATACGCCGTTTCTAAATGGACAAGGGAAGTCGCTGCAAATCGGAAATGAAATTATGACCTTTTCTACCATCACCCAAAACAGCCCCACGGAATGGAAGCTGAGCGGCGTTTCCCGTGCAAATTGGGGTACAGCGGCTGCATCGCATACGAGTGGAGACACGGTTCATAGACTAGTGAACGGTGCATATGGCAGTCTCGTGGGCGGAATAAGCATCATTAAAGAGATGTCTACCCGATTGGCGACCATCTTTAATACGACAGGTATTAAGGCGATGTCATGGGATGGCCTGGAAACTGCTTCGCAAGCAGGTTATGGATATTATCCGACCGCATTGTTAGTCAACGGCATGCATAGTCAGCTCAACTCTAACGAAATGATTACGGAAGCGAGCAATGGGAATCCGAATACGTGGAGTAATCAAACCCGATTAAGCTGGGGAGAACAAGGGACCATGGACTTCATCTATGGGCGAAATGCTGTATATCAACGAAATTTACTGCCGCAGATGATGGGTTGGCTAGGCGTAAGCTCCCTGATCGATACGGAATATAAATTATCCAAGGCGGCCAGTTGGAATGCCGGAACAGGCTTTCAAACTTCCGTTGGCGCTTTGAACGGTATGAATAGTACAACGCGGGCGGCAATTTTGGACGCGATTAAACAGTGGGAGACAGCCCGGAATATCGGCGCTTTTACACAAGATCAGAAAGATAAGATGCGTGACAAAAGTACTTATTGGCACTTGAGTGTTGTTACCCCAGGAACAAAATGGAGCTTGCAGCAAACAACGAGTGCAGGTGTTAACATAGGTGCTCCTGAAGACGTTTACCAAGGAAATACGACTGTGTTTAAACCTATAGCTGTATGGAAGCTGGATGAGGCATCGGGCACAAGTGCGGCAGATTCATCGGGCAATGCGAATTTAGGAATCGTCAACGGAACGGCCGCATGGGCAGCAGGCAAAATCAATAACGGATTATCCTTGAACGGCACCGATGCTTATATAGCTGCATCAAATCTAGTATCAACCCAACAAGATAATATAACGATGTCTGCTTGGGTGAAATGGAATGGCGCAACAGCGAACAGCCAGTTTATCGTGTACAACGGTAACACTGCGACTAATGGGTACGGTATTTATCTGGATCATACGAATGGCGATACATTGTCGATTATGGCAGGAGGCAAAACTAATTTGTCTTCGCAGGTAGTGCTTCCCGTCGGCCAATGGACGCAAGTGACTGCGCTTCGAAGAAACGGAACTTGGATGTTGTACGTGAATGGCAGCAGCGTCTTCATCACAAACCGATTAACGACGCCTAATGTTCCTTCAGGTGTGACGACGATCGGTGCGGCACATAACGGTATGCAGTTTTTTAAAGGCATGGTGGATGAAGTCAGGTTCTACAACAGGGCCTTAAGCGATAACGAAGTTAGGGAACTTTATCCGATCCCTCAGTCTCAAATGACAGCTGCCGCAACAAGTCAAGAGACGGTTAATGGCAATCAAAGTGCAGCTAATGTGCTTGATGGAAGTTCATCTACGATTTGGCAAACGAAGGGGGATTTGTCCAATCCGCTTCCCCAGTCCATCACATTGAATTTGGGTGGAAGTTACATTATCGATCAGTTGAGATATGTACCGAGACAGGATGGTAGTCCGAACGGGAACATTACAGCATATAAAGTATACACGAGCACAGACGGTTTGAGGTTTACCCTAGTAGGTACTGGGACATGGGCGAATGATGCTACTGAGAAAATTGCGACATTTAAACTAACGACAGCGTCATATGTTCGCCTGGAAGCGACTGCCGGAACAGGCGAGTGGGCTGCTGCTTCGGAAATTAATGTGGTTAGCAAAATTCCAATGATCCCTCAGTCACAGATGACGGCGACCGCAATAAGTCAACAGACTGACAGTAAGGCGGCTAATGCGACTGACGGCGACATGTCTACGATTTGGAATACGGAATTGGATTTGTCCAATCCGCTTTCCCAGTCCATCACGCTGAATTTGGGCGGCAGCTACAATGTCAATCAGTTGAGCTATATGCCGAGACAGGATGGAAGTTCAAACGGGAATATCACAGCGTATAAAGTATACACGAGTACGGACGGAATATCGTTCACCCAAGTATCGACGGGGACATGGTCGGATGACGCTACTGAGAAAATTGCGAAATTTACACCAACGACAGCTAAACATATTCGCCTGGAAGCAATAGCCGGAACAGGCGGATGGTCTGCTGCGTCAGAAATAAATGTAGTATACAAACTTCCAACACTGATCCCTCAGTCTCAAATGTCGGCTACCGCAACCAGTCAAGAGACGGTTAAAGCCAATAACCAAGCATCTTTTGCGCTTGACGGCGACGCTTCTACTATGTGGCATATTCAATGGGATAAGGTCAATCAGTTCCCCTTTTCCATCACACTGAATCTAGGAGGCAGCTACAATGTAAATCAGCTGAATTATTTGCCAAGACAGGATCATACTAACGGAATCATTACAGCGTACAACGTGTACGCGAGTACGAACGGAACAACGTTTACGAAAGTAGCGACTGGGACATGGTCGCTTGATACAACTGAGAAAATTGTGGAATTTGCACCAACGACAGCTGCGTATATTCGCTTGGAAGCGACAGCTGGAGGAGGCGGATATGCTGCTGCGGCAGAAATTAATGTTGGATATCCGACGGTTGATAATAGTAATATACTTCAAAGTATAACAGCACCGGCATCCATCAACGGGGTTGCAAACGGAACCGCAAAGACGGCAATAGCTCTTGGCTTGCCTACAACCGTCAAATTGATAACCGATACGGCAGGAAGCCTTAATGCCAGTGTGGTATGGGATGTGAATGCTTCATCCTATAATCCGTCCTTACAAGCAGGCCAGACGTTCACCGTGAACGGAACAATAACGTTGCCTGATGGAGTTGCAAATCCAAATAACGTGGCACTGACAACAAACATCAGCGTGACGGTAATGTACAAACTTCCAACTCTTCCAACATTGATCCCTCAGTCTCAAATGTCGGCTACCGCAACCAGTCAAGAGACGGTTAAAGCCAATAACATTGCAGCTAATGCGCTTGACGGCAACGTTTCTACTATTTGGCATATGCAGTGGGATAAGATCAATCAGTTTCCTCAGTCCATCACACTGAATTTAGGAGGCAGCTACAATGTAAGTCTGCTGAAATATATACCAAGACAGGATCATACTAACGGGGACATCACAGCGTACAACGTGTACACAAGTACGAACGGAACAACGTTCACGAAAGTAGCGACTGGGACATGGTCGGTTAATACAACTGAGAAAACTGTGGAATTTGCACCAACGACAGCTACGTATATTCGCTTAGAAGCGACAGCTGGATCAGGCGGATGGGCTGCTGCGGCAGAAATTAATGTTGGATATAAGACGGTTGATAATACACCGCCCGTTACGACAGATAACGCTACGGCCGAAGCGGTCAACCAAGATGTAATCGTCACTTTGAATGCCGTCGATTCCTACTCGGGAGTAGCGGCTACGAATTTCACTTTGGACGGCGGTGCCATGCAAAGCGGCAATACAGTCGCGATAAATACGGAGGGAGTCCATACGCTTGTTTATTGGAGTGTCGATTACGCAGGCAATGTGGAACAGGCTCATACGGTTACCGTCAGCATCGATAAGACAGCACCGATCGACGCCTTGTTATCTGCAGACATTACAGCACCAACCAATAGGGACGTTATCGTAACGATCAGCTATCCATCCGATGCGACGGTGAAGGAGTACAAAGTAGATAACGGCGTATGGACGGCATACGGCGCTCCAGTAGTTGTCTCGGAAAACAGCACGGTTTATGCAAGAGGAACGGATGCTGCGGGCAATGTGTCGAATGTGAAGAGCTACACGGTCAGCAATATCGATCACATAGCGCCTTTCGGTGCAACCTTGGCTGTAGATACAACAGCGCCGACCAACCAAGGCGTCACTGTAACGATCAACTACCCGGTAGACGCTTCGTTGATGGAATATAAAGTGGGAGCAAGCGGCGATTGGATAGCATACACCGCCTCAGTGGTTGTATCCGACAATGAAACAGTGTTTGCAAGAGGAATTGATGCAGTAGGAAATGTATCGAATATAACCAGCATTACGGTAAGCAACATTTATAAGATAGCTCCTGTAACCACCGCAACGTTAAGTCCGGCTGCACCTAACGGCAAGAACAGCTGGTACACGACGGATGTTACGATAAGCCTATCTGTGAGCGCCAGTGTTTACGGAGGCTCCGTAACAACAGAATATCAAGTGAATGACAGTAAATGGGTCGTTTACACCGGTTCCATTCCAACCTTCGGTGACGGAACTTATAAGTTCGGATACCGCAGCAAGGATGAGGCGGGTAATGTAGAACAACTCAAAACCGTCGAATTTAAAGTTGACAAGACAGTTCCAACGCTTTCCGTCCAGTTAGATAAGACGTCGATTTGGCCAGTGAATCATAAAATGGTGACGATCAATGCCACGCTGGATTCTACTGATGTTACATCGGACGTTGAATCCGTGGTATTAACGTCCATCACGAGCAATCAACCAGATAGTGGTAAAGGCGACATTGAGGCCGATTTCGGTTCAGGCGCCACTTCATTCAGTTTGCGGGCAGAAAAATCACGCATCTATACCATCACGTACACAGCTACCGATAAAGCTGGCAATAAAACGGTTGAATCTGTTACCGTCGCAGTACCTCATGATCAATCCGATAATCAATAAGAAAAAATTAAATTGCTGGATGAAGACATCAGCGCCTTCCTCCTGGATATGTTATCCGACGGTCACGTTTCATTAATTCCGAATGCACTGCGAGATAACCGCCTTCTTCAAGAACAGCGGTTATCTCCGTTTGTGTGGGGAACGTCAAACAGCCCCCACCTACCTAAGTTCCATGGGAGGCAACATGCAGAACAAGCTGTACACACTTGATCCATCTGAAACGCTGGAAAATCTGAAGGAAAGCTATTTCCCACCATATATTACGCTAGCGCATTTGTTTCATGCTCCTGAGGGATGGTCCTTGAATCCTCGTGTTTTGAAGCAATTTCAGCTGCAATACGTCATAGAAGGTTCGGCGGACTGCCAGATTGAGGGTATTGATTACACGACGAAGAAGGGAGATCTTCTATTCTATATCCCGGAAGAACTCCATCATATAAAGACGTTACCTGGAAAAAATTATGTTTGTGTATCGATTGTTTTCCACTTTGGAGATACGGAATTTCCAATTCTTGATTTGATCGGATTCAGGCGGGAGGGTGTAGAAAATCCGCATTATATGGGGAACTTCTCAGAGCGCTCGATCGAAAATCAATTGTTAGAACTGATACATCACAATCGTCAGCCTTGCATCTATCATCAACAGCGATGTCAACATTTGCTGATGGGCATTTTACTGGCGTTAGCTGATGCGAACAATCGAAAAGCAGCGGCATCTGTTATAGAAGAATCTGCAGGAACCGCAAAGCTGATCTTAATCCGCAATTTCATTGACAGCCGCCTTCGAGAAGGGTTTCGTCATGAAGAATTAGAACAGCTAAGCGGTTGGAGCAGAAACTATATCATTTTGCAATTCAGGAATTCCTTTGGCATGTCGCCGCTGCAATATTTGGTCTGGATTCGACTAGAAAAAGCGAAAGAATTAGCATTGCAATCGGGCATGTCATTTGGAAGTATCGCAACGGCAGTGGGTTACTCCGATATTCATTCGTTCGGAAAAATATTTAAACGAAAGGTAGGCCTAAGCCTTAGCCAATTCGTTGCTACCTTATATAAGGATACGCCGGATCGTTAATAACCATTCAGCTATGTGACATAGGAATCTCCTACTCGTTTATTTTTATAAAAACAGTGCCTGAATCGATTTGAATGGGATACGTTTTCAGGTCTTCGCAAATAGGGGCTTTTTTACCCTGTCCTGTTGTATAATCAAATCGGCCGTTATTTTTTGGGCACTCGATGATATGCCCCATGACGAATCCGCCTGATAAGTGAACTTTCTCGTGCCACGCCGCACACTTCATTCCAACCTTCGAGTTGACTCATGTCGTTTTCCTCCTAAATAAAATTATGAATTTATTACAGCTGGGACATCTGCCTCATTTAAGCCATATTTGTATGGGGTAGCGGTACTAGGCAAATGGCGTTCTATCGTATACATCGGATCTTTCTGCTGTCTGTGAATCGCGAGGAACACTTCTTTGTTCGCCGCCCACAAACTTGGACATGCCGGAGGGCAATCGGCTTTCATCTCTTCATGCAAGGCAGGAAGCATATGGTAAGGAACCATGGGGAACATATGATGTTCAACATGATAGTTCATATTCCAGTATAGGAATCTAAAAAACGGGTTCATATACACTGTCCGAGTATTCAAACGGTGATCAAGCACATCCTCGTTCAGGCCGATATGCTGCGTGATTCCAAAAGATAGCGCAAGGAGAGCGCCATAGAAAGTGGGCAATACGACGAACAGGGCTGGCATGAAGCTTCCCGTGTACATGCACGAAGCAATTACGGCAGTGAAAATAAGCAAATAGATGCGAGCTTCCCAGAACGTTTTTCTATATTCGGATTGCGGGATATATTCCTTTTCTTCTTTCTCAATAAGGCCGACGGCATGCATGAACATCTTCTTGATATCAGCTGGTCCCGAAACCAGCCGCGCATATTCCATCAAGAGGACACGCCATACGGGTGGTCTTTCCGTTGCAATTTCAGGATCGCGTCCAACGATATACGTATCGGTATGATGACGTGTGTGACTCCAGCGCCAAGGCGTTGCTGGTCTTAAACTCATGAACGATGCGAACTGATAGATGACTTCGTTCATCCAAGGCGTTTTGAAAGCTGTCCCATGACCGCATTCATGCCAGCGGGAATCGGCAGGAGTCGCATAGAAGATCCCGTACAGCAGAAATGCCGGTATGGCCAACCAAGTTCCCCATAACCAGTAAGCAAGAGTGCCTGAACCTATAAGCAGGGCAAACCAGAATAAGGTATCGCGAATGGCGGGACCGTCGGTACGTTTCATTAACTCTTTCATTCTCTTTCGTGGAATAGGGCTCGAATACCACTCGGCTTTCGTCAATCCTTTATCTTGTGCGGCCTTGTTTTCAGGTCCTGTGAGTCGATAATCCCTTTTTTTGAATTCGGTATTCATAGGTTCCCCTCCGTCGACAGTAATCCCTTTCAAGGGTATATGAATGAATTATAACCCGTGCAAAGTAAGAAGTATTTAGCCTAAAACAGTAAAGATGTAACCCAAATCACTGTCGTTATCAACCTGAATCAATTCCAATAACTCCTAAAACATGCATGGTATGAGTTTGGTTAAAAGATTGTAGTTTCAGAATCCATCAAGCTTGCGAAACAGTTCGGCCGTGTTCAATTTCTCAATTCGCAGGAGAAGGATTGACGGAATTTGCTGGGACTCCTGGATATGTTCAGATTTTGGAGTTCAAGTTGTTCAAAAATCGGAGTTTTTTCATTTTTCTTGTCTATGCAGTTATTTGAAATTCGGATTAAGATAGGGCTAGCCCGCCTCGTTTCTACATACGTAAATAAATCCTACTTACCGGTGCGCTTGTTTTTTTATGGAAATAATCTGAACGGAGGGATGATTACATTTTTATTGCATTGCTTAAGTTAAAGAATACTTGCTTCAAAAGTTAAAAATTAAAGGAGTGTATATGGACTATGCAAACCAAATTAAGACTTTTATCAATTATTCTAACCTTATGTTATTTCATAACCGTATCGCTTCCGTCATATGTTGCGGCGGCGACGCCAACAGGTACCCCTCCGGGCAATCTTGCATATCAAGCCACCGTAACGGGGTCAAATTATGATTCAACTGGTCAGAGCACCGGTGGTTGGTGGGGAGGCGCCCCATATTCTCTCCAGAACATTACAAGCGGCACAATAAATACCAATTTATGGGTTGCGCCGCACGCTAACGGTACTCAACCTCCCGGCAATACTTCCGACGTATATCTTCTCATCGATTTAGGAACAGCCAAAACGATGAATGTCATAAAAATTTGGCAATATTATGCTAATCACCCGGCAGTAGGATTAAGAACATATCATAACCAGATTGTTCAGCTTTCGGCAGACGGGATCAACTGGGTCAACGTATTCAATCAGGATGTCAACGATGTCGCTCATCAGGATCCAAAGAACTCGAACCAGACATTCGCAAACGGTACTCTTGTAAACGGAGCAATCGCGGGTGTTTCGGCAGGAAATGACACCGAATATCAGGAGGATACAAATGCCGGCGGTCATCAGATTAACTTTGCGCCGACAACTGCTCGCTACATTAGATGGTGGTCTGGCGGCGAAACAGGCACAATTTCCAACAATAACCTTCCGCAGATGTGCCAGCTGCAGGCTTACTATATGAACACCGTCACCTATGATTATAATGACGGAGTTAACCCTTCATCTACTGTAAAAGTAACCAATGGGACAATATTAACAAAGCCGGGCGACCCTGTTTCCCAAACATTGGGTCAGGTTTTCGACGGATGGACTGTGGATGTTGCCGGCGGAACAGCATGGGATTTCTCTCAGCCCGTAGCAGGTGACATGAAGCTTGTGGCTAATTGGAAAATCGTTCCGGTATACACCGTTAAATTTTCTTACAGCGAGAATGCGGAACCAATTACTGTAAATGTCACGAAAGGCAGTACGGTGACCCCGCCTGGAGGTCTGACAAGAGATGGTATGATTTTGGCAGGATGGGAGCTTAACGGCTTGCCCTATGTTTTTTCCACTCCGATTACAAATGATATAACTATGACAGCGATATGGGTGCCTGTACCTACTCCGGATGCTAATGTAATTCCGGCAGGGTTATTGAATATCGTGCTAAACAGCGCCGGTCAGGTTACAAAACTTATCAACACGCTCGATGGCACCGACTATGTTACAACCGGTCCGGACAGCAAGTCGTCGTATCTGATGTCCTTGATTGTGAACTATGCTCCGCAGTATCCAACAGCGGTGCAATATGCCAAAGAAAACGGGACTTTAACCTTGGATTTTGCCTCAATAAAGGGCAAGGCTACCGTACATATTGATGAAAAAGGCGGCTATACCAAATTTACACTGGAAGATTTGACATTACCATCGGGATGGTCGGCTCAGGCCGTTTTATGGGGTCCTATTAAGACAGGCATAACATCAGGCGGTCAGGTTGCAGGTGTTGCATACAACAACAATTTCGGAATCGGTATTCATGACTTGAACAGTAAGACCGTCGGTGGTTGGCCGGTAGAATATAACAATTTAAGCTACCCATCAGATCTTCCGAACGTTAACGGATTCGCGCATCCCCTCAATACCAGAGGTTTCAATAATGTCGCGACTTCTTTCAGCACATGGGGCAGTGCGTTGCAGTCATACACATGGGATTATACGAAGCCAACCGAGCGTAAGGTTCAGGCATGGAACGCCGCTTCACCAACGCGCACCATTCCCGCGATTACCGGTGATTATGCAGGCGATGCGAGCATGATAGGCTCCTCTATTGCCTTGTTCGGAACAAGAACTCCTAACATATTAAACGTTTTATCCAACATAGAGGTAAATGAAGGCTTGCCGCACCCGACGATTAACGGCAAGTGGCAAAAGACCTCTCTGGAAACAGCGCAGGATTTCCTAGTGTTTACCGACAATATGTCCAATAACATTGTGAATGACTCCCAAATGGCCCTCGACGCAGGTATTAATTACATCTACGGGCAATACGGCGCATCAGGTCCATGGATCACAGACGGCGGATTCCAGTTTAACGGCAACTTCGGCGGTTCCGATGCAGCGGCAAAACAGATGGTAGACACCGCTGCAAGCTACGGCATTAAGGTGGGCGTGCATACCTTGTCGAACGAGATTTCCCCGGGCGACGTGACATATATCAAGCCCCTTGCTAATGCCGGGCTCGCAAGCGCGGGCATTGCACATCTGACAAGACCAATGTCGAATACCGACACTACCGTATATATCGATAACGGAAAGGAATTCTCACCGGCTGCTGTCAACGCAGCAGGTTCAAACAGCGTTCTTATCGACAATGAAATGATTGCTTTTAGCACCTGCACGCAAGTGAGTGCCAACGAATGGCAATTGACAGGCGTTGTGCGCGGTTATCGTACTACTTCGGTAAGCGCTCATGATATTGGAGAAGATGCTAAACTGCTTTATTTCTATTACGACAGATATATTGCGGATATGGAATTGAATAAGCAGATGACCGGCCGTATGGCAGACATATTTAATAACGTAGGTGTCCATGCAATGTCTTATGATGCCTTAGAGGCAACCAAAATGACAACTTACGGTCCTCTTCAATTCAGCGAATTTCCTATCGCAGTTTATAATCGTATAAATGCAGCCGGAAACAAAGACGGATTTATTACAGAGCATAGTGATATGGGCTCAAATTTATGGGATGTGGCGTCCAGAATCAGCTGGGGAGAATCCAATACAAATGTCAACCAAATTGCCAATTATTTGGATTTCTACGGTCAAAACTTTTTCCCGGAAATGCTTGGCTGGACATACACCAGCGGAGGTCATGGTGCTGGCAACGAGCCTAACCTACTTATGAACCTTGCTATGAAGGCCGGTTGGAATGCCGGAACCGGTTGGTATGTTAATGCAAATACATTTAAATCGTTGACTTACATGGCAAATGATATCAAGCTTTGGAACAATGCGATAAAACATGGCGCGTTTGTTGTAGGCGGCAATTTCACGTCCGCGGTGCAGGCTAATATGAGAAAAGCATGGTCTAACGGCATGATCTGGAAGCTGACCGAGGTTGTACCGAACCAGCAATGGTCCTTGCAACAGGTTTCCAAAAACACTAGCTTCACTCCTATTGGAAGCCCGATAACCTTGAATGCAACAAATAATATTCATGTCGTGCAACCTGCAAAAGGTGATATTGCCACCAGCACAAGTCTTAACTACTCAAGGGCGCACAGCAGCGACACTGTGACTATTTACACCCAGGCATATTCAGGCTTTCAGCTTGACAAAGCAACTTTGAAAGTTACAGGCGCGGATAACACCGTATACCCGATAACGGCAAATGGTGACGGTACTTACACATTCCAAATGCCGTCGCAGGACGTGACAATAACGGCACAGTTTAACAGATCTGATACCGTTTCACCAGTTACCAATGCAACAGTAACGGGGATTGCAGGAGCTGACGATTGGTATACGTCGGACGTAACGGTTTCACTCCAGGCATCGGATGACATATCCGGCGTTGCTTCGACCGAGTATGCGCTTACTGTCGTGAAAAGCGTATATGGCACGCAATCGACAAGCGGCTTCGTTCCATACTCAACGCCGATTGTGCTTGGCAACGGAATTTATGAAGTACAATATCGCTCGACGGATCAAGCGGGGAATGTGGAAGACGTCAAATCCATTATCGTTAAGTCTGATAATATGGCACCTACGTTCAAGTTATTAGCGAACGGAAATCCGCTGGCGAACGGCGATGCATTCGAGGATAGCCAAACGGTTACGTTTGATTTGCAAAGCGGGGATATCTTATCCGGCGTTGCTTCTCAAACCGTAACGGTGGATGAAAAGCCTTATGTGCCAGGAACAGCACTGAATTGGGCGGGGCAGCTCGGGGCCCATGTTATTCAAGTAACCGTAAGGGATCAAGCGGGTAACGCTGTACAATGGACTGGGAACGTAACAGTTTCGACAAGCGGCAATTCGATGCAGCTTCTTCTGGAAGCATTCTCTGCATCGGGCGATGTGTCCGGGCCGCTGCAGCCCCAGCTTTCCAACAGCTTGACACTAGCGCTTGACCACTTCTTTGCCAAAGGTCTTAAGGATCAGGCGGTTAAACATATGCAGGATTTCCTTAAGCATATGGATAATGCAGCTCTGGAGAGTAACATTTCCAACGTTGCGAAGCAAGTATTGACTGCCGATGCAAATGCGGTAATTGAAGCGTGGTCAAAGTAAAAATTTAATTAAGCGAGAGGCCAATGAAGAGCAAAAATGCTTTTTATGGCCTCTCTTTTGATCAAGTAGGGGAGAGATGATTATTATGGAAAAAAATAAAAAGTGGAAGATTTACGTCATACATCATTCTCACACGGACATCGGCTATACGGAAAGGCAAGAAAAGATCGAGCAATATCATGTGGACTTCATTAAACAAGCTGTAGCGATTTGCAATGCTGCACATAACGGAGAAAAGGAAGAATGGACCGGTTACAAATGGACCTGTGAAACGTTCTGGGCAGTGGAACGGTTTCTCGAACAGGCGAATGAGGAAGAGCGGGAGCAATTCGCTGAAGTCCTACGTCGAGGCGATATCGAGCTCTCGGGTACATATCTGAACATGACCGAGCTCGCGGGGTATGAGCTGCTTAACAATATGCTGGCGAAAGCAGGCAAATATGCCCGCGAAATCAATTTAAACACTCCGGTGAAGTCTGCCATGACGGCGGACATTACCGGCTATAGCTGGGGCTACTCGCAAGCGATGGCGGATGTGGGAATCGAAAATCTTCTTTCTTGCGTTCATACGCATCACAGCATGTTTCCGGCAGGCCGCAAGCAGTTTCCTTTCTACTGGGAGACGCCTAACGGGAATCGCATCCTAGTTTGGAATGGCGAGCATTATATGTTTGGAAACGATTTAGGGTTGAATCCAGATGCCGTTCTTTCCTACACGCTCAGGGGGGAGGATGAGTACTCGGTATGGGGGATAGCGAAAGATCATTGGCAACTCGCCGAGGATCGAATCTTCCGCTATATCAACCAGCTAGAGCTTGAACAATATCCTTACGATTTCCTGCTTGTCAATGTCATGGGGTTATTAAATGACAATGCGTCGCCTAATCCGAGAGTCATCACTTTTATCAAAGAGTGGAACCAAAAACACGGCGATCATATAGAAGTCGAAATGACTACGTTGAACCGGTATTTTGACTTGGTTCGTGAACAATCCATCGAAATTCCCGTTTATCGGGGCGATTGGCCGGATTGGTGGAGCGACGGGGTAAGCTCAACGCCTATGCAAACGCAAATTTTCCGCGACGCCCAACGGATGCTTCAGGTCGTTCGCAAGCTGGAGCCTAATGTAGAGTCGATGCAAGGCGAACGGATCCGCGAAGCGGAGTATCAACTAATGATGTATGCCGAGCATACGTGGGGCTATCATTCTTCTATAAAAGAACCGTGGCACTTCATGGTTCAGAAGCTTGGAGCCCGAAAAGAAGCCTATGCGGCAAACGCCAGCCGGTTGGTTTATACAGCCCTGGATGAAGTGCTGAAGCAGCAAGGCGAGGTCATGCTTCGCTATGATCGCAAACTCTCGTATCGCGTTGTCAATCCATATAGCTATGCAATCGAAGATATAGCTCATTTCTATTTGGACAGCTATTCGGAGCTGGATCGGCTCAAAGAAGGATTGGAAGTGGTGGAAGAAAGTACTGGAAGCGTTATTCCGCATCAGCTGGAGAGAGTAAGCAGAGGCAATCAAATCGAAATCGTGGTAAGGCTGGAAGCGAGTGAAACAAAGTCCTATTTTATACGGCCTGCACAGGATGTTAAAGTCAAGACTGCCAGCAGCACCCGGCTTTCAGGCCAAGATCGCGTATACGATCTGACGGATCTTTTTATTTTGAATGAGTCCTCGCCTGAGCAAAAGCTAACGATCTCGGAACATTCCCTCGAGAGCCCGTATCTTCGTATTGTCTGGGCGGAAGGCGATGGAATCATTTCTTGGTACGACAAACGCAAGGGTAAAGAATGGTTAGCTGCCAACCGGCTTGCGGGCGCATTCACGCCAATTTACGAAAAGACACCCGCGAACGACAGCAGTCAGGTCTATGTAAGAGGCATCATGGGTAGAAACCGGAAAGGGGTTAATGTTCAGAGGTCCATCGGGAAGCTATGCGGCGTTAAAAAAATAACGGATGGTCCCGTTTATGGAATCGTTGAATTAACGTATGCCGCCCAAGGAATGAGCCACTATTCTGTCTATTTGAAGGCTTATAAGGAGCTTGCCCGGATGGATATTTCCGTTCGGATTCATAAGGACAGTGTCTGGGATCCGGAAAATGTCTTTATTTCGCTTCCATTCACGCAGGAAAGTAGCGAGCTATGGCTGGATAAGCCAGGGGTGCCGATTCGTCCATACAAAGACCAGCTGCCTGGAACCTTAATCGATTATTACTGTATTCAGGAAGGACTCGTTTTACTGTCCCCTGAGGGCAGCATGCTCTTGGCAACGCCGGATACACCGCTGCTGCAAACCGGCTCCATCAAGCACCAGCCTCGCAAGCTGAGCGGCCAGGAGCAAGCCGATATGATGGAGCCGCTTTATTCATGGCCGCTTTCCAACTATTGGGAGACGAACTTCAAAGCTACCTTAGGCGGCTTCTATGAATTCCGATATATGCTTCAATTTGACGATCAATGGGAAACGCCAGAACGCCCACTCGAGATTTGTCAAGCTATCAACACAGGTACCATCGCTTACCGGACGGTATAAATCACAGCTGGAAGCGAAAAGACAGGCCAACTCCTGAGGTATGGAGGTTGGCCTGTTTTGTGTACGCCACGTATGGCGATTAACAAGGTGACTACACGTCGTCCCGAATCTTCAGGACGACCGGTTTCATACGCGAGTTGGAGAGCTCTGATAAAAAAGGGGTAGAATGGTTAAGATTTTACGGCTCCAAGAGTGAGCCCTTTAACGAAATATTTCTGCAGTATGGGGTATGCCAGAATGATAGGACCGATCGATAGGATACAGGTCGCCATTCTGGCGCTTTCACTCGGGAGCGTTTCCATCATCTTTTGAAAGGATTTGATAGCATTCTCATTGCTAGTTAAATAAGCTATATTCGACATAAGAGCTTGAAGCAAATATTGAAGGTTATAAAGTTTGGGGTTTTCGATAAATAGCGAACAGGTGAACCAGTCGTTCCAGTAGCCGACCGAAGTAAACAAACCGATGGTCGCAAGCACCGGAGTCGAAACAGGGAGGACGATTTGGAAAAAAGTCCTAAATTCCCCGGAACCGTCAATTCTAGCCGATTCGATAATAGAGCTCGGTACTTGTAAGAAGAAGTTGCGCATGATCAATACATTCACCGGGGATACAAGCGCTGTTACGATCAGCACAAACAGCGTATCCTTCAAGTGCAGATATCTCGTAATCAAAATGTAATAAGGGGCTAAACCGCCATTAAATAAGATGGTGAAAAAGACGAGAAATGAGATTTGGTTTCGGTATCTCATTTCACTTCTCGAGAGAGCATAAGACATTAAAGATGTCACCAGCAAATGCAAAAATGCGCCGACGAGCGTAACAAAAATCGTAACTTTATACGCATTTAAGATTGAGTTTGTACCTGTGAAAACATATTGATACCCGAACGTGCTGAAAACTTTCGGTATAAGATGATATCCGTCCCTCATAAGCGACTTTTCGTCCGTAAACGAGATGGACAGGACTAATATGACGGGAATTAAACACATGAGACTATAGACAATGAACATGAGATTAACGGGTAATCTCATAGACGCGCTGACGATTCTGTTCGGTTTGGCTGCCACTTTTTTATCCTCCACGGAGTTAGAATGTTAGAATAGGGAACTTTCGGGATCATATTTTTTAACTAAATAATTTGAAATCAAAACCATAACCAGCCCTACGACTGCTTGATATAATCCCACTGCGGACGACATCCCGATATCGCTTACGGTACGCAATGCTCTAAATACATAAGTATCGATAACATCAGTAGTTGAAAACAATACTCCAGATTGCCGAGGCAGCGTGTAAAACGCTCCCCAATCACCAAGTCCGCCATTGAAGATTTTTCCTAGCGAGAGAAGGGTGAGAATGATGATGACAGGGATCAAAAGAGGGATGGTAATAAATCTTGCCTTTTGGAATTTGCCTGCTCCATCGATTTCAGCTGCTTCATAATAATCGGATGATATTCCCGTAATTGCGGCTACATAAATCACTGAAGTGTATCCTACTGATTTTAAAATAAAGGCTAAAGGCATAATAATCCGCCAATACGACGGCTCGCCGTACCATTGAATCGGTGCCATTCCGAAAAAGTGCCGGATTCCGTTCAATAGTCCCTGATCTACGTTGAGCAGCGCGTATACGATGTAATCGCCTACTACCCAGGAGAGGAAAAACGGCAACAACATGACGCTCTTGTAGAACGCTGTGCGCATCCGGCTTCCTGTTTCCTGCAGCAAGATGGCAAACAAGATGGCGATGGAGGTCACAAGCACAATAATGAGGAGGTTGTAGAAAATTGTGTTAAACGTCACCCTCCATAGAGCATCGGATTTGAAGAAAAACTCGAAATTTTTAAAACCGATCCATTCACTGCTCCATACTCCCTTTATCGGATTGTAATCTTTAAAAGCAATCACGGCTCCAAACATTGGCAAATAATTAAAGATGATTAAATAGATTAAACCAGGTAAAACCATGACATAAAATGACCAATGTTTCGTGATTTCACTTAAGAAGCTAAATCGATGCAGGGAGCTTGTTTTTTTCCTTTCTTTTTTTAAGGCAACAGCATTTTGCAACTGAGTATTCATTCAACCACTCCTTAAAAGCGTTTTGATGTGTGATCTCAATGTATCAGCGCGGATTAAAAATTCAAACTAAAAAATGCATACTTTTTCTTTGACAAACCGCTTTCGGGCAGCATTAAAAAATGCACATTTTCATTAATTTTCAAACAATATGGGTATTTATTCGTTTGCGTTGTAGGAAATGTAAGATAAATGAAGAAAGAGATAAGCAGCTAATCAGTATGTAGACAGAGGGGGATGAAGAACTATGGCTTTTCCTATTAAATTCCGTTTGGACAGTTTATATACGAAATTGCTTTTAACTTTTACGGTGACTGTGACGCTTCTCATCTTCGGCTTATCTACTCTTTTATACCGGAATTATAGTGCGGCTTCACTCGAAAACGTAAACAGAATGAATTTATCGGTTTTGAATCAGATTGGCTACAGCGTAGATTACATGGACAATGTGACGCAAAAATTTATAATAACAGCTACTGCGCAGCCCAATATTGCCAATCTCTTTTTTAATCCGGATGAGAGCATGGTTTTTCTTAGCAGCGCATTCCGATCTCTTAATCTTCTTGTGACAACCAATGATTACGTTTATTCCGCGTACACGATCAGCCTTCCTTTAGATCGGATTGTATCAACGGAAAACGGCGCATATTACTACATTAATAACTTTTATGACCATGAAGCAGTGGACCTCGTTAGAAAATGGGACATTTCGGCCGTGCCTTCGATGCCGATCGCCCGCAGAATCCCAAGTCCGACCAGCATCAGTGGATTAGCCAACGTATATACATACATCATTCCTTACCAAACGGGAATTGGTGAAAAACCGAAAACAGCGCTCGTCGTCAATATTAAAGCCAGCGTTCTACGTGACATTATCGCTTCTTTAAATACGAAAGCTTCCAAATATGGCAGCGATATCTTTGTTATTGATTCAGATGGCAATCTGATAAACCACGTAATGGAGGACATGTTCCTGCGAAACGTGCGTGAAGAGGACTATATCCGAACTGTGCTTGCATCCGATCATTTGTCGGGCAGCTTTCAAACGCGTATTGGCGGTCAGCCTTTCAATGTCACTTATGTTTCATCTAATAAATTAAAATGGAAATTTATCAGTCTGACTTCGTATAAAACATTCATGTCGCCCGTGAATGCGGTCAAATCGTCCACTATGCTTATCAGCTCTGTCGTCCTTCTCTTGGGCTTGTTATTTTCCGTTATCATGTCCAAATCGTTGTATTCTCCTATCGTTAAATTAACTGATACATTTCGTCAGAGAAGCGATGAATTCGCTCGGAAGCAACGCGATCAGCGGCAAATTCTAAAAGATAACTGGCTAAAAGAAATCATTTTGAGTAACAAAAATGTCGGGGTCTCGGAGCTCCATTCCAAAAAGGAAGAGCTGGGCATACGGATGGATTTAGAACGACCAATGCGAATCGTATTATTCCGGTTGGATGGTTACCAAGAATTCCTGGATCGTTATAACGAAAGAGACCGAAGGCTGCTCAAATTTGCAGTTTCGAATATTATCGACGATATTTCATCCGCCCTCTATATAGGTGATGTCATCGATATGGATGCCGATAGGCTCCTTTTGCTAATGGAATCCGCAGAATCGGAAGAAGTTGAAACGGATTTGACGTCACTGGTCCGAAGCATCCAGCATGCAACAAGCGACTATTTACACTTATCGCTTTCTGCCACAATCGGCAAGCCTGCCCAGTCCCTTAATATCCTTCATGAAGTGTACGCCGATACGCTTGCTCTTTCCTTGTATCGATTGATAGCGGGAAAAGGCAGCATACTAACAACTTCTTTCCGTTCTTCTATAACGCTCAATCCACATCATTTCCCAGAAGGGAAGGAAAAACTGCTGCTTGATTCACTTCGGCTCGGTCATCTCGATAAAGCCAAGAAATATTACGAGGAGATTATGGAGAGCGTATTGAGTTACACGTACGAAAACATACTTTCATCCGTCATGCATCTTATTTTTCGAATTAAAGTAACGTTTCCAGGCTTCGCGGAAAATGACCGCATGTTTCATGATTTTTTCTCCAACATAGAAAGAGTTGAAACGATGGAGGAAATTAACAAAACGTTTGATGCTATATTTTCCGAGATCGTAGCGGCTTTAGATACCACGAAACCAAATAGACGACAAATGATCGTGAACCGCATTAAGAAGATGGTTGAAGAGCAATATCATGATCCAAACTTAAATCTAAGTCTCCTTGCCGACGAATTTCAATTGTCACATGTTTATTTAGGACGAGTATTTAAAGAGTCAACAGGTAAATCGGTTATAGATTACATCACGGAAGTCCGAATGGCGCGAGTAAAACAATTGTTGAACGAAGCCAGCTTGTCAACGAAGGAGATTTTGGAGCAATGCGGCTGGGAAGAGTCTAACTATTTTTATATTTTATTTAAAAAGCATTTTGGGATCTCTCTCTCCCATTACAAATTAATGATTGATGAAAAAAACTTGAAAGACCGGGTGTGAACAACGGATTGGCGTGATCGAAAAGCAAGAATTTAATAAAAAAGTGCATTTTTTTATGTTGAGTAAAAGCAAGTTTTTGAAGAAGTGATGTGCTATTCTCGGTAGTCAACAATTGATCGTGCTTGTAAAGTGAAATTGTGCTCAACACCAGGTTGGATTGACATCAATGCGAAGGTGAGATGGCCAATCAGAAAAACGTATGGTGAGGTTTGACCGCAATGCAGCACGCAAATTATAAAAAGAAAATGGGAGGCTAAGATAGACATGCAAAAACAGAAAAAAGTAATAACTTCTTCACTTGCAGTCATGCTTTTGAGTTCTGTTGTACTCGCCGGATGTGGAAAAGACAATTCATCTTCAACATCTTCTTCCGCGAGCCCTGTTGCTTCGGTTGAGCCAACTAAGTCCGTGGCAAACGAAAAGCCGGTAGAACTAACGATGTATATCGCGAATTCGCCTGTTAAAGATTTGGATCGAATTACGGAAGCAACGAATAAAATTATCAAAGAAAAAATCAATGCTACACTGAAGCTCGTACTTATCGAATCGAGCACATACCCACAAAAATTAAATCTGATGATTTCATCAGGCGAGCCATTCGATATCGCCTTCACAGCAAGCTGGGGGGATCTGAACTACTTCCAGAGCGCTTCCAAGGGGGCATTCAAAGATATTACCTCTCTTCTCGATAAGTATGCGCCTACGACCAAATCAAGAGTTCCTGCCAGCATTTGGGATGGCGTCAAGGTTAACGGCAAGATTTATGGAGCTATTAACTACCAAGTATGGGGAATGGCGGGAGCAAGAGGCGTTCAGTTGCGAAAAGATTTAGTCGATAAATATAATTTTGACTGGAAATCGATGAAGAAATGGGACGATCTGACGCCGTTCTTAGCGGCTGTCAAAAAAGGAGAACCTGATCTCATTCCATTCGAAGCCGGTCAATTGTTCTCGGGTCAGCCTGTCTACTATAACATGGATGCGATAGGTGATTCTGCTATTCCTGGTTGGGTTCAATATGGCGATAAGAGTATCAAAGTGTTTAACCAGTATGAAACCCCTGAATTTAAAGCGTATTTGAAAACGATGCGCGATTGGTATGTGAATGGTTATGTCAGGAAAGATGCAGCTACGTTAAAGGATCTTCTTCCCGATCGTAAAGGAATTAAACTCGCGTCATTATATGCGCAAAATTTCCCGGACAACATAGATTTGCCGGAATCAGCTGGTACCGATTTCATGTCTCAAACAGACCCGGCAAGCAAAGCTTATATTTATAGCAAACGCTTCACTCCACCGTTTATTTCGTCTAATACTCCTTCCGCAGCGGTACTTGCGATCGGTGCAAACTCGAAGAATCCGGAAAAGGCAATGCAGCTTATCGAATTGATCAATACGAACGATGAGTTGTTCCATCTTCTGGCTTTCGGCCAACCGAATGTGGATTACAAGCCAATCGGTGACAAACAATTTGAATTGATTCCAGATAAGTACAATTTTAACTATTCCGAATGGGAAGTCGGTCAATCCTATGGCAGAATGCTTTGGGATAAAAGTACTAATATGAATGTCCAGATGAAAAGACTTGATACGATTTACGCTGCCGACAAAACAGCTATGGTATCACCTGTAATGGGCTTCGTTTTTGATTCAACTCCAGTTAAAACTCAGATGGCGAACGTTAACGGGGTCATTAGCGAAATGCTGAAAGGGCTTGAAGTGGGAATGGTAGACCCCGACCAATACTTGGATCAATTCCTGAAAAAATTGAAGGACGCGGGAGCGAACGATATTATCGCCGAAAAGAAAAAGCAAATCGACGCTTGGAAACAAGCCAACGGTAAATAAGCAGGGCTAAGTTTTAGCGAGAAGGAGTTTTCATACAGTGACATAGTGATATGTTAATGTATGAAGCTCCTTTTTTACGAAAATCTTCAGCATGAAGGAGAGTTTATTAGATGCGTAAAATAACAGCAGCCTTAATCATTGCCGGTCAGGTCAGTAAATGTAGTAATGATCTGTAAAGGATACTAATCGTTTCGGAAAGACAGGCCAACTCCTGAAAAAATGAGGGGTGGCCTGTTTTGTTGAATCATTTTTGTATACCTATTTTGCTAGAAATCGAAGAAATATCATTTTTTTATTGTTTTCGAATGTGAAGCCAGCATGTATGATCAGGTCAATAAAGTTGACTTATCGTTAAAAGGAGAGAATATCAAAATGGCAACTATGACAGCGGTATTAATTGGAGCGGGACAAAGGGGCGCCGATGCTTACGCTTCCTATGCACTCAACTACCCGGATGAAGTTAGATTTGTAGCGATTGCGGAGATTGACACTGTAAGGAGAGAACGTTTCCAGCAGGCTCACGCTATTGATGATGCATATGTATTCGAAAGCTGGGAGCGGCTGCTTGAAGGGCCGAAACTCGCTGATGCAGTTTTAATTTGCACGCAGGACCAAATGCATTTTGAGCCTGCAATTCGGGCTTTGGAAAAAGGGTATCATGTTCTACTCGAAAAACCAATGTCACCAAGCCCGACTGAATGTGTCCTTATGGGGGAATACGCCGAAAAATATAAACGAGTGTTTTCCATCTGCCATGTGCTAAGGTATACCGGGTTCTATAAAAAGCTTAAGCAATTGCTCGTAGATGGAGCGATAGGCAGACTCATTTCCATCCAGCATACGGAAAATGTGGAGCACCGTCATCAAGCGCACAGTTTTGTGAGAGGAAATTGGCGAAACTCCGAAACTTCCAGTCCAATGATTTTAGCGAAGAGCTGTCATGACATGGATATTTTGCTGTGGTTAGCGGATGCCAAGTGTACGAAGGTATCGTCTTTCGGATCACTAACGCATTTTCGCTCCGATAGCGCCCCAGAAGGAGCGCCATTGTACTGTTTGGACGGTTGCCCCGTTCAGAACGAATGTCCGTACTATGCTCCTAAAATGTATTTGGAGAGGGAGGACTGGGTAGGTTCTGTGCTGAGAAAAGTCGTCAGCAACGATGACAGTAACGAAGGTGTCCTTCAAGCATTGAAAAAGGGGCCATACGGCAGATGCGTATATCACTGCGATAACAATGTGGTAGATCATCAGGTCGTCAATCTGGAGTTCGCGAACGAGGTTACCGTCGCCTTTACGATGTGTGCCTTTACCAAAGAAGGCGGCAGATCGATGAAGCTGATGGGATCACGTGGTCAGATCAGAGCCGATATGGAGAAGAACGTCATCGAAGTAAGCAGCTTTATTACAGGTGATACGCAAACAATTGATATTGACGCTCCATTGGATGGACATGGCGGCGGTGATCATGGCATCATGCGGGATTTCATTCGGCTAGTGAGCCGAGATGGGGATGAAGTTGGACTTACAGGCGCGCGGACTTCCGTGCAAAGCCATCTGATGGCGTTCGCCGCCGAAAAGTCGCGTTTAGAGAGTCGGGTTATTGCAATATCCGATTATATCGAGGAGCTGAGAGAAAGCTGCCATAAATAACGCAAGGTGTGGATATGGATCATTGAAGCAGAGGCAGGCAGGCTCCTGATTGGATAGGGCTTGCTTGTTTCAATATATAAGGGGTGATTATGTGGAAGATCTGAAAGGCAAAGTAGCTCTCGTAACTGGATCAACGAGTGGCATCGGCAAATCAGCGGCGATTGAGCTGGCTTCTCATGGCGTAAAGGTGACCGTCCATGGCATGAACGAAGAACGCGGAAGTCAAGTGGTGAATGAGATCCGCTCGCTCGGAGGCGATGCCATTTTTGTGCAGATGGATTTGTCTTCTCCGGAAGCCCCAAGGCATATTATTGAACAAACGACGCAGCACTGGGGGGCATTGGACATTCTTGTCAACAATGCGGCGCTCATCTGCAACAAACCGCTAGAAAGTATCGAACACGCAGACTGGGATTCGCTGTTTGCGGTGAACGTGAAGACTCCGTTTTTCCTTGTTAAGGAAGCGCTCCCGTGGCTCAAAGAAAGCAGTGGCGTCGTTATCAATGTCAGCTCGATCAACCGGCTTGTGAACAGCCGCAATAATCTGGTTTACGACGCGATGAAAGCCGCTTTAAACCATATGACGCGCGGACTTTCGCTCGATTTACGCGAGTCAGGTATTCGGGTGAACGCGATCATGCCAGGTGGCACAGCAACGCCGTTGTTGAACAAATGGTTCGATATGACGAACCACACGCCGGAAGAAGCGGAACATCTATTGAAGACAGCGCCGAACATTACAACCCCGGAACAAATCGCGCATGTGATCGTCTTTTTGGCCAGCAGCCAATCGGCTTGGATCAACGGAGCGGAAATTCCGTTGGACGGCGGTTATTTCATCGGTTGATGGGATGGGAAACAGGGTGGTGGAATGATTTGAAAGAAGGCGGACGTATGAGTGACATGTTTTCCAAAAAGAGCCTGGCAGTCGGCGTCGATATTGGCGGAACCCATATCAAGTTGGGATTGATCAATGAGCAGGGAGAAGTCATCGACCATTATTCTGTGAATTTGCTCCGAGACGAAACGAAGATAGCGGATATCGCGTTAATCAGTCAAGAAGTTGCTAATTTTATTGAAAAGCGAAATGTCAGGAATCAACTTGCGGGCGTAGGTGTCGCATGTCCGGGCATTCTGGATACAACACTTGGGGTTGTAAAATTTGCAGTTAATTTGGGCTGGAATGAGCTTCCGCTGGTCGAGATGATGCAGGAGCGGCTGAAACTGCCTGTTAGGTTGGAATGCGATGCGACAGCTGGCGCAATAGGCGAGTGGCGCTATGGCGCGGGAATGGATCAATCCGGTTTTCTATATGTTTGTTTAGGTACCGGAGTCGGCGCAAGCTTAGTGGTCGATCACCATATCTATCATGGGGATCTCGGTCCGGCTATCAATATTGGCCATACAAGTGTTATTCCGGACGGAAAACCATGCAAATGCGGAAACAGAGGCTGCTTGGAGAAATACGTTTCGGCCTCAGCCATAACCGATCGAGTTCGGATGGAGCTCGATACGGCAAATACAATCCTCTCCAAGTGGGTACAGTCGCGAGCTTTGGACTCCTTGCTTGTTTATGAAGCTGCCCAGCAAGGTGATCTTTATTCTAAAGAAGTATTTCAGGAAGCGGGGGAACTTCTCGGCGTTAGCTTGGTCAATTGTTTGCAGCTCTTCGGTGTAGGGAATATCATTATCGGTGGCGGGTTCAGTCAATCTGGCGATCTGCTGCTGGAAGCTACAAGAAAAACGGTGCGGGCGAGGTTTCCAAGCGATGATGTGATGAAAGTGAATATTAAACAAGCTTCTTTCCCGACAACAGCTGGAATGTTAGGAGCAGCGGCGAACATTTTTCAATAATTATGATAGAAGGTGGATGCATATGCTTCTTGATTTATATATCAGAAACATTCAAGAACAAATCGCCAACATTCAAACAACGCAGAAAAATGCCCTTATGGAAGTTTCCTGCAAAATTGCGGACGCGATAGAGAACGGTGGCATCATGCACGTTTTTGGGAGCGGTCACTCCCATATGATTGCCGAAGAAGTGTTTCATCGCGCGGGCGGACTTGCTTGCGTGAATGCGATGCTTGAGCCGTCGTTGATGGAAATCAATGTAGGCCGGGCTTCGCTTTTGGAGAGGTTACCCGGTTATGCGGAGGTTTTACTAACCGGTTACGATTTGCGCCCGGGAGAAGTGATTGTAGTCGTGTCCAATTCCGGTATTAACGCCGTCCCGATCGAGGTTGCGCTGGAAAGCAAAAAGCGGGGATTGTTTGTCGTTGCGGTAACGAATATGGATCATTCCTTAAAGACGGCGTCGCGTCATCCCAGCGGGAAAAAGTTGTACGAAGCAGCGGATATCGTATTGGATACTTGCGGGGTACACGGTGACGCCACCTTGTCTTACGACGAAAGTCTGCACAAAATAGGGCCGACTTCAACGATTGGCGGCATTGTGATTATTCAAGCTTTAACGGTAGCGGTTGTAGATGAATTGACGCAGAGAGGAACTGTTCCTCCGGTTTTGGTTAGTGCCAATCGGGATGGAGGAGATGGACATAACAGAGAATTAATTGATCGGTATAAGCAACGGGTCAGGTATTTATAAGGAGCACAAAGAAGGCAAACAAGGAGAGGAGCCAAGTCCCATGCAGTATACCATTTTTGGCAAAACAGGACTGAAAGTATCCAAGCTCGGCTTGGGCGGTGCGCCGCTGGCCGGTGACTTTGGGAAAACGGATGAACAGGAAGTTCATAACCTCATCCACGAGGCGATCGATAGCGGCATCAATTTCATCGATACAGCGCCTTTATACGGGCGCGGCGAATCCGAGCGACGCATTGGCAAAGCACTTGCCGATGGCCGCCGAAACCAAGTGATCATCGCTTCGAAAGCGGTTCGCTCGGATCTTCGATATGACTACGAAAGGACCATTCGTTCCGTGGAAGAAAGCCTGCAAAGGCTGCAGACGGACAGGATCGATATTTTGCAACTGCACGATGTCGAGTCTCAGCCTTACGATTTGATTATCAATGAAACAATTCCCGCGCTGCATAAGCTGAAGCAAGATGGCAAAATTCGGTTCACTGGCGTGACGACCCGCAAACTTTCGCTGCTCATGGACTATATGAAAACAGAAAGCTTCGACACAATTCAATTTTACACTCGCTATATGCTGATCGACCATACCGCCAAAGAGGAAGTATTGCCGCTTGCGAAGAAAATGGGTATTGGCGTCATCAACGGAAGCGTACTGGGACTGGGTTTGTTGGCGGATGCGGCGGCGCATTTTTTGAATCCTGACATTTTGGAGAAAGCTGCGCTACGGATGGAACAACTGAAATTTTTGCGCAAAACGGAGCCAAGAGGGTTGATCGAACCCGCCATGCGCTTTAGTCTAAGCAATCCGGATATTCAAGTCACGCTGACGGGTACGTCGAAAATCAGCTCGCTGCGTACGAATTTAGCGTTTTGCGATGGGAAAGGGCTTGAGCCGGAGGAGCTGCAGCAAGTTTACGAACTGTTCCATGATCAGCAATTGTTGGATGAATAAGAACTGTGAAAACGAAGGGAGAACCATGCCGTGACCAATTCTCAATTAAAGAGTTCCATTGCGAGCATCACAGCTTCAGAACGTGTAGTCCCGCCGCATTGGGCGCTGCAGGAGCAGTTACTATTTGATACGTTGAACAAAGCGGCAAAAGAATTCGTCACGCGATATACCCGTCCGGACGGAACGCTCATTTGGTTCGATCATTGGCCGGGAATGGACGGATCGGATGATCCCTACGAGGGTTTTATGAATTTGGCACTTCTGTACATGCTTGGGGGGAGCAACGAGCTGCATGAAATAGCGCGCCGAATTTTCGACGGCATCACTTGGCAATGGACGCAGTACGGCCAAATCCACCGGGAATTTGACGCTTATTACGACTGGATGCACCACGGCGAAGGCTATTTATATTTGTACTTTCTCGGGCTGGCTGGACCGGCTACGTTGAAAGATCGCCAGCGCGCACTTACATTCGCGAGCATGTACACGGGAGATGATCCGGAAGCGCCCAACTACGATAAAGAACGGAAGCTGATCCGTTCGCCGCTCAACGGCAGCCGCGGTCCGCGGTTTATTGTGAACGAAGAGGACTGGAGTACGCACCGGGGCATTTTGGACGATTATCTTGCGCCCTACGAGGACATTCCCGGGGTCGATTTCGCCAGCGGCAAATGTTCCTGGTCGAACGACGAGGTGTATAAGCATCTCATTTCCATGATGAACGAGAGGATGAACCGTGGAGACGTGCCACTGAACTTGAACGCGACCGGGTTAGTCACACATGCGTTCATGCACTCCGGCGACGAGAACTTGCGCAATTGGGTTGTTGAATATGTGCAAGCGTGGCAGGAGCGGAGCAATCGCAATGGGGGAATTATTCCAGACAACGTCGGACTGACCGATCAAATCGGGGAGTACAATGATGGCAAATGGTGGGGCGGCTACTACGGCTGGCGCTGGCCACATGGCTTCATGACGATTATTGAGCCGTTGACGAATGCATGTATGAACGTAGCGATGCTGACAGGCGATTTGACCAGGCTGCAGCTTGCGAGAGAGCAGCTTGATCGGAATTGGGAATTGCGCAAGGAACAGGACGGCAAGTGGCTCGTCCCGTACAAGCATTTTGACAGCGGCTGGACGGATTACCGCGAAGCGCTCCCGAAATATCCGATTTACTTATGGTCGATGTCGATGGCGGATGAAGATTTGGATCGCATCGAGCGCATCCCAAAAGACCACGATTGGAACGAGGTGATCGTACCCCGGTTTTCAGGTCGCGACCCGAAAACAGGAAGGGAAACGAAGCATTACATCGGCAACACACAGCCGTGGTTTCAGTACATTCGCGGTCTGAATCCCGACTATCCGGAGCAAATCTTGCGCGCTAACTACGAAATGATTGGCAATCAACTTGCGAAAATGCGGGCGCCAGACGGAAATCCGCACAATTGGACGGAGCATTATAATGAAGGAATGTATTCCGCCATTCATATTTGGCAAGAAATGTGTCCGGTTTACTTCGAAGGTCTCGTGCAGTTGACGTTGGGTGGTCCGATGCATATTTCGCACGGTGGGCTGCAGCACGGCCGAGTCCGTTATTTCGACGATGCAGAGAAGCGTCCGGGGCTGCCGCAAGGCGTTTCGGCTTTAGTCGAAAAGCTAACGGCGGACTCCGTAACGGTTCAGCTCGTGAATACGAGCTTGTTCGATACGCGCGAGCTCATTATTCAGGCTGGCGTGTTCGGCGAGCATCAGTTTACGATCGGCGAAATCATCGGCAGTAACGGCGAAGTCACTGGGACCACGGCGGTGAACGGAAAGTGGCTGCATGTGGAATTGCCGGAGGGGACGGGCATTACGCTACGTCTAGGCTTGAAGCGCTTCGCAAATACGCCGAGCTATGCTATGCCTTGGGATGAAAACGACAAGCAGCTTATTCAGGGGCGGGCTAATTAATGAATATTGATGCGGATTAGCAATTGGAAGCGATGGAAAGTAACATTGAGAGGGTAGTTCTGATGGATATCAGAGGGCTATCCTCAGCGCTTCATTATATGCTGCAGTTGGACGATTCGCTAGTCAACCCTCTCGCGGCTTGCTCCCGCCAAATGCTAGCTTCAGCAAAGGCGGCGTAATTAACGTTGTCAGGATCACCACGATAAGCAAAGGCGTAAAGTAGGATGGATTGAGCAGTCCGGAATTAAGTCCGATTGCCGCAATGATGAGCGCAACTTCGCCGCGGGAAATCATACCGGAGCCGATACCGAATGCGGATGTCCAACTGAAGCCCGTCAGTTTGGCTCCTAGCCCGCCGCCGACCATTTTGGTAATGACCGAGACGACGGTCAGTCCTACTATGAGCCAAAGCTGACTGCCAACGCCTTCGAACGTCACGGATAATCCGATACTGACGAAAAAGACGGGGACAAAGATCGCATAGGCAATTGGTTCCAGCCGCTCTTCCACAGTATGCTTATATTTCGTGTGCGATATGGCGATGCCTGCTGCGAATGCCCCGATCATCCCAGCAACGCCCAGATACTCGGCTAGATAAGCAAATAAAAAGCAAATGATCAGAGCGGCGCTAATCACGGCCTCGGTCGCACGAAGCGGCGCCAGCATTGTCATGCTCCACGGGACGGCTTTCCAACCCAATAAGATAATTCCCCCGAAGAACAGCGCTTTCTTGAACAAAACCGCAGGCAGTGAGACATCCGCCCCTCCCACCATACTTAGTAAGACTGCGAGCAGCACTACAACGAGCACATCGTCGATAACCGCAGCGCCAAGCATGGTCGTACCTTCCCGGCTATTCAGCCGGTTTAAATCCTTCAACACCTGAACCGATATACTGACGGACGTTGCGCTTAACAATAAACCGAGGAACATAGCCTGCGAAGTGCTAAATCCAATGCTGATTCCAGTCAAATAGCCGCCTGCGAATGGAAAAATCACTCCGCCGAGCGCGACTGCGAAGGAGGAGGCGAGGTTACGCCGCAATTCCTGAAGGTCGGTTTCCAACCCTGCGATAAACATGAGCATTAGTACCCCGATTTCGCTTAGCTCATCAATTAATTCCCCGCTCTCTACCCAACCGAGCACTGCCGGTCCTAAAATAATGCCGATGAGGAGCTTGCCTAATACGGCAGGCTGTCCGAGCCGCACGCTAAGGTCAGATGCCAGTTTGGTAAACAGCAAAATGATCAGCAATTCGAGATATAAAGTCATTTGAGAGCTCCCGTCCCCTGTATATCTATTTTGACCTGAACATCAAATTTAGCTTTTGGATAAATGGCTTGCCATTCTTCCCAGTCTCTATCTCCGCCATGGCGGGTAGCTCTGTAAAGCAAGCCGAAGCCGAGCGGATCCACCTCATTTTTTTGCAACTTTTTCAGCAAATTTGTATATTTCATGGCCTCATCCCGTTCAGCAGCTTTTTCTAACCTGCTCCAATTATCTTCGTATATACCAACTGAGGATTCTTCAACAATTCCATTCATATGGACAGATACGCGAATAACAGGCATATTTTCATCGCTCGTATCGATCTTAAAGTTTCTTTTTACTTTTCGAATCGCTAAAACAAGCGGTTTCTCGTCTATTTTTGTGCTGATATCGAAAGATGGATATTGATTTAGCAGTTCATGAAAGACACGTGATTCAGCCGGATCCATTAGGATCGTTTTCACATTCTGTTTATCCAGCACGGCAACCTTATTAATGTTGTGTGTATCTTTTTCTGACTCAATGACTGGTAAATAGGGATCCATGCCTTTTTCAGTCGTTCGCCGGTAGAAATCATACAAATATTCAGAAAGTGTAAGCGGCGATCGTGCCCCCTCTTCGGAGAAGCTTAAATACAAATCGCTTCCGGGAGATTTTTCGGATTTAAGATTCATGCTCAGAACAGCCTCCGCATTGGGTTTGCCCATGGAAATAATCCCTGAAATTGGAATATCTGTTCTCCGTACTAACCAATCAAGGGGCTCTTGAATACTCTCAAACGCTAAAGATTGACCTAAAATATAAATGGACGAATGGCTAAAATCAAGTTGTTTTGGCACTTTTGCGATGATCAGTCTGATTGCGCTTGGTATCGATTCGGCATTTACGCTAACAATCTGAGTATGACTCCCGCCGGGTTCAGTTTTTGGGGCAGGCAAAGCCAGTTTTAAGGTCACCCGGTAAGGTTTGCTTTCTTCATTCGATTTATCGATTCCGATGGCCATTACAAAGATTCGTTTATCGATATCTTTGAAGGAGCAGCCCGAAAGTAAAGACAAAGCAGAGCAGAGGAGGAATAGCCGAGTGATGCTCATATGCTGCGCCGCCTTTTCATCCTAGCAAACACCGCGACTAGCACGACCAGAAGCAACTCGGTATAAAACCTCAGTTCTAGAAAATTGATGGCATATCTTAAAATTTCTTTAATCGTGAAGAAGTAAAAAATGAGCATAGTAAGAACGGCATACAGGCTGATAGTTATCCATGAAATGAGTTGATTTTTGCGTGGCTTGTTCAGAGATTCCATCGAGAAACATCCTTTCAACAGTTCAACTCCAACATGCAATGTAATGGTCGCTTCCATGACGTTCAGGAAAAGAAAAGCAAGCAAGTAAAGGAGAAGTCCGCGTTCGAAGATCCCAAGTTCCAGAGACATGGCATCAATAGCTGTTAAAGTAGGGTTCAAAAAATTTCCTACCCCGGACGTACCATGAAAGCCGATGGGAATCATGAATTGAATGAATATAAGATGCAAGCTTACGATAAGGATCAGAGCGTAAAACTTCCCATTTATTTTGCTTGGGATCATTCGATTAAATATAGTTAAGACCACAAATCCGGAAAAAACAGTATTCGCTATTGTTACATCTTGCCATTTCGGCAGAACAAAAGCATAATCATACATGGCTTTAATCGCATTCCACTCGAAGCCACGGCTAAAAATGGATTTTGTAAAGACGAAATAAATGAAAGGCGTCGTCATAAGAATAACCAACTCTAAAGTACTTAGAACCGTTTTACTTGATCTAGTGGCCCCCCAGGCCACAGCAAGAAAAAAAAATGCGATGAATGGAAACGAACTTGTTTGCGGTAGGAGATACTGATTAATGACAAATGCAGCGTAACCTAGGATTAGACAGGCTTTGGCTACAATCATGACTGAAAAAAAGAGCAGGAAGGGAACTCTGGCCCAAGCGGGCATGAACATCCGAAATATTTCAGGGAGACCTTGGTTTGGAAAATAGCCTAACGACTTGATAATCGATACAAGAAAAATCGAGCCTGGAATCGTGCAGAGCGCTACCGCCATAATACTTCCACTAAATCTGATTTCTAATAAATAGGGGACTACAAATAAAACGTGAATGGTAAGAGTATTACACCAGATGACATAAAAAGCATACCGGTTCATGGAATCCTATCCTCCTTCCGATCAATCGTTTACCGTTTGCCGAACTTCTCCTTTTCCCCAAAAAACACTTTCAAGTAGGGTTTACCGAAGCTTTTTAAATCGTTCAGATAAATGAACATACAAAACAAGCCGACGACAACCCCTACAACCCCAAAGCAACTCGCTAATAGAACAAATGGATATTTCATGATTCTTATCGCAAAGCTCATAGCATTGATCGGAACGACAAAATTGGCGATCGCAATAGCGGATGTCACGATAATCATGATGCTGCTTACCAGGTTTGCCTGTTGAGCAGCTTGCCCTAGAATCAACCCGCCAACTGTAGTGGCTGTCGCGCTGATCGATTTAGGCAGACGAATACTTGCTTCAATTAAAGCTTCGGTCAAGAACATCATGATCAAAACTTCAATATACGATGGATAGGGGACGCCTTCTCGGCTGCCGGCGATCGTAAGGGCAAGTTGTACACGGAAGAATTCAGGGTTAATGGAGACCATGGAAATATAAATGGCAGGAAGCAACACGGTTATAAAAATGCTAATATAACGAAGCGCCACCATGCATGTGCTAATCCAATAAAGTTGAAATATATCATCCATAGAAGAAATGAAATCGTAAAAAACAGCCGGAGCGATTAAAGCGTTTCCGGTGCCCTGGACAAGCAGGACGATTTTACCCTGAGTTAGGTTTAGCGCGACCCGATCCGGTCTTTCCGTAATCATCATGACTGGAAATAGAGAAAATTTTCGTCCCGTAAGCAGTTTTTGGAGGTGCATGGCCGAAAGAATCACATTAGTTTTAACTGAAGCGAGCCGTGCTTGAACTTCTTTCAATACTTCGATATCTACTAGTTGGCTGTCGTAAATAAGAGCAACCTCTGTTTGCGGCGTTTGGCCGACCTTTGATTTTTCATAAACAAGATAAGATGAGGGATAGCGATGCCGAATGAGATTGACGTTCGTTTTGATGTCATCGCTGAACGAATGCGCCGATCCATAAATGGCCGTTTCCGTGTTCGCTTCCCCAAGCTGATTATTGATCACATTTTCCGCGCTAAACAAGATGAGCTCACTGTCAATGAACAAACAGACATGACCGCTTATCATTTTGGTAAGGACATCTTGATTCTCGTCCGGTTCTGTAACGCCGGGAAGTGAAGTGAGATAATTCCAAAAATCATCTTTACTCGTACATTCCAAAATTGGACGTACAAGATCGTCTTTGATTTTCTTTTCATCACAAATGCTATCTAAATAAAGGAGTTCCAGCCGGGCATCATGGATTCGAATGGTTTCCGATTTCAAGTCACTTGAAGAAGCAAAATGCCTTTGTATAAGAGTTTTGAGGGTTTCCGACATGGAGCAGCATCCTTACTTGTGGTCTTCTTACCATCTTGCCCTTTTTCGGAATTGCTAAAACTCAATGACTCATTTTGTGACGATATTTCCAAACCTTGGGAGAATAAAAAATAGAACGAAACAGAGGTAAAACCCTGTTCCGTCCTATTCGAGAACAAACTGGACCTTGTTAATAGCTTTGGAAATCGTCTATAGCAGCGATGATATTCGTTGATGCCGGATTCTTTGTACCCTTTGCAACTACCCTTATCGTATGTGTTCCGTTTGTTAATCCTGAAGCGCTGAAAATTAAAGCTTGTTTAATCGTCGTAGATGAATAGCAATCGATATCGGCCTGTATGAGGACGCCATCCAAGTATACATCGACTTTTCCCATGTTCGGCTGTTTCATTCCTATATATCGAATGGTGCTTCCTGTGAATGTATACTGAGCGTAATTCCCAGCAACCGAGGTAAAGGATTCACTGCCGCCGTAATCTCTGGACGAAGAATACTTAGACCACGTAACATTGTAAGTAATGTCCTTATTAATGTCATCTACAATAGTTGGCAAGGGATTTGCTGCCCCTAAATTATCGTTTATTGTAAGGGCTACGTTTGAACCGTTGACCGTTCCAGGGAATGCATAAGTAGAGGTAATTACGGTGTTCGTCAGATTATCTTTCAAGACAAACGATTTGATCGTCAGAGCGGCATCGTCATAAGTGTTATCAGTTACGGTTAAATACCAGTTATAATTATGGTTTACATCGAGACTGCTTTGCTTGATTAAGTCCGTATAGTCGAGAACAAAGGTGGCATCGGTGGCAGTCGTGGTCCCATCGAAAGCGAATGCGCCTCCATTATTCGACAATGCCTTTGGTGTAATGGTATTAATCAGGGTATTTACGGATAACTCAGAGTAACCCAAGGCTGCGCTTAACTCATTTCTCTTGGCCGTGTTCACTGTGAATTCGGCAGTGAGTCTTGGCGTGTAAGAGGTATTCGCAGTTATCCAATAAGCATTGTTGCTCCCAAGAGAAAAAGCGGGTATCTTGCCTGGGAGTGAAGCATTAGGAACTGCCGTTACGGCTTTTAATGCATCATAGGCTAGCCAAACATATCCGCTGTTTCCCCATCCTGAACCCCAGGAGTTCGCAATTTTTAACGCTCCTTTTTCCCCGGGATCCGCTAAGCCATTGTTATTGATATCGACCCAGATATTGTCGTCATAACCTACGATCGTCATTGCATGCCCGCCGGAAGTGCCATTCATATAGTAGGCTGCCTTTTGCCCGACAAGAGCATCGTCAAGTGTAGTTGCAGGATCGTTTTTTACAGTTGTATACTGCCAGCTGCTAATGTAGGTCGCTATTTCCAATATATATCCGTTGGTAAGAAATTGCTTGAGGCTATTTAAACCGTCTTGCGTATCGAGACCTGATACGGTTCCTGTGCTTAAGAATTTGTTGCTTAAAGCATTTCTCCACGTTTGAGGATTCGTACTCCAAGCCTTATAGTTAGCAGTACTGTACGGAACTTCCGACCATGTTGCCGCGCCATTGTTCATAAGAAGCTGAAGAGTGCCTCCAATGGTTGTACCTCCGGTTGTCCCGCCATTCATAAAGTTATATGTCCATGTTGGCGATAATCTGAACGTATTTCCTCCATTTTTGGCGTCCCAATCTCTTGCCATGGCCGTCATATAAGTGCCCATGTAATAAGTGCTGGCGAAGCTTACGCACGATCCAAGACTACCTTGATTGGCAATGGGAGGAAAATATTTAAGCGTACTATTATCTACCTGAGCTACTGCTTCTCCTGCACCAGCCAATACGCCAGCATCCGCTCCTGCCAGATTTTCATCGATTAAAGGAAGTCCTTTTGCCTTTCTTGCATGATTGATTCTTTCAATTCCCATTTTGGATACTTTAACGTCTTTTGCAGGTTTTGAATGTTCTTCGAGCCATTTTTGTTCTTGTGGAGTGTTTTGTACAAATCCAGTTGCGTATGACTTGGTGCGATCTGCGTCATTTTTGTCAGCTTTTCCTGCAGCGCTTCCATTTCCGGGGAATGAGGGAATAATAAGAGTTGCTGCTAAAAAAAATGTAAATCCTACTTTTCTCAACAAATAAGGCTTGTCTCTCATAATTACAGCTCCTTTTTTGATTGATTCGAAGAATAGTATCGGAGCTGCAATGTTATTTGTTAATAGTTCCCAAGGAAAATGAGCATATTGTAGGAAACCGGGGCAACCATAATAGGTTAATAGACCTGATTGAATAGACTTATAGCAGGATCGGACCCGTGCAAGAATTTTGTCAGTTATAATCTTCACATAATCTTTATCTGACTCTGTTACAAATAAATTAGAAAGCTTAAGTTTATTAAAAAAATTTCCGAAGGTAAGAATATAATAAGTTATTTGTGTACTAAGGTTCGCAAAAGGGGGTAGGAGAAGTTATGCAAAAAACAATCTTAGTCGTAGAAGATGAAGAAATTCTGCGTGAAATTATTAAAGATTATTTTCTGAATGAAGGTTATCAGGTATTAGAAGCAGCAGATGGGAAAGAGGCAATAACCTTATTTCATGATCATGAGGTTCATTTAATTATTCTGGATATCATGCTGCCTGAGCTGGATGGGTGGTCTGTTTGTAGACGAGTCCGGAAGACTTCCAATGTTCCAATCATCATGTTGACTGCAAGAGTGGATGAGGATGATACATTACTGGGATTTGAGCTAGGGGCTGATGATTATGTGACAAAACCATATAGTCCGGCTGTGTTACTAGCTAGGGCTAAACGACTGATAGATAGCAGGAGTCGGGAAGATCGACAATCTGAAGCCTTTATGTCATATACAAATATTGAAAGTGATACTCTAACTATAAATGGGCTTCGAATCCATATACCTTCTCGAACTGTATCCATAGATGGCGAGAATATATACCTGACCTATACAGAGTTTCAAATATTAGCGTACTTAATGCGAAATAAAGGGATTGTCATAACGAGGGAACAGCTTATCACCAAAATTTGGGGTTATGAATACGAAGGGGATGATCGTACTATAAATACCCATATTCGTAATTTAAGAAGCAAGCTTGGCGATAAATCCAAACTGATAACAACTATCGTAAGAACGGGCTATAAGTTTGAGGGGACCTTATGAGGACAAGTATTGTAGTTAAATTGTTTACATTGACAACTATGCTGTGTCTTTTCATTATAGCAACCATTTATATGGGACAAACGATATTCTTCAAACAGTACTACGCATATAGAAAAGTGAATGAAATTCAAGCTAATATTCAAGCATTCAAGAATGATTATTTAAACAGCGATGGTAATATTCTTGCCATTCAGAAGCTGGAGCAGGACTTTTATCGCCAAAACAATACGTGGATTACCATAGTAGATAGCCTAGGGAACTTAAAAAATGTCAATGATTTTTATTTGGAAGTAAAAATAGATTCACCTAAAGTTAATAATGAGTTCTTCGGTAAAACGATTTCAGTTCCTCTTTATCACATGGTGAACATCAATGAGGTTTTAAATACAACTCCAGGTCAAGTAATATCCGTGCTGGCTCCCAAGGCTCGTGTTTATATTTCTGAGTATAAAAAGGGTTCTGACTTAATTCCATTTCGTGTCCAAGTGGATAAAAGCAATGTACTTTTGGCAAATGAGAAAATCATCAAAAAGATGGATGACCTCACGTTAGATATTAAAAATTCATATAAGGAAAATTCAAATAAGGAAAAGACAGAGTTCCCTGGAATTTTTTTTAGCGGAACGATTACCAAAGTCCTCTTTCCTAACGGAAATGAATCTTCGAGCTTCATTTATACGAACAGTTTATTTATGGACCGAATGAAAGAGTTTCAAGCCAACTTGCTATTCAATGAGTCGCACAATAGCATTAATACCTTACAAATTCTTGATTACACACAAAATGACGTAAAGTACAAGCTGTTTATTGACCCGATCAAAGATCAAGCGGGAGTAACCGGCTACATCTTTTCAATGGCCTCTTTGCAGCCGGTCGACGAAGCCGTTCAAATGCTTAAAGATTATTATGTGTACATGATCGCTTTAGTGATTCTTCTTATTGTTCTCGCTGCGTTGTATTATTCGAGAAAGATTGCCAAACCTTTGCTTCAAATGAATCAGACGACGAAAAAGATCGCAAGTTTAGATTTTTCGGAAACCATTTCAATTAGATCCAAAGATGAGATTGGCGACTTCTCTCAGAGTATCAATTCTCTCTCCCAAACCCTTCATTCCTACATCAAACAGCTGCAAAATGACATTGAAAAAGAGAAGCAACTGGAGCATACAAGGAAAGAATTTATTTCAGGAGTATCTCATGAGTTGAAAACGCCTCTGAGCGTCATGAAAAGCTGCATTTCGATTTTGAAGGATGGCGTTGCTACGCATAAGAAAGATCATTATTTTGAAGCGATGGACAAAGAAGTCGATAAGATGGATCTCTTGATTGTGGATATGCTGGAGCTTGCAAAGTTTGAATCTGGAACATATAAAATGAAGATGGATACATTCAGCATGGATAAGCTCATGGAGGAGATCTGTGAGAAGCTATCTTTGGAGTTCATTAATAAACAACTTCATGTACACACTGAGCTTGCTGCAGTTGAAGTTATCGCTAATCAGCACCGAATCGAACAAGTAATTACGAATTTTATGACCAATGCGATTCACTACTCACCCGAACATGAGCATATTTTCATAACGATCAAAGAAGAACAAACCCGAGTCAAGATTAGCATAGAAAATAAAGGAGCTCACATTCCCGCGGATCAAATAGACAAAGTCTGGGAGCGATTCTATCGCGTGGATAGCGCACGCCAACGTGCACAAGGCGGAACCGGACTAGGGCTGGCTATTTCCAAAAATATTTTGGAATTACATGGCGCTGAGTACGGCGCCGCGAATACAGAAGACGGAGTATTGTTTTTCTTCTATTTGAATAAACAAGCGTAATGAAGCTGAATAGACACTTTCAACGACGGAATCCGTTCGTCATGAAAGTGTCTATTTTTTCGTCGCGTCTATCTTTATCTTATCTTTATTTCAATTCGACATTATCTTCATTTGCCTCTCTTACAATGACTCTATGAAAAGCTCAACCAGATAGAGTTACTAGTGAGAGGAGATAAGTTTTATGAAGAAAACAATGATCATTACTTTAACCGCAATCACCGTACTTATTTCAGCATCAATTTTATTAAAAGTACAAGCAGATGCTAGTCTTGCTAAAAATGAAACTCTGCAATCAGAAAACAACAAATCTACGACAATGAACAACAAATCTACGACTATGAATATCGAAAGCACCATTTTAGAAGGGAAAACGATTGTCATTGATGCTGGGCATGGAGGAAGGGATGTTGGTGCTACAGGTCAATCCGGTATTCATGAGAAAGATATTACGCTTCAAACAGCCCTGAATATTCAACGAGAAATAACAAAGAGAACTGGAGCTAACGTCATTATGACACGTGATAAGGATGAATCTTTGACCAAATCCGAGCGAGTTGAAATCGCGAAAAACCATGCAGCCGATCTATTTATAAGTATTCACTTTGATGCGTATACCACCAACGATGTATCAGGCATAACTACTTATTACAACAAATCGGAAGATAAACAATTAGCAAAAGTGATGAATAAGCAGATTTTTAAACAAAACATGGATACAAGAGATCGTGGAGTGGCACAGGGAGACTACTACGTACTTCGAGAAAACACGAGCCCATCTCTTTTACTTGAGCTAGGTTATATATCGAATAGCGAAGATGAACAGCGAATTCAAACACAAGCTTTTCAAACTAAGATAGCGGACGGAGTTACTGATGGGATTATTACTTACTTTACCAAATAGTTTTCGTCAAATTCTTAATCATTTACTAAAGTATGGAGGCGTTACTTCTCTTCATCTTGATCGTATCTTTATACGCGCCTATTATGATGCTTTTATGACAACAAGGATTTCATTCGAGGAGGGTAAAAATGAACGTATTGCTCAGGCGGTTGACGCGAAAACAAGGCTTCATAGCCATCGGATTTCTAGCGCCAAGCGTGATTGGCTTCGCCATGTTTTATCTAATTCCGTTCGTGATGGGTACCGTGTATTCGTTTATGGATAGGGCGGGCGGCGGATCGTTTGTCGGGTTTGCCAACTATCATGCTGTGCTGGATAGCGCTTCTTTTCGCAAAGCAGCGATGAATACGTTTCTGTTTACTGCCGGGAGCGTGCCGTTATTGGTCGTGCTGTCGCTGCTGCTGGCGCTTTTGTTGAACGGGAACGTCTACTTGCGTAATTGGCTGAGGACCGTTTACGTGATGCCGCTCGTCGTTCCGGTTGCTTCTGTCCTCATGATTTGGCAAATACTGTTTGATTGGAACGGTTCGCTCAATGCTTGGCTGCATGCACTTGGGGCCGAGCGGATCGACTGGATGAAATCGGATTGGGCGAGAGGCGTGCTGTCCGTCGTCTATTTATGGAAAAACCTCGGCTATAACATGATCCTGTTCCTGGCCGCTTTGCAGGGCATTCCGAAGGATTATTACGAAACGGCGGATCTTGAAGGAGCAGGCCCGGTTCGCAAGCTGATCGGGATTACGCTCGTCTATCTAACGCCGACCATGTTTTTCGTGGTGCTGATGTCGATCATGAACTCGTTTCGCATATTCCGGGAAACGTATTTGATAGCCGGAGACTACCCGCATGACAGCATTTACATGCTGCAGCATTATATGAACAACATGTTCTTGTCGCTGGATGTGCAGAAGCTGACCGCAGCCGCGGCCTTAATGGTTTGCTGCATATTAATTATCGTCTCTGGCATGCTCGCGATGGAACGGCAATTTAGAAGATTTATGGAGTGAGGGAGATGGAGGATGAAAAAGCAGGCCTTTCTTTATAAAAGTACGTTATCGTTGGTCTTATTCGTCTTCGCGGTGATGCTGCTGCTTCCCATTATCATCTCCCTCACGAATTCGCTCATGACGGAGCATGAGATCGGACATAATTACAATCTCATTGGTCAGATGACAAATGCGGCCTCAGGGGGAAAAGACTTATTCGTCAACTTGAAGCTCCTTCCGGATTGGGTGTCCTTCGAGCAATACGCGAAGGTGCTCCTGGAGACCCCGAACTATTTGAATATGTTTTGGAACTCGGTTCTTTTGGTTGTTCCGATTATAGGAGGGCAGGTGGCGGTCGCCGCACTCGCGGCTTACGCATTCGCGAAGCTGCAATATCGAGGGAGGGATTCCTTGTTCTTCGTGTACTTGATGGCGATGCTTATGCCGTTTCAGGTAACGCTGGTTCCTAACTATATCATCGCCGACAAGCTAGGGCTTCTGAATAGCGCTGGCGCGATCATTTTACCCGGGATCTTCTCTGCCTTCGGCGTGTTTATGCTTCGGCAGTTCATGCTCACCATTCCGAATGCATATGTAGAAGCAGCCATCATGGATGGCGCGGGACATTTGATGATTTTCTATCGAATCATCTTGCCGTTAATTAAGCCCGGATTAGCAGCGCTCGTCGTCCTGCTGTTTGTGGATTACTGGAACATGGTGGAGCAACCGCTTATTTTTCTGGATGATGCCATTAAACAGCCGCTATCTCTTTATTTATCGCGGATCCAACAGGAGGCAAAAGGAATCGGGTTTGCAGCATCCGTGCTTTATATGTCTCCGATGGTGCTTTTATTTTTGTATGCGGAATCATATTTCATTCAAGGCGTACAGCTTTCAGGCGTCAAAGGGTAAGGAGGAAACCATTACATGGAGTTGCATGCGGTCGAACGAAAGGATACAGGCCCGAAACGCAAGCTTCGGCTATTGTTTGTCCTGTTTATCAGCATTTTACTTATTGTCACGATTTACAGCAATACTTTACTTACAATGAACTTACCCAAGGTATGGACGGAAGAAGGGAAACAGGAGCCGCTCGTTCAAAACTACAGCGACAGCAGTGTGCTTCAGCCGGTCAGTGAAGTGGAACTTTCAAACAGGGAGGGATGGAACGTCAATAACGTACTGGTCAAAGAGGGGGATCGCGTAACCAAGGGGCAGGTACTTGTAACCTACGATAACCAAGAAGCTCAGACCCGCATTCAAGATCAACAGTCGAATATGGAGCGTCAAAGATTGATGATGGAAGGCTTACAGGATCGTTATATCGAAGCCGAACAAAGCGGTGATGATCAGAAGATTCGCGGCGCAAAACGGGATCTTGAATTAGCGCGTCTGGATATGGACGTTTCCGAACGAAATTTAAGAAATATGCAAATCGATTTGGACATTAAAAAGCAAATCGTAGCTCCATTCGAAGGTTTAATCACGAAATTAGGTGCCGTAAAAGACCTTCCTTCCGGAAGTGCCGGGAGTGATGTGCGTATATCGAATTCAAGTCTCGGTTATCAATTTTCTCTGCAAGTTCCATCCTCAGTCATCAAGTCCTTCAAACTCGGAGACAAGCTAAACGTGCAGGTGGCAATTCAAGGAGTTGCCCAAACCTTGGAAGGTACTCTTACAGAAATAAAGAATGCGGAATCGACGAATAAGAACGTGCCTGCCGCTGGAAGCAGTCCATCCCCGCCTGTTGATCAGAAACGAGTGCTTGTGACGGTAAAAAGCGAGGATTTACAGGGGGGGGAACAAGCAAGTCTGAATTTGAGCAAAACCTCTACGAATGACAATGGAATGGTGTTGCCTACAAAAGCTATTCATGGCGAGGGCCCTACCAAATATATTTTTGTCATGACAGAAAAGAAAGGCCCCCTAGGCAACACCTATCATGCGAGCAAAGTGTTCATCGAAGTTGGCGACACCAATGAATCGGAAGCGATTGTCCTTAAGGGGGCTTATCCTGGTCAGAAAATCATAACGGAAACCAGCGAACCCATTCAAGATGGCAGCAGAGTTAGACCGAAATAAATGTGTTTAGATGATGATAAGGAGTGAGTGTTAACGATGAAAAAGTGGATAGGTATACTCATGAGTTTGGTATTCATGTTTTTGGCTGCTTGTAATGGCAGTACACCATCAGTAAACAGCAGTAAACCCTTAAGCACAAAAATAGAAAGTAAGGACTCCGAGGCTAACTCGAGTAGTCCTAGTACGGCAGGGAATGAAGGCATAATAGAGGATGAAAACAAAGACAGCAAGAAGACCATTGTTATCTCCACTCTTGGAGTAACCGATTTTTACAAACAGGCAAAGCAAAAATACGAAGCAATCCATCCGAATACGACTATTCAATTGAAGGAATTTGAAACAACACTGAATGAAGCTGGCACCATGAACGCTGCCGCAGTAGAGAAGTATATCAAACAAACCACTACAGAGGTCTTGTCGGGTAAGGGAGCGGATCTATTCGTTATGAATACAATCGACCTGCCGATTGAGAAATATATTGCCAAAAAAGCGTTTGTAAACTTGGACGAACTCATAAAAAAGGACAAATCCTTTGATCCAAACCTTTATTATATGAACATACTCGACAATTCAAAAATAAGCGGTGGTCTCTATGTTCTGCCGCCAAAATTTTATTTGGAAGTTTTGTTCGGAGATAAAGTAGCTATTGAGAATGCTGGCGTTACGATTGATGATAAGAATTGGACATGGAGTCAGTTTGCAGATGTAGGAAAACAACTCGCGGATAAGGGAGTTCACGCCTACTCTTTAGGATCAGTGGGGCCCGAGAGTATGCTTAACTCCCTTGTGTCGGATAATTATGCCCAATTGGTTGATGGAGCTAATCGTAAAGCGAACTTTGATTCGACGGACTTTACCGAACTCCTTAAGCGTGTAAAGAGTTTGTACGACGAGAAAGTCATATCTGCCAAATTCCTGCCACCTAAAGATACCAACTTTCATCTATCCCCAATATATTCACCAATTGATTATCTGTCTCGTCTCGCTATATATTATAAAAACGGAACGGTTTACCAAAAGCCTCATGCGGCCGGACAGAAATCGGGAATCGCATTCGGAGGGCTTCAAACCATTGCCATGAATTCAAATTCAACGATCAAAGGAACGGCATGGGATTTTATGAAGTTTCTATTATCCGAGGAGATGCAAAGCATACCGCAACAAGACGGCTTCTCCATGATGAAATCTGTAATTGAGAAGACGATGGCAGATTTAGCGAATGATGCGAAAAAAGGAACGATTAAATCAGAGAAAGTCGGGGTCCTCAAAGTATCGGACAAGGATTTGCAGTCCTTGAAGACCATGATATCCGATGCAAGTCTCCCGATCGCGCCAATGAACAAAGTTCAAATGATCATTATCGAGGAAGCTAAAGCTTATTTCTCTGGGCAGAAGACTGCTGAAACCGTCGCCAAGCTGATACAGAACCGCGTGACGACTTATATAAATGAATAATACAAACAGCTTAAAACAAATACCGCTGCTGTTAAAAGGGCGGTATTTATATCATAACAGGGGACACCCTCTCGCACATCTTCGAAAGACCTCGATAGAGGTTTTTCTCAGCATAATAGAAAGTATAAGTTTCGAGGTTGAGCATGAGGATAATCCCTTTCTAATTTTTTTGGTAAATTTGGTATTATGGAGAGAAGGAATACTAGCGCACAAAAATTGTGCGCAAGGTCGTCAGATTCGTCGCCACCGGGGGCTAAGAGTCTGTCCGACGAAAACAGGAGTTCACCCATGCTGTCACGAAATTTTTAAGTAATGGATAAATGAACGTGTAAAGGAAGTGCGAGGCATGGCAAAAT
>NZ_LMSP01000003.1:0-170035 GCF_001429545.1 Paenibacillus sp. Soil787
GCCATTATCCAGTATTGGATGGAATTCGTCTTTGAAAACATCTTTTCATTTTCATACATGGCGGTGACCGGTTCGGTCATGATGGTTTTGTGCGCTAGATCAGTGGTTGGCGCTTAGAACGGGACCTTGCTAACTAGATTGTTTACTTCTATTCTATGACTGGCAGCCAAATATTAACGGTAGTTCCTTTCCCTAATTCACTCTCGAAATGCAGCCCAAACGGATCTCCAAAATGCAGCTTAATTCTTTGATTCACATTTTGCACACCAATACCACTCCCATGCTTAGATATGCGTGTTTTTCGGTATATGTCATCGATCTCCTCTGAAGACATTCCAATTCCATTATCAATGATCTGAAGAAGAATACGGTTCCCCTTACGTATCCCAGTTATTTGAACACTACCAACACCCGCATTATTTTTTATTCCGTGGTAAATCGCATTTTCTACTAGAGGCTGCAAAACAATTTTGATCACCTTGTAGGAAAGGATGCTCTTATCAACATTGATTTCAAAATCCAATTTAGTTTTATAGCGCATTTTTTGGATCGTTAAATAGCTTTTAATATGCTCGATTTCGTTGAAAATAGAAGTAAATTCTTGTCCTTTACTAATGCTTAAACGGAATAACTTGGCTAAGGAAGCTGTCATAAGGACGACTTCCTTCGACTTTTTAAGCTCTGCCATCCATATAATCGAATCCAAGGTATTGTATAGGAAATGCGGGTTTATCTGAGCTTGCAGAGCCTGCAACTCACTCTTTCTTTTTAATTCCTGTTCTTTCATATTTTGCAGCATCAGTTCTTTGATCTCTGTCGTCATTCGATTAAATCGATTACTTAAATGCCCGATTTCATTGGAGCTTTGAATATCAACCTGAATGTCGAAATTGCCCTTCTCTACCTCTTTCATCGAACTTTCAAGATGTTTAATGGGTCTTGAAATACGTAAGGATAGAATGAAAGAGAGTAACACTGCGATAATAAGAAATGCTATACCTCCAAAAAAAGTATACGTTTGCAGCTCATTCTTATTGGAGACTAACTCGTCCACATAAGTGACCCCGACAATTTTCCATCCGGTGCTTTGCGATGTTTTAATTGTGTACATCCGGCTATTTTTACCTTCTGAAGTCACAAAGTTACTGCCAGGAGTATGCATAACCTCAGAGATCAATTCAATTTTCTGATTGTTGTTAATCATTTGCTGCTCTGGGTGATAAACAATGTTTCCGTTTGCATCCACAATGAAAACATATCCCCGATTCCCAAGTTTAATCTTGTTGCAAATATCGCTGATGACACTATAGTTCAAGTCTACAAGCAGAACGCCAAGCTTTTCATCCCCGACATCACTTCTGAGCTCACGGCTTAAGGATATCACTGAATTATAGTCGTTAAGAATCATATTTTGTACATGTGAAGAAGAGATAACGACTTTCCCCTTTGCTTCAATGGCCTTCTTATACCAGCTTTGTTCCGCCAAATCCACTTGTGGATTTAGTTTAATCTTCTCATTGTAAGGAATAATTTTTCCGTTCGTACCAAATATAAGGACAGACGATATATCCTTTCTTGTATTCAACACGGTATTCAGCTGGAACGATATTTTCTGCTTCAAGTCTTCCTTACCGATTTCACCAAGGTACACCTGCTTTAAGAGGTACTCTTTGATATCGTAATTGGAAAGAACCATTTGAGATATATTTTCCATATAATTGATGTAGCTATCTATATTGGAGCTCACCTGTCCCATGAGCTGATAGGTATAGTCGCGTGAATTATTTTTTACTGCAACTGTTGAAAGATGATAAGACATCCATGCAATAACAGTAATCGTAACCACAATTAAGCATGAAAAAGCAACTGCAATGGTTGACTGAATACTTTTGAAATGAAAAAAGCGAATGAATCGTTGCCTTGCCATATTTACGCCCCTTTACATCATTCTGCGATATTCAGTCGGAGTCATACCCATCGCTTTTTTGAAAATTAAGTTAAAATAATGCGGGTCCGTATACCCTACACGATCTGCGATTTCGTAAGTCTTTAAATCCGTACATTTAAGTAGTTCCTTCGACTTTTCCACGCGAATCCGAGTAAGATAACTTATGAAGGTTTCTCCCGTGTGATTTTTAAAAATAAGGCTAAAATAACTTGTACTTAGAACAAGATATTTACAAACCGCATCCATGGATATTTTCGTATCCGCATAATTCTCTTTTATATATTCTTCCGCTTTCATAGCTTGCATCTTACAAAAGTTGTTTCTTGTTTCAAGGATGATATTCGTAGTACGTGAGCAATAACTTTTTAACCAAACTTCCACTTCATCAAGTGTTTTTAAGCCATAAATGACGGTCAGTGGGCTGAGAGCAGCGCTGTTATGTAGCGCTTCACGAATATCAAGCTCTTCCAAAGCATCCATAATCGAGACGATTATTTGCTGTATGTGAATATAACAGCGATCCATTGGCAGATAGGATTCCTTCAGATTTTTAATGATATTCTCGACGATCACTTCAATCTCATGCTGTGTTCCAGACTTCAAGCCAAGGACGAGCTTTCTTTCCCAGAGTTTATCGTAGGGAATGCTCTCATCCAATTCCCCTTCAATATCGCTGATATGAATGATCCGATTCTTTCCCAGAAAAAAACGATATTCAAGAGCAGTCGAAGCCCTTTTATGAGAAAGATGAATTTTATTTAGAGAAGTGCATATATCTCCTACACCAATGGACACCGTAAACCTCAGATACTCTTTTACCGATAAGTTGATCTCTTCTAGAATTCGCAATGCCTCTTCACGCAGCGTTTCCACATTCTCGCCATAGAGAATTACGATTGTTTTTTCACTATTGTTTTGGAACACGATTCCGTTCTTCTCTCTCGCAATAATTTCTAAACTGATATTACATACTGCAAAATAAAGCAGCTCACTCTCACTTTCAGGATAAAACCTTTGCAATTCTCCATGATCATCTACATCAATCACAGCCACAACATAGTGACTTCTCGATAACGATAAATCAATATCTAAATAAGCAAGCTTATCCTCAAGCTTGCCTCCGCGTATATTCCCTGTAACCAGCTGGTTCAAGAAGCGCTCTCTTACTAGAGGCAAACTTTCTCTAAGCTGTTGCTTTAGCTTACTTAAATCCTCCACTTTGCGATTCTCATCATCTAAATCTGCTTTTACTTTGGAGAGAATTTCATGTAATTCATCAGCTGTATTCGGCTTTAGGATATAATCGTGTACCTTCAACTTTAAAGCTTCCTGAGCGTATTCAAATTCATCATAACCCGTAAGAATAATTATTTTGGTGTGAGGATAATGTTCAAAAAGATAGCGTGATACTTCTAAACCATCCATAAAAGGCATGTTGATATCTGTTAAAACCACATCGGGTTGAAGCTGTTCCATGGCCTGGATCACCTCACGGCCATTTTCAAAGACGCCAACCACCCCAAATCCCAATTCATCCCAGTTGAGACTTTCCCGAATTCCCTCTCTTACGTTGTCTTCATCATCCGCAATTACAATCTTATACATAGAGTCCTCCACTATTACCAGCCTTTGTAGCTATCTACATTATCTTGAGTGATCAGGTCAACAGGAATTTTGATTAATGACTCTACCTTTTCACCTTTAAGAACTTTAAAACCTACATCCATTGCCAATTTAATCATTTCAAATGGATACTGCGCTGAGCTTGCGGCAAAGCTTTTCTTTTCTTTTAGCGCATTAACGGCATCTGGCGCTCCGTCTACACCAACGATAAACATTTCATTGTCGCGACCTGCTTGTTCTGAAGCAATTTTGGCACCAACGCCAGAAGGATCATTCGTTGCAAATACAGCATCAATTTTTCCTTTTCTATTAGCTTGAAGAATGGTCTCCATCGTTGTAATCGATGTTTCACGGTTGCCATACCCATTTTGTTTAGCAACTACTCTTATTCCCGGAGCAGCTTTAATTGCTTCTTCAAATCCAGCGATACGATCCGTTACAGCAGATACAGATGGACCATCAATGACAGCAACATTTCCTTTACCATTCAATCGCTTAACGATGTATTCCCCAGCTAATTTTCCGGCAATAAAATTATCTGATGTTATAACCGTGTTCACACCTCCATCTGCGCCTACGTCAACTGCAATGACGGGGATGCCCGCCATTTTAGCTTGACTAACAGCACCAGCTATACCTTTGGAATCTACAGCATTTAGAAGAATCACACTTACTTTTTTTATAATAAAATCCTCAATTTGCGCAGTTTGCTTAGCCAAATCACCTTCTGCACTTACTGTGATTACGTCAGCACCATGCAGCATAGCACCTGCAGTAGCGCCTTTGGACATCGCTACAAAGAATGGATTATTTAAATTTTGCAAAGTAAATCCTATCACTACTTCTTTCTCTTTTTTTGTCGGTTCAACTCTTTCTGTTGCCAAAGGCACAACCGTTAATTCAGATGTTTTTGAAGGCTCGGTTATTTTACTTGAAGAACATGCGGTAAGTGCAACCAAAGCAAATGCAGCAAATACAAATGATAATGCTTTTATGCTTTTCATTTAAACTATCCCCTAATACTTTATGATTGTTCCTCATTTTTACATGTATAGAAACAAGAATTAGCGGCCGTTATGATCCAAGATCTAATTAACAGCCGCTGATGCATTTCTATGATTTTTATGATTGGCTGATAGGTGCAAGTTTACTTGCATATATGGATTCCAGTGTATAAAAGGTTAATGATTTTACACTTATACTGCCTTCTTTAGCATAAAGCTTCAGTTCCTTACGGGATGAGCTCGGAAAAACCAGATCGGTCATGACGAGCTTGCCGTCGTACGAAAACACTTCAACAGAGGACCAATCGACAAAAATAGTTAGTTTGATCGTTCCGTCCATTGGCTTCAGCGGAGCGTTGTGCTTGCAGGCGAAGTCATCATGAAAATTCACAGTTCCTGACTTCGTACGATCGATAAACAGATTCTGTTCACTAGTCGCATAGCCGATTATCGTTTCTTCATTGTCGGCAGTACTAAGCCTTAATCCGAACTCGGTAGCATCCCCTATTTCAAGTTCAACTATAATTTCAAGCAACTCACCTTGAGGCATAGCGAAAATATTTTCCTCTTGTTCATATTCGGAGCTTACAATAAACGATTCCCATCTCTCTTCATCCCGTCTTTGAGAACTTAATTCCCGAACGGGACGCTGCATGACTCGGATGCCTTCCGTTTCAGTAGAAAGCGAGAGCTCTCTAGGCAACGTCATGGCTCCTCTCCATGCGGATGTTGGTATCTTATTCGCGTATTTCCAGTTATTCATCCAGCCTATCAAAACCCGTCTTCCATCCTCTTCCGGAAAATCCGACCAAGTAACTCCTGCGTAATTGTCTCTGCCATAGTCAAGCCAAAGTGTAGGTGCGGGAGACTCTTCAGGTATAAACGTATGGCCATCAAAATCGCCGATGAAATATTGCGTCCTCGACCCTTCCTTATTGTCGGGATGATCCCCAATACTCACAATCAGTACCCACTTCGTGGCGAACGCATCCCCATCAACAGGCAGGGCAAATAAATCAGGACACTCCCAAACACCTGCATGCGAGCCATGACCCGCGCCAAATTCGCTGACATACGTCCAGTCCTTCAAATTAGGGGACGTATAGATTCGGACATGATCACCTGCAGCGATGATCATCACCCACTTTTGCTGAGGAGCATGCCAAAATACTTTGGGATCCCGGAAATCCGTCAATCGTTCCTCAATCAACACGGGATTGTTCGCATATAGAGTCCAGGTTCTGCCTTTATCTTTGCTGAAAGCAATACTCTGCGTCTGTCTCGTAATATCTGTCTCAAGAGCTTTATCGTGCTGAGTGAAAATAGCCACAAGCCCTGATTCTCCTGCGAAGAAGCCGCTCGTATCCTGCTTATCCACTACAGCGCTTCCTGAAAAAATAGTGCCGTTCCCATCCGGCGCGAGTGCAATCGGAAGATGCTCCCAGTGAACCAGATCCTTACTAACAGCGTGTCCCCAATGCATAGGTCCCCATACCGTACTCTCGGGGTGGTATTGATAGAAAAGGTGATACTCTTCTTCATAAAATACCAGGCCGTTAGGGTCATTCAACCACATCTCCGCCGGCGTGAAATGAAGCTGCGGACGGAATTGTTCTTGGTAGTCAGCTGTTGTCATTATCCTTCGTCACCTTTCGTATCTCTTCTATGCTGGGCATGGCCGGAATGGCCCCTCTGCGGGTCGTTGCTAATGCCCCAGCTGCATTGGCGAACCTGATCATACTGCGGAGTTCATTTTCACCCAGTACGTCGAACGTCATCTTCATTTCTATCCAAGTATTCAGAAATCCGCCGAAAAAGGCATCCCCTGCGCCTGTCGAATCGATCGCATTCACTTCAAATCCCGCCACGATTCCAGTTGTATAACCGAATCGATAGAAGGCTCCTTTTTCCGCTAAGGTTATCAAAATCAGAGAAGGGCCGAAAGAATCGCAGATCATTCGAGAGCCTTCTTCGAGATCATTTACCCCTGTTAGAAACAGGAGTTCCTCTTCTGATAATTTGACAATATCAGCTCTTGCTAATCCATATTCAATCTGCTTTCTGGCGTACCCCAAATCTGTCCAGAGAGCGATTCTCAAATTAGGATCGAAGGAAATGATGCAGCCCTTATCTTTTGCGAAAAGGAGTGCCTTCTTTGTCGCGGAAGCTGCTGGTTCATTTGTCAACGATAAAGAACCAAAATGGAATAGCTTAGACTGTTCAATCAATTCGAGAAGTACTTCATTTTCGCCCAGCATGGTATCCGCGCCTGGATTACGGTAGAAGCTGAAAGAACGGTCTCCTCGGGAATCCAAATGAACAAAAGCCAAGGTGGTATTCGTATCTGTGGACGTTACAACTCCACGCGTATCGATGCCGCACTGCTGCAGCGTTTCAATTAAATATTGTCCATGTTGATCTAATCCGACTTTACTGATTAAAGCTGTCTGCTTCCCCCATTTGGCTAGGGCAGCCAGCACATTGGCCGGCGCCCCGCCCGGATTACGCTCGAATAACGCGTAATCAAGCTCCGATTTCCCAGCTGGTGTAAAGTCGATCAAGACTTCACCTAATGCAACTACATCATACATCGTTCTCTCCTACCTCCACTATGTGAAAAATTCTCTTTAATCTGAAACTATAAAAGCCGGTTTCATCTCCCAAATCTTGATGGATCTAATGCGTAATTCGCCATTTGCATGAAGATGCAAACCAAGTGCATCCATTCTTGAAGGATAGGTTCGAGTGGTTAAACTCTTCAAACCGTTAGCGTAAGCTTCAATTAACGATCTATCTACATAAACACGGAGCTGTAAGTCTTCCCCTTGAAGTTCAAGGCTTCCCTCTTGGATGCCTCTGATTCGTTCATCAGGATCCCTCGTCGACTTCTCTCGGTTTACACCGAGTTGCTCCCGGTCCTGATCGTAATAAAGCACGGTTTCTTCTTCTCCGTCCGGTGTTCGCCTCACAGAAAGACCGTACCGACTGGCAGCCCCCCTGCTGAAGGCAAGCTGGATTTCGAGTGCATCGCCTTGAATGTGATACAAGCGCTCGTTGACTTCTTCCAGATCTGCATCCTCTAAATCCAGAAGCTGTCTGCCTCGCAGCTGTTGAATCTCCTCAATAGGTTCAATGCCCAGTTGTCCATCTTCCCGCAAGCTTAAGGCGATTGGCATGCCTGCACCGTGTGACCATCCGCAATCATAATCGATTTGCGGCGTACGTTCGCCTTGGGCAATCGTAAATAGCAGTGATCTGCCCGTTACAGGATCGACCATCCCGCTTGGACCTGTAAAATGAAAATCTCCCACATCGATGAGCCGTGGCTCTTCATGATCGGGAATGAACCGAAAATTGGCTCTGTCCCAAGTCCCTATCCAATAATTGACTTCGACTTTAGCATCTTTGCCCCATGGGCTAATCAGCAATATATGCTTTCCCGTATCATCTCCGTTATGTTTCAACGGCAGTAAAACAGGCAGCTCCCAAACGACACCTAAAAACGGATATCGCTCATAATTGCTTATGATTAGAGGCCCTTTGCAGGTCCACTCCGTCATATTCGAAGAAACATACACCATTGCCGTACCGCCTTGACTGCTAACACCAGTACCCACCAGCATGATCCATACATCCCCCTCCTTCCACACGAAAGGATCGCGGAATTCTCCTAAATATAGGGTGTCAGGCTCCTGTACGACAATTGGATGGGGATGCTTCACCCATTGCTTCAAGTCGAGATCTCCATCCTGCGGATACGTAGTGCGGGCTAAACCAACCGATTGATTCGGAGTCAAGCTATGGTTTCCCGCTGTATAGAATAAAGCTGGAAATCCGGACTCATCGTACGCTGCGCTTCCCGACCAAATGCCATCTGGATCTATCCCTGGTTCAGGAGTTAGAGCAGCCGGCAAATCGCGCCAATGAACCAAGTCTTCGCTCACCCAATGTCCCCAATGAATATAATGCCAGAAAGGACCATTCGGATTGAATTGATAAAACAAATGATATTGACCGTTAAAATAAATCGGCGCATGCGGTTCATTCATCCAGTGCCCTGGAGAGGTTAGATGATACTGCGGACGATGACGGTCCCGGGCAAAATAAGCTCTTGGAATGGCCAAATCTTCATACGGAATGGTTGGGATATCACCGTCATGTGCCTCTAAGTAATGTCGATAGGAGCTCGCGATGTCTTCCTCAGACATTGCTGCATGATACACACACAGCTCATCCATTAACCCGTCAAACATATTCATCGTGAATGCTTCTGCTAAAATGACTCCCTTATTGTTGCGTCCTATCAGCAAATCTTCATTGCTGGGCGTAATGGAAATATGAATTTGCGAGTGCTCTCTTACAGCTACCTCGCTGCCGTTGAGATACAGTTTGAGCTGTCCCGACTTCGCTTCGTAGGTAGCAGCAACGAAGGACCACTCCCCTTTCGGAAGTGGATGCCCACTCGCCCAGACATCGACCCACTGATCGCCCAGCGCGAGCTGGAGCGACCAGGAACCGTGGCGGGATAAGCCTAAAATGTAACCTTCGCAGCGTTCTCTGTCATGCTGATTGACGATCGCAGCAAGGCGCTCTTCATCACCGAAATCATAGCTGCGAGGCGCTATCCATGCTGTAATCGTTAATTCCTCGGATAAACTGGGGCTTAAGGAAGCGGATCTTTCTAACCAAGTTGAATAACCATCGAATAAGAGCGCACTGCCAGAGACGCCTTTGCGCCATATCGGATCTTGCGACTGCTGGTAACGGCCTTTCAGCAGCGCAAACCGAATCTGATCGCAAGAGCCCGAGGCCAGATCTTTGGCTATTCTGCCCTGCCCTTCGTCAAAGGGCCAATAGGCAATAGGTTCCATCTTTTGATTCCTCCTGTTGTTCTAACTTCTTATTTTTTTGCAGCTTTGTTATAACGATCGAGACCGTCCTGGTAGATTTTCATCAGGTCGTCAAGTCCCATTTTCTTCAAAGTGGACAGGTAAGCATCCCAATCTTTTTCTACTCCACCGTCCATCAACCATTTCGTACGTTTTTGATCTACGAATTTTTGCAGATCCGGTTTGATTTTAGCGATTTTATCAAGCTCTTCCGGAGTGAAGAAGATGAGCGGATAATTCTCTTTTTCCATTTGCGGAACAAAGAATTTTTTAATGCGATCCATTCTTTCTTGAGCCCGAGGCTCAGGAGCTACAATGGTTTTGAAGTCCTCTGCCGTAACTACACCAGATTGGTTCGGTGCTACTTTTTGGCGGAATTCACCAGCAGATTCACCCTGAGGCAATTCTTTTTGAACCAGTTTACCGTCTTTTTCTTCAAAGGCCACACCAATTGGACCCCAATGCATTTGTGCTGTGATTTTAGGTTCAAACTGATAGTCCAGCCATCTTGCGATGATTTCAGGATTTTTAGCCGCTTTGGTGATCACTTCAGAAGCACGAGCCCATTGAGATCCGTTATTATATTTAACCACCATATTTTTGAATGGAGGTATGAGCACATAATCTTTAACGCGGTCTTTGCCTACAATTTCAGTTTCTTCCCACCAGAGATAAGAGCCCAACGTTACGTCTTTCGTTTTGCCTTTTGCGAAATAAGGAGTCGGGTTGTTATTGTAAGTAAAGGATTCTTTGTCGATAAGTCCCTCTTCAACCCATTTATGGAAATAAGCTACAGCTTCTTTATATTTCGGGTCAACGGCCGAGAAGCTCACCTTGCCATTTTTTACATTCAAATGTTCGGCGTAAGTATTATCGGCTGGCTGGTATGTTTTATCAGGCACACCAAATGCTCCAAATAAATAACCGATATCCCCGGTCCAGAACGTGTTCATGAAGGACATAGGAACTTCATCGGCTTTGCCGTTTCCGTTCGGATCCTTTGTTTTAAACGCTGCTAACACATCATGTAGTTCATCAATCGTTGTAGGAATTTGCATGTTCAATTTATCCAACCATGCTTTGTTAAGGAACATGAAATCAGGGTTGGATCCGATGCCTTCTTGTCCGAAACCTAATTCTTCACCGGATGGCAATGCATAGATATGTCCATCAGGAGATGTGACGAACGCTTTCAATGCCGGGTTTTTCTCGAACAATTTTTTCAAATTCGGCATATATTTATTAATCAGATCATCGAGCGGAATAATGGTGCCATCCTTGCTGTAGTTCACAATATCCGTATCTGTGAAATCTGCCCCATAGAACAGCTCAGGCAAATTACCGGTCGACATAAGAAGGTTTTTCTTCTGCTGGTAATCAGCTTTTGGGATGTTTGACCACTCAACTTTGACGTTAGTCGTTTGTTCAAGACGTTTGAAGATTTCCATTTCTCCATAAGCAGGAGCCAGTTCCGCACTTTGAGCGACAGCTTTGATCGTTACTTTGTCTTTAACAATCGGTAAACCGCTCTCATTCAGGTTGCTGTTTGCAGGCGCACTGCTAGCACCGGCGGAAGGAGATGGACTTGCTTCGTTTTTAGCGGTACATCCACCGAGCACCAGGGACAAGCTTAGTACCGAAGTTGTAATCATGAATAAATTTCTTTTCATTTGTTAACCTCCCTTTTATTTGCAATGATTGAAAAGTATAAAACATGGAATCATACCCGGACTTAGAAGAAGCACCACCTCCTTCAATGCGATCATTGCTAATCGATTAACCTTTGACGGAACCAACCATGACACCCTTGACAAAATAACGCTGCAAAAACGGATACAGGATGAGGAGGGGAGCAGCGGCAATGATAATGACACCGTATTTGATCAATTCGGCAATTCTTTCTTTCGCGACCAGTGTATCAATGTTCGATACCAAGTCACCGGTCGGTTGGCTTTGGATGAGAATATTCCGCAAAACAAGCTGTAATGGGAATAAATTTTTGTTATCCAAATAAATTAATGCATCAAAGAATCCATTCCATTGCCGTACCACTGCAAAAAGCAAGAGAACTGCAAGGATCGGTTTCGAAAGAGGGAGCACAATGCTCCAAAAGAATCTCATATTCGTACATCCGTCAATGGAAGCAGCCTCCCTCAACTCATCAGGGATCGTAGCTTCAAAGAACGTTCTCGCGATAAGAATACCGAAAGCATCGACAGCAGAAGGGAGGATAACCGACCAAACCGTATTGACCATGCCCAATTGCTTCACCATCAAGTATGTAGGGATAAGTCCTCCCGAAAAGAACAAAGTGAAGACAAAAAACAGCATCAACATTTTTTTTCCATAGAAATCTTTCCTAGATAAAGGGTAGGCTGCAGCGACTGTAATCGAGACACTGATGATGGCGCCCAACCCGGCATACATAATGGAATTGCGATATCCAAGCCAAATTTGAACGTCTCCTAATATCCGTATATATCCTTCAAACGTAATTCCTTGTGGGATAAACCAGACGTCTCCTGCATATATCCTGTTAGGATCGCTAAAAGACGCAATAAGCACGAAATAAAGTGGATACAAGATAAGAATTGCGAATCCAGTCAAGATCGTTAGATTTAATAGATCGAACCAAATATCTGCATTGCTTTTGCCGGATTTAAGTTTAATCATCGAATTCCCCTCCTTTCTTATCTACTAAAATAAGCCGTTGCCTTTTAATTTTTTAACAATTTGGTTTACAGTAATAAGCAAAGTAAAATTAATGACAGCATTAAATAAACCGATTGCTGCAGAATAGCTATATTCAGCCCTTAGCAAACCTACTCTATAAACGTAGGTAGCAATAATCTCAGACGAATCCAAATTCAGATCGTTCTGCATCAGGAAGGCCTTTTCGAAACCGACGTTCATCAGGTTGCCTATGGCTAATGTAAACAAGACCAAAATCGTCGGCGCAATCCCAGGAATATCAATATGCCGGATCCTCTGCCATTTATTCGCTCCATCCATAACCGCCGCTTCATGCAGATGGGGGTCGATACCGGCTAAAGCTGCCAAGTAAATAACAGATGCGAACCCTGTTTCCTGCCAAACTCCAGATAATACATACAGCGTTTTAAACCACCCTGCTTGGGATATAAAAAAGATGGGCTCGCCGCCAAAAAGTTGAATAATATGATTGACAATGCCGCTTGTAGGAGATAAGAAAACGTTGAGCATGCCGACCAGAACTATGGTTGAAATAAAGTAAGGAGCATAAATGACCGTTTGGATGAACCGTTTAAAACGCTCATTGGCCAATTGGTTTAGCAATAGAGCGATGAAAATGGCAACCGGGAATCCAACGACTAAAGAATACAGGCTTAAACCGACAGTATTTTTTACAATGGTCCAGAAATTATAAGAATGGAAGAATCGTTCGAAGTGTTCAAATCCAACCCAAGGGCTACCCCAAAACCCCTTAGCTGCTACATACTTCTTAAATGCGATCTGAACCCCGTACATCGGCCAGTACTTAAAGATGCTAAAATAAATGACAGCGGGCAATATTAATAAATAAAGTTCATAATTCCTTCTGATTTGCTTTAGAAAATTTGTCTTTTGTCTCACCTGCAAATATGCTGCCTCTTTTCGTATCGAGGTATTCACCATGCTTCCCCCTTAACGTATTCGTTTACGTAAACGTTTTTCTGAGTTTCAAAAAAATGGTTCGTACTTCACTGCTAGCACGAACCCCTCATGACAAGTGTGGTAGGTAAACGATATTCTTTGTAATTTGTGTCAGTCTTTTCTATCCTATTGATCATAATTTCAGCTGCTTTTTCTCCGATCTCAAAGGATGGCTGTCTGATTACTGTTAATGGCGGCGTAGTTAATTGCGTCCAATCGTAGTCATCAAACCCAATGACGGCAAGCTCATCCGGTATTTTCATTTGCCGCTCTTGCAAATATCTCATTACCCCCATTGTCAATACATTATTGGCAACAAACAAGGCTGAGATTGAATGCTCTGAAAGCAACGATTTGGCACTTTCGTATCCGCTTTCAAAGTTGGATTCAGATACTTTTATTAACGAAGAATCGAACGGAATCCCATTATCCTGCAAAGCTTTTTTGTAACCTTCTAAACGCTCATTGCTTGTCGAAATGCCAAGCCCTCCTGTTATTAGACCTATTCTTCGGTGACCTTTTTCAATAAAAGTATGAACAGCTTCATACGAGCCGCCATATCCGTCAGCAAGTACATAATCTCCGCTAAAACCACTAGGTTTTCGATCAATAAAAACGATAGGATAATCAGACGCTACGATGTCATTCAGATAACTAACATCTTCAGCAATGGAAGCAATAATCAGACCATCAATCAATTTTGAATTAAATAATTTGATCTGCTCTTTCTCGTCTTCAATTTCTTCCGTCGTATTGTTGCTTAATAGCAAATGGTACCCATGTCGTTTCAACGTGCTTTGGATTCCCTGAGCCACCATCATAAAGAAGAAATTGGAGGTGTCAGAAGGAAGAACGGGAACAATCAGTCCAATGGTATTAGATTTTTGACTGCGTAAACTCCGTGCTGCTGAATTCGGACGATAATCAAGCTCCTTCATAACATGAAAAACTTTGATCTTCGTTTCTTCTGAAACAAAGCGGGTATTATTAATAACATGAGAAACCGTAGCTATAGAGACACCCGCTTTTTCAGCTACTTGTTTGATTCCCGATCGCATATTGTCGATCCTCTCTTCTCAAGTAAAACGTTTACGTAACCGTTTTCTTGAATTATACGATCACACATAATATTCTGTCAATTATTTTCTTACTGTTATTTTGGAAAAAAAAAAAAAGCAAACCGCTTCAACAGTCTGCTCCATTTTAATTCTCTCGACATTGATCGTTTCATCGGTCAACCGCCTGATTATTTTATGACATAAGACAAATCATAACGCGCGAACAAATCCGACATCGCTCTTTTTGCTTCCTCAGCGTCCGGCCCGATCACATAGAGCTCATACTGTTGCTGGTCGGCCAAGGTGACGAACACGCTAAGAATGCTTTTGGCATCCACCGCGACAGTGCCGAACTTTAATACACATGAGGATTTGAACTGATTCGCCGTTTTCGATATCTCCCAGCCGATTTGCGTCGTTCTTTGCAATTGGGTTCCCTCCTCAAGCACCTGTCAAATTTATACGGTCAGTTCACCGGCTTTTTTTCTTGCCCCCAGCAGTTTTTGCAGAAGAATAAACAGGAACAGCAGCATGCCAATCGCAATTTTCGTCCACCATGAGCTTAACGTGCCCTCGAACATAATCAGCGTCTGAATGATGCCCTGGATCAGCACGCCCACCAAGGTGCCGGCTACATACCCGGTACCTCCCGTCAATAGCGTGCCTCCGATCACAACGGCAGCAATCGTATCCAATTCCGTTCCTAATGCGTGCAAGCCGTATCCGGAGAGCATGTAGAACGTAAACACCACACCGGCTAAGGAGGAACAAAAACCGCTTAAGGTATATACGAGAATTTTGGTCCGCTTGACCGGCAGTCCCATTAGGATGGAAGATTGCTCATTCCCGCCCAAGGCATAAATATTGCGACCAAGCTTCGTATAATGCGCCAAGAAAATTCCTGCCGCAACCACACATAATGCGATGATCACGCTGATCGATATATAGGATTTGCCAAATACGTATACTTTGGTTTGAGAAACCGCTTTGTACCATTCATTATCGATCGTTATGCTTTCGATGCTGATGACATAGCACAAGCCCCTCGCTAAGAACATCCCTGCTAGCGTTACGATAAAGGGCTGCAGGTTGAAATGATGAATCAGACTGCCCATGCCCCAACCTATCAAGCTGCCGAGCGCTAGCACGAGAGGGATGACGAGGAGCGGCGCCCAATGATGATTTTGAACCAGACTCGCCGAAATCATTGTTGTCAAGGCAATCACGGAGCCGACGGACAGGTCAATGCCTCCCGATAGAATGACGAAGGTCATTCCGATCGCCGCGATCAGCAAGAAAGAATTGTCAATCAGCAAGTTAAAAAAGACTTGCAGTGAAAAAAATCCGGTATATTCGACAGACCCTGCGGCGAACATGAACATAAATAATCCGATCGTGACAAGAAGCGGCAGGTATCGTTTATCCACACTGCGGAGTCTCATAGGGCAACCTCCTCTTGCTTTACTGCTTTATGATTTTTTTTCCGTTTGGATGCCAGCGTTTTGCGGAAATTGTCCGATTGAATCAGGCATACGACCAGAACGACGATTGCTTTCACGACAAGTGTGATTTCCGGAGGCACCCCGATCGAATAAATCGATGTGGTCAATGTCTGGATAATAAGCGCGCCCAGGATCGTGCCTGTCAAATAAAATCTCCCGCCGTTCAGCGAATTGCCGCCGATAACGACAGCCAGTATCGCATCCAGCTCATACCATAGTCCCGCGTTATTACCGTCCGCACTGGATACATTGGAGCTTAATAGGATGCCGGCAAGTCCGCTTAAGAATGCACAGAGCACGTAAACGATAAAAATAATTCGGCCCGAGTTAATCCCTGCCAGCCTGCTGGCCACCCTATTAGAGCCGACGGATTCGATAAACAAGCCGATCGCCGTCTTCCGGGTTAACACGGAAGCGATCATGAATATCAGGGCAATAATGAAGATCGAGAACGGCAGACCAAGTAAGTAGCCTCCGCCGATAAACGAATAATGCGGCGAGGATATCGTGATGATCTGACCGCTCGTGATCAATTGAGCCACGCCTCTCCCGGCAACCATCAGAATGAGCGTCGCCACGATAGGCTGGATGCCGAGCGTACTGACCAGCAGACCGTTCCAGGCGCCTGCTGCCAGCGAAAGCAGCAGTGCTAAGCCAACAGCGATGAAAAGCGTGCCCATGCTGCTGCCATCCTGCTTGCTGATCAGCAAGCAGGACATCGCTCCCGCGATGGAAACGATCGATCCGACCGAGAGATCGATGCCTTTGGTCGCGATCACGAACGTCATCCCGATCGAGATCAGCACGAGCGGCGCAGCGCGGTTAAGAATATCGATCAGGCTGCCGAACAAGTGCCCGTCCTTCATCGTAATTGCGAAAAAATCTTGATTGTGTATCACGTTGACAATTAACAAGAAAGCCAGCGTTATCAACGGCCAAAGCAATCGATTGTTCATCAGGCTTCCCCTCCTGCGATGGCTTGCATAATATCCTGCTGGCTAACTCCGTCATTGTCGATCTCGGCAATCTTGCGCCGATCGCGGAGAACGGCGATTCTCGTACTCGATCTGACAACCTCCTCCAGCTCGGAAGAAATGAACAGAATCGACATCCCTTTTTCGCAGAGCAGCGCCATCTGCTTCTGAATCTCGCTCTTCGCTCCAACATCAATCCCTCTTGTCGGCTCATCGAGTATGAGCAGCTTCGGATTGGTCAAGAGAGAGCGCCCCAGAATCACCTTCTGCTGATTGCCGCCGCTCAAGTTTTTGATCAAGGTCTCCGGACTCGGTGTCTTGATATTCAAAAGCTTGATATACGTATCCGCAAGCTCGGTCTGCTTCTTTCTCGGCAAATAACGGAACGTTCCGATCGTCGCCTGCATCGCGAGAATGATATTTTCTCTGACGGTCAAATCTTCGATAATCGCCTCCGTCTTCCTATTTTCCGGACAGTAGGCAATTCCCGCATCAATCGCTTGACGCGGAGAATAAAGATTGACAACTTTCCCGTTAATTTTCAATTCTCCTTGATCCGCACGGTCAACGCCACAAAGAATGCGGGCCATTTCTGTCCGCCCCGAACCTAATAAACCCGCTAGACTTAGAATTTCCCCGGGATAGAGATTTAAATCGAATGGCTCGACAGAACCTTTACGCCCCACCTGATGAGCCTGCAAAAAGGCTTCCCTCGGCTGACTGCCTTTATGTGTTGCCCTGACAACCGGCAGTTGTTCCAATTCGCTTATTTCCTTGCCAATCATCCGCGATACCAGATCCATTCGTGTTAGCCGATCGGTCAAATACTCGCCTTCGAACTGGCCGTTGCGTAAAATAGTGATGCGATCTGACATTTCAAACACTTGATCGAGAAAATGCGTGACGAATAATATCGCCAGTCCTTCGGACTTCAGCTTGCGCATCACTTTAAACAGCTCTTGGACTTCATTCGTATCCAGGCTTGACGTCGGTTCATCCAGAATCAACACTTTAGCGGATACGTTTAGCGCTCTGGCAATCGCAACCATTTGTTGAATGGCTACCGAGTAAGAGCCGAGAAGCCTGGATGGGTCAATCTCTATATTCAGCCGTTTCAGCAATTCATGCGAACGGCGGTTCATTTCCTTCCAATCGATAAACCCTCTGCGCATCGGCTCTCGTCCGATGAAAATATTTTCCGATACGGTCAGGTTCGTACAAAGGTTCACTTCTTGATAGACAGTGCTGATGCCAAGCTCCTGCGCCTCCAGCGGACTTTCGGCACGTATCTCCTTATCGTCAAGCCAAATCCGTCCTTCGTCAATGGCATGCACGCCGGTCAACACCTTGATTAAAGTTGACTTGCCCGCGCCATTTTGTCCCATTAACGCGTGAATTTCGCCTTGAAACAGGCGAAAACTGACATCGCTCAGCGCTTTAACGCCGGGAAAATGCTTATGGATATGCTCCATGAGTAATCGAGGTTTTTTCTCTGTCACCTTCTTCGGCCTCCTATCCTGTGTAACAATAAAAACCAGGCAAATTATCAGCAAGCTGCGCATGAACGGAGTTAAAGCTCAGATGTACAGCTTGCGGGAGTTTGCCTGGCAGTTAGCGCTTTCTTTTTACCAAATTAGTATTGACGGTTAGGCAATTCTTTCTCCGCGGTTTCTTGAGGGAATACGCCTTCTTTGGTCAAGATGCGCTTCGGAACTTCTTTCCCCGCAACTACGTCCTTCACGATTTGCATGACTTGGGGTCCCATGAGCGGATTGCATTCAACGATGACGTTGATTTTGCCGTCTTTCATCGCTGTGAACGCATCCTTCGTGCCGTCCAAGGAAATGACAAGAATATCTTTACCCGGTTTGATGCCGGCTTCTTCAAGAGCCTGAATGGCGCCGAGGGCCATATCGTCGTTATGCGCGTAAAGTACGTCCATTTTGGTGTTCTCAGCTTTCGCGGATTTGATGAACGCCTCCATTACCTCTTTGCCTTTGGCGCGCGTAAAGTCACCTGTTTGCGATTTCACAATTTTCAGGTTCGGGTTTGATTTGATCACTTCCTCGAAACCTTTTTTACGGTCGATCGCCGGCGCCGAACCTGTTGTTCCTTGCAGCTCGACAATGTTGATCGGCCCTTTTTGGTCTTTCACTTTTTCCACCAGCCACTTGCCTGCGTTACGTCCTTCTTCGACAAAGTCGGAGCCGAGGAACGTCTTGTACAGCGAAGTATCTTTGGAATCGACCGCACGATCTGTTAGTACAACCGGTATGCCAGCGTCCTTAGCCTCCTTCAAGACCGTATCCCAACCGGATTCTACGACCGGCGAGAAGGCGATTGCATCCACTTTTTGCGCAATATAGCTGCGGATCGCTTTAATTTGGTTTTCCTGCTTTTGTTGAGCATCCGAAAATTTCAAGTCGATGCCGGCTTCTTTAGCCGAATCCTGAATCGATTTGGTATTGGCTGTTCGCCAGCCGCTCTCCGCGCCGACCTGTGCGAAGCCCAATACGATTTTTTTATCCGCAGGCTTGGCCGCCTCTGCCGCTTTGGTCGCTGCCGGGGATGCTGACCCGGAGGTAGATGCCGGGCTGCTGCTGCCGCACGCGCTTGTCAAAAACATCGTTGCCGCAACCAGCAGGAATGCGCTGGATTTCCATACTTTTTTCATTGAGTTAACCCTCCCTTTTGTTCACCGCTTCACGGGTGTAATTTTATTTTAAAGCGCTTCCTTAGACTGATGAATAGAATCCATTACGAATAAATTGGACTATTTTTCGATCATTTTTCGGGTCATAGGGCAAAAATGTTGTTTTTTTATGCTGCAATTTCAATTTTTTCTTCACCTAATTTGGCAATAAAGACCTTGCATCGCGCAATAGATACTTCGCAGCCTCGCTTGATATATGTTTCCCGCTTTGCGCCTGTACTTCATTAAGAAAACTTCCCATGTTCCCTTGTGTCAATTTCGCTTGAAGGCTATTGGCAATTCCTGCATTGTCAATCCAATTATTTTGGGTAAACCGCGTGACCAATGACTTTAGGGAATCTAAACTTGCTTCCGTCTTGATTGTCACCGCTTCGCTTCCCTGATTTCCTGCAAGGTCGCTTGACGTTACGATGAATGTATGCGAACCAAGCGATAGCGTGTAGAGCGGAATGGCGATCCCTGATTTAAAGCTATAAGTATCCAGCGTCACTGTAGTCTTGCTGATGTCAACTCCTGATAAGTCATCAGTTACCACAAACTGCGGCGTTAAGTCATCGGAGTCACTATAACTGCTGCCTGCGGCTAATCCGGATACTGCAATAGCCGGTGCAGTTGCGTCTAGATTAAAGCTGATCGATTTCGCTGCCTCTGTATTTCCCACATTGTCCGTCGAACGATAACTGAAGGCATACTTGGAATCTTTATTAAATGTCACCGGCGCCGTATACAACTGCCAAGCAGCTCCTTCATCAAGACTGTATTCCGTTTTTGCCGCGCCGGACAAATGATCCGAGGCGCTTAAGGTCACCGTTGCCGGATGTGCATACCAGCCGTTAAGACCATCCGGAAGAGAAGGGTTCACTGCAGCTGTCGTGACAGGAGGCGTACCGTCAACCATGATCGCTGCCGCAGCGGATTCCACTGTTTTCCCGTTTAGCGATACGAGCGCCTTCACTTCGGCAGTTCCGTCCTTTATAGCTGAGAGGTTTCCTTTTAGGTCCACGGAAACCACCGAACCATTGCTCGTGCTGTATGTGACGGAAGCTTTACTCATATCGGCCGGTGTTCCGTCGCTTAAGGTTCCGCTAAGGTGGAGCGCTACGTTTTCGCCCGGTTTTAACTGCGATTTGTCAGCCTTGAGCGTAACCTGACTCAAGGTCGGAGTTGCCCCGGTATCCTTGCCAAAACGGAATACCGTCAGCGAGTTCGCTGCAAACGTATACGTAAGCGAAGTTCCTTGTACCGATAGATTTGACGTAACCGGCGCGACTGTCATCGGTGAAGCAATACTGTTCGTATCAGTGCCGTTTGCGGATGTCAGCACGGTTGCCGTTCCATCCGGCAGCGAAGCAATTCCGCTAAAGTTTACGGTAGTCTTCCTGGCTCCGTTTGACGGATTAACCACTTTCACATACATGGTTCCAGATTTGCTATCCTTGCTGGAGACGACATACAAGCCTCCATTGCCGTTCGCAGCGTCAACCGTCGTCGGCATGACGACATCACCGTGATTTTCGCCGAAAAGCTTCTGCACGTAATAAGATGGCGCGCCGTAACTGGTAACCGCATCGTATCCGATCGCGTCCGGTTTCCAATTCACAGCGTTGACGTTCATGAGCAGCGGCGCATACGACGCCAATACAACGAGATCGGAATTCCGTTCCAGCCCCGTCATAAATGCAGCCTCGCCGATGGCCGCATCCAAATTTGGCGGTGCAGTGGCAAGCGCTCCTTGTTGAGCGGCATACTCGCCGATGAATACCTTTGTCCCTGTTCCGTGCCGGGAATCGTTATCGTATCTCGTTGCATTAGATACAAACCATGACTTCGACTCGTAATAGTGCTCGTCAATGACATCCATCGTACGGCTTTTCACTGGGGTAGTGGCGATCAATTGAATACTTGGGTACTTAGCCTTAATTGCATCATAGAATGCTGCGTAACGCTGCTCATAGCTGCCAGATCTATCAAACCAATCCTCATTACCGATCTCCACATAAGGCAGTGCGAAAGGCTCCGGATGTCCATCGGCAGCGCGCCGAGCGCCCCACACCGTATCTTGAGCACCGGTCACATATTCGATTTCATCGAGAGCGTCCTGTACGTAGGGTCCGAGCTGTTCGGCCGGTACGTAAGAACCATTCAATGAATAACCCGCATAGACGCCAAGAACGGGGACCACATTCAAATCTTTACACCACTCCAAATACTCCAGCAATCCTAATCCGTCGGTCGACCGATATCCCCATGCACTGTTCTGGTGTCCAGGGCGAAGGTCGGGATTGCCGATCGTATTTTTCCATTGGAAGCGATCCGGAATCGTATTCCCCTCCAGATAGTTGCCTCCGGGAAAGCGCAAGAAGCTGGGCTTCATATCCTGAAGTTTCTGCATCAAATCAACTCTCATCCCGTTAGAACGGTTGTTCCAGGTCGGAGGAAACAGGGAAACCATATCCAACCAGATCGTTCCTGTATTCGAAGCAGAAATGACAAAGCGGTTCGTAGATGAAGGTGTAATGCCGCTGCCGGTCGTTAAATCGACAGTGAACTTTGTCCAATTATTCGAAACTCCCGTCACTGTCGCTTGTGCAAAGACGGTAGAGCCGTCATTGCTCTCGATACCCACAGTCAATGGTCCGTTGTAGCTTCCGTCGGTTTTCGCATAGAAGGATGCTTTGTACGTCGTGTCCGGTTTTACCGGAATGCCCCAGAACCCGCTGTTCGTAGTACCCACCCGCTGGCCGCCCGCAACTTGAGTAACATTCAGTTTCAAGCTGGTCGGTTGAGCTGCATTCAAGGGCATGGATGGATCAAGCGCGATCGAGCCATTCGAGCTGCCTCCACTTACAAGAGACCAATTCACCGGAGACGTGGCGCTGTCCAAGAAGCTGCGGTTGCGGATTAACTCGGCATATAGTCCCCCGTCTCCGGAATGATTGATATCCTCGAACATTAAACCATAAAGCGTTGGGCTTATATGCACTCCTGTCTGATCGGCATGGATCGTGATGGCAGCTGAATCGGCCAATTGTTGAATAACGCTAGCACTTATTGCCGTATGGAAAACATGCATTTCGTCCAGGCTGCCTTTGGTAAATTCATTGTTGCCGTTATACGAGCCTGCCGTGAAAGGATCGGATGAGCTGGCATCGGCATTCCTGCAGCCCGAAATATCGACAACGGTTCCAGTCACGACGCCGCAGGTGCCTGCCATAACACTAACGTTCTGAGCCGTTCCATCAATATATAATTGCGCCGTCCCTGTCTTTCGATCAAAGACAGCTGCCGCATGATGCCAATTTCCGTCATTAAAGGCTTGATTGGAGTAAAATAAAATACTGTCCTTCTGACTGCCGTTCGCCCCAATTCCGGCGCCAACGTGACCATCCGCTACCCCAACGCTGTTCTGCAGCAGGTAACCGTTCGTAAAGCCGAAATTCCCCTTACTCAGCATACGCTGCCAGCCGGTGCCTGCCGATTTGAACCAGCCTGCCAGAGTAAAGTTGTCTTTGCCGAAGTTAAGAGCGCCGGCAGTTCCCATTCCAACGGAATTGGCGCTGCCATTAAAGCTCAAACCGTTATTGAATCTGCCTACACTCCATGAAGCGCCGCTCACATTGCCGATCGCCGCATTCGGCGATTGATCCTCAGCGATCGTGCCGGTGCTTTCGTCAAAGCTCCAGGATCCCGCACTGGACAAGGCGATAATTCGCGCAGGATCCAACGCAAATGGGAAGATCTGTACATCGTCAATCGCGCCGGACCAATAGTCGACGGAAGCAGCTCCATATTTCCCTCGCCCTATTGCCGTATTTCCTGCCGCCTTCCATGCCAGTGTATAGGGAACTGTCTGCTGAAGAGCGCCGTTCATGTACAGGGACAACGTTTTGGCAGCAGCGTCGTAAACGCCTGTCAGGTGGTACCAGGTGTTGGCTGCAGGAACGCTGTCTGCTGAAGCGAACGTGCCTGCAGCTTGAGCCTGGTCGGCATTAAGGCCAGTAAATGCAAACTTCCCGGTATCGCCTCGGAGCTGCAAATAAAATGCGCTGCCTTGCGTACCGTCTATGCTTACTGCCGTTCGGTAATTGGCAATATTGTCCGGCTTCACCCATGCAGACACGGAGTAGCTCTGGGTCGTGTCAACAACCGGACCAGAAATATTCACACTCTGGTTGGAACCGTTCAGTTGAACGGCTGAAGCTCCGATTTGCCCCGCCGTCCATGCAGCGCCATTCAGCAGAGTACCGTCATGGCCGAAGCCGGTCGCGTCATTGGTAACGGAACCGCTTCCCTCATCCAATTTCCAATAAGCCGATTTGGCCGCCGATTGAACCGTAGAAACGTCAATGACTCCGTTATAAAGACGCACGTCATCAATTTGACCCCCGAAATAATCGACCAGTCCGGCGTTAAACTTAGCGCGCCCGATCTCGGTATTACCGGCTGCCTTCCAGGCGGTTGTATAGGATGTTACCTCCTGCAGCGTCCCGTTTACATATAGCGATACCGTTTTGGCCGCAGCGTCATAAACGCCGGCAAGATGATACCAAGTGCCTGCAGTCGGAGCTGTGACCGATGAAGCAAATGTTCCCGGCGCCCCATTCGAATCGGAATTAAGTCCCGTGAAAGCGAATTTGCCGGTATCCCCCCTTAATTGAAGGTAGAATGCGCTCCCTATGCTGCCGTCCATACTGACTGCGGTTTGAAATCCGCTTACTTTGTTCAATTTTACCCAAGCTGTTACCGAATAACTTTGGGTTGTATCGACAACAGACGCCGCAATATCGACATATTGATTCGTTCCGTTCAAGCCGATCCCGTGGCTGCCCACCACTCCCGATGACCAACCTGCGCTATTTTTCAGCGTTCCTGCATGACCCTGCCCCGATAAATCGCCCGCTGCCGCACCGTTGCCTTCATCCAAATTCCAGTATCCGGCCAATGCACTTGCCGCATGCACCGAAATGGGTACCGGTATTGCACCCATGCACAGCATGAACGCAATTAATAGAACCGAAAGCGTCTTTTTTCTCATGTTTACTTTCTCCTTCCATGTTTTAAAGTACCTTTCAAACATTTTTTATTGGAACGCGGATGCTTCCAGCTGCATTCACCTCCTACTAAGCCAATTATAGAACGCTTACATTTTAGGAAAAATGGAATTTCTTTCGAATTAATCATTATTATTTGGGATTTTTTAACATGAATCTACCAAGGATAAACGACTTCGTCGTCCTTAAGGGACGAACGCGTTTGTCAAGGTAGATGCGAAGCAAAAGTATAAAACTTATACTTTCTTAGCTACGAAAAAAACAGAGGCCTTGGTTTAATACCAAGTACCTCTGTGATTGAAGTCAACACCGGACTAAGCCCCAAGCTTTTATCCGGTCTCTTAATATTTCCGCTTGCCAATCTCTCGGGCGGCAACCCCCTGGGTAAACACGCCTTCTCTTACGACGATCCGTTTGGGTAAATTCCTGCCGGATACCAGTTCCTTTACGGCCTGCATCAGCATAGGACCGAGCAGCGGATTGCATTCAACGGTACAATTCAGCTTGCCGTCCAACATCGCTTGAAAGGCCTCCTTGCCTCCATCTACAGAGACAATGATGATGTCCTTTCCGGGCTTAAGGCCAACCTCTTCCATCGCTTCCATGGCGCCAAAGGCCATATCATCGTTATGTGCGAATAACACCTGTATATCGTAACCATGCTGCTTGAATATACGCTGCATCACCATCTTTCCTTCTTCACGGGTGAAATTGCCGGATTCCGATGCGACAATTTTTATATTGGCGTTCTCCTTGATCATCTCTTCGAAGCCTTTTTTCCGATCCAATGCAGGAGCTGAATTCGTCGTTCCCTGCAATTCCGCTACATGAATCGGTCCTTTTACGTTCTTCATTTTGTCAAGCACGTACTTCGCCGCTTTCCGCCCCTCTTCAACGAAATTGGAACCCAAGAGCGTCACGTACAGGGATGTATCCGATACATCAACGGAACGGTCTGTAACGATAACGGGAATGCCAGCTTCCTTCGCTTCCAGCAGCACACGATCCCAGCCTGACTCTACAACAGGAGAGAAAGCAATCACATCCACCTTGTCCGCGATAAAATCTCGTATGGCCTGAATCTGGTTTTCTTGCTTCTGCTGCGCATCCGAGAATAGAAGCTCAATCCCTGCTTGCCTGGCGGCATTCTGAATGGAACTCGTATTGGCTTCTCTCCACTGGCTTTCAGACCCTAATTGTGAGAACCCCAAGCGAATCGTCCGCTCTTTCCCGTCTGGTACAGGGACGAACCGGGTATCGGGACGTTGACTCCCTTCCGGCGCTTGAGCCGTTTCCACGCTGGAAGCGGACTTGCATCCGCTGAGTATGGTGAGACAAATGAGCAGCATCACTAACCGTTTGGCAAACAACAAGATCCCCCCGATCTATCGTGTAAAGCGAGCAGCCTATTGCTTCACTTGGTAGCTGCCCAAGTTCTCTTTCGTAATCATTATCGGTTCTATGAGACTGGGCTGTTGAGCCTCTTTGCCTTCATAAGCGTCATTGAGCGTGTTAATGATACGGTCCCCCCATACCCCCTCCTGCAGCGACAAGATCGCGGTAAGCTGTTCATTCTTGACGCCATCGAGCATTTCAGGCAAGTCATTCGTCGTTAATGCGATCTGGCTGAGCCCCTTCGCCTTCCATACAAGAATCGCAGATGAACCCGCCAGCGTATCCATCCCGACAAAGGCGTCAAAATGAGGATGGGCGTCGATCATCGTCTCCAGATTATGGATCGCCCGATCTAAATTGTCCCCGTTCGTTTGGATATCCAGCAGCTGAATCTCCGGCATTCTGGATAAATAATCCTTGAATCCGGCCACACGCTGCTGAATGCTGGAGAACCCGTACTGTCCCGTCTCGGCAATCACCATCCCCTGCCCGCCCAAATCGTTCGCCAATTTCTCGGCCAGCCTGCTTCCGGCTTCATAATTGTCGATCCCGACATAGGCTAACCTCTTACTCTTAGGGGCGTCATTGTCAAAGCATACGACTCGGATTCCCGATTGAACCGCCTTATTAATATATGGCGTCAAAGCGTCAGCATCCACCGGACTGATCGCAATGCCGTCAACATGCTGTTTCACCAGATTCTCCATCATCCGGATTTGCTGCTCGGCGTTCGCTTCATCCGGCGCCTTGACGATCAATTGCACCCCTAACCTTTGGGATACTTTCTCCGCCTTTTTCGTAACTTCTTTATATAAAATATCAGATGTGGCATACACAATAGCAAACATACGTTTTGGTTTAATGACGCTTTCACTAACTTGCTCCTTCTCGAAAACCGAAGGCTCCGGACTCGCCTGTTCGATATTGCAGCCTGCGGTTAGTCCGGCTAGACAGCAGCAGATCAAGAGAAGAGGAAAGATTCGATTCATAGACCTCATGCCGCCTGCACCTCCTTCCCTACTAACCTTGTTGACGGAAGACTTTCGTCGTGACACCTGTAACTTTCTTAAATACGGCGTTAAAATAATGCGGATCGTTATAGCCTACCATTGCGGCGATTTCATAAGACCTGGCACTGGTCATTTTCAAAAGTTCTTTCGCCTTGTTAATCCTTGTCTTAATCAAATAATCAATAAAGGTTTGCCCCGCAGCCTGGGAGAAAATGCCGCTAAAATGGTTTGGACTCACGTTCACATAGGCTGCAACTACGTTTAATGAGATCTCCGCATTATCGTAATTCCGGTCGATATAATCCTTAGCTTTAATAAGCAGCTCCCCATATTTGTCTGTAATTTGCTCGCGGTATTTAAAGCCAAACGATAATATGGCAATGGCATAGGCCCGCAGCTCCTCCAGGCTGTTGCTAATCAGCACGGCCTCCTCCACCGATTCCAATTGCAGCAGAAAGGACTTTACATCTCCGCCAGACTCATGGATAAACTGGGTCACAGCTGCGATCATATCCAAAATCAGGTAGTGCCAATAATATTGCTGCGTACCGTCTAGCTCCCCGCCGTCTTGGATATATTCCCGCGCGAATCGTTCAATCTGCGAGCTATCCCCAACCTTTAGGAAGTTCGTCACCTTATTGCGATCATGGCCGCCTACTCCTGGTGTGTCCCTATAAATAGCCGGACGGTTTTTCAGAAAATGATGATAGCTTTTATTTTGTTCCGCTTCGGCGAAAGATACGGCTATTTCCTGTATGCGATCACGAACGCTTCCTATTCCCGCATATAGGGGGCAGGATAATTTGTCCTCCATGTGCTTAAAATTACGGGCAAGTTGCAAAGCTCTCTTTTCCAGAACACCGGCCTGATCGCCTTTCAAGATCCAGACATGCTCCTTCTTGTTGCGTTTGACACGCAGATGATCCCCTAGTTCACCTGTGAGATCGAGGAATAAGGGATGGTTCTCATCTTGGGGCGCAAGCTCCAGCACAATAACCATGTAATGATTGGCGATAATCGGAAACCCCAGGCCTTCTGCCGCCTGAATCGCTTCCGATGTCGAAATGGAACCGAAGATGAGATCAGTCACAAGCTGATCTTTGAGCACATCCAAATTCGCTTTTGCTTGCAGTCGAAGCAATTCATTCTCCTTGATACCATGCCGGTCCAGATCGATTTTGTCAGAAACCTTTTTCAGAATGTCCAGCAATTCCGTGGCATTGATCGGCTTCAGACAGTATTCTTCCACACCGATCCGCAAAGCTTCTCTGGCATAGCTGAATTCATCGTGCCCGCTGAGAATTACGATTCTAACCCCCGGCATCTTCTCCTTCACAATACGGCTTAATTGCAGTCCATCCATAAAAGGCATTTTAATATCTGTAATCAAAATATCGGGGGACAGCCGTTCGATAAGAGGCAAAGCCATTTCACCGTCAGGAGCATCCCCGCAATAATGAAATCCTTCTTTTTCCCACTGAATTCGGTCGCGTATTCCTTCTCTGACAAGTACTTCATCATCCACCAACAACACTTTTTTCATCGTACTCTCTCCTCACCGGTATGCTTACGATGACCGTGGTGCCGACACCCTGATCGCTTTCCAGCTTAAGTCCATAGGGCTCCCCATAATAAAGCCTAATCCGCTCATGCACATTCATAATGCCAAAACCGCCTGACTGCGGCTGCGCCTGATGGCTGTCCTGCTGAAGCATCGCAATGAGCTGCTCCTGTTTGTCCTTCGGTATTCCCGCTCCATTATCCGTAACGTGGAACTCGATATTCCCGCTCTTCCCATATCCGCCGTCAATCCTGATACGGCCCTTGCCCCGCTTATTCTTGATGCCGTGGTACAGCGCATTTTCAACCAAAGGCTGCAGCGTCATTTTCAATATATCACAGGCTAGTATCTCTTCTTGAATGTGAATCTCGTAATCCAATATATCCCGATATCGCATTTGCTGGATCGTCAAATAGTTTGAAATATGATCGATTTCTTCCCTAATCGTGATACAATCCTTCCCTTTGCTTAAGCTAATCCGGAAAAAGGTTGCGAGCGCATTCACAATGCCAATAACCTCTTCGCTTTTTTTGCTTTCCGCCAGCCATATGATTGAATCGAGCGTATTGTATAAAAAATGCGGATTAATTTGAGCCTGCAGCGTCCTAAGCTCTGCCATCTTGATTTGCTCCTGCTCTTTAATACTGTTCTCAATTAAAATTTTAATTTTATCGAGCATCGTATTAAAGCTGATGCCCAAATCCGCGATCTCGTCGTGACCCACGTTGCCGACTTTAGCTTCCAGGTATCCGGATGCAGCCTGACGCATTTTATTTTTGAGGAACCGGATCGGGCGAATCAGTCTCGAAGAAATAAAAGCATAAAGCGTAATCGTAAAAACGATCGTAAATACCACACTTACAAAAATCAGGGTCTCAATCTGCTTCGCATCTTTAACAACTTCGGATAGCGGAACCTCCCCCACGATCTTCCAGCCAGTCAAATCGGAGGTCGCATATACAACCAGTTGATCCCGGTTGTTGAAATGGCGAATGTCGTTGCCTGAAGGCGCAAAGAGCTGCTGCTTCGTCAGCCCTGCGGCACGGCCCGCCGATTTCAGCTTGTCCGGTACAATAATCGGCTGCCCGTAAGAATCCGTTACATAAAAGAAACCGTTATCCCCCATTTTCGTATTGTTGCAGAAATTCTCAATCACCGTGGCATCCAGATTGATCACCATGAAGCCGATGACTTCATCTGTAATTTCTTGTTTCACAGTCGCAACAATCGAGATGATAAAAGGGCTGTCCTGCACCGCGTGATCCAAGTTGTTGAATCCATCCGTTTCGGAGGGGGGCAGGATTAGAATTTCATCCGGATAATTTAACAGGTTTTTGAAGGTACCGTACTGGAAGGGATCCCCATCCATTTGAAATACCCCTTTTTTCTCGCTGATGCCTTTGCCGTATTGATTAAACAGCATAATGTTCGTGATCCCATTGCTGAACCTGTACGTATCCCTATATAAACTGAACGTTTTTAAAATATCTTTGGCTTCTTCATACGTCTCGTTCTGAATAAGCAGAAACCGCAGCACACTTGAATTTTTGCTGATATCCAGAAATTTACGGTTGTCAGAAAACAGCACATCCATTTCATTTTTCAGATGTTCAGCCACAAGTTCCGTCGTTGCGATGCTATGCTGGGAAACCGTATTATAAGATTTGGTATAGCTGATAATGCCGACGGCAATTAACGGGATGGCCGTCAGCATGACAAACATGATCAGCATTTTCGTCCGCAGGCTTGAGGTCACCCAACGGTTAAGCTTCATGTCGGATCCCTCGTTTCTTTACCAGTACGTTAAAGCGTTTACATAATTATATATTTTAATTCCTATTCGTTCTACAAAAAATAGAAAAGCTTCCGAAAAAATGTTGTTTTTTTCTGCACGGTATCCACGAACGATCGTGCAAGAATAATGACTGCCGAAGCGATTCGATCCCGCCCCGGCAGTCATTAAGTTACATAGTGATTATTTTACAGAAAGCGCTTGTGCATCCCGCAGCAGAATAGTTGCCGCCTCTTGCGAGATATGTTTGCCTTTCTGAGCTTGAACCTCGCCAATGAGGCTCTGGAGATTGTTTCCGCCAAGCTTCGCCTTCAAACTTTCGACGATGCCTTTGTTGTCAATGGCGTTGTCACCGGCAAATCTCGCGATCAGCGTTTGCAGAGCGTCAATGCTTGTCGCCGTTTGGAAGACGGCGCTCGTACTGACAGTGTTCCCTGCCATATCGCTCGCCGTTACCGTAATCGTATGGGCGCCCAAAGGCAGTTTGTAAAGCGCAATCGCCTGATCTTTCTGCACGATTTGACCGTCAAGCAAAATGACTGTCTTGGCGATGTCCACACCAGAAACATCATCGGAGACGTCCACTTGTGGTGTCCATGACGCGGAGTCACTGTAGCTTGGAGCTGTCAGCAACGAAATCAAAGGTGCCATCTGATCCATGCTGACAACAAGCGTATGTGATGCTTCTTCATTCCCCGTCATATCGAAAGATTTATAATTGATCGTGTTCTTCCCGTCGTTTTGGATTTGGATCATTCCGGTATACGTCATCCAGACGACTCCTCCATCCAGGCTGTACACGGTCTGCACGACCCCGGTCAAGGCATCCGCCGCCTGCAGACTGACGGTTGCATCGTGAACAAACCAACCGTTTGCTCCGTCCGGTGCGGTCGGATTTACGACTGCCGCAGTTACCGGAGGCGTGCCGTCGACCGTAATTATTACCGCATTTGACTCCACGGTTTTACCGTTCCAAGAAACGGCCGCCTTCACTTGTACGGTGCCCTCCTTTACAGCCGTGACGACGCCGTGTCCGTCTATAACTGCCACAGTTTCGTCAGAACTGATGTAGGTGACCGCAGTATTGCTCAGATCGGCCTGATGTCCGTCGCTTAAGTCTGCAGTCAGCCCAGTGGTTGCTGTATAGCCGGGCTTCAACATGTTCGTGTCGGCAGCTAACGATACCTGGCTCAAGTCGCTTGACAGATAAACCGGCACCGATATTCCTTCTAAAGTTGGTACGACAGGCTTGATCGACCCGTCCGTATTGAACTCCAGCTTGTCGATGTTTACCTCACGATGGTTGCCGTCACCGTTAGGAATTGCTAATCTGTGATACACCATGTAGTATTCATCCTTGCCCGGTATCTGGATAACAGAATTATGTCCGGTCCCTTTGATGCCAAGTGACAAATCCTTTTGGAGTATAATCCCTCTGCTTATAAATGGCCCGGTTGGCGAGGTGCTGGTTGCATATACGACCTGGTAATCCTCGCTGCCGGTATCATTTTTAGACCACATTAAATAATAAATACCGTTGCGCTTGAACACATATCCGCCCTCGTGGTAAGTGTCACCGCTTATCGTTAGTGGCTTAGCCGGACCTGCCAAGGAAATCATGTCGTCGTTTAGCTTAGCCACATAGCCAGGATACTGTCCGAAGTAAATATAGTATTGTCCATCATCATCTTTAAACACCGCAGGGTCAATCATTTGTCCGCTGTAGCTGCCTTTCGCGATCAAGGCTTTGCCTAATGCATCCTTGAATGGCCCCGCCGGCGAATTGGAAGTGGCAACACCAATATTCGAGCTCGCACAATAATAGAAATAATAGGTGCCGTTCTTTTCGGCAATCGCAGGCGCCCATGCGTATTGGTTAACGCCATCCCAGTTTTCGTCCTTCTGCAGATCGAAAATGATGCCTTCGTCCTTCCAATGGATGAGGTCTTCGGAGGAGAAGGCTTTAAAATAAGTGCTGGACCAGCCGGGATACCCGTCAGTAGTCGGGTAAATATAGTATTTGTTACCGAAAACAGCCGCTTCCGGGTCAGCATACAGTCCTGGAAGTACTGGATTATTGGCAATTACAGCCTTTATCGTCCACTGCTGCGTGCTTCCGTCCAGGCCGGTTACCGTATAAGTAACTGGATTCGTGAAATCCTGCGACGTACCCGATGCCGGGCTTATGGTCGTACCGCTTGGCAAATCGAAGACCGGAGCTATACTCATTATGTTGCTTCCAGGTTTTAACGCCAATGTAATCTTTGAATTCGCGTTGTCTATAGAGGCATTATATTTGAGTTCGGGCAGCGTTACTTTAAGAATACTGGTTGTAATCATTAACGGACCCGCCAGATCGGCCACTTCAGCACCGCTCAGTGCCCTATTGTATATGCGGAAGTCATCCACTTCTCCTGAGAAATAAGGGTCCCCCGGATAGAACGACTTTCCGATGTAACCGGAATAATCCTTGCTTGCGTCATATAAATCGGATGGTTTGACGGTCACATCTGTATTCGTAGCGACTGGAAGTCCATCTACATATACCGTTCCCGTATGATTATCCGAATCAATGACGAGCGCAACATGCTTCCACGTTCCTGGCAACGACGCTGTTCCCGGGAACTTTTGCTCGGTTGTATAACCGGAGTTCGAATTCGTTCCGGTATAATTGGTAATCGCGGCATATAGCGAGTTGGAACCGTTACGAGGTGTCATAAATATATATTTGTTTGAATTGATCCCAAGCGCGTAAAGCCATTGCCATGGATTGCTGTTTGCTGTATTGTCCCATTTTACAAAGGTAGAGATCGTAATACTATTCATACCATTCAAAAGACCACCAGGAATCTTGACATCAGGCGAAGAAACCCCTCCGCTCATTTTAAAAGAGCCGTTGCCCAAGCCCGTACCCCACGCCGGTGTATTTTCGTAAGTACCGTTATAGCCGTTTCCTGAAGAGTCGACTGCCGCTGTCCCGCTTGTTTCATCAAACTTATACCACAGTTTCAAACCATCTGTATGGGGACCGCTCACATAAACCGTGCAAACCGCCGTTTGGGCACCGTCTGCTGTCGTCGCTTTTATGATGGCACTTCCTTCGGAAGCTCCCGTTATTGTAACACTAGTCGTCCCTTTCTGCGGATCGTACATGCTGCTAGAAACAACGACGGAACCGTTGCTAGAAGTAAAAGTAACTCCTTTATTAGCAGCGCTGCCTGGCGTTATCATCGCGATCAGCGTGTCGGTTTGCCCGACCTCCAAATGAGCTAGCGACTTGTTCAATGATACTGCCGTTACGGAACTTCCGTTATCCCCAATTTCAGCCGGGGTAAGCGCCCGATTATAGACTTTTACATTGTCGAAATATCCTTTAAAATAAGCATCTCCCGAATAAAAGGATTTTCCCAAGTAGGCGAGTAAATCTTTGCCTAAATAGGACATCGGAACATGGACATTGTTGTTTTGTGCAAACAGCTTGTTATCTTTATAAATTGTCATTGTCGTAGGCGTAAGTACAAGTTTGATATTTATCCACTTGTTTGCTATTGAGCTTGTTGCCTGTTTAGCCTCTTCCTCACTCCAATAGGATCCCATGGTAATGGCATTACGAATTTGGGTATCCATCGTTTTCAAGAACATGTATTTCGTCGTGCTCTTGCCAATTCCGAAAGTAAAGAAATTGCCGGAAGCGTTCACCGGCTTCACGTCCATCGAGATGGACACCGTATCTCTGCCGTCAAAGAACCCTTTCGGCAAGGCTGCGAACGTGCCATTTGTTCCGTCCAAATACAACACTTGCGAATTCTTCTCTGAGTCAGTCACATATTTCGCATTACCGTTTAAAGTACCCGTATAATTGTTACCCGAAATATCTTTTATCGTACCGTTCGTGCTGGTTTCATCAAAGTTGTATGCCAGAATAGGATTTTGCTGCAGCTGTTCATTAGGCTTATTCGGCACATCTCCCCATTTTGCCATCACAGCATCGTATTCATCTTGGGTGACACTCATTACTTCGCCGTGTCTCTTCAAATTAACGCCAAACCAGTATTGAGAAGAATCCGGTATATGATACGTCGACGGGGCGGATAGATCATTCGTTAGTACGGGAAGATAACCTTTTCCTGTCGCATACTGGTCCGCAATGATGGCATATTCATTCCTGTCATTGAACTTAATGATTTGAGGCGCTTCCACATCGCTATTGGTCTTTCCTACAGATTGAAGCGTTCCAATTACATCCCACGTACTATGAAGTAATTGATTGCTTCCTTCAATCAAGATCTGACCATCTGAAACTGAAACGCGGTGATAGTTATATGTGCTATCTGTTTTAAGAATATCTGCATCTATTATTCCCTTGGTTCCCGTCCGATGAATATATAAGGTCGGTTGTGAGAAAGTTTGGAAATCCCTTGTCTTCACATAATAAACATTCGGCGTATCAAAAGTTCCACTTGCATTCATCGGGTTTGAAGCCCAATACAGCACATATTCACCAGTCTTATCGTCATAAATCGCCTCAGGGGCCCATGTAAATCCGGAATTAGGAAGTCCAATATTGATCAGTCTTGGACTGGACCAGTTGACTAAATCCGTTGATTCCCAAATAACGAGGTTCTTGCTCCCTGCCGTTGAGGCTGCACCCCAACCTGCTCCACTCGCAATTCTTAAATCTGTTGCTAGCATGTAGAATTTATCACCTTCAGCCGAACGGAAAATGTATTGGTCACGAACTCCCTTTGTCCCTACGTCTGAAGTCAATACAGGGTTTAAATCATTCAAGTCTTGCCAGTTCAAGCCGTCTTTGCTGGTTGCAAAATAAGTTTGTTCGCCTGTGGAACTTTCACCAGTAAAATAAGCGAACATATAGGCTTTCATATCCGAAGCAGTTAATGTCTTCGGTTTTGCTTTTACGGTAACAGGTATAGTCTTCTGATAAGTTTGGCCATTATAAGAGAGGGTTGCTGTTAAATTTACCGGTGTATCGGTAGTTTGTCTTGTTACAACACCCGGAGGTGTATTGTCATAATTAACATTGGTGATTTCATTTGTATTGATTACATCAGGTCTGTCACTTGTCCATGCAATTGTCACCCCGCTACTACTCGTCGTTGGTAAAGTAATATTACCGCGAACAGCCTTTGCATCAGGTATGGCTATTTTGGCTGCCTCATCTACTAGCAATTGGTTAGCAGCAGTTATATTGTTTTTCACGAGGACATTGAAGGTTTTAGTATCCGAAGCTGCTCCTTTCGTGATGGTTGCTGTAAGTATGGCCGTTTTGTCTACAGAGCCAGGAGTGATCACACCTGTATTCGTGATTACGCTAACGTCACTAGAACTCCATGTAAGGGTACTTCCATATGTGCCGGTTGAGGGCAATGTCAGATTACTGATTAGCCCACTAGTATCACCTAATGACAAAGCTGCCTTATCCTGGGCAACACTGCCCATGTCACTGCCGCTGGCCAAACCTTGGACTTCGGAGGCACTTAAAGCGCGGTTGTAGAGCCGAAAATCCGATATTTTCCCTTTGAAATATTTATCAAGTGTATAGGCCGGTTTGCCAATATAGTTTGCGATCGTGGACTCCATCTGAGCTGGCGTATAAGCTACATTGGAATTTTGAGCTACCTGAACCCCATCTACGTACAGAGTTCCTATTGTACCGGTTTGAGTATAGGCAACGTGCTTCCATGCCCCTTTAGGGAATGGCGCCGATACGCTTGTACTTTGTTCATTTACCCAATGAGTTGTTGTAAGCATCGTTCTGTAATTAGCTGAACCCAACAAGAAACCAAGATAGTGGGCATTCGCATCGCTGCCAGGATTTGTCGAAGAGCCGAAAGTGAAGATCCAAGATGGGTTGGCGTTCACATTGTCAACGTATACATTAGTTGCCACTGTAATACTTGTTAGCCCACTCAGAATTGAATTTGGCATTTGCACGAAGCCGCTGCTTCCATCCAAAGAAATTGCACCGGATCCATCCGGTCCGTTTGTCCAATTGTAGGTTCCGTTCAAAGTACCGCCGTGGCCGTTGCCCGATGAATCAGCTACTACTGAACCGCTTCCCTCACTAAATTTGTACCATAACAACAAACTTGCATCTATAGCAGCAGATGCCTTGGACACAAACATTCCATTCAACATCCCAGCTAACATGGCGACCAGCAGAACCCGAGAAAGAATCCGATTTCCCAATTTGTTATTCCTCCTTCTTAAGATGCTTGCAAACATTGGTGTCCATACAATAAATTATTGATATCAGGCACCGCTTCCGCTTAATTACAGTCCACTCTCCCTTGTAGAATTATCAGCAACACCAATAATTATAGCGCTTACATCCAGAAAAAAAATAGAATTTCATTTGCATTTATTATAGTTTTTTGGGTTGTTTGCAAGAAAAAAAAAGTATAACAAATACCCAATAAATTGTAATTTAACTATGCTAAGCATCAGCAGCACAACGAAAACCTATATTTCCCGCAGAACTGTCAGGTGTATTCTTACTCCGTGCCGCCACACGATATCGATTGCAATAGGAGGCATGGCACAAGTACGAACCTCCCCTTAGAACCCTGTTGTCTCCAGCTGGAGGGCCAGTGGGGTTATCCTTTGCGCCATTGATATGATAGGTAGGGCTAAACCAATCCGAGCACCATTCCCATACATTACCAGCTACATTGTAAAGACCGTATCCGTTTCGTTCAAAGGATCTGGCAGGCGCGGTGCCCGCATACCCATCACTAGCATGATTTTTCTCTGGGAACTTTCCTTGCCAAATATTACACATATGCCGTCCGCCTGGCTTCAATATATCACCCCAAGGGTATCTCTTCTGCACCAGTCCGCCGCGAGCAGCAAACTCCCATTCAGCCTCTGTTAATAGTCTTTTCCCAGCCCATCGGCAATACGCAAATGCATCATTCCAGGATACATGGATGACCGGATGGTCCATCCGATCTTGGATCCCTGAATCAGGACCTTCGGGATGAAGCCAGTCAGCACCATGAACCACCCACCACCATGGTGTTTGTTGTGCCGATTTTTTTACTTGCACTGCAGTTATTTCAGAAACAAAAAGATGAAAAACATAGGACCAACCAAAGGTTTCAGCTTCTGTTTGAAAGCCTGTATCATCAACAAATCTCTTGAATTCTTCATTCGTTATCGTCGTAACATCAATGTAAAAAGGGTTAACAGAAATTTCTCTGACAGGCCCCTCACCATCAGATGGGAATCCTTCTTGATCATCAGTCCCCATTAAAAACTTCCCACCTGGTATATAAATCATATTTTCATTTTGGCAATTTGACGTTGCTTGTGCCTGTGAAAGATCCACTAAACGCTTTGGACTTGCGTCAGTTTGATGAATAGCGCTACGACTTGCTGAGCAGCATGATGGTTTATTGGTATCTATTGGAGATCGCCCCTTTACTTTTATGTAAAATTAACTAACCCAAAAACAATGCAAGCACCCCACGGCACTTGCATTGTTATTGTATAATCATAGTTTGCGAAGAAGACCCGCCATCAGTGCAGCCCTAACAGGAAGTTGGTCGATTTCAACATGTTCGTTTTCAGCATGGATGCCTTCACCCACAGCGCCCAACCCGTCCAATGTCGGAATGCCTAAAGCGGTTGTGAAATTCCCATCACTCCCCCCACCCGCGGCTTCCTCTGTCAAGGAAAACCCTAATTCAGATGAGCATGCAGCGGCTAAACGGAACAACTTTTCATTCCCCACTGATCTTTCCATCGGCGGGCGGTTGACTCCCCCGGAAACGTGCAGGGTAATTCCTTCTGAATGCGGCTTCAACCCATAAATGATTTTCGAAATCCGTTCTCCCTCGCTAATTTGGCTTATTCGCAGATCCACACCCAGTTCCGCCTGTTCAGCTACCACATTTTCTGTGCTTCCTCCTCGTACCACGCCTACATTTAGTGTTGTCCCCAACTCATAGTCGGTGAGCGAATGCAGGAATAAAATGAGATGAGCCATTTCCTGTACCGCGCTGATTCCATCCTGATGATGATTCCCCGCATGCGCTGCCTTTCCCATGATCTTGATTCCAAATCGGCCAACCCCCTTGCGGGACGTTTTCAGTGCACCTGTCCGCGCCGCTGCCGGTTCCGGAACGAGCACAACCCGGCTCTGTGCAGCTTCCCGCTCGATCAGTTCCCGGGACGAACTGCTTCCTACCTCTTCATCACTGGTGCATAATAAAACAATTCTCTTATTTAAGGAAATCTCTAGCTCACGGCAAGCTTTAACCGCCCACAGAGCTTGGATGATTCCCGCCTTCATATCCAAGATGCCCGGTCCATACGCTCTGTTTCCTTCCACCCGGTAAGACAGTCTTCCCAGATCCCAAACCGTGTCAAAATGCCCTAGGATTAAGATTTGCTCATCGCCCGTTCCATAATGAAATCGCAGATGGTTCCCCGCATGCTCTTGAGGAATCACTTCCGAATCAAGGTGAAGGTGCTTCTTAAAAAGATTTTGAATTTCTACTCCACATTGATCTACGCGTTCTTTCGAACGAGTGGGAGATTCGGCCAGCACAAGCGTTTTTAGATCCTCCAGCATCTCTTCCTGGTGTTGTTTTAAATATTCTAATACTTTATCCATCTAGTAAAGTCCCCTTGTTGTGAGTAATTAGAAAGGTCCCCAGTTCATCATCACACCGACAATGATGAAAATAATTCCGAGAATAAACCAAACAGCCGTTAATGGAAGCATGAATTTCAGCCATTTTCCATAGGAGATGCCGCTCGTCGCGAGTACACCCATCATTACACCGGATGTCGGGTTGATCGTATTGACGAATCCTTCCCCAAACATGACAGCCTGGACAGCTACTTGGCGCGTAATATGCAACAAATCGGCCAAAGGAACAAGAATAGGCATTAATACTGTAGATTCCCCTGAACCGGAAGAGATCAAAAAGTGAAGAGCAGCACTTCCGAAAAACATTCCAATCGAAGCCGTCATAGGGGACAACGGAGCTAACACTGCCGCGAGCGCATTAATGATGGTATCCAAAATTTTGGCATCATCCAGGATGATGCCCACTGCTCTGGCCATGCCCACAATTAGAGCTCCATAGACCATTTGCTTACAGCCATGAATGAACGTGGTGGCGATTTCATTTGCACGCATTCTTGCGATCATACCGCAGCCGATGGCAATAAAAATAAAGAGACCGGCCATTTCGTTTTCTGTCCATTTAAATTTTTGGGAGAAAATCATAAAACCCAGAAGGGATAATCCCGCAAACGATAATATGAATTTTTGCTGTAGGGTAACGGTTGTTTTACTGTCTAATCCAGCATCATTGCCTTTGACCGTATCACTGAGCCAGTCTGTGCCCAGGATACTTTTCGTTGGATCTTTTCGAATTTTGCGCGCATACCAGTAAATATAGAGAAGCGTAACAACTAGAATCGTTACATATATCACTATCCGATAACCGATACCAGAGAAAAGCGGAAGTTCCGCTATACGCTGGGACAGCCCAAGCGTTTGAGGGGCAAACACTGGTACATTCCATCCGGCATAGGTTCCTAGATAGATAAGTGCAGCACCGAAAACGGGATCCAGCTTTAATCCTCGTGCAATGACTAATCCTAAAGGAATAAAGGCAATGACAGAATTGACAACAATCCCGGTCGTTCCTAAAACAGAAAATACCAAACCTACAGGGATGATTAAAAGCAGCAACCGATTACTGAATCGAGTAATCGTCGACTTCAGAAACGCATCGATCGCGCCTGATTTCTCAATTACAGCTAAAGCACCGCTGGTAAAAAGAATAAGGAAAATAAGTGGTGCGCCTTTAACCATTCCAGTTTGGATCGCGGTAAAGAAGTCTACGAAACTAGTATGATTTGCAGCAACGGCATGATAGCTTCCCGGAACCGTTACGGTGATATCTCCTTTTTTTACCGTCTTGAAGACTCCCGCTGGTAAAATGTAGGTAGCAATAGCGCAGATCAATGCAACAAAAAATAGTAGAACGTAAGCGTCAGGCTGAGCAAATCTCCTTTTTTTCGCTTTTTTCTCTTGAGTCGTCTCTTTCATAGTTGATTGTTCCATTACGTTGTGTCCTCCCGTACCTTGATTTTTTTCATTTATCCGTGTTGGAAGCGCATCCAGAAATCAACGCCCAGATAGTGCTGTGATGGAAATAAGTACGCCTAAATTCTTCATACGAATAAACCCTCCTCGTTAATCTTACATTGTTCTCTATATGTGAACACTGATTCCTATATGTGAACCTAAAAAAATACTAACATGATACTGCATTTACTTGCAACCATTTTTTTACCTATTTCTTCTCATTTTCATTCATCACACTGCGCTACAACTAGGAAAAAATAAAGGTTTATGGTAAACTATGCACCACAAACGTATGTCCAATAAGGAGCGATGAATGCGATGGACAATCACCTTTCTTCCGTTAAGAACAGCTGCAGGCTGCTTAAAACGTTTCTCGATTCGGAAAAAGAGCTGGGCGTCAGTGAATTAAGCCGGCAGCTCAAGCTTTCAAAGGGTGCTGTTCACAAGTTGCTCATGACGCTGGAAAGCGAAGGATTCATTAAGAGGAATCCTGTCAATAAACAATACTCGCTTGGCTACACGCTGCTTGAGCTTGGTAATAAAGTGCTTCGCAATCATAATATAACGGATTTCGCCAAGCCGTATCTGCACAACCTTGCGTCAACGACGCAAGAGCTTGTCAGTCTCTGCGTTCGAGAAGATCACGATGCAATTTATGTATATAAAATAGACTCGCCTCATCCGATCAGATTCAACGTCGAAACGTTCCAACGTTTCCCCCTTTACGCTTCATCGGCCTCCAGGGTCATTTTGGCTTTTCAAGATAATTCCCTGATCAAAAGCGTTCTTGGTGGTCATATCCAGATGTATACACCATATTCGATGAATAGCCCTTCGGAAATTGAAGAGCGTCTAGAAGCAATTCGTAAGAATGGTTATGAAACAAGTTCGAATCTCAAAAACGAAGGGGTTACCGGAGTTGCGGCGCCGATTTATGAATCGAACGGAGCCGTGAATGCGTCGATCAGTATCGTCGGTCCATCGGACCGGGTTCTCCCTATGCGCGACAAATTTATTGAAAATGTATTATCGACAACAAGAGATTTATCAGCTCAACTAGGCTATCGTGGACATTAAGTGATCATCATCAAAAAGGCATTCCGATTTTTTCGGAGCGCGCTTTTTTTTGTTTGTATATAAATTGATAGCTGCCTATTTGGAGCGATGATTCCGAGCTTACGGACTTCAGCGCCGTTATTTCAACAGCTGTATGTTGATTGGTCAGTCGTAGTTTTTTTTCTCTCGCGCATACTCATCCAAGTTTTATCCTCCAGACTGTTGTGAGGCGCACGCTAAAAAAGCCCGCGATTTACGCGGACTTGATTATAACAATGTTCGTTTCATCCGACATCCACCAACTAAACCCCGGTAGCTTTTTGGCTTTTTTATGCGGACTTCAGGGAATTCACCGAATTCTCTTATTCCTTTTCTTGCTCTTGCTCAGAAATAGTCGTAGAACCAGTAGTTTGAGCTTGTGTTGCTTCATTTTTAGCTGAGGTGGCTGCTTGATTGCTAGCTGGTTGAGACTGTGATACTGCATTACTAGCTTGATTGTTTGCTTGATTCGATTGTTGTGTAGTCATTTGGGACTCCTTTTTCAATATTTATTTGTACTGGAAAACAGCACATATTTAATATTCACAACAAGCTACTTTTTTAATATAATTCCTTTTTGAGGTAAACCTTTGCCCGCGGTTCAGAATTAATATCGGCAATATTTATCTCTTAATGCCAGTGTATACTTAACGGATTGTTCCACACCTTTTTCTTGATCTTCAATCATTTTATCCATAAGATGTGCCGGAGGATAATAATAATCCAGCGGTTTAATGATATCTAATTCATAAGGTGGCCTTTCAACTTTAAATGCTCCTTCGCCGACTTGAAATACGCCGCCAGTTCCCGGTTCTCTTTTGAAAAATATGGCGTAAGGAAAGCACATTTCCACATTGATTCGGGTTAAGGTTGATTCCTCGACAAGAATCTTGAAGCATTGTTCCAAATCGATATTCCCTGTTCCTGCCGGAACTCCGCATACTCTGTAATCTTCACCGTCATGAACGACGATATGATCTTTAAAATGAGTGGTGTTTGCGTAAGGTGCCAATTTGCGGACAGCCTCCACCGGATCTTCCCATGCCATCATCCCGTTTCCGATATCGCAATGCGCACCTACCCAAGGACTGCCCACTTCTTTAATGATTTGAATAATCTCATCCGTTATCTCTTCCTCATGGTTTTCTACGGCCAGCCTGATTCGATATTTTTTCAATAAAGGGACAAGCCGTTTAATATCTTCAGGCGCTCTTCTCAATCTTTCGGCGTCATATTTGCCAAAACAACAATAAGTCCGAATGACATCCGCCCCTATTTGATGAGCAGCTTCGATGACTTGAGTTAAATGCCCCGGGTCTGTCCCGTTCGTATCGATTTCGGCAAAAAATCCGTATTTCCGAATTTCATCTCTTACTCTCATTAAATATTCCGGTTCGAAAGATTCGAGAGTCCCCCACCCGGGTAATCCCGGCCACCGAACAATATTGATCATGACTCCGTCTAATCCCAATTCGGCTGTTTTGCGGATAAATTGAAAGATATCCATCCGACCGGAAATAAACTGCAAGTGAAAGCTTTCGGTTTCCAATCCGATTTTCATGACTTCTCCTCCAATGGCAGCATACCTGCCGCTTTCATAATGAATCTCCGCCGGTCTCAACGCCCAGAACACCATCAATCGTTGAGAGGGCGATCAACGCTTCTTCAAACCGTCCTGGTTTTCTTACAACCACCCTCATCCGCATAAAGAGATAACTGCAATTGTTGGGCGATTGCAGACCATCATTATTCTCGATCGTTAGCTTATGGATTTGGATGCTATATTTGTTTAATTTGGTAACGATATGATTTAAGTTGGACGAATCTTCCTGAATTTTGAGTAGAATGTGCCTATGGAGTTTAGCCTTGACAAATGTTTTTTCTAATTTATTCAGGAATAACAGGCTGATGAGCACAAGTACGGTCGTGAGTATCGCCCCGTAATAAAATCCGGCGCCGATCGCCAGGCCGATCGATGCAACGACCCAAAGCGATGCAGCCGTCGTCAAACCCGATATGCCCAAGCCAGTTCTCATAATGGTGCCTGCACCAAGAAATCCAATGCCGCTTATGACTTGAGCCGCCAAACGGGATGGGTCCATTCTTACGTTAGGCTCCTGGGCAAATTGGGAAAATCCATACATCGACAACAAAACGATAACCGCGGCCCCCAAGCAAACAAGGATATGCGTTCGAAGCCCTGCCGGGTGCCCACCAAACTCTCGCTCTAATCCAATCAATCCCCCCAGAATTAGGGCTAGAATCAACCGAATCGTTAATTCTAAGTAATCGATCTGCCAAACTTTCGGATCAAATGCAAGAGGCATAGTCCATCATTCCTTTGATTTCAATGTTTGTCGTCACGTTCCCAGACCAAACGACCGTTCTCCATAACGATGTCACCAACGGATGGCAACAAAATAGTAGACAACTCTTTCAGCTCGGATGATCCGCTTACGCCAGAGAGAACGCCGATTGCCAAGCCTGCAGAACCGTTTTTGGCAAATTGCAGATCCACGACGGTATCCCCTACAACGGCTACCTCTTCGACAAGGATACCACCCACCTCGCAAAATGCCTGAAGCATGCTTGGGCTCGGTTTTTTCTCATAGAAATCCGATGTGCCGATGAAATCAAAATAAGGGGCTATACCCATTTTTTTCAGAAAAAACAACGTCGACTCCTGATCGTCAGCCGTTGCCACGCCTATTTTTAAGCCGTGCCCGCGAAGCTGTTTCAGTAAACGGGGTAAATCCGCGGCAGGCTTTATATGCTCTCTATTGGACTTGGTCAACATATAAAGTTCCTCGACCATCCAATCTTTTAAACCTGCCAGCTTCTCCGGATCTGCTTGTTTGTCCTGCAGTACATGAACAAATGCATCAGACATGTCTTGGGTGGTACCGCTCGCAAGAATCCCCCTCGGGTCAACCGCGTTTCCGTGCAAACCGATAGCGTCTAGCAAGCTTTCCCGCGCTGCCGAATCTTCGCTTAAACCCAAGTCAACCAGAAGACGACCGATCATTTGTGTAGCTACCTGTACCCAACTGGAATGGAAGTCGACCAACGTTCCGTCCTTATCAAATAAAATGCCTTTGATCTGTTTCAGTGCTCTCACCATCCTAATTTCTCTTTGTTGCCAATAATGAATAACCGTATGGATTATTCCTCGCTTGCTGTGATCCAATCTATATTTTGCAGATTAGGTTTCCAAGACTGCGGAGCATTCTGATCACAAACGATAGCGTTAATTTGATCCATACCCGAAACTTTGCATAAAGTTTCCACGCCGATCTTGGAATGATCCACGAGAATGATCGTTTCTTTAGCTACCTGAATCATCTTCGCGGAAATCGAGGAATCATCCAGGGTATATTCCATAATACCTGAAAGCGAGATCCCCCCTGGTGAAATGAACGCTTTGCTCACGCGAAATGAATCTATCATTTTTTCGCATACGGTCCCGCTTGTCGAATAGTTTTCCGCATTCATTTCGCCCCCAAGCAAGATCACTTTGCCTTGGAACAAACCTTGGTTTAAGGAATCCATTAATGTATGGGCCGTCGGCACCGAATTCGTCAAAATGGTTACTTTATTTACGTTGCGAAGGGAACTCGCCATTTCAAGGATCGTGGTTCCTCCGCCCATGATGATTGTATCTCCGTCATTGACCAATTGGGAGGCTCTTTTAGCCACTCTCTTCTTTTCTTCAAGGTATACATTTCTTCGCTGGTAAAAAGGAAGTTCTTCCATCTGGGTTTGGATTTTAACGGCTCCGCCATGCAAACGCTTCAACAATCCATCCTTTTCCAGCATGTCAAAATCACGACGGATCGTTTCCATGGATACATCAAAAAGTTGGGCCAGATCGGCTGCATTCACCCTTCCGTGTGTCTGTAACCGCTCTAAAATAGCATTTTTACGTTCTTCCGCCAATATAGACGACAACTCTTTCACCTCACTTTAATAAAATACATTCTGTTTCCGGAATCCAAACGCGGATGAACTGTCCCTCGGCCAATACGGGTTTGTGAGGAACATTCAATTCATCAACGGTTAAGGTTATATCCTGCGCCTGAATCAAGTAACGGCGTACATTCCCGCGAATGGTCATACTCTGGACGGCACCTCCTGCAAGCCATAGTCCCGGTTCTTGCTTCTCGGCATCGTTCAAGTGCAGCTCGATAACTTCCGGACGGACTGCATAAGTTCCGGACTTTAACCAATGTCCCGATAATTTAACAATATCCTGATCCGTAAATACGTTATAGCTGCCGATAAACCGCGCAACAAAGTCATTTTCAGGCGAGGCATAAATCTCCTCTGGTTTACCTTGTTGAACAATCTTTCCGCCGTTCATAATAAAAATGCGATCTGAAATCGTCATAGCTTCTTCCTGGTCATGAGTGACGAAAATCATCGTCATCTTGAGCTGCCGCTGAATATTGCGTAATTCGGTTTGCAAGCTTTTCCTAATTTTCGCATCGAGCGCGCTAAGCGGTTCATCCAAGAGCAAAATATCAGGTTCCGTAACCAGCGCTCGGGCAAGAGCCACACGCTGCTGCTGGCCTCCGGAAAGTTGATGCGGATATGAGGCTGCTTTATCAGACATATGAACCAACCCGATCACATGATTCACCTTATCGGTAATCTCTTTACGCCCCATTTTTCGCATTTTCAGTCCGAATGCAACGTTTTCGAATACGGTCATATTGGGAAACAAAGCATAGGATTGAAAAACCATGCCCACATTTCTGCGCTGCGGCGACAACAAGGAAATGTTATTCCCGTTTACAAGGATCGTCCCCGCATCCAGCACTTCCAAGCCGGCTATGCTTCGCAAAAGCGTGCTTTTGCCGCAGCCGCTCGGGCCCAGCAAGGTAACCAGCTCTCCTTTTTCAATGGTGAGAGATACTTCCTGTAATACAGTAGAACCCGCATATTGCTTAAATGCTTGATCGATTTGAACATAGCTCATGTCACATTCTCCTTGATCTCTTCTTTCTTTTGGAACCGTCTTCCTAATTTCAGCGTCATCCAAGAAATCAACAACACCATCAGGAAGTACGATATGACAATGCTACTAGCCAGATGCCCGTTCTCATTCAAGCGTCGCAACAAATAAATTTGAATCGTTTCATAATATCCACCAATAAGAAAATTAGCCATAACGAACTCGCCGATTAAGATCGAGAACGATAATAGAGCGGAAACAAGAAGTCCGTTTACCATGTTGGGCAGTACGACAAACGCGAATCCCTTGATTTTACTCGCTCCAAGCACTTCAGCGGCTTCCATGAGCTTTCTGGCGTCAATCGTCCGCAAATTGTTTCGGATACCTTGGTACATATAGGGAAGAACCAGAACGTAATACGCTCCAATCAGGATCCAGATTGTCCCGGACAAAACAAGCGGACCGCTAGAGTATACTTTGATCAATCCTACGGCTGCGACAACACCCGGAACCGCGAAGGGAATCATCACAAGAGCTTGCAGCAAACGTTCCATTTTGGGCACATACATGAACACGACAAACACGGCGATCGATACGGTAACCACGCTTAACAGGATAGCAACTGAAGATACCAGGAGTGTTCGGCCGACTGCTTGTAAAAATCGGAAATCCGTAAACAGATCCACGTACCAATTCATCGTATAAGAAACCGGAATGATTGTATGGTGCCATTCTTTGGCGATTGAGTACAAAAACGTTGCCGCCAAGGGCAAGAAGAGATACAGAATAGTTGCAGAAATAATCAGTATATGAATCCACTTTTTCTTCATTGTAAATCTCTCCTAAACCGCCGCATCATGCGTTCATTGAGCCACATCGCCGCGATCATCATCAATCCTAGAATCACAGCCAAAGCGCTCCCCAATTGCGGTCGTGTGGCTACATCCCCTGCGACGAGGGACCCGATTCGAATCGGAAGCAAATTATAGCTGCCTCCTACTAAAGCATATGCCGTTGCATATGCACCCATGGCATTCGCTAACAGGATGCTGAATGTTCCAACTATGCTGGGAGTGATAACGGGTAATCCGATACGCAGCCAAAATTGCAGGGATGACGCCCCAAGCAAGGCGGAAGATTCACGCCAATTCTTATGAATACCGGAGTAAGCAGGATAAAGCAGCAGGATTGCTAAAGGGACTTGGAAATAAACATATACGGCCACTAACCCGCTCCAACTGTACAGTTCGAACGACTTCGCGAGGTCCCATCCCCAATCTTTAAATAGGAGTGTAAAAAGTCCGCTGTTACCGAGCAATATAATAAATGCGAACGCAAGCGGCACACCCGAAAAATTGGACGTTAAATTGGAGAACGTAATCAATCCGGACTGGATTTTCTTGGGCATTCGCGTGATGGAATACGAAGCGCAGAGCGCGATGACCATACCAATAAGACTGGAATATACAGAAATGATCAAGCTATTGCTCATTCCTCGCGTATAATAAGGATTGGTTAAAGCAAGTTTATACTGCATGAACGTAAACGTGATACCATCGTCAGCAAGAAAGCTGTCACGTACCATGGCTAACAATGGCAGCAACTCGAAACCAATAATCAGCAGCGCAAACGGCAGCAGCGCAGTGATGGCAAATAGCGTTATTCTAGACTTCATTCGGACAACCCTCACTTTTGCATGCAGCTTCGGAAATTCTTACCGAATCATCGACCTGGACCGGATGATCCAGCGCCAGGTCGCCATATTAGGTTTTTACTTGATATGAACCAGTACTTGTTCTTGCCACAATTGCGGAATTTTTTTGGATGTTTCATCCCATAATTTATAATCCGTGATCGGCTTCGCATTTCTATACTGTTCTTTTGGAATCATCTTCTTGGCGATTTCTTCCGGCAATTTGACGTTATCGCGAATTGGACGGGCAAAGCCTTTGGCCAGGTTGATCTGCCCTTCGTCACTCAAAATAAATTCGCGAGCAAGCTTTGCGGCATTCGGATGAGGCGCATACTTGTTAATTATAGTGGTATAACCGCCAATGACGCTTCCTTCTTGCATAATGTTCACTTCAAAGCGATTGGGATCGATCTGGTCTTTAAAGCCCAAAGCCACAAAATCCCAAAGTATCGCAATAGGTATCTCACCCTTTTCCAGAGCGGCTTTGGTCGGATCTTTGGCAACTAATCTGTTCTGCTTGGCCAATTTCGAAAAAAAGCTCAAACCTGGTTCAATGTTGCCCTCATTTCCTCCATGCGCAATGGCAGACGCCAATACACCCATCTGAGCTTGCGATGATTTGGTTACATCTGAGATCTGTACTTTATAATCTCCTTTTTCAATATCCTCCCATGTTTTAGGCGGATTTTTCACCTGTGATTTATCAATAAGCACCGCGATCGTACCTTGATAATCAACCAAATAGTGCCCGTCCTTATCCTTCGCCCATTCCGGAATATCATTCCAGTAGGAGGTTTTATACGGCATGGTCACTCCTTTTTCCTTTGCAATCTTTCCGAATGCTATGCCAACATCTCCGATATCCGCCGTAGGATTATTCTTTTCAGCGTCAAATTTGGCGATTTCCTCCGAACTAGTTAAATCGGTATCGGTATGGGATAAACCGTATTTGGTTTTAATATCGCCCCAAGTTTCTATCCAATTGGCCCAATCATCGGGCATCCCGACGCTGACGACCTTACCTTCTTGTTTGGCCAGATTTACTATCTCTTCCAGCGTCTGTTCTTTTGCCGGATCTGGACTATTCGTTGCGATAGGAGCGGAGCCTTGCCCGGAGCCGCATGCGGTAATCCCCAGAGCAATCGTGCTGATTAATAGAACTGCTTTCCATGAAAGATGTTTTTTCACGTTGAATTTCCCCCTAATTTGGTTATTCTGTGATCTTGAATCTGATCCTTGTATCAGCTATCGAATGCTCGCTTTTAAGCGCTTACATTTTTATCATCCTCTTTCTTTCTATATTTGAACATTTAGGGATCGATACCCATATCTCGGTACGGGTATCTCATCCAAGCGCTAGAGAAAACCTAATAATTTTGCGTTTTTGTTGTTTTATGTGTCTTTATGTGGGTATATACACACAATAAATTATTCCTTTAGAAATGTCAATACTACCTATTGCCAAAAATGCCGTCCCAAGGTCTGTGAAGAACTTAAACATTCTTATTGTTTAAAAAAACCGTCAGGAAGATTCCTGACGGTCCTTTTTCGTATAAACCCATACGTTTTGAGCATGGGGAGGGATGTGGGGCTCACCGCTGTTCTAAGAGGGGAGCGCTATTTTGGTGTTTTCACAGCTTTTACAGCACGAATGCAGGAAATAGCGGCCCCTAGTTCCGCGAAAACTGGAAATAAGCGGTTTTGAGCAAAATAGGGTCTCTACGTTCCGCGAGCATAGTGTAGTGCCGGGTAGAACAGATAATTACAATTGATACACCGAAATACTTCCCCCTCGCGACTATAACGATGAAAAATATCTTTGCAGCTTATACACTGGCTGTAGGTTATTGCACACTTAATATACACCATCGGCCCACTCTCTACATGCGCATGAACAATATCCTGTCTTCGTTGACTTTGATAAAAATAGTAAACGAATTTGGGCAGACGGAACGTATCGAAGGTCGCACACTCTGCCAACCGAGGATAACAACCGCGGTCATGGTCAATGCCGACCCATGAGGCATCTCCGCGCGACCACCTGATGCCATGGTTCCGATTCAGTGACCATTGATAGTTCCAGGCTTACAGCAGCAGCTTCTGTTCTCCCGCGTAGCGCGATACCCGGCTTGTACTCTTATGACCGCCGAACTCGTAATCCCCGTACTCTCTATCGAATCCTCCTTTGCCCGGTAGAACCTCCTCCAGCGGACGGGACAACGTTTCATCGCGTTTCATATCTAATTCCTCTATTCTTGTGTATACGACTGAATAGCCTCTTCCTCAGCTAAACTATTCCTTAAGCGGTTTTAATGATTCATAGAATTCATCCATTTGGACAACAGAATTCTCCAAACGGGACTTCTCAGCTGCAAAGGCCATAAGGTGGCTTTGGACAGACACATGAGCTGAAGTGAGTCCCGCCTCATTACCGTCTTGACGTAACAACCTTACGAAATCTTCCATAATGCCTTCGTCTCCCCCGCCATGCCCCTCTTGCGGAGACTCAAGGCGAATAAGCTCTTTTTCCCCTGTCAAAAATCTCGTGATTTCGATTTCGTTCCGTTCCATATCCGCTCTGATTTGTCCGTTAGATCCCATCAGCTTCAACGATCTCCCGCCTTCAAATGTAAATGCGCTCATCGTAAAAGCAACCGTTACCCCGTTATCAAATTCCATATTGACCACCTGATGGTCAACGACATCATTGTCGCAATGGTACACACATCTGCCGTACGGCCCCTCCTTCAAAGCATGGAGCACGCCTTCGTCGCTTGTATTGTTACTAACGACTGTGCGGAAAACTTTGTTAGTCCAATCATCCCGCTCCATGTAAATTTTAGGCGCATAATAGGGGCATTCACCTTGAACGGGACATCCGTCCAGACACATTTTAGGTGCACCCTTAGGGGCATTCTCTTTCTGAAAGTGTGTTAAAGAGCCGAAAGAAGCTATTTTTGTACAATTCGCATCGGCTAACCACAATATAATATCCATATCGTGGCAGCTTTTAGCTAAGATCATCGGGCTGGATTCCTTGGATTTTCTCCAGTTGCCTCTTACAAAGCTATGAGCGTAATGGGCATATTCAACATTCTCCGTATGCTGGATCGTAACTAATCTGCCGATGCGGTCTTGTTGTAACAGCTTTTTAATCGTCTTGAAAAAATCTGTAAATCTTAACACATGGCAGATCGAAAATATCCGCTGGTGCGACTCCGCGATTTCCCCTAAAATGATGCATTCTATTGGGTCGTTTGACATCGGTTTCTCAAGCAAAACGTGATAACCTTTTTGCAGTGCCTTGAATGCCGGTATAAAGTGCATCTGATCCTGAGTGCAAACAAGCATGGCATCAGCCAACTTAGGCTTGGCTAATAACTGTTCCCAACTTTCAAAGCCGCGTTCAGCGGGAATATTGTGTTCAAGCATAAATTGCTTTCTTCGTACTGGATCAATCTCCGCAACAGCGACAAATTGAATTTGATCCGGATATTTGAGCGCATAAGATGCGTATGCGCCAGCGCCTCTTTGGCCGGCACCTACAAGGACTGCGGTAATTTTTCTCAAGATAATCCCCCCAATAATGTTATAGGCGCTTCCGCTTGCGTTAGTCGCCGAAACAATTTCGAACAAACTAACCTAACTCAGCAAAGTCTTGAAGAATGGCAATCGGATCGTTGGTGCCATGCAGTTCGAACAGGATTAACTCATTTTCCCCCTCGCGCAGAAGCGGTCCTGGGATATATAACGTTTTCTGCGGACCAATGTCCCAATAACGTCCGAGATTATAGCCGTTAATGTAAGCCACCCCCTTCGTCCAACCTTCCAGTTTCAAGAACGTGTCCCCGACCTCGTCAACATGAAACTTGCCTTTATAAAAAGTAGGCGTAAATGAGACATTTTCTTGCATGTCCCCGAACGCGAGTTTCGATATATTGTTAAGAGGAAGCGAGTAAATTTTCCAATCGTGCAAAAACCCTCGCTCAAAACGAACCCCTTCTGTAATCCCTTTTGGATCTTTCAAACTATAACCGTAATTAATCCGACCCATATTTTCCACTAAAATACTTAATGTCGCGCCTTCGGGAGGTATTTCTACCAGAATATCATTCTCTTTGATTTCCACTGTCTGATCGTGTGTATTTCTTTCAACCGTCCCCTGATAAATCCCATCCAGGAAAATGAGCGCCCTGTCACGCACTTGTTGAAGGACGAGCTTATTCTTTGCCCTTGGACCCGATATCTGTGTCATATACAAAATAAAACCGTAATCCTGATCCAGTTGTTCCATCGTTATTGGACATTTACTTGCCACCCTAGAAGACAACTGATCAAACGAATCAAATAACCTCGTTTGTTCTGTAAGGCGGACAATGCCGTAATGTTTCTTTGGAATGGAAGAGGGAATTTCAAAATCCGCCAAATCCACATACTTGGAAAGCAATTCTCGAACTGCGATGTATTTGTCCGTAATATCTCCGGATTCATTCAACATCGCGTGATAATCATAACTGGTTGCGATCGGTTCATATTTACCTAAAAAACCGGCTCCATTATAAAAACCAAAATTCGTACCGCCGTGGAACATATAGAAATTAACGGAAGCGCCCAATTTCAACATCCGGTCCAGTACGTCCACCACATCGTCATTACCTCTCTGATGATGTTCATCTCCCCAATAATCGAACCAGCCATTCCAATATTCCATACATACGAGCGGATTGTCCGGCTGATATTCCTGCAATTTGGCAAATGCTTCTTCAGGCTGCGATCCGAAATTGACTGTTGCGAACACGTCCGGAATTAACGTACCTCCTTGAAGATTGGAATCGTCATAACCATCCGAAGTGAACAGAAGCACATCCATTCCACGGTTGATCATGGCTTGCCTTATATACGCCAGATATTCTTTATCTGTGCCATAACTTCCGTATTCATTTTCAATTTGCATGGCGATAATCGGTCCGCCATTCGTACATAGAAGGGGTTTAAGCCTTGCCAATAATTCGTCGTAATAGGCGTCTATTTTATCCAAATAAGGCTTATAGCAACACCGTAATTGCATGGAAGGGTCCTTAAGGAGCCAATAGGGCAACCCGCCAAATTCCCATTCCGCGCAAATATACGGACTCGGCCGAATAATGACGTGCAATCCCAATTCTCCGGCTAATTGAACAAAACGCTCAACATCAGCGATGCCTTGAAAGTTAAACTGCCTTTCTTGCGGTTCGTGGACATTCCAGGCTGCATAGGTTTCGACCGTGTTAAAACCGCAAGCTTTTAATTTCAACAACCTGTCTTTCCAATATTCAGGCACAATTCTGAAATAATGCATTGCTCCTGACAGGATTCGAATTGGTTCGCCGTTATAAATAAACTGTTTGCCTTCCATTGTGAACGAAGCCATTTTAACATCTCCTTAATTATCATTTCTCTGCGCAGTATTCAAGAGCAGTGTTTTTGCAGTAAGGTTAAATCTTTCATTAGGCATTCTCCCTCACAGTTGTTGTTCGCTGATCATACTATTCGAACCCTTACTTAAGAAACAACAAAAATCAAAGATTCCTTCAATTTCTTTAAAGGCACTTATTAAAAATAGTGATTTTTCAAAAAAATAGCTAAAAAAGCCTTCAAATCCAACAACTTAGTGGAATTTTTGACTTTTTTTCAAATTTTTCCAATCGCAACCTCCTTCAGAGGCGAGTCCGCGAAAAGTCTTGCTGATCGGATTTCTGCCTTCAAAGGATAGCTGTCAAACAGCATCAGCAGAGCAAAGAGATCGCACAGATTTTAAACATTCCGGAGGGGCGGTACTCACTATGGATACCGGCAAAGGAATTTAAAGCAGGGCTTACTCCACTTTCGCGGAGTAAACCCTACTTATATCGTTATTTACTGCTACTCTCCATGCATCCAGTTGTTTTGGAGTTTTCCGATTTCAAACTTATTTCTGAACACTGGATGTGTTGGTTAACAAAGCTTGTGCATCCCTGAGCAGATATTTCGCTGCTTCGGCATCAATGTGCTTCCCGCTTTGGGCGTTCACTTCATTCACAAAGCTGTTCAAGTTGTTTTTTTCCAATTTAGCCTGCAGGCTGTTGGCAATTCCGGCATTATCAATCCCATTATTGTTGGTAAACTGTGTTGCCAATGCCTTGAGGGAATTGATGCTGGCTACCGTCTGGAAATGAACAGTTATGCTCACCTGATTGCCGGCCAAGTCGCTGGAGGAGGCAACAAGGGTGTGTGTACCTAGCGACAAAGTATATAGCGGGATCGTCTTTCCTAACTGGAAAGAATACGTATCGAGCGTCACCGTCGTCTTGCTGCCGTCGATTCCCGACAAGTTGTCGGTCAAAGCAATCTGAGGCGTTAAATCCCCGGAATCCTCGTAAATTTCACCGTCCCCAGGCACGGTCACCGCGATTGCCGGAGCAGTCGAATCGTGGTTGAAGCTGATACTCTTTACAACTTCAACATTTCCTGCTTTGTCCGTCGAACGATAGCTGATGGCAACCGTCCCGTCTTGATCAAACGATAGCGGTGATGTGTAAGGCTGCCACGTGGTCCCGCCATCCAGACTATACATCGTACCGGCAACACCGGACAACTGGTCATAAACATTCAAAGTAACGGTTACCGGATGCACATACCATCCAGCGGAGCCATCCGAGACAGACGGCGTTAACGCTGCTTTAGTCTCTGGAGCCGTCTTGTCAATGCTAGTGGGTACCGTATGCGCTTGTTCCACATTGCCTGCCTTGTCTACACTCCAATAAACAAGCTTATGAAGTCCCTCTGTCGACAATACGGCAGAGGTTCCCGTTTGCTCAGCGCCATCGTCTACAATGTAATGGGTATCGGCAACTCCCGAGCCGATGTCGCTTGCGCTTAAGATAACCGTAATATCTTGATTGGCCCAGCCGCTTGGCGCATTGTCCGTAGTCAATGGCGGTTGTTTATCCGCTACTCTGTAGACGGCTTTTGCTTTTATTGCCGTTCCTTCGACTGTGCCGTTAACGGTAAAAACTCCCACATTCGCTACCATATCTACAGCAATAGGGGCCCATGCAACGTCAACTAATCCAGTTGTTCCATCGTTGTATACAGCCTCGATCTGTGCAGGCAGTGATGGTATTTCACCTATGCTCGTATCCATAGTAACCGACTTGTAATCCACGATTTCCTTTACAAATTCTTTCACTTCGAAGACATTAATCTCCGCAGCCGATGCATAACCGCCGACGCCCGCTGTTGCTTCGAGCTTGACATAGGATGCATTCGCAGGTGTAAAAGTTGCGAATTTCTCCGAACTGTCGTTTGCCCAAGTTCCGCTTGCAACCTTGGCAAAGTTCACTCCATTCGTACTTACATAAACGTTATAGCCCGTAATAATTCCGTTGCTGCCTCCTGATTGCCTTGGCAAATAGGCGATTTTATTGATATTGTAGGTTCCTCCAAGGTTTAAGGTAATCGATTGGGGGAGAACGTCGGATTTATTCCACTTTGTATGCCAGATCGTTCCTGGATTTCCGTCAATCGCCATTGAGGCTGCGTTGTTGTCGCCAGCCGTTTCCTGACTTGTCGCCGTTGCCGTCATTTGTGACTGAGGAACAGTATTAACAACTACATTTAATGTCATAGGACGGCTTATAACGGTCACTCCGTCTAAAGTAACCTTTGCAGCAACAGTTGCATTAAACCCAGTACCAAGTTCGCCTTTAGCAATAATCGTATTGCTGCCTTCAACAACAGATAACCTTGCATCGCTAAATTGATATTCTACAGCAGCCCTTGATAAATCAGCGCTTTCTCCTGTACTTAATAAGCCATTTATTGTGGCAACGATTGGATTGTTGAGTTTAATTGTATTTTTGTTCAGAGTTAAGTCAATTTTACTTAAATAGGGAGACGCAACTAATTTTCCTGACTGATCAACAAAAAGATAAGTAACCTCTTCAATAGAACGTCCGCCTATTGTTACTCTTATGTGGATCTTTGCCATACCTTTTGAAACAGCGGTCAGCAGGTTTGAATCGCCCACCGTAATCACGCCCTGGTTTTCACTTGTTACCGTGATCACCGCATCTTTCATATCAATCGGTGCACCCGCACCCGTAAAAGCCTTAACGTCATATTTACCTGTAGCAGCATCAACCGGCTTAAACTCATATTCGAAGCGATCAAATAAATTGGACGTATCCAATCCGTTTATTGCCACTTCAAGCAAATCCATCGTTGACCCGTTTGAACCGCCATCAAATAATAATTTAACGTATTGAGCTTCCGTGTTTAATGCGTATTGGTCATAGAATCCAAAATTAGCAGTACCCGTCGGCCCGTTAACGGTTTTGACATCAGTCCATGCCACGCCATCAGCGCTAGTTTGAATTTTTATTGTTTTAGGCGTATTGATATATTTTTGATCGAAAGAATTGAAGTTAAGATTGATATTGGCAATCTGAGTCTTTGTCGGCAGCTTAAACTGAATCCATGCCTTTTCATTTGCAGGTACCGACCATTTGGATTGATCAAAATGAATGCCGTCAATTGTTTTTCCATCAACTAAACGACTTACTGCTTCTTGATTATGACTAGTTGTAATTTCAGAGGTTCCTGCAAGATTTTGGTATGGCAACAGGTCCATGAATATTTTATTTGTTGTAAATGTTTTGCCGTCTAACGTTACGTCAGCCCAAACGACTCCCCTTGTAGGTTGTTCTACGAAAGGCGCTATAATTTCATTTTTGTTGAAAGTAAATCCATTTGTTTCTCTGATCGATACAGGCTTATAATTGTCACCCGCTTTTAAATCAACAACACCGCCGTGCCATTGAATTTGTGCCGCATCAAGCCCTATTGCTCCGCCTTTCGATGATCTGCCTTCGATTTGATAGCTGAGTTTTTCTAGTGTACCAACCTCGCCGTAAGCTTCTTTTCCATCCACGAGTAAAGTTGCGCCAATCATGTTTTCCCCAACATAAATTTTGCCGTCTCTAGCTGTTACTTTTAATGTATCCTGTTTCGTTACACCTTCATAAGTTCCGCTAACTGTGATCGATGTTGTTCCGTTTGATACCGAAGTTACGATTCCATTCGCATTAACTGCCGCTATTTCAGGATTCTCACTATTGTAGGTTAAATCTGAAAGCTTGGCTTTAAGCGCCGGAAATGTCATATATCCCTCAGTGTTTATTTGGAGTGATGAAGGTGTCAACTGCTCACCCGTTACTTTGACATTAGTAAGCTTATATTTGCGTTCAGAATTGTCCGTTACAATCTTGATGATTGTGTCAATCTGATCCTCCTGGACATTAGCAAGATTGACGGTCAGACTATCTCCATTTTGTACAAAAGAAGTGACAGGAATATCCTCGTTCAACCAGGTTACGGATGTCACCTTATCTTTAATCGGACGAATGGTTAAAGACTTTCCAGGAATAGAATCAAACCCTTTTTTGCTGTCAGGCCCTTTCATAATATGAAGATAAACATTGTTGTCTCTATACGTTGCGTATCCCCATTGCGGACCTGTAGTACTGTTAGCTAAAGCAAATTTCTCATAATTGCCTTTTCCATCATCTTCGTAGCCATAGCCTGAGAGGAAATATGGCATTGTACCCGTTGTAGACTCATGTCTTTCCGGTTTTCCTGCAGGTGCAAACCATTTCACAAAACTTTCTCTCACATCAATGTATTCCTGCTCTGCTTTAGGATATCTTGTCGCAATTTCCTCAGGGGAGTTCCAATTGGGCCCGCGACTATCTACAGGCGTCTGATCATTATTATCCACATAGCCTCTGCCGGCATTCATAATCATTTCTTTGGCAACTTGCCTGTAGTCATCTCGTTTACCGTAATATGGAGATAAGGCATTTTTGGTGTGTATCATTTTCCATGGTTCCATAATCGTACGTTTTAAAAGATGATTTGCAGTGCCATTAGCGTAAATTCCAGATGCTTCTTCGGTTCTTAAATCAGGGTCTCCATACTCTGCCCCCCATGCATTGGAGTTTACGATAATTTCATCGCTAAAATTGCGTATAACGCTGTATATAACATCAAAATTTTGATTTGGTATACCTTGCGGCCCATCAAAATAAATATACGCAGGCGCATACCGTTCAATCAAATCAGACACATTCTGCACAAAGAGGTCGGTTGTGTAAACTTGTACCCCGCCGCCATAATATAGCCCAAACTTCATTCCATGACGCTTTACTGCCAGTTCAAACTGTTTCAACCCATCTACTACCTTACCGTTAGCATCCTTCGGAAGATAGATATGCCTTTCATTTTTTGGATCCGCGAATTTAGACGGCCAGAAATAAGCTTGTTGTACCGATTCAATCGATACCAATGAATGCCCTTGAGCTTTTGCTCTTTCAGCCCATAAATCAGCAGAGAAATTCGGGTCTACAAAGTAACTGTAAATGGGGATCGCATGACTTAAAGCGCCCACTCGCCCTTCTTCAAACCATTTATTGGGACGTTCTTTTACTGTAATTGTCATATTCTTTCTAGCCGTATTCCCATTATTGTCAGTTACTTGCACAGTAAAGTTATAGTCTCCTGGTACGGCGTTAATACTGATTATACCTTTGCTGCTATTTAAATCGACATTTCCATTCACTAATCCGTCTGCGATTGTGCCATCAGCATTTAATGCCAAGCCATCAGGCAATTTGCCCTCTGCGATACTCCAAGTATAACCAGGTGCTCCCCCACTCGCCATAAATTGAAATGCCGATGCCGCAACACCGTATTTATTGCTGGCCTTCGATTTATTCCATACATACGGCCATTCCTTGTAGCCAACCGGCATATTTTGGGTTGGAAGCGGAGTTGTAATGGCATCCTCGGTTGATAGTCCTTGTGTTACAATTTCTAGAGCCGCAGCCTCGCCTTTAACCGAAGGAACAAGTCCACTTATTTTATTGCCATTTTGATCTGCGACTCTTCCATAGAAACCAAGGTAAGCAACATTTTGATCTAATGGTGTCGGGACATTGTTTGAATTAACATCTTCTGTAAACGTATGCTTGATTTGAATCATCAGTTTATTCCAGCCCTGTTTTAACAGAATCGCTTGTTTTGTCAAATCCTTTTGCACCTCAACAGGTGTGGACGGTGTCGTTACAGCCTTATCGTTAACATAAAGTCGATATGAACCGCTTGCGCCTACATTAAAATACGCTTGCTGTTCTACTGGGCTGTATATGTATGTGTGAGCGTATACATATTTGTTTTTAGTATCGATGCCTTTTTTCACAGCATAATAACCATATAGATCTTGATAATCATCGTAGTTTCTGTTATAAATGCGATCATCGAAATATTCCCATTTATGACTTTCGTTATTCAAGCTTAACGGATCGCCGATTGCGGGAGCGATCGTAGCAGCGCCAGAACTAGATCCGGTTGCCGGCTTGTTATTTACCTCTATTTCTGAGATTCCGGTGATGTTTGGATAAGGTGTTCGTCCTTTATCGATTTCAACCTTCACTTCAACTACATTCTTCAACTCGGATTGCATAGCATACACGGTTGGTGCGGATGGGCTGGAAGATGTACTATCAACCTTTCCGGATTCTATTTTGCTGCCGTCTACAAGAGTGAAAGTAAGATGGTACCAATTGTTTATGTGACGCGAATCGCCCCATTGCGCTATTTTGACTTCATTAATAGCAATAGGCTCCCTCCATTTCAGATTCACCCATGGTGCAAAATCATTTTCTGTCACCCACTGACTACTTGTGCTTCCATTAATTAAATTTGAAACAGGGTTTACTGCAAGAGTTGACGATGATGCTGTTATTTCTGATGCCAACGGCGCGTATTTTACGGTTTCCCCCACTTCAGTTCCATAAATTTTGTCCACTACCGGCGAATCAAATGGACCCGATACCAACCATGAGTTAATAAACGGGGCATTACCCGCCACTTGCTGCGCTGCTACTTTATTATTGGGAAAAGCAAACATCGATGTGACGATCATTGCTGTTGCTAAAGCCACTGAAGTTATTTTTTTGAATTTATTTACCATTCTTTTCTTTCCTCCTTTTATAAATTCCCAATCGATTCTCAATTCCTCTTTTCAACGTTTTACCATCAAAATGGCGGATCGCCAGCGATCCTCTAAAAAAAAGTAAGATCATAACACCGATGCCGAGTTTTTGGATGGATACGCTTTCAATTGGTTCCAGAATCGGAAACTTCACCATTACGCAAAGCAGAAGGGAAAGCGAGGATCATTCACATAACTGCTCTGAACCTGCTTTCCCTCCCTTAATAAATCCCGCTAAAAGCTAGCGCTTGTCATTCTTTGCTTTATGCTTACTTGCCATTCAGCTTTTTCCATTCGTTGATCTGTTTCTGCTTCTCGGCGATAATATCGTCGGCTCCGGCATTCTTCAATTTTTTTATGAAATCATCATAATATTTGTCAGGATCTGCCGTGCCCGAATCGAGCGCATATAGAAGTTCTTTCAAAGTCGCGTCAACGTTGGCCATTTGGGTTTTAACCGGCTCCGTGTTAAATACAAATCCCATCACAGGCGATACCATTGCTGTCTTATCAGCTTTATAAATGATGCCGAGAGACTTTTCACGCGATTCGACATCGGTGTTCTGATCCCACAGCATCCTGCCGTAAGACTGTCCGATTTCCCATTCAGACCAGTTAAAATTGTATTGGTCCTTAATCATGTCAATTTTCTTTTCGCCAATCTTTTTGTAATCTTTCCCATCTTGACCGAAAGCCAGGAGATGGAATAGCTCGTCATTCGTATTCAGCAATTCGATTAGTTGAACCGCCTTTTCTGGATGCTTCGAGTTGGCGCCTACAGCAACTAATGCAGTTGAAGGCGTATTGGCAGAGATAAACGGCTCAGTAAACCTCTTGTTGTAACTGTAAACCTTGTCATCCGGCGGCGCCATAGACATGAAAGTAGAGGAGCCAAGCTCTGGCATGTCAACTTGGTCAGGATACGGGTTGGCATATAACGCGGCAACTCGTTTGGCTTTTCTGTCCGGTACATAATCCTTCATTGTCGCGGCATCTTTCTTAATGTAGCCTTTTTGATACCAGCTTCTGAACAATTTAAGATAATCCTTATACTCCTGAGTTTCGTATTGATTAATTACCTTGATATCTTTATCGTTATACCGAACCCAGCCGGGAATTTTATTATCTCCCACAGAATCCATGCCATAAACGACGGACATATCCGCAAAATTGTCTTGCTGATTGCTGTATTCCCAAGGGATCATTTCAGGTTCGCCTTTTTTCACAGATTCCAGAAATGGCGTCAGATCCTCCCATTTCTTTGCCGATTTCCAATCGAACTGGTACTTATCGACCAAATCTTTTCGAAGCTGCACCCCTCTGGCTCCGGCCATCCCCCATACCTGGTAATTAATGGAGCCATATATTTTACCATTCACTTTAACGCCTTGCCAAATATTCTCGGGCACTCTCGACTTGGTCGTTGGCGCATACTTATCCAGAAGAGCGGTGATATCCTTGAAAGCTCCTTTAGAAGCATTCTGGAAATAGTTCAATTCTCCAAAACTTCCTGTAAAGGCGAGGTCAAACGGTTCACCCGAGGTAATCATCAGATTAACTTTTTGCGGATACGTGCTCCAGTCGGTAATAACAAGCTTTAAAGTTGCGTTAATTTTTTCTTTAATGATCTTATTTGCCGCTTCCATAATTCGATCCATGTCTTTAACAGGTGAATTAGCAATATAAAATGTCAACTCCACCGGCTGTTCATTCTGTTGTCCTTTAACCTGGGCTGTCTGGCTCGGTGACACTTCCGGTTTTTTACCCGTATCTGTTCCGCATCCGGCGAGCGCAAGGGGCACTATAAGGGATAAAGCTATTGTTGATGCAATTTTCTTTTTCTGTTTAAGCATGTTTGTCCTCCTTTTTTTCTGGTCCGCGAATTTGACTTTCTAACACAATCCATACAAAACAATTCGAGAAGTTAACGTTAGGCGCCTCATCTCCCCCTATATAGAAACGCACAGAACTATTGACTGCAATTTCACAATAATAGATTACGATGATCTTTAATACAGAAAAAAATATAGTTTCCTTTGATAATTTACAATTGTAATCCTCAAAAAAATATACATTTCATTAAAATGTAATTTTATTCGTTCTACCTTAAATCAAAATAGAAATTAAAGAAAACATTAATTTTTATAGAGTCTAATAGCGAATTATTAAAGGAAAATATGCTTTTTTCTGTTTTATGATTTTCTTTGATCGGCTATTGTGGAATTGTGTCCAAATATACAAGTTTTTAGTAAGGAGGAGTGGGTAAATGAATAATAATGTGCCAGCCGCAACTGCGGTAAAGAATGGTTTCAAAAAGGTCGGCACCGTGCATCGGCAAGGTTTTTTAAAGGAAATTTTCAGACGTTGGCCGTTTTACGTCATGGCGCTGCCAGGATTGCTTTATTTCATCATATTTAGCTACTTGCCAATGTTCGGGGCGGTGATCGCTTTCAAGGACTATAATCCGGTAAAGGGAGTATGGGGCAGCAAATGGATCGGGTTTAAAAATTTCGAGTTTTTTTTCAAGTCCGATGCGGTATGGAGGGTTACGTTTAATACAATTTTTTACAACTTGATTATCATGCTGATGGTAACCATGATATCCGTTGTTTTCGCCATTTTGTTGCAGGAAACCGGAAGCCGGTTACGGACAGCGCTTTATAAAAGCGTGATGTTGCTTCCGTTTTTCCTATCTTGGGTAGTAGGGGAGTATATTGTGTACGCCTTGCTTAGCCCTGATCAGGGGGTAATGAACGGGATTCGAAGAACACTAGGATTAGAAGAGATACAATGGTATGGTGAACCGCTATACTGGCGTTTTATAATGCCGTTGGCATTTATTTTAAAGTCAGTAGGCTATACTTCGGTTGTTTATGTTGCGGCTTTACTGGGAATATCGTCGGATTATTATGAAGCCGCTGAAATCGACGGGGCGAACAAGTGGCAGAAGGCAAGGTACATTACGATTCCATTATTATTACCCGTTGTAATAATCCTTTTACTCCTCTCGCTTGGGAAGATTTTCAATGGCGGGCTTGGCGATTGGGGCGCATTTTACAATCTGCCCCGGGAATCGGGAATTTTGTTTTCGACGACCGATGTTATCGATACTTACGTTTTCAGATCATTGCGCACTGTAAACGATATCGGTATGTCAGCTGCAGTTGGACTGTATCAAGCAGTTGTTGGATTTGTGTTGGTGCTATTTACTAACTTTCTGGTCAAAAAATATGATTCGGATAGCTCGCTATTCTAGCGTACTAATTTGAGGAGCGTGTAAAAGTGAAAATGATATCCTTCACAGGATGGAATGTAGTACCGAAGATTCTGATCAATTTAATGTTTGCCGTATATAGTGCTATGTGCCTTATACCTATTTTACTGGTGCTGTCCACTTCCTTTTCAGAAGAAAAATCACTCGTGACCGACGGATTTCACCTGATACCGAAACTATTCAGTCTTATAGGTTACCAGTATGTATTCTCCGGCACTTCAACCATTTTGAATGCTTACAAGGTTACAATCCTCGTCACAGTCGTTGGCACATGTCTTCATTTATTTGTGACCTCGCTGATGTCCTATGCTATTTCCAGGAATGAAGTCAAATACAGGAATCAGATAGCGTTCCTTGTGTTCTTTACAATTCTGTTCAACGGTGGATTGGCTCCATACTACATTCTGATAACCAGATATCTCCACTTGAAGGATACATTTTTTGTTCTAATCGTCGTGATGCTTGTATCTCCGGTACATGTGATGATCATGCGCAACTTTTTCAAAACGCTGCCTGACGCAATCATTGAATCGGCGAGGATTGACGGCTCGGGGGAATTCATGACTTATTTCCGGATTGTACTCCCTCTGTCTACGCCTGTTCTTGCGACTATCGGGTTGTTTATTTCTGTCGCTTATTGGAACGACTGGTTCACCTGCTCGTTGTTTATAGAGAACAATAAACTTTATAATCTTCAATATTTGCTTCAGTCCTTAATGACGAACATTCAAATGCTGCTAAGCAACCAAAACGCTTCTAGATCCATTGAACAATCGATTGGTATGCTTCCGGGAGAAAGTGCAAGAATGGCTACCTGTGTACTATCTATTGGACCGATCATATTAGCGTACCCCCTTTTGCAAAAATATTTTGTTAAAGGACTGACTCTTGGAGCGGTAAAATCATAGAAGGAAGTATCGTTATCTAAATAAAAAAAAACCGTCAGGGACGATTGAAAGTGCACCCTTTTATAATGGACATTGGAAACCCCCCTGGGTAAACCGATCACCCTGACGGTCCTTTTGCGTGTAAACCCATACTTTTGTGCACGGGGAGGGATGGATGCGGGGTCCACCGCAAAGCGCCTTTCCACCCCCCCCTCCTCTGTTCTACAAGATGGCTCCATTATTATTCGCCGGGGGTCATCTTTTTTAATGTCCATTGATAACGATTGCTACTTCGATAAAATGAGTTCAAAGTGCCCAAAGTAAGCTTTAACCACAGTTAACTTGGCAACTTCGATTTCGATGAGCTATCGTGATCACCAATGTTGTAGATTCTGCAACAATTCACATGCCAAAAGGCTATTTTGCTAGTAAAAGTTGTAGTTTGTACAACAATTCGAACCCATTTGTCGCAAAATCTCCTGTTTGGGGCTAAATTGTTGTACATTATGCAACATCGAAGGGATATGAGGTGGATTCTACAAAAAATACAGCAATTCTAACCAAAAGTAGCTCTACCTCCTCTAAAAAGGGGGAATTACTGCAAAATAAGGTATCTATGTTCGCGAGTATAGTGGATATAAGCTGCTAATCTAGGTTGACGAGGAACTAGGAGCCTCTATTTCTGTGATTATGCCGTTACAGGGCCGGTAAGCGGAACGTGAGTGCGCTATTTTGACGTTTTACCAGTTTTTACTTCAAAATGCGGGAAATAGAGGATCCTCGTTCCGCCAAAACGTGAAATACGAGTTTTTGAGCAATATAAGGCATGTACGTTCCGCGAGCATAGTGTAGTGCCGGGTAGAACAGATAACTACAATCGATACACCGAAATAAAGCCAGCAGCTACGTTTCCAAAAAAATAGAAAGGGTGTACCTCTAGCTCTACCTCGAAACTAATACTTTCTACGAACAAAGTCACCCTACGAGTGAATAAACATTTCTAGCCGACGGTTCATCCAACCCTCGGCTTTTCCTTTCTTACCATTGTTCCATTATCACGGTAACTCTTCTTTCTTCGCCGCCTGTAATTTACATTATTCAGTCCATCAAAAAATGCATTTTTCTACAAATTGTATAGTTATTTATATATCTTAAAAACTCTGTGAAGGATAAAACCAAGGTCTTGGAGAAGTGAGAAGTACAATAAACTATTATCTTTAAGGAGGTTAACTTCACCATGGCATTCCCTCTCAAATCTCCTCGCAAGACCTTATTTGCAAAAATGTTGTTAACTCTTACAGTAACGGTTACTTTATTGATTATAGGACTATCGTCGCTTCTCTATCGAAATTTCTTCACGGCTTCTTTGGATAATATCAACCGAATGAATACTTCTATCCTGTCTCAAACCAGCTTCAGCATGAAGTACATGGATACTTTGGTTAGCAAATTTACAAGTACCGTTATCATGAGTCCTTATACATCCGTTCTACTGCATGATCCGGATAACGATATGGTTAAGCTCGGAGCAGCTTTCCGCAACCTTAATAGCCTTTCAGTTCCGCACGATTATGTGCACTCCGTATATACGATCAATCTCGCTTTGAACCGTATCGTTTCCACAGAGACGGGCAATTTTTATACAAAAGAAGATTTCTACGATCAAGACATTATATCATTGTTGCAAACGGTGAACAAAGACTCACTTGCCGAAATGCCTATTGCCAGAAAAATTCCAAAACCCCAATCCGCAACAGTTTCGGAATTAGCTAATGTGTACACCTATATCGTGCTCGACAGTCTGGAAACGAATCCATCCTCTCGCAATGCGACGGTCATTAATATCAAAGCAAGTGTACTTCGGGATTTGATTGCTTCATTGAATGCCAAAATGTCAAGCTCCGGCAACGAAATTATCGTGATTGATTCCAAAGGAACGATTGTAAACCATACATCAGAAAGCATGTTTCTGCATAGCGCGAAACAAGAATCGTATATCCAGACTTTACTTGCAGCTGATCAAGAATCGGGGAGCTTTAAGACGAACCTGAACGGTCAAGATTATCAAGTTACCTTTGTTTCATCCGATAAACCAAAATGGAAATTTATTAGTTTGACTTCATACACAACATTTATTGGCGCAGTTGATTCAATCAAAACCTCTACGCTTTGGATATGCCTAACGATCCTAGGTCTCGGTTTATTTTTCTCGTTCATCATGTCAAGATCGCTTTATATTCCTGTCGGCAGACTTGTAGAGACTGTTAAAGAACATCTCACAAGCGCTCATCATAAGGATCATCCGACAAATGACATCTTTTTTCTGCAAAACGTTTTCAAAGAAATGATTACGAAAAATAATGAATGGGAAAACAAACAAAGAGAACATCTGGCTCCCTTAAAAAACAAGTGGCTGCAAGATATACTGTTTGGTATCCGGTACGTTGATCAAGAAGCGTTGCAGGTTTCTCAAAAAGAGCTTGGCATACATTTGAATCTAAATGGCCCACTCAGGTTGTTACTACTTCGCCTGGACAACTATCGCGATTTCCTCGACCTATATAATGAAAAAGACCGTTGGCTCTTAAAGTTCGGCATTGCTAACATCGTTAATGAAATCGTGTCAGAGGAATATAAACTAGAGACCATTTTTCTGGAAAACGATCAGCTTCTGTTGCTGTTGGAAATCAGCCCCTCAGAGAATGTTGAATCTACAGAATGTGCCTTAAAGGGGCTTATCGAATTAGCACAAAAAGCTGTAAACCAGTACCTGAAACTCTCGTTTTCCACAACTCTAAGCATCCCTGTCTATTCCTACTTGCAACTCAATGAGTCTTATTCCGATACATTGGCACTATCTTCGTATCGGATCATCGCAGGTCACGGCAGCTTCCTGATTCCAACTTTTCGAAGTTCGATCAAGGATACACTAATTTCCTTTCCTGAGAGTAAGGCCAAATTGCTGCTTGACTCCTTGAAATTGGGCCATTTGGATAAGGCCAAGGAAGCGTATTCCGACTTTATTAGCCAACTTTCCGGAACGACTTATGAAAACTTGCTTTCATCCATTATGCAGCTCAGCTTCATGTTGAGAACAACCTTTAACATCATTTTGGAAAGTCATGAATTTCGAAAATCAGAACTATTTCAGATTGTTTTCAGAAATATTGAGCAGTTTGAAACCATTGAAGAAATTCATGAAACCTTTTCATCCCTATTTTCCGAAATCATTCGCGTCATGGAACAAAATAAACATAATAAACACAATTCGATTATTTCAAGAATCATAAAGGTGATCGAGGAACAATACCGTGATAATAACTTAAATCTACGTATTATCTCCGACGAGTTTCAAATGTCAAACGTTTATTTAGGAAAATTATTCAAAGATGCGACAGGTAAGTCCGTTTCAGAGTATATTACCGACGTGCGAATGAATCATGTCAAACAACTGCTGGACAACAGCAATCTTTCAACCAAGCAAATTTTAGATCAATGCGGTTTGGAAGAGACAAACTATTTTTATACCATTTTCAAAAAACGTTTCGGCGTATCGTTGTCTCAATATAAGATTGATAAAAACAAACCGTGAGCTGGCCTACTCCAGAAGACAATATCCTAAACAACAAAAAGGTATACTCTCCTCGAAACAAGAGGAGGAATACCTTTTTTAAAGTCTGCTATACCGCAATCTGGACTTCATTAGTTTCGGGGTCCCCGCAAAGTAATCGGAACGAAGGCATACGTCATTTTGTGGGGTAAACTATAGATTCCCGCGGCAAGTCGTTAATTTTGCGTACACGATAAAAAACACCATCATCTCTCCGATGATTGCATAATTAGGTACATGAAAAACCAAGTCCAACGCCATAAAACATCCAATTATTCCTAATAATATCCCCAAATGATAGTGTTTCAGGCGTAGGTGTTTGTGTCTATATCGGTGAAAAACCAATGATGTAGAAACAAAATAAAGCAGTACGGATCCAAAAATAAAACCCAACATGAATGGATAATTAAGTTGTTCCTTAAATAACAATTGGATCGAGGCAGCTATCGTACTCATGGATAAATAAATGAAAAGATGGCCATAAATAATCGTTTGGCCGGCAGTTTGTATGTCTTTGCTCACTTTCCTTTCAATATTATCGAAATATTGCCACCACATGGCAATAACTAATATACATGTAAATGAGGCAAACAAAATGGATGGCAAGGTCCAATCACTTGACTGCAAAACAGCAAGTATACTGATCACGGATTCACCAAGAAGAATAAGTGTAAACAATGCGAAGCGTTCCAATAAATGAAGGGTGTGTATGGGGGTTTTCACCAGGTACCGCCGCCCGATTAGCGGCAGCAAAATATCTACAGCAATTCCCGCATACAGAATCGCGTAACGGATCCATGAATCAAAGAATAGTGAGCAAGTAGATATCAATATTCCAATCCAAAAGCGAGTCCCCAAGTATAGAGCAGTCTTTTGTTGATTTGTGCCTGTTGCTTTGTGTACCGTAAGATATTGAATAGCTGTCAGTGCTCTCGAACCAATATAGCCAACAAAGAAGTGAATATAGAAGTGATCAAAATTAACGGATAGGCTTGCAGTCATAATTAAAACAAAGAATAGTTGTAGGAACATGAAGATCCTATGAGTTACGATATCTTGGCCAAAACGATTATTAAAGAGAGTTTGTCCCACCCACGCCCACCAGATTGGAATAAAAATTAAAACAAATTTGGTTAAGTATTCAATGGAAATGGTCCCATGATCAGCATACAGTAAGACGTGGTTCGCTTTTGATACGGCTGCTACAAAAAGCAGATCGTAAAAAAGCTCCAACCAGGTTACCTTTTTCTCAACCATAACTTCAAAACTCCCTTTAGCAATTTCACTTATTTACTAGATAAGCCGCAACTTCAGCTAACCGTGAAGCATAACCCCATTCGTTATCGTACCATGTTGCAACGGATAGGAGTTCTCCCTGTACTTGTGTCAATGGAAGGTCAATAATGGAGGAATGGGAATCGCCGACGATACGAGAAGAGGCCCATTCGCCTTCTAAAACATTCAAGACTCCCTTCAACTGACCGTCTGTTGCGGCAAGGCGAAAAATATCGTTTACCTGTTGTACCGTACACGGCTTTTCCGTAACAAGGTTTAATTCAGCAATACTTCCCGTACGAGTTGGAATTCGGTATGCCTTACCTGTAATCTGTAGATCGTTCCATATGAATTTAAGGGCTCTTGCAGCCCCAGATGAAGAAGGAATGATATTTTCCGCAGCGGCCCATGAATCCCTTCGATCCTTCATAGGCTGATCCGTTAGCGATTGCGTGTTTGTATAGGAATGGACGGTCGAGAATAGACCATACTTGATCCCGAAGTTTTCTTTTACGATTTTGACAACTGGAGCCAATGCATTGGTCGTACAGCTCGCCATACTAATGATCTTGTGCTTTTCCGGATCGAAACTATCCAGATTTATCCCTTTAAGCAAAACAGCATCGCAATCTTCAAGGCTCTTGCTGGGTCCACTAACCAGTACTCTATTTGCACCGCGATCCAAATGGACTTGTGCAATAGCACGGGTAACAGCTCGGCCAGTACAGTCGATGACCAGTTCCACATCCAAGGCCTTCCAATCCGGAACTTCTTTGGACGAATTGATAAACTGAATTTCCCGTCCGCCGATTACCATAAGGCCATCCCGTCCTGAGACATCTTCGGACCAGCGTTTATAGTTGGTATCCACTTCGAAAAGAGCGGCAAGCGTCGCTTCATCCTTAATATCTGAAATTGAAACCGGAACGAAAAGTTGATCCTGCAAAGCGACTCTTAATAATTGCCTTCCAATGCGCCCAAATCCATATATCGCTATTCTGCCCATCTTTTACCTCCATTGAAAATGAATTATACTTTTCTCAGTCATCCATGCTCTATATGCCAAATTCAATATCTTATTTCAATAACACGTCATCATACTCTTTATGTTGGTCAAATTGACTTTTGGCGAAAGGACATAGCGGCATAATCTTTAACCTTTCCTTCCGGGCAAATTCGACTACTCGCCTAACTAATTCTTGTCCTACTCCTTGACCTCGTAAATGATCGGAAACAAACGTGTGATCTACGATGATGATTTCATTGCCGGATGGAACATAATGTAATTCTGCATCTCTTTTATCCTGTTCTCCTACATAAAAACTGTTCGCAGCTTTATTAATTTCAATCATATTGTTACTCCATATCTTTTCTTATATATTGCAAAGCACCGCTTGGGCATTTATCAATAAGATCTGCAATTTTGTCAGCCGTTTCTTCATCTGCATGAATCCATGGTTTCTTATTAACGTTGAACACTCCTGGTAACCCTCTCACACAATTTGCCGAATGGGCGCATCTTCCAGAGTGAAAAATAACATCAATATCTTTCCCTTTATAGATTTTGAATTCTTCACTTTTCATTACTCTGACTCCATCACACGTATTTGGATTGGTGATAAACCTTTTTCGATTTCTGCACGGTTAGCCTCAAACCATTCCGGAAGCATCAGTTTTTCACCTAATACATCGGATTGCTCATCCACTGCAAAACCTGGTGGATCCGTGGCGATTTCAAACAGTATGCCGCCTTCTTCACGAAAGTAAATCGCATTGAAATATTGTCGATCGATAATGTCTGTGATTTGAAGGCCATGTTGCTCTACATGAGTTCTCCATGAAGCATGATCTTCATCATCCTTTGCGCGCCATGCAATATGATGAACTGTACCGGCTCCACTTATGCCCCACTCCATCGCCGCAATGTTAACATCAATAATATTACCAATACTCCCCTTGGATTTATAGCGAATAAAGTCTCCTTCTTGTTCAACCTTTTGAAGACCTAAGACCTGCTCTAGGACATTCATCGTTTTTTCGGGAGCGGTACTATACAAGACAGCCCCACCAAAACCTTTGATAGCTTTATTTGTTGAAACACCACCGAACGACCACTGACTCAAATCTCCTTCCTCGCGCTCTACAATCTCTAGCTGTAAACCATCATGATCTGAAAATGTTAAGTAATTCTCCTCAAACCTCGTCTTTATAGAATAAGGAACCTTAAGGCTTTCTAGGCGCTCTTTCCAAAAATCGAGTGCACCTAAAGGAACGACATATGTTGTTATACCGACTTGTCCTCCACCAATACGGCCTTTACGACCCAATTCATATGGAAAGAACGTGATTATGGTGCCTGGATTACCTGCTTCATTACCGAAATACAAATGGTAAACTTCCGGAGCGTCAAAATTGATTGTTTTTTTTACAAGTCTTAGACCCAGGACCCCTGCATAAAAGTCCACATTTTTTTGCGCATTATTTACAAAAGCCGTTATATGGTGAATTCCTTCTGTTTGTTTTTCCACTTTGCATACACTCCTCGCATGATCTTTAACTGCTTATGTCCTATCATATTGGAATTATTGTTTATGAACAATTCTATTATTTCTATATCATGTATAGCCTTAAACTATATCTTCAGGGGCTGAACTCATATAAGCAATATCTATACGATATATAGACAGATTCATATTGATAGTTGCCTATCACAGCTTATAAGATGAATGATAAGTAATAGGATAATTCCCGGCCGGATGAATTGTTCTTTCTAACATTAATAAGGGGGAAATTCTATGGGAGTACGTTTTTTAAAAATGGCAGTCGTTTATATTTTGGTTGGTATTAGCATCGGTATTTACATGGGTACAACACTTAACTTTGCATTAACAAGCGTACACGCTCATGCAAATCTTTTCGGGTGGGCAACATTGGCTCTTTGCGGATTTACGTATCTTCGTTTTCCCAAAGCAGCAGAATCTCCTCTAGCTAAGTGGCACTTCTGGTTGCAAGGCATCGGCCTACCCATCATGCTTATTACCCTCACCTTAATGGCCAATGGCTACGCTCCGGATTGGATTACAACGTTAAAACGTATTGGAGAATCAGTAGCTGGAATAGGTATCTTGATTTTTGCGATCAATGTTTTTACTAACGTGAAAACAAATGACCTAGCAGAACATAAATAATCCCATGAAAAATCTAAAAAAAAGGGGGAAGTATTTTGATTAACGAACCATTGTCCAAATCGTCAAACTACTCACTCATGACTGGTATCCTTTTCTGGTGTTCATTAGTTGTAGTATCGTGTGTGTATTTAACGATTCCATTAATTACAATTATTGCAGACGCCTTCAAGGTATCTTCTTCTCAAGCTGCTTGGGCCGGCAGTGCCTTTTCGTTTGCTTTTGCAGGTGGAGGTCTGTTCTTTGGAGTTTTATCTGATCGTTTTGGACGAAAAAAAATGATGTTGTCAGGGTTGCTATTGCTCACTGTAATAACTCCCCTAATTGGGAGTGTCAGCAGCTTTTCTTGGCTTGTTGCCCTCAGGGCCATCCAAGGTTTAGCAGCGTCCATGTTCCCTCCGTCTGTCTTGGCCTACGCAATGGAAATGTTTCCGATTAAAAAAAGAGTAACCATAATTGGGTTCATCAGTACCGCGTTTTTAATGGCCACTATCGTTGGACAAATATATAGCAGCTTTATTGTTTTGAACTTTAGTTTCTCTTATGTTTTCTATCTTCTTTTTGCAGTTTATTTAATATCCTTTATCTTAATTACCTTTTTTATTCCAAACGACAAATCAAAACCGGATGGCAGCTTCTTTTCTCCCTTTTTGCGAATAGGCGATATTTTTAAACGGAAGGGCTTGCCTCTTTGCTACATCATTTCTGCTACACTTTTTGTTGCGCTTGTCGGATTTTTTACTACTCTTGGAAGTTATTTAAGCAGTTCGCTCTTTGGATTAAGTCATCAAGATATTCTATGGGTCCGTGCGGTTGGTATTATCGGAATGCTAGTAGCACCGTTTGATGGAAGATTGGTTGCGAAATTTGGAGTCAAAAACGTTTTATGGTGTGGATTGATCTTTGCTGGAATCGGCTTGGGCTTGTTAGTATCGATGAGCGTTGTGTTTATTACGGGAATTGCTATGGCTCTTCCCGCATTGATCTCACTAATTGGTCACATTGCGGGGGAGATCCGGGCGATCGCGGTTTCGTTCCACATGTTTATGGTGTTCATAGGTGCATCACTTGGGCCGATTCTATCAATTTATCTGATAAATCACGGAGGCTATTTACTCTCTTTTGAAGTATTAGCTGGATTGTTGTGTTTGAGCTTGATTGTCCCCTTTTTTATTCGTTTAGAAGAACCACGCAGTTATTCGGCATCATCCCAAAACGAGATCAACGCGAACTCAGAGAATTGATTTGGGTTCGTATGGCGGGATGTATACGATCCGTCAAAAAGAGCAGTTCCTCACAGCAAATGATAGCTGGGGAACTGCTCTTTTTTTGCTATTGACTCTTGGGCAACAAGCGCCGCTTCATCTTGCACAGGCCAGTTACATTTTTGACTCTCTCTCACATTTTAAGGAAAAGACCTGCAAGAAAAGCAGCTTTTTAAGGCCGCTCTCTTCAGGTCTTCCAGCTTAATGACTAGGCTTGCTTCAACAATCGTCGTTTTCTCAGACATGATTTTGTTCTCCTTTGAAATTTATTGGGTGTTATTTGCGGCTTAACCAAAGTTGTATCCAAGGTATCAACCGTTGTCCTAAAAACATACCAAAGAGACCCAGCAATCCCAAAAAAGGCGGCGCCGGAGAAGGGATCTTAAGCGATTGAAAAACAACGCCAATGGCAATACCAGCAGCTAAAGCGAGAAATATTGAACCCCACATACTTATTTTCCTCCTTCAATCATTCGCCTTCTATATCAGTCTATAATGTCAGGATTCTTTCGATCAATAAGGCTTTCTCTATAACAGCCATAGGAATCACTTATACATTATTGCAATAATATTTTTAAAGTATATAGTTTTTGTCTATGGGTAATATAGAAAAATGAAGATTGTTCGTCTGTTAGCATTTCAATAGACTTATTACATGCAGCAGGTTTTCAAATTTGTGGATCTGTTGTAATCATCTATAGAAAGTAGGGATTTTGGTATGTTTAACGGCAAGACTGATTTACTTACAGCTGACAACTCCGCTATTATTCTAGTAGACCATCAGCCTCAAATGCTTTTTGGCGTACAAAGCGCCGATCGCCAAACGATCATTAACAATACGGTTGGACTTGCTAAAGCAGCTAAAGTTTTCAATGCACCTATTATTCTTACAACGGTTGCTGCAGAATCGTTTTCTGGTCCTATTCATCCGCATATTCAAGCTGTATTCCCTGATCAAAAACCAATTGACCGAACAACAATGAACTCCTGGGAAGACGAAAACTTCGTGGAAGCTGTGAAGAAAACAGGTCGCAAGAAGCTGATTATGGCAGCTCTGTGGACAGAAGTTTGTCTTGCTTTCCCGGTAGTTTCAGCCATCAAAGATGGATATGAAGTATACATCGTAACGGATGCTTCAGGCGGGACAACGACGGAAGCGCATAACATGTCCGTTCAACGCATGATTCAAGCAGGAGCCATTCCTGTGACTTGGCTGGCTGTTCTTCTTGAGTATCAGCGCGATTGGGCACGTCAAGAAACGTATGATGCCGTTCTGGAGATTGCTTTGCAACACAGTGGCGCCTACGGTGCGGGTATTGTTTATGCTCAAACGATGTTTGGCGGTCATGGAGGGTAATCTATTCATCCCAAATAAGGCAGTCAATTAATTTTGACTGTCTTAGCTTGCGGAATATGCCTAATGTGAGTCTACAAAACCAATTCGAAAGGAAATATGCAACATGGCTAAATTAACAGTCGGAACAGAAAACGGGCAACCCATTGAATTATATTTTGAGGATCTTGGCGCAGGCAAACCTGTCGTTTTGATCCATGGCTGGCCGCTGAGCGGGCGCTCGTGGGAGAGTCAGGTTCCAGCGCTCATCGATGCAGGTTACCGTGTGATTACGTATGACCGCCGCGGATTCGGACAATCCTCCCAACCGTGGACCGGTTACGACTATGATACGTTTGCGACGGATCTCCATAAGCTGATCGAATATCTGGATCTTAAGGACGTGACACTGGTCGGATTTTCGATGGGTGGCGGAGAGGTTGCCCGTTACGTTGGCACATACGGAACAAGCCGTGTCAACAAAGCCGTGTTGGCTGCTGCAGTTCCGCCGTTCTTCTACAAATCCGCTGAGCATCCGGAAGGTGGTCTGGATGAAGGCACCATTCAGGGCTTCCAAGACGGTCTGAAAAAAGACCGCATCGCCTTCCTTGACGGCTTCACTCACAATTTCTTTAAAGCAGGGGATAGAACCGACCTTGTCAGCGAGTCCTTTCGTGTTTACAACCTTGATATTGCTACTTACGCTTCGCCAAAGGGGACACTGGATTGCGTTGATGCCTTCGGCCGGACGGATTTCCGCGGCGATTTGGCGAAATTTGATATTCCATTGCTTGTTATCCATGGCGATTCCGATGCGATTGTGCCGCTTGAGATAAGCGGTCAACTCTCCAATGAAGCTGTTCTAGGCAGTCAACTCGTCGTCATTGAAGGTGGGCCGCATGGTTTGAACGCGACTCACCCTGAACAATTCAATGCCGCTTTGATTAACTTCCTTAAAAGCTAAATGAATGAACAGACGCCGGGCATCACAAGAGTGTAGACTCTTGTGATGCCCGGCGTCTTTTTTGGTGTTCCGGAGCACGTTCTCCAAATGCCCCGCAAAACCCAGAACACTAAGGGTTTATCTCACTTTTACACGTGGATAAATGCATTTTCATGAGTCAGACTTTTTCAGTGGCCTCCCTGTGGTGGGGGTTACATGACGTTCACGTTTTTAGTTTCATTTCATAAAAGCCATCAATCTGAATTGTTTTTTCTTGTTTGTCTTTTGTCAGCACCTCTAAGGATGTAGTTCCATACCCTTGCAGGCGAATGGCAGCTTCACCCATGGATTCTTGGATGGAAATCACCTCTGTATCAAAATCCCGTGATAGGATACCAACTGATTCGGATAACGTTATGATATTGATCTTTTCACGCTCAACATTGATTTCAAATGTTTTGTTGTTCCATTTCAATGCAGCCTTGGCCATTTCTTTGTCACTCCACCAATCGATGTTTAGTAAGTAGATTACTCTTAGCCCATCTTCACGGTCAAACACGGTAAAGTTAACGGTATCATCACCAATAATATACCCTTTCTCGTACTCATCTTTGCAAGCTTCCTCTGCGGTTTGTTTTAAAACAAATTCGTATTCTTCTCGAATGGCTAGGTTGGCAGGATAGTGCAGTGAATTGATAAAGATAACTTTCCCTTTGCCTACAGCGTTTTGAATGATTAATGGTTTGCCTTGGTGTAATTTGACTACCGTTGCTGTATCTTGCAATGTAAGTTCCATGATTTTTTTAGGATTCTCAACATTTTCAGGAAAAGCATAATCTTTTATCCCCAATACCTTTTCCATTAAGCCCTTCTCGATGAAGCCGCTTGTTCCATTCAAAGCTTCTTCTCGATCTTTTGTGGTGAATAGATGAGCCCAAGTCAGAATGGCCGTGCCACCATTGTTGCAAAATTCAAGGAGCTTATGAAACTGTTGATCTGTAGCGGTATTAAAACCTAAGAATGCAAGCACTTTATATGTTTGAAAAACTTCTGGCTGAGCCTCTATGGGTAAAATATCAACCGTGCCATAGGGGGTTCTGGAATAAAATCCTTGTGGTTTGTTTTCGCATGGGTATCGATAAATAGCACCCAAAACAGAGTCCGGAAAGAAGACTTTTAGCAAATCCCAGCTTTCCTCCGCGTGGTTAAACTTCCATTCATCACCAATCGATCCCCATGCATTGGGTCTTGTAAAACATACCCAAGCATCATTATTGCCATGTAAAAAACCAAATGGGACAACCATTTTCGCGGGTCTTGTATGGGTGTTTGCAAAATGGGCAAAGTTTTTTTGCACTTGTAGATGCCCAAGGCAAGCCGGGGAAAATCGATCAAAAAATGCCAACTCACTTTCGATATGCCAAAGTCCTTCTTCTGTGTTGATGTGATTGATGTTATGTGTATAGCAAACAAATAAAGAAAGTTGATACCTTCTAAAACGTTCTTTTGTGTCATGAGGCAGTGTTGACCATTGAACGGCCAAATGCGCCAACAAATCTTTTTTGTTGTATGCAATTGCCGCTCCCCTCTGGGCAGCGATTATGATTTCGTGAGGGCCATACATCAATTCACTGCCTGCACTTTCTAAGCCGCCCTCGTAGAAATACTTGAATAGCGTGCTTGGACCCGAATGCCTTTTCACGCCGTTTAACGTATAACGAATGTTTTCAACCAATTGTTTGGCCCCCTCCTCCATGTCCGTTGGCTTCACAGGATTATAACCTGCAAAAACTCTATTTTGTGCATAAACAGGAGGTGTTACATATTTTCCATCTTCAATTTTATCTACAAACCGCTCAAAGAGCTCGTTAAAAAAAGCAAATTTTGCGCCCCGTCCTGTATTCCAATAATAGAAAGCACCGTCTCTTTCGTGTCCTTGATTTCCAATAAAATAGGGTCCTTTCAGCATTTCTTTCGTTGGGTTTGCATTCATACCTGGAAGCTCACGCCCATCAATTATGTGGCAATAATGATAGCGGTACTCCGTAAAGATTTTGACAAGGTACGCCCAAAAATCTTTGTTTAATTCCCTAGTTCCTGACCATCGATAAACGGGTCGTAAGGTTATAAAATTTCCCAAACGGTTGTTGATGTACCAACAAAAATACTCATCAAACTCTTCTATATTTTGACTAACATAAACGGCGTCTGAGGTTCCTATTAATACATTGTCGTCTTTTTTTTCTAATGTTCGTGTGATGGAAATGGTTTCTTCTTCCAATCCACAAGTTAATTTAATCTTGAAATTAGTTTGGTGGGCTGCAGCCATAAAATTGATTACGTTAAAACCCTTTTCACAAGAATGTTTCTTTTCAAAAATCAGGTTTTCATCGGCGCTAACGGTAACGGTAGATCGGTTTTTTAGGTAAACCAAAATCGGTATTTGTGTATGCAGCGGGATGCAATCATCGCAACCAACGATGGTTAAGTTTTTTGCCTCTTGATATAGCAAATATAAAGATTTAACACTGTAAGGGTGGGGCATAAAATAATCTGCTTGATTGGTAATGCTGATGGTGTTTTCACCTATTTTCAATAAATCCTTATCAATTTTAAATTCTTTTTCGGTAAACCGTAAACACCGTTGAAAAAATTCGCCGTCAAAGCAAATCTCATTGTTGATTCTAATTTTTAGGTTTGCCCATTCTTTTTGGGATAGATTCTCCCCAAACCAGTTCATTTCTTCATGATAGGGATCAGACATGGTAAATGGAGGCAAATAATTATAGTTGGGCTCACAGTAGAAATTGCCTTTAAAGCATGGGTCTTCTAGGTAAAGATCCCCAAGGCATCCTTTTACTTGGATATAAACCAAAATGGAGGCCACATTATCCTCTAAAACAAAATCTCTTTCAATCTTTTGCCAAGGGTAAGTTCCTTCTTCGATAGGAATGATAATCACTTCATCGGGGTCTAAACTGATGGAAGTCCTGTCTACCCCTTCCTTTATCAACCGCTTTTCAAAAACAATTTCCAAATCAGCTGTGTTACTCTTGTTTAAATGCTCTGCCTTTGCATAGATAGAGAAGGTAAATTGATTTCCAGCGTGTTCAGGTTTTACGATTTTATAGTAGGCACGCTTTCGATAGGTTTCACCTTTTCCTTTTAAATGCAAACAAAACTGACTATGATGGGTCTCATTTGGACTCAGACAGTCATCAACCATTCGATATAAATAGGGGTACCCTCCCTCTGTCATCCAAGAGGGGTGCATAGCATATTCACCTTTTAACATGATTTTGAAATCATTCTTGGCGATAAAATCCAAATCATCAAGTATAAAATCACAATGCAAGGAATCTCCAGGTTTAATATTGGGTGATTCCGGATAGTCTTGAATGGCCAGTTTGCTAAACATACTTTCCTCCCTATTCAATTTAAGGAGCGTGAAAACATCACGCTCCCTTGTTTAACTCAAGTTATATCCATTATTTCTTAAAAGTCTCGCTGTAGGCTTTATTGATTAGCTCCAGAGCTCGGTCAGAGCCAAGTTTTTTAACCTGTGGGATAACTTTTGAATCCCAGGTATCAATGCTTTGCTTACCGATAATTACATTTACCGAAGCTTCCTCTACATAGGTATCAATAGCAGTTTTGAGGTCGGTATATTCTTTTTTCTCATTAGCATTGCTAAATTTTGCATCAAAGGTTGCCTTGCCAAAGGCATGGTTTTCTTGCAAAAATGATACCGATTTTTTCATGGCAGCACCATTTAATTCAAAAGTATTAAGACCGGTTTGACTTGCAACACTGAAAATGTTTTGGTCGTTTAGCCCCGCATTCTTGATGGTACCATTTGGTGTAGCAGCAGTTTGAAAATCCTTTAAAAATTTCACAACACCATCGGAAGTCTTTTGATAAGATTCGCCTTCGAAACCAAATTGCAAGGCATTGATACCTTGTGGGCTGTACGTCCAGTTCAAAAAATTAACCAATTCATCTTTGTATTTAGATTGGTTTGAAATCACTTTATAACTTCCGTAATAGCCACTTAAAACAGTCGTACCAACTCTATTTTTGTTGTAAGCAGGTTGAAGCATAGCCGTAAATTCAAAGCCCGGTTGAATTTTGCTTCCCATTTTATTAATAATCTCGTCGCCAGCTTGTGGGTAGTCAATGGTCACAAGACCTTTGTTTGTAGCTAAGAGTTCATCCCATTCAGCATCTGTAATCGTAGCGAAGTTTGGATTTAATAAGCCTTCGGAATACAATTTATTCAAGTAAACCAACGTATCCTTGTAGGCTTGACTTTCTGGACCGTATATATATTTTTGTTGAGCTGGGTCAAGAAAGAAAGAGGTATTAGTTCCTCTAAAGTAAGCTTGGTTAGCAATTAAGTGAGACGCGCCCCATCTTACAAAAAATGGGTACGAATCTGGGTAAAGTTTCTTCAGTTGAACTAAGGTCTTGTATAGATCGTCGAAAGTTTCGAACTTCGTCGATAGGTTGTTTTTTGCGAAAATATCAGTTCTGCCCAACAAAACTTCGTCGACACGATATGGCACATCATAAATTCTTGGGGCCGCATAATATTTGCCGTTTGGCGAACGAGTTAGATCCATAGCAGGCGGATATTTTTCCAACAGTGCTTTGTAAGCATTAAGCTTTCCTGCATTCATATAAGACGTTAAATCTAAGAATGCTCCTTGTGGTCCATAAAGGTCCGCATATTTTTGTCCGCTTGTTAACGTCATCAAATCCGGTAGTGATCCAGATGCTAACATGGTATTCAATTTTTCTGTATAGTCTGCACGGGCTACGCTAATGGGTTTGATTTTAATATTTGTGTACTTTTGAATGGTCTTAAAAATTTCTTCGTCGCCAGTGTATGTGCCGATTAAATACCAAGAAACTTCAATTGGTTTTGCGCTAATTTTTTCTGGTGCGATGGCATTTGGGTCTGATGTCTGATCTTTAGTAGAATCTTTAGAGGTTGCTGATGGTTCTGTGGTTTTGGCAGGTTCGCTTGGATTGCTACTGCACCCTGAAACAAATAACATAATGGCAGCTACAAATAAGATCAAAAATCTTTTCATGATAAATCTCTCCTTTTAATTAATTTTATTGATCATCCTTTTATTGAGCCAACCATAAGACCCTTGACAAAGTACTTTTGTATAAAAGGATAAATACACATAATAGGAAGAGTAGTGATGACAATGGATGCCATTTTTAAAGATTCCGTTGCCGAGTGAGTTAATTCAGCATAAGCCCCTTTTTCGCTTGGATTGACGGTTGCAGCTACCAAAATACTTCTTAAAATCATCTGCAAAGGATATTTTTCGGTGTCATTTAAGTAAAGCAACGCAGAGAAATATCCATTCCAAATGCCAACAGCTGTAAATAAGCCGATAGTTGCCATTATTGGCTTGGAAAGTGGCAAAATGATTTTTACTAAAATTTGAGGATCAGTGGCCCCATCCATGTAAGCAGATTCACTTAGGCTTTCCGGTATAGTCCTAAAGAAAGATCTCATGAGAATAATGTTCCATGCGGACAACGCCCCCGGAAGAACCATAACCCAAATGGTGTTTATCAAATGTAGAGACTTATAAGCCAGATAGGTTGGAATTATACCGCCACCAAAAAACATGGTTATAATGTACACCTTGGAAATAAATGAACGCATTTGAAACTTATCTTTGGAAAGTGGATATGCTGTTATGGCTGTGAAAAACAAGGTAAAAAACGTTCCAAGCGCAGTATACACAATCGTGTTTTTATATGCCGCGAAAAAAACAGGTTGGTCTATCATGGTCTTGAATGCACCTAGGTCAAAACCTTTTGGGAAAATAGTAACTTTCCCCGCAAGTACTTCTGCGGGATCGCTAATAGACACAGACATAACGTAAGCAAAGGGATAAAGCATAACCAGTACAACAATAGCCAAAATGATGTACACAACGGAAAGAAGGACCTGATCTTCTATTGAATCTTTAATTTTGTTAGGATTCTTTTTCATGACATCACCATAAACTTTCATCTAGGTGTTTTCTGGAAAAATAGTTTGCTCCTAATAAAAAAACAACGGAAACCAAACTGTTAAACAACCCAATAGCACTTGAAAATCCATAATCTTGGTCGAAAATACCCTTACGGTAAACATAAGTAGAGATAACATCGGCAACGTCATATGTAGCAGGGCTATACATTAATAGAATTTTATCGAATCCAACGCTGATAATATGGCCAACTGCTAAAATTAACAAGGTAATGATGGTTGGGCGGATGCCGGGCAGGGTAATATGAAAAATCTGTTTAAACCTAGAACAGCCATCCATCTTAGCCGCATCATACATTTCTGTGTCAATCCCTGTAATAGCCGCCAAGTAGAGTATGCTGGAATAACCAACTCCCTGCCAAATACCTGAGCCAATATACAAGCTTCTAAAGAAATCGGATTCGTTAAAAAATTGGATAGGGGCAACACCGACTTGTGCTAACAATTCATTTACAATACCCCTACCACTAAACACGGATTTCATAATGCCCACAATGACAACAACAGAAATAAAATAAGGTAAATACGTAGCGGTTTGAACAAACCTCTTAACTTTTGGATGTACCATTTCGTTAATCAACAAAGCCAGAACAATGGGTGCGGGAAAAGACCACAGCAAGTTATAAAGACCTAGAACAAACGTGTTTTTTATAGTTCTAAAAAAGTTTGGATCATTAAAAAACCGCATAAAGTTGTCAAAGCCAATCCATTCAGAGCCTCTAATCCCTAAAAACAAACTGTAGTCTTGAAAAGCAGTTACGACACCAACCATGGGATAATAAGCAAACAAGGCAATCATGATTAACCCTGGAAGCGACATAAGCAAAATAAAGCGGTTACATTTCCAATCATACTTAAACTTTGAAATAAATGACACATTAGTTACTTTTTCAGTGGTCGTTGACATAAGCCCACCTCATTTCATTATTTGACTTCTTCGGAATTTATAATTCCGCATCGGCCTCGTACGACCGGGTGCGGGACCTTCTACGACTTTTTCTCGCGGCTTTGCGGGCATCCACTCCGCACCCCATTGCACGCCCACCATAAACTGATAAGGCATTGACATCATCCTCTCGTGTATTCCTATTCGGAATCTAAGTTAATTGTATTAAGAGAGGGGGCGTAGCGGTAGTCATCAAACCAACGAAAAGTGTACTATATCAACGATCTTTACAGGTTAGCTTCACCTCATAATCAATCACCACGCTTAATTACTCAACACCAATCACATAGCGCTTCACCCTGATTTCGTAATCATTACACACCATCTCCTAAACTTTATGTGCCTGATTTTGTAATATTAATACAACAAAATGCTGCCTTTCACCCCCTTAGTGATCCTAGAATAGCACCTAGTATAAAGTACTTTTTCACAAAGGGATAAATGGTTTATTCTGATAGAATAGCAACAGTCCTATTTATTTACTCTTGCGAGTGCCGTATTATAAATCGTTTCAATTTCAGTTGCGCCCTTTTCTTTGCATTGTTTAATAAAACTATCCCAATCATTCAATGCCCCATCATTGATAATGAATCTATCCATATTCAGAGTTAAATGCGCATCTAATTGTGTGCGGAGCTGTTTTAGCTTTTCACGTTCTTCTTTATTAAATGGAGGATCGTTGACTTCTCTGAAATTAATACCATCAGCAAGATCCTTGGTTGCCTTTTCAGACCACTTAATTAGTTCTGGTGCCGAAGTAGGAATAAGAGGATGGTCGTCAGAATTAAGTGCTAAGCCAAGGTAGCCGGTTCCAAGTGCAGATTGCATCGCCCGGAAAGGATCTTGTTTATCCTTAAACTTCGCTTTCGTCGCTTCAGAAATCTTATATTCGCCATCAGCAAGTGTATAATCAACGTTCTCTATACCAAAGCTTGTCAGATTTGTCCCCTCGTCTCCATACATCCAGTCAATAATCTTGATAACTTCTTCAGGATTCTTCACCTTGGAGCTGATTGCGTACATTTCACCAAGATGATCAAGTTGATATACGTTGTTGCGTTTAACCCCCTTAACACTAGCCATTACAGGTAACAATTCGAACTTGGCATCTGGCTCTTTAGCCTGAAGTGCTTTATTAAAGTTTACACCGAAACCATTGTTATCTTGATAAAAGAAAGATTTTCCAGTACTTAATTTTTCCACCCATGTTTGTGAGGTTGCTACGGAATAATCCGGATCAAGAAGTTTTTCTTTATAAAGCTTATGAAGATAGGTAATAGCATCTTTAAATTCAGGTGAATAAGGACCAAATTTATATTGCTTTGTAGCTTGCTCAAAATAAATCTTAGTACCTGTAATATTGGTATATCCACTGCCAAAACCGAAAGCAATTGGATTGATCAAATTTTCTGTTCCCGTTTTACCATTCGCTGCACGGCTAGTAAAAGGGTAAGAGGCTGGATAAGCATCTTTAAGCTTTTTGAGTACCTGATAGAGTTCATCATAGGTTGTTGGGGTTTTTAAGTTAAGCTTTGTCAACAGATCTGTACGAATCATCGGAAGCTGACCAGACTGCATGCTCCATTTGGTTACGAGAGGAAAGCCATATAACTTGCCATCGACTTTTGTCTTATTGATTTCAGGCTTCTGCCCAATAAGTTTTTGGAAATTCGGCATTTTATCCAGATAGGGTGTGAGGTCTAGGAAAATACTCGAATCAGCGTAGTTCGAAAGATCATTTTGATTAACCATAATCACATCGGGTATAGAGTTTGTAGCAATTAGGGTTTTCTTCTTATCCTCGTAATTACTTTGTGGAACACTCCGTAATTCAAGCTTCACATTTTTTCTTTTTTGAATTTCTTGAACAATTATCGAATTTACATCTAACGCTTGCGAAGAATGCTCATATCTCATCCATGAAAGCGTTATCCGTTTGGCAGGAACTGATGATACTTTTGGCGTCGAAATATTTGGCTTGACTAGGCTACTACAACCTGCCAATAAACTTCCCAATAAGGCCATTGAACAGCAGACGGTTAACATTCCTTTTTTTTTAATAACCATGTTGTTCCTCCTTAATAATCTGGATTTGTTTCTGGCAATTTTATTTTATAGGCAACAAGCCTATTTCTGCTTGATTCCATGGCTACTACGATATTCATTCGGCGAAATGCCTTCATACTTTTTGAACAGACGTAGAAAGGTTGTACGGCTGAATATGCCAATCTGATCTGCGATTTCACTAATTTTCAAATCTGTATGCGCTAACAATTCTCTCGCTTTGGCAATCCGAATTAGACTGATATAGTCCGAAATATTCGTCCCTGTCGATTCTTTAAACATTCTTGACACATACTTGGCCGACAGTCCTATTTCGTTTGCAATCACCTCGAGATATAAGTCCTTTTCATAATGATTCTCAATATAATCGGTTATGAATGATACAACCGCGCCCGATTTGCTTTCAGGCTTATATAATGTCTTTGTGATAATTTTATCGTAAAATTCAAAGATCAGTTTCAATCTTCCATCAAATTCACTCGGTAAGAGCTCCTTTTGACTCAAAAAAGCATGTTCATTTACATCAAGAAAATCATAAATACTAAGTCGCTTTTCCGTAATATAGCGATTACCCGTATTGTAGAACTCCACAAGCAAAGCCCCGAGATAGTGATAAGAAACACCCCTTGCTTTATTCAAGCCAATGATTCCTTCCAGCTCTACCTTCAACCCACCCATGTCACCTGATTTCAAAGCATTTACTATTTTGTTCTCATCGAGAAATGAATAATAATAATTCTGATCGATAACAAAATGAGCCGCATCTAAAATGACCATCTTGGATGAGTCCGTCCGTTTATCTATGACTGTAATAGCATCACTATAAGATTTCGAATAATCATCGATTTTATCGTATTTCTTCCCTAAACCAATAATTAATTCGCAATAAATCATGTCATAGGCAAAGGTCAGTTTAATCATCTCTAAAGCCTGGTCTAATTGCCCACGGTCTTCCTCACTCTTCAAATTGACCATGCAAACATATAAGTAGGGCTCATATTCCGTCAAATAACAATTCACATACTTTTTCATAATTCCCCAGAGCACATTCTTCATCTTTTCCAAAATCAATAAACGGTCTGCTTCCAAAATCTCACGATAAAATCTATCCCTAAACTGAATCATGAAGCAGCAGCATAAATAACCCCCTGTGTGAAAATCAATTTCATTTAAGATTTGGTTAACGGAATAAGGCTGTGGCCCTCGATATCCTTTAATTAAATTCGTGAAAAATTGCTCGAGAATTTCATCAGAAAATGTATTGATTTTAATATTGTCATCCTTATGCTGTTGTATCAATTGATTGACGCTATTTCCGATCCTTTGAAGTTCACTGCTGTGTTGTGTATCATTGTTCCATTCATCCACCTTTTCAGTTTTTTGTAAAATATCTCTGATATTTTTGATCGGATTATATAAGCGAACACTAAATATGAAGGAAAAAGCTACACCAATAATGAGTAAGCTAATGCATATCCAGATAATCAAACTAAAAATACTTGAAGACTCCTGGTTAAATGAGTTCACAGGGGTAATAGAAAAATATTTCCACCCATAATCGGAAGTGGTTTGAACTAGCCAGTTCTGCTCTTGGCCAATCTGAATCGCCCCGTTACTTCGCTCCTCCGAAGAAAATCCAGCTACGATTTCCTGTTTCGCTTTCTCATCTAACTCGCTGCTTTGTAAAATGATCTGATTATTTTTATCCAGTACAATATATTGGGTAGCCGAGAAAATCGAGTTATTTTGCAACGTAGCCACGATCGTAGGAATGGATATGGTTGTCACCATCGTTGCCAAATGCCCATTCACATATTGTGTCGTAATACTCGGGATAACCTCTCGGGAAGAATTCATATCAGAGTTGACCACTTTTGTAGGCTTCAGTAATTCGAATAAGCTGCTTTGGTGTAAGCGTTGACGCCAGAAATCTTTATTGTACTCATCAAATTTATAAAATTTGTCAAAAAAAATGTCAAAATTAACAATACCGTCACTTAAATAAACGCGTTGATCATCAACAAAAATAAAGATATTATCTACAAAATGGCTGATTGGATTGCGATTACCCGCAATTGATCTCACAATCGATGGCATTTTGATTTTCTCATCATCTGTAAGTAATGAATCTGGTCGTAAATATTGCTGTATCGTCTCACTGAGAAGCAAGCTGTTATTGGTTGCCTGAGCCATGCTTAAATAAATATCAATTGTTTTGGAAGATGCAATCAAATTATCAGTAAGCTTTTCAGAGGCATCCGTCTTAATTAATTGATCTGCGTTAAAATAGGAGATGATTCCAATAATGACAATTGGAATTAACAAAGAGATGAAATAAAGTAGAATCTTAAAAAATAGCCTGTTTTTATTCAAAGATTGCTTCAGATGCTTCCAATTCAAGTTTAATCCCCCCCACTTCCTCCTGTTTCCACAAATCCCAATTCATGTATTGGCTGAGGAACTTTTTCATAGTTATCTTCTATAATATTCGAATCATATTATATTAAATCCTCCTACTATAAAATTTCAATTTATATGGATACCCCATATGATCACATCTTGAATCTGCACCGTGCTTCTGTTGTCGTTGTTAAAGTCCTACTACACAGAATCAGGTAACAGGCTCAGCATGAACTAAGGCCACATCAAGTCGCCTACTTCGTAGAGCGACATATATGTGGCCTTAGTTTTTTAGACAACTGAGAATTGCTTAGATAACTCCTTGGAAAGACGGTATAGCTGATCGACTTCCATTTTATTCGTGGCTGTAAACTCATCATAATTTCTCGCACGCGAGCGATAATTCGAACTGATTCCTTCCTTCATCTGATAATATTTAGCGTTTATCGGATACAACTGCCGCTCAATAAATGAAGCTACACTTAGTAAATCACTTAACCGCTGCGCTTCTTCAGGCTGCTTTTCCCAATTATGCAAAAGCCAAGCATACAGGTCTGGATGAAAGTTAGCCATGACTCCACTGTAACCGTCAACTCCCAGCTTCAAGGTTTCCAAAATGGTAGCTGTATTGGCATTGTAAAGCTTTAAAGGGGATCCTTTAATCGCTTCCAGTTTTTCTTTGATCATCTCCACATCGCAAGAGGTATCCTTCAAGAAGAAAAATCTTCCTGTACCCGCACACCATTTCAATACTGATGGTGTTAATAGACGCTTATATGGAAATGGACATTCATAGATACCAAACGCAATATGGTCCGGCAGCTGTTCCATTAGTTTTTGAGCATTAGCCTTCCATATGTCATCGGACTCATCCGCTCCTGCCAATCGGTTCGAAATCAGGATTACGGCCTCTACTCCAGTTTCTGACATCGCTGTCAATTCTCTAGCCTGGTCTTCAAGCGAGTCGGAAATATGTCCCGAGGCGATGACGGGAACCCTTCCCGCTGCCTTCTCCACGACAAAAGCGGCAAGCTTCACACGCTCTTCCAAACTCAAAAAGAACATTTCGCTAGACTGGCATACAGCAAATAATCCGTCAACCTTGTTTTGAATAAACCATTCAACCATACGTCCCATCGCATCAAAATCAATTTCTCCAGACTCCTTGTATAAGGTAATCATGGTTGGCCATACGCCGTTAGGGTTATTAATCTTCATTTGACATCTCTCTCTCATTGATATTTTTCATTTCCAAAAAATTCACTTTCTTGATGGGCTCATGCTGTATTGCAGGTATAAAAAAAGTTTTTATTTCACATTTGCCAAAGGTACTTCGCCAACTTCGTTTCAAGGATGGAATGAATAGATCTGTCTCTACTTCTCTTCCGTTAGTTTCATTACAGCGTAGAATCCACCCATTCCCGTCTTCAGCCGGTTTAAAGGCCACAGCTACAACATTTTCGGCAGAAATCACAATTCCCTCGGAAACTTGCGGTAAATTGCCTTCGTGGTACGTTTCCCATACCTGCTGCAGCGGAGTATGTAATTCGTATGCCTTACGTACAACGCCGCTATCCTGCCACGAGCCGGCATGAGGCGAGAGTATGTATATAAACTCCTGTACGCCCTGATCCATATATTCCGATTGTTCATCTCGTTCGCCAAAATGATCAGCATAAATCGGACTTCTTACTACGGTCATCCTTAATTCATTGTTTAGAACATCATAAGCGTATTTTGTATCGTTGATCAGAGAAAGTCCGAATATTACTGACGGTTCAATTCCCGCAGCTGTACCAGGTTCATTACCCGATACATTCACCCACATTTGTCCAGGCACCTCGTTTCCATTGCCCGGACGTTCAATGAAGCCGTACGGAATTTCAAACATTGCACGAGGCTGCTCGACATTTACAGGAAAGGCAAGCTTAAGCATCCTATGCTGTTCTCTCCAATCAAGCCTTACCTTGACATGCAAGTCGGAACTGTCATGTAATAAGCTTATATCCTGACGAAGGACAGAATTTCCGAAATGACTAATTACCCTAATCGACGCCCGTAGAGGCCCCGTTTCAAGCACTTTCAACTCTGCGTTACAAAAACATCCCCATTCATCGCGATACTGTGTCAGACCGTGTCCCCATGTATCGCTGTGGCTCTCATCCAAGACGATTGGCACCGCTCCGTCTCCAGCCAATACTTCTCTAAAACCGTTAAGCTTGTCAATGACATGTCTGATATATCCAGTATCTGGATCGAGCTCAACGAATAGCTTATTATTCTCTAAGAAGCAACCCTCAGCCCGAGCGGAACCTTTCGGCTCCATCGGATCGCAAGCTTTATCGCGGTATACCCAATACACCTGATAGCCAAAAGCCGGAATTCGACCCGTGATTAAAGTATCCCATTTATCATTGGTATTTGTCCGGGATCCCCTGATGGTTTGAATAGGCAGGGGCCTCCCTGCTGCATCGGTCACTCCTGCAAGCTTCTTGTTAATTCCAATAGGTGCCTCCACTTCCCACGATAATGGGTTAAAAACCACAAGAGGTGAACCAAGATCATCTTGCTCCCAAAGCTGCCAGTCCTTCTCCTTGCTTAAGGATTTCACACCCGGTATCATCGTATTAATCGACCAAGAAATCTTTTGAGTAGCAGCGTTTATCGCTTTTGCTCCAATGCTTAACGCTTCACCATAAAATTCCTGAACATCGTCGTAAGCTTCCTTTATACTGCAGCCGCCCATAATATCATGAAAATGATTGAACATGACATTTTCCCAAGCCCGATTAAGTGCTTCTGACGGATACGGTAAACCAAGCGTCAAATTGGCAAGTGTAGCAAATTTCTCGGCTGTCAGCATCCGGTGCTCCACTCGGCGGTTAGTGGCCTTTGATTCCGAGTGTGTTGAGTAACAACCGACGGCATGCATCTGCATTTCATCCTTAATCACAGGGATATCCGGATCCATCTTCCTCATTTCTGAAAAATAATGATTAGGAGAGCTTAGCTGAATGTCGCCTAATCCAGGTCTCTTTTGGATCTCATGGATGAGCTTAAGGTTCTCAATTGTCGGCCCCCCGCCGTGATTACCAACGCCATAGAAAGACATGAAGGCATGACCGCTTGCTACTGCCATATTTCTGTGGCTCATTAGCTTATCTTCCATTCCATTGCTCGCCCAATTGCCGTAGCTGTCGGCGAGCCTAAATGTCATAATACGGCTGCCATCTTCCGATTCCCACCAAAACAAATCGTGCGGCAATGTCTTCTCATGTGCCCCAGGGCGCATGAAAACGTAGTAGTCCATTCCGCCTTGCTTCAACAACTGTGGCATCATGCCGTGGTGACCGAAAGAATCTACATTGTAGCCGACCTTCGCCATTACACCGAATTTCTCCATAAAATACCGTTGTCCATATAAGCTATGCCTAGCAAATGATTCGCCCGATGGCAAATTGCAGTCCGGTTGTATCCACCAACCGCCTGTAATGACCCAGCGTCCTTCGGCAACTCGCTGCTTAATTTCGGCAAACATCTCGGGAGCATTCTCTTCAACCCATTTGTAATAAGACGCGCAAGCACATGTAAATACAAAATCAGGGAACTCATTCAATCGATCCAAAGCAGAACGAAAAGTCGCTTTGATCTCCGCATACCCCTCCTGCCAGCGCCATAACCAAACCGGATCCAAATGAGCATTTCCGATTAAATGAAGCTTCGTTTCAATAGTCATGTTATCCCCCATCACGCATTATGATAATTTGAAACCTCTAACCTTTAACCTTTAACAGATCCCAGCATGGCTCCTTGCACAAAATATTTTTGCACAAACGGGTAAATGACAAGCACGGGCAAGATAGCAACGAAGACACAAGCATATTTAATATTTTCCGTCATGACGGCCAGCCCCGCTTCTGCTGCGCCAAGCTGCGCGGATTGTGTAGCCATATCTCCCGAAATGACGATATTGCGCAAAATGATTTGCATCGGGTATAGATTCTTCTCATTTAAGTAAATGAGTGCAGGAAAGAAGCTGTTCCAGTGAGCCACCGCGTAAAAAAGAAACATTGTGGCCATGACAGGCAAAGAAAGTGGCAGCACAATTTTTGTGAAAACTCGAAATTCTCCAGCGCCGTCCATGATCGCAGACTCATGCAGTGCTTCTGGAATATCCTCAAAAAATGTTCTCATCAAGATCATATTGAAAACATTGATCGCAGTCGGAATTAATATGGCCCAAATCGTATTGACCATTCCTAACGCATGAACCACCATATAGCGCGGGATGAGACCACCATCGAAGAACATGGTGAATACAACAAACAAAGCAAGAAATGAGCGCCCATACATATGCTTACGCGACAAAGGATATGCGCAAAGAGCCGTCATCGCCAAATTAATAAGCACACCAGCGGCCGTATAAAAAATGGTGTTTCCGTAGGAGCGCACAATGGCGGGATCATTAAAAATAACACTATATGCTTTAAAATTAATATCTATAGGTCGCCAAAACACTTCGCCGCTGCTAACCGATGACCCGGAGCTAATCGATATGATTCCCATATAATAAAGCGGATACAGGGTAACAAAGATCATAGCCAGCATAAAAATTATGTTAATCGTATCGAAATAAGAAAAGTTACGACTTCGCATCTCAATCCCCTCCGCTAGAACAATCTTGATCCATTTATTTTTTTGGCAATTTGATTCGCAGATATGACGAGCGCAAAGGCCAGTAAAGATTGGAAAATACCCACAGCCGCAGCGAAGCTAAAGTCGCTGTCAATCAACCCTCGACGATAAACAAATGTTTGGATAACATCTGCGGTTTCATAAGTGGGACCACTGTACAATAATAAAATTTTCTCAAATCCGACCGAAAGCATTTTACCCACAGTCAAAAGCAGCATGATCGTAACAACGGTTGAAATCCCAGGCAGTGTAATATGAAGCAATTTGCGCCATCGATTTGCCCCGTCCATCGTCGCCGCCTCATACAGTTGTGGATCGATAGAGGTCAATGCCGCCAAATAAATAATAGAGTTCCAACCAATACCTTGCCAAATTTCAGAGCCGACATAAATAGTTCGGAACCACTGCGGCATGGACATGAATGTCTTCGCTTCCCCGCCAAAAAGCTTAATCACTTCATTAATGAGACCATCGATGGAGAGAAAGTTAACCAGCATACCTACGACTACAACGGTAGACAGAAAGTGCGGAACATACGTGATGCTTTGAATAAATTTTTTGAAAATTTTTAATTGCAGCTCGTTTAACAATAAAGCGAACACGAGAGAAGATGGGAAATAAAAAATGAGTGAATACAGGTTGATGAGCACTGTATTGCGAACCACTTGCCAAAAATTCGGATCCGTCAGAAATTGGCGAAAATACTTCGTCCCTGCCCACGGGCTATGAAAGAAACCCTTGACGATCGAATAATCTTCAAATGCCATCAGATTCCCAACCATAGGTGCATAGTGAAAAATAACAAAATAGGCAAACGGCAATAAAAACATGAGATACAGTGGCATGCTCTTGCGGATATTCTTTTTAATCTCAACAGCTGGTGTCAAATATCTCCACTCCTTCCGGGAAAATAAAGGGACAAGCTGCCCGGTATGTCTAAGCAACCTGCCCCCTCTACTTGCATGAACTTCGACCTTTACTTCACGCGGGCTAAGGCATCGTTGTAGATTTTGATGATATCATCTGCACCTTTTGCTTTGAGTTGTTTTACGAAGTTATCCCAATCACCCAGTGCACCGTCTGTCACAATAAATTTATCCATGTTTTGAGTCAGGTAAGCGTCAAGCTGTGTACGGATTTGTTTCAGCTTCTCACGCTCTTCTTTTGTAAATGGAGGGTCGTTAACGAATTGAACATTTTCGCCTGCAGCCAAAGCTTTAGATGCTTTAGCGTTCCATTCTACCCATTCCTTGGAGTTAAAAGGCAATCCAGCATGATCGTCATTATCCACAGCAAGTCCCAGGTAGCCCGTACCATACTCAGATTGCAGCGCATAAATCGCGCTTGGCTGTCTGTCCTTATACTTATTGACAACTGTGTCAGTCAATTTGTAATCGCCATTTTCGCCAGTGAAATCTTCGCCTTTAATACCGAAGTTTGTAACCTCAATTCCCTCTTGGGAGTAGAACCAGTCCATGAATTGAACAACTTGTTCAGGATTCTTTACTTTCGCATTAATGACGTACGATTCCGACAAGTGGCCAAGTGCATAGATAAGGTTACGCTTTGCACCGCTCGGCGATGTCATTGTATCCAACATATCAAACTTAGCATTCGGATCCTTCTTCTGCAGGTTAATATTAAATGTGCTAGCGAAACCATTATTATCTTGGAAATAGAAGGATTTACCTGAGTTTAGCTTTTCTTGCCAAATTTGCGATGTAGCCGTAGCATAATCCGGATCAAGAAGCTTTTCTTTGTAGAGCTTATTCAACCATGTGATCGCATTTTTAAACTCTGGCATAGCCGGACCGAATTTGTATTGTTTATCTTTCGGCTCGTAGTATACTTTCGTTCCGTTGAAGGTTGTGTATCCGCTTCCAAATGCGAATGAAATTGGATTGATTAGATTTTCTGTTCCTGTAAGTCCATTTGCAGCACGAGCAGTAAAAGGATATGAGTCCGGATTCGCTTCTTTCATTTTCTTCATCACTTGATACAATTCATCATAAGTAGTCGGCTTTTTCAAACCTAGCTTATCAAGCACATCCATGCGAATCATCGAAAGCTGGCCGCCAACACCCTGCCAATTTGCTACAAGAGGGAATCCATAAAGCTTACCGTCAATTTTGTTTTTGTTGATCTCTGGCTGCTGGGAAATGACTTTCTTCAAATTTGGCATTTTGTCCAAATAGGGAGTCAAATCAAGGAATGCTCCCGTGTCCGCAAAGTTCTGAATATCATCCTGTTTGACAAGCATCACATCAGGCAGGGTATTCGTTGCGATCAACGTTTTCTTTTTATCATCGTAGTTGCTTTGAGGGACACTTTGAAGATTTAATTTTACATTTTTACGCTTTAAAATTTCCTGGACGGCTTTCGAATTGGCCACGATAGCTTGCGAAGCGTGTTCGTATCTCATCCAAGTCAGCGATAGAGGTTGGGCCGATATCGGTGTGCTTGCCGCACCAGCAGAAGTTGCCGGAGTCGCCGAATTATTCGTTGAAGTCGTTGAACTGCTTCCACAACCGCTAAGCACACTTGATAGCACTAGTAATGAACCAGTTACTGCCATAAACCCCTTTTTTGATTTCATCGAATAAATCCTCCCATATAATTGGATTGCCTTACACGAGGATCATAGCACACCATTTTTGTGCATTTGAATATCCAAATTGGCGTTTAAAGTACCGTTTTTCCGCTATTGGAGCCTTGATTCATTTCTCCGCTTTGATGCAAAAAGCCATAATGCACGATAAAAAATCACGGTAAGACGATTCACTTTCCCTCCATGCACCAAGGCAGGAGCACTTCTTCGCGTCAGTCACCAAGAATATCAGCCTGCAAGCTCGGAGTAGCCTTCGTGACACAAGAAGACCGCACCCAGCTAGGGAAGCGGTCTTCTTATCGAATATTATTTATATAACGGAGTTTACCACCTTCATGTTCGGCTACTTGCTGCTAGCATTACCTGGCACAACAACGACTCCCGTTGTTGCAACAAAGCCGCCGTCCAACGTTGTCGCAGTAATTTCCGCTTTCCCTTTACTTACACCTGTAACCAGACCTGTTAACTCATCTACCATGGCAATACTGGAATCACTGGAACCCCACAAAATTGTTTTATTGCTTGCATTGGCAGGAAATACGGTTGCAACAAGTCGTTCAGAGTTGCCTATGCCTATTGCAATATTTTTCTTTTCAAGCTCCACCGTTTGCGCAGCAATCGCTGCCGGATCAACGTAGAGATATACTCTCAATGGTGCTTTGAAGAAAGGCAGCATATCGCTTGTTACACCCTGCGGAAGCTTTGTCTCATCAACAGTGCCGGTAAGATTGCTAATTAAAGAATTAAGTTTATAATTCGCTTTAATAGCTGCAACATCCCAATTCACCGACAAATCAACTGAAGGAATCACACCGTTCGCTGCCCCCGGTTTATAGGAGGTATATGCTTTAATTGTAGATGGGAACAGGGCTTTAATCGCACTATCGGATGCAGTATTGATATTGAAAGATGCAGGAACCGCAATTTCACGATCGAAGCTTTCATATTCTCTGATAATGTTTACGGTATCACCCTGTTTAATCCAGTCCTCGGTAATTCTGGAGAAGGTAATATTTTTATAGCCGCTTAAGGATTGATTAGCAGAGTCCTTATCAAGCGACGAGAAGAACCGGCTGAAGCTGATCAGGATATCCCCATTATCTCCTTGAGTTATGGCAGGGTAATGGTAGCTTCCCATACTGCTTCTTGTATCCAAGGCAAGATGCCTTCTGTATTTCCACGTTCTTCCTTCATCGTCTGATAGGGCGACAGCCAACGTGTTCCGGTTCGATTCCGTATCTACGTGAACAAATGCCCAATTGCCGCTCTTAAGCTGCAGAAGGTCGTGACCTACACCAGGATCCTGCAGTTCAGTGACGTCCTTGACCGCCCCCCATGTCAATCCCTTGTCTTTAGACTCGGAAGCCACCACACGATAAGGTCTTGGGCCGTTGTCACGCATATAAGCTACAATCGTTCCGTCTTGTCTTTGAGCCATCGTGGCCTGAATGTTGGCGACACCAACAATAGGCTCACTCATCTCCCAACGAACCGAGTTATCCTCAAGAGGTTGGGAAGGATCATACTCTGTAAATGCCATAATGCTCATTTCTAGGACATCCGAATACAGGGGCAGAAGCAAACGAACTTTGCCGTTGCCAAGATCTACTGCAAACGGCTTATCTTTGGTTTGCCAGCCGATTCGGCGGGCGTACGGATAACCTGAACGAGGCTCAGTCATTGTGTCCGCTACTGTCGGAGCGTATAGATATTTAGTTGGATCGCCGCCAATCAACTGCATAGTCTGCGTGACTAGACCATCAAATTCAGCTTCATTTACTTTACGACTCATACCTGCTCCGCCATCTGCAACTGGTTTGAACAAATACTCTTTTTGCTCAGCAAGCTTGGCTTTTACCGTATTCACGAAACCTTTTGCCAACTCTGGGCGCGCAATAACAGGTGGTGTGGCCCAAGAAGGTCTTGATGTTGCTCCAGGTCTATCATCGAGCGACAGACTTATGTTATCGTCTGTGCTGTTCGGATTGACTACACCGCCAATATTTTTACCGAGTTTAATCCCAACATTTTCAGAAAATGTCCAATTAGGTACTTTGTTGCCAACCTCTTCAAGCTCATAGCTGCCTTTTTCGGCATAAGCATATCTAGGTTGGGAAGTTTGCCACCTGCCCGCCAATACGGGATACCAGAAAAACCAGAGACGGTCACCGGAATCAACGTATACGACAGGATTAATATCAGCAATATCTTGGGCATCGGTCATTACAAACGGTGTCAACCATGTTTTTCCGCCATCCGTTGATCGAGCTCCCATAATCCGTGTCGTAGTCGCATCTCGTTCGCCATTTCCCTGAAACCATACACATAACAACTGTCCGCTTGGCAATTCTACAATGCTGGAGCCGTGTATGTGGTCACCTATATCACCATTATCCTTGATAGGATTGAAAATATTTACAGCTTTATCGGAAATGTTGAATGTTCCCGTAGGAGAAGCCAAAGCAGGAACTATACTTGTAGCTGAGATCGCCATACAAACAGTCAGTGCAGTTAGGAACTTGAATTTCCTTTTCATCTACATTACTCCTTTCATTGGGTAACTTTAATGATGCATTTATAAATTGTTCCGTAATTGTTGCTTACAGCAGTTATCATTGCAGTTCCTGTTTTAATTGCAGTCACGACCCCGGTCGTGGTATTCGTTGCAGCTACATCAGGCAAATCTGAAGTCAAAGTAAGTGTATCGATTGTTGCATTAGACGATTGTCCGCCTATCGTTAGATTGTAGGTCAGTTGTGTAGCTTGTCCTACTTGCAGTTCAATTGTCGGTAACATTGTAACACTGTCAATAAACGGTGAACTTCCAGCACCGTAAGTTGCTGTCATAACAGAATCAAACAACGTCCCCATCTCACTGCTTGCGATTTTAGAGAAGCCAATCGTTCTGTCTTCACCACTACCTGTAGGAATTTTGTAAGTATAGTTCATCAAAGCGTTCCCGGCACTGTCAACGACAACCGCTGGATATTCATAGGTCTCTTTATTATTCATGCCATCCTTAATCATGATCGGCTTCCAAGTCAATCCTTCATCGGAAGAAAGCAATAAACTGAAAGAATTTCTATTTCCGTCTTGTTTAGGCTTGACTGCGCTGCGTGCGGTTTCTTGATTTGTAGCTATCAACCAGTCGCCATTTGGAAGCCTGGAAAGTTCAAAGCCGCCATCGTTTTTCAAATAAGGATCGACTTTCGGAACACTCCAAGTTACTCCGTAATCGGTTGACTCAGAGTATGTAGTGTGCCATGCCATGCGTCCGTTTCTGCCATCTAACTTACCGCTTCTAAAATAACCGCGAATCGTTCCATCTTTCTTTTGAATCAGCGAGCCTTGGATCGTACCTGATCCTACAATTGGGTCACTAAATTTCCAGGTGATGCCGTGATCATCAGTATACGCGCAAACTGAATTTGACAATGAATCTGAATATAACGGCAAAATTAATCTTTTGGTTACGCCATCTGCAAGTGTTACTTCAATCGGTTTATTTTTTGTTTGCCATCCAAGTCTGCGGTAAATGGGTCCCCATGTATTTACGTCATTGTCTGCACCAGAAGCACGCTCAATTGAATTTTTAATAATTGACGGCTCTTTTACGGAGACTCCTGTGGTAAGCATAGTGATAATTTCATCTGTTCTACCCGCATATACATCGTCGTAAGGCTTCGCGGAATTCAAATATGAAACGTACTGATCATATTTATTTCTCATCTGGACAACAAAGCTGTCTGTAATATAACGAGTACCGCCGCCAAACTTTGTAGTTACTGCTACATACTGTGACGGGTCCAGAGGACTTGTGGGAGTCACTTTACTTGGATTTACAAACTTAATATCAGCACCCTTGATGCGATAGTTCCATTTTCCATTTGAGTATGTGCCTTCGCCAAACATGCCATCCCCAACATTGGTGTAAATCGGCTGTGGATAGTGCCACTTCGCATTTTCGCCATTGCGAGCGGCATACTCATAGTTGCCCTTATCGGCATACATAAATTTAGTTTGAGTAGAGACCCATTGGCCATTGTAAATAACGCCGTAGAACAACCATAGTCTTTGTTGGCTATCTACAAAAAGAACCGGGTTATTATCTGGGAAATCCCATGTATCATAAACAACAAATGGTTCTGTCCAAGTTTTCCCGCCATCCTTCGAGCGAGAACCGATCAGTTTGGTTAAATTCCCATCTCTTTCTCCATTTCCGTTAAACCATACAGAGAAAAGCGTGCCATCTGGCAGTTCTACCATAGTGGAACCGTGATTGGCAATGTTGTCGACGGGCATCATTCTAGAATGACTAATGCCCAACGGAGCTGCTGCATCCGCAACTACAGAACTAAACATACTGAAAACTAACATTAGAGACAACAGGAGGCTTAAACGTTTCATCTTCTTCAAACTGGGTCACGTCCTTTCATAATGTTAATAAAAACTACCCACTTACACAACGGATCATAGCACACCATTTTTGAGCATTTGAATATCCAAATTGGCGTTTAAAGCACCGTTTTTCCACTATTCAGGCCTTGTTTCATTTCTCCGCTATGTTGCAAAAAGTCATATTGCATCCGTGTCAAACAAGAAGACCGCACCCAGCTAGGGAAGCGGTCTTCTTGTCGGATATTATTTATACCCAGCTGTATGGATAATTCGGATCCTCTAGCTGTGCAGCCCCTTTCACCACACTTAAGGGACGGAAAGTATCAATCATAACCGCTAACTCTAAAGTCTCTTTTTTTCCGATGCTGGCTTCAATTTTACCTGGATGCGGTCCATGAGGAATCCCTGACGGATGCAAGGTAATGGAGCCTTGCTTAACACCTTTGCGGCTCATAAAATTGCCTTCGACGTAGTAGAGCACTTCATCACTGTCCACATTGTTATGATAATACGGAGACGGAATGGAGTCCGGATGGTAATCAAACAATCTCGGAACAAACGAGCAAACGACAAAGTTATTCCCTGCGAAAGTTTCGTGAATGGGCGGCGGCATATGAATTCGACCTGTTATCGGTTCAAAATCTCCAATGTTGAAAATATAAGGGTACAAATAGCCATCCCAACCAACGACGTTCAATGGATGATAATTATAGATATGGGAGTGCAAATACCCTCTGGTTTTGGTTCTAACCTCATATTCGCCGAAATCCGTATGGCATTCCAATGTTTCAGGCAGCCGAATATCTCTTTCACAGAAAGGGCTATGCTCTAGAAGCTGTCCATGCTCATTCCGATAGCGCTTTGGCGTGCTAATCCAACTATTCGTTTCTACGTTCAAAAATTTAGAATCACCTGGCTCCGGAACGATCCGATAAATCGTGCCCACCGGAATCACGATGTAATCCCCTGGACGGTAGCTGAGTGTGCCAAAGATAGTCTCAACTTTTCCCGTCCCTCGATGAACAAACAACAATTCATCCCCGTCCCCGTTGCGATAATAATAATCCATGGTTTGGGTCGGATTGGAAACGGATATTAATATATCTTCATTCCCAAGCATGTAGTGCCTGCCGTTTACCGCATCTCCCGTATCTACGTACTGTCCAGCCAGGAAGTGCCTGTATGTCAAAGCTCCTTGTTCTTCAAACTCTATCTTAAAGGGTGCATAGATATCGGCCTTAACGATGTCCGTCGGAGCGGAATGATGATAAAGAATAGACTGTATGCCCGAAAAACCCTTTGTCCCCATGACTTGTTCCCGGTACAAAGAACCGTCTTGTTTCCTGAACTGCGTATGTCTTTTTTTGGGAATCTCGCCCATATGGTGATAAAAAGGCATATTAACTCCCTCCTAAGAGTTCTACTAACAAAACTTACTTCGTAAGCATCAGCTTAGAATTGCCGGCAGCACACGACCGGTTACCTCCCCGAAGCCGACTCTGAAGCCGTCTCCCTGACACCAGCCGGTGATCGTTAAACAGTCGCCATCCTCCAGCCAAACACGTTCATCGCCATTGTCCAAATGCAGCGGCTCAGTTCCACGCCATGTCAATTCCAACATGCTGCCTCGGGACTCCTTTACAGGGCCGCTAATTGTTCCGGAAGCCAACAAATCCCCGGGGCGCAAATTACAGCCGCTTATCGTATGATGAGCGATCTGTTGTGCCATCGTCCAATACAAATAGCGGTAGTTACTGACCGAAATACGGTTCGGTCGCTTCATGGCTTCACTCTGCAAATAAACCTCTAATTGGATATTAAAAGAACCCGTGCTGTTCTGCCGCAAATAGGGAAGTGGTTCCGGATCCTGCTTCGGAGCAGGAACGCGGAATGGCTCCAATGCTTCAAAAGGCACGACCCATGGCGATATGGAGGTTGCAAAATTTTTAGCCAGGAAGGGGCCAAGCGGCTGATATTCCCATGATTGGATATCCCGCGCGCTCCAATCGTTTACGAGTACAAGCCCAAAGATATAATCTTCCGCTTCTTCAACCGAGACAGGCACACCTTGTTTATTCCCTGTTCCTATCAGACAGCCCATTTCCAGTTCGAAGTCCAGCTGACGGCTTGAGCCGAAGATAGGTGCAGCCGAGTCTGGCGGCTTCATCTGACCTTGCGGGCGGCGAACATCCGATCCGCTGATAACTACAGAGCTGGCTCTCCCGTGATAACCCACAGGCAGATGCAGCCAATTCGGCATAAGCGCATTTTCCTTGCCGCGGAACATAATGCCAACATTAGTTGCATGGTCTTTTGAAGCATAGAAGTCCGTATAATCACCAATCTCTGCAGGCAGCAGCATCTCTACCTCGCATTGAACATAAAAGGCGGCGGCTCGCAGTTCTTCATTATCGCGTAAAGTCGGTTCTTCGGCATCTAACAGTCGCCCAATGGTTGCACGAAGCTCCTTCCAAACTGGACGGCTAAGAGACATTAGGGCATTCAATGACGGTTGATTAAATATGTTTTTACCGGACACTGCCGTCCGGTCAAAACAGCCGGCAGTGTCTAAAACGGCAAGGTCCAGCACATACTTTCCGATCGCAACGCCGATTCGCGGTAATCCGCCTTTCAAGGGGCGAAATACACCATATGGCAGGTTTTGTATAGGAAAATGCGAATCCGGCTCCACCTGAATAAAAGAACGGCCCATGGTTTAACTCCTCTGCTCCAGTAGTTGAAATTCTCGCATCTCGTCACGCGGTTCGTCGAAGCTGCAGCTCCCATAGGAGCATACTCCCTCATTACGATAAGCCTGGATGTCAGAAGAAGTCATAGAGAGATGCCTCCACTGCAAGCCGTCACTTGAAAATTTGAAGCTATCTGGAATTTCGTCTTCGATGATTTCCGCTATCTGTTGAATCTCCAGCTTGTGCGAATTCGCCAGTAATCCCGCAAAAAACACATTTAGAAATCCATGCATCTTCGTCTTAACTTCATTGCGGTACATGCGAAAAGGATGATGCAGCCCTGCTGTAAATTTCAAGGAGAGACCTCTGTCTTTGCACCCTGCCAATACAAGGGAGATCTGATTGGACGTAGGGAATGCTTCGGCTGTCATGCCTCCGGTTCTTAGTTTAATGCCTAAACGCAATCCACTTGTTTCATTATATGCAGCAACTTCATCCAAATTAGCAAGCATTCTTGATTCCCATTCCGCATTTAATGCATAGGTCAATTCGCAAAATGTCCGTAACCCAAGCTTAGATGTCCCTTTCCCGATCGCATCCAGAAGATGAGCCTGTAACCGAATCGGCGGCAGCGGCAAATCTAGCACATCAATCTGGACTTCATCTTGATATTGATCCCTAAACGCTTGAATCCTCTCGAGATTCTCCGCCAAAAGCTGCATACATGCATCAGCCTCGCTGCTTCGATCTCCAATGACTGACAGCATAAGTGGATGATCTCTCGAAAACAATTGCATATAAGGGACTAGTTCTTGCAACCGTGAGACAGGGATAATAAATTTGCCTATCATCCAGCTATCCTGATCGTGACTATAGGCTTGGTAATTCCGGATTGCTGCTTCAATCGGCAGCCCTGCCGGAGGAAAAAGTCCCGCATAATCAATTAGCTTCTCCATGAAAAGCCGAACACTCGGATACATCTCCGCGCCTCCTAGATTAAATAGTTTCGGTGTCCCCGCAAATTAATCGGAATAGACTCCGAAGGCATACGTCACTTTGTGGAGTAAATTAGAGATTCCCGCGGCGGGCCTGTTCTCTTTCAATCGATTCAAACAATGCTTTGAAATTGCCTTCTCCAAAACCTCTCGATCCTTTGCGCTGGATGATCTCAAAGAATAAAGTAGGACGGTCTACGATAGGCTTTGTAAAAATTTGCAATAAATATCCTTCATCATCACGATCAACCAGAATCTTATTTTCGTGAAGCTTTTGAATGTCTTCATCGATCGTACCTACCCGAGCGGAAAGCATTTCATAGTAGGCATCCGGAGTGTCGAGAAATTCTACGCCATTAGCGCGAAGCTGATGAACGGTATGCACGATATCGTTTGTCAAGATCGCTACATGCTGAACGCCCGCGCCATTATAAAATTCAAGAAACTCTTCAATCTGCGATTTGCGCTTTCCGGTTGCCGGTTCGTTCAGAGGGAATTTAATTCGTCCTCCGTTATGCATGACTTTCGACATGAGCGCCGAGTACTCCGTACTGATATCCTTATCATCAAAGTGAATCATTTGTGTAAATCCCATAACGTTCTCGTAATAGGAAACCCACTCTCCCATCTGTTCCACATTTCCAACAACATGATCGACACCAATCAGGCCTGCTTCCTCATAAGGAATCATGTGATCAATCTGATAATAACCAGGCATAAAAATCCCCTTGTAATTCTTTCTATCAACAAGCGTATGCACCGTATCGCCGTAAGTTCCTATAGTTGCTTTTATGACTGTTCCGTTTTCATCCGTAAAAACTTGCGGCTCCTGAATTGGGATAGCCCCCCTGGAGATAGCCTCCATGTAAGCCCTTTCGACGTCTTCTACACGAAGTGCAATGTCTTTTACTCCTTCGCCATGCTTTTTCACAAAATCGCTGATCGGATGATCATCTGAGAGCGAACCGGACACGATAAACCGAGTTTTATTCTGTTCCAACACATAAGAAACTCTATCTCGATGTCCTGTTTCCAACCCGGCATAAGCAACAGTCTTGAATCCGAAAGCTTTGCTCAAAAAGTAGCTTGTTTGCTTGGCATTCCCAACATAATATTCGACATAATCAAAGTCATGAATCGGGAAGAAGTCCTGCTGTTTATCGTTATTGCTCAAAACTTCCTTTTTCATAATTTTTCACAGCCTCCTAGGGAATAATATCCTTTTTCTTCATATTGAGTATAGTGCGCTTCAAGAAATCCTGCAAAAACGTACGATAGAGTATACACGTGTCGACGCACATCCGCTTTAACCTGTTAAAATGCTTGTAGCGTGCATCAAAATTCACACTTTAATTTCTCCATCATTTTTTCGTCCTCCTAAAGCATATGATTGTGCCGTTCAAGATGACAAACTTCTATGTTATTGGATCTTTAACAAAAAAAAGAAAAGCTGCCCCGAAAGTGAGCAATCTCACTTGTGAGTCAGCCTTTTTTATTGAGTCTGCTTATTCCCCAGAACGGATTTTGTATATATGAATGTAGTCCCCATTTTTTTGAAATAGTGTGCTCAAATAATTGGGAGTCACCTGTAACTCGTCCGCCAGTTGCAAAATGCTGATCTCATTCATATAGTTATTTTCGATAAAACTTTAAATTAGTTATTCACAACGAGTTTGAACGCGGCGAAAATGCCCAACAATCAACATGATAATAGGAAGCGCAATTATATTGATTGGAAATACATACTTAATCCACACACGATCTGCATATTCCATGACCGAAACTGCATTTGACGGGATAAGCGATATGATGAAAAGAAAAGCTGCCACAAACAAGACCAAGCTCTTTGAGTTTTTTACGTTTAGGAGCTGTGCCGTTCCATAGCTATTAATAAAGAGATATAAGGATAATTTCACAAACACACTGAAAATCCATATAAAAATAATCCAAACATCCATATTTTGTACAAAATCAAGAAACGAAATAAACCGAACCATCGTAAAATACGGGTAAAAAAGCTGTCCTCCCATCTTTGTACCGAATGTGGTTATAACCATTATTGTCGAAACGGTTACAAGAAGAGACGGAAACAGAATCGCCACCAATGCAGGTTTTAATGAACGTTCCGGCTTCAATAAAAAAGGAGTAATCATCATGATTATGATGGATTCACCGAGAAATGAGGCATTTCTCAAGGAACCCTTTAATATCGGCAGCAAACCGGTATCTGCATAAACAGGCAAAAGCAGCTTAAGCTTTAAATTGGTTATGTTCAATAGGAGGGTAAGTACAATTCCCAAAATGAACAATGGACCTGCAATTTCACTAAATCTGGCTATGCCCTCAATACCACCTTTGTAATTGATGTAGATCATGGCTGTAATCATAATAATGGAAATGACCCAAGACGGCGTATTGTGAAAAAGCATTTGTTGGAGAAATTCTGACATGACGCGCAAAATGACAGCCGCGACTGTATACCAACCGGCAAGGTAAAGGAGACAGACTGTTCTGCCAACCCATTTACCCAAAATACGTTGACTGAACTGTACAATCGTTAGAGATGGGAAAAGTGAGCTTAGTTTTGTAACTGAATAAGTGATCGCCATACCGACGATTCCGGCCATAATAAGAGAAATCCAAGCATCCTGGCTGGCTATATGAATGGTTGAAGAAATGGTCAACCAAATCGTCATACTAATTTCTACGGTTGCCATCAGCCAAAACAATTGCCAGTTGGATATCTTCATTTCGGTTCTCCTTTTATTCAATCAATTGTTTCCCTAGATTTCCGACCCGCATAATTCGAATATCTAAATGAACGGTTACTGGCATATTAGGAAAAATCTGATCCCAGTTGTCCTTTAATGATTTCCACTGATACGGGTGCTGTCTATGCAGCGCTTCCCCAAAACCGAAGATGTCTTGTCCGTACTTTTCCTGCACAATTTTTATCGTTTTCTCGATTTTTACTTTCTCTTTTTTATTCAACTTCCGGTTGATATCCATTAAAATTTCGGGTTTGGAAAGATCCGCATTCGATTGGCTCTCCAATATCCTCCCCTTGCCGGATAATTGGACTTCAGCAGTAATTTTATCTTGGTTAATGTGAGTGATGATTGTACTTTTCAAGTTAGATACATAGAGTGAATACCTTCCATTGTCTATCGAATGCGTTAAATACTCATCTTTCAATATCCCTTTAACCCATAACGATTGCATTGTTTCTTCGCGCTCCAAAAATCCAGCCATTTTTAAGTCTTTGTTGAATATGGCCAAGGAAGCGATAAGAAATATTTTTCCCATGTCTTGCTTTTGCGGTGATAGCTTAATGACCGGCATAATCGGTCTTATCCCTTGACTGGTAGCATCTAAGAAAAAGTCCCGAAGAGCAACATCCCCAATACGGCAAAACCTATCCTGGTCAACTGCCGCAATAGCTGAAAAATGGCTAAAAGGGCTGTTGATTTCCAACGCGTCTTTACCCTCAGCGTCCTGTACGACAAAAATATCAGTCCTTAACCGCGTATCAGAATTTCTTGAGAATTGATCTACAATATTCTTAATTCCTCGACGTGCAAGCTTCTCCCCGAAGAAAATGGCTCTGCGGTGTCCTATAAAAATCCTGCGCGGCAATTTCTCTTGTAAATTATTGATAAGGTCAACTAAACTTTTTCCAGTTGCCGATACGACAATATTGCTTCTGCCACTAGCACCACCTCCCCCTTTTTGTTTAATAAATTGGGATGGAATTGCAATTTGAGCGCTGGTTTGAATTTCTCCGTCTTTAGTCAGATCAAGTGCGCTTCCTATCCAGAATGCATAATCGTTAATCTCATTCCGATCCCAGCAGCCCGATAAAATGACGATTAAGAGGAATGCCGGAACGATCCGTTTGGTTGTTCGCATAAATATGATTCTCCGTGTTCTTAATAGATGGCATAGCTAACCTGGATTCTTCTTTACAAGCCGTTCATGCATCCGGACAAGTGTATCCTTGAATATATTTCCTGTAGCTGGTGCTACAGGCTTTAAATAAGGGACCCCGAACGATTTTAAGGTAACCAGGTGTATCAAAATCATGACAACCCCCATCGCAACGCCATAAAATCCAAACACTCCTCCCGCTACTAAAAGTGGAAAGCGTATAAGCCTGAACGGGAGCGCCAGGCTGTATCTTGGGAAAGAGAACGAAGCGATGCCTGTACCTGCCACAATCATTACAATCGGGGCGGATATAAATCCGGCTTGAACGGCAGCCTCACCGATGACCAGGGCGCCGACGATGCTAACTGCCGACCCGACGGCCTTGGGCATGCGGAGTCCTGCTTCGCGTAATCCCTCAAACATCAGCTCCATAAGAAACGTTTCCACTACTGTAGGGAAAGGAATCCCTTCTCTGGAAGCTGCAATACTCATCATCAGATTAAGAGGAATCATCTGCGGATGAAACGTTGTGAGCGCTACATATAAGGAAGGCAGCAACATGGCTATAATGACTAGCATCATGCGGACAATTCGGACAGCCATTACGTACAGGAAGCGTTCATAATGATCTTCCGCCGATTGAAAACCTGACCAGAAGGTCATAGGAACAACAAGCGCATTTGGAGAACCGTCCACGAGAATGGCCACTTTCCCTTCCATCAAGCTTGCAGCAACGGCATCAGGCCGCTCTGTATTTAGAACTTGCGGAAATATGGACAGGGGATAATCTTCGATATACTCTTCGATATAACTGGCATCAAATATGCGGTCTGTCTTGATGCGGCCGATCCGATTTTTAACCTCTTCAAGCACTTCGGTTCTTACGTTACCTTCAACATAAGCTAAGACGAGCTGTGTATTTGTCGTAGTACCTACCCGATACGGTTCAAACTTTAGACGTGGGCTTTTAATTTTCCTGCGAATCATACTGGTATTCGTTCGCAATACTTCCGTGAAGCCTTCCCGGGGCCCGCGGATCGAAGCCTCATTAGAAGGCTCGTCTATAGACCGCTGCTTATATTCATTTATATCTGCCAGCAGCGCATGTTCCCAGCCATTAACAAGAATGACCGTCTTCCCCTCCAGGATCGCTTCCGAAGCCTCGTTCAAACAGAATATTTGTTTAAAGCTCGATAACTCAGCCTGATTCGGAGAAATATATACAGATTCTTCCATATTTCCATACAAGCCAGCGGTTAGAGCAGCTAATGAGGGAACAATAGCTTGTTCCATAATGCTAGCATTGGTAAATCCATCCAAATATATGAGGAGATATTGAACACTTCCATTCACATGAAAAGGGCGGAATAAGATGTCGGAGCAATTATGGAACACAGCTTTGAGCGCTGTTTCGTTATCAGCAAGGCTTTTATGAACAGGAATGATTGGAGCTTCTGGTTTTATCATCGAATTATCACTCCATTTGTAATAATTCGCTTAGTATGAACCAGTTAGTAGAAAAGAATACCAATCATATGCATTTTCCTGTCTGAAACCCGACACGAAGCTAGTATAAGCCATATCTATACTACATATAGATAGATTCATATTGATAGATACTTATCATAGCTTATAAAATAAAGTTGGATAAACTTCCATTTGAAAGAAGTTTAAGTAATTAGAATAATTCCGGCCGGATGAATTGTTCTTTCTAACATTAACAACTGGGAAATTCTATGGGAGTTAAAGCAATGAAGGTAAAATATCTAGCTGTTATGATTTTCACCATATCTATGTTTATAGTATCTGCTTGCTCAAAACAAGAAACCCCTACTTCAAAAACCAAATTATTAATGGTCGCGGTGGTATGCCAGCCGGAATCCTTAAAGACGATGATGCTCAAAAAGTAGCGGTTTGGTTAGCAGAACATAAATAATCCAATGAGAAAATCTGAAAAAAAGGGGGAAGTATTTGGGTTAACGAACCGTTGTCCAAATCGTCAAAGTAGCACCGTTTGATGGAAGATTGGTTGCGAAATTTGGAGTCAAAAACGTTTTATGGTGTGGATTGATCTTTGCTGGAATCGGCTTGGGCTTGTTAGTTATTACGGGAACTTGGGCCGATCCTCTCAATTTATCTTATCAATCACGGAGGCCATTTACTCTCTAATATTGTTCAATAAACTCGCAGCAAAATCAGCAGGTTACGCTAATTATAAATCTTTGGTGAATTCTGGGAAATGATTAGTAAAGGTTCGGACTCTATGAGACATCAATTTATCTTTATGCATGTAAAGCTTAACCTCACGAATAGGTTTAGGATCAATTAATCGGATAATTTTTATATTTGGACAATTGTAGCTTTCAACAAGACGGAGGGACATAATTGTTACCCCGACTCCAAGATGTACCATATTAAGCAAGGTTGATGTTGACGTTGTTTCTACATTTAAGAAAAGAGAAATACCTGTTTTATTTATATAATCATCAAGTTTTTTCCGGAGTTTGGTATCTTTAACAAACATTACATTTGGTAACTTTTCGAGCTCTCGAAATGGAATCTCTACTTTTTCTGCCCAAGGATGGTCTTTAGAAACGACTAACGCTAGCTCCTCGTTGAATAAGTGGATGCAATCGATTTGTTTGTTCGGTTCCAAATCGGCAGATATTCCGATATTAATTTTATTTTGCTGTATCTGTCCCGATGTATCTTCCATATCTACAAATTTTATTGAAATATCTGGGTACTGTTCATTGAATTGAACAAATCTTGGCATTAAATAGGTCAAATCACTAGGAAAGATACCAATGATCATCTCGTTTTTCTGAGTATTTATTAATTCCGATGTTTCTTCTCGGGAATCTTCAATAAGCCTCATGACTGCAATCCCCTTCTCAAAAAGGATTTTTCCAGCATCATTAATCTCTATTCCTCTTCCAACTCGGTCAAATAAAGGAGTGCCAAAATCTTGCTCCAACAATCGAATTTGTTGACTTAATGTAGGTTGAGAAACCATCAACACTTCCGCAGCTTTAGTGAAGCTTCCTTCTTTGCAGATCTGAATAAAATATTCTAGTTGTCGAAATTCCATTTACTCACCCTATTCCATGAATATTTGATATATACAAACTACGAATGACCAATTAACTAACAAGTGTTTCCAGAGTCTCTGTCGAAGTATTCGATAGAACGTTGACGGAGGTTTTTTATGCCCTTACCTAAAAATCGAATCGTGCCTGATAAGAAAATATACTTCCGTACGGAACTGCAAAATTGTCCTCATTGCGGAGCAACCTTAAAGCGAAGTCATACCGCTTGGAAGAAAAATATCTCAACCTTAACCGGGGTTATTCAAGCCTGGAATATGGCCTATAAATGTACAAATCCACAATGTAATTATCCTAAAACGTACTACAAATCCGCCGAAGCAGACCTGCTCTGCATGAAGCATACCTCTTATGGATTTGACGTTCTTGCTTTGGTTGGACAATTACGATTTAAGCATCATATGACGATTGCTGAGATTACAGAGGAGCTAAATAGCCGCGGAATCACAACCTCGGAGCGAAATTCACAAAGGCTTTATGAACGTTATCTAATGTTACTCAAGTCTAGTGTTACGGAACATGTGAAAAACGTCCTTAATCAAACCTTTAATGATCACGGCGGAATCATAATCTCCATGGATGGTGTCCAACCGGAGAAGGGAAATGAAACCCTCTATGTCATCCGGGAGATTTTTAGTGGCACCATTCTTGTCGCGGAAAATTTGAAAAGCAGCTCCGCGGAAGAATTAAAGAAGCTGATTCAACCTGTCATTGATCTCGGTTTTCCGATCATCGGAATCGTAAGCGATGGCCAACAATCGATCCGAAATGCAATGCGATCCCTTTTACCCGAGATTCCCTACCAGTACTGCCAATACCACTATCTGAAGGACATCGCCAAGCCGGAAGCCGAAGTGGCCAAGGATTATATTGCGGAAGTCCGATCTTTATAGTTGAAAAACGTATTGTGAGTTAATTGGTCAGTCGTAGTATATAAATGATATAATATGACTTAAAGTTAATAAAATGAAAGTTAATCATAAGGGGCATACCAATTTAGGTATGTCAATGGACCATAAAAAAGATGACTCCCGACGAATTTAGGAGCCACCTTCTTGCAGTATAGCACTCGGTGTTAGTTGTTGAAATCCCACTTACTCACCCAGTTCCATGAATATTTGAGTATATAAATGATATAATATGACCTAATGTTTATAAAATGAAAGTTAATCATAAGGGGCGTACCCATTTAGTCATGACTAATTGCCAAATACAATTATTTGTAAGAATTGCTGAAACTGGCAGTTTCACAAAAGCCGGACAGGAGCTTAATATGACCCAACCTGCTGTTAGCCGCGCAGTATCTGCTCTTGAAGCAGAGTTGGATGTAACGCTTTTTATCCGTGATCGAAAAAAAGGGCTGGTGCTCACCGATATAGGAAAGCGAATCCTTATTTTGTTTCGGAACATATTGAAAGAATTCGAGAATGTTCAACAAGAGGTGGCCGCCGAGAAAGGGCTCGAAGTCGGAATTATCCGAATCGGAATATTTCCTACTGCTTCAGCCGTCATTTTGCCAAAAATTATTCGTGTAATTCAGGAAAGATATCCTAATTTGAAATTTATCCTTCATGAAGGAACAATCATCCAAATTAAAGAATGGTTGGTATCACGTATTATTGATCTCGGACTGATTATACCTCCGAACGATGGGCTGGATATAATCCCCTTATACAAAGAAGAAATGTTTGTAGTCTTTCGAGATGACCACCCTTTACATAGCCGTTCTACAATTCAGCTTCAAGACCTGGATAATGAACCGATGATTTTTTGCAAAGGAGGTTATGACACATTTATTTTTGAACTTTTTGAGAAAGCCAATATCACTCTTAATGTAAAATATGCGTTCCAAAACGTTGACATCGTACTTTACATGATACATGAAGGACTGGGTTTGGCTATCTTACCAAAGCTTTCATTATCAACGTTGCCGCCTAATGTTATAACTCGCAGCCTAGACCCTCTACTGTTTAGAGAAATTAACCTAGCAGCTTCTTCATTAAATGAATCTTCGATTGCGGTAAATTTGTTTATCAAAACCATAACAGATCTTTTTCCGCATACTAGAGAAATTCAGTAACATGCAGAAGGCGAGAAAGAATCAAGGATAAACGACTCCGTCGTCCTTCAGGGACGAGCGCGTTTGTCAAGGTAGATGCGAAGCAAAAGTATAAAATTTATACTTTCTTATCTACAAATAAAGCTTAGTCCGGTTAGAGTCAACCGGACTAAGCTTATTCTTTATTGAACATGATTAGCGGCTATCGGTTGACATTTCATTACGATTCCTTAGCACGAGGTGCACTTTCAAACTTGCCTTTATGCGTCAAATCGCAGAAAGGCTTTTGGCCTGATAATCCACAACGACAAAGAATGAAAGATTCTGTTGTCTCAAAGCGATTCCCTTCTGTATCAACCATTTCTACCTTACCCATTATTCGTAACGGACCGTTATCAATTACTTTAATCGTTACATCGGACATATATCCCAAACCCTTTCTATTTCGAATCTTTTTTTCTCTCCTACAGTTCCATCAAAAGACGAAGCAATCCAAGTCGCAGAAACCGGCTCCATGATGATGGTGATTGCAGCTATGATTATGATGTCCTTGTTGTGGCACATGTAGTCCAGTACCACCGCCTCCATGATTGTAGGCATTATAGTAACCGCCATAGTAATTGTGCGGCGCCCAGTCCGGACTGGCTTTAGGAGCTGGGGGCGATAGTTTTTGGAATTCAAGAGATCCATAGACAATCTTTCCGCCCACGACCGTAAGCACCGATTCGATGCGTTTGATTTCTTCATCCGAGACACGGAAGAAATCATCAGACAGGATCGATAAGTCCGCATATTGCCCTTCCTTAATCTGGCCCTTTACATCCTCTTCCTTTGAAAACCAAGCATTTCCAGTCGTATACATACGAAGCGCTTGGTGGCGATCAATCCGATTAGAAGCAGGGTACAAGCTTAGCCCGCCAAGCGTTTTTCCAGTCACTAGCCAATATAGAGCAACCCATGGGTTATAGCTGGCTACCCTTGTAGCGTCTGTACCCACGCCTACACGCAATCCGGCCGTAAGCATCTTTGTGATAGGTGGTGTGTTTTCGGCTGCTTCGGCTCCGTACCTGTCGACGAAATATTCCCCTTGAAAAGCCATACGGCTTTGGACTGCAATGGCACCGCCTAATGCGACAACACGTTCCAGATCCTTCTCTCGGATCGTTTCAGCATGGTCTAAAATCCAGCGCAAATCTTTGAATGGAACTTCCTTATTTACACGTTCAAATACATCGAGGAAGCGCGAGATGGACTCACCATACGTTGCGTGGAGCCGGAATGGCCAACGACTTTGTACCAAATGCCGGGTAACCCCAAATAAATCATTTTCCAATACAGCAGGTAATTCCGGACGGGGTTCGACAAAGTCTTCAAAATCAGCCGCGCTGTACACAAGCATTTCACCGGCGCCGTTGTGGCGATAGTAAGGGCTTCCTGTATATGGCTGCGACGTGGACGTCCATGATTTAAAATCGTCCAGTTCGTGATTGGGATGTTGGGTAAACAGATTGTACGCCGTGCGGACGGTAATCTCCCCACGTTTATCCAGTTCCTCATAAACTTGATAATCATCGGGGTAATTCTGGAAACCACCACCTGCATCAATTGCGCTCGTGAGTCCAAATCGATTCAATTCCCGCATGAATAGCCGCGTGGAGTTCAGCTGATCTTCATATGAAAGCTTTGGGCCTTTTGCTAAAGTAGCATACAATATCGTTGCATTTGGCCGCGCTATAAGCATCCCTGTTGGATTGCCATTGCTATCCCGCTGAATTTCTCCACCTGGCGGATTCGGAGTATCCTTCGTATACCCCACCACACGCAAAGCTGCTTTATTTAAAAAAGCTTGGCGGTATAAATTAAGTATGAATACAGGAGTATCTGGAGCTATTCGATTAATTTCATCCAATGTTGGCATCCGGCGTTCCTTAAATTGAAACTCTGTCCATCCGCCTACAACCCGAATCCAATGTGGTGCAGGCGTACGGTCCACTTGTTGTTTTAACATACGCAAGGCGTCAACCACCGATGGCACTCCATCCCAACGAAGCTCCAAGTTATAGTTCAATCCGCCACGTATAAGATGAATATGGGAATCATTCAATCCTGGAATCAACAGGCGCTTGTTCCCATCCACAACTCGAGTAGTTGGTCCTTTATAACGCATAACGTCTGAATCGTTACCTACGGCTACGAAACGGCCTCCTCTAATGGCAACTGCTGTTGCAACGGGATTCGATTCGTCCATCGTCACAATGTTTGCATTGCGAATCAATAAATCAGCCTCTACAATAGTCTCTTCCTGCATATTTTATCCTCCTTTAATGGTGATGGTATTAAGATTAATGATGATTAAACTATGATTTAACTATGATTTAACAGTAATTTAACCCACGGGATCAGCCGTTGTCCTAAAAACATACCGAATAGACCTATCAACCCCAGCATTGGTGGTGCGGGAGACGGTATGCGGAGGGTCTGAAAAACAATCCCGATAACGAGTCCAGCACCTAAAGCCAATAATACAGGCCACATAAATATGCCTCCTTTCTTGTAAGACCTTGGATTAATTCTATTAGCAAAACAAAGTATCTATCAATATGGTTTTCTCTATGTAACATATAGGGAGTACTTATGTTATGTAGACGAACGATACTATAACTTCAAGCTATAGAACGTATAGAAAAAATAGAATTGATTGATTTATCTCATTTCAATACTATAAATGCATGCAACGGACTTCATAACTAGTTATTTCGATACCGTCGTAAAAATAATAAAAGAAAGTTGGGATTCTATTTGTTTAATGACAAAACCGATTTACTGACTGCAGATAACTCTGCCATCATCCTTATCGACCATCAACCACAAATGCTATTCGGCGTGCAAAGTGCCGATAGACAGACCGTCATCAATAATACGGTGGGACTTGCTAAAACGGCAAAAGCGTTCAATGCACCCATCATATTAACTACCGTTGCGGCTAATTCATTCTCGGGTCCACTCCATCCGCAGATTCAAGAAGTATTTCCCGATCAAAAACCGATCGACCGGACAAATATGAATTCATGGGAAGACGAAAACTTTTTAGCTGCAGTCAAAAAGACTGGCCGCAAGAAGCTTGTCATTGCTGCATTGTGGACAGAAGTATGCCTTGCTTTCCCCACATTGTCGGCAATTAAAGACGGCTATGAAGTTTACATTGTAACAGACGCTTCAGCCGGAACCACTGTAGAGGCGCATAATATGTCCGTTCAACGTATGATTCAAGCTGGTGCGATTCCGGTTACTTGGGAATCTGTTCTTCTCGAATATCAACGCGACTGGGCCCGTTCAGAGACTTACAATGCCGTTATGGAAATTGCTATTCAACATGGCGGCGCTTACGGCGCGGGCGTAATTTATGCCCATACGATGTTTGGCGGGCACGAAGGGGCATAATGTTTGCCAAAATATAGACAAATTGATAAAGTATCTGCTATTTCCATATAAAAGGAGCTAAAAACAACCATGAAAAAATTACTTACAAGCCGCACAGTAACAACACTTGCACTTTTAACTGCTGTCGTATCGACAAGCGCATTCGGATCTATGCTCGTTGCTAAGGCGGAAACAGCCGATGCTGCTGCCGCTAGCAAAGACAAAGCCCTTCATGCAAAGGCGGTTCCGTCTCCAAGATTGCTGACGCCAACGAACCATACTTTGCTTATGATCGACCACCAGCCGCAAATGGCATTTGGCACATCGTCGATTAACATCCAGGAATTGCGTAATAACGTAACTGGTCTTGCCAAAGCAGCTAAAGCTTTCAACGTGCCAACCGTTCTAACTACTGTTGCTGCAAAGTCATTCAGCGGACCGATTTTCCCGGAAATCCAAGCGGTTTTCCCTGATCAGCAGCCAATCGACCGTACAACGATGGATGCTTGGGAAGATCAACGAGTTGTTGATAAAGTGAACAGCTATGGTAATAAAAAGCTCGTCGTTTCTGGTCTATGGACAGAGGTTTGCGACTTATCAGCTGTGCTGTCCGCGATCGATCAAGGATATGAAGTATACATCGTTACCGATACTTCAGGCGGTGTATCAAAAGAAGCGCACGACATGGCCATTCAGCGCATGATTCAAGCCGGTGCGACACCAATTACTTGGGAACAGTACCTGCTAGAATTACAACGTGATTGGGCACGTTCCGAAACTTACAAAGCGACAACAGATATTGCTAAAGAACACGGCGGCGCATATGGATTAGGTATTTTTTACTCACAAGAAATGTTCGGCGGTAAAGAGGGACATTAATCGATTAGCAAGCGAAAATTCACGAAGCAAGATGTTGCTTCGTGAATTTTTTCATCAATAAAATTGATAAGTTCAAAGGAGAGTTAAATTCAAGATACTAGGAGATTACTAACAATATGAAAAAGAGCCTATCACTGCTACTTTCTTCAATAGTGGCACTTTCGATGGCGAGTATGCGCGTTTTCAGGCAACCGGAGAGATCGGCAACATCATTGACGTTCCTCTAGCCAGCATGGATTGGGGAGTAGGCGGAGTTGGGACGGTTCAACGTCACTCTATTTTGGGGCTAGTATCGCCTCGGAAAAATTGAATTATCAAATTGAGTCTTGCTTGCATTAGCATTATTTCAATAAAAGTTCGAACCGTAAGTTTTTGAAATGTATTTTTACGATAGCTAAGCTTTATTTCTCTTGTAGGTGTAGGATCAGTTAATCGAATAATTTTTACTTTGGAATGGTCATAGCTTTCAACGAGGGGTAAGGATAATAATGCTGCTCCATACCCATGATGCACCATAGAAAGAAGGGATGACGATGAAACTGTTACAATCGTTGAGTTTAAGGTCATACCTAATTTCATAGCATAAGAATCAATAATTTCCCGGCACATGGTAGATTGAAAAAACAATACGGTATCTAAATTTTGCAGCTCTCGAAATGGAATTATCGCTCTTTCTGCCCAAGGATGGTTTTCTGAAACAATAAGTACCTGCTCTTCTTTGGTTAAGTGAATACTATCTATATGCTTGTTTTGTTCCGAACCCGTAGTTAATCCGATATCGATTTTATTTTGCAATAACTGTTCCGAAAAGTCTTCAGTTTCTACAAATTTCAGAGAAATATCTGGATACTGTTCACGAAATTGAGCAAAGTGTGGCATAAGATAGAAAAGATCACCTGGTAATACGCCGATTGTAATCTCGCCTCGCTGAATATTTTTTAACTCATAGATTTCTATTCGAGATTCTTCAATAAGTTGCTTCACTGAAAGTCCCTTATCAAGCAGAATTTGCCCTGCCTTTGTAATCTGAATCCCTCTTCCGACTCTATCAAATAAAGGAGTGCAATATTCATCCTCTAACACACGAATTTGTTGACTTAAAGTAGGTTGAGAAACCAACAATACTTCAGCAGCTTTAGTGAAGCTTCCTTCTTTACATATTTGTATAAAATAATCTAGTTGTCTTAATTCCATGTGATACCCCATTTATATGATTATGAAATTACCTGTTAATTGAAATGAAAGCATGCAAAAAGAACTTAACATTGGAATGCGTGAACCATTCCCTTAAACTTCAGTCCACATCATTCTATAAGTTAGCCTACTATCAATCAATATCAGTTTACCTATGTGACGTATAGGCATTGCTTATGTTTTCTATCTGTCTTTACACGGCTTGCCTTCGTCATGATCAGGAACTCCCCTTCCCTTAGGGAGAAGCAATCCGTGCCGCATGCACGGTAACCGGGCCATAATCCATTGTCCATATAAAAAATCCCTCTTGCGCGGTTAGCAAAGCGTATTTCTACGCTATCCGCTCAAGAGGGATTTTAAGACTACGTTCTTCTAAGACTATCGAATAGATAATAAGTATTGGGCATCCCGGAGCAAGTAATTAGCGGCTTCCGCAGAAATATGCTTTCCGCTTTGCGCCTTCACTTCGTTCACAAAGGCAACCAAATTGTTCTCATCCAGTTTGCTTTGCAAGCTGTTTACGATCCCCGTATTATCAATCCAATGCGAATTTGTAAAGCGTGCTACTAATCCCTTTAAGAAATCGACGCTTGTCGTCGTTTGGAACGATACGATTTTGCTGCCCACGTTCCCTGCCAGATCGCTTGACGTTACGATCAAAGTATGCGAACCGATCGGCAACATATACAGGGGAATGGTTATCCCTTGCTGAACCCCATTGGTATCCAGCGTTACCGTAGTTTTGCTGCTGTCAACCCCAGACAAGCTATCGCTCAGCGTAACGATCGGCGTCACATCCCCAGCATCGCTGAACGTACCGTACACCAATCCGGAAACGGTGATTGTTGGCGCTACCGCATCTAGATTGAAGCCGATGGTTTTTGTCGCTTCTACGTTCCCGGCATTGTCCGTCGATCGGTAGATCACCGTATATTTGCCGTCTTGATTAAACGTTACCGGTGCCGTATAGGTTTGCCAATTGCTGCCGCCGTCCAGACTATATTCCGTCATGGATACGCCGGATACAGTGTCTGCGGCGCCCAGGTTTATCGTTACTGGATGTACGTACCATCCACTCATTCCATCCGGCTGTGACGGTGCTATAATAGCCGTCGTTGCCGGTGCTGTTTTATCGAACTTAACCTCTAGAGACTTCGCCTCTTCCACATTCCCCTTCAAATCTGAGGAACGGTAAAGCAGCTGGTAATGGCCTTCCGTAACCAGTTCAACCGGACCTGTGTAGACGATCCAATTGTTCCCGCCATCCAGACTGTATTCCACCTGTTTTACGACGCCCGAACCACTGCCTGTAGCTGTCAAGGTCAGCGCCGGTGCTGCGGTAAACCAACCGTCGTTTACGCTTTGTCCTTGCAGGTCCGCGACGGTAACAGGCGGAGAAATCTTAAGCTCTAACGCATCGATGGCTTGTTGTAAAGCAGTAACCTCAGCATCAAGCGCAGCATAGGAAGTAATCGTACCAAGCGCCGCTTGAGCTTTCTCGAGCGCTTGCTGCAAGGCAGTAAAGGAGCTTGCCGTGTAGGATCCATCGGCATTGCTAATGGCTTTTGCAGCTGCGATTAAACTTTCCAACTCGCTTTTATTCACTTCGCTGCTGGCTTTTACTTTAAAAACAATGGTCATTGGCTTAGCCTCAGCTTCACCGTCACTCGCTGCAAATGTAACTTGATACGTACCCGCCCGTGGATTGCTCCAGGTAAACTTCCCGTCTTGCAGTCCATACTTGGCTCCAGAAGGCAAAGTCGTGTTCGAGATCATTACCGCAACCGGATCTTTATCCAAGTCAACGGTTTTGACCGGGAAGGAGACCGGAACGCCCTCCGTTACAGGCAAAGGATAATTCGGCAGCGAGAAGTTGTCAAACTGTGCCGACCAATTATTTTTTACCGGGCTTACCCCAGACACCTTGAGTCCCATCATAGCGACACCCGCGTATACCGCCGTATCGTTCTGGATGCCGTTAAAAGATATTGTGCGAAGCGGAGTGGCGTCGCCTTTTCCATTGCCCCACGAGCCGTCAGCGTTCTGAACGTATCCTTTGATTTGATCTCCGGTGCGTACAATCCGCGCCCAATAAGGCGGTGTTTTTCCTTTCAAGTAAGCCGCGTCTCCTGATCCGTCAAAGATCCCTTTGCTGGAGCTGGCGCCTTTCACGCTGCGGAACGGAGCTGCCACTTTATAAGTGCCCCAATCTGCATTAGCAGCGTCCGTCGTAAGGCCAGTCATCAAAAACCGTGGCGCGTCATCATAAACATCCTCCGTAACCGCCACACCTGCATATCGGGCATTGTCCGCACTTAGAATCCGCGAGATCATTTCGCCGCCGTCATATAAAGGGACGTAGTAGAAGAATGGATGCTGTTCATGCACCAGCGAAGCGCCGGAAAGATCCATGTTTAAGGTAATCGTTCCGGTTGCGTTGTCCAGATTCCCTTGCGATGCGATCGTTCCGCTTGCGCTGCTTCCCGACACGGTATACTGGATTTGTTTAAAATCCACGATCGGCAGGAAGAACGGCGACTTGTTCTGATAGGCTACATAAATATAAAGCGATTTGGTGACAGTGAACAACCCATTGCTCGCCGTCAGATCGATTCGATACGTATCGTTCGGAGTTCGGCTCATCTGACTTTTGGCCGGCGTCCATGTAAGTAGGCCGGTGCTGGCATCAAACGATGCGCCGTCCGGAAGATTGCCGATCGAATAGAGCAGATTAAGGCCGGCGGGATCGACAACATTGAATCGGTAAGTTGACCGGTCATTTGTTGTAAAGGTAATCGGTTGATCGGGAACGGTGATCATCGGCTTGCCTAAAACGCTAATTTTGATCGCTTGCGTATCCGCAGCGTTGTCGGTTTGCGCTTTGAAAGTAACCGTGTAAGTCCCGCCGCTATCAGCTGACGGCGTCCAGTTGAATACCCCGTTCTTCGCTAGGCTCATGCCAAGATCTGCCGCGCTCCATGCTGTGCCGTCCTTCACGATGCTATCGATGCTGTAGCTGATATTAGCCGTTCCGGTCGATGCGGCTCCAGTCGATATGCTCGCTACATTTTCCAGGTTTGCTCGGAGCCCGAAGGAAAGCGTGTTGCCGCCAACGACGGATTTGTTGCCGATCGGCTCGAGAATCGGAACATTCGTCGCATCGTTATACACCTTGACGTTGATGCCCAGGCTTCCCATAAAGCTGTTCGTGCCCGCTGCATCCTTCGTCGTAAATACAAGTGAATTGTTGCCGATATGGTCCGCGGTCGGCGAGAATACGACATTGCCCGTAACAGCGTCAAATGTCGCTCCTGCTTGCGCCCCAATCGCTTGAATACTGCTGCCGCCGAATGCGTCCGTCGCGGAAACATGGAAGCGTAAAGTATCCCCTACTGAAACGGTAAGATCAGTTTTGCCTGTCAAGGTTGCAGGTGTCCCCCCGTTTCTCGGCGCAATGGTGATGTCCGGTACCGCGAATATCGGTGACGTATACAAATAGTTGATGCTGTTATAGACGGTTCTATTGCCTAGTACGAGGCCAGCATAAATTTTGCTGCGTGTTTGTGTGGCTCCGTTTGCATCTTTGTAAGTAAGATCTAGAGCCTTGGTCGTACCGATTTGCGTCCAGTTCGTCGGATAGGCCGTTTCCTTTACTTTGGCCTCGCCTAACGATTCATTCGTGCTGGCAGTCGCTAATGAATAATAAGCGGAATAGTTGCCGCCGTTCAATACGATTTTCAACCAGACGTCTCCCGTCGCAATTTTCCCTGTCGTAGTTGTATCGAAGGAGAGACCGGTATCCGACTTGTTTAAGGTGCTCTGTATCCATGTGTCGCCGCTCGAAACCGCATTGATCGCATACTTCGAGTAATTATCCAGCGTGTTGCGAAGCATCAATCCGACTCGTGATCCGACTTTGAGCGAGCTGTTGTAGATGCTGGTCGGAACTTTGGAAATAAAGGTGTAATTCATCTTCGGATCGATTTCTTGATAAGTGAAATGGTATTTATTATATTCATCCGTCGGACCAATCAATATACCGTTGCCAAGCGACGATAACGTGACTTTGTTACCGTTAACGGTCGTCGCGCCGTATTGGAACTCGTTCCAGCCCGCTTCTTTCCATGGAGCAGCAATCGGGATAGCGCCGGATGTGTCTACCGGCGGAACGCCAACGCCGCCGCTGACTGTGACAGGATCGGAAAATTCACCGGTTACCCCGTTGCTATCGAAAGCGACCACTTTATAGTAAATGGTTTTGCTGGTTGAAAGGCCGCTATCCGAATATTTATTACCGGTCATATTTTGACCGATAAGGCTCCATTTCGAATCCGCTCCCGGGTTAGTAGCCGGGTCCGTCTTGCTGGCCGTCTCGTCAAACGTTCGGTAAACGTTGAATTTTACGGCCCCTCGAGGGAGTAACCAGGAAAGGTTGACAGTGCCGTTGGCAGCTGCATAGGACGGATAAACCTTGCCCGGTCCAACGAGTGCGCCTGCAGCCGTCAGCTGAATATCACTGAATTGTGCAGCCTTTGCTGAGGCGACCCCAACGTAAAGTGAATCCGCCGTCGGCACCCATGCTGCTTTCAGCTTTTCCCAAGTCAAACCGTCTGCCGAAATGGAAGGGTATACATATTGTCCATGGCGCTCGATTTTCAGGTAATAACTGCCGTCAGCACTTTTCGCCGAAGCGGCTCCGCGAATCGTCGGCGGCATGTAGCTGTCGTAAACGTTGTAGCCGTCAGCTAGGAAATCGTAAATCGGAATCACATTCGGATATTGTCTGAAGGTGATGTAATAATTCCCGTTATGATCGACCGTGAAGATCAAGCCGCGCGAATCGGTAACAGGCCGCCCATTCGATGCTTCCTTTACCATAATGCCCGTATTACCAAGCGCATTGCCGGAAGAAACTTTAGCCGATAACGCAAAGTCGCCGGTTACCCCGTCTGAGTCTTGCACGAAATTCGTTCGATATGCGAACGCGTAGTCCGGCAACGCCTCCAGGACGCTTTTGCTTGCGTCTTTTTTGTCGTAGGCGATTTGATCGACCATGTTAATGGTTTTGTTCGTGCCGTCTCCGGTCATTGTAATCGAACCGTCCACGCCGGCCGAAACGCCGATTCCTGTATCGACGCCGTCCATATTGGCAGCCGACCAGGTTCCATTAATGGCTCCGGATGCAACCTGAACCTTGGTATAGACGGAATCGTAACCGGTTATGCCCGAGTTGGACACACCGCGTACTTTATAATAGTATGTTTTCCCGTTCTCTACAGCCGGGTCCAAATAATGGTTCGTGTTCTTGTTCACCTCCGCGATTTTGGCGTAGGTTGCGCCGCTGTCGTCCGAACGAAGAACATCGTAATGTCCCGTTGTTCCGGCGGCGTGCAACCAGCTAAGCGCCGCCTTGCCGTTTGAGGCCGTTGCCGTAACGAATCTTGACGAGTCCGGCACATCGTTCACGACCTGCGAATTCAATCGCAGAACGACCGCAGTCCCCGGCCCAACCGCAACCTTGTTTCCGGGTTTTACGGGCAAAGATTGCCGGGATATCACATCATAAACGGTGCCAGGCGTATACGATGAAGGCAGGATCACATCGTAAACCTTCGCATCCTCAAACTGATCCGCCGTATGGTTCAAAGCGATCATGTAGTTCCCGTACTGCACGGAATAAAATTGTGCGAAGGCGGAATAGCCGCTTCCGGTACGGTCCGGATTAATGTTATACTTCAGATCCTTTTCGAATGCCTGCTGCGGAATCGGCACAATAGCGCCGGCAACGGCCAGCCTCGCTCCGTCGATCGGAGGGGTATTTTGGTCGTAAGCCGTATCGAATTGAGCCCAGTCCGGCTTCGTATTCCAATATCCCGACGGTTCATATTGGACGTTCGGGGCCAGGGATAGCATGACATCGTTGTCCGGCGTCACGACATGCATTCTGGCCAGACCGTTTAGTCCCGGATTTGAACGCCGGGTAAAGCTGACGAACATGACATTGTTGCCGTCTCTTGCCGCAACGAGGCCGTTCTCGTTGTCAACAAAGCCATGTTGCTGAATACTGTCGATATAGCTCTGCGAATACGTTCCTTGCAGCTTGCCGGTCCCTCTCTCGCCGGGCAGCAGCCAATCGGCGTTGCTCATCGGCAGCAAGACGCCTTTCCAGTTTACGGGATCGGATGCATACAAATAATCCAGCAGAACACTTTGGTCCCTTACGTTCGTGCTGCTCGCGGACGGATCATTGAGAAAGAAATGATCCAAGAACATCTGCTGTGCGTAGCCTACGGCATTGGTGGCATATTGCTTGTATTTGCTCCATTCCGTACCTCCATATCGGTCAGCATGCGCATTTAAATACCTATCAAATCCGACGTAAATCAGCTGCTTCTCTTCATCCAGGACACTTTGATAAGCAAGGCCGCCCGGATAGTCGGGACCCCTGGACTCGATGACCCCTTCGACTCTCATTGCCCGGGTCTTATTATCGTCCAGACCTTGGTATCTCATGTTAGCGCGGGCATTTGAGATTTCCAAAGCCTTTTTCAGCAACTTATCGTCGTATGTTTCGCGCCATTCCTCTTGAACAAGGTCCGTATGCTCGCCATAATGAGCGGCATACTGGGGTTCTCTCGACAAACCAGCTTCCGAAATATTCAAATAACGGTCACCCCATTGCATGGCCTTCTGGCCGATATAATTCCGGTTGCCGTCATATTGGGTTGCATCGTTGAACGCAGACAAATTATTCACAACAAGGTCTGATCCGGAATTGTTGTTGCTTGTTTCCACTAAGCCGTTCACGATATCATGGCCAAGCCATGGCGTAATGCCGGCGCCTTCATAAAGGAAACGCAGCGAGGAATTATAGTCCTCTGCCACTTTCGAGCCCAAGGATATTAAGCCTAGATTCGATTTGAACATGCCGTACTTTTGAAATTCGTTCTGATTCGTTAAATAGTTCCCTAAGGAACTGTGCGTTCTGGCGTAGCTTAGGTTCATGAAGAAAAGCTCCTGCCAACCGACAAAACGCGTCGACTTTTTCGTATGGGTAAGTACGTTCATATCCGAATTGACGCCTGTTTGTGCGAATTGAGCCGTATAGAAGACGGGGTCCGTATTCGTGAATGTGAAAGCACCGTTCTTTGCCGTTCCGCCTGCGTTTACGTTGCCGATTTTCACAGTTGTCCAATCCACTTCCGTATTGCCCTGGAGCCATTTTTGAAAGCTGGAGGTCATTCCGTTTGCCCTATCCGCATCGGTCAGCCGATATTTCGGTACGTAGCCCGTTGCGTCGCCAGCCAAATACGCGGGGCCGAACAGTCCTTGCCCGCCAACGCTATCCTCAGACAAGAAGAGGTTGTATACGGTCCAAAGTGCTTCGCCGCCGTATTTATAAAACCCGCCCCATTCCGCCTGATGAGGCTTTCTGATGGAAGCCGGATCATTCAAGTAGTAGGTAACATATTGGTCGATCCCTAGACGAACGCGGTCAAGCATCTTGTCTCGTACTTCGTTAGAGGTTTGCGGCGTGAAGCCGTAGCTAGAGTAAGCTCTGTATTCGTCTTTCAAATAATTAGAAAATGTTCGGATCTGCATCGTCTGCAAATCGTTGCCTGAAACATTGGAAAAAAATTTGGTATTATCATTCAAGTAACCGTTTACAAAGCTTTGTGAGGAAGCTATAAAATTGTTGGCAAAAGCAACCGCTTCGGATGATCGGCTATCCAAGTCGCTCCCTGCTCGAGGTGCGATTGAGGCCGTATCCAAGGTACCCTTCTCCAGCAAGCCATCAGGAAGACTGCTTGTTACGGTTGTATAACCCGCGTAGAAAGCTTTCGATTTTTTCCCTGCGAACGTCTGATTGTAGAAAGAGTTGAAACTTCCCATTCCGTACGTATAAAACTCCGCTGTCGTTCTGATGGTAAGATTGAGCTCCGTTTTCTCTTTCGTCAGTTCTAACGGAAGGTTGATCGTGGAGTAGCTGAAACGATCGGGAATAATCGGATGCAGGCCAAAGGCAGGGCTGTTCATCGTTTTGTAAAGCGGCTGCCAGTCACCTTCGTGCTGAATAGCCAGCCTTTCCCCGTTCACATACAGCATGGTGACGCCGTAGCCTAAATCGGACCCCCACGTTTTTAAGGTAAAATAGTTCTGCATGTCGGGATCTACCTTCATGTTAAAGGTCAAATCACCGCCTAAATAGGGATTATCCAGTGATGGCATGGCTACCCTTGCCGATTCGCCTTTAGCGCCGGTTATCTCCGATGTATATGTACCGGTAAATCCATGAGCTTGCTCCGAAGTTCCATCGCCGAATGCAATCGTATCGACGATTGGACTTGATCCCGCCTGGACAGTGCCCGCACTGTCTGCAAATGAAACCGCTGTCAAATTACTGAAAGAAAGTATGAATGTCAAGACTAGTGCCAGGCTCTTCTTCCATTTCAAACGCATAAACCCATTCCTCCTTGTTTAGATGATAATCAATTCATAATTAACTTATTATTGTTGCTGGATACGGTAAAGTCCGCAATTTAATTATCCGGTACCCAATTTGATTACTTCTGATTCCAATCAGAATGGATACTAAAAAGTTATATTGAGTACTCGAGATAATTCGAATCTACCTGTTTTTGGGATGTCCTTGATGTTTAGTTAAATGAAAAAAAGAGACGTCTGCAAATATCCATACGTCTCTTTCAACTGTAATGTTTTTTACCTGGATTTTACATCGCTTTTAAATAAAAAACGTAAATGGAAAAACCCCAGCTAGACTTGCAAAGGGGAACGCGAAGGGTCTGAAAGCAAACCCTGGAAAGAACCCTCCAAAAGCAAAAGGATTTATAAAGGCCCGATTTTCCGGCACCTCCCTGCCTTCCGGAATAGCCAAAATCACGTTATCAGAATCTACGTGGGCAATTACTCCTTCGTAAATTCTTCCATCGGTTGTCTGTATTTTTACGTAACGATGTAAATACTGCATGCACACATGATATGGATATTGATGAATCATAGGATGGCCTCCATGTCTTGATGTTCTTAAAGTCAACATTAGTCTATGGAGATTTGCCTAGAACGAACACGGCTAACGCCTAGTCGAGAAATTAGAGAAGAACTGTCGAAAGGGCATCCCTTACGACAGTTCTCTCGTTGTTACTTCTTCGAAGTCAGGAATGCGTCGATTTGTTTTTGCATCTCAGTTTGAATTTTCTTCACGGCGGAAGCCGCTTCAGATTTATACTTATCCCAGTAAGATTGGGGATCTGTAATACCGATATAGATTGGATCCATATATTTATCACGAATCGTATTCAGTTGAGCGACTTCATTGGAAACAGGTGCCGGATCAAACGTAAATCCGGCTAATTTGCTCGGTGTGAAGTTGTCGCCATTCGCTGTAAACTTGTTCAGCGCAATTGTATCTGCTCCAAGTCCTTGATCGTAACGATCTTGCGTCGGATTCCAGATCCACGCATAAGGGAACCAGGCGTAATCGTTATTCAGCTTTTTATATTGATCTTCGCCCACGGGCTCCCAATTCTTCCCTTTAATTCCGTAAGCAAGCAGGTCGTAGTTGTCCTTTTGCTGCGTCCAGTTCAAGAATTGGATGGCGCGTTCTTTGTTTTTGCTGACATGCGTCAAAGCAAGGAAGTTCCAGGCCTGGAAGTCGGAGATGTTCGCACCCTTTTCCTCTTTGAAGAACGTTACCGCTTCTACATCTCCGTTCACGCTTTTCTTCACTGCAGCGGCATCGTCTGCGACCACACCGAAGTCATTGGCATTTAAAATAGCTGCTTTACCGGCTTTGAATTCCGCTTTGTAATCCTTGACGGACAGCACATCTTGATACATCAGCTTATCCTGATAGAGCTTTCTTGCATCTGTAATCCAGCTCCAGACGGTCGGATCCATTTGATCGAACATGTTGTATACCTTGCCGTCATTGTTTTTCAAGAAAAGAACGCCGTTGGTTCCGATTTGCGTATCGCTGATGTGGGTATCGTAGTCGAATACTTTTCGGAAGTTCCCCCAATCCATTGCTCCTTTGTTCGTGATAATAGGGGCAATATTTGGTTCTTTCTCCTTAATCACTTTTGCAAAAGCAATCATATCATCGTACGTCTTGATCGGAGCGACGCCGTACTTCTCTCTCAAATCTTTACGGATGTAAAATACACGGCCTTGATAATAAGAATTGCTAAGCGGTATGGCCATAATTTTGCCGTTGTACTTATTGGCGTTCCACATTTGGTCCGATCTTGTTTTCAAGATGTCCGATCCGTATTGCTTGAGCAGATCATCCAATGGCTCGTAGTAATTCGCGGCAATCATTTGATTCAGGTGAACCCACGGCGCGTCGAAGACCAGATCCACATCCTCGCCTGATGCCAACGTCACCTGCGTTTTCTGTCCAATATCGGAGAAAGGAATGAACACGACATTTAATTTCACGTTCATTGTATCCGCCATCCGCTTCTCCGCTTCTGCAATCACGGCATCAAAGTCTTTCGGACGATCGCCTGGAATCATAATTTTGAGGGTTACCGGATCATTTTTCTTCGCAGCCGGAGTTTGCTGGGCGCCTGTCGATTGGGGCGAACTTGTCAGTGACTGAGCCGCTTTATCTCCAGTGCCGCAGCCAGCCAAAAGCGACATTACCGTAACCGCTGTAATTCCCATACTGTACCATTTTTTCATGTTATTATTTCCTCCCTCTTTTTGGTCATCCATAACTATATGCTCATCCGGCATTCGAATCCGGGGGAACAACTTTAGCCTTTAATAGCTCCAACTGTCAGGCCGCTGACAAAATATTTTTGTACAAAAGGGTACACAAGTACGATCGGTCCAATCGTCAAACAGACTGTCGCCAATTGCACGATATTGGTAGGAGCTGACACATTGTAGGATGTACTGCTTCCCGATACGTAAGAAGATACATTTAAGTTGGAGATCAGTTGACGGATCATCATTTGCAGCGGGTGCAGTTTGTAATTGTCGATGAAGAGTAATGACAACCACCAATCATTCCAATATTGCAGTGCGTAAAACAGCGTAATCGTAGCAATTGCCGGCGCAGTGACGGGTAAGATAATTTTGAAAAATATCCGAATTTCTCTTGCTCCATCAATCGTTGCGGATTCATTCATTTCATACGGTAATGTCCGGTAAAATGAAACAAGTATAAACGCATAAAACGGATTTAACAAATAGGGTAGTATGAGTGCCCAAACCGAATCCTTCAAATGCAGCCAATTCGCGATCAGCATATAGAATCCGACCAGACCGGCACCAAAGACCATCGTAAAGTACGTAAGGAATGAAAGGACATTGCGGTATTTGACTTTACGGTTCGCAAGCACATAAGCAAACATCGCGGTGACCATAACGGAAAGCGCGGTTCCTAGGGCAGTGACCAAAATCGAGATTCGGTAGCTGCGGAAAATTTGGTCTCCTTCTAATATGAATCGATATGCGTCTAAGGTAAGCGTGCTTGGCCACAACTGATATCCATGTGCCAGAAAGCTGGACTCCGAGGCAAAGGAATCAATGAATACCAACCAAAATGGAACCAGACAAAACAAAGTGAATAGTAAAATAATGACGTTCATGCTGAGTCCGAACATTTTTTCGTTAAGTGATCGGGTTTTCAGTAAAGTCTTCAAACGGGTCTACCTCCTAAAATAAACGGCTACACCGGCCTTTGGGACGAGTGCGTTTATCCAAAAATATAGCCCAAGTAAATTGTGAAACATATACTTTCTACTATTTCAAGGATAAACGACTTCGTCGTCCTTAAAGGACGATCGCGTTTGTCAAAACAAACTTGAATCTTTGTCAATTTTTCGAACCAACCCGTTAAATAGCAGAATACAAATCAGTCCCATGACAGATTGATAAAAGACGACTGCGGCAGACATGCTAAAGTTACCCAGTTGGCGGAGTGCGCGGAACGAATACGTATCAATAACATCCGTCGTCGGGAAGAGTACACCGTTGTCTCCGATAATACCGTAAATCATGCCGAAATCACCATAAAAAATTCTCCCTACCCCAAGCAGGGCAAGCATAATAATAACAGGCTGGAGCAGCGGGATTGTGATATAGATGATTTGCTGCTGTCGTGAAGCTCCATCGATTTCAGCAGCTTCATAATAATCGGATGAGATCCCGGTAATGGAAGCTAGGAAAATGACCGAATAGTAACCAGCGAATTTCCATACATAGATGATCGTTAAGATCGCCGGCCATACTTCGGACTTTTGGAACCATGGAATTTGCATAAGCCCTATGGATTCCAGGAACTTGTTAAGCAAGCCGTTATCCGTATTCAAAATAGCAAACACCATTAGACTGACAACCAGCCATGAGATAAAATACGGCAGAAAAATAATCGATTGTGCCAGTTTCTTGAACAGCTTGGTCCGAATCTCATTGAGAAGGATTGCGAGTCCAGCTGATATAATCAGACTGAATACGATGAACAATCCATTTAAAAAGAGTGTGTTGAATGTTACCAGAATCCAATCATGACCTTGAAAGAAGAATTTAAAATTATCAAATCCAACCCAAGGGCTTCCCCAAATTCCATTTGTTAATTGATACTTCTTAAAAGCAAGCAGATGACCTGACATCGGGATATAAGCGAAGATAATAAGAAATAAAAGTCCGGGTAAAGCCAATAAATAGAGATCTGCATTTTTCCTGATTTCTCGAAAGAAACCCATGTTTCATTTTCACCTCAAATCTTTCTGACTGTGTATTTACTTTGGTAGATGCGCTCATCATAAATCGATTTACTAGGGCCGGTAAAGTCAAAGTATTGACGATTCGGTCCTTCAAACGGCTATAATCCGCCAAAAAGCCGTAATGAATACTCTTTGGCAGAATAAGTACTTCCATGAGACAACTACCTTTTCTATAATAGAAAATAGATCATAGAGGGGGTTCACTTATGAAAATTTTGACTCAAAAAAAATTACCTCTGCTGTTCCCTATGTTCAGCCTTCTATTTATGATTTTGTTTGCGTTTACACTCTTCATGTCCTATGAATACTCCAAACAAGCTACTGCTGACGTCAATACGTTTACTTTGGCTAAAATGCGCCATTCCTACCAAAATACGATGTTCACATTTGATAATATCCGCTCTTTCGGAGTCAGCACCTATCAGGACCCTGCCATTAATTATTGGCTTATTACAGACCAACGCGATCCTATTGGTGATGCAGATGCTTTCAAAGCCGCCAGCCGTTTTGCTTCTTTACAGCCCTTCATCCATTCGATTTATTTAATCAATACGAAAACACGTAAAATTATTGATACTTCGAGAAGCCTGCAAGATTTTAGCGAGTTTCAAGACCAAGGTATTATCCGCAAAATTTTGGAAGAACATCCTTCGTACATCTCTTACTTCAACCATAATGTCGGGGCTGAGTCTTTCATGGCCATGATGATCCCGAGTACACAATCGACAACGATAAATGCCGGATACTTGGTCGTCCTTCTGGATAAAGCGGAACTGCAAAAGTTTTTACTGCAAAACGAAGACACAATCGGTCTGCAAATCAACATCACGAACAATCAAAAGCAACTGATCCTAGGAGAAAGCTTTTCTGATAATGAACTAAACGACCGTTATTATGCTGTGCCAAAAATTCCTTTCGAGACAATCGAATATGCATGGGGGAAGGAAAAAAAGAAAATTTCGTCAGCCGAACTGCCTAATGTGCAGTGGGTCATGCATTTTATCGTAGACGAAGCTTATTTGACACAAAATATTAGGCAATTTAAACAAAAAATGACGCTATGGTGTGTGATTCTCATGATCGCCATGTTCCTGCTCTTTATTTGGAGTTCACGCCGGGCCTTGAGTCCGTTCCGCAAAATTTCCAAGGAGCTTCAAAGTAAGTTAGGCACAAAAACGATGCAGGAAGCAAATGGAGTTGCCGATATCATTCGAAACGGATTTACGTATTTGATGGATTCACTTCAGAACATGAATCACTCGCTAAAGGATTATCGCAATATTGCAAAAGAAGAGTTATTGCGGCAATGGTTGTTACAGGGAACGATTCAGGAGTCGAAAGATAACAGTGAGGTTTCTCTCCTGCTCTCATCCGACTACTTACACTTAGCGATCATACGTATCGAAACTTATAAATATTTCGTAGATACGTATAATTACAATTCACGCAAGCTGCTTAAATATGCCATGGGGAATATTGCTCGGGAAATATTTCATGAAGCTGGTTACATTTCTGACAGTGTCGATATGGGGAGTGATCACATCGTTCTGCTGATTGGAGCAGGCCCCTATACAGACGCAACTTCCGATGTCTTCGCCTTGCTTGAAGATGTCGGAACGCAAATTGATAAATGGCTGAAGCTCCGCACCTCCATCGCCTCAAGTGCCAAGGTGCCCACTCAGGATAATTTGCGCCAGCTCAATAATGATGTGTACGAATTAACACTTCTCAAGTTTTTTAACGGCGAAACCAAGGTTTACAGCGATAAGGATTTGGAAGATAGCTTTCAAAGTGAACAAGTGTATCCCGATCAAAGCGTGTTGAACGAGCTCATTCAAGCCATTAAACAAAGTGATAAGAAGCGCTCAACTGAGCTTTTGGATCGCCTGCTGGGTCAACTAAAGGGCGTTTCCTATACGGAATGCTTATTCCAATTACAAATGATCGTCTATCAAATCTATAAATCATTCAACAAAGTAACGACGATGAAAGAGTCGGTTTTAGAGGAATTCCGCTCCGACCGTTTCTCCTCCTTAGTCGATGCACGTTCGTGGATTGAAGAGGAAATAAACCGTATTATGGAAAGCCTTAGCCATAATCAGGTTGGGGGGCGTAAGGGCGAGCTTGTTCAAGAAATTCTGGATTACGTGCATGACCATCTGCAGGATCCGATGCTTTCAGTGGATACAATTGCCGATCATCTTGGCTTCTCTTCCAGCTATTTAAGGCATCTTTTCAAAGAGTCAACACAGGCGACACTAACCGATTTTATTTTGATGCAGCGCATTGAACAAGTGAAATATTGGCTTACTGAGACCGACGAAACGATTACGATCATCGCATCCAAAACAGGTTTCCAAACAAAAAGCCACTTCTTCAGCGCCTTCAAGAAAGCAACTGGTTTCACGCCAAGTCAATACAGAAACCATGCAGGTGATTTTGATTCAATTTGTTGATGAATTCAATGAAAAAGACCGTCAAGGAAGATCAATCCTCTTGACGGTCCTATGACGAACCCCTTTATAACACTGACCAGCTTCGACCTGCAAAAAGTACATCTTATTTTAAAGGATTTGCCGTTTCAAGGTGCTTACCTGTAAAACCTGCATCTCATTTGCTCGAAAAGCGCCAACAGTGAGTAATGTGTTCGATTTAGATGTATCATTTGCAAGTCATCCTCAATAATTCTACTTTTTGTATGTTTTATCATGTATGAAATGCAGGTTGTTCATCCGCAAGGTAGTTACCTTACGGACAACTGTGGCTTCTTCTTTTTGTTTTTTCCTTTTTGGCTTCCCGGCGGCGTGTTAAAATATTTTGCAAACATTGTTTGTTTTTATTAAAATCTAAAGGCTAAAAAATAGCCGCTTGCTCCGGAAATGTGGCGACCGATCTGACGACCTTGCGCACAATTTTTGTGCGCTCGCACCCGGTTGCAACGGGTCTGACGACCTTGCGCACAATTTTTGTGCGCTCGCGCCCGGTGGCGACCGGTCTGACGACCTTGCGCACAATTTTTATGCGCTAGCGTCCGGTCGCGACCGATCTGACGACCTTGCGCACAATTTTTGTGCGCTAGCGCCCGGTCGCGACGAATCTGACGACCTTGCGCACAATTTTTGTGCGCTAGCGTCCGGTCGCGNATCTGACGACCTTGCGCACAATTTTTGTGCGCTAGCGCCCGGTCGCGACGAATCTGACGACCTTGCGCACAATTTTTGTGCGCTAGCGTCCGGTCGCGACCGATCTGACGACCTTGCGCACAATTTTTGTGCGCTAGTATTCCTTCTCTCCATACTACCAAATTTACCAAAAAAATTAGAAAGGGAGTATCCTCATGCTCTGCCTCGAAACTTATACTTTCTATAATGTTGAAAAAGCACCCCTTCTTGGGCAATGTCATTAAGTTAAGCTCAAAGACAAGACCGGGAATAAAAATGGAATCCGAAACGGCATGGAAAATAGCCCTGTGCCGTTTGTTTTTTGGCGTAAGCAAGGGAAAAAGCGTACAGCAAACAAAGCGGATGGACTATCCGCTTAAAAAAATGTTCATGTGAAACGAATTATGCTACTCTGTAGACGAAGCTAACAGCTGATTTCCAGCGGATTTTGCGCGTATTCTGCTGCCCTGGGCGAATGGGTCGAATCGGCAAAATGTTTTTGCGAATCAGCGCTTCAACATCGGGCAGTGGTCCATCGCCGCGTGAGCGCAGGAAATGTCTACAAACGTAAACGGCAACCGTGAAGTTGACTTGGTAGTGGTGCTGTTTATCCATTTGGGAAATGACGACGTGCGAGGTCATCATTTCAGCGAAATTGTACATGATCATTCTTGCGAAAATCTCTTGGGTGATGGACTCTTGTTTCTTTGCGTGAAAATTCGTCAGACCGACGGTGTATTTTAATGCCCTGAACGAGGTTTCAATACCCCATCGCATGTTATAAATGGACCAATGGCATCCACGTATAGTCTGTTGTATAAGTCATAGGCAGTGTTCAAATGCAGAAGGTTATAGCCTTTCGTGTTCGGTTGACTTTGAAAATAGGTGTCTGTGTCCTCAGGGTCAGTTGCAATATGCAAATCCGAACCGTCAACGGCAAGTAATCGATACCCTCGGTATTGCTTGATATTCGTATATGATTGCGTAAATTCGTGAAACAAGAATTCCACAGCAGAGGGCAAGATTTTATTCCTCTGCCCAACAAAAGCAGACGTGGTTGCGGTGTTTACGTCATAGCCCTGGGATTCCAGGAGTTCCTTATATAGGCTGTTGCCACCCATTGAGATCAGGAATTGCATAACCGTTTCAAAGGGCAGCTTTTTCTTTCGGATAAAATCTTTTTTAGGGTTTTTGACAAAAGGTGCTGGTGCTGCTGACATTTCTCGTATGAGGGATGTCAGCGTTTCTTTTAGCGAATTTGCGTATTCATTCATAGGCGTAACCTCCTCGTTTTTCAAGGGGCTTCGCCACATATTTCCAACTGCTTGTCAAGTCCTATTTCTCATTTTTGCGCAAAAAAAGAGCGGGTTATCTTTCGATAACCTGCTCTTTTTCTTAATTTTTAGCCCTGCGCCTTAACTTAATGACATTGCCTTCTTGGGGTGCTTTTTTTAAAAACGAATTATCCTTTAACCAAACCAAGCAAAACGCCTTTAACGAAAAACCGCTGTGCAAAGAGCCTCTTATATGTCTCTCCTACTGTATAGTCACCTTGACTCTTACTGTGCGCCCGGTTAAATCCAGCCTCATTCCCGGCTTGCCGAAGAACGGCATGCCGTCCGGCTTCCAGAACAATCGCTGCACGCGAGCATGGCGATTGGGATCGTAAAGAGGATCGCCGATGATCTCTTTATAGGGACGAGCATGATATACGAAAAGATCGGCGGAGCCATCCTCGGACACCGTGAAGCTATTATGCCCTGGACCGTACTCGGAAGCGGCCTCGTTGCTGACAAATACCGGCTCCTTCGATTTGGTCCATGAAGCAGGATCGAGCAAATCGCTCGTGTCGGCCGCCACTAACAAGCCCATACAATAACGGTCATCTGTACCGCTGGCGGAATAGGCCATATACAAGCGTCCGTTTCTCTTCAGCATGGCCGGGCCTTCATTAACGCGATGCCGCTGGATTTCCCAGTCGTATTCTGGGAACGAGAGCTTCACGGGTTGACCTGAAATCGACCATGGCTTGTCCATAAGAGCGATGTAGAGACAGGATTCCTCGAAAATCTGTGCCCATACCAAATACCTTCGTTCCTCATGCTCAAAGGTTGTCGCATCCAGAGAGAAGCTCTCGACCGGGAGCTCGATTTTACCCTTCTCCACCCAAGTTCCTGTAAGGGGATTCTCATCTGCACATTCAAGCACGTACGGACGGATGTCCCATTTGTTTTCCGCACTGCCGGCCGCGAAGTAGATGTACCATTTTCCGTCGATCCTGTGAAGCTCCGGCGCCCAGATATGGTTGCCCATCTCTCCCGCTTCGTGCTTGGTCCAGATGACAGTCTCCTCAGCAGTCGAAAGACCGTCGACGGTTCGGGACCTCCGCAGCACTAGCCGGTCATACTCCGGTACCGACCCGGTAAAATAATAATATCCGTCCGTATGCTTCAGCACATAGGGATCGGCACGGTTCGGAACCAGCGGGTTCGGATAATCGTCCCCCTCCAAGGTCCCCTCTACGATAAAGCTTCCCGGCTTCTCGAGAAGCGATGGGTCGACGAGTTCCCAGCTGACCGGAAATCTTTCGACCATTCCGCCCTCCAGTTCGACCTCGACTTGTCTCGGCAGGCTCAGAGATTCGCCGGCCGCCATGCTGATATTCGTTTCCTTTACGCCTACTATCTTCATGCCTTGATCTCGCCTTCTTTTCTCTAATGGAATTGTAACGGATTGCTTCGGAAATTCATAAGCGAAGCTGCTTGTCCATCTAATAGCTGGATGAAAAAAGTATAGATGGTTGTTCCTTCGCATTCAATGAACTATAATAGTCAAAAACTGACCTATCGTGCTTGTTGGGAGTGTTCGTATGCTTGAGTTGATTACTTGCGGGTATCATTTAGTTCACAACGACGGTATCATGATTAACCGACCGAATGGCTCGGGAGATTATGCCTTTGTATTCTTTAAAAGCAGTGCCGAGGTGAATCTGCACGGCACCTCTTTTACCGTCGATAAAAACTCGTTCATCTTGTTTCAGCCCGTGTCGTCCTATTATTACCGTGAACATGAAAACCCGTTTATCAATGACTGGTTTCATTGCAAGGGAGATGACATACAAGAATTTCTATTACAATTGAATCTCCCCTTGGACACACTGATTAAAGCTCCTGATCCGCTGCTGATCTCCAAATACATTATGGACCTGCAGAGTACCTTTCGTCTAGGCGGATCACTGCGCGACAGGATAATCGACTGCGATCTGCGATCCTTTTTTATGAAGCTGAGCGATCTGCGGGAACGAACCACCCATCCCGACAAACTGAACCGATATTACATCCAGTTCTCCGAGTTGCGCAACGAGTTGTACAGTTCTCCCAATAAGAACGTATCTGTGCCTGATCTGGCTTCCAACCTAAATATGAGCAAATCGTATTTCCAGCATATCTATAAGGACTTATTCGGATGCTCTGTGATTACTGACATCATTAATGCCAGACTTGATTACGCGAAGTACCTTTTGGATCATAGTGGATTAACGGTTACCGACATTTCCAAAATGTGCGGCTATGAGAACGACACCCATTTCATGCGTCAGTTCAAAAAATTCGTCGGCGTCTCGCCTAGACAATATAAATTCAGAAATCAAGCTAGAAATGATAACGACTGAACTCGATCAGCCGCCGGTATTTAAGAATCTCTTGATTCTATCAAATTCTTCCATTGTTATCGGCAGCACAGTCCCATGCTTGAAACCATAAGGGAAACTAAAGCTTTCATCCGAGCGAATGAATCGCCCGCTTTCCAGCGTATCGGAGATGAACGGCACATAGCCCTGCCCTTCACCTTCGACGCCGTAGAAGTCGAGCATCAGGCACCATTTGCCGTTGCTCAGTCTAAAAGCGGTCGGCGCTTCATAGACGCCCTGCTGCAGTTTGGCCATCTCCTCATCGAAAGCCGCAACTCTGGTGTAATCGTCTCCGGTGAGCGTACTCCCTTTTTCCAGAATAATGGTTGCGGGGTTAGCCTCACTCTTGAGGAAGCGGTAGAAGACACCGTTCTCCTCATAAATGGCGGAATCGATGATTCCGCTGTCTTTCTTCCGGCAAAGTAGTTTTGGCGTAGTAAAGTTCTCGAAATCCCGCGTCCGCGAATAGTAAATCCCCTTGGGACCGTAGTTGTTCGATATGTGGGAGGAGGACCAATGAAGCACGTAGTCATCATGATGAGGATCGTAAATCACATCCGGGGCCCACAGGCAGCCGAAATCTTCATCACCGAGCTTGATCAGCCGCTGCTTCGACCAGTTTACCAAATCCTCCGACTCCCACAGCGATAAATGCTTACTGCCGTCGGTCGAAATATTTTGCCAGCTGCCTTTGTATTTAGTGTGAAAGCAGTTCGCCAAACTGAGATCGGTAGCTAGAATATAGAATTTGCTGTTCTTGGCTCTTACGATGGTATGGTCGCGAACTCCTTTCTCCCCAAGATGGCTTTCAAGAACAGGGTTCCCGTTATTCACCTGCTCCCAATTGAACCCATCGGTGCTCAGGGCAAAATAGACCTGCTCGCCGTCAGGCGTCTTTTTTTCTTTAAAATGAACGAATACATAGGCTTCCAAACGAAACAGCCTCCTTCTTTCTTCTCTTCTTCATCCTTCATATCTAAACGGATCGTCATGTGAATATTCATTTTATTTTGACTACCATATTAAGTATAGTACTTTATCTATTCCGCGCAATAATCCAAGCTGGCGAAAAACTGACCTATTATGCACAATGGCTTTGCTTTCCGTTCCTCATATCCCCCCTCTCATTTATTAAAGGAGGAAGGCACCCAAGCCTTCCCCCCTGTAACTGAATTCTACTTACTTATTCATATTTCAAGATTGATCGTGAGGCACGGTGACAGTTGCAGTTACAACTGTTTTGTTGCCCGCTTTATCGGTTGCTGTATACGTGATGGTATAGATTCGATCTTTTTCCGCACGCAAGCTGAATGAAGTGTCGGCTGTTCCGAAATCGGCGTTCTGAATGTCGCCTTGACCGCTATCCGGTTTATTGCTCGTGATAGACGTTAACACCACAGATTCAATACCCGATGTAGCATCACTCGGATTCAGCGTGGCATTGATCGTCACCATTTTATGTTCCGCCGGCCAAATCGTCGTCTTATCCAACTGGACGGATAACGTTGGAGCCGTTTTGTCTACCTTAAACTCGACGGTTTTGAGATGTTCGACATTGCCTGCTTGATCCGTACTGCGGTAACCGAGCTTAAATGTTCCTTCACCGAAGGCAGGAATGGAACCGTTGTAAACAATCCACGAACCGTCATTCACCTGGTATTCCGTTGTTACGGCGCCTCCGTATACACTGGCGTATACGGACAAGCTTACGGTAACATCCATCGTGTACCAGCTGTTCTTGCCGTTAGGCGCAGCCGGATTCAACATTGCGGTGGTGACAGGGGCAATCTTATAGATGTTGTTTACGGTCATGCTGGTTACGTTCGATACGTTTCCTACAGCATCCGTTCCCCTTGCATACACGGTATCATTGCCTGCAACAACGACAGGGGCGGTGTATGCTGTCCATGCGCCGCTTTCGCCTACTTTGTATTCCTTCGCTGCAGCGTCGTCCGGATAGCTGATCGTTACGGTGACGCCTTGGTTGGTTGGTGTTGTGGTATCAACAGCCAATGTTGCATCGGCAGGCGCAATATGGTCGATATTGCTGACCACGTAGCTCGTTACATTTGAGACGTTGCCCGCTGTATCCGTTGCTCTTGCGTAAACCGTGCCGTTGTCGGAAACAACCACAGGAGCGCCATACGCTGTCCATGTACCGTTATCTCCTACTTTGTACTCCTTAACTGCAGCGTCATCCGGATAGTTGATCGTTACAGTGACATCACTGTTGGTTGGCGCTGTAATATCTGCCGACAACGCTGCGTCCGCCGGCGGCGTCTTGTCGAATTCTAACGCATCAAGCGCACTTAGCAGCTGTGCGGCCGAAGCGTCGATGGCAGCTTGATTGGCATTCGATGCCAATGCTTTTGCGTTCCGGGCGGCTGCCGCAACTGCTTGCCAGCTCGTTTCGGTGTAAAGCTTGGCGTCAAGCGCTGCAGCTTTATCCAGCAAGTACGCCAGTAAGGAATTGTCCCCCAGTGGCGCCGTATTGTTTGCTAACTGAAGGATCTCATCAGCGCTTAATACATGATCGTAAATACGGAATTCGTCCAGCATGCCGCTGAGCAGCGGGTCGGAGAACTGGCTTTTCCCGATATAATTTAGTGTCGGTTTGAAGTCGCTCGGCTTGATCGTGACGTTAGCGGATGCCTTTTCCACGCCGTTCACATACAGCTTCTCCGTACCGTTCCCGAGCGTCAACGCCACATGAACCCACTGACCCACTGCGAGCTGCGAGGTTTGTACGATTTGCTCGGCGCCGCCGTTCTTGATTGCAAACCGCATAAAATTACCCGTTTTCGGCGTCAGGAACATGTATTGGGTAGTGCCGTTACCGAAATCGAAGATTCGCTGCCAATCTTTGCCGCCATTCCAGTACACCCAAGTTGACACGGTCATCTGATTGTAACTGGACAGAGGATGCGTGGAGGGCAGCGTGACATAGCTATTGGTGCCGTTCAATTCGATCGCTTTCCCGACGTTCCCATCTTTGTACGCAGGGGTGCCGGAAACCGTTCCGTTGGCAGACCCGAATGCATTATTGGCGTTTCCTTCAAACGAATAGAGGGATAACGGGCTGCCGGCAAGCAAGCTCTTCGCATCGTAAAGCTCCTTGGCGATTTTCATAACAGAATAACCCGGAGTCATTTCCGCTTTGATGCGTTCAACTTCTTGGTTGAATAGATAATAGCTCAGTCTTGAATAATTTCCCGCTTCAAGCTTTGCCGCATTATCGAGTGCAATCTGCAGCGGGTCAATGACCGTTACCGACGAACTGTCCGTGGTACCTGTCACGACAGGTCCATTATCGTACAGAATCACAAATGAAATTTTGCCCGTTTGATAAGCAGTTCCAACCGTATACCGGGCTTTCCAATGAAGCTTGTCGTCGGAAGCGGTCTCCATCAATTTATCGTCGAAATAAACCTTGACATTCTCAAGAGCTTTACCGGCAGCAAAATCCAAGGTGACCGTATTCCCCGTCAAGGCTAAGGAAGAATCCTCCGGATTATCCGACTTCAGCGAAACCGTGTCCAGAAGGACCGGGCTTCCCGTATGGATGACGGTACCATAGAACTTGACTTCGGCAAGATTGCCGAACCATTGGGCCCCATTGTAAATCCGGATATAACGGTAGGCTTTCGGATTCTGGACCGTTAACGTTTGCCAATTCATCGTATTTACTGCTGGGGCAGTCAACGTCACCCACGGCTCATAATCGATGTGGTTGGTTCCCTGGATGACAGCACCTGCTAGCCGGGCGGCATTTATTGCAAGTAATTTTACTTGGGTTAATTGCACTTTATCCTGATCGCCGAGGTCAAATGCAACCCAAGAGCCCCAGCCTCCGCTAGTGGAGCGAAAATCGGAGCCGGTGGCTGCATTCCCGTCGAATAGAGAGGACACGATCTGTTTTGTCGTATCCATGCTTCGACCCGGTGTAGAATCAATCAAAGAAAGATTCTTGAATACATCGTTGATGAGCCCATCTTCATTAACGATAGTCACCGATGTGCCGCCCGTCGTACTTCTGACTGATTTCCCGAAATTCGCACCTTGATTGTAGTCGATGCGGAACTGGACTTTGCCAGGCGTATAGCTTTCTCCAAGCTTTTGCGTCACGGTAAAATGACGGGCATCTGTGGAAACGGTATCCATCTTCGTACTGCCGAAATAAACGGCAACACTGTCGATCGGTTCGCTAGCAGTAAACGATAAGGTCACGGTATCTCCCAGCGTTGCGATGGAAGGATTGCCCGGATGATCGGACACGATAGATACAGCTTGCAGCAGATCGACAAACGGGAGATCGGCATTGTCAAAACTGAAGTAATCAACTTCCACACTGCCATCGGCAGTTCCGCCGGTTGCTTGCAGCCTGAGATAAATCCCGCCTTCTCGCGCAGCAAAACCCGATTTCGCCAAATCATATGCGATCGTTACGAACTCGCCGTTCGTATTCGGAACAGCAAATTCAGCTACGGTATTGGTGGCTGCATTTCCATTGCCAAGATCGATGGCTTTCATGACAACAGGCTCGCTGCTCTTCACCCGCAAAACCATAAAGCGCCGGTCATCACCTTTGGATCCCATATTGGCATTACGATATGCGACTGCGGAGCTGTCTCCTTTTAATACGACATTATCCCCAACTTTCTCGGCGTTGCCGTACAGATCGGAAAGATAGCTTCCACCTTGCGTTTTTGACGACTGAACCGTTCCGGAAGAGGATGGCGTTACGTATTTAAAACTGTTAAAGGTCAGAGAGCCGGTCCCTCTGTAGACAAAATAAAGATCGTTGTTGCCTCCGTTATTGCCGTAAATAATCTCATCATTTTGATGGTCGAACGCGGCGGTCACCATGCTGCCTGCCGTATCCGCAATCGGATACGTCTTGACGAGCCGGCCCTGCGGGCCTCCAAGCCTCATTTCAAGCATGCCGCTACCTGCGGCTGTGTGATTCAACTGCATCTGAACGGTTCCGTTGTCAAAATTCATATTGCGATACCCGATATAACCGCCGTCTGTCAAGGTAACGTTATTCGCCGCCTCGTTTTTCACATAACCTGATCTGCTCGTATAAGGGGCTTCAATCGCCTTGTTATCGGTTTTGGCAAATCCGCCCGAAAATTGAAACCAGTGCGATTCGGCGGCAAGATTATAAACGTTGCTGGAACCCGTAATTTTGAAATACAGATTTTTCTTGCCTTTCAGTGTATCGCCGATGTTATCGAATTTTTGAACATAGGTGTTCTGTATGGTCCACCAGCCTGAATTGGGGACCTGGAAGATGGCCGTCGGCGTTGTTTGGGCCATGGTCTCGTCGGTCAGCTTCACGTCAGGATCGGTAACGTACATGCTGATGGTCGACCCGGCCGGCGAGCTCAAGGTATAGTTGTACGCCAACGTATCTGCGGGAACCGAACCGAAATCAAAGTTTTCGTAGCCGATCCAGTTGCCGTTCATCGTCCCTTCGGCTTTGTATTGGACAAAACCGTTTTCGTCCAGATAACTGGCGATTCCGGGTTTTACAAAGCCGTTCTTAAACCAAACTGCGTTGTTGGACGAAAAAGGTACAGCCGGGTACCGGTTATACAGACCATATAAATTTCCATTTTCCTGCAAAGGCTGAGGCGGGCCCTTCGGCTCCGTGGCCAAGGCACCGTTCAGAGGGGTAAAGAGCAGCTGACCAAAACCCGGCATATCGATGGACTGGCCTTCAGGATGGTCCATCATGAGCTCGGGATATTTGTACAATTCGTCGTAAATACCACCGGAATATCCTTTCTCATATTTATAATGATTATAGATGGAAACGATATCCGTTCCGCTTCCCCGTCCCCCCGGACTGACGGCGGACCATTCGGTCTTTTGCCCCAAGCCGTTGACATTGGGAATATAGTCCACATCGTACCCTGCATTGTATTTCGTATAATAAGTTAAGGCCTTTAGCAGCTTTTGATTCTGGAACTCGTAGGGGTCTACCCCGCCCTCGGCAACCGGAACCCCGGTTACAGGATCAAGCTTCGTCCCCTGCACATGGATGGTTCGGGCCGCTGCTCCGAGCGCCGCCACGTCACCGCCCGAATGAGGCTGGTCGCGTCCCATTTCGACGACCTCTCCATTATCCAATACCATCGCGGCAATCGAGAAATTGGTGCTGTTTGCTCCGGTTGTATTTGCGTCGTCTACCGCTTTTTTATTGTAGGCAAACCGCTCCACCGCTTCGTTATAACCGTTGATATCGTCCAGGAAGATGGAAATGGACATATACCCCATGTTCCCTACGGCCGCTTGATTAAAAAATCCGTACCACTTGTTCGATTCTTGCCAGATGAGTCTTAAGAAATTATCGAAGACCTTCTTTGTTTCATAATCGATATTGCCTTGGGCGTCCCGGCACCACCCGGAGCTTGGCGTATAGAGAAGAATTTCTGCAGCGGCAGCCATCTTCTGACCTCCTACACCGGAGCTGAGAACGCTGGATGCCCCCCACACCGATGCGATAGTGTCCCAATTGGCCGGCTCCGTCGTATTGAAAAATTGCTTGAGACCATTGCCCCACGCGTCCAATACCTTTTTGGCGTTGTTCAGGTAATCCTGATCCCCCGTGATGTACCACATGAGCGCTTGTTGATAAGCTGTCGTGGCATCTTGGCGCAATTGCTTGTCCCCATTGCTGTCGGAGATTTGGGAATAGACGAATTCCTTTTGCGTTCCTCCGTTCCCATAGATCACAACATTTTTCGAGGATTCAGGAGTCCTTCTGAATGAATCGAATGCAGATGCCCAAGGCTCTTTCCCCTGCCAAACCATATCCCTCATGGTGTTCAGATCCGTTCGTGATTGCAGAATACCCGGGTGGACGAGTCCTGTCGGACCTTTGACCACATACTTGTCATAGCTTCGGTCATAGTTCGGATTGATGATTGCGCTATTTTGCGGCGTCGGCACAGCGGAATCATAAGAGGTATAGGGTGCAATGGCTGAAGCTTCGGCAGCCTGTACGGTTACATGGCTAACCGGTGTGGCGCCGCCTAAAATTAGCAGAGATAATACGATAGTAAGAGAGCGTTTACATTTTGGCAGAAACCCCTTCATTTAAAGACCTCCTTTCATGATTGAGCCCATTGCGGGCAAAACGACCTGTTCGAATTTCGTTTTCATTTCTTCCCTCCTAATTTAGTCGTAAATCTATACTAAACCGCCGAAGCGAGTTCAGCCTATCTGGGGATCAGTCTTTCACTGCGCCGATCAACGCAGCTGCTGTCCTTCCTTACTACCAATATGCCTATCCACACGAAAATTGAAAAGCTTAACTAAAGGCACATTGAATAAAAATGTAGAAAACTATGTATTTAAAAAGCGGCAAATTGAATAAAGTTCGGCAATAAACATCCTAAACGATGAAAAGACCGCCAATTCCTAAAAGGGAACTAGCGGTCTTCAGTCATTCAGCGATTTGATTAGCTTTCATCATCCGGTGACAACTTAAGCTCAAAGCTCTCGTTCCGGTCACATGTCAGCAAGCCATCCAACACATCCAATCTGGCAACCTGAATCGAAGTACGGCGACATTGATAGGACCCGTCATCGAACCCGTCCACTCTGCCGGGATGAGTAAAATAAAAGATATAGGCTTGATCTCCTTGGACGACTACGTCTGCGTGATTGGCGATCGTTCCGTCTTCCTCTCGCAAACCTGGTTTTTCAAGAATTCGGCCTTGCCGCTCCCACTTCTCCAAATCATCGGAACGGTAAACGCCTTGTCCTTTCCATTCATCTATGATCATCCAATAATAGCCTTTAAAGTGAAACACATTCGGTCCTTCATGTAATTCATCGGTAATCACTGGTCCAATTGGCTGCCAATTATACAGATCTTTGCTATCCGCAGCGTAGGTATGATTCCACTGTTTAAACCACATCCGAAACATGCCGTTCGGCAGTTGATACACACAGGCATCGATCACGTTCTCCTCACTTATTCCAAGTGTAGACTGGAACTCCCAACGAATAAGGTCGGGGCTTGTATAATGCCTGATACGAGCCTTGCCCGACCAACTTATCGGTACGCCATGGACATAAGTGACATACATATGATATAGCCCATCATGCCAAATGATTTCGGGCGCCCAGAACGTGTTTCTGCCCCATTCTGTTTCAAGACCTTCCAGTGTTCCCCGGTATAACCAGGTTGATCCGCCATCCGAAGAAGAAGCGACACCGAGATTGGTGCCATGCACCCATCCGAATTTCGGACCTTCCTGTGTTGCCCGGCGATTCGTATAAATCATCCACCATTCCTTTGCCTCTCTGTTCCAAATTACAACTGGATCGGCAGCCCCGTCATACATTGGATCCCTAAATAAGGGTGCATTCATATTTATTCCTCCTTGTCATTTCCGAACTCTTTATTATCTTCAAAGAGATCTGTAGGTGAAATTACTGAACTTAACTCGGCCTTCGCCTGTTGCATGCAACGCGATTCGCAGACTTAGAAAGCCTCCCAATACATTGTGGTGGTAGCCGGACGTTTCGAAACCGTGATCCAGTTTGGTCCACTGTCCTTGCAAGTCACGGAAGTATAAGCTTACCTCATGATGATCATTGACGATTCGAAGCGTTACGGATTCTCCGGACACTGCATTGCGTTCATTCGTATTTAGATTTCGGAATACGAACGACCCCTTGCCATCAAAGCCGATACCAAAGTGGAAGCCTGGTTTATAGAACAAGCCCAGCGTGCCTTCTGCATCACCTTCCACCTCAACGGAAACCTCGGCCGTATAAGTATGGTGCACCGGAATGCATAAAAGCGGTTCTGAACGATTCTTGGGAACTGCCTTCAATACGAATTGGTTATCTTCGATTTGATAATCGTCAAGACGTTCTCCCCCGAAGAAATGCCAATGCAGTCCCAATCGTCCGGAATCCGCAAGCCGATATGCTTCAACCGAAGGCAATGCGGCTGCTGAAGCCTCATGAGCTGCTCCATCCTCGGCATTCACTGCGGTGAACCAGCCATCGGCTGTCCACCCAATCGGTTCGATCAGCGTCTGCCTGCCTAGGGTATAAAAGTCTTTTTCATAGGCATGATACACGACAAACCAATTCCCTTCGGGCGTATCAACCAACGTCCCGTGACCCTTGGACCACCAAGTTTCGCTGCGATGCTTCGTACGCACAATCGGATTGAACGGAGAATTCTCCCACGGACCCTCCAAGGAACTGGAACGTGCAGAGACGATCATGTGGCTGGTCGCAGGCCCGGCAGTCCCCCCTTGCGCGCTGGTCTTAAAGTAATATCCGTCCTTAAACGTAAGCTTTGGAGACTCCAGATAAAAGCCTTCCGTCAACCATTCCTTAGGATATCTCCAACCGTCGTATACCTTCGTTAAGTCTCCTAAGGTAGATAGGCCATCCTTGGATAGCTTGATCCTGTATCCTTCGGACAAGAACAGGTAACGATTCCCCTCTTGATCTGCTGCATGTCCCGGGTCGATATAACCGACCATCAAATCGATAGGTTTACTCCAAGGCCCTGCAGGGTTTTCTGCAGTAACGACCCAGTTAGTTCCGCCAGCCGGAAAATAGATATAAAAGAGTCCTTCATAGTAAATCAAATCCGGCGCCATAATCGATCCGCCGACATGCTCATGAATCGCGTGACCGACAGGCTCCCAATCGACTAAATTCCGGGAATGCCATATGAGAAGTCCCGGTGTATAGTGAAAGGAAGAGTGCGTCATATAGTAATCCTCGCTGACTCTAACAATAGATGGATCCGGATAGTCGCCTGCCAAAATAGTGGTAATACCTTGAATTTTAGACATTGTAGGCCCCCCAATGATTTGATAATAGTAGTTCTATATCATCCATTTCATTTATCCTCCTCGATCTTATGGAAGCTGACTCCCCTAGCATATTCATTCATGACAAACTTCCCTTGCTCCGGTCGTAAGATTAACTCTCCGTTAATACGACTCGATATAGTGCATACCCGGCGCAAAATATAACACCATCAATCCCAACTGCAACCTTGGGAGCATCATACAGAACTAAACGGCTCATTTTCTCATTCTCCTAGCGGTAAGGATCATCCTATTTGTCTTTTTTATAAAAAGATGCCCCCACGCCTCAGATGGGGAATGGGGGCATCTACATACAACTTTAATGAGTCTAGATTCTCTTATTACTTGCCGCCGCCATCAAGGTAAGCTTGGACTTGCTTGATAACTTCTGCGCGAACAGTTTCAAGACCCATATCGCGCCATTCCTTATTACTTTTCTGTGCGAGTTCTTTCCATTTCGGTTCCATGCCCGTCATCAAGAGATCCGCAGTTTGTTGCAATTTCGGTTTAATTTTTCCAAGTTCTGTAGCAACCGGCTTGGCATCAAAGATGAATCCGGAGAGTGCGACTTGATAGTAGCTGTTTTTATCCATTGCATATTTGATATATTTGAGGACTTCTGGATCCTGGTTGGTATTAATCCGGGACAAATTCGGATTCCAAGTCAACTCATAACCCTGGAACGAATAGTTGGCGGCTTTGTCAGTAGGTTTGAAACCGTTCTCTCCGTCCTTGGTCCAGTGTTCTCCTTCGATCCCTAATTCGAACAGGTCATGGTTGTCCTTGCTGCTGTACAACCAATCCAGGAACTTCATGGTACGGTCAGCATTCTTCGAGGTTGTAGGAATAACAACGCTGTTGTTTGCACGGAAATCTGTTCTAAGAGCAGCAGGCTTCATATTTTGAACATCCGGGCTGGTATAGAAGAAAGGTTCAAACGTAGCATTTGGAACTGCTTTCTTAGCAACAGCATTACCCGCAGTAAACCCTAAGAGGTTACCCTCCCCTGAAGCATTTTTAGCCGGATCAAGAGCCTGGTTAGCTGAGGCTGATAATGGATCTTTATTATTGTACTTTCTATATTCCACTCTCGTTCCAAAGTGGCCATAAATCGAATCATGCGTGTTAAAAGGTGCAGGGAATTTAGCGAATTCAGATTCCGGGTCACCGATAGTTGCGGCGCCGAGAACCTTCTTACCATCCGCCGACAAGGCGACACTGAACGGAATACCGCCTGTGAACGAATCTTGTACGACAGCAGCTAGGCGAATGTCTTTACGCCCGTTCTCTTGCGGGATACCCAAGCGATAAATACCGCGGCCTCCAATAGCTGCTGCTACATAGTCAGGATGCTTCGCTTGTACAGCATCCAGGTATTTCTTGTAATCATCCAAGGATTTTACTGGCGCTGCGCCCACTTCTTCTCGGATGTCTTTGCGGATACTAATAATGAAAGGATCGGTATACGACGTTAGAAACGGAATCGAATAGATATGGCCGTTAATTTTATTTGATTCAAGCATCTCCGGCGGGAACGCTTTCTTGAGTCCTGGGTATTGATCATTATTGAAGTACTTGTCTAACTGCTGATAGTACCCCAGACTGACGTTGTTATAAAGGAACATCCATGGCGCGTCAAACATCAGATCAACTGCTTCGCCAGTAGACATTTTCAACTGCATCTTTTGCTTGTGATCAGCAGAAGGGTTGTACTCAATATCAAGCTTAGTATTCAGTGTATCTTTGCTGACTTCCTCGAATTTGGCCAATACTTCCCCCAAATCAGCAGGCTTCTCACCGAAAAGCATGAATTTCAGTGTCGCTGGAGAAGGAGCTGTAGCCGTTGTTGCAGTTCCATTCGGAGATGCGCTGCTCGCGCTGTCGGAGCCTTTGTTCGAACAAGCTGACAAGATGGTGCCTAAACTAATTGTTACAACCAGTGCAGGTATTGCAGCCTTTTTGAAATAACGTTTCATTTTTTTATTTCCTCCCTTGTATAATTAAATATCTATTCTAAACCGCTTTAAGCGTGTTCAGCCCTGGTATCAACCTTTTACTGCACCAACAAGCAGACCTTTAACGAAATACTTCTGAAGGAACGGGTACAAGAAGATGATGGGACCTATCGTTACAATTGTTGTAGCCATCCGGGTTGTAAGTGTAGGGGCCACATAGCCTGGTACTGAGACTCCCGCGGCGAGCTGCTTGCTAAAATCGGCATTCTCCAAAATCCGTTTAATTAAATATTGCAACGGGAATAAATCTTCCTTCGAAATATATAGCAACGCCTCAAACCATTTGTTCCAAAAGCCCAAAGCATAAAATAGGCTGACTGTCGCCATGGCGGGCAATGATATGGGAATCATGATGCGGAACATGATATAGATCTCGTTAGCACCGTCCATCTTCGCTGATTCCGCCAGCGATTCATCGATGGACTGGAAGAAGTTACGCATTAAGAACATATTAAACGGATTTAATAATGACGGAATGATAAGTACCCAGATCGAGTCCTTCAAACCTAAATACTTCGTAATTAGAATGTAGCTGGTAACAAGTCCTCCATGAAACAGCAGCGTAAAGAATACATAGAACGCGATATGATTACGGTACTTTAGAGAACGGAGAGACAACGGATAAGCAAGGGCGCATGTTACCAGCATGGCCAGAACGGTTCCAACAACTGTGATAAAAATCGTAACACCGTATGACTTATAGATCGTACTATTTTTAAACAAGAGCTGGTAAGCCTCGAAAGACACCTCTTTAGGGAACAGACTGAAACCATTTCTCAATAGTGACCCTTCTGTTGATATCGATGAGCTGATCACGCTTACGAAGGGAAGCAAACACATGATTGCAAAAACCGCAATCGCCGCATACATAAGGGAAAGAAGAGCGCGGTCCCCTATGCTTTCTTTAATGTTCATAGCATTTTCACCTCAATCCAATTTTTAATTTAATACAAGGCCGAGTCATTTGATAATTTGCGTGTGATCTGATTAGCAGCAACAACCAACACGAACCCGACTACGGATTGGAAGAAGCCAACAGCTGCAGACATCGAAATATCGCCCAAATCTGTCAGAGCACGATATACGTAGGTGTCAATGACATCTGTAGTCGGATACAGGAGCGCATTCTTGCCAACAATGGCATAAATCATGCCAATATCACCGTAGAAGATGCCTCCAACAGCCAGTAACAACAACAGGATAACCGTAGGCTTGAGAAGAGGCAGAGTGATATGCCATATCTTGTCCCATCTGCTCGCTCCATCCATCCCAGCGGATTCATAGATTTCGGGGTTGATACCTGAGATTGCCGCCAAATACACAATCGATCCAAAGCCAGCCCCATGCCAAATCTTGATGCATACCAGGAAGAATGGCCAATATGCAGCTTCATTAAAGAAAGCAACGGACTCGAATCCGAACGTATTCAAGATCTTATTAAGAATCCCGCCTTGATACGTAAAAAATACGGAGATGATCATGGCAACTACAGTCCAGGACAAGAAATTAGGTAATGTCACCATGGTTTGTGTGATAACCTTAAATTTTTTGGACTTGAGCTCTGAAAACATAACTGCGATCGAAACGGAAACAATCGTTCCGCACATGATAAATAACAGATTTAGAAATACAGTGTTAAATAATACTTTGAAAATTTCATTGGATTCAAGAAAGAAACGAAAATTTTTAAAGCCTACAAAATCGCTTCCGAATATCCCTTTTATAGGATTATAGTCTTGGAAGGCAATGACAATCCCGAATATCGGCAAGTAGGCAAACACAAAAATTAACAGGATGGCTGGCAGGGTCAAAAGGTACAATAAGTGATTTTTTCGTATTTCTTGGATAAAGGACGATTTCTTTTTAATTGTCATACTTTTCGACAGATTCTTGATTGGAATAGTTTTCTCCACGGGATCCTCCTTGTTGTTTGTATTTGTTTGATCTGTACTCCCAATATGCCAGTGCCCCAAGGATTTGAATAGCGTAACTATCCGTAATTTGATCGAAAATGTGGAATATCACTAGTTTAAAAACCGTGAATTTGAATAAAAAGAGCGAATTGAGCGCCGGAAGATAGAAAAAATCGTCAGTTTCTCCTAGGAAACAGACGATTCTCGTTAATTATTTGACATGGATACCAGCTTATTTTCCCTTCGGAAATGATCGGGGATCATCCCTACATGTTTCTTAAATGATACAAAGAAGTAACTCGTGTTGTCGAATCTGACCCTTTCTCCGTTTTTTTGGCTGGATGATCGGTATTTAGCAAAAGCTCCTGCGCTTTATGGAATCGAAGCTCCGCCATAAACTCGGCGACAGATTTCCCCATCTCTTCTTTGAACAACTTTCGCACATGAATCTCCAGTTCAGCATCCTCCCGGTCATTTGGGGTTATCTTAACTGATAGATTTAAGTACGTACTATGGCCTCTGCAGGTATGTGCCCGTACCATTTAAATTGGAATGTCCGTGTAGTGTATTGGATTTTCCCTGTCATGCGAGCTCATCCCATTCCTTTCGCCTGATGATGTTTGTGTTCCTCGGGCCGGAAGTTTTCCTCCATCTTCCATCGCCATGCGTGGTGCACAAAAAACCCAAACCATCAAGGTTCGGGCTTACGAAATGCGTCTTCAAACTCAACGATATAGTATCTTCAGATCAGCAACATTTTTAATTACACCCACATTTAGGCGAAGGTTAAAAAATAAAGGCTCTTTTCGTAAAGATTGTTGTTATTCTCTGTTCGGTGCGATCAGCGTACTCCGCTCATCGTGTATCGGTACGAGTAGATACGGTTCGCATAAAGCGTAAATTCCGGATGCGTCTTGGCCGACCAGCTTTCGTCCCCGCCTACGCCCATCTGCTTGTGCAGAATGCGCACCACCGTCTTGTCAGCCGGCGGCAACTTGTAGGCATGGTCGCTCTCTTCCAGTTCCGTCGGCGTATAAGGCAGCACGCTGGCTTCCATCTCGTTCTCCGCCGTAAATAGCATGCCTTGGCCCGCCTCGTTATGCACCTTGATCCAGCGAACGCCTGTTTTGTTCCCACATTCCTGCGGCTTCAGGTAGGGCATGAATTCCTCCATCGCCCGTCCGGTGAATACCCCCAGCTTGGCGCCGACGGCACGGTCCCAATGGTTCTCATGGGGGCCGCGGCCGTACCATTCGATCCGGTCATATCCGGCGTCCATCACGAGCATCATGCCTATGGCCGGCAGTTCGGGCAGGTTTTCCCCCGGAGCTAGCGTCTCTTCCACGGCGACCATGCCATCTTCGAACACGGTATACCGCACCGTGCAGAAGGATATGGCCGTCGTTTCCAGTGTGAATTCGGCGGTGATCTCCCATGCGCCAGCTGAAGGACGCCTCGTCAACCGGCGGAGGGTAAGCTCTTGACCGGCTTCTCGCCATACCTCGGACCTATTCGGCAGATTGCTGCCCCGGTCATTATCCGTCATGGCCCGCCAGAAGGTAGGCTCCGGACCCATCTGCAGAAGCTCCGCTCCATCGAAACGGTAGGAGACAATAGTCCCGGTGGCAGTATCGAAGGCAGCTTCGAAGGCGCTGCCACGGACTAGCCACTGACCGGACGATTCCGTCAGCTCCGGCATTCCTGCCCCAGTTGCAGGGGTTGGCTTCCGGCCGGCGGGAATCATGTGCACGGGCAACTGTGCCCATGCCACCTCGTGGCCCGCTTCTGCCCAGAGCTCCGTCTTCTTTAGCCGCAGGCTGACCTCAAGCAAGAGCTCGGCATCCTCCGGTTCCGACGGGAATTCCGGCAAGCGGAGCACGATATCCGAGGTGGTCAGAGGTTCCACAGCAAAGCTGCCCCGCATGGCCTCCCCGACTGGACGGCCGCCTAGAAGCAACTGCCAGACCCATTCGAACTCGTCCAAGCGTGTGAACAGGAACTTGTTCGTCACCGTCAAGCCCCCGGTAACCGGGTTCCAGCCGCTGAATCCCACGTTCTGGTAGCAGGCCTTGACCTCCTCCAGCTTCGGAGACACCTTCCTGTCCGCGAACAACAGTCCGTTACCGCAGCCGTTGCCGTCATGAGGGGATTCTCCGAAATCACCGCCATAAGCCAAATATTCCGTACCATCCGGTGTCCGTGTGCGGATCGCTTGGTCTACCCAGTCCCAGATGAAGCCGCCTTGGAGCACCGGATACTTGTCGAACAGCTGGGTGTATTTGAACAGGTTGCCATTGGAGTTGCCCATGGCGTGGCTGTATTCACAAAGAATGAACGGCTTTTTCGGTTGTTTCAGCGCATATCTCTCCACATCGACAGGGAAGGTGTACATTTGGCTCTCCACATCCGATACGTCCTCGAATTGACGGTTTAAGAAGACGCCCTCGTATTGTACGAGACGGGTAGGATCATTCTCCTTCAAGAACCTGTACATATGCCGGAAGTTCTCTCCGCAGGAGGCTTCATTGCCCAAGGACCACATCAGGATAGAAGGATGGTTCTTATCCCTTTCCATCATAGAGCGAGCGCGGTCCACCACGTTATCCTTCCACTCGGGCTTGCTGGCCGGAACGATATCCTCCTCATTGTAGAATCGCCAGGTGCCGTGGCTCTCCAGATTGGTCTCGTCGATAACGTACAGACCGAATTCATCGCACAGATCGTACCAGGCTGGATGGTTCGGATAATGGGAGGTTCGCACGGCATTAATATTGTAAGCCTTCATCAAACGGACATCCTTGACCATATCCTCAAGGCTAAGCGCACGGCCCGTTTCGCAGGAGAATTCGTGGCGGTTGGTGCCCTTGAATACGATGCGCTTGCCGTTCAACAGCATGACATTGTCCTGGATTTCGAACTTGCGGAAGCCGACCTTGCAGCTGACAGCTTGAAGCAGCGTGCCGTCTTTCCCGCGCAGGGATAACACCAGCGTGTACAGGTTCGGGTGCTCGGCGCTCCACTTGTGCGGGTTGGCCACCGACGCCCGCAGCTGGGTTGTGGCGAACGAGCCGTCCTCCACCCGGACGGATGAGCGGAAGGCGGAGCCTGTCACCGGCTGACCGCATGCATCGAGCAGTACGCCATCCACTTGAAGCTCTCCGCCGCCCAAGCCGGCATACCGGAGCAGCTTCACCTGCACCTCCAGCTCCGCATCGTCATAAGACTCGTCCAATTCCGTGCGGACTCGGAAATCATAGATGTGCTCCGGCGGCGGAGAGATCAGAAGCACCTCCCGGAAAATGCCGGACAGACGCCAGAAGTCCTGGTCCTCCAACCAGCTGGCGTCGCACCAGCGGTAGACCTCGACGGCCAGCTTGTTCTCTCCGGGCTGCAGATAGGGGGTCAGATCGAACTCCGCAGGAGTGAAGGTGTCCTCGCTGTAGCCGACCAGATCCCCGTTCAGCCATACGTAGAATGCGGATTCCACACCGCGGAAGTGCAGATACACGGGGCTTCCCGCCCAATCCTCCGGAACCGAGAAGGTGCGCACGTAAGAACCGACTGGATTGTACTTTGTCGGTGCGAACGGGGGTTTGAGATCCTCCTGGTTGCTCCAGGGGTAATGGACGTTGGTGTATTGGGGGTAGTCATAGCCGTGGAACTGCCATTGGGAGGGGACGGGGATCTCATCCCACCCGGATACGTCATACCCTTCCCTTTCAAAATCCGTCGGCCTCCCCTCCGGATTCCCGGCCCAGTGGAACTTCCACATGCCGTTCAAGGATAGAATCCGGCGGGAAGCAGAGGGATCGTTCCTTACCGCTTCCTCGAAGGTGTCGTACGGAGTGAAGGTCGCACGGGCATCCATCCGGTTCAGCATGAAGATGTCCGGATTGTTGTTCCATTCCGGATAACCATTGGCGGGTGGTTGGTAATCTAATTTTTTAAACATTAGTGCAGCACCTTCCTTTGTCACTTTGGACTGATTCAGATAAAAATTGCAATATTATGGTAAATACAATCAACTGACATTCTTGATCTTATCCTTAATGCTGGTCGCCGTGAATGCTGGTCGCCGTGGGTTCCATATCGATATACAATCATCTGTTTCTGTACTCCCAAATATGCCAGCGCCCCAAGGATTTGAACAGCGTAACTATCCGTAATTTGTTTGAAAATGTGGAAAACGACTAGTTTAAAAACCGTGAATTTGAATAAAAAGAGCGAATTGAGCGCCCCACGATAAAAAACCGCCAGTTTCTCCTAGGAAACTGACGATTCTCATTAATAATTCGACACGGATACTAGCTTATTTTCCCTTCGGAAATGATCGGGGGTCATCCCCAAGCACCGAATGGGGAATGGGGGCATAAAATAAATTCAGGTTCTGATAATTACTTGCCGCCAGCATCAAGGTAAGCCTGGACTTGCTTGATCACTTCCGCACGCACGGTTTCTAGTCCCATATCACGCCATTCTTTATTGGATTTCTGGGCGTATTCTTTCCATTTCGGTTCCAAGCCCGTCATTAAGATATCCGCCGTTTGTTGCAATTTCGGTTTAATTTTGCCGATTTCAGTTGCTACCGGCTTGGTATCAAAGATAAATCCGGACAGCCCCACCTGATAGTAGCTCTTCTCATCCTTAATATAATTAATATATTTCAGAATTTCCGGATCCTGGTTGGTATCAATCCGGGACATGGTCGGATTCCAGGTCAACTCGTAGCCTTGCAACACATAGTCGGAGGCTTTGTCCGTAGGCTTGAAGCCGTTATCTCCATCCTTGGTCCAATGCACACCTTCGATCCCCAATTCAAACAGGTCATGATTGTCCTTGCTGCTGAACAACCAATCCAGGAACTTCATGGTACGGTCTGCATTCTTCGAACTTATAGGAATAACAACGCTGTTGTTTGCACGGAAATCTGTCCGGAGAGCGCCTGGCTTCATGCTTTGTACATCGGGGCTGGTATAGAAGAACGGCTCCCACGAAGCGTTTGGAAGGACTTTCTTAAGGTTGGTCGTTGCACCGGTAATCCCCAAGAGGGTAGCTCCCTCAGTAGAAGCTTGTTTGGCCGGATCGAGAGCCGCGTCAGCTTGGGCGGATAGCGGATCTTTATTATTGTACTTTCTATATTCCACTCTTGTTCCGAAGTGGCCGTAGATCGAATCATGGCTATTGAAAGGAGCAGGGAACTTCACGAATTCGGATTCCGGGTCGCCGATGGTTGCGGCGCCCAGCACTTTCTTGCCATCCGCCGACAAGGCGACACTGAACGGAATTCCACCTGTGAACGAATCTTGCACGGTAGGAGCTAGGCGAATGTCTTTACGCCCGTTCTCTTGCGGAACACCCAGGCGATAAACTCCGCGTCCTCCGACTGAAAGTGGAACATAGTCAGGATGCTTCGTCTGAACGGTATCCAAATATTTCTTGAATTCATCCATCGATTTAATCGGCTGCATGCCAAACTCTTCCCGAATGTCCTTACGGATACTAATCACGGAAGGATCGACATAAGAAGTAAGAAACGGAATCGTGTAGATATGTCCGTTAATTTTATTGGCTTCGAGCAGCTCCGGCGGGAACGCTTTCTTCAATCCCGGATATTGATCATTATTGAAGTACTTGTCCAGCTGCTGATAGTACCCCAGACTGACGTTGTTATAAAGGCTCATCCATGGCGCATCAAACATCAGATCAACTGGCTCGGCAGTCGACATTTTCAACTGCATTTTTTGCCTGTGATCGGAAGGAGGATTGTACTCAAATTCAAGCTTTGTATTCAGTGTATCTTTGCTGACTTCCTCAAACTTGGCCAATATTTTATCCAAATCAATAGACTTCGCGCCGAACAGCATGAACTTCAGTGTCACTGGAGAAAGAGCTGCTGCAGGTGTTGAAGTCCCTTTCGGAGATACGCTGCTCCCGCTTTCTTTACTCGTACATGCTGACAAGATGCCGCTTAAACTGAGTGTAACAACCATTGCAGGTATAGCTGCATTTTTGAAATAACGTTTCACTTCTGCTTGCCTCCCTTATATAAGTTTCTCACAGTAAAACGACGATTCTCATTAATCATTCGACATGGATACCAGCTTATTTTCCCTTCGGAAATGATCGGGGGTCATCCCCACATGTTTCTTAAATGATACATAGAAGTAACTCGTGTTGTCGAAGCCGACCATTTCTCCGACTTTTTTGGCTGGATGATCGGTCTTTAGCAAAAGCTCCTGCGCTTTATGGAATCGAAGCTCCGCCATATACTCTGCGACAGATTTCCCCATCTCGTCTTTGAACAACTTTCGCACATAACTGGCTGTAAGCCCGATCAAATTGGATAACATATCCACGGAAAGATTAGGGTCCGTGTAGTGCTCATTGATGTATTCCACCACTTTTTCTATGGTCTTGCTGTTTTTGGACCGGGATTCCTTATCTCTTATGGCAATGATCCTCTCGCATAACGAGAAGTACCAACTCTCAATTTGTTCCAGGGTATCCCATCTTGTTAGTTCCTGCTGGCAAGTATGAATCTCCAGATCAGCGTCCTCCCGGTCAAAGCTGGACATGCCCTTGGCCGTTCGTATGGTCATAACCAGCAGTTGGAGCAAAGAAAGAATGATTTCATCATATTTAAAGGGATGTATAGCCGCGATAAACTCTGATGACAGCTCCTGAAGACGCTCTACCTCACCTGCTTTCAAGCTAATCATGATTTGTTTCTCCAATTGGGCGGGATATTGATAGTCTTTCGTCTCAGCTGAAAGAATGTCGTCATAGGAGATCAGGCTGTTCGTCCCATAAACCAACCGGAAATGAACGGCTTGGTAAGCGCCCAATCTGGATATCTTCATATCCTCCAATTTCTCCGCAACAGGACCGATGGAAGCCGTAACGGTCATTTTGAGAAACTTCTCAACGTTAAGCTGTATCTCCGCCAATATATCTTCGATTCCGAGATCATTCTGTTCATCTTGGGGTCCAATATTAAAGATCAGATCCAAAGAATCATGGCCGTCCTCCAATATTTCCAACTTATATCGCCTGGACACGATCTCACGACTGATATTTTCAATCGCAAACTTCAACAATGAAATATCAACCATATCATATTTCTCGGACATTTTATAAAAGTTATCGATCTTTAGCACACATACCACATAACGGTCGGATTCTGTGCCTAGCTCATGTTTTTTCATTGCTTTATAAGTTTCCGTTTTATTGCCAATTGTTCCATGAAGAATGGAGCGAAGAAGGCTTTGTTTGCTCGCAGAGACCGATTGTTTGATATCGGTTTGAAGCGTATTGACCTTATTCTCCAGCAAAGAAAACGATTTGTTTAACAGATCGTATTCGTTCAGAATCGGCTTATCTTTCGTCTCGGCAGCTGTTATGGTTTTTTTGATCAATTGATAAATAGGTATATAAATGATCTTGGTGAAAAATGCTGAAGTAATCGCCATCGCTGCCAGACCTAGCAACGTTATTCCCAAGATGAAGCTTTGCATGGCTTTTACTTTGTCAAGCAATTCTTCATAATTGGATAATATAATGAAATTCCAGCCCAGCCGATCCGCCTTTACGTAAGAAACCATATAAGTCGTACCGCCAAGTGTTGATAACATGTGCCCCCGTTTGTCATTGGAATCTATAATCGTTTTCATGAAAATTCTATAAGAATCGTCTTCTTTCAAATTGATGCCGTCCGGACGTGAAATAATGAGCCCTTGATCATTAATGATCATCATTTTATGAGAGCCATCGCCGCTTCCTTTCATGATAAGTTCTTGCAGAACGGCTTGATCCAGATTAAGAACCATACTATCCAGCCGACCATCAGCACGCATATTGGAATAAATAACGGAGATTACATTTTGAGTTTCTATACTGCTGCTATTTGGGAACGCAAGTTTTGCAACACGTGGAATAAAAATACCCTGCTCATTCAAATTTTTCCGTCGAAGCATTTCTGTCATATCCTTATCAACAAAATCCTCGATGGTACTAAACGTCAAAGCTGACGAAAAAACAATTCCCGCGTTATGGTTATAAACATAAATCGAAGAAACAAGCGGATTTGTTTGTTTAAAATTGCTTAACTGAGTATTAATTGAATATATCTCGCCGGAACTGAAATCTTTTCCGTTCAAAGCGCTGGATATGAATTCATTCTTGAGGAACAGCTGCGAATAATAATTAAAAGTGGAAGTAAGCAAAATATCAGCCGTATTGTAGGATTGGTCGATCATCCTTGTAGACGTTTCATTAATCTCAGACTTCAAATTGCTTGAAACCCTTTGCAAAATCGCATATGAAAAAACCGTCATAAACAAAAAACCGATGAGTGCATAGGAAAGTATGATTTTAAAAAGCATATTCTTTTTTCGGATAAATGACATAATCGTTTTCATTGTGCACGCCACCTGTGTCTTAAATTTTGATGAAATACGATTTTATTATACACATAAAGACAGATTTCTTAATATAGCCTTTTCATTTCCAAAATACATTAAAAATAAGCAAACTAATTAAAAATGACGAATCCACTCACAATAAGTGTTATATATTCAATATCATGGGAGTTGGTCATAACATAAAAAGAGGCCGCCCTATGCTAACTGTATAGCTACATAAGGGACAGCCTCCACAATATGATTCTTCTTATTGGTTATCTATTGAGCAAGGGTAGCGATCTCGCTGGCCGTAAGAGCTCCGGTATAAATACGGAAGTCATCCACGCGTCCATTGAGATACGGATCGGCGAATTGGGAGCGGCCGATCCAATTTTGCGTCGTGGAGCCTATGTCGGACGGTTTCAGGGTCATGGCGGTATTTTGCCCTACTTGAATACCGTCAACGTAGAGGATACCCGTTGCGCCATTTAATGTGACTGCTACATGATGCCAGCCTCCCGTTGCCAGGGCCGATTGCCCGTCAATGATTTGTTCATTCGAGCCATTGTTCTTGATTGCAAAACGGATTTTTCCATTGGCTGCATTTTTCGGTGTGAGGAACATATAGGTAGCAGTTCCGGAACCAAAATCAAAAATACGCATCCAGTTGCTCACGGCATCCAGATTCACCCAAGCTGCGATGGTACTGGTGGTGCTACTTGTGACAACACCGGCAGGAAGAGAAACATAGTCGTTGGTTCCGTCAAGATCCACAGCGTTGCCGCTTTTGCCGACAACCCATAATGGGCCATTGACAAGTGTACCGTTCCAACCGCTTCCCGTGGCATCGGCTGCTGTTGTTCCGCTTGTCTCGTTAAATTTAAGCTGCGCCAAAGGCAATGTTGCGCTGGCTTCCGTAGAATTATTACTCTCATTGCCGGGGTTAACGGCGCTTACGACGTAATAATAGGCGGTACCGGCAGTTAAGCCTGTATCTGTATAGCTGGTTTCCATTACGCCTGTGGCAATGGTGGTATATGGGCCTCCGCTGGCAGCAGCGCGTTTGATGTTATAACCGGTCGCATTCGAGGCAGCCGTCCAAATCCGCCATGGACATGGCAATACCCGGATGGTGAATGGTTGCCGATATCGTGTTCCCATTAGAATCCGTGTAGGAAGCATTGACATCGGCATTTACGACCTGAGGTTTGTACGAAGTAATGAGCGGTGAAATAGCCGCTTCCGCTGTCTGGCTGCCAAAACCGATAAAGCTCGTCATGGCCAACATGAAACAAAGAATACTGGAAATAATATTTTGAAATCGCTTTCTATTCTTTGATAGATTCATTTCATTTTCCTCCTTTTTTTATTGAATACTCTTTGCCTGTTTTTCATCGCTGCTGATTTACCGGCGTTTAGATAATCCATCCCCCCTTGCAAAATATCACCTTAGTACGGCGATTCTATAAAAAATCCCCTCTCATGCATTAAGAATATTTCCATACTCTCTTCACAAGAGGGGGCTTAACAACAAAGACCTTAATCTAAGCTGCTCGATACGTCAGTTTACGGAAGAGGGTAAATCCCCTCTTACTGTTTGGACAACAAAAACTGAGCATCCCGAAGCAAGTAGCCTGCAGCTTGCGCAGAAATATGCTTGCCGCTCTGCGCCTGTACTTCGCCTACGAAATCGGCCAGATCGTTCGCAGCCAATTTGCTTTGCAAGCTGTTTGCGATGCCAGCGTTATCGATCCATTCGGCATTCTTAAAACGTGAGGTCAAGGCCTGCAGCGATTGGATACTGGCTGTAGTCTGGAACAATATGGTTTGACTGCCCATATTCCCAGCCATATCGCTTGCCGTTACAATCAGCGTGTGCCTCCCAAGCGGCAGCGTATACAGCGGAATAGCCGCTCCTTGCTGCACGGTTTGCTCTACGCCATACGTACTTACCGTGACCGTCATCTTGCTGCTGTCGACTCCGGACAAGTTATCGCCGAGCGTAAGGATCGGCGTAATATCTAAGGAATCGCTGTGCGTGCCGTACACCAGACCGGATACCGTTATCGTTGGTGCAGTTGTATCCAGATTGAAGCTAATGGTTTTTACAGCTTCCACATTGTCGGCGTTGTCAGCCGAACGGTAGCTGACGGTATATTTGCCGTCTTGGCCCAACGTGATCGCCGACACGTAAGTCTGCCATGTAGCCCCGTCGTCCAGGCTGTACTCGGTCTTCGCTACGCCCGAAAGTTCGTCGTACGTGTTTAAGGTGACTGACACCGGATGTGCGTACCAGCCGTTTGGTCCATCAGGCTCAGCAGGAGAAGCTGTAGCCGTCGTGACCGGAGCGGTCCAGTCTATTTTTTTGAAGACAGCCTTCAGATTCCAGTCTCTAACGACATTGTATGTCTTGGCTCCCCCCAAATAACCGCCTGCATAGGTTGTCAGGTTGAACACGGGGTATGCCGTCCATAAATAATCTGCCGTTATATCATAGCTTGTTGTTGGCTCTACCCATTTTACAAATTCATATCCTGGTGCCGGCTTTGCCACAACCACAACAGCCGTTTGATCACCTTGTACCGTGAGAGAGCTTCCCTCATTCCCTGTCGGCTCCGGAGCAGGCGGAAGGCCGGTCGGATTGACATAAACCAAGGTTGTTCCTGCTGCAGGATCACTCGCCGTTGTCGTGATCGTAAACGTAGGGTTGTAGCGCTTCAGATCCTCGCCAACTTTCCCGAACATACGCAGCTCCGATATATTCCCATACCAGTTTCCTCCATAAATACGGAAATATCGGAAGGCGTAATCCTTAAATTGATCCTTCACTTTAATCGGCTGCCAGATATCATAGTTATAGCCCTTCGATGTTTCGGAAATTACTTTCCAGTTCACTCCATCATCAGAAGCACTTAAACTCACAGCTCCAGCCCTGCCAGGTAAGCCGCTGCGGTCCAAAATCTCCATTCGGTCAAGCTGCATCAGCTTGTTGCTGTTGCTCGCTCCGAAATCGAGGTTGTAGTATCCATATCCGCCGCCACCAGATCTTACATCGGGAACGGTTGATATCTTGCCGTCGAACAAATAGGTGGTTTCAGTCGCGTCCAATGTATTGTCTGAGCCGCTTAATTGCGATTCAGCCGTCACATTGATCTCATTGGACGTATTGGAAACCAATACTTTCTGCGACACTTGTACTTTATTCGCATTGGTAATGAATGTCTCCGGATAGGTGTACACGGTATAGGCCGGTGTGCCGTCCGCAAAGTTGTAGTCAATGGAAATCTCAGCATAGCCTGACTTCGATCCGGCATGAACAACATACTCAGCGGTATAGGAACCGTCATTGTTATCTGTAACTCCCACAGTCTCACCTTGAATGGTGGCGCGAACATTGCTGATTGGTTGATCCGCTTTAAATGTGAGAATCACCTTATCCCCTATGGCAGCTCTAGGCGGAATATCAATAATATCCTGAACAGGCAAAGCGTTTTGCACTTTCAAGTTGATATCCTTCACCACATTACCCGTTTCAAAACGTTCGCCAAAAATGTGGAGATCAGCGATAGTGAACGGTTGGTCCTCCGTATAGTCATCCTTGTTTAATACACCGGAGGTAAGATCCTTCATACGGAAATAACGGAATCCGGTATTCTTGTACTCGTCATTTACCGTATACGTGGACCAATCTGTGCTAAATCCCGGTATTTCGTCGGAGATTCGTACCCAGTTCGTATAGTCATTGGATGCCAGGATGATGGCCCCCTCCGATCGTGCAGGGAAACCGCTGTCGGGCATCATCCGGAACTCGCTAGGCTTTACTTTGAAGCCTTCGCCGAAATCCATCGTAAATTGCTTTTGGTCAACAATCCATCTAATAGGAATACCAGAGGCATTGAGATCTACTAACGAACCCATATTAATGCCGCTGCTGTCCGGTGCCCCCACTGCGATCCCCGTTAAATCAAGGGCTCCATCCGAGATCAACGGATTTAACAGGCGCAACCCGCTCACAGCTGCCTTCAGATCAAGCAATGCCTGATTTTGGGCAACAGCGTCGCCGGATTCGGCAAGAGCCAGCGCAGCTTCATACTTCGTCCGGAATACGGTGTAGCTGGCTGTTTCATACTTTTTAGCAGGATCATAGGTTCGGATTACATTCTCGATAGCATCTCTATAGCTGCCTGTGACTGAGATGGTGACCGCCAGCAAATTTATGGCTGTACCATTAGTTGCCGTCACAAAGAATGAATAATCACCGCTTGGGGTGGATGCCGGAATGTTCCCCGATAGTACGCCGTTGCTATCTACGATCATATTTGCATTGCTAACAAATCCGGCGCTGTCTTCGACGATGCTATACGTTATGCTTTGTCCTGCATTGCTTGCGGAATTGGACAAATCAACCTGCAGCTGCGCCGACGTATAAGAGTCCAGATGCAACTCGTTCACGGCTCCATTGAAGAGAGGAGCTTTCACCGTTATGCTGTTGACCAACAGATGGTCAAACTCGACATATTCCCCCGTCTTGCCGGATACATTGAAATAGATCATGGAGTCTGCTTGGAAATCGGTGCCAGGCACACGTGCCAAGTTGACGATCACATACTTCCATTCCCCTCCGGTATCGGGCAGATGAACCGTGGCGAACGGCTCTTTGCCAATGTCACGTTGGAACTTCAACGTCGTAATCGCATTGCTCTTGATTCGAATCGCCAAGTCGCCATTACGCCAGATGCCCACACTAGGAACAGCAAATAGTGAGCCGGATTCTGCGGCCTCGATGCGGATCGAATCGTTTGTCCTCGTAATGCCGCTGTCTAACGCGGTAACATGTGTTTCAAATTGGTACGGAACAGTGCTCCCATTCTCTTGGGCAATAACAGCAGGTACGTGTGTGCCTAAAGCGCCATCAGGAATATAAAGCCACATATCACTGGTTCTCAAACCATAAATTTCCCAATACTTATTCATCGCTTCGGCTACATACTTAAAGTCGGGATTGTTATCCGTATAGCCCTTGCCATACTTATAGATGTAATAAAAGTCCTCTTGGGCGCCGAGGCGTCCTCGTCTGTCCGGGCTAACCGGATTATTCAAGCCGTCATTGAATGGCACATCATATCCCAGGTTGTATTTATAATAGGTATTGACTCCTTTGATAAGCCGGTCGTTCAAGAAGGAATAGACGTCCACACCGTTGCCGGCTGTAGTAGCTATTCCGCCCACCGGGTCGAGCAAAGTGCCTTGTGCCGAAATGATATCAGCCAGATGTGCCAAGCCCTCAATATTGTCAAAGGAATGCGGTTGATCCCTCACCATTTCCTTGACGGCCACAACAGGTTTATCCAGAACATTCCCATTGCTGTCCACGGAGAATTCAAACATGGCGTTGGCTATCGCACCGTTTTGGTATGCGAATTGAGGTGGAGTGCTGGCGTTTACTGTCGCCCACTCTAATACACGCTCATAATCCGCCTTGCTATCCATGAAAACATAGGAGGATAATGTTGCCATGACAGAAGTTTGATGTTGATTTAACCAATTTGTATTATTTTCCATCCAGAGACTGAGCGCCGGTTTTTGAAAGTTATCACTATATTTTTGGGAATACGCATCCTTCCATTTCAGATCTTCATGACCGGTACTCGTATAACGCAGCAATTCTGCGGCCGCATTCATGTAGTACATAGGCGGCCCCTGGTGAATATGCGCATCCGTCACATACTTCGCTTTGGACGGATCCAGGCTCCCCCACAGCAGGACGATTCGCATCGCTTTCGTCCGATAGGCGGGGTCCCCTGTCATAAAATACATGATCGCCTGATAGTACGCTGCGGTAGCATCCTGCGTCATCGGTCCGTTAAAGAGGCTGGTGCTATAGCTGTCGTAGCTGTAATTCGGTACAAGATGATCGAAGTCTGCAGACGGGTTATTATCATTTCGAATCGTATACGATTTGGAAGCAAAACCGTTGGCTGCAAAGTTTGTATAGTAGCCGTACCAAGGCTGATCTTTATTCAAGATATGCTGCCGCACGCGCAGCAACTCCTGGGGTGAGCTGCTAATCGCGGGATGGACAAGCTGCATACCCGTGTTATTGATGAACGTTGGCAAGGGCTCGGCAAGGCCTTGAATGGCAGCAAGCAGTTCTGCCGCCATTGCATCAATTGCCGCTTGAGTAGCTGAAGGATCCGCCCTCAATGCCTGCGCACGTCCATAGACTTCCAGCAGTTTATTCCATGTTTCGTCTGAATAGTATTGCTGTCCTTTGTCAATAATTTTTTGGGCTTGATTTAAAATGGAATCGAAACTGGATTTATTGTACACGGCTTTAATCTCGTCCGCACTTAAGGCGCGGTTGTAGATGCGGAATTCGTCGATCAAACCATTAAACAACGGATCGGAGAACTGGCTTTTGCCGATATAGTTTTTGCTCGGTTTAAAATCACTTGGCTTGATCGTAACGTTAGCGGTTGCCTTCAGCTCACCGTTCATGTACAGGTTCGCCTTACCGCTCCCGAGCGTCAAAGCTACATGAACCCACTGACCGATTGCAAGCGGCGTGGTTTGGACGATTTGCTCGGTTCCGCCGTTCTTGATTGCAAACCGCATATAATTACCCGTTTTCGGCGTCAGGAACATGTATTGGGTTGTGCCGGTACCGAAGTCGAAGATCCGTTGCCAATCCTTTCCCCCCTTCCAATTCACCCAGGTTGATAACGTAATTGAATCGTAAGTAGATAACGTATGATTGGACGGGAGTGTGACAAAGTTAGTGCTGCCATCCAGACTGATTGCTTGCCCGACTGTGCCGTCCTTGTAGACGGGGGTGCCAGACACAGTACCATTGGCTGAGCCGTCTGTGCTATCGGCATTCCCATCGAACGGGTAAACGGTCTCGAGTGTCGTATCTGTGCTGGCCGCTGCTTGGATAGGAAATGCCAGTGTTATCAACAAGACCAAGGAGATCACCAGCGCTACCAATCTGCGCATCTTATCATTTGGGACTCTCATATTTTCCTCCTAATATAGGGATCTTTGTACGGAGCGCAAAGTCTCTCCGCTTTCATTTTAAAAACATACTTTGACTTTCAACAAGAAAACGCTTCCAGATGATTGCTAAACGCCTTCTTAATCATGAAACTCTCCTCCCAACCGACAATTGTACATAAACTTGAGAATGGTTGCAGCAATTCGTCGACGAGCAGCGATGTGAAGCCGCGTGGTAAGCGGAGGATCCTTTTTGAACACTTGTGTCGGATCCTCCGCTTCAGCGCCACGCGTCAATGATAATGGCTCGTGTTTCGTAAAAGAGTATTTTGGGAAATCTTTTGTCATCGCTCAGAGATATCAATATTGATAAGATGGATACTTCTTAGGAAAAGTGGCGTTGAATGCGGTTGTACTCCTCCGTCGTAATAGCAAGCACCGTACCATGCTTAAAGCCGTAAGGAAAGCTGAACTGCTCATCCGAACGGGTAAAGCGACCGCTCTTCAAGTCGTCTGCGACAAACGGGACATACCCCTGTCCTTCACCTTGCACACCGTAATAGTCCAGCATCAGAACCCATCGCCCATCCTGGAGCTTGAATGCAGTGGGGCCCTCATACTGACCATACCCGAGTTTGACCATCTCTTCTTTGAAAGCTTGGTTTTCCTTATATTCGCCGGTTATCGACTCCCCCTGCTCAAGAATAATGTGAATGGGGTTCTCATACTTCACAAAGCGATAGTACGTACCATTCTCTTCATATATAGCCGAGTCTATAATGCCGCTTCCGTCTTTCCTACATAAGAGTTGCGGTTTATCGAAGTGTATAAAGTCCTTGGTTCGCGTATAAAATATCGCCTTATGTCCGTAGTTGTTCGAAGCATGGGACGATGACCAATGAATGACATAGTCGTCTCGGTCGCGATCATACAGTACGTCCGGTGCCCACAACATGCCGTAATCTTCATCGCCAAGTTCGATCATTCGCTGCTCCGACCAATTCACGAGATCGTCCGACTCCCAGAGTGTCAGACACTTGCTTCCGTGCCGCGCAATATTTGCCCAGGTACCTTCATACTTGGTATCGAAGCAGTTCGCCAGGCCAAGATCCGTAGACAAAATGTAAAATTTTCCGAACTTCGTACGGACGATGGTATGATCGCGTACTCCCTTGTCACCTTTATTGCTCCATAACACCGGCTCACCGCCATTGACCTGCTCCCAATTGAAGCCGTCCTTGCTCAAGCCAAAGTATACCTGCTCGCCGTCCGGTGTTTTTTTCTCTCGGAAATGAACGAATAAATAAGAACTCATCGAATTTCCCCCTATTCGGTTACTTTTACGTCTGTATCGTTAAGAGATCTTTTCACCCGCATGACAGTAAGTGAATGCCTCGGAATCTCGTATTCGAACGCACTGCCTTGCAGATGAAGCGTCTGGTTCGCTGGGACAATCCGTTCCGGTTGTTCGAAGCTGTTCTCGTCTTCAAGCGAATATCCGGACAATTTCGAAATTTCGATCATTACCGTTTCCTTCTCGCCCTGTCCCTCCAGCACAATCCCGGTACGGATCTGCGCATCCTGCACATTGACCACTTTCAGGATGATGTCGCCGGTCGCCTCTTCGATGCTCGAGGAATAGTAGAGCGGCTCGATGACAGGGATCAGATCCTCCGTATCGGCTACAAGGACCCCATTGATATAAGCCCGTATTTTTCTGCCGCAAACCTCCAGCAACAGATGATAGCCCACATCGTCTTCTACATCGAACAGGCAATGGGTAAGAACGCAGCTTGTCCCGTTTATTTGAGAGCTGATTATTGAATCATTATTATGCCATCCTCCGATTCTCCACAGGAGCTCGTTGCGATCGTCGACCTTCCCGAAGTGAATCATGAAGCCTCTGCCCCAGGCTTTCCTTCTTGCCGTCATCGATAGCGTATAATGCTCGCAATCAATCGCTTCAAGCTCTGCTATTCGCCGCGCATGTCCATTTGCCCGGTCCTCCTCCGTATCGGTAACGAGGATCTTCTCGTCTGTAAGTTCTTTTATTTCCCCGGTTACATGGTTGATGAGCTTAATCTGAGAATATTCGACCGTTCCGCCTTCGGTTCCGACGGCTAGCATTCCCGCAATCGGCTTGCTTTCGCTCTGAACAGGCTGTTCGAAGCCTTCCGCTTGAACCTGAAGCGCATAATCACCCTGATGATGCATAAAGAGCTTCTGGACATAATAGTTGGCCGTTCCGAACACCTCATGATTGTTGAACCAGATCATATCCGGCTTCCAGTTCACATAATCGACATTACAGAGCAAAGGCGCATAGCAGGCAAGACCGACCACGTGGGCATTGCGTTCAAGCCCGGTCATATAAGCTGCTTCTGCAAGCGCGTTGTAATAGGTATTGCCCAAGGAAGCATATTCGCCAAGGAATACTTTGGGATCGTCGGCTTTGTACGAATCGTAACGGCGATGATTGGCCAGCAGCCATTCCGGCGACTGGTAATAATGTTCGTCCACGAAGTCGGAGCCGTTCTCGCGGGCCGATCTCCAGCCGCGCTCGTACTCTTCTCCGGATGCGAATGGACCGCTGTTATTAATGATTTTTATCGCCGGATGCTTGGCCTTGATCGCCCGATGGAAATACGCATACCGCTCGAAGAACCCTTCGCCGACTTCCTCGTTCCCGACGCCAATATACGCCAGTCCGAATGGCTCCGGGTGTCCCAGCTTGGCGCGAATTGCCCCCCATGGGGTCGAGGCATCCCCATTCGCAAACTCGATTAGATCGAGCGCCTCATCAATCCATGGCTGCAGCTCGTTAAGCGGCACGTTTCTCTTGTGATGCGGATCGGAGCCCCCTGGTACGACAGGAATCGGTTTGGCGCCAATGTCCTCGCAAAACAGAAAATATTCGTAATACCCAAGGCCCAACGTCTGATTGTACCGCCAATTGTTTCGCCGGGCAGGCCGCTCGGCGACATCGCCGAGCGTGTTCTTCCATCGGTACATGGAGTCACGGTCATCTGCATTCAGCGACCCGTCGTGGATGAGACAACCTCCCGGAAACCTCATGAACTTAGGTCTAAGCTCGGCAAGCAATGTGGCGATGTCCTCGCGGAGGCCATTGAGACGATTGCGGAACGTTCGTGCCGGGAATAATGAAACCATCTCGAGATAGAGAAATCCGGATCCCTTCGTGGTGAGGACGAGCCGTCCGCTGTAATCGGTAGCGGAAGCCGTTAGCCGCGCTTCGTATTTCGTCCATTGGTCCGATGCGACAACGATATTCGCTTCCGAATAAATGCTTCCTTCGAGTCCCTCCAATGTGATGATGACTGGCACGTCGAAGCTGCTATTCCTGCGTGCATACATCGAGAAGAAATAGGTATCTCCTTCTCTGACTGGAATGCCGGTATTAAATCCCTGGTTCATGAGTCCAACGCCGTCGCCTGCCGCCCGAATGTCGATTACCGCATAATTATTATTTCGGTTGTTCAGGGGCAATTCGCTTTGGACTCGAACCTCGCACTCGCCGCCTCCCCGCTCCACCTTCTCCCATGCCGTCAGCGCATGGTAATCCGGGTGATCGATCGGATCAAATTCGAACGAACGGTTTTGTACGAGTTCGGCGTACAGCCCGCCGTCTGCCGCATGATTCAAATCTTCAAAAAAGATGCCGAACAGGTCACCCATCGCTGCTCCACGGTCTTTCGTATTTATGGTCAAAGTCCCTTGCAAGCTCATCAGCTCTCATTACCTCCGCTAGTTTTTAGATTTTGTTCGAATAGTGCTGCCTCCATACCCACCCGGCGCAACACTTCAAGCCGGAAGGCTGTCGGCCACGCCACCAGCCATTCCGAAACGTCGAACGGCTCCGCCCAGCGGGTGTGAAAGAAGCCT
>NZ_LMSP01000003.1:170114-193360 GCF_001429545.1 Paenibacillus sp. Soil787
GTGAGCGAAGCCAGCTCAATCCAGTCCTCGATAAAAGACAACGCAAACGGATCAAGATGATGGTGTTGCGTAGATACCGCCGTGCCGCCGAACGTATCGATGTCTCCCAGTCCGGTCCCTGCATCATACCTGACAGTATGATGCCACTGCCATGTTGCCAGATACCAGGCGGCATGCTCCGCCCATTCGAGATATGTCTTCTTGCCGGTGACTCGGAACAGTGCAAGACCCGCCTTGAGCAAAGGAATGTCAGACTCCTTGTCTACGCAATACGTATCTAGCGCCCCCTCTGTCGTGTAGCCGTTGTCGTGTAGCCGTTGTCGAGCAGCTCCCTAATATAAAGCGGTAGCCAAGCTTTGCCCCATGAAGATAGGCTTCATTGCCTGTAAAGCTCGTATGCCTTGACCAGAGGCGGGACGAGGAAGTAGCCGACCGTGCCCTTCGGATCGTGCGGAGTCCCATCGTTCTTCCATGATTTTCCAATTCGTCCTTCCGGCGACTGCACAGRTAAGGTAAAAYCACAAATTCCGTGCGCGGTTTCGCGGTAGATCGGCCGCTCCACTCCGCATCTCCGGGCCAATTCTTCCGCCTCGAACAGGTTTAACGCAGCCGTGCCGAGGTTGCAGGCGTCCTGCCAACTGGGCATTGAACCTATTGAGGAGATTCAANAAGCTTTCCACACGATCTCGGTAGCAGTATCAGCCACTTTGCCTTGCATATTGAATTCAAATCACAAATTCCGTGCGCGGTTTCGCGGTAGATCGGCCGCTCCACTCCGCATCTCCGGGCCAATTCTTCCGCCTCGAACAGGTTTAACGCAGCCGTGCCGAGGTTGCAGGCGTCCTGCACTTCCTGTTCTGCCGGCTTGAATTGCAGGACGTAGTCGTACTCACAATGAATCATCCCGTTCGGCAGCCTTCCGCCGGCTGTCCAGCCGTCCAGCACGGCGAGGCCTYTACGAAGCGAATCCTCATTGCCGGAATTCAAATAATCGGCAAGCATCGAATTGGCCAGCGAGGCGTTCTGCCCGCACCAGCCRATTGCGTAATTACGAGCTTGTYGCCACTTCTCTCCGTCCCATTTTCTGCCGAGCGAGAATCCCCGAAAATCCCCGTCTTCGGCCCAAAGGCTATTCTTGGCATACGCCATGCCCAGTTCCCAGATGCGCTCTGGTTCATACCATGCCCGAACCGGACGTTGTTGCAGCCGCCAGGCCTCTTCGAGCATCATTCTCCACGACGTGCGCGGTTCNCCTCGAAAATCCCCGTCTTCGGCCCATAGGCCATTCTTGGCATACGCCATGCCCAGTTCCCAGATGCGCTCTGGTTCATACCATGCCCGAACCGGACGTTGTTGCAGCCGCCAGGCCTCTTCGAGCATCATTCTCCACGACGTGCGCGGTTCAGTGTACGCATCAGGCCGCTGCCCCAATACTCAGGCTCGTAGTCAGCAGCGAAATCCATCGAAAGTTTGCACGCCGCTGGCGATTCGCCTCGATAGGTGAACGTCCGCGTCCACTGCTAAAGCGTGCAAGAAAGCTTTTTAATACGCCACCGTCATCATACTTAAAATCCCTCTGCAAACCCGGAGAAAAATACAATACTTTCGACGTCTCGCCTCCAACGGGTTAGCCAACAGATGCAGGCCGGAAAATCACCTGGAAATCCTGTTGTTGCTGCTACGCTTAATACTACTATGTCTGTCCATGCGAAATCTGAAAAGATTAAATAACGGAACATTGTTTAATAACGAGAAAACGGCGTATTTAAAAACGACAAAATTGATTAAATTTAGAGAAAACCTTCAAAACAAGCGTTAACGGCTGTCGCCGTCTTCTGGTGGTAAAGTTCGTTTCGCGATGAAATAAAAGTCAAGTCATTTATAAGCTCATACTTATAAATGACTTATATTTTTTAAAAAAACTACACATCGAAGCCGGTCTATTCATTGAGAACAAAGTTCCCCAAGACAGAAAAAAATCGTCAGTTTCTCATAGGAAACTGACGATTCTCATTAGTCATTCAACATGGATTCCAACTTGTTTTCCCTTTGGAAATGATCGGGTGTCATCCCTACATGTTTCTTAAATGATACATAGAAGTATCTCGTGTTGTCGAATCCGACCATTTCTCCGTTTTTTTTGCTATACTCGGCGACAGATTTCCGAATGAATTAAGCAATTTTCAAAATGTATTTAGACCCAATAACAATCAGTGCATTAAAGAAGGATGTTCAATTCCCAGTCAATAGAGTAGATAAAGCAAATCGATTAATCGAAAAACAAGAAATTTCACACGCCAACTCACAGAAATTATAAGAATCGATTTGATATAAACATTGATCCTTCGGGCTTTTAGATTTGAGCGAACGAAAGCGTAAAATTATTTATCTGTTTCATAATTTGACCACTAGATGTCATGTGGGGCCTTGCGTTTTTTAATATGACCCCAATCACGAATAAGCTTCGTTCCGGTTCTGCATACGATCAGCTGACTGCTGCCGAGCAAGCGAAGGTCGCCCGTTTTAACGGAGCTTGCCGATCAATTCGTCGCAGCCGACAAATACGTATTCGTCTCGCCGTTGTGGAACCTTTCTTTCCCGCCTGTGCTGAAAGCTTATATCGATTCCGTCTGCATTGCGGGCAAGGCGTTCCGTTATACGGAGAATGGAGCTATCGAACTTCTTACCGATAAAAAAGCGCTTCACATCCAAGCCAGCGACGGCGTATACTCGGAGGGTCCTATCTCTTATTTGGAAATAGCAATTACTACTACTCAGCACCCAACTTGGATTGGGTAAACACGGCCACATACTTTACTTCACTCGTAATTGGACTAATGGTGTGCTTTTCAATCGAATCGAAATACAGACTGTCTCCCGGACCCAAGGTATACTCCACATTGCCGACTTTATATATCATTTGGCCCTCAAGTATAAATATAAACTCTTCACCGTTGTGACTGAATATATGTCTGCTGTCATGTTCGTCTTTCCTTGAGACAAAAAGAAACGGCTGCATAAGCTTGTCTCCGCGCTCAACGGCAAAAGCGAAGAAGGAGTAGCCTTTTTCCGTTTTCACTAATTTGGATTGACTTTTTTCTTTCGTTGTATGAATCGTCCCTGATTGCTGTTGATCATCCAAAAGAATAGAGACTGTAGTTCCTAAAGCATCCGCGATTTTAATCAGGGTCGAAATAGGCGGCATCGTTTTCCCATTTTCTATTTTGGACAACAAGCTTTTAGAAAACCCGCAAATATCAGCAATCTCTGTCAAATTCCAATTTTGTTCTTTCCGCAGCTTTTTAATTTTATCCCCAAGTTCCATCTCCTGAGATCTCCTATTTCATATTATTCAACTATGTTTATCATAACTATGCAGTGTGTAATCGTCAACAGGAGGCAATTGGAGAGGCAAGAACATGATTGTAATATAGTCACGAACGCATACGCAGCAATCCTTCTTATAGTAAACGGACCCATGTCCTCCCGCATGCAATAATTATCAGGGAGGATATCAAAAGAACCTAGCGGTGATCAATGATCTACCGATAGGTTCTTTTGATGGTTTATTTCTCAATTTTGCCCCATCGAGCATGATGATATTTTAGTTTTTGCTTAAACTTTTAAATTTTTTCACCTGCTCGGTGATAGCTATTTCGGTAGGGAGCCGTTCTACGCTGGATGCTCCGAAAAATCCGGCTATTCCTTTGGTTTTGCTAAGTATGTAGTCTACATCCTCAGGCTCCGAGATTGGACCTCCGTGACAAATGACCAGTATATCCGGATTGATGCTTTTCCCGGCATTATAGATGCGCTGGACGAGGTCAGCCGACTCATCGAGCGTTAATGCCGTTCTCGCTCCGATGCTTCCTTTTGTCGTCAAACCAACATGCGCAACCAGTACATCCGCTCCAGCCTTAGCCATTGCAATGGCATCCTCTTCGTTAAAAACGTATGGGGTAGTCAATAAATCCAATTCATGAGCTTTTCGGATCATCTCCACTTCCAGGCTATATCCCATCCCGGTTTCTTCTAAATTTTGTCGGAATGTCCCGTCAATCAGACCTACAGTCGGGAAGTTTTGAACACCGGAGAACCCCATTTCTTTTAACTGCTTCAAATAAACATCCATCAAACGGAACGGGTCTGTACCGCATACCCCAGCCAGCACCGGTGTATTCTTGACAATGGGAAGAACCTCGCCACCCATTTCCACAACGATTTGGTTGGCATCTCCGTACGGCATTAATCCAGCCAATGAACCACGGCCAGCCATCCGGTAACGGCCCGAATTATAGATGATGATCATGTCTACGCCGCCCGTTTCAGCGCATTTTGCCGATAAGCCTGTTCCGGCCCCAGCGCCAACGATGAAACGGCCTTGTTCCACTTGGGAACGCAATCGGTTTACTATTTCTTGTCTTAGTACCGCCATCGTTTGTTCTACCCTTCCTTCTTATGTTCCATCAGCTTGAGTAATTGTTCCGCAATCAAGTCTGCAACAGCAGGATCATTGATGTCTTGATCCATATCTATCATGGGAATATCCGAACGGAGATTCTGTTTGATTCCTTCGTACAAGGCGAATCGCTCTTCCTTACCTTCAAAAGCCTTTCCTGCCATATCCAGTAAGGAAACTCCGGCTTTCGGGAACACGACGATGGTAGGTGCTGTGCCTTTATTCAACTTAGCAGCCAAGATTCGTCCCAACTCGCGGTTCTCCGAAACCGTCGTTCTCATCAATGTTGTGGTCGGGTTATGCTGATAAAAAATACGCTCTATGAATGGTGCCGGAACTGTGTCCGGAGGCCCGAAATTGACCATATCGAGCGCTCCCACCGATACAACCTGCGGTATTCCGGCAGCGCCCGCTGCTTCCAAACGGTTAGGTCCGGCAGTAAAAATACCGCCGACCAAATCATCGGCCAATTCTGTTGTAGTAATATCCGCAACACCCTTAATATAACCGGCCTTGATCAATTCCTCCATCGCAAGGCCGCCTGTTCCGGTGGCATGGAATACAAGCAGATCGTAGCCCTTCTCCTCCAGGATTTCCCTCACGCGGGTCGCGCATGGCGTAGTCACGCCGAACATCGTGATGCCCAGCGTGACTTTATCGTCTGCTGACTCCTGTTCCAGCCCTGCGTACCTAATCATCCCGGCCAATGCATAAGCGGCGTTGTTTAATATGCGCCGGGACAGCCGGTTAATGCCGGCGATGTCGACAACCGAGTACATCATCATAATGTCCTTCACGCCCACATAAGGCCTTGTATTCCCTGAGGCTACGGTGGACACGAGCAGCTTCGGCACGCCGATCGGAAGAGCCTGCATGGCTGAAGCTGCTACCGTTGTTCCTGCAGTCCCCCCCATCCCGAACACACCGCCGATAATCCCCTGCTTCTCTAGTTGAACTGCGATATTTGCCGCACCTCTGGTCATTACAGTTACAGCCGTCCCGCGGTCGTTCTGCCTTCGCAGTTCCTCAATGCTGGATCCACCTGCTCTTGCTACTTCATAAGCGGAGACATCCGGTATAAACAAAGGCTCTCCTAGCACGCCGGTATCGACAACGAAGGTGTCTATTCCGCACACTTGCAGCGCATCTTTTACGAATTGAAATTCGTGCCCTTTCGTATCCAAGGCTCCGATTAATACGGCTTTTTTCTCCATAATACCAGCTCCTTCAAGGATCTGCCCTTTACTTCAATCCATTTCGCATATACGCATAACATGCCTTCATGCCCTCAAGCACTTCGCCGCCGCTTTCTTCATCTGCTGACATCCAGCCTTTAAAGTTAATCGCTTGAATGGCTCCGAAAATCGGTTTGAAATCGATGGCTCCTTCTCCGAGCACTCTCCAATCTCCTTGCTCAAAGTCTTTGAGATGAAAGTTATCGATCACACGGCCAAAGCTGCGGATCAACTCAGCCACATCGTGGACGCCGGATTTCACCAAATGCGCAGTATCCACCGTCAACCCGATGGATTGCTCCTTGATCCGGTCAAAGAAGATATCAAAATCTTCACGGTACATCACCGGATTGTTATGATGATGATGCAAGGAAAGCTTAACGCCGTACTGCTGCTGCGCCTCAAGGCCCAATCTCGAAAACGTATCCCCATATCCGCGAATATCCTCGGCGGTAACCTCAGCTCTGGGAACCCCATGGCAGTAAACGACAAGATCCGTACCGATTCCGGAGGCAAACCGAAATACGTTCCTAAGCTGCTCTATGCCCGCCTCATCCAATCTCCCGCCTGTGATGAGCGCCGAACCCACGCCCGGCAAATGGCCCCATGTCTCCTTGAATCTTTCCGGTTCATTCAGAAAAGGGGCATATTGTGGGCCTTTCAATTGCAGTCCGTCATAGCCAACCGCTCTGTATTGTTGAAGAAGAAGCGTCTGTTCCTCCACATTGGAAGTGGGTCTGGAAAAAGCTAACTTTATGCTCATTTATATTTCTCCTCGTCTGTCATTTAAATGTGAAGTAAGCTCTCCCCAAGCAGCTTCAAGGCTCCAATAGCCCCAAGTAATAGAATAAGCCGCTGAAAATAAACTTGCGGAATTAACGGCAGCAGCTTGATCCCCGCATAAGCGCCAATCGCAATTAGCGGAATCGTCCAAGCATTCAACAACAAAGATTGGGATGTAATCATTCCTAATTGGATAAAAAACGGCACTTTGATGAGATTCACGAGCAAAAAGAACCATGCACCTGTTCCGACAAACTCCTGCTTGGGAACCTTTTTAGCAAACAAATAAATCGCCATAATGGCACCGGAAACATTGCCGATCATGGTAGCAAAGCCTGCCAAAAAACCCATGACGGATATAAACCACAGCGAAGAAGGATATTTGGAATCCAACTTCGCACCTAGCGAGTCTCTAATGACTTGAAGCAGAATGATGCCAATTATTAGCGATCCTAACAGGATCTTTAATTGGTTGTTATCCACTTTCAGCAAAACGAAATATCCGCCAATTACGCCCATTAGCACCCATGGAATCAGGCTAATTAGATTTTTCCATATTACATTTTTACGGTAATAGGCTACTGCCATTAAATCCCCGGCAATCAGCATAGGCAGTAAGATACCTACCGATAGCTTTGCCGGGAAGATAAGGGTCATAAGCATGGCATTAAAAATCCCCATTGTGGATACGCCCGTCTTCGCAAAACCGACGCAAACACCCACAATAACGATGATGATGATAGGCCAATAGCTCAGATCAAACACGTTTATTCCCCAATAGTCTCGCGGTCCGGCGCTGAGTACGTGATAATCATACGGCACGGTTCCCAACTTGTTGTGGTTGCATTATGGGGCACATTGCGTGGAATTCGCAGCATCATGCCCGGCTCCAGATGAAAGGTTTCGTCTCCTAAGGTATGGTCGCATTCCCCGGATAGTATAAAAATTATTTCTTCGCAGTTCGGATGCACATGTCTGGGATTCGATTGACCCGCATTAATATAAACCATACCGAAGGTCATTTCGCTATCTGGATCAATTTCTTGGCCGCAAAGCCATTGAATCTTTCCCCAATCCATATCCAATACACGTGCTTTGTCCTGCTTTCTCAAGTCTGTAATGGTAGCCATACACTCGTTCTCCTTTTATATGTTTACTTAGATGCCAAACGCTCTTGATAGGATGCATTCATTTCTTGAATAATCTTTTGATAGTTAGCATCTTGCTTAAGTTCGGCAACTAATTTATCCCATGCATCAATCGTTGATTTACCCATTACGACCTGGGTTTTCATGTCATTGATCTTCTTGGTGAAATCAGCACCCATTTTATTATTCGTTTCCGATAGTAATCCGACAGTTACGTTCGGGGTACTGACTTTCGACTTGGCATCGATTATTTTTTTGTTACGTTCGAATATATCCTTCGGCATGCCAGGCGCGAACGCATACATATAGGGATCATACTTCATGAACAACTTGCCGAACGCGCCGGGGCCCAAACTGTCTTTAACGGCTTGCTCGTTGGTCACATAGAAACCGTCTTCTTTTTTATAATGCACACCTTCAATGCCATAATTGGATAATACATGCCCATCTGCCGATGCACCGAAATCGAGCAAGGATAATATTTTTTTGACCTTCACTTCAGGAACGGATTTTGGGATGGCCGCTACGCCGATCATGCCCGAACCCTGTCCAGTGAATTGGCCTTGTGACGCCGATATTGAAACAATGGGTTCCCACGTAACTTTGGGATCTCGTTTCCATTGGTCATAAGTCCAGCGCCATAGGGCTTCGATCGTCTCGGAAGTCACTCCGGCACGTCCGCTTGTCGCTAAATCCCAGTATTGATTATCTTTCATAACCGCATAATCCGGCGGAATAAGCCCTTCATCATACAACCTCTTCTTGAAAAGAAGCGCATCCCGCATCGTCGGCTCCAGGGTCACATCGACTAGCTTGCCGCCCACCGCTTTCCATTTCCCATTGGCGCCATTATAGATATTGTCGATTGTATCATTGCCGCGCATCGTATATCCGTAAGTACCCTTATTCCCATCCGGTTCTTTTTCTTTGAACGCTTTCATGACTGTATACAATTCGTCCATCGTTGTCGGCATTTTCAAGCCTAATTTATCCAGCCAATCTCGGCGAATCGCCAGACCCCCGACTTCCAATGGCCTTACAATAGGAACAACATAGTTTTTGCCCTTTATTTTGGTGTTATCCCAAGTTTGCTTAGGCGCGTCCATTAAATTTTTATAATCTTTCAGAAACGGCGTGAGATCCCAAAAGGCACCCTGTTCAACCATCGCCTGAAACTGTGGAATCGAAGTCGTATCCGGCAATTTGATCAGATCGGGAAGTTCCCCTGATGCTAATAAGACATTAAGTTTATCGTTATATACACCGTCAGAAATCCAGGTAATGTTCAGCTTGGTATTCGTCCGATTTTCAAATTCTTTCGTAACCGGATTATCCGGCCCCGGTGGCTGGGCAATCGAGAAATTGCTTAAAATATTGAGCGAGACGGGCGCTTCCTTCTTGCCTACCTCCGCTTTTGTCCCTTCCCCTCCTTGATTGCCGGAACACGCTGCGGCCAATAACGCAACCATTGACAGCATGGCAATAGATGCGCGCTTCTTTGAGCTTTTCATCGTACCAACCCCCTTATTAAGTTTGAAGCTGTGATCACCCTTTAACCGAGCCTAATAAAACCCCTTTTGCGAAATGTTTTTGAAGGAACGGATAAACGACTAATATCGGGACAGAGGCAATTACGACTGCCGCCATCTTGATCGTCTGTGTAGGAATTTGCTGCTCCGAAATCATTTCGACGGCCGCAGCCCCTCCCGTTGACGTTTCCGAATCGATCAGCATGTTCCGCAATACAATCTGCAGAGGCACTTTGGCAAAATCGTTGATGTACAGAACAGCGTTAAAAAATGTGTTCCAATAGCCGACGGCATAGAATAGTCCGAATGCAGCAAGCGCCGGTGCCGACAGAGGGAGTACGATCCGGAAGAAGGTGCCCAAATCATTGCAGCCATCGATCAGCGCAGCATCCTCCAGTTCTACTGGAATGCTGTCGAAAAAGCTTTTCATCAAGATGACATTCCACCCGCTGACTAACACGGGTATGATCAGGGACCACACGCTGTTGATCAGTCCTAATTCACGTACCACAAGATAATTGGGAATGATGCCAGGATTAAATAATATGGTCAGCAAAACCATCAGCATGATGATTTTTCTTCCCCTTAACCTTTTACGCGACATCCCAAACGCCATAGCTGCTGTAAAAATTAAGCTTAACCCAGTCCCGATCGTTGCCAGAAACGTGCTGACAGCGGTTGCATTTTTAAATGCTGGAGTGGCTAACAAATACTTATAGGCGCCAAGGGTCCATTTTTGGGGGAAAAGCACAAATCCGTTTTTTTGCAAATATTCGTGTGAATCAGTGAAGGAGACAATAAATACATAGTACAAAGGAAATATAGTAACGAAACCTATCAAAGCTAACAGAATAATGTTCGTTAGATTAAAAAGCCGACCACCCAAGCTTGCCTTCATCTTCCGGCCCCCCCAACTTAATAGACCCCTTCCTCGCCAATCCGCTTGGCAAGCCTGTTTGCCAATACGACAAGTATGAGGCCCACCACAGATTTAAATAAGCCGACTGCCGTGCTGTAACTGAACTGACCTTGCCCAATCCCATTTCGGTACACATACGTTTCAAAAACGTCCGCAACTCGGGCCACTGCACCATTCGACATCAAAAACACTTGTTCGAAACCAACATCCATGATGTGACCCAGCCTAAGGATCAATAGGACTAAGATGACACTTCTTATAGCTGGCAAAGTAATGTGCCATGTCTGCCTCCAACGGTTGGCGCCATCGATTTTGGCTGCCTCATATAATTGCGTGTCAACACCAGTAATTGCCGCCAAAATAATGATCGTTCCCCAGCCTGTTTCTTTCCAAATATTTTGCAGAACAAGAAGTCCCCAGAACGTATCCGCATTCGTCAAAAAATCATACTTGGGAAGTCCCATCGATTCCATTATCATATTGATGACACCCGAAGACTGAGATAGTAATAAAAACGAAATGCCGGCAATAATGACCCAAGATAAAAAATGCGGGAGGTATACGATCGACTGGATGACCCTCTTAAACAATTCGTTGTTTAGTTCGTTCAGCAGTAAAGATAGAATGATCGGCAGCGGGAAAAAGAACAACAGATTCAATAAACTGATCATCATCGTATTGCGGAAAAGCAGCATGAAATCCGGGTTAGAAAAGAATCGGATAAAGTGTTCGATTCCAACCCATTCGCTCTTGAATACCCCCAGATAAGGCGAATATTCCTGAAATGCAATGACGATCCCCCACATGGGTACATATTTAAAAAGTATAAAAAAGAGCACACCGGGTAAAATCAGCAAATAAAGATACTTGTCACGCCTTAAATCAGATAAAAGAGTTCGCCGTTTCTTGTTCTTATCCATAGTGACAGACGATTGCAAAACAGCCGATTGTGTGCGCATATTCATTTCCGGCTTATACCATTACACCTTGCTTTAAATGGACAATCCGTTGTTCTTTTGCAGACAAATAAGCAGCATCGAGAACGGTGACTGTTTTCAAATTGTCTTGGGAACTGTTTGGCGCCTCTACGCCTGTTTCCAAGGAAACGAGCAATTGGTTTAAGCCTTCGTAAGTTGCTACTTCTCTAGATATGTTATTTTCCCAAGTGACTTCAGGTGTTTTATCACCTTTGCGGTATAAGCTTACGGATCCATGATCGCCCATTATTGTGCCAGTTTCCCCGATTACAATCATTTCACCTTTGCTGAAGTTGGAGGAGAAGCTTTGGACATAAGTCACTACGGCGTTGTTTTCATAAACAATTTGAACGGTAGCATCGGTTTCCCCTGCGCAATTAATCGCTGACGAGGACCGGTTTTGGCAAACGACCGATACCGCATCACTTCCAAGAATTTGCCGGAACCCGTCAAACCAGTGAATGCCCATGACCGAAAGCGCATGGCGTTCACAGTCCAACCGCCAGCCCGAATCCTGCCTGAAAAACAGATTGGAGAAAATAATAGAAGTGACCTTGCCGATCAAGCCTTCCGCAACCTTCTCCTTCACTAATTCGAATGGGAAATGGCGCCTGAAGTTCTGATTTACTGAAATCGGTACACCGTGCTTTTTGGCCTTCTCTGTGATTTCTTGCGCCTCGGCCAGCGTATCGGAAAATGGCTTCTCAACGAAAACCGGCAAGCCTGCTTCGATCAGCGGAAATACGATTTGCTTGCGGATGGAAGTAGGTGTACAGACGACAGCTACATCGATACCACTGTTTTGAATAAAGTCTTGCAAATCGGTAAACCGCTGCAGCACACCGTATTTATCGGCTCTGGCGTGAAGTGTCTCGGAGTTCGGATCACATAATGCTGTTATCTCGATTCGTTCCGGATGATCTTTGTACCCCACAAAATGTAATTCGGTAACACCGCCCGCGCCCACAATGCCCACTTTGTACTTTTTCATTGTCGTTTCCACTCCTTGAAATTTTTTTGAATTTAAACTGAAACTCTGTACAATACCGGACAAAAGCTAGTAATTCTAAACGTCACACCCCCTAGAATTTAAATACACTGCAATGACAAAATTCAACAATATCTATTTTAAGTAAACTATATTTCATGTAATTCAACATTGTTGATAAACTTATTATATAATATGGTTTTTATTTTTGCAATCGCTTTCTAGCAGGAAAAGGAAAATAATAATCGAAGTTGTCCGTCGCGACGATAATCAACAGCAAATGCCGATTGAGTATAAAGGTGAAAAACATTCAGGGAAATATTCAGATAACGAGTAACAGAACGAGTATGCCAACGCTGCATTGATCATTACATGGACCGATCGAAGTTCCATATTTTGAAGGGGTAGACCCCGGGGCCCTAGCATTTCATAAAATCAAACACTTTCGAGGTTTTTAAACTTTTCAGAACAGAGGTCTTATGAGTTATTCATGGTGTAGTTATCTTTTATGAGTGGAGGTGAACGGCTAAATCGGAAATTATGAAACCCAAGGAGGAAGGGAAATGAATCTCGGTAAAACGATGTTTGGCAAACTATCATGGTTGCATTTACAACTGTATTTTTCTTCTCCGCCGATCTACGAGATGGTTTGGAACCACTACCACAACATGAAAGGCATCGCCGATTTCAGTCCTTCGGATCCGGTTTATTATACGAAAGCTAAAGCTGCGGCACTTCGTCCGGAAGGCATTTCTACCGACCATCAGCCGTTTACCACGCTGCTTTATACAAAAGGCCCGGTCATATCCGGTGATTGCGGTTTGACTGGTAGATCTGTACATTCGTTCCGTCGGCAGTCCCACTATTGACGATGTCCAGCATCTTGCCGCTGTTCGGATTTCTGAGCATGCAGTTTCCTTCATACTTGATATCGAAGTAGTTCGCCAGGCTAAGGTCCGTAGACAAGATATAAAATTTTCCAGACTTCGTACGGACTATCGTATGATTCCGTACACTATTGCTCCATAACACAGGTTCACCGCCATTCACCTGCTCCCTGTTGAAACTATCCTTACTCAAGCAAAAGTAGACCTGCTCGCCGTCCGGTGTTTTTTTCTAACAAAAATGAACGAATAAATAAGCGCTTATCATCCACTCTCTTCCAATATTTGATCGGGGTAATCTTAAGAGTGCAAGAAAGCGTTTCACTTCGCCATCGTCATTATACTTAAAATCCCTTTGCAAGCCCGGCGCAAAATACAATACTTTCGGCGTCTCGCCTCCAGAGTTTAGCGTGTATAGATCCCATCCCGACTCGTCAACGATGAATTACTCCTTACTTGGTCGTCGTTCGAAAGAAAATGTAGCGATGGCGTGCCATCGCTACATCCTTTGTTTGCTTGCCAGTTATTTGATGCCCAGTTTGGCGGCCTCTGCGTTCGTTTCGACGATCGCTTCTTGCAGTCCTTTGGCGTCGAAGCTCTTGACGGCCTTCTCCCACATGGCAATCGGGTCGTCTTTGCCCAGAATGACCTTGACCAACTCATCTTGTGCTGTGTTCATGAGGTTTCCAATCTTATCCTTGGCAGGCGTAGACATCAGCATGACATCAAAGTTGATAGGGGTCGGAACGGCTTCCTTCTTCAATTGATTATACGTATCCAGGAACAATTTCTCAAAGGCCGCTTGCTCCGGATTTGAACTGATGACCTGTTTGCCGGAGTAACGGAACCCATTACCCCAACTTCCGAGTACATTGATGACCTTGGTAATCGGATATTTTTTGTCCAGCGACTGATCCGTAGCCAGCAGCGATAGCGACTTGTCGCCTTCCATCTTGTAATCCGTGCCTTCAATACCGTTCTTGACCAATATCCTGTATTGTTCGGACATCATATAGTCTGCCAGTTGAAGTGCACGGTCGAATTTCTCGTCGCTTATATCGTTGCGGAAATAGACCTCCGACCAATAAGGAGTTTCCGTGAAGGTATACCGCTTACCGTCCGCAGCAGGAAACCACTTCATTAACCCCAGGGATTTTGCCACCGTCGCACCCGGATTCGCCTTGATAAACGGATCGATACTCCCGGGGCTGCCGAAATACATGAAAATCTTACCGTTTATGAACTTGTTCACACCGTCGCTATCCTTCTGAGTGGCGAAGTCCTTGTCCAGCAGTCCTTCCTCATACAGTGTCCGAAGTTGCTTCACACCTTCATTCATCTTTTTGGAAGTATAGGATGGAATCCATTTCCCGTCTTCCTTGACCCATGATTTCATATTAACGACCTCAGGGAAACTTCCGAGAAAATGAGTCATGAGAAAGGATTTGGCCGTTGTAGCAATCCCGGTCACGCCTGGATGCTTCGCCATTACCGCCTTGGTCATAGCGACTAGATCATCGAAACTTTCAGGATCTTTCGTGAAGCCGGCTTCTATCGCCCAATCCTTGCGATAGAGAATCGGGCGGTCCAACGACCAATCGCTCGGGTCGTTATACGTCATCCTTGGAATCATGTAAAACTTCCCGTCCACTTTCAGCGGTTGAACCGAAGGAAGAGCCATGACTCTCTTAATGTTCGGGTACTTGCTTAAGTCATCCGGCAATGCCTTAATAACACCTTGTTTGGCCCAGGTTTTATACATGCCGAGATTACCCGCCAACGCGTTCGGGAAAATATCCGGCAATTGGTTCGATGCCGCCCAAACCTTTAATTTCTCTTCCCAGTCATTCCAAGTAATTTGTACGGGATCAATCGAAACGTTGAACTTCGACTGCAGGTCGTTAAAGATTTTGTCTTCTTTCGCACCCGGTGCGTTAAAGCCGTCCTGGATCCCCCACAACGATACCTTTAGGTTGACATTCTTCGTATTGCCGCTGTCTGTTTTTGTGTTCGCTGACGTTCCCGCATTGCCAGAAGGCGCATCCGACGCCTTCCCACCATTACTGCCACCGCATGCGGTGATAACAAATGATAACACCAACAAACTCGAGATAATCCATGCTGCTCTTTTGTTCTTTCTCATTCAGATCCTCCCATTTCGTATAGTGATTATATAATAATAGCTTTCGCTACTACTAATGAATTCCATTCAAAATTATCCCTTGATCGACCCGATCATAATGCCAGAGGTAAAATATTTCTGGATGAAAGGGTAAACAATCAGGATCGGTACGGCGGAAATGACGATTATCGCTGATTTGACCGATTCCGAGTAAATATTTTGCGTACCTTGGGCCATTTGAGCGCCTGTCGTGTCCCTCAACAAAAGGCTGACATTCGTGATGGCATTTCGCAAAACTAGTTGAAGTGGATAAAGCTTTGTATCATTGATGAACAATGTGGGTAACCACCATTCGTTCCATCTATCCACCGCATAGAAGAGCGTTATAGTTGCCATAATCGGAAGAGAGACCGGAACCACAACTCGGATCAGGATCGTTATATCGTTTGCCCCGTCGATTCTAGCGGATTCCTCCAAGCTTGGCGGGACGGTATTAAAGAAGTTTTTCATTAGAATTAAGTAAAATGCATTCACGGCAACCGGCAGAACCATGACCAGAAGATTATTTTGGAGATGCAAAGCTTGCACGGTAAGGAAGAATGGAATCAACCCACCAGTAAAAAACATGGTGAAAATAATGCCGTTAAAGATGGCGTTTCGTCCTGGAAGCGATTTCTTTGATAACGCATACGCGCCAGCCGATGTCACGGCTATGTTAATCGCCGTTCCGCCGATGGTCACCAGAATGGAGATGACCATTCCTCTCATCACCAAACCTTGATCCATTAAATATTTATAGGAGGAAAGGTCGAACGTTTTCGGAAACAGGAACACTTTCTGCGTACCGACATCCTGAATGGTAGAAAAGGAGACGATAAGCGTTTGATAGAAAGGGAAAATCGTTAAGATTGCGATCACGCCAAGGAAAAAGGAGATGACCAGGTTGACTTTGCTGAATTTGGGATGCAAATTAAATTCCCCCTTCGTCTGTCATTTTCTTCACGATAAAGTTGGTTCCGAAAAGAAAGGCGAAGTTGATTACCGATTTCAATAAGCCAACGGTTGTCGAAAACCCGAACCCTGTCGTATCAACGAATGCGCTCCGATATACATAAGTGTCGATAATGTCTGAGTATTTATAAACGATCGGATTGTACAGGTTGAAAATCTGATCAAAACCGCCGTTCATCAGATGTCCTACCGCTAGAATCAATAGTATAAGCGCAGCCGCTTTTACGGTTGGCCACGTAATCGCTTTCATTTTCTGGAAACGATTCGCTCCATCAACAGATGCCGCTTCATATAGCTCCGGATTAATTCCGGCGATAGCCGCCAAAAACAAAATGCTGGACCAACCCACTTCTTTCCAAATGTTCGAGAGAAAAATCAATCCGACGAATGAAGCATTATCGATCAATATTGAGTTTTTCTTCATCCCTAGCACCGCTAATATTTGATTGGCTACCCCTTGATCACTGAAGATGCCGATCACAATCCCACTCAGAACCACCCAGCTGATAAAATGCGGAAATGTGAAGACGGTCTGATATACTCGTTTCATCTTGCTTCGCGCGATTTCATTCAACAGGAGAGCGAGTACGATCGGAATTGGAAATTCGATCACCAATCTTCCTAAACCGATCATAATGGTATTGCGAAATGCCCTTTGAAAATCGGCATCAAATATTACGGCACGGAAATTCGCGAAGTTGTTCCAAGGGCTTCCTAGAATTCCTTTCGAGTAGTCGAATTCCTTGAAAGCAAGCACGACGCCATACATCGGAATATAGGAAAAAACGATGAAGAAAATGACGGTTGGTGCTAGAAGGAGATACAAATACTTATGTTTCAGAATCTCCTTCCACAGGCGATTATACGGCTGGGACCGTGTGTTGCTCAGAACGCCGTATGATGTTTGGCTCTCCAAATCCAGTTCCACCTTTCTCTATGAATGTGCTTCCTCTCTGAGTATGCTTCTCTATTATAATTCACACTCTAATTCTTAAGTATTAACGCAAGTTAGACAAAGTTGTACGATTTTGATTGAAAATGAAATCTCATTACATAAATGTCGACTAATTATTGTTCATGTCGAACTACATTTAGTCCATAAACGGGAATAAAAGGCTTCGCCATCTTTATAGGCACGGATGCATTTGTCTAGATGATTCAGAGTAAAGTATGGCGAAAGATATACGCTGAATCATCAAAAAAACCCGGTCTGTAGGTAGCAGCCGGGTTACACATGCTTCCGATAATTGCTTGGCGATGTCCCCATCAATCGTTTAAATATCCTACTAAAATAAAAATAATCATCATAACCGGCTTTCTCGGCAATTTCGTTAATCGACATATCGGTTGATGCAATCAATTTACACGCATATTCGATGCGCAACTTGGATACATATTCCGTAAATGTCGTGCCCACTTCTTTTTTAAATAGTTGGCTGACATAATTAGCATTAACATTGAACTCTTTTGCAATATTTTGAATGGAAACAGAACCCCTGAAATTAGCGTTAATATGCTGAAAGATGAGATTAAAGGTACGATTTTTCCCTCCATGAAGAGGGGGATCCTGCTGCGGGTCGTGCCCGATGGACAGCACACCCTTCAGGTAGAGTAACATTTCCTGTGCGGTACTGAACAACCCAGCTAGCTTGTCATAAGATAGAACATACTTTTCCATATGCTCAGCCTCACTTTCACCAGAGAAAGACATGATTGCATTATAAACGATGAGAGCATGCTTGATATTTAACAACCCGCTCCCGAACAGGGACCCCATTTCATCCAGCGATTGGGCAATACCTTGGATATCCTGCTTTACAATCACTTCCTTGATCTGTTTCAACGTATGTTCTTCTATGTTAGAAATGGCTGCTTCTCTTGTGCAATCATAACCCTTTCCTGACGTAAAAAAATGATAAGCCCGCAGCTCAGCCGCATGGATGGCATTCTTTAGTTCCTCTACTCTGACGAACGGGTTACTGACGCCAAAACCCCGAAGGTCTGCCGGAGAATCCTTCAGAACGTACCATAAACGACTCTCATCCCCTGTTTGTATGACGTAGACAAATTTGTTATAACCTATTTTCAAGGTTATACAGTTTCCAAGAGGTTCAAAATTCAGCTTGTCCTTCCCCACGGAAACGACGATATGTTTACGCTCCCCTGAATCTGCGTTTATCCCTACAGCATTCAATGCGTCATTCAATTCTGCCCTCGCCTCTTCACTGTCGTCCTCAATAAGATCCAGATATCTCATTTCACTCGCATTTATGTTTTCCTCCAACAGTCCCTTGGCCTTCTTGAGATATCCAATAATTTCTTCTTCGTCAAAAGGCTTGAGGCAATAGCCAAACGCACCATATTTGATGGCTTTCTGTGCTAACGCAAATTCGGCGTACCCACTTACGACAATAAACAGTGCGCGATTTGATGCATTCTTTAGCCTTTTGATAAGCTCCAGTCCGCTAGTACCTGGCATCCGGATATCGGTAATAACTACATCCGGCTGGATAAATCTTATTTGATCAAATGCCTCTTCTCCATTCAATGCATAGCCTGCCAACTCAAATCCGTATTCCTTCCAATCCAGGCTGGCCTGTAAGCTCTTAACTACTAGTTCTTCATCGTCTACAAAAAATACTTTAAACATCCCGATCACCTCCGTGCGGTATCTTGATGACAACTTCCGTCCCAACTCCGGACTGACTCTTGATCGTAATTCCATACTCATCTCCGTAGCTCAACTTGATTCGATTGTTGACGTTAGCTAGTCCAATAGTTTGTGTGCTCTTTCCCGAGATCCCTTGCAAACCCGACATTCGATCAGCAATCTCCTGTAATCTTTCTTCATCGATACCAATGCCATTGTCGCTAACCGACAGGTAGAGCTGTTGACCATCGATTTTCCCTACCAGTTGTAGCAGCCCCTCCCCAACTTTCGGTTCTATCCCATGAAAGATCGCATTTTCCACAAGCGGCTGCAGGATCATCCTTGGTACGCGACAGGATAGGATTTCCGACGAGAACTGATAAATAACATTTAATCGTTTACCGAATCGTATTTTCTGGATGTAAATATAACTCTCAATGACGGTCAATTCTTGACTTAGCATAACGATGTCCGTTCCCTTAATGCTGTACCGAAAAATACGAGCCAATGCCTTAGTCATATTGAAAATTCTGTCCACCTTTTCTTCTGCCGCAATGCCCTTAATCGACTCTAATGTGTTATACAGAAAATGCGGATTAATTTGGCTCTGCAGGTATGCCATCTCCGCTTGTTTCTTTACTAATTCCGCCTCGTATAATCTCGAATTGCTTTCCAGAAGCCTGTGTGTCAGCTCATCGATTTCACCCATCATGTCGTTGAAGTCTTTGGCTACAGTAATAATTTCCGCATAGCCTTGCAAATGAATACGTTTTTTCAGTTTACCCATTTTGATCGTATTCATCAAACGCATCAGCTTCTTCAAGGGCATCAGGATATTGTTAACAACGAACAGAAACGGTATGGCTAACAGCAATAATGAAATGAATAATATCGTAAATTGCTGTTGGCGAATATCGTCGATCCCGCTCAAGAGTTCTTGCTGCGGCATTTTGAAGACAATCTCCCCATCTACAATGGGAATCTTGCCTGCCTGGACAATATACTGACCATCAGCAGTTCCAGCCTCAGCCTCCTTGTAGACACTTCCGACTTTCATGGTGTCATCGTTAGTAAAGAATACTACGCCTTCACGGTCGATCATGTACATTTTACTTCCGTTCGGTCGGCCTGTATTTATTGGTGAACCGAGCAACGCATTGGCGTCAATAACGATCATCAGCGTACCGAGCTCTTTCTCGTTGTCGTTAAAATCCAGAATCGAATAAATTTTCGTCCCTACAATAAAAACATTTCTTTCTCCATTCGTAAAAGGAAGCGTTTTCAATCCAGTGAGATGATAGAGCTGTTTCTTTGGAATCTCATCCTTGAAAGGAATCAAGTTGTTAAGATCACCGTTCGTATTAAAGCTCGTCCCTTCATCTCTGATAAGTGCGATATCCAAGATGCCATCCTTCATGCTGATCATATCCGTGATATAACTTTTTAGTTGCATGTATTTCATAAATTGTTGTGTAGGGTTCGTCTCGTTCAAGTAAGATTGGACGATTGGCGTATTATAGGAGATATTCTGTACAAGCCGTTTCAGGACGTCGTTATTGGAGGCGATCGTCTGGTTGATCTGGGAAATCATCTCGATACTATACTCCCCGTTTTTCTTTTCGACCATATCCACTACTTTCATATAACTAGATATAATAATAAAAAGCACAATGAAAATAACCATAATGGCTAAGATGGACATCTGGACTTTAATCGGCAATTTTTTTAAATATCCCATTCAGTCACGCCCCCTTATGAATATCCCTCCAAAGGAGGCATACGTTAACAAGAAACTCAATGGCTTTACAAAAGAACGGTGCGAAAATAAATTAGAAAACGGAGCTGCAAAAATCGCGTTTTTGGTATTAAAGTGGTTCTTTCGCCCTCGGATTATTCCAGTTCGTAGGGAAACCGGACCAAAGCGTATCTTCATTTAACGCAATGCGTTCTTTCTCGACACCGCCGAAAACCATCACGCCGAGTTTGCCGTTTCCGACGGAAGGGCTTCCGTCCAATAAACGGCAGGAGAATGAAACTGTATATTCATTAAATTGTCCTCCAACTTGATCGTCTTACTCTTGGATTACGCCGAACTATACAAACGATTTCTGATTTGCTGCTGCTCCTGCCGGCAAAGCTGCGAAGATAGATCTTCACGTAACGGCAATTCGCTCACTGTGTCGATTTTTCCCTGTTCAAATTAGCCAAAGCCTCCGATATCCGTCGTCCACCAAGGGATCCCCGCCATTCCCATATGAAGGCCTGCAACGATTTGTTTTCTGAAATCTTCAAAGGAAGAATGAATATCTCCGGACCACACTAATGCGCCATAGCGTTGGCTGCCTGCCCAAGCGCAGCGAACCGTGTTAACGATGTTGACTTGTCCTTCCGCCTGCATGCCGTCATAAAAGGTTCTGGAATAGCACTGCGGATATATATTTCCGATTTGAACATTAGGTCCCATAGCGTAGCGGTAATTATCAAAGTCATACACATCGTATTCAGGTTCTGCTTCATCCAGCCAGAAGATCTAGATTCCATGATCATAATAATTCTTCTTGCATTTGGACCATACATACTCCCTGGCTTTCGGATTTGTAGCATCAAAATAAATACTGGAAGGGAACCAATCCATCATGGCAACCTGGACTCCCCGTTCCGCTTTAATCAAATACCCCTTTTGGCGCATTTCCTCAAAATTTTCGCTATAGCGGTCAATCTGCGGCCAAACCGAAACCATCAGTTCGATTCCCATGGATTTCAGCTCATCCATCATGCCCTTCGGAAGGGAAAAATTCTTCCTCAAATCTGAAGTCCCCCTGTTTGGGCCAGTGGAAAAAGTCAATAACGATGACATCGATCGGTAGCTTTCTTCTCTTATATTCCCTTGCAACCTCGAGAAGCTGTTCCTGATTATAATATCTTATTGTAAAAAGAAATTCGGCCCAACCATGAATGCCGGACCACTGCCGTTATCTTGCCGTTCTGAATGGAAGCCGTTTCACCTTCATGATCGATCTCAATTGCAGCTTCCGCATCGCTAATGACAGGCAGCAAGGCAAAGTCCGTATCCAGGATTTCGCCCATCATTCGGGAGCGGGTCCGTAAACTGTTTTCTCCCCAAGCTTCAATTTGCAAGGTTTCTCCATTATTCTCAAAAATCAGCTTCCCATCTTCGACGGTAAAAAAATCATGCTTATCCCCTTCCGTAATGAATCGCAATTTGCCTCATCTTCCTAAACTCGGTGCTCGGAAACAAGGATACCATATCCAGGAATAATGTTCCGGTTCCTTTTGTAACAATGACTAGTCTGCCGCTGTTATCGTCCCCACTCGCAAGAAGACCGGCCTCATATTTGGTCCATTGATCGGAATGAACGACAATTTCAGTAGTCCATAGACTTTGCCATCCGCACTTTCCAGGCTTAAAATAACCGGTGTATCAAAACTTTCGCTTCTGCGGGCATAGAAGGAAAATTGATAGCTTTCACCTTTGCGTATGGGTATGCCTGTGTAGCCTTCATTCTTAATGCCGACACCATTGCTCGCATCTAGAATTTGGATAGAAAGATAATGCGGATTACTTGCATTCAGCGGATATTCATCCTCCACCTTTATTTCAGCTTTTCCGCCCCGCAATACCTCAGACCAGGCAGTAAGTGAATGGTAGTCGGCATTATCTATATAAACTTCGTCATCTGTTACTTCCGTTGTCTAGATGTTAGATTTAGTTCGAATTCTTCTACCGCCTCCATGCCCACCCGGCGCAACACTTCAAGCCGGAAGGCTGTCGGCCACGCCACCAGCCATTCCGAAACGTCGAACGGCTCTGCCCAGCGGGTGTGAAAGAAGCCTTCGCTCTGGCTGCCCTCCGGACGCAGCTTGCCCTTGACCGTCAAGCTGCCGTCCGAGATGCCGATCGACGCATTCGCCTGAGCGAAGCCAGCTCAATCCAGTCCTCGATAAAAGACAACGCAAACGGATCAAGATGATGGTGTTGCGTAGATACCGCCGTGCCGCCGAACGTATCGTACCCGATTGCTTCCAGTCCGGTCCCTGTGTCATATGCAACCGTATGATGCCACTGCCATGTTGCCAAATACCAGGCTGCATGCTCCGCCCATTCGAGATACGACTTTTTGCCAGTAACCCGGAACAACGCAAGACCTGCTTTGAGCAAAGGAATGGACGACTCCTTGTCTACACAATAAGTATCCAGTGCCCCCGCCGTCGTGAAGCCGTTGCCCTGCAGCTCTCTCATATAATAGCGGTAGCCAAGCTCTGCCCCATGAAGATAGGCTTCATTACCTGTAAGCTCATATGCCTTGACCAGAGGCGGGACAAGGAAACAGCCAACCGTGCCCTCTGGGTCGTGCGGAGTCCCATCGTTCTTCCATGATTTTCCAATTCGTCCTTCCGGCGACTGCACAGATAAGGTAAAACCACAAATTCCGTGCGCGGTTTCGCGGTAGATCGGCCGCTCCACTCCGCATCTCCGGGCCAATTCTTCCGCCTCGAACAGGTTTAACGCAGCCGTGCCG
>NZ_LMSP01000003.1:193484-253186 GCF_001429545.1 Paenibacillus sp. Soil787
AGTTCCCAGATGCGCTCTGGTTCATACCATGCCCGAACCGGACGTTGTTGCAGCCGCCAGGCCTCTTCGAGCATCATTCTCCACGACGTGCGCGGTTCGGTGTACGCATGAAGCGCCAGAAACGCACGGGCCGTAAACGTCTCGCCCTGCACAAAGGTCCTTTCCGCTTCGTATGCCTCACCGTAACGGTCGCGGCCATCGTAGGTCGCGGGCGTCTCTGCCTCCGGCCAGATCAGCCGATGGATGACTCGTCCTGCAGCCGGCACGAGTGAGCAGGAAAAACCTTGCATATCCCGGGGAGGCTCCCCGAACAAGGCCACGGCAATCCCGCTTCCCTCGGAGTAGGTAGCGCCGGCCACTGCCGTCCGATGCCACGCAAATACCCAAGGCTGCCCATCACGCTCCAGTCCTTTCGGCTCCAGGCCGCTGCCCCAACTGTTCCCGTTGTAGGTGACGGAAGGAATCATATAATACTCAGGCTCGTAGTCGGCAGCGAAATCCATCNAGTCCTTTCGGCTCCAGGCCGCTGCCCCAACTGTTCCCGTTGTAGGTGACGGAAGGAATCATATAATACTCAGGCTCGTAGTCGGCAGCGAAATCCATCGAAAGTTTGCACGCCGCGGGCGATTCGCCTCGATAGGTGAACTTCCTCGTCCACTGCACCAGTCCTTCCCTTAACTGTTCGAACGTATCGGTTACTGTGAAGCGTTCGTCCTCGAACGCCAAGACGTCGCCAATGGTCCTTTCGCCCAAGAGGAACCTATAGCCGTTGTCATTTTCACGTTGTTTCCAGTTGATCAGCACGCTCATCACCATTTCCCTCCAATATTTGACCGGGTAATCTAAAGAGTTCAAGAAAGCGCTTCAATTCGCCATCGTCATCATACTTAAAATCCCTTTGCATGCCCGGCGCAAAATACAATACTTTCGGCGTCTCGCCTCCAACGGGTTAGCAAACAGATCCTGGCCGGAAAGTCTCCAGGAAATCCTGTTGTTGCTGCTACGCTTAATACTAATATGTCTGTCCATGCGAAATCTGAAAAGCTTAAATAACGGAACATTGTTTAATAACGAGAAAACGGCGTATTTAAAAACGTAAATTTAGAGAAAACCTTCAAAACAAGCATAAACAGCTTTCGCCGTCTTCTGGTGGCAAAAGCTGATTCATTTTGTCTTTTCCGAACCTGTCGTACCATATTCTTTAATCGTTACATCTACGCTGAACTTAACAGGAACTTTACTAAAAGTTGTATCCCAATCTTTTTTTACTTTATCCCATACTTTAGGATATTTGATTCGTAATTGATCACCAAAGCCGGCAACGTCCGCCTGGTAATTCTTTTGAATCTTAACTAATGTTTCCTGGACTAATCGCTTCACTTCGGTTTCGGTGACTTTTTCGACTCTCTTCAGAAATTCATTTTCGAAGGCTTTTTCTTTCATCATCCAATGTTCAGAGAGAATTCCCTTTGATTCTATTTTCACTTCGAAAAAGATGTTGTCTCCTATCACATGAGGTTCAATTTTGCTTTTCATTGATGAAATCTCATACACCAATAGTTTCCCTGTTTCCTTATCAAAACATTTGACCATCCCCCCCTTACCTTTGCCGGTAATCCAGACTAACCCTTCCAATTCAACTTCGTTTAGAAAACCAACCAACTTGTTTGACTTACCTAGGATCACGCCGGCTCCGGCAAACTTCGTCTCTTTATCGGCTGATATGACATTCTGCAGGAGAAAGCTGGACTTTGAATGCATCTTGCCTATTAACTTCATTAATGGCATTGGAGGCAAAAGCCTATTCGTTCTGTTTTCGTTATCTGTAATCCCGAGCAAATTAAAAGAGGGGATCTGTGACGGATCCTCTAATTCCAAAGTCTTGCTGGCCAGCCCTTTGCTGATAAATACAAGAGCGCTCGGCCTAAATTCGTTATCCCGAATAAAGAAATCAAGGTATTGCTGCATACTGATCGTACGCGCAAGGTCCTCGCCGATTACTATGATTTTGAAGTGTCCCCCGGTAATGGGCCGATCCCTTCTTAAAGAGATTTCCCGAGTATTTTGTAACATGGAATCTCCCGTCTCAGAAATATTGGTGTATGGTCTTTGCTGCGAAGCGCCTCCCTTGCCTTCCCCGCCGGCTGCTTGCGGGTTGACAACCTGATACGTTACAGTAATCTTGTCTTTTTTAGGGTAACCGCCGCCATGTTCCTTCAGTTTTTGTTCAACCTGAGTCACGTCTCCTTTGTCCAGCGCCAACCCTACAGTTATGCCGAGATCTTCAATTTCTCTTCGGCTCCAACACCCGGAAAGGAACAAAAGTGAAATACCTAGAAGCCAAACAAAGAAAAATCTGAAGCTAATTTTTCTCACTCTTGTTCCCCCCTTGCTTTTGAGAAAATAAGCAGCAGCAGCATTAACCCGGTTAATAACAGGGAGAGATATCCGATAAAATCCGACAGTTTAAATAATTCATTGATGTTTTTAGGAATCGTGGCAGTAATGTAAATCGCGGGCAGTAAACCATATATAAACGGATGAATGTTTTTCCCTGTAAGCTGCGCCAACCCCAACGCCGCGCCATAATGGCAGATCGTATAGGTGGCAAACATTTGCATGATCCATATCACGAGAAACAAAGACTCAAACCGTTCAAAGAAGACGCCGCGCAACTCAAAGCTTCGCACCAGATCAATAGTTGGAAATGTCCTTGTGGTAACCCCGTCGACCGAAAACACCCCGATTACTATTACCATGGTAATGATGTAAAATATCATGGGAATGAGAATTCCGATCATAACCGCTGTTACTGCCTTGTTTGGCCGATTCATAAACGCCGAAATGAGCAAGATGACTTCAAACCCTGTATAAGCAAAGACTGTTGTCTCCATCCCTTTTATGACAGGCATGATGCCAGAACCGAGTACCGGACGCAGGTTATCCATCTCAAATAATGGAATCCCCAAAAACATTGTCAGAAAAAATATAATCACCGTGATAGGAAAAATGATTTCAAACAGACGAGCGATCGGGTTGATGCCGCCTAGTATCAAATAGAGGCCTACCCATACAAATGAGATCATGACAGCCCAACTGGGGGTTCCCTCTAGCAGGAACAACCCGGTCACTTCCGCCAACGCACGAAGCTCGAAACCGCATAGTAAGACAAAGTAAACAAGTAAAGGGAGACTGAGCAACCAGCCCATCCATTTTCCCATCATTTCCAGACTGTACTGAAAAAATGTTTTGCTGGGATACCGTTGATTTAGTTTAGCCATAATTACCCCCGCTATCATGGCGACCAAACCGCCAAGGATAACGCTTATCCATACATCAGGCGTATTCGCTTTCTCTACAGATGTTCTGGGCAAGGTGAGGATCGCAACTCCAAGAATGATATTGGTTACTAGAACAACTGCCTGCGGAGTCGTAATTCGGTCTTCTGGGATGGGTATCATTGCTTGCTCCTTTCATAGTTGGTTATCGTTTACGCACCGGGTTTTTTGTATGCATCATTTTGGGACGACGTTTCATTAGCATAGGCGGCATCCGCACCAAAAAATCTTTCCAGTCACTCATCAGATAAGAAACCGCCGGACTCGCGTAAGGTACGCCGAAACTCTTCATCTTAACCAGATGACTGCAAAGCAGCAAGAAGAACAGAATGACCCCGTACAATCCAAAGACAGCGGCACTAAACATCGCTGCAAAGCGAAGCATGCGAAGCGAAAGCCCTACGCTGTACTGCGGGATGGCAAAGGAGGAAATGGCCGTTATCGCCACGACAATCACCATGATTGGGCTGACAATTCCCGCTTTTACGGCGGCTTCACCAATGACAAGACCACCGACAATACCAATGGCTTGACCAACCGGTTTTGGCAGACGCAGTCCGGCTTCCCTTAAAATCTCGATAGAAACTTCCATAATGACGGCTTCAATCCACGAGGGAAATGGAACACCTTCTCGTGTTGCAGCGATTGAAATAGCCAGCTTGGTCGGAATCAATCCCTGATGAAAAGAGATGAACGATATATATAAGGAAGGTGCGAACGTAGAAATTAGTGCCGCCAAAAAACGCAAAAGCCGAATCAGTGATGCGGGAATCCAGCGTTCATAGTAGTCTTCCGGTGATTGAATGAACATGCTTAACGTAACCGGCACAATCAGGGCAAAAGGGGAACCGTCCAACAGGATGGCTACTCGACCTTCCAGTAACCCGCCTATCACACGGTCCGGTCGTTCCGAGCTCTGTGACTGCGGAAAGGGACTAATGTAATTATCTTGGATGAATTGCTCCACACTACCTGAATCCGGAACATTATCGATTTTAATATTCCCGATTCTTTTCCGTACCTCTTCCACTAAATCTGGATTGGCAATATCATTGATGTAGGCGATGATCAAATCTTTTTTCACGCGTTGTCCTACTTCAAATCGAGTAATCGTTAAGCTGTCATTTTCACCGTGCTGCCTTAAAAGTGCGATATTATCGCTTAGATTCTCATTGAAACCGATCCTCGGACCTCTTACCAATGATTCGGAAGCAGGTTCTTCAATACCACGCGATTTCATTTTCCTCGTACCGAGAATGAGCACGTCTGGCGAACCGTCAATCATGAGGGCAGTCGAGCCTCTCCATACTTCGGATACCATTTCATGTAAACCTTCTACTTCTTTGACGCGACTGACGGTTAGGACTTGATTCGTAAGAAAATCCAGAGAAACCCCATCTTCCTTGCAAACAGCATCCCTTGAAAAGTCAGACATAAGTGAATTCATAATTTGCTTTTGAATTAAATCAAGATCTACTAAACCGTTCACAAAAACAAGGGCCGCTTGAATACCAGTATGCCCTAAGAGAAATGCTCGGAAAGTGACATCGGCATTATGTCCAATCTCTTGTCTGACAAGTTCCAGATCTTTCGAAAGGTCACCGGAAAATGGAGTGGGAGAATGATGTGGGGAATCATGTGGGGAATTATATTCATTTACTTTCAAATGAGCTTTTGAGAACATCTTTGATATGCTAAATGGAATGACAGCCGCAAGAACGGCTTGTATAAGAATCTTCCATTCCGGAAGATAGGAAACAATAGTTTTCCACATTTTTCATCACCTTACCTGTATTGTGCATCAAACGGAAAATGATTATACAAACTGTCCAAATGTGCTTATTGAGCAAATGTTCCTCCATTTGAAGACTCCTGGGTCTTTCGCTTGGCTTGGGTCAACGTAACAGGCGTCGAACATCAATGCCATTTTTGGTGAAATATGCACCTTTAGGTTGCGGTTTATCCAGGGAACTGGTCGCGAGGTCGAGTGGCGGATAATCCAGTATCTGGAAACAAATTGGAATTCCCCTTCTTTCTTTGCCTTCATGCAGGTGACCGTGCTTATTGGACATAAGCTGAGGTACCATCATTTCATTGGAGAAACTCCAATGGTTCAAGGATATTTACAAAAATGAAATTCAACAAGGAGTCGCTCCCCATTCTCTCTAGCTTTGTAGCTATCGATTCTGTCAGATTTTTAACAGACGGTCCATAAATATGGGAGTTGGTTTCCTCACCCGTAGTGTCAACATAGTGTGTCATTTTATGTTAATACCCGTTTTTTATCCTGTTGTACTCTTCCATTGTTATTGAAAGCACAGTTAGTAAGGCATTTGCTTCCCTCTCTGACGATGTTCTTTCAGCTTCCCCTTTACTTCGTATTCAAACAGTTGGTAAGGCTCAAGTCGGTGGCAAGAATATAAAATTTGCCGTACTTTGTTCTTACTGCTCTCACTATCAATAACAAGAAACAGCTGTCACTCAATGAATGACGGCTGTTTTATTTACGCATTTGTTTTCGCAATACTCTTTATTTCACTCTGAATACAGTAATGGAATGTTTGGGAAAATCGTAGTGAAAACTGCAGCCTTCTGTACGGAATTCCTTTTGTTTCGGCAGCACCCGTTCAGGCGACTCAAATGTATTTTCATCATCCAGCGCATGGCCGGACATCTCGTATACATCAACGGTCAAAGACGTTTTATGCAAATCCGCCAAAGCAATCTGTGCGCGAACGCTATTCTCCTGTACATTGACAAGAAGAAAATGCCGAACAAGTCTCCTAATTCCGCACCAGGCTTTTGTGTATAGACAGTTAATGTTGGTTGTGTGGCCCTCATATCCCGAAGGCGCTGATCGCCGTAAGCTTTCCAACTTCTACCCTTTAACACCGGAAGTGACGACCCCTTCAATTAAGAACCGTTGACCGATAAAAAACAATAGAATGACCGGCAGCATAAACAGAAGGGATGCAGCTGCCGCAACTTGCTGTATAACAATGGTTGCATTTCCTGGCATTGTATAGCCTACAGTACCTAACGCAGCGGCCAGCGGGTAATTGGATTCGTTCAGAAACATGAATGGACCGATAAAATCTCCCCATGAGCCTTGAAAGCTCATAATCGAAACCGTCGCCATCACAGGCAGCGAAAGCGGGAGGAATATATTCCAATACGTACGGAAGATCGAGCATCCATCTATCCTTGCTGCTTCTTCCAATTCCTTAGGAATCGCTGAAAAGAATTGTCTGTATAGAAATATAAATAGTGCCGAGCCGCCAATCCCCCAGATTAACCAAGGATAAAATGTATTGAGCAAACCATATTGATGAAATAAAAGAAAGGTCGGAATCTGCGTCACAATCCCAGGCACCATCATCGTTGATAAGACAATCATAAACAACAACTTCTTGCCGGGCGCTTGAATCCGCGAAAAAGCATATCCGACTAACCCGCTTGAAAAAGTCGTCGTAGCGACAGAAATAACGCAGATAATGACCGTGTTTTTCAAATATTTCCAAAAATCAATCATGGTTGTCGCAAACTTATAATTTTCGATATGGAAGCCTTGCGGCAAAAATCCCGGTATCGAGAACCATGGGCTTAATGAATTGGATGCCGTTAGAAAAAGCGGAATGATAAAAACGACAGAAAATACAAGCAATAAAGCATAAACCAAATACAGACCAAACCGACTTGCCCCTGTGTTCTCCATCTTCTATCCCTCCTGATCCGTTTCATAATAGACCCAATATTTGCTTGTCGCAAAGACAACAACCGTAAGCAGAAGAATGACGATAAACATGATCCAAAGCAAAGCCATCCCGTAAGCATACCGTTGGAAGGCAAACACCTGCTGGAAGGCATGTACGGCGTATAAGTAATTGGGCCGGATAGGAGCATCTAAAAACTTTAACCCAGTTAAGAGTATGGGTTGAATGTACATTTGAAACGCATTTATGATTCCCGTAACAACATTAAAGAAAATAACCGGAGTCATTAAAGGCATAGTAATGCTTATAAACCGTTTAAAAGCAGAGGCGCCGTCAATGGCTGAGGCTTCGTACAAGTCTCTCGAGATGCCCTTTAATCCGGCAAGATTGATTAGAATAGACCCACCCGCTCCCCATAGCATCATAATGACCAATGAAAGGGTGGCGTGATCATATCCCAGCCAGCTTACGGAAGGAAGGTGAAGAAAACTTAAAATATTGTTGATGATGCCATCCTTGTCAGCATACATAAAACGGAACATTAAACCTATGGAAACGACGGGAACAATAGACGGGAGGTAAAAGATCGTCCGATAAATCCCCATTCCTCTAATTTTTTGATTTAATAACAACGCCAGCAGCAAGCCAATGAGTGTTGCGATAGGCACATATAGGATGGTAATAAGAAATGTTCTCCCAAGAGCATACATGGCGTCCGTATCTGTGAAAACATTTTTATAATTTTGCAGCCCTACTAATTTTAAATGGTTAATGTTAAATCCGACAAAATTGGTAAAGCTTAAATAGAGACCATAGAGTAAAGGATATAAACCAAAAATCAAAAAAACAATGAACCATGGTGAAATCATCAAGTAAAATGCCGCCGTACGGCGCGTCTTTTCACTTATTCCCTTACGAGCTTTGCTCTTTCCAACCGTTGTCGCGCTCAGAGCAGGTGTATGCATGGCAGGTTCTCTCCTCTTTATTTAAGAGGGAGAGCGCAGGCTAAGCTCCCCCTCGGGTATGCATTCCTTATTTACTTGCTTGATGCTGCGCTTTTAGCTTCCTCAATAATTTTGTTCGCATCTTTATTTAAGGCAATCATCGCGTCATCCAGTGTTGCTTTACCAAAATAGACAGGCGTTAATTGCTTCTTCAAAAGGGTGTCTCCATTTAACAAGTAAGGGTTCATTTCGATAAATTTACCGCTGTATTTCAATTCATCTTGAAGGACTGCGTATGTTTTTTTGTCAAATACGGTTTCTTGTGGAATCATCGGAAGCATATGTTTATAGGCAGGAACTCCCCAACCGCTTTTCGCGCGATCTTCCGCTGGTTTACCGCCAAAAAACCATTCATATACTTTCCATGCTTCTTTTGGATGCTTCGTTGCCTTATTTATAATGGCGCCTGTTGCTGAGCCAGTAGGAGATATGCGTGTTCCGCCATCAGCAATTGGAGCAGGAAGCATAAGATAGTCGTCTAAATGCGTTTTTGCTTTTTCATCACCGCGCAGCACCCCTGAAAACCAATAACCGGATTGATACATGGCCAATTTATCAGCCAGAAAGACTTCGCCTCCCCACCCTGCTTTATCTTGGTTAACTAGGTTCGGTCCATAGTTGCCTTTAACCCCGTCTACCCATAACTGTAAGGCTTGTTTGACTTCCGGTTTTGTAAAGTCAATTTTACCGTAATCGTCTGTGGAGAGCTTTACACCTTTACTCAATAAATATTCCATCAAATAGGGTAAATCCGCTTCTCCCTTCCCACCTTCTGATAGACCGTATTGCGTGACCGTATCGCCATTTTTAATTGTTAATTTTTTTGCAAGATCGAAAAGCTGGCTGTATGTCATGGGGACGGTTTCACTCGGGATTGGGACGCCGGCCGCAGCAAACAATTTCTTATTAATCCATATCGTGAAATCCGAAGAAAAATCTTTAGGAATGCCGTAGATAGGGCCTTGGCCTTGTACCTTTCCGTCAAAGCGGTAAACATCAACCGCAGAAACAAAATCATCTTTCTTTATCACTGTACTTGTATCAATGAGTTTGGTTAAATCCATAGCAATGCCGCGAATGACATAGGACGGGAGATCGTTTACGCCAGTCAACCGAATAATGTCCGGTGCTTCGCCAGTTGCTAATTGAGCAGCTAGTTTCGTAGTATCTCCATCTTCTCTTTGAATTTTAATGGTCGGATTTGCCGTTTCAAATTCTTTGATTTGGTCCTTGGTAATTTCACCGTCATTCATGTTGAAACGTACCGTTACAGGTGCGCCGTTATCCGCCGAAGCTGTAGACGAAGTGCTAGTGCCCCCGGCAGTCGTGTTTTCGGTTGTCGTTTTTGCACTGCCGCAAGCCGATAGAAACAATGCGGTTGAAAGGATAAGAACGAGAGGCTTAGCGAAATTCTTTATCAATTTAGACCCTCCTAGAAGTTTTTTATATTGAGAGCGTTTTCTTTCTCTCTGATTAAAGTATATTGCTTGCAGGAGGAGACCTCAATCCGGTAAAATGACGACTTCTATGGTATTTTGCGGTTATTCCTGATAGAGAGGAAACGAAATGGTTACCGTCGTTCCTTTCATTGGGCTGCTGCCCACCTTCATGGCTACTTGTTCTTTATAGAACAAATGGAGGCGATGGTACACATTGCTCAATCCGATGCCGCCTTTATTTTCGTATCCGCCGATATGATTATCCAAGCTCTTCTGAATCTCTGCATTCACCCTTATAACTGTATCCGTATCCATTCCAATACCATTATCACTAACTTCAATGAACAGCAGCTCATCATTTTCAAATGCTTTTATTCGTATGACCCCGCCTTCTTCGAAGCCGGACAAACCATGCTTCAAGCAATTTTCAACGATTGGCTGCAGGATGAATTTGACTACAGCAAAGTGGGTCAAGTGTTCAGGGACCTCTAATTCATATTTGAATTGATCGCCAAATCGGACTTGTTGAATGGACATATAGTTCTGCACATGGTTCAGCTCCATCGCAAGCGGCACCTTCCCTACCCCATTGCTTACGCTGTAGCGGAACATTTCGGCCAATGAACTGACAATCAGACTTATTTCACTATTTCCGTTTTTCATACTCCGCATATTGATCGCTTCAAGCGTATTGTATAAAAAATGAGGATTGATCTGCGCTTGCAGCATTTTCAACTCCGCTTGGGTCTTTAAGGACAGCAACTCATTTTCCCTTAGTTTATTTGTTGCATTTTCCTCCATTATTTTCATATTCTCGTGAATCACGCCATTTAATCTTAGAACCATATCATTATGGCTTCGAATAATCTCGCCAATCTCGTTATTCCCGCTATAGCTCGTCATATGGCTGAAATCCCCCTTGCCAACGATCCTCATCGTTCGTTTCAGCATTTCGACAGGCTTTAGTAAGAAGGAAGCGATAATAAACGAAATAATAATGGACAATATAAGAATGAGAACGATAATTAGCAATAATCTATAATAATATTGACTGTTTTTAAGAACAATATCTTCATAGGAATATTCAATGCTCAGCTGCCATTGCGTGTCTGGTATTAGGCCTGACCATAGCAAAGAATTCAATTGTTTAGTAGAAAATGGCTGGAAAGAATATATTGGCTTGCCTTGCGAGTCTTTAATTCCAACGGTTGACTCCATCGGACTAACCTCTGTTAGAAATGAATCCCTTGGAACCAGCAACAAATAACTTTGGGTTATGCTGCCCTTATGCCAATAATTAATTCGTTTGATTATCGCTGGTGTGGTGTGATTGAACACATCCGTATATCCGGAAATCCAATAAGGAGCGTCTCTTTCCGCCAGATTATCGACTTCGATATTAAACATTTCGGGATTGTTTGAAAAAATAGATGAATAAAAACTATGCCCGTTGCTATCAAATAAGACAAAATAGTTGACTTCATTCAACCCGGGGAACATGGATAAATTAATGGGTGATTTTATATTCCGGAAGGCAACCGAACGCAAAGCATCCAGATCCTGTTGAGTGGTAAGGTATTCTTGCAATTGTCTGCTTGCGGATAACTGGTTAATTAACTGATTCATAAAGTCCATACGGTTTTGGATGGATACGTTCATAAACTCTCCCACCTCATGAACCGTTTCTTTCATTTGGTTTTGGACGGCTTGGTTCAAAACCCGGGAATATAAAAACCCGTCCGATAGGGTTGGAATAATGACGGCAATCGAAAAGATCATGATCAGCTTGGTGCGAAGCGATAATGAATTTATTCCTTTTTTTATCCACTCATCCGAGATGTATTTCAAAATCAACTCATCCGACCGCACCTGATCTTGCATTTTTTTTGTTAACATCAAGTACGGATAAAAAATTTTCTTTGTATAAAAATAACTAATCAAAAAGGTAACAAATGCAGTAAGACAAGATAATGCAATAAAAACAGAAAAAATGGACTTTTTAGAAAAGAGCACAAAATCTGAAGTTTGCTTAAAAATGACACGATACGGGTATGGATTTAATTCCTTTTCTAGCTTTACACATGTTTGACAATTGGTTTGAGTGTGATTATCTGCCAACACTAGCGGATCAGCGGATGACCAGACCAGCTCATCTTTATGGTTTAGAATCGAAAATTGATAGTCGTCGGAATAATCATCAGGCAAGCCAGACCGGAATAAATCGTTATTTAACTCCATAATGATAAGCACGCCATTCACATTTCCGTTTGAAATGACAAGTTTATTATTCAAGCCATTAATAAAGCTAGACAGTTCAGCTTTTCTTTCAACATTGATATTAAGCTGATTACTCATTGTGAGATGTTCAAAGTCATTTGGCGAATATCGGGTCAACCGATTATTATCTTTCAAAAAAACTTGATCCATATTATTTTCTTGAAGTAGGTCCATTCTCAGGTTGGGAAGCTCATCTAAGGTTGCACGGTCCGTATCTTTACTAAATGACAATTGATTCATATCGCTGCCTATAAAATAAATTCGCCGCACCATTTTGGTTGATAAATGAAGATCGTTTAATTTACTTAATAAATCGTTTTTTTGCTGAGTGACTGTTGTCAAATCCCGTACATTCATAGAGCTTTTAAAAAAATCACTAAAGTCCGGGGATTGCAGCAGTTGCATCAAATTGCTAAGTTCACCGAATTGTGTCAATGTATTTTTGTAAAATTGGTTCGATACATTGGTCTCTCTTTTATCCTGGACGGAATGATTCATATTATTCACATAAGACAGCCCAATAGTAAGAAGCACAATTTGTGCCAGTAAGGTGAGCAATACAGAGACAATAATGATGTTTCTGCGTGTGGGACTAAGCTTGTTGAAATACGGGTTTGCCATCCTATCAGCAGCCCCTTTCTATCCTAATTTGCTGCATCTCTATATTCCATCGGTGTTTTACCCGTATGTTTTTTAAATATCTCTGAGAAATAAGCCTGATCTGAATAACCGACTAACTCAGCAATCTCATATATTTTAAAGCGAACATCCGCTAATAGCTCAATCGCTTTATTCAACCGTTGCGATGTCACAAATTGCAAATACGATTCCCCGGATTCACGGAAAAGCGCACTCAAATGGCCGGGAGTTACATGTACTTCATTGGCTACTTGCTTTAAAGTAATACTTTGATGGAAATTGTGCTTTATAAATTGTTTAGCTTGTTGCACAACCATGCTATCTTTCTTTTTATCTTTGGCATGGCTCATTGAAGTCGATTCTTTAGCAGCTGTAACGTCCAGCTCTTCAGCTTGTACAAGTTCGCTGTATTCAAGATTGCTGTCTTCTTCGGGCGAGTTTTCCAATAGTTGCTTGGCAGATTGAGCTGAACTCCATATCTCTGTTAAATGCTGTGCGGGTTTTCCGATACTTAGCGAGAGAGTTGATTTTAACAAACCCATAAATTTGGTCAGCTGCCGTTTGACTTGAATAAAATCATCTTTAGGCGTAGATTTCGCAGTAAGCAAATAAAATTCTGCATTTTCTTTATTAACAAGATGATAAGCTGATCCTTGCATATCCCAAATATCGTATAAAATATTATCCAAAGAAAAAGCAATCAGCTTCAATTCACGATCTGATACCATTTTTGTGTTTAAAGATATTCGATCAAGCCGAATCAACGCAACTGTGTATGCGAGGCCATCGAGTAAAATTTCGCTCTCCGAACATCCCAGCTCAATATCATCCACCGACATCCTGCTCTTGAATAACATGGTTAGGAACTCTTCCCGCAGAAGCTTCGACAACAGCATCTCTTTGCGAACAAGAACGGATTTTCTGAGTTCCTCCTGTTTTTCAGCATCCAACTTGCGAACCAATCTCTCAAAAGTTTGAAATAGAATGTCAAATTGAGTAGGTTTCAATAAATAATCAACGGCACCATTTTTCAACGCTTTTTGCGCATAATCAAAATCGCTGTGGCCTGATAATATAATGACTCGAATGTACGGTTGTTGCCGCAGCAAAACAGTCATCAATTCAATCCCATCCATAAATGGCATTCGAATATCAGTCAATACAATATCTATGGGATGTTCCGAAATAAATTGCAACGCTTCTAGACCATGTTTTGCGGACCCCATTAATTTCACACCCATGGTTTGCCATGGAATAGCTGATAAGCCTTCACGAATTTCTATTTCGTCATCGACAATGAGTAAATTATACATGTGAAACGCCTCCCTCCTGATACCTATCGGTGAAATAACAGGATTGCTGTCTATACCCTTCGTTTGAAACCGTTTTCATCTTCATGTATCCTTTCATTCATTCCATTATGCCAAATCCGATAAAGTTTGAACAGCGTATCCATTTTTTTGGAATCAAACAAAAAAAAGCCAGCACTGGTTCTCAACGCTGGACACGATATCGCACCTGAATTGGTGATAATGATGATTCTTTATGATTGCGGTTATTGAATGGTGATCATGTAAGAGGCCCGATCCGTTTGAATCTCCATTCCTTTTTCATTTTGAATACCATGGAAGTTTCCGTCGAATGGAATTTCGTAGCTATCTTCAGGAAGGCTTTGCTTTTCACCATCATGTGTCTGGATGCTTCCACTTCCGCGCAGTACGATCGCTTTGGGCGATAAATAGGCGTCTAAGGTGTCTGAAAAGCTCACGACTCCAACTTCATGTACGTTAATTTCTATCTGATCTATATCTTGTTGATCTTCTTTTTTAATCATGATGCTCTTGTCTTTATTGGCTTCAAACCAGCTACAAACCTCTTGCATAGTTAAATCGCCCATCGTATTATCCATCCCTTACTTTATTTTATTTTATGTAAGCATAAGTATTCTTTACATTAGTGTGGATCGGCTATTCTATACTTTAGGTAGTAATAATTGTTATTCTTTTATGTTCGATAAATACAAAAAGACCCCATTCATAGGGGTCTACGCCATTTACGCATATAATAATTTTTTTGTTTTACGACCATACTTCATATGTGCAAACTTCATAAAGAGATTTTGAACCATTCTGATTTCGTGATCAGCTAAGTTCATGATGGCGATATACTTCTGCGTATTCCGATCCTTTAAAAAATCGTCCCAACTTAACATCTGGTCATTTTCAATAGCATTGTCAAGCGACATAAGGATCCATTTCTTGATGCCACCCGTACATATTTTCACAGGATCTGGGGTGAAATAGTTGATATCACTTATGATTCCTAGTTTGAGCTTCAATAAAAGAGTAGCATTTAAAGCATCATCCAGTGCAGAATGACTTTGTCCGATGAACTGAAGGCCATGATCCTCTAGAGCTTGCTGTAAGCCTCCATCAAAATGACGCGTCATGTCCAACAATTGAGTAGTGATCCATTCTGTATGAACATGATTTACTTTGCAATCAACCATTAAAGTGAAGAAATCGTTGGCGCCCCATGCGATCAGCTTATAATCTGTGCCGCAAAATTTTTTGAATCTTTTAATAACCGCTTCAAAAGGCTTGCTTTTTAATAACGTTTCTTTTGTAATACCGCAAAACTGCAATGCAAATTTATTTAAAGGAAATTTAGGACGAATAAAGCTTTGGAATGTCTCGATAATTTCCATCTGCTCATTTAATTTTACAGCCCCAATTTCAATAATCTCCATAGGATAAATGTCATAATGCTGCCTACCGTTGAATTCGAAATCGATAACGATGTAATGCATACTCTATTCACCTCATTACTTCTCATATACCATGTACATAAAAATGAGACCATGATGGATACGAATGTACCATATTCTCTTCATCTACTCAATCCTTCAATTCTTCCCAAGTCATTTTACTAAAAAAAGCCCTCCGTCCATAGGGATAAAGGGCTAGGACATGCTATTTGATTTCTTCTTCTTCTTCGGGAAAATTGGCCTGAATGTCGCCTTGACCGCTATCCGGTTCATTGCTCGTTATGGAGGTTAATACCACAGATGCAATGCCTAGATAGCATCACTCGAATTCAGCGTGGCATGAATGGTCACCAATTTATGATTCGCTGGCCGGCCAATATTCCATTCCCACTCGTATGCGCACTTGCGTGATGAACAAGGAAATTGCTTATGAACGGAATAGGTTTTTACGTTTCACCTTTTTGTTGCATGGAGTCGTTCATATCTGATTCTATATTCCAACTTAACTTCGGTTGAACAGCATCAATACCCATTTTAATCAAATAATCAGTACGCAAATTCAATATTTTGAACATATTTTCTCCCTCTTTCATCTCTAGTGAAGTTTCCTTATTGATCGTATGTTCGTAATGATTTCTCGAAGTGGAAGAATACTCCTCAAAATATCGCAAAACAAACAAAGAATAGTTCTTTCTTAACTTCGAACGACGTCAGTGTGGCATTGACCGTCAAAATAAAATCAAGCGTGCAGCTAAAACGCTGCACGCTTGATTTTATTAAGTTTATTCAAAAGATCATCCAATTCTTGAGATAACCCCAGCAGCAATTCCGAACGAAGATCATTCCTATTCCCTACTTGAATCCCTCGTAGGTTTCGGACGGTTTTATTAAAAATATTGAACTTTTCCTGCTCCGGCGTTAGCCGGGACAAGGGTTGGGATATCGCTTGTTGCGTCAATCGTTCCATGTAATGTAGGTGTCCAGCCCACAGATATGCTTAAGCCTGCGCTTGAAGCAACATTTACACTTGAACCGTTTAGTACTGTACCAGAATCATTAAGAGTGGTACCGCCAAAAACACCTGCAATGTTAGAAGCACTTATTCCAGGGACACTAATATAATTGTTTTGAGCGTAAATTTTTGAAGATTTTCCTACGCCCCAAGAATAGGAATATGCGTACGTGCCACTGGTGCTTCCTTCATAGTAGTTGTTATAAATATGGACTTGCCCGAAGCGCACTCGTGGAGCGCGTTGCACCACGTTTTGATAATAGTTATGATGGTATGTGACTCTGAGATGCCCAATATCCGCAGTGGCGCTGTCACTTGAACCTACCAGACCGAGTTTGTCGTGATCATGGTAGTAATTGTAAGAAACTGTAATAAGATCAGCTGCATTGCTGATATCCATTGTTCCATCGTGATGTTGATATTCGCGTCCATAGTAAGTTCCATTCAAACTGTCAGGACGTGCTCCGTCATCAAACGTACAATGGTCGATCCATACATGAGTGGTTCCTTTTATTGTAATATTATCGAACATCGAGTTCCAGTTACCTGTGCTTCCGTCCGTCGGATCCCACTGCGGGAAGTAATCGTAAGCATCCTGGAATTCAATATTCCGGATAATGATATTGTCCACACCGCTCTTGAGATACAGATTTCCACCCAGAATTTTAGCAGTTGTACCTATTCCAACAATGGTAGTGTTAGAAGGAATAGCAACTACGACCCTGTTCGCTTGATTGGTTTCAGACCTCTTTCTGGCATCTTCTTGAGAGCCAGACGGAAGGTTGGAGGTGCCCCATACGGAAGGATCATAAGTTGCCAAATATGTATTGAAATCATAAGCAGAATCTTTATAATCACTGAATCCTAACGGGTTATTGTTATCATCGACGTTAAAATCTATCGTTCCTTGTACATTGATAATTTTAGGTGTAGTGCTGCCGCTGCCTAAGGCTGCAACAAATTGGTTGCGATTGGTTACAGTATAAGTGTGTTCGGCATCAGCTGAAGAGCCACCAGTAGTTCCTGTAGTAAAAGCTCCCCACCCATCATTATTTTCTAAAACTTGTTTACCTAGTAGTGTTGGTGTTGGTGTTGGTGTTGCCGTTGGTACTGCCGTTGGTGCTGCCGTTGGTGTCGGAGTTGGTGTTGTCGTATCCGAAACAATAACATTGTCATACTTGGTAACAGTTTTATAGGCATCAAGCCCCACAGCACCAGCCGTTAAGCTTGTGTCAGTAGTTGTGAGTTGTAACACACCGTTTACATACATACTTAATGTAGAGTCGATCATTTCAAGTTTTACAGTATACCAAGTGCCTGCCGCAAGCGCATATGCTTTGCTTGCTAAAGTCGTCGACGATCCGCCCACTTTTTTCCTAATTTCTAGTGTACCGCCGCTGCTGTTAAATAAGGATGCGGCGTAGAAGTTGTTTCCGTCGGCATATCTGCCCGCAACATATGCTCGATTGGTACCATTGAAGTTGTCCACTTTTACATCAGCTTGAATGCTGTAATTTGTCCAAGATTGATTGCCTGCGGAAGTTCTACCTTCATTGGTGCTAGATTGATAGTAAACATAAGAGCCCCCATCCTGTACGACCGACCAGGTTCCCATAGTAGCTGTCCAGTTATTCGCATTACCATTTTCGAAATCATCGCTGAATAGCGTAGCAGCAGAGATGGAATTAATCATAAATAAGCTTAGAAAAATAGTGAAACACAAGCTAATTGCTGTACTTTTTAATAAAACCTTCTTACTCATATTCATTTGTAAGCCTCCTAGGATAGTGGATAAAAGAACATTTAAAACGAAATGTCTTCATGGGGACTCTCTCTTCTCCATACTTTAGTAGTTATAGCACTTTGCGATTATTTCATCTCTCCACCGTAAATCATAGTTTTTGAAATATAACAAAACCTTTCTTGCCGGTACAGGAAAGGTTCTCACGATTACCTCTTCCTTCGGTGGCTGGCTGGCATGCAGCTTAAACTGCGGGAGCCCCTTTAGCTTTGCGTCGCTGGCTTTCGCCAGTTTTGCCCTTATCGAGAACGATATTAAAAAATTTGTCGAAATATTACTGAAACGATGACAACATAATACTATACGAGATATAAATTATTTCAAATAGACCTTTTTTCCTGTTTCTGACACCTTAACTCAATTCTTTATCCCTAGACGATTGAAAATGACGAATAGAAACGGGACTTTAGAAGCAAAATTGTCCGCCGAACCGGGTGCAGGCAGGAGCATATGGGCAGAAATTTCACGAGAGCGTCAAAACCGTCTGAATAATCTATGATCGTTCCGACAATTTGCATCCGCCGATATACCATACGATCTGTGAAAGGCTGTATCCATGAATCAACTCCAAATTACCGAACATAAGCGGTTAATAGATTTAATTTTATCTCCCACTGCATCCATGTTTGTAATTTTTACTCGCTGAATGAAATGTTTGTCGTATAATCGTTGATGTCGAAGTTTCCCTTCTCCGAATTCAAAACTAATTCCCCATTGATCCGAAGATTGATGAAGCGAACGCCTTCCACAGACCGTTCGGCATCAAAGCCGTGTATGCGATTCGGGTTCGTATTCGCACCGTTATAGATTATGTTCGGAATGTAATGTTTTCAATCCGTTTGCCTGACACGGGATTATACTTGCCACAAGCCTCCTGGCGTACGTACGCTAACCGAAAAATCTTCCCGACCGATTGCACCTACTTGTGCTTTGTATACGACTAAACTATTCATGATGTCCTCCTTGGCGTGTTACTGAATTGTAATAATGGTCTATTTTCGTATCATAGAGAATATAAGCATTTTTCCATTGTAAAATCATTCAATTAAGATAATTACACTCCAGTCTATGATCTTTCCCTTACGATGGCAGGAATGCCACCCTCCGAAATTGTGAGCTGCTTTTTCATGACTTTCTGTTAAAGTTGCTTGCGACTTACCTATTTCCATCATGCTCCTTATTTTAAATTAGAGGGATGATTCATTGAAACCGGGAGGACGGCATTAAAGCCTTCCTCCCGAAACAAGGTACATTTTAGTTATTGCTTGATTGATCATGCGGCACAGTGACGGTTACAGAAGTAACCGTTTTGTTGCCCGCTTTGTCGGTTGCCGTATACGTGATGGTATAGATGCATGATTTTTCTGCACGCAAGCTAAATGAAGTGGTAGCTGTACCGAAATTGGCCTGAATGTCGCTTTGACTGCTATTCGGTTGATTGCTCGTGATGGACGTTAACACCACAGATTCAACGCCCGATGTAGCATCACTCGAATTCAGCGTGGCATTGACCGTCACCATTTTATGATCTGCCGGCCAAATCGACGTTTTATCTAATTGAACGGTTAATGTTGGCGCCGTCTTGTCAACCTTAAACTCAACGGTTTTGAGCTGTTCGATATTGCCGGCTTGATCCTTGCTGCGGTAACCGAACTTATAAGTTCCTTCACCGAAAGCAGGAATGGAACCGGTGTAGGTGATCCAAGCACCGTCATTCACTTGGTATTCGGTTGTCACTGCTCCTCCGTATACATTAGCGCTTACGGTTAAGCTTACTGTAACATCCGTCGTGTACCAGCTGTTCTTGCCGTTAGGCGCAGCAGGACTTAACGTTGCGGCTGTTACAGGGGCAATTTTATAAATGTTGCTTACTGTAATGCTGGTTATATTGGAGACGTTGCCTACGGCATCTGTTCCTCTTGCAAACAAAGTATCATTATCGGAAACGACGACTGGGGTGGTGTATGCTGTCCAAGTGCCGCTGTCGCCCACTTTGTATTCCTTCACCGCTGCGTCAGCCGGATAGCTGATTGTTACGGTAACGCCTTGGTTGGTCGGCGCTGTGGTATCTGCAGATAATTTTGCATCCACCGGTGCAATATGATCGATGTTGCTGACCACATAATTAGTTACATTCGAGACATTGCCCGCTGCATCTGATCCTCTTGCATACAATGTGTCGTTTGCAGTAACAACCACTGGAGCACCGTATGCTGTCCAAGTGCCATTTGCGCCCAGTTTGTATTCTTTCACCGCAACATCATCTGGATAGCTGATCGTTACGGTCACGTCGGCGTTAGTCGGCGCTGTAATATCTGCTGACAACGTTGCATCTGCAGGTGCAATTTTATCGATATTGCTAACCAAATAGCTCGCAATATTCGAGACGTTGCCCGCTGCATCCGTTCCTCTGGCATACACCGTGTCGTTTGTGGAAACAACGACTGGAGCCGTGTACAATGTCCAAGTACCGCTGTCGCCCACTTTGTATTCCTTCACCGCTGCGTCAGCCGGATAGCTGATCGTTACACTAACATCGCTATTGGTCGGTAATGTAGTATCTGCGGCAAAGGTTGCGTCTGACGGAGCCGTCTTATCAATATTTACTGTGTTCGTTTGAGCGGTCGTCGTATTTATCAATCGATAATTGAGCGTATAGGCGCCGTCCTGCTCCAATGTGATCGGAGATGAATAGGAATGCCATGCTGCTTCTCCGTTCAGGTTGTATTCCGTCCCATAGGTCGATAACGTGACGGTAACCGGAACCGTGTACCATCCGTTCAACCCATTGGGCGCGGCGGGATTCACGGATGCAGAAAGCAGATAGATCAAGCCTTCCAGCGCCGTGTTCAGGCTGGCGGACGCCGCATCGATCTCTGCCTGAGTTGCATTTGCATTCACCGATACGCTCGTCGCCGCCGTTACGGCTGTCTGAAGAGCGGCGTAGCTTTCTGCCGTATATTGCTTAGAGCTAATGGCTGCCGCTTTGCTGAGCAGAAGCGTGAGCAGCGTCTTATCCTTCACCTTTTGATAAAGCTGGAGTTCCGCAACATTCGCGTTTCCGGTTGTTGTGTAATAGCGGAAATAAAGGAACTCCGTGTTGTTGGTGATAGCAGCCGTATACCATTGCGCTGTGTTGATGTTGTTAATCGTATACAGATTGACGAAGTTCGTTCCATCGTTGGAGCCTTGAAGAATCGCTCCGTTCATCCGGCTTACATTAGTCGTTCTCGGATAAAATTTGACGCTGCCGATCGCCTGCTTGTTTGTTCCAAAATCGACAAGTATCCAGCTTGGATTCGATGTCGTATCAGTCGATGTGTTTGTATCGCCATCGAACGCGCGCCATCCGTTCTGTTGCGTTGTGCCTGTGCCAGGCCATTGATTCGTTGAAGCATTGACCATCGATTGTGTAACTGCTATTTGGTCCGCAATAAGCGTGCTTGTCGATACCAGCAGCCCTTCCGCTTGCTTCAGATCAAGTGCCAACTGCATCTTGTCAGCTCCCGGCTGGCTCAATGCCGCCTTAATCCGATCTACTTCCTGTTGGTACAGGTAGTAGCTAGCCCGAGTATAGCCGTCTGGGGTAAGCACTTTGGAATCAACATTGAAGTCATAATTACCATAAAATTCAACTTCTGCTACGTCGCCACTCCAAGCGGCGCTATTATACAGTTTTAAATACCGGTAATTATTTTGATTTAAAATTTTATCAATTCTTATATCGGTCCAAGTATTATCCTTTGCTCCTGTAACAGCTAGAGTAAGGTTTGTCCAACTTACATTATCGTTGGAGCCTTGAACAATGAGTCCATTCATTCTTCCACTATACGATACTCCATTGGACGGCGCTCTTGGCATAAGCTTGATTTCGTTCAGCTTAACAGCCGAGCCTGCTCCGAAGTCAACGGTATAATAGGAACCGGTGGCGGTATTCAGGTCACCATAAGTGGTCATATTGCCATCAAACAACAAATAGCCTACCTGAGCTGCTGTCAAACCACCCGATCCCGTACTCGTCCACTGTTTATCCGAAGCTGTAACGGCAGCCAGTGCTGAGACATTGATTTTTGGCGCTGTTGCCTTTCCTGTTACTACAGTATTTATAGTTCCCGTATCCGCTGTTGTACCATCTGCTGTCTTTTTGATTGTAAATACGAATGACACCACTGTGTCTATTGCAGGTTGTGTAATTGTTCCATCTGTTGCAACAATTCCTGCAGGTGTTGCTGATTTTAACGCTATTATATAGCCATTTGGAACTATTGGCAGTGTAATGCTTGTTGCACCCTTTACAGGCGCTTCCATACTAGTTATTTTAGATGCAAGTGTTGCAGGAGTTGAAACGTAATCGCCATAAAATTCAACTTCTGCTACGTTGCCGCTCCAAGCGGTGCTATTATACAGCCTCAAGTAACGGTAGTTATTATGATCTAACATTTGACTAGCTTGTATGTCGGACCATGTGTCAGCTTGTGCTCCTGTAACAGCTTTAGTAAGGTCTGTCCAACTTACATTATCATTGGAGCCTTGAACAATAAGTCCATTCATTCTTTCAGGATGCGATGCCCTTGGCATTAGCACAACTTCACTCAACTTTACAGCTGCGCCTGCTCCAAAGTCTACCGTGTAATAGGAACCTGAGGAGGTATTCAAGTCGCCGAAAGTAGCCGTATTGCCATCGAACAGCAAATTACCTACCTGATCAGCCGACAAACCGTTGCCAGGCCACTGGGCATCCGAAGCTTTAACTGTAGCCAGCATGGGGACATTGATGAATGTTGACCCATCAACAAGGAACAGCTTGGAGCCATCGGTTGTCAAATACGTGGTGTCTCCATTCGTTCCGTCATTCTTTTGGTAGTCGATTGTAAATTTAACCGGACCTGTTTGTACAGTTCCATTCAAGGATGCCGTGGCCGTCCAGTTGATATTGTCTATTGTGGTGACAGTCGCATCTACGCCTTGAATTTTGACCTTTACATTTTGGATAGCTTCTTTTGCTTTAATCGCCAATTTTGCCGTATTGCCTGTGGAAATCTTGCCACTGACGCTCTGATCTGAACCAAGGGAAACGGATTCAAGCTTGTTGCCAATCTCATGACGTTCTCCATAAATTCTAAATTCGCCCAATTCAAGCATATTTTGAACAGAATTATGAATAATATCAGGCTGTGGATCAATCAATTGGATTTTAATAAATCGGTATTGCGCATTTTTGTACGCATCGTCGACGGCTATCGTTGATATGGCATTGGTAAACGATGCTTCTCCCGGAGTTAGCCGTGTCCAATTTTCATTATCATTGGACCCGTATACCACGGAACCCGCCGCGCGATCCACAAAATTCATTCTACTTTGTATACCAAAAGCACTTGCTGACACTTTATAATTAATCCCAAAATCCAAGATATGGAACAAGTTCGAATATCCCGACCTAAAGCCCGTAAAAGTATCATTATCATTATCCACTAGAGCTGAAATCCCGGTGCCAAAGGTGGATGTAACAATATTGGAATAGTCCATGCTTCCGTCAAATGTTAATAAAGGCGTCAATAATTGAAGACCTTCGGTTGCACTCCTTAAGGTTAACAATTGTTGAGAGAAGGCTTCATCGGTCGCAACCGCAATCTGACCCACTGTATCATCATACACCGCTTTAAAATGATTCAGCGTCGCAGTCACGTAGCTTGCGTTTGAATTATAGGATGCAATCGCTGCTTGCACGGCAGAAGCCCGGTCACTGGCTACGACAATTTTGACAGTTTTGGTTGAAATCGTCGTACCGTCAGAAGCTTGGGCGACAAAAGAATACGTGCCGGCTTGTGTTGGCTGCCAAGAAAATGCTCCGGTAGTCGCATTAAACACAGCACCTTGCGGCATATTCTGAATATCATAAGCAACGACATCCGTGCTGCTTGAATCCGTGGCGGAAAAATCCAAATTCATAGGCGCCCCGACAAAGCTAAATGTATTCAAATCCGAATTTCCTGCTTTAAAAGCCGGAGGTGTCAGTTGTTTGCCCGCTTTTATATTCATGTGATCAATGTCAACCGTCGTGCCTTCTCCTTTTACGTTCATATATAGGAGACTGTAATTCCCATCAATTTGAATAACTTGGCTAATGTTGTATGTCACATATTTCCACTGCCCCTTCGTGTCAGGAAGCGCCATCTTAAAGTAAGGGGTTGAATTTAATCCTTTAGTTAACTCTAATGTTGAGGCACCGTTGGTGCGAATCTTTAATCCAATAATGGGATTCGCCGCAGGATCGGCATAGGCCATATTCTGCACGACAATTTTACTACCCGCTGCCGTAGACTTAATCTCCACGTAGGAGGTATCTCCTTCTTGCATGGTTGCGGCATTGTTATCGAATGACGTATACCGCTGTTCGATTTCTACCAACGCATCACTTGTTTGCTCCTTGGGAAGATACTTTGCCCCCTCAGACTCAACCGCCTGCGGCAAATAGAGCCAGAAGTCTCCGCCGCCATCCACGTTATTCCAGTTTTGTACAAGACCTCCGCCGAAGTAATAATTGGATGGAAGCCTCTTTGTAAACGCTTCATAATAGTATGGCGCCTTCTCCGCTACATTGATCCCTTTCACATACGTGTAATAGTAGTAAAGGTCCCAAAAATTAGCGGTCATCATTCTTCCCCTATAAGCGTTTGATATAGCGCTATAGATGCCTCTTACCGTTCCATCAGGAGAGATTGCGTAAGGAACTGGCGTCCATGTCGTGTCATAACCGAGCATGAACTTCCAAAAATAGTTCGCGGCCGCTAAAATGCGATCATTCAAAAACTCATACGGACTTACTGCATTGTCCGTAGTGGATACGGTGCCATCCACCGGATCGACTTTGGTTCCTTGGGCAAGAAGCAATCGCGATATGATGGCCGCATTCGTTAAGTCACCGCCGCCATGCGCTTGGTCTCTGCCCATTTCCACATGTTGAACATACGGGTTATCCAATTGTTCCCCTGTATCCGCATTGGTATCGACCAATCGGAACAATCGCTTAACCGATCCATTGAAGCCTTGATCTACAGCTGTTTTATTAACGGTAGACCACTCGACAGCCTCGTTATATCGATCTCTGTTATCGGTAAAGATATAACCGGCTATGGCTCCGAGCAGCGGATAATTATGCTGGTTCATAAAATGGTTGTTATCATGCAGAAAGGTTTCGATTACCGGAGTAATCAGGTTATTCGTAAAATTAGCCGTATCTTGATCCGTCCAAGCAAGTTCTGCTGTTTGATAACTTGAATATCTCAAAATTTCTGCCGCAGTTACCATCCGATTGAGCGGCATTGCCGAATGAATATGCGCATCGGTATAAAACGCGTATTTCGCAGGATCCATCTGCTCCCAAATACGGATAATATGCATGGCATTAGCCCGATATGTCTCATCGCCGGTTATATAATACATCAGCGCCTGTGTATAAGCTTTCAAACCATCATCTATAAATTTCGGTTCAAAGCATTGACAGTTAAACGCATCGATGGCCGGCTTCGATGGATCTGTAGAACTCTGATTGCTGGATGTAACCGTTTTCGAAGCAGCATAAGATTGAGTCATTGCCTGATAATTGGAATACCAAGGTTCTTTTTGTGCCTGTACCTCCGCTCTCATCGTTTCCAGTGTGGCTTTGGTTAATCCGACCCCCGGGTGGGTGAAACCGCCCGTGATCGTTTCATTAATTTGGACTTGATAGCCTGTGCTGACGGTCGCAGCCGAAGCCGCACCAATCGGCATAAGCGTTGCAAGCATACTCACTAATGCAACTACCGCAAGAAAACGTTTCCATAGATCTCCGAAATGAAGTGAATTTTTACGCATCATGTGTCTCCCCTCTTAAGCAATAGTCTCCCGGCATTTGCCGTGGGCTCTATACGTTTTTTAATATCGTTATGTTTTTACTTAAAAAAATTCTGTAAGGATCATATGTGCTGTCGCGATGCGCAAGGTGTTTTCTATTTAAAACAGCCGGCGAAGGCAAAATGGATTTGTCCTAACGCCGGCTTTGTTGCCAACCTGCTTATTTGCCGCCTGCGTCAAGATAAGCTTGAACTTGCTTCAGCAATTCAGCCCGAATTTTCTCAAGACCAAGCGAGCGAAGCTCTTTGTTAACTTCAGCCGCATTTTGTTTCCAATTCGGATCTAGACCTGATACTACAATTCCTTTTAATACATCGTATTTCGGCTGTACTTTCGCCATTTCGGTTTTTACCGGCTCTGAGTTGAATGTAAAGCCTCTGAGCGCTAATGAGTAATATGATTCGTTTTTGGATTGGTAAGCTATATATTTGAGCACTTCCGCTTCATTCTCGCTGTTGACGCGGGACAACGAAGGGTTCCAACTCAATTCATACCCCGGAAACACATAGTTCTTGGAGTTTGCCGTACCCTTATACTTGCCGTCGCCGTCTTTGGTCCAATGCTCGCCTTCGATGCCGAGCTCAAACAGATCATGGTTGTCTGGATTGCTATAGAGCCAATCGAGATACTTCATGGTACGATCGATATTTTTGGAATTCTTCGGTACGACAAGGAAGTTCCATGCTTTGTGGTCCGTTCCGATAGCGCCGGGCTTCATATCGCGGGCGGCATCGTTATAAACGAAAATTTCCATCTCTGCTTTAGGATCAACCTTCTTCCATTCGGCAAGTTTTTTCGCAGCATTGGAAAGGTTGCCTTCATCAGAAGCCGATACCACACCGGCAGCTGCTGCTCCAGCAGCTGCTGCCCCGGCATCTTTTGGAAGGTATTGTCTAAATTCTACCCGTTTGTCCAAATAATTGTAAAAATAGTCTGGATTGTTGAACGGAGCAGGGAGCTTGGCATAATCCTCATTTGGATCGCCGATCGTCGTGGCACCAAGCACTTTTTTCCCATCTTGGGACAAGACAATATTAAACGGAGTACTTGTTCCGCCTACATCGTAAGGGTTCGAACGGAAATTGGTCTGTTTGTCCTTAAAGTTCTGGAACACTCTGTACCAACCGTCTCGCCCGCCAGGATATGGTACCATTTTCGGATCGTTTTCCTTGACTTTGTCATAATAAACCTTCAGGTCGTCATAGCTTTGAATCGGTTTCAATCCATATTTCTCGCGAAGATCTTTGCGGATGAAGACCGCTTCGATATCAGAGAATGCATTGGTGATCGGAACCCCATAAATATGCCCGTTAACTTTGTTGGATTCGAGGAATTCAGGAGTGAACGCTTTCTTCAAACCAGGATAGGCATCATTATTGAAATATTGGTCTAATTCCTGATAATAGCCTTGACTGATGTTAGGCACCATGTTCGCCCATGGGGCATCGAACATCAAGTCGACATCTTCACCTGCTGTCATTTTCAATTTCATTTTCGTTTTGTACTGTTCAAACACATCGAATGAGATATCCAGCTTGGTATTGAGGGTGTCTTTGGTCCGTTTCTCGAACTCGGCAAGAACCTTGTCCATATCGGCCGGTTTTTCTCCGAAGAGCATCACCTTTAGCGTACCTGGATCTGGGGTCTTGCTTGCAGCGGCAGTCGGAGCTGCGCTGCTGGCGGTGCTGCTTGGAGAACTTTCGCCCGATTTGCTGCACGCCGCGACAACCGTTGTCATCATGGTCGCAAGAAGCAGCAGAGACACACTTTTGAGCTTACGTTTCATTTCTGTTTTCCTCCCTTATATTGCTTGCATGTTATATACTAAACCGCCCTTCGACGGGTTCAGCCGAACAAAACTATCCTTTAATGGCGCCGACCGTAAGTCCCTTAACAAAATACTTTTGCAGGAACGGATACAGGAAAATAATCGGTCCGATCGTTACAACGGTCGTCGCCAACCTTGTGGTTAAAGTCGGCAGAACGTAATTGGTCAAGTTAACTTTCGAAGCTAACTGAGTTGCGAATGCGAGGTTGCTATTGATCCGTTGGATTAAAAATTGCAGCGGGAACTTATGCGCATCATCTATATACAACAACGCTTCAAACCACTTATTCCAGAAGCCGAGTCCATAGAAGAGACCGATTGTTGCAAGAGCAGGCAGCGATATGGGAAGCACGATTTTGAAAAAAATGTAGATGTCGTTGGCACCGTCCATTTTGGCGGATTCCGCCAGCGATTCGTCAATCGACTTGAAAAAGTTTCGCAGTAGAAACATGTTCCAAGGGCTGACCAGCGCGGGGATAATCAGCACCCAGATGGAGTCTCTCATGTCTAAATACTTGGAAATCAACAGGTAGCTGGAAACCAATCCACCATTGAACAGCAGCGTAAAGTAAACATAAAAATTGATCCAGTTTTTATATTTAAGCGCCCTTACAGCTAGCGGATAGGCGAGCGCGCAGGTCACCAGCATCGCAAGAAATGTGCCGACGACGGTAACGAAAATGGTCACGCCGTAAGCTCTATAAATCGTGCTGTCTTTGAAAATAAGCTTGAAGGCTTCCAACGAGAACTCGCGCGGAAAAATGGAGAACCCGTTTTTGACAATCGAGTCCTCGGTCGTCAGCGAGTTGCTGATGACCGTTAAAAACGGCATAAGACAATAGATCGCGAACAAGGCCATAAAGACGTAGAAGCACACTTTTAATACGCGATCACTGTAACTTTCCTTAATCATGGTTGCACCAACTTTCGTTGAATTCTAGAAGAGCGCCGAATCTGGGCTGAACTTGCGGGCCAGTTGATTCACGGAGATAACAAGAATGAAACCGATGAACGATTGGAAGAAGCCTACGGCCGACGCCATTCCTATGTCCCCCAAATCCACCAAGGCGCGGTAAACGTACGTATCAATGACGTCCGTTGTTGCATACAGCAATACGTTACGTTGGACTAGTCCGTAAATCATACCGAAATCTCCGTAGAATATGCCGCCTATAGCGAGTATCGTGAGCAGGATGACGGTCGGCTTTAGCAGCGGAAGCGTGATGTTCCAAATCTTTTGCCACCTGCTGGCTCCGTCCATAGAGGCGGATTCATAGATCTCCGGGTTAATTGATGTGATAGCGGCAAGGTAGATGATCGATCCGAAACCCGCTCCTTGCCAAATTTTGATCAAAACCAGAAGGAATGGCCAAATGGCCGGTTCCGAATAAAACCCAATGGATTCGAAGCCGAAATATTCCAGCGTCTTGTTCAACAAGCCGCCGTTGGTAAGCAAAACCGTGACGAAACTAGCGATAACTGTCCAAGAGAGAAAGCTCGGCAGAATGACGACGGATTGGGTGATACGCTTAAACCATTCGCCTCTTAGCTCCGACAGAATGACGGCAATGCCAACCGAAGTGATAGTTCCGAACAGGATGAACAATACATTGAGGTAAAGCGTATTCCAGATGACATGAATCGTTTCACTGGACTGGAAAAAAAATTCGAAATTCTTTAACCCGACAAACTCGCTTCCCGTTATCCCCTTGATCGCATTAAAGTTTTGGAATGCGATCACGATTCCGCCCATGGGCAAATAAGAAAATACGAAGATTAACAGAATGCCCGGGATGGTTAAGAGATACAATAGACCATGTTTGCGGATCTCCTGTATAAATGAACCAGACTTACGTCTAATAGTAATTGGTTCAATTTTTCTTGGAATGATTGTTGCGTCTTTCATTAATTTGGCCTCCTTTTTCACGTATACCAATACGAATTTTTGATCTCAAGTAAATCCCTAGCAATTAGAAGTATGATAGTTCGGGTCTTAACTAAACAGATTAAATTTTGGTGCTGACTTTAATTATGTGTGGTTTACCAACATTAATTTTCATCATAAACATCATTTTGCTGTCATTTACATGCAAAAAAGGACATGATCGTTAATGATCATGTCCTTTTTTGCATAGTTTTACAGTTATTTCGCGTTTTTATCTAGATATTCTTGGATTTGTCTTTTTAATTCCGCGCGGATCTGCTCAAGTCCAAGACTTCGCAGCTCTTCATTGATCTTCTTGGCAGCTGCGTCAAAGTCCGCTCCATTTCCGGCCAAACCTGCATGAGCAACTTCGTTGAAGGCCTCAAATTTGGGTTGAACCTGAACCAACTGCAATTTCACCGCTTCGTTATTGAATATAAAGCCGGCTAGCTTCTTCCTCTTATAGGATTCCGGCTTTGACGCATAAGCCCATATTTTTTTCACTTCGTCGGGAGCGTCCGTGTTCATCCTGAAATAGTTCAGATTCCAAGTCAATTCATAGCCGGGAAATCGGTAATGATCTATTTGCTCAAGCTCTTTATATTGATCGTTGCCTATCGGCTCCCAATGCTTGCCGGCAATACCGTACTGGAACAAGTCATGGTTTTCCCTGCTTGAAAACAACCAGTCAAAAAAGGCCATCGTACGGTCGATGTTTTTCGAATTGGCCGGTATGACAATGGAGTTGTTGGCGCGGAAATCGGTTTGCAGACAATTTTTCGCAAAATTTCGAGCGCAGCTAGATAAGATAAAAATCTCCGTTTCTGCATTCGGTAATACTTTCTTCAAGTCTGCCTCTGATTGGGGAGCCAAGCTTACCGGCAACCATCCGGTCGAAGCCAATTTCCCCGCTTTCCATAAATTATCCATCTTCTGGCTTAATACATCCTTAGGCTGGTACTTGCTCCACTCAGCATAACGATAGTAGTTCTCGAACAGCTTCGCTCTCGTGTTATATGGAGCCGGGAATTTCGCCAGTTCCGAGTCTGGATCGCCTACAATCGCAAGCCCCTCCACTTTCTTGCCATCCGGAGATAGAGATACGAACCAATCGTCGCCGGTCGTCAGGTTCATGGTGAAAACATTCGGATTCTCAAACTCGGTCTCAAGGAAATCGGAGAAGCCTATCATACCTGAAACGGGGGATAAATCTTTGTCATTCTCCAACACCTTGTCATAAAATTTCTTTAGGTCATCGTAAGACTTGATTGCCGGAAGCCCGTACTTCTCCCGAAGATCTTTTCGCAAAACGACAACGCTTACGTCTTTTAAAATATCGACAATCGGAATAGAGTAGATGTGCCCGTTGATCTTGTTATTTTCCAACAGCTCCTTGGAAAATGCTTTTTTCAGACCGGGGTATTGGTCATTGTTGAAATATGAATCCAGTTGGGCGTATGCCCCTTGATTGATCATATTATACATAATACCCATCCATGGGGCATCGAATATGAAATCAACAGCTTCGCCGGTCGCCATCTTTAGTTTGACCTTTTGCTTGTGATCGGCTATCGTATTCCACTCAATACTTAGTTTTGTATTTAGCTGGTCCTTCGTTTGCTTTTCAAATTCCTCGAGCACGACCGGCAGATCCTTGGGAGCCTCACTAAACAGCATCCCCTTCAAGGTTACCGGCGCTGTCTGTGAGGAAGCGGATGAAGCCCCGGGACTGCCGCTCGTGCCCGAATCTGTGGTTTTTTCCCTGCTGCACGCTACCAAGGAGCCTAGAATTAAGGGCATTGTCATTCCGACCAATACAGCCCGAATCATTTTTCCATTCATCCTTCATTCCCCCTCTCATTCGTTATTATTTTTTATCCTCCGGTAATGGTCTGGCGTTTTCCCGCAGTATTTTTTGAAAGAGATATAGAAATAATTAACGTTCTCGAATCCGATCAATTCACAGATCTGGTTGGCCGGAAGATCGGTAGTGACCAGCAATTCTTGTGCTTTCAGGAAACGCTGCTCGGCAATATAGCCGGAGATCGATTGGCCGACTGCTTCTTTAAAGATTCTCCGCGCATAATTCGTTGAAAGCCCGACTTGTTCGGCCAAAGAATCGGCAGTTAAATTGATATCCGTGAACCTCTCGCGGATAATGGCCAGCATTTTCTCAACGGCATTACTGTTTTTGCCTGTGGCTTGACGCTCCCGAAGAGCGATAACCTTTTCACATAAATCAACGTACCAGGCTTCGATTTGCTCTATCGTGTCCCAATTCATAAGGTGAAGCTGCCCGCTGTGAAGCGCCAAATGGACGTCATCCCGCTCCGTATCCGTCATATCCTTAGCCGTTCGAACTGTCATTACCAGAAGCTGGTTCAATGCCAGCATCATTTCGTCATAACTGTATCCATGAATAGCCCTGACGAATTCGGAAACATCTTCTTTCAACCGGTCTACATCTCCCGCTTTCAGCCCATCCATGATCTGCTTTTCCAGCGCCGCGGGATATTCATAAACAGTTGACCCGTCAGATATGTCTTTCCGATAGGAAATCAAACTGTTCGTCCCGTAAATTAAACGGAAATGGGAAGCATTGTAAGCGGCATTCCACGCGTAAACGATCTGATCCTCATCTTCGACGGGAGGTCCGTAAGCCGCGGTAACGGTAATCTTGAGGAATCTTGAAATATGCTGCTGAACTTCTTCCAAAAGTGATTCAATACGAAGCTCATCTTCATAGGTTCCGTCTGGAACATTCACAATGATCGCAACCGCATCGTGACCGTCATCCACCGTTTCGTTCCGGAAAACCGAGGCCATCACCTCATACGCGATATTGGCGATGGCATATTTAAAGAGGGAAATATCCATATGATCGTATTTCAGCGAAAAGTCCTTATATCCGTCGATTCGAAGGACACAAACGATGAAGTTGTCATTATCGAAGACAATTCCGACTTCCTCTCCGTTTTTCCCTACGGTCCCCTTCAATAAGTCGCGAAGAAATTGCTGTTTGCGAACATGCATAGATTTCTTTACGTCGCTTTGCAAGGAATCAATTTGGGTTTCAAATAACGAAAAAGATTCGGTCAGCAGGTCATATTCGTTCATTTGATTCTGTTCCTTCGACTGAATGGAGGTATGTCGAATCCGTTGAATCAACCGATGAATTGGCGTATAGATCATCTTCGTAAAAAATAAACCTGTCACCCCGACCAGAAGAATGAAAACGCATGTGACCCAAAGAATAAATTTTTTCAAAGCCGTAACTTCTCCAAGCAGGCCCTCATATTCCGCAACTCCAATAAACGTCCAACCCAATCGATCGGACTTCACGTAGGTGATCAGACTTTTATTATTACCAACTTCGTCCACCATGCTTCCGGTATTAGTGGGGTCATGAAGAATTTTATCAATATAGGACTGGCTAGATACGTTTTCGTTAATTAATGCGCTGTCTGGATGTGAAATAATCACGCCTTGGTCGTTAATGATCAAAACCTTTCGGAATTCGTTCCGATCACCTCTGCTTACCTGGTCCTGCAACACCTGCTGATCCAGATTCACAACCATGATACCATCCGGACTACCATCTCTTTTGGTATTTGAATAGATGATGCTAATTAAATTTTTATCGAACTCCGTTCCGGGCAGCTTGAAGTGCTCCTTGCGCGGGATGAAGATTCCGAGTTTGAACAAATCTTTATTTTGCAGCATTTCTGTCATTCGTTTATCGAAGAAATCAGCGATAGGACTGACAGCCGTGATCGAAGAAAATACGATACCTGCGTTATAGTTGTAGACATAAATAGATGAAATTAGCGGATTGGAAGCAATCATTCCGTTCAGCTTTTTGTTGATACGACCTGTATCTATTGGCGTAAAAGAACGGCCGTACATAGCGTTGAACAACAAATCACCTGTCAAGTTGAATGACAGATCATTATTCAAAAATTCCTCGGATATTTCGTTATATGTGTTTGTCAGCAAAAGATCGGCCGTATTATAGGATTGGTTTACCGCAGATTCGGTATGCTCAAAAATTTGTTTCGTCAAATTTTTGGAAACTTGATTGACGACCACATACGCGAAAATACCGATAAAGAGCAATCCAATCATCACATAAGACAAAATGATTCTAACGAGGAGATCCCTCTTTTTAAGGAAATTTCTGAATGCCCCCATACCGATCATCAATTCGTTTCACCCTCTTGATTGATTTACAGCTTCGAAACCGTATCAAATATTGTCGAATATATCATATCATTACTAATCGGTCGATACTATTGCTCAATTACTTGAAAACAAAATAACCGGAACCCCTTATATATCTTGGAGTCCCGGTCTTATTAATTTCCTCCGTTATCGCACACTGCACGTATTCCGTCAGCCAGAAGATTACTCACTAAGTCTTCGCGCCGACGAACCGCTTCGGTATTCCGATGGCGAGAAGCCTGTGTATTTCTTAAAGCAGACGCTGAAATATTGGGGATTGCTGAATCCTACCTTATAGGCGATTTCATAGGATTTACAGTCTTCTCTGCTCATCAAATTTAAGGCCATTTTCATCCGAGTTTTCAGTAAGTAATCGGAGAATAAAGTATTTCCTACCTTCTTAAAAACGGCACTCAAATATCCAGAGCTCACATTCACATGATCCGCCACGTCCTGCAGCGACAATTCTTCCTGGGTGTAGTTGCTTTCAATGTATTGAAATGCTTTGTTTAGCAACTGCTTTTGATGACTGTCGCGTCTAGCGCATATTTCTGCTATGAGTTCAACAGTGAAATCTCGAATGGTTGCGAATATTTCCTTGGACGTTGTCATGATTTGCAGATTCGCGCAAAAGTGTGTAAATCCACCGAAACGTTCTTCCATTTGCGGCGTATGAATCCATTCCCAAAACTCCCGATAGAGAAGAAGCGCGATTTCGGTCCCTAATATATGCAGTTGCTGCAAAGGGACAAATTTTCTGTCCAGCACTTCTTGTTCCAGCTGATTTATGATAGATAAGGCAGGCTCTTCCATTCCCAACCTCACCTTGACCAGTAGTTCTTTTTCCAAGCCCTGTACGCTGATTGTCTCGACTTCCGGCTGTAAATTGACATCCTTCGCAATCAGTACCTGATTAGTTCCAGTTATATGACGATATTCGAGCACTGCTTTCGCTTCCGTATAAGATTGATAGAGGGAAAGCGGTCGTTCGTAAACTGGACCGACCCCCACCGTAATCGTGGTTTTCAAAAACTTTTCCACGTTTTCCCGAATCTCCTCCATGAGAGCATGAATCTCATGCAACATAGTCATAGGCACATCATACGATCCGAAAAGAAGGACAATTTCCTCTCCGTCATAATGAACAACATAGCATTTGTCCAGGTGCCCAATCATTTCTTCAATTATATTGCCTACGCAAAACTTTAACATTTCTTGTCCGAAGCGGTTGCGGATTTTTGGAGATTGGTAGTCGTCAATTTTGATAACACTCGTTGCAAAGTGCACAGCCTGTAAATCAATTCCTAGAAATTCGGATTCCTTAGCTAGTTCCGTTTCTTCGAAACGTCCGGAAATCAAATGTTCCCAGAACAACTGCCGCAGCAGAGGCATGCTTTCGAATATTTGTTTTCGCACTGTCTTTTCCCGACGATATTCAGCGGCTGCCCGGTTAACGGTATCCAATAAGGTCTCGTTCTCGAAAGGCTTTAAGATATAGTCGAATACTTTCAACTTTAAAGCTTTTTGTGCAAATTCGAACTCCTCGAAGCTTGTCATGAGAATCACTTTTACATCCGGATATTTAGCTATTAGTCGTTCCGTTAACTCGAGCCCGTCCATATGAGGCATGCGAATATCGGTGATGACGATATCAGGTTTCCGACTTTCCGCTAGCATCAGGGCTTCTTTACCAGTTCCTGCTGTTCCAAACAAATCAAACCCGTGGCCTTCCCAATCTATGTTTTTGCTCAAACCTCTCCGAATGATAACATCGTCGTCCGCAATGATTAGGTTATACATGTCGGTATTCCCCCTCAGCCGGTCGGTTGTTCTGGGACCTTGCGAATTTTGATCGTAACAAGCGTTCCCTTCCCAGGCTCGCTTTCATAATGCAACCCATAATTGTATCCATAATTCATCTGCAGCCGCTTGTGCACGTTGACAACCCCGAAACCGCCTTTCACCGGACCAGTATCCGATAAACCCGCTCTGAGCTCTGCAATTTTTTCGCTTTCCAATCCAACACCGTTATCTTCCACAAATAGATAAATATCTCCATCCGTGCAGTAACCGCTAATTTGAATCCAACCTTGATGCTCGCTCTTCTTGATCCCATGGTAGATGGCATTCTCTACTATGGGCTGTAAAGTAAGTTTGACAATTGTACATGTTAGAAGCGACGGCTCGACATCGATCTTGTATTGGAAAGCATCTCCATACCTCATCTGCTGGATAAATAAGTATGTTTGCACTTGTTCCAGCTCTTGGGCAATAGAAATCACTTCTTGACCTTTGCTGATCGAAATGCGGAAGAAGGTAGATAAAGCAGTTATCATCCTTCCTGCTTCTTTCGCTTCACCCAAATCGCAAAGTTGTTTAATGGAAAATAAGGTGTTATATAAAAAATGCGGTTGAATTTGCGCCTGTAGAAGAGATATTTCAATTTGTCTTTTCATCTCTTGCTCATCTTTGACCTGCTGGAGAAGCATTTGAATTCGTTCAACCATATCTTTCAATCCGTAGTTTAAAACGGTCATTTCGTTCTGCGGCCATTCCTTGACGGAGATGTTCAGATTGCCTTCCTCGATCCGATTGACTTGCCTAATCAAATGTTTAATCGGCTTGGAAATGTATCTGGTTAGCAGCGTTGAGAATAAGATGGCAAACAGTACAGCCCCTGCAATGACCAAAATATTTAAATACTTAATATTGTTCACTTTGCTCAATACTTCTTCTTCCGGAAAAACAGCGGCGAGTTTCCAGTGATTTGCACCGAGAGTATCATAAATGACGGTCATGTTCGAACCGTACTTACTGCGCATTTCCATTCTGCCGAAGGCGCTCGGCGTTTCCTGCAAACGCTTTCGAAGTTGTTCGTCATCAAGCTCATACTTTTCGCTCACCGTCTTGAAGCGCATAAGTCCGTCAGGACTTGCCAAAAGTAGGTATCCATTATCGCTGATTTTAGGAGAGCTCAATATTTTCTTGAAAAAATCCGCCTTGATATTGACGATAAACACGCCCTTCGGGTCTGTGCGATTTTGCCCGACCCACTCGTAAATGCTCGCCACTTTAGAGTCATTTTCGCTGTTATACTGAATATCCCGGTCATGAAGGTTTTTCCAAAAAACAGTGGCTAATGAGCCTTCCGTACGATTCAAATAAGGCATAACCGTAAAGTGTAGAGGCTTGAATATATGATCCGTTCTCGCTAACGCGATTTTTCCGTTGTTGTACCATAACACAACAGAATCAACCATATCATAATTATCGTACGAATAGAACTGATTGAGCGACTGGTTCCAGACGATATAATCAATTGGACCCGCGGCAAAGTCGGGGTTGTCGGAATGGATCAATGACTGCACCAGATCCGTGTTATTGTAGTTGTTATTAAACATGGCGACGACCGCCGACAGCAGAACACCGAGACGGTCGTCCAAATAATTTTTGGATTGAGATACAGTATCGTTAATATTGGCGTAGGCATTGGATTTTAATTGTTCAGCTGACAGTACATAGGATGTAATGCCGGTTGTGACTACGAAGAAGATTAATCCGGGAACTAGCCGCCACAGAATTGTTGATTGAATTGAACGCGTTCCTCTCATGCTTATCCCTCCACTGCTATTGTATCACGTTTCCCAGTTGTAGAGGGGCTGCCTGCGGATTCCTATTTTTTCATCGCCTTTTTATAATCTTCGTTCGATTTTTCCATCGCCTTCGCCCAACCGTTCAAGAAATCTTCCGCCGTCATGGCACCGGAAAGCACTTTTTGGAGATTAGGTTCTAACTGCTGCGTTTGAATTCCTGCATAATCAGGCAAGTAGATCGGTACTTTCAGCACGATCGTATCTTTGTCCGCCAATGCTTTGGCACCGTCCTGAATATGCTGGGCATTCTTCGCGTAGTCGCTGTTCATTGAATCCTGGTTGGTAGGCATCTGGCCGATGTTTTGATTCCAATAAGTCTGAATATCGCTGGAAGCCAGGAAACTGACGAGCTTCCATGCTTCTTCTGGATGTTTGGTGCTTTTGAAAACGCTGTATCCATTCGGGTTGGTTACCGTTACCCGCTTGCCGTTCATAGATTTAGGCAAAAGAACGCCGGCGAATTTATCCGCGCCGAGAGACTTTAGATTATCGTTGTAAGAGCCGAAATTATGCTGGATGATGGCTGCGGTGCCGCTGTTAAACTCAGCAACCATTTCTTTGTAGCCGTTGGTAATGTCGCTGACTGCCGTATCTTTTTTGTACAATGCCGCGAATTTCTTCATAAACTCTACATTTTTCGGATCATTTACGGTCGCCTTGCCGTTGCCGTCGAAATATTCGGTGATACCGGAGTAAGCATACATCGCGGTCGTCAATTGGTTGATGCTTCCTGTACCGCCGCGCATGCCGTAACCGAACTGATTTTTACCCGGATCCGTCAATTTGTCTACATCTTTAAAGAAGTCGTCCCATGTAGCAGGCGGGTTCAAACCGGCTTGTTTGATGATGTCCGCACGGTACCAGTATAAATCCATAAAGAGCGTATTTGGCAGCATATCCAGTTTTTTATCTGGAACTAATGAGCGAACGAACGTCATGATAGACGGAATCATCTTGTCCTTTTCTTCCCATTTATCAAAATAAGTGTCTAAGGGCAGCAAGGCTCCCTTCGCGGCAAAATCGGACACAAATTGATTGCCCACTGCCCCGACATCGGGCATGTCGTTCGAAGCGATCGCCACATCGAACTTTTGTTTGTACGACTGCTGGGGGACACCGACATATTCCACATGAATATTCGGGTATTTTTGCTCAAACTTTTTGAAAATTTCCTGATAATACGGAGTGCGGTTAGGACCTGCGTTATCATCCCAAAACGTAATTGTGACCGGACCGTCACTCTTGGCTTGTTTGCCACCGGCGTCCGCCTTGCTTCCGACTGCCGGACTGCCAGCCGGCGTGCTCTGGCTATTCGTGCTTGTGCCGCAACCAGCTAGTACAATTGTGAGACCTGAAGCAATCGTTAACAGCTTCATCCATTTCATTGTAATTTCCCCGCTTTCAATATTATTATATATGACGAATCCCTGATCAGGAATACATCCGTTAGTATTACCCTTTCACTGCGCCAGCGGCCATACCTTGCACCATATATTTCTGAACAAATGCGAATAACACGACGACTGGCAGCAACGAAATGACGCTTCCGGCCGCCAATGCGCCGTAAGCCATATTAAATTCCCCTTGCATGTACCTCAATCCGATTGGAAGCGTGAAAAAATGCGGTTTATTGATCAGCATCAGCCCGAAAAGAAATTCGTTCCATGCCCCGATGAACGTAAACACAGTAGTGGCAACAATACCCGGCAACAAGATAGGGAAGATGACGAGGAAGACCGCTTTAAGCCGACTGCATCCGTCTACCATCGCCGCCTCTTCCAGCTGCTCCGAAATGTTCGAAACGAATCCGCTCATGAGAATGGAATTGAATGGAAGCTGAAAAGTGCTGTAAGTAATCACTAAACTGAGCAGGTTGCTGGTCATTCCAAGCGTTTTAAAAATGAGGAACAGCGGAATAAGCAGCATCGCTCCCGGTATGAATTGGGTGCAAAGCAACAAGAGAAGAAACGCCCGTTTCCCGTAAAATTGGAATCTGCTTAATGCGTATCCCGTCAGAATGGAAAGGACGAGGACAATAACGACGGTTGAAAGCGAAACGATTAGACTGTTTTTAAAAAAAACGGAAAACCCGACCGTGTCCCAGGCCATTTTAAAATTTTCAAACGTCGTCGGATTCGGCCAATATTTGATAGGCAGCTTGTTAATATCCGCTTCTTTCTTAAGCGAAGTCACAATTGTCCAAAAAAAGGGCAACAGGGTAAACAGCATGGCGGCCAGCAGCGGAACATATAGGGTTGCCGCCCGATCCAATCTTTTGATCATTTATTTGTCCTCCTTTCCGAAACCGCTGATTTTTAAATAAACGATGGCAAAGAGCATGAGGATAAAGAAGGCAACAACCGTCAATGCCGAGCCGTATCCGAAATTTTGCGCCACAATCGCTTGATTAGCTACATACATCGTCATGGTCATCGTATGATCGGCAGGCCCGCCATTCGTTAAAGCATAAATTAAATCGACATTATTGAATTCCCAAACTGCGCGAAGCAGCGTTGATAAAATAATAGAGTTTTTCAAGAAAGGCAACGTAATGTGGAAAAAAGCTTTCCATCGGCCCCCTCCATCTACCGTACACGATTCGTACAACTCTTGGGGTATAGTTTGAAGTGCAGCGAGCATCGTGATCGTGAAAAAAGGAATCCCTCTCCACAACTCCGCCAAAACGACGGAAGAAAAGACCCATTCGGTATCCCCTAACCAGGCAACCGGAGAATGAAGCAAATGCGCCTTAGTCAGTATGTCATTCAACAATCCGATGTGCTCGCTGAACATAAAGGACCACATTGTAGCCGTAATTACGCCGGAAATGGCCCAAGGGATAATGGCGGCGGTACGAAAAAAAGAACGAAACCTGAACGTTTGATTAAGCACCAGCGCGATCAGCAAGCCAAAAAATAGCTGGAGCACCACTTCCGACGTTACCCACTTTAGAGAAATCCCCAGGCTATGCAGAAATAGCGGATCATCCGTGAATACGGTTACAAAATTATCGAAACCTGCGAAACCGTTATAGTAAGGTTTGCCTGGGTTGTAATTTTGCAGACTATAATAGAAGACATTAAGCATAGGGTAGAATAAGAAAGCAACAATCAATAACACAGAAGGTGCGATAAACCAGTAAGGCATCCATTTTATACGTTCTTTTTTCACGATTATCGTTTCAGGGATTTTGGACTTCAATTCATGAGCTTTCGCATCCATCTCTCTCAAGCCTCCAATCTTTGTGATGCTTTTATTGTAAATGAACTACTGCTGCGGCAGAATTAAATAATCGCATCAGAATGTTTAAAATTATCATCAGTTGAGACGGCGAAACCAGTTATTAAAATTGTACGCCAACATGGAGATTTGAAGTTTGACCTCATTCGCCCCAAAATTCGTGCTGCTCATTTTTTCACACGCAAAAGCCAGTCCATTGGAAAGGAGAAATCAAACATGTCTAACAAACTCGCAAACTGTAGGACCTGTCAAAAAGAAGTATTCAATTGAAAATCGAATAGCACATCCTAATCCGACCCAAAGAAACATGGCAGGATGTTAAGGTGGTGTTAGATATTTCAATCCACACACCCTATGCAGGATGCGACGCTAACGGGAATCATAGAAAAAAATGTAATAAGCGTTCACCCAATAGATTGAGTGAACGCCTACTTTACTTCAAAACTTAATTTGTTACTTCAAGACTTTATTTGTTACTTCAAGACTTTATTTGTCACTTCAAAAGTTTATTGTCTACTTCAAAACCAATTTGTCATCCAACAAACATTGTTGGGAGACAAATTGCTTTTGAAGTGCAGAAAGCCAGCAAACTCAAAAGTTTTCTGGCTTTTTTGGTGAAAACAAAATGACAAATAAAGTTTTGAAGTAGATTATCGGCCAAATTGTCTCAATTACAAATTAGTTTTGAAGTACTTCTGACAAATTAAATAAAATCAGACGACTTGTTGAACTAACGTTCGCCGTTAGCGCAATATGGACTTGTTCATTTTGTTCAATCAGATAGATAAACTTTCTGACCAACATGAATTTGCTCGGGATTTTTAACAGAGACATGTCTTTATTCAGCTATCGTTTCCGTTAGCATAATGACCTAACCCAAGCTGAACTTCTTTTTTATTGACTATTTTTCTTCATAGTTGCTTAAAGAAGGCGTTCCGCTTCTGTTCTTTCTAACGAATGATCGCCTCCACCACAGGCTTATTCCAATCTGCAAAAAACTACGCTATTCACTCTTTTGACGACTTGGCACCTTTGCTTTTAAGCCAAGAAACTAACGTATCTCTCCGAGTGTCGAGACTGCCCGCCGCATCGAGTGGCGTCTGATCCGTGTAACCAGGGACCCCATTTATGTCGGCTCCTTTAGAGATGAGATATTCGGCAACACGACGTTGGCCCCCACTGCACGCTTGCCAGAAAGCCTCGGTAATGTCATCCACATTAGGTGCCGGATAGGAGCCCATCAGTTCCTCTATGCGAGACATCATCCCTAGAGCAGCCGCTTGCCAAAGTTTGTCCACACGCGCGCCTCGCTGTACCAAAAGTCTCGCAACGTTCCAACATCCATAACCGACTGCATTGTCCAAAGGGGTACCACCAGCGATGGAGCCACCACGCACTCCAATGTCGGCTCCACCAGCGATTAACGCAGCGGCAACATCCACGTCGTCACTGCTGGCCGCCCAGTGCAATGGGGTCTCCGAAAAGGTCCCCCCTGTAGCTGGGGCATTAGGATCTGCTCCTGCATCAATTAGCATTTTTACAATTACTGGGGCGTTTGGGAAGTATCCAGGCCAATCTGTAACCACGTGCAAAGTAGTACGAGAACCCCCTTTATTATCCGTGGCTCTCTTTGAGGCCAAGCCTGGAACCTCGTTCAGAAGATGACGCAATGCATCCAAGTTGCCCGTTTGAACTGCCCGCACGAACGATACGACCAGCGGATCGTTATGTTTGACTATCTCCATAAATTCGCTCCTTGGGTTTTGTGTATGATGCTGCACCTTTACAAGGTTATTGTACTTCTTTCTAGTTACCTATACCATGTTTCCTTCTTGCGCTTTTCTGCCAGTTACTTCAACGAGGCTGCCGATTCATGCCGGCAGCCTCGTCCTGCTTTCATATTAAATAAACGATCGCCTTTAGCGTAAGGATCATCTATCTGACAATCATTATAGCTCGAATTCAGGAGTACTGATGCTCACTGTCACATTTTTACCGTTATCATCGAAGCTAATTTCTTTGATTAGACGGTATGTTCCCTTAGGCAGCCATTGAAAAAGACCGACTTGCATTGTTCGTGATTCACCTGGCTGTAATTGGTATCCGACCGCAGGAAAAGCAAGGTTACTTAGTGTCAACGTATACCATTTAACAATCTCAAATTTCTGAATGATTAAGAATTCGCCTGTCATAATCGGGTGCGAGGAATTATTGGTAACTTGCATTTGCATGGTTTCTTTATTGCCGTAGCTGCTTTTGTCTATGGTTATGTTTTAGTAGTCTCCTCCCTATTTTACGCCCGATGTGAATTCAATTATTTGATATAGACGAATCTTTATTTCAAATAGTTGCCTGAATAAATCTCTATCGCCCGTTTAGTTTAAAAACCTCCTATAAGTGAGCAGCTGCCGAGGCGATCTGCTCCCTGATTAGTTTGAACTATCGTTTGTCGTTAGTGGAATGATTTTCCTCAAGAACTATTTGCCATCTCGACGATGGATACGGCTTCTTCGCAGAACAATCATCTGCATCTCGATGCTTTTTTTATCCTAAAATAAAAATGACCCCCTATTAAAAAAAGGGGGTGAGAGTCGGTAGTGGTGGGCCGTCAGGAAAAAGCTTAATAGAAAATTACGACGATGTCACAAATTGGTTGCACCACTCCTCTCCGTATGGATGAAACGGATTGGTGGTCGCGGCCTTATATCCTTGAGCAATGCTCCAATCGATGTATGCTTCGACTTGTTCCTTATTTTTCATGGAGCGTTCCGGACTTTCTGGCGCCAGATGATGGAAAACTGCCGAAAGCTCTTCGAGATCACATTCCGAAAGATCCTTTTGGTAGCTCATTTCCATCACTTCGACCTTGTCGAATAGACGCTCGATGTTGGACCGTTCGTCGTCGTTGACCTGATCTATGAAGCGCTGCTTTTTTTTATCATTGTACATAGATATGCATCCCTCCCACAAGTCATTATTGCCAACAACGCGCGAAAGAAGTACAGGTACAGATATTTCTTTGTGCTTTCATATGTGCTGATTTCTAATGTATTCAACATCAAACTAACGTATCCGTTAGTTCAGTAAGCTCACCTTATTCCCACCGCTTCTTTTTAAGTTGTCTTAACTCAATATATTTATCGCAAACATCACAACAATAATGGATTTTTCTTCTAAATATTTTTCCATAAGTATACATGGTATCTACGTATTCAGTTTCGAACCACCCCTTTTTGATTAATACATCTTCATTAATACGCCTTAGTTTGGATTGACAAAAGGGACAAACTTTTTTAAAAACGATTAGTCTATATAACTCTTTAAACGTAACCTCATACTCATAATGGCTCATTAAATCAACCCTTCAGCGAGACTCTGTTTCCATTTTTCACCTTACAGACCCACTTTATTCTGTTATCCTGCCCGTCCCTCGGTTTAGCTCAATGAAAACGGCAGCCGATTTTCTCTTACCTGCACCAATGCAATCGCTACGCTCAGGCTCTTCTCTTTGCCAAGAGAAATCAATCGGTTGAACACGGAACAAGTCCTCGATGGTTGGAAGCAGTTACGGACATTCCGCCGCGAATAAACTCCATCCAGGCGACTACGGCTTCTGGTGACACAACGCTAATCTCATTTTAATGACCTTGCATTTTCACTTCTACGGGATAGCTTACTCGTGTTGCCAACGCAAAAACACCTCCAAGTTGTCCACCATATCTTACGACACGGCTCATTTTACTTGAAGGTGTTTTAATTTGTCTCACGTTACGAGGTCAGTCCCGACTTCGTTGTATAGAATGTTTTTGTCGTCCGAATAAATGACGTCAAGCTCCCGAACGGCGTCACGCCGCAGGCGATTCAGGGGCTTATTGTGCAGCAGGGACGGTTTAACGGAAAAACTCTCTGAACAGCTTAATGGCGGCTTGCGGGTTCTCCTCCATGATCCAATGTCCGGTTTTCTCCAGCTTCACCGTCTTTGAATTCGGCGCATGCTCGTTTAAGAACTGCTCCAGCATGCCGTAACCGGACACGCCGCCGATGCCGAGCACGGGCACGGACAGCGGCTTGTACGTTTTCAGCGTTTCGATATCATCCCTGAACGTCTTGTACCATTCGTTCCCGGCGCGAAGCGCATCGGGCTGGGAATAAGCTGCGAGGTAAACCTCGCGTTCCTTCTTGCTGAGCGCATCCTTGGTGTAGCCCATATAATCGTAAATCCAATTATAGACGAGATCCAGCTGTTTGTCCTGCAGCATCTGCTCCGACAAGCCCGGGATGGTATTAACGGCAAACCACCAGTAGAACTTAGGGCGTTCGGGGTTGCTCTCGTCGTACACGCCAGGCGGCGGCAAGATCGGGATTTTCAGGAAGTTATCGTTCGGATGGGAAGCATCCATCAGCACGACTTTCTTCGTGGCCTCCGGGTAGTTGGCTGCATATGCGTACGCGATCGTCGCTCCGATATCATGTCCGGCGATGTTGATGCTCTTGTAGACGAGCGCTTTCGCCAATTCATAAATATCCTTTGCCATCGTCTTCTTGTCATAACCCGACTGAGGCTTGTCCGAACTGCCCATGCCCCGGTATTCCACGACATAGACATGATAGTACTTGGCCAGCTCCGGCATCATATTGCGGAACGAATACCAGGTTACAGGCCAGCCCGGCAGCAGAAACAGCGGCTCGCCCTCCCCGCCCTCGACGTAGTGAAGCTTGACGCCGTTCGCTTCTTTGTAGCCGTTCTTGAAGCCCGGAAGCTCTTTGACGAGCTCCTCGTCGGAAAACGCCTTACCGGGCGTTAATTTGCCTGCAGTGGTTAATGCCACTTTCTTTGGATTGATATCGGCGGCGCGCTCGCCGTCTTGCTCATTGCTGTTTCGCGCGCAGGCCGAAAGTAGCATAAGCGCCGCGATCAGCAGTATTGCCGTGCATTTGGCCGGCCATCTCGATTGGTTCCCGAACATCGCATTCCCTCCTATATACATTCATTATGCACGCTCATGCGCGTGACTTACATCGACTATCATTTTCCTTATCGAGTTAACGTATGCGAAGCCTAGCAACGTTATTTGGTTGTCCTACGGATTAGTTTATTGATCGTAGATGCCATGATCACTCCTCTTAAGTTTAATTATTCGAATAACTAACACATGACCTAGGAAGGAATCCGCGTAATGGCTTCTCACAAGGAACGGCCACTCGACCTCATTCTGCTGCGTTAAAGCGAACTGCAGCTTCGTCAGTGATTCCATCCTTTCCTCTAAAATAGAGCCGACCACCAGCACCAGCAGAACCGATACCGTTGCAATCCGCAGCGTCATCCTAATTTTTCCCCGCCATCACTTTCGCTCTCTGATCGCTAAATGCGCTCGGTCCTTAGGGTTTCGCTCGTTCTTGCACCTTAATCTTACCAAGGATGACGGAGTACTAAATCTGTTAAAAGTCATGAATATGCAAAAAAAAAAGCATCGCCTTCGGTCATTACGCATGACAATTTTCATGCGCCATGCCAAAAGTAATGCTTCCCGTACTCAGATCGAATGACAACGACAGCAATCTAACCAGTTATAGACACGTGCTTGCACTACGCAAAGGTCAGTCGTCAGGTGATCGCGAATTTTCATTGCTTCCCTCAGTTCGGCATAAACGCCCTCCCTGGTGTTTTCAAACGTAATGGGCTTCCCGAACTCGACTCCGCGGTTTCGTCCGTTAGCTGCCCAGCGTCGTGGACCCATTAACATCATACCAAGGAGTCTTTTTATTTCTCAAACCTCGTATTTCTTCATAATAGGAATGCTGCCCGTTAGAGCTTAATCTCATTTCAAGATACTGGTTAGAAAGGTATCAACGATACAGTGAGTGGAATCTGGAGTGGAACTTAATTGGGGAACAAACAACGTGCCGATAAAGAACTTATGTTCAGTTATCTCGATAGCTCTGGGGTTACCTACAGAATCTGTTCCGACTATTCTTAATCCGGCTTCATGAATTTGTTGTTCATATTCTGGACTAAGTCCATAGTTACATCTGAATTGTTCGTTCGTATTTTCCGCCTGATAAATATCGAATAGTCTCGAGTTCTTATTAACGATGACATTCCCTTTTTGGCCAACTAATGAGCAAGCTAGTTTACTAATTATTAATTGCAGTGTGTGTGGGTCGCGTTCCTCGTGACCCGCATTCTCCAGCAACATTTTGTTTTTTGCATATTCCAAAATGATGTATTGAAACCCACCGCATGTTCCTAGCAAAGGCACATTATTTTCGCGTGCAAATTGAATTATTGTAAGTACACCTTCAACGGAATCCGGATACCCAGGGCCTATCCAAAAACCCTGGTATGTTTCCTTTATAGCATTCATTTGTTTACTTATTGTAGCTGTTGGAATCCATTCATACTCGAAAGAAATCCCTAATTTACTAGATGAATGCAGAATCGCATTGTTAGTAGCAGTCTGTGATGGATATTCTGGACTGAAATCACCGACAATCCCCACTTTCATTATTATATGCCCCCTTTCGAATTCAACTTGAGATTTATACCATAAATTAATAGATACTTCAATGAGAAGGTTATCTGTTCTAAGCTCTTCCGATCCAACGCTTCTATTCAAGAAAACTGCCCGTTAGATCAACGAAAGGCAGCCATTGGTCGGCTGCCATCCTGGTGAAGCCACCGATTTTAAGTCTGGCCCTCAGTTGGTTCGGCCCAACCTTCAGCGACTTGATGGCACTGTATTGGAACAGAGCCATGTCCCACTGCAGTGGTGCAACCCCTTCGAGAATGTCTGGACGGCCTCTGTTGGCGGAGCTCCGAGCTCCTCCAGCATCAGCTTAGGCCGTAGCTCAGGTGATGCATCGACCGGGATCTGCTAATATACTGTCCCTGAAGGATACATTGAGCTCCATCTGATCTGAATTGATCGATGTAGGGATGGCAAGAGCAGTCAGACCAATGGTGCCGATCGAGATCAAATCCTCCAAATCTTCCCCTGTATTGTAGAATTTTTTGAGGTTGTGTACTCGAAGCAACGTAAATGATTTATTTATTAAGTAAGTTAGATATAACTTTTGCCGTTTCGGTATGGGTTGTTGTATTGTTGCCATTGTGGAGCCATCTATAAATGAACGGAATCACTAGTAAAGTTACAATGGTCGAGCTTAACATTCCGCCAACTACTACAACTCCAAGTGTTTTAGAAACAATCGTGTCTTGTGTTGGAACCCATATTAGCGGCAAACAAGTGAGTATGGTCGTACAGGCAGTCATACAAATCGGGCGGATGCGTCTCATTACCCCCATTGCTACCGCTTCAGATAACTCGGCTCCTGCTCTTCGATTTCTCTCCAACTGAGCAACTAGGACGATACTGTTTGTTACAACAATGCCTGCAAGCATTAACACACCGACGATCGCCGACAAGTTCCACTCTCCATTTGTCACCCACAATCCACCAATAGCCCCAACTACAGCAAAAGGAATAGAGACAATCACGGATAAAGGCGCCCTCCAACCTCTGAACATAATGCCTACGATTAAGGAGATTAGTATAACTGAGAAAAGCAAAGCGATGCCCGCCTCAAGTATCATCTCCCGAACCTGAGAAGACACTCCTCCCGTAATAATTCGAACTCCTTTCGGCAGCTCGATCTCTTTCAGTGCAGCTTCCATTTGAGAGGTGGCTTTGCCTATGTCGGAGCTTATCATATCAACAGTTACAAGGGAAAATGGCTTTCCATTTCTTTCTCTAATCGTTGGAGGATTAATCAGAGGCTCCAAGACGCCAAGTTCACTTAATCGAATCGATTTACCTGCGGGTGTTGGGATCGTTTGTTCCCCGAGAAACAGCAGCGGGTCTACGGTGCTCAGATCTTTTCTTAAGGAAACATGTACGGGAATGTTTTGACCGTCCATTCGGATCACTTGATCCTTTGGCATCATATCGGCAATCATTCGTAAGATCTCTACCTTAAGCAGACCAAGCTTTTCGAGTTTGTTCCCATCCAACTTTATTTGATACCCTTCCTGCTCACTTACCGCTTCTTGAACGCGGATTCCAGGAACAAGCTTAAGCTTTGCGCTAATAAGATCAGCAATACGATTTAAGGCCTCCGCGTCCGCTCCTACCACTCTTAATGTAGTCCGCGCATCATCGCCGGAAATGTTTCGATTGGAGATCGAAAAGGATGAACGTAGGGGAAGTGAAGTGATATGTTGTTGCATATCATGAATAAAGGAATTTTCATCGCTTTTTCTTTTTAAGACGACATCGATTTGTGCCTGCTGCCCAACATCTACCCATCCCCCCCCTTCATCGAATACGTCATCGAATTGTGGAGTGAAATCGGTGCCGATAACGCTTGAGAGAGTTTGAATCCTTGCGTCCTTTTGAAGCAGGGCCTCCATCCGCTTAACATCCCCATCCAAATCCTTCCTGCTATCCGCTCCGACCGCCTTGATGGTTACAGCGCTTATCCCGTTCGTCGGCATAAGATTGACCGGCAATCGAGGGGCTGCAAAAAGCGAAAACAGAAGAGCACTAAAACTTATACCAACGATCAACTTACGTTTACTCACTGTCAATTCCCAGCATGTAAGCAATCTTGGTTCCCAGTTGGCCGTCTCTTTATGCCTAGCTATTCCTCCCCACTTAGCAGCAAATATCGGAATGACCAGCAATGCTACTATCATGGAAACCAATAAGGTAAGGATAACACACCAAGAAAACGACCAGAACGAGGAACTAATCATCCCTTTGGTCATTAAGATCGGTAAAAACACGCAGACAGTTGTAAGCGTAGAAGAAATCACAGGAGCAGCCATATCCTTAACGGCCTTAGAAATAATAAGCCTCTGCGGAAGCTGAGGCGAATCTTTATGTAATCTCAGAATTTGGTCTACAACAACGATAGAATCGTCGACAACCCGCCCCATAGCCACTATTAACCCCGCCATCGTCAAGAGATTTAAAGAAATCCCCATCAGATTTAATAAACCGGTTGACACGAACAAACTGATGGGGATAGATACGGCTGTAATGACTGCAAATCGGAAAGAACGAAGAAAGAGAATAATACTCACTAAGCTAAAGAAGACACCCAAAAGCCCTTCTCGGATTAGATTCTGAATGGATTCCTGAATATTGTCGCCTCGGCTATAGATAACATGTAATCGCGTACCTTCAGGCAGAGAGGCTTCCAATTCTTTGATACTTTCGCGCAGGTCCTTGGTGACATCCAAAACATTGAAAGAAGGATGTTTGACAACTTCGAAGGTCACACTGGGGCGACCATCAGATCTTACTAACGTAGCACCTTCTTGCAAAGTCTCTTTAACATCAGCTAAGGCAGATAGCGGGGTTTGAACACCATCTTGACGATGAACCGGCATTTGCTTTAATTTGTCATAAGCACTGTCTTCTGTTCCCGCTACTTTTATCGATATGGCATTGCCGTTCCAGTCCAATTTACCTGAAACGGTGGAATAGTGATTTTGCCCCAGAGCCTGATGGATGTCTTCCATTGTGAATCCACGCTCGGTCATCGCCTGCTGATCCAAATCTATATGAATGATGTTCGAATCTTCACCAATGACCCGCACTTCACTGATCCCCGGGAGGCTTTGAAGACGGTTATGGATTTTATGTGCCTCTGCCGTTCTTAGCTGAGTTTCATTCATTTCGTCCGTCAGACTTTCCAATTGTATTCGGGCAATGGGAAAAGCATCCGTACTAAGCAAGGTAATGATAGGCTTCTCTGCACCAATAGGCATGCTAAAACCCGCAAGAAATTGCTGAACATCGGATTTCGCCCTTTCCATATCATAATCGATAGGAAAATATAAGCTGCAAAAAAATCCGCCGTTAAAGGAATTGGATTCCAAGGCTTCCAACCCTTTCATACTGCTTAATATTTGAACCACCGGATCGGAAACAAAGGATTTAACTTGATTGGCATCCAATGAACTTGCTTTTACAGTTACCATAATGGTTGAATTTTGGATAGAGGGCAAATAATCGGTTTTCATTTGTAAAGCACCATAAATCCCCCATAGGATCAACAAAATCAAACTCACGGAAATCAATGAAGGTTTTTTAATATTGACATCCAGAAACTTTTGGAAATCCATTATGTTGTCCAACTCCTCTAAGATAAACAGCGGCAGCTCGTTACCACGAGCCGCCGGCAGGTTGCTAATTATGTTTTTTCGGGTCAGGCTTGGCTCCGTTAGTCGTCTGCCAGATGGCATCGTTCAGCTTGTCACGATCAGCCGAGTCAGGACTGGAGAAATCGAGACTCTTGGAAATTTCCGCATTCGGAGCATCTTCGCCGTTGAGCTGGTCTATTGGATATCCTGGGATTTCCACATGATAAGGCGTAAAAACCGGATTCGTGGTAAATGCCCCTAACATCGGGATGGAAGAAGCATCAAACTGAGTCATCGGCTTTAAACCGAGAATCAATTCCATCGTTCTTAGCATAGAGGTCGTATTATATGGCGTACTATCAACTCGACCGGTCTGTGTATACGGGCTTATAGCCAGAGCTACAACCCGATGGGCCTCTACGTGATCAACGCCGCTCTGTGCATCATCCTCGATAACAAAAATCGCTGTATCTTTCCAGTACATCGAATGACTGATCGTATCGACCAATTTACCGAGTGCCAAATCATTAGAGGCCATCATCGCTTGCGGAGTTCGAAATCCCGGAAACGTGCCTGCCGTATGATCGTCCGGCAAATAGACCGTTTCTAGCTGCGGTAAATTGCCGTTCTTCTCATATTTCTTAAACTCTTTCTCCCATTCTTGGTAACGAGTCATATCCGATAGGCCTAAATCCCATCCGCCGTAGTAAGGGTCGTAATTTCCGCCGAAATCAGTCGTTTTCTTATCATTAGGATAATATTGTTTTGTCTTGGTATCATAGTTCTGCATAAATTGACCATAATTTCGAAAAGTAATCCCCGATTTTAGAGCTAAATCCCATAGAAATCCCTCTTTCGATCGGGTGAATGGCACCCCGCTCGGCTCATCTCCCCCGCCGCCGCCTTCAAAGTCGTAATCCCTGTTCCGGCCCGAATAATTGGCGTGCCAATTTTTCTGCACATAATCGTTGGCCTTACCGGCTGTTGACCAGTTCTGTCCGTCTGCACTAACATCCGAAACGGCATAAAAATGATCCAACGTAACAAATTGTTCCGCCAGTTTATGATGGTTCGGGGTAAAGTTTCTTCCAAACTCCACAAGACTCGGGTCGCCATTACCTCTGCCTAAATCGCCAAGAATGTCGTCGTAGGTCCGATTTTCCTTAATGACGTAAATAATATGCTTAATCGGTGACGTTTGCGAAATATGACTCGGAATCGGAAATTCTTTCTCCTCCGCTGCCGGGGAGGCTGATTCGCTGCCACCTAGCCGATTGTTGTATTCCACTTGCTTTGTATATGCTTGAAGCTGGTCTTCCGCTGGAATTTTGATGGTAGACAAGGTCCCCGTCGACATGCTTCCTACCCATTGAACCGGCTTCGCGTTCGGCCCCGATCCCAGTCCTTTGGCATTAAGCACGAATATTTTAGACTCATCCTTACTAAGAAAAACACCGGTCGGATACCAGGCTGTAGGGATTAATCCCGAAATGCGTGCACCGGAGGCTTTTCCTGCAGAGTCCAAATTCACGACTGCTACATCATTGTTCCCGGCATTCGCTATATACAGCTTGGTTCCATCGGAACTAATGGCAAGTGCATCTGGTTGACTACCTGTAGGGGCATTGGGATACGGCAATACGGAAATGGTTTCGATAACTTGTAGAAGGGAAGGATCAATAATTGAAATATCATCGCTATCGGAATTGGATACATAAACTAGGCCTGAGAGCGGATTCTCAGCAATAGCATTCGGGTGAAGCCCCACTGGTATGAGCTCTTTGAGCTTCATGGTGTCGGCATCAAGCACAGCTACGCTGCTCTCTCCCCAATTACTAACATAAATCGTTTTCCCGTCTCGACTTAGCAAAGGTGAATAGGGCCTTTTTCCAACGGAAACGGTAGATTCGATCTTTTGTGTCAATAAATTGATTCGAGATACGGAATTATTTACATTATTAGCGGTATACAGCCATTTCCCATCCGGCGAAACAATGACTCCTGCCGGATAAAAGGAATCTCTAAGGGGAATTGAATTTTGTTCCGTTAAAGTCCCACCGGTAAATTGAAATACCCGAATTTTATTATTTCCGCCGCCGGAAGCATAAAGCTTGGATCCGTCAGGGCTGAAAGAGAGGCCTAAATAAAGAGCTTCGGGGGCATTATAGGACAGTGTTTGCAGCACTTTCTGATCTAAGGCGTCGATAACCTGTAGAGATTGCGTGGCAACACCATCATTCGATACAATCAAAAAACGTCCATCCGGGCTTAGCACGCCGCCCATCGGAAAACTCCCGAGAGGAATTTGATTACCTGCTGGAGTCAACTGCCAGCCTGTTGTTGTATTAGCTCCATTTTTGATGAGAGAAGGGGAATTTCGTGGTTGATTCACTATGGAGGCGTATGCCATTGAAGGTGAAACAGCTTCCTCACTATCCGTTCCTTTAAGGTTAAAAGAAAATGCCGCGTATGCACTCGAGCTAACGATCAAACTTAACATTCCGAATATAAAGAGCCATTTTCTCTTAAACATCGTTTTTCTCACGCTGTCACTCCGCTCTCATCTTTTGTTGAAGTCAAGGGAATTTTAACATTTGAGTGTAATCTGCTCGTTAACAAGTTATTTTGTTTATGTAAAAGAAACTGCTTTCATTAGTTCCAAGCTTGGTTAGGCGTGGCGGATGACAAAAAGCCGGAAGGAATCTTTCTCCTTCCAGCTATCCGTGTGAAATTCCATCCTATTTGTTCGCTTTAAATTCAAATTGTCCGGATCAGTTTTCATTACAGTTTTCATTTAATAAATTCTACTTTTTTGAAAAAATAAAGGCATAAATGATGTTTATCAATGTGGCTGCAACGGCCGAATTCCAAATTAACATCATAATTAAGCAGCCCACAGGATCTATATCAGCCTCTATTACAGTGTTCATTTTTATCTTCCTCCCACTATAATTTAATGTTTTCTCTGTATTTCTCACTCATTCTTACGATCTCTATTTCTGACTTCCACAAATCGCCCTTGGGGATGACGGCATTTACACCGGTGTGTAAACAATCATGTAATAAGTCATGAAAGAAGCGGCAACCATATGCAAACAACTTATCAAAACATAAACCAATCTGCCTGTTTTCAATGACATCGGGGCAAGAAGCCTTATTATCATAAGCGAGAGGATTGATAAGCCCAACAGGACGAAGAAAAACCTCAGGTCGACTATCTGTTCTTCAGTTATGATTAGGTATAAAACAGGACCTAGTGATGTTAGGGCAAGGAGTAATAAAGGCGCAATAAGCTGCCTGGCATAATTTCGCAAATTGAAATGCTGCCAAAACTTTATGGGAATTAGCAATATTACCACCGATATAAAATACAAAAGGGAAAGCATGAATCCATACCACATGTTCCTTTGGTTTATAATATTGGTTTTTCTCTCTGCATAATTAAAATGTTCTCCCGGATTTCCCAGCACCATTACCTGATCTATGGCCCTGATAGCCTTGCCGTAACTATGTTGCTTAATGAGAATGTTGGAATACAACTTCAGGGCCAGGGCTTTGTCTGTACTTGACATGCTGACCTTATCAAAGCTGTTTATGTATTTTTTTGCATGCATTCTCGCATTTTGATATTGAGTAGTTTCAAAATATTTGTTTGCCAAATAGATATGCATTTCGGGCGCAATTATTGCGTTCTCATTCTTTGAAAGAATGGTTTCGACATCCTTCAGGCTTTCTTTGATGCGCATATCGTCTTCTTCTAACTGGATTTTTCTAAAATCTCGCAATGCTTGCCATTCAGAACGTCTTTCATTTAGATAAGCAACTCTTTCCCGAAAGGTACTGGCAAATTTCCCCTCAGGGAAATGGACAAGATACATTTCATAAAAGGACAAGGCTTTTTCAAAATTAAAAAGGTAATTATCATAGATATGGGTCAATTGCTTGTAGACCGTTTCATTATTCAGATCCGGATTCTTTGCCAGAAGTTCTTCCAAAACTAAAGCCGCCTGCTCATAATTTTTGTCAACAAAGAATTGGTTCGCTTTAATGCTGTATTCCTGTTCAAGGTCCTGAGAACTGTTTTGAGCCATGCTGGTACCAGGACTTGTAAGTAAGATAATTAAAGCAATCATCATTGAAACAAAAAAATAGGGTGATTTATTTTTCTTCATGTACTTCTCCATTAGAACGGTACCAGCTGCAGGTTGAATACCCGATCGACGAACCAAATTGAACCAAGAATAAAGATGGCTGTGGACGCTACAGCGGTTATTCTTCTAATAGCGAACTTTTTCCTCATCAGCAGCAGAACAGGCACTATGATTAAAAAGATCATCAACTGTCCGAGTTCCACGCCGACGTTAAACGAGACAACCGAAAGGACAAGATTCGATTTTCCTGCGATGAACTCCTGAAGAACGCTGGCAAAGCCGAATCCATGAACCAATCCGAAGATGAAGGTTACCAGCCATCGATAATTGATCTGTTTTGCCAACAGGTTTTCCAACGCGACATAACAAATGGAAAGGGCGATCACGCTTTCGACAAACCTGGAGTTCATAGTGACAACCTGCATGGCCGCCAGCAGCAAAGTAATGCTGTGCGCCACAGTAAAGGCAGTGATCATCTTTATGGCTTCCCTATTGGATAAACCTATCACAATTAAAGCAACCAGGAATGTTATATGATCATATCCGGTTAGGATATGTTTGATTCCAAGCAATAAGAAGGTATATATGCTCGACCATAAAGCGGCGGCTTTAGATTTAACGGAGAATTCCCATACGGTATTGTTGGATTCGAATGTATACTGCAAATCCGGTTGGGTATAATCGAAGACCTTCTGCACCGAGTCGTCATCGGCATCAGAAAAATAGATATAACCAATATTCACATGCTGCTTATTGGTTTCTTCAAGTAACAGCCGGTAATCAATCTTCACCTTGTTATCTTGCTGGTCAAAATTTATATCGCTTACCCTCAGCCATATTTTCCATAATGTTCCTTCCCGCTCTATTTTGTCTGCCTTTACTGGGTAAGAGCGGTCATCGATGGAAACCGACAGCTTTTCGTTAATGTAAGGTTGAATAATGCTGGTTGTCATTTCCCGGAGCTGCTCGCCTTGGGGGTTGTCAAGGTCAGGGCCGAGTTCCTTGATCCCTTTTATTTGCTGAAACAAGGCGGGGTCGAGTTCAATGGTGAACAGAATGCGATCCTTGCCAATAGCCCATCTTGACCCTCCAATATTCAAATCGTGAGCAGAAACGGGGGTAGCGATTAAAAAAAATGAAGCAATCAGGATTAATGACGCTAGTCTTCTGAACCATTGTACAGGCATGACGATATCCTCGTTTCTTCTTTGAGTAATGGAGCGGCCGCAGGGAAAACCCTGCGACCGCCTGTTTTATCATGCTGCGATCAAACAGATCTTACTGGTAAGTCACAACCAGCAAGGGGGCTTTTGTAGCTGAGACTTCGTAGGCTCGAGCGGTCCGATGGCCGGTACCGGTGACGATGAAGACCATGGAATTGTTCTGAACCCAACCGGTGCGGTTGACGATTTCCTGGATAATGTTCTTCAGGTCCGGTGTCCTCTGGTCAACACCGGCAGCGTCCACCGTGTTCCAGGTGACCGGGCTCCATGCAACGGAAGCGGTCGTGGCGGCACGGGAGGAGATGTTAAAGGTCGACGTGGTGAAGGTGCCCGGGTTATCGGCTGCCTGCCCCTTGATGGTCAGGTTGGTAGCTTCGGAGTTCGCCTCATCCACGGTGAACTGGATGTAGGCATTAGTAATGGTCTTGCCTTTCGGCACGTTGACGTTGTTGAAGCGCATTCCGACGTACTGGTTGCCAGTGGTCGCGGTGTCGTATACCAATTCCAAGTCGGAGCTGGTGATGTACATGGTGCCGCCGGTCTGCTGCTGCTCGACATCATCTGTGCCTGCATTGACTCTGGAATTGACGGTAGTGGAAACGCCGCCGCCTGCATTCACGGTGACGACCACCGTATCCGTGGCAGTGGCGCCGCCGTTATCTGTCACCGTAAGGGTTATTGTATGAGTGCCAACAGCCAGGCTGACGCTCGGAGTGGCGCCGGTGGCAATCTGGGTTGCCCCCTCTTTCCAGACATAGGAAGAGATCGTTCCGTCCGGATCGCTACTTCCTGTCCCGTTCAGGGCAACCGTTTCGGAACCGCTGCTGTCGCTGTCGGTTACAATCTGGTCAGGGCCGGCATTAGCCACCGGAGACTGGTTGCCGCCACCGCTGCCTTGGGGAACAGATATAGTTTCAATTACCGTACCGTCTGCCCGGCGTGCGGTCATGGTCATTGTGTTTCCTGCAACGTCGAACTCGGTGTAGTGGAACGACTGATCCGTTTTGACGAGGTTCGGCATGCTTGGAYTTGGTACATACAAGGGAGCGCCGCCGCCGCCGGTAGTAACGTACTGAACCCCTTCGACGACCGCACGGGCATAGTTATGGTTATGTCCGTTGAGGTACATCTGTACCCCATATTGCTTCAAGAGGGGATGGATGGCAGTCTGGACATTGGTGTTGTTCGCATGAGTGCCGGCACCCCACCCAGGCTCATGGGCCATAACAATTTTAAAAGGCTTGGTTGTGGAGGCAAGGTCGTTGACCAGCCAGTTGTACTGAGCCGAACCGGAGGTAAAGGTCGCATACTCATCTACCACTGCGAAATGGACCGGGCCGTAATCGTAGGACCAGTAGTTGTTAGCCACGTATGGATATGGGAAGTACTTGTTGNTGTACCCCATATTGCTTCAAGAGGGGATGGATGGCAGTCTGGACATTGGTGTTGTTCGCATGAGTGCCGGCACCCCACCCAGGCTCATGGGCCATAACAATTTTAAAAGGCTTGGTTGTGGAGGCAAGGTCGTTGACCAGCCAGTTATACTGAGCCGAGCCGGAGGTAAAGGTCGCATACTCATCTACCACTGCGAAATGGACCGGGCCGTAATCGTAGGACCAGTAGTTGTTAGCCACGTATGGATATGGGAAGTACTTGTTGNGTAAAGGTCGCATACTCATCTACCACTGCGAAATGGACCGGGCCGTAATCGTAGGACCAGTAGTTGTTAGCCACGTATGGATATGGGAAGTACTTGTTGTAGACCGAGCCTGTACCCTCATGGTTGCCCCTTGCGCCAATCATAGGGATCTCGGCCTGGAGAGCGTGCATCTGCGGGTAGGTGGAACCGGAAACGAAGTATTCAGAGGTCCAGTAGCTCTCGGTATCGCCTCCAACTACATCCCCGCTGTTCAGGAGAATGGTCTGATAGGCCGGATCAGCGGCATAAGCCGAACGTACCTGGGAAGCTACCGACTCTTGGGAACTTACGTTAGTGCGGCTGTCGCCGTAGGAGAGGAACTTCACGGATGTAGCGGAAGCTGCCGGCGCGGTGCGGAAAGAACCAGCCTGACCATCTACCTGATAGTAATACTTAGTGCCCGGCTGCAGCCCAGTGATGGTGTACTTGTGCTGGTTGGCGGAACCGTACGTCCCGACGGTCGCTTGCCCCATCGAATAAGTGGTGTCGGTACCCCATTTGATGACGTTTGACTCGGTTACGCTCGTCTGCCAAAGGACGCTCATTGAGATGTTGGAACTTTCGAACAGCAGATAAGGCCCTTTAATGATGTTGGTGGCAGCTGACGCGCTGAAACTAGCAATGGTGAATAGAACACTAGTAACACAAAGAACCAATAATAAACCTTTCCACTTAGCTTTCATTGCTTTCATTTTTTTCTTCCCTTCGCTACTTGTATTGGGAGTCAGAAACAGTTGAGCGGTCGCAGGGAAAACCCTGCGACCACCTGTTTTAACGTTAAGTACGCCTTGAAGGCCAAGCCTTCATACGACTACTTTCTGGTGGTGAAATTGAAGATCGTGCTGGTGGTCGACCCGTTGGCGTTGGTGGCGGTAACCTTCCAATAGTAAGTCGTTCCGCTCCCCAGGGTGACCGAGGAGGTATGGCTACTTGAGGTCAGCCCGCTGACGCTGATCTCCGGCGAGGTGAAGTTGCTGTCGTTATCGACGACGATGCTGTAAGAGACGGCATTCGCCGAATCGTTCCAGTCAAAGGATGGAGTTTTCGATACATTACTTTTCCCATTTACGGGAGAAAGAAGGCTGAATGAACCCGGAGGCTGGTTGCCGGCAGCATTTACAGTGACGACCACTGTGTCAGAGGCAGTGGCCCCAGTGTTATCTGTTACCGTAAGAGTTAATGTATGTGTACCAACAGCCAGATTGACGCTCGGAGCGGAGCCGGTGGCAATCTGGGTTGCCCCCTCTTTCCAGACATAGGAAGAGATCGTTCCGTCCGGATCGCTGCTTCCTGTCCCGTTCAGGGCAACCGTTTCGGAGCCACTGCTGTCGCTATCGGTTACAATCTGGTCAGGGCCGGCATTAGCCACCGGAGACTGGTTGCCGCCACCGCTGCCTTGGGGAACAGATATAGTTTCAATTACCGTGCCGTCTGCCCGGCGGGCGGTCATGGTCATTGTGCTTCCTGCAACGTCGAACTCGGTGTAGTGGAACGACTGATCCGTTTTGACGATGTTCGGCATGCTTGGACTTGGTACATACAAGGGAGCGCCGCCGCCGCCGGAAGTAACGTACTGAACCCCTTCGACGACCGCACGGGCATAGTTATGGTTATGTCCGTTGAGGTACATTTGTACCCCATATTGCTTCAAGAGGGGATGGATGGCAGTCTGGACATTGGTGTTGTTCGCATGAGTGCCGGCACCCCACCCAGGCTCATGGGCCATAACA
>NZ_LMSP01000003.1:253196-262366 GCF_001429545.1 Paenibacillus sp. Soil787
GTAAAGGTCGCATACTCATCTACCACTGCGAAATGGACCGGGCCGTAATCGTAGGACCAGTAGTTGTTAGCCACGTATGGATATGGGAAGTACTTGTTGAAGACCGAGCCTGTACCCTCATGGTTGCCCCTTGCCCCAATCATAGGGATCTCGGCCTGGAGAGCGTGCATCTGCGGGTATGTGGAACCGGAAACGAAGTATTCAGAGGTCCAGTAGCTCTCGGTATCGCCTCCAACTACATCCCCGCTGTTCAGGAGAATGGTCTGGTAGGCTGGGTCGGCGGTATAAGCCGAACGTGCCCGGGAAGCAACCGACTCTTGGGAACTTGGGTTGCTGCGGCTGTCGCCGTAGGAGAGGAACTTCACGGCAGTAGCGGAAGCCGCCGGCGCAGTAAGGAAAGAACCAGCCTGACCATCTACCTGATAGTAGTACTTGGTGCCCGGCTGCAGCCCGGTTATGGTGTACTTGTGCTGGTTGGCGGAACCGTACGTCCCGACGGTCGCTTGCCCCATCGAATAAGTGGTGTCGGTACCCCATTTGATAACGTTCGACTCTGTTACGCTCGTCTGCCAAAGGACGCTCATTGAGATGTTGGAACCTTCGAACAGCAGATAAGGCCCTTTAATGATGTTGGTGGCAGCTGACGCGCTGAAACTAGCAATGGTGAATAGAACACTAATAACACAAAGAACCAAAAATAAACCTTTCCACTTAGCTTTCATCATAGCTTTCATCATTTTCTTCCCTTCACTTTGATTAGGAGTTGGAATCGCGGGAAACCGCACCGTGCGGTCTCTTCCGTCTAAAGCCGAAACTAAAAACGTCTTCTTTACCTCCTTTCACCTCTGGCATCCCAGTCGGCGACACACCGCTACTACTTTGGCTGATTTGCTTCCATCTTTCCTCTTGTACCACGAAAGAGTTTGCGGTTAACAGGTATTCCCAGTACCAAACTGCCCAAGCAAATTATACTTAAAGGACTATTAAAACTGTGTAATTTTTGTGTAAATATTTAGACTATTTCCATAATTACAATTACTTAAAATCGCCATAACATTCCTATTACAATTCTTCTCTACACTTAATCGATATGACAAGTCATATCAATCGAATAAGAATCAAGTAAATCCCGAAAGAGAGAGATGGAAAGCTGATGAGACCATTGTTCACTGCAAGAGATTTTGCGATTACACAAGCGAGCGTAGCCGCTCTTCTTTTTTTATCAATCCCTTTGTTCAATGTCATAGGTTTCAGCAACCATAAGCTAATGGCCGTCCTGCATGGATTGGGCGCGACCATCACCGTCATCATGAGCTGCCAAACAATTCATCTGGCCTATCCCATGCTGCGGGGCAAGAATGGGGCCGCGGTTAGCCTGGAATGGACGCTCTGGCTGACGAATCTTATGGTTCTGCTCACGATCGTGTTCGGCAACTGGCTCTACATCGCTTACCGGGCGCCGGACGGTCCCCAGGAGTGGATGCTGTACCATAGCCCCGCGGTACATTTGATCGTGATGGAATATAAAGAATTCGTCTCGCTGTACCCGCTCCCTCTGGGAATTGCGGCGGCCGTTTTATTGCGCCGGTTTCGCCATACTCTCGAACCGGGCTCGGCGGCAAGCGTGATCATCGCTTTATTGATCACGCTATTCTGGATCTGTTTGCTGATCGGATTTGTGTTTGGTTTCGGCTTGACGAAACTTAGAATGGTATGATTTTCAACACGGTTGATAAGGAGGAAAAAATCGTGCAAGCGCACAAGCAACGAAAAACAGGCGAATTCGCTGCCGTTCTGCTTTCGGTATGGCTCGGTATCGTAACGACAACGGTCTGTCACTTATGGAGCGTTTACATTCCGGTCAGAGCCAACCCGATTTTACTGAAGATGGGCTCCTGGATGCCCGGTTGGTGGGGTATCGGTCCCTATGCCGGCAAAGAAACGGCAGGACTGCTCGTCTGGTTGGCCGCATGGGCTATATGCCACTGGACGATCGGACGGAAAGAGGTTGCTCTGAAACCGTGGACGATCGCATTTGCCGTTGCATTTTGTGCCAATCTGATCGTCATCTGGCCGACGGTTTACCACGCCTTACTGGGCTGGCCGATCCTGCCGAACACTGTGCCGGGATCAGGAGGAGGGGGCTAATTATGTCCATCATATCCAAATATAAACTTTCTTTGTTGCTGTGTGTATCCTTTGGTCTCCTGTTTCTTTCCTTCTATTGGACAAACGTGCCGACGGAAGGAGCCAAGTCATCCGCCCCGTCGTCCACGTCGTTTCAATTCGGTTATTTCGGCCAACATGAAGGGGAAGTCCAGGAGTGGATCAAGCAATTCGGGGACATTTCGTTTTTTGCCGCGCCTCATCAGCTGCTGCAGCGTCATCCGGAAGCGCAAACGTTTCAACTTTATCCCATATATGACGGTTCTACGACGGAAAACCTTTTTAATCAAGCTTATCCTCATTTGCCTGCCGAGACGCTTCCGGGTTACGGGAAATCTGTGTATGCGGTAAGTCACGGAAACGCCAGTTTTTTTTTCCTGAACGCCAACCGGTTATCGGATGCGGGAGACCGCCAGTTGGATTGGATTCGTCAGACGGTTGACGAATCTAAAAAAAAGTTCAACTTTGCATGGCTGAGTGAAGATCCGAAGCTTCCCGAGATATGGAACGCGTTCAGAGCCGCTGGAATTAACGCGGTTTTCATCCGCGATTCCGTCTATACCCTTAAATTGGCCGTAAATCAACAGCCTTCCGATTATGTGCCTGCCGAATATGAGGGCTGGGGAGTATGGGATTTGTCCAAGCTGAAGGAGACGCCCTTCATTACGGTAATTGAAGCGAATGATAACGCGCTGTTCATTAAGGCTGAGAATAAACAGGGACAAGTGCTGGAGCAACTGGAACAGGATGCCCTGAGCCTGGCTACGTTGGAACAAAAACAGGAAATCCCGCTCGTGGGCATACAATCCTTATGGCGCTATCATCCGGGAAGCAAGGCGATCAAATTCGCCATACCGGAAGGGATCGATGTGGGGGGAGAGGGTCCGATCATTGAAACTTTGCATACGGAAACTGTTAAACTACCTGCTTACGATTGGCGCAGTCCGGAATACGATGATTCCGCCTGGAAGACCGGCAGGGCTCCTTTGGGACATACGAATGACAGGGAGCGGCAGGCTTATGTTCAAACTAAATTGGAGGCCGTGAAGTCCCCGACTTATTATTTTCGCAAGTCGTTTGAATTGGATGGCGATCCGAAGGATTGGTCCGGTTTATATTTGCATATCGCCTATGAGGACGGTTATGTCGTTTATCTGAACGGCCAGGAAGTATCCCGGGACGCCATTCGAACCGGGATCTTAACCGAATCCTCGCTTGCGTTTCCGAATGAATTTTCCTTCTTTCGAAGAATTGATCTAAAAGCGCATTTGAACAAGCTTGTGAAGGGACGCAATATCATAGCCGTTGAAGTGCACCGCAGCCACTCCGCCTCGCCCAATCTGTTCTTTGACCTTGCCTTGTCTATTGAATCGAAATGAAAGGAACGTGGATGATGCAGACAGACCTGATGAATTGGATATGTAAACCGGCGAGGAGAAACGTTACCTCATTCTTGCTAATCGTTTGCCTTGCCGTCTTCACTACCGGATGCGGCGTCCCCGTTCCATCCGTCTCGATTCCGATTGCCGACATTGCCGTTACGAAAAATGATCTGATTGTCCAGAACCGCAGCGGATCTGTTCGGTACGATGTGCAAATCACCATTGACGACAAGTACACCTATGTAGCGGATGTGCTGCCCCTCGGCAAATCCAGCCTGCTATTAGCCGAATTTGTTGACGATCGGGGCCATCGTTACAAGCGCGGGCTGTTAAACATCCGCAATGTGATGATCAATATGCCCGACTCGATAGTCGGCAACAGGTACTATCGTTGGTAAATCGCGGCAAAGAGAAAACATGGGATCGTAAGCATGAAAGTAATTAAAAAATCCCGCCCCAAAGACATTCTCTTAGGGACGAGATTATTGTTCCAATTCAATGAATCACCCCAGCAGCTCGGTCACGAATCGATCTAGATGACCATGTTTCCCCCCTACCCACTAAGCAAATCGATTCTCTTCGGGATCATCCATATCATAGCCAAAGTAATCAAGCGCCGGCCATAGCTCAGGGGCAATCGGGTAATTCGCGAGCTCCAACGTCTGGGCTACCCGTTCCGGTTTGCTCATGCCGACGACTGTGCTGGCGATCCGCGGGTCGCGAAGTGAAAATTGAAGTGCTGCAGCGGCAAGGGGAACATCGTATTCCAGGCAAACCTTGGCGAACATACGCGCTCTCTCCAATACGAGTGTCGGAGCTTCGCTATAGGCATACCGAGCGTATGCTTCCGGACCTTTAGCTAATATACCGCTGCCATAAGGAGCGGCGTTAATGACGGCGATGCCCATGCTATTAGCGACATCAAGCAATGGTTCGGCAGCTCGATTGAGCAGCGTATATCGATTGTGGGTTTCTACAGCGCTGAACGCTCCCGTTTCGACATAACGAATGAGCATATCGATCGGTCCGCCGGATATACCGATGTGTTCGATGACTCCTTGCTCTTGAAACTTTTGAAGTACTTCTAAAGGTCCGCCGGGTCCCATAACATTTTCGAAGGTGGTATGTTCAGGATCGTGGATGTAAACGTATTGCAGACGATCAAGTCCTAATCGTTCGAGACTTCCTTCGATGGAACGTTTGATCTGTTCGCCGCTGAAGTCGCCGGTCTTGAAGTCGCGGTCGGCTTTGGTAGCCAACACGTATCCAGCCGGAAGTCCACCATTCGCTCGAATAGCCTTGCCGATTCGCCTTTCGCTCTCACCTTCGCCGTATGCTGCAGCCGTATCTATAAAGTTGATCGGGCTTTCGAAGGCGGTGCGCAACGTCACCAATGCCTGTTCTTCCGACGTGCTATATTGAAAGGTCCCTGGCATATCCCCGAGTGGAGCTGCTCCAATACATAGCGGTGATATGAGTAGGCCAGTACTGCCGAGCGGCCGTTGGGACAATAATGCGTTTGTCATGGAGTGTTCCTCGCTTTCTGATATTGTCTGCATTATAACGACACACCAAAAAAGCCCCGTGTCATTTGAAAATCGATATTTCCTTGCTGATAGAGACGCGGTACATAAGAATGTTCCAAAATTTCTTTGCTTCGCTCGAGAATAAGATTCACCCATATGCTCGGGTTGCCCTCGAGTACCAAATCGACATCTTGCTTATGGTTATGCAGCACGTCCTGATCCGACGTCATTTGCAACATTGGGACAAATGGATGCGCCTGCATCGGACGATCACCGATCAGCGCGATTATTAATTCCACACCTGTGGCGGCGAGTCCTGTGATCATTTCTACCCCATGCGTTGTTGGAGTCTCCATAATATGAAATCCATTTCGGCGGACGTGTTCCCCGTAGGCGATAGACGGCCCAACTTGAGAAGCGATAAATAGATGCTGACTGAACGCATCCTCGGCAAGCAATCCGCTGTTCTCGGGAACGACGACCAAGCCTCCGGCCGCGACAATCATCTTGGTCAGTGCCCCCAGCTGCTTGCCGGCATCTTTGTTAATGGCACCAACGCTTACGATCCCGATGCGCAGCCCTTCCAAACCGACCGTCACCTTCTCCGCAGTATCGGCCGCAACCAATCGATCGGCGAACCAAGCCTCAACCTTCTCGCTCACCTTGGCAATTCCGCCGTCGAGCTGGATGCTGGCATAACCAAGTCGGCTCGCATCTACGCCCATCACATCCATCTGATGGCGCATGAAGTCGTTATGCGTTTTCTCGCAGCCATGCTCCAGCAGCAAACAATGCTCCACCATCGGATGCGTAATATAGCCGATCATTGTGCGGGCAAACAGCGATTCGGCTGGCCCCCCCGAGGTGCCGCAGCCTTCCGTGTGCGCCAATGTGACAAAACGCGAGAGCTCAGGCTGCCCTGCTCCTTGCTCGTTCAGGCGCCTTGTAATCATGCCCGCTACCTGTCCGGCACAAAGACTGGTCGGCACGATCAAGCCGATATTGTCACTAGACTGCCGATTGCGATGTCGAGTAAAGGAAAATTGGATCGGGTTAACCATCGTTATAGCATCATCTTCAATTTCTATCGGATCTCCTGTCGGTACAGGAGTGTGAAGCAGCGTCTCCAGCTGACTCGCATCGTTCTGCTGCCAGTTGCGCCAAATTTGTACTTGGGCATGGCCCGCCTTCTCGCCAACGCTTCGCTGACCAGAGGCAATTTGGAGCGCCAACTCGAATACCTCTTGGCCCAGCTCATCCATCGACTTGCCTTCCAGAAACTGCCCCGCGTTCACATCCATATCGTTCGAAAGCAATTGGAAGCGGCGAGTTGTCGTGACCACCTTAACCGTAGGCACATATGGAAAGTTGGTGATCGAACCATTTCCCGTTGTAAAGAAGATCATGTTGCAGCCTGCGGCTACCTGTCCGGCGATGCTCTCCAGGTCATTGCCAGGGCTATCCATGAAATAGTAGCCGCCATACTTCATGAGCTCCCCGTACTCAGTTGCATAATCAATCCGAGTCGTCGGGTCTTTCTTCATAGCGGCGCCTATAGATTTGAGATAGATGTTGTACAAGCCGCGATACATGTTGCCACCTGACGGGTTACCTTCCGCACTGGTGCCGTGCCAGGACGTGCGCTCCTTAAATCGGTTCACAAGTTCCAGAAATTTACGCGCGGTTTCCACGTTGCGTACTTTCGAGAGGACATAGGGCTCCGCGCCAATCAACTCGTCAGTTTCGGCTAGACTAGCTGCACCGCCATAACGCACCAATTGTTCCGAAACCCAGCCGAGCAACGGATTCGCGGATACTCCGGAAAATGCGTCCGAACCGCCGCATTGCAAGCCGATTCGCAAGTGGCTAATGGATTCAGACGTTCGCTGCATTGTGTTGACCGTTGATAGCCATTCGCGTACTAACGCTTCACCATTAACCAGCTCCTCTTCGAAGCTGCCTGTGAGCGATACGAACTTATGCAGCACTTCATCGATCGGGTAGTTATGCTCACGTGCATAAGCCTCCACCATCTTGTTCGTAACAGATTCATTGCCATAATCGACAACCAATACAGCTCCGACGTTCGGGTTCACCATGAAACCTGCGAGCGTCCGCAGCAGCAAGTCCACATTATTCGGCTTCTCTGTGCCGCCCTCCGTGTGAGCGACGGGAACGATCCCGTCTATATTCGAATCATTCTTCCATTCGCCTTGCAGACGAGTGGCAAGCTCATTCACGTAGCTCCCCGTGTGCGAGGTAGTGCCGAGCAGTACGATGTAGTTCCGGGTGCCAACCCCGCGATCTTTATGGCGGCGATATCCCATGAAAGTTCGCGTATCCGTAAAAGCTGGCGATGCCTGAGCCGGGCGGAAGTTCTCCTCGTCAAAGATATAAGGAGAAACTTGATCCGCGAAATTGGACTCCTCCGGCACCGCGAATGTCAACTGGCGCACAGTGAGCGCTTTCCGAACTGTTTCGTTGATCACATAGTGGCCGGGCTGAATCGGCTTAAGCGCCACGCCGAAAGGCAAATGCCACGAAAGCAAATCTTCGCCAGGAGCGATCGCTTTCACCGCAAATCGATGGCCTTCCATAACCGTGTAATCCAAGGTGAGGATTTGGCCTTCATACTGAATGGCGGTACCAGAGTTCAATTGGTGAATCGCAACGGCGCAGTTATCCCCGGGCAAGGGAAGTCTCGCTACTTCTTCAAATTGGTAAACGACGTCCATCGATGACTGGCTCCTTTGATGAGATTTTCCGAACAATCCAAATACTACGTTGGCAACACTTAAACTACCTGCCATTATATGACTAGCACGCAACCTAGCGTGTGTTATTAGGACGAATCCCAGGATTCGATTCAGCCTATGATAGAATAAATTGAGTTTCTTCTAATGTTGGTGCTGCTTAATAATATTGTATCAGGATTACGGCATTTGTTAATTCTTTACCTTTGCAAAAACATACTCTATTTTGATATTCTATAAATAAGACTAATTAATGAAGTGAGATGATCTAGGGAGGTTCGGAAAATGCAAAAACCGCTAATAAAAAACTTTATTAACGACCCCCTCTTGCCATTTGACATCGTATTTAAGGACAAAAAGACACCGAATCGTGAACTACCAGAGCATCTTCATGATCGCTTTGAATTAGTTTATGTTTATAGTGGAAAAGGTACGTTTTTCTTAAACCAAATGCTCTACGAGATGAATGAAGGAGACCTCTTCATCATTCCTGGAAATACCATCCATCAGGCATTGCCAGATTCTGAATCTCCAATTACTGCCACTGCTGTCTTTTTTGATCCGCAACTGATCGGACATTATTCATCAGCTGATTCGTTTACGAATATGCAAGTTTTTGACCGAGCCCGAAAATATAAGAGCTATAAGCTTGTTGTCCCAGCAACCATACGCCCTCATCTTGAAGAAAAATTCAAACAAATGCATGAAGAATTGGAACAACACGAAGCTGGTTTTAGATACGCTGTTCAACTGAATTTAAATAGCCTTTTGATCATCATTAATCGTTTGATATTGAAAGAATCCCATCATCAACTGGCCGCGTCCGATGTCGGACCCTCCTGGTTACTAAACATACTTCAACATTTAGATCAGTTTCACACTGACCAAATCGCTGGACTTTCGTATTTGGCTAAGCTCACTTCAGTATCAGCCCCTCATTTATCTAGAGCGTTTAAACAATTAACCGGGATGAACATCACCGACTATGTGAATGCCAAGCGAATTTCAACTGCAAAGGAGCTGCTTTTAACTACCGACTTAGGTATTGATACGATCGCCCACAATTGCGGTTATGAGAGTTTACCTTATTTTCATAAGTTATTTAAGAAGTTTACTGGCGTTACCCCAGGCTTATACCGAAGAAAAGTAATTAAAGAAAATAGCTTCCAAATAGATAACATGACATAAAAAAGTGAAAGTATCTCAAGAGCATATTATTGTAAATATTACTCACCGATGCTAATTAAGGATAAACGACTCCGTCGTCCTTTTGGGGCGAGCACGTTTGTCAAGTCTGATGACGCGAAGTGTAATAAAAATTTATACTTTCTGCCCTGAAAATT
>NZ_LMSP01000003.1:262438-290719 GCF_001429545.1 Paenibacillus sp. Soil787
AATCACTTCTGAGTTCTTCTCGTTAAAGTTCGCTCCAACCCAAATTAATAAGGAGAGACTTTGGCCTACGACCAAAGATCCCTATTGGGGATACCGAGAACTTCTGTGGTAAATAAAGGGTAAGCTTCGCTTAACCCAAACCCAAAACATATAAATTCTTATCTGTTAAGAAGAGCCTGCTTATAAGAACAGCAGGCTTTTCGGTTCTGGTGCAAGGATTTAAAAAAGCGCGCAGTTACCCGACAAACTATACTTTGTCTATGCCACTAAACCAAATATCTTAGATACTTTGTCTGTCTAATCAAGGTTTCTTTCGTTAAGGATTTCTCATTTATTAATTCTTGGCGGATTCGTTTGTCGATTTCGGGTCCCAATTCATGCACCCATCCCATGACTTCATTATCAATTACGTTATCATGAATTAGAGCTTTGCACCACAACCTCATTTATTCAATAATAAGTGCATATACAATACCGGGACCATGAACGCCGATCGTTAAATCATTTTCAATATCAGCAGAACGACTTGGCCCCGAAATGAAATGGATGCCCGCTGGCCTGTCCTTCATCTCCAGTTCATCGAATGGCATGAGAACTTCGCCCAGCTTGGTTGTCAGACGCTCCACAGGAATGATGGCGATCAACGTCGTAGGAAGCAAGCTGACACTTCTACCTCTAGTTGGGGCGGAAGTAACGACAAGGGATCCCGTGTAAGCTACCGCATGTTCTGCCGCTATGATCCCAATATCGGCTCCTGCTGCTTTGGCAATGAGTTCTTCTTTGCCTTGTGCACCAACTCCGTCTGAGTTCCATACGCAGATGTCTACATCGCTCTCTGCCAGCTCCTTCCGAAGGATCTCCAGCTCCGATTGATCCTGAATAATGATTTGCTTAGCTTGGGTCAATGCAATGAAGTTCGCAATGAATGCTTGCGCTTCAGCCATTCCGGTCAGGCGTTTCGCATGGCCCCCAGCTTTCTGCCAGTTCGTCATAAACAACTGGATGCGCTCTTCGAGCGGAAGATCCATCTGCTCCCAGAATTCAGGAGCCCCCTTCGTGCTATGCGAAGGAGCTGTTTGCAAAGGCTTAGCTCTGCCTAGCCGATTAGAAATATTAGTAAAGAAGGCCTCCTGATCCTTCAGGGCTTCTTGATGAAGCTTCTGGAGAAATGCTGCATCTGATTTAGCCATGATGATGTCCTCCTCCGCCGTCTTTGCGATCAGCCACGAGCTTTTCCATACGGGCTTTCATCACGGAATCAAGCTCAGGGAAGGTACCTTCTAATCCCTGCTCGATGTCCTTCCATGACTCACGGAATGTCTTTTTCGCCATGCTTGGCGCATAACGATAGGAATTCCAAGGTTTTAAAGGACCTATCTTCGCTTTGATATGACCATCGCGAACTAACAACTTCTGCCCAATGCGACCGAGTTTGATTAAGGCTTTCACCCGCTTGGCGTCGGACATCAAGAAATTAAAGCCTTTCATGCCGACCTTTTCAACAAAATCCGTGGCCCCGCGCTCCACTTTGCGTTGACGGAGATAAATGAGCATATCATGCAGCGGAATCTTCACCGGGCATGCCTCATAACAGGCACCACACAGGCTTGACGCACTCGCGATGTCGTCCCATTGGTCGACGTTTTTGTTCAATGCCGGCGTAAGCACAGCCCCGATCGGGCCACTATATACACCGCCGTAAGCGTGGCCGCCGATGTGACGATAAACCGGACATGCGTTCAAGCATGCCCCACAGCGAATGCAGTTCAGCAATTCCTGGAACTSAGGATCWCCAAGCTGCAAGGAACGTCCATTATCTAGGATAATGACGTGCATTTCTTCCGGCCCATCGCCGTCCTGCTCCCGCTGCGGTCCAGAAATCACAGACATGTACACCGTGAGCTTTTGTCCTGTAGCTGAGCGCGGCAGCAAKGTTGCCATCACTTCGAGATCGTCCAACGTAGGAATGATTCGCTCCATGCCCATGAAGGTGATCTGTGTCTTAGGGATGGTACTAACCATCCGCGCATTNGTTGCCATCACTTCGAGATCGTCCAACGTAGGAATGATTCGCTCCATGCCCATGAAGGTGATCTGTGTCTTAGGGATGGTACTAACCATCCGCGCATTGCCTTCATTTTCGAAAAGAACGATAGACCCTGTCTCCGCAATAGCAAAATTACAGCCCGTCATCCCAATGTCGGCTTCAAGGAACTTCTCGCGCAGCTTCCTTCTTACATAGCCAGCCAATATACCCGTGTCCGGCTCAAGCTTCTYGCCTGCATCCTCAGAAAGCAGATCGGCGATCTGGTAGCGATTTTTGTGAATCGCCGGAATAATAATATGCGAAGGCGTCTCGCCRGCCAGCTGAATAATATATTCACCAAGGTCCGTTTCAATCGCCTCGACACCGATTTGCTCAAGCGCATGGTTGATATGCAATTCTTCGGAAACCATCGACTTGGACTTAACTACACTTTTTGCCTTCTTGTGYTCAGCGATTTGCATCGTCAAACGAACAGCATCTGCTGCATCTGCTGCGAAATGAACATGCACGCCCTGYGCTCTCGCATTTTCAACGAATTTGCCAAGATARTAGTCCAAGTGTGCAATCGTATGCAGCCTAATTTGCCTGCCACGCTCACGCCACTCTTCCCAGTTCCCATGCTCTTCAGTCGCTGCCAGCTTCCCGTTCTTCAGCCGTTCGGTCGTGAACTTCACCGCATTGCGAAGAAAGTCATTGTTCAGCGCGACTTTGGATCTTTCCTTGACGGTCCCACTCGGTTTATGATCGCTCATGCGCCAGCTTCACTCCCTCGAATAGTAATTCTGCTAGATGCATGACCTTCACGGGTTTTCCACGGTAGGATAAATTGCCTGCAATATTCATTAAACATAGTCTGGAAATCAAGGAGCNCCTTGACGGTCCCACTCGGTTTATGATCGCTCATGCGCCAGCTTCACTCCCTCGAATAGTAATTCTGCTAGATGCATGACCTTCACGGGTTTTCCACGATAGGATAAATTCCCTGCAATATTCATTAAACATCCCATATCAAGTCCAACAAGCACTTCTGCTTCCGTTTCCAACACATGATCCGATTTCTCGGATACCATAGCACCTGAAATATCACACATTTTCACCGCAAAAGTCCCGCCAAATCCACAGCAATCCTCCGCATGAGGAAGGGGGACAAGTTCCAATTCACGGATATTTTGCATCAGCTGCATCGGTTCCTCTTTGACACCTAACAATCGGCTGCCGTGGCAGGACGGATGATAGGTCACTTTGTGCGGGAACACGGCCCCCAAATCAGTCACACCNCATCGGTTCCTCTTTGACACCTAACAATCGGCTGCCGTGGCAGGACGGATGATAGGTCACTTTGTGCGGGAACACGGCCCCCAAATCAGTCACACCCAATACTTGCACGAGGAACTGCGTGAATTCATAAGTTTTTTCTACTAATCTGTTAGCTCTTGCTAGATTGATAGGGTCATTTTCGAACAGCTTCGGATAATAATGATGAATCATACTTGTGCATGAACCCGAAGGTGATATCACAAAATCACTGTCTTCAAATGCTTGAAGCAGTGTCAACGCGGAACCTCGCGCCTCATCCCAATAGCCGCTATTGAAGGCAGGCTGACCGCAGCATGTTTGAGTCGCAGGGAAATCTAGCTTAACGCCATATTGGGCAAGCAAGTGAACCATAGACTCACCAACCTTGGGATAAACAAGGTCGCTCAAACACGTAATGAATAAGGATACTTTCATAATTGCAGCTAACTCCCTTCCTGAATCGTCTCTCCTTAGAGGCGTTTGGTTATACAAAAAACCATCCTCAGTACGAGAGAAAACATACTGGTGATGGGAGGTACATCATTTTTAACCTTTATCTAATTGGAGGACGTGGACACCTTTATCACGAATCTGATCTACATCGACCTTGTTTGTTTGATTGTCTGTAATCAAGTGCTTAATCTCGGGCCAGCCAGCTACTTGCGTCAAAGATTGCATACCGAATTTACTATGGTCAGCAAGCAGGTACGTTTCATCAGCGATACTGATCATTTTGCGTTTAATGAGCGCTTGCAGCTCGTTGGATTCGCTAATTCCGCGCTGGATGTGAACCCCTTTGCAGGACAAGAACAACTTATGAACGTGATACATGTCCAAAGATCTTTCCGCGAGTGGTCCTACATAGGACAACGATTTTGGAGAAAGGAGTCCACCTGTTGATATAACCTGAATTTTCTCCTTACCGCTCACCTCAAGCGCAACCTTCATCGAGTTCGTGATGATCGTCAGCGGCATATCGGGAATAATTTTGGCCATATACCAAGCCGTTGTACTTGCATCTAGAATTATCCGATCGTGCTCCCGAATATGTGATACCGCTTCCTTCGCGATGCTATTCTTGAAATCCGACTGCGCCGTTTCCCTTTCCATGAAAGGAACTTCCGACTGCGCTTCCTTCACACTGACAGCGCCGCCATGACTGCGCATCAGCTTACCTTCACCTTCTAACCGATCCAAATCACGTCGAATCGTTTCTTCCGTTACTTGACACAGCTCGCTGAGTTCCGTTACGCGAATACTTCCTCTTTCATTCACCAACTGAATGATTCTCTGCCATCTTTCCGCTACCAGCATCGTATTCCCTCATTTCACCGCCATACGGGACGCCACCTGACAAAATGTTGCATACGCTTCCTGCCAACCCACTCCATCCTCAGGGAAGTACGTTTTGACCGGGAACGATTTTCGAATCAGCTTTCTGGCTTCGCGCAAATTCGCGATATACCCTAATGATATCCATTGTACTACAAGGTTACCTAAGGCACTACCCTCAACAGGACCAGCCCAAACCTCGCGTTGTATAGCATTTGACGTGAATTGACAAAGCAGTTCGTTCTGAATGCCGCCGCCAACGATGTGAAGACCTTGATATTTCTTCCCTGATAGGTGTTCCGTTCTTTCTAAAATAAACCGATACTTCAAAGCCAGACTTTCCAAAAGACAACGAACAATTTCACCTTCCGTTTGCGGTACAATCTGTTCCGTTTCCCGGCAATATTGTTGAATTTGCTTCGGCATATGCTCAGGATTCAAGAACATGTCATCATCCGGATCGATGAAGCATTGGAAAGGCTTCACCTGCTCGGCAAGCTTAACTAATTCAGCAAAGCTGATGTTTTTTCCTTCTTTGTCCCATGTACGCTTACATTCCTGAATTAACCATAAGCCCATGATGTTCTTCAACAATCGGTTCGTACCATAAACGCCGCCTTCATTGGTGAAATTCCAAGCTAATGCCTGTTCACTAAGCACCGGCGCCAACGTCTCCGTTCCGAGCAGTGACCAAGTACCGCAGCTTAAGAATGCGAAATCTTCTTCTAAAGCAGGAACTGCGACAACTGCAGATGCTGTATCATGCTCGCCTACGGCAATGACAGGAATCGAAGGAACATCGAGTTCATCACAAATCTCTTTGGTTAACGCGCCAACTCTAGTCCCTGACGAAACCGGTTCCAATAGTAGCTCACCAGGAAGACCAAGCTGCTCTAAGAGCTCCGTATCCCATGTCTTCGTTGTTGCATTAAAAAGCTGCGTCGTTGTGGAATTGGTGTACTCGCTATGTTTTTCGTCCGTTAAGAAGTATCGGAGTAAATCAGGAATCATCAAGAACGTATCTGCGCGCTGCAGAAGCTCTGGATTTCTTTCTTTTAACGCATATAATTGAAAAAGCGAATTAAATTGAAGGAACTGAAGACCTGTTTTGGCATACAGCTTTTCACGACCAATAAGATCAATGACCTTATCCATAACATGGTCCGTTTGATGGTCCCGATAGTGATAAGGATTACCGAGAAGCTCACCATTTGCCGCTAGCAGCCCGAAATCTACCGCCCATGAATCGATGGCTAGGCTCTCGATATCCGTATATCCCAGATGCTTCATCTGTAAAATACCTTGTTTCAATTCATGAAACAATCTCAAAATGTCCCAATGAAGGTGGTTGCCCACCTTCACCGGATCATTCGAGAAGCGGTGAATTTCCTCGATCGTAACGATGCCCGACTCGGAATCAAGTCGTCCGACGATCGCTCTGCCGCTGCTTGCTCCCAAATCAAAGGCCAGTACGCAGGAGGGCTTACTCACCAGCTGGCACCGCCTTTGCCACGAGCATTAATGCTTTCGTCGTAGCCGCTTTCCAGGTAGGCTTTCATCGGATCTACAGGTACACCTATCTCTTCACGAACGGCTTGTAGCAGCGGTGTCACATCGAATTCGAATGCCTTACGCACAGCGTCTTCTGCGCCTAGAACGTCCTGACGTTCTTGAGCGTCCCTAACTTCATCGAGGTTGATCAGCAAAGCTTTCGCATACTGTGTTTGAACGTTAAGCACAGAACGCAGCATCGCTGGAATTTTACGCTCGATATTATGGCTTTGATCGATCATGTAGGCAATATTGTTAGCAGCCTGACGGATTTGTGGATTTTTATCGTTCGCTGCATCAATGATTTGGTAGAAAATCAGGAACAATTCATACGGATTGACCGAACCAACGATCAGATCATCATCCCCATATTTGCGGGAGTTGAAGTGGAAGCCGCCCAGTTTATTTTCATCTAACAAGTAAGTCACGATATGCTCAATGTTCGTTCCTTGCGGGTGATGCCCCGTGTCCACTAGCACTTCAGCTTGAGGCCCCAATTTGTTCGCCAAATTGAATGCCATTCCCCAGTCCGCTAAATCCGTGTGATAGAATGCAGGCTCATAGAACTTGTATTCAATCAGCATACGCATGCTTGGCGTCATGGCTCCGTACATTTCTTTAAGCGCTTCATACATCCATGTTTTACGAGCGCGAATATCGACTTGCCCAGGGTAGTTGGAACCGTCAGCGAACCATAGGCTCAGCACATCGGATCCTACTGTCTTAGCAATGTCCACACACTCCAGCAGATGATCCGTCGCTTTACGGCGAATAGCTTCGTTCGAGTTCGTTACACTGCCGAAGATGTAATCATCCTCTTGAAAAAGGTTAGGGTTCACCGCACCAATGGAAACACCAAGATCAGCCGCGTGCTGCTTCAGCTTCGCGTAATCATCGACTTTATCCCATGGAATATGGATAGCAACCGACGGGCAAACACCCGTCAGTTTATGAACTTGCGCAGCGTCTTCGAATTTCTCGAAGGGATTACGCGGGACACCGTTTTGCTTATAAACTTTGAAGCGAGTTCCTGAATCCCCGTAGCCCCATGATGGAGTTTCTACTTTGAGGGCTTTCAGCTTAGCTTTAACAGCTGGCAGATCAATGCCTCTATTTGCTTGTTGCTCTTCGAACAAGGCGTATGCTTTATCGCTCATCGGATTATATCTCCTTTTGATTGTGGAAGTAATTAGCGAGTGAAAGCAGCCGGAACGCCGCCGTCAACTGTGATCATACAACCTGTCGTTTTGTCTGCTTTGGAAGAAGCGAAGTATACGATAGCTTCCGCAACGTCTTTCGGGAAAATATTAACAAGCAGCGTCGTTCTTTTGCGGTAGTGCTCTTCCAACTGATCCGGTTCAATACCGTAAGCAGCAGCCCGTTCGTTGCGCCAGCCGGAATTCCAAATCGCGGAGCCTTGAAGAATCGCATCTGGCAATACCGAGTTTACGCGAATGCCGAATTCCCCGCCCTCAGCAGCGATACAACGTGCTAAGTGTATTTCAGCCGCTTTGGCTGTCGAGTAGGCAGAGGCATTTTTGCCTGCGAAAACTGAGTTTTTGGAGCCGACGAATACCATGCTGCCGCCAATGCTTTGTTTTTTCATAATTTTAAATGCTTCTCTAGCTACGAGGAAGTAACCTGTGCTAAGCACGTTCATGTTCAGGTTCCACTCTTTGAGTGATGTTTCGTCAAAAGGACTGGAAGTCGCAAGACCAGCATTATTTACGATAATATCAATACCGCCATAGCTGAGAATCGAGTCGCGGTAAGCAGCTTCCACTTCCTCTTCTTTGGTTACATCCATTTTAACGGCAATGGCTCTGTTTTCGCCATACTGCTCATTCAGTTCAGCTGCTAATTTTTGTGCGCCTTCAAGATTCAAGTCAGCTAGAACGACGTGCGCGCCTTCTTTTAAAAACTGACGAGCCGTTACGCTTCCGATTCCACCTGCACCGCCTGTGATGAAAGCAATTTTACGGGAAAACTCAGCTTCAGCCGGAGCCAAAGTTAATTTATAAAGTTCAAGAGGCCAGTACTCGACATTGAAGGATTCATTTTCGCTTAAGGAAACGAACGTTCCGAGAGCTGTTGCGCCTCTCATTACGGCAATCGCACGGTGATAGAGAGCTCCGCTTACTTGGGCATTGGACCAGCTTTTGCCTGTGTTGATCATCCCGATACCTGGGATCAGGATAACGCGAGGTGCCGCTTCGTTCATGACGTCGCCTTCATTTTTGTTGCGGTCAAAATATGCCTTGTACTCTTCTTTGTAAGCCGCGATTCCAGCGTTCAAAGCTTCAATTAAGGAAGCCGCATCACGGGAGTTTGGATTCCAATCGATGTAAAGAGGCTTCATTTTCGTATGAACCAAGTGATCCGGGCAAGCCGCTCCTACCTGGGATAACACGGCAGCATCTTTACTGTTAACGAACTTCAGAACATCATCCGCGCTGTCAGTGGTCAGGATCATTTTCTTCTCATTGCTCACTGCTCCGCGAACGATTGGCAGAACTTGTGCCAAAATATCTTTTTGTTCGGATTCGGAAAGGGACTCATACTTCGCTCCGCCATAAAGACTGCTCTCGTTCACACGAGCTTCAATGAAGCTTTCTGCTTCTTGAATGATAGCCAAAGTCTTGAGGTAGCTCTCTTCCGACGTTTCGCCCCAAGTAACTAGACCATGCTTCTCCATCAGAACGAGCTCAGCCTTTGGATTGTTTCTAACGCCTTCCGCGATCATTTTGGAAAGTGTAAAACCAGGACGTACATAAGGTACCCATACGAAACGGTCGCCGTAAATTTCTTTCGCAAGCTCACGTCCGTTATGTGCGCAGCAGAGACCGATAATCGCATCAGGATGCGTGTGGTCCACGTTTTTGAAAGGCAAAAATGCATGTAAAAGCGTCTCAATAGAAGCACGCGGATGTTTGCTGTCGATCATACAATTCACAAGGTAAGCAACCATTTCTTCGTCGGACATTTCATCTCTCTCGAACAAAGGACGAATGTCTTCCATGCGAAGACCTGTGAAATTCTTTGCTTTCATGGTAGCAAGGTCTGAACCGCTACCCTTTACCCACATCACTTCTACATCACGACCGCGGAAATCCTTCTCGATTGTTTTGTACGATGTGTTGCCGCCGCCCCAGTTGGCAACTGCACGGTCTGTCCCTAACAAATTGGAACGGTACACCAGTTCCTCTACACCTTTCGACACTGCCTTCGCTTTTTCCGCTTCCCACAAATTCGCTACCATACGTATCCTCCTAATATAGATAATATAGGGATCTTTGAGCGTAGCTCAAAGTCTCTCCGCTTTACACCCCATGAGTATGTGTTTGTTCTTGATGGATTCATCGTAACACATCTTTGTTTATTTTTGAATACTTATTTTTGTTTTTGTTTTAAAGATTTCAAATACGTGTATGTGATGCATCATAGTTATAATCAGAAAAAAAAATAGAAACAAAATAAAACGGGCATAAAACAAATATGATGAGAATAGAAGAAAATGCTGCTCTCCGCATTTCTAGCTGATCGCAATTGTTCTGGAAGACATCCGTGCTACATGAACTGCATTTTGTGCAGTTAATATGTATCCTGAGTAGCTTTTGAGCGGTTTTGCTGCAAAAAGTGCAGTTAAATCCAGCCAAAACACTCGAATCCTACCTTTCCGGTACATTTAGATGTAGGAAATGCAGCTTATTTGCTGAAAGATGTCAATGTCGCGAAATTAGGTGCACATTTTACAGCTAAAGATGTTCTCGCGTGATTATCGCGGTACGCTTATCGCCCTAGAAAACAAAAAATCCCCTTCTAGCAGCGTGATTAAATTCATGGAACCATGAATCATCACACATTCTGCTAAAAGGGGATTTACATATATGATATATCGAGGATTCTAGGCTATTGCTTCGACTTCCTCATGTACCGTTTTGATTTGAATCATAACCGTATTAGGTTCCGTCAACACTTCAATGCCATCTTTGAAAATCAGGTCGGAAACAAGAAGCTTATCACCAGCATCAAGGCCACTGATATCAACTTCCATTGAGGTCGGTAAATCACCAGGCATACAACGGACTTCTACTTCATAGATTTCGATCTGCAGAACCCCACCGGATTTCACTCCGATTGCCTCTCCAGAAAACTGGATGGTTACTTTGCTGTCCATGATTTCAGTCATGTTCACATGATGAAAGTCGATATGCAGCAAATTACCCGACATCGCATCCCTTTGAACGCTCTGAACAATGACCGGAATTACTTTTTCATCGGATGTATTGCCTTGCAAGATAGCTCGCGGATTTTTTTTCAAAATATCCAGCATTTCTTTTTCATTTACTTCTACGGACAAAGTATCTTTACCAATCCCATACAACACAGCCGGGATGCGCCCCTGTTTTCTTGCTTGATTCATATGGGACTTTGTTTCACCAGTGCGCTTGTTCAATTGAATAAATTTACTCATTTATTTGTTTCCCGCTCTCTTTGACCATAAATTCTTGTCAAAATGATTATAACATGACCATAAAATCTAGTCAAACTTTGATGGAAATCCACTCGTTACTATTCATACTCTATAAAAGGATCCGGGATCTCTATCTGATAAGCCTCAGCATCACTAACGCCAACAGAAAGTACGGCTCGGCCATTGCCTGACCGTATAAGCCCACCGCTAAAAATAACATCTTCAAGATCCGGACGTTTGCCAGGTCCTCTTGGAAAATCACTTCTTGCCGCAATAACTTTCATGGGTGTTTTCTCACAGGTCTCAGGGTTTATCGAAAAGACCATGGAATAATAATGCTTGTTTCCTACGGGATCAAAGCAGGCTACATGTCCCAGAACGCCCACATGACCATTCCCCAGTAAATGTGCTTCGTTCGCACCGCCCCATTCTTCGGAGACAAATTGCTCTCTAAGAATTTCTGCATTGATGAAGGTTTGCTCATTGAGCTCCTCCAACGAGTTGATGATTGTAAATCCTATTTGCCCTCTTCCGCCTCTTGCTCCTTGCGGTCTAGTAAATACACCTACTCTACCATCGATAAGCTCAATTAGTCGAATATCTTTCATCGTACCCGGTCCAGATGAGAAGTGACATAAGGAATCTATGTGAAAACCACGATAAAATTGGGTAACCCACGACACAATCTTACTCGGATTATCGACAGCCGTAATGACTTCAACTCCGCCAATTATTAGTTCACCTTTGATGATCGTCATACATGGATCCTGCAAGTTATAAGTGTGAGTATGTATTCGGGGACTCCAAACCTGATCCTTGCATGTAAAAAAGAAGACTTGAGAGAACTCGCTATCCCGTTCCTCAACTCTTCCTAGTATGACTTCCTCCCCATCATATTGAAACGGGGCCGTTATATTATACACATCACGTTTTCCAACCCCAGAGAAAGTTAGTTTCTGCACTTTAGTTATTCTCGGGTTTGCATAAAAGGTTTCCAGAAGCTGTTTACAGCTCTCCGTTTTAATCGAGTTCCTTGTCATTGACGTCCTCCTGATAATCCATCGATGCATCTATCGTCCAATCACTTTCTACATTCATTTCGATGCCAATGAGCTGTCCAGGCTGGACATTAAAATACAGACAAAGCTTTAGCAATAAATCTCTAGGATACTGTACCATCTCATCCTTATACATACGACGAACGGAGTCAAAGTGGTAGTTAATCTCTTTAGAGAGCTTACGTATCGATAATTTTGGATCGTGATTTTCCATGACTTCTTTTAGTTTACTGCGTATGACTGACACACATACACCCCCTCCATAAATATATAGGGTATGCGATGGAGAGTCAATGAATTGACAAGAAAAAATGGTCATGTTATAGTTAAAACAGGAAATAATTTGGAATTTTCTGAAAATAAAATACCCCTTCCCCCAAAAGAATTAAAGATCTATCTTTAGATTCTTTTTTTTGTGTTCCAAAAATCGCGAACCAACATGGAGGCTTATTATATGAAGTATAGAAGCAGCAATCGGAATATCGTTTTTCTAGGCACTAGCCTGCCGAGAGAATGTGGCATAGCTACATTTACACAAGATTTATTAGATGAGCTACAGCACATTAAAGGCTTTAACAAGCCTCGTATTATTGCAATCAATAACAACGAAACGTACGACTATCAGGAGCAAGTGATGAGAGAAATTGACCAACATAAGCTATCAGATTATATAGAAACGGCCGATTATCTTGGTACGTCTGACGTTGATCTTCTCGTTATCCAGCATGAATTCGGTATATACGGCGGAGAAAGCGGTGAATACTTGATTCCATTCGTCGAGAGACTGACTATTCCTTATGTCGTCATTTTTCATACTGTGTTAACCAAACCTTCTGCCAAACAGCTGCACATCATGAATCGAGTTGCCGAGCTAAGTGTTAAAGTTGTCACGATGGCGCAGTCTACAGTAACCGATTTGATCTCCACTTATGGCGTTGATGCCGCCAAAATCGCTTTCATTCATCATGGCGTACCTCATGTCCAAACCGGATCAAGATCAGAACTTAAAGAGCAATACGGCTTTGCCGATCGGAAAATATTATCCACCTTTGGGTTTTTAAGTCCTGGCAAAGGGATTGAGTACAGCATTGAAGCTATGCGGGGAGTGGTCAAACAGCATCCGGATTCTCTCTATATTGTTTGGGGGAAAACTCATCCGGTCGTTAAACAAGAAACAGGCGAGGTATACAGACAAAAGCTGATGGGTCTTGTGGAAGAATTTGATTTAACGCGTAATGTCCGCTTCGTCGACAAGCTTTTGACGCAGGATGAAGTCATTCAATCGCTGGTTATGTCAGACATTTATATGACTCCTTATTTAGGCAAGGATCAGGCCGTTAGCGGAACTTTGGCCTACGGAGTCGGTTACGGAAGGGTTATTGTCTCCACACCTTACCGATATGCCGAGGAAATGCTGGCAGAAGGCAGGGGCTTACTGGCTAACTTCCGCGATTCAGCCTCCTTGGAAGCTTGCATCCTTCAATTACTGAATGACCCAACTAAAATAACTGAAATGGAACATCGTACGCTCGAACTCGGAAGAACCATGCTGTGGAACGAAATTGCCAAAACCTATGCCGCCATCTTCCAAGAAAAAATACTAGATGCAGAGTTATCGAAAGTAAATGCTTACGATGCCAGTTTAGCTAAAGTAAAACACTTAGGAGTGATTTAATGCAAGTACAAACGATACTGCAGTTTAACTCCGATTACATGCGCAGGATAACGGATGATACAGGCATTTTTCAACATACCAAGTTTGGAGTACCCGACCGGTCGAAAGGTTATACGACGGATGATAACGCACGGGCATTAATCGCAGCCGTTTTATTGTACAGCAGCCAAAAAGATTCCAACACGTTAGACCTCATTCACACTTATATTTCTTTCATTCACCACGCACAGAATGCTGATGGAAATTTTAGAAACTTTATGGATTATAACCGTTCATTCATGGAGGATAGCGGCTCCGAGGATTGTCAAGGACGCACACTATGGGCATTAGGATTCGCGCTCGCCCATTCCTCTTTTCTGCCTAATAATGTCCTTAATACATGCCGTTATTTAATCAATCAGGCATTACCGCATATTGAGAAACTAGGTTCTCCTCGTGCTGGAGCCTATGCGATAATCGGTCTAAGTTATTTAATAGAAACCCCTGATGCTTTAACTTACTCCTTCCCCTATCTCCATACGCCAAGCACCGCAGAAGAAAAGGCTTTCCTACCAAGAACATTTATCATCAATGTGATCGAAAAAATAGCGGTCCGACTGCACAATCAATATGTTCGCAATAAGGGTAACGGTTGGAATTGGTTTGAAGACAGCCTTACCTACGGAAACTCCATGCTGCCATGGGCACTTTTAAAAGCCTCACATATCGCGGAAAACTTTAGTTTGAAGGAAACAGCTAAGGAAAGCTTGGATTTTCTAGTTTCCAAAACCTTTGCTAAAGAAGGTTATTATAAGCCGATTGGCAGCCATGGCTGGCAGTTTCGAGGTGAAAAGGCCGCTCTATACGACGAACAGCCGATTGAGGCCTGTGAAATGCTTCTTGCTTGTAAAGAAGCCGCGGTCGTACTCCAAGACCCAGCCTATCTGAAGATAGCAGCCTTATGCTACGAATGGTATTTAGGCCATAATTCATTACAAATCTCTCTCATTGATCCTCAAACCGGAGCTTGTTATGATGGCATCCATGCCACAGGGCTGAACCTTAATCAAGGCTCTGAGAGTATCATTTCCTTCTCCATTGCCCATTTGGTGATGCATCATGAATAAATTTGCTACCATTCTTGCAGGCGGGGGCGGAACCCGTTTCTGGCCGCTGTCTAGACAAGAGATTCCAAAGCAGCTTCTAAATATTAGCGGAAATGATATTATGCTAAACGATACGATCGAACGATTCAAAGGCATTATCCCTCAAGAAAATACCGTTATTGTAACGAATCGTTCTCAAGCTGTTCTGCTGGAGAGCATTATGCATAGCAGTGTATCGAAAAGCAACATTTTGATTGAGCCCGTTGCCAGAAACACGGCTGCAAGCATTCTTTTCGCGGCGTTATCGATAGAAAAATCACACGGTGATTCCTTAATGGTTGTATTGCCTTCCGATCATTATATAACCGATGAAGAACAATTTCGGCTTACGTTAGACGAAGCCTGTACGGTTGCGATGAAGACGGACAAAATCGTTACAATCGGAATTAAACCGACATTCCCATCGACCGGGTATGGCTATATCGCCTTTGATAAAGAACCCATTTCTTCAAACCCTGTGGCCGTATACGAAGTAGCTGAATTTGTAGAAAAACCAAACTTTCAGAAAGCACAAGGCTATCTGTCATCAGGTAATTATTTATGGAATAGCGGCATTTTCATTTGGAAAACTTCCGTCATTATTGATAATTTTAAGCGTTACCTGCCTCGGCTGTATAAGACAATGCTTCCCATCAGCGATTATCTGGGCACCGATCAGGCAGAGGAAATCATTAATAACATCTATCCGACGCTTCAAAACATTTCGATTGACTACGGGATCCTTGAGCGCTCCGATGAAGTTGTTGTTCTGTCTGGTCAATTTGGCTGGAATGATATCGGAAGCTGGGATGCGCTCGGTGCGATCTTTCCTCCTGATCCATCGGGAAACATTATTAAAGCAAATCACATGGGCATAGATACACGAAATTCGATCATATATGGAAATGGCAGACTAATCACGACAATTGGCGTAGACGGCTTCATTATTGCGGATACTGGGGATGCACTATTAATATGTCCCAAAGACAAAGCACAATCTGTTAAAGATATCGTCGACCTGCTGAAGGAAAAAGGAATGACCGAGTATATTTAGTTCTGCCCTAATTCCGGTAAAGATGATGGAACGGCCGCCACTTTGGGACCGCGATATTTGAAGAAGAAGGCCACACAGATAAGCGCCAAGCCATTGATGGCAAAAACGAGCGGAATACCGATCCATCCGCCCAAAAAGCCACCGATAATCGGACCGCTCATGGTTCCGAGCTGCGTAGCGGATTGATTTAAGCTAAATGCTCGGCCTCTAAAGCTGGAGTCCGTAAATTTCACGATGAGCGCGTTTAACGCCGGATAAACAGCAGCAAAAAACAACCCATAGCTAAACCTCAGAATGCCAAAGGCCAGAAGGTGGTGAGTGCCCAACTGAAGCAGATTCCCTATTCCTCCGCCAATTAGGCCGATGAATAGGGTTTTGGAGTAGGTGATTTTCTGTCCGAGTTTCCCCCATCTCGGTGCTGCAATAACGGTCGCGATGCCCACCGCAGAGAAAATAATGCCTGAACTGAGAGAAGCCGAGCTTTGGCTGCCGCCCATTTGCAGCACATAGATGGTAAGCAGAGGCTCGACAATCATGACCGAAGTTGCTACCAACATAGTGACGCCCAGAATCATCATGAAAGGGCGATTATGAGCCGCCGACTTTAAATCGTCCATAACACCCGAGCGCGCAGCCGAGCGATTAAAATTCGTTTCCTTCGCCCCAAACAGCCCAATAAAGGCTGCAACTAAGACAACACATCCAGAGACCAGAAACGATTCTCGGTTCCCTACCCAGTGGCTGACGAATCCGCCAACCAGCGGACCGATGACACTGCCGGCGGCTCCTGCCGTTGACATCACCCCCAGCGCATAACCAACTTCTTTTTCAGGCGTGTTCGTGGCTACTAAGGCAATGGAAGCAGGAACAAAACCGGCAAGCAATCCCTGAAGAATCCGAACGACCAGAAATAAGTAAGGATCATGGACGAAAAAGGTCGCAAAATAAAGAACGCTTAGGCTGAAGCCTGAGCGAATCAGCATCGGTTTGCGGCCATACTTGTCCGCCAAAGAGCCCCAATAAGGCGCGATTAAAGCGCTAGCCAAAAAAGTAATGCCAAACGTAATCCCAGACCATGCTTCCAATCCTTTATCAATGCCGAGCTCCGTGTGCAGAAAGATAGGTAAGAAAGGAACAGAGATCGTATACGCCATGCCGCAGAAAAATACACCGATCCATAAAGTGATAAGATTACGTTTCCAGGAAAATGCCATGTGTTTTACCCCCTGATGCTTGATGACTGAACGACTACATACAAAGTTCACCCGACAACCGTGTTATGATACGTTTATTTTATCATCATTGTTTGAAGATTAGAAATTACATCATGTGAATGGCTGAGTCAAAGATCACCGTTTTCGTTACAGAAAAAAGGGGTGGGTTGCTTCGTACACGATAAATGTACAAACAACCCACCCCTTTTGGCCAACCTAATTAATGTCTCCGTCTTCATTTATTTAACTCATTCGGAGCTTTGACGTAGACATAACGAATTACAAGTTCTGCTAGTAGGAAATTAAGTAGGATTGCTCCATAAACACCAAACGTATAACTCGACTCATACCTCAAACCAACTCCTTCATGGAGAATAAAACTAATAAGATGAATGAACAGATTTGTGAAACAGAAAGCATAACTGCGAACCATCCACTTCCGATGTTTGCTGACTTGCTTGCGTTTAATTTGGACAATCGCTGTAATAGTCATGGCGAGCCAGACGATACTCACCAGATTGAAAGCCATGCTATTGATTTTTCCGCCTGTTGAATACGGAGCCATGTAGCCTGAGGTCAGAACAACGACAAAAACAAAAATAACGTATAGATAACCATTGACTCTATGAAATTTGCGAGCGTTGCGTAAGATCTTGCTTGAGAAATTAAGCGCTCCTGTCAGCATAGCCAAACAAGCAGCACCTACATGAATATGCATAACGTTTAACCAAATTGGGAGATTCATAGGACGTTTGAGATTCATTTTATGAGTCAGAAAAGCAGCAGCTTGTGGATCAAAAAATAAATTCGCTAACACAACGTATAACATGTAAATAATTAAAGCTGACAGGAGTAGCGGATACGCGTAGCTCTTAGTCGCTTTTGCCATTTTAGCCACAGAAACCTCATCCTTTTCGTTAATATGTATGTTGATTAGATATTTTAGAGACCAAACCGTACGGTCTTTTTTATTGTACAACGATCTATGCTATGATTCACTTATAAAATGTTACAATATTACGAGAGTGTCATCGCCTCTGAGAAAGGATATTCACATGCGTAAAGGTGAAAAAACTCGATTGCATATTATTATGAAATCCGCTGAACTATTCAACGAAAAGGGCTACGCGGGTTCAACCATACAGGATATTATGACGGTAACCGGCCTAACCAAAGGCGGGATTTATCGGAGCTTCGCGAATAAGGATGAGATTGCGATTGAAGCTTTCGCTTACGCTGGACAAGTGCTCTGGGGACATTTCGCTGACGCGGTTGAAGGTGCCGTTACAGCAGCGGATAAAGTCCTAGCGATGTGCGACGTGTACAGCGATACCGTGCATAATCCCCCTATTAAAGGTGGATGCCCTTTTCTCAATACAGCGGTAGAAAGCGATCATTCCTTTCCAATTCTGCGAGATCGTGCGGTTGGAGCTTACGAGCAAATGATGGCCTTCATCCAGGGGATTTTGCAAAAGGGAGTCGACGGCGGGGAATTCCGATCTGATATCGACACCGAATCCGTCGCTTCCTTCCTCTTCTCATCCATTGAAGGCGGCATCATGGCAAGCCGTTTGACCCGCGACAATAAGCATGTCGGCTACGCCAGAAAGAACATTGAACTGCTGCTGACTTCTTTTACAAAGTAAGCTATATACCATTATGAAAATAGCCGTCTCCCAAGGTCTATACCCTTTTGAGACGGCTATTTATTGTTTATATTTCCTCAAAATCCGTATTGCTACCGCCGTCCGCGAAGTCGAAGTCTCCAGCCAGATCTCCCGACTGATCACCCTGTTCATCTTCGGCGATATTTTGCAAATCATAGGCATTAATCGTGATAATCGGGTAGGTATGATTCACAGCAATCTGCGCTGCCTGTTGTTTCATAAATTTCGGCGAACCCTCTGTGTCTTCATCATAGACAAGAATGATGCCATCCGAATTACGGAGCAGAAACTTGTCTCGTTCCTTAAACTGCCAAGGTCCTTCATATTTGGTTTTTGTCACGCTGTTCACGTAATTCGCGCGTTCCATGACGCTATTATAGCTATTTTTCTTATCATCGCTCCATTTTTCTTCTTGCTCCAGAAAAGGTGTAACGACAGCTAATTTCAGCTCTGGGTAGGCGCCTCCTCGAAGTTCAAGCACAGCCTCAGCCGCCCACAATTCGACTCCCCATTGTCCACTCACAACGACCCATTCTAAACCTTCATCCAAAAGTGCGATGAGTCTCTTTTTGATCGCTTTTTTGATAATCGGAATGCCTGGGTGCTTTAAAGAAAAAATGCCCAGCTCAGATGCTTTATAACCCGTTATTAAGACTCTTTTCAAAAGAGGTACACCACCTTGTTGACTCTACCTATCAGGTTAGCATAGATATGCCTCGATAGAAAGATGAGGGGTATAAAATACAATTCCAAATCAATTGATCTAGCACACACTCATATAATCAGAAAAGCATATAATAGATTACCACAACTTGAGAGGAGGAAATTAGTTGAACACTTCAAATAAATATCGGGTTTGCAAAAATTATGTTGGACGTAAAGTCATGATAAAAACGACTCAAGGAACCTACCAGGGTACAATAGTAAAGGTAGATAAGAATAGAGTTTATTTAAAAACAACTCGTAACAAAAATAAGGCTCAAGTCTCGTTTATCCCATTTATCTTACCGCTTGTACTTTTCGATTTATTAGTCATAATTCTGTTGGATACAAAGCCAAGACCATATTTTTAATATGAAAACCCCATCTTTTGATGAGGTTTTCTTTTTTTTGCAAGCTCTTAAGGTTTTATGCGAAATATTTGAATTACCACGAAAATGTTTAATCATTAAGATTCTAAAGGAGAACAGGACGAAGCTCATCCTTTTCTCCCAATGCTATTTTTAGTGACTTGTCCAGGTTCCGCTTCAACCTTTCCTTGGTCTGTTCGGCATTCTCGGATCGTTTCTGCTGCAGACGTTTGTTCTCGTAGGAGTCATAGAGATTTTCCATGATTGAATCTGGATTCCACAAGCAGTCCCACCTCCGTCTACCTTTTAAAAAGTAACAAGCTTATCCACCGCAACCGGTTGCCCCGTACGCATGGAAATATTCCCGGCAATACCGGTCAAAATCGACATCGCCCCGTCAACATGAGAAGCGGCTCGCTCGAAGCGATCATCTGATGGCTTATCAAAAATATCCTTCAAGAGCACAGGATCGCCGCCGCCGTGACCGCCGACACCCTCTTCAATTTCTACTTTATAAGGAGCCGCGAACATCGGAAATACCCTGATCGTCTTTTCCTTCAAAGCGCCTTCGTCCTCTTTAAGACCACCGGAATTTACGTATGATTTCTCAATAACTCTCATCTCAATACGGCCCTTACTGCCATTGATTTGCACATTGAAGCCTTCCCAAGGCATATAGGCATTCAGTGAATAAGTGAGAATGGCCTTGTTTTTATACCGGACCATAACCCCCATCGTATCTTCAATACTAATTCCATCTCCAAAAACACTTTGATCGCGTTGATAACCATCCTCATGCTCCGCATCTAGATACATACCTTTGAGATGTTCATTTTTATCCAAATGAAGCGCAAAAGGATCACCCTTCGCATTCTCATTTCCTGTCGCACGTTGATAAAAGTTGGTCACGCCGCGCTTCTCGGCATTTTCCCTGCCATAGAACATCAAACCGCCCATCGCAAAAACCGTCTCCGGACTCGTCCCCAACCAGAAATTCACGAGATCAAAATGATGCGTTGATTTGTGCACAAGCAAACCTCCGCCATTGCGTTTATCGCGATGCCATCTGCGGAAATAGTCCGCTCCATGCTCAGTATTCAGCAGCCACTCGAAATGGACAGAATGAACATCACCTATCGCACCGTCCATGATTAACTCACGAATTTTCGTATTATGTGGAGCGTATCGGTAATTGAATGTCACGCGAAGCTGCCGCCCTGTGCGTTTAATCGCATCAAGAATTTCTTGACATTTCTCTTCATCCACAGTCATCGGTTTCTCCGAAATGACATCGCAGCCAAGCTCCATCGCTTTAATTATGTAAGTATGATGTGTACGATCAACAGAGGTGACAATGACATAATCAGGCTTTTCTCTGCGAATCATTTCCTCAAACTGATCCGCTTTATATGTGGGGACAGTGTTATATTCATATTTATTGACGAGTAAGCCATTTGTAAAATTCATTCTCGTTTGATTTACATCACAAATCGCAACCAGCTCCGACGTTTCTTGAAAATCCTTTACAATGGCGCCATAGAAAAATTCCGCTCTTCCTCCGGTACCGACTAGTGCATAACGCTTTTTCATAAAAGTGAACCCCTCTCGCGTATAAGGATATGTTTTCTCGTTCGAATGTCCTATCTCAAGATTAATACAATATTTGTTGCGTTTCTAATCAAATATTGCTTAATGACTTTCGTTCCTTGCATATTTTGCTATATAATGAGCAATAAAAGGCCGAATGAAGAGGTGTCCACTTGCTACTCTACGAAATTGAAAGATTGCGCAGAGATCGCCCCTACTCTATGACAGTGAATCATTTTCATGATCACTATGAAATTTATTATTTACTCAGCGGAAAACGCTACTATTTCATACAGGACCGTTCCTATCTGATTCAAGAGGGCGACCTCGTCTTTATCGATAAAAATGAGCTTCATAAAACACGAAATGCGGATGCCCTTCATCACGAGCGCATTCTACTTAGCTTTGATGATAGGTGGATACGCTCTATCGATGAGGACGCATCGACACATTTACTTGTTCCTTTTCAGCAGAAACAGCATATCTTTTCCCTAACAGGTGCGAATCGTACTCTTGTCGAGAACCTTCTATTCAGCTTATTGCGCGAAAAGCAACAGACCCTTGGCGGCTGGCGGCTGAACAGCAAAGCTCTGCTCACGCAGCTGCTCATCTTCTGCTCGCGGCTAACGGATAAGTTAAGCTCTGCTGAAGAACTCCCGCAGGCACACAATCCCAAAATATTCGAAATCGTCGCTTATATCAACGAACAGTATAGAAACCGTTTGACGTTAGCTTCGATCTCCGAAAGCTTTTATATCAGTCCAAGCTACTTTTGCCGTTCATTCAAAGAAACGACCGGCTTTTCGTTCATCGAATACTTGAACAACGTTCGAATCCGCGAGGCCCAGCGGCTGCTAAGGGAAACGAAGTTGAAAGTCATCCACATCGCTGAGCAATCCGGCTTCGACAGCGTCGCTCACTTCGGCCGCGTGTTCAAACAAGTGACCGCACAGACACCGCTGGAATGCCGCAAATTGATGCGCTAGCTATATACCTCTCTGCAGCCAACATGGTCTCCCCCACAACAAATAAGCTCGGAAAACGCGCTTATTCAGGAGCGTCCGAACAATTAAGGGGTAAGCTTTGCTTACCCCAAACCCAAAACAAAAAACCTTCACACAGGAACTCCCCGCATGAAGGTTTCTATTTTAAAACCCGAAATATTGCTTAGCATTATTATAAGAAATCCCTTGAACCAGCTGTTTCAGCAGCGGTTCGTCGTTCGGGAATTCTCCCGCTTCAACCCATTCGCCTAGCATATTACAAAGGATTCTACGGAAATAATCGTGTCTTGTGTAAGACAAGAAGCTTCTGGAATCGGTCAACATGCCTACGAATCGGCCAAGAAGACCAAAATTCGCCAACGATTTCATCTGCGAAACCATACCATCTTTGGTATCGTTGAACCACCAAGCGGATCCTAGTTGAATTTTTCCAGGAATACCATCTCCTTGGAAGCTGCCCATGAGGGAAGCGAGAATTTCATTATCTCGTGCATTTAAGGAGTACAGTATCGTTCTAGGCAGCGAATCAGCAACAGCAAGAGAGGATAACAAACCTGTTAAAGCGCTTGCTACCGGGCTATCATTAACAGAGTCAAACCCTGTGTCCGGACCCAGCTCCGCGAAAGCTCGTCCGTTATTATTGCGGGAAGCATTGATGTGGTACTGCATCGCCCAATCCAGCTTTTTGTACACGCCTCCTAAGAACAGCAATGTGTACGCTTTATATTTCTTCTCGTCATCCAAACTGACCGTGCTGCCAGCCAGAGCCGTTTTAAAAATCTGATCCACTTCTTCTTTGGTTGCTGAAGCATATGGCACATAATCCAAGGCATGGTCAGACACCTTACAACCAACCGAATCAAAAAACTGCGCTCTGCTCTCTAATCCTGCCAGCAGGTCATCGTAGGAACTAATCGTGATGCCAGCGGATTGCTCCAATTGGCCGATCCATGGAAGGAAAGTGGCGCGATTAATTTCAAGCGCTTTGTCAGGACGGTATGAAGGCAGGACTTGTGTGTTAAAATCTTTGATCTCTTTAATTTTGATGTGATATTCTAGCGAATCCACCGGATCGTCCGTTGTGCAAATGACGGTTACTTTGGAATTCGTAATGAGATCTCTGGCGCGGGAACCGCCCTCTGCCAGCTTTGCATTCACTTTTTCCCAGATGGCAGGCGCATTCTGCTCGTTAATAATGTCATAAACACCGAAATAGGTTCGAAGCTCCATATGAGACCAGTGGTACAACGGGTTGCCAACAGCCATAGGTACCGTTCCAGCCCAAGCCAAAAAGCGATCGTAATCGCTAGCTCCACCAGTAACTTTCGCTTCCTCCACACCATTGGCACGCATCATTCTCCACTTATAATGGTCGCCGTACAGCCAAGCTTCCGTGATGTTATTGAATTGTTTATTTTCATAAATTTCCTTAGGACTTAGATGGCAATGATAATCAATAATCGGCAGATCTTTGGCAAATTCGTGGAATAGATGAATCGCAGTATCGTTCGTAAGCATAAAATTCTCATCTAAAAATGTTTTCATAAAGCTAAATTCCACCCTTCTCAAGCTGAATGATCTGCCCTCTATTCTAGCGAAAGGTGATCTGAAAATCTTGTGATTTTTTGCTTTCATTTTGTAAAATATGCATATATTGACCTCAAATTCGCCATAACTCGATCCTAGGCAAACAAAAAGCCCCATACACCAACAATCACGTTGGAACGGAGCTTATCATTTACGGCACAGGCTGACCTACATTCGTTCCCGCTTGAATTTCCTCTGGCAGATCATCGGATGCACTCGGAACATGCCGCGGCTTATAATTAATGACATCAGAGGACGAAATACTGACGAAGACCCGGCCAGGTAGAGCCTGAGCCCTAATTAAGATAGGTTGATTGTAGTTGTTCTTAAAGCTGAAGTCAGGACCTCCCCAATTCACCGTAGCATCCCTACCTGGCGGAACATAAGGGACTGATCTGCTGTGCGAATATCTTTCTACAATTTTGAGACCAGCGCGATCCACCGCGTTATACAATGTAGAAGAAATTTGGCAAATGCCTCCGCCAATCCCTTCAGAGAATTCTCCCCTTACGATGATCTTTGCTGGCATATACCCCTTTCCACGCGTCCGAACGCCAACAACACGGTTGAAAGAGAACGTTTCATTCGGTTGAACGACATAATTATTAATCGCTTTGGCCGCAAGTTTGATATTCGTATACCGATATTTATTATTCGAGTTAAAATAGGTCACATAATAACCAATGGGACGCACACGTATATTCGCTAGCAGCTCGCTGTCTACTTTGGGATAAACAGATTTCTGAGGCACTTCAAATTTCATCGGACCTTCTCGATAGTAATTCTCATAGAATTGCTCAATAAAAGCTTTTCGATTCAGCCTTGACCCTGCAATCTCCTTCACGATGCTTCCCTCATCATTAATGGTTGCATTAATCGGTTTGCGATACATATTCTTATCGATCACGTCCGTAAGCTGATTTAATCGCTCATTATCAATGATCGGTACATCAAGAAGATTGATTGTGTACGATTCCCGCTGCACATTCGCTATGCTATGACCCATATTGTCATTCGTTATTCGAAATGGTACATCACTCTGCTGCGCAAGAAGCAGCAAACCCATTATCCAACTATAACTCATGAATGCATCACCCCCTTTTCTAGTGTAAACAATTGAAATGATTCCATACTATGCAATAAGGGACCAGCCAACATCCATGGATGTTAGACTGATCCCTTATGGCTAAACGAAAGATTAGTGAGGATAAACCGCTTGGAATTCTTCGCCGCAAGGCCCTCCATTAGGGTTGGCCTCTAAATCAACGATTTCTCCATTTTGCCGATGCAGTGGTCGATAGTGGTTACTGATATGGGTTGCCGATTCGTTCACATAATGACATATGAACGCCCGACGGAATCGGTCTTTCGTTTTATTTCGATAAGAGCCATGGATGAGATTCCCATTAAAAAAGAGAACGTCGCCTCGCTCCATGATGACTGGCATGGCTTTTTCATCTTTCGGCGGCTTCACGTAGTGTGTCGTAAATGATTCTTTGTCATCTGCGATATCCGGACAAGCTATTTCGAATGTATTCGTTTTGGGCACAACAAGTAAGCCGCCATTCTCGTCATCTGCAGCATCAATGGCCGTCCACGCTGCTATGCAGTTCCCCGGTTCGACCTGCAGATAGAAATTATCCTGGTGAAGCGCTTGCCCGCGGGAACCCGGCGGCTTGTAATAAAACATGCTTTGCGCGGCCAGCGCCTCTTCATCATACAAATCTGCTAATACATCCATAACTGGCTGGTGCAGCATATAGTTCATTGCCGTTTCATTAAAGCGGTGCGGATGCATGACTCGCGGGTATCTTTTTAACGGATCAGACTCATCCGCTTGTAAATCCGGTTCAAATAAGCCTGGTACCGTATGATGACTAATCTCCTCAAAAGTATCATCGATTTCAGCCAAATTTTGCTCAGAAAACAATCCTTTTACGATTAAATAGCCTTCTGATTCGAAATGCTGTTTTTGTTCATTTGAAAGCTTTAGCATTGTCCTTGACATCTTGGTCCCCTCCACGAGGTAAATTAGGATTGCATTCCCTTATGACATCATCATATCGAAAGGGCAACAGACATTGAAGTAAGAATGATGCTAATTAATCATACAATCCTGCTATTTCTTGATATACTTGTAGTAAATTGCTGCAGAAGATGAAAAGGAGCATACGATCATGAAATTCGATGATAATTCTTTCTTAGCCGGACAATTTCTAGAGCAAGATACCTATGTAACCAAGCGGCCCCAAGGAAGAAGCGACTGGCTCCTTACTTTCACACTTGAAGGCGAAGGTTACTTTAACAACTCAGGCAATGAACGAAACTGCAGACCTGGTGATCTCACCCTCCTGAAGCCAGGAACACCGCAGCATTACGGTACGAAAAAAGATCATGCTTGGCATTTCACCTGGGTACACTTCCCTTCCATCTTCACAGAAACCAATCTCCTGCCGGAAGAAGAGCTGCTTATCCTTACCATCGAAAGTGACTCCATTCGTGAACGCATCCATCGAGCTTTCACTCGCATACTGGAAGATTCCCGAGAACGCGGTGATTATTGGTTCGATCTGTGCTGCAGCTCTTTACGGGAAATCCTCCTTATCATGGCTCAGAAAACCAACAAAAAAGTCGATGCGCGAATCGAGGAGGTTCTTCACCTGCTGTCCCAACAGATGCGTCAACCTATTCGGGTTGAGGATTTGGCTCAGACTGTCGGGCTCTCCCCTTCGAGACTTTCGCATCTTTTCAAAGCCAGCACAGGGCATTCCATTATCGATACGCTCAATCGGATGAGGATACAGCAAGCCGTGCTCATGCTAGAACATACCGGAAGGAGCGCTTCGGAGGTTTGTTATGATGTGGGCTTTCAAAACTATAATCACTTCACCAATCAATTCCGCAAATGGTATGGCATGAACCCAAGTACATTCATGAAAGAAAGACGGTAAAATTTATTTGACAGTTGACTCTTGGCAGGATAAACTGCTAGCAAGATCAAGAATAAAGAGGAGGTTTCCTATGACTTTTGAAAGTAATCTTGATAAATATGCGGAGCTAACCGTCCACGTCGCTGTGAACATTCAATCCGGCCAAACACTTTGGATTAACGCCCCCATTCATCATCCCGAATTCGTTCGACTCATTGCCCGGAAAGCTTATCAAGCGGGAGCCAAGCACGTACATATTGAGTGGCAAGATGACATCTGCACCCAAATTAAATATACCTACGCACCAGATGAAGCGTTTCATGAATATCCGTCATGGAGAGCGCAAGCGCTGGATGGGCTAGCTGATAATAACGGCGCCTATTTATTTATCGATGCCGATGATCCTGAATTGCTGAAGGATATCGATCCAGCTCGCATTTCCGCAAATTCCAAAGCTGCAGGCGCGAAATTAGTGAAATGGAGAGAAAGCATGTCCTCCTATAAGATGTCATGGTCGATTATCGCGGCGCCTTCTTCCGCTTGGGCGAAGAAAGTGTTTCCTAATTTGGAAGAGGAAGCCGCGATCAGCGCCCTATGGAACGCCATTTTCCAAGCGACACGCGTAGATCAAGAAAATCCAATCCAGACTTGGGTCGATCACAACGCGACACTACGGAGCAAAAGAGAACAGCTCAACGAGAAACAATTTCGTAAGATTCATTACCGTGCCCCAGGCACTGAACTATCTGTCGAGCTTCCTGCTAATCATATTTGGCGAGGCGGTTCCGCCACCAACGAGACTGGCGGCTTCGATTTCAACCCGAATATCCCGACAGAGGAAGTCTTTATTTCTCCTCATCGAATGGGTACTCAGGGCACAGTGCGCAGCACGAAACCGCTCAGCTATCAAGGTAATTTGATCAACAATTTCACGATCACCTTCGATAACGGACGTGTTGTTGACTACACCGCTGAACAAGGATTTGAGTCTCTTAAAGCCATGATCGAAATGGATGAAGGAGCACATTATCTGGGTGAAATCGCACTTGTGCCGCACGAATCACCAATTTCAAACTCCAACCTAATCTTCATTAATACCTTGTATGATGAGAACGCCTCAAATCACTTGGCACTCGGCAGAGCCTTCCCCACATGTATAGAGGGCGGAACTTCGATGTCCAAGGAGGAGCAAGAGAAAGCCGGCCTAAACAACAGTCTGATTCACGTTGACTTTATGATCGGCTCTGCCGAAATGGATATTGACGGCGAACATGCAGATGGCACGATCGAACCTATTTTCCGTAAAGGAAATTGGGCATTCTAACAAAAAAAAGACCTCTCAGCTGCCAATTACAGCGTGCGAGGTCTGGGTTGAGGATAGAGAAGGACTTTTCCGACTTCTCAATTTTTGTGCGCTAGCGCCCGGTGGCGGCGGATCTGACGACCTTGCGCACAATTTTTGTGCGCTAGCGTACGGTCGCGACGAATCTGACGACCTTGCGCACAATTTTTATGCGCTAGGAGTCTGTCCGACGAAAACAGGAGTTCACCCATGCTGTCACGAAATTTTTAAGTAATGGATAAATGAACGTGTAAAGGAAGTGCGAGGCA
>NZ_LMSP01000004.1 GCF_001429545.1 Paenibacillus sp. Soil787
ACATCAGGCTCAAATAGCCTGAAATATCACTCGTCGATATGAAAAATTACTTAATTTGGAAATGACATAAATCTGTCGCCAGGCAGTGACCTGCAAAACTCAATTCGTCGGACAGACTCCTAGCGCCCGGTGGCGGCGGATCTGACGACCTTGCGCACAATTTTTGTGCGCTAGCGTCCGGTGGCGACCGATCTGACGACCTTGCGCACAATTTTTGTGCGCTAGCGTCCGGTCGCGACGAATCTGACGACCTTGCGCACAATTTTTGGGCGCTAGCGTCCGGTGGCGGCAGGGAGTATCCTCATGCTCTACCTCGAAACTTATACTTTCTATTATGTTGAAAAAGGGTAGTACCGAGAGTCATGATAATCATGTCTCTAGGTACTACCCCTTTTTCATTTACTCTATAAGCAGGCGGAAATTGTTATCACCGATCATGATAGATTCCATATTTTCTTCTTTCGCAAATCGTACACTGGAAAGAAGTACGTTCTCTTGGAGAACATAATCAAAACGCTCCAGCGCTTCCCTCAGCGTTGAATTAACATCGAGAACAAGGTCGACTCGTTTATCAATAGGCAGCTCCAACTTTTTACGGTAATCTTGAATTGCACGTATGATTTCCCGCACGAGACCCTCCTGTTCCAATTCCGCAGTAATCGATGTATTTAAAGCCACCGTTATCTGGTTACTGGAAGCCGAAGCAAACCCTTCTTTGGCTTGTTTTTCCACAAGCAACTCATCAAGAGTAATATGGAATTCCTCTCCGTCGATCGTAACTTCAAGATAACCATTATCGACCGCTTGTTTGGTCTCCGAAGTAGACAATTGCTTCAAGTGGTTTTGCAGGGGCCCAACGAATTTGCCATACTTTTTCCCGGCCACCTTAAGATTCAGTTTCATGTTGAAATCAACAAAACCGCTGTCGCTTTGTTCTACGCGGATTTCTTTGATGTTTATTTCGTCTTTAATGATTTCTTCAAAACGACTTAGGTCGAAATCACTATCGAGCGAAACGATCAATTCCGAGAGAGGCTGGCGTGTCTTAATTCCTGTATCATTCCGAATATTTCGAGCCAACTCAACGATCTGCCGAGCGGTTTCCATATCACCTTCGAGCTTCGTGTCGATCGCTGAATCGATAGCTCTCGGGTAGTCCGCCAGATGGACGCTGCCTTCGCCGCCGAGGTTACCGTATATATCCTCAGCAATGAGCGGCGCATATGGCGCTATCATCCGCGAGAGCGTGAGCAGCACTTCACGCAGTGTTTGATACGCTGACACTTTATCAGTGGTCATTTCGCTGCCCCAGAAACGGTCGCGAGATCGACGGATGTACCAGTTGCTCAGCTCGTCGACAAACCTTTCGATTTGCTTCGCCGGGTTTAAGAAGTCGTTAATCTCCAAGCCCTTACTTACATTTTGCAGAGTGCTGTTCAGTCTTGATAAGATCCAGCGATCCAATTCGTTCGTGTGATCTTGAAGCGGATGATCTTCGTGCTTATAGTGGTCAATCGTTGCATATAACGCATAAAAAGCATGTGTGTTATTGATCGTATCGACCACTTTGGATTTCGCTTCGGCAACGATTTGCTTAGAGAAACGTTTGCTGTTCCAAGGTGCACTGTCTGCTAGCAGGGCCCATCGAAACGCATCCGTACCAAATTCATCAATGATTTCCCATGGATCGATGCCGTTACCTTTGCTTTTAGACATTTTTTGTCCGTTCTCATCCAATACATGTCCAGTAGAAAGAACGGCTTTGTAAGGCGATTTGCCGTTATACAACGTTGAAACCGCAAGCAGACTGAAGAACCAGCCCCTTGTTTGGTCAATCCCTTCGCAGATCATGTCTGCTGGGTACTGCTCACCAAACAACGATGTCTCGTCCTCGAATGGATGATGATACTGCGCAAAAGGCATAGAACCGCTATCGAACCAGACGTCGATCACCTCAGGAGTTCTTTCCATGATGCCGCCACATGAGCAGCGCAGTTTCACTTCATCGATGTAGGGCTTATGCAGCTCTAAGTTTTCGTCAATTGGCGTTACTGATTTTTCCCGCAAATCTCGGTGGCTTCCCGGTGCATATTCCACTCCGCAATCTCCACATAACCAAACGTTAAGCGGGGTACCCCAATAACGATTCCGGCTGATGTTCCAATCAACAAGCTCCTCAAGGAACTTGCCGAAGCGCCCTTCGCGGATGTGGGAAGGATACCAGTCGATTTTACTATTGTTTTCGATCAATTGCTCTTTAATTGCGGTCGTTTTGATAAACCAGCTATCCATCGCATAATAGAGCAGCGGGGATTTACAGCGCCAGCAGAAAGGGTAACTATGCTCATAGCGCTCTTTGGAAAATAGCAGGCTGCGTTCAGACAAGTTTTTCACGATATCAACGTCACAATCTTTGACGAAGCGTCCAGCAAAGTCCGTGATCTGATCCGTGTAACGCCCTGCCAAGTTCACTACATTCACAAAATCAAGTTCGTGTACGCGAGCTGTTCGATAATCATCTTCACCATGCGCCGGAGCAATATGGACGATACCCGTACCACTCGTATCCATGACATAGTCAGCATCTACGACGATATGTCCTTTAGTTGGGCTAATATAGCCGAAAGGAGGCTCATAGGCTGTGCCGACGAATTCCAATCCTTTATGCTCAGATAAGATTTCGTAGTCTTGTTTAAATACCTTTTCCACGAGATTTTTCGCGACGATGTAAACCTCGCCATTTTGCTTCACTTTGACATAATCCAAGTCTTTATTTACCGCCAATGCTATGTTCGCAGGTAGAGTCCATGGGGTCGTCGTCCAAGCCAGAAAGATTTCACTCGCGTTCTTACTCCTGAATTTCACAGTCGCACTTAAATCCTTCACGTCTTCATAGCCTTGCGCTACTTCGTGAGAACTGAGCGTTGTTTGGCAGTCCGGACAATAAGGGCTTACACGGTGCCCCTTGTATAATAGTCCTTTATTATGGATATTGGATAAAATATGCCAAACGCTCTCGATATAATCGTTATTGAGCGTAACATAGGGGTTATCCATATCCGTCCAGTAGGCAATGGCTTCCGTTAGTTCACGCCACTGCTTTTCATATTCAAATACGCTGCTCTTGCATTTCTCAACAAATTCGGCTATTCCGTAGTTTTCAATCTCTTGTTTCCCCGAGATACCAAGCTGCTTCTGCACCCCAAGCTCGACGGGCAAGCCATGCGTGTCCCAACCAGCTTTGCGGATGACCTGGTACCCAGACATTGTTTTATAACGGCAAATAAAATCTTTCACAACACGACCAAGCACGTGTCCGATATGGGGTGATCCGTTTGCTGTCGGCGGTCCTTCATAAAAGACGAAGTTCGCTTTGCCGTTACGGTTTTCGATCGACTTACGGAATGTACCATTCGATTTCCATTGCTCAAGAACGCGCAGTTCGCGGGTTCTCGCTTTTTCTTTCACATCAATTTTTCTCATGTGTGCTACACACTCCTTTAATAAAATGATAGAGCTAGTCGGGAAACGTCGTTATTGAAAAACAAAAAAATCCCGCCCCGTAAGGGACGAGATTACATCTCGCGATACCACCCTAGTTCCGTAACGATCATAAGAATATGATCATTATAGCTCTCGTTCTACGTACTATCATACGCGGCCCTTGTAACGGCGGGATCCCGGGTCAGCTTACTAAACTTCCTTCAGCTTTCCTTCTCGGAGGGGATTTTCAGCTAAGTCTTGAATGTTGGCTTTCAGCTCTAGGCCAACTCTCTGGAATTCAAGGAGAATAGCGTACTCGTTCTCGTCAGTGAATTTAAAGTTAATTAAAATACTCAGTTAATTTATTTTCACATCAACTTCATGGAAAGTCAAGTTTACTTTTGTTTTGTAACGAAACCATTGCCCCGCCTTCATAGTACTGATCCCTTTCTCTTCTTCATAGACAAGATTCCCCCTGCTCCAGGTAGCCCGCACTTTGCACCCCACTTCCCTCCCTACATAAGGACTATGCTTATGGCGATACAACAAGTGCTCGGTTTGCAGCACATAGGGGGTATTCAGCGAAATCACAACAAGATCTGCATCTGCGCCTAGACGAATCTCTCCTTTGTTAGGAAGAAGACCGAATCGCTCTGCTGGCGCATAAGACAGCATATGACTTAACTGGCTAAGCCCGATCCCCCGCTTCAAGTGTCCTTCATCAATCATAAGTTCTAGTGAGCTTTGCGCTCCCGATATGCCGCCCCAGGCTTCAAAGTAATTGCGGGATTCCTTCATTGAGCTTGGACATGGAGAATGATCCGATGAAATCATATCAATATAACCCAGGCGCAATGCTTCCCACAAACGCTCCTTCTCCTCTTCACTACGTAGTGGAGGCGCACACTTGGCCGTAGGCCCTATCCGTTCTAAGTCATCTTCCGTTAGGATTAAATAGTGCGGACAAGTCTCCAGCGTCACATCAATGCCGCGCCGTTTCGCTTCCATAATTCTCATTACAGCAGATTCGCTGCTGATATGAACAAAATGCAGCGGACACCCTGTCTGCTCTGCATAGAATAGCGCTCGATTCACCGCTTCGAGCTCAGCAAGAATCGGGCGTGCGGACGTATAGTCTCTCGCCGCGACCTTGCCTCCTGCTTGCTTCGCCTGCCCTAAGCGTGAAACAAGCGACTCGCTTTCTGCATGAAGCGCCAGCACTCGGTTCATTCGCGCAATGCGCTTCATTCCTTCCCACAACGTGAGGTCATCTACCTCACGAAATGCTTCCTCGCCCGGGTCACCAGGTGAAGACATGAAGGCTTTGAAGCCAATGACACCAGCTTCACTCATGGGCTCCAAATCATCCAGATGCCCCGGCACCAGTCCCCCCCATATGGCGTAATCGACCGATGATTGCTCGCGGGCCGCTTCGAGCTTCATCTCCATCGCGGAGACGGTAACGGTTGGTGGAATGCCGTTAAGCGGCATGTCGATGTACGTGGTACATCCTCCTGCGGCTAATGCGGCAGAACCCGTGGCAAATCCTTCCCAGTCGCCTAGTCCTGGTTCATTCAAGTGGACATGAACATCAATCATGCCAGCCATGATGACCATGCCAGAAGCATCAACAACTTGTTCTGCATCCAGCATTATCCGCTCATCCAATTGCGAAATCCTGCCATTCTTTATACCTATATCCAATAAACGGACTTCATCTCGCAAAACAACGGAGCCGTTTCGAATGATCACATCTAATCGTTCGCTCACCCTGTTCACCTCGGCTATACGCACATTCATAATCTTCAGGACCGAAACAAACAAGCTGTCTCGGCCCTGAACATGAACTTACTTATTTAAATTCTACTTTAACAAGTGTAGGATCTACGGCTTTCAATAAGCTCAAATCATGGTAAGTGTCTGGTTTCGGAACGGTTTTAATATTTCCTACAGCTTTTAGATATTCCCCTACTGCCGTACCGTTGCTGCCATTCACGTAAGTATCATCTACTTCCATCGAGTATACATTTCGGCTCATGATTTGCGTCAGCTCCTCAACGCTTAAGTGAAGCTCAGGAGCAAGAATCTTGATCGCTTCATCGCGGTTTTGGTTAATATAATCTGTCGCCTTTTTGAGACCAGCAAGCACGGCTTTAATCGTATTCGGATTTTTCTTAATAAAATCATCAGAAACCTGCATCGTTGTATGAACACTCATCCATTTTACATCGCCTTTTTTGTCAGGCAGCTCACTCTTCGTTCCACTGAACAAGAATTTGCCTCCACCTTGGATCGCTTTGGTAATGAACGGTTCCCAGCAAGCCAGAGCATCAATATCACCTTTTTGCAAAGCAACTACCGCATCACTCGGCGCAATATTGACGTATTTTATTTTACTTACATCTACACCAAGCTCTTTGCCCATATTATCAATTGCGATTTTTACATCTGCTCCGTTAGGGATCCCAATTGTCTTGCCTTCTAGGTCTTTGGATGTCTTCAGTTCTAATTTCTTGGAACCGACGACAGCTTGCGTACCTGCAATTTGCGCCAGGGGTGTAACAATTTTCACAGGAACATTCGATGATTTTAAAATAATATCCATAAAATTCGTTTGAATCGAGAGTGGCGCACTGCCTCCGGCAACCATCGGTCCGATATCCGGTCCGCTTTCGATCAGTTGACTGGTGACATTCAATCCTGTTTCTTTGAAATAGCCAAGCTTATCTGCAATAATTTGTTGAGAGGAAATCTGTGCATCGCGTACGCCGACTAACGTAATATCTTTCACTTCCGGAACTGCCACAGTCGTTGCCGCAGTAGCAGCTGCAGGTGTTGTTGTTGCCGCTGCTACAGCTGGTGTTGCTGCAGGAGCCGTTGTACTTGTCGCCGCTGGTTTGGAACTGCATGCTGTCACTACCATAGCTGCCATTACGAATACCAAGAAGGATTGAGCCCATATTCTTTTGTTTTTCATGTGTTTCCCTCCACTTTTCTTCTCTTTTTTTGGGTCTTCATTTGCTTCTATTTCTCAACAGCATCTCTCATGCCTCCCTTACGCCACGCCAAGACCCTCCTTTCCGCAATTTTCATTAATCCTGAAAACAAACTGTATGACAAGCCAATTAAAATAATGGCGACAAACATGTTGGAAATTTTGAAATAATTTCTGGCATCCACGATGATATAACCAAGCCCTGATTTCGCGCCCATCATTTCCGAGACAATTAAAGCCGAGAAAGACAGACCCAGACTGACCCGCGCACCTACAATAAAATTCGGAATCGCCGATGGAATCATGACCCGGGTAAAGATTTGCCGATCTGAAGCACCTAAACTAAGGGCAGATCGAATGAGCGTAGATGGTACAGACTTAAAACCGTCAACCGTATAAACAAGCACAGGAACGAATGTTGTCCAAGCGATGAGCAGTACTTTGGGGAACTCTCCGATACCGAACCAGATGATGAATAGCGGCAGCAAAGCCAAAGCTGGGATCGGGCTTACGAGATTGAGGATCGGTGACATCCATCGTTCAAACGTTCGGAATTTACTCATCAACACCCCGAACAATACTGCGAATAGGCAGCCAATGACGAATCCCAAAGCTATACGAATTGAACTGGAAACTAAACTTTCTAACACGATCCCCGTCTTCGCCAGTACTACGGCATCTGACACGATCAGGGATGGTGGAGGCAGGAATATCGGATTAAACCAAGCAAATCTCGCATTTAGTTGAGAAAATACTTCCCAGAGGACGAAGAAGGTAACGAACGGCATGATGTTCCATCTCTGCATGAAACTTTCTTTGAACTTTTTGCGCTTCTTCGGCTGCTCGACATACTTAGTCCCTGTTGGAAGCAAATCACTGTCAGCAACGACCGTTACCGATGTTTTACTCATCAGATTGCCTCCTCTGTTTCATCTTCCATCAGAATTCGCTCGATGCTGCTCATCGCTTCACTAAATCCAGGAGATTCAAACGTGCGGGGATGCTCAATTTGGATGGAAAACGTTTCTGCAATTTCGCCGTCCTTCATCACAACGACCCGATCAGCTAGATAGACCGCTTCGCTAATACTGTGCGTTACAAATAGGATCGTCGGCCTTAGCTTTGCGCATATACGCCTAAGTTCTCTACGCATCATATCTCTGGTCAAAATATCAAGAGCACCGAACGGTTCATCCATCAACAATATGTCCGGTGAGCTGGCAAGTGCTCTAGCAATTCCTACTCGCTGTTTCATACCGCCAGACAATTCGGCTGGATAATGATTCGCATAGGCCTCAAGACCAACCAGACTCAGGAATTCCTTGCCGATTTCTTTGGCTTTTGCCTTAGATGCGCCTTGTACTTCAGGTCCAAATGAAATATTTTCGAGAACATTGTACCAAGGGAACAATGCATGATCCTGAAAGACCATTCCCCTTGATTTGGATGGGCCTTTAATCATCTCACCATCGACCTTTATTTCACCTTCATCAGGGAGCAAATATCCGGCCACCATATTCAAAAGTGTTGATTTCCCGCAGCCGCTATGCCCTAATATGCAAATAAATTCATGAGAATACACCGTCAAGTCTACTTGTTTAAGCACGACGCGATCTCCAAAGCTCTTCCCCACTTGCTTCGCCGTTAATTTCATCCCCTCACCCTTCCATAGCTCTCAACTTTGTTCGAAGCTTTCACATGTTGTATGCAATTAACGGTCAACATCAGACACAAGATTGTATACAATCTACAGTAAAAAAATGGGCACAACGCATTTATCTTTTGACAGCTGCATAACTTCTGGACTTGAATATATCAGTAAGTGAATGCGGCTTCGCACCATGCTCTTCGAAATCCAAAGATGCTTCAATCTCACTCAAATGTTCAACCATCAATTGTTCAGCTATATCCGCATCTCCTTGCTTAATGGCCGCTAAAATTTGCTCATGATCAAGGCAATACCTATTTTTCTTCATCCCATAGAAGGCGATAATCACATAAGTGAGAGCAATCAACTCTTCCAAATAGTGATAGTAGTAATAATTGCTCGCTAATTCAGCAATGCGGAGATGGAAATCACCCGTAATTCGTAGAGCTCCCAGCAAATCACCCTGCTTATGCGCTTCATGCTCATCATCCAGCATGATTTGCAATTGCCCAAACTGATCATCTGTCAATGTGCCGCACACTTTGCGGATCGCCGCCGCTTCAATCACTCTGCGCATTTCGAACACTTCTTTAGCTTCATGTGTGGATGGGCAAGCGACAAAAGTTCCTTTGTAAGGAATGACGGTCACCAACTTCTCACTTGCGAGTCGGCGGAGTACATTGCGTACAGGTGTGCGGCTTACTCCAAAAGACTCTGCCAGCACTTCTTCGACTAACTGCATATTGGGACGAAGCTTTTGTTCGATAATGGCATCCTTAATCGCGGTGTACATGTCTAATTCATTGGCTTGTAGCATAAGGACCTGTTCTCCAATCCCCCTGATGAATTGTTTAATTCACCCTGATCGTAATGAAAACAAGGTTTCATGTCAATATACTTAACACCAAAAACCTTATATTTTAGAATCACAAACAATATATCCCGTAAACTTTGTTTTCAACGATAAATAATGACGGTTTCCACTCGCTTTTTTCATTCTTTTTTCATATTATGTTATGTTTATTTACATCATTTTGATTTTAATGCTAAATGAGTTAAGCTGTTGATTACGGGAGCAATTGCCACAGGAACTAAATGAAAAATCTCCAATAATGAGCTAGGTTATGATAATCTAATTACAAGCGAAGCTTTATCTGAAGCCCGAACAAGAGGAGCTGATCGAATGAGAACCAAACCGACAGTTGCAGCGATTACTGTGCCATTTGATCTTGGAGCAGGTCGACGCGGAACGAGCAAAGGACCAAAAGCCATTTTACAAGCAGGATTAATTCGAGGTCTGCAGCAAATGGATATCACCATCGATCATATTGCTGATATCCGTTTGCCGGACGATAAAGCGACTCCTTTGGCAGCTGAAGTTGATCAAACCAACCTCAAGTATTTGGCGGAGGTAGTCGAGGTAAATACACGTCTTGCTGAGCAAGTCTCTCAGGTTGTGGAGCAAGGACGCTTTCCACTCGTCATTGGCGGCGATCATAGCATAGCTATCGGGACATTAGCTGGGTTATCCAGCCATTATCAGAACTTAGGCGTCATCTGGATCGATGCTCATTCCGACTTAAATTCAGCCGATACGAGTCCGTCCGGTAATATTCATGGGATGTCGTTGGCCGTCAGTCTAGGGATGGGGCACCCCTTATTAACCAGCATTATGGGCAGTCATGACAAAGTGAAAGCAGAGAATATCGTCCTTATTGCAGCACGTTCTCTCGATGAGGGTGAGAAGAAGCTCATTCGCTCTTTGGGGATCAAATGCTATACCATGTATGATATTGATCGCAAAGGGATGGCTTCCATTATGCAAGATGCTATTGACTATATAAGCAGTAAAACTGACGGTGTACATGTTAGTTTTGACGTCGATTCTCTGGATCCGATTGAAGCACCTGGAACAGGCACGATTGTAAAAGGCGGACTTCATTACCGCGAAGCTCATCTGGCCGTAGAAATGCTGCATGAAGCAGGCATTGTAACCTCAGCCGAATTCGTTGAGGTGAATCCTCTTCTCGACGACAATAACAAAACATCCCAATTAGCCGTCGGCTTAATTAGCTCCTTGTTTGGCAAGCAGATTCTATAGGCGGATACGACGAATCAAGGATAAACGACTCCGTCGTCCTTCTGGGACGAGCGCGTTTGTCAAGGTAAATGCGAAGAAAAGTATAAAACTTATACTTTCTGCCCTGAAAATTAAAAATTTTCATTCATCAGTGGTGCCTCAACGCGGTATGGAAGTCTTATCTACAAACAAAGCCTGTTACTCTCCGCTTAGCTGCGAGGATAACGGGTTATTTGCTTGTTACAGATAGGAAATAAATGTAAGATATAGACATAATCTTGGGTGGGGCGGCATCATTCACTGCCAATTCCTCGCTTGGATTCCGTACATCCTTGCTGCAGCAGCCCAATTTATACACACTCGTAAATCTTTGTTCTTGAAAAAATCAATATTAATCGTAGTAGGATTAACTTGGTTATTATTCCTGCCTAACTCTCCGTATGTCATTACGGATCTCATTCACTTAACGATTTTGAAGGACTCCTATGTACAAAAGGGAACGCTTGCCTTTGCCTATTGGTATGATTTTTTCGTCATCTTCTTATTTGCATGGAACGGTCTATTGCTAGGATGCAGCTCCATGTATATCATTCAAAAGATATGGAAAGAGCGATTCAATCCCTTTGTTTCATGGCTGATCATCGCATTGACCGCGATACTATGCGGGTACGGCCTACTTTTGGGAAGAGAATACCGCTTAAACAGCTGGACGCTTTACTGAATAGCGGAATACTGGAAATCCTGCGAGAAACCATGCATCAAGAGGCCGTCGTTTTCTGCTTATTAGTCGGATTTGTTATCATGACGGTTTATTTAACCTTTTATGTACTCGTAAATGGCCTAAGCGGCTCAAGAAACTCCAACCTTTACACGAACGAAAAAATAAGGAGATGATTGCTATAACAACCATTAAAGGTGTCACGCCCATTTTTAGAATGTTCGACGAGAAGAAGGCAAAGGAATTCTACATCGATTACTTAGGTTTTTCGTTAGAGTGGGAGCATCGTTTTGAGAGTGATATGCCGCTTTACATGGAGGTCCGTTTAGACGATTGTAAATTGCACCTTTCTGAGCATTATGGAGATTGCAGCCCGGGTGCAGCTGTTCGAATAGAAATCGTGGACATCGTAGCATTCCATACTAATTTGAAAAATAAAAAATATACCTATTCTCGCCCCGGCATAGAAACGAGTCCATGGCATACTAGAGAAGTCTGCATCACGGATCCGTTCGGGAATAAGATAACCTTTTATGAATCTTTGAACGATAATACGGATTAAGACGTCACAGGGAGTTGCACTGGAAGATATTGTAAAAAAAGAGGATATCAATAGCAAGATTGAAATTAACCTCAGCCCAATCATGACGCCTACGACGCCCCCCGAGAATGAAAATAATGTGGAGCTAATTCAGCGCAATGGTCAACTCGGGTCATTTCCTTGCGAAAGGGAACGACGATGCCTTATTCGCTTGAAAATCGTTATAAAGTTATCGCCGCGGAACGTCAATGCCTTATTTCCACTTTGAGAGTCCAAATTTCGTCCAAAATGGCAAAATAACGAATCCATATTCCCCTTGATGCTCAAAAAGGTACATATTTTAATAAATAAGGCATCGTCGTTCCTCTTTATTCATCTTGTCCTGAAGAATTACCACGAAAAACGCCCCTAACTCATCTACCGATGGGTCGGGGGCGTTCGTTTTATGTGCAGGCTTTAGTCAACTGTCGTAGACTACAAGGCTTTCTTCACCTAGCCCTAGTCGGCAGGCTGCAGCAATCTCTCGCCAGCGATGCCCGGCGTGGTCATCTGAATGGGATTGAGGATTTCTTCAATCTCCTCAGGTGTAAGCAGCCCCCGCTCTAGGATGAGCTCTTTGAGCGTCATGCCAGTACGCACAGCTTCTTTCACTAATTGCGCGGCGACTTCGTAGCCGAGATGCGGGTTCAAGGCTGTGACGATACCGAAGCTTTGCTCGACATAAGCCGCGCAGCGCTCGCGGTCGGCTTCCAAGCCCTCAATCGCAAAGCGCTCGAATACGTCAGCCGCGTTCCGCAGTATTTTCAACGATTGAAGAAGGTTGAACGCAAGTACGGGTCCCATTACGTTAAGCTCGAATTGTCCTGCTTCGCAGGCCAGGCAGATGGTATGATCGTTGCCAATGACTTGGAACGCCACTTGATTCACAACCTCTGGCATAACAGGGTTTACTTTGCCTGGCATAATGGAAGATCCCGGTTGTCTCGGCGGTAGCTTCAGCTCCCCTAAGCCTACGCGAGGGCCTGAAGCCATTAATCGAATATCATTGCATATTTTCGAAAGGTTAACGGCGCATACTTTCAAGGAAGCAGAGAGCTCCGTGTAGGCGTCCATGTTTTGGGTGCCGTCGACCAAATGCTCGGCTAGTTCAATGGGAATTCCCACCTGCCCTTTTAGATGAAACATAACGCGTTCCACATACTCAGGTTTCGCATTAAGCCCTGTTCCTACAGCGGTAGCCCCCATATTAACGGTCAAAAGTCCCTGCGAAGCATGACGGATACGATTGATATCACGCTGGATGACACGCGCATAAGCGCCAAATTCTTGGCCCATACGAATAGGAACAGCGTCTTGGAGATGTGTACGCCCCATTTTAATAACATCATCAAATTCCGTTTCCTTACGGGCAAAAGCACTTTGGAGTGAAGTCATAGTCTCTATCAATTGCTCAGATAAACGGTACGCGGCAATTTTGATGGCGGTAGGGATAACATCGTTAGTGGATTGCGACATGTTGACATGATTGTTCGGATTACAATGGAAATAATTGCCTTTTTCCTCACCCAGCAGCTCCAACGTCCGATTAGCAAGCACTTCATTCATGTTCATATTGATGGAGGTTCCCGCTCCGCCTTGAATAGAATCAACAATAAATTCCTCAAGTAACTGACCTTGTCTCACTTCTTCGGCTGCTTTAACTAATTGTTCGCCGATTTTTTTGGGCAGCATATGTGTTTCCATATTCGCTATTGCAGCTGCTCTCTTTACTTCGGCCAAAGCTGTAATGAGCTCTGCGTGAATTTTAACTCCCGTAATTGGGAAATTCTCTAGTGCACGCATCGTTTGAATGCCGTAATAAGCTTGGGCTGGAACTTGTTTTTCACCAATAAAGTCTTTTTCAATGCGATGAGTCATCGTAGACACCATTCCTTTTTTCTACAAAGTATATTGCTCGACGTCGCGAAGTAGGTGTTCCGAAAATCCTTCTAACTCTCAGCCGTTAGACCAATTGAAGCATGCATGGCATTCATAAGCGCTCATCTGAAGAATTCGCGACCGCTTTCAAGAATCCTGCAATATCTGACACGTTCTGTAATATTTTTTTGACCATTGATCAAATTTGACCGCTTCTTATAATATTTCCTATTTTGACAATTCAAGTCTTCTTATCCTTGCAACAATTCACAAGGAATTGCACATAATGATTGAACTGGCTAACTTCGTTAAGACTTGTATCACTGTCTGAAGCTATGTATTTATATATGCTAGAAGCAGCACAAACGCAAAGGGGATTTACCCTGAGTTGACGAATACAATGGATTAAACAAGCTCGCTATGTACAGACAATTAGAAAGATACAGTGAATACCGGCGAGTTGGGCTTACATGCTGCACGTCAGGGAGGAATACTTATGGATACGACGAGTTCAATGATTATTGAAAAAACGGAAAAATACGGGGCACGCAATTATCATCCGCTGCCTATCGTAATATCGAGAGCAGAAGGCGTATGGGTCGAGGATCCGGAAGGCAACCGCTACATGGATATGCTTAGCGCTTACTCCGCCTTAAATCAAGGTCATCGTCATCCTCACATTCTGAGAGCGCTTCATGAGCAAGCCGAGAAGGTTACACTAACATCTAGAGCCTTCCATAGCGAGACATTAGGTTCGTTTTATGAAAAGCTAGCAAATTATACAGGTAAGCCGATGATTTTACCGATGAATACAGGGGCCGAAGCAGTCGAGACCGCTGTAAAGGCTGTTCGTCGTTGGGGCTACGAAGTGAAAGGAATCCCCGCCGATCAAGCGGAAATTATCGTCTGCGAAGGAAATTTCCACGGTCGGACAGTGACAATCACTTCCTTCTCATCGTCGCCGGAATATAAGCGCGGCTTCGGGCCTTTTACGCCGGGGTTTCGCATTATACCCTATGGAGATGCGGCGGCGCTGCGTGAGGCCATCGGGCCAAACACGGCGGGCTTTCTGTTCGAGCCTATTCAAGGCGAGGCTGGTATTGTGATTCCGCAGGCCGGTTACCTGCGGGAGTGTTATGAGCTATGTCAGGCGAATCATGTGTTGTTCGTCGCGGACGAAATCCAGACGGGATTCGGCCGTACGGGTCGCCGCTTTGCCTGCGACTGGGAAGGCGTAACGCCGAACCTGTACATCATGGGCAAAGCCCTAGGCGGCGGCGTATTCCCGATCTCGGCGGTCGCCGGTGATCGAGAGGCTCTTGATGTTTTCGAGCCGGGCTCCCATGGCTCAACGTTCGGGGGTAATCCGCTCGGCTGCGCCGTCGCAATCGCGGCGCTGGAGGTCATCCTGAACGAGCGGCTCGCAGAGCGCTCGGATGAGCTTGGCGCTTATTTCCTGAAGCGGCTTCAGGAAATTGAATCTCCGCAGATTACGGAGATTCGCGGCCGCGGGCTATTTATCGGCATTGACCTTAAGGTTTCAGCGCGTCCATTCTGTGAAGAGCTGAAAGCGAAGGGTCTACTATGCAAGGAGACACACGAGCATATTATTCGCTTGGCTCCGCCACTTACGATTACCAAGGAAGAGCTTGATTGGGCTTGGCAGCAAGTAAATGATGTGCTGAGTGAAGCTTAGCACTTAAGTATAATAAGAATAAGCCCTCTAGCTTTCTTTGAAGCTGGAGGGCTTTCCTTTAATTTGTTTTAGATTGTTTTTCATCGTTACGGAGCAACTTTTGCACAACGCTGCCACTTTAGCGATGAAAAACATCGTTAAAGCACCTGCTCTATCTATTCTTTCACAAAAACAAGTGTCCCAAATCGATGCGGAATATGGAAATCGACTTTGCCTGTGGGTGACCAAGCCCAATAGTGTCGATTCCCTTCTACATCATCATCAATTCGATATAAATTCCAACGCCACTCAGCGCCATGGTGGGGTGTCCAGTTTTCCCCACATTCCCGCAGCTCATGCTCATGTCCTTGCTCATGCCCTTGCTTCTCTTGCTCATACTCCTGGTCCTGCTCTCGCCCCTGCTCCTGTTCCTGCTCCTGCTTTTGTTCCTGGTCCTGGTCCTGCTCCTGCTCCCAATCCAAATCTGCAAAAGGAATCCGCAGATCATAAGTCTTCCACCCATCGGCCCCATCCGAAACTTGGGTATGAAATCCCTTCGCATCCCATGAAACATCTACCTCTTTATCCCCACCATTATAATGGATCAAAGCATCGAAAAGGACATTGCGCGGACTCACTTCGAACTCGTAATAAACCTCTCCGGTACATGTTTTATCGAGAAATACCTCAACCACATCTTCCAAATAAATAGGATCATCCCGTCGCTCCATCGTTGCTACAACGTGATCATCCTCACATTCGAATCGTATATGCAGGGCTTCCGCTGTCCAACACGCGCGAAAGCGAGTTTGGAGCCTCGGCTCCTCCCCCGTGACAACTTCCCTTAAATCATCGCCTATAATCTCTTCCCATTTCACAATTCCGTTCTCTGCATCTACATAGCGACACTCATATCTCATCCGTTCCGTCATCCCCGCTCCCTATTAACTTTTATACACAATATTAATATCATACTCATTATGTAAAAAGCTAGAAATTTGATCCCGAGATTCCGACTTTACGTCCTTTAACCAGGAGGCGTCCAACTTCTCAATGACTTCTATTCTTAAATTCTCGTATTTCGACTTCGCTTTTTCTATCCTAGTCACACGATTTCTTGTAAATAGAAACAACGAGATACATGCCAGAAGCGAACCCGATAAAAGCTTGTTAGAAATAAACAAATCGAGGATAGCTAATGCATTGCCGCCTGAAACTAATATTACCTTTCGATAGAAAGAGATTATGAAATAGAGAATCAGGCCACCTGATAGTATGGCGAATAAAGGTTGTGTATCTTTAAGCTTGTCCCATTCCTGCTTCCTATCCCGAAGTTTGTATAGTATCTTGATCGCATCGTCGCTTAGATTAAGTTCAGGCCATTGCATTAAGCACTCCCCCTCTCTACTATCGTATGCTTGGACACTACTATTCTTTCCAAAAAAAAAAGACCAAGAGCATCTCTCTTCACACTAAGCCGAAGATGCTATTAGTCTTTTGAATTTTACTAGAATCGTTTTTTCCCAACTAAAAACTTTTTGTTTCCTTTTTTAGCTGTCACAGGCACATGCTTATAGCTGCGCACCATCGGATTTTTACATAATGGACAAGTTGGTAAAGCTTCCGTAACGAATTCTTTGCGAACCCATGCTTTACAATCTGTCTCTTTACATTTCCAAATTTCAATCTGTTCGACTTCTGGCTTTTGATCCTCGGTCACGGTACTCGTTGGTGTAGACATTTCAATATGTGCTCCCTGCTTCGTAGATTAGACTACTTATTATTATACAGATCAGATCGAATATCAAGTCTTTCCCGTGTTCAAAATTATTTACCAGTGGTAGAATGGATAAGGCGGTTACAATTTAGACACAGAATACAAAGGCAGGAATCATAAATGGCAAACTTATTACGTGAATGGAAATCACAGTTTCATGGCTACAGCCGAAATATTATGCTCTTCTTTTGGTTTAATTTTGTATGGAACTTAGGTTTAGGTATGTTTGGGCTCGTTTATAACCTTTATGTCCGAAGTCTTGGCTATGACCAAACGACGGTTGGCAGCATGGTTGGCATGGCGGCACTGGCAGCGGCCATTATTCTTATCCCCGCAGGTCTAATGAATGATCGTTTGGGACCTAAGCGCGTCATTACATTTGGTCTCATTTTTACCATCGCAGCATTGACGGCTCGCTCTCTTATTGAAGTCAAAGAGGGTATGCTCATCTCATCCTTCTTGGGAGGTATGGCTCTCGCTGTTGTTTCTGCAACCATTCTACCGTTTATGGCCAACAACTCTACCCCACAGCAGCGCGTTCACCTGTTCAGCTTTAACATGGCACTTGTTATGTTAGCGAATGTAGTTGGTATTGCACTGGGTGGCTTTCTTAGTGACCTATTTCAATTCATTATCGGTTTAAACGAAATTCGCAGCTTGAGATTTACCTTATTGATTGGAGTCGGTATCGCAGCGCTTGGTTTTATACCTATCGCTTTTTTTGAGAAAAGTGAGCAAGAAATACATCCCCGTAGCGAATCACTAAAGTGGAAGCAAGTGTGGAGCGTACATAAACCATCCTTACAGGTTATTATTATTTTTTGTTTATTAGGCTTGTTGTCATCCATGGGAGGGGGCATGATTGTCCCCTATTTGAATGTGTATTTTGAAGATCGTTTTGATGCTTCGAAATCCGCAATTGGTATCGTTGTAGCTTTAGGTCAAGCCGCAACGGCGATTGCTTTTCTCATTGGACCCATGATTGTAAAGAGATTCGGAGAAGTTAAATCTGTCGTATACCTGCAGCTATGTTCAATTCCATTCCTCCTCCTAACCGCGTTTTCTGCTAACTTTTACCTATCATCGGGTGGATACTTGTTCCGGCAAGCCTTAATGAACGCCGCTAATCCTTTTTATAATTCGATCAAAATGAGTTACGTCAACCGATCGCTCCGGGGCTTAGCCTCCAGTTCAGGTGAAGCCGTTTTTCATCTCGGTTGGTTCCTTGCTTCACCAATAAGTACGGGCCTTGTTTTCCGTTATGGCTCTTACTACGGGTACGCGTATGCTTTTTGCATCACAGCTGTAGTCTACACAGTAATCTCCTATTTATTCTTCTTCTTTTTCGGCAAAAATCGGTTTAAACCCGTTGAAGAATCTGTGTAAAAAATGGTTCTTTTCTATCGTTGACTTAAACGACGGAAAGGAAATACAATAAATGAGAGCGCATTCAATACTATTTCTCAGAACCGATTATCGATTAACGATTGTGAGGGGACTGCTTCTTATGCGGAATAAAATCATCTTTAATGGACAAAGTATTGTCTTAACGTGGATGATCTCCTATATCGTCATTCTCCTTTTACCCATAGCGATTGGCCTATTATTATATGTGGAATCGAGTAGAACATTGAAGGAAGAGATTCAGCAAGCGAATGATTCCTTATTGAAGCAAGTACGCGAAGTGATGGACAACCAGTTTAAAGCTATGGAACAATTGAACTTCGAGATTACATGGAATGTGAATATGCAGGAGCTGCTTTATTCTAATAAGTATGAAGCTTTTCCCAAAGAATATCGGTACGATGTCTATCAAATCTCCCGCAGCTTAGGCCTTTATAAAACCTCTTTTCCGCTTATTGATTCATTCTATATCTATTTGAATAAAGACGAATCCGTTATTCTTCCCAATACGGTTAGACCTAGCGCTTTTGCCTACCAAACCTTGCATATGAGCGATGATTTCTCCTTCTCCACGTGGCATGCTATTGTGAGCCGAAGTAATTTCAGAGGCTTCATTCCCATGGATCGGATTGGCGATGACAACCAACTGCGGAAAACGGTAGCATATGTTAGCACATACGCCATGGAGCACAATAAACCACTCGCTACCAATGTAATTATGGTCGATCAATCGCGTATTCTCGGCGCGATTCAAAATATGGAGATTTTCAATAAAGGTCACGTACTTATCCTTAATGAAGAAAATCAAATTCTTGCTTCCAACTCGACAAATACGCTGCCTGCCGATTTTCCCTATTCTCAATTAGAAAGCTCATCTAACTTCTACTATGCCGGTTCGGACGGTGAGAAATATGAAGTCTTTAATATTCAGTCACCCCGCTCCAAATTAAAATACATTTCTATCATGCCCAGCACCATTTATTGGCAAAAAGCTGCGCACGTCCGTAATCTGACTTACATAAGCATGGGAATCAGTTTACTAGGCGGAGGTATCCTGACTTATGTGTTTTTACGCAGGAACTATAATCCCGTTCGTCGGCTAGTTCATGCATTTTCCAAAAAACAGACCTTTCATTCTCCTAAACGATATAATGAATTTCATTTCATACAAGAAGCCGTGGATAGTACATTAATCGAAATTGCCGACTTCAAAAGTAAAATGGAGCAGCAACGACACATTGTCCGCTCTCACTTTATTGAAAAACTTCTGAAAGGAAAGCTGGACAGCCAAATTCCCATCGCAGAAGCCTTAACTACTTTTGAGATGAAGCTGGATCGTCATGATTTCGCCGTCATGCTGTTCGTTGTCGATAAGAATGAAAACTTCACCGAACGTATTGCCCATATGTCCGAAGGAGACAAATGGAAGCTGCTTCAATTTATTATTATGAATGTCGTGGAGGAGCTTTTATCGAAGCGGCACCGCGGCTATGTCGCAGAAATCGATGATACTCTCGCTTGCTTAGTTAATATTACGATGGAAGATGGACATAGCTCCAAAGAAGAGTTGCTGCTCATAGCCGAGGAAGCTCAAAATTTTCTCTCGTCCACGTACGATATTCACCTTACTATTTCTATCAGTTCTATCCATGATCACATTTCAAATGTACCAAAAGCTTTCTTGGAAGCACTTGATTCTATGGCCTACAAGCTCGTTATGGGCGGAAGAGAGATTCTGGCTTATGACGATTTGCAAACAAATGTCGCTTCCGAATCGAATACTGGTTATTATTATCCCATGCAGCTCGAACAGCAGTTCATGTATGCCGTGAAGCTGGGTGAGATCGAAGAAGCGCAAAATATGCTAAACGAAATCATGAATAAAAATTTTGAATGTCGAGGTATATCTGTCTCTTTGACCAAGTGTCTCATGCTTAATCTGGTCACTACCATGATGAAAAGCGTCAGTGAAACCGGTGATATTCAGGAAAGCTTCTTCATACGCAACCCTAAACTAATCGACCGCCTGCTAGACAGTAAAACCGTTCCAGACATGCATCAACAACTGAATGATATGCTGGTTCAAGTATGTGCTTACACATCCGCCAAACGGCAGCATACGATTTCTCAAACTCGGCAAAAGGCGCTGCAGCAGTTGGTGGATGAAGTATCTGCCTACATTGAGCATAATTATACAGATGCAAATTTGAATGTTACAATGATTGGCAGTCATTTTGACCGTAAAGCTACTTATCTGTCAAAGCTATTCAAAGATTATGTGGGAGAAGGATTACTTGATCGAATTAACAAGGTCAGAATCGATAAGTCGAAGCAGCTTCTGAGGCGGCAGGAACAATCGGTCGGGGATGCCGCTTACGGAGTAGGCTTCAATGATATCAATGCTTTCATCCGGGTATTCAAAAAAGTGGAGGGTATCACACCGGGGAAATACAAAGAGCTGATAAATGATGTGATGCGATAACACACATTGGATTGGGGTAGCCGTTGGCTGCCCCAATTTTTAACATAAGGAAAGTTGTATAGCGTATTATAGCGTTTGTTCTTACTAAGCTGCATGCCTCCCGCCTCCTCACAATTGGTAAACATACGAAGCTCAAGTTGATCATTCTGCCGTGCACCAAGCGAATATTGGTTAATTTGATGAAGCAATTGGACATTTTGTAGAGTCTACGCACAGAATTCGAGAAGCAATTGGATATTTTACAGATAGTTAAATTGGAAGCGCTATCATATAGTTAGGTCAGACATACCTCTCCTCAGCTCACACAAATCCTAACAGTTTTCAAGGGAAGCGCATTAACACTTCGATTTTTTAAACTCAGTAATGCTTCCACTACCAGTTTTTTCTGGTGAAAAACTTAGCAACTCTCACACTGCCAGTTTTTCTGGCGAAAAACTCTCAGGAGGTCAACCTATGAAGAAGAACAGAAATAAAATGTTCACTGTGCTCGTCGCAACAACACTAATGGGCAGCTTAACTGTTGCATGTACGTCGAATACCCCAACTGCGGAGAATAACGCTAGTCCTAAAACAACTACTGGAGGAACGACCGCTCCAAGTACAGCAGCTGTCACGTATCCCCTCAAAACGGACAAAACGTTGTCCTACTGGGGAGAGCTCCCCGGCAACTTAACGGGCGTGAAAGCGGCCCATGCGGATGTGCCGTTCTTCCAAGATTGGCAAAAGAAAACCGGCGTTCCATTGAAATTCCAGGCTCCTCCGACGAACCAAGCTGCACAAGCCTTGAACGTTTTGCTGGCATCGGGAGATCTGCCAGATATGATTGAGTTTGATTGGCAGGGTGCATTCCCAGGCGGACCTGAAAAAGCGATCAAAGACGGATACATTCTAAAATTGAATGATACGATTGATAAATTCGCTCCGAATTTGAAGAAATATCTCAAAGAGCACCCTGATGTTGATAAACAAGTAAAAACGGATAATGGCAGCTATTATTCCTTCCCATTCATCCGCGGCGATGATTACCTGCGTGTGTTCCAGGGTCCTATCGTAAGAAAGGATTGGTTGGATGATCTAGGACTGCCAGTCCCTCAGACCATCGATGAGTGGTATGCAACGCTCAAAGCCTTCAAAGAGAAAAAAGGCGCAACAGCAGCTTTCTCTGTTGTAAGTGTTCCCAGACCTTTCCAAGAGCTTGCCAACGGGGCTTTCGCTGGAGCATTCGGCGTGACACGTGATTTCTACATCGACAATGGAACCATTAAGTTTGGTCCTGCTGAAAAGGGCTACAAAGACTTCTTGGCTACCTTCCACAAATGGTATGAAGAAGGGCTGATCGATAAAAACTTTGCAACGGCAGATGGTAAAGCCTTAGATGCCAACATAGCATCCGGCGCGACAGGTGTGACTGTAGGAAATGCTGGCGGAGGCATCGGGAAGTGGCAACCCCTAGTGACAGCCAAAGATCCGAAAGGTGTCCTCATGGGAGCTCCATATCCCGTAATCAATAAAGGCGATATCGCCATGTACGGCCAAAAAGATCCGGCGAATGCACCTGGGGGTATGGTTGCCCTCACAGCTTCTTCCAAAAATATTGAGACCGCAGCGAAGCTTCTTGACTATGGTTACTCCGAAGATGGCCATAATTTCTTCAACTTTGGAACCGAAGGCATTTCGTATAAAATGGAAAACGGATATCCGAAATATACGGACCTAGTCATGAAAAATCCGGAGAAATTGGCACCTGCACAAGCGTTGTCTCTTTATATCCGAGGTAACTACAATGGTCCTTTCGTACAGGATAAACGGTATGTTGAGCAATATCTGGCCTTGCAGTCACAACGTGATGCTGTTTCCACTTGGCAAAAAACGGATGTTGATAAACACAAATTGCCGCCAATTACGGCTACACCGGAAGAAAGCACAGAGCTTGCCAAAATTATGACGGACCTCAATACCCTAGTTGATGAAATGACGCTAAAAATCATTTTAGGAACTGAGCCAGTCGATAGCTTTGATAAATACCTAGAGAAATTCAAGTCCGTTAAGCTAAGTCGTGCTCTCGAAATTAAGAAGGCATCCTTAGATCGCTATAACAAAAGATAGATAACATGCCAGGGGGAGGGCAGCAGCTCTTCCCCCTTATTAGAATCTCACGGCGAAAGGAGAAATATCATGCGTAAAGGATCGGCAGATACCTTCCAAATACGTTTTAAGCGCGATTTTCTGCTGAATAAATATTTATACCTGATGATGGTTCCTGTTCTGGCCTACTACGCGACCTTCCATTATGCGCCAATGTATGGGGCCTTGATTGCCTTCAAAGAGTATACCCCAAATAAAGGCATTCTGGGCAGCGCGTGGGTTGGCTTCCAACACTTCAATGATTTCTTCAGCAGCTATTATTTCTGGCGAATTCTCAAGAATACCGTCATTATCTCCCTTTACTCCCTAATCTTTGAGTTTCCTGCTCCTATTATTTTGGCGATTCTAATTAATGAACTTACGAATAAAAGGTTTCAACGCTTCGTACAAACAGTCACGTACATGCCCTATTTTATTTCACTGATCGTTATTGCCGGAATGATTAAGGATTTTACGAATAATGGCGGTTTAATCAATAACTTTCTGACATACTTTGGCGCCAATGATACCGCTATGCTGCAGAAACCGGAAATGTTCCGAACGATCTACATTTTATCTGAGATTTGGCAAAAAATCGGATGGGAATCCATTATTTATCTAGCCGCACTCATGGGTATTGATCAGGAGCAGTATGAAGCGGCGAAAATAGACGGGGCCAACCGAATCAGGCAAATTTGGCATATTACGCTGCCGGGGATTCTGCCAACCATCGCGATTATGTTCATCCTGCGTATGGGGAATTTATTGAACGTTGGCTTTGAGAAAATTATTTTGCTATATAATCCCAGTACGTACGATACGGCAGATGTTATTTCCTCCTTCGTCTATCGTAAAGGACTCATTGAATTCGGTTGGAGCTACAGCTCTGCTGTTGGTTTGTTCAATTCAGTTATCAATCTAGCCTTACTCATTACAGCGAATAAAATAAGTAAAAAGATAAGTGAGAACAGCCTATGGTAAGGAAGGAGGTGCTGAAGTGAAAACTACCTATTCGGACAAAGTCTTAGTCACGGTAATCCACGTCTTATTGCTAATGCTTGTTGTCGTTACCTTGTATCCACTTCTCTATGTCGCCTTCGCTTCCATCAGCGACGCTGGCCAGTTAATCACACACAAAGGGTTTCTGTTCAAACCACTAGGCTTCAGCATTGAAGCCTACAAAAGCGTGTTTCACAATCCTGCCATTCTAAAAGGTTACCAAAATACGCTGTTCATCCTCTTTTTCGGTGTCATTACAAACCTAATCGTTACTGCTTTAGGCGCGTATGTTCTATCTCGCAAAAATGTCATGTGGAACCGTGTATTCATTTTCGTTGTCGTATTAACCATGTTTTTCCACGGTGGACTTATTCCGCTCTATCTCGTTGTAAAAGGCGTTGGTTTAATCGACTCGCTTTGGGCGACCATTTTACCTTTTACCATTAACACATTTAATCTGATTATTATGCGCACAGCCTTCATGGCGGTTCCTGAAAGCTTGGAGGAATCAGCTAAAATGGACGGGGCTAATCATTTTGTCATTCTTTTTCGTATCATTATTCCGCTCTCTATGCCCGTCATTGCCGTCATGATTTTGTACTATGCCGTCGAGAAATGGAATGGGTGGTTTTATGCGTCCATCTTCCTGAAGGATCGCGATCTCTACCCGCTGCAGCTCACCTTAAGGGAAATCTTAATTGCGAATAACACGGACTCCATGTCATCAGGCGCTAATGCGGCAGATCAATTTCAGATTGGGGAAACGATCAAATATGCAACGATCATGGTAGCTTCAGTGCCCATTCTCATTTTATATCCATTCGTGCAAAAATACTTCGTCAAAGGCGTCATGATTGGAGCGGTCAAAGGTTAAAAGAAAGCGCCGTTAGCCTCTTAAACGAGGTGACGGCGATTTGTCTTATTGCTTAGCAGTCGTTTTCGGCTCGCTCAGCTCACTTTTTCTTCCGCTTCAACTCTGAGCGGTCGATTTACGACCTCTCAGTCTTGCCGCCGACCATTCTGGGCGGCCTTCACCCGCTGAGCGGTCGTTTTCAGCTCGCTCAGCTCACTTTTTCTTCCGCTTCAACACTGAGCGGTCGATTTACGACCTCTCAGTCTTGCCGCCGACCATTCTGCGCGGCCTTCACCCGCTGAGCGGTCGTTTTCGGCTCGCTCAGCTCACTTTTTCTTCCGCTTCAACTATAAGCGGTCGATTTACGACCTCTCAGTCTAGCTGCCGACCATTCTGGGCGGCCTTCACCCGCTGAGCGGTCGTTTTCAGCTCGCTCGGCTCACTTTTTCTTCCGCTTCAACTATAAGCGGTCGATTTACGACCTCTCAGTCTAGCCGCTGGCCATTCTGGGCGGCCTCTACCCGCTGAGCAGTCGTTTTCAGCTGGCTCAGCGTGATGGAGGCCCGTCGTATCTGAGAATCCTACAACGCGCTTTAGCTTCTAGCCCTTTATTGGGAAGCCAGGAGGTCCTTGCCGATGCTTTGTTCTTTTTCTTCTTTTATACATCCATAAACCGGCAAGTGCCGTTAAGATAATGGAGATGATTCCTTCCGGACTAGGCATAGCCAAATAACTAAATTCCGCTTGAACAAGAACGAACTTTTTCAGGATCAAAGTATCAATGAAGGCATTTCCTGTAGCGTGCATGAAAACGGCTGGCCAAACGCTTCGAGTCATCAGCAGAATCTCACCATACAGAACCGCCATAACGATCACACCAAGCATCATGCGAGGGATGTAGGTGATCATGCTTTCCGTGGTATCCACGAACAGAAATAAATAAGGAAAATGCCACATACCCCAAATGAACCCCACGGCAATATGAACGATAAAACGATTATAACCAAGCGTATAAAGCTTTGGAGCCAAATAGCCTCGCCATGCAAATTCCTCAAAAATGTTTTTGATGAGGCTGGGTACAAGAGCTATGCCGACTGCCGTTAAATATTGAAAAGACAGTGGGGAAACATCCATCCACCCTAAGCTTGAACTGATTCCGACAATCACCATTGTCATGAAGGGAAACAATAACAGGCTGATTATATAGAGAAATGCATTTCCCTTAACTCGGGGTTTGATGCCGAAATCTTCCCATCCATCTCCCATCCAACTGCGCATAATGACCATCGTCAGGAGGGGAGATACAATCCAAATCAACTGTCCCAGACTGCCATTCTCATCCGTTCCGGCCTGCAAATCAACCAACCGTCCGATCCAGCCACAGCTTAACGCAACCAGCGAGAAAATAATTACATTCCTCAGCACCTTGTTATCCTTCATTTTCAAGGTCCCAACTCCTCTTTTATTTTCTATACATACTTCTCGTACTACGACTTTATTCGCTTCTGTCAACATGAATAAAACCAGCCACCATACACCATCTCGCAAGCAAACAAGGGAACCCCGAAGGATTCCCTTGTTTCTTAATCTATATAAGTCATTTATTTACGATCATTAATCGCTTTAATCACTTCAACAGGGATTTTCGGCTTTCGATCATACGTGAGTAAGCCGTTGATTTCCTGTTCAACGTCCGTTAATTGCGTGTAGCAGTAACCTTGAACTACGCCTGAGTTCAGAAGTGGACACATGACGGCCCGCAGCTTTTGCTCATAATCTTCGTCACTATTCGCCCCGGAATATCCCCATCCTTCCCACTCGCTTTTCTTGTACGCAATACCGCCAAATTCGGTAACCAGAATCGGTTGACCTTCATAAGGGAAGCCTTCTACAAATAATCGGCGATTCGCCGGCATCGCATGAACGGCTTTATCGCTAGAACTGTAGCGCTCGCTCAGCACACCTTCACGCCACTCATAGTCATGAATAGTGAACAGATCCGTTTTCACTAGCTCCCACCCATCGTTAGACACAACCGGACGCATCGGATCAAGCGATTTGGTCAAATGATACATGGTAAGCGCATGCTGCTGCTGTGATTTATCGATTTGAATATTAGGCACTCCCCAGCTCTCATTCAGGGGAACCCAAGCAATAACGGAAGGATGATTATAATCACGCTCGATAGAAGCAATCCATTCATTCGTGAATCGACTAACATACTTCTCTGTATATTCATACGCATTAGCCGCCTCACTCCAGACGACCAATCCGAGCTTATCGCACCAGTACAGAAATCTTGGATCCTCCAGCTTTTGATGTTTCCGCGCGCCATTAAAGCCCATAGCCTTCGTTAGCTCAACATCTTGCTTGATCGCTTCATCACTTGGCGGCGTCAAGTTCCCATCGGGGAAATAACCTTGATCCAGCACCATTTTCAAGAAATAAGGCCGATTATTCAAGCATAGTTTGCCATCCTCGATGGATACTTTACGCATCCCAAAATAACTCGTAACCTCATCAACAACTTGATTATCAATAAGCAGTGTGAACGTGACATCGTATAAGTTCGGATGTTCCGGCGTCCACCAGGAGCCTAGGCCATGATCGTTGAAATCCTTCAGACCGATCTTTCTCGTCCCGGAGCCACTCCGAATCCAATAGGTATCTTCCGAAACGAGTTTACCCTTAAACGAAATCTCAACCTTTAGCTGCTGCTTGCCCTGTATATCGGTACCTTGAATAAAAAATTGGAATTCTACTTGTTTGGCATCAATATCCGGTGTAATTTTCACTTTATCCAAATAAACCTCGGCAGATACCGCTTCTAGCCATACCGTTTGCCAGATCCCAGTCGTTCTTGTATAGAAAATACTGGCTGATTCCGCAAGCCAATATTGCTTACCTCTCGGAAGTGTAACATCTCTGCTATAATCAACCGCTTTAACAACCAGCTTGTTTATCCCCTCTTGAAGAGCATCCGTGATGTCTGCATGGAAAGGGGTATGCCCGCCTTCGTGCTTAGCAATCAGCACCCCATTTACCCAAACCGAGGCTTCGTAATCTACCGCTCCAAAGTGAAGCAGAATCCGCTTATTCTGGAAAGCTTCGGGTAAAGCTAGATCTCGGCGGTACCATACAACATCGTGAAACTCATTGCTCCCAATGCCGCTCAATTTACTTTGAAACGCGAATGGCACTTGAATTGTCTTAGATAGAGCCCTATTCCCCAGATGCCATTTCTCTTTACTACCTACTTGCTCATCATCATATTCAAATTCCCATTCGCCATTCAGGTTCATCCAGCTATTTCGTACAAATTGTGGCCTTGGGTACTCTGCTCGGGGTTGGTTGGTCATAGGTAATAGATGCCTCCATAATGTTAATTTAAAAGTTAACTAAATAACATGAATAACTCTTAGATTATTATCATATCAAGCTCCCATTATGTCAATATGCGTTATTTAATTAACTTTTAAGTAACACAAAAAGAACACCTCATCTCAGAGGTGTCCATTTCCTTTTTACTACATCGTTAATCGATGTATCCGGCAAATCCCTTTTTCATTAAATAGTCCATCTCAGCTTCCAAAATGGTATCTACCGCGAGTTCTGTCAATTTCACATCGGGTCTGCCCAAAATATGATCGATCAGTTCATCGCTGTCAATATCAACTTCCCCTTTGGCATTTTCTTCTGCTTTGACAATAAAATCCTTCTCATACTTCAATACCAACTGAATTTGCTTAGGATCAGCCTTCGTTTTCTCTACGATGAATTGTAAAAGCTCTTGTTCATTTAATTGTTCAGTCAAGTGATGTCATCTCCTATTGGTTGTTTATGACTATTGTAGCATAGTTGTCCATGTTTAAATTATACTCTCTTTCGAAAGACAGCTATTGTAAAAGCCCGAGTATGAATTTACTTAATGGTTGAAATACAAATGTGATGAAATCTAATGGGTTTGGTATATTCATGCGTTGACTTTGGGCAATGCTCAATATTGTACCAAGGAGTAATAAGAAACAAAAAACAACAAAATCTTTATATTTCTTTTTCTTCACAAGCGATGGAATTTCTATCGCCCCGATAGCAGCAGATGCTAAAAGTAACCCAGCAATACTCCACATTTCGTTCATTCCTTTATTTTTTGTTTGAGGGAATCATTTACTGTGCCCAAACGGCGAATCTTCACGTCTGTATTCACATGTACAGGTAAATCAAGGAATTGTTCCTTCCAGTTGTCTTTATTTTCATTCCAATATTTAGGATCAGCACGGTAAATCGCTTCACCAAAGCCGAAAATATCCGCATCAAATTTTTTTGCCTTTTGAATAGCAGATTCGATAATGCTTTTCACTTCTATTTTCGTTGCTTTCTCAAGCTCCTCTATGCTTTGAGGATCAAGAAGATCGATCTTGCATTGGACTTCACTCACATTCTGCTCAAGAAAGACATCAATATCGATTTGCGGTTTACCGCTCTCCACTCTTCCTTTTATTCTTGTTTTAGTTCGCACCACTTCTACGGCTAAAATGCCGCCTGCTGGGCAATTCATATGCCCGATCGTGCTTTTAACGTTATCAATAATATAATTGTATCCTTTACTTTCTTTTTCATTAAACCAACCAATAAGTTTATCTTTTTTAAAAATGGCTAAACCCGAATATTGCAAGAATGCATGAGGGGCTGTTCGATTCAAATTACTCTTTTTAGAACCTTTACTCGGATCCCCCTTGATTTGCATGCCTGTTAATACAGGATCTTTTCCCTCTGTTTGCAGATCGGAAATTAACTTATCTAATTTCACTTTTACCGTAGGCGCCCAAACCTTTTCGGACATCTCTAACGTACTAAACAATTTATTTGAGGGGATTTTCTCGATAGGCGTAAGCATATTTAATACATTCTCAGCCGTTGTTCCTTTGGCTACGATGATGTAGAAATCAGATCGCATTTCATGATTTCTTGAAATACCATCTAGAATCGGTGTAATCCCTTCTCTAGCCAATACTTCGCTGATCACAAGAATCCGAAGATGGGAAGAATACACCTTTCTTGGACTTTGTGTAGTAATTTTTCTTATAGCTTCAAAAATGGTTTGGGATGAAGCTTTAAAGGTACTTACCGGTGTAGTCAGTCCAGTCCCGCCCCTTTTTGAAGCTACTTCACTAGGATTAACAATTTGAATCGTCACCTGCACTTGATCATCTTTTTTATCGAAACCCATACCAACCGATATGGCCAGATCATTAAGCTCGCGCCGACTCCAACATCCCGTAAGTAGCCCAATCATGATGAGCAAGGCAACGAACACCCTTACATATTTTCGCATAACCGATAACTCCTTTATCTAGGACCCTGTTTCAGGCTTATTCGAAGGAGCATTGTTCTCTCGAATGTTATTTTTTTGACTGATTAATCGAGGCCTTGCAAATAATGCCCATTGCGGTAAACGAAAAATGGTATCTTTCTGATCCTCTAAGATAAAAGGCGCCATTGGAGACATATATGGGACGCCGAAGGATCTTAAACTACACAAATGAAGCACGATAGCGATAAGCCCCACAGTAACACCATACAAACCAAAAGAAGCCGCGATAAGCATTAATAGAAATCTCAGAATTCGAATTGTAATCCCCATATTGAATGATGGAATGACAAAATTGGCAATGGCCGTGATAGCCACTATAATAACCATCGCAGGAGATACCAAACCTGCTTCTACTGCGGCTTGACCGATGACTAGTGCCCCTACAATTGAAACAGCTTGTCCAACCGTCTTCGGCAACCTCACACCGGCTTCTCGAAGGATTTCGAAAGTGACTTCCATGACGACCGCTTCGATAAAAGCGGGGAAAGGGATCCCTTCTCTTTGAGCCGCTAAACTGATCAATAGAGAGGAGGGCAGCAGTTCTTGGTGAAAGGTGGTTACGGCTATGTATAAAGAGGGTGCCAACAAAGATATAAAAAAACATATGTAACGAAGAAAACGAAGAAGTGTTGCAAAATCTGCTCTTTGGTAATAATCCTCAGCAGATTGATAAAATTGAGTGAATAACGCAGGTGCCATAAGCACAAAGGGAGTGCCATCGACAAGAATAGCAATACGACCTTCCATTATGCCTGCGGCTATAACATCGGGTCGTTCCGTATTGTACAGAGTAGGGAATGGGGTGTATGTTTCGTCTTGGATCAACTCTTCAATATTGGCACTTTCAAAAATCGCATCAATATCGATGCGTCCAAGCCTAATTCTTGCTTCCGCCACCAACTTGTCATTCACAATGCCATTCATATACATGATGGCGACGTCCGTTTTCGTCACACGCCCGACTGTCATGGATTCCATCCATAAGTTGGGGTCTTTTATTTTACGTCTGATCAGCGCGGCGTTAGTGCTTATCAGCTCAGTAAACCCTTCCCGAGGTCCCCTTACGACCGATTGAGTTGTTGGTTCTTCAACGGAACGATGCTCACCGCCCTGTGTATTCGCCGCCAATCCCTGTACACAGCCATCCAGTAAAATAACCGTTAACCCCGATAAAATAGATTGATATAAGGTTTCAAAATCAGGAATTTCGCGAACTTGACCGAGTGTGCTCACTGAACTTCTTAAAGCATCTAGCGGGAACTCACATGAATCAACTTTTAGATTTTCGGTGAGCAGGCTTTGAATAGCGATTGGACTAATCAGTCCATTCATGTAAATGACTCCAATTTGTATCGAATCTGTATCATTAAGTTGGATTGTCTGCGTAATGAGATCACTGCTATTTCCAAAGGCTTTCTTGACTTTATCGAAGTTAAGATCCAGGGACTCCTCGAGTGATTCCTTTGAAATTGAGAAATCACTCTGATTGATCCTAGCATCAGTTGAGTTGTTATAATTATTCTTAAGAATTTTTTTGATGAACTCCATGATATCGCCACCTATTCAAGTGTTCTTAGTTCTTTGTTATGGATTTTCTAATCGCGGAACCCCCTAGTAGGAGAACTGGGTACAGGAGCCCCATGGTTAAAGCGTAGGGTACCCAAGTTTTGGTATCAAATTCTGTCATATATGCAACATTGGGATATACCACAAGTGAATAAACAACCAGAATCATTCCTAAAGGTAAAACGAGCGGGCGATAATCTACAACATTCAAAAATTGCGCTAGCCCTATAACGAAACTATAAAAATAAATGGTTGTCTTATAGTAAACAGTTAGAAACCAAATGCCCGCTATAAGGATTTCAACACGTTCCAAAAAGTTACCAATGCTGATCTGTTTGGCCAAAGCATAGCTTGGATACATATGTCTTTCTGTCACTTGAACTCCCAATACCGATATGCATAAAAAGGTGATAATGACGAAAAACAATCCACCTATTAAGGTAGCAATCAGAAAAGCTTTTTTTGCTTTACGAAATTGATTGACATGAACAGGAAACACCATGAATAGGACAATAAAAGGAAATGCAGCAGTACCCGCCACCGATAAGGCTCCTTTTATCAGGGGTTTTACTCCAGTTGCGAACATTGGCTGCAGCTTTTCAATTCGAACCTCCGGTAAAAGACAAAGGACCAAAATAATAAATAGCATAATGATCCACGGAAAAAAAATCTCTGCAGCACGAATTAAGGTTTCAAGTCCAAGTCGCACCCCCATCACAACAACGAGGGCGAATATAATATTGATAGCTTGAATAGGTGTCTCAGGCATCACTTGCGTATTAATAAAATTTCCTAGATCGAACAAAACTGTAGTTGCTCCGACAAAAGAAAATAAAATAAAAAATAAAGAGAGTAGTTTTCCCAGCCATTTACCAAACACTTTTTCATTATATTGAACTAACGTCATGTTGGGAAAACAATTACTAACCTTGTTGTATAAGCATACGACTAACAAATTTAGGATAACTCCAATTATAGCTGCGAGCCAGGCATCTTGTTTAGCATCAGCAGCAAGCCCCGACGGAATAACCAAGATTGTAGTCCCAATCGTATATATAATCACAAGTACAACAAATTGGCGCACGGATATTTTAACGTCTTTCAACATAATTCCCTCACCTAGTGATTCCATTTTAATGATACTATTCCCATTTTCCTATAAAACATTAGCAAGATATGGATTTTCTAATTGTTTCACATGAAAGAGAAACCAAATCACAAGCTCAGAAAGTACATACGACGCGACCGGCATTTGATCAAAAGTCGCAATCCACGCAGCAGGACTGGACAGAGAGAAGCATAAAAGCACGATGGATCAGGATATCTTATCCTGGTGCATTGTGCTTTTTTGTAACTGTGCGTCCCACCGAATGCAGCGGCTGAGACGATGAAATTCATCGCTAAAGTGTCGTCCCGAGCCAATACTCGAGGCGGCTTTCCATATAACTATGAAAGATCAAATGCCATCAAATCTCTAGCCATCGTGATTCTACCCGAGTAGATATCTCGCATGCCTTCCGTATAATCGGCCTCAGCCTCCTCATTAGCTGCTGGCGCAGGGATATGGTGGGTGAGCACCAGATGGACAACCCCAGCTGCTCGGGCGATTTCGGCAACTTCCAGCGTAGTTGAATGATATTTCGCAGGATTGGATAAGCCAATCTTCTGCTCGGGGAATTTGGCAATAAGCGCGTCAAGCCACGTTTTATTGTAAGATTCATGCACAAGTAAATCGACACCTTGACTATGTTTGACCATATTTTCAACAGGGATCGTATCCCCCGAAATGACAACCGATTTACCGTTGTAATCGATTTTATATGCAATAGCTGGATAAACAGGTTTATGATCCACTTCGAAAGCGGTGATTTTAACACCACCCTGGTCGTAAACAACACCTTCGTTGCTTTCAAAATAGTGAATGTCCGCCCCTGCCCCGGCTGAGAAATTAACATTCACCCGAAGATTCACGTCGAAATCGAAAGACTCTCTCATTTTACTAATAATCGCTTTCGTCGTCGTTGGCCCGTATACGTTCATGGGACCTTTTCGCCCCTCAAATACCCGATCCGCGATCACATGTGTACGCCAGCTCGTAATGAAAACATCGAAAAATCCGGAATTATGATCACTATGATGATGAGTGAAAAAGACATTCGAAATCCGCTGCGGCATGATCCCCGCCTTAATCAGCTGATCAACGGTCGCGCCACCGCAATCGAACAGAAAGGTTTTATCCCCTGCGAGAATGGCGACGCCTGCTTTGGCTCTTCCATAAAAGGCCCTCGGTGTACCTGTGCCTAGTATCACTACTTTGATATGCTCATGGAAATCCGGCAATAGGTTTTCCTGCGGTTGTATGTGCAAATGAATAACCTCCTAAGTAAACTACTATTTTTCTTTTTTCACTTCATTCAAAAGCGTTAAATCGAGAAATTTGCTGAAGTCCAGCTCTTCCGCTTTCACTTTTAAATATCCAGCATCAAAAGAGGCTTTTACCTGCTCGTTAATATCCTCTAAGGAGATATCTTCCGTTAGTTTCAAATGATCGATGGCCGCTTTAATGAGCGCAGGATCCATCCCTTTGCCAGTTAACTGCTTCAATTCATCGCTAATCAGGCCATAGGCTTTGCTCGGGTTTTGCTGAATGAATTCGATACCTTGTTTGTTGGCTTTCACGGCTTTTTTGGCCAAATCACGGTGTTCTTTGAGAAATTTATCACTCGCTACGAGAATCGTTAACGGATAATCCCCGTCTTTTGGAGGAATTTTATTCCAATCGACTAGAATTGTTCCTGAACCTTCTTGAATGATTTGTGTCCCCCAAGGTTCTGCTATTAAGGTGGCATCCACTTCTTTCTGCCTTATCGCAACCAAGGTATCTGCTGGAGCACGCGTAACAATTTGTACACCGGAAGTATCTGTGGATACTTTCAGTCCTTCCTGTTTCAGCAGCAAGCGAAGAGACAGATCCGGCGTGCCTCCTTTGGCAGCAACGGCTACAGTTTTACCTGCCAGGTCCTTAACCGATTGGATGCCAGCATCTTTGCGAGCCACCAATACCGCTCCACCGTTATTCGCGCCAGCGATCACCTTGATATTTTTACTTTTCAAATATTGATTGATGACCGGTCCCGGGCCTACATAACCGAGATCAATCTGATCGGTCGCAATCGCCGTTGCGAAGTCCGCTCCGTTGTCAAAAGCCGTGACTTCAATCTTGGCATTTTCGCCAAAGCCTTGCTGGAAGTAATTATTTTGCAGTGCTACAAATCCCGGAGCGTGTGTCACATTTTTCAAAATACCAATTTTCACCGTTGTGCTGGCAGCACTTGAAGCTGTTTCTTTACTCTGTCCGCAAGCTGATAATAGCAGTGACCCTGTTACTACCAAACTGATGACCCAACCAAATTTTTTCAAAATAATTCCCCCTTATTTGTTCTATGAAACGCCGATTATTTCTTAAGTTGAAAGCGAAGTACGATTTTATCCTCCAGCTGTTTGAAACAAAAATGATCCGAAATCGTACCAATAACGGCGATAATGATGACCACGCACAGAATGGATGCCGTATCCCCAAGACCGCGTCCATCCTGCAGCATTTGCCCGAGACCGACTCCCTTGGCAATAAGCTCCCCTGCTACAAGTGCCCGCCAAGCAAAGGCCCAGGCCACTCGGATCCCTGTGATCCAATGGGGAAATGCCGCCGGCAGCTGTACTTGAAAGAACAATCGGTAACCGCTGCCTGTTCCAAGCATTTGCGCAGCTCTCAGATGAATCGGTGAAATATTCAAAATTCCCGTCCTGCTCGCCATCGACATCGTCCAAGTCGCACCTATCGTTGTAATGAAGATGACGGAAGTGTCATTAAGTCCAAACCAAATAATCGCGAATGGAAGCCACGCTATACTCGGAACGGTCTGAAGGGCAACAACTACAAATCCAAAGGTTTCATCCAAATACTGATAACGGGCAAATAAATAGCCCAAAATCGTCCCAAGCCCTATTGAAATAGCGAATGAAATGAGTAAGCGACGTAGACTAGCTGCAATCGCGTTAAGGAGATGCCCCTGCGTAAAGCCATCATAGAAGGCTTGAAAGGTTTGGAGAGGTGAAGGAAACTTCCACCCCCACTGAAAAACCCTAAATCCCAACTCCCATATGATCAGCAGAAGAATTAGAAATAAGGTTCTTCTTAAGGCTGTATTCATGGCCGAGCTCCTCTCTGACTACCTTCTCAAGCTCATCCGTTAGAGCTTCCATAATTTTATTCTCCAAGGAGTGGATGAGCGGATCACTACTTTGATGAGGTCTCGCTGCTTGCACAGCAAATTCCTTCTTGACCCTGCCTGGCTGCGTCGCCATGACGATAACCCGATCTGACAAAATAACGGCTTCGCGAATGTTATGTGTAATAAACAAAATTGTTTTACCTGTTTGAAGCCAAATCTCTTCCAAATCCTTCAGTAAAATAAACCGCGTTTGTTCATCCAAGGCTGCAAAAGGTTCATCCATCAATAGGATGTCGGGAGCCATAACGAGCGCCCTGGCAATGGCTACTCTTTGTTTCATTCCCCCGGATAGCTCGTGCGGATAACGATCGACAAACTTGCTCAAATGAACGGCTTTAATCTGCTCAAAAGCGAGAGCATAGCGTTCCTTCTTCGACAACCCCTTTTGCTTCAGACCAAAGGCGACATTATCGAGAACCGTAAGCCATGGAAACAAGCCGTGCTCTTGGAAAACAACAATCCGACCAGCCCCCGGAGCCGTAACCTTTTGCCCACCAACGGTAATGGTTCCGCTGCTCGCTTTTTCAAACCCTGCTATCAGATTCAAAAGCGTTGACTTCCCACAGCCTGAAGGTCCTACAATGGAGACGAATTCCCCTTTCTTAATCGTGAGCGAAACTTGCTCCAACGCTGTGTAGGTAGTGCCTTTCCGCTGCGAAAAGGATTTATTCACATTGTTTATTGCAATCATTGAATCACCCCTCCAGGCCTTTCCCCGTCATATGTCTGTGAAAAATTGGTTCGGATGAAAAATAACGATCTTCTTTTTGGCATAGTCGATTAGCCCCTTATCGCGCCATTTATTGAGTATTTCTGTGACAGTTTGTCTGCTGCAGCCAATGACATAAGAGATTTCTTCATGACTGAGCGGCACCTGAACCTCAAGTTTTACATCCGTCGGTTTGCCCAGCTGCATGAGGAACCAGGCTAGCCTCCAAGCAACGGGACGGGAAATGAGCGTTTCAACCATCTTCTGTGTTTGCAGCAGTCTTCGAGCTCCGAGGACGGCAACAGAATAAGAAAACTCGGCATTTTCCTTGGCCAATTCGAGAAATTTCCGCCCGTCTAGCGTAATGATCTGGCTGTCTACCAAACACTTGGCATAACGTTTCCGAGGAATGTTCGTCAAAATTTCCGCATTTCCGAATATTTCCCCTTCATAGCGTAGAAATAAGGTAATCCCTTGCCCCTCTTCAGAGGATTGGGAAATCTTAATTAATCCCGAGTCGACATAATAAGCTCCGCTTGGTTGATCATTCTCCTGAAAAACAAACTCATTTTTCCTGTAGGTTTGGATAGTCCCATGTTTACGAAATGCCTCAATCATGATTTCCTTGGTAGGGTCCTGCTCCTGAAGATCGCCAAGTTCATTGAATTCATCCATATGTGAAAACCCCTTTGCCAAGTTCCTATGATACTATATTTTAATGTTGAGTATTCCGATGTGTTATTGTCATATTACCACAAGATACCGAGTTAGAATGTCGGATTCCCGACAAATACATAAATTTCTTAGGCTATGCACGTCTAAACACAAAAAGAGACCCACAGCAACGGGCCGTGGGTCTTAAGGTATATATATTTTAAAGGGGGTCGAATTTTATTATAAGCCTGTTTCATTAAGCCCAGATGAATAACACATTTCTTTTTGATTACAAATTATACTTTTATGATAAAAGGGGCTATGAACACTTCATTATGATGCTGAAATTGGCCCCAGATTTTGTAGATGCCGCTTTTGGGAAAGTGAATGGTGAAAGCTGCATCAGGTCCGGAAGTATTCGAATCATTCGGATGCACATGGACGAACTCCTTGGCATCTGAACTTATAGCCACTACATGACCTAGACTGCCTAGATATGGCTGCAAATCAGTTATAGGCTTCTTCGTTTCAGCATTTCTAATGGTAAAGTTCATTTTTAAATCCATACCCGCCATCAAATGGTCAAAGGAAAGCGTTACTTCTTTGTCGCCGACTCTTTTCGTAAGATTCGTATCAGGAAGAAGTTTTTCTTCTTTCTTTTGCTGGCCGTTAATCGTTACCCAGTGGGTTTGTATCGTCTCACCCATGCCTTGCGGCGTGAAGTCGGCGATCAGCTGGTAGTGGCCACCTGCCGGGAACTTTGTCTTGATGTCAAATCGACCTCCACCGACATATTCGGGATGAAGATGGTCAAAATAGGTAAGATCCTTACTGACAACGATCAAGTGCAGCAGCTTTTCATGCATGATATCGAATTTATCAATCGGTTTATTCCATTTATTTTGGATGAGAATCGTCACAGATGCATCCTCATTAGGCATATATTGCTTTGACGCCACTGAAAAATGAGCAATCGCGTCATTTTGGTGGACATGTGTTGAAGGAGATGTAGTGGTCATCGGCATCCCCATCATGTCATGTTTTGTGAGCTGCGTATCGCAAGCGGTTAAAAGGAATGTTATAGCTATAAGGACAATTACCGTTGTTTTCATCAGCTTTTTCTATGTACAATTGGAGCGGCGAGAATGCTTAACCCCAGTGAACAGAGCCCACAGATGAACATCGTTCCTCCCCAAAGCTCAGGCGCCCAATCCAATGTATGATAAATACTCAAATCTGCAAAATATAAGCCCCAGATTAAAACAGGAATAACAAAGAAAACAACCTTATAACGCCAATCGCTCGCTTCCCTCTGTTTAATGGACCTAAACATCAAATCAGCAGCAATCCCGCTAATTAATAGAATTACAATAGATCCGTAATGAGAAAAGCCATCAAGTATCGCCATAAGCACCGCTTCGAAAACAAAGAAATAAGTGACGGTACCGAATGGGAGCATCCATCTCCTTATCACCAGCATGACAGGTAAAATTAATAATAGGGTTGTAACCAGGAAATCCACGACAGCTCTTGCGACCGCATCTTCTTCCCTTGCCATCCATAGACTTTGACGGAATGACCAAGCATACATGAGAAAGAAGGCCATGACAGCAAAGGTTAATGCAATCGAGGTCAAAGCAGGTAGCAATTGGCGAAAGGTAGGTGAGACCTCATCTTTAGCGTGACTAATCGCACGGTACGGACTGGTTAGGATCATAAGTGCACCTGTCAATAAGATCAAATGTGTTGGGCTCAGCAATGCTTCGATATTCTTCTCAATTCCAAACACCGTATGCCAATACATATCACCAAGGCCGCCTAAGAAAAAGATGATTACTCCTGCTACGCCAAGCTCGTAACCAGTCGGGATCGCCTGCACCCAAGTTGCATGATTAGCCTTAGATTTGTTCTGATAAGTCAGATAGAAAATCCAAACTGCGCAAGCCAGATACCCCGAATACAAAATGGCATGCCAAGGCGTAAAAAAGGTTTCAACGGCACCGTGGTTATGAGCAAAGCCGTCAATAAACAAACCAAAAATAAGCCAAATCCCCATCAACATCGTGATCGTATGCTTGAAATTACCGATGTTCGTTTTTGATTGCGGCACTGGTACCAGGACTGACAAACCCATCATCTCCTCAAATTTGTATTTATACCGATATTATATGTCATAGGCAATGACATAGACAGAATAATGGGAAATGACTTCATGCAAGGCAGGATCTACGGCATCATTTGAACGCGATTCACACAATTTCGCTGAATTTCAGCGTCTCAGCCGCTTCACTCGGTGGGACGAGCTGATCATGCAGGCTGTTGAACCATTAATTTACTAACAAGTTTGCCCACGAAATTTGGTAAAAAGAAGTTTAATATGAAAACAATGATGAACGCTATGCGCCATGAGCCCGTCCAATGACTCACGAAATATGGAACGATACCATTCATTGCAAAAGCCGTTAAAGCAAAGGAGAGGATAAATGTCATAATGAGCGATATTACAAAAATATAGACAATTCGAGCTTTTTTAAATCGATTCGCAAATTTATGGATCTGGGCAGGTAAGAAAAGGTTTAATCCGATTGCGATCACAAAAGCGACTCCCCAATCTCTCATCCAGTCATTAACAAAATGCGGAATAAAGCCACCTTCAAGTACATAAGTCATAATTCCAGACATAATAAACGTCATAATCATTGACATCAAGGATACAAAAGTAAGTTGACGATATTTAGGATTGATTCTCATAGTATAAAACTCCTTTGATAATTAGATTTATTTTTTCTTGATTATAAACTTAGTATAACTTCCGAATAAACGAAAATCAAGTGACAGTTTTCATTATCTGTCATTCATCTTTATAAATTCCCCACGACGAAGAAAATAAAGGCAGCAGCCGGAAGAAACAACACTTAATCAAAAAAAGAACCCGGCAAACTGCCAGATTCTTATCAACATATATTTATTGAGCTGCGATCCAGGTCACATCCTTTTTGACTAAATAATCTTCCCATTCTTTAGGCGCAGCGGCGTCACTCACTATAATGTCAATCTCTTTTAAGTCAGCAATTTTATAAAATTGCACGAGACCAATCTTCGATTTATCGGATAGAACAATGCTTTGCTTGGCATTTTTAATGAATTGCCTAGTCAATTGACCTTTCTCCTCATCGAAGCCCGTTATGCCTTTCTCTACCATCATGCCGTCAACAGAAAGGAAAGCTTTATCCGCATAAAAGTTTTCCACCATCTTCTCAGCCAGTGAACCGGTAACACGAGAATGCATGGAATTCACCTTGCCTCCGAGCAAATAGATGTCACCCGAGTACAGCTCTTTGTTTTTATAGTCGATCAATAGGTACAAAGCAGGAATCGAAATGGTTAGAACGGTAAGATTCTTTTTATTCAGTAAATAATCAATCATATGCAGCGTCGTTGTTCCGTCATCAATGAAGATGACATCGTTATCCTCAACAAGAGTGGCAGCAGCTCTACCAATCTTACGCTTCTCATCTGCGTGCAGAACTTCCCTTTTGAGATGAGACGGCTCATCACGGGATAAATGAATCTTGACCGCGCCGCCATATACCCGCTTAAGTTTATTTTCCTCTTCCAGCTCCTCCAGATAACGACGTATCGTCTCCGAAGAAACATTCAGATTATCGACCAAATCATTCGTTTTTACTTTGCCTTCCAGGTTCAACTGGTTAAGAATATAATCCTTCCGTTCTTCACCAATTAACGACATGTCGTGTAAGCCCCCAGTATTTGTGCAGCATTTAATGTAATTATATGTTCTTACTTAGGCATTTGCCAAGCAGCTGTTCTCTTTTTCACTTTATTCAAAATGAGCTCGTATACGATACGAACGATAATATTCGTTGACATCCTCATCCTCTTGCAGATACGCTCGTGCAGAATCATCAACATGCTCTGTCCACCATACTGACTGTGCTTCGGTCAAATTAATATCGCCTTCCGTCTTCATGTAGGTCTTAGGTTCATGGTTGGTTGGCATCTGGTATCACCTCATGTGGATTTGCTTGCGTCTTATTTATATCTTACACAGTTTTTGTAATTCCAAGGTTAAATCCATGTAAATTTGTGTTTTTTATTTGTTTTATTTTGTTTTAGTTGTGTGTTTACGTTTTTTTGGTTGACTTCCTTTTATTTATGGAGCAAATTATGTATAGGACATTGGGGAGGATTGTGGACAAATGAAACCTATCAAAGCGATTATTTTTGATTTAGACAATACGTTACTGTGGGATGAACAAAGTATTAATGAAGCATTTCAAGCAACATGCCGTGTGGCTTTCGAGTCCGTCAACGTGAATCCTACAGCACTTGAGGTTGCAGTACGCGAGGCATCTGAGCACCTATTTCGTACAATGGCTTGTTATGAATTTGCCAAAATGATTGAAGTTACCCACTTGGAAGCACTCTGGGGACGATTTGATTCGAAAGAGCATCCAACCTTTCTGGAGCTGGAACAGTTCGCCCCCATCTATCAGAAGGAATCTTGGACACAAGGCTTACATACTTTAGGAATCGATGATCCCCAATTAGGCAAAGTGCTTGCCGAGCGATTTGCTCGCGAGCGAAGAGAGCGTCCCTTGGTTTATGTGACAACTTTCGAGGTTTTGAATGCTTTGCATCACAATTATCAACTACTGCTAATGACGAACGGCGCTCCTGACTTGCAGCAGGAAAAAGTAGACAGCATTCCTGGTTTAGCGGCTTACTTTGATCATATTCTTATATCCGGCTCGTTCGGCAAAGGGAAACCTGATCCGACTATTTTTGAGCATGCTCTGAATCTGCTTGGTACCACTGTGGAAGAAACCATCATGGTTGGCGATAACTTAGATACAGATATTAAAGGGGCGTTAGCGGTTGGCATGCGGAACGTTTGGATCAATCATCATAACCGAACAGCGCCGACTCACAATCGCCCAAATTATGAGATCGCAACATTACCTGAATTGCTGGGTATTTTGAAAGTTGAGTAGTGTTAACAAAGGAATTTAAACAAGTTAACGTACGTTCCGATAACTGATTGGTTTAAGGTCGTGAGGCGGCTGACTCAGGAATTCCGTCTGCTGCAGGCGAAGTTTGTTTTTGGGGTTGTTTAGGTTAGTGAGTTTGGTTTGAGTTTGAGTTTGAGTTTGAGTTTGGTTTGGGGTTGGTTTGGGGTTGGTTTGAGTTTGAGTTTGGTTTGAGTTTGGTTTGAGTTTGGTTTGAGTTTGGTTTGGGGTTGGTTTGAGTTTGAGTTTGGTTTGAGTTTGGTTTGAGTTTGGTTTGAGTTTGGTTTGAGTTTGTTTTGGGGTTGGTTTGAGTTTGAGTTTGGTTTGAGTTTGGTTTGAGTTTGTTTTGGGGTTGGTTTGAGTTTGAGTTTGGTTTGAGTTTGGTTTGAGTTTGGTTTGAGTTTGTTTTGGGGTTGGTTTGAGTTTGAGTTTGAGTTTGGTTTGAGCTTGGTTTGAGCTTGTGAGTTTGTTAAGTATTAGAAGATAGTTATCCGAATAGTTTCTATTGCACAATATCCAATGGAATCTCATAAAGGAAGTGCTCATAGGCAATTCCATTGGATCAAATGCAATGATTATTCCGAAAATAGCTCATGAGTAGGGATTAGAAGAGAATTCCATTGCATAATATCCAATGGAATGATGCATTCACGAGTAACATGTTGAATTTCATTGGATTTACTCCAATGGATGTAATGCTATTAACCGCTCAAGCTCTGGCGCTGCTCTTTGGAACAACACTTTTTTCTATAGCAGGAATGTACTTTTGAGGCTCGCGCCACTTTCGCTCCATTCGGCCCCCCCGAGACGCCCTTTTCTTCCTTCTCAGGACGCAAAACGCTARCCCCCCTTCTCTCAGCAGCTGAGAGGTCCTTTTCAGACGTCTCGCGCCACTTTCGCTCCATTCGAGCCTCCGAGACGCCCTTTTCTTCCTTCTCAGGACGCAATACCCGCTAACCCCCCTTTCTCAGCAGCTGAGAGGTCCTTTTCAGAYGTCTCGCGCCACTTTCGCTCCATTCGAGCCTCCGTGACGCCCTTTTCTTCCTTCTCAGGACGCAAAACCCGCTAACCCCCCTTTCTCAGCAGCTGAGAGGTCCTTTTCAGATGTCTCGCGCCACTTTCGCTCCATTCGAGCCTCCGAGACGCCTTTTTTCTCTCCTCAGGATTCAACATGCTACTTTACTTCGCATATCTGAAAGTGCATTTTTGACCTCTCACTTCTCTTCAGCACCATTCCCATACTTTAGTGATGAATTTCATCGCCTCAGCAGACATTACGGAGGTTCCGGACGTATCCTCCGATTTTAAGTGTGTTTTCTCTCTATCAAGTTACTTCCACGCGTTCCCCCACTTTAGCGATGAATACATCCGTCTCCGAGGCAGCCAAAAGAAAAGAGCCTATCGATTTCATCGATAGGCTCCTCTTGCTATCCCTTCACTAGCATCCATTATTTAACATAAGGCAAATTCAACTCCGCGCTGCTGCTTACCCCGTCATGTAACGCCTGCCTACGAAGGACCAAGTAAAGCTCCACTTTGGTTGAGTAATAGTAAGGCAGTACGAATAAAACGCCAATTCCTATTGCTATCGTTCCAAGAATAAACCAACCAATAAAGGAAAGATCCAACACGAACATTTTCCACTTCTGCCCGCGTGTCATTTGATTGCTTAGATCAACAGCTCTCTTCATCCCAATCCCAGGATTATCCGCCAAAATATAAGGCGTCATGCTGTACGCGTACGACTTCACGATACCTGGAATAATGAGCAGCAAAAACCATAAAAAATTAAGCAGGCCGCTCCAAAACATACCTTTAACAATTGCCAGGTAATTCCCTTTCGTAAACGCATATACGAGATAGTTCATGTTTACATCATCTTGTGCAGCCTGTTTAAAATATTGTTGTACGCTCACTGTTAGCGGAGCCACAACGAAGATATTAAAAGCTAACGCCACTAGTCCAATCACGGCTGCCAAGAAAGCAAAGATAAGGATAAAAGCAAGACCCGCCCCGTCGGAGACATCGCCCATTCCGCCGCTAAACCCAGGAAGACTCATCGAAGTACTTCCACCCGAATTAAATGAGCAGCTTGATACCCCGCCACTAACCACGGCTAATACCAAACTAACTAGAAATGCTTTCCAGTACGATGTTCGCAGAACGTTTTTTGCTTTGTTTTTTAACTCCCTACGCGTCCAATACACGTTATTTCCCCCTATACTTCGCCATTAATCTTTATTTCAGCAGCTTTTGGGCGACTATATAACCCGAGCCTCCATTGATCCCGTGTCCTGGCCAAGTTGCCGCACCCAACATATATACGTTTGGAATTTCTGTTTGATGACTCGGCTGCCCCGGCAGGGGACGAAACAGGTAGCTTTGCGCCAAATCATGGGCCCCGCCATACGGATCACCTGGACCAGAATTAGGATTGAATCTGGCAATCGTGTCTGGCGTAACAACGGCATGGCCAATAATGGCACTCGGGATATTAGGGATATGTTTGCCTACAATCGAAAGTACTCGCTCCGTGAAACGCTCTGTTAGTTGCGGTGTCCAGCTGCCATCACCTACATCGATAAGACCAGCGGCATCACCGCGAGGATGGCAAGGTACCTCGAGCACCTGAATACGCATGATAGCCTTTCCTTCCGGCGCGCGAGACGGATCCAGATTCGTAGAACAATCGACAGTGAAAGTTGGCTTGGCTGGAAGCAAATCCGCCATTCCCTGTGCAATGGCCTGTGTGAATCCATCAAGCCCATCCGTTAAATGCGGCTGACCGACCTTGGCAAAGCGAGCATCTGGCCATTGCGGCGGTTCATTCAGAGCGAGATGGATCTGTACACAGCCCCTGCCATAGCGGAACCGCTTTGCTTGTTCGCGCAGCGGAGAACTAATCTCAGCATCAGCCAAAAGTGAGAGATATAGTCGATCTGGACTTGTTGATGCAACGACTGCTTGCTTCGCCCGAAACTCCTCCCCCTTCGAGGTCCGCACTCCAACTGCACGTCCATTTTTCACTACAATTCGCTCCGCTTCCTGTTCCGTGAGGATGATACCACCTTGGTCCTGAATGAGCTTGGCAAGCGCTTGAGCAAGCTTTTCGCTTCCACCTTCGGGAATCGGCATTCCTCCTCCCATTAACGCCATGGCTGTGAGAGGCACCCAAATCCCGCTGCCAACTTCATCAGGCGTACGCCCAAGATGAGAAACCCACGGCGCCAACATAGCTCGAAGTACAGGTGATTGAAAGGAACTTACGGTATTACGTGCAGTCGAAAAGATAGATGCCGCAAATTCAGAGTATCCTCTACTTCCCTTATTACGTAAAAGTTTCTCGATGATCGTTGAGGCTTTGGAGCGCGATAGATCCAAATTAAATAAAGCAAAAACATCTGCTGCATAAGGATTAAATGCCTCGAACATGGCCGATAACGCAGCTCCATCTCCTGGGGCAAGACGTTCAGCTTCTGCAATTAACGCCTCGAACGATCGTGAGAATACAGCCGTTTGCCCGTCCTCCATGGAGACCCCAGTTGGCAGGTCCGTGTTTAAGTAGCGTAATCCGCGAGCCTCAAGAGCTGCGCCAAGATCGGCATAGGCAGGGCCTGTCAATAGAAGAGGGTGTGCCGCAGCATAGACATCATGCTTGAATCCCGGTAAAGTAAGCTCCTCCGTACGCAGGAAGCCGCCTGGACGATCATTTTTCTCCAGAACGAGTACGCTCTTCCCAGCGCGTGTTAAATAGGCAGCCGTGATTAATGCATTGTGGCCGCTCCCAATTAAGATGACATCAAACGTTTTCAACTCCCATTCCCTCCTCACAATGACTTCCATCATGGTTAATACTATCCTAATGGCTGTGAGAGGTTTGCCTCTTCTTGTCGACAGATCCAATCCTATTTAAATTCGTCATTTTAATAGGTTATAATAGATTTACCTTAAAATAAGAGGGACAGATATGGCCCTGTATGAATTTTGAATGAGAAAAAAAGAGACAACCCTAAGGCGCCTCCTACTTCCAACTATTAAATGATTTTATAATCAGGTTTCACCTTCGTGAAATTCGGATTCTTCCCGCTAACCATCAGACCCATTCCCCAGTCAAAATGCGTATTTTTAGTCGGAAAATCACTGGCATCGCGGTATTGGAACAGTACATTCCTTCTTGTTCTAGAGCTCTTATTCGACTCTGATCCGTGAATGGTCAAGTAATTGAAGAACAGAACATCACCCGCTTCAGCCACGCAAGGCGTCCCCTCTATAATCGGATATTCCTTATGATTCAAATAATAAGAGCCCACATGTGGCAAGGAGCCTGTGCGATGCGAACCAGGAATGACACGCAGGCAGCCGTTCTCCTCATCGGCATGATCCAGATGCACACTTGCAGCTAGCATGGTGTGTTTTTCGTGCGGAAAATAAGGGTAATCTTGGTGCATCGGGAAAGCAGCGCCATTCTCCGGCGGTTTAACGAGCATTTTGGAATGGTGCAGCTGCACGTTAGGACCAATAATCTGCGTCAGCACAGCAGCCATATTCGGATGAATCACGGCTCGCATAAATGCTGCATCGTGATAATGTACATCATGAAAGCCTTTTAAAACAAGCTTTCTCAGCTCTTCTGCCGGAAGAAAGTCACCTTGCCATTGTGAATTATAATCATTCTTTGATTGTGCAGCGCGGCTAATGATCCCCTCTACGCCTTGTCTCATTTCTTCAACTTCCTGTTGATTGAAAACTCCCTTAACGAGTAAATACCCATTTTCTTTATAAAAATCTACATCTTTTTGTTCGATCACAGGCCATTCCTCCATTTTCCGGTTGATATTTAATTGCTTTCTTATCTATAATTATAAGGAAATGATTGGCATTCTGTCTTTTTCTCCATCGGACATCTTTTTGCAGAATAAGGACAATTTATATATAAGGGATGAAGCCAATGTATCTATGTAAAGACACCGATTCCATGCTTAATGAAGTCCTGAACGTCGTTCATGGACCCGCCGCTTGCTTCAAAATTCAATATTGGGGAGTTAACCCATGCCTGTTTGACAATCAGCCCCATAAGCATTCTTTCTTTGAGATTTGTTATATCTTGGATGGCGAGGGTGAATATACGGAAAAAGGTGTTGTTTATCCACTCAGAAAAGGTACACACTTTTGTTCGAGACCGGGGATTAATCATCAAATTCGTACGAAAGAGGGCTTATTTATTGTTTATGTCGCATTCGAATTAGATGAAGCACAAAGCGATGATACGATGCGTGAAGCCTTCAGCGATCTAGCTGAGCATGCCGAGGTTTGCATTCATGAAGCCGATCATCACCCAACTGCCCACTTGTGGAAATCACTCTTGATTCAAGAAGGAAAGGGGAGCTTGCCGCCTGCTGCGATTCCCTCGCTTGCCTACGCACTTCTAGTATCCTTTCTTTCCTTATTCGGAAAAGACATGACTAAACCTTATTTTCACCGTAAAAATACACATATTCTACTGCAGCGCGCCAAGCTTTATATCCGCGATAACTTATCCCAGCCTCTTCATCTTGGACATGTCGCTAGCTATCTCAACGTCTCCGAACGTCATCTATCACGCTTATTTTCTGAGGGCATACATGAGACTTTTACCGACTTCATCCGAAGTGAACGCATACGCCAAGCGGCCCACCTGCTTCTGACAAGTGAGCTTTCCATTAAAGAAATCGCCGAAGTCACCGGCTTTTCTTCTGTTCATTATTTTTCTCGTACCTTTATGGAAGAGAAGAAGCTGCCGCCAGGCAAATTCCGACAGCAGGAGAAGAATCGTTTGTAAGCATTTAATCTTCACGAAGGGGCTCTTTTCGGGTCGTCAGCCTTGAAGTCTTCAACATCAAGGAAGCAGGCCGGACAGAAAAAGAGGCCATCCTATGCTAGCTGAATAGCTACATACGGGACAGCCTCTACGATATAATTTTCTTCTTATTGGTTATCTATTGAGCAAGGGTTGCAATCTCGCTGGACGTAAGAGCTCTGGCATAAATACGGAAGTCATCCACTCGTCCATTGAGATAGGGATCAGTCGAGAATTGGGAGTGTCCGATCCAGTTTTGCGTGGTGGCACCCATATCAGATGGTTTCAGGGTCATCGTGGTATTGCTCCCTACTTGAGCACCGTCAACGTAGAGGGTACCTGTTGCGCCATTTAATGTGACGGCTACGTGATGCCAACCTCCTGTTGGCAGCGCCGACTGCCCGTCAATGATTTGTTCACTCGAGTTATTGACCTTTATCGCAAAGCGGATTTTACCGTTTGCTCCGTTTTTCGGTGAGAGGAACATATAGGTAGAAGTTCCGGAACCGAAATCAAAAATACGCATCCAGTTACTCACTGCACTCAGGTTAACCCAAGCTGCAAACGTGGCCGTGTTAGCACTGGAAACGACACTACTAGGAAGAGATACATAGTCGTTTGTTCCGTCAAAACTCACTGCGTTGCCGCTTTTGCCGGCAGCCCATAATGGGCCGCCCACAAGAGTACCGTTCCAACCGCTGCCTGTGGCATCGGTTGCCGTTGTTCCGCTTGTCTCGTCAAATTTAAGCTGCGCTATTGGCAATGTTGCACTGGCTTCCGTAGAATTAGCACTTTCATGACCAGGATTAACAGCGCTCACGACGTAATAATACGCTGCACCGGCAGTCAGGCCTGTATCCGTATAGCCTGTTCCAATTACACCAGTGGCAATGGATGTATAGGGACCACCGCTAGCAGCAGCGCGCTTGACGTTATAGCTGGTGGCATCAGAAGAAGCCGTCCAGTTCAAATTGATTGTCAAACCACTTACCGACTTAGCTGATAAACCTGTTGGTACTGTCGGTACTGCTAATGTTTGCCCATTCATCACACTAGTCACTTCTGATGAACTTATAGCACGGTTATATATTCTGAAATCATCAACCTTCCCTTTTAAATATTTATCTCCTGTCCATTCAGACCTTCCTATAAAGTTTCCACTAGTAGTTGGCGCCAAATCAGAAGGTTTTGTCGTCATACCTGTATTTGTTGCTACCTGCACTCCGTCTATATATAGAATACCGGTGTTGCCGGATAAGGTAACTGCAATGTGCTTCCATGTGTTGGCCGTTAAATTGCTACCCTGTGAAATATTCTGTTCTGCCGTATATCCATTTGCGGTAATCGTAAATCTGCTTCCCTTAGGAATCATCATCATATATTTCGTTGGAGTCGAAGCGGCTGCCGGCCCGGCTGTGAATAAGCTAATAGCATCAGCAGTATTACTGCAATTCACCCAGGCGGAAACTGTCATATTGGTTAAATTATCTACAATATTACCAGGAAGCGCTACATAAGCCGCATCTGTATTAACTCCTCCAAAGTTAACGGCATTCCCATATTTGCCTAATGTCCAGGTTATATTGCTGCCGCCATTGATCGTACCGCTATTCCCATATCCGGATGAGTCTGCGGCTGTAGTCCCGCTTGTTTCGTCAAATTTATACCAAGCGATTAAACTGGCATCCGGCATACCATTTGAGGTTGTTGCTGAAGTAACAACGGCTATACCTGATTCTCCTACTGCATTGACTGCTGTTACCTTATAATAGTAGGTTGTATTCGCCTTTAATCCTGTGCTGTTAAACGTTGTTCCTGTAATCACATCACTGTTTACCTTTGTATAAATGGCATTAACTGCTGAAGAAGTGGACATGTATACATTATAGCCCGTTGCTCCTGTTACGGCTGACCAGCTTAGGTTTATAGAACTATAGTCTGTTGTTGTTGCCGTTACTCCTGTTGGCGCTGTCGGCACTGTTGCTAATGTTTGCCCATTCATCACACTGGTAACTTCAGACGCACCTATAGCGCGGTTATAGATTCTGAAATCATCAATCTTCCCTTTTAAATATTTATCTCCTGCCCATTCAGATTTCCCTATAAAGTTTCCGCTGGTGGTTGGCGCCAAATCGGAAGGCTTAAACGTCATACCCGTATTTTGTGCTACTTGTGCTCCGTCTATATATAGAGTGCCGGTACTGCCGGATAACGTTACGGCAATGTGCTTCCAGGTATTAGCCGTTAAATTGCCGCCTGGCGAGATATTCTGCTCTGCCGAAGATCCATTTGCGGTAATCGTAAATCGGCTTCCATTCAACAGCAGCATCATGTATTTCGTTGGAGTTGCGGCAGCTGCCGGCCCTGCAGTAAATAAGCTAATCGCATCAGCAGTATTACTGCTGTTTACCCAGGCAGAAATGGTCATACCGGTAAAATTATCTGCAATATTGCCTGGCAGCGCTACATAAGCGGCAGTGGTATTCGTTCCTCCAAAGGTAATGGCATTGCCATATTTACCTGTTGTCCACGTTGCATTAGTACCGCCATTAATCGTACCGCTATTCCCATATCCGGATGAGTCCGCAGCTGTAGTCCCGCTTGTTTCGTCAAATTTATACCAGGTATTTAAGCTAGTATCAGCAACTACTCTTACTGTGGCATTGTAAGTTTGTCCGTTATATGTGGCAGTAATCGTAGTTGTACCTACACTTATCCCAGTAACTACACCTGCTGCATTCACTGTTGCCACGGCTGTATTTGAGGAAGAATAACTGGCTTGACTGGTAAGATCCTGGCTGGTCCTGTCTGGATACATGATCGTTAATATCATATTATGCGCATCATTTACCATAAGGGTATAACTGCTTGCATCCAAAGCCGGCGTGCCCGTTCCTCCTGTTGTTGCCGATACGGCACCTGACGTCGATCCTCCGGCTGCACCTACCTGATAATAATAAATCGTATTCGGATTTAACCCTGTATCGCTATAAGATGCTGCTGTAATGGGCGCACTGTTAATCTTTGTAAAAGTGCCATTTGCGTCTGTGGATCTGTATATGTTATAGCCCAGCGCTCCCGTTACCGCCGTCCAGCTTAAGTTGATTGTACCCGCGCCTGCCGCCGTTGCTGTGAGCCCCGTGATTCCACCTAAATTATTCTGGTTGCTCAAGCCAACCGTCTTTGCTGCATCAGGTGTGTACAACAACATAGCCAGCGGATAATCTTTTCCTGCAACTTCCGGCATTCTCGTTTCATAGGCATAGGCCAAGTATTTATATTTTTCCTGGGTCATATCCCTTTGTTCGATATATTTATAATAGTTATATAAAACACTGTAGAAAGCATCGATCCTGCCCCTGCCGTCTGCGTTGATCTGGTCATAATGCGCAGCTCCGGTTGTGTATCCGTCTGAGTATGCAGGTGTCCATAAAACATCATAACCCAGATGATACTTTAGAATATATGTGGTGCCTGCCAACAATCGGTCATCTAGGAAGTTAAATACATTCACCGCATTTGCAGCCGTAGACATCGTTCCATTTACCGGGTCAACTTTAGTGCCTTGGGCATAGATCATTTGGGCCAATGTAGATAGTCCGGCGACATCGTCGTAAGAATGCCCCACATCGCGCCCCATTTCCATTTCCTGCACATGATAATCCGACGGAGCCAATGCTGCTCCTGTTATTTCATTTGTCGTCATCATACGCATCTCATATTGAATAGAACCATTTCTTCCTCCTGGCTGACCTGCGGAATTTACGGTCGTTGCTTCTACTGCTTCTGCATAAAGCTGCAAGTCATTGGTAAAGATGGCTCTTGCCATCGTTCCCCCAACCGTAAACTGATGCTGATTCATAAAAAAGGAATGAGCATTATAAGTAACGGTGCAAAGGTTCATCGCATTTGTAAGATTCTGCGTATCTGCAGCCGTCCATTTCAGACTCTGCGTTGGCGTATCGGAATAGCGTAAAATTTCTGCCGCTGCCGCCAACAAATAAGTCATAGTGGCAAAACGGAAACTCGTATGTGTAACAACAGACTGTATAGCAGAATAATCTCTTATGATCGTCATGGCATTGGAACGATACGTTTCATCGCCGGTAATATACCACATAACGGCCTGTTTGAAAGCGGTTTCGGAATCCGTGTTCGCCCGCGTCCCTACATAATCGCTGGGATCAGACCAATATACACCATTGGGGTCGGTAAACCCCCAAGGACCTTGAATGTGTATGAATATGTAACTTCCTTCATAATAGATTCTTGGAGCTTTACTGGATTGGGCGTCACTAGCATAAGCATTAAATGCAGTATTCCAAGGCTCGTCGCCTGCTCTTACATGATCACGCATATTGTCTAAAGCCGCCATTGACATTGCAATGCCCGGATGGTGGATGGTACCTGATATCGTGTTCCCATTAGAATCCGTATAGGACACATTGGCATCCGCATTTACTACCTGTGGTTTGTAAGTAGTAATCAGCGGTGAAATAGCCGCATTCGCTGTATCGCTGCCTACAAAACCGATAAAGCCTGTCATTGCCAACATAAGACAAAGAATACTGGTAATAATCCTTGGACAGCGATTGCTCTTCTTAAAGTGATTCATTTCATTTTCCTCCTTTTTTTCTTGAACATTCATAGATGCTGAAAGCTGCTTTCACCATGTTACGGGACCGATCGACGTTTCAAACCCGATGTCCCGATGATCACCTCCCTTATGCAGTCAACGATATTTAAAAAATCCCCCCTCATGCATTAGGTACGTTTATTTCCGCACTGTCTGCACAAGAGGGGACCAAACAACAAAAGGCTCTTAAACTAAGCAGCTTGAAACGTCAGTTCACGGAGGCGGGCAAATCCTCTCCTACTGTTTGGACAACAAATACTGGGCGTCCCGAAGCAAGTAGCCTGCGGCTTGCGCAGAGATATGCTTGTCGCTTTGCGCTTGCACTGCGCCTATGAAATCGGCCAAAGCATTCGCATTCAATTTGCTTTGCAAGCTATTGGCGATACCTGCGTTGTCGATCCATCCTGCATTCGTAAAGCGTGTGACCAAAGCCTGTATAGATTGGATGCTTGTCGTTGTCTGGAACAAAACGGTTTGATTGCTCATATTCCCTGCCAAGTCACTTATCGTTACGGTAAATGTATGCGAACCAAGCGGCAGCGTATAAAGCGGAATGGTTGCTCCTTGCTTCACGGTTTGCTGTTCGCCATACGTACTTAGCGTGACTGTCGTCTTATTGCTGTCTACTCCGGACAAGTTATCGCTAAGTGTAAGGATCGGCGTAATATCTATGGAATCGCTGTACGTGCCGTACACTAGACCTGATACCGTAATCGTAGGTAGAGTCGTATCCAGATTGAAACCGATCGTTTTCGCCGATTCTGCATTGCCGGCGTTATCCGTCGAGCGGTAGCTCACCGTATACTTGCTGTCCTGACTGGGTGTTACCGGTGCCGTGTAGCTTTGCCATGTGCTGCCGCCGTCCAGGCTGTATTCCGTCATGGCTGCACCCGAGAGATTATCGGCAGCTGAAAGGCTTACCGTCACAGCGTGTACATACCAGCCGTTGCTGCCGTTAGGCACTGCAGGAATTACAGATGCGACTGTAACAGGCGCCGTCTTGTCAATCTTCACTGTAACCGTATGCGGCAGTTCTACGTTACCTGCCAAGTCCGCGCTCCAATACACTAGTGTATGATTTCCCTCGGTGGTCAACGTAATCGAGTTCCCGGTTTGTTGCGCGCCGCCGTCTACATTGAAATACGTTGCCGCGACGCCGGAGCCGCTATCGGTCGCCTCCAGATGTACCGCAATGTCATGATTGACTGCCTTCTGCGGGGCATCGTCGGTCGTAGCAGGGGGTATCGTATCAACCGCATTGATGCCGACTGCCATGGACGCCGAAGCACCTCTGGCATCGGTCACGTTGAATGTCGCATTGTAGTCGCCAATCGCTTTCGGCTTCCAAACAAACTGGCCGGATTGCGAATCGAATGCGGCCCCGTCCGGCAATGAATCGGCCCTGTAGGCCAGCGTATCTCCGTCTGCATCCTCCGCGTATACGGAGAACGAAACCGTAGTGCCCAATTCCACTGTCTTTGCCTGAATAGGCGCGAAAACCGGGATCGCATTGAGCCCCTTCAGCGCGTTTAGAAGCTGCGCCGCCGCAGAATCGATAGAATCTTGGGTTGCATCGACGGCCAAAGCTTTGGCGTTCGCGACCGCTTCCGCAAGAGCCTGCCAGCTCGCTTCGGTGTAATGCGTTGCGTCAAGCGCTTCGGCCTTGCCCATTAATAGCGTGACCAAGCTATTATCCGTCCACTTCGCTGTGTTATTGTATACGGCTTTAATCTCATCACCGGTTAAGATGTGATTGTAGACTTGGAATTCGTCAATCATTCCGTTAAACAGCGGATCAGAAAATTGGCTTTTGCCGATGTAATTTTTGCTTGGTTTAAAATCGCTCGGCTTGATCGTGATGCCGCTTTTGGTCGCCTTCAGTTCACCGTTCACGTACAGCTTCGCCGTACCGCCGCCCAGCGTCACCGCCACATGCACCCATTGATTGGCCGCAAGCTGCGACGTTTCCACGAATTGTTCGCCGCCGCCGTTCTTGATCGCGAAACGCAGCGTATTGCCGCCCGATCTCGGCGTAAGGAACATGTACTGATTGGTGTTGTTTCCGAAATCGAAAATTCGCTGCCATTGGCTGCTTCCATTCCAATACACCGAGGTTGTCAACGTGATCTCGTCGTAGGTGGATAGTGGATGCGCAGCGGGCAGTGCAACATAGCTGTCCGTACCGTTCAAGCTGATCGCCTGCCCGACGCTTCCTGCCGCGTAAGCTGCGTTTCCGGCAAGAGTAGCGGTTGTCGACCCGAACGAATTTTGTGCATTGCCTTCAAACGAATAAAGCGACAGAGGGACGCGAACAAGCAAGCCTTCGGCCTGGATCAGTTCAGCGACAAGATCATCCTTATCGGCACCAGGCAAAGCGATCGCCGCTAGGATTCGCTCCGCTTCCTTATGGTACAGATAATAACTGCCCTTGGTATAATCATCCGGCAGCAGGCTACCGAAATTGACCTTTAAATCAACCGTTTGGCTGATCTTATACAAGCCGTTGCTCACTATAAAGGTGACAATGTTGTCGCCGTAATTCGCATGAGCCGGAGTCCATGTGAACACGCCCGTGACCGGATCGAGCGCCGCGCCCGAAGGCAGCTTATCAGCGCTGTAAGTCAACGCCATCCCCGTCGGATCCGCCCCTTTCACCTGATACGTAAACGGTTGTCTAGAAGTAAGCTCCACAGTTCCACCCGGGGCGATGACCGGTTGACCTTTGACGGTAAGCTTAACGGTGCGGGAAGTTGCCCCTCCGTTTGCTTCAGCGGTTAAGATTACGTTGTAGAATCCCCCCTGCGTTTTGTTCGGCGTCCAGACGACGGTACGCTTATCCGAATCGAAGCTAGCCCCTTGCGGCAAGCCGCTGACACTGTAAACGGCGCCGGTAACGGAATTCAACTGATGAAGCTTTAAGGCAAGCTGATTGCCCGCTATAACCGTTTTGTCCATGACAGGAGCGATAGCCGGAACGCCCGGTTGGTAAACCAGACCATCGTAAGCAGTCCGCAAGCTGTCAGCTGCGGCGTCAACCTGAGCCTGGCTTGCATCGGAGCTAGCGGCGACAGCTTGAGCCGCAGGGATAGCCTGCCGCAAAGCTTGCACGCTGTCAGCCGTATAGATGCCGGCATTGCCTGCTGCAGCAGCTTGATCCAGCAAGAACGTGAGCAAGCTGTTATCAGCCCCATATCCTGTCTGGTTATATACGGCCCCAATCTCGGCATCGCTCAAGACGCGATTGTATACGCGGAATTCGTCGATCATGCCGTTAAACAGCGGATCGGTGGCAAACTGGCTCTTTCCTATGTAGTTCGAGCCAGGCTGGAAATCGCTAGGCTTGATCGTGACACCGCTCGACGTTGCCTTCAGCGTGCCGTTCACATACAGCTTCGCTGTGCCGTTACCCAGCGTTATCGCCACATGTGCCCATTGATTGGCCGGCAATTGCGCCGTTTCCACACCTTGCGCGCTGCCGCCGTTCTTAATCTCGAAACGCAGCTTATTACTGCCCGTTCTCGGCGAAAGGAACATGTATTGATTGCTATTGTTGCCAAAGTCGAAGATCCGCTGCCACTGGCTGCTTCCATTCCAATTCACCCAGGTTGCGAGGGTGATTTCGTTGTAAGCGGACAAAGGCTGCGTCGCCGGCAGCATCATGTAGCTATCCGTACCGTTCAAGCTGATCGCTTGCCCGACCTTTCCTGCTGTGTAAGCTGCGGTTCCAAACACGGCTCCATCGGTGGACGAAGAAGAACCAAACGTATTCTTTGCGTTTCCTTCGAACGAATACAGCGACGTCGTATACGGCACCAACAAATTACGGGCACCATAAATTTCGTTAATCAGCTCTTGCTCGGTATAATCGGAGTTGCCGACGGCGCTCTTCACATATTCCAATTCTTTCTGGAACAGGTAATAGCTTTGTTTCGTATAATCTTCGGCAGGCAGCTTCGCCGCTTCCGCCAGCGCCTCGGCAATCGTTCCCGGAATTTGGGTGACCATTGCGTGGCGCTCTCCATGGATTCTGAATTCGGCCACTTCGAGCATTGGTATGCCTGAAATCGGGGTGGGCCCCGGCTTAATGATTTGCATTTTCAGGAAGCGGAATTGCTGATTTTTGAGATCGTCCTGCACCTCAAGTCTTTGCATATCTTCCGTATACGTTGTCAGGTCGGGAGTTAATCGGGTCCAATTCAATTTATCGTTGGATCCGAACATGGCCGCACCGCCTATACGATCAGGAAAACTGACTCTTACCTGCAGCTCGAAGGCATTTGCCGAAATTCTATAATTCGGCCCGAAATCCATGTAATGAGTCAAATTCTGAGCTACACAAAAACATACAAAACTATCACTATTGTTATCCGATAGGGTGGCGACTGCTGTTCCAAAGGTGGAACTTACAAACATATCCTGGTAATTCATGCTTCCATCTTGTAATAATGGATTCAGTTCTTTCAGACTCTGAACCGCACTATTCAAGTCAATCAATAGCTGATAGAAAGCATCATCGGATGCGCTTGAGATTTGATTCATTACATCTGCATACACGATTTTATAATAATCAAGAGTTGACAAAATATAACTTGTATTTGGATTATATGGACTAACTACTGCGGCTACTGCGGATTTCCGGTCATTCGTTACGACAACCTTAACGTCCTTCATTGAAACCGTGGTTCCGTCCGACGCACTCACAACAAACGAATAGGTTCCAGCTTGCGTCGGCTTCCAGGTAAATGCGCCGGTGCTCTCATTCAAGACAGCGCCCTCAGGTTTATTATCGATCTGATAGGAGACGACATCCGCTGCATTCGCGTCTACTGCCGAAAAATCGAATTTGACCGCTGCCTCAGAACCGACATAGACAAATAAATGTAATGCCGCAATTCCTGCATGGAACACCGGCGGCGTCAGCTGTGTTCCTGCGCTTACATTGATGTGGTCAATGTCGACCGTAGTGCCGGCTCCTTTTACTTTGAAATAAACTAGATCTCCCAAAAACTGTAAATCATTCATCTTATAGGTCACATATCGCCACTGCCCCTTCGTATCCGGCAGCGTCAACGTATCGTTAATTCCTCCAATCATTTCCAGCTTGGCTGTCCCAATGGTCCGAATCTTGAACCCAATGGTTTTCTCACTGGTGCTCGAAGCCACAAGCGCAATTTTGCTTCCCTCTTCCGTTGCCGTCATCCTGACGAAAGAAGTAGCTCCCTCTTGCATTGTCGTGGAATTACTGTCAAATTTGGTGTATCGATCTTCAATTTCTCGCAAATTCGAATTGGTTACAGGTTTCGGGAGAGTTTGCGTACCCTCGGCTTCAGCCTCTTTAGGGATATAAAGCCAATAATCCGCTCCTCCGTCCGGAGACTCCCAATAAAATGTATTTCTTTTGGCGAACATTTCGGTAAAATATGGAGCCTTTTCCTGCATATTTACGCCTGCCGTATATTTATAGTAATAATAAAGGTCATAAACGTTACCGCCAATTCTTCCCCGATATCCTTCTTTCAGTTGTTTGTAAATAACGGTCGGATTTCCATTGGCATCCGTATGCGCAGCGACAGGTATCCATGGCGTATCATAACCCAACATGAAACGGCCAAAAAAGTCGGCAGCCTTCAAGATGCGGTTATCCAGAAATTCGTAAGGTCCTACAGCATTCGGTGCTGTCGAAGCAGTCCCATCTACAGGATCTACTTTCGTTCCTTGGGCCAGCAATAAACGCGCTAAAATTTCCATATTGGTTATATCGCCGGCGCCATGCGCCTGATCCCGTCCCATTTCAACATGCTGAACGACCGGAGGATCCACTTTCTCTCCTGTCAACGCATTTGTATCCACCAATCTGAACAAGGGTTTAATGGCGCCGTTTTGACCCTGGTCTACAGCGGTCTTGTTGACGGTAAACCACTCGACTCCCTCATTATACCGGTCTCTGTTGCCGGTAAAGATATAACCCGACATGGCCCCCAGCAGCGGATAGAGATGCTGGTTCATGAATTTGTCATTGAAATGCATAAACGTTTCAATCATCGGAGTAATCAGGTTATTCGTAAAATCAGCAGTATCCTTATCCGCCCATTGCAGAGCATCGTTTTGTGTGCTGGAATACCGCAATATTTCTGCCGCAGTCACCATCCGGTTAAGAGGGATACCCATATGAATGTGAGAATCTGTGAAATATGTATATTGCTTGGGGTCCATCTGCTCCCAAAGTCGGATAATTCTCATGGCATTGGCCCGATAGGTTTCGTCTCCGGTAATAACATATATAAGTGCCTGCGTATACGCCAACAACCCATCCGTCACAAAAGCGCCTTTACTATTCACCGCAACACTTTTCGGCTTGGTTGGATCCGCACCCTGAATGCTTGATCCGACGTTCTTCGCAGCGGTCGAAGATAACAGCATTTGATTAAAATAGGTATTCCAAGGTTCTTTTTGTGCCCGTACCTGTGTCCTCACATTTTCAAGAAAATCCTTGGTAAGTCCGACGCCGGGATGCTTGAAACCGCTTGCATCGATGACCTCATTAATTGTTGGTTGATAATCCGTGATAATCGATGGTGCTGTTGTTTCCGCTGCAGCTACTCCCGCCGCAAAAGGCAGGATCGTTGCCATTAAACAAATGGAAACAAATATAGACAACATACGCTTAAGACTATTTCCAAATCTAAGCCCTTTCTGAACCATTAGGCATTCCTCCATTTCATTATAATATCAACGGGAAACTGAAATTCTTAAACTCCTTTCTTAAGGGTAAAAAAATCCCCCCTTCATGCAATAGGAAAGTTTATTCCGTACTGTCTGCACAAGAGGGGGGCTGAACAATAAAAGGCATTAAACTAAACAGCTAGATACGTCATCTGGGAGGCGGACACGTGCCCTCTCTTACTGTTTGGACAACATATACTGGGCATCCCGGAGCAAGAAGCCTGCGGCTTGTGCAGAGATATGCTTACCGCTTTGCGCCTGCACTTCGCCTATGAAATCGGCCAGATCATTGGCGGCCAATATGTTTTGCAAGCTATTGGCGATACCTGATCTGTCGATCCACCCCATATTCGTAAAGCGTGTAATCAAGGCCTGCAAGGATTGGATGCTGGTAGAAGTCTGGAATATTACTGTTTGACTGCTCGTATTCCCTGCCAGATCGCTTGCCGTTACGATAAATGCGTGCGAACCAAGCGGCAGCGTATACAGCGGAATGGTTGCTCCTTGCTGCACGGTTTGCTGTTCGCCATACGTACTTACCGTGACCGTTGTCTTGCTGCTGTCAACTCCCGACATCTTATCGCTGAGCGTAAGGATCGGCGTTATATCCATGGAATCGCTGTACGTGCCGTACACCAGACCTGATACCGTAATCGTAGGTGCAGTTGCATCCAGATTGAAGCCGATCGTTTTCACCGCTTCCACATTGCCAGCGTTATCCGTCGAGCGGTAGCTCACCGTATACTTGCTGTCCTGATTGAACGTGACCGGCGCCGTGTAGGCCAGCCATGTGCTGCCGCCATCCAGGCTGATCTCCGTTTTGCCCACGTCCGAAAGATTATCATACGTGCTTAAGGTGACTGTCACCGGATGTACATACCAGCCGTGCTGTCCGTCCGGTTGAGCCGGCGTTACAACAGCCGTCGTGACAGGAGCGGTCGAATCCAGATTGATATCGACACTCTTCGCCATTTCCAAATTGCCCGCGTTATCCGTCGAGCGATAGCTGACGGTATATTTGCCTTCTTTGTCGAACGTGATCGCCGACGTATAAGGCTGCCAAGTCGTTCCGCCATCCAGACTGTATTCCGCTTTTCCGTAGGTCGACAATGTCACCGTAACCGGTACCGTATACCATCCTTTCAGGCCATTCGGTGCGGCAGGATTCAATGTTACCGTGACAGGATACTGCAATCCATCTAACGCCGCCTGCAGGCTGGCAGACACCGTATCAATTTGTGCCTGGGTTGCATTAGCATTAGCCAATACCGATTGTGCTGTCGGTACGATTGCCTGAAGCGTTGCAACAGTTTCCGCCGTGTAAAGAGTTGCATCAATTGCAGCGGCTTTGACCAACAAGAGCGTGAGCAAGGATTTGTCAATCCATTTCGACGTATTGTTATATACGGCTTTGATGTCATCCGCGCTTAAGACAGAATTATCGACACGGAATTCGTCAATCATGCCGTTAAACAACGGATCGGAAAACTGGCTCTTGCCGATGTAGTTCAAGTTCGGCTTGATATCGCTTGGCTTGATCGTGAAGCCGCTTTTGGTCGCCTTCAGTTCGCCGTTCACGTACAGCTTCGCTGTACCGCCGCCCAGCGTTACCGCCACATGCGCCCATTGACCCGCTGCAAGCTGCGACGTTTCCACGATTTGTTCGCTGCCGCCGTTTTTGATCGCGAAGCGCAGCGTATTGCTGCCTGATTTTGGCGAAAGGAACATGTATTGATTGGTGTTGTTGCCAAAGTCGAAGATCCGCTGCCACTGGCTGCTTCCGTTCCAATACACCCAGGCTGACACGGTGATCGCATCGTAAGTGGATAGAGGATGCGCCTGCGGCAACTGGACATAGCTATTCGTGCCGTTCAGCGAGATGGCTTGGCCAACCTTCCCTGCCGAATAAACAGGGGTCCCGTTAACGGTTCCGGGAGATGACCCGAACGAATTGTTCGCATTTCCTTCAAACGAATAGAGCGAGAGAGGGATGCGGACAAGAGATCCTTCAGCCGTTTTAAGCTGAGCGGCAAGCAGCACCCTGTCAGCCCCAGGCAAGTTAAACGCCGCTTTAATCCGTGAGAATTCCTGCTGGTACAGGTAGTAGCTTCCCTTCGTGTAGTCGGAGGGCGGCAGCGGAGTAAGAGTGACTATAACGTTGCCATGGAATCTGACTTCGGCCATATTGCCGACCCAGTTGCCTCCATTGAAAATCCGGATATAGCGGTACGCTGTCGTGTCGCTAACCACAAAGGTTTGCCAAGCCGTTGTAGATGCCGCCGGCTTTGTGAGCGTCGTCCATGTCGCATTATCGTTGGAGCCTTGAACAACCGCGCCACCAATCCGGGTGTAATAATTATCTTGTCTTGCAAGCAGTTCTACGCTCGAAAGCGTGGCTTTATTGCCTTCCTTAAAGTCAAACGTAATGTAGCTTCCCCATCCCGACCCCGAGCCGCCATTACGGAAATCGGAACTCGTGCTTGCATTGTTGTCGAATAAAGAATTCACAATCTGCAAGGTTGTTGCTGCCGATCTTCCCGAAGTAGAATCGATTAAATTGGTGATGCCAGTCACATTATTAATCAAATCTGAATCATCGACAACGTTAAGCTTGGAGTTGTCGGTTGTCCCATACAGGGTGTCTCCATTCGTACCGTCCTGCCTTTGATAATCCACACGTACTTTAACATCGCCTGTTTGATCTTTGCCGGTCAAGATTGCCACAGCCGTCCAGTTCATATTGTCTTGAGTACTAACTGTAGCATCCTGGCCTTGAATTTTGACCTTTACGTTCTGGATCGCTTCTGTTGCTGTGATGGATGCTTTTACTGTGCTGCCAAGCGCAATCCTGTTCAACATGCTCTGATCCGAGCTCAAGGAAACAGATTGAAGCTTGTTGCCAACATCATAACGGGTTCCATAAATGGTGAATCCCCTTGGTTCAAATAAATTTCTAACAATTCCAAAAAGAACATCAGGAAGCGGCTGAACCATTTCCAACTTGATATAGCGGTATTTCTCATTTTGGAACTCAGGAGCCACATCAATTGTATTGTAAGCCTGAGTATACGCTGAAACTCCCGGTGTGATCCGTGTCCAGTTTATTTTATCGTTGGATGCATATACCGTTGAGTTTGCGATACGATCTGCAAAGATACTGGCTTTAAACCCGAATCTATACGCTGAAATCTTATAATCAGGGCCGAAATCGATCAGATGGTATAAATGAGGCGGTGTCCCCAGTGCCAGTCCATACCAACCGCCACCCCAGCTGGCATCGTCCAAACCGGTGGCATCTTTCCCCCATGAGCTCCAAGATGCAACTTGGGACCAATACATACTGCCCAGGGGAGTCAAAGGCGTCAATAATCGAAGACCTTCGGTTGCAGTCCCTAGGGCTTGCAACTGCTTATCAAAATCAACATCGGACGCAGTGCTAATCATATTCATCGTGTTGTTATACTCGGTTTGATAATTAGCAAGCGATGCTTTCTCATAAATTGCGTCTGCATTATATGCCGCAGTTACTGCTTGCACGGCAGCTGCACGGTCACTGCCAACAATAATATTTACATTTTTAGTTGTAATTGTCGTGCCGTCAGTCGCTGTAACAACAAGAGAAATGTTTCCACCCGCTGTAGGCTGCCAAGAAAATGCACCGGTACCGGAATCAATTGCGGATCCTGCAGGATTATTCTGAAGCCCATAAGTGATAACATCCGCGCTGCTTGAATCCGTAGCAGAAAAATCTAGATTCACGGACGCTCCTACATAGGTATATACCTTCATATCCGCGTTCCCTGTTTTAAATGTCGAAGGTGTAAGGTTTGCTGTATTGATATGGTCAATATCCACAATAATACCGGATGCTCCGCTCACAGTAATAACATCGAAATCAAATGGAGCTCCAGAAACAGGAAAATACTTCCATTCGCCTTTCGTATCCGGCAGTGACACGGATTTCCCCATGGTATTTAATGTAGCTACCCCATTGGTTCGAATCCTTAATTCATAGGTTGCAGTACTAATCCCTGAACTAAGATAAGCAATTCTTGTTCCTTCCTCCTTTGCAAAAAAACGAATAAATGAATTATCTCCTTCAGTCATGGTAGTCACGGCAGAGGTATCAATATTATTCGTATCCTTAATGGCATTTTTGTTATCGTTATCCTTAACAGCAGGCTTGCTATTATCCAATTTGGTCAAGTTTGTATATCGATCTGCCAATTCATAAATCGTGCCGGCTGATTTATTCTGAGGAATAAACTTTGCCGCATCAGCCTCCGCCTCCGGCGACAAATAGAGCCAGAAGTCATTGCCTGCATCCACATTTCCCCATCCGCCGGAAGTAGCCGGAAGTTTCTTGGTAAAGGCTTCATAATAGTAGGGTGCGATCTTGGATACGTCCTCATGTTTGACATAAGTATAGTAGGAATAGAAATCCCAGAAGTTAGCGGTCAAGAACCTTCCTTTGTACCCGTCCGATAAACTATTATAAGTGTCTCTTATATACCCCCCCATCCCGACATTATCGGGATCACCACCGGTAATGGCGTATGCCTGCGGTGTCCATACGGTGTCATAACCGAGCATGAAATGCCAAAAATAGTCGGCTGCCCCTAAAATTCGGTTATCCAAAAATTCCATGACATCGACAGCATTATCCGCAGTAGATGGGGTTCCGGCTACCGGGTCTACTTTTGTTCCCTGGGCATGGATCAAACGGGTGATCATGGCCGAGTTGGTTAAGTCACCGCCGCCATGGGCTTGGTCTCTGCCCATCTCCATTTGTTGAACGTGAGGTTCATCTATAGGTGTTCCTTCGCCCACATGGATTCCCGGTTTTTCTTCTTCCGTAACCAATCGGAATAGTGCCTTAACCGATCCATTTAAACCTTGGTCTTGAGCTGTACGATTAACGGTAAACCATTCCACAGACTCGTTGTATCTGTCTCTATTGCCGGTAAAAATATAACCCGCCATGGCTCCCAGCAGCGGATAATTATGCTGGTTCATAAAATGGTTTTGATCGTGAAGCAAGGTTTCGGTAACCGGAACGATAAGATTATTGGTAAAATTCGTTGTATCTTGATCGGTCCAAGCCAGTGACGCGGTTTGATAGCTTGTATACCTTAAAATTTCCGCCGCCATGACCATCCGGTTAAGAGGTACTCCCGCATGAATATGCGCATCTGTATAATATGCGTATTTTGTGGGATCCATTTTTCCCCATATTCGGATAATCATCATCGCATTGGCACGGTATACCTCATCACCAGTCATATAATACATAAACGCCTGTGTATATGCTTTTATTCCATCTGCAATGAACCTTCCTTCAATGCCTTGGCTGTTAAAATAATCAGCAGACGGTGTGATGCCATCACTGCTGTTTTTGGACGTAATCGTTTTTGAAGCGTCAGGAGAATCGAGCAGCATGGAATTAAAATAGTAAGTCCAAGGTTGTGCACCCGCCCTTACCTTCGTCCTGACGTTCTCGAGGAGATCCTTGGTGAGTCCTACACCAGGATGTGTAAACCCGGCTTCATCGGTTACCTGTGTAATGGTTGGCAGATAATCTGTAAAAATCGAAGTTGTTTCTGCCTTAACGGTACTCGGCAAAGTGATTAAACATAGCTGTGCCATCATTACAATTGATGTAAGCAATGATAACCATTTTTTTCCTTTATTTTTCATAGGTGATCTCCCTTTCATTAAAGTATTGCTTCCTGTTTAGTTATGCAAATCAGAAAACCGAAAGCGTTTTCACATGCTTTCACATCCCCCCTCCAAATAATGTAACAGCCAAAAGAATCGATGCGCGCCCAGGTCGCCATGCGATCCGAAGCCGGCGATCTCCTTCTGCAGCCGCCATACGAACGGAAAATCGGGATCGACGATCCCATCCTGCAGGACCAGCCGCGGAAATGCTAAATCTTCTCGAGCCTGCCTTCCTGAATCAGCTTCTTGGCAAGCTGTACGGCGGGAGTGAAGCGGTGATTGAAGCCGACCATGTGCTTCACGCCTGCCTCCTCTGCCGCTTGCAGCATTTCTCTCGCATCGGCCAGCGTCACCGCCAACGGCTGACCCGGAATGGCAGTAACGCTACTCCCTTACTGCTCCCATGCCCACCCGGCGCAACACTTCAAGCCGGAAGGCTGTCGGCCACGCCACCAGCCATTCCGAAACGTCGAACGGCTCCGCCCAGCGGGTGTGAAAGAAGCCTTCGCTCTGGYTGCCCTCCGGACGCAGCTTGCACTTGACCGTCAGGCTGCCGTCCGAGATGCCGATCGACGCATTCGCCCATACGGCCAGGGCTCTTTCTCGCCATGCCGAGTTGCCGGTGAGCGAAGCCAGCTCAATCCAGTCCTCGATAAAAGACAACGCAAACGGATCAAGATGATGGTGTTGCGTAGATACCGCCGTGCCGCCGAACGTATTGAAAATCAAGCATTTGTCGCCCTCTTGTCGCAGCTCCTGCNACCCACCCGGCGCAACACTTCAAGCCGGAAGGCTGTCGGCCACGCCACCAGCCATTCCGAAACGTCGAACGGCTCCGCCCAGCGGGTGTGAAAGAAGCCTTCGCTCTGGCTGCCCTCCGGACGCAGCTTGCCCTTGACCGTCAAGCTGCCGTCCGAAATGCCGATCGTCGCATTCGCCCATGCGGCAATGGCTCTTTCGCGCCACATCCTGTTACCGGTGAGCGCAGCCAGCTCAAGCCATTCCTCGACAAAAGAGAGCGCGAATGGATCGATATGATGGTGCTGAGTGGATACCGCCGTCCCGCCGAACGTATCGTACCCGATGTCTCCCAGTCCGGTCCCTGCGTCATACCCGACAGTATGATGCCACTGCCATGTTGCCAGATACCAGGCGGCATGCTCCGCCCATTCGAGATACGTCTTCTTGCCGGTGACTCGGAACAGTGCAAGACCCGCCTTGAGCAAAGGAATTGCAGACTCCTTGTCTACGCAATACGTATCTAGCGCCCCCGCTGTCGTGAAGCCGTTGCCCTGCAGCTCCCTCATATAATAGCGGTAGCCTAGCTCTGCCCCATGAAGATAGGCTTCATTACCTGTAAGCTCGTATGCCTTGACCAGAGGCGGGACGAGGAAGCAGCCGACTGTGCCCTCCTGATCGTGCGGAGATCCGTCGTTCTTCCATGATTTTCCGATCCGTCCTTCCGGCGACTGCACAGATAAAGTAAAATCACAAATGCCGAGCGCGGTTTCGCGGTAGATCGGCCGCTCCACTCCGCATCCCCGGGCCAATTCTTCCGCCTCGAACAGGTTTAACGCAGCCGTGCCAAGGTTGCAGGCGTCCTGCACTTCCTGTTCTGCCGGCTTGAATTGCAAGACGTAGTCGTACTCACAATGAATCATCCCGTTCGGCAGCCTTCCGCCGGCTGTCCAGCCGTCATGCACGGCGAGGCCTCTACGAAGCGAATCCTCATTGCCGGAATTCAAATAATCTGCAAGCATCGAATTGGCCAGCGAGGCGTTCTGCCCGCACCAGCCGATTGCGTAATTACGAGCTTGTCGCCACTTCTCTCCGTCCCATTTTCTGCCGAGCGAGAACCCTCGAAAATCCCCGTCTTCGGCCCATAGGCCATTCTTGGCATACGCCATGCCCAGTTCCCAGATGCGCTCTGGTTCATACCACGCCCGAACCGGGCGTTCTTGCAGCCGCCAGGCCGCATCGAGCATCATTCTCCATGACGTGCGCGGCTCTGTGTAAGCATCAAGCGCCAGAAACGCACGGGCCGTAAACGTCTCACCCGACACAAAGGTCCTTTCCGCTTCGTATGCCTCACCGTAACGGTCGCGGCCATCGTAGGTCGCGGGCGTCTCTGCCTCTGGCCAGATCAGCCGATGGATGACTCGTCCTGCAGCCGGCACGAGTGAGCAGGAAAAGCCTTGCATATCCCGGGGAGGCTCCCCGAACAAAGCCACGGCGACCCCGCCTCCCTCGGAGTAGGTTGCGCCGGCCACTGCCGTCCGATGCCACGCAAATACCCAAGGCTGCCCATCGCGCTCAAGTCCTTTCGGCTCCAGGCCGCTGCCCCAACTGTTCCCGTTGTAGGTGACGGAAGGAATCATATAATACTCAGGCTCGTAGTCGGCAGCGAAATCCATCNTTCGGCTCCAGGCCGCTGCCCCAACTGTTCCCGTTGTAGGTGACGGAAGGAATCATATAATACTCAGGCTCGTAGTCGGCAGCGAAATCCATCGAAAGCTTGCACGCCGCGGGCGATTCGCCTCGATAGGTGAACTTCCTCGTCCACTGCACCAGTCCTTCCCTTAACTGTTCGAACGTATCGGTTACTGCGAAGCGTTCGTCCTCGAACGCCAAGACGTCGCCAATGGTCCTTCCGCCCAAGAGGAACCTATAGCCGTTATCATTTTCACGTTGTTTCCAGTTGATCTGCACGCTCATCACCATTTTCTTCCAATATTTGACATATAAAGCGTGCAAGAAAGCATTTCAATACGCCACCGTCATCATACTTAAAATCCCTCTGCAAGCCCGGCGAAAAATACAATACTTTCGGCGTCTCGCCTCCAACGGGTTAGCAAACAGATGCAGGCCGAAAAATCTCCTGAAATCCTGTTGTTGCTACGCTTAATACTAATATGTCTGTCCATGCGAAATCTGAAAAGCTTAAATAACGGAACATTGTTTAATAACGAGAAAACGGCGTATTTAAAAACGACGGCGTATTTAAAAACGACAAAATTGAATAAATTTAGTGAAAAACCTTCAAAACAAGCATAAACGGTTATCGCCATCTTCTGGTGCTAAAAGCTCGTTTCGTGGTGAAATATAAGTCTTTATCCATCATCATGTTTTCCAATGCACTGGTCCAATTGGCTGCCAATTATACAGATCTTTGCTGTCTGCAGCGTAGGTATGATTCCACTGTTTAAACCACATTCGAAACGTGCCGTTCGGCAGACGGTACACACACGCATCGATAACGTTCTCCTCACTTATTCCAAGCGTGGACTGGAATTTCCAACGAATAAGGTCGGGGCTTGTATAATGCCTCACACGAGCCTTACCCGTCCAATCTTCCGGTACGCCGTGGACATAAGTGACATACATATGGTAAAGCCCATCATGCCAAATGGTTTCGGTGCCCGTTCGTTAAATCCCTCTACTATTCTTTTACGGAACCAAGCAAAACGCCTTTAATAAAAAACTTTTGCGCAAACGGATATATAATAATCATCGGAATCGACGCAATGACCATCGACGCGAGCTGAAGCGTTTTAGCTGTCACTATCCCCTGTCCTTGGGCTCTGGAGTAGAGCGCTGCGACAGCGGGATTGGTGCCATTTACCATGTTCGCCATCTGTTCCGCCGCAGCACTCGACTGAATCAGCTTTAATATCAAATACTGCAGTGTCTGCAAATTAGCGGATTGGGTGAAATACAGCGTCGCTCCGTAATCGTTCCAAACACTGACAGCTACGAAAACCGAAAGGGCAGCCAAAACCGGCTTTGATAACGGGATTACAAGACGGAAGAATATGGTGTACTCATTCGCTCCATCCATTTTGGCCGATTCAAACAAAGAATCGGGAATCGCCTTGAAATTCGCATTGAAAATAATGACGTTCCAAAATCCGGCGAAAAGGCCGGGGATAATGTAAACCAAGTAGTTATCATACAATCCGAGCCAATTCATTAACATAAATACAGGAATTAGTCCGCCGCCAAAATACATGCTCGTAAATCCAACTGCGGTATAAAACCATTTGCCCTTCAAATAAGGACGGGAAAACGCGTAAGAAAACATTGCTGTATACAGAATTGAGACTACCGTTACAATCACAGTCCGCGATCCACTAACCCATGCAGCCTTAAGCATACCCGGGTCCGACAAAACCGTCTCCCAGCTCGCAAATGTGAATTCCCTTGGCCATAAAAATATGGGTCCTCGCACAAGATCGTCGCCTGTATTCAATGAGTTGACGACAGAAAACCAAAACGGATACACCGTCAAGAGCATCACAAATAGCATGATGATGACATTCGATACAGTAAAAATGCGATCTCCTAAGCTCCTGCCTCCGACCATACCGGACGCCTCCTAAAAGTTATTCGCGCTGCTTCCCTTCCTATTTTCTATACAAGCGAAAAACTCGCTATGGAAGCATACGCTTAAAACAAACCTGATTTTGTCAGCTTCTTGGACAATATGTTGGCCCCAAGCAGCAGCGCAAGCGCAAACACCGATTTCATCAAACCGATCGCCGTAGCCGCAGCAAACTGGAACTCTTTCAGCCCCGTTTGATACACGTAAGTATCAATAACCTGGCTGGCCGGCAAGTTCAATGTATTTTGCAGAACGTAAATCTGCGTAAAGTTATTGTTCAGCATGCCGCTCACAGCGAATATGACCAAAATCATCACGGTAGGCAAAATACTTGGCAACGTGATGTGCAGCATCCGTTTGAATCGGCCCGCGCCGTCAATCGCCGCAGCCTCATACAAAGACTGGTCAATGCCCGCAATGGCAGCCAAATACAAGATGGCGCCCCAGCCTATTTCCTTCAACAAATTGGTCGCGATAGCAACGCCCCAGAAATATTTGGGATCACCCAGAAATTGAATCGGCTTATCGACCAGGCCCAGCTTCAGGAGCAAATAATTCACGATACCGCCATCCGAATTGAGCAGCGTAATAAACAATCCGCCAAAAATAACCCAAGATAGGAAATGCGGTAGGTACGTAACGGTCTGAATCCATGCTTTGAACTTGGGATGCCGAATCTCATTCATCAACAGAGCGAACATCAGGGTTACCGGGATCCCTATCAGTGACCCAAAGAGATTGATTCCGAGCGTATTTTTCACCATGGGCCAAAACTCGAAATTCCGGAAAATAGACATAAAATTCTCAAAATGGTTCCATTGACTCGTAAAAATGCCTTTGGCTCCAGTAAGGGGATCGTAGGCTTTAAAAGCCATCAACAGCCCATACATCGGGACAAAGTCGAATACGGCAATAAGAATGATTGCAGGCCACAGCATGGTCTTGAGCTCCAACTGGGTGCGTAGATCATATCCGAGTCTGAATGATTTCTTGCTTTTGGCTCTTGTTAACGGGATGTGTCCCTCATAGGCGCTTTTCGCCATCATAATCCCCCCAGGCAAACATTGACAGTGCCAAAGTGCGGCATGCATAGCACACGCACTTTGGCACTCATCATCGTTCAAATCATCATATTATGAATTAGTGCCTTTCACAGTAACGCCCATTTCTTTCGACTTCTTCTGAAGCTCTACGTCTTTGCCCGCATCAAGCTCAGGAACTTTCAATTCCTTCAGCTTGGCGATAAACTCGTCATAGAACTGGTTGAACGATGCCTGATCCTTCGCCAATATAATCTTGGAAATCTGGGACAGCATGTATTGCTCTTCTTGCGTTTTAATCGTTACATTCTTGCCTCCGGGGGTCAGGAATTCGCCCGGCAATGTCAGTACGGAGCCCTCGTATGTGACCACTTCCTTCGCTCTCCCGTAAGCGGTAGTCGCCTCCATTTGAGCCAATCCGTCGGGACCTTCCCTTTTGGTAGGAGCCGGATCCATATGATCAAAATAACTCATATTGGCGAATTGCCAAAATATGTCTACTCCTGTTTTGGTGCTGTCCTTGACGTCTTGAATGCCTTTATCCGTTTTCACAATAAGACCTTTGTCATTTTTCGTGTAATGAACGCCTTCAATGCCATAGTGCGCGAGCGTCATCCCTTCAGGACTGGTCATAAAGTCGAGCCATTTCGCCAAGTGTTCCGGCTCCTTGGCCGTTTTGGAAATAAAGGTTTGCATCCAGCCTGCGCCCGGTTCGGAATAGTGAGCGAACACCGGCTTTGTGCCTTGGTTCGACAGGATCACGCCGGGAGAAACCCAGAAATCCAGCTTTTCAAAATGGCCGTTGCCCGCATTCCCGATGAAGCAGAACACACGTCCGGCCAGGAGGTTGGCCTCAAAAGCCGCATCATCCATGGTCATCTGGCCCGGATCGAAATAGCCGCCTTGAGCTGTCTTAAACAAAAACTCAAACGCATGCTTGGTTTCCGGAGCAAACAGAATATCTCTGTATTTCCCGTCTTTGTCAATCGGCATGGCGCCAAAAGTTCTCTCAAGGAATTGGAGCGTCTGGCCCTGATAGCCTTTGCCGCTCAGCTGCAGCGGAATGACAGACTGGCCGTTAACAGCCAGGTTCATGTCCTTAACCTTTTTGAGCGCCGTGAGCAAGCCATCCTCGGTTTTCAGATCGTCAAGCGAAAGGCCTGCCTGCTTCAGAATATTCGTGTTGATATAAATACCTTTGTTATCCCCATATTTCGCCTTATCTGCAAAGTAAGAGCTTGATGCAGGGAATTGCTTCTTGAGATCGTCACTGGCCATATGGCTCGGAATGGCATACCAGTCGCCATCTCGTTTGACCAGCTGCTTCTTGATATCGGCAGGAAAATCCTTGAGCAAATGCGACTGCGGATCGTATTTCTGAAGGAATTCATCCAATTTCCAAACCTTGCCCGACTTAGTAAGCTTTTGGGACATATCCGGACCTACAGTTGTAATGACGTCCGGGAATTCCGACGATGAAACCATCAGCAGACTCAATTTCGTGTCGCCGTCCTGCGCCGGAATGTTATAGCTGAAGGTGAGCCCGGTCTTTTTCGTAATTTGGCCATTAACCGTTCCAGAATCCGTACTCCATTGAGGCGGGTTCCAGCCTCCTGCTGTGACAAACCAGTTAACATTAACCGGTGCCGCTCCCGTCTCGGTTTTGGCCGCTTTCGTCGGTTCGGCGCTGCTTCCGCTTCCCGATTTGTTGGCGCTGCAGCCCGTTAGCGCAACGGTCCCGGCCAACGTCAGTATTGTAAACACTTTCAAATTCAATTTCATAATAGTCGATCACCCCTATTTCATATATGTTGGTTGATACATCTTCATCATAGCCTGCTATCACGCTCTATCATATGTTTGTAGTTTTTTATTTTGGTGTTGATTTCAGATAGCGTTTACATTTTGCGATATTTGCTTGGCGTGATACCGTAATGCTTTTTGAACAATTTGTTGAAATGAAAATAATCCTTATACCCCACACGCTCTACGATCTCATGTACGGATAGCGAAGAGCCGTTCAATAGTTCTTTTGCCAGGCCCAACCTCTTGTTAGTTACATAATCCGTATATGTTATTCCCGTTTCCTTCTTAATAAGGGTGCTTAAATAACCGAGACTGATATTAAATTGCTTGGACAAATCGCCGAGTAAAATATCCTCCGTAAAGCTGGCATCGATATGATCGATAATCTTCTTCGCCGTCTCGTTGGAAATCAGCAACTCTTCGCCGGCTTGTTGCTCGAAGATGGCCTTGATCCTTTCGAATAGTTGCTCGATCGAGCTATAATAGCGGACGATTTGGTAGTAGTTCAAATATTCGATTTCGTTAATTGCATCGCTGCTGCTGTAATATTTATAAACGAGCGAGACGATTTGATTGTAGATCGTGGATATTTGGTCGATCAGCATGTGCCGAGACTTGCATTCCTCGCAAAGCTCGTCCAGTCCTTTATTAATTTGCTCCTGCTTTTGTTCTTTAATGGCTACTTCGATATGAAGTATCGTTTTCGTCTGCGCTGCGGCAAGGTCAGCCGCTTTATATTCGATCATCTGTTGACCTTGTTGGGTGAAAGAACTGAACAGAGCAATATCTGATTCCTGATAGAGCTTGGCAACGGGAGTAGAGAAAACTCCTATACTGCTTATCCCAATACACTGGGTATCGGAAAGGTTTACCGAGATGAAGTCCAATAAACAGATCGGGTTTTTGAATTCATCATAATTTAATAGAAAGGAGATTTTATTTTGACCTGTACGAAAGCGGATATACTTTATCCCGTCATTAGCAATAATCCCATCTTCGGCATCGGATAACGTAGAGTGCGGATATAAATAACTAATGAAACGGTAATGGGGATATTCGAAATCTATTCCTTTATTCGCCAAAAAATTGCTGATTTTTATTGTGTTATCGGATTCAAATAATTCGAATAAATCATCCAAGAACAAATCCAGTCCTTTGTACGCTTTTTGTTTCTCCGCCAACACGCTTTTTAACCGCAATAGAGTATCGATGAGTTTGTCCTTGTCGACCTGCTTCAACAAATAATCAAAGGCGCCGAACCGTACCGCTTTTTGCGCATACTCAAACTCCGCATAGCCGCTAGCCAGAATGACATTAGTACCCAACTGCTTCTGGTTGATTTGCTCTAACAGCTCAATCCCGTTTAATCCCGGCATTCGAATATCGGATATCACGACATCAGGTTTTTTTTCTAAAATCGTCTCCAGCGCTGTTAACCCGTTATACGCCTCCCCGATCACGGTATAGCCCAAGCTCTCCCAATCAATTAACGCTTTTATCCCGTATGCGACCCACGGCTCATCGTCAACAATCAATACACTATACATGATTACTATCCTCCAGTTGTTCTGAATGGTTCTGTACAGGGAAGGTGATACAAATCGTTGTACCCACTTGTAATTTACTCTGGATGGTCATCTCAGCCTCATCACCGTAAAATAGCTTGATTCTCCTATAAATATTGGATAACCCAATTCCTAGTTTAGCACCTTTCTCCGAATGGCTAGGCGATGTATCCAATTGCCGCAGGCTTTTTAAAAGTTCCTCAAGCTGCTGATCTTCCATCCCGTATCCGTTATCTCGGATTTCGTATTTAATCTGGTTCTGCGCAGTCTTTTGCACCGTAATTAGAACGATGCCGTTGTCGATTTTTTTCTCCAATCCATGAAAAACAGCATTTTCCACAATCGGTTGAAGCAGCATTTTAAGCGTTTTCACTTCTAATAATTCCTCATCCGCCTCAATTGCCACTTGCATTCTTCCCATAAATCGAAACTCGATGATTTTCGCATATTCTTTCACATGCGAGATTTCATCCCGGATGGTTACGAAATCGTTCCCTTTGACTGAGTATCTGAACATGTTAGACAAGGATGTCGATATATCGGCAATTTCCTGGACTTTGTAATAAAAGGCTATGGCGCGTATACATTCCAGTGTGTTGTATAAAAAATGGGGGTTAATCTGATTGCGAAATGCGGATATTTCCATCTGCTTTTTGGCGATTTCGATTTCGTACTTTTGTTTTTGCGTAAGCTGGATTTCTTTACTGAGGGTATCGATTTCGTCCAGCATTTTATTCAAATTAACGGCGAGCACGCCAATTTCATTATGGTATATCACGTTGAAACGGCTTTCCCGTCCTGTTTTCGGATAAGTCTTCATAAAGTCCATGATAGCCTTTATCGGTTTTAAAATGCGGTTGGAAAAGATAACTAAGAATAAAAAGAGCATGCAGAACACGATCACATACGTCGCTATATTCAATCTTTTGACGATATCCAATTCCTGCAGGAGCTCATTTTTCGGTATGACGCTGATCAGCCTCCATCCGGTCTGAGGCATCGTGATCGTCTGAACGATATACCGTTTATCATTCTTCCAATCCTCTAAACGGAATGCGTCGAAATTGGGGGAATTTCCTTCGTTCGCCATGATTTTGTTGTTCTGATCGAGCAGCAAAAGGCGGGAATGTTTTGTTATTTTCCCTCCTTCCAATATTTTGTTGAAATTTTTAACATCCATAACAAAAACACTGGTCCCCCTGTATTCTCTGACAAGAGTACTTTTAAGATTATAAATGGGCACGGTTAAGGAGTAGTAGGTGCTTGTATCGTTTGTATCCGGATTTGTCAATAACCCGGAATATTTAGTCGTTTCGACCGGAATCTGAACGGATTCGCCGGTTCCCGCTCCGATACTAGCGATCATCGTCCCCTCCCTGTCGAAAAGCTGGATGCCTCTAATATTTTCTTTTAGAGTCATGGTGTTGCTGAACACCGAAATGATTTCATTGTTCATCAGGATCATCGATAAGGGATCATTCGAACTCATGAAAGTTTGAACCGTCGGACTGTAAAGAAGAGATGTCGAAATGCCCTCCATGTCCGAATAAAAGCTCATCGTTTTTTCTTCAACTTGAAGTAAAATTTTGCTGACGGAATCCGTGACCTTCTTCTCAATAATACGCTCTGCGATTGTGTTCGAAATGACGAAGGAAATCAGCAGAATGATCAGCATCATCAAAATCAAAAAAAGGATTTGCCTGGTAAGACTAAGCTTGCGAAAACGGTCCATGATTTTCATTTCCTCTCGTATTCTTTTACCACTCGGCAACCACTTTTCTTCTCTCTATTCCCCAAATGCAAGTCCTCTTCCTGCTTCAGTAATTTCAATTATACCAAATGCTTACCACGGCATTATCGTTTAAAAAAAATTAAACCAGCGCAAACGACAAAAAAATCCCCGATTTACGGGGATTCTATATGCAACCGGCAGGCCTCTCTTTCCAGTTGTACCAAGTTTAGTTACGCCAAAGGCCCACGCACTTCGCATGGGCCTTCTCCGAAAATTAACAATGGTCACTAATTTACACAGCATCCCCTCTACAGTTTCACCTGCTGCATCAACCCGTCTTCTCCGAAGGTAAGGGGATCTATGCAGACTTCTCGGTGATAGCCTTTCCCTTGTGTAAACCGGGTCAGTGGCGTGACGAACCGGTGATAAGCAATCCAATACTTATCAGTGCCGGGCTCCTGCAGAATCGAATGATGAGCGGTGCCGAGCATGTCCTTGTCCTTGTTTTTGAGAAGTACTGGGTAGCGGTAAGTTACTGGACCGTAAAGATGCTCCGCCGTGCCATAGTTCACGTGATAATCCTCGCTGCCGGTGTCGTCACAGGACCACGTGAAGTGATACTGCCCACCGCGCCTCAGAACAGTGACCGCCTCCCGGAAGTCGCGCAGTCCGGCAAGATTCTTCATCGTATCCTCAATGATGCTTACCATATCATCGCCGAGCTGGACAATTGCAGGGTGTGCATTTCCAAACAGCAGGTAAGCCGTACCGTCATCCTGGGTAAAGACGGATGGGTCAATGGTCTGCCCCATGGCGATATCAAGACGCTTCGTCTGTTCCATGGTAATAAGCGGCTGCGGCTGCGCGCGAAACGGTCCTGCCGGCGTCTCGGCAACCGCAACACCTATGGCGCTCTCTCCGCTTTCCATTTTGCCGCAGAAATAATAGTAATATTTACCGTTTTTGCTGGCAATGGCCGGGGCCCATGCGCTGCCGACAGCCCAGGGTACATCTTCCGTCGCAAGATCCAAAATCACGCCTTCGTCTTTCCAAATCCGCATGTCAGCCGAAGAAAACGCATGAAATTGCGTGCCCGACCAGCCCGTGAAGCCATCGGTTGTGGGATAAAGGTAATAACGGTCACCGAACTTCACAAGATCCGGGTCAGCGAATTGCCCAGGCAGCACCTGATGGCCGTCGCCAAACGCCGCCAGAAGGCGGCTGCATTCATCAGCGGTAATAGGGAGGACTCCGCCATGGCGTTTCTTAGTTTTCCCCAAATCGAACGACCCTTCCGGCAGAATCCGGAATTCTCCGCTTTCAAGGTCGGAGGTCAGCAAGGGGAGGTAACCCTTTCCTTCCGCAAAGCGATCCACAATAAGGCACCACTCCTCGCGGTCGTTCAGCTTGTAAATTTGCGGGCCTTCCACACCTAACAATTCCTCCAAAGCCGGAGCGGACAGATTGGTAAAGGAGTCTTTTTCCAGTGATGTGCCTTTTTCGACCCGGATATTCTTAGTCGTTTCATCCTTGGAATAACGGTAGTAGGTACCATTATGGGCAATGATCGTGGTGTCTATGATGTGGTTATCCCGTTCAATATACTTTTCAGTCGCTGTAAAGCTGCGGAAATCCCTTGTACGGGCACTATAGATTTTTTGTTTCCGCTCTATTTCCTGCGGCTCCTGCGTCGCGGATGCCCAGAACACCAGGAATTCGTCTGCGGCTTCGTCATAAATGGCCTCTGGCGCCCAGACGCAGCCGGCGCCCGGTACGCCAAGCGTGACTGCCCATGGTGAAGACCAGTGCACCAGATCGGCGGATTCCCATACGATAATGTCGCGGCTTCCGGCATTCGCCGCAGTATCCCAGCCCTTTCCGTTTGCAATGCGGAGATCCGTGGCAATTAGATAAAACTTGTCCTCCTTGGGCGAGCGAACGATAAACGGATCCCTCACGCCCTTTTCCCCCAATTCTGAATGCAGGACCGGTAAGCCCCTGTTCAGGTCTTTCCAATGCAGGCCGTCCTCACTGTAGGAGAAATAGACCTGCTCGCCATCAGGCTGTTCCCCGATAAAATGCACCAAAAGATAACCTGAATATTTGAAATTATGTACTGTCAAAATAAAGTCCTCCCCTTATGGATTTTTCGATTCCGAATGCTAAATTATAGGTGCCCGCCCATGGCGGAATAATAGATTATTATAGTGAAAAACTAAAAACTAATCTATCGTTTTTTTTGCACTTACCTGCGGTCAAAGGCAAAGTAATGAAATGACCATCTTTATCTTCAATGGAACCAATCCAAACAGAATAACGCAGCTTCCTACGCCGAGGCTTGTAGGACAAGGGATTCCTTGACTCAGCCAAAAAATTTGTCCTTCTAAATAACCATTACCTGCATCCATTTTGTGCCATTGTTGATTCATGCTCCACACGCCATATGTCCATTGATCAACTGCAGCACCACCAACAGCAGCGGATCAATCACTTACTTCCAATGGCTTACCGCAAACCTCCTAGTATTATCGAATTTTTTGACATTGTGAACACAAAGAAACGAAGATTTTATTAATAAAATGTCATTCATTATTTATAATAAAGTAATCGGTTTACGAAAGCATTCCGGTAATCCGTTGGAGTCAAGCTTGTTATTTTCTTGAAGGATTTGGTAAATGAATGACTGTCTGGAAAACCTAGCTGCATAGAAATCTCATTAATCTTTTGATTGGTATCCGTCAGCAGAAATTTAGCCGCCTCCATTTTTTCTTGCATGATGAATTGCTTTAATGAAACACCCGCCATAGAGGAAAATAAGCTGGAGAGATGTTTGGCGTTATAACCAAAATGTTTAGCAAGGTGTGTAACTCTTATATTCTCTTGCCGGTTCCATTTGATGTAGTCCACAATATCATTATAAAGCTGCTGTTTTAGCAGTTTCTTAGATTGGTTTGGGACCACAAACATCTGGTTGTAAATCTCGCACAAAATACTGGTGGTCAAGTAATTGTTTAAGGTCTGTTCCCTGTAGCTGCGAATGGAATCCTGCAATTGCTTCAGCATCACAATGAGCTTTTCGGGACTGCGCAGCGTACCCGTTTGGGGAAGGACGATAACTCCCGGTTCGTAGACATGCTCGTGAACGGCATCATGAAACGTTTCATGCCCGTATGTTGAGAAATGTAACCAGTAAAAGCTGCAATCGGACTCTTGGTAGCCATATTGCCACGTACGGGGAGGCATGATCAAGAACTCCCCTTCCCTAAGGGCGAAGCGCTCTGTGCCGCATGAGATGTACATCGTTCCGCGGGTTTGAATGAATAACTCGTAATTCATCAATACTCGGTTCATGTGCTTCCACTCGGGAGTCGGCGATACAAATTTTCCTGTCATATCCATGACCACCGGTACATCCACACGGAATTGATACAATACCATATTACTGACCCCTGCCCTTTCAGACTTTTTCCCACTTGGCTTAAGAACAGAATAGCAGAAATATAGAGTTATTTCCATGTCCTATGAGGCTGTTGAAATTGATCATAGTAAAGCCGGCGCGATGAAACCCTTCCTTTTTGACACATAATCCAACCTTATGTTATTTACCCTATCGGCAGAAGACGCTAAGCTTGATATAGTCTCCATCGGAGAACGTTACTATTTAACGGAGGGATTTGGTATGAAGGAAGCTGCGCCGAGTATGTGGGCTTTGAAGGATATTGGCATGAACCGGGTAGAGTTGACCGGAGCCTATCATGTGAATGCATTCGAGAAGGAAATGGCTTATTTGGCGAGCTATGATGCGGATCGTCTGCTGGTTGGTTTCCGTGAAGTGGCAGGTCTGCCGGCCAAGGCCCGAATCTATCCCGGATGGGAAAATACGGAGATCAGAGGCCACACTTTAGGCCACTATCTTACCGCCTGTGCACAGGCTTATTCGCAGAATCAAAGCGTAGAGCTGCTTGCAAAGCTGGAGTATATCGTGACTGAATTGGCCGTCTGTCAGCTGGAAAGCGGATACTTGTCGGCGTTTCCGGAGACGCTATTCGAGAATGTGGAGAATAGGAAGCCAGCCTGGGTTCCATGGTATACGATGCACAAGATCATCGCCGGTCTAATCGATGTCTACGAATGGACACGAAACCAAACGGCCTATGACGTTGTCAATAAACTGGGGGATTGGGTAGCGCACCGCACCTCCAAATGGTCCAAGGAATTGCAGGCTACCGTACTGGCTGTGGAATATGGCGGCATGAACGATTGCCTCTACGACCTGTTCAAATTGACGGGGAATAAACGCCACTTGGAATCGGCCCATCAGTTTGATGAGCTTAGCTTGTTTGAGGCAATCTGGGAAGGCAAAGACATATTAAAAGGCAAACATGCCAACACAATGATTCCCAAGTTCATAGGAGCCTTGAATCGCTATCTGACATTAGGAGAAAGCGAAGTGTTTTACCGGGAGGCTGCCGCAAGATTCTGGGATATGGTGGTATATCACCACAGCTATATCACAGGCGGAAACAGCGAATCCGAGCATTTTGGCGAGCCTGATCTTATGGATGCCAAACGCAACGATGTCACTTGCGAAACCTGCAACAGCTACAATATGTTGAAGCTGACGAGAGAACTTTTCAAGCTAACGCAGGATGTCAAATACGCCGATTTCTATGAAACTACCTATGTGAACGCCATTCTGTCTTCCCAGAATCCGGATACCGGGATGACGATGTATTTCCAGCCGATGGCAACAGGTTATTTTAAGATTTACAGCTCGCCGTTCGAGCATTTTTGGTGCTGTACCGGCACGGGCATGGAAAGCTTCACGAAATTGAACGACAGCATCTATTTCCAACTGGATCAGCGGTTGTACGTGAATCAATATGTCAGCAGCCAGCTGGATTGGTCGGAACAGAAGGTGAAGATTATACAAACCACCGACCTTCCGTTCACCGATACGGTTCATCTGTCCGTTGAAACGACCGATCAGCAGGAGCAGCGTTTGTCCATTTATCTGCGTGTGCCTTATTGGGCTGCAGGTGAAATGGCGGTTGCTGTGAATGGCAAAGCCGTTCAACCGCAGGTAAGTAATGGTTATGCTTTAATCGAACGGGTCTGGAAGAACGGCGACACCGTTCATGTCCAAATCCCGATGAAAGCCGCTTACTCCTCCTTACCGGATGCGCCGCATGTGGTCGGGTTTAAGTACGGTCCAGTTGTACTAAGCGCCGCATTGGGCAAAGACGATATGGTCGAATCCAGGACAGGCATTATCGTAAGTATTCCGACCAAGCGAATGCTTGTGAAAGATTTTATCACCCCTCAAGGTATGAGTGTCCATGAGTGGTTAGGCGGATTCGATCAGCATTTCGTTCGCAAGAACGGCGAATTAGCCTTTGTGCTCCGAAATACGGATGAGGACGATCATCTGGTCTTTACGCCTCACTATAAGCAGCATAATGAAAGATACGGGATCTATTGGAAATTGGTTGAGGCCGGTTCGGATGATTTACGGGAGCATCTGGAGAAGAGCCATAAGGAGCAGCTCCTCAGAGAGACTACTATCGACAGTGTACAGGTAGGCAATGACCAATATGAGCTGGAGCATCAGGTCAAGGGCGGGCTTACCCATGCAGGTACTTGGGAGGGCTTGAACGGCAGAAGAGCGGAACCTGACGGATGGTTCAGTTATGAATTGAAAGTATCGGCCGGACAAAAGAACGGTCTGTCGGTCACCTTCTTATATGGGTACAAAGACATCAGTTTGGAGATCTGGATTGATGGGAAACTGTTGATAACCGAAACCTCACCGAATGAGAGAATTCGGGGATTTTATGAGAAAATAATTGAAATCCCCGCGGATTTGATTGCATCAGATCAAGAATCGGTTGTGGTCAAGTTTGTACCCATTGGAGGTTTGAACGGTATTTATGGCATTCTTAGATCCATAAAGCTTAGTTCATAAACCCTCTGCGTTTATTCAGTCGTCAACGCTTACCATCGTGATTAAAGAAATGGATGGAGCGGTTTAACCTCGTCGGAACCCACTGCATCCGACATTGAGGTACCCCTCCATCAATTTTCTGACAATCTTGTTCTTCCTTACAATTAGGGATTAACAAACTGCCATTGCAGGTTGGTACTGGTGTCACTGCTCCACTGCTTCAAGTCGGAACCGTTTGCCGTACTGCCGCCGCCATCCAAATACAGACCGGTAGAAGCATTCTTTATCCTGTAATTGCTTCCGTAGGGTTCCAATACCCACTGCTGGTTCCAACTGGTGCTGTTTCTCCACTGTCCGCAAATGGAGCCTATTGCGGTACGGCCCATACCGTCAAGATACAAACCTGTCGTAACATTTTTGATTTTGTAATAGCTTCCATAGAATTCCATTATCCATCGTTGGTTATTGCTGGTGCCGGCGCTCCATTGGCCTGCATTCGAGCCGTCTGCGGTGCGGCCCATGCCGTCAATATATAAGCCTGTGGCAACGTTCTTCATTTTATGAGTGTTCATAACGCTCATGATCGCATCAATAATTCCCTGCTGAGTTATCGCATAGGTAGACCTGTTAAACAATCCAAAACCATAAGATCCATTCCATCCATTATCCCAAATAATCGGTACCGAACCGTATTTCCTGGCTGTTGTGCTTACTGCTTTGGCAAATGCCGCACGATACGTATTATTCGTTGAATCAAAGGCTGTTTTATCTATGGAACCGAATTCACCGATGACTACAGGATATCCTTGTGTTGCGAATTTATCATACGTGGACTTCAGTTGCGAATCCAAATAATCTTCCTGCCCCCAGGTTGATTTTTTAGAAGGGTTGGTCGCCGTCGCTCCATATTGGGTGATGGTGCCGGATTCCTCCCCACAGAAGTCCCAGGGCGAGTAATAATGAACGGAAATCATGATTCTCTTTTCGGAACTCGGAATGGCAGAAGATCGATAATTGTCCGTAGGAAGCGCAAAGCCGTAATTACCTACAGTATAATCAATGCTCGTGTTCCAGCCGGGAATCAGAAGCCATCTTGCGCTATTGTTTCCTCCGGTTTGTCTTACGGTATCGACGAAGATCTGATTATAAGCGTTAAGATTTGAATAGTATGTGGGGTTTGGTGTGCCATAAGTGCCATCAAATTCTTCGTTCATGGATTCAAAGATCAAATGCTCATCATAATTGACAAACGTATTAGCAATCTGCTGCCAGACTTTTTGATATTTGGCCCTAATCGTTGTTTGATCGTTTGAATTGACTAGCAGCCAAGAACCGGTGACTGAATTGTAACCGTCTCCATGAATGTTGGTGATGACATACAAACCCTCGTTGTAGGCATAGTCCACGACTGCTTTCACTCTGTTCAGCCATGCAGAATCAATCGTATAATTCGGTGCACTCCCTATCTTATTCAAATACGAAACAGGGATACGGATTGTTTTAAATCCTGCTGCTTTTACCCTTTGAATGAACGCCTGCGTGACATTAGGAATGCTTTCGCTGGGTGTACCGTTGGAACTGAGTTCAAGCTGGTTTCCCAAATTCCAGCCCGCACCCATTTCAAAAACAATTTGTGACGCATTCAATTGCGTGAAATCGGCTGTTTCTGCAGATGCTGACGGAATCCAACTGGGTATAACAGTTGCAAATACCAATACCATGGCTAACAAAAAGACCCTGAATCTCTTAACTATTGACAACATGCACAATCCCTCCGTCTCACATTTCTCTTCAATTTTAAATGAGTTCAACTGAAGAACTTCGATCCGATAATGACTTTATGAATTCCCCCCTTCCATTAATATAGTCTCATGGAATTTCTTCCTGAAGACTGGAGTAAGAATAGCTACGATGCAATTTAATTATATGATAATAAATGAATAAGAAATCACCCCATAAATTGTTACAAAAATCATATAAAAATCTCGAAAGGGCTTTCAAAAAGAACCCCGAGCCCACATAGAGATCAACCATCCGAAGGCCAGGGAATATTCTCCGGTCTTTAGACCTCTTCGGAAATTGTTGTGCTTCTTCAAATACAAATAGGGGCTTCCCAAGAGAGAGCCCCGTTAAAGAACTTGTTTTTACACCTTTTAGAAATGCCGCGGGTTTGCATTGCCTACGCTGGCCGCCTTCTGCTCCGATGGCATGGACAGGGTCGGCTTGCAAACCCGGGTCCAAACGTTACATATATGAAGGCTTAACCGTATAAATAAATCCGGGCTCCGTATCGAAAGCGATCGTCCCGTATGCGTTGCTTTCGAATTGGGCGGTTCTGCCGTCCGCTTCCACCTTCAGCGGAACCGATGCCGCAACACGGCAAGGACCGCCGAGAGTCGAACGAATCTCTGCTTTTACGAGCGCATTGTTCTCCCAGGCAAGATCAATCTCAAAGCCCCCTCTTGCTCGAAGTCCTTTGACTGAGCCGGTTTCCCATGCATGGGGAAGAGCAGGCAGCAGACGGATGGCGCCGGTATGAGACTGCATCAGCATTTCGGCTACGCCGGCTGTAAAGCCGAAATTTCCGTCGATCTGAAACGGCGGATGCGCGCCAAACAAGTTCGGATAGACGCCGCCGCCTGTGACGCTGCCCCTATCTGTGTGAACGAGATTCAGCACGTTCCCGATCAGCTGCAAGGTGCGGTTTCCGTCGCCGAATCGTGCCCACAGGCTGATTTTCCATGCGAGGCTCCAGCCGGTGCCGATATCGCTGCGCCGTTCGAGCGAGCGCTGCGCCGCTTCGAACAGCTCCGGCGTTGCCTCCGCGGTCAACTGACAGCCGGGGTAAACGCCGAACAGATGCGACACATGGCGATGCTGCACATCCTGATCCTCGAAATCAAGAAACCATTCCTGAAGCTGACCGTATTTGCCGATCTGATACGGAAGCAGCCTGGACCTAGCCTCCGCCAGCTCCTCCCGGAAGCTATCGTCCATTCCAAGTATCTCCGTCGCCTGGATGCAGTTCGTGAACAAGTCCCAGATCAGCGCATGATCCATCGTCGCCCCTTTGCTGACGGCAGCCATTTGGCCGTTCGGCAATACAAAGTTATGTTCGGGGGAGGTGGATGGCGATGTGGCCAACCGACCGTCCGGTTCCTCCTGCAGCCAATCCAGGCAGAAGAGAGCCGCTTCCTTCATGATCGGATAGGCGTTGTCACGAAGGAACGACGTATCTCCACCGAATGCATAATGCTCCCACAGATGCTGGCTTAGCCAAGGACCGGCCATGAACCAGCTCGCCCAAACGGGGTCCCCGTTACCGAAGTCTCCTACCGGCGCGGAATGGCACCAGATATCGCTGTTGTGATGCGCGACCCAGCCGCGGGCGCCATAATTGATGCGCGCGGTTTCCGCCCCCGATTTGGCCAAATTGCCGATGAAATCAAGCAGCGGCCCATGGCATTCGGCCAAGTTGCACGTCTCCGCGAGCCAATAATTCATTTCCGCGTTTATATTTAACGTATAATTGCTGCTCCAGGGCGGCCGTGTTTCCTTATTCCAAATTCCCTGTAAATTCGCCGCCTGCGTACCAGGCCGGGAACTCGCGATCAGCAGGTACCTGCCGAATTGAAACAGGAGTTCCACCAGTTTCTTGTCCTTCACTCCGTATTCGGCAACGCGTATGTCTGTCGGGACGTCGCCCGGAATGTAGGATGGCCCCAAATCAAGGGTAACGCGATCGTATAAAACGCGATAATCGGCAATGTGAGAGGCATAAAGCTTTGAATAAGTCTTATTAAGAGCCGCGTTCAAGTGTCTCTCTGCGATTTGGGAAGGGTCGACACCCTCCGCTGCCGGATTACGGTCAAAACCATGAAAGCTCGTTGCTGCGCTAAAAATAATGGTCGCGGTTGTAGCTGATTCGACATGCAGTCCGTCATGATCGGCATAAGCGCGGCCATCTTCGGTCTGAATAGCAAGCCTTCCATCGAAGCGTGTGCCGGATTCGCCGTAGCGAATCGGATTGTTGGTCTGATAGTAATTCGGGTCGACATGGACCGGAGCCCTGCCTCTCATCACGATGTGTTCGCCCTCGGTACCGGTTTGATGCCGGAGCGGACTCCATAGCTTGGCCGTAAAGTTCAACATGCCGGGACGGTCCGCCTCGATCCGCATAACAAGAGTTTGATCCGGGAAGGAAATGAAACAGGTTCGGGTGTATGTGACTTCGCCGATCCTATACCGAACCGATGCTGCCGCCGTCTCCAGATCCAGCAAACGTTCGTACTGTGTGGCATTATCGCCATGATAAAAGTGTAAGGTCAAATCCCCAAAAGGCATATATGATTGCGCATAAGGACCCATCGCTTTTTTGCAAAGAGCGTCCGCTTCCTCATAATTCCCTTCGTTAATTAGACGGCGAATTTCAGGAAGCACCTTCCGGGCGTTCGGGTTCGTCCCGTCCTTCGGTTCCCCCGACCATAACGTATCCTCATTCAGCTGCAACCGTTCGGTCTCGATCCCCCCGAATACCATCGCTCCGATACGGCCGTTTCCTAACGGAAGCGCCTCTGTCCAACAGGATGCAGGTTTCGTGTAATTCAGTTTCAAATGATTCGCTCCTCTTCACAAAAAAGTTGCCGCTAACTCCTTCCATACAGAGCCTGAAGCGGTACATACTTCAATTTATTCTCCACCGTACTTCCTCATAGAGTTCTAGCAAGATATCGCGGGGCTCCTCCATCAATGTGTTAAGGAAAAAAGCCTCAAAGAGCCTTTATCTTCTGACTCCGCCATGCAATCTTCATTTTAACATTATATTTTAGTCATCCTATATCGTAATCTAGCATTGATATACTGTTTTTTGATATTTACATCCTATAATCAACCCTCTAAACGCCTAATTACCGTCGGATACCATATCTTCGTATTCGCAGGTCGGAGGCATAAGCTTCAGTTCAAACGGCCGGTCTCGATCGCATACTAGCTTACCATCAACAACTTCCAATTGGGCTACTTGTATGGAGGAACGCCGTGTACCGTAGGTGTAGGAAGGAGGCTCTTGGCCGGTTACTCTCTCCGGATGGGTGAAATAAAAGATATAGGCTTCGTCCCCTGAGCAGACTACATCCGCATGCAAGCCAATTGTGCCGTCATCTTCCCTCGAGCCTGGCTGATCGAGAATGAGGCCGTTCCGTTCCCATTTGATCAAATCATCCGATCGGTATACACCTTGCCCTCTCCACTCATCTACGATTAACCAATAATATTCTTTGAACCGAAAGACATTAGGCCCTTCATGTCCCCGTCCCTCGATGATCAGCCCTACACGTTCCCAATGGTATAGATCCTTGCTGTCGGCGGCGTAGGTGTTGTTATCTTCTTTGAACCACATTCTGAACAGGCCGTTAGGGAGATGGTAAATACAAGCATCTATAATATTTGTCTCGCTGATAACCAGCCTGGACTGAAACGTCCAATTGAGGAGATCCGGACTTGTATAATGGAGCATGTCCGCCCGACCTACCCAATCCTCAGGTACCCCTTGAATATAAGTGACATACATATGGTAAATGCCTTCATGCCAGTAAATCTCAGGCGCCCAGAACGTATTTCTTCCCCATTCGATGTCCAGCCCCGGGAGCGTTCCCCGGTAAACCCAATCGTTCCCGTCTTTGGATGAAGCAACGCCTAGATCAGTGCCGTGCACCCAGGCAAATTGGCGATCTTCCACCGTTGCCCTGCGGTTTGTGTAAATCATCCACCATTCCTTGGCTTCTCTATTCCAAATAACGACCGGATCCGCTGCTCCGTCATAAATAGGGTCTCGATACAATGGCGTTTTCATCATAGCCTCCCGTGTGTGTTCGTCATGTTTACATTGCTCCTGCGACCTCATAACAAAATTGGTCTATATCCATATAACCCTGTTCACTCTCGTAGTTATAGCTGTATAACCCGATCCGATCTCCCCTATAATTCCCCCACCCCAGTTGATAGGTGTCTCCAAAGCCCGTGAAATGGTCCCCATCGACGCTATATTCGAACCGGTTGATTCCGTCTATGTTCCACACGGACCTTAACCAAAGGGTGCCAACTGTTAGTTGCGGCCCCCACGCAATCGTACCCGAATTGTTAAACTTCAGAACCCTTGTCCCATTCTTTTGTTGAACGCCAATCTTGCAATAGGTTTGTGCAAAATGGCAAAGTCCCGCTTCTTGCCCGTCTGCCATGCCGCTGATATCTATTTTAACAGTTGCCGTATTGTGAACGGTTCTAAACGCTCTTTGTGAAATGACGTTGCAAACGGTAAAAAAATTGTCCTTTTCGACGGGTTTGCATGCGTGTAGGCGCAAATAGCCGGGCCGTTCCGCTAACGACCATTTGTCGGCTCTCGGCTGATGGTTCCATTCCCAATACGGCTCAAGCACCGGTCGGTCAAAATCATCATTTGTGGTAAGAACCGTCGTGGGATATCCGTTAATTGGCTTCCTGCCTCCCCATACCATCTCCCCGATTCCGTCGCCGTCCGTATCGTTTCCGATGATCGGCCATCCGTCAACCCACGTTACGGGCAGTAAGTGAAGCGTTCTCCCTTCGTAATATCCGCCCGTTCCTTGATGCGAAATGAAATACCACTCCCCGGAAACCGTCTGGACAAGTCCGCCTTGATTCGGCTCCCGGTCTACATCCGTACCGTGCGTGTGGATAAGCTCCTTTTCCTCATAGGGCCCATAAATATGTTCGGCCCTTAACATCATAACGACTCTGACTTCCATGCCTTCCTCACGGCGAACAACCTCGCTGTGGAAAAAATAGTAGGTTCCGTTTATTTTGTAGAGCTTATTGGCTTCGCTCCCTTTGTGCTGATGAATAATCGTATCGCTGTCATGCAACAGTTCTTTGCCGTCTTCACTTAATTTAAATAAATGGATATTATAGTTATCGGCAAAATGGGTGGCAACAAAGTAGCCTTGTCCGTCATCGTCCCAAAACGGACAGCAGTCGTCCCAGCCGTTAACCTCCCAAACTTGATGAAGCGGTTCCCAAGGTCCCGCCGGATCGGCAGCCGTGCTCATAAACAATCCTTCATCGGGCGTGAAAAAATACACCCAATATTTATCCTTGTGGAATCGTATGGCGCCAGCCCAGACTCCTCTGCCATAACGGTTCATTCGATCGTAATTGTATTCCGGGCCGATCCTTGTCAAATCATCCACAACATGCCCGATCATTCTCCAATTCACAAGATCTTTGGAATGCAGTACCGCCATCCCCGGTGAGCAATGCAATGTAGAGGAGATGCAGTAATAATCTTCTCCGACTTGAATCACATCCGGATCGCTGTAATCTCCCGGCAAGACAGGATTGACATAGGTGCCGTCCCCCTGATCTCCCCAAGCTCCCTTCTTCGATAACAGATTGTAGTTATCTTCCATAACAGAGTCATCCTTTCCATTCTAAAAGAATATTATATTTTTCCGATCAGATACTTTTGTTTTCCGTCCCGTAAAAATACCGGAATCGTGCTTAGTTGAGCTTCAACATGGATAGTTTGTCCGCCTTCGAAGATCCTTCCTGTACGTGCATCCGTCCAGCTTGCACCTTCAGGCAGATATACCTCTCTGGCTACGGCTCCTTCATAAAGGATGGGGGCGATCAACAGATCCGGACCATACAGGTATTCGTCTTTCATCTCCCAAACCTTATCGTCATTCTGGAATTCGTAGAAGAGCGGTCTCATAACCGGCGCACCTTGTTCATGAGCTTCTTTCATCAACTCACGGGTATAATCCCTTAAGGTCTCCCGCAATTCAAGATATTTTACCAATATAGCGTAAGCCTCATCCCCAAAACTCCATACTTCGTTGTTTCCGCCGGTATTTAATGCTTTGCTGCCGTCTTTTCTGAATACTTCCTTGCCACCCCTGCGATCGCCATGCAGTCTCATAACTGGGCAGAAAGCCCCCCATTGGAACCATCGGATCAGCAATTCACGGAATTTGGGATCGTCCGGGTTACCCCCTGCAAAGCCTCCGATATCCGTCGTCCACCAAGGGATCCCCGCCATGCCCATATGAAGGCCTGCAACGATTTGTCTTCTGAAATCTTCGAATGAAGAATGAATATCTCCCGACCACACTAACGCGCCATATCGTTGGCTGCCTGCCCAAGCGCAGCGAACCGTGTTTACGATTTTGTCCTGTCCTTCCGCCTGCATGCCGTCGAAAAAGGTTTTCGAGTAACGCTGCGGGTATATATTTCCGATTTGAACATTAGGTCCCATAGCGTAGCGATAATTATCAAAGTCATATACATCGTATTCCGGTTCTGCTTCATCCAGCCAGAAGATCTTGATGCCATAATCATAATAATTCTTCTTGCATTTTGACCATACATATTCCCTGGCCTTCGGATTTGTCGCATCAAAATAAATACTGGAAGGGAACCAATCCATCATGGCAACTTGGACTCCCCTTTCAGCTTTAATTAAATACCCCTTTTGGCGCATTTCATCAAAATTTTCGCTATAACGGTCAACCTGCGGCCAAACCGAAACCATCAATTCGATTCCCATGGATTTCAGCTCATCTACCATTGCTTTTGGATCAGGGAAAAATTCTTCCTCAAATCTAAAGTCTCCCTGTTTGGGCCAGTGGAAGAAGTCCACTACGATGACATCAATAGGCAGCTTTCTTTTCTTATATTCTCTTGCAACCTTGAGCAGCTGCTCCTGGTTATAATATCTTAATTTGCACTGCCAGAAGCCAAGCCCATATTCAGGCATCATGGGAACGGTACCAACCGCTCTTCCGTACGCGGCTTCTATTTCTGCCGGTGAATCGCCTGCCGTTATCCAATAATCCAGCTGTTTTGTACTTTCTGCAACCCATTCAGTTCGATTATTAGCGAAGTTCACTTTTCCAATCGCCGGATTATGCCATAAGAAGCCATACCCTTTGCTGGAATATAAAAATGGAACACTGGCTTGGGAATTACGGTGGGCCAATTCAAGCGTGGAGCCTTTCAAATCAAAAGTTTCTTGTTGGTATTGACCCATACCGTAGATTCTCTCACCATCATTCCCGGCGAAGGAAACCGTTAATTGATGATCCCCGCCGATAATCGGCTTGAATGCTCTTGACCGAAGCTTTAGAGCTCCGCCGCCGCCTATTTCCTGAAGCAATAATTCTCCTTTATCATTGTAAAATGAAATTCGTCCCGGGGTATCCCACCATGAGTGTCTGACAACTGCTGTTATCTTCCCGTTTTGAATGGAAGCCGTTTCAGCTTCATGATCGATCTCAATTGCAGCTTCCGCATCGCCATTAACAGGCAGTAAGGCATAGTCCGTATCCAGTATTTCACCCATCATCCGGGTGCGGATACGTAAACTGTTTTCACCCCAAGCTTCAATTTGTAAGGTTTCTCCGTTATACTCAAAAATCAGCTTCCCATTCCCAGCAGTAAAAAAATTCATGTTGATCCCTTTCCGTAAAAGCGTAATTTTTTAGATTTCAATATGACACTCCTCAGGCGATTCAGTCAATAATTACCTGATCGTACGTGCTCTCCATGTCTTCGTTTAGAGAGTACAGCAGATAATAACGTCCGTTCACAACCCCGCGATATGACTGTGGGTAAGCTTCATACTCTTCACGAGTAAGTAGAGGGTAAATTCTCACGCTCGTTTTCGCGCGTTCTTGTACCATTTTATTCTTGATTGCATCCCCAAGTTTGTCCATGATGGAAAGAACAGATGCCTTTTGTTCATCGTACAAACAGAATCTCACATCTTAGCCCCCTCACTCTTGATGTGCTGGAACTTCTCACGTAACCCTAATCACTCTCGGTTCCCAGTAGGTATAGTTGAACAATATATATCGAAAAATAATGGTAACCGAATACAGCGTCCTGACGTATAGGTATTAGCGTAATTTCCTTTTTCGTACATACGCACAATTTCCGACACATTAGTCATAAGTATCATTGATCGGATCAGAATAAAGCTCCACCGCCAAAACAATGACGGAAAGTCCGGAACATGGCGTTCATGTTCCGGACTTCCGCTGGTTCATTCACTGCAACTGCATTCTACTCGTTCATTACAGCCGTTACTTCCTGAGCGGTCAAAGCACTATTGTAGATGCGGAAATCGTCTACCCGACCGTCGAGATAGGGATCGGAGAATTGTGAGCGGCCGATATAATTCTTAGTGGTAATGCCGAGATCGGACGGTCTGATGTTAATGTTGCCGCTGCCGACCTGCTGGCCATAGACGTAAAGCGTTTCCCGTTGCGCGGCCGGCAACACGGTTTGCCCAGGAACAAGAGAAGCTTCACGAACATGATGCATATGGTTCGGAAGCTTCTCTCGTGTCACTGAACGTTCATGAAAAAGGAATCGTTACTTAATGCCTTGCTTGGCTACCTCATCGTTGACTTCTTTGATCGCTTCAGGAACACCCTTGGAGTCGTATCCCTTGACAATTTCTTTCCACTGGGCAATCGGGTCCCCTTTACCCAAAATCACTTTAATGATGTCATTCTGGATATCGGGGTCTAGAGCCCCAAACTTGTTTTTAGCTGGAGTCGATATCGCATTGAAATCAAAGTTGACAGGCATCAGCTTATTTTCTTGTTTATAGCGATTCCACGTTTCAATTTGCAGCTTCAGCAGTGCGGCTCCTTCAGGATCGGAGCTTACCACTTTTTTGCCCTTATACAGGAGGGGGTCCCATGCGGCAAGCCAAACCAGTTTTGACGTGATCGGGTATTTGTCGGCGAGCGTTTCACCGGCTTTCAACAGGGAAACGTATTGTCCATTTTCCACTTTATAATCGATATTCTCGATTCCATTAATCCCCAGGATCCTATACTCATCAGACAGCATGTAATCCAACACTTGGAGAGAACGTTTGAATTTATCATCGCTAATGGTACTTGCGAAAAACGTATTGGACCAGAAAGGCGCTCCCGCAGTCGAATAGCGCTTTCCGTCGGCCGCAGGCCAGATGTTCAAATAACCCATTGCTTTCGAAGGGCTGACGCCAGGATTCGCTTTTTTGAATGCGGATACTTGTTCATCACTCACGCCTTCCATGCCATAAAGCGCAAAGCTTTGGCCGGACAAAAACTTGTTGGTGCCGTCGGCGTCTTTCTGGATGGCAAAGTCCTTGTCAAGAATACCTTCCGAATAGAGCGTACGAAGCTGCTTGATACCCGGATAGGCTTTCTCGGATGTGAAAGCGGGAATCCACTTGCCGTTTTCCTGGGTCCAGTTATTGCTAAACACCATTTCGGGGAAGCTTCCCAAGAATTGCGTTAACAGATAGCCTTTCGAATTAATCGCCAAACCGGTGACACCGGGGTGTTTCTGTACGACTGCTTTGGTCATGGCCAAGAATTCGTCAAAGCTTGCCGGGTCCTTGGTAAATCCGGCTTCCTCCGCCCAATCCTTCCGATAACGGATGGGCCTGCCCAGCCTGCCATCGCCGATATCCTCACCGCCAAAACGCGGAACCGCATAATATTTCCCATCCACTTTTAACGGCCGCAAGGCCGGTTCCACAGCCGGACTGGAAAAGAGTTTTTTCAAATTCGGATACGGGCTCAGATCGTCGGGGAGCGGCTTGATGACGCCTTGCTTGGCCCAAGTTTGGTACAACCCCAAATCAACCTCGTTGGCGAACATGTCGGGAAGCTGCTTGGACGCGGCCCATACCTTTGCCTTCTCCTGCCAATCGTTCCAGGTAATCTGAACGGGTTTGATCGTGATGTTGAATTTCTTGGTCAAATCGTTGTAAAGTGTGTCATCCTTTGCTTTCGGAGCATCAAAGCCCGTCTGGATGTCCCATACTGCAACACTAAGCTCCAATGGCTTGCTCAATGCTGATTCATCTGACTTCTGTGACGCTCCCGCCGTTGCGCTCGGGGATGTGTTTGGCTTGTTCTCCTCTTTACCGCAGGCGGACAGCGCCGTCCCTGCGAGCATAAGCAAAGCCGAGCATACCAGTGCTTTTTGTTTGACCTTCATTTCGTAAACCCTCCTTGTATATTTGAAGCTAGGATATATATAATAACGGCCGAAGCCACTATTATCATTCTTTTACGGAACCGAGCGTGATTCCCGCATTGAAGTGTTTCTGCACGAATGGATACATCATCAAGATCGGTATGGCGGATATGATGATCAACGCGGACTTTACCGAATCCACATAAACGGTTTGAGCTGCTGAGGCATACTGTCTGCCCAACCCATTGAGCGACTGACTCAGATCTGTGATCGTGTCTCTTAACACAAGCTGTAGCGGGTGTAATTTGATATCGTTGATAAACAAATAGGGAAGCCACCATTCATTCCAACGATCAACCGCATAAAACAATGACATGGTCGCCATGATCGGCAATGAAACAGGTATGACTATGCGAATGAGGATACTCAGATCATTAGCCCCGTCGATTTTTGCCGACTCCTCAAGCGCAGGATTGACTTTTCCGAAGAAATTAATCATCAGGATTAAGTTGAATGCGTTTACAGCCGCCGGCAATATCATAACAAGAATATTATTCTGCAAGTGAAGATTCTGAATCGTCAAATAAAAAGGAATGAGACCGCCTGAAAAAAATAATGTAAAGATGATGCAAGTCATGATCAAGTTTCGCCCCGGCATCGACTTCTTGGATAACGCGTAAGCGCCTGTTGACGTCATCACCAGATTTACCAAGGTGCCAAACACAGTCACGAAGACCGATACAAGCAAGCCATCGACTACTTTCCCTTGCGAAAAAATGTATTGATATGAAGAGAAATCAATGGAACTCGGAAATAACATGACGCGTCCCGCATTCCTGTCTGCTATGGAAGACAAGGACTGAACGAGCGTTTGATAAAATGGGAATACAGCCGCAATCGCGCACAGCCCCAGGAAGAGCGTGATCAGCGCATTGGAAACCGATAAACGCTTCATTAGAGACCCTCCTCCTTCAGAACATGCTTCACAAAATAGTTGGCTCCAAACAGTAGCAAGCAATTGATGACGGATTTCAGCAAACCGACCGTTGTGGAGTAGCCGAACCCCGTTGAGTCTACAAAAGCGCTGCGATACACGTAGGTATCGAGAATATCTGAGCGTTCATAAACGGCCGGGTTATACAAATTGAAGATCTGGTCGAACCCGCCATTCATAATACCGCCGACTGCCAAAATAAGCAGAATAGCTGCCGTGGTACGAATCACCGGCCATGTAATGGCCTTCATTTGCTGATAACGGGTTGCGCCGTCTATGGCCGCCGCCTCATAAAGCTCGGGATTGATACCCGCGATAGCTGCCAGATAAATAATGGAGGACCAGCCTGCTTCTTTCCATATGTTCGACGTGAACAGCAGCGCCAGAAAACTTCCGTCGTGGATCAGGATCGTGTTTTTTTCCCATCCGAATAGCTGCAGGATCTGATTGAGCACGCCCTGATCGTTCAGGATACTCGTTATGATTCCGCTTAACACGACCCAGCTGATGAAATGCGGAAATGTAAATACGGTTTGATAGATCCGCTTTAATTTTCTGTGTCGCATTTCATTCAGCAAGATCGCCAGCAGGATCGGGATCGGAAATTCGATAAGCAAACGCCCGAAGCTAATCAACAAGGTGTTGTTGAACGCATGCAGGAATTTCTGATCGCCCAGCACATCCCGAAAGTTTTGAAAGTTATTCCAGGGACTGTTCATGATGCCCAGAGAATAATTGAAGTCCTTAAAAGCCAAGATCACGCCGTACATAGGCACATACGCGAAGATTAGAAAGAACAGCACGGTTGGAAATACCATCAAGTAGAAATACTTATGACGGACGATTTCCTGCCATTTGCGGTTGGTTTTTCCCTTTATACGCCCCTTGTATTGCGCGTGAATTACTGTATTTTGCATACCCCTCTCGCCTCCTATCTCGTCTATAAATCTATTGTAAAGGAAACGCTTCCATAGGGGTATGTCGTTAAATTAGTGTTATTCTTGTATTTTTCGTGTAATTTTATGTCGAATTCGAGGAGAAATTGTCTTGCATCTAATTCAAGTACAAGTTATCGATAAGGAATACAAAAAAAAAAACGGCCTCCATTAATTAGGAGCCGGAAATATAGCCGTTCTGACTTTGGTCGTAACGATAGGCTCTTGGCGGACTGCCCATCATTTTTTTGAACATTTTACTGAAATAAAAATAATCTTGGTATCCTACCTGGTCCGCTATATCGTTGATTGGAATGGAGGTAGTTCTGAGCAACTCCGAAGCGCGGTTCATTCTAAGACCGGTTAAGTGCTCGGTAAAGGTTTTATCCAGTTCTTTTCTGAATAATTGCGAGATGTAATTCGAGTTTAAGTTGAATTGTTTACTTAAGCCCTGAATTGTAATGTCCTCGCCGAAGTGCTCGTTGATGTATTCCAGTATGGCAGAGAATGTATGAATGCGTCCAGACTGCATGGAAACATGCTGTTGATCGGTCTGCTCCCCCCGGAACAATTCCTTTAAATAATCGATCATAGCCCGGACATCTTCAAACTGATCTGCCAATTGTTCAAAAGAATAGAGGTATAAATCGTCCGATTCCATACCTTTTCGACTTAACTGCGTAATGCAATCGTTATACAACAACAGGGCATGCCGGATATTCAGAAGGCCGCTCTGAAACATGGATAACAAGGAATCCATATGAGCAAAGAACGTCTGGTTATTTCCGTCGGTCGGCACTGCAAATGCCGACTTCATGTCATTGGTTTTCCATGACTCTTCCCATGTGAAGATTTCGGCTAAAGTGAAATATTGATAGGCCTGAAGCTCTGCATCTTGGATAGCCTGTGTAAATCCTGCTGAATCGATATCCCGTTTGCTGAATCCAATTCCTTTCAAGAAATGACGACTTTCAGAAGCAAAAAGGGTCATTAATTGGGCCGCATCTTTGTCAGCCATCACATATATAAACTTGCGATAACCGATACGCAAGGTAAAGCAAGGTGTTTTTCCATTGATCTGAAATCTGTCTCTTCTTACTGTAAGCATGATACGCAAATCTTCTTTTCCGGAACTTGTAATGTCGGCCAAAGCTAACTCACGCCGCAATCTGCTGTTTGCTTCCGGCGTACCACTCTCGATCAAATCAAGAATTTCCCCTTCAGGCAACAGACGACGGGAGTCTAATTCTCGCTTGATCTTGATAAGATACCCCATGATTTCCATCTCGTCGAAAGGTTTCAGGCAATAACCGGATATGTTATTCTGGATCGCTTTCTGCACGAGAGCAAACTCTGCCAGACCGCTCACTATGATAAATTTGGAGGATATACCGGCGTCGTCCAATCGTTTTTTCAGTTCTAGCCCGTTCATTCCGGGCATCCGGATATCAGAAAAAATCACATCCGGTTGAATTTGTTTGGCAGCTTCCACTGCCTCCTCCCCGCTTTGCGCATACCCAACAACTTCATAGCCGCAGCCCTTCCAATCCACCGTCGCTATCAAGCTTTCTATAACCAGTTCCTCGTCATCCACAATAAAGACTTTATACATGACCTTCACCTCTGACCGGTATTGTAAGCGAGACCGTTGTTCCGCCTTCAAGCTCGCTAGTCATCCTGATGCCGTATGGTTCTCCGAAGATCATGCGGATTCTGTTATGCACATTTGCCAGTCCGATGCCGGATACGGAATCGCCATCAAGGCCATCCGTTGCCGATCGGCATTCAATTGTATGATTAATATCCTCTAACTTTTCCAAACTTATTCCTGTACCGTTATCATGAACGGAGAGATACAGGTTCTCCCCGTCCCTATAGCCTTTTATCACCAACACACCAGTTTGCCTGAGCGGCTCAATGCCATGTTTGATGGCGTTTTCCACAATGGGCTGCAAGATCATTCTAGGGACAAGACATGCGAGGCATTCCGTATGAATGTCGTATTCCACTTGCAACCGTTCGCCAAATCGGATTTGATGAATGAAGATATAGTTCTTAATGATGGTCAATTCTCCTTCCAAGGAAATCATATCAGGTCCCTTGATACTGTAACGGAAAAACATAGCCAACGCTTTGGTCAGCTCGAATATTTGCGAAGAACCCTCTCTCGCGGCAAGCCCTTTGATCGATTCCAGCGTATTGTATAAAAAATGCGGATTGATTTGGCTTTGCAAAAAGCTGAGTTCCGCTCTCCGTTTAATCAACTCCGACTCGTAGAGGACGTGCTTGCTTTCCAGCAAATGATCCGTCAATTTCTCAATTTCCGCCAACATTTCATTGAAACGTGAAGCCATAATAATCATTTCCGCATAACCGTCTACTGCGATTCGTTTGCTGAGATGGTTTTTTTCCCCCAGACTCACTTCTCCCATCAGCCTCATAAACTTTTTCAAAGGCTGCAGAATGTTGTTGCTAACAAACAGAAGAGGTATGATCATCAAAACGAGTGCAATTGCGACCATGATAAGCTGCTGTTGACGGATCACATTAAGACCTTGCAGGAGCACACGATTCGGCATGGCAATAACAATTTCACCGTTCATATCCGGAATAGCTTCCCTCTGAATCATATATTGACTGTTAGGATTCAACAATCTATCTTGTGAAATCGGCTCCCCAAGGTTACTTGATTCATCATTCGTATAGAAGAGCCTTCCGTTACGATCAGCCATGTAGATTAAGGCACCCTCTGGTAAATTGACAGGGTTGCCGTCGCCAAAGAGCAGTCGATTATCGATTATCAAAAGCAGAGTTCCAAGTTCACTATTGGCGGCCTCAAAATTAGTTGTTGAATAGATAGGTAATCCCGCCACCAAAACCGGCGTTGTCGTATAAGGTAAATCGATCATTTTAAGCCCCAAAAAATAGGACAAGTTATTTCTCGGAATTTCCCTGGAAATGGCTTCGATTTGAACCGAATTGGCCAGGAAGTTGAATACGGAGCCGTTATTTTCGACTAGTGCAATATCCAAAATGGCCTTTTTCATTTTCCTCATATCTGACAAATAAGCTTTTAACGGGTTAAACATTTCAACCTTTTGGGCTGGATTTGTTTCAGACAAAAAATTTTGTACGGTTTGTCCGTTGTAGGCAATCGTTTCCATAATTCTTTTAACATCATTACTATTCGAGGAAATGGACTGGTTTAATTGTGAAATAACACCTTTGATGTAATCGCTGTTATTCTTCGTTACGACATTGACGGCACGGTAATAATTCACAGCCATGATCGAAATCATAACCATAACAATTAATAAACCCAGGAAAGATAACTGCATCGTGATGGGAAGTTTCTTAAAATAGGGCAGTTTCATATGACTTTTCCTTCTTTGATAGTTAATTTGATGCGACTTGAATCAGAAACGCTCTAAGGTGAAGTCTACCAGAGCAATATCAAAAATCAAGCGGGAATTTTCGCCTCTGTCAGATTTCCTACCACATAAATAAACCTCCATCACCATTTTCACGTGGTTCAGGAGGTTTGATTTAAATAGTAGATCTACAAATTTTAAGGGATATGAACAGTTTCAGTTTTTTTAATATTTTCTTCAACTTTGCGCCGATGAATGAAGTCGAACCCAAACGGTCATTTCGCCAGGCGTTCGGTTTCCCCACATACTATAAGGGATCGCTTTGAAGCTTATCGTCTCCGTTGCGTTTGCCAGCGGTTGATACAATACATCTTCCCATAAAGCTTTATTGGATCGCTGTGCCTGTCCCTTAATAACGATGATGCCGCCAAACAAATCATCTTCCAATTCAGCAGTCAGTTGAGCTTCTCTAGCGATGGAGATATCTGCGAGATTGCTGCCATTATCCATTTCTTCCAGACAATAAATGATAGGTCCGCGTTGAATCGCCGCTTTACCCGAATTTTCGCGAACATCGGGGTGAGACTGAATAAGCTCGGCAATCATTGGAAGCTCCAGTTCGATGCGATCCCCTTTGCTCCAAGCACGTTTAAGAACGGCATAACCATTCACCTTCACGGATTGCACATCTAAGAATTGACCATTTATGGCTATCTTCGGATTTCTGCACCAAGCGGGAATTCTTAAAGATATGGCAAACTCTGCAGTGTGCTCAGATGCTATATTCATAGTAATATGACCATCCAGCGGATATTGCGTAATTGTTTCCAGCTTAATCACATTTCCGGCGATCGTAAACTCCGTTTCATTCGCCATATATAAATGAACACAAATCCCCTGCTCATGCTGTGTATAGAGGTAGCTTCCAATAGAGGTTATGAGTCTTGCAATATTAGGAGGGCAGCAAGCGCAGCCAAACCAGCTGACTCTTTCCGGCTTAACATGCTGCAGATCATAACGATGTTCGACGGCTTCGGGATAAACCTCAAGCGGATTAACGTAAAAATATTTGGTGCCGTCTAATGAAATCCCACTCAAGGCTCCATTGTATATGGCTCGCTCCATAACATCCGCATAGCTGCTGTTTGTTTCAATTTGCAGCATCCTCTGCGCCCACATGATAAGTCCAATAGCTGCGCATGTTTCAGTATAAGCCGTATCGTTCGGTAAATCATAATCGATCGTAAACCGTTCCGCATGTCCTTGTGAGCCTAATCCGCCTGTGATATACATTCTGCGGGTGGTCACGTTCTTCCATAAAACCCGCAATGCATCCGCTAAGGATGTATCCTTTGCTGCCAGCGCCAAATCTGCCATTGCAGAATATTGATACATTGCACGAACGGAGTGGCCTACCGCTTTCTCCTGCTCCCTTATAGGGGTATGCGCTTGATGATACTCAAGATCAAACCATTTTGTTTTTTCAGGTCCGCCAAATGTTTCTTCCTCCTGCAAAAAGCTTGGCTGCTTGCCGCGTTCATCCACAAAATATTGACTGAGCCGGAGATAGCGGTTTTCTCCTGTCGCATGATAAAGCTTGACGAGTGCAAGCTCAATTTCTTGATGTCCGCAATACTTATGCGGCAAGTCATTGGACTCAGGTCCCATAACATGATCAATATAATCCACATAACGAGACATAATTTCGAGCAGTCTGCGCTTGCCTGTAGCCTGATAGTAGGCTACTGCCGCCTCAATTAAATGACCAGCACAATAAAGCTCATGCCCGAAGGCGAAATCCTTCCAGCGCTCAGACGGTTTGGCAACCGTAAAGTAAGTATTTAAATAGCCGTCCGCTTGCTGCGCTCTGCCAATCAGATCAATGACCGAATCCAGAAGCTTTTCCAAATCCGCATTCGGATAAGTAACTAAACTAAAGCTTGCTGCCTCGATCCACTTCGCAACATCACTATCCTGAAACACCATGCCGTGAAACATACCGTTGGATTCCCCAGCGGCAATCCGAAAATTTTCGATGGCGTGGCTCGGCTCTGCGCCTGGTATTTGATCATTCAAAGCATCCCATTGGTAAGGAATGACCTTTTCCGAAATTAACTTGATACGATCCGCCCAAACTTTGTCGTGTATAGTTACTTTCCCCAATTTTATCAACGTATTGCTTTCCAAATCACTCACTTGTGTCATCCCCTCCAGATTATATTAAATCGTGAAATTAGATACGGTTTACCACTCGAAGAAGGTTTATGCCCATATTGAACCTCCGCATCATCCTTTAACGCCCGTCATTGCAATACCTTCAATAAAGTATCTTTGCGCAAAGAGATAGATAACTAACGACGGAATCACAACAATCGTCACAGCAGCCATAAGTAAGTTCCATTGCGCTGAGTAAGATCCCTGAAACAGCTGCAAGCCTAACATCAACGTATAATTCTTCTCGGACGAAAGATAAATAGTCGGCGCCAAATAATCATTCCAGTTTGCTAAGAACGTAAATAATCCTACGACAATCATCGATTGGCTGCTTAGGGGAACTATAATGCTTGAATATACTTTCAGATGACCCGCGCCATCCATAAATGCTGCTTCATCCAGCTCCTTCGGAATCGTCATAAAAAATTGCCGCAACAGAAAAATATTGAAAAGTCCACCGCCGAAAAAAGCGGGAATAATCAAAGGAGCAAAAGTGTCTGTAAGTCCAAGGTAGCTCCAACCGATAAACTGAGGAATCATAACAACTGCGAAAGGCAGCATCAAGGCTGTCATCAAAAAACCAAATATCTTGTCTCTTCCAGGCCAGCTAATCCTTGTGAAACCGTAAGCGCATAAAGAACTCGTTAAAAGCACGCCAATGATGTTGCCGATAGTAATGATCGTACTATTGAAAAAAAATCTGCCAAACGGCTGTGAGGATAGCGCATCCGTAAAGTTTGCGAACGCAAACGCTTTAGGTATAAAAGTCGGGACGACTTCAAACACTTCTCCATTGCCAACTAAAGCTGTTCTCAGCATCCAGTAAAAAGGGAACAGACAAATGATAGAACCAACAATTAACAGAAAATAGATCATTATTTTGCCGATTACAGGTTCTCGCTTCATTTGTTATTCCCCCCTCCTTCTTGATGTACGAACGATCCGGAAAGCTTGAAAAAAACAGCTGTAAAAAATAAGGTAACCGCTAATAATACAAGTACAGAGGCACTTGCCGCACCCATTTTTTGAAATTTAAAAGCGTTCTGAAACATATATAAAACATAGAATAAACTTGAACTGCCTGGACCTCCATATGAAGAACCTGCAGAGCCGGCGCCTCCGGATGTCATAATTGCCGGTTGGACAAAGGTTTGAATCGCATTAATAAAACCAATCACGGTATTAAAAAAGATGATCGGAGAACTCATGGGAATCGTAATATAAACTAATCGGTGCCAGTTATTTCCACCATCTACTTCCAGCGCTTCATACAAATGCGAAGGAATACTTTGAAGTCCTGCGAGAAATATGACAATCGAACTGCCGCAAAGCCAAAGGCTAAAGAGAATCAAAGTTGGCACTACAGTAGTCGGAGATGCCAGCCAGCTTGATGGCGATATGCCAATCAAACCAAGCAAGTAATTGACAACGCCAAAATCGGGTTGAAGCATCCACAGCCAAATCATCGAACTCGATGCTAGCGGAATAACGACAGGCAAGTAGAAAATGGCTCTAAAAAACCCGCGAAATTTTATTTTTTGATTCAATAAGACAGCAATTAAAAAAGAAACGATGATACTTAGCGGAACACTAAAAGACACATAGTAAGCGGTCGCTTTGATCGCTGGATAAAAGAAATTATCTCTTCCATTGAACATATCTATAAAATTATGCAGCCCAACAAACTTGGTATGCACAGCACCGATAGAAAAATCGGTAAAGCTTAAGATAATCGTTATAAGCAGCGGCACTAGAACAAAAATGGAATAGCCCAGAAGCACGGGTGAAGTAAAAAGCAAGCCAAGATATAAATTTTTTAAATTCTTATTCTTGCGTTTTTTTATGATAGTGGATTGTGTATGTGAGACAGCAAGATGTTCCATATCTTAACTCCTTTCGCTGATTATTTTAATGAAAGCCAGGAAATAATCCCTGGCTTTCGTTAAATGTTTTTTTATGAAGAATGTTTGTTATGGCGTTGCGTCGTATCTTCCTTGGAAATCAGGTTGTACTTTAGCCGCAATATCATTTAGAGCGTCTTTAGCCGTTTTACTGCCTAACCAAACCGCATCCAGACCTGAAATTACGGTTGAAGTTACTTTCGCTTGGTTTTTCAGATAGTAGGTTGAACCCGGAACACCATTTTTCAACAATTGATTCATCATCGCATCTTTGAATCCAGGCGGATGAGCAGCAGGGTTCGCATCAACCCACTTAACAATCAATGCTGGGTCTGTATACCATGCTTTCATGGTAGGCATCCATAAGCCGCCGGAATACAAATCAATTGCGCCTGCTGGATCTGACATCCATTTAAACAACATCCAAGCTTCTTCAGGATGCTTCGAATTTTTAAACAATACGGTTGCACCACTTAAAGCAACCGTCACACTTTTTTTCAATTTCGGCAGTACGCCAATATCGTATTTTACTTTGGCATTGCCCAGATCAAGATTCATCCATTGACCACCGATGGCCATAGCGGCAATTCCTGATTGCAAAGCTACGTTCATAGCCGGCAATGATTTAGCAGCTAATGGTGATGGAGCAACATGATAAACATTAATCAGATCAGCCAATTTTTGAATAGCTTCCGTGCTTTCCGGAGAATTCAAAGTAAAGTTTTTGCCATCCTTAGATGCCCAATCTCCACCATTGCTGTAAATGAAATTGTTTAACGGTTCGTTCCAAGTTTCGAAAGTGACGCCATATTGCTTAATGCTTTTCGGATCAAATCCAGCCTCAGATGCATTCTTGCCATTTTTATCAATGGTTAATTTTTTGGCTGTTTCGACAAATTGATCCCAATTCAATGCTGTATCTGCTGTTGTTGGCAGCGCCGCAACGCCAGCCTTTTCCAACAAATCCTTTCGATAGAATAATCCGAAGGTTTCTCCTGCTGTACTAATCCCCCAAGCATTATCAGGGCTTTGCTTGTACCATACATAATCCAAATAGTTCTCTTTCTTTACTTCCGGATCTTTAGCTAACATATCGAAGAGGTTGACAAACTTGCCTTCCTTCGCCCAAGTATCGCCGAGATCGCCAGTCATGTATCCTGTATCGGGAATATCATTCCCTGCTGCCATAGCAGTTAACTTCGTATTATAGTCGGCATTCGGTATTTGAACATCCTCTACCGTAATCCATGGATACTTTTCAGTAAATTTCTTAGTAGCTCCTTCAATGGCTTTCTTCTCATCAGGACTGCCCCAATAAGTAAACTTCAGCTTTATGGGATCATGTTTGGCATCCGCTTTAGCTGGCGCTTGCGTAGTCCCGGCAGGAGTTGTTGTCGTCGCATCCGTTTTCTTTTCCTCTGTTTTGGCGCTGCTGCATGCTGACAGTACCAAGCTAAATACGAGTAAAGAGCTTAATGCCGTTGAAAATGTCTTTGCAGTCTTTTTCATATTGAACCTCCCTATTCTAACTTGAAAGCGTTATCTCGCTCTCTACAATTTAAAGTATAGAACAAACATTGCTGCGAAAAATGTTAATAATTTTGTTTTATTGGACTATTTTTGGACAAAAAAAAATCAACAATTTAATCCTTCGGCAGTTCGATCGTCACTTTAGTTCCGAAATCAGGTACAGATTCGATCTGAATGCCATAATTGTCGCCATAAATGATTTTAATGCGTTTATGAACATTATAGATGCCTATCGAATTTTGATCAGGATGCAGCAATTTTGCCAGTTGTTCCTGTTGAATGCCTTTCCCGTTATCCTCTATACAAAAAAAACGGATATCTCCCTCAATCCAGCAAGAAATTTTCAAGAGTCCTCTTTGTTTAAATGAATCAAAGGCATGTACGAAAACATTTTCAACAAAGGGCTGCATAAAAAATTTAGGCACGCCAAACGCGAATAAATCAGGTGCTATATTGTATTCGATCTGATACCGACCCTCAAATCTTTTCGTCATAATAAAAATATAGCTTTGTAAATATTCAAAATCCTGTTTAAACGTAACAAGCTCTTTGCTTGATTTCACGGTGTATTTCAGCATCGTCGATAAACTAACGATCATTTCGCTAATTTCATCCTGATTGTTTTCAATTGAAATTAAATTAATCAAATTTAAAGTATTGTACATAAAATGCGGATCCAACTGAAGGTTAAGCGCCGTAATTTCCGCTTCTTTTTCTTTAATCGCGATCTCATAGTTTTCATCAATTAAAATTTGGATTTTTTCATTCATTTCATTGAATCTTTGGATTAATACCCTCATTTCGTTGCTGCCTTCTTCTTGAATATAGAGGTTGAAATTCCCTTCTCCCGTCTTTTTAAAAGCTTTCATCACCTTTTGCAGCGGATTTGTTATTCTTCGCGTGATAAAAAGAGAAATAAAAATTGAAATAAGGATAAGAATGAACGCCAAAACAATAATGTATGTTTTCGTAGTCGTCAGAATTTCACCTATCAGGCTTTCTGGCGGTATGACCACAACGGACAGCCAACCGGTCACCATGGAGGTATCAAAGCAAACAATCCTATTTTGCCCATTTATTTTGATTAATTCCGTCCCGCTGCCCTTTGTTATTAAATCATTGACCCAAGGCAAAGGGGATTGGTTCGCAAGCTCATCTTCATCCTGATGCGCAATTAATTTACCCTCTTTGCTTACGACCAAAAAATAGCTTCCTTTGATCGGAATACTATTTCGAAACGCTTTTTGAAAAAAATCCTCTTTAAAATTGACAATCAACACCGGTTTTTCAATATCATCCGCAAATGTATTATAGTCAACCCCGTCAAAGTAGGAGCCATTGATTAATTGCACAGCAGAGAACAGATAACGGTAATCGATATTTACATTCTTCATATAATTTACTTTGAACATATCAGAAAAATCATAGGTCGGCACCCATTGCAGCTTCCCGTCTTTTTCATTGGCGATTTGATATAATTTAGTGCCTGTAAAGCCTCCTGCGGGAATAAAGTTTTTACCCGATCCCGTGTTTAGCGATGTCGTTGAGCCAAAGGTATAATAGCTGGTAGCAAGCTGTGCGGAATATATATCCAGCGAATGAGCAAAGTATTTGTTCATGACCTTAGAAACTTGATCGCCCAAAAGCTTAATATTATAATCGTTATTCGGTTTAATCGTAGCAAAAGCACTATATAAATCCTTATCAATCGTAAAGGACAATATATTTTCGGTTACTTGGTATAGCTTGGTATCGATGATCTCATTGTTCTTCTTCACTAATTCATAGACATTTCTTTGTACAATATCTGATATTACGTTTTTGCTGATCGTATAATATCTCACGCCAAAAATAACTAAGGGAATCGTAATTAACACAATGAACGTAACAATCAACCTTGTTCTAAGACTCAAATTCCTTAGCAAAAACAATATTTTCATCACCATGCGGTTCACCTCAATTCTATCCATTTACCTGTCTAAATTTATTAGGCGAAAGACCCATTTCCCTTTTGAACATACGGATGAAGTAAGCTGCGTCTTTATAGCCTACTTTGAGCGCGATCTCGGATATTTTGTAATCCGTGGCAACGAGCAGCTCATGCGCTTTTTCCATTCTTACTTTTACCAGGTACTCCGACAAGCTAATCCCTGCGTGGCTTTTAAATAGATTACTAAAATAAGAGGCATTAAAATGGAATCTTTGTGCTAAAAAATCCAGTGAAATATCCTCATGGTAATGCGTTTCGATATACTTTTGGCATTGTTGAATAATGAGGCTGTTATTGTCTTCCCGTGTATGAAGCAGATCAACGATTTCAAAAAGTATATTTTTCGCATCATGCCGCAATTCTCTATAATCCTTACAGCGCATCAGCTTCAAACGCAGCGTTGAAATAAATTGATCGTAATAGGGTTTCGCGACAAGGTGCTTTATGACTTTAGATTGATTCCGTGTAACACGTACCAGCTCTTCCTTGATTTGTTCAGGCTCAATATGAATCAAGGTATCAATATCCTGGAACAAACCATTGATTATGAGGGATATAGTCTCAATGTCCGATTTTCGTATGGCCGCCGAAAGCTCCTCTTCTTTATCCTGCAGATTGAACGAATTATGCCTGTCATTTGCTTCGGAGTAAACGATTACCTTGCCCAAGCCATAGAAAAATTTCCTTTCAAGCGATGTAAGCGCTTCTTCATAAGCTTGTTTGGCATCCGTAAATATGTTCAATGTTATCCTGCTGGTCCCTATGGTCAGTTCAACATTATTTTCCGAATTGATATCTATAATGAGTTTATTTAAGCATGCGATCAGGCCTTTTAAACCTTGCTTAGAAAGCTGGCTTAAAGTCACAATCGTAATCCATCGCTCACGATGACCTTCCTTTACAAAAGATACAGACTGGCCTATTGGATTTGAGTGCGCTTTCAAAACTCCCTCGAAAGATGGCTTAGCTCCCCATTGGTCCGGATCACTAAACTCAGCTATAAAGGCGATCCCTGGTCCTGTAATATTTAAAGATTGCTCTAATTCAAGCCTTTCCTTTTCAAGTAATGATCCACCCACCCATTTATTTAACAAATACGTCATGAAAATAGGAAAAGAGTCATCCAGTTTTTTTTCCAAATGTTCTGTTTCTTTAAGTTTGATTTGCTCTTCTTCAAGCTTTTTCTCAACTTTTACGAGTAAACTTTCAATGTCTGACTTTCCCGTTGGTTTAACGAAATAATCAAAAATCTCCATTTTTATTGCCTTTTGGGCATATTCAAATTCGCCGTAACCGGTACAAAGTATGATTTTTGCAGCGTGTTTTTTATCATAAAGCGCTTCAATCAGCTGCATGCCATCCATTTCAGGCATGCGAATGTCTGTTATGACAACATCAACCGCATGATGATTTATAAATTCCAACGCCTGCAAACCATCTACTGCTTGGTTTACCACATAACTCGGCCGCAATTGCCGAATAATATTAGTCAGTGCTCTCAGCTGTCTTGGTTCATCTTCGACGATCAAGAAGTTATACACGGATAGTCACGCCCTTCTGAACATTCATAAATCTTATTATGAAAATAGCCCTTCATAAAAACAATAGCAACATATTTATTTTTTGTCATCTTGTTATTTTTCCCGTTACTAGTGAGAAACTAGTTCAATAATCGCCATTCTAAACAAATCCCCTCCGCAATCAACGCAGTTATCTGCATGATCAAGGAGGGGATTATGTGTGAATGGCTTCCGCTCTTCTGTTTGGCGAAATACGGAGCCGAGAGAGGACGCATCGAAGCTAAGCGTTGGAAACTTCCAGTCCTGTATTCCCTAATGGACGATACTTCATAAAATCACTCCGTCCTTGAAAATAGCAATTTCCTTAAACCCGTTTTTCTCGTTATGCGTATGCATCTCGCCAGAGGCGATAGCGATCATCGATTCCCACAATTCATCTATGAGTTCTTCCATGCTTTGGCCTTCCAGGAGTCGGCCGGCATTAAAGTCGATCCAGTTTCTTTTGCGCCCAGCGAGCTCCGAATTTGTCGAGATTTTAACGGTGGGTACAGGGCCTCCGAACGGTGTTCCTCTCCCCGTCGTGAAAAGTACGATGTGCGCACCTGCAGCTGTAAGAGCAGTGACAGAAACTAAATCGTTCCCCGGTGCTTCGAGCAAATTCAACCCTGGCTTGACGACTCTTTCACCATAAGGAACCACATCCGTGACAAGAGAATGGCCTCCTTTTTGAGTGCAGCCCAGCGACTTTTCCTCCAGCGTGCTAATGCCGCCGGATTTATTACCGGGCGATGGATTGTCATAGATGACTTGGTTGTGACGTATATAATATTCCTTAAAATCGTTGATCAGAGCGACGATCCTGCCGAATACACCTTCATCCGACGCCCGCTTCATCAATATCGTCTCCGCTCCAAACATTTCGGGCACTTCCGTTAGAATGGCAGTTCCTCCTGCCGCGATGAGCCGGTCAGAAACCCCTCCGACAAGCGGATTCGCTGTGATCCCGGAAAAACCATCAGACCCCCCGCATTTCAGGCCAATTTTGATTTTCGCTACCGGGAGCGGCTTCTTGGTGAAAGTTCGGGCAAAATCGACCAGTTCTCCGATTAACGTTATGCCTTCCTCTATTTCATCCTCCGAATCCTGCGACTTCAGAAATTTAACCCGATTCGGATCATAGTCTCCGATTGCAGCCTTGAACAAATCGATCTGGTTGTTCTCGCACCCCAGCCCAACGATCAGCACGCCAGCGGCATTCGGGTGGTGAACAAGAGAGGCTAGCAGCTTTTGCGTGAATTTGAGGTCGTCACCTAGCTGCGAGCATCCGAACGGATGGGCGAAGTGATGAATGCCGTCTACCTGATCCCCGAACCGTACGTTACCCTTCTGGGCCAGAAGCTCGCATGTCTTATTAATACAGCCAACCGTATTAATAATCCAAATTTCATTGCGGATGCCGACTTCTCCATTTGGCCGCTCATACCCCATAAACGTACGATGCGAATCCTCCGGATTTACAGATGAATTTAATTCGTCTGTCGGCTCGTAGCTATAGTTCACGATACCTTCCAAACCGGTTCTCAAATTATGTGTGTGTACCCAAGTACCTGGCTCAATATCAACAGAAGCTTTGCCGATAGAATAGCCAAATTTGTGTACGTCATGTCCGGCAGGAACAAAGTCTGTTGCGATTTTGTGACCTCGCGAGACGTCCTCCGTCAATATCAACGGGGCGCCGTCCTCCAACGTCAGTTGCTGTCCCTCCGAAAATGAAGCAAGCGCTATAATGACTTGATCGTTTGGTGATAATCGTACCCAAGGTTTCATCCTCTATCCCCTCCTTCCGCCTTTGCCCACCAATGACATATCGAATCTGCCAAACCGCTCCAATCCGAAAGATCCTTGCCCCAAACCGATGTTAGAGCCAATAGTTCTTTTATGGTACTTTGCAAATCTTCACGATTTTTTTCCGCTTTCGCCCAAATTTCCGCAATCCGCGTCAACGACTCTGCGTCGTCTCGAACGACATACGTTCCTCCCTGATAGTCTCGGCCCTCAAACTGACCGTCTACCTGAGCTATACAATAATATCGCAGCAAGCCTGCCATCCCGGCAACGAGTCCTTCCGGAATCTGATGTCCAATATCTGCATAGTGGCTGAGTGACGGAAGCAACCTGACTTTAAACTTCGATAAACTATTCATGCTTATATCCGAAAGCCTGTGACGGATGAACGGATTATTAAATCTTTCGAACACGGTATCCGCGTATGCATTCATTTCATCTGCAGAATAGGGAAGGGTAGGTATGATTTCAAAGCGAACCATCGACTTGACTGACTGCCCTAAAACTTGATGCTCCATAATTTCCCGAACATGCTCGACACCATGTAGAATGCCGAGTGGCGCCATCCACGTATGAGCGGCATTGAGGATACGCACTTTACGCTGCTGATACGGGCGCAAATCGTTTGTCCAGTGAACGTTTAATCCGGCTTTTTGCAGCGGCAGCTGCTCATCTAACGTTTCTTCCCCCTGGATGGCCCACAGATGATACGGTTCCGCCGTCGTCAGCAGCCGATCTGTATACGACCATTCTGAAAACCATGCTTGCGCCACTTCTTCCCCCGGGTAGCCGGTGACAATTCGATCGACCAGCGTATTCAAGAACCGGTTGCTCGACGACAGCCATGCCCGAAAATCGTCCGGGAACCCCCAATCCAGACTGTATCGAAAGACAATGTCGCGAAGCGTATCTCCATTACTTTCTAACAGCTCGCAAGGGAGGAAGATTAAGCCTTTATCTGCTGCACCGCCAAACGCAAGATACCGGCGATAAAGCAAATAAGCCATTTTTCCCGGGAACGATACAATGGGGCTCTCTGTCAGCTGTTCCTGCTTGTATGCAATTCCTGCTTCCGTCGTATTGGAGATGACAAATCTTAAATCATCGCTTTCCGCCAAGTCGATAAACCGATTCCATTCCTCATAAGGATCAATAACCTTGGAGAATATAGATACTACACTTTGGCGTTCTACTGGCAAACCATCCTCCAGTCCCCGGATGACAAGCGTATAGATCCCGTCTTGCGCAGCCAACTCTTCTAATTTAGCTTTGCCGGAAGGTCTGGGCTGGGTAACAGCGACGCTTCCATGAAACAACCCTTGCTCTCTGCTTACATGAAGCATCCAGTCTACGAAACCTCTCAAGAAATTTCCTTCTCCAATTTGCAGAACAGTGACCGGACTAGCCAAGACGGCTTCAAACCGGCGTTTCTGTTCCCCCGATAATAAGTTCGAGTTTAATCGCTCCTTCGTCATTGCTTGTACAACTCCTTTGCATTTTCTCCAAATAATCTTCTCTTTCTTGTTTTCCCCACGTCTTCGGTATGGCGCTTTGAAGAATTTCCAGAACTTCGTCATAAACATGTTCGATATATCGTTTAAAATGCTGCAGTTTCCATGCTTGATGATCGGCTTCCGTCACCAAGCCGGAAATTTTGCAATATATATTAATGATGTCTAGAGCAATTCATTAAGCTCGTTTAACTGATTCGATGTCACGAGCGGATCCACGGGAAAGCCCATTTTCGCATAAACTTGAAGCGCTTCCACGAACATGGGCTCGAGAAGCTTGCTTGCATCGGACAAATGAATTTCGAAGACATCGAACAATTATGTTGGTGAGCATCAATACACATGGGGAATTCCTCTCCTCTCCTCATAACTTTATTTTACGATAATAATAAGAAATTAAAATGTCAGTTAATTGCATATTTATATCCGATTTTGATATAGTTTAAACAAACACATCCTACAGGAGGTCATCTGCGTGCAACCGATTCGCAAGCCTTTTTTTCTGGATCCGATCTTTCCGTTCGAAATGGTTTACAAAGGTCTTCGATATTCGGAAAGTGAGCTGCCAGACCATTTGCACGACTTGTACGAAGTGGTGTACGTTCACAAAGGGAAAGGTATGTTTTTTATCGATGACGCCCTCTACGAAAAAGAACAGGGTGATTTATTCCTTATCCCCGGCAACACTGTTCACCGCGCATTTCCGTCCGCCAACGATCCTATTGTTTCTACGGCCGTATTTTTCGCACCAACGTTATTGCAAACAGACTCGCTTGGTGATGGATACGAATCACTTAGGTGCTTTGAGATTGCCCGAAAAAAGAAACAATATAAAATCAATCTTTCCAAGCCGGTCCGCCTGGCGATTGAAACTGCCATTAATGCGATGAAACGTGAAATGATTGGAAAAGATTTCGGCTACCGTCATGCACTGCGTCTTCACTTGCATCAATTGTTGCTTGTTTTAAGCCGGCAACCATTTACTAAAGAAACGTCATCTCCGCTGAATGGGATCGGCCCTCAGTGGCTCCGAAATGCTTTACGGGACATTGACTTTGACCCTGTCCGATGCGGAGGGCTCTCGGAATTGTCCGAAAAGGCGTGTGTCAGCGCCGGCCACTTCGCACGCGTCTTTAAACAACTGACAGGAATGAATGTGACCGACTATGTGAATGCTAAACGACTTGTTCGAGCCAAAGAGTTGCTTCTATCGACGGATGACAACGTCGAAACTGTAGCGCTAGCCTGTGGATTCCAAGGAATGCGCCATTTTTATCAAACATTTAAGAAGCTGACGGGATTAACACCAAGAGCTTACCGTCTTCAAATGAAATAGAAAATGTTCACTTACTTTAAATCCTTGCTCTGAAAGTGACCATATAAAAAAAGGAGCCGTTTACACTTACACAGCTCCTTTCAAAACGAATACGTTATGGGTTTATAATTCATAGTAATTACAACAAGCGGCTTATCCCCAGTTCCTTCGCAATCTCCTTTTGCGTTCTCTCTTCACCGCCAAGTTCCAACCCAAAGCGCCTGGAGATGGATCAGGACGCTTCGGGTGTGACCATGCTACAGTAAAACCAAGGTTCTCGAGCGTTCGAACGGTTTGTCTAATGAACTACGTGATGAATTCAAAGGATTCTGACTATATTTTTCGAAATTACTGAGTTTTGATCAAATATTTTCAAATCATGGAATGGGAGTGGGATCAATCCATTTTGATGAGCTTCATTAATAAACCTCTCGTTATTTTCTGTACTCGAATAAATTCCAATTGGTCGATTACTTATCATATTATCGCACCAATAACATTCATCTCCAGTTATCACATAGTCGTTATTATCCAATTTAAAATATACAACAGATGAACCATTGCTATGACCGCCTATAACTTTGAATCTGAATAAGTTATCGTAAATATATTCATTTTCTACGGTCACAACATTGCACTGAAGCAGTTTTTCTTTAATGGATTGCGAGCATTTTTCTAGTGCGATGTCATAGTCGAGTTTAGAGATAATGATTTCAGGTGTATCAAACAAGTCAAGATTATCAATGTGATCAAAATGACTGTGAGTAATAATTACCGTATCAACGAAGTATAAGTTGTCAATTATGTTCCTTAACTCGGTTTCAACGCCTGTAAAAGTAATACCCCATTGATTTGCAACAGTCTCATCGCGAAAACCTGTATCAATGAAAATCGTTTTATCATTATGCTTTGCAATATAATAAGACCAAGATATCTTGACTATTTCTTCTGAATTATTCATGTCACGGTATATATTTCTTGAGCGGAACAAAGATTCGCCTACTTTAACAGCATACAGTTCCATTCGATTGGCTCAGTCCTTTCTTCTAGGTTATTATTACTATTCTCCAGACCATAGTCATCTCTCTTCAGGTCCAATAATGTTGATGCGCGTCAACCCTATGCATCTAAATCCTCCTTGTCTGAATCCAAGCGAAATTTTGAATTCGACGCGGACAATTGAACAGACGATTCGTTTATGATTTCAATCGCTTTCAACGTCTCATCCTTCGAAAGATTCATGTCCTCCGATGACCCCACGAACGCTTTCGATGTCATCCATCACTTGTTCGATTTCCTTCTTCACTTCAGCGAACTCCCGCTCGGTATTAGCCACAGCTTTACTTTGCTCTAGCAAAATCGCTGCCGCTTTATATGCATCCTGATCTGCAACCTTACGCACAATTTTTGTGCGCTAATGTCTGGTGGCGACCGATCTGACGTCCTTGAGCACAATTTTTGTGCTCTAGCGCCCGGTGGCGACCGATCTGACGTCCTTGAGCACAATTTTTGTGCTCTGCCCGGTGGCGACCGATCTGACGTCCTTGAGCACAATTTTTGTGCTCTAGTGTCCGGTGGCGACGGATCTGCCGTCCTTGCGCACAATTTTTGTGCGCAAGCGCCCGGTGGCGGCGGATCTGCCGTCCTTGAGCACAATTTTTGTGCGCTAGCGTCCGGTCGCGACGAATCTGACGACCTTGCGCACAATTTTTGTGCGCTAGCGTCCGGTCGCAACGAATCTGCGCACATTTTTTGTGCGCTAGTGTCCGGTGGCGACGGATCTGCCGTCCTTGCGCACAATTTTTGTGCGCTCGCGCCATGTGGCGACGGATCTGTCGACCTTGCCCAAGGAAATTTATACTTATTTTAGAAACACATCCTGAAGTCCTTCGTCGATCGTTAAGATGACATGCGATGATTGACCTGAAACACATCCGCTGCTAATACACGACTTCATTCAGGGGGTACCCTCAAGCTCTACCTCGAAACTTATACTTATTATTTTGTAAAAAGAAACCGTTCCTTCCGCAAATGGTAGATCGTACTAGATCGTACTCCCATTTTAGTTAAGAACGGTCTCTTACAATTATTTCACTACTCAACCTTTATAATTTGCCATTGCTGATTATATCCGGGGCCTGCTGTTCAATCCATGATCTCTAAAGTGATCTTGTAAACATAGATGCCCTTTTCGATTTTATATTCATCGTGAATATTTTTGGTCCAACCGTTGTCCCCTCCAAGACCTGCATGTTTGTAATCGATATGAAGGAAAACGGAATCGGATGTGCCAAGCTCATCTTCATAGGCGGCATTGTCGTATTGTCCGATGCTGTAGGGATGAATATCAAAATGGAAGTGACCCGCCGAGGTAACTTTTAGCTTGCGATCATCCGTGGATATATAGAGATAACGGACATCTTCCTTGCCCCCGCATTCAACCGGCACGATGTAGGGAACATGTTGTTCTTGGGCAGTGCTTTCATATATACCAACGAAGGCAGACGTTTTACGGTCCGCATAGTTTTCCCATGGCCCACGGCCATACCATTTGATATTCCTCCAGGCAGCAGAGAAGTTAAAACTTAGACCGATTCTCGGAATGGTATCAATATTGGCATTGTTCACGACAGTGTTGGTAATTTCAATCCCTTTACCGCCAATCGCATAGTCAGTTCGTGTTTCAATGCACCCATGATACAGAGCATGAACCTGAATGATAACAGAGGCAGGCGCAGCATATACACGGATACGCTTGATCTCTTTCTGATTGGAGTCAAGCCCGAGGCTTCTCCATTCATCCGCATAGTTCAGCGTCTCGCCAGGTATACCGGCGTCTATCCCCGTTGGCGGGCGATAGAAATTGTTAGCTCCGCCCGTAAAGTAGTCCCGGTTATTGTATCTCACAGAAATGAATTCTGCCGTTTCTTTCGAGAAGACCACGTTCGTATTTTCATTATAAATATGAATTCGATCAGCGGTTTCTTCATATACCAGGCTTCCACTTTCAATATCTCCGGTATGCATTTCATAAACGGAATCATTCAACTCGATCTGGCATGCATACATACAGGTTCCCTTATTTGCATAATAGGTGTCCTCGTTTAAACAAGCATAGAAATTCAGGAACGCTTCTCCAGAAACCTTGGTTGGATCGTATGGTGCCTGAACACTATCCATTGATCCTGCTGACGTATTCAATTTGGGCAATGTACCGTTTTCGACAACCTTCCCGTCGCAAACAAGCTCCCAACCGATGTCCAGGTGGCTTAAGTCTCGATGCGTATAATGATTATAAATTCGATAACTTTTGTTATCATGAACATAATAAGGCCGTTCAAAGTAATCGATCTGGACGGGAGCTTGAACATATTTGATTTCATAGGCAGCCGGTTTCGGCGTTAAATCCGGAAATACAATGCCGTTCAGGCACATATCAGGGGAAGAATCAATAATCTCTTCTTGGAACCCGCCGCCATAAACATATTTTTTGTTCCCGGATTCATCATGCCTAACAAGCGCTTTATCCTGGAAATCCCAAATAAAACCGCCCTGAAACCGTGGGAATTTATGAATGAGGTCCCAAAATTCCTTGAAATTCCCGTTACTGTTGCTTTTCGCGTACGCATATTCGCACATAATAAACGGCCGCAAGTCTTCGCAGTTCGCCATGCAGTCCAGGATCCAATCCTTCTGAGGATACATGGGCGCCACGATATCGGAGATATTGGCCGGAGGATTCGAGGACTCATACTGGACATATCTTGTTTTATCATATTCCTTAATCCAGCCGTACATTGCAGCATGGTTCGCTCCGTAACCGGATTCATTTCCCAGGGACCAGAGAATGATCGACGGATGATTCTTATCTCTGAGCACCATCCGTGATGCACGTTCCATAAACGCATGGGTCCATTCGGGAGATGCGCTTAACTGGCCGCCGATGCCATGGGTCTCAATATTGGCCTCATCCACTACATAAATGCCCAGTTCATCACAGAGGTCGTACCATTCGATTGCATGCGGATAGTGACTCGTTCTTACCGCATTGATATTTAGCGATTTCATGATCTTGATTTGCTCACGCATATACTCCGTCGACACCACGCGCCCCGTTTCGGGACAAAAAGCATGAAGATTGGTTCCACGGATAATGAGGCGTTTGCCGTTCATTTTCAATATCCCGTTTTTATCGATGCTAACTTCGCGGAAGCCGACATTTGCACTCTCGATGTCAACGACATTTCCGTCAGGGTCGATCATTTCCAATACCAATTTATAGAGGTAAGGAATTTCGTCGCTCCACAGTTGGGGACTCTTAATGGTTTGTTTGACCTTCGCAGCATAGTTGTCTTGCAGGTAGGATCTGCAATCCGCAAACTTCGGCGTTTCAAATTGAGCGACCAATTTTTGATTGTGATCGTATAGAGACAGGCGCGTATGAGCTTCCCCGTAACAGCTTGCTTGATGATTAGGGTAAACCGTTACGGCTAATTCGGCATTGTCGTAATGACCCGAAAAGAGTGTTTCGATTTTATAATCATGAATGCGCATTCGCGGTTTGGCATAAATCAGAACATCTCTATAGATCCCCGATAGATGCCAGTAGTCCTGATCCTCCAGATAAGTACCTGCTCCAAATTGCATCACCTGAACGGCTAAATGGTTCTGTCCCATCTGGATGTAATCCGTAATTTCGAAAGAAGCGTTAAGCTTGCTGTCCTGCGAATAACCGACGAACTTCCCATTTAACCACAGATAAAAGCAAGATTCCACGCCCGCAAAATCAATAAATAGATCCCGGCCGTTAAAATGTTCGGGAATATCGAACGTTCGAACATAGCATCCGGTAAGGTTATCCTCTGGCACATAAGGCGGATTCAAAACAAATTCATCTTTCTTCAGTTGAATTTCGTGATGAGAGTCCGCCCCCTTCCGTGCAAAGGGATACTTGATATTGGTGTATACTGGTTTTCCATATTCGAAAAGCTCCCAGTTGGAAGGAACCGGAATATCATCCCAACGGGACACGTCATATTCAGGATGATAGAACTCATCGGTTACCACGCCTGGAGACGAAAATAATTTAAATTTCCACGAGCCGTTTAAGCCTTTTACATATTTGGACGTTCTGCGATTGCCGCTTAGCGCCTGTTCTACAGTTTCGTATACGCCGTACGGCTCATGCATGGGGTAACGATTCTTTTGAGTGATATGCGGATTCTCCCAGTCTCTGTTCAGCTTCATACGTATTGAATAATCCTCCCATCAATTGTTCTAAATGGTTGTACCATATAATCGATACCTTTATAATATAAGGATTAGTCATCGTATAAAATGTTAAATCTGGTAATTCATTTATCCAATTTGGTAGGTGTAGCGACGATATGAATTACGACGATATAAAGGAAAATGATGTCGTATACCGGTGTATCGGTGACGATTTCGACCAAGGCATTTTGTCATGCGGCTTTATGAGAAAAAGAACGGCCGAGCGTTCCCAATATGACTTTAAGATCGGATATTACAGCTGCTTTTTGATCCTTCAAGGCAGTGGACGATTTATCTCAGAGGACGGTACCGTTATTCCGATGCAAGCTGGGGATCTGGTTCAGCGTTTGCCCGAACGTTTGCACTCCACCGAAATTGAGCCAAATGGGGAATGGATAGAGTTTTATATGAGCGTAGGTTATCCTGTCTATCATTACCTAATAACGCTTGGAATTATCAATTCCGATAAAGAGGTGCAAGCAACGCGGGTTACGAGCGATTTTGTTTTTGATTTTGCTGCCTTGCTAAACAGCCTCAAAGGCGCTGAAGATGAAAGGCTCCCCTACTTGCTTATGAGGGCACAAGAGCTCATTATCCGATTGCACGACAGCGTACATTATACGGAGAGAGATCACAATGATCCTAAAATATCGAAGGCTTGCCAACTCATCGGCGGCTCTAATGATATCCATTATGATATGAAGGAAACTGCAGCAGCCGTAAATATGGGCTATGAGAATTTCAGGAAGCTATTTAAAGCCACGACCGGGGTTTCCCCTCAGCGATACCACATTGAACATTTAATGAAACAGGCAAAAATGATGCTCCTCTCCGGGCTCCCCATCAAACATGTAGCTGCTAGTCTTGGTTATGGAGATATTTACTCCTTTACCAAACAATTTACTAAATCGGAAGGAATGCCTCCAGGACGTTATATTCGTAACCGCCATAGCTGACAAGGCTTCACAGCCAATATGAGAAAAACTCCTATCGGAGTCCTTCGAGGAAGCGCGACCGCGTTTAAGAGGAAGTTTTTATCGCCAATTGGAAAGCCTGTTTTCGGTCACCGAAAACTTATACTTTCCACTGTGGTAACAAAGCCCCGAGAAACCGGGCTTTATGAGCATTTTCATTCCGGAAGTAATGATAAAACAGCAGGCTGATCGTAAAAATTCCGTGAGCCAATAATGCTCACGGAATTTAGATTTCACGAAGCTTAATCGTTTCAAGTAATTTCGATGGAACATTTGATAGAATAATCGCCATTCCATCTTTGTTGATTACTTTTTCAACGCCGCACCGACCGTTTTTTCGTATTGGTCGACTTCCCACTTCACAACATCATCGTAGCCCAGGCCTTTGGCTTTCGCGATCATTTGTTGCTTCAGGCTGCTAAATTCATTGTCGTCCTTCGCGAACATCATCTTCCAGGAGTACTCCTTGATGACTTTGCCCACTTCGCCGTGCTTCTGCTTGATATCGGACGGTTCCGACGCCGGCGGCTGTCCGTTAAAGAACGCTGGTTGCACGAGCGCTTGGTTGTGCTTGACGACGTAGTCTTTCATGGTCAACGAGCCCATTGTATCTCGCCAACTCTTCACGACCGGATCCGGATTGTGGTTTAGGTACGAGGTCCACAAAGTGTAATCATACGGTTCTCCGGTTTCCGGATTGGTCATGGACGTGGAGATCGTCGTGTTGTTGATTTGGTTCGTTCCGTCTTTGTACAGCCCGCCGCCATATTCATCAGGCAAATTGACGGAGTTGGTGATTGCTTTGTATCCGAAATCGGTCAGGGTCGGTTTGCCGTCTTTGATATCCCAAATCAAGCCCTTCGGTCCGTAGTTGGATTCTTCGATGCCCTCTGGCGTATACAACCAGTTAAGGAACTGCATCACGCGGTCCGGATACTTCGTCTTCGCGCCGATTGACCAAATGCGCTGGCCGCCGTAAGGCGAAAATCCGGAGGAGGACATTTGCTCATCGGCGAAAGGTACGAACTGGAAGCCTTTGCCCGCCGACGTATTCTCCGGCGAGTTATAGCTACTGCTTACCCAAGGGAATTGCGCGAAGAGAACTTGTCCGTCCTTGTACTTATTGGCCACGTCGGAGAACTTCTGCGTCAAGGAGTCTGGATCAAGCAGCCCCATCTTGTTAGCTTCAAAGTAGAATTTCAGGCCTCTCATGTAGTAACTGTTGTCGTCGAGCATGCCCTGCCATTTCGCTTCGTTGGCTTTCGTCAGGATCAGGTCGCTGTTGTTGAAGGAGTCTCCTTCTGCATAGCCGAACAATTGAGCCATGACCTTCGCGTTCATCGAATAGTTGCTGTCCCAATCCGACCACAGAGAGAACCCGTACGTCTGCTTGCCGGAATCGCTCTTCGGACTGAGCTGCTGCATTTGCTTGACGACTTTCAGATAGTCTTCCAGCGTCTTGATTTCCGGTTTACCCAGTTTTTGGTATAAATCCCAACGGAGCATCGGGCCGAACGTCATGTCGGCGCCTTCGCTCGGGCCGCTGCCGCTGCCTACGTTATGCCCTATACCGTAAATCCCCGTGCCGCTGCCGAATTGCTTACTGTTGGCGTCGAGCGCCTTACTTGCATATTTCGCGATATCTTTGCCGTATTTGTCAAGCATTCCGTCTTTCTTCCAGTCTAGCAGCATACCGGCTTTGATGGCATCTGTGTAGTCTCTTCCGCCGAGTCCTACAACAATGTCACCCAAATCGCCGGACGCCATCATCGTGCCGACTTTTTGCTGACCGCCGGCCAGGTTGGAGGCGATGATGTTCAATTTGATATTGAACTTGTCCTTGATCAGCTTAGCAAACCATCCTGGCTGATCTCCAGCATAGTTAGCCAGCGTCGAGAATACCGTCAGTGTGACTTCCTGCTGCTTCGAAGGATCGGTACTCCCCTTGTCACCGCTCGTGCTCGTTTGCGGATGCGAACTGTTGTCTGTCGTAGATTTGCCGCTGCCGGCGCTGCATGCCGACAAGAATACCAACATGGCACTCAGTGAAACAGCAATCACTGCCCATTTTTTTCCCCTAATCATGTGTTGGTTAACCTCCTTGTAATGTACGTGCAAAAAGCTTCTTTTTGTGATGTGGCCAAGAAACATGCCGTCTTTCGGCAAAAAAAAACGCTTACAAAACCCGCCCCACCTCCTTCACGGATTTTCGAAAACAATGAAGGGATCAACCCTTAACGGCCCCGATCATAATGCCTTTGACGAAAAAACGTTGGAAGAAAGGATATACGAGCAAAATCGGGATGACGACGATCATCGATACAGTCGTCCGAATCGAAGTAGCCGTCTGCGTGTTGGCCAAGTTGATATTGAGTGCCCCTTGGGTAGATTTCATCAAAGTTGCCAACGACGTCGCTTCGTTCATATACCGATACAGGATGAATTGCAGCGTGAACAGCTTCTGATTCGTGACTAGGAACAACGTGTCCTGAAACGAGTTCCATTGTCCGACGGCCGAGAAGATGGCGATGGTGGCCAGAATCGGCGTAATCAAAGGCATGATGATTTTATAAAAGATTGTGAAATATCCGGCTCCATCGATCTGCGCCGATTCCTGCAAGGCGATAGGCGTCGACTCGACGAAGGTTTTTACAAGAATAATGAAGAACGGCGAGACGATCCCGGGCACGACATAGACCAGGAAATTGTTGGTCAGGCCGAGATTGCGCATGGTCAAGAACCAGGGAATCAAGCCAGCGTTAAAATACATCGTCACGATCAGAAACCGATACCAAAATCTGCGTCCCCACATACCGTTCTTCGTGAACAAGTAGCCAAGAAAACCCGATGCAGCTACGGTCAATACTGTACCGATCAAGGTACGTCCTACTGACACGAGCGTGGCAGTAGCCAATCCGGGAATCTTGAATACTTCCGTGTAGTTGCTCAAATGAAACCCTCTCGGATAGAACATGACGAACCCTCTGCTGCTCAAGTCGTTATTGCTGATCGTATTGATAAACAAGTAATAGAACGGAAAGATACAAGCCAAAGTGAATAAGGCGAACAACGTATAGTTCAGGACGTCAAATATCTCAATCTTCTTCATCTTTTCCATGTCGACTCTCCTCTCTTTTCCCGATGATTTAGATGACGCCCTCGCCGCGAACCAGCTTCGACAAAACGTTGGCAAAGAACAACAGGAACAAGCTTACAATCGATTTCAGAATACTGACCGCCGTCGCGAAACCGAAGTTGGAGTTCGCCACCCCGATGTTGTAAACGTACAGATCGAGAACCTCGATATGGCTCATGTTCATTGCGTTCGAGAACACAAAGTACTGCTCAAGTCCATTATTGATGAAGTTTGCGATACCCAAAATGAGCAACACGAAGTACGTCGGAAGAATTCCCGGCACCGTTACGTGCCACATCAGACGGAAACGGCCTGCTCCGTCCACTCTCGCCGCTTCATATAATTCCGGATCGATCCCGGTAATCGCTGCAATGTACATGATCGCGCCCCAACCGAGTCCTTTCCATACGCCCCACAAAGTCATAACCAACCATGTATGGCTGTCCGAGGCAAGCAGGTTCAACGGACGGTCAATCAAATGCAAGCTCATCAGCAAATTGTTCAAGAAGCCGTTGTCGACGGAAAATAACATGAATGCGAAAGCGTACACCAGCACCCAGCTGATAAAGTTCGGTAGCGTCGTAATCGTCTGCACCATTTTCTTGAACCTCGTGTTCTTGATTTCCGTTAGGAAAATTGCAAAGATGACCGGCAGAACCGAAGTCAAAATGCCCAATGAACTGATCGCGAACGTGTTTTGTAGAACTCGGACGATTTCCTGCAGCTGAATCGGATTCGACACCATTGCGGTAAACCAATGCAAGCCCACGAACTCGGTCTTGGACAGCGGAATGCCGGGCCGGTAATCGTAAAAGGCATAGACCCAGCCGTACAGAGGCAAATAAGAGAACAAAAATACGAGTACAAGAAAAGGAAAAGCCATGAGGAATAATTTATATTTATTTTTAAAATGAAAGCGCTTTCCCACAACTGGGGCATAAGCGTGTTCGGACAGGTTCGTGTTCATCTTTCTCCCCCACTCAAAAATAATGTTTTCTTTCAATTGCTTACTTTTACTTGGATTTTTAAATCAGCTATCTTAGGAGGTCTGGAATTCCTGTTATTATGACATTTCCTCATCAACTCTCTCTCAGCAGTGGAACCTGCTTCAGGTTTTGCTCCACTGCGGGCACACTCTCAACCTCTTTGTCTTCGATTATAACGAAACCGCTTTCATCATAATACCCTTTAAATTTCACTAAAAATCCAGTCATAATTAGTGTTTTTCCGTGCCGGAAAATATTTAATCATGCCGATAGGAGTTTTTCTCAAATATCCTTACCGTTTGGCTATCAAACTCTCGTATTAGGACCTGTAAACGACCTTCCTCCATCTTTTGTTTGAAGTTGAATGAACCGTCAATGGTTAATCACTCTTCCTAATTGTTGCAAAAAAGCGTTCCAACAGGAACGTAAATCCCCCGCCGGAACGCCTTGCCATATTACTGAGCCGTGCCTGTGACGCTCGTGCCGCTTTTTACAATTGTGTACTTGACGATTGCGCCGCTCCAGAAGTGGAAAGTCAGAGTCACCGTTCCGTCAGTCGTTGCATTGAAGAAATTCGAGGTCAGCGTGATTTGACTGTTGGTATAGTCAGGTGAGAAGCAATAGTTAAATTCCTTGTAGGAAGTCCAGTTTTGCGGACCGGCGTTACCGCCTGCAGCGTACACGGCCTCCATCGTGGCAAGCTGGTCGCCGTTAAAGGCTGTGGGAATCGCAAAGCTGCTGGTGGCGCCCGATGCGCTTTGCAACACTGGCGTGTTATAGTAGCGCACATGGATCTTCCAGGCGGGACCCGAGTTGAAGTTGGCGGTCAATACCGCCTTCTCGCCCAGCGCGCCTGAAGCGAGCTTGGAGAGATAGCTTGCCTTGACGGATAAGGTACTGCCGCTTAGCGTATAGTCTCTGCCGGATTTCAATGTGGTGGTGCCGTTCTTGAGCGAGACGAAGCTGTTGCCGTTCAAGTTCAGCGCAAGGGATGCGTCCGTAACAGTTACGCCACTCTTCAGGAAGATCAGGTCCGTGTCCGCAGTGGACGAACGGCCCGTCAAGCTTTGCTTGATGATATTATATATGTCCGGATCGCTCCACTGGTAGGTCGTGCGGTTGAATTGCGAGCCGTTATCCCACAGCATATGGGTTACGCTTTTCGATTTGGCATACTGGAGGAAATACTCGAAGTATTTGAGCATTTCGCCGTGTTCGACTGTACCTGGGCCACTGTCGAAGCCGAGGAGTCCGTATTCGCCGACAACAACTGGAATTCCTTTGGCAACGAATGTATTGTAGACAGCGTCAAGGGAAGTGTTGATATCGTTTATCGTATCTGTGTCAAACTTGGTGTAGCCCGCAATGTTTACGCTGAACGGCCAGAATCCATAGAAGTGGATGGTGGCAATAATATTCGAATCGTTCAGGTTGGCGATTGTGCTGTTAAGCGAATCCAGATATTGTTGACTGGCATTGGTCGACAGCGTCGGCAGTACGAGGGGACGGGTGGCATTCGCGCCTCCGGTGCCCCGCACAATGTTGAAGAAGTCCGTATTCAGTTCATTGAGCAGGGAAAGTTGCGTTGTTGCAGCAAGATTGTTGCCGAAAAACGGCTCGTTGATGCTTTCGAACATCAGCTTGTTGGAATAGTTCTTAAAATTATTGGCGATTTGCGTCCAGATCGCTGAGTATTCGGCTACGACCTGGTCATGATTCGTATCCATGTTGTTGACCCATTGCCACGAGTCGTGGTGTACGTTGATCATGACGTACAGGCCGGCGTTAAGCGACCAGTCGATAATTTGCTGCACTCGGCTCATCCATGCCGGATCCACCGTATAGGACGGAGCAGGTCCCGTGTGCTGTACCCAGGTCACAGGAATACGGATGCTTTTGAAGCCCTGGGCGGCAATTTGTTGAATAAAAGCTTGGGTGACAACCGGATTTCCCCAAGACGTTTCGTCTGGGCCTGTCGCATCGAGGGAATTGCCCAGATTCCAACCGGGCTGCATGGCGTCGACATAGGTCTGCATATTGGTTGCAGCGGAGGCCGATGGAACGTATGCAAATAGAGTCAGCAACAAGAAGACAGACATTATTGCAGATACAATTGATTTTTTTGATTTCATTTTGACACACTCCTTTGATTATTGAATTTGGCACTTCGAATTTACCGAAACCTTTCCCGAAGCTGTAGTTGCTTTGGGAGCTTATATGTGCATCACCTCCTTTATGCATGCCGGATATTGCGCTTTGTCAAGTGGCAATCCTATAACGCATATTTTTCTGCGCGTGGAATTCCGCGCATCCGTCATCGGCCGAAGCTGTCCCTACAGGAGCTCCATCCTGCCCGTATACTACAAGCTTCGCCGCATGCGGAACGCGGAGCTTGCAAATGCCGCCAAGGCTTGTCACGAGCTCGGCTTCCCGCAGGTTCCCATTGCCGAGTGGAAGCACCTCGTTCCATTCGGATGCGGGCATCCTATACCACAAGCTCATCTTATTCATCCCCCACATCTCCTCTCGGAATTACTGAATACCGGATTTCGGAAGGAAACGGAAGCGGCTCAGTCCGATATCCCCGCCCAAACATAAGTAGACAGTGCGAACTCCCGATACTTCGTCCGCCTTGCAGGCAGCCGTCTCCCACATTTGCTGCCCTCCGGTCTCCCGAACGGTACACGTTCCGATAAGAGGGCCGTCCAACCCATCCAGTCTAAGCTCTATGCTACCACCTCCCTGATCGGCCGTATAACTGGCTTCGAAGCCGCTAATCCCTCCGCCGAAATCGACATCGTCAAATCGCAGCCAGCCTGCCTCGCCCGACAACCGGATGCAGCTCCCGCCTTCCCGGCATTCGTCCAGGTAGACACCTTCGTACTCGTCGTAATTCACTGCCGGAGTCTCCTTGGTCAAGTCGCGCGGAGGCACGGTATCTCCGTCTACCGCCAGCTTCTTCTGCACGCGGATATCTCCCGACGAGCCCCCGATCATGAGCGTGTACGTACCGGATTCGACGCAATAAGCGTCTCTGGTCACATCCCAGAATGCCAGCTCGGAAACCGGCACCGTAAAGCCGACGGTCCGTTTCTCTCCGGGAGCCAGTTGGATGCGCCGGAAGGACTTCAGCTCTTTGAGCGGCCTCTCCACGCGGGACGAATCGGCGCGCACGTACAGCTGGACGACTTCGTCTCCGGCCATATCGCCCGAATTTTCGACCCGCACACTGACCGAGATGTCCCTGCGTGAACCGGCACGCTCCAGACTCACGATCAGCTCATCGTAACGGAAGGTTGTATACGACAACCCGTAACCGAACGGATACAACGGCTCTCCATCAAAATATTGATAGGTGCGCTTCCCTTTCCGAATATCATAATCCATGATATCGGGCAGCTGCTCTACGGAGCGGTACCAGGTCATATTGAGCCGTCCCGCCGGGTTATAATCGCCGAACAATACGTCCGCCAAGGCGTTGCCCAGCTCTTGACCGGAATGCGAGGAATACAAGACGGCCGGAATGTGCTTATCGACCCAATTCAGGGCAAACGGGTAGCTGCCGATGACGACGACGATCGTGTTGGGATTTGCCTTGTATACCTCCCGAATCAGCCTCTCCTGGTAAGCGGCTAGCGTCAAGTCCGGGCGATCGATCTCTTCCTTACCGTTGATCAGCGGGTGGTTCCCGACGATAACAATCGCTGCATCCGACGCTTCAGCCGCCGCAACCGCCTCCTTCAGACCGTCCTCGACAACCTCCTTGCGCAAAGCCCCGCCTTCATCGCCGGGCAGCGACACAGGGCTCCCGTTCCAGCTCGCGAGCGACATCGTCCCATCCTGCCCCTCGACAGGTTGAAACACCTCTTTGACGAACCAGCCCCAAATGTCTTCAGCCGAAGCGGTCAAAGTCGTATCGTCGGTCGTCACATATTTGCCGTTCGAGAGCGCCTTCAGCGTGGCGCTGCCGAAGCCCCAGTCGGTCATCAAGAACGTCTCGGCGGAATCGGCGGCTGTCCGGTCCGCCTTCAATGCACCGTTCTCGTCCGGCGCGATCCCTACATATTTTCCCGTCACAGCGGAACGAAGGCGCACACGGTCGCATCCGTCGGCGAAGACGACGGAACCTTTGCTCATTTTGGCCCGAATGCCTTGAAGCGGAGTGACCTTATACGGATGGCTGCCGGAATACCAATCTCGGCATACCGCATCTCCGAGCGGCCCGATCACGGCGACTCGCTGTACGGCATCCCGGTCAAGGGGAAGTAGTTGATGCTTGTTCTTGAGCAGTACGACGGATTCACGGGCCGCTTCCAGGGAGAGAGCCGCATGCTCCGGCTTGCAAACCGTGTCATCCGGCATGCAGGCATACGGATTGCGCTCGTCTGGATCGAATTCGCCAAGCATGAAGCGCACCCGGAACGTGTTCTCCAAAGCCTGGACCAGGTCGCCATCCTCCAGCAGCCCCTCGGCGAGCGCCTCCCGTATGGCGGCGCAGGTAATCTCGGCATCGTCCGTAATGCTGTCGATGCCGTTCTTGATCGACGCCACGACAGCTTCTTTATACGTCTCGAAATAATGGTGATCCTTCACAAGGCCGATCAGATCTCCTGCATCGCTGACTATAAAGCCGTTCATCTCCCACTCGCCTTTGACGACCCGGAGCACATCGGGATGGAGAATGGCGGGCGTCCCGTTGATCGAGTTATATGCAGTCATCATCGACAGAGCCCCCCCATCACGGAAGGCCGGCTCAAACGCTTTCAAATAATATTCCCGCATATTGCGGGGGTCGATGCTGGCGGAGCAGTGCCCCCGATCCTTCTCGTTGTTGTTGCCGAGAAAATGCTTCAAGGTCGCAATCGCTTTGCGGTAAACGGGATGCGGACCCTGAATGCCTTTGACGAGCGCGGACGTGAGCTCACCCGTCAAATGCGGGTCTTCCCCGTACGCCTCCTCTGTCCGGCCCCACCGCGGGTCCCGCTCCATATCGACGGTCGGCGCCCATAGCGTCAGGCCGTTGCGTGCGGGGTCCCGCTGATAAAATACCCTAGCCTCGTCGCCGATAACGGAACCGATCCGCTCCAGCAGCTCCGGGTTCCAAGTGCAGGCAAGGCCGATCGATTGCGGAAAGGAGGTCGCCTCCCCCAGCCAAGCGATGCCGTGGGCAGCTTCAGTACCGTGCTTGTATGGTTTCACCCCCAGCCTATCGACCGCGGGTTGATATTGGCACATGAGCCCAATTTTCTCCTCGAGGGTAAACCGGGACACCAGATCGGCAACGCGATCTTCGATTGCCAGATCATGATTCTGAAACGGTAATGCTACTCCCTGAGCATTTGTCATCGCTGTCAAACCTCCATTTTAAGGTATTTAGAAATCGTCTTGACTCAATGCCGTGGCATTGAAATGGCCCAATTGCTCGGCCCCCTAAATTGCTTTGTTATAAACCGACAGATACCTTCCGATTACCGCAGTCGCTGTTGGAAATCGCTCGACGCTTACAACGGGTGAACCTGGTTTAATCGCGGCCGATCGCGAGGAGACATTCCCAGCCTTCCGCAAGATTGTTGCGGGCCCAATTCCAGTGGTCTTTGTTTTCATATTGCCGGAAGGTACATTCAATCCATAAGATCAGATCCAGATAAAAATCGTACATCACTCTGCGCCGCTGCTGGTTTTGGGTTGCGACGGCCAGCCCATAGCCCCTTGAGAACCCAACGGATCGGTTGAAGCGGCCGAAATAAACCTCCATCAGCGGGTCGCCCCAAATCGCTCTTTCGAAATCGATCAGCCCTGTTATTTTCCCATGCTCGACAAACACATTTCCATCCCATAAATCCCAATGCACAAGACGGGGCTGATCGACTTCGTGCAAAGCATCCAGATGCCGTTCGATTTCCGATTCGATAACCGTATCACCCGCTGGCAGCTCGACTCCGGCATCTCTGCTATCAGCCAGCACGCCCCGGATCATCCGTTGAAACGCTTCTGCCCAGGAGTCACTCCACGATTCTTGCTGCAGGAAATATCCGAATTTTTCTCCTTGCACTTCATTGATCAAGCGGCTATAGACGCCAAGCTCAAATTCGATCGCGTCCTTCTCTTCCTGGGAAAGCGTCTCCTTAATTTTGTTGTAAGGAACCCCCGAAAGCCGCTCCATAATAAAGTACTCCGCATTAATCAAGGTGTATGTATCGTCGTATGTAAGCACCTTGGGCACAGGCAGTGTACCGCTGTTGTCAAACAAGCGCAGCGCCTCGACTTCCGTACGCATCAAGCTTGCCTCATAACGCATCATTTTTGTTCCCTTGAACGGCGCCGCTTTTAGGATAACTTCGCGGTCGTCGCTTGTGATGATCGCGTATGCGCTGTTTGCCCACCCATCCGTTAGTTCTTTCGTTTCGACGACCCGGCTTCCGAAAGCTTGGTGAATAATTCGTTCCATATCGCTATCTATCAGCTTGGGTTTAATATTGCTTTCCATTTTATGTATAATCCTTTCATAAATTAAAATTATTCTTTATCTCTCAAATCGAACATGACTTACAATCGCTATGTCCTCCCATGAGTTATGTAGTACCTGGAATTAATTGGATATAAGCTAAAATACGATCAATATCATTGGATAAAATCCAATAGATTACTTGTTCAGTCATGAGATATCGTACTTTCATTGGATAAAATCCAACGGAATCCAAAATTCCCCATCTTAATTATCATTTGGAAGCAGTTTGATTGGAAAATATCCAATAGATCGTGTCATCTCTATGCGCAAATGAGTAAAACAGTGGATAAATTCCAATGGATCTTATGTCCTCCATATTCCACCCAAACAGACCTATTCGATATGAACCACCGGCTCATAATCGAACCAATCAAAGAGTGCCGGCGTACTCTGTCCTATTTCGCAAACGGCATACATCCCAATGACTACTCCCGTAAAGCCGCCTGCTACCTCCGTTGAGAGCAGATGAGTTTCTCCAGAGCCCAACTCAAGGACATCGGATTGATTGGGCTGAATGGAGAAAACAAACCATTCCGGCCTAGCCTCAATCTTTAGCACGACCGGGCCCGCTGCGCATTCGTGCGTGTGCTCCGTTCTCAATGATCCGACGGTCCGTCGTAATACGATCAACTTGCGTCCTTCCTTGAACTTTACGGCAAGATCATAATGATACCTTTCGTTCATGAATACGGTAAGTCCGGCTTCCTCACCTTCGCTTTTCGGTTCGAAATCTAGTAGGGCGGCAATGTTGCATGACATATGGCGCAGACGCCGGCCCACAAAAGCGGGTGCGCCGGCGTCGTCGAGCGACACCTTAGTCCCACGCAGCACCAAATTTCCCGGACTTTCGTGGAGCGACCTGCTTTCCGGAGTCGGATTCCGCAGAAACATCCAGTCAAAACCTAGCGTTGTTTCATCAAAATCATCTCTGATTGCCTTATGCGGCCACTGGACTTCCTGCAACTGCGGAGCCTCCATAACGGACTCGATACGCCCGCCGTTACCGATGATCGGCCAGCCGTCATCCGTCCATGACACGGGCGCCAAAAAAGTCTCTCTACCGAGATGATGCCGCATCGGATAAGAAACAGGCCTAATTCCCAAGAAAACCGCCCACCAGCTGCCGTCATGCGCCTGTACCAGATCCGCATGCCCGGTCGCGTGTATGCTGCTCTTCAAACTTCTATGAGACAAAATCGGATTATAAGGACACGGTTCATACGGCCCATAGGGGGCGCTGCTTCTCGCTATCGTCGCCATATGGCCGTATTCAGTTCCGCCTTCGGCGATCAGCAAATAGTAAAATCCGTTGATCTTGTAAAGATGAGGAGCTTCCGGGTACGCTCCGCCCGTTCCCCTCCAGATCAGACGGCTCTCAGTCAGCATGCTTCCGGTCAATATGTCAATCTCGCATTGATAAATGCCGTAGCCTTCATTGCCGTCGCAAGTGGATTGAAAGTATACACTGCCGTCTTCATCGAATAATAGAGAAGGATCGATGCCCTTCTGCGCGACAGGTATTGGATCGGACCAATGACCGTCAGGCTGCCTGCTTCGAACAAAAAAATTGCCGACCCCGCTCACATTCGTCGTTACCATATAAAACCAGCCGTCGTGATGGCGGATCGTCGGGGCGTAGATTCCTCCCGAGAGCCAAGTGTCTCCCAATGGCAACTGCTGCTCGGTTGTGAGACAATGTCCGATCTGGCGCCAATTGACTAGATCATTGCTGTGAAATAGGGGGACTCCAGGAAAATATGCAAAAGAGCTTGTCACCAGATAATAATCATCCCCGACCCGGCAGATGCTCGGATCGGGATAAAAGCCGGGAATGACCGGATTCGTATACGGCACGTAGATGCACTCCTTCTCGTTTCAAAGTTTGATTCATTTGCCTCTCAGTACCAGGATAAGAATGCGGCGGCAATGGCTGAACTCGCTTTTCCATTAGGGTGCGGATCGTCCCCTTCGGACATATATTCGGGCATAAGCAAGTTATCACACGGAGCGGCTTGAGAGAGCACTTTCGCTATATCGAATACGCGATCAACGCCGGCGATGTCATGGCTTCGTATTGCCTGATTCACCTGCCTCCAGGCAAGCTCCTGTGAGCCGGAGAAATTGAATGTGGGCACGGTACACAAGATCACGGACATACCGATGCGGCTGCCTTTAAGCTTGGCCACGATCGTTTGCAAATCCTCCAGCACTTGAGGAGCGCTTCGTCCGGCCATACCTATATCGTTCACCCCCAATGCTACGACGACCTCATCGTTGTGCTTGGCTTTATGCAACCAAGCTCCGTCGCTTGCCGCATCGTAGGCTCGCGCCCAACCTGAACCGATGTTCCATACGCTATGTGCCGGAGCAAGCCCCTCCGCAATGCGGGCAACCCAGTATTCATAAGTGTCCGGTCGCGTTCGAACGCCCTGGGTGATGGAATCGCCCAGGAACGCAAGGCGCTTTGCTCCCTCGCGTTCGCAGCCTATAAAATCCGGCAGCACCAGACAGTTTGCGGATATTCGGAAACCATCGGCTGACGTTTGGCCGGCGGCATGCCCAGGCGCATCGTAGGCAGGCACCAATGGTGCTTCCGTATTGTAAGGAAAGCTGTCGCCTGCAGCGAGTGTCATGATCGTCCACGAAAATACCAGATAATGCTCTTCCGGGATTGTGATCTCGGTGGCATCGCTCCAGAACGTTTCTCCCGGTAAAACCATCCTGGACATGGATGAATCGAACGTTACCGGGATTTGAGTGCCCTCTACAACACTTCCGCCCGGCAGTTTCCCGCCGTCAGCGATGTAAGCCGCCTCGATTTTCCACAAGCCTCCTGGCAGATTGGCTCTCGATTCGGAGCCGTCTGCCCATGTAGAATCCACCAGATTGCTGCACCAGAATTTCAGCTCCAATTTCCCGCATTCAGCCGTCTTGATGTAAGCTCTGTACGTATGCATAAAAACGGAATCGCTTTTCATGATAAAATTATTGGCCGTCGATAGAGCCGTCGCTGATGCATATGAACTCCACATGTTTAAGTGCCCCCAATTGTTTTCATGGCATTTGACAGCCCCAGCCGCCAAGCCGCTGACCCTATATTGTTGTTTCTCCATTCTATTTCGCACTTCCGAATAGCCTCGCGTAAATCGGTCTCATCACAGGGCCGCTTCTTTTCAGCGAATGGCCAAAGGACTATTCTGAACGATGGACAGCCATTCGCGGGCGATGAGTTCATGGCCGACAGCCGTCGGGTGAACGCCATCCCATATCCAATAGGCGGCATCCATGCCGGAAGAGGCCTTGTCGAACGCCTCTTGTAACGGAACGAATACCGCATCATATTCCTCGGCCAACTGACGAACGATACGGCTGTAGTCATCGATCCGTTTCCGCCACTCCTCCCATTTTTCCTCCGTACACCCGATTTTCAATATAAACGGCTCGCACAACACTAACCCTGCGGAAGGCAGCATCTCCTTCGTTTCTTCCAGCAAATGCCGGTACGCTCTTTCGAAACGGTCGCCTGGACAACCCGACAGGATCCGCCAGGCGTCGTTGACGCCGATCAGGATACTGATCATATCCGGCTTTAAGCGAATTGCATCCTCGTTCCAGCGGGCGTATAAATCCGAAACCCGGTTGCCGCTGACACCCCGGTTGATGAAATGCGGTTGGTTGCGGGCCAATTCGAAGCCGAGCTTGCTGGCAATGATAAAAGCGTAACCGTGTCCCAAAATGTGATTGGGATCCTCGTTGCGGTCCCGGTTGCCATCGGTTATGGAATCGCCTTGAAACAGAATCGTTTGTCGTGTTGGATTCATGATTGATTTTCCTTTCATTCTCGGATAAGGTTCTATTTCCCTGACTTAGCAGCCGGTTTCGGCAAGCTCTACAATCTCTACGGCGTATGGCTCCATGTCAAGCTCCGGTCCGATCCGTCTCTCGCTGAGAAGACTTGGATAAGCTTGACCGAGTGTTACCGTTTGCCGCTTCCGCGAAAGATTCAAAATGAACAAGTAACGCTTCTCTCTCTTCTTGCGAACCGAGATCTGAACGCCCTCCGGCAGATCGGGGAAAAGGCTTGCGCCCGCATCCGAAGCGACCTCCCGGAATAGGTCTATATAAAAGCTCTCCTCGGCAATCGTCCCCAAATAATACACCTTGCCGCTTCCAAGAGAATGAACTGCAGCGGCCGGTTTGCCGGCGAAGAAATCATCTTCGTACCATGCGATTGGTTCCGCGCCGGAAAGCTCCAGAATATCGCACCATTGCATGCATGTGTAGGTCTTCCCATTCTTCGCCCGAATCGTGTGGACGTCTTTGCCGATCGGGTCGTACTCGGATACATAAACTCCAGCCGCTTCGGACAGCGGCCCGGGCAGCGGCTCCATCCGACAAACATTGTTCATATTTTTAACGCCGGTGCGATTCGTTATAATTAAGGTAGCCCCGCTGCGGACACAATCCTCCAAATGGCCTGCCACGCGTTCATCCAGTAAATAGAGAGAGGGAGCGACGATTAGCCGGTATCCGCTTAAATCGGCTGTCGTATTCACCACATCGGTATGAACGCCCAGCTTGGTCAATGCGCGGTGATACAGCTTCAGATTGTCGAAATAATCCATCCCATCCGCCTGCGGCTGAATCTGAAGCGCATTGTATTGATCGTGCGAATGGAGAATGGCCGCTTCGCCATGCACCTCCGATCCGGTCAGCAGCGGAGAGAGGCTGTTCACTTCCCCGCACAGCTTGCTATATTCCTCGAACCGGCGGCCCGGAACGTTACTGTGGTCAATCAAGCCATGCCAGAATTGCTCGGCGCCGACTGGAGCGCTTCTCCAGCGGAAATGCACAAGCGTGTCGGCACCGCGCGCGATGCACTGCCAGGCGAACGCCCGAATAAACCCCGGCTGCGGCGTTCGCCACATCGGGAACCAGCAGCCGGGCGGGCCGCTGATCGTTTCCATGATCCAGAAGTTGCCCCGCTTAATCCCCCGGGTTAAGTCCAGTGTCAACGCCCCGCTGTATCCGTTCGTATCCGACTTTTCCGGACTTGTATTCGGATAATAGTCAAGGGAGGCAAAGTCCAGCGAGTCGCAGAGTTTGTAATAATCAAGGGACATCGGGTAGCTCCAAATATTATGGGTCACGAAATGACCCGGACACCGCTTCCGCAGAAGATCCACTTGCAGTTGTTGAAAACGGACGACAGAATCCGTTTCGAACCTTTTCCAGTCCAGTAAGTAAGACGGGTTTTTGAAGGAGGTACCGCCCAGCGGTGGCTTGATTTGCGGCCAACTGCTGTACTCCCCGCTCCAGACGACGGTGCCCCAAGCGCGGTTAAGAGCCTCCAAAGATCCGTACTTGTCCGATAGCCATTCTCGGAACCGCTCGCTGCAATTATCGCAATGACATTCGTTCAGAGCAAATTCGTTATCGATCTGCCAGCTGTTTACAGCCGGATGCTTCGAATAATGCGAGGCAAGCTTATCCACGATTTTCTCCGAATAAAGGCGCATGGAGGGACTGTTATAGCAACGGTGTCCGCGTATACCGGGATATCGGGGATGCAGCAAGGCATCAACGGGAAGCACGTCAGGATACCGCTCAACAAGCCAATTCGGCGGCGTGTTGGTCGGAGTTCCGATCACGACCTCGATGCCGCGTTGATGGAAAACGTCTATCGCGTCATCCAACCATGCGAAATCGTACCGTCCTTCCTCCGGCTCCAGACGCGACCAGGCAAATTCGGCTAACCGAACCAGACGGACTCCCGTCTGCCGCATCAGATCCGCATCCTGATCCCATATGGCCCGATCCCAGTGCTCCGGATAATAATCTACACCCATTTTCATCATAAGCTGTCCTCCACTGATTGCTAAGCTTAGCAATGTTTCATTGTAAACCGTTGTTTCCCGATTTCCGCACAAATCCTTATTTCGGCAGCAGGGAGTCCTGCCCAGCGCACGGGCGCAAGGCAGGACTCCTTTTTTCCCAAATCAATTCCGGCTTTTACGAAGCTGTGCCCGTAATGCCCGTGCCGTTCTTCGTAATCGTATACTTGATGATGGCGCCGCTCCAGAAGTGGAACGTCAGATTCACCGTTCCGTCGTTCACTTCATTGAAGAAGCCCTGTGTAAGAGAGATTTCATTGTTAGCATAAGATGGATTGTATGTCCGGGCGTATTCCTTGAACGAAGTCCAGCTAGCCGGACCGGCGTTGCCCCCGGTAGCGTATATGGCCTCCATCGTGGCAAGACGGTCGCCGTTGAAGGCAGTCGGAATCGCAAAATTTGCGGTGGTGCCTTCCACGTTTTGCAGCACTGGCGTGTCATTGTACAATACATGGAAGGTCCAATCTGCGCCCTTGTTAAATTGGGCTTTCAATACGGCTACCTCGCTAAGTGCGGCCGATTCAGTCAGCTTGGCGACATAACTTGCTTTGAGAGTCAGGACTTCGCCATTCAGCTCATAGTCCACGCCATTGACCAATTCGTATTTTCCATTTTTGATGCTGGTTAGAACATTGCCGTTCAAGTTCAGATGGACTACGGCGCCCTGATCCTGAGCACCTTTCTTGACAAAAACCAGATCGGATTCGCCAGTGGAAGAACGGCCCTTCAAGCTGGCCATGATCTGATTGTAAAGCTCAGGATCGTTCCACTGAAGCGTTCTGCGGTCAAACCGCCCGCCGTTATCCCACAGCATAAGGGCAAGTTTGTTCTCTATGGATTTAGAGGTGAAATACTCGATAAACTTCAACATCTCGCCATGCTCGGGCACACCTTCACTGATCGGCGTTTTCCAAGGTACAGCATCCCAGCCGAGCAGTCCGAATTCGCCAATGACAACAGGAATTCCTTTCGATACGAACGAAGTCGTTACATTGTTAATCATTGTATCGATATCTTTAATCGTGTCAGCCTCAAGCCTCGGGTAGCCCGCAATGTTTACGCTGAACGGCCAGAAGCCGTAAAAGTGAACCGTCACGATCAAATTCGGATCGTTCAGATCGGCAATCGTGCTTGAAAGCGAATCCACGTGCTCTTGCGAGTGATTCGTATTTAACGTCGGCAGCACGAGCGGACGAACGTCATTATTGCCTCCCGACGCTCTTACAATATGAACGAAGGATTTGTTGAGCTCATCAAGAAACGCGTGTTGCATCGTCACATCAACGTTCTCAAAAAACGGTTCGTTGACGCTCTCGAACATCAGTTTGTCGGAATGATTCTTGAAGCGGTCGGCGACTTGCGTCCATATCGCATTATATTTGGCCAATGCTTCGTCGTGATTCGTCGGCATCTTGCTGGCCCACATCCAGTTGTCGTGGTGAATGTTGATCATGACATACAGGCCCTCTTCCAGCGACCAGTCGACGACTTGCTGAACCCGGTCCATCCAATCCTTATTGATCTTATAATCCGGTGCACCACCCATCCGCCCGCTCCATGTAATCGGAATACGGATGCTTTTGAAGCCCTGCTTCCTAATTTCCTTAATGAAATCTCGAGTTACCTTCGGGTTGCCCCAAGACGTCTCGTCGCCATTATTTGGAGCATTCGTATTAAATGAATCAAATGTATTGCCCAGGTTCCATCCGGGCTGCATCGCGTTTACATAAGACTGCATTTTGGATTCGTTCGGGTTAGCAGCGGCCGAACTGACGGGTGAAAACAACGCCAGCAGCAGGGCAACGATCATTGCGACCGACAGATATGATCTTTTTGTGCGCATAGAAATTCTCCTTTGGTTTCATGTATTTGGATTGATTCTGTAGATGTTTTGCTTGTCGCGTATTTTACTGATGCATGCCTGAATATCCTCCTCTGCTTGGAATAATGGGCACTGCTGTCTTTCGAGGAAATCAATTCTCAGAGACACTTGTGACTGCACTTCGATGTTGTGTTTTTCATGCACCTCCTCATCGAATGCTTTATGTAAGCGGTGACATTTTTATTTTAACTATATGGCGGTTGTAATAATACTTCATAAAATCATCTAAAAATCATGTGAAAATTCAATATTTTGGATGCTTTCCTGTAAAATAACGCTTCACAACGGAATACGCCAGCTTCGGCCGGCGGTACCGGTCAACAATTCCTTTGCTGTTCTGTGTTCCGGCGCGGGTCAGCAGCCATCCCGTCCCTTCCGTTACTCTGCAGTCGCAAAATTGCCAGACCAGCATGCCGGACAAGAATGGGGCGGACGTATAAGCCGCCAAATTGCGCTCCATGATATCGGCCTGGCGCTCCTCCGTTCCTTTAACCCGGCTCGGGTCGCGATATCCGTAATAGCCGTCGGCCCCGAATTCGCTCATGATCATCGGCTTCCCCAGTCCGCCTGCCTGATCCGCCCAAAGTCTCGCCTGCTTGACCAGCTCTTGCGGATCTTCGTCTTCGTACCAGAGCGGATACAGGTTGAACGAGACGATATCCGCAAGATCGAAGCAGAGCTCGCGGTCGCGGTGATGCGAAGCAAAGCTTAGCAGTCGGGACGTATCCATCGCACGAATTTGTTCGAGCTGAGTCCTGTACATCTCCCGGCCTTCCGGCGTATCGCTTGCGCATTCGTTCAATATCGCCCAGATGATGATGCTCGGATGGTTGAAATGGCTTTCCAGCATCTCCCGGTTGCAATCCTCGCACTGCTTTGCGAACAAGGGGTGCTTCATTTGCTCCAGACTTAGGCCACGCGCATGATTTTCCTCCCAGACGAGCAGGCCGCGTTCATCGCACAAATCCAGAAAACGCTCGTCATTCGGATAGTGGCTGGTCCGTACGGCATTTGCACCCATATCATGCATCAATTCGATATCGTGCACCATGAGCGAGTAAGGTATGGCGGCTCCTGCCAAAGCATGATCCTCGTGCCGGTTGAAGCCCTTTAAAACAACGTCCTCACCGTTTACCTGAATACGTCCATTCAACGTTGTCACCGTGCGAAAGCCGACCCGCTCGATCAAATCGTCCACGGGAGCTTCCTGTCCTTCTGCATACAGTTGCACCTTCAATAGATACAGCTCCGGATTGTTCGCCGACCACTGGACAACGCCGGGGAACGGTTCCGTAATCGAAAGCTCGGCGATCTCGCCCGGTAATACGTCCACCTGGCCTGCGGCAATGTCCCGACCTGCCAGATTGATCTGCAAACGCGCTAGCCGCACACGTTTACCGATATTCCGCACATAGAAGCGAATCGTCCCCTGCCAGCCTTCAGCCGAACGGACTGGCGTAAACGCAATTCGTTCGATAAACATCTCGTGCAGCAGCTCAATCGCTACGGGTCGGATCAATCCCCCATATGTATAATAATCGTTCGGGACATGAAGTGCGGACGAGTCCCCGAACGAATTGTCCGCTATAACCGCAACCTCATGCGTGCCCGGTTCGACATCCGGAACGATGACGGCAAACGGCGTGTATGCATTATAATGATGTCCTGCCGGCTTTCCGTCAAAGTAAACGTCAGCTGTATGGCTCACGCCTTTAAAAACAAGCCGGATTGCGCCTTTCCGCGATATTTCTACCGTTCGCCGGTAGACGCCTTTCCCCCGATAGGTCGTAAACTGCGGATGCATCTCCCAGCACCCGGGCACTGGCATCCGGTACCTGTACACGGAAGGCAACCCCACAGTCCCGTCAATCGGTTGAAAATCCCAGTCGCCTTCCAGTTCTTGCACATCGCGTATTTCATTCGTTCGAAAAAGCCGCAGCATAGTTTCCCTCCAACTGTACTGACTCAGTCTTGCCCCAATTGCGCCGGCATGAGATAAGGGGCCGCCCTTCATGGCGGTCCCCTCTCAATCGGATCGTTTTTTTGATTTCTTGATTTTATAAGCAGCCAATGTCTCTTTGTCAGTTTGGGAGTATTCCTTCGATTTGTTCCGGGAAGACGGTGGTGTAATAGTTGCCCGTTGGGTCCTTCACGCCGTCACCATAGCTCGGTCCCATTCGGTACATATCTATACCGATAGTTTTCACAAAGTTTTTGCGGTCATTGACCTTCATCTTCGGTTCCATCCCGATTCCTCCCCCTTCTCCCTTGATCTTATTTTAACGCACCCGGACTGACGCCATAACCCGAGAAATTCATCTATAAATCATGTGAAAATAAGCGTTTTCAAAGCATTCAAAAAAAGAAGGAAGCCTAGTTATTCCGGTCCTTGTAACCGCTTCTCGGGCCCAACATGGCTGCACGGTTTCACCCCGAAGTGGTTTTGGTCGGCTTCATCTTATAGCGGGACGGTGATTCGCCTAGATACTTTTTGAATTTCAAATGGAAATAATCGGCGTTGGCATACCCGACACGCGCAGCTACCTGGTGCACCTTGAGCCCGTCGGCCAGCAAGTGCTTGGCGTTCCGGATTCGGACTTTGTCCAAGTAGTTGTGAAAGGTGTCGCCCGTGAAGCTTTTGAACATTTTCCCCAAATACCCGCTATTGTAATTGAATAGCTCGGCGAGTGTCTCAAGCTTTAAGCTCTCGGCGTAATGACGCTCCACGAAGTCGAGAATTTGCTTGACGGCAGACTCGCTGCTGAACGTGCTTATGCGTTCCGTCAGTCCGAGCAACCTGACTTCAAGCATCTTACGCAACGACCGAAGATCAGGCTGCTCATAGATTTCCGCGATTACCGAAAGGGCATCCTGTACGGCGGTGAAGGCGGTATCGCTTGTCTTCGACAGCTTGGTCAGCGCGAGCGATATCCATTGCGAGACGGCGGTTTTCATCGCTTGCTCCGCGCCGTCGTACGCGGCGATCGACTGCCCCCCTTCATCCAGAATACGCCGAACGGCGTCCTTGCTGCCGATATCGAGCGCATAAAATAGCTTATCCGCCAAAGCGTTTATATCGGGTCCGGTCGGCTCACCGTCTCTTGCGCCGTTCGCGGCAAAGTTGAGAGGCGGACGCTTAAGGATGACCGTCCGTTCTCCGCGGAACAGGAACTCTTCCTTCAGCAGCCGGACAGCCTGTGAATAGGATAGACTGATATCTGCGAGCTGATGCACCGGGTCTCCCGCTGCTGCGGAGAAGCCGCCATTCAGTCCCAGAAGCGATTCTTCCAAATCCAGATACATCGAAATAGCCTGTAGCTCAATCAGCGCCCTCTCATTCAGCAAAATGCCGACAAAGGGTTCTACGTCGAATACGATGCCTGTACCCGACGACTCAAAACGCTCTGCCAGCTTTCTCCTGACTTCCGCCCGACCGTTTGCATGACTGCCAAGCGGCGGATGCATCTTCAGGAGCATTACCCGATACGAACGCCAATCGAGCTCCGGTTCCTTCGGCGGTTCCATCGCCGTATGGTGACCCTCTTCATACATGAGCAGCGATACGATCTGATCCGCGAGCTGCTGCGCCGATGTCTGTTCCGTTTTTTGCAGCGATCCGGAGGCCTCTCTCAGCACTCCGCAGATCCTGTCAAGCTCTGCTTCGAATTCATCCGTATCTACTGGCTTGAGCAAATAGGCGTTCACTCCCCATGAAATCGCTCGCTTGGCGTACGAGAAATCGGCGTGGCCGCTTAAAATGATAAATTGGCATTCCTTATCGTTCTTGCGAATTTCTTCGATAACCTGCAGCCCGTCCATCCCTGGCATGCGGACATCCATGACCATAAGGTCGGGCTTCAGCTCCTGGTGCCGAAGCAGCGCCTCCCGGCCGTTACCCGCTTCCCCGATCACCTCGAAGCCGTGCCGCCGCCAGTCCACAATCGCCTTCAAGCCTTGGCGTATCGCATTTTCATCGTCTACGAGAACAACTTTATACATGCGAATCTCCTCCAATCGGTATCATGAAACGAATTTCCGTCCCTTTATTTTCTCGGCTTACGATGCGGAGTCCGGATTGCTCTCCATAGGTAAGGATAAGCCGCTGATGCACGTTGCGCAGGCCAATGCGATGGTTCTTCCCGTCTTCGGGGTCGTCCAGCGAACGGATCAGCGCATCCAGTCTTGCTTCCGGAATTCCGGCGCCATCGTCGGCAACAGTCACATACATGGCCTCATCCTGAAGCTCCGTCCGAATCCATACGAAGCCCGCCTCTTCTTTATTCTCAATCCCGTGGATCACGGCGTTCTCCACCAAGGGCTGCACGATGAGCGGAAGAATCTGGATTTCGCTTGATGCCGAGTCGAGCTCAAGCTCGTAGGAAAGCCGGTCCTCATAGCGGAATTGTTGAATGGCCAAATAACATCGGACCATGTCCAGTTCTTCGCCGAGTGCAATCGTGCCGCCTCCGATCTCGAGGCTCTTGCGCATCAGTTTCCCAAGCACCCTGACGATGTCGGCGATATCCGCACTCCCCCGCAAATGAATCTTCATCCGTAGCGACTCAAGGGCGTTGAACAAGAAATGGGGATTGATCTGGCTGGCCATCATTTTCAGTTTGATTTCTTTCTGTTTGATCTCCAGCTGTGCTTTTTGCCGATTCGATTCGGTCACTTCCTCCATCAACTCGCGGATATTGCCGACCATATTATTGAATTGCCGTGACAACTGGCCGATTTCGTCGTCACCATCAATCACGGAGCTGGCATGCAAATCGCCTAAAGCCACTTTATTGATTTGCTTGCTCAAGCGAAGGATGCGCTTTGACAACAGGGAGGAAAAAATATAGATGAACACCAAGGCGATTAACAGGCTCATGATGATAATGGAGAGTGCGAACATGCTGATCCGGTTCGCTCCCTTAATGATGCCTTGCACCGAAAACACGGATATGATTTTCAAGCCGTTACTGCTCACGTCCGGAATGAGGGACTCTATAATGAGCTTTGACGTTTCCCCGTTGTACTCGATTTGGTACGTGCCGCTCGGTTTATCCAGCATTTCCTGGGTGATGTGAAAGTCGCGAATATGCTTGCCCACGAGGCCCGTGTTTTTGGCCGCATCGATATATCCGTTCCCGTCGATGACCATCGTATCGAACTGCTCCTGCCTCAGAATTTCGTTCAGCTCCGTTTGGCTGATATCGATGACGAGCACGCCAGTCGTTCGGTAATTTGGAAAATAGACGCGGCGCACCAGGCTCAGATAAGCATTATTGCCTTTCGTTTCGTCTCCGATGTAATACCAGCCGATTTTATCCGAGTTCTTTATAGTCGCCTTGTACCATTCCGAATTCGCAATCGATGGCTCTGGCTGTAAATAGTCCCAGTTATTCAGCAGGGTCGGATTATCCACGTACAACCGGATGTTGGCGATTTCTTTATAAAGCCGCACGTATAGCTCGAACTCTTGATATTCTCTATAGGCCTCTACAACAGAATAGTTCGATTCGTAACGCTTATTGACGAGAGCTTCCAATCGCGGGTCCGTCGCCAACTTGTTAGAAATCTCGATCGACCGCTTCAATATTTCGCCGATTCGCGTCTTCACCTTCTCCACGTCGTTCGACGTTTGCTGGACCGCATCGTTAAGTGCCGTCTGGCGGAGCGATTGGGTCAGCAAAGCGCCCACGATCCCGACCGGAATAAAGACGACAAGGATGAATGAAATAATCAACTTCTTTTTCATGTGAATGTTGTTCGTTTTGTCTATCCATTTCATAAGCACCTCACCCCTTTGACAGCGTTTTCATTAATGTAAAACATATTTGTTTCATGCTTCTGCTGCGGGGCAATATTATTATTATAAAAAAACTTTCGAAAGTATCCTACCCAGCGAACTCATCGTAATTTCATGTCAAAATTAGATATTTATATTCTAACACAAAAAAGATCGGCGTTGCATTATGACCCGCCTACCTGCAGCATAAAAATACCCTCAATCTCGCCAAGCGGCAAGATCGAGGGCATTTTTTCGCCTTTTCTGAAACTTATCGACAAAGTCGATTGATTATCTTCATTTACTCGTTCCACAGCTTGACGCGGTCCTGAACCAGCTTCGTGTACATCTCGCCGAGCTTTTTCGCGCCTGCCTTATCCAAATCGTTCATAAAGTTTTGCCATACCGTATCGAATTGATCCGGCTTCGCCAATATTGCTTCTGGGACGCGCTTCTTCATGATATCTTCGCATTTCTGGAAGATGACGTCGGTATCGGATCCCGTCGGAATTGGGATATTCCAGGCTGCTCCCCAAGGCTTGACCGGGAACTCTTCCTTCTTCGGGAACAGGTCTTTCCACGTCTTCGCATTGTAATGCGAAAGCACATCCTTTGCTGCATCGGGGTAATTCTGGATGATCTGATCGACATTATTCGTCGTATACATGTTGCCGGTCGGATCGGTCACGCCGTCGCCCCATCTCGCGGAAAAGCCCCCGTAGTTCCCTATGCCGGTCGCTTTTTGCCAGTTTGCCGTGTCCTTCGTTCTGCGTTCGAGCTGATCGGGCGGAATGACGCGCTTGCCGTTCTCCACCTTGTAATCTACGCCCTCTACGCCCCAATTGTTCAGCACTTGCGCCTCGTCGGAAGCGAGCCAATCCAGAAACTTGATTGTGCGGACCGGATCCTTGTTGCTCTTAGTAATGGCGGTGCCCCATCCCGCCATATACCCTCTATCCTGGAAAGAATGGTCTTTAATGCTCTCGTTCATCGTAACCGGATAAAAGCCGTACGTACGATCGGACTTGCCGTCTTTATTCAGTGCTCCCACTCCGCCACCGATATCCCACGCCGCGTCAATCAAGCCGAGTACGCGGCCGGAGGCGATCTTCGCGTTGTACTGGTCGTATTTCTGCACGAAGCTTTCCGGATCCATCAGGCCGATATCGTTCATATGGTTCAGCCAGCGGAAATATTCCTTGTCTTCCGGACGCAGGTAATGCAGCGTCGCTTGGTACGTTTTCGGATCGATATAGAATTCGCCGTCGTCCTGAAGTCCCGTTGCATAGACAGCAGGATTCGTTACGGAAATCAGAATGCGCCAGTCGTCGGCATTGAGCGACAACCCGACCGTCGGTTTGCCGTCGATCGTCGGATGCTTGTCTTTATACATCTTGATCGCATTTTCATAATCCTGAAGCGTGCGGATTTTCGGATAACCTAGCTCCTTCACCACCGCATGCTGCAGGGCGAAGATGCCCCCCGCATCGAAATCCGTTTGATTCACGCCCCCCAGTGTCGGCAGCACATAGATGGCATGGTCATCATTGCTCCAACGCAAACGTTTCATATAAGGGCCGTATATTTTTTTCAGATTCGGCGCATATTTATCAATCAAATCCGTCAAGTCGATGAGCGCACCCGCATCCACGAGCTTGCCGGCATCGCCACTTGGCAGGATGAGATCGGGATATTGTCCGCTGGAAATCATGAGCGGAACTTTCTGATCCGTCGAGCTGAGGCTGAACTCCATCTTGAGGGAAACGCCCATTTTCTGCTGAATGATTTTGCCGACTTCGCTCTGCATGTCGTCCCAATTCGGATTATTGCCCGAAAACGCCGTTAGCGTGATCGGCTTATTGTCGGCAGCGCCTTTGCCAGCGTCGCCCGTTGCGGATTGGGCCGGCGCTTGTCCGGCATCGCTTGCCGGCGTCTTGCTGCAGCCGACGGCCGTGAATGTCATAACCCCCGCGAGCACGAGGCCCGCAGCCATACGAAATGGCTTTTTCATGTGGATGATCCTCCCTTATCTTCTTGAGTGAATGATTGTATGAGATCAGGTCGCCCTGCCCTTACTGCGTGCTTTGTTCGGCCTAGCTCTTTACTGCCCCCAGCGTAATACCCTTCACGAAATACTTCTGCAGGAACGGATACACGATCAGAATCGGAGCAGTCACCACGATCGTGATCGCCATCTTGATCGATTCCGGGGATACAGTCGCAATGCTGGCGACGGAGTTAATGTTATGGGCGTTGCTGACGTTCTGCGTGCTTAGCAAAATTTTCTGCAGCTCGAATTGCAGCGTCGTCAGGTTAGGCTTGTTGCTGTTGAACAAATACGTGTCGAACCAGGAATTCCAGTGGCCGACAGCGATGAACAGCGCGATAGTGGCCAGAACCGGCTTGCACAGCGGGAATATAATTCTCGTAAAAATGACAAAGTCGTTGGCTCCGTCCAGCTTGGCAGACTCCTGCAACGAATACGGCAGGCCGTCAATATAGGAGCGAATGACATAGACATTCCAGACGCTTAAAATAGCCGGGATGATGTAGATCCAGAATGTCCCGATCAGATGCAGATTCCGCATGAGCATGTACCCCGGGATCAACCCGCCGGAGAAATACATCGTCAGTACGAAAAAAATCGAGAACAGGCGTCTTGCCTGAAAATCCACCCGGCTGAGCACATAAGCGACCATCGCAGCGCTGAGCACGCCGACCGCCGTACCGAGCACCGTGCGGAGCACCGAATTTCGAAAGCCTGTGAGCAGCGACTGATACTTGAAAATTGTCGCATAATTCGCCCACGTAAATTCGCGCGGCCAAACGTAGATGCCGCCCCGGACCGTATCGGTCGAATCGTTCAGCGAAATCGCCAGCACGTTCAGAAACGGATAAATCGTGATGATGGCGACAGCAGTCATCAGCACAGACAGAAACAATTGGAAGCCAAACTCAGAGCGGTCGCCCACTGCACCGGTCATCTTCCTCCCTCCTTTCTCAAATGACGCTTTCCTTCGTAGCTTTGCGGTAGAGCGCGTTCGCCGTGAGCACCAGGGCGACGCTAACAACCGAATTGAACATGCCGACGGCGGTGCCGAAGGAATAGCGGCTGAGCCCGATCCCGTAATTAAGTGCATACAAATCGAGCACTTGCGAATAGTCCGCTACCAGTTGATTGCCAAGCAAGAACTGCTTCTCGAAGCCGATGCTGATTAAACTTCCAATCGACAAGATCAGCAGCACCATGAACGTTGAGCGTATGCCGGGCAGTGTAATGTGCCAAATACGGCGGAATCTTCCTGCTCCGTCGACGGTCGCCGCTTCGTAAAGCTCCTGGTCGATACCGGCAATGGCTGCTAAATAAATGATGGAGTTCCAGCCGGTTTCTTTCCACAGGTCGGAAGAGGTTATGATCCCCCAGAACAAATTGCCCTTGGCCATAAATTGTACAGGCTCCGAAATCAGATGGAGCTTCAACAGCAGCTCATTCACGATTCCCCCGTCGGTCGACAACATTTTCGTCACCATGCCGGCGACGACGACCCACGAAACGAAGTGCGGCAAGTAGGAGATCGTCTGCACGGACCGTTTGAACACCCGGCTCTTCACTTCATTGATCAACACCGCGAACAGGATCGGCACCGTAAAGCCCGCGATCAATCCCATGAGGCTCATCGCCAGCGTGTTGCGCAGCACGAGATAAAACTTCTCGTCCGTAAACAGCTCCTGGAAATTGTGAAGCCCCACCCATTTCTGCTGCAGAATCGACTTGCCCGGCTTGTAATTCTGAAACGCCATGAGCCAGCCCCAGATCGGCATGTAGCTGAACACGAACACCCAGATGACGAACGGGATAGACATCATGTACAGATAACGCTGCTGGAGGAATGTTTTCCAGAAGCCCCTCTTCCTGATCCGGCGGTCCGTCAGGAGGATTTCCCGGGATGTGAGCGATTCCATATCGTCCCTCCTTTTATTTGATACCATCATGATACCGTTTTCTTTCGGAGGCCGATACCTGGTAAACTGATTGCAAAATCATATGCAAACTTGTCATTTCTGCAACGGTTTTCCCTTGTAACGGAAGGGGATTCCTCCAGATACTTTTTGAAATTCAGGTAAAAATAATCGACATTGGCGTATCCGACGCGGGTCGCCGCCTGATGCACCTTAAGCCCGCTCTCGAGCAAAGCTTTGGCATTGTGGATACTTTGTCAAATAAGTATGAAACAAGTTGCCCGTATGGTTTTTGAACATCTTTCCCAGGTATCCGCTATTGTAAGTGAACAGCTCGCCGAACGTATCGAGCTTCAAATTCTTGGCGTAATGGCGTTCAACGATGTCAATGGCAGGTTCGCTGCTGAACGTGCACAAGTGCTTCGACAGCCCACACATCCTGTGCCCGCGCGTCTTCAGTAAAGTTCGAATATCCGTCTGCCCATAAATTTCCGCAACCATCGGAAGTCGATGACCATCGTATCAAAATGCTCCTGTCTCAGAATTCCGTTCAGCTCCGTTTGGCTGATATCGATGACGAGCACGCCGGTCGTTCGGTAATTCGAAAAATAGACACGGCGCACCAGGCTCAGGTAAGCACTATCGCCTTTCGTTTCGTCTCTGATGTAATACCAGCCGATTTGATTCGAGTTATTTATCGTCGCCTTGTACCATTCCGAATTCGCAATCAACGGCTCTGGCTGTAAAGATGAATGAAATAATCAACTTCTTTTTCAAGCGAATGTTGTTCGTTTTGTCTATCCATTTCATAAGCACCTAGCCCCTTTTTTGGCAGCGTTTTCATTAATGTAAAAAATATTAGTTTCGCGCTTACGCTATGGGGCTACATAATTATAATAAAACTTTCGAAAGCATCCTACCCGCGAACTCATCGAAATTTCATGTCAAAATTAGATATTTATATCCTAACACAAAATAGCTCGACGTTGCATTATGACCCCGTCTGCTTTCAGCATAAAAAATACGGTTCTGGTGCAAGGATTTAAAAAATTCGCAGTTACCCGACAAACTATACTTTATCTATGCCAAAACCAAATATCTGGTATCCGTGGGAACCGAAGAAGAAAATGATCCGTAATCTGCCTGAAATCCTCCAAGGATAAACGACTCCGTCGTCCTTCAGGGACGAGCGCGTTTGTCAAGGTAGATGCGAAGCAAAGTATAAAACTTATACTTTCTCTACTAAAATAAAGACCTTTATCAAAAATAGATTATTCTATTTTGATAGAGGTCTCAGTATTATAAAAGCTAATACATATGTTGAATAATTCTAACTCATAAGCGGTTCTGCGCGTTTGGACCCCGGTCAAATAGTGAGTTAACAATCTCCCAGTCGTTAAGAAAAGAGGAAATTGATTATTAATTTGCGTTTCAAACACACGTTCAGTTTTTTCCATCGCCGTTTCTTCAGAGAACGAATCACCCGTAATTCTATCAATGGGCTACCATATTGTATTTCATAATCCAAATCGATCCGATAATGATCGTAAGCAAAATAATCAATCCAAAAATGAGAGCTAATAAATTATAACGAGGCTTTTCCTCATCACGAAGATGCATGAAGAATATAAGCTGAACAACGAACTGCAGGATCGCCGCTGCAATCAAGATAATGTATGTGGCTGTACTCTCAAGCAGGTTGTACATCACAACAACGAGTGGAAGGATGGTGAGAATGATTGAAAGTAGGAAACCAGTTGCATAGGTTTTCAAAGAACTTGTATGGCGTACTCCCTTAACCGTGATATTTCCCATGGTTACATCACCCCCATCAAGTAAACGACCGTAAGAACGAAGATCCAAACCACATCAAGAAAATGCCAGTACAAGCTGACGATACTAACCTTCCGCTGAGTAACAGGCGTAATTCCGTGCCGCGACAACTGAATGATAACTGCAATCATCCAAACCAATCCGAGTGTTACATGGAGGCCGTGAGTACCGACCAATGTAAAGAAACCAGAAAGGAAGGCACTTGTACCTATAGCAGCTCCCTCATGAACCATATGAGCGAACTCTATAATTTCCATGACTACAAAACTTGCTCCCAAAAGAGCTGTGACCAGTAACCAAACAATTACGCCTCTTTGATTTCCTTTATTCATGGCCAGAACCGCCAGACCACTTGTAAAACTACTCGTTAATAGGATGAAAGTCTCCGCAATAACCCCTGACATTTGAAAAAGTTCATGGGAAGTCGGACCTCCGTTCGTGTTTCCTTGCAATACAATATAAGTGGCAAATAATGTACCAAACAGAATACAATCCGTCATTAGAAAAATCCAAAACCCAAACTGCCGTAAAGCTTCCAGATCGTGATGATTACCATGGTCTGAATGGGGATTAGACTCATAAGGAACCATTTTTGACAATGCCATTATAAGATCCTCCTTGCCGCAGCTTCCGTGCTTTCAATCTCTTCCACCGGAATATAATAATCCGTGTTATAAGTAAACGAATGTACGAGCATACAAATACCTATTCCGATAAAGCCAGGAATGGCCAACCACAGCCAATTGAATACCATACCAAAGCCAACAATGAACCAGAAGAACGATTTAATGAAAGGAATCGGAGAATTTTTGGGCATATGAATGGGCTCAATATTAGAGCGCCTTTGTAAAGATATGCCCTCAGCCTTCCTTTTCTTTTCCTCCCACCACTCATCTTGTGTGCTTACATACGGGAGAGTAGCAAAGTTATACAAAGGCGCTGGAGAAGGAATGGACCACTCAAGCGTACGTCCATTCCAAGGATCGCCTGTCGTATCTTTCTCCATAAATTTAATACTGTAGGCAATCTGCCATATTTGAAAAATAAATCCGATTCCCATCAAAAATGCACCAACGGTCGAAACCAAATTCAATTCCCACCATCCAGAATCCCAACCATACGTACTAAGCCGTCGCGTCATTCCCATTAAGCCAAGTACATATTGCGGCATGAAGCAGACATAGAATCCTAAATTCCAGAACCAAAAAGCCCATTTTCCAAGCTTCTCATTGAGCTTGAAGCCGAATACCTTCGGCCACCAGTAATAAAGCCCTGCAAAAAATCCAAAAACTACACCACCGATGATAACTTGATGAAAGTGAGCGATCAGAAAATAACTGTTGTGATATTGGAAATCTGCAGGAGCTACAGAGAGAAGCACCCCGGTCATTCCTCCGATAACAAAACAAGGTATGAATCCAATTGTCCAGAGCATCGGAGTTTCGAACGTGATCTGTCCGCGAAACATTGTAAACAACCAGTTGAATACTTTAACACCAGTTGGTATTGCAATTGCCATTGTCGTCAAAGCAAAAAACGCGTTGACATCAGCTCCGGAACCCATCGTAAAGAAGTGATGCGCCCACACAAAAAAGGAAAGAAGACTAATAAGCATGACTGCGTACACCATTGACTTATAACCAAATAGCTTTTTTCTGGAGAATGTCGCTACAATTTCAGAGAAAATACCAAACGCAGGAAGAACAATAATATATACTTCGGGATGTCCCCACATCCAAATCAGGTTAATATACATCATTGGATTTCCTCCACCGTCAAGCGTGAAGAAGTGGGCGCCAAGAAAGCGGTCCAAAAACAAAAGCGCTAATGTTACTGTCAAAATTGGAAAAGCGAATATAATAGCAATACAACTCGACAAGACGGACCATGCAAACATAGGCATCTTCATTAAAGTCATACCGGGGGTACGCATTTTTAGAATCGTAACAATAAAGTTAATACCTGTCATTAAACTACCGATACCTGAGATCTGGATTCCCCAAATATAGAAATTTTGTCCAACTCCAGGACTATGGGATAGCTCTGACAACGGCGTGTATGACAGCCAGCCTGCATCTGGCGAACCGCCGATGACAAAAGACAAGTTGAACAGCATAGCTCCCCAAAAGAACAACCAGAAACTAAGCGAGTTTAAAAACGGATAGGCTACATCTCGTGCTCCGATCTGCAAAGGTACTATGATGTTAAATAAGCCAAACATAAATGGCATGGCCATGAACAAAATCATGATCACTCCATGAGTCGTAAATACGGAGTTATAATGTTCCGGTGTTAGAAACTCCATATTGGGCATCGCTAATTGTACTCTCATAAGTAGGGCATCAATCCCCCCTCGAAAAAGCATCAGTATGGTACAAATAATATACATAATACCGATACGTTTGTGGTCAACGCTTGTAAGCCACTCTCGCCAAAGCCATGTCCATTTTTTAAAATATGTGAGTGCAAAGACGACAGCTATTAATGTTAGTAAGATACTAACGTCAGCACCATAAATAAGCGGATCGCCGGTGACGAAAAATGTTGATGCAAAATTCTTTATTTTATCCCACATCGTTAATGTCTCCCTTCCCAGTTAATGACCAGAATGCTGCATATGATCTTGTTTCATATCCATATCCATATCCATTTTCATGTTTGCTTTCGTATCTTCACTTTCGGTCACCTTTTTGGAGAGACCGTGATTGTGAGATGTTGCATACGTGGTAACAATTCGTTCAAATAACTTTTCCGGAAACGAGGAATAGGACATCGTATCCGTTACTCCGGGTTTGGCAAGAGCTCTATACCCATCTAATGTTAGAGCCTGTTTCGAATTCTTAACGTCTTGAAACCACGTATCGAATTCTTCTTGAGTGGCCGCTTTCGCCATGAATCTCATACTCCCGAACTCACGTCCACTGAAGTTTGCCCCCGATCCGAAATACTCGCCTGTTTCATCCGATTGTAAATAAAGAGCCATATTCATTCCCGACATTGTATACATTTGTCCGCCCAACTGTGGAATCCAGAACGAGTTCATCGGCGCGTCTGCTGTGAGCTCAAAACGAATCGGTGTATCCTTGGGAAATTGCACGTAATTGACAGTTGCAATACCTTGTTCGGGATACATAAACAACCACTTCCAGTCAAGAGATGCCACTTGTATGGTTATCGGTTTTTTATCAGACACAAGTGCTTTGGACGGTTCTAACGAGTAAGTCGACCGCACTGTGACTACTGCAAGTACAATAATAATTAGAATTGGAACACCCCACCAGATGACTTCCAACTTCGTACTATGCTCCCATTCTGGCGTGTATTTTGCTTTGCGATTTACCTTTTTGCGGTAACGCCATATAATCCATGCCGTCAATATAAGAACGGGTATAATGACAATCAAGCACAATAAAGTGGATATTATCATTAAATCAAGCTGTTGTTTTCCAATCGGCCCTTTGGGATCCAGAATGATGATTTTTTCTGTGCAACCGGCCGTCAAAGCTGAGATTATGATCAGCATTAACAAAGCTGCAAACCGACTGAAAGTTTTGTTCTTGTTCATCTTTTATTCATCCCCTAACCGTAGCTCTTAATCTCAGATGCTAGCTCAGGTTATATCTTAGAAAAAAAAGAAGATATTGTCGCCATCCAATTACAGATTCTCTGAGCCATCCATGTTCAACATAATGAAACAAATCCTTCATCATTTTGTCACTCACGGTATATAGCAAAACTCAAAAAAAACCCGTGGATTGACCGAAGTTTCGTCTCGGCATCCTCGAGCTTTGTGTTTTGGAGAAGTGAAGCATAGACTATTTACACTTTTACCACCTTAATATTTCGAACCGTAGGATCTTCTGTGCCTTTAACCGGCAACCCTACTTCCAGATGTTGAGTGATATAATCGATAATCTCACATGTTATTATTTCCCCTGGAATTAATATTGGAATCCCCGGCGGATAGACATACACAACCTCGGCCATGATTCTTTCTACCGAATCTTCCAGCCGGACGCTTTCCGTTTTAGAATAGAATGCCTGTCTTGGCGAAATGTTTAAAGTAGAAAGTTCAGGAATCAGAATCTTTTTGGTTACTACTTCATGCGAGGCAATTTCACGTCCAATTTGACACATATGCCCTAGCGCATTAATAAGAGTTTCAATATTCACTGCCGTATCGCCAATTGTAACTAAGCAAAGAATATTATATAAGTCACTTAATTCAACCTCGATATTGTAATTCTTCCGCAACCATTTCTCAGCTTCGTATCCAGTAATACCCAGTTTCCTAACATGGATACACAACTTCGTCGCATCGTATGAATAAGCAGCTTCAGAACCGAGTATTTCTTCACCGAAACAGTAAAGTCCAGGTATCTTGTTAATTTCTTTTCGGGCAAATGAAGCTAACTCAAGGGCTTGTCCCGCCATATAACGACCTCTAAAAACCAACTGTCTGCGAGCAGTGTCCAATGAAGCCAACAAAATGTAGGACGTTGAGGTCGTTGTTAACATGCTTAGGACTGTTTTGACCCTTTGAATATTGATCAGCTCACCTTTAACATTGAGAATTGAACTTTGAGTCAAGGATCCCCCCAATTTATGAACGCTTGTAGCAGCCATATCCGCACCTGCTTCCATGGCCGATAGAGGGAGATTTTCATGAAAGTGAATTAGAGTACCATGTGCTTCATCAACCAAAACAGGAATGTTATAACTGTGAACTAGACGAACCATTTCTTTCAACTGAACACTAACTCCATAATAGGTTGGATTAATGATTAATACTGCTTTTGCATCGGGGTGACTTTCCAATGCCAATTTCACCGTTTGTATGGTAACTCCGTGTTCGATACCAAGTTTCAAATCCTTATGGGGAGATATGAAAACAGGAATTGCACCGGAGAGAATGATAGCTGTTAAAATGGATTTATGCACATTGCGTGGAATGATAATTTTGTCCCCTTCGGAACATACGGACATGATCATGGTCATGATCGGAGTACTTGTCCCTTGAACCGAGAAAAAGCTATAATCCGCACCAAACGCTTGAGCAGCAAGTAACTGCGCTTCCTTAATTACTCCCTCAGGTTGGTGAAGATCGTCAAGCGGAACGATATTAATTTGATCAATCGAAAGAATATTCTCTCCCACGAAATCTCTGAATTCCTGATCTATTCCCTGCCCTTTCTTGTGCCCCGGAATATGAAATTGTATCGGGTTGTTTGCTGCATGCTGAACCAGTGCTGTAAACAACGGCGTTTCATGTTGATTCAAGCTACTCATCCCCTCGTTGACCGCCAATTGAATCATCATACCGATATATAATTGCCTTGTAACCATCCACTTATCTACAAATTGTCTCATCCAAGTTCAATCATTTGGAACATTGTTGTCAAAGATCGGCTATATTCTTATCCCTTTACTTCTAAAAGTAACTGATATACTAAAGATGCTTTAAACTTCATACTTTCGGCAATACTTAATAAAGGTGATGAGGACATGTGGAAGCCAGACCGATCAAGTAAAAAACCGATCTACCAGCAAATTACTGAATTCATGGAACGTAGAATTTCATATGGGGAATTTCCAGCTGGAAGCTTGCTGCCATCAGAAAGAAAGTTGGCAGACCATCTTGGAGTAAACCGTAGCACTGTTGTTCAAGCTTATGAAGAACTACGCGCCTCCGGTTTAGTGGAAAGTGCAAAAGGAAGTGGTACAAGAGTAAGTAAGCATAAATGGGGAATAGTACCTAAACAAACGCCAAACTGGAAACAATATGTAGAGGGTGGCACTTTTTTACCGAATCTTCCTTTCATTCGCCGTATTCGGGAGGAGATTAGAAAAGGAAATACGCCTATTGATTTTGCTAGCGGTGAATTATCTACCGACTTATTTCCAAATGGCATTGTACGTGACATATTGCAAAAGCAACCGTTTCAGGAGCAGCTTGGATACGACGATCCTCAAGGATTCGCCCCTCTTAGGGAAAGCTTAGTGACGTTTCTTGATCAACATCATCAGATCCATAGCACGGATTCTTCCATTTTGATTACTTCGGGGTCGCAACAATCATTATATTTGATTACACAATGCCTACTTAGTCCTGGAGATGCTGTCGCTATTGAGGATCCTTCTTATTGTTATTCATTACCCATGTTTCAATCCGCGGGATTGCGATTGTTTCGCTTACCCATGGATGAAAACGGCATAAATCCTGAGGATATTATCCCTTTATATCGTCAGCACCGAATCCGGATGATCTTTGTGAATCCTAACTATCAAAATCCTACGGGTAGTGTCATGGCGCCTGATCGCAGAGTAAGATTGCTGGAGATCGCTACTGAACTAGGGATTCCTATTGTGGAAGACGACCCTTTCACCCTTACAGCTTTTGATGGAAATCCTCCCCCCACTTTGAAATCGTTAGATACGACTGGCAATGTGTTATATATAGGTTCTCTCTCCAAAATTGGCGCTTCAGGATTACGAATTGGTTGGTTAATTGCCCCTCAAGCTGTTGTTAACCGCTTAATGGATGCTCGGCAGCAAATGGATTTTGGCTTAAGCACGATCCCACAATGGGTAGCAAACCATTTTATTAAGGACGGACACTTTGAAAATCAAATTATCCGGTTACGAAAGGCCTTATTTCATAAAAGGAATGAAATGATTCAAGGTCTAGAACAAATTATGAGTGATTCTATAACTTTTACACCGCCCCAAGGTGGACTAAATATGTGGTGCAAAATCAATCGTCAAGTCGATGATTTTAAGTTACTTGGAGAAGCTATCAAAAGAGAAGTACTGTTCGTACCTGGAAGTGTCTACGGTTCCGATCATAATTGCATTCGATTAAGCTTTGCGAGACCAAAGCTAGAAGAGATTATTCCGGGATTAAACCGATTGAATGAAGCCATAAAAATAATATTACATACATAAAGCTTCCATTATAATTTCTCGGATATTCATACAATATTTATCCGCATATAGGCCCATCCAATTCATAACGAAGACTACCATCCAAGTTCAACAGATTGATATATTTTCTTCATTTTTTCTATAAAAAGAGAGGCTCTTCATTTACATACCATAGGGGGGTATGCTATATTGTCGGGGTAACGAATATTTTACTATTAGGAGAGATCATCATGGAAGTTGCAATTTTGCTTTATGAGGGAATCACAGCATTAGATGCCATAGGACCATATGAGGTATTTGCTGCGGTACCGGGCAGCAATTTGAAGTTTGTTGCCAAGAATAAAGGATTAATCAAACTGGATTCGGGAATGGGTAATATGTATGCGGATTACAGTTTTTCCGAGATTACTTCAGCTGATATTCTCATCATCCCCGGTTGTCGCCCGCCTAACTATAAGGCACCAATGAATGACAGTGAAACGCTGAATTGGATTCGCCAAATCCATGAGACAGCGCAGTGGACAACGACTGTGTGTAACGGTTCTCTCATATTGAGCGCTGCAGGTTTGCTAAATGGAATCAAAGCAACCTGCCATTGGGGATCGTTTGAACTGCTCCGTTCTCTTGGAGCTGTCCCAACTGAAGAGAGAGTCGTTCGCCATAATAAAATAGTAACATCAGCTGGTGTCTCTTCCGGTATTGATATGGCTCTTCAGCTTGTTGCGTGGGAATATGGAGAGGACATGGGCAAAATGGTTCAGCTGATTTTGGAATACGATCCTCAGCCACCTTTTGATACCGGGTCACCTTCGAAAGCACCCGCTCCGCTAGTCGAACAAGTAAAAGCAATATATGATCATCTTGCAGAGCAGTAAGAAAAAGAAGCCTTTTTCCCAGTTTTAGTTGGGTTCAGGGGCTTCTTCGTTTAACGACAAGTGAAGAATTTATTGGTTTCAACAATTGTTTCACTTTGTGCGAAGATCCTCTTTTGGATATTAAAATACCATTATTTGAAGCTACAATGATCAAATCATCGACATCGATTAACGCAATAGGTATTCCATCCGAAAGAACCACATTGTTGATCGATTGCAATTGAAAAATTTCTGATTCTTTCATAAGCTCTTCCGTAGATTGCTGATTATACTTGGCAAGGTCTTCGAAAGAACCAATATCAGACCATCCCGTTTGCAGCAGCACCATTTTAAGGCGCTTACTATGTTCAATAACTGCTCTGTCGATGCTCATTTCAGGGATGCAATCCATATCTGGATAATAGAATTGATTTGAAGAAAGCTCGATCCGTTTCTGATAAATATTTTTAATGCACTCCCAGGTAGAAGGAGCGTGTTTTTGGAGCTCTTCTAATAGAATTCCGGCTTTGAAACAATAAATTCCACTGTTCCAATACCAGTTCTTCTCTGACAGAAAATCAACAGCCTGATCAACTCTTGGTTTTTCACAAAAGGAAATGACCTCTTCGCCTTCAGCACGAATGTAACCATATTCCTCATAGGATCGAGTTGGAATAATACCGATTGCTGCTAGATGATTCTCATTGGCAATTTCAATAGCACGCCATATCGTTTTATCATACTCTTCCTGCTGCTCAATCCAATGATCAGCGGGAGTCACTAGGACGATTTCGTCCGAAAGGAGTCCGAAACAAGCCAATGCAATGGCCGCTGCAGTATCACGTGTACTAGATTCCCATAAGAATTGGTTGTGATTGCCTTGAACTTCTGCTGATTGTTTAAGAGTTAGAGCAGCATGCCGCTTGTTTGCAACGACAATCGTATTCTTACCGAATAGCCGGTTTCTTTGGATCGATTGTTGGAACATAGAGGGATGATTAGCAAATCTAAGAAACGGTTTAGGGCATTCCTGATTGGATAAGGGCCATAATCTCCTGCCATTCCCACCGCAGAGTACAAGGTGAATCATGGTCACTCTCCCCCTCCTCCATCTTGGCTAGTATCTGATTAACGCTGAACCCCATACGAATCCAGCACCGAATGCAACCATAAGTATGAGGTCTCCGCGTTTTATCCGCCCATCCATTGTTGCTTGATGTAACGATATCGGAATGGTAGCTGAACAACTATTTCCATAATATTGAATCGTCTTGATGATCTTGTGTTCAGGCATGCCCAGATTACGAGCAACCGCATCGATAATCCGTTCATTTGCTTGATGAGGGATGACCCAATCAACGTCTTCAGGCCTCAAGCCGTTATTTTGCAAAATTTCTTCTGCACCGCTAGTCATCGACTTAACCGCCAACTTAAATACCTTTGAACCGTCCATCACCATTTTCGCCTTATGCTCATCTGAAGCAGGATGTCTGCTTCCGCCTCCAGGTACAAACAAAGCTTCAAAAGCCCCACCGTCCGCATGGAGTAAGGTTGAGAGTATTCCTGTTCCCCTGGTCTCTTCGCTCCTGGAAACAATGACTGCGCCTGCTCCGTCACCGAACAATATGCTGGTATAAGGATCTGTATAATCGGTCAGTTTAGACAAAGTATCTGCGCCAATGACTAAAATATTTTTGTGCTTGCCAGCCTTAATGTACATCTCTGCGATTTGAAGCGAAGACAGGAATCCAATGCAGGTGGCGTGTATATCCATCACCCCAATGCTGCTGCAGCGTAAACGATGCTGAATTTGGCTCGCAACGGGCGGTAGAATATGATCTGGCGTTTCTGTGGCGACTAGGATCATGTCGATGTCCGAAGGATTGAGACTTGCATCCTCCAATGCGCCAATGGCTGCTTTATAGGCAAAATCGGAGGTCGCTTCTGAATGATCCGCGACTCTCCTCTCTTTAATGCCTGTTCGACTTATTACCCATTCGTCTGACACCCCGACCATCTTTTCCAAGTCAGCATTGGTCAATCGCTTTATAGGTATGGAAGACCCTACTCCATGGATCGTTGCGTCGTACATTTCCGCTCACCTCATTCGATGTATGCTAGGATATCAAGGATTTGGACATATGAAGTACCTGCGCAGCAAGAGTTTCCACACGCTCCACCACAGATGAATCTACAATACGGTTATTAGAATCAAAATGTTCACGGTTTAAGTACACATAATCTGGAGCCGTATAGGCGCGGAAATAGCCTGCAATTGGCTTCAGTTGATTTTCAATCACAAGATAATGCTGATAAGTTCCTCCGGTACCTACAAAACCGATCACTTTGTTGCGAAAAGCCGATGGAGGTACGAGGTCGAAAAGATTTTTTAATGGCGCTGCAAGAGATGCTTGAAAAATAGGGGTTCCGATGATAAAGCAATCCGCTGACAAAACAGCATGAATCACTTTCTGTGTATCTTCGTTATAGTCTTCCGTTTGACGCCCATCGCAAAACTCTACGTTATATTCTTTTAAATCTAATAGCTCCGTCTCCAATTGTACGTCCAGCAATTTCGCATGCTCGACAACATGCTTGACAGCGGAATATGTTTTTTCTCCAATAATCGTTCCCGAAATGCCCAATAGCTTCATTCTGCTCATCCCCTTAATACGTAGGTTAAATCAGCAAGTCATACAGGTGTGTCTTAGAGCGCTTCATAAAATCTCTGCGTCTTGCTGCAGCCGTCATTTCAGGCTCAAATCTTTGGATTAGCCATTCAGCCGCCTGCCCGGTCTCCAAATTAACCTGCCGATGTAAAAACAATAGACTCACCGATGGCGTGAAGGGTTTTGCATAAGCTAGCACTGCATCGTTCTCGAATGCCCGTATCCGCTTCATCCATAAGTTCCCACTCATTTCGGACGTTCCACTGATCGCGATTATATCCGCCCCTTGTTTAGCTAAAATCCTGTAGGATTCCGGAAGCTCTGCATCCATTTCAGTCAAAAGCCCTACTCTCCCGAATGGCAGCTCGAAAGTGCGAAAGCCCTCTGAATAGTTGGACATTTTCGAATCAGCCGAATAACCATGAACCTGCTCATAGGACCCTATTGTCCCCTCAGGCCCCACAAGAACTGCGATTGTTCTCAAGGAATTCCTTAGCGTGGCAACGATATACCCATCGAACATAACCGATAGCTGCTGTAGTTGAATGAAGACCTTAGCTTCCATCCCTTCTAAGGAGCCCGAATCACACAGCACTTCCAGCTCGGGCAATACAAATAGTCTGTTTTTTGTAGATAATTGGCCCGTTGCCAATTCCAGGTCGGATTGAAGCTCATGAAAGAATGAATCCTTCCATTGGGTTTGGCGCATTGTGCAAACAACGATCTCGTAAGGCAAAGGCTCGATAATCGACCTTGTTTGTCCTTCATTCCACAAATAAGGTTGGAGCAGAAGCTCCTGATATGCGTAGGTCCTTCGATTTTCCAGCAGTCTCTGTCTAGCTTGGCGGTCAAGATTAACTTCCCCATAAATGATCCCTTCCCCGTCTAAAAGGAAATGCCCGACATCGCCATTCGGATTAATGATCCCGCTCCCACCTGTAAACTGAGCACCTCTCTCGGTATCCGAGCGATTTGAGGCAATCCAGAACAAACCATTCTCCTTGGCGCGAAGGCACCACGTCTTGCTCGGGGGATTATTCGAAGCCCCAACCCAATTCGTCGGAAAAGCAATGATATCCGCTCCCTGCAAGGCAGCTATTCGAGAAGGCTCAAAGTACATGGCGTCCATGCAGATCAAGAGGGCGATACGCCCAATTTCAGTTTCAAACACTGGAATTCCGTCATTACCTTCTCTAGCCCACCTTGGGTCTGCGGCAAAAAGATGTGTTTTACGATAAGAGCCTACTATACCCTCAGGTCCGATCAGTACAGCGGAGTTGTAATAAGCCCCGGTACTAGGATCAACCTCCGGCAATCCGATAGCCACATAGCATTGATACTTTTGGGTAATCGAGAATAGGGTATCCGTTGTTGGACCTGGAATCGTCTCCACATAAGGTGAAATTTCTTTTCTGTCATTCCACACATAACCGCTGCTTGCCATTTCTGGAAATACGATCAGCTTCGCGCCTTGTATGGCGGCTTCGATTAGCATATCAGTCATACGGTGGCGATTGTTCTCTACATCTCCGAGTATCGGGTTAAATTGCACAGCTGCTGCTTTGAAACTGGAGAATATACTCTCTGTTCTATCCATGCTGCCCCACCACCATCGTTTCATTGGTCCAATCAATCAGAGTAGCTGTTTCATCCTCCTGCTGTACGATGACACGTTTATCTGTGGTCAGCTCTCCAATAACAACAGCAGCAATCCCTTCCTGCGCAAAAAGTGCTGTGATCTCGTCCGTCTTACTCGGATCGGCCGAAACAATAAAACCATAACCGGGAAACATGCGGAGCCAACGCTCCAGATCAACCTCATCAGGTTTAGGGATGCTATCGAGATGAATAACTGCCCCACAGCCCGCATTCTCAGCCAGCATCGCGATTGTGCCTACGATTCCTGCATTGCTAATATCTCTTGCTGCGGTTGCTAGTCCCCGCTCTGCAAGGGTCGGCATGATCCCGAATTTACGCTGCAGTTCCTGAGCTTCTTTATTGGTGGTGCAGTCCCATTGGAGATACTGCTTGACAGGCTTGCCATTCAGATCAATCGCTATCATGAGGGATTGTCCTGCTTTCCCCTGTGTAGCCCTTAGTAAATGGCTTGCTTTGCCAACAATCGCGGTCGCCACCCCTTCAGATTCCTCAGGCAGATAATGGCCGCCGACCATAGGGACTCCGAGCTTGCTGCAACCTTCTGCCATCCCTTCTGCGATTAGCGCCGCTTTCTCGTCATCAGGCGCACTGAGCATATTGACAACCGCCAGTGGACGGCCGCCCATCGCATAAATATCACTTACGCTGACAAGCACCGCACAGTAACCAGCCCAGCGAGGTTCATCTTGGACAAGCTTAGGAATAATGCCATCGCAAGATACAAGCAAATACCCATCGTTCGTCACTAATATAGCCGCATCGTCTCCGATTGGATCCAGCATCTTCTCGGGATCCCAATCAAACATCTTGAGGGGCGCTTGAATGTTTTTCTTGCGGCTAAAGCCCTTAGATACAGCAATACGTTCAACGAGATTCTGTAATTCGCCCATGGGACATCAACCTTCTCTCGTAAAATTCGATATGTTTCTCAGCAGCCTTCGCCCATGTATACTGAGAAGCCGTTTCATAACCATTCATGGTCATTAGTCGGCTACGATCCTTCTCCGATACGGCCTCCGTCATTTTCGCAGCAATAGCTGGAATGTCCTCGGGATCCGCAAGCAGCGCGTTATAGCCATCTCGCATAAATTCCTGAAACACATCAATCGTTGATGCGACGACTGGCGTCCTGGTTGCCATTGCCTCCAACAGAGCAAGTCCCCACCCTTCTTTTTTCGAGGGCTGTACATAGCAATCGGCTAACCGATAGAACTCTTGAACTGTTTCGTTATCCGGAGAACCGATGATCCGAACGGCTTTCTGAATGGATAATGGCATAGAGCGAAGCAGGTCATTGAAATGCTCCAGGTAATATTTATAATCAAAAAGTGTCGATCCTCCGACAATCAAAAGCTCAGCATCGGGAATTGTTTCTTTGACTCGTTCGAATGCTAATAAGGTACTAATCGTATTTTTCCGCGGCTCAATACCGCCAATGGTGAGAAAGACTGTCTTTCCTAGAAGACCGTATTTGACTTTCAATTCAGCCTGATCCTGTTTACTTTGAAAAAAGCGGCTCTCCACGCCGTTGTGGATAACCGATGATGAACGACCGTAATCGAACTGCAGCCTTTGCTGCCAAGCTTCACTGACTGTGACAAGCGACTCCGGCAGCATAACAGACTTTTTCTGACAATCTATTAACGCTGGCGTCGTGAAATCGTCGAGATGATGAACAGTTCGAACAAAGAACGGGATGCGCCCCTGCGTCATCAGACGATGCAGCGCATTTGCACTTATGCAGTCCTGTACATGATGAATGTCGAACGCTTCTAATGATTCTTGCGACAACCCTTCCTCATACGTGTCGATGTAACGAAGAATCCTGCTTTCAAAAGCTTCATGCTGCTGAGCGGCGAACGGAAACACCTTTGTTTCTGTTCGTACAGGCCGGAAAAACTGCCCTTCTCCGCTCACGCCAAGAGCGAATACCGTCACGGAACAACCTTGTTCCTTGAGCGCTTCAGCCAAAGCTAGTGTATGCACAACGCCGCCTCTGGGCTTTGTATTATAAGTATAGAGAGCAATTCTCATCTTACGGCCCTCCTTGAATTCATCTCTTTATGCGCCTAAAGCTCCGATTGATAGTGGTGTAATAGGCATAAGTCCAGCGGCTTTAACAACATTGTTAACGCTATCCTCCGCTCCTCCGATTGGACGGATATGGATCCCCTTAATGCCCTCGATACTGCGAAGCTGAGTGATCAATTCGGCTGCAATGGCAATACCTTCATCCTTGGATTCGGAAGCGGCAAGCCGGGCATGGAACGATTCGGGTATGACAATGCCTGGTATTTTTAGCGCTGTATTCACATGATCGGCATTTCTCAGCGGCAGCACACTTGCCATGATTGTTGCTCTTTCATGAAGACCGCGTCGACGAGCCTCAGCCATCCACTCTTCGATCAAATCAATATCGAATACCAATTGGGTTCTTACAAAATTAGTGCCATTGTCCACCTTCGATTCAAGACGGTCGATCAGCTCTTTGATCGGTTTTCCGGCAATGTTTTCAACCGTACCGATTGTAAAATTGGGTGCTTCCTCCATTTGGGTACCGTCAAACAGCTTACCTTCATCAACCATTTTCCGAACATAACGCACGAGCTCCATGGTTTCCAAGTCATAGACTTCCTTGGCGTTGGGCTCTGTGCCTACTTTAGCAGGGTAACCGCCAAGAATAGTAATGTTCTTAACGCCTATCGCTGCAAGACCCAACAAATCGCTTTGTATGCCCATTCGATTACGATCCCTCAGGTTAATTTGCACGATCGGTTCAACACCGACTTGACGGACGAAGAAAGCTCCGACCACGGGGGATAAACGCGCAATGGCGAGCAAGTTATCACTGAGATCTACGGCATCTACATATCCTCTATAGCGTACCGCCTGTTCAACTAGCGGACGAGGATTCCAATTGCGGGGCGGAATCAATTCCGCAGTAACCAAAAAATTATCGGGTCGCATGGACGACCCGTGACCCAAATTAATAGTCATATTCACTCACCTATTCTTTATTTGTATTTTGAAAACTTTTAAATTTGGAAGGTGCTCAAAATAAATGCTCCCGCACGCGAATATTCAATTAAACAATCCTGTAGATCAAGTGGATGTACGGGTATTGAGCCTTCTACCAAATCTTCTTCACGAAGCCCATGCAGTCCTAGACCGAAACGGCATACATACACTTTTCCGCCTTCTTTGATGAATGTCGTCAATCCTTCATTTACATTCATTTGTCCTCCGAAAGCAGCTTGACCTACGGTTGGAAACCCTCTTGTTGCAAGTGCATTAATGGCACCTGTGCCGTAGAAATAAATAGCCGTTTCATAGCCCTTGCGTTGAGCACGGGTCGCTTGCAGAATCGCCACATAAGATAAAGATGATTCATGTGCAATACCATGGATAAGAGCAAGGAACTTTTCGCCTGGATTCGCTTTGTAATCGGGGAACACCTTTGTTCCTCCATAAAGTTTGGTGCCGTTCGGTAAAGACGGGTGTGGAATCTCGTTCATTGATTGAATTTCTAGTTCTGTGAATTGTGCCATTGCTCATCTTCCTTCCGATTTTTAAATTTTTATATGGTGAAGAGGGTTAACCTCTATGCCAACTTCGTAAAATATTGCTCTTGTGCGTTGCCCCAGAAAATTCTTTCTTTAATTTCATCCGAAATTCGGGCACCTTGAATTTTCCAAAATTCGCTTTCATAATCACTCCATGGTTCATCACAACCAAACATGATGCGATCAGCGCCAATACCGGTTTTATCCACTTCTTGAAGGAGATTCCTTACGGCAAATCCGATCGCCCAGCTCGTATCGAGATAAACCTGGAAGCCGCCTTCGATGAGGTCCTTCCACTGGGAGAGCAGCCGAATATGGCCGCTAACTCCCCCACCCATATGTACCAGATGGATTTTCATATCTTTGCCCCAACGCTTAATCAGTTCGAAAAATCCCAATATATCAGACCCTCCGCCTGGACTCGTATGAAAGTGAATAGCAATATCCTTCTCCATGGCGGCTTGGAAAATCTTCTCATGCTGTCTAAGCGTAGGCTCATCCCATTTGCGGGGATCTGCTGTTCCACCAAGTAGATAGCTCATCTTTAGTGCCCGAATCCCTGGTTCATGAATGAGCTGAAGAGCTTCATCTGTCAAATCGCTGTTCTGGGGCAAGCCCGAAACCCAAAGCGCTCCAGCTACATTCCCTGCTCCTTCTTGGCACAGCTGAACGACTCTCTTGTTGTGTGAAAAGGGCTGTGCCTGGACAGGTATGCCATAGTTAGGAATAATCAACGTCTTTTCAATGCCACGGCATTTCATAAAATGATTTAATTCTTCGGTCGTCATCGGACCCGGCTCAGCTGGAGAAATCGGCACCTCAGATTCGTAAAATGGCCAAGGCGGCAAATCGCCAACATGATTATGCACGCTGTATACGTTTCTTCCAAAGCCCATTGTTAGCGGTGTTTCTTGTTCAAGAACCGGCTCGTGACCGTACGTAGACACTGAATCAGATCCTGCTGCTTTGTTTATGTTTCCGTGCATCATGCACATGTAAATTCGCCTCCATGATTTGATGAGGAAGTCCTTGAGTAAGCGTGGACGCCCCCACTTTGGTCCATCCCAGTTTTTCAAATAATTGAACATTTTGCTCCTGAACCTGAGCTCTGAAACAAGGGACTTGCCGCTGCTTCATTTCCTGAACCGCAGCCTCAATCAGGTATACACCTATTCCTCGAATCCGGTACTGCTCATGAACCGCAAGCCTCCCCCCCCACCATAAAGAGGGAGTGTTCAGATCCGGATAACATCTTACTGTTCCCACAAGGATTGTTCCTTGCTTCCATATATTGATCGTGATCGAGGAAGAATCGTTCTCATCCGCATCACTCTCTTCAAACAGCTGCTGCTCCTCGACGAACACTTGCCGGCGCAGCGCCAAGGATGCTTGCGTTTCAAATTCAGTTTCAGCGATGCGAATCTCATAATTTTTCATTACTCAACTCCCTAACCGAGCCATCTTCTCGAAAGAAGGAAGCGCTGAGCAAGCTCCGCATTTTGCACATCCCGCGCTGCTGCCTGACGAAGATAAGCTTTCATCTGCAAGAATATCGGCAACATGCCGATACATGGTCTCCATATATTCGCTGGATGGTGGAGGCGAGTTTTCCAGCATCGTGCCTCGAAGCGGCCGTAAAGGAACGACGAACGGGTAAACACCAAGCTCGGCGGCGCGCTTGCAGCCTGCAAGCGTCTTCTCCATACTTTCACCCATACCCAAAATGACATAGGTACTTACCTGATTGCGGCCAAACACCGCTACAGCCTTCTCGAATGCTGCATAATAAGTCTCTAATGTAATGCTAGATTTAGAGGGCATCATCTTGCGACGCACATCTTCATCGAACGATTCCACATGAAGCCCGATCGTATCTGCTCCCGCATCTTTAAGGAATCGGTATAAACTATCATCCGTAGGGGGCTCACATTGAACTTGTATGGGGAGCTTGCTGACCTTACGAATCGCTCTTACGCATTCTGCCAAATAGAGCGCCCCCCGATCAATCTCATTCGGTGTACCTGTCGTTAATGTAATATGTTTAATGCCATCTAGCTTCTCCGCAGCCTGAACAACCTCTGCAAGCTGCTCGGGCGTTTTCATGGCAACCGTATTTCCCGCTTCGAGCGACTGCCCAATGGCACAAAATTTACACCGCCCGCTAGGAGCCCAGCGAATACAGCTTTGAATGACCGTGCTCGCTAAGACGTCCGCTCCATGCAGCACCGCAATATGGTTGTAAGGGATACCCTCTTTGGTCTTGAGATCATAAAAGCGAGGTCTCGCGATCGGATCCACATACATGAGTGTTCTGCCTTCATACTGCAAGGAAAGTCCGGATTGTGTTTGTACTAAGGAATAAGGGGAATGTTCAGCAGGACCATTAAGAGTTGGCAGCATAACTGCTTGATCTCCCAGCATAAATGCACGATCATCAGAAGGACCTGCTCCTCCGCGTCTTCCTCCCTCTATTAATCCGGAAGTGCGTAATCCTTTATTTTGAAGATCTACTAACCAGTTGGCATCGTCTGGAACGTCTGGCGTGTCATCAACAGATTTGATTTGCTTCACAGGATTCATTTCGCCCCACCCCTCCATGTTACTTTTCTTTACATTATTTTGTTTCGCAATCTCAATGTCATGTTATATTTCATATCATATCGAAAGAAATACTCCCTCACCTCATCCACTTCGATGTTTTTTTTGCCATCCACTGCAATTCTCATCGTCCATCCACATAATCACCCTTCAGAAAAGTATTGATACATATGGATATGTGAGTTAATATGACATAAACAGGATTGTTCGGAGGTGCATGATGAGTTGGTTACCAAACAAATTAAATGGAATTCCTATTTATAAGCAAATCTCGAATTATATGGAATCCCGAATAATGAATGGCGAATACCCTTCTGGCAGCACGTTACCCTCTGAACGTCATTTGGCAGCTGAACTCCATGTTAACCGCAGTACGATCGTATCTTCTTACGATGAACTACACGCGATTGGGCTCGTTAAACGGGTTAAAGGGATTGGCACCGTTGTCAGCATCGACAATAAAGCAGGGGGTGCCTCTAAACGCCTTCCAAACTGGGAAGCGCATGTGAAAAGCGGGGTATTTCAATCGAATAATCCCTTGAATCAGCAAATATATAAAATCATCCAATCGAACGAACATCATATAAACTTTGCCATTGGCGAGCTAAGTCCCGATTTACTCCCGATTCGATTGATGCAAGAGGTTCACAGATCCATGGAAATTAGTGAGTTTTTGGGCTATGAGCATATGCAGGGCAATATAAAATTGCGGGAGGCCATCTCTTCTCATCTCAAAACTTATCGAAACGTAGAAACGAATGCCTCATCGATCTTAATTACTTCAGGTGCCCAACAAGCTCTGCATTTGATTATCCAGTGTCTTCTAAAGCCAGGGGATTCCGTTGCTATAGAAGACCCGTCTTATGCCTATTCCTTGCCTATTTTTCAATCTGCTGGTCTCAAAACATTTCTGCTGCCGAGCGAACAAGAAGGAATAGACCCTGAGCAAATTGTTTCTTTATACAAAAAACACAGAATTAAGATGGTCTTCCTGAATCCCATTTTCCAAAATCCAACAGGAACTACGATGTCCTATGAAAGACGGAAAAAGGTATTGGAAATTTCCACCCAATACGGAATTGCGATCGTTGAAGACGATCCCTATAGTGTTACTGGATATGACAATGAGCCCATACGCTCGTTAAAATCCATGGATCAAGACGGTTCAGTTCTCTATATCAGTTCATTGTCCAAAATTATCTCCTCAGGACTGCGAATCGGCTGGATTGTAGGACCCCAAGCCGTCATACAGCGATTGACTGACGCTAAGCAGCAAATTGATTTTGGCCATCCGAGCTACCCGCAATGGATAGCTGCGCAACTGCTTTCCTCCGAAAGCTTCGAAACACATATCCAGCACTTACGAATCGGGTTGAAACGGAAGCGAGATTTGACTATGCAAGCTTTACAATCTGCATTTAAAGACAGCATTGAGTACGTGATTCCAAGGGGTGGGATTCATCTCTGGTGCAAAATGAAGGAGGAATTGAACGAGCAGCATTTGTTTAAAGAGTGTGTCCAGAACGGAATCGTATTCGCTCCAGGAAGCACACTTGGAACTAGCGATAGGTACATGAGGTTTACCTACAGTCGTATCGATGACCACATGATTGAGGAGGGAGTACGTAGATTTGCAGAGGTAGTCAGGCTTTTCCAATAAGAAAAGTTAGTTTGGATAATTTTCCCAATATACATTATTTTATTCCTCTCTGTCGTTGTTTGATGAGCTGCTTCTACGTAAACGTCAAATAGTCCCTACCCTTTTGAAAGGATAGGGACTTCTTTATGCCACTAACTCAACTTCTCACCCTGAAATACCTGCGGGCGGCAGATTTAGAAACGCTTAGACATTCAAATAATCTTTCTGACAATGAATACAAATCTTGGATTGAAGCCGCGATTTCTTCTGAAGTAGAAGCTTGAATTTCAAGCTCTCGCAGCCTCAATAGCTGCATTCAACCCTAAAAGATTAGTTTGATTAGACACTTCTTTGATAAAATCTGTTATTTTTTTAAAGACTGAGCATGACTCGTGGCTTGTTCGTAGTCAAACACAGAAGAGAAAAAATTCTTGTTTAAGATCTGAACCTATAGGTTCTTTCCCGCCCCTATCGTTTTGGCGTACATCATACGATGGTAACGTTGTTCGAATCGGCTCATTCCTTCTGACCAATAGATTCCTCAACCCGCCACGCCTTATCAAAGTAAGAGGTGCGCTGCTTTCCTACCGCATCTTTCCAAGTGTAGGCGGAAACATAGCATCCTCCCTGCCAACGGATAATGGGAACCTCAATTCGACTTAGCGCTCCTACAGAATTTTCTGGGTAAACTGGCCCTAGCGCACGGACCGGGACATGGCGTTCATGCCCCGGTCTGTCACGGTTTCATCACTTCCACTGCAATCGCGATTGACTTGTGGCATTATGGCGTATTACGGCTTGATCAATTACTTAACATCACTTCCATTACTTTCGAAGCGGTTAAAGCCTTATTATTGATTCGGAAGTCTTCCACCTTCCCGCGTTCCAGCCGTTGCCGATTGCATCATATGCCGTCGTTCCGCTGGACAGGAAGTTCCGCAATCGTAAATGCAGATTACTCATTCATGACCTGAGTGATTTGCGAAGCACTTAAAGCATTGTTATAGATGCGGAAGTCGTCCACCAGTCCGTTCAGATAAGGGTCGGTGGAGAATTGGGAGCGACCGATGTAATTCTGTGTGGTTTCACCGAGATCGGATGGTTTAAACATTGAGCTATTGCTCCCTACCTGCACACCATCGACGTAAAGCGTTCCCGTTGAATTGCCCAGGGTAATGGCAATGTGGTGCCATCCGCCCGTTGGCAGCGCCGCCGTCCCGTCGATGACCTGCTCAGTTGAACCGTTAACTTTCATTGCGAAGCGGATCTTGTTGTTGTTGCTGACCCCGTTTTGCGGCGACAGGTACATGTAGTTGGTCGTTCCTGTACCGAAATCGAAGATCCGCATCCAGTTGCTCACGGCATTCAGATTCACCCAAGCCGTTATCGTCATGTTGCTATAACTGGAAATGACGCCCGATGGAATTGACACATATTGACTCGTCCCACTCAGACTCACGGCATTGCTGCTGTTCCTTCCGGCTGCCCAAGTAGCGCCGTTCACCAATGTGCCGTTCCAGCCGTTGCCGGTCGCATCGCTTGCCGTCGTTCCGCTGGTCTCGTTAAACGGAAGCTTCGTAAACAGAAGCGCAGTCTCCCCGTTCATGACCTGCGTAATATTAGAAGCAGCTAAAGCACGGTTATAGATGCGGAAGTCCTGTACCATTCCGTTCAGATAAGGATCGGTGGAGAATTGGGAGCGGCCGATCCAATTCTGTGTGGTGACGCCGAGGTCGGATGGTTTAATGGTCATTGCGGTATTGCTGCCTACCTGCTGGCCATCGACGTAAAGCATTCCCGTCGAACCGTTCAGGGTAACCGCCACATGATGCCAGCCGCCCGTTGGCAGAGCCGCTGTCCCGTCGATGATTTGCTCGCTTGAACCGTTCAGCTTGATGGCAAAGCGAATCTTGCTGGTAGCCGCGTTCTTCGGCGACAGGAACATATAGGAGTTCGTTCCGGAACCGAAATCGAAGATCCGCGACCAGTTGCTCACGGAATTCAGATTCACCCAGGCCGCTACGGTGATGGCGTTATCGCCGGCAACGACGCCGGATGGAAGTGCGACATACTGATTCGTTCCATTCAGACTCACTGCGTTGCTGCCGTTCCCGCCAGCCGCCCAGCTTGCGCCGTTCACCAATGTTCCGTTCCAGCCGTTGCTGGTTACATCGTATGCCGTCGTTCCGCTGGTCTGGTTGAACGGAAGCTGCGCCATTGTCTGGTTATCGCCTCCTGTGCTGCCAAACACCTTGAAATCGGCGATACTGGCCGAATAACCGCTTGGCACTCCAGTAACTGTAATCTTGACATACCGGGTGGTGCCGGTAAAGTAATCGCTTTGAACCTGTTCCGTATTGTTATTGCCGCCCTTATCGATTCGCGCGGTCCAGTTGATATTATCCGGTGATGTTGAAAGCGTATAATTAAACAGCACGCCGCTATTTTGCCACATTACCTGGGTACCGCCGGTAATATTCACGTTGGAGCCAAGGTCCACAGTCAACGAATGGCCGCCATTGCTGTCAGCGGCAGTCCAGTAGGTCGACGTGTCTCCGTCGTTCGCATTGGAGGCCGGATTTCCACCCAGCGAGCTATCCGCTGTTATGGTCTTGCCGAGCGCCAGATTGGTCGGGTCTCCAAACAGCTTGAAGTCGTAGAAGCTGGCCCAGGCACCGCTTGGCACTCCGGTAACGGTAATCCTGACATACCGGGCGTTAGCCGTAAAGTAATCATTCTGAACCTGAGAAGTATCGGTATTGCCTGTCTTGTCAACCTGCATAGTCCAGTTGGTATTATCCAGAGAGGTTTCAATCTTGTATTGATAGGTAACGCCGCTCTGTGCCCAGCTCACCTGGGTACCGCTCGTGATTTTCTTGGCATAGCCAAGATCCACCGTGAGCCAATGGCCGGTATTCCCATCGTTAGCGCTCCAAAGGGTTGCAGCGTTGGCGTCGATTCCGCTGGACGCCGGGTTGCCTGACTTCGAGCTGTCCACAGTTACGGCCTGTCCGAGCGCCAGATTGGTTGGGTCGCCAAATACCTTGAAATCGTAGAAGCTTGCCCAGGCGCCGATTGGCAGTCCGGTAACGGTAATCCTGACATACCTTGCGGTACCCTGAAAGGCATCGTTTTGAACCTGATTCGTATCGGTATTACTGGTCTTATCAACCTTTAAGTTCCAATTGACGTTATTATTGGATGTTTCGATCTTATACTTATAGGCTGCCCCGCTCAATTCCCACATCACCTGGGTACCGCCGGTGATATTCATGGGTGAGCCGAGGTCTACTACCCACGAATGGCCGGTATTTCCATCATTCGCAGTCCAACGGGTCGTCGTGTTGCCATCGTTCCCGCTGGAAGCCGCGTGCCCGGACTGAGAACTATCCGCAGTAGCGGTCTTGCCTCGTGCGATGTCAACGGGCGTCGTGAAAGGAATGGCAGTCGGTGCTGGTACAGTCCCTCCGGTCGTTATGAAGTTAATGTTGCTGGCATAGCTTCCGATCGCAAAATTACCAGCGCTGGCACTCAGAACGACATTCCCGTTCACTTTCAAATTCTCAAACGTCACGTTTTGAGTCAACTGGTTTGTAAATTTGCCGTAAATATTGTTAGTATTGGCATTAGTTCCGGTATAGCTGATATTCTTCAAATAGACGTTGTTAACTCCACGCCCGTACGCAAGGCCATAGCCGTTATTCTTAAACGTAAGGATTTCAATGAATCTTCCCTGATTTTCATCTTCTATTGTGATATCCGTGAATGTCGATTTGTTAACCAAAAGGCCATCGCTGGCAGTTAAAGAGATATACTTACTTCCATTTTTCTGCCAGATGGTCAGATTCGAGAAATTGAGATCTTCAATTGTTTCGCCGCCACCAGGCTTTGTTGGATCGCCATGAGTACCGACATTGATCGGATGGGCAACATCGGGCATCAGGAAAGAGTTCGTGACACTGATATGGGCGGTATTGCCCGAATAATTGTTGCCGCCAAAATTGCGTGCTCCGTATATGGCAATCGCATCATCGCCTGTGCGTGCAAAGTAATTATTGATTGTCACATACGAAGAAGCAAATATGTCGATGCCATCGGTCCATCGCTTAAAGCTGTAGGCTTTAAAGTTATTGACCGAGACATTGGTGGAATTTCCGATATTAATCGCATAGCCGCCGTTATTGCTGCTGCCGTAGTCGTTCACGATGATCCCGTCGATCGTGATCTGGTTGGCATGGTCGACCTCAATCGCTCTATACGGAGCGTTAAGAACGACCCCCCTCCCCAGGACTTTGGCATTCGTGGCATTATCCAAACTGATGCCGCCTTGAATGACCGCCCCGCCGGCGATGTAAAGCGTCTTACCGCTAGGCACGGTGTAATCCTGCGTATAGAGACCAGGACCAACGTAAATGACATTCGGGTCCGTAGGGCTCGGAGGATTGGGGTCCACCGGATTGGCAAACAGGTCTAGGGTGTTGTTAGCATCTCCATTCACTTCCACCGAGATATTCATGGGCCCGGATATGCTGAATGTCATCGTATTGCCGTTGATGGTGGGCGTAATATTATTGGCAGCGGGCCGGATGACAGCTGTTGAAATACTTCCGATATTACTGGTGACAGAAATATTCACCGCGCCATCCGTGTCGAAATAAGCAAAGGAAGTTTTGCTTGAGGTGTACCCGTTGACCGTCGTCTGATAGACGTCCAGACTCTGCCACGGGCCTCCCGGCACCTGCACTTGCACCGTATAGGTGGTGTTCATCGGGACACCTGATGGGGCAGGATATACATTTAATGTCCCAGCCGCTTGTACATTTGTCGGCAAGCTTAACGTCAAAGGAAAGAATGATAACAAGAACGAGAACACGATCAATAAAGATAACACTTTTGATCTTTTTTTACCTCTGTTAAAGAAAACGCTTTCAAACATAACTTCAACTCCTTCTTCTCCACAGTTATTTGGATATTTCACCCCAGGATGCGATGTGCATCCTGGGGCGAAACGTTTGGCATCCCGGACAGCTTATTTCAGACCCATTTTAGACATAACATCGACCTTGCTGGCATTGCTGTACCATTCGTTCACTTCTTGTGTGATTTTCGCGCCTCCTTTATCATTCCATTGCTTGACGAAGTCGTCGAAGCTGCTGACAGGATCTTTCCCGTAAATGATCTTCGTGTACGTTTCCATCTCCATCGTCTGCAATTGGGCCCAATTCGATTGCATGGTCTTGGTAGGCGGACCGTTGAATGCATTCGGCAGCAATACGTCACGGTTTTCGTAGGAAATCACAAATCCGTCTTTCATGGTTTGAGCTTCTGAAGCAGCCCGCATCAATTCTCCAGTTTCCGGTTTGACGCCTTGTGCAAGATCGTAGAAGGGTTTGCCTGCAACGGATACGCTCGGTGTGTTTTTGGCAAAGGACATCTTGCCTACACCAATAATATTCTCCAGCGGTTTGTTGAACTTCTTGGGATCAAAGACCACTTTCCCGTCTACAATATCATAGTCATAACCTTGAGCATAACCGTATTTGAAGTCACCGGTTCCGAAGGCAGCATCGTACAGCCTGTCGTAGTACTTGAAGAAGCCTTCCATGTACTTGAAGTCTTTGTTGAACACAAAGACGCCGTCATTTTGCTGGCCGTTCTGATAGGTCTTGTCGCCCGTTACGCCTTTAATGGTCGGATAAGCGCCGACTTTAGCGCCCTGTACGTTCTTCTCAACGTCCATAACTGTTCCGTAAACCCATGCCCGGCCGATGATGATGCCCGCTTTGCCTTGCGTAAAGTCAGCGATGGCGTCCCAAGCGGCCTTGGAGGCAAATTCCTTATTCAGATAACCCTTGGCGAACCAATCGCGAAGCTTGGCCAATGCGTCCTTATTGCCGGGGGCAACCGATCCGTAAGTAAGCTTGCCGTTGTCATTGTACCATTGATACGGAATGTTTTTGCCCGTATAGGCGCTGAAAATCATAACCGGATCGCTGACCCAACCCGTATTATAGGATTCCTTGCCGGAGAAGGTAAATCCGTACGTATCATTCTTGCCATTGCCGTCGGGATCCTTGTTCGTGAAGGCATCCAGCACCTGCTCGAATTCTTCGATGTTGGTAGGCGCCTTCAATTTCAATTTATCCAGCCAATCTTGCCGGATCAAGATGACCTCGCCATCCGTCAAATTAGGCGCAATCGCCATGCCATACACCTTGCCGTCTTGAACAACCGGGTTGAAGGCGGTTGGATACTGCTTGTAAATCTCCTTCAAACGAGGCGGCATATAGGCTTTAATATCATCCGTTATATCTTTCACTTGTCCGGATTGAATCAAATCGTTCATTATTGCTGTGTCGTAAACAGGAATTACATCCGGGAGTTTGTCGGCGCCGGAGAGTGCCAGACGCAGCTTGGTATTATAGTTGCCGCCATCGCCGCCCATTAAGGTGGTTTGAACCTTAATGCCAAGGTTTTTCACGCCCCAGCGCGTTAAGACATTATCGTTCAGGCTCTCCCCGTTGATATATTTGCCGGCGTTCTCATCCTGCTGCTTGGCAATGTTAATGGTAATGGGAGGATCATATTTGCCATCCTTTACTGCTGCGTTTTTTGTATCTGTGGTTCCTTTTGCATCCGATGCGGATTTAGTCACGTTGCCGCTTGTATTGCAGCCCGCAAGCAAGCTTGTCGCCAAAACCGCGGCGGAAAGGATCATTCCTGTCTTTTTCTTCATAAATTTGTCTCCTCGTGTCATATTTCATCGTGCCTTTATTCTTTTACCGCGCCCAGTACGATGCCTTTTACAAAAAACCTTTGCAGGAACGGATAGACGATGATAATGGGCAGTGTACTGACAAAGATTTGTGCAGCTTTAATGCTTTGTTCGGACAAGGCCTCCGCCTCGGAACTGCTCAAGGCCATATTCTGCGTCGAGCCTTGCACAACAATGGTCTGCATAAATGAGGCAAGGGGATAGTTCGTCGACTTGGACATGTACAAGATGCCGTCGAACCATGAGTTCCAGTGTCCAACCATGATAAACAAACCGACAGTTGCCAAACCGGGAAGAGAAAGGGGAAGGTACACCCTCCAGAAAATACCGAAGAATGAAGCCCCGTCGATAAAAGCCGCTTCCTCAAGCGCTTTCGGAATCGTCTTGAAGAAGTTCATGATTAAAATCAAGTTGTACGCTCCAAAAGCGCCCGGAAGCACTAATGACCATATGGTATCTTTCAAACCAAGCTTCGTAACCAGGAGGTAGGAAGGAATCAATCCGCCGGAGAACAGCATGGTAAATACGAACAACCACATGAGTGCATTGCGCCCGGGGAAGTCTTTGGATAACGAATAACCCGCCGTCGTAATGATAACCATGCTGATGAACGTTCCCAGGATGGTTCGGATGACCGAGATCCACATGGAACCGATAAAGTTGGAATTTTTGAATGTTTTCATATAAGCTTCGACAGAAAAGTCCACTGGCCAAAATGACACCAATTGGCCATTTACAGCCGCCTTGCTGCTAAACGATTGCGCCAATAAATGGAGCAATGGCAAAAAGCACGATAACGCCGCCAGAATCAGCAGAAGGTGGTTAAAGAACGAAAAAATACGATATCCCTTTGTCTTAAAATACAATGCCCTTTCTCCTTTCTAGAAGATTTTATAACGGGCAATCTTGTAGGCAATGCGATAGGCAATCACGATTAATAAAAAGCTGATGCCAGATTTGAATAACCCGACGGCCGTACCGAAACCATATTGTCCATTCAACAAGGACGAACGATAAACATAAGTGTCGATAATATCCCCTGTACTATACACAAGCGGATTGTACAAGTTAAAGATTTGTTCAAAACCTGCATCCAGGATACTCCCGAGACTTAATGTGGAGATGACAACGATCATCGGCATCATGCTCGGCAAGGTAACGTGGACGATTTGCTGTCGTCTTGATGCGCCATCAATCTCGGCTGCTTCATAATAAGAAGGGTCAATTCCCGTGATGACCGCCAAATAAACAATCATGCCGAAACCAAAATTTTTCCACAAATCGCTGATAACAACCATTGGCCTGAAGAAGGCGGGATCCCCCAAGAAATGAATCGGCTTCATGCCAATAGCGGATAGAACGTGATTGACACCGCCATCAAGACCCAGAACGTCAAGCATAATACCGGCAATCGTCACCCAGGATAAGAAATGGGGCAAGTACACCAAGGTTTGAATCCCCTTCTTAAGTCCTACGCTTCTAATTTCATTTAACAAGATGGCCATAATGATCGGAACGATGATGCCGGCTGCAATCTTCATTACGGCAATAATAATCGTATTGATAATCGCTTGGGTGGATTCATGGTATTGAAAGATTCTTGCGAAGTTATCCATCCCGATCCACGGCGAACGGACAAATCCCAGCCAAGGCTTGTAATCTTGAAATGCCATAATTAAGCCGCCCATGGGTCCGTAAGAGAAAATGATAACGAATACAAAAGCCGGAATACACAACACATACAAAGGCCAGCTTTTTTTGATCTCCTTTCCCAAGCGACGCTTACGAACGCTGTACGCATATTTCACTGATGCAGCGTGGGCTTCCGTCAACTGAGCTATTTTTATTCCCTCCCTTCATTCTATTATGCGCTATGAATCGCCTACGGGTTCATCTTAACAAAAGCGCTTTCATGTTGAAATGTCATTATCTGAATATCATAACCAATGATTTAATCGGTTCGTTTTCGTGCTTCCTGTTTGTTCCATTCCCCTTTTGGCAAATATCGCTTATTATATCCGTAGATACTATACCTTATTATTTCATAAGAATCTCTTTTTATCCGACAAGGGGAATGCGCATGATCAAGAAAGTCAACATGAAGTGGTTCATTTACTTTTTCGTCTTTTTTCTCCTATTGACTTTAGGATTATTCTATTTTTTGGAGAATTCAGGCGCAAGAGCAATCCAGGAGAGCTTGGTAAATTCGTCCAAAGATCAGCTTTCTTATGCGGACAGCATAATCAATGGCGTTATTTCGGAAGCGAGTGTTTACGGTGCTCAATATACAGCTGAAAACTCCGTCCGTTACCTTCAAAGCCAAAAGCATAATTTAGGCCCCTATGATTTCCAGATGCAAAAGAATGCGATCTCGAACCGTCTACTGGACCCGCTCCTCTCCAGTCAAGCTATCGAGTCAATCGCCATCTACTGGGGGCCCGACGGTGACTTTATATCAACCGGTTCACTTTCACCCACCGTCTTTGAAAGCGTAACCCAACGGGGATGGCAATACGTAAACGGCAGTTTTATTTATTATTCGGTCTACCCTTATTTTTTTCAACCCGAAGATCTTGCCAATATTCAATATGTCGTGGGGGTGAAGCTGAAGACGGAATATTTAGCTGCTCTGCTCGAAAAAGCTTATAACGGCAGCAATTCAAACGCCTATTTCCTGGTCGGGAACAACACGTTGATCAGCAGCAAGACCGTGAACAATGAAATTGTCGAAAAGGCTAAGAAAACGATTAAGCCCGATTCGCAAGAGATATTCAAGTTTGACTATAAGACTCATGATGGAACTTACTATGTATTAACGAAGTATATCAAACCGATTGACACCTACCTTGTCACTTATACGCGAACGAACGCCTTTTTGAATCCGCTCAACCTGAACAATCAGGTCTTCTTTTTAAGCATTCTGGTTATTCTGGTCATTGGACTCATCATGATTTTTATGTTTTACCGAAACTTTTATCGAAACGTTTACTTGCTGAACAAGAAGTTTTATCAGGTGGAAAAAGGAGACTACGGCACAAGGATTATTGAAAACCCTGACAACGAATTTTTCAACTTGTTTCAAAGCTTCAACCACATGGTTGCCAAAATTCAAGCCTTATTTGCCTCGCTGAAGATTGAAACGGATCTGCGAAGAAACGCGGAAATCAAACAATTGCAGTCCCAAATTAATCCACACTTTCTTTACAACAGTCTCTTCTTTATCATGTCATTGGCGAAGACCTCACCGGAAGCGGTTATGCAGATGAGTAAACATTTGGCGGAATATTATCGATATTTGACAAAAATAGATTCGCACGAGATCACGCTCGCTTCCGAAATGGTGCTCGTGGACCATTATTTGTCTATTATGTCCCTGTGCAAAAATATCAAGTATACCATTAATCTTGCGCCCGAGCTAAGAGATTGGCGAATGATGCCGCTTATCATTCAACCCATCGTTGAGAACGCGATTCAGCATGGTATTGAAGAGCGCCAAGGCGCTCATCGTGTTTCGATCGATGTGAAAGCAGCCAACCCCGGTGCACTTATCGTGATTGCCAATGATGGAAAAGGACTTACTCCTGATGAAATCAAGCAGCTTGAGGCACGTGTTCAAAATGATTTGCCCCCCAAAGGCACAAACGGGATCGGGCTTTGGAATGTTAATCAGCGTCTCAAGAATATATACGGCGAAAGCAGCAGTCTGCGTTTTTTCATAAATGACTGGGGCGGTTTAACCGTTACGTTTACCATTGATTTTTTCCCTGATGAAGGAGGACACTATGCGGTTACTGATCGTGGATGACGGCCATTACATCGTTGAATATTTGAAGCATCTGCTGGATTGGAATAACATGGGCGTCAAAAACATTCGGACAACCACTAACCCTATTGAAGCGAAGCAACTTTTGGATCAAGCGTACATTGATATTCTGATCACGGATATTCGCATGCCGGAGGTTTCGGGGGTCGATTTGCTGGAGCACGTTAATAAGAATAAGCTTCGGACCAAGGTGGTTTTCCTAACAGGTTATTCCGATTTTGAATATACGCAGAAAGCCATTCGTCTGGGGGCAGTCGATTACTTACTGAAACCCGTAGATAAAGATGATATGGAAAAATCAATGAAAAAAGTGTTGAAACAGATAGAAGAGGAGCGCTTGAAGACGAATATCGATTGGAAAAATTTCGACGGACTCGGTTACCTCCTATCCGTCATAAGCGGGCATCATTCAATACCCCATGATTACAAATTATATGATGATGCTTTAGCAAGCGAAACATATTGCTTTTTTCAAGTTCCAACTGCCCGTGTGAACGATGAAATCCTGCTTAGGGACAATAGCGGCGGTGTAGAACATTTTATCTGGTCCACCGATACAACGATAGCGGGAATTGTTTTGAAGTCATGTACCGAATCGCTTGCAAACAGGATCGATACCTTGACGTTTTCGGATAGCTTTCATTTCCATCAAAAGAATACCGTCCGCCATAATTTTTATCAGTTCTTTTATAATGAACATGTGAGCGCTGGTGAGTTTGAATGGTTGCGTGATCGTGTTGTCTTTCCAAATCTGGAGACTGGATCATGGGAAAGTTTCAGAAAAACCCTCCTGAAAATGTATGCGCAAATGCTATCTGGGAAGCAAAAGATCACCTTTCTTATGGAATTGATTCATTTTCTATATTTTACATATTGTCAATTGCAAGCTAGCGAGCTGAAAGACTGGATATTCAACCAATTGAACCATCCGGATGCCACTTTCCATTCGATATTGATTGCGATCAGCCAAATGGAAAAGGATATACGGTTGTCCAATGATGATATGATTAATGCCGTCCATGCCTATATAGCCGATCATCTTAGTGACGCGTTAAGCTTGGACGAATTAGGAAGAGTCGTGCATCTTCATCCCGTTTATCTTTCTAAACTGTATAAGCAGGAAACCGGCGAGAATCTATCCAACTATATTTCCATGAAGCGGTTGGAAAAGGCCTCCAGGTTATTGATTGATTCCAATCTGCATGTGATCGATATTTCTCATCTGGTCGGGTACAAAAAACCGCAATATTTTATAAAACTGTTCAAGGAACAATATGGTACCACCCCCCAGCAATACCGCAAAATCAGATTAGGTCGGGATGCAAATGGATAAACCCTGAAAACCTGATGATCCACGGTCCTGCTGGAACAGCATAAAGACGACCACGGCAATATACAACTTTTCATATTGACAAGACCGAAATTCCGCTCCCTACCTGCTGAAGAATCCACAATTGGGTTGTGTCGGAGCTGCTCGGCTGCTAAATGAGATTGGCTCCATCCGCCCTTCAGGTAATCTTTCACTGCTTGAAGCTTGAACTCAGCCGTATAGCTTCAAGCAGTGAAAGACTCTCTCAGTTCATCAGAGTCGTTTTATTAATCCCATATTTCTTGGCTGCGGCTAGAAAACCAATTTCTCCGCTTGTTACTTCTTCGAGAATAGAGGAAGAAAAAAAAGTTGCATGCTTTCAACAAAATATAGTCTCATCTATCATAACGACCGTAACCTCTCGCTAATTTTCGAAACTTACATATATGCATATTAGTGAATATTTATACCTTTTCTCAGCAATTATGAAAATCCATTCTCACTAATTTTGAAAATTTCCTCAATAATTCTGACACTACTATTATTTGTGTGGTGTCATAATTAGTGAGAATATTGAAGTCATAAACGTTGATTTATCCAGCCGTTCTTTCATAATTAGTGAGAATAGATTCGTTCCAGGTATCTTAAGGATGCGGTTATTTTCATAATTAGTGAGACTATCTGCAAATGTAAATTTGTATATTTATTCATTATAATGTATAACCGAAATGAATCCTGTTTTGGATTAGAGTTTCCTTCGTGTGCATTCTTTTCCTAAGACAAAAAAAGAACACGATAACCCAAAATGGGTTCGTGTTGCTTTTTTTGAATTTACATTTAATCAAGCAATCAGACTATAATGTATACTTCTCCTATTAATGTTTGCTATATTTAGAGTTTCTATACGAGATTGTAACGGTAAAGTCCCGATGTACAGAACTTTTATATTGGTCTGATACACAAACCGGAACAATAATGAAAAATGCTTCAGCATCATTCTATTTGATATTAATAGATTTTGTGAGTCATCAATCACTAGAATCAAGAATCGAGATAATGTTAATAATAGCTGATTTTCCAATTCTAATGTAGTATTTCGTTGCGGATTAAGATCCATCTTTCGTAATAATGAAATGATAAACTCTTTCTCACTACCACTTCTAGGAACGTTAGTTAGTACTGCTGAATTAACAATAGTTATTCTATTGATATCTTCACATTGCTTTGCAAAGAGTGACTTGCCAATTCCAGAATATCCATCAACAAACATAAAATCAGCTGGGGAAGTTTAAAAATTCTCAATTTCCGATTTTAGACTATTAAACATTCTTCTCACGCCCAACTTAAGTACCAGTTATTATATAATTATTTCCAAACATTAGAAATTATAAACATATTTCGTTCGAATTAAAATTAATATAGACTTCAATCAGTTAGGAGGAATAATGATGCTTCTATCTATTTTCACTTATACTTTTTTTGAAAAGGTTAAATTTCTCGCTCTATTCATAATTTTAATAAAAGTTTGAAGGTCCTCTGTTGCAACATCCTCATTCGTTTTTGCAGGAGCAGAGTCATTGTAATTTCTTTGATTTTTCAGTTCATTTATTTCCAACTTTAACTTCGAATTCTCGTTTATTAACTGTTCAAATTTTTGAGCTTGATCCCTTGCTATCTTTATGATTTGGTTAAAAGCCTCTTCATATTTAGGTCCTATACTTCCATATGCAAGAGAAGAAACAGAAGTTACACGAACTTGTTGTTTTTGTTGTTTTAAATTCATCCTAAACGATTTAGCATCATTTATCTCAGTTTCGTATTGTGATCTTAGTTCTTTATTCCATCGAAACCCACATGCAGCCGCGGTACGGTTCAATTGAGAGGCTGATTCCTCAAAGGCTGCAAGTTGAGTACTACCATTTTTAATATGACTAATAACTGTTTGTACTAGTGTTAAATCATGACTTTTTTCCCAAGCATCTTCTCGTCTCTTTTCTTTCATTCTAATCCACCTTCTTTACTATGTTATTAGAGATTGTTACCTGTAATATTAATTTTATTCAAAGTAAATGCATAAAAGACCCACATTTAGTATATGTAGGTCTTTTATGCATTTACTAATTGATTGAAACTCTTAATCAAGTAGTAATACCAATACTATTCATTAAGGCAGAAAATTGATCTGGATCTTCTTTTAGCTTATTTATGATTAACTTAGCGGCTGATACCATTTCAGGTACTTCAACTGGCATAATAGCTCTTTCAATAGAACCGCTCAAATGCGAATACTCATTATTAATTCTATCTATCAGTATTGGCGGAATATTATCAGTTCCAAAGAATCGTTGAATCTTGTCATCCGAATAATCAGGATATTTAAAGTAGAGATATATCTCTAAGAATTTCCTTGCATTATTCCCGAAATTGTAAAATAACTCATAATTAGTATCGTCAACGTTAGCAATGCAAGAACATTTAAAAATACAGGAAAATAGGTAGTTAAACTCCGTTCCATATTCTTTTAAGCATTTTGGCATTTGAAGAATAGTTGAGTAATGACCTTGCCTATTGATGATAAAGTATTGTTTACCACTATTCTTGAGTCTACCATTAGCCTGTTGTTCATAGCTATTCAAGCGTCTAAGGTACTTCAAAAAATCAAGATTGTGCGTTGAAACAAATATTTGTTCAAATATATCCTTCTCTGCTAATTCAGCAACGATTAAGCTAAAAACAAAAAAAATATGATTCGCATCTAAACTGGAAATTGGGTCATCAATCCAAATGATAGGCTTACTATCCTTCGTATTTACATCATCTAACTTCGCCATAAAATAGCAGAAGGCAATTAAACTACATTCACCTTCGCTAAGATGGTAAGCTCGTTTACCACCTCGAACAATTTCGAACCGAATTTTCTTTTCTCCATTTTCAATGCCTTCGATAGCTTGTAATGAAAGAAATTCATGACCGAAAAAATCGGCTAAGTACTTATTTACTCTTAAAGCACCTTTTTCTTCATCATTGAGTTGACGTTTGAGATCCTGTATTTTATCTAACTTAGCATTAATCTCGAATTTAAGATTTTCAAGTGCTTTCTTCTCAATATCTAGTTTATTTTTTAAACCGTCAATATTCAATACAATTGCGCTATAACCAATCGCTGTACAAAAATCGTAAATTTCCTGACTTAAGAGCGCCATTTTCGCCGTGGACTGTTCTTTACTTAGCTTATTGGAGAAATCATTGGAGCGATTACGCAACTCTTCATAGCCTTTCCAAATTTGGAGGAGCTCTTCAGAGTAATCCAACGGACTTTCGAAAGACATGGAAACCGTTATAGCTTTCTTCCTTCTAGGGGATTACTTATAAAACTTCAGTAACGTTGCATAAATCATAACATCGACAATTATTATAATTTTCTGAAATCTTATATTTTTGTGTAAGAGCTAAAAAATGACGGAGGTCTCTCGATCAGGCAGTTGCTGTCCATTTGGTATTTATATCCATTTTAATTGGCGGTTTTGTTCTGATCCAATCGCTACACGGCTACATTTCCCTCAGGCTTTTTTCTGTCGACCTTTTAAGGTTCGACTTGGCGGACGTGTTACAGCCTCCTTAAAGTTATCCCAAGGTTTCCATAACAATGTTTTCAAGATATCCACAAGCTCCGACAGTGGCTTTTTGGTCTCCAGCTCCAATTTCATCAACAAGTCCAAACAGTATGCAATGAGACAAATCCACTATAGCAATTATTGCGCAAAATATAATCTGAAAGACCTCCAATTGTTGAAATACGGACTGGTTAATGTTATTTCGGAGATTCTTGCCGAAACATACGAGCATGAATTTGTAGAGGTCGAAGAAGACCAAGTTCTTGATCCAGGGTCAAACGGAGGATGCCAAAGATATATTGTCGGATATGATCCGGCATGCATCTCAATATAGCTACACCATACTCAATTCCGTCCTTATCAGGTTGCTGTTATCCATCCGTTATGCGATTGAAATTCTGGAAGCCAATCATCACATCAAAGTGAATACATCCGTATATGCATCCGATCTATCCTCCNGGATCGCGAGAGTGTAATTGTACCCAATCCATTTATCGTGGTTACCAAGTACTGCATCTCAATATAGCTACACCATACTCAATTCCGTCCTTATCAGGTTGCTGTTATCCATCCGTTATGCGATTGAAATTCTGGAAGCCAATCATCACATCAAAGTGAATTTTAATTTCAATACGTATTTGGCCAACCTGCAAAAAATGGAAACGATAGATAAAATCGAAGCTGATTTCTTTGAATTGTTCGAGAACCTGTCCAAAGAGCTGGAGTCCAAAAAGGATAACAAATATATCAGGCTGTTGGAAGACGTTGACCAATTTATCCAAGCAGACTTCGGAAACCCTTACCTGTCATTGGATACCATAGCGGAAAAAGTGAACCTATCCCCGGCTTATCTGGGGAAATTATTCAAAAAGCACAGGCTGATCTCTATGACAGACTATATCACTAATGTCCGGGTTACCTATGCCAGCAATCAAATTGCCGTATCGGAGGATACCATTAACGAGATTATGGAAAAGTCGGGCTTTTCAAGCCGCAGCCATTTTTTCACCTTATTTAAAAAGGCCTATGGAGTCACGCCGAATCAATTCAGAAGNACTTCGCAGCCTCGAGATTTATGGAAAAGTCGGGCTTTTCAAGCCGCAGCCATTTTTTCACCTTATTTAAAAAGGCCTATGGAGTCACGCCGAATCAATTCAGAAGCAATTTTAAAGGAAAGTAAAGTAAAAAAAGCCGCCTTTAAAGTAATAACGAAAGCACCGAAAACTATTTTTTAATGATAGCCCCTTCTGCGAATAGCGCAGAAGGGGCTTTTCCCAATCCCGGAAAAGCCCACGCTTTGAATCAAAAGATCACGATAGTAATTTTCTTGAGTATTCCTTGGTGAAAATAGAATGGTACTTGCTCTGGTATCACATCAATCATCGAGCAATGATGAATACCAAACTTGAAAAAATTGAATCAATCCAAGAGTTGTCCATTTCACCTGAGCGAGTCGCCCAAATTGGTTTAGACATTGAGAAGCAAGTTGATTACGATGAAATTCATGG
>NZ_LMSP01000005.1 GCF_001429545.1 Paenibacillus sp. Soil787
GAGGCATACCCAGGGAACTGAAACATCTAAGTACCTGGAGGAAAAGAAAACAAAAGTGATTCCGTCAGTAGCGGCGAGCGAAAGCGGAATAGCCCAAACCAAGGAGCTTGCTCCTTGGGGTTGTAGGACCTCGWTRTGGGGTTAGTTCGGTAGGCGAAGYGATCTGGAAAGGTCCGGCATAGARGGTAAAAGCCCYGTAGCYWAAATCGAACGAAACCCCTAGAGGTATCCTGAGTACGGCGGGTCACGTGAAACCCCGTCGGAATCSGGCAGGACCATCTGCCAAGGCTAAATACTCCCTAGTGACCGATAGTGAAGCAGTACCGTGAGGGAAAGGTGAAAAGCACCGCGGAAGCGGAGTGAAAAAGAACCTGAAACCGTGTGCTTACAAGAAGTCAGAGCCCTCTATATGGGTGATGGCGTGCCTTTTGTAGAATGAACCGGCGAGTTACGTTCCCGTGCGAGGTTAAGYTGAAAAGRCGGAGCCGCAGCGAAAGCGAGTCTGAATAGGGCGCTTTAGTACGTGGACGTAGACCCGAAACCGTGTGATCTACCCCTGTCCAGGGTGAAGGTGAGGTAACACTCACTGGAGGCCCGAACCCACGCATGTTGAAAAATGCGGGGATGAGGTGGGGGTAGCGGAGAAATTCCAATCGAACTCGGAGATAGCTGGTTCTCCCCGAAATAGCTTTAGGGCTAGCCTCGGATGTTGAGTTGTGGAGGTAAAGCACTGATTGGGTGCGGGGCCCGCCAAGGGTTACCAAGTCCAGTCAAACTCTGAATGCCACAAACTTAAATCCGGGAGTCAGACAGTGAGTGCTAAGATCCATTGTCAAAAGGGAAACAGCCCAGACCATCAGCTAAGGTCCCCAAGTGTGTGTTAAGTGGGAAAGGATGTGGAGTTGCACAGACAACCAGGATGTTGGCTTAGAAGCAGCCACCATTGAAAGAGTGCGTAATAGCTCACTGGTCGAGTGACTCTGCGCCGAAAATGTAACGGGGCTAAACACGCCACCGAAGCTATGGCTTGCACGTWAGTGCATGGGTAGGGGAGCGTTGTATGTACGTTGAATTCTGACCGTAAGGACAGGTGGAGCGCATACAAGTGAGAATGCCGGTATAAGTAACGAAAAGATCAGTGAGAATCTGATCCGCCGAAAACCTAAGGGTTCCTGAGGAAGGCTCGTCCGCTCAGGGTAAGTCGGGACCTAAGGCGAGGCCGAAAGGCGTAGTCGATGGACAACAGGTGGAAATTCCTGTACCACCGTAGCCGTTATGAGCGATGGAGTGACGCAGAAGGATAGTGACGCGAGCTGATGGATGCTCGTCCAAGCAGTGAGGCTGATGTGTAGGCAAATCCGCACATCGTAAGGCTGGGCTGTGATGGGGAGGGAAACTTTAAGTACCGAAGGTCATGAGTTCACACTGCCAAGAAAAGCTTCTAGCCAGGCGAAGGTGCCCGTACCGCAAACCGACACAGGTGGGTGAGAAGAGAATTCTAAGGCGCGCGGAAGAACTCTCGTTAAGGAACTCGGCAAAATGACCCCGTAACTTCGGGAGAAGGGGTGCCTCGGTAGGGTGAATAGCCCGAGGGGGCCGCAGTGAAAAGGCCCAAGCGACTGTTTAGCAAAAACACAGGTCTGTGCGAAGCCGCAAGGCGAAGTATACGGGCTGACGCCTGCCCGGTGCTGGAAGGTTAAGAGGAGTGGTTAGGGGKYAAMCCCGAAGCTATGAATTGAAGCCCCAGTAAACGGCGGCCGTAACTATAACGGTCCTAAGGTAGCGAAATTCCTTGTCAGGTAAATTCTGACCCGCACGAATGGCGTAACGACTTGGGCGCTGTCTCAACGAGAGATCCGGTGAAATTTTAATACCTGTGAAGATGCAGGTTACCCGCGACAAGACGGAAAGACCCCATGGAGCTTTACTGCAGCTTGATATTGGACTTTGGTACGATCTGTACAGGATAGGTGGGAGCCTTTGAAGCCTGAGCGCCAGCTTGGGTGGAGGCGCCGTTGGGATACCACCCTGATCGTATCGGAGTTCTAACCTGGTACCGTAATCCGGTATGGGGACAGTGTCAGGTGGGCAGTTTGACTGGGGCGGTCGCCTCCTAAAATGTAACGGAGGCGTTTAAAGGTTCCCTCAGAATGGTTGGAAATCATTCGCAGAGTGCAAAGGCATAAGGGAGCTTGACTGCGAGACCTACAAGTCGAGCAGGGACGAAAGTCGGACTTAGTGATCCGGTGGTACCGAATGGAAGGGCCATCGCTCAACGGATAAAAGCTACCCTGGGGATAACAGGCTTATCTCCCCCAAGAGTCCACATCGACGGGGAGGTTTGGCACCTCGATGTCGGCTCATCGCATCCTGGGGCTGAAGTAGGTCCCAAGGGTTGGGCTGTTCGCCCATTAAAGCGGTACGCGAGCTGGGTTCAGAACGTCGTGAGACAGTTCGGTCCCTATCTGTCGCGGGCGTAGGAAATTTGAGAGGAGCTGTCCTTAGTACGAGAGGACCGGGATGGACGTACCGCTGGTGTACCAGTTGTCTCGCCAGAGGCATCGCTGGGTAGCTATGTACGGAGGGGATAAGCGCTGAAAGCATCTAAGCGCGAAGCCCCCCTCAAGATGAGATTTCCCAGTATGTAAGACCCCTTGTAGACGACGAGGTTGATAGGTTCGAGGTGGAAGTGCAGCAATGCATGCAGCTGACGAATACTAATCGGTCGAGGGCTTAACCTTTAACCTAATCCCATTAAAGTGATGAAGAGCTCCGAAGTGGACTCAAGTACTTTAACGGGGCCCAAAGGATTTAACCCCTAAGGGCCAAGAAATCCTAAGTGATTCAACTTTACGCTAAGTTTCGTATCTAGTTTTCAAGGCGCAAASCACGCTTTGACTGTTTGGTGATGATGGCGGAGGGGACCCACGCGTTCCCATMTCGAACACGACCGTTAAGCCCTCCAGCGTCGATGGTACTTGAACCGCAGGGTTCTGGGAGAGTAGAACGTTGCCAAGCACATTAAAAACCTTACAAGGAGAAATCCTCGTAAGGTTTTTTTTGTTTACAGGTGTTCCGATCGGTCAAAAAGCTTGTCCTAGGAGTAAGAGTCTCCAAAGACTCCTATTTCCACGAAAAGCACCACAAATTCAAAAATAGCAGTCTCTAGAAGCTCTTATTCAGCTCAAAGCAACCCAAATCCAAGCCCCACCCCACAAATAAGAGTCTCCAAAGACTCCTATTTCCACGAAAAGCATCAGAAATTCAAATATAGCAGTCTCTAGAAGCTCTTATTCTGCTCAAAGCAACCCAAATCCAGGCCCAATCTCACAAATAAGAGTCTCCAAAGACTCCTATTTCCACGAAAAGTACCACAAATTTCAATAATAGCAGACTCCTAGAAGCTCTTATTCTGCTCAACGCATACCCATAATAAGCACAATCCGCCTATACAAGGCCATTTATCCACTTTCAAGCCAAGTCCCAAGAATCTGAAGAATCTTTGTCATTTTTACAAAGATGAGAAAAGAATCGAATGAATCCTTTCAACTTATATTACAATAAAACTTAGTATACTTTAATGGGCGCTACAGAGACAGGAGTGATACATAGTGGGAAATGCCTATGTTCAGATAGGTATGGCGATGTTCCGGACGGGGATATTGGGATATGGCGGTGGGCCGTCGATTGTGCCGTTGATACGGTACGAGGCGGTGACGCGATTTCAGTGGATGAAGGATGAGGAATTCATGGAGGTGCTGGCGATAGCTAATACGCTTCCAGGACCGATAGCAACGAAGCTCGCGGGCTATTTGGGATATCGGCTCAAAGGGGGATGGGGAGCGGCGATTGGTGTTTTGGCTCACATCGTTCCTACCTGTGTAGCCATGGTGGGGTTGTATTCGTTCATAAATTTCTTTAGTACTTCTCAAGTGATTAAAGGCATGATAGCAGCGGTTGTGCCTATTGTGGCGGTTATGCTAGGCGTGATGGCGTATGAGTTCGGAGAGAAGGCGGTTAAAGGTTTGGGTTGGGCGGCAGGCCTCACATTTTTTGTTATTTCTTTCTTGCTGCTACAGACTTTCTCTGTGCATCCGGCTATTGTTATTTTTATGTTTTTACTATATGGTGCTTTTCATCATAAGTTAAAGGACAAGTGGAGCAAGAACAAGAAACAGCTTGGCAAAGGTGAGGGTGTATGAGTGAGTGGTTGCATTTACTTGTTAGCTTCTTTTTAGCCAATGTATTCGGATACGGAGGCGGACCCTCGTCGATCCCGCTCATGTATCAAGAGATTGTTCCGAATCATGCTTGGATGACCAGCAGTGGATTCTCGAACATGTTAGCGCTTGGGAATGCGCTGCCGGGTCCGATCGCCACGAAGATTGCCGCATATGTCGGATTTCAAATCGGTGGCTGGGTCGGTGTTCTAATTGCCGTGGCTGCAACGGTTGTTCCTTCCATTATTGCACTCGTTATTTTGTTGAATATCCTGCAGAAGTATAAGCAATCTACGGTTATCAAAGGTATGACGCTGCTTGTTCAACCAGTTATTGCGATCATGATGGTGTTGGTCACTTGGAGCAGCATGGTGGAATCAACGAAAACGATAGGATATTTGCAGTTTATTGGTATTGCGGCTGTAGCTTTCTATCTCATTCAAAAGAGGAAGATTCACCCTGCGTTTGTGATTGTGGCTGGTTTCGTTTATGGCGGTATATTTCTTTCTTGATGAAAAGACTAGGATGTTAATGGGAGCATTCTCCATGGAGGAGTGCTTCCATTTTGCTGTCTGCGTAACTTAATGTAACATTCTGAGAGGACGAGTTTTGAGACTTTGGTATTAGGCACAAATGAATCGTCATTTTTCGTTAGCTACCCTAATATGATGTGATGTTAATTGACGTATAATTCACCTGGACAGTATAGTGGGGGAAGATAGATATAGACTAGGTTCACGTAAGATAAGGCCTAAACGATATCCAAGTTATTGTTTCCAGCAACAGCAGATCCCAAAATGGGAGATGCTGTTTTGAATATATAGGGGTGTGTAGAGGACCAGAAGGAGGGGGCTCATTGCTTAAAACGGAGGGTTATTCAGTTGAGATGAACCAGATCGTAAAGCAGTTCGGTTCTGTTGTGGCTAATCATCATGTTGATTTCCGGGCGAAGGCTGGAGAAATTCATGCGTTGTTAGGTGAGAACGGCGCCGGTAAAAGCACAATGATGTGCATGCTCTCAGGTGTATATCGCCCAACAAGCGGAGAGATTCTCATCCACGGAGAGAAGGTGCGAATTCGTTCGCCGAAGGATGCGATGAATCTAGGGGTTGGCATGGTCTTTCAGAATTTTCGGCTTGTTCAAACGTTAACTGCCGCGGAGAATATTGTGCTTGGGGAGTCTTCTTCGTTCTGGCGCGGTCCACGATGGCTCGCTAAAAAGTCCGAGGAGATCGAGGCAATCTCCAAACATTTTGGTCTACCGTTTCCGGTGGACCGGCCTATATGGCAGCTGTCGGTCGGGGAACAGCAGCGTGTTGAAATTGTGAAGACGCTATATCGGGGAGCGGATTTCATTATTTTGGATGAGCCTACCTCGGTGTTGACACCAGGTGAGGTAGATCAGTTGTTTGAGACACTGAATCGCATGAAAAATGAAGGCAAGACCGTCATTATGACGACGCATAAACTCAAGGAGGTTATGTTTGCTGCGGATCGCATTTCGGTCATGCGTAAAGGCGAGATGATTGCAACGATGGCGAAGTCAGAGACGAGCGAGAGGGATCTAGCGCAGTTGATGGTCGGCAAGATGAGCCTAGAAAGCCGCACGGTTGTTAGAGAGAAACCGCAAGGAAAGCCAATGCTTGTGGTGGGTGGTTTGGATGTTTATGCGGATCATGGACGTAAGGTGCTGGATGGGCTTCATTTTCAAGTGTGTGAAGGCGAGATTGTAGGTGTTGCCGGGGTATCGGGAAACGGGCAAAAGGAGCTTGCGGAAGTGCTAACAGGGCTCCGCGTATGGAAACAAGGCGATGTCGAGTTTGACGGCAAGGCATTGCGTAACGGATCGGTGCGCGCGGCCATTGAGCTGGGGATTGCCCATGTGCCGGAAAACCGCATGAAGAGCGGTCTAGCAGGCAGTTTAGGCGCCGTGGATAACCTGCTCTTGAAGACATATCGTTCTCCGGAACGATCGCGATTCGGTTTACTTCGTACAGGTAGCAATCGAAGCTGGTCGCAGAAGCTTGTTGAGCTTTTCGAAGTGAGGACATCGGGGATTGATGCACCTGTTCAGTATATGTCGGGGGGCAACCAGCAGAAGCTGCTTTTTGCCAGGGAAATTGATCAAGATCCAAAGCTGATGGTAGCTGTGCATCCAACGCAGGGGCTTGATGTGGGCGCCACTGAGGGTGTGCACCAATTGTTAGAGGAACTACGCAGCAAGGGGAGTTCTGTACTCCTCATATCGGAAGATTTGGATGAGGTGCTGCAGCTAGCTGACCGAATACTGGTCATGTACGACGGGCGCATCGTGGGCAATATTCCCCGAGAGGAAGCGAGCCGTGCGTATATCGGCATGTTGATGGCGGGGTCTGAGGAGGATGCAGGGTGAGCGAACAACAAACGGCGGGAACCATTCCGATAGAAAATAAAGTACCTAAGCGAGAAGCTAGCTTTCGTTTGCCTTACCGTTTTGAGATGGATCCTGCGGGGCCAGCCAGTCCGTGGTGGGTGACGATTGTATCCATTGTTTTGGCGCTTGTGGCCTGCGGTATTTTTATAGGTTTGAATGGCATGAATCCGATTACGGTGTATGCCAAAATGTTGAAAGGTGCTTTTGGTTCTTCCTTTGGTATTACGGAGACTCTTGTGAAGGCGATTCCGCTGCTGCTTTGCGGTCTTGGCGTGTCGATCGCGTACCGGATTTCGGTATGGAATATCGGTGCCGAGGGGCAGTTCCTGGCTGGAGCGATGGCAGCTACCGCGGTTACGGTTTATTTTCCGCAGCTGCCAATGTACATTTCGATTCCATCTATGGTGGCGGCGAGCATCGTAGCCGGCGGGGTCTGGGGATTGCTGACGGCGATTCCGAGGACTTATTTTCAAGTTAATGAACTGATTACATCCTTAATGTTGAATTATGTGGCTCTTCTTGCCTTAAATTATGCGGTATTCGATCCATGGAAAGATCCGAAAGGCTTTAACTTCCCAGGAACCCCGATGTTCACCGCCGCGCAGTCATTGCCTACTTTTGGAGCTACCCGACTTCATTTTGGGGTCGTTTTTGCTATTATAGCTGTGCTGCTCTATGCCTTTATGATCCGATATACACGTTGGGGTTATGAATTACGACTCATTGGTGCGAATGCGGAAGCTGCGCGGAACGCAGGAATTCGAATTTCCAGACATGTTCTCGTCGTTATGATCATTAGCGGCGGGATGGCTGGATTAGCGGGAATGAGCGAAGTTTCCGGTGTGGCGCACCGACTTATGTATGGTATTTCGCCGGGATATGGGTACACAGCGATTATTGTGGCTTGGCTTGCGAAGCTGAATCCGGCAGGGCTGGTGATATCATCGGTGCTTTTCGGAGGGCTCATTGTTGGAGGATACAGTGTGCAGACGATCGGTCTTCCTTCATCGACCTCTTCTATGATTCAAGGGGCTATCCTATTTTTCCTCATTGCGGGCGGTATGGCTGGGAAAATCCGCATTCGCCGCAATCGGTAATAGGTGAGTTTAAGGGAAAGCGTAGATTGAATCATGCTGAAAAGGGAGGGAATGTCATGGATATCGTCACACAATTAATTGTTTCCGCTATCTCTTCCGGTACGCCGCTGCTATTAGCTGTATTGGGTGGAATTCTTATCGAGAGATCTGGCATCACACAATTGGGTGCGGAAGGACTTATGTTGATGGGGGCAGTGACTTCTTGTCTTGTCTTCATTCAAACTGGGAGCTTGGCGTTGACCCTCCTCTGTGTACTTGCGGTAGGCGGTATTCTGGGTCTGCTTCATGGATTTCTTTGTGTGACCCTGCACGCCAATCAGGTCGTAAGTGGTCTGGCCATGACGATATTCGGCGCAGGTCTTAGCGCTTATCTGGGGAAACGTGTTAGCGGCATCCCATTACTCGGAGCGGTACCGAAGTTCGATTTGCCATGGCTGGAGAATGTACCGTTTGTTGGGAAGGTTTTTGCGCACTTGGATCTTTTTACTTGGTTTAGCTTTGTACTGGTTATTGTCATGCATCTATTCATTCATCGTACATCATGGGGGTTGCATCTCAGAGCGGTGGGGGATAACCCGGCAACAGCTGACGTTATGGGCATTCCCGTTATTGCGATTCGTTACGTTTGTATCATTATTGGCTCTATGTTGATCGGTCTTGGGGGAGCAGATTTGCTGCTCGTTTACACGCCAACGTGGAATGAAGGCATGACCTCTGGACGCGGTTGGATTGCGGTGGCGCTTATTATTTTCGCGAGATGGAATCCTGTTCGTGCCTTGGTATGCGCTTATTTCTTCGGTGTGCTCGATACGCTGGGGTTCCGTGTGCAGCTGATAGGCAGTCATATCCCTTCTTATTTTCTGAAAATGATACCCTACATCGTCACCATTCTGGTTCTGATGTTCCTCGGTTGGCGTAATCGAAATAAACCTTCGGGTGCGCCAGAGGCACTAGGAGTACCTTATATTCGAGAGCAAAGATTTTAACATTGAGCGCAGGGGTGATGGTACGTGTTAACTGACCGTGATAAGCATATTCCATTTTTGAAAAGATGTGTGGAGTTATCTGTCCTAGCTAGAGAATCGGGGAATACCCCGTTTGGTGCTTTGCTGGTTGGACCGAGTGGAGAAATTTTGCTGGAACAGGGAAATATCGAGATCACGGAGTCGAACTGCACTGGTCATGCGGAGACAACTTTAATGGAGGCAGCTTCCAAACGGTATAGCAAGAAAGAGTTATGGGAGTGCACCTTGTATACGTCTACAGAACCATGCGCGATGTGTGCCGGATCGATTTATTGGGGGAACGTTGGGCGTGTAGTTTACGGCATATCGGAAAAACAGCTAGCTATATTGACGGGGGATGATGAACAGAATCCGACACTCGATCTACCATGTCGTGAGGTATTTGCCAGGGGGAATAAGGCCATTCAAGTGGTCGGTCCTTTCCCAGAGGTAGAAGTAGAAGCTGTAGCTGCTCATGCTGGATATTGGTCTTAAACGTAAAACAAAAAAATGAGGAGGCAAGGTTATTCTTGCCTTCTTATTTTTTTGTTTTCTGTCGATAGCATGGGAAAGTCACCCAAACTCTAGTTAGCGGAACGCGTTGATTCGCTTCAAAGATTGATGACCAAGCAATCGAAAGGGAACTACGATTCGTTATTTTGATAAATCTGCGCGAAAAATCGAATTTGAGGAACGTGGGTTCGCTATTTGTTCGAAATTAACGCTCAGGACGCAAAAACCAAGAAATAACGCATCGTCGTTCCTCTTCCTCATGTTTTAGGCTGTTTTTCGTCCCAATAGCGTATTCACGTTCCGTCAACTCAGCAAATTCCGGTTACCTTAGCAAAGTAGGGCAGGGGAAAGGGGGTAAAGGATAGAGAGTAGAGGGTAAAGGATATAGAGTAGAGGGTAGAGAGTAGAGAGTAGAGAGTAGAGAGTAGAGAGTAGAGAGTAGAGAGTAGAGAGTAGAGAGTAGAGAGTAGAGAGTAAAGAGTAAAGAGTAAAGAGTAAAGAGTAAAGAGTAAAGGTTAAAGAGTAGAAAGGCGTTTTTCGGGACAGCCCCTATTCTATGTTTCGTGTACACATATTTGAAAGCGGTTTAATAAGTTTAATATTTATAAAAACGAGTTGTTTTTTTGAAAAGACGCTGACTGCCATCAGCCCTATACTTATGACTATGAAACACGAACTTGAGGCAAAGAGAGGGGTAGTTCAGATGAAAAAAGTGTTATCTTTAGTGTTATTATCTTTGTTATTGGTGATTTCCGCTTGTGGTACTAAAACCGCGACGACGGATCAAAAAGATGCGGCAAGCACAGCGGCGCCGACAACAGCAGCCAAAACGGATGCGAAAGCCGGAGGTAAAGTAGGGATCTCGATGCCGACGAAATCATCCGAAAGATGGGTGAGCGACGGAGCTAACATGGTGAAGGAATTCGAAAAGTTAGGTTATAAAACTGACCTGCAATATGCGGAAGACGTAATTGAGAACCAAGTCGCTCAAATTGAAAATATGATTACCAAAGGTGTTAATATCCTCGTTATCGCACCGATTGACGGAGAATCTTTGACTGACGTTCTTAAGAAAGCGCATGATGCCAAGATTGAGGTTATCGCGTACGACCGTTTAATTAAAAAGAGTGAGTTTGTGAGCTACTATGCGACTTTCGATAATTTCAAGGTAGGCGTACTGCAAGCTTCCTATATCGAGAAAAAGCTAGGTTTGAAAGATGGCAAAGGCCCTTTCAATATTGAGCTTTTCGCTGGATCACCTGATGATAACAATGCACATTTCTTCTTTGATGGAGCTATTTCCGTGCTGAAGCCTTACCTGGATTCCGGTAAATTAGTGGTGAAGAGCAAGCAAACAGGGTTCGAGCAAGTGGCTACATTAAGATGGGATGGTTCAGTTGCCCAATCCAGAATGGATAATCTGTTAAGTAAAAACTATGCTTCTGAGAAAGTGGATGCGGTATTGTCTCCTTATGATGGCATCAGTATCGGAATCCTATCTTCCCTTAAAGGTGTTGGCTATGGAACAGCAGGCAAGGCGCTTCCTGTAATTACTGGGCAAGACGCAGAGCTCGCTTCCGTTAAATCGATCATTTCTGGGGAACAAACACAAACAGTATTTAAGGATACTCGTGAGTTAGCTAAAAAAGCGGTTGCCATTGCAGACAGTATTCTAAAAGGAACAAAACCCGAAGTAAACGATACGAAAACGTATAACAATGGCGTTAAAGTTGTTCCTTCCTACCTGCTTGAGCCAGTATCCGTAGATGTATCCAACTATGAATCAATCTTAGTAGGCAGCGGCTACTACACAAAAGATAAATTAGGTAAATAATTGTCAACTTAGGAACTGCCTAAATGATCTAGTGATAGCCGAGCGTGACTATCGCTAGATCATTTATTACATGGAAGGCTTGGTGATCGCATGTCGGATGCCATATTGGAAATGAGAAATATTACGAAAACATTTCCGGGTGTGAAAGCGCTCAGTAATGTGAATTTACGCGTTCAAGAAGGTGAGATTCACGCCCTGCTTGGCGAGAATGGTGCAGGCAAGTCCACGCTTATGAAAGTTTTAAGCGGCGTATATCCACACGGATCTTATGATGGCGACATTCTGTTCAGGGGTCAGGTTTGTGAGTTTAAGGATATCAAACAAAGTGAAAATCTGGGGATCGTCATTATTCACCAAGAATTAGCGCTTATTCCCTATTTATCGATTGCAGAGAATATCTTTTTGGGGAATGAACAAGCTTCACGAGGGATCATCAATTGGAACGATACGATTGTGAAGACAAGGGAACTGCTGCAAAAGGTTGGATTAAGTGAGCAGCCCACGACACTGACCATCAATATTGGTGTCGGCAAGCAGCAATTGGTGGAAATCGCAAAGGCGTTATCTAAAAAGGTAAAGCTGCTGATCTTGGATGAACCTACAGCGGCCTTGAACGAAGAGGATAGCGATAATCTGCTGAATTTATTGCTGGAATTTAAGAAACAAGGAATCTCTTCGATTCTGATTTCCCACAAATTAAATGAAATTTCTAAGGTGGCGGATTCGATTACCATTCTTAGGGATGGTCAAACCATAGAAACGTTGGATATGAGGAAAGACCAAATTACGGAAGACCGCATTATTAAAGGCATGGTAGGCCGGGATTTAACACATCGTTATCCAATCAGGGAGCCGCGAATCGGCCAGACGCTGTTTGAAGTAAAGGATTGGAATGTCTATCACCCCCTGCAAGACAATCGTAAAGTCATCGATCAAGTAAATTTGAACATTCGTAAAGGTGAAATTGTCGGTATTGCCGGGTTAATGGGAGCAGGTAGAACGGAACTGGCTATGAGCATTTTCGGCAAGTCCTATGGGAAGAAAATCAGCGGTCATTTATATAAAGATGGCAAGGAAATTCACCTGCCAACGATTGATAAGGCCATTCATCATGGTGTTGCTTATGTGACGGAAGACCGCAAGAACTATGGATTAATTTTGATTGATGATATTAAAAGAAACATAACCCTGGCAAGACTGGATAAGATTTCGAGAAATAAAGTCGTCAATGAGAATGAAGAAGTTATCCACGCGGAGAGCTTTCGCAAAAAGATGAATATTAAGACGCCAAGCATTTTACAGAAAACAGGGAATTTAAGCGGCGGCAATCAACAGAAGGTCGTTTTAAGCAAATGGATCTTCTCAGAGCCGGATATTCTCATTCTTGATGAACCTACACGGGGTATCGATGTGGGGGCCAAATATGAGATTTATACGATCATCAATCAGTTAGCAATGGAGGGCAAAGGAATCCTGCTTATTTCCTCGGAGCTTCCCGAAATTCTGGGTATGTGTGACCGTGTTTACGTGATGAATGAGGGGAAAATGGTTGGCGAATTAAGTAAAGAGGAAGCTTCACAGGAAGAAATCATGAAGTGCATAACGAGGGCAGGGGGACACATGCATGGAAACACTGACTAAAATGTTTAAAAGCAACATCCGTCAATACGGCATGATTATTGCACTAGTCTTAATTACGGTATTTTTTCAAATTATGACGGATGGGGTTCTGTTAAAATCGCTGAATGTAACGAATTTGATTTTGCAAAATAGTTACATTTTGGTGCTGGCGATAGGCATGCTATTGGTCATTATCACCGGAAATATCGATCTATCTGTAGGATCTGTAGCCGCTTTTGTAGGGGCTGTGTCAGCCGTTCTGATGGTCGATATGAAAATGCCTTTTGTCTTAGCGGTTATCATTTCTTTGCTCATTGGAGCATTGGTAGGGGCTTGGCAGGGCTTTTGGGTCGCCTATGTGAGAATCCCATCTTTTATCGTTACGCTGGCGGGGATGCTCCTCTTCCGGGGGTTGACGATGATCGTTTTGAAGGGGATGTCTATCGCACCGTTTCCGAAGGCTTTTCAGAAAATCAGCTCTGGCTTTATACCTGATGTATTAAATGGAAGCACAATGCATAACACTACACTGATCATCGGAGTTGTATTATCCCTTATTTTGGTGTGGAGTGAACTTCGAAAAAGAAAGAATCAAATCAAATATGATTTTGATGTTATGCCGATGGGATGGTTGATTGCCAAAATTGCCGTCATGGTCCTGATCATTAACGTATTTACGTATGTATTGGCTACCTATGAGGGTATTCCCAACATTCTGGTTCTATTGTTTGTACTCGTTGTTATTTACTCCTTCGTTATGAATAGAACGGTCATGGGTCGCCATATTTATGCGCTTGGCGGAAGTGAGAAAGCGGCTAAATTATCAGGAATCAAAACGAAGCATGTGACCTTCTGGGTGTTCGTAAATATGGGAGTCATGGCAGCGCTATCCGGTCTCGTATTTGCGGCAAGATTAAATGCAGCTACGCCTAAAGCAGGTGTTAACTTTGAGCTGGATGCCATCGCGGCGTGCTTTATTGGCGGTGCTTCTGCGACTGGCGGCATTGGTACGGTTATTGGTGCAATCATCGGTGGACTTGTAATGGGTGTCATGAACAATGGGATGTCCTTAGTCGGTCTAGGTATTGACTGGCAGCAGGGGATTAAGGGATTGGTGCTGTTATTTGCGGTAGGTTTTGATATTTACAATAAATCCAAAACTGCTTAATAAGATATCCAGGCAATATAGGTTCAAATAAGACTTTTCCTGAAGGGGAAGGTCTTATTTGCGGCTTACACCTACGGAGTGGGGGATAAATGATGAGTAAACGTATGGCATGGCCAAGAAGTAATCCCTTCAAGCTCTCTCTTTCCTTGCGTTCAAAACTGATGATAGCCTTTGTGGTTATCGCTTTATTGGTCGCAGTGACGAGCGGATTATCGTACTATTTTCTGAAAAAGATTAATCAATCCTATGTGAATTTGTTAAATCATCATGGAGTGATTCTTCAGTCTGCGTCTGATATCCAGTACCAAACCCAATTGCAGTATAGCCTTATGTCCAGCTATGTCATTGAACCTTCACCGGAGAAAGTTCAAGCTATTCTTGAAAGCAATCAGAAGCTTTCAGCTTTGGTGCAAGACGTCAAGGGTATAGATGAGAATACGGAAGATCAGACTTATTATAAGGTCATGGGTGAGTCCATCGAGACGATTGCCGGATTGGTGCATGATCTTGAGAAGACGAAATCCAGTTTTCAAAGGACCGTCCCCCTCACTCAAAATTTAACCAAGCTTGCTGAGAAGATTCAGAAAAAGCAAAAGAACATCATGGAATTGAAGAAAGTGGAAAATGGCAATATGATGGATCAAACCATATACAAACTTATATGGGTAAGCATCACGGCTTTAGTGATCGCGTTAGCCATAGGATTGATGGTGTCCAGAATGATTATCGTTCCTCTCAGGACGATTGTTAAAGCGGCGAGAGATATCGCTTCTTGTGATTTAACGGGCCCGGATATCAGAGTCCGCAGCCGCGATGAGCTTCATGACTTGGCGGAAGCTTTCAATCAAATGAAAGGCAATTTGTTTAAAATCATTAGCCAGGTTGACGATCATGCGAAGCATGTATCTGCAGCGGCAGAAGAACTCAGCGGCAACACCGAGCATTTGAGCCAAGCGTCGGAGCAAATTACGACGGTTGTGCAAGAGATTTCCGCAGGCTCCGAATCCCAGGTACAACAGATGATGACGGGTGTCTCTTTCCTTGCGCAAATGGATCATTCCGTACAGCAAATTGCCTCGATTACGGGATTAACGAATGAAACGTCGTCTCACGCATTGATTGCTGTTAGTAAGGGGACGGCCTCTATCGAATTATCCATTAGCCAAATGAACGCCATTTATTATAAAATGAAAGTGCTTTCGGATTCCGTTGGGCGCTTAGGTATTCATGTCATGCATGTCCTTGCCGCGAACGGTCTTATTGCCAATATTTCCAGACAAACCAATTTGCTTGCACTTAACGCTTCGATTGAAGCGGCTAGAGCAGGTGAAGCGGGCAAAGGCTTCGCGGTTGTTGCTCAAGAAGTTCGTCATTTGTCTAAGCAAACCACAGAGGCTGCAGATGAAGTGACGAGATTGGTGAATGCGATTCAAGAGGAAATGAGCGAAGTCGTACATTCCTGTGAGGCAGGTTCACAAGAAGTGAGCACAGGGATTTCAGTTGTCAATGAAGCGAATGTGGCGTTTGAACGAATAAAAAAAGAAATCGAAGAGGTTAGCGCGCAAATAAGTCAGGTATCCCTGCAATCCTCTGACATTTCTCAGAAATCGCAAACAGCTCTAGAAGTTCTTCGTTCAATAGAAGATGTGGCCAAGCATACGGCTTCGGGAACGAAAGAAGTGTCCGTAAACATGGAAGAGCAATACGCAAGCATGGAAGAAATCGTTTCTTCAGCCAATGTTTTAAGCGGGATGGCGGAAGAATTAGATGAATTAATCGGTAAATTTCAATTAAAGTCGAATGACATATAGAGCCCATCTACGTTCGTGCAAAAGTTATAGGAGGAACAAGTATGAAAAAGCTGTTGATGGTGTATGCGATACTGATCGCAACTTTTTTGCTTTTCCTTTATTTTTATCAATACAACGGTTCTACGGATCAATCGCTTAAGCAAATGAATCGCGGTCTCCAAGGACAAATCGAAGAAAAGTATGTGATGGTCAACTTCCAATCCGGCATTGATTATTGGAAAAGCTGTCTGAAAGGCTTCGAGGATGCCGCGAAGATATTGAATGTTTCCGTTGAGTATCGAGGTGCTACACAGTACGATGTGTACGAAGAGATAACGGTTTTGGAACAAGTAATTGCCAAGAAGCCGGCAGGAATTGCGGTCTCGGCGATTAATCCGAACGCACTCGTTGCTACCATTAATAAAGCTGTCGAAGCGGGCATACCTGTCGTATTATTCGATTCTGGCGCACCTAAGAGTAAAGCCTACTCTTTTCTGGGAACGAATAATTATAATGCTGGCGTAAGCGCGGCTCACAAAATGGCTGAATTGACCGGGACTAATGGTAAGCTTGCAATTATTACGCTGCCTAATCAACTGAATCATCAGGATCGCATGGCCGGATTTCAGGATACGATCCGAAGCAGCTACCCCAATCTACAAATTGTAGCGATAGAAGATGGTAAAGGGGATCAATTGGCATCCGAACGGATTGCGGCTAAAGTTCTCAAGGATCATCCGGATTTGAACGGTATATTCGCTACGGAGGCCAATGGCGGTGTGGGTGTTGGCAATGCAGTGAAAAGCTTGAATCGGCTGTCACAAGTGAAAATTATTGGATTTGATACCGATAAAGGGACACTCGATATGGTAAAGAACGAGACGATTTCCGCAACACTCGCGCAGGGTACCTGGAATATGGGGTATTGGTCGCTGATGCACTTACTCCATCTTCAAAAGGAAGCCCAGAAATCGCATTTACCGCTGCAGAATGCCAAGGAACCGCTTGTTCCTACCTATGTGGATACAGGAATTACAATCGTTACGAAAGAAAATGTCGATATTTATTATGCCAAATGACAGCTTAGAGGCAAATGATGAGGTGAAGCGCATGAAGATGTTCAAATGGATTACACTAAATAACTGGCCCATCCGTTATAAGTTAATCATGCACTTCTTGCTAATTAGCATTTTGCCTGCTATTTGTCTCGGTATTCTAATCGCGTTAGCGACGGATCGCATTATCGAAAAACAGGTTAATGAGCATACGTCTCAATTAATCGGCAATGTGAATAAATCGCTTGAAGCGTATGCAGGGAATTTGCAGAATATTACCTATTTCACTTCCTTTAACCCACAAGTCAGGCGGTTTCTAAGCGGGGATCCAGCCATTCCGGCATCGGAAACCTACGATATGCGGATATTCCTTCAAGGATTTACAACCCTGTACTCAGAAGTGGCGGGTATCCTGGTGGTGAATGCGAAGGGGGATTACATCAGTAACGAAATGTATGCCCGAACAACTCGGAGCCTAACCGAAGAAGGTTGGTATAAGGAAGCTGTTGATCAAAAGGGGATATTCAGTATCGTGGGTCATCCCTCCGGAAGAAATGTCACCACTCACGTTGACTACAAGGATGAGGATATTGTCTCCGTGGTTAGAGCGATTCTGGATCCCGAAACCCAAGCGGTCAAAGGCGTCATCCTTATTGATTTAAAGCTTAGGGTCATCGCAGAAACCGTACAGGACGTAAGCTTAGGCAAATCGGGCTACTTGATGGTTATAGATGATAAAGGCGAAAGTATCTATACACCGGACCATCCTCTTGTGAGCAAGTTTCAGCGAAGTTGGATTGACGAGAATCCCGCGGGTACTTTTTCTAAAACGATCGATAGCATCAACATGCAGTTCATTTATCGGAAATCCGCCTTTACGAATTGGACGACGGTGGGTGTATTTTCAACGCAAGAGACGGTCCGAGAGGTCCGAGAAATCCGCTTATATTTAATCACGTTTGTTTTCGTTGTATGCTTGCTCGGGATTGCGGCTTCCTATTATTTATCCTATACCATCTCGTTCCCCATTTGGCAGCTCACGTCATTCATGAGGAGAGCTGAGGATGGTAATCTGTCTATCCGTTTCAAGGATGAAAGAACAGATGAAGTCGGCATGCTGGGACGAAGCTTCAACCATATGCTGATGCAAATTACGAAGCTGATCGGTTTGGTCGAGAAGGAACAGCGGCAAAAGAGGGAAGCAGAACTGCGAAGTCTGCAAGCGCAAATTAAGCCGCATTTTTTATACAACACACTCGATACGATTCTATGGTTAGCTCGTAAAAGCGGAGCGCATGAAGTGACAGAAGTGGTCGATTCCCTATCAAGGCTTTTTCGCATAGGCCTTAGCAAGGGAAATGAAGTCATTACGCTTATGGAAGAATTCGAACACGTGAAGAGCTACCTCATCATTCAAAAAACAAGGTATAAGGAAAAATTGAATTATTCCATTGTCATTGACCCCTCGCTCCATCAGCTTTATGTGCTCAAATTGATTCTTCAACCGATTGTCGAGAATGCTATCTATCATGGGATTAAAGAGCGCCGTGGACCTGGTAATATCGATATACACGCTTGGAATGAGAATGAAAAAGTGGTCATCACGATTAGGGATAACGGAGCTGGAATGTCCGAGGAAAAGCTGGAACGTTTAAGACGAACCTTGGAAGCGGCTGCTTCTAAATCAAATCCGTCAGCAAGTGAGTATAAGCAGGATACGCCGCCTGTAAGCTTGCAGGATTCGTCATTTATAGTAACAAACCCTCAATCGGGTGAGGGGTATGGATTAACGAATGTACATGAACGAATTGTGATCAGCTTCGGAGAAGCTTATGGGGTATCCATCGAAAGCATAAAGGGAGAGGGAACAACCGTAACGATTACACATCCTGTTTTAAAAAGAGAGGTGCCCGTATGATCGTAAGTCCGCACTGGAAAGTATTGATTGCAGATGATGAATCGATCATTCGTGAAGGCATACTGAGTTCAATAAATTGGCAGCAGCTTGGCCTGGAGGTTGTGGCAGAGGCTGAAGACGGTGAAGAGGCCCTAGAGCTTGCGCGTCAGCATAATGTTCATATCCTCCTTGTTGATCTCAATATGCCCATAATGAACGGAATGTCATTGATCAAACATATGCGTGAGGAGCTGCCGGATTGCAAGATCATCATCATAACCGGACATGATGAGTTTGCCTATGCACAAGCAGCCATTCGCCTGGATGTGGATGATTATATCCTCAAACCGGTGAATCCCGCGCAGCTTGCTGATGTTTTAACGAAAATAACGAAGCAAATGGCTTCTTCCTTGGAGAAAGAAGAGCATTTGCAAATGGCTTCCAAACAGATCGAAAGGAACTTCTCGCTATTAAGAGAACGCTTCTGTCTGGAATGGATGGATGGGGGACTTAGTGAGGTTGAGATCAGAGAGCAGCTTGCGTTTCTCAAAATGCCCGATCGAGCGCCGAGCACGCTAGGCGTTATTCAATGGTCTGGGAATTCAAGAGGTAAGGAGCTTTTATCTGAAAGAGACCGGCAGCTATACTTGTTTGCCATTGAAAATATCGTTGAAGAGCTGTTATCTCCCTACACGCTGGTCAAATTTCGAGACCATTTGGGGATGCTGGTTGTACTCGTATGGGAACCGATGCCAGCAGATCATTTCGTGAAAATTGATGCAGCTGTGCAAACGTATTTGAAAATATCCATAGCCACTCAATTCCTGACAGACATAGAAGGCGTTACGGGTGTTTCTAACGTGTACCAGCAAGCGAGAACTTCCTTGTATAAAGAAGTCCATCTGTCTCCTTTTGTTCGTTTGGCGAAGGATTTTATTGCACAGAGATATAGCAACCCGGAAATAACACTGGAAATGATCGCCAATGAAATGAAGGTATCCCCTGTGTATTTGGGAAGAATATTTAAACAAGAAGTAGGTATACCTTTTGTGAATTTGCTTACGCATACGCGTATTAAACATGCGATTCATTACCTGAGTACAACGGATATGACGATAATTGAGATTTCTGAAAAAGTGGGCTATGACTCCCAGCATTATTTCAGTACAGCCTTTAAAAAAGTAGTAGGCATAGCGCCAAATCAGTACCGCAAAGAAGGAAGCATGCAGTCGTAATCGCCTAGTCAAGATAGTCGCTAAATTAAAATCCCCTCTAAGTAAACTTTAGTGTCAACTCTTAACACTGTCTACTTAGAGGGGATATTAGCTTAATATTTTGTTGCTTTTACATATGTATCATTTTTCTTTATAGCAACAGAATTTTTTTGATCAACACCCCATATTTTATATAATTTACTCCCTACTTCTGTGTCATTTGCTTCACCATTTTTTTGAGGCATAGGACTTACTTTTTTTCTTATTTCACCTATTTCATCTCCAATATCTTTTGATTCTACAATCTCAGTCGATACACCATAGATGGTATCGTCCCACATAAGTTGAGAAGGATATGTTCCTTTTTTAGCACAAGCAGTAAGCAATGCAAGCATTATAATCATACATACTAATTTTTTCATCTGAGGTCACCTCAACAAAAATTTTTTATAAATCGAATAATATAATTTCGCAACAAAATCCTCACCCTTTTCAAAATTAGGGTATCCTTCGGAAATAACTTTAACATCTTTAGTTCCCCCACGATCAATTCTAATTACCAGAAATCACTTTTAGTAGTCACTCCGTTTATTAAATATTTCTTTGATTAATTACATAAATCTACCACTATCTATCTTTTTTTGACAATATGAAAATACTACTATTATCTATCATGTAGTATCTGGATTCAATTGCATATAAGCTAAAATACGATCAATATCATTGGAGAAAATCCAATAGATTACTTGTTGAGACATGAGATATCGTACTTTCATTGGAAAAAATCCAATGGAATCCCAAATTCCCCATCCTAATTATCATTTGGAAGCAGTTTGATTGGAAAATATCCAATAGATCGTGTCATCTCTATGCGCAAATGAGTAAAACAGTGGATAATACTTCGAAGTGGAGAGTTTGTTGTGTTGGTTGACGATGCGCTTCAACAGGAAAGTGTATTAGAACGTCTCCAACATGTTGATTACAACACTTTGATCAAGAACGTAGCAGATGGCACGAGCGTCTTCATGAAGGGACTAAACATCAAAGCTTTAGAATCGCTTGTATGTTAATTGGTCAATCCGTAGTTTTTTACATAATGACACGAAAAGGTGCAGGCTCACAAAAAAAGTTGCCGGTGTTATGAAAGTTTACAAACTTCATTCATATAAATTGACCATGATACACAGCGGATTTACAATGAAACAAATCTTGATGAAGAATGGTTGGATTTTCATAGAAATAGAGGTGACGGGTAGTGAAGTTGACGCTGCATAAAGTGAATGATTTGAATCAGGAAGAATTCATCGATAGGTTCGGACCTCTATTTGAGCACTCACCTTGGGTGGCAGAGCGTGCTTGGAGCTCGCGGCCTTTTGCAGCGGAGCAGGATTTGATCAGTGCTTTGGAACGAGAGGTTTGGCGTGCTGATCGGGTGGAGCAGCTAGCACTGCTTAGGGCGCATCCAGACTTAGGGACGCGAGTGCGGATGACGGATGATTCTGTGCAGGAGCAGTCCGGTGCCGGTCTTGACCAGTTAACAGCTGAAGAATATGAACAGTTTCTAGCTTACAACAAGCAGTATACGGACGCCTTTCAGTTTCCTTTTATCATGGCGGTCAAGGGCCAGACCAAAGAGACGATTCGAGAAGCGATTCGCATTCGGATACAGCGAGATAAAGAAGAAGAATTCGGTAAAGCTTTGCAGGAGGTTTGTAAAATTGGGCGGTTCCGTCTAGAGGCACTGTTAGTCAATGAAGCGGAGGGGAAAGCGATGAGGCAGGGGAACGGATCAGAGAGAATCATGTACTATGGTAAAGGTGATGTATGGGTGTATCGTTCTTATGCGAAGCCGCTGACGAATCTGACGTTAATACCGGAATCGGGCTTTACCGGACGAGATAATGTGCTGTTTGGGATGAATATCAAGGTGGCGGTTAGCGGAGAGAAGTTCTTTACCTCTTTTACAGAAGGTGATAACTCGTTGGTTGTTGCCACAGACTCGATGAAGAATTTCATCCTGCGCAAAGCTGGAGAGTATGAAGGCGCTACTGCTGAAGGGTTTCTGGAGTTCGCCGGCCGCCACTTTCTAGAGACGTACCCACAGATGACAGGTGTGAAAATGACGGCAGATCAAGTATCTTTTGAAGTGCTGCCGGTTCCTGCTGCAAAAGGATTTGACGGAAGTGATCTTGTTTACCGTTATTCGCAAAATGAACACCCGACCGCGCTGGTTGAAGTCGTGCGCACAGATGAGGGGATCGCTACCCTAGATCTTGCAGGCGGCATAGCTGACTTGAAGCTGATTAAAGTAAAAGGAAGTTCCTTCGCGGGCTTCGTTCGAGATGAGTATACGACGCTTCCGGAATCTTTTGACCGTCCTTTATTTATTTTCTTAGACATTGCTTGGAGTTATGAAGAAGTGGCGGATGCACTGGACTCTGATCTCGGACGCTATGTGGCAGCTGAGCAAATTCGGGATATTGCGCATACCGTATTTCATGAACAACATTCACCGTCGATCCAAAATCTCATTTATCGAATCGGGCAGCGCTCGCTCACTCGTTTTCCTCAATTACAAGAAATTCGCTTTGAGTCTAACAATCGCACATGGGAAACGATTCTGGAGCAAGCTTCCGTTGGTGAAGGTAAGGTGTTTACAGAGCCTAGACCGCCGTATGGTTTCCAAGGCTTTTCCATGACAAAGAGAGACCTGGAGGGCCTATGATCGCTGGTTTAACATCGCACGTACTGGATATTAGCAGTGGACGACCGGCTAGTGGAGTGCGAATTGATTTGTTCCGTCTGCAAGAAGGGCGCTCAGACCTGCTTCGCTCGGAAGTGACGAATGCGGATGGACGCCTTCAGGGGCCGATGCTTAGCGGGGATGATTTTATACCGGGAATTTATGAGCTGGTCTTTCATATAGGAGATTATTTCAGAGGAATCTCTGCTAACCTTGCAGAGCCTGCATTCCTGGATCAAGTACCGGTTCGGTTTGGCATATCGGCTAAAGATGCTCATTATCATGTGCCGCTGCTCATCGCGCCATGGGGTTATAACACATATCGAGGAAGTTAACGCTGGCAGGATGGCTGCAGCATGAAAGACTCCGAGGGAGGGTTTCGTATGACTAACCAATTTGACCTCGTAATTCGGAAGGGTACCGTAGTCCTGAGAGAGGAAGTACGCCAGTTAGACATCGGTATTCAAGACGGCAAAATCGCTGCGCTAGGCGAAAACCTCACATACTCGGAGGATACACCTGTCTATGATGCGGAGCATTTGCACATTATGCCGGGGATGGTTGATGCGCATGTTCATTTCAATGAGCCGGCACTCGGTCACTGGGAAGGCTTTGCTACCGGATCAGCGGCGCTTGCGGCTGGCGGATGCACGACTTATATTGACATGCCGCTGAATGGCGTGCCTCCAACGGTTCGGCTAAATGCGCTTGAGCGGAAGCTGGAAGCGGCTGAAGGACATTCCTTGGTCGATTATGCGCTGTGGGGCGGACTTGTTCCCGGCAATGCGGGCAATCTTCAAGAGCTGGCTGAAGCTGGCGTCATTGGATTTAAGGCGTTCATGTCTTGTCCTGGCGGAGAAGGGGAAGATATATTCGCTGAAGTGGACGATGTGACCCTCCTGGAGGGAATGAAGGAGATTGCCCGTTTGGGTATGGTGTTAGCGCTTCATGCCGAAAGCGAGGAGATGGTATCCAAGCTGGCTGCGCAAGCTGTGAAGGAAGGCAGGCGCGAGCCGCTGGACTTCGTCGCGACGAGACCAATTGCAGCGGAGCTGGAAGCGGTGAATCGCGCACTGCTCTACGCCGAGGAGACGGGCTGCAAGCTGCACTTCGTGCATATTAGCAGCGCGGAAGCTGTGCACGCCATCACGGAGGCGAAGGCCAAAGGGCTGGACGTCACGGTGGAAACGTGTCCGCATTATTTAGTGCTTACTAGCGCCGATTTGGAGCGGCTAGGTCCAGTTGCCAAATGTGCGCCTCCGCTGCGCACACCCGAAGATCAAGCTCAGCTGTGGGCCGCGCTGGCAGCTGGGCAGCTGGACATCCTCGCCTCGGATCACTCACCTTGCCCAACGCATATGAAGCAAGGGGATTTCTTTGAGGCGTGGGGCGGGATATCCAGCGCGCAAAGCTCGCTGGAGCTCATGCTGGACGAAGGCTGCCTACGCAGAGAGGTGCCGCTGCCTATGTTGTCGCGGATGCTTTCTCTGGAGCCGGCTAAGCGGTTTGGGCTGCATCCCCGCAAAGGTGAAATCGCTGTAGGTGCGGACGCTGATCTAGCTCTAGTGGATATGAAGCTGAGTTATTCGCTTCAGGAAAGTGATTTATTTTACCGCCATAAACATAGTCCCTATGTAGGAAAAGAGTTCGGATGTCGAGTGAGGGCGACCTTCTTACGAGGTACTAAGGTCTATGAGCTTGGCGAAGGGGTAGCGGAGAAAGCAGACGGGATTTGGTTGCGCCGCTCAGCCGTGATCGGAGGTGAGGAAGGTGGCTAAAATGACACCAAACTCGCTGGATTTGCTGTCCCAATACGCCGAGCAGATGCTCGATGTACTGGAGAGGCTTTCCTCTTATGGGGCTGACTCAGGCGGGGGAGTTACCCGTTTGCTATATACGGAGCCATGGCTGCAGGCGCAGCAGGCTCTTACCCGGAAAATGCATGAGTTGGGGCTGGAAGCAGGCTTCGATGCTGTTGGTAATGTATTTGGTAAACTGCAAGGGAATAGCCAAGCCTTGAAATCGGTTCTCACAGGTTCGCATGTAGATACGGTGAAAAATGGCGGTAAATACGATGGGGCATACGGCGTAGTAGCCTCTATGATGGCACTTGGTTATTTGAAGGCGGTTTATGGGACACCGAAGCGAACTCTAGAAGTGGTTTCTTTTTGTGAAGAAGAGGGAAGTCGCTTCCCGCAAGCTTACTGGGGCTCAGGACATGTGACGGGTGTGAGGTCGCTGAATGGAGCTTCGGGGATTGTTGATCTAGAAGGTGTGACTCTGCTTGAGGCGATGCAGCAAGCTGGATTCGACACGGCAAGTGTAGGTGAACAACCTGCGAAGCGCGAAGGTATTGGAGCGTATATGGAGATTCATATCGAGCAAGGCTCTGTTCTGGAGTATAAGCAGAAACAGATCGGTGTAGTAACAGCTATCGTAGGTCAGATTCGGTTGACTGTAGTGGTAAAGGGGACCTCGAATCATGCCGGGACGACTCCGATGACGATGCGAAAAGATGCTCTTGCAGGAGCTGCTGAAATGGTGGCTTTGACGGAACGTCTGGCGCTGCAGGAGGGTGAGCCGCTTGTAGCTACCGTTGGGCGTTTGGAAGTGAAGCGGGGAACGTCGAACGTGGTGCCGGGGGAAGTTGAATTTACGCTGGATATTCGGCATACTGACGAGTGGAAGATGGATGCTTTTCGTACGAGATTGCTGGTTGAGTTCGAAGTAATCGCGATGCGAAGAGATCTTCAAATAGATACAATTGAAAATTTACATGCTTCGCCAGTGGCTATGCATGAAGGGATTTCGGCAGAAATTGAAGCTGTCTGCGATGCCCATGGGCTCCAGAGCATGCGGCTGCCGAGTGGGGCAGGGCATGATGCTCAGCTGTTCGGGCCCATATGTCCGACGGCAATGATCTTCGTTCCAAGTCGGGCAGGTATTAGCCACAGTCCTGATGAGTTTACGGAACCGGCCGATTTGGTCGCTGGTTTCCAAGTACTAGTGCATGTGTTATACCAATATGGCTATGGGGGGAAAGTAGATGAAATCTTATAAAGACTTGTCGCCCTCGCTGCGAACGATAATGACCCCTGGACCTGTAGAGGTCGACCCGCGGGTACTGCGGGCGATGTCTTATCCGATTCTGGGACAGTTCGATCCTGAATTCACTGAATTGATGAATGAAACCATGGAAATGCTTCGCGATGTATTTCAAACCAAAAATCAATGGGCTTTTCCGATAGATGGCACCTCGCGTTCTGGCATTGAGGCTGTTCTTGTGAGTGTGATTGAACCGGGGGACAAGGTGCTTGTTCCTATTTATGGCCGCTTTGGCAATCTGCTCGTCGAAATCTCGGAGCGCTGCGGTGCTGAGGTTGTCCTGCTGGAGAGAGAATGGGGCACGGTGTTCGACCCAGAGGAAATCATCGCTGCCGTACATCGGGAAAAACCGAGCATCGTTGCGATCGTCCACGGCGAAACCTCCACGGGTTGTATCCAACCGTTTGATGGCATCGGAGCAGCCTGTCGTGAAGTGGATGCCCTGCTCGTTGTTGATGCCGTCGCTACGATTGGCGGAGTTCCGGTTAAGACTGATGAGTGGCAGCTGGATGCTGTAATCGGCGGAACGCAAAAGTGTCTATCTGTCCCATCCGGGATGTCGCCAATTACGTATAACGAGCGAGTCGAAGCCAAGGTGTTGCGGCGCAAAACCATTGAACGGGGACTGCGTGAGAAAGGCTCAGCGGTGTCAGCTGGGAAGCCGGTCGCGAGCAACTATTTCGACCTCGGCCAACTTCAAGACTACTGGAGTCCGAAACGGCTCAACCATCATACGGAGGCAACTTCGATGCTGTACGCTTTGCGCGAAGGTCTGCGTCTTGTCCTGCAGGAAGGCCTAGAGGAGCGATTTTATCGTCATAAACGACATGAGGCTGCGTTAGTTGCAGGTCTTCAAGCAATGGGCTTATCGCTATATGGAAATCCAGACTGTAAGTTGACAGTTGTGACTTGCATCTGTATTCCAGACGGAATCGCTGGTGAATCCGTGCGTTCGATGCTGTTAAATAGTTTCGGGATTGAAATCGCCAGTTCTTTCGGACCTCTGAAGGGTCAAATTTGGCGAATCGGCACGATGGGCTTTAGCTGTAATCAAAAAAACGTGCTCCACGTGCTCGGTGCACTGGAAGCCGTTCTTCTATGGCACGGAGCCGATATTACAGTCGGCAAGGCTTTGCAAGCAGCGTTAACGTTATATGCTCGTAAAGAGGAGGGGCTGCCATGTTAAACATTATGCCTCGAGCCGAGCGTGCCATGATTGCTACGCCTCATTATTTGGCTAGCAGTGTGGGAAGTGCCATTTTGCAGCAGGGAGGCAATGCGTTTGATAGCGCGATTGCGATCAGTGCGACATTAGGAGTCACCTACCCACATATGACGGGGCTTGGCGGCGATGCCTTTTTCCTCATGCACGATGCTGCGGCGGGCACCTTTACGGGCTTTAATGGAAGCGGGAAGTCAGCTGCGCAGGCGACGCCTGATTTTTACAAAGATAAAGGGTTAAATACGATTCCCCAAAGAGGAATTCTAAGCGCGATAACCGTTCCGGGCATGGTCGATGCCTGGTGGCAAGTATGGGAGAAATACGGGAAGCTGCCGTGGGAGAAGCTGTTTGATCCAGCGATTGCTTATGCGGAAAACGGTTTTCCTATCTCGCGTAATTTGTTTTTTTGGATGCGCAAAGACGAGGCTTTCATTCGGGCTTCCGAGCAGCTGAGTGCCTTATATATGGCGAATGGCGAGCTTTTGAAGGAAGGGGATCGTCTTGTTCAGAAAGATATGGCCCAAACGTTACGTATCGTTCAACGAGAAGGTAAAGAGGCCTTTTATAAGGGTTCCTTGATGCAAACTATGATTGATAGCATTCAGCGGGATGGCGGATTGCTGCAGGAAGATGATTTCCGTACTTATTCGGGAGAATGGGTGGAATTGCTTTCGACAACCTACCGTGGGTATGACATTTATCAAATGCCGCCGAATTCACAAGGATTCACGGCGCTCATGATGATGAATATGCTGGAAAATATAGAGGTAAGCAGCGTTCCGCGGGCCTCCGCGAACTTTTATCATATCATGTCAGAAGTGATCAAAAAGGCGTTCAAAGACCGTGATCTTTACTTGACGGATCCTCGTTTTCGGGAAATTCCGCTGGAGCGCCTGCTTTCAAAAGCCTATGCGGCGGAGCTCTGGAATGAGATTCAGGCAGAACCTCTCAAGGTGAGTGAACACCTCTCACCAGCAATCGGGCAAGATACGGCTTATGCGGCTGTTGTTGATGATGAAGGGAATTCGGTTTCATTTATCCAAAGCTTGTATTTCGACTTCGGTGCTGCTTACGTACCAGGCGATACGGGCATTATTATGCAAAATCGAGGTTCTTTTTTCTCACTGGATCCTGCGTGTGCGAACGTTCTAGAGCCGAATAAAAGGTCGTTTCATACGCTAATGCCTGCCATGGTGAGCAAAGCGGGGAAACCTTACATGCTTTTTGGGACACAGGGTGGAGAAGGCCAGCCACAAACACAGCTTTCCATACTCACTGGCGTGCTGGATTATGGTTTGTCCATTCAAGAAGCTATATCGCTGCCGCGTTGGGTATACGGCCGTACGTGGGGGGAAGATGACGATGCGTTGAAGCTCGAGCACCGTCTGGACGGCGATGTGTATACGCGTTTGAAAAAATGGGGGCATCGAGTTGAACCCGTGAACCCTTGGGATGGGATTATGGGGCAAGCGCAGGGTATTGTGATTGATGAGAAGGGTTTCATGAGCGGTGCTGCCGATCCTCGGGGCGACGGTTTAGCCATCGGTTGGTAGGAGAATAAATCCATAAGCGAGGTGCGATGAGTGATGGAGGCTTATGACATTTTGCAAGCGGTGGAGAGTAATGCGCAGGCGCGTGTATTAGCGACGGTTATTCATGTGGAGGGCCATGCTTATCGCAAGCAAGGAGCAGTTATGCTGCTGATGGCGGATGAAAGCTCGCTAGGCAATATTTCTCCCGGCTGTTTGGAAGCAGATCTATCCTCATATGTACCTGCTGTATGGGAGTCGCAAAAACCGCAAATGGTGGAGTACGACATGAGACCGGCGGACGATTTCGGCTGGGGCGAAACGATTGGGTGCGGCGGGTTGATTCGTATCCTGCTGGAGCCTGTTTCCGGGGAACTGCTTGTTAACCTGCTGGCGGCAAAAGCCAGCTTGGACCGCGGGGAGTCCGTACAGCTGCTGCGCACATTCTCGGATGGGTATTCGAATATAACCTATACGTTGTGTGATCCCGTTGAGGGAGTGCCATCTGATCGACACGCTGGGTATGTCTCGCTGTTTACGCCGAAGCCGAGGGTTATTGTGTTTGGGGCGAATCCAGATGCGATTCCGCTTGCTCAAATGGCGGCCAGTGTTGGGTTTCGCGTGGTGGTAGCGGACTGGAGGGAAGCTTTCTGCAATGAGGAGCTTTTTCCGGGGTTGGAGACGGTTGTGGCTTTCCCTGAGAAATTGGTGGAACAACTGGAGCTGAATGAGCAGGATTACGTCATCGTCATGAGTCACCAGTTTGAGAAGGATTCAGCCTTCGTACGAGGAGCTATGGAGTCAAGACTGCGTTATCTCGGTATCATGGGTTCGAGGGTTCGAACAGAGAAGATGCTTGAAGGACTAGAGCGGCCGGATTGGCTGCATTATCCCGTTGGTTTAGACATTGGCTCGGAAGGCCCTGTTGAAAATGCAGTCAGCATAGCAGCTGAATTGATACGTATGAAGCGTGGTGTTCGCACGACTGCAGAGTGGACCTCCGCTGTAGCCATGGGGCGAGATATCCAAAGCTGCCGCCCTTGGTGAGCATTGTGAAGAAGAAGATCGTTGGCGTGTACTTGGCGGCAGGCAGCAGCAGACGGATGGGGACAGCGAAGCAATCGCTAGAAATGGTCGAAGGAGTACGGCTTGGCGGTGTTGCTTTACTGCAAGCTCTTCATTCTGAACTGCATAGTGTGGTTGTTGTCGTACGTGTTGGTGACTCCTTGGATTGGTTGCCAAAAGAAGTTCACATGCATATGTTATTAGGCAGATGCCGTATTGAGAGATGTGCGAACGCTGAAAGCGGGATGGCGCACTCACTGCGCACGGGGATCCAGGTGGCAGAAGAGATGAGTGCAGATGGCGTCTTAGTCCTGTTGGCGGATCAGCCTTTCGTAGATGGTCAGATGCTATTACGACTTATGAATGCGTTTAATAAGGAAGCGGGTTACGATTATATCGCCAGCGGGGATAAGGGGATGCCGAAGCCTCCTGTTATTTTGGGGCGAGGGATGTGGCCGGCTGCTGCTGCCTTGGAAGGGGATGCCGGAGCGCGATCCTTGTTTCACTTACCTGCATTCCGTGGTCAAATTGTGGAAGAGGATAACCAGGTGAAATTTATGGATGTTGATACATTGGATCGTTATGAACAGGCGAAAAAAATATATTTGCTCCATTGTATGTAAACTTAAATGACATAAAAGAGGGGATGAGTGCATTATTACTAATAATGCGCTATTTTTTATACAAAAACACAAAATGGTGTTAAGTAAGTTGACGCGGTTTTTGAAAATTGTTTATAGTATATCTAATTTATATGCGGATGGCTTTTGAGTGATGGTGGGTAAGTAAAGTAGATGGTGTTTGATGGGCATAGGATGAATAATGGCATGAGCTGCAYGGAATGAGTGACATGRRATGAGCTGCATGGAATGAACTGCATGGAATAAGTGACATGGAATGAGCTGCATGGAATGAGCTGCACGGAATGAGTGACATGAGATGAGCTGCATGGAATGAGTGACATGAGATGAATTTATGACTGTGAAAATTATTCGGGGAACGTGGGTTCGCTATTTACCGAGAAACGTTCGATTTCATGAGGAAAAGGAACGACGATTCGTTATTTCGTTGTTTTTGCCTTAAAAGAGCACGAATTTACTCAATTAAGTACTCACGTTCCGCGAATTCGAATGATTGGGCGCTTTTACCTAATATAGAGGATCGTCGTTCCTCAAAAGCAGGCAGTTCCAACGAAAAGTGCGCAGTAACAGTTACGAAACCAGTTTTCTCGGAAAAAAGAGTAACGGTTACGAAGCCAGTTTTTCTAAAGACAAACTCTTAGGAGGGTTGTTTATGTCAGTTCCTTTGTATCAGCTACCAGAGCAGCAGCCTTCCGTATGGCAGCCTACGAGCGTAGAGGAAGCCATGCGTTTGAAGCATAAATGGGGAGATGACTCGGTACTTATTGCTGGGGGAACCTGGCTGCGTACTCGCTGGGAAAACGGCCATTCACCGATCCCACAGCATCTGATTAGCCTTGGAAATATTTCATCTCTCTCGGGATTAACGGTCGATTCTCTAGGGAGAATTCTTGTAGGGCCAGCCCTTTGTTTAGCTGATTTGATGAAAAATGAGCTGGTTAGGCAAAGATGCGGGCTCCTAGTGCAAGCCTGCTCGGAGATCGCAGCGCCATCTGTTCGTAATTTAGCCTCTATAGGAGGCAACGTAATGTCACGAACGGGGGACCTCATTCCTGTATTGCTTGTCATGGATGCCCAAATCATTTGCTCGGATGGGCAGAATGAACGTTCTCTGGCGCTGATGGAGTGGCTGGAGAGTCCGATTTCGAGCCAGAACGAGGTAATGACTGGGATTGTGCTGCCAATAGCAGCTCAGATGAATGCGGAAGAGGGAAGTATCTACGAGTTTTATCTAAAGGTGGGACGCAGAGAAGCGTTCACCCCATCAGTTGTAACGGTAGCTGGGAGGGTGGCGCTAGGTACGGATGGAACCCTCACAAGCATTGCACTAGCTGCGGGTGGAGGAAACGCTGTTCCTGCAAGGTTTAAGACTCTGGAGGCAGCTGCCATTGGTCAGCCTTTATCCAAGGAGCTTCTGAAGTATCTGCATAAGGGCGTGTTCGCGGAGTTAGATGCTGTGGCTGATGATTATGCCGGTGTAACTTATCGCAAGCAGACGGCGGCGAATCTCATCGTTTCTGAATGCTATAAAGCGTGGCAAAAAGGGGGCGGAGCGGATGCTCCTAAATCGTGATGTGTATGCGAAAAAGTGGATTATCCGACCTGACGGTGAAGAGAAGGTAACCGGAAAGCTCCGATATCTCACGGATTTAACCGCACCCGGCATGCTGCATGGGAAGGTGCTTCGCAGTCGTTACCCTCATGCATGGATTCTTTCCATCGATACAAGCAAGGCGGTCATGACACCGGGTGTGCGCGTCGTGATAACGGCAGAGGATGTGCCGGGTATGAATTTATTCGGCATTGCCTTCCCGCATCAGCCTGTGTTCTGTCATGATCGGGTTCGTTACATTGGAGACGCTTTGGCGGCGGTAGCTGCGGATACGGAAGAGATCGCTGAATATGCGCTTAGCTTGATCGAGGTTGTTTATGAGCCGCTGCCTGTTGTTGATGATCCGGAAACGGCGCTAGACCTGGGCGTTGTTATGCTGCATCCCGATGGCAATCTGCTGCACCGAACTAGCTTGAAGCATGGGGAGGCGGAAGCGGCGTTCGAGGGGTGTGCGCATATTGCCCAGGAGACGTACTTTACACCTCGTCAAATGCACACCTATATGGAAACGGAGGGCGGTTTATTTATCCCAGAGGATGACGGCCGATTGACGGTTTATTCGCCGACGCAGCATGGCTACAAGGATCGGATGCAGCTCTCACGGATTCTAGGGATGGCAGAAGAGCAAATTCGGGTAGTATCTAGTCCGATTGGCGGATCGTTCGGCGGTAAGGATGAACTCAATGTGCAGCCGTTCGGTGCCTTAATGGCACTGAAGACGGGATCTCCGATCAAGATGCACAATTCGCGTCGTGAATCTGTCATATCTGGTATCAAACGGCATCCGATGCGGATTAGGATGAAGACCGGCGTGGATCAAGAGGGACGACTCGTCGCGCATCAAGTCAGCATTCTTGCGGATACAGGTGCCTATGCAACCTTGGGTTGTGAGGTATTGAATTTTGCTACGGAACATGCGATAGGACCTTATAACATTCCGAATGTAGATATTCAGGGGACGAGTGTATATACGAATAACGGCGTATCCGGTGAGTTTCGGGGCTTTGGCGGCAATCAGGTGATTTTTGCCATTGAGAGCCAAATCGAGCGGTTAGCCGAGAAGCTAGGAATGGACTCCTGGGAGCTGCGCAAGCTGAACTTGCGTGCTCCGGGTGACCCGGGGCCGATGGGGCAGCAGATTGTGCAAACCGAGGGCGCGAACCAAGTGTGGAGCAAGGTGAAGGAGTCGCCGCTATGGGCGAAGCGCGGGAAGCCGGAGCAGGGAGGCGAAGGAGCGGTACAGCAGGGCGGGGGCGAGGAGCAACAGGATCAAGCGGAGAGGCAGCAGGGTGACGAGCGGAAAGACAAAGGCGAAGATCAAGCCCCGTGGATCCGCCGGGGCGTCGGCGCAGCGATGGTGATGCACGGCGCCGGGCTCGGCCTAGGCATCCCGGACCACTCCGGCGGCCGCATCGAGCTTACGCCGGAGGGCAAGATCCAGGCCTCCTTCGGCTTCGAGGAGTTCGGGCAAGGGCTCTATGCAGCGCTCACGTTGATGCTGCAAGACTTTTTCGGCTGCGCCGCCGAAGACATCCGCATCGTCATCGGCGATACGGATCGCGTGCCGAGCAGCGGATCCAGCACCGCTTCACGCGCCACCACGATGATGTGGCGCGCACTGCAGCGGCTGAAGCCGCCGTTCGTGCAGGCGCTGCTTCAGCAGGCGTCTGCCCTCGCCGGCCTCGCAGCCGAAGAACTGGCAACCGGCGCAGGCGGAATTCATCGCAAAGGCGATGAATCGGGCACGCCGGTTGTAACGTATGCGGAGTTGGCGGAGGCTGCGGATGCAGCAGCCAAGCCAATCATCGCGCATACGGAGTTCGACTACCCGACGACGCCGGAAGGGCTGGTCGGCGCTCATTATTTATACTCCTACGCATCCGTCATCGTGGAAGTGGAAGTGAACATGCTGACGGGGCGAGTGAAGGTACTGCAAACCGATCACGTCATTGCAGCCGGTCCTGTCATTAATCCGATGGGGTTCCTCGGACAGATCGAGGGCGGCAGCGTAATGGCGTTGGGATATACGTTAACTGAGGATGCCGTCATGAAGGAGAGCAAATACGTACGGCACAATTTGGACACGTACTTGGTGCCAACCTTCAAGGATAGCCCTCATACCATTCGGGTAGAAGCGATCGAAGATTTACCCGAGAGTGACACATTTGGCCCGCGTGGGGTTGGCGAAATCGGCTCCGTCGGCTTGGCCCCGGCCATTACCGCAGCGGTCCGGCAAGCAACGGGTATCTGGGTAAATCGGCTCCCAATTTCACCGGAAAACATCGTGCAGTCCATCGACTGGTTAGAAGGGGTGGAGGCCATTGATTAATACAACTTATGTGCTTGAATGTTCCATTAATGGCAAGGCTGTCTCGGTACCTGTCCCTGCTTCCAAAAGGATGTCGGATATCCTGCGCGATGACTTGCTTTTAACAGGAACCAAAGTTTCTTGTGAGATAGGGCGATGCGGGGCCTGCATGGTACTGCTTGATGGTAAACCCGTTAATTCTTGTTTGCTTATGGCTTATCAAGCGGCGGGAAAGGAAGTAACGACCATTGAGGGGATATCGGCAGGGGAAGAGCTGCATCCCGTTCAGCAAGCTATGTTAGAGGAAGGAGGGCTGCAGTGCGGTTATTGTACCGCTGGTATGGTCGTTACGCTTACGGCTTTATGGGAAGAGAATCCTACCCCGACTAGGGCGGAGGCCGAAGAGGCACTGTGCGGCAATATATGCCGATGCACGGGCTACGAAGGCATTTTCAGAGCAGTAGAAAGATGTGGTTTGTCGATAAAAAGAGAGGGGTAGAAACCATTATGACCAAAAAATGGATGTTTTCCTTAACAGCTATCTTACTTATGATCCTAACCGCTTGCTCTGGACAATCAACTACGACTAGCACCACGACCGCACCTAATGCGTCCCCTGCTTCAACCCCAGCTGCCAATGCAACACTCCAAACTGAGAAAAAGCTGCCTAGAGTCGCCTTTGTCTATATCGGAGTTCCCGGTGATGGAGGCTGGACCTACGAGCACGATCAAGGCCGTTTAATGATGGAAAAAGAACTCGGCATCAAAGCGACAACAGTTGAAAATATTCCTGAAGGTCCTGATGCGGAGCGTGTTTTTGAAGAGTTGGCACAGAAGAACGATATCATTTTCGGAACATCCTTTGGTTATATGGACCCGATGTACAACGTAGCTCAAAAGCACCCGAAGGTCACATTCCTACATTCAACTGGCTATAAAACACTGCCTAACCTAGGGACATACATGGGGCGCGAATACCAAAGTGCTTATCTCGTAGGTATGGCGGCCGGTAAAATGACTAAGAACAATCACATAGGTTATGTCGGCGCATTCCCAATTCCAGAAGTTATTTATACCATTAATGCTTTTACCCTTGGCGCACAAAGCGTTAATCCGGACATTGATGTGTCTGTGGTTTGGAGCAATACTTGGTTCGATCCGGCGACAGAGAAGCAAGCTGCGATTTCTTTGCTGGATAAGGGCGTTGATGTTTTGGCGGCGTACCAAGATTCACCTGCAAGTATTCAAGCGGCAGCGGAACGAAAAGTGTGGGGGATTGGAAACGATTCGGATATGGGCCGATTTGCGCCAGAGACGTATATTTCGAACCCGAAATGGAACTGGGGACCTTACTATGTGCAGACGGTTAAAAGTGTCATGGACGGGACTTGGAAATCCGGCGCATATTTCGGAAGCATGAAAGACGGCATTACAGATATAGCTCCACTAGGTAAAAATGTGCCAGCCGACGTTAAGGCCCTTGTTGAGAAGAAGAGGCAAGATATTTTGAACGGTACCTTCGAAGTATTCCAAGGACCTATCGTGGATCAAGATGGCAAGACGCGTTTTGAACAGGGTAAAAAGATGACTGACGAAGAGATTCTGGGCACAACCTGGTTTGTTAAGGGCATTAAGGGTGTCATTCCTAAATAGGTGTGAGAGGATGTTACGACAATGACGATACAAGATATTGCTTTGATTGATGAGTGGCATCCGGTGTTATTGTCGTCAGATCTGTTAGATAAGCCTATACCTGTCATTGTGTTAGGTGAAAAAGTGGCTGTATTCCGCACTTCGCAAGGCGTTCACGCCTTCAAAGACTTATGCATACATCGGGGAGTACCGTTATCGCTGGGCAAAGTGAAGGGGGATGAACTCGTCTGTGCTTACCACGGTTGGTCATACAACGGCTGCGGTACTTGTACGCGAATTCCGTCGCTGCCTGCTGATCGGGCGATTCCCTCCAAGGCGAAAGCGTTCGTTTACACAAGTGTAGAGGCACACGGGTTCATTTGGGTGAGCTTGGGTAAACCTGTTCATTCTCTACCAAAAGTAAGTTCGTTTATCCCTGACGGCTTCAAAGAAGTCATCATGGGACCTTACACCCTGCAAGCTGCAGGACCTCGTATTATAGAGAACTTCCTCGACGTATCCCACCTGATGTTTGTACATGAGGGTCTGCTGGGTGATAGTGAATTCGCCGAAATTGGCGATTATCAGGTTAATGAGGAGGACGGTGTCCTTACTTCAGAGGAAATCGTCGTCTATCAACCCGATCCGGATGGAACGGGGCGCGGCGTACATAGCCGATACGTATACGAAGTGTTCGGTCCGCTCTGTGTCGCTTTTACCAAAAGAGATCGCGATTCGGATCACATCTTCCGGTTGTTCTTGATGGTGCTGCCGGAAACGGAGCAGACGAGCAAAGCGTTCATGTTAAAGCAGAGGAACTATGCTTATGAGGAACCTGACGAGGTTTTCGTTCAGTTCCAAGATCTGCTCATTGAGCAGGATCGTGAAATGGTCGAAAACCAGAAGCCTGAGCTGCTGCCGCTCGATCTTCAGGCGGAGCTGCATCTGAATACAGATCGCTTGAGCATCGCGTACCGCAAGCGGCTTCGGGAACTGGGCGTTACTTTCGGGACGGCTTAGGGAACGGAAAGAAAGCAGTTTTTGTGCGCTAAGCGAGGCTGTAACGATGTTTTTCATCGTTAAGTTGGGGTGAGATGGAGAACTGGCTACTTTAAGGATGTTTTACATCTGTTATCTTTTTTTCCTGCTATTCTTCATCAGCGTCATTCTCCTGGAATGGCGCAGCCAAGAATAGTAGGCTCTTAAGTCACGCAATTCCATGGTTTTGGACATAAATCCGAGGAAGGTGATGATAATCATTCTATGTAAAGGCTTGCCTAGCAGATCGGTTTCATTCTCTGCCACGGTAAATTGAACAACCATTAGTAAATCATCATCGATAACGTATACGTCTTCTTCATTGCGGTAGTAGGATGCTATTTTGCCGCTCTTAAGTTTATCCCACAAATAATTACATATATCCTCAAGCTTTGTTTGTTCACCTTCCACACGAGTAATCCACCGACTATGGGCATGATGGGTGATGACAATATCGACGATCTTTTTATCAGCTAGTTCGATATAGAAGGGGTCATAGGTACTCCATCGACTCATTATTTTATCTTTCATACCTTGAGCTCCTTTCTTCTCATCCATAATAAGATTCAAGTGTGTTTTTCCATATATATACTTATTATCATAATGTTAACTTGTTATTGGAGCATCACATAAATCATTTCACTGATTTCAACCTATTTTTCATACTTGTGCAAAACATGCAAAAGGAATTGCATGAAGACGAAAAAAAGGATTGCATGATTAGCGGGTTGCTAATTATACAATCCTTTTTTTATTTGGTAAAATAATGCTAGGGATCAAGTCCAATTACCATTAAGTACTGTTAGTTCTTTCTGTCTAGTAATTGCAGTGTGACTAAAAGTTCTATCCAGTGCGGAAGACTCTTCTTTCGATAAGGATAGTTTATCCATGGAAGTGCTTTCAACTTCGTGTGAATCGCCTTTTTTCAAGATATGTACGGCCCGATGTAACTGCGGGTTTAGCTGGATTGTAAGCATTGAGATCACCACCTTCCCAGACGAATGTACTACAAAAATATTATAGCAAATAAAATGGAACATGGAGGGGAAAATATGACGAAAAGTAAGTTTGTGGTCGGGTTGTTAGTGTCAATATTCCTCGCGTTGCAGATTTGGTGTTCGTCCCTTATATTTAATTTCCCCTATATCGGGATATATCTTGAATTAACTCCACAGCAACAATGGGTGATTAACGAGTTGGATAAGGAAAGCGCCAGCATGAAGCTAGACGTTAAAGTAGGGGATATTGTCAAACAAGTAGACGGCAAGCTTCCCGATGAATTCCCGTCCGTTCAAAAATGGAGAATTATAGAACAAGCTCATACGTTGTTGATTTCAAGAGACGGGCTTGAGTACATGGCCGAGGTTAACATCAACAGCACTACTGTCTACGATCTGATTCCGCTAGTAGAGGAATTCGTGTGTCTGTTCATGGCGGTTTTCATTTTTATAAAAGTGCGCCGTTCTCCATCAGCTAGGCTGCTCTCGGCTGTATTTTTGACCATGGCTATCATTTATATGAGTCTAGGAGCTTCCGTGAGGGGAGATGTAATAGGGAAGATTGCAATTGCCAGCTTTATGATGGTTTTGCCGATTGTCTTTTATCATTTTTTGGCTGTCTTTTTCAAGGAAAAAGGCAATATGGAATTGTCGACGAGGATTTTGAAATATTTGTATTCGATTTCTGCCATTGGATTTGGTATAAGATGTCTTTACATCTTTCCCTCGATGGCATACTCGATTCATTATTATGATGCCTCAGCTACCTTGATTTTTTTCGTGATCGTATTTTTATTCAATATGTATATTTTAACCATTCTGTATAACAAAGTTCGCAAAGAACAATCCTACATGTCTAGCATTATAAAGAGTGTATGGTTTTCATTGATGATCTCATTTTTACCGGTCATCTGCATCTCCTTTCTCCCTCAATTGATCACGGGAGATCGAATTTTGGACGCTGTGTACACAAGCTGGATTATTTTATTTTTCCCCATTTCTTTTGCTTACTTGATCGCTTCCAACCAGTTGTATGATATAGGTCTTGTTGTCCGGCGTTTTTTATTCGCTGGTCTGCTGGCCATTTTACCGGTCAGTTTATTTACTGGGGCATATGCTTTCTTATTTCGCCATGTAGTGGACGAAAAACAAATTCTGTTCATTTTTGTCGGGTTGATACTGCTAGTTTCCACGGTGCTGTATGCAGCCGAATATTTGACAACGCGGCTCGAACCATTTTTGTTCCCAAGAAAATTCGCCCTGCAATCGGCTTTGAAGAAAATTTCCAAAAACCTTGGGACCATCTCCAGCTTCCGTGAGTTGAAGGAGATTATTCTCGTGGATATTGTGGGTACTCTTCAGGTGATGGGTGGAGCCATTGTGTTCCAGCATAACAACGATACCGAGATCATTTACGAAGGGGAAATAGATTCTTCAGAAGTTCAGCGGCTTGTCAACTCGTCATCCTTGCTCGATCATCCGCTTTATACGTGCATAGAGATGAATAGCCATGAAGAGTATACGAGTTATTTGATTATGACACGCAAAAAGACGAACACGATGCTTGCGAAGGAAGAGAGGCAGTGGCTGCAGCTGATTACAACCTATTTGGAAGTTAGCTTGGAAAATGTCCACTTGATCCGCAAGTTAACAGCCAGATTGCACCAATTTGCTTCCCAGCTTCCTAATGAAAACGCAGCGCAGGATATTCAATGGTTTCGTAAGGTCATGTTTGAGCTTCAGGAAGAGGAACGTATTCGGATTGCTAGCGATCTTCATGATACGACGATGCAGGATCTTTTCTTTCTCAAAAGAAGAATAACTACTCTTGCAGATAAGCCAACGATGCATCAAGAAGATCAGGTACAATTGAAAAATATGAATAATTTTGTGGAAATGATTAATGCCAGTCTGCGCCAAAGCTGCTTTGAGCTAAATCCCCATTTACTAAAAGAGGTAGGTCTGATTCAAACGCTAAAGATGTATTTGGAGAAGGAGTCATATTCAACGCCATTTGAGCTTGAATTTCAAGCAGGACATGCTGCTGTTATCGAAACCAAAGATTTGCTTATTAAACGGCACATATTCCGAATCGTCCAAGAACTGCTCAATAATGCCAAAAAGCATTCTCAGGCTTCCAAGGTTACCTTCCAAATCACGGAAAAAGACAATTATTTTTGTTTATTTTATGAAGATGACGGGGTAGGAATTCGTGACAGAGACAAAGTTCATCTGGAGATTGGCGCATCAGGCATGGGGCTAGAACAAATGAGGAGCAGGGTCTTGCACGTGGGTGGGCGTTTTGAGCTTAACACACAAAACGGAAACGGAACGAAAATTATCATCATGATACCCGCCAAGGAGGTAATTTCAGCATGATTGAAGTTGTCAAGACACTGGTTGTCGATGATCATCCATTATTTGCCCGTGCGACCAAAACGTTATTAGAAGAGATTGATGGTATTGAAGTTATCGGTGTTGTCTCTAATGCTAAACAATGCTTGGAACAAGTGGAGCTGCATCAGCCAGGTCTCGTATTTCTAGATTATCAGCTTCCTGATCTATCCGGCACAGAAGTTGCTGCTCAGCTAAAAAATAGGTATCCCAATATGCATATCGTTATTTTCACAGGAATCGATGTTACAGGTATCTTGAATAAGCTGATTGAAATAAAAGTAAGCGGCGTTCTATCGAAGGAGTCGAGCGAACGAACGATTAAAAATATGGTGAATTGTATGTTGGATGGTCATACGATGCTGCCGCTAGCATTCTTTCACCAGATGCAATTAAGTGGAGAATCTACCAAGGATGACTGTGTGTTACTAGAGGAAGAAGTACTCATGATGAACATGTTGGTTAAGGGAGCGACTCACGATCAAATTGCGGAACGCATCTTCATGAGCAAGCGAACCGTCGATAATTATTTACGCAAGATTTACGATAAATGGGGCGCCAAATCAAGAACAGAAGCACTCGAGAAGTTTATTAAGAGCAAATATTACACACAGGCTTAGGGGGGAAATGATGCAGGACATCCAGCAGCATATGCATCGTGTTATTGATGACTATATTTATGTAGAAGATTTAAATACTCTGCTTAAATCTTTTGTAGATGACAAAGAAAAGGAAAATTGTACATGGTCTAAGGTCACGATTTGCACACACAAGATGTTAGGAGGAGACTCGCCTGACATTTATCGACTTGCTGCGGTAACAGAGCTGGTCATTCTAACTTTGGACATTATGGATGATTTGCAGGATCAAGATCAGGTTGGTAAGCCGTGGATGCAATGTTCACAAGCTGTTACCTTGAATGCTGTTATGGCACTGTTCATGGGATTTGTAGGTGAATTGGGGCACTTGCAGGTCAAAGATAAGATGCTAGTTGAGGTAAGTAAAATCATCTCGAGATCGATTAATGGCCAACAAAAAGATATAACTAATGCGATATCAACCGTAGATGACTATCTGATGATGACGCAAGAGAAATCAGGTTCCTTATTCCAGCTTGCCTGTTTCATGGGCTATTCCCTACTTGCATGTACGGAGGAAACCATTGAACAGATTCATCAATTAGCTGACTGTATTGGCCTTATTCATCAAATTCAAAATGATATGAGAGATCTTACTCGGCTTGATGTGAAAAACGATGTGATTGGTAAGAAACGAACGCTTCCTGTGTTGTATTTACTATCCATTGATGATGCGGCATTCAGTCCATTGAAAGCATATTATGAAGGTGAAATTACCGTCGACTTTCTGTTGGCAGAGAAAGATAAATTTTTGCAAATGATTCACGATTCCGGATGTATGGAATATGCCCGAATTGTCCAATCCGTGTGTATTCAAAAGGCGGAAGAGATTTATGAGAATTTGCAAGCCAGTACTCCTTGGAAAGAAAGGTTTAAGCAAATTACGTTCGGGGATTTTCTGGATGTAGACTAGGAGGTCAAACGCGCTCGTTAGTCGTTTATCCTTGACTTCTCGAATCGAGTTAGAAGGAATTGAAGAGTTATGAGGAACGTCGTTCCGCTATTTTGAGAAAATACGCTAGATATTGAATTATGGGGAACGTGGGTACGCTATTTCGTGCAATAATGGCAATCTGGAGGGAAAAACTGCGAAATAGAGGATCTACGTTCCTCTTAAACCTGAATTCGGTTATTTTCGCACAAATAGCGGCTGCACGTTCCTTTAAAGGACTGACCTATGTAGATTGCAGCTAACAAGCGCAGGAAAGAAAGGGACGAGTAAGGGAAGGGCAATAGTGTCCAGTTGGAACCAGCAATCGAAGAAAGAAGGTATATGAAAGTTTATTGACAACTCTTCTCAATTAAAATAAAATGGATATTATATAATAATTATTATAAATAAACTATCCGCGATGCGATGAAATTCCCTGATATGATTCACTCCTTGAAGCCAGCGCCTGACACGAATGTGCAGACACCCGACGGCTATTGGGATTTCATGTCCCTGACACCGGAATCGACGCATATGCTGACTAGGGTATTCTCGGACTACGGCACACCTGCGAATTACCGTGAGATAAATCGAAAAGGAGGTTTCCATCATGGTACAGCATGATCTGAATCAAGCGCTGCAGCGGATGCACGCCAAAAACATACCTTTAACACCGCAGCGGTGTGCAATACTTACGTTTCTATATGCCCAGGGCAGCTACACGACGGTCAAAGACATATGTGAAGCGTTGATCGATAAGTATCCCCATATGAATGCAATGACGGTTAATAGCAGCTTGCATGTGTTTAAACAACTTGGTTTAGTTAATGAATTACCTGTAGTCGGTGCCTCCTTACGATATGAAGCGGCAATTTGTTCGTAGATAAGAAAGTATAAGTTTTATACTTTTGCTTCGCATCTACCTTGACAAACGCGCTCGTCCTGAAGGACGACGGAGTCGTTTATCCTTGGTGAATGGTTTGTAATAAGTAAGGCGCTGCAGTGGGAGAAGAGATAAGATGGACTCTTCTCATGCTGCAGCGCCTTTTTTAATATAACCCTGTTTAGTCTTTAGTGCTTTCGCGTCTAAGTTCGTACACGGCATCCATGAGCTCTTTACTAATGTACGATCGAGCTTCTTCATAAACAGGCTCAAGCGCCTGCTGCCATTCATCCCGTTCCTCTTTCGTCAGGAGGTGAACGTCCATCTGTCCAATCTTCTGTAACTCGTTCCACTGTTTACGGTTGATCTCGACCGCATTTTGATTGGCCCAAATCGTTGTTTCCTGCATGGCTTCATTAATCGTCTTTTGCTGCTCAGCCGATAATTTCTCCCAAAATATTTTATTCACTAGCACGCTATAACCAAGATAGGCATGATTACTGATGGTCAAATATTTTTGGACCTGATACAGCTTTTTAGAGTAAATGTTCGAAATCGTATTCTCTCCACCGTCTACCTGACCGGATTCCATGCTGCGATATACTTGGTTAAAAGGAATGGGGACCGTCTTCGCATTGAGTAGCCGAAATTGGGATTCGATGATCTTGCTTGGAAGGATCCGAAATTTCAAATCTCGAAAATCTTCGGGATGAGCAAGCGTACCGCGGTTTGACGTCATTTGCTGAAAACCATTAGACCAAAAACCGAGACCAACGATACCCTTCGGTTCTAACTTTCGCATCAGGATGCTGCCAATCTTGCCTTGGAAAGCTTTGGCTACATCCTCATCGTTGTGGAAAACGAAGGGAAGATCCATGGCCATCCAATCAGGAACGACTTCGGATATATTAGAGAAGCTTGGCGCGATCATTTGAATGCTGCCGCTCTGCAAAGCGCCAACTTCATCGGTTTCATTGTATAGAGTACCATTGGGGAATAATTCTACCTTAATGGTGTCGTTGGTCTTTGCTTTGACTAATTGGGCAAATTTCTGAGCCGCTAATCCTTTGGGTGTATTCTCCGCCACGACAAAGCTGAATCGAATGATCGTTTGTTGGCCGAGTCCGATCTGCTCATCATCAACCACAAGCGGACCGTTACCCAATTGCCAGGAGAAACCGAATCCCAACGCTGTCAGGAGGCCAATTAAAAGAAACATAGTGATACCAATAAACGTTCTCATATAGACCCCCATTGTTCTGTATAATAAATTCAGTGTAACATAATGTAGGATGATGTTTGAAATTAACGGCAAGCTGAAAGTGGGTGATCGGCTTTGAAGATCAAGGGGCTTCGCATGAATTGGAAAATCACGATCCTGTCGTTCGGCATTGTACTATTTGCCATTTGTATCGGCGGTATCATTTTAATAGGCCGTGTAATCCATCTTCAAGAACAAGAGCTTGGACAAAGACTGCTTGTTACAGCGCGTACGGTTACCCAATTACCTTCAATTATTAACGGGCTAACGGAAGAGGCCCGAAGGCAGGAAATTAATCCGATTACTGAACGTCTTCGAATTGTTAATGACGTTGACTATATCGTTGTCATGGATATGAACGGCATTCGTTGGTCTCACCCATCATCCTCTCGAATTGGGGAGCTTTCTCGGGGAGAGGACGAGCATTCCGCATTTGCTGAGCACACGTATCTTTCCAAGGCAAAAGGCGAGCAAGGGACGGCTCTCCGAGCCTTTGTACCGGTTATGAATGAGCAGCACGAACAAGTTGGTGTCGTATTGGTAGGGAAGCTGGTGCCGGGACTATCCGGGATCATTCTCGCTATGAGGGGGCAAATATATGTGACGGTATTCTTGTCTTTGCTGTTTGGGATTTGGGGTTCGTGGATGCTTTCGAGGCATATTAAGGAGCAGATGTTTCGCTTGGAGCCTGAGGAAATCGCCCAGCTGCTCGTAGAGCGAACCGCCACTTTCAACGCGATGCATGAAGGCGTAATTGCCATAGACAGCCATGAATCCATCACGGTTTTTAACGATAAAGCCAAAAAAATGCTTCAAATCGAAGGAGAAGTACTCGGACGCCCTATTCGAGAAGTGCTGCCGGATACGAGGCTCCCAGAAATTTTGCAGTTTAACCATGCTATTTACAACCAAGAACTGCATGTTGGTCCTGCTCATATTTTGAGTAATCGGGTTCCTATTAAAGTAGGCCAACAAGTGGTTGGCGCCGTAGCTATTTTTCAAGATCGCTCGGAGGTGACGAAAATTGCTGAAGAGTTGACGGGAGTGAGGGCATTTGTTGATGCACTTCGGGTGCAGAATCATGAATACATGAATAAGCTTCACACTATAGGAGGCTTGATTCAACTTGATCATAAGCAGAAGGCGCTGGACTATTTGTTCGAAACGGTGGAAGCGCAATCCGAGCTTAGCAGCTTTGTATCGAGCAGGATTGCGAATGAGAGTGCGGCCGGTTTACTTTTGGGGAAAATCAGCCGCGGCAGAGAGTTGGGTATTGACGTTCGTTTGGACCGGGCAAGCAGGTTAGTGCGGTTTCCGGAGCATTTGGATCAACACGACGTTGTGGTCATTTTGGGGAATCTGATTGAGAATGCCTTTGATGCCCTGAAGGAGAAGGATGGGAAGAAAGAGATCTTTATCAGTATAGAGCAGGATGATGAGGTATTATCCATTTTGGTCGAGGATAATGGTAAAGGCATGAGTGAGGAAACCAAACAGCACAAATTTGAGCGAGGCTTCTCGACGAATGCGGGCGAAGGCAGGGGCATTGGCTTGTATTTAATTCATAATATTGTGAACAAATGCGGGGCTCATCTGGAAGTGGAGTCCACACTTGGCGTGGGGACGAGCTTCATACTTACTTTCCCCATGCAGACAAGAGAGGAAGAAACTCATGTACAGAGTCGTACTGATTGAGGACGATCCGATGGTTCTTGAAGTGAACAGACAGTTTGTTGAGAGGGTTCCCGGCTTTGAAATTGTAGGGACATCCTCTAATGGCATAGATGGGATTGAGAAAGTTCGTCATTTGAAGCCTGACCTCGTTATACTTGATATTTACATGCCGGGGCAAAACGGAACCGAAGTGCTGCAGCAGATTCGTAATGAACAGTTAGGTACGGATGCCATTGTGATTACGGCCGCTAATGATATTCCAACGATTAAGCGGATGCTTCAGCAAGGGGCAGTGGACTATATCATGAAGCCTTTTAAATTTGAACGGGTTCAAGAGGCATTGGAAAATTATCGGACGATGAAGAGAAGATTAGGCAAGGAATCGACGTTGACGCAGGTTGAACTGGATCAACTTTTGCACGGAAACGAAGTCGAACCGATTTCTAAAGCGCCCTCTGTTTCCATACAAATGGATTTGCCCAAAGGATTGCAAGCACTGACAATGAATCAAGTTATGCTGTTTCTGATGCAGCAGACCAAATCGTTATCCGCAGAAGAAGTAGCCGAGGGAGTAGGATTGGCAAGAGTCACGGCACGCCGCTATCTGGAGTTTTTGGAGAAGAACAAGCACGTGAAGTTAGACCTTGAATATGGCGGGATTGGGCGCCCGATTAATAGGTATGTATGGACGAAAGAGAATAAAAGATCATAAGTCAAAGTGAAGACCAAAAAGACCATAAGTACCAATATGGTCAAATTCTTCACGTCTTCTTTTGAAAGCGATATCATGAAAACAGAAATACAAGGAACAAAGAATGATATCGCTTGAGGTGAAGAACGTGTCAATCCCATCGGGAGTTAATACAAGTATTATTTTGAGACTGGAATTAGATAAGGATAAAGCGTCGTTCGGCAGTGTGGCTACGGCCATTAGTGATGCAGGTGGAGATATTATAGCAATTGACGTCGTCAGAACGGATAAAAACATCACGGTTCGGGATATCACGATTAATGTATACGATAACAAGCATACCGAGTTGATCGCCGCGGCCATCCGTACATTGGCGGGAGTGAAAATCGTTCATGTTTCGGATCAAACGTTCCTGCTTCATTTGGGCGGGAAAATTGAAATGAATCCCAAGTATCCCATTAAAAATCGAGATGACCTCTCCAGGGTGTATACACCAGGTGTTGCCAAGGTGTGCATGGCGATCCACGAAAAGCCGTCGCTTGCCCATACGCTCACCATCAAACGCAACACGGTCGCGGTCATATCGGATGGAACTGCCGTACTTGGTCTGGGTAATATCGGACCTGAAGCAGCAATGCCCGTCATGGAAGGTAAGGCAATGTTGTTCAAGCAGTTAGCAGGCGTTGACGCTTTCCCAATATGTTTGGCTACACAGGATACAGATGAAATTGTCAATATCGTGAAAGCGCTATCGCCAACGTTCGGAGGAATCAATCTAGAGGATATATCTGCACCTAGATGCTTTGAGATCGAACAGCGGCTTATCGAGGAACTGGATATTCCCGTATTTCATGATGATCAGCATGGTACAGCGGTGGTGCTTTTGGCGGGATTGCTTAATGCCGTTAAGATTGTGGGCAAGAAGCTTGAGGATTGCAAAGTCGTGCTTTGCGGAGTCGGCGCGGCAGGAACGGCATGCACCAAAATGCTGATGGCTGCAGGTGTTCGAAACATTATTGGTGTCGATCGACAAGGTGCAATCACGCGTGAAGGCGTTTACGACAATCCGTTTTGGCAATGGTATGCGGAGCATACGAACCCGCGGCAGATTCAAGGATCGCTGTCGGAAGTTATTGAAGGAGCGGATATATTTATCGGCGTATCGGGTCCCGGTGTACTTAAAAGGGAAGACGTCGCCAAAATGGCGAAAGATCCTATTGTCTTTGCGATGGCAAACCCGACGCCGGAAATTCTCCCCGAAGAGGCTGAGCCTTATGTGCGGGTTATGGCTACCGGCCGTTCGGACTATCCGAACCAAATCAACAATGTGCTGTGCTTCCCGGGCTTGTTCCGGGGGCTGCTGGATTGCAGGGCATCCAGAGTTACTGAGAATATGAAGCTTGCCGCAGCCAAGGCGATTGCATCGGTTGTTCAAGAGGATGAGTTAAATGAGTCTTACATTATTCCAAGTGTGTTTAATCAATCGGTCGCGGAACGAGTGCGAGATGCGGTTATAGAAGCGGCTTATGAAGACGGGGTCGCCAGAAGACGTAAAGAGAAAGTCCAAGCCTAATTTAGGTAGAAATCGGTCGAAAACAAAAATAATAAAAATATAAGGAGTGCGAATCATGAAGATTAATTTCAAGAGTCTCACGTTGCAAGTTATTGTTGCCATGATCTTGGGTGTCTTGTTTGGGGTATTCTTTCCTGCACAGGCAGGAAACATGAAGGTTTTGGCAGACATCTTCGTAAAAGCCATTAAAATGGTTATAGCTCCTATTATTTTCTTAACGATTGTCACTGGTATTGCTGGAATGGGTGACATGAAAAAGGTCGGAAGAATAGGTGGAAAGACTTTACTTTATTTTGAAGTTGTATCCACAATCGCTCTTGCGATTGGAATCCTCTTCGCCAACGTGTTTCATCCCGGTACTGGCGTAAATGCTCATTTGGCTAAAGGAGATATCTCTCAATATACAAAAGCAGCAGCCGAGGGCGGTCATGGATTCATGGATTATATCCTCGGAATCATTCCTGACAGTTTTGTAGGATCATTAGCTAAAGGGGAATTACTTCCTATACTTGTTCTGGCTATTTTATTTGGCGCTTCTCTATCGGGGATGGGTGAAAGAGGAAAGGTTGTCATTGATTTCTTTGAGAGAGTTTCTGAAGTATTCTTTAAAATCGTTAAAATCATTATGTATTACTCCGCGGTTGCAGCATTTGGTGCAATAGCTTACACCATCGGTAAGTTTGGAGTCGGTTCCTTGGTTTCCCTTGGAAAGTTGTTCGCTCTTATGCTGCTTGCTATGGCAGTGTTTATAATCGTTGTTTTAGGTGCTATTGCTAAGTTCTACAACTTTAACATTTTCAAATTTATCAGCTACATCAAAGATGAAATTTTCCTAGTGCTTGGAACTTCCTCTTCTGAGTCTGCTTTACCTAAAATGGTGGAGAAACTTGAGAATTATGGATGTTCCAAATCGGTTGTGGGTCTTGTAATTCCAACAGGTTATTCCTTTAACTTAGATGGTACGAATATCTACCTCGCATTCGCAGCACTGTTTATTGCTCAAGCATACGGGGTTAACTTACCTCTAGGTCAACAGATTGCACTTCTTGGGGTTCTAATGCTAACATCTAAGGGAGCAGCAGGGGTAACAGGTGCAGGATTTATTACACTTGCAGCGACTTTAGCAGCATTCCCAAGTGTTCCTGTGGAAGGGATCGCACTTCTCCTTGGCATTGACAGGTTCATGAGTACCGCTCGTGCGATAACTAACCTAATTGGTAACGGTGTGGCTACAGTAGTTATCGCCAAAATGGAGAAAGAGTTTAAGCAACCAGTTATGGCAATTGAAAATAAGGTTAGTCTTAGTGCATAAGGTAAGAAAGCAATAGGTAATAAAAGTAAGAGTATGACGACAGAGATACCTCCTGTCTCATACTCTTTTCTTTATGATCAGATATCTAACCTTCAGCATGTCGAAAAAAATATAGATTCATAAACGTCTTCGGTATATGGCTATATGAGATAAAGAAGAGTGAAAGACGTATTTTTTGTTACGAAGCGCATGAAAGAATTAAAATGTAGCCCAAAAGCGAACTTTTTGAAAGATTCGAGTAAAAAATGTTCGTTTTTTCAAATTGACATGACACGTCAGTTGGTAGTAAACTAGGTAAGCGGGAAATCGGTCCGCACTAATTGAAAATGTCGAATCAACTCGTATAAAATCAGGGATAAGGCCTGAAAGTTTCTACCCAAAAACCATGAATTTTTGGACTACGAGGAAGCGAATGAGGGGAACCATAGGAAGATGATGGTCTTTTTGCATTCGGTTCTTTTGCTGTCCAGCGGATAGAATCATGAATTCTAGCTCTGGGCGTTTTTTAGGTTTGAGGGCATGATAGTGTAGTAATTGGTTTTAAAAGTCAGGCTTTTAAAACTACCATATAAGATGAGAGTAGGTTTGTAGTGATGACTGCACGTGTTGGTGTCATAATGGGAAGCCAGTCGGATTGGGAAACGATGAAGCACGCCTGCGACATGTTGGAAGAGCTGGGAGTGCCTTATGAGAAAAAGGTGGTCTCTGCGCACAGAACGCCGGACCTTATGTTCGAATATGCTGCCTCTGCAGCAGGCCGCGGCATTCAAGTGATTATTGCCGGAGCAGGCGGAGCGGCGCATCTACCAGGGATGGTAGCAGCCAAAACGGAGCTTCCGGTTATTGGTGTTCCAGTCAAAACGTCCACGCTGAACGGACTGGATTCCTTGCTTTCGATCGTGCAAATGCCAGGCGGCATTCCAGTCGCAACGGTTGCAATCGGTCATGCGGGGGCCACGAATGCAGGCCTCTTGGCAGCGCAAATTCTGGGCGCATTCGAACCGGAACTGCAAGCGAAGATCAGAGCGCGTCGCGAGCGCATAGCACAGACCGTGATTGAAAGCAGTGACCTGTTATGAGCGAAGCTTCAAACTCAAGCGGTAAGGTCATCAAGCCAGGCGGCACCATCGGCATCTTGGGCGGTGGGCAGTTAGGCCGTATGCTAGTCTTGGCCGGACGCAACATGGGGTATCGCTTCGTGACGCTTGACCCTACGGATGACGCGCCTTGCGGTCAAGTCGCGGATGAGCAAATTCAGGCGGACTTTGACGATGTGAAAGCGGCGAGAAAACTAGCAGTCCTGTCGGACGTCATCACGTACGAATTCGAAAACGTTGATGCGCATGTGACCAACATATTAATGAATGAGTCCTATGTTCCTCAAGGAAGTGAGCTTTTATACACGACCCAGCATCGTCTGCGTGAAAAGAAAGCAATTGAAGCAGCGGGCGTACCCGTAGCTCCATATGCTGAAATCACCAGCGCAGCTGATCTGCGTGAAGCGGCTGAACGCTTCGGGATACCGTGCGTGCTCAAAACCGCAACTGGCGGCTACGATGGCAAAGGGCAGTGGGTGCTTCGCTCGCTGGACGAGGTGGAAGAAGCTTACGAAACTCTTAGCCGCGCCAAAACAGAGCTGGTTCTCGAACAATTCATCCGTTTTGACAAAGAATTGTCCGTGATTGCGGCAAGAAGTCCCCGCGGCGAGGTAAAGGCTTTTCCCGCTGCTGAAAATATACATGTACATAACATCCTGCATCAATCGATCGTTCCGGCGCGAATCCCTGCTCAGGTGCAGAAGGAAGCTGAAGAGCTTGCTGTACGCATCGCAGAATCGCTTGGTGTGATCGGCTTGATCGCAGTGGAGTTATTCTTGACGAAGGATGGACAGCTTTACGTCAATGAGCTTGCGCCACGCCCGCACAATTCAGGTCATTACACGATGGAAGCCTGCCGGACTTCACAGTTCGAGCAGCATGTTCGCGCGATTTGCAACCTGCCGCTTGGTTCTACCGAGCTGCTGTCACCGGTTGTGATGGTCAATTTGCTTGGTGAGCATATCGAACCGCTGCAAGAGATGATCGACCAACCAGATTTCCTAGAACACAATGAATTAGGCGTTAGTGCGAAGGTTCATCTATATGGCAAGAAAGAAGCGAAAGACAAACGCAAGATGGGACACATCAATCTCCTGACAAGCGACGCAGCGAAAGCACTGACTTGGATAGAACAGACAGGGATTTGGGAAAGTAAGTAAAAGAACTCATTGGAGGAACGGATAACATGATTGAACGTTATACACGCCCAGAAATGGCACGCATTTGGACAGAGGAAAATAAATTCCAAGCATGGCTTGAAGTCGAGATTCTTTCTTGCGAAGCATGGTCAGAGCTCGGAGTTATTCCTAAGGAAGATGTGAAAGTACTGCGCGAGAACGCAAGCTTCAACATTGACCGCATTTATGAAATCGAGCAAGAGACGCGTCATGACGTGATCGCCTTCACTAGAGCAGTTTCCGAAACGCTGGGACCTGAGCGCAAATGGGTTCACTACGGTTTGACTTCGACAGACGTTGTCGATACGGCACTGGGCTACTTGCTGAGACAAGCAAACGAGATTTTGGACAAAGACATTCAGAATTTCATCGAAATCCTTCGCAATAAAGCGATCGAACATAAAGATACAGCTATGATGGGCAGAACGCATGGTGTGCATGCAGAGCCGACGACGTTTGGTTTGAAAATGGCCCTTTGGTACGAGGAAATGAAGCGTAACCTGGAGCGTTTCCGTTTTGCCGCTGATGGCGTACAATTCGGTAAAATCTCAGGTGCAGTAGGCACCTACGCGAACATCGATCCGTTCGTTGAAGAGTATGTGTGCGGCAAGCTGGGCACGAAAGCAGCTCCGATCTCTACACAAACCTTGCAGCGTGATCGTCACGCTGAATACATGGCGACGCTGGCATTGGTTGCTACGTCCCTTGATAAATTCGCGACTGAAATTCGCGCGCTTCAGAAGAGTGAGTTCCGCGAGGTTGAAGAGCCGTTTGCAAAAGGTCAAAAAGGTTCCTCTGCAATGCCGCATAAGCGCAACCCGATTGGTTGCGAGAGCATTTCCGGTCTGTCCCGTGTCATTCGCGGGCATATGGTTTCCGCTTACGAGAACGTAACGCTTTGGCATGAGCGCGACATTTCGCACTCCTCTGTTGAGCGTATTATCCTGCCGGATGCGACGCAGCTGCTGAACTACATGCTGAACCGTCTAGGCAACATCATCAAGAACTTGACTGTGTTCCCTGAAAATATGAAGCGAAACATGCGCAGCACTTATGACGTTCCTTTCTCTGGCCGCGTGATGACGAAGCTGATCGACAAAGGCTTTGCTCGTGAGCAAGCGTACGATACAGTTCAGCCAAGAGCGATGCAAGCATGGGAAGAACAGCGTTCGTTCCGCGAAATCGTGGAGAATGCTTCCGTGATTACAGAAGTGTTAAGCCCAGAAGAAATCGCGGATTGCTTCGATCCAAGCTGGCATTTGAAACATGTGGATACGATCTTTAACCGTTTAGGTTTGAAATAGTAAACAACATTTTTAGCAGGAAAGGATGTGTGGTTCGTGGCAAGCAATATCGTGGATTCAGCCGCTGAAATGATTAACGCTCCCCTGGTTCATAAGGGTAAAGTACGTGAACTGTATGATCTGGGCGAACATTTCCTTATCGTGGTGACGGATCGGATTTCGGCTTTTGATTATATGTTGAAGCCTGGAATTCCTGATAAGGGGTACGTTCTGAACGCGCTAAGTAAATACTGGTTCGACGTGACGAGCGGTTATATGAGCAATCATATTGTGCATACGGATGTGGAAAAGCTTCACGCAATTATTCCGAGTGCGGAAGACAGAGAGCTTCTAAAGGAACGTATTATTGTAGCGAAAAAAGCGGAACGTATCTCTATCGAATGCGTGGTTCGCGGGTATATCACAGGCAATGGCTGGAGACAGTACGAGAAAACCGGCGAGATTAACGGTCGCAAGCTGCCTGAAGGCCTGCGCAAGAACGAGCGCTTGCAAGATCCTATTTTCACACCTGCGGCTAAAAATGATGTCGGTCATGACGAAGACATTTCCGTGGAACAAATGACCCAATTAGTCGGCGAGAAGCTAACTTACGAGCTGCAAGAAAGAAGCATTATGCTCTACACGTTGGCTCATTCGATTTGTGAGCAAAAGGGTATTATTTTAGCAGATACGAAGTTTGAATTCGGTTTTTATGCGGGTGAACTTATTATTATTGATGAAATTTTCACACCGGATTCCTCGCGTTACTGGTCCCAAGATAAATACGCCCTGGATATCGAGATTGATTCGATGGACAAAGAGCCCGTTCGCACTTATTTAGCAGGATCGGGCTGGGATAAAAATAGTGAGCCGGATGAGCTGCCAGCTTCCGTTGTGGAAGAAACTTCGAACCGTTATAAGGAAATTTTACACCGTTTGGTGGATTAGTAGAAAAATGATGGGGCATTACTCACTGAGAAATTAGCTGTAGTGATGAAGGGCGAGGATGGCGGCGATTATTTCCCTCCAATTCCCACCGAATTCCCATGGAGTTCGCTACCGAATGCACCACCGAATTCCACGGATTTCCACCGAATTCACGACCGAATTCCCACCCGGGTTGAAAATAAGAGTCTCTAGAGACTCCTATTTCTAAGAAAAGAGCAAAAAATTGCGGAATAAGAGTCTTTAAAGCCTCTTATTTGCAGGATAGTCAGTGAAATTGCTGCTTTTTGGGGAAATAAGAGTCCTTAGAAGCTGCTATTTCCCGGATATAGTAAGAAAAGTGAGAAATAAGAGCCTTTAGGGACTTCTAAATGGGCTCCAGTCCATGCCAGCTGCTCTGGCGAATAACGTTAAGGAGAGATTAGAGATGAAAGCAACGGTCTACGTAACGATTAAGCAGAACGTATTGGATGTTCAAGGAACGGCGGTGCAAGGAGCGCTTCATTCCATGGGTTTTGAGGAAGTTGGCAAGGTGCGCATCGGGAAATACTTGGAGTTAGAGTTAGATACAACGGATAAAGCAGAAGCGGAAGCACGCGTTAAAGCAATGTGCGAGAAGCTGCTTGCGAACACGGTTATCGAAGACTACCGCTACGAGTTGGCGTAATAAATCAGAGAATATGCTTACGAAGAAAGTTTTGCTAAAGCAAAACCTCAGCACATGCTTACGAAGAAAGTTTTGCTAAAGCAAAACTCTAAGGAGGAATACGTCATGAATTTTGCGGTTCTTGTATTTCCGGGATCGAACTGCGACATCGATTTGTACAAAGCAATCGAAGATACTATTGGTCAGCCAGTTGAGTATGTTTGGCATACGGATGGCGACTTGTCCAAATATGACTGCATCCTCGTACCGGGTGGATTCTCTTATGGGGATTACCTGCGTTGCGGAGCGATTGCACAATTTACGAACGTGATGAAAGCTGTGGTTAAGGCTGCGGAAGAAGGCAAGTTCATTCTAGGTATTTGTAACGGATTCCAAGTGTTAACGGAAGCAAGATTACTGCCAGGCGCTTTGCTGCGCAACAACGGAATGAAATTCCGCTGCCACCAAACGCTCCTCAGAGTGGAGAACAACAATACGGCTTTCACGCGTGATTACGCGGAGGGCGAGCTGATTGAAATCCCGATCGCTCACGGCGAAGGCAATTATTATTGTGACGAAGCTACACTAAAAGAATTGCAAGAAAACAATCAAATTGTTTTCCGTTATGAAGCGGGTAACAACCCGAACGGATCACTCGATGATATCGCTGGAATCAGCAATAAAGCAGGTAATGTCGTTGGTATGATGCCTCATCCGGAGCGTGCCGTTCATGAAATTCTTGGCTCCGCAGACGGTAAGAGAATGTTTACATCAATTCTAAACGCTTGGAGGGAGAAACATGACGCAGCAGCTATCCGTTAATGAACCAACAGCCGAGCAAATCGCGGAGCAGAAAATTTACAAGCAAATGGGCGTAACGGACGAAGAGTTTGCCAAAATTTGCGGCTTTCTTGGACGCAATCCGAACTACGTTGAGATCGGTGTATTCAGCGTTATGTGGTCCGAGCACTGTTCATACAAAAATTCCAAACCTGTACTTCGTAAATTCCCAGTTACAGGACCTCGCGTTCTTATGGGACCTGGCGAAGGCGCAGGGATTGTAGATATCGGAGACAACCAAGCGGTTGTTTTCAAAATAGAAAGTCATAACCACCCTTCAGCGATCGAGCCTTACCAAGGCGCGGCGACAGGTGTGGGCGGTATTATTCGTGATATTTTCTCCATGGGCGCGCGCCCGGTAGCGCTTCTGAATTCCTTGCGATTCGGCAAGCTTGAGAACGACCGCGTGAAGTACTTGTTCGAGCACGTTGTATCAGGAATCGCTGGATACGGGAACTGTATCGGGATTCCGACAGTCGGCGGCGAAGTGATGTTCGACGAGAGCTACGAGGGGAACCCGCTCGTTAATGCAATGTGCGTGGGTCTTATCGACCACAACATGATTCAACGCGGTGTTGCCAAAGGTGTTGGCAACCCAGTGTTCTACGTCGGACCAGCGACTGGCCGCGACGGTATCCACGGTGCGACTTTCGCATCCGAGGAGCTTACGGCGGAGTCCGAAGCGAAGCGCCCAGCGGTACAAGTGGGCGATCCGTTCATGGAGAAGCTCGTGCTGGAAGCGTGCTTAGAGTTAATCAATTCCGGCATCGTGCTCGGAATTCAAGATATGGGCGCTGCGGGGCTGACTTGCTCCAGCGCAGAGATGGCTAGTAAAGCGGGCAACGGCATGGAGCTTTACCTTGATGAAGTTCCGCAGCGCGAAGAAGGCATGACAGCCTATGAAATGATGCTGTCTGAGTCTCAGGAGCGTATGCTTTTCGTAGTTGAGCCGAAGCATGAGGCGCAAGCTAAGGGCATTTTTGAGCGCTGGGGCTTGCACTGCGCGAAGGTCGGCAAGGTAACCGATGACGGTTACCTGAAGCTGATCCACCACGGTGAAGTCGTGGGGAACATGCCTGTCGGCGCACTCGTCGACGAGTGCCCGGTTTACAATAAGCCGAGCCAAGTGCCGGCTTATTACGAAGCTAGCGCATCGATCGACACGACTCGTTACCCGGAGGTAACGAAATTGACGGATGCGCTTAAGGCTGTCCTCGCGTCTCCGACGGTAGCGAGCAAAGAGTGGGTGTACAACCAGTATGACCACATGGTTCGTACGGATACGGCTGTGCGTCCGGGTTCGGATGCAGCGGTTGTGACCATTCGCGGTACCCGTAAGGGCCTCGCGATGACAACCGACTGCAACGGACGCTACGTGTACTTGGATCCGGAAGTTGGCGGACGGATCGCAGTTTCGGAAGCAGCGCGTAACGTAGTTTGCTCCGGCGCTGAGCCGCTCGCGGTTACGGATAACCTCAACTTCGGCAGCCCAGACAAGCCTGAGATTTTCTGGCAGCTAGAGAAATCCACAGATGGTATGGCAGAAGCTTGCCGCTTCTTGGATACGCCGGTTATCGGCGGTAACGTCTCGCTTTATAACGAGAACGCCAAAGGTGCGATCTACCCAACTCCGGTTATCGGGATGGTTGGTCTTGTGCATGACATCGACCACATTACGACGCAAAGCTTCAAAAAAGAAGGCGACATCATCATCCTGCTCGGCGAGACGAAAGCGGAGCTCGGCGGCAGCGAATTCCAGTATGTGATTCACGGAGTAACGGAAGGCCGTCCTCCTGAATTGGATTTGGCTACAGAGAAACGCCTGCAAGATGCTGTGTTGAAGGCAATTCAAGAAGGTCTTGTTGCTTCTGCGCATGACTTATCCGAAGGCGGCTTGGCCGTTGCTTTGGCTGAAAGTTGTATCGGCGGTAAATTAGGCGCAGCTGTTAATGTGGCGTCTGACCTACGTCCTGACTTCACGCTATTCAGTGAAACACAATCCCGTATTTTGTTGAGTGCTTCTCCTGATAAAGCGGACGCTCTGAAACATTGGATTGCTTCACAAGGCGTACCATATCAAGAAATTGGAACAGTTACTGGTGCAGATTTAACCGTTAAAATCAACAATGAACAGCGTCTCCAGTCTCCGGTAAGCGAGCTGGCGAAAGTCTGGAAGGATGCGATTCCATGTCTAATGGCGTGAAACAATCAAAGGCCCTGAAGCTTCCTGCTGCACCTGTTGTCCAAGTGGGCGACGGGCAGCATGAGCTTTGGACAGGTGAGTATTTCAACGAAGGTGTAGGCGGCCAAGGTGGATTGTTTGATAAGCTGAATGAGGAGTGCGGGGTGTTCGGGGTGTATGGTCATCCCGAAGCTTCCTCTCTATGCTATTACGGGCTGCATGCCCTGCAGCATCGTGGACAGGAAAGTGCGGGCATTTGTACAGTAGATGACGGTAAGTTTAACTACTACCGCGGTATGGGTCTTGCCAAAGAGGTATTCACCAATGATAATTTGGAGCCTCTCGTAGGGTCGACAGCAGTCGCGCACGTTCGCTATTCTACAGCAGGCGAGAGCAAGTTGGCGAACGCTCAACCGCTTGTTTTCAAATACCGCGAAGGCGATCTTGCGATTGCTACGAATGGTAACCTCGATAATGCGAACATTATTAAAAAAGAACTTGAGCGGAAGGGATCCATCTTCCAAACAACAAGCGATACGGAGGTTCTGGCTCATCTGATTGCTCGTTCCGAGCATGATGATATCGTGGATGCGGTGAAAGATGCATTGAATCAAGTCATCGGCGGTTATGCCTTCCTGATCACAACCAAGGATAAAATGATTGCTGCGCTTGATCCGAACGGTCTGCGTCCGTTTATGATCGGACGTCTTGGAGATGCTTACTTGTTCGCTTCCGAGTCTTCTGCATTCGATGCGGTCGGTGCAACTTATTTCCGTGATGTGCAGCCAGGTGAGATCATCGTGCTGGACCGTGACGGATTTCATGAGGATCGTTTCGCCGAGGGCCGCAACCGTGCTATCTGCGCGATGGAGTACATCTACTTCGCTCGTCCGGACAGCGACATCGATACGGTGAATATTCACTCCGCACGTAAGCGGATGGGTAAGAAACTGGCGATGGAAGCTTTTGTCGATGCGGATGTGGTAACGGGCGTGCCGGATTCGAGTATTTCGGCTGCAATTGGTTATGCGGAACAAACGGGTATCCCTTATGAGCTGGGTCTGATTAAGAATCGCTACACAGGCCGGACGTTCATCATTCCAAGCCAAGAGCTTCGTGAGCAAGGTGTTAAAATGAAGCTGAGCGCCGTTCGCAAAGTCGTTGAAGGCAAGCGTGTTGTCATGATTGATGACTCCATCGTGCGCGGGACAACGTCTTTAAGGATTGTGAATTTGCTTAGGGAAGCCGGCGCTACGGAAGTGCACGTACGTATCTCTTCGCCGCCTTTTATGAATCCATGTTATTACGGGATTGATACACCGGATCGGAAAGAGCTGATCGCTGCGATGAATTCTATCGAAGAGATTCGTAAGGCGATCAACGCGGATTCCCTGCACTTTTTGACCAAAGAAGGGTTGTTGGATTCGATCGGTCAAGGTTCGGCAGGGTCGGAGAGCGGCTACTGTACGGCTTGCTTCGATAATACCTATCCAACTGAAATTGTGGATGTTACTAAGGTTGGTTGTGCTTGCGATTAATTGGTTAAGGAAATGCGGAAAAATGGAATGGATACAACGGGTGGGTCTCGCTTAGGCGACGACCACCCGATACATAGACAAACTAAGGAGTGATTGCTAAGTGTCGGATGCTTACAAAAAGGCTGGAGTGGATATCGCGGCGGGGAACGAAGCAGTAGAACGGATGAAAAAGCACGTCAAACGGACTTTCCGTCCTGAAGTGTTAACTGACCTCGGTGGCTTCGGCGGGCTGTTCAGCTTGAACAAAGACAAGTACGAGGAGCCTGTGCTCGTATCTGGAACGGACGGCGTGGGCACGAAGCTGAAGATCGCTTTTGCAATGGATAAGCATGATACGATTGGGATTGATGCTGTTGCGATGTGCGTGAATGATATTATCGTTCAAGGTGCGGAGCCGCTTTTTTTCCTCGACTATCTCGCTTGTGACAAAGTAGTTCCAGAGAAAATTGAAGCTATCGTCAAAGGGATCGCTGACGGATGTGCGCAGTCTGGCTGCTCACTTATCGGTGGCGAAACGGCGGAAATGCCGGGCATGTATGCGTCAGGGGAGTATGACATTGCCGGGTTTACGGTTGGAATCGTCGACAAGAAAAAGATCATCGATGGTCGGGCAATCCGTCCTGGAGACGTGGTTCTTGGTCTAGCATCAAGCGGTGTGCACAGTAACGGGTTCTCTCTTGTGCGCAAGCTTTTGCTGGAAGATGGCGGTTATACGCTTCACGGGCATGTGGATGAGCTGGGTGATAAGCTTGGCAACGTGCTGCTGGAGCCAACGAAGCTTTATGTGAAGCCGGTTCTGGCGATGCTTGAAGACGTTGCGATCAAAGGGATGGCACATATTACAGGCGGCGGCTTTATCGAAAATATTCCGCGCGTTCTGCCTGATGGCGTGAACGTCGAAATCCAATATGGATCATGGCCGATCCTGCCGATCTTTGGGTTGATGCAGCGTGAGGGCAACATTACGAACAACGATATGTTCCGCACGTTCAATATGGGCATCGGGATGGTTGTTATCGTTGACGCGGATGATGCTGAGAAAGCTATTGCAGCAGCAGAAGCACAAGGCGAGAAAGCTTACCGTTTAGGTGTTGTTACTGAAGGCGAGCGTGTAGTGACGTTCCAAGGAGCTGAGGTTTAATGCAGCCTTACCGAATTGCGGTTTTTGCTTCGGGCAGCGGCTCGAATTTCCAGGCTATCGTAGATCAGGTACAGAAGGGGAAGCTTGATGTCAGCATCGAGCTTCTTGTCTGTGACCGCCCTGGGGCCTATGTAGTGGAGCGTGCTAGGGAGGCGAAGGTGCCTGTTTTCACCTTTCGTCCACGGGATTATGATAATCGCGAGGCCTATGAGGCTCTTATATTGAAGGAGCTGCAAGATCGTCAGGTTAATCTAATCGTAATGGCCGGCTACATGCGGATCATTACGGATGTACTTGTTGAGCCGTATTTCGGGCGCATGATCAACATTCATCCTTCGCTGCTGCCGTCGTTTCCGGGCGTGCGTGCGATCGAGCAAGCCGTCGAGTACGGCGTGAAGCAAACCGGCGTGACCGTTCACTTCGTGGATGGCGGACTGGACTCCGGGCCGATCATCGCCCAGCGCGCCGTGGAGATCCACGAGCACGAGACTGCGGACTCGCTGGCCGAGCGCATCCATGCGGCTGAGCACGTGCTGCTGCCGCAGGTGATTCGCTGGCTGCGCGAGGATCGCGTGAGCTTGGATGGCCGCAGGGTTAGCGTGCGGTCGTAGGTTAGTGCCGTAACTCCTGAGACTAAGGTCCCTTGTGGATAACTCGGCTGTGCGTGCTGGTGTTTTATATCACTTAAAGTAGCTGTTTTCCACCAAATGCGTGAGCTTGGTGAAGTTAAGGATGTTTTTCATCGCTAAGTAGGGATGAGCGGGAGAAATAGCTACTTTAATGATGTTTTACATCGCTACCGAGGCGGTTTTACCCTATAAGAGTGAATTTGGTTGAAGTTAATGATGTTTTTCATCGCTACCGAGGCGGTTTTACCCTATAAGAATGAGCTTGGTCGAAGTTAATGATGTTTTTCATCGCTAAGTAGGGATGAGCGGGAGAAATAGCTACTTTAATGATGTTTTACATCGTTACCGAGGCGGTTTCACCCTATAAGATGAGTTTGGTCGAAGTTAATGATGTTTTTCATCGTTAAGTAGGGCTTGGCGGGAGAAATAGCTACTTTAAGGATGTTTTACATCGCTACCGAGGCGGTGTTACCCTATAAGAGTGAGCTTGGTGAAGTTAAGGATGTTTTTCATCGCTAAGTAGGGATGAGCGGGAGAAATAGCTACTTTAAGGATGTTTTACATCGCTACCGAGGCGGTTTTACCCTATAAGAGTGAGCTTGGTCGAAGTTAATGATGTTTTTCATCGCTAAGTAGGGGTGAGATGGAGAACTAGCTACTTTAAGGATGTTTTTCATCGTTACCACGGCGGTTTTACCCTATAAGAGTGAGTTTGGTTGAAGTTAATGGTCTTTTTCATCGCTAAGTAGGGATGAGCGGGAGAAGTTACAAATATTATTTTCTGGGAGGAAGCATAGTGGCAATCAAAAGAGCACTTATCAGCGTTTTCGATAAGACGGGAATTGTTGAATTCGCGAGCGAGCTGTCGAAGCTGGGCGTTGAGATTATTTCTACGGGCGGTACGCTTAGTTTGTTGAAGGATAAAGGGGTGCCGGTGATCGGTATTTCCGAGGTTACAGGGTTTCCGGAGATCATGGATGGCCGCGTCAAAACGCTGCATCCGAATGTTCACGGCGGACTGCTGGCGGTTCGTGACAACGTGGAGCACCAAGAGAGCATGAAGAAGCTCGGCTTGGAGTATATTGATCTGGTTGTCGTGAATTTGTATCCTTTTGCTGAGACGATTGCGAAGCCTGATGTGACTTACGAGGATGCGATTGAGAACATCGATATCGGTGGGCCGACGATGCTTCGTTCCGCAGCTAAGAACCATGCGTTCGTTTCCGTTATCGTGGACACGACTGATTATGCGAAGGTGCTGGAAGAAGTGCAAGAGACTGGCGACACAACGCTGGAAACGCGTAAACGTCTAGCTGCCAAAGTGTTCCGTCATACAGGAGCTTACGATGCTTTGATTGGTGACTACTTGACTGGCCTGCAAGGCGAGCCTTACCCAGAGCGTTACACAGTAACGTATGAGAAAATGCAGGAGCTTCGTTACGGTGAGAACCCGCATCAAAGCGCGGCTTTCTATCGTAAGCCGAATGCGGCTGCTGGCAACATTACAACAGCTGAGCAGTTACATGGGAAAGAATTATCCTACAACAACATTAATGATGCGAATACAGCTCTACAAATCGTCAAAGAGTTCAGCGAGCCTGCAGTTGTAGCTGTTAAGCACATGAATCCTTGCGGCGTAGGTATCGGTACAAACGTACTTGAAGCTTACACAAAAGCGTACAATGCAGACCCGACTTCCATCTTCGGTGGAATCGTAGCTGCGAACCGCGCGGTAGATGAAGCGACAGCTCAACTGCTGCATGAGATTTTCCTGGAAATCGTCATTGCGCCTGATTTTACACCGGAAGCATTCGAGATCCTTTCCAAAAAGAAAAACATTCGCCTACTCAAAGTAAGCGGCTTAGATACAATAGCTGGCCGCAAAGCGGAGCCAGTGATCACAACGGTTGAAGGCGGCATGCTCGTTCAAGCTAGCGATGCTTATCAGCTAACCGAAGCAGATCTGAAGGTCGTTTCTGAGCGTCAACCGACGGCTGAAGAGATGAAGCAATTGCTTTTCGCATGGAAAGTAGTTAAGCACGTTAAATCTAACGCAATCGTACTCGTGGCAGACGACATGACGGTTGGCGTGGGCGCTGGTCAAATGAACCGCGTTGGCGCAGCCAAAATCGCTATTGAGCAAGCGGGCGACAAGGCGAAGGGCTCCGTCCTTTCTTCCGATGCGTTCTTCCCAATGGGCGACACACTCGAAATGGCAGCAAAAGCGGGAATCACTGCGGTGATTCAACCGGGCGGCTCCATTAAAGACGAAGAATCCATCCGTGTAGCGAACGAAAATGGCATTGCCATGGTCATGACAGGCGTTCGTCACTTTAAACACTAAAACAATTGAGAATGCTCACGATCGATTTCCAGACCGTGGGCATTCCCCATGAGAGGGGTTTCCAAAACGATGCGTGTATTAGTTATTGGACGTGGCGGACGCGAGCATGCGATTGTGTGGGCACTCAGCAAAAGCCCAAAAATCAGCAAGCTGTTCTGCGCACCAGGGAACGGCGGGATTGCCGGCTTAGCGGAATGTGTGCCGATTACGGAACTGCAATTCGAGGAGATCAGTACTTTTGCGAAGGAGCAGGCGATTGACCTCGTGATGGTAGCACCTGACGATCCATTAGCAGCAGGTTTGGTTGATCACTTGGAGTCCAAGGGTATCGAGGCTTTCGGACCTCGCGCGAATGCGGCGATTATTGAGGGCAGCAAGGTGTTTATGAAGGAGCTTTTGAAGAATTACAGCATCCCTACGGCAGCTTACGAGTCTTTCGATGCGTATGAGCCAGCTCTTGCTTATTTGCGCAGTCAATCGGCGCCGATTGTTATCAAAGCAGATGGCTTAGCCGCTGGTAAAGGTGTTACCGTTGCACAAACCATGGAAGAAGCAGAAGCAGCGCTTAAAGACATCATGGTAGGTCAGGTGTTCGGTAAATCCGCAGGCGCGAGCGTGGTCATTGAGGAGTTCCTGACAGGACAAGAAATGTCCCTGCTAGCTTTCGTTGATGGGTCCACGGTTCGCCTCATGGTACCATCGCAGGATCATAAGCCTGTTTTTGATAACGACAAAGGGCCAAATACAGGCGGAATGGGTACGTACTCCCCGCTGCCGCATATCCCTGAGTCCATCGTGCAGGAAGCACTTGTGAACATCGTTCAACCTACAGCGGATGCGATGGTAAAAGAGGGCCGTCCCTTCAAGGGCGTGCTGTATGCCGGTTTGATTTTGACCCCGAATGGCGTGAAAACAATCGAGTTTAATGCTCGTTTCGGTGATCCAGAGACGCAGGTCATTTTACCTCGCCTCAAAACTGATCTTCTCGATATTTTCCTAGCTATCAATAACGGAACGTTGGCTGACCAGCCAATCGAGTGGAGCGAGGAAGCGGCAGTTTGTGTGATTGTAGCTTCACCAGGCTACCCGGGTCCTTACCCTAAAGGGCTGCCGATTACTGGTTTGGATCAGGTGCAGGATTCCCTTGTGTTCCACGCGGGGACAGCCATCGAAGACGGACAAATTGTCACCAATGGCGGACGCGTTCTTGGAATCACAGGCCTTGGCAAGGATATCATCGAAGCTCGTCAGAAAGCTTACGCGGATGCGGATCGGATTCATTTTGACGGGAAGCATTACCGCACGGATATTGCAATGAAAGCTTTGAAATAGCGTAAGCCTATAAAGCACAGCCTTTTGTTTATCAAAAGGTTGTGCTTTTTTCGTTTTTCTGAGTCCGTTTGTAAAAAAAACTACGACAGACCAATTAACGCATACAGCTAATGAAACCAACCGGAAATAGACGTTTAACGGACCTGGGGAGGCTGTCTATTCACCGTACAATGAATAGACAGTCTCCTACATGCCGTTAACTGCCTATTTGGACATTAGATTTTCAAATTCACTCTTTTTCGGGGATTAACGTCGCTCCAGTCCTTTATCCGGGAAAGATGAATCTGAAGTTGATTTCGAACCTATTCCTTACTCAACAGCTGTATGTTGATGGGTCAGTCTTAAAAAAATATGCAATTAATTGACCGTTGTAAGCGTTTTATATGTTAGGTATACTAGGCAATGTTAGGCAACTAGCCGTATAGTTTATTCCTTGCTGATCATTCTCGAATTGTGTAGAAGGTTAACCTGATTAACAAAAAAAGCGAGGCTGAATCATGAGAATACATAAAATTACAGGTTTACATCCGAAGCCGTATTCGTTGAAATATCGTCTAATCCTGATCCTGTTTATCAGCTCACTTGCACCCTTAATTCTCATTGGGAGTATTTCCTATTTCTCCATGTATGCAATTTTACAAAATAAAGCAGAGGGCGGGGTCCAAAGTAATTTGCACCAAGTAAGGCTATTGCTTGAAGATACGCTCGGTCAGTTAAATCACGCTTCTCAGCAGCTCGCCTTTGACGGGAGGGTTGGTAAAAACCTAGAGAACTATTTATCCGCTGATTTATATGAAAAGAAAAGATTGAACGACGAGATCAGAAGTGAGTTAGGCTTGATTCATTTTACGAACCCGACCCTTGGACTAATGTTTTATTACTTTGAGAATGACAAGCAGGTATTATTTGAGAATTTTAACGTTCGTGACGATTATGACCTTAAGCAGCTGCCTATACTTATCAAATTCGACAAACTTACTTATATGGGACCGCATCTTTCTTTAAACCCGATCGACGGCAATGAAGTACTGTCCATACTGCGCAAAGTCGAGCTGCCGGATCGTGACGATGTGTATGTCTATATTGAAACTAATTTTAAATTGGCCGAAAGCATACTCAAAGACAACGATCAATTCGGCGGCAACTTGGTACATCTTATCGTCGATCATCATGGCCAAATTGTTTATAGCGAGAATTCAACTGATTTTCCTGTCGGCGTGCTGTATAGTGCCAATAACCAATCGAATAAAGACAGCAAATATATGATGTTTGAGGAGACCAGCAATCAATCTTGGAAGGTATTGGCTGCTGTCCCTAAATCCGTGTACAACCTCGAAGTAAATAGGTGGATCAAGCAGTTCGCTTTCTTTGCCATCTTAACGCTTATAGCAAGCTTCTTTATTGCCTGGCTGATTTGGCGAACGGTATACCGTCCGCTCAAGCTGCTGAGTACGGATATTCGCAATGTAAAAAGCAACAACGAGGTTTTCCCGAGAAGACAATCTCAGATCCTGGAGTTTGCCGTTATTTATAAAGAGTTTGCCGAAATGCGAAGGCGCATCTTCGAATTAATCGGCGAGGTGGAGCAGAAGGAACAAGGCAAAGCATTTCTCGAAGTCGAGAAGTTAATGACGCAAATCAATCCTCATTTCATTCATAATACGCTCGATACCATACGCTGGCTGGCTCGTGCCAATGGGCAGAAAGATATTGACCGCTTGGTATCGACGCTAAACAAAGTGCTCTATTATAATCTCGGTAAAGGCGGCCCTGCCAGAATTAAAGATGAGATTGAGGCTTTGAAAAATTATGTTGAGCTGCAAGGCATCCGTTATAATTTCCACTTTGATGTGAATATCCACGCCGATTCCAAGGCGCTTGAGCTGCCGGTTCCAAGGTTCATTTTGCAGCCGCTTGTTGAAAATGCATTGTATCATGGTTTGGAAGATAAAGGCGTGATCGAAGTCAGTGTCATAGAAGACGGCGAGTCGCATGTCATAATAGAAGTTAGAGATAATGGAGACGGGATGACAGAGGAAGAAATTGTTCAATTAATGAGCGAGAACACGTTGGAGAAGAAGAAGGTAGGTATGGGAATCGGGCTGCAATATGTAAACCGGATGGTGAAGTTCCAATTCGGAGCAGCCGCGAGTTTTCATATTAAAAGCACAATCGGCTCAGGAACGACGATCATACTTCGTCTTCCAATAGGAGGTATACTCGGATGATAAAAGTTATGGTTGTGGACGATGATCACTTGGTGCGTAAAGGCTTCATCGCGATGATGCCTTGGCGTGAGCATAATCTAGAGGTCGTAGGGGAAGCCGGTAACGGTAAAAAAGCGTTGGAGTTTCTGGAGAATAATCAGGTGGACTTGCTCATAACCGATTTGGCGATGCCTGTCATGTCAGGTATAGATTTGATGAGGTGTGTGAAAGAACGTTATCGGGATATTAGCATGGTCGTATTGACGTTTCATCAGGATTTTGAACTGATTCAGGAAGCGCTTCGCCTAGGGGCGCTGGATTATATGACCAAGGTCGAGCTTGAACATGAGCAGATGGACGAAATATTAAGAAGAATTGTAGAGAAAATGCAGGAGCAGCATGTACGAACAAGGGAAACGAAGGTGGAGAACCATCTGTTTGCCGAAGAGGATGAGGGGCCGTATTCGCCGGAAGTGAAAGCGAGTATTTGGAAGGCCGTAGACATTATTCATCAAGAGTTTCAAAATGAGCTTCTTCTGCCGGACATCGCGAAAAGGGTGAACATGAGCCGCAGCTATTTCAGCCGCTGCTTTCGGGATATTGCCGGGAAAACGTTTAACGATTTTATCCGGGAAGTGCGAGTGAATCACGCGAAAGATCTGCTTAGTCAGACAGGGAAAACAATTGGTTGGATCGCCACGCAGGCTGGTTATCCGAATGAAAAATATTTTGGCAAAGTATTCCGTGAGTTGACGGGGATGCTGCCCGGTGAGTTTCGCAAGAGCCAGAGATAAATTCGGGCTTATCTCAAACGACAGTAACACAAATCGTCTCCAAAGAAGTGCACTTTTGTCTCCTAAACGTTCCCGGAATGCTGATTTAAGAGATGATTTGCTCCTAAACGTGAGACATTAACTGACCCGAATGTCTTGCATTTTCTTTAAAATGTAAGTGCAGGGTTATTAATGAGGAGGGGCAATATGACAAAGAAAACAACGCTAATTTCTATGATGGCATTGGTTGTTCTGATGACGGCATGTTCAAGCAATACCGCAGGGACCAGCAAGGATGGCGGCGGGCAAGCTGCTATTCCGAACGTTAAAGTGGACCCTTTTAAGATGCCTAATCCGATCGAAGTGACCACCTTCAAAAGCTTAAGCCCAGGCGCAAAGCTACCTGCTGGCGATACAGTCGAAAGCAACCAATACATGAAATATATCTCACAAAAAACAAATATCAACTTTAAAATTTTATGGTATGCAGCTTCACAGGACTATGAGCAAAAGATGAAACTGGCCATCGCGAGCAATGATCTGCCGGATGTTATGCTGGTAAACGAGCAAATCTTCCTTTCCCTCGCCGAAGCCGGACAAATTGAGGATTTAAGCAAAGTATATGACAAGTATGCTTCCCCATTAGCCAAGGAATTGTATGCATCAACGAACAACAAGGCGATTGAGAAAGCAACCTATAAAGGTAAAATGATGGGTATTCCGAATATTAGCGTACAAGCGGATGCTGCAAGTATGGCGTGGGTACGCAAGGACTGGATGGATAAGTTAGGACTCCAGCCGCCAAAATCGATGGACGATGTCGTTGCGATCGCCAAAGCTTTCGTAGAGAAAGATCCAGACGGGAATGGCAAAGCGGATACCATTGGAATCGCTGGTTTCGAGAAAGCATTAACGGTAAGCGGTAAAGCGCAACGAGGCGACTTCAAAGGTATTTTCCAGGCGTTCGGCGCGTATCCTTCCAACTGGATCAAGGATAGCTCCGGCAAGGTCGTTTACGCTTCGATTCTTCCTGAAACGAAGCAAGCGCTCGGCAAGCTGCGTGACATGTATGCTGTAGGCGCAGTTGATAAGGAATTTGCTTTGCGCAAAGATCCGAACGAGAATATCGTATCCGGCAAAGCGGGTATGTTCTTCGGACCTTGGTGGTCCGGCGGGTTAGTTTCTGATGCTATGAAGCTTAATCCGAAGGTTGATTTCGTGCCTTATTTGATCCCTGATGCCAAAGGGACAGTGAACACGATGATGGTGCCGGTAAGCACACAGTTTATTGTGGTGAAGAAAGGGATTAAGAATCCGGAAGCGGCTATGATTTATGCGAACACGTTTATCAATGCTCAGCGTAAAGTAGATCCGGACGCTTTGAAATTAGACTTCACGGTAAGCGCCGAGTACTGGCCGATTGGAAATTCCACCTATGATTATGCGGATGCTGTGGAGCGAAAATCCGATACATTGAAAAAGGCTATGGGCGGACAGATCAAGCCTGAAGAGCTGAATCCGGAAATGAAAGAAATGTTTGCGAAGGCAACTCGCGATAAAGCCAATCCGAAAGCAGATCTGAAAGATTGGTCAGGATATTTCGGATACACCGTTCCAGCAGATTTGCTGAAGCAGAATATGAATAAGGTGTACAGCGAATTTACAGCTAATACGAAAACGATGGAAAGAAAATGGGTTAATCTGCAAAAATTAGAGAATGAAACGTTCTTCGGCATCGTAATGGGCGAGAAGCCCCTTGATTCGTTTGATAAGTTCGTTACCGATTGGAAAGCGCAAGGCGGCGACGAAATCACGAAAGAAGTAACGGATGAAATCAACAAGTCCAAAAAGTAACGTGTAATGAAAAGAGCGCATCGCCTAACCGAATGGTGGTGCGCTCTTTCTACAATCAAAATGGATAAGTTTGAACAGAGGTGTATCGCTTATGAACATAAAATCGTTTTACAAGCACTACCATTTGATGCTTCTGCCGGGTATCGTGCTTCTCATTATTTTTCATCTGGTGCCGATGTTCGGAATCGCGATTGCGTTCCAAGATTTCAAGATCGGGTTGGGCATATGGGACTCCCCCTGGATCGGCTTAGAAAATTTTACGTACATGTTTCAACTGAGAGACAGTAAAGTTATTTTCTTCAATACGGTATTTATTGCCGTTTGTAAAATTATTGCACACCTCTTCATTCCGCTTACATTTGCCATTCTACTCAATGAGATTAGATTTCGGATATTCAAAAGATGGGTGCAGACGGTTGTGTACCTGCCACATTTTATATCCTGGGTTATCTTGGCGGGGGTTGTGATGGATATGCTGTCGCTCGATGGCATTATCAACCATGCGTTGAAAGCGTTAGGTTTCGAGCCTGTTATGTTTATGGCAAAGAACAGCTTGTTTCCTGGCATTGTCGTCAGTACAGACATTTGGAAAGAATTCGGATTTGCTGCCATTATTTATTTGGCTGCACTAGCTGGCATTAACCCATCCCTCTATGAAGCGGCCGAAATGGACGGAGCTAATAGACTGAAACAATTGGTTTATGTGACGCTGCCGAGCTTGGTTCCTACGGTTGTTTTGCTGGCTACTTTGAGCATAGGCAATATTTTGAACGCAGGGTTTGATCAAATTTTCAATTTGTATAATCCGCTTGTCTACGAGTCCGGCGATATTATCGATACGTATGTGTACCGGGTTGGACTTGTGCAGGCTCAATATGGCTTAGCTACGGCCGTCGGTTTGTTGAAATCGGTGATCGGTTTCATTCTCATCTTTATTTCTTACAGAGTTGCCTATACGTACGCGAACTACAGAATTTTCTGATGAAGCAGGTGAATGCCAGTGGTACGTAATAAAACGATTTCGGCCCGTATAACCGAAGCAGCTCTAATCCTAGTGATGCTAGTCATCTCAGCCATGTCGCTCGCGCCTGTTGTGCACGTGTTCTCCGTCTCGTTTAGCGACAACGCGGCAGCGGCTGGGGGATTCGTTAAGTTTTGGCCTGTTGGCTTTTCTTTGGAATCGTATCGTAAAATTTTGGAAGAACCGTATTTTTTCAATGCGTTCTTAGTTTCTGTCAAACGGGTTTTGCTGGGCGGGGGAATCAATTTCGTATTGACCGTTATGATGGCGTATCCGTTGTCGAGAAGCAGCAAGGAATTCCCGTACCGGAACGTGTATATGTGGTTCATGCTGTTTACGATGCTGTTCAGCGGCGGGATTATTCCGTTATATTTGACCGTAAAATCTTTAGGGATGTTTAACTCCATCTGGGCTCTGGTACTGCCGGGCGCGGTGCCGGTTTTTAACGTTATTTTGTTAATGAACTTCTTCCGGAACCTGCCGAAGGAGCTGAGTGACGCGGGTTACATGGACGGTGCGGGACCTTGGTACATGATGGTCAAAGTTTATCTACCGCTTTCGCTGCCAGCGATGGCTACTGTCACTTTATTCAGTATTGTCGGTCACTGGAATTCGTTCTTTGACGGCATGATCTTTATGCGCAGTGCGGAAAACTATCCGCTGCAAACGTATATTCAGCAGCTCGTCGTCAACCAGAATGTGTTGGAACTTGATTCGACTAAGCTTGAGTTACTGATGAAAGTATCGGATAAGACACTCAACGCTGCCAAAATCGTGGTTTCGATGGTGCCGATTCTGATCGTTTATCCGTTTCTGCAAAAGTATTTTATACATGGCATCATGCTGGGTTCTGTAAAAGAATGAATACTCCCGCAGAACAAGGAGAGCGACAGATGAAACAGGTGGAAAGAAGACGTTCCGTTACAACAATTACGCGAAAAATTGCTCATTCGGAGCAAAGCACCTATATCGAAGTGCCTTTTAAAATGCCCGAGCATGTCGAGGAAATTGTGGTCACTTACGTGATCGAATCACACGGTGAGCAGAAGGCCGTAATCGATTTAGGCCTGAGGGACACCGAAAGAGTGAGAGGCTGGAGCGGAGGAGCGCGCAAAGCATTTCGACTCGGACAGGAACAATCAACTCCCGGCTATTTGTCGGGTGACTTAGCACCGGGAAACTGGGCGGTCCTGCATAATGCCTACAAGGTACCGCAGGAAGGTTGTTCCGTTACCATTACCATCGAGTTTCTTTATAAGACACCTCGCTGGCTGAAAGGCGATCTACATACGCATAGCGTGAACAGCGACGGCACTTTTACACTGGAAGAGAATGCGGCAAGGATGGAGGAACTCGGCTGTGATTTCATCGCCATGACGGATCACAATACAGTCAGCCAAAACATGACCTACCCGCGCCATACAAGCGTTGTCATGATACCGGGAATGGAATTTACAACGAATTTCGGACACAGCAATTTCTTGGGCGTTACCGATCCAATCCGTGATTTCCGGGTGAAGGGTCAGGAAGACGTCAATGCCAAGATTGCCGAAGCCCGTGCTAACGGAGCCAAAATCGTGATCAATCATCCGCACTGCGAGTATTGCCCGTGGGAATGGGATTTGGGTGTAGACCACGACTGGGTAGAAATATGGAATGGCCCTTTTACCGAGCGGAATGTTAGAGCGCTGAATTGGTGGCATAGTCAACTCGTCTCTGGTAGAAGGCTTGTTGCTGTTGGCGGCAGCGATACCCATCGTCCCGATCCGTATGTGAAGCATGCGATGCCATGTACTTGGGTGTACGCTACTGAGAAAACCGTGGATGGCATTTTGAGCGCCATTGGGCTGGGTCATGTGGTGATTACTTATGCGCCAAACGGGCCCTTTGTTGAACTGAACTGCGGCTCATATCGGGTTGGAGATATTGTTCCAGCAGGAGAGAAAAACAGAGAAGTGTGTTTGCAAGCCGAGGATTTGATGGCCGGAGATAAGATCAAACTGTTCAGCAACAACAGATTGGAAAAGGAAGTACTAGTGTCCTCAGACGGGGTGATTGCCATCTATTTTGACGCACAGGGAACAACGTTTGTACGCGCTGAAGTTTGGCGGCATTTCGATGGGGTCAACATGACCCTTATGGCTGCGTTAACGAATCCGATTTATTTTGACTGGTAAAGGATGGGAGGCGTCCGCTAGGACAGACCGTACATATTAAAGCAGAAACACAACCTTTTGTACGTTAAAAGGCTGTGTTTTTTATTTTCACGATACATAAACAACTAAATAAGGTCGAGTAGCATGGAATGACCTTAACAATAAAAAATTTGTGCTATTTTCAGTAAAACGCTAGAGAGCACACACAGCATAGCCGCAGCAGCTGAGCAGCAGCTTGCTTCCATGAAAGAAGTTAGCGCAGCTTTCCAATCGTTGTCCAAAATGGCTGACGAGCTCCAAGAGGTCGTCAAAGTATTTAAGGTATAATAAGTTAAGATCATTTAATTATCATCGGTGCCTCTGATATACTTGTCCTTGTCTTTGTATACGTACCAAAAGGCAACGAGTACACCAACGATTAAAGCAATCGATAACCAGTGGTGAGAAATGAAGCTCCAGAAAGTATTCATGTGAGTACCTCCTCTAAATTTTTTATATTGAGGATAGTTTTGGCAGGAGATGTTTGTTTCATGCATCGGGCGATTCGCTTAGGGCGAAGAACCAGTAAGATGAAGGCGGAGAACCGTGTGAAAGTAACAACAAGAAAGGCGGAGAACCGTGAAGGTAGCAAAAAACTGGATGCCGTGTATGGCTTTCATGAGTGTAGTTGTATGGATGGTCTTTGTAGTGGTTGCAGCTGGTTGTACGCAGCAAGTATTGGATAGACCGGCTATACTGCAGGAATCGCCTATCGTAAACAAGGAAACGCCAAGAGTAAATAACGAAACGCCCAGAGTAAACAACGAATCGCCTGTGGTTACGAGTAGTGTGACCATGCAGGCGGTAGCGGAGAGTTCTACTGCCGAGAAACCATTACAGAAGCCTGCAGCAGATGCAACAAAGCCTAGAACAGAGCCCGCGGCTTCCAAAACCGCTGCCACGCCACACCAAGGGAAGCTCGTCATGCTGGATCCCGGACATCAGCGTTATGGGAATAATGCTCCTGAGTCGGTAGGTCCGGATACGCGTGAAACCAAGCCGAAAGTCAGCTCCGGCACGGTTGGCGTACGAACGAAAAAACCGGAATATATCCTCAATTTGGAGGTATCCCTGCTGATCAAGGACGAGCTGGTCCGCCGCGGCATAGAAGTTGCGATGACCCGCGAGTCGCATGAGGTCGATATCAGCAACAAGCAGCGCGCGGATATGGCGAACGAAGCAGGAGCAGCGCTGGCTGTGCGCATTCATGCGGATGGCGATTCTTCACCGAAAACCAAAGGGTTTTCGGTGTTGTATCCGTCGGCCTCCTCAGCGGCGGTAAAGCCCATCGCATCAGAAAGCCATGAAGCTGCTGGCTTTATTCTAGAGCATCTGAAGGCTGCGACTGACACGGCTGGAAGAGGATTATCAGCACGCAGCGACTTATCAGGCTTCAATTGGTCCAAAGTGCCAGTCGTGCTGGTCGAGCTTGGCTTCATGACCAATCCGGAAGAAGATGAGCTGATGTCCGAAGCGTCATACCAGAAGAAGCTAGCCCAAGGTATCGCAGATGGGATTGAGCAGTTTTTGAAAAGCCGATGAGCCTCCCCTATCAGGGCGGTTAACCTACAGCCAGTGCACAAGCTGTAACGATGTTTTGCATGTAAAACATCCTTAAAGTAGCTAGTTCTCCATCTCACCCCAACTTTAACGATGAAACATCATTAACTTAGACCAAACTTACTCTTATAGGGTAAAACCGCCTCGGTAACGATGTAAAACATTATTAAAGTAGCTAGTTCTCCATTTCACCCAAACTTAACGATGAAAAACATCATTAATTTCAACCAAACTCACTCTTATAGGGTAAAACCGCCTCGGTAACGATGAATAACATCATTAAAGTAGCTAGTTCTCCATCTCACCCCAACTTAACGATGAAAAACATCATTAACTTCAACCAAACTCACTCATGTAGGGTAAAACCGCCTCGGTAACGATGAAAAACATCCTTAAAGTAGCTAGTTCTCCATCTCACCCCTACTTAGCGATGAAAAACATCATTAACTTCGACCAAACTCACTCATGTAGGGTAAAACCTCCTCGGTAACGATGTAAAACATCATTAAAGTAGCTAGTTCTCCATCTCACTCCTACTTAGCGATGAAAACATCATTAACTTCGACCAAACTCACTCATGTAGGGTAAAACCGCCTCGGTAACGATGTAAAACATCATTAAAGTAGCTAGTTCTCCATCTCACCCAAACTTAACGATGAAAAACATCATTAACTTCAACCAAACTCACTCATGTAGGGTAAAACCTCAGAAGCCGCCTCGGTAACGATGTAAAACGATGTTTTGCATTGTTACAAACGAGAAAAAAGCAATTATATGCGCTGAGCGAGGCTGTAAAGATGTTTTTCATCGTTACAGATGCAAGGGGATGTGGAATCGTGTCTCTAACGATGTATTTCATCTTTACAGACGAGCAGCTGGTGGATTGGTATCTAAACGAGCGAGTGATAGCAAAGAGAAGCTCGTTCCCCATGCTCAAACGTAGCTTTAGACAAGAACCTGGCCATCGGTCAGGTTTTATTTGTGCCCAAAGGCGTATAATGTATAGTATATTGGTAAAAAGTTACCATTTAGGAAGAAGGGGGATCTGCCATGCTGCCATCTTTTTTCATTGCCCATGGAGCACCGAGTTTGGCGATCGAGCAGCATGCTTATACCGAGTTTTTGCAGAAGCTGGCCAAGAGCATTCCTGCGCCCAAAGCCATCGTGCTGTTCAGCGCACATTGGGAAAGTCCCGTGCAGAAGATTAGCTCGGCGGTTCATCTGGATACGATCTATGATTTCTCGGGTTTTTCAGAAAAGCTTTATAACATTAAGTATCCAGCAAAAGGGGATTTGACGCTAAGCTTACATATACAGCGACTGTTTCAGGAAGAGGGCATTCGTTGTGAGCTCGATGATGAGCGAGGCTTGGATCACGGGGCGTGGGCACCGCTGCATATCATGTATCCGGATGCGCAGATACCGGTGGTGGCGCTCTCTGTGAATCCGCGTCTGACGGCGGAAGAGCATTATCGCATTGGTGCAGCATTAGGCCCTTTGCGGGAAGAGGATGTTCTTATCCTCGGCAGCGGAGGGACGGTTCACAACTTGCGCAGACTGGATCGGAATAACCCTGTGCCGCAGGTATGGGCGGTGGAATTCGATGAGTGGTTGGCGGAGCAGCTGGAGACGTGGAATTTGGATGCGCTGGTTCGATACGACGAAAGAGCGCCTAACGCGCGTGAGGCGGTTCCGACGCCGGAGCATTTTGTGCCTTTGCTGCTTGCACTAGGTACGGCAGACACTGCACGCAGGGCGAAGCTGCTGCATCATAGCTTCCAGATGGGCTCGCTGAGCTTGTGCTGTTGGATGTTTGGCGGGATGAGGAAGTCGTAGTCGGACTGAATAGGATGAAATGGGGCTGCTCAATTTGCACTGGAACAGAGATGGAACGTGAGTCACATATGGAAAGCGAGTGAAGGTGCAGAAACTGAGCGAGAAACAGCGTGAAATTAAGCGAGAATCGGATGGAAACCGAGCGAAACAGCGAAAAACCGAGCGAGATTCGGATGGAGCCGGAGCGAAAACTACGCGAAAATCATGCTGCTCGCTAATCCAGGAATCGCGCCTTGAACTCAGGCTTGGGCAGCATGCAGTGCTCGGCCTTGCCGAACCAGCGATATCGATTGCGCGCCACGAACGAATAACCAAGATTCCTCAGCGGAGCGGGAATGATGATGGCCGCATAGGCTAGGGGCCAAGCGCCACGCAAACGGCGGGCAATGCGCAGCGCAGCAGTCGAACGGGTATAGGAGCGGCCGCCCTCAATCAGGACGATCGTACTGATGATATCCGTAGGCAGATTGTGCTGCTCGAGCAGCTTTTGGCCGCTATCCGATTGCAAGGAAGCGAAGCGGAAAATGCCCTTCGGGTCGTTCCGCAGAATGAACTGAACAGCTCCGCTGCACAGATTGCAGACCCCGTCGAACAATACGATGGCTTGGTCATCGGTGAGCATGGTCATGGAATAGCCTCCTTTTTGGCGAGTGGGGAATAGGTGAATAGTGTGATGCAAAAAGTGCATCTAATTCCGGTGGTCAGACCGTTTCATTAGGTAGAAGCTGCAAAAAGTGCAGCAAATATGGCACATTTCGGCCAAATAAACTTGTTATGAAGAAATTAGCTGTAGTTTTTGCAGCAAATCTACTGAAAACGCCTGTTTGCGCCGAATTTGATGCACAAAATGCATTAACTTGTTTAAACACACCCATCACGCAACCAGAAGCACTCCAGCAACCATGTCGATCACCCGTAACCAGAAGCACTCCAACAAACAAGCCAATCCAGCAACCGGAAGCACTCCAGCAACCATGTCGATCATCCGCAACCAGAAGCACTCCAGCAACCATATCGATCATCCGCAACCAGAAGCACTCCAACAAACAAGCCAATCCAGCAACCGGAAGCAATCCGGTTTACACGCACATCACACTTACCAAGCAGCTAACACATAATCCCTCTCTCCCTACTATATCATAGACGCGGGTCCAACTACCTTTTGACCCACAGCACAAAAAGTCTTCTATCTATCGCATCACTAGCATATATATTTACTAGAACGATTAAGAGAAGAGGTGCAGCCCTGTTGAAATCATTGCCTATATTTCGCCGAAAAAAACTTAGAGCCTGGCTCGTCCTTGGATGCTCTGTCATAACCATTGTCGGTTGCAGCGATACGCCTGCCTCCTTGCCACCTGCCAGCCCGAATGCCGCTGAAGCCACGTCCGCCGCCGCATCGCCACCTTCCAAACCTACAGTCACAGCTGTGGAGACGGAGCAACCGTACAAATTCCCGTTAACGGGTTTGCCTACCGATAAAGAAGTGAAGAGCCGGCCCTTCATGGTCATGGTCGAAAATGCCCCGCAAGCCAGGCCCCAAACCGGCCTAGATCAAGCGGACATCGTCTATGAGATCCTCGCAGAGGGCGAGATTACGAGATTCGTCTCCGTTTTCCAGAGCCAAGCAGCGAAGACCATTGGTCCCGTGCGCAGCATTCGACCTTATTTCGTGGAGATCGGCGACGCGCTCGATGCGGTTATCGTCCATGCCGGCTGGAGTCAGGAAGCGATGGATATGATGGCAGGCCGCAAGCTGGCCCATCTCGATGAGGTGTACGGCGATGGCGCCTACTACTGGCGCGCGAGCGATCGCAAGGCACCGCACAATCTCTATACCTCTGTGGATAAAATGAAGCAAGGCGCCGAGGCGCGCAAATTCCGTTCCGAGTGGAACGGACCGCTGCTCACTTTTGCCAAGGAGGGTCAAAGTAAGCTTGCCGGCGCAGCCGTGAATTATATTCAAATTCCTTATATTCAAGGGTATTTCGTTTCCTATGAATACAATGCCGCTGAAGGTGTATACAAGCGCAGCATGGAAGGCAAGCCGCATCTCGACAGGGAGACGGGCAAACAGCTGCAAACCAAAAATCTGCTCGTACTCGAGAGCAAGCATAAGATTGTAGACAAAGAGGGGCGACGTGAAGTCGACGTATTCGGACCCGGTAAAGGTGTGATTTTGCAAGAGGGTAAATCGCAGCAGATCACCTGGGAACGCAAAAATGGCATGCTTCGCGCCTATGCGGAGGGTGGCAAGGAAGTGCCGCTGCTGCCGGGCAACACTTGGGTCCAAATCGTGCCGGAGGGCACAGCGCTGAAAATGGAATAGCACTAGATAGGCGCAGAGAAGCCGCCCTGCTTGGGTTTAGAACCAAGACGAGGCGGCTGTTCTCGTGCGCTTTTTTGCCAGAAAGTATAAGCTTTATTACACTTCGCGTCATCAGTCTTGACAAACGCGCTCGTCCCTGAAGGACGGCGGAGTCGTTTATCCTTGGAACTATTTTGACCTGCGTATGACTAGAGGTTGACCTGAGAGTAATCCGTATAGGATAATCTTATCGGCGTTTACGTTTGGTTAAGGCAGTTTTGGAAGCTCCTTTTCTTCTAGGGCCTGAGCTTGTTTTCTTACGGCGTTTGCGTTTGGGTTTAATGATTTCTTCCAAGTCAGCAGATGAATTCACTTTTCCTTTGCCAATCGAACTCAAAATAGTTTTCACCATAGGTGCCATTTGTTGAAACGTGCTCATGAATTTCTGGACCTTGCCCATTGTGCCGAGGATGCCGTCAATACCACCCATACGTTCAACGAAGCTGGAGATTTGCTTCAAATTCAAGCCGCTAAGCGGGTTAGACGAGGCCCCACCTGCAGCTCCACCGCCGCCGCCACCTAAGAGGTTGCTGAGAAAACCGCCACCACCGCCACCACCTGCGCCGCTAGGATTTCCACCACCGCCAAAAAATCCGCCACCCGCATTACCGCCGCTGGGGCCACCGAAGAGATTGCCACCTCCATCGAAAGGAGCAGGAAATCCTCCGCCTTGTGAAAATAAATTGCCGCCACCGCCTAAGCCGGGATATTGCCCGAAGCCGCCATCCCCGAGTTGAGTAGGTAAAGTGAAGCTTCTTGTATGCACCTCAGGGCGAATACCGCCATTGCCAATGATTTGTCTTTGGTTAGTCACTAGGATTCACGATCCTTTTTATCAAATTTGTCTCCTACAGGATATGTCACTTGCCTACCGTTGGTATGGACGAATGTCACGGGTCTAGTTAATTGTCACAATTCACCTCATTAACGCATAGAAATTTTAACGTTTCGCAAAGCTAAAGGAAGGAATTATTCGTCAAGTGTCGAATGATACACAGAGCTTAAACTGATCTTATAAGCTAACATGCTTTTCTACCGGGAGTTGACAACCTATGCAATTAAAAAAATTAAATGATAAAGCAATAGACCAGCTTTTTGAAGCCGTGCTGACGCTCAAAGATATTGAAGAGTGCTATGTCTTTTTTGATGACTTATGCACAGTGAACGAGATTCAATCGCTTTCCCAACGCCTAGAAGTTGCTCGCATGCTGCGCAAGGGCTGTACCTATAACCAGATCGAAGCCGAGACGGGCGCATCAACAGCAACCATTTCTCGTGTCAAAAGATGCCTAAACTACGGAAACGACGGCTACGTGCTGACGCTGGATCGTTTAGGTCGTTAATTAGTCGGCTGTTCAAAAAAGAATTCAAGATCCTGCGTTACCTTGCGTAATGCGGGATTTTTCCTGTTTATTTGCAGGTCAATTGACATGTGTGAACACATTCGTTAGCATAGGAATTATAGGCATGGTTAGAACGGGTGGGGAAAATATAATGAGTGAGTATGGTGTGCTAGTCATAAGCCATGGATCTCGCGATGAGGGCTGGGTTCAGCTGGTCGATGATGCCGTGACTGCGGTCAGGATGCCGATGAATGTTCCGATCTACGCTTCTTATCTGGAGTTGGTGGAAGGCCGATTAATTCAAGATGGTATTTATAGCTTAGAGGCGCAAGGCGTGACCGATATCATCGTCGTTCCACTGTTCGTGTCCTCTGGGAGTACACATATTGATGAAATCAGCTACGCCCTAGGTGTGATTGAGCAGCCACTGCTCGAGACAGATATGGAACCTTTTGATATCAAGGCGCGCATTCATTTCACATCGCCGATCGATGACGACCCCGTTATTGCTGAGATTATATATGCGAAAATCAAAGAGCTTTCCGAATCGCCAAGTCAGGAAATCGTCCTGCTCATCGGTCACGGAAGTAAGGAAGAAGGCTTCCATCTCAAATGGCGCCAAGGCTTAGAGCTGCTCGCAGAGCGGTTGAAAGCGTTAGGCGGCTACGACGAGGCGGATGTCGCTATGCTTTTGCCAGATCAAGTGAAACAGAAGATGACCTGGTGGGCCCAGAAGAAACCTGACCACGCAGTTGTCGTTGCACCGCTTTTTCTAAGTGAAGGCTATTTCACGACGCAAGTCATCCCTTCCCGCATGGAAGGGTTCGAATATCGGTACAATGGACGGGCGCTGCTGCCTAGTCCGCTAATTTCCAAATGGATCGAGAAGCAGATTGCTTCAGAAATCGCAGAAGGCGAAACAGGTGATGAGACACAATGGTCAAAAGAGCAAGGCTGATCTATAATCCGACTTCTGGCCGGGAAGAAATGAAAAAACGTTTGCCAGAAATACTTCAGCGCCTAGAGCGCGGCGGCTTCGAAACATCCGCTCACGCCACCATCGGTGAAGGCGACGCCACACTCGCAGCGGCACAGGCCGTTAGCCGAGGCTTCGATCTAATCATCGCTGCAGGCGGCGACGGCACCCTGTGCGAAGTCGTCAACGGCATGGCCGAGAGGGAAGGCAGGCCCCCGCTGGGCATTTTGCCGCTGGGAACGACCAACGATTTTGCCAGGGCGCTCGGCATTCCTAAGAATTTGGAGTACGCCTGCGACCTGATCACTCAGCAGTACACAACCGACATCGATGTAGGCAAAATCAACAACCGCTACTTCATTAATATCGCCGGCGGCGGTTCAATGACCGAGCTGACCTACGAAGTCCCGAGCAAGCTCAAGACCGTGATCGGCCAGTTGGCCTATTATATGAAGGGACTGGAGAAGCTGCCTAGGCTGAAGCCGATTGAGCTATACGTCAAGGCAGGCGATCTGGAGCTTCATGAGGAAGTCATGATGTTCCTTGTCGGCAACTCCAACTCCGTCGGTGGCTTCGAGAAGTTGGCTCCGGAAGCTAGTATGAATGATGGACTTTTTGACGTGTTGATACTGCGCAAGTGTAATCTTGCTGAGTTCATAAGAGTGGTTACGCTCGCATTGCGCGGCGAACATTTGAATGATCCGAATCTGATTTATTTCCAAACGAATCATATCGAGATTAATTCGCCGGACTACGTCCAGTTGAATCTGGATGGGGAGTTCGGGGGCACACTGCCTTGTGTGATGACGAATCTGAAGAGTCATTTGCAGATTATTGTGGATGAGTCGGGGCAGTCGATTTATAAGAAGACGTTCCTAGAGACGTTGGCCACGCCGTTTCAATTGAGAGGGAATGGGGATCAGGAGTAATTCAACCAGTCTAGCTACTAAGAAAGATTGTTTAATTTTAGGTTTTTATTAAAGTGAGGGTCTTATGAGAGCAAAAGGTAAATCTGGCTCTGTGTCAGGTAAAGATAGAGGAACTGGGAAGACAGGGACGGCAGGGAATAGAGGGAATTCCGGTAGGACGGGGAATACAGGGAGTTCTGGAAAGATAGGGAATTCCGTCGCGAAGGCGGCTCCGGCTTGGATGGCGGATCTGCCGGTGCAGATTGGGCAGCAATATGAGGCTGAAATCATTGGGATCAGCCATGATGGCGAAGGGGTGGGCCGTGTGAACGGCTTTACCCTTTTTGTCGCTGGTGCGCTGCCTGGTGAGCGCGCGCTTGTACGGGTGGAGCATTTGAAGAAGCAGTATGGGTATGCTGCACTTGTGGAAGTGCTGGAGGTGAGTCCGGATCGGGTCGTTCCGGATTGTGGGATATATGAGGAATGTGGCGGCTGTCAGCTGCAGCACCTAAGTTATGAGGCGCAGCTTCGTGTGAAGCGCCAGCAGGTTGTGGATAATTTGCAGCGGATTGGGAAGCTGCAGGTTGTGGGGGAGCCAACAATAGGTCATCTTGATGCTGGTGCTTCTGATGAAGGGATTATTGTTCATCCCACGCTGGGGATGACCGATCCATGGCGGTATCGGAACAAGGCGCAGGTTCCTTTTGGAGAAGAGCAGGGTGGACTCATCGGCGGATTCTATGCGCAGGGAAGCCATCGCATCATCAATATGGATGAGTGTTTGATCCAACATGAGTCGAACGACGAAGTCGTTGCTCGTGTCAAAGAGATCGGCGTGCGGCTTGGTATTCGCGCTTATAATGAAGAGCGCAATGACGGACTGCTTCGCCACGTCGTCGTCAAAGTCGGCTTCCGCACGGGGGAGATCATGGTCGTTTTGGTGACCAATGGTGTGGAGATTCCTCGTGTGGCCGAGTGGGTCGCTGGTATTCGGGCTGCGCTGCCCGGCGTGAAGAGCATTTGCCATAACATTAATGTGAAACAGACGAATGTTATTTTTGGGGAAGAGACTCGCGTCCTGTGGGGCAGCGAGGTCATCTATGACTATATCGGCGATGTGAAATTTGCAATTTCCTCGCGATCTTTTTATCAAGTGAACCCCGTCCAGACGGAAGTCTTGTACGGGAAGGCACTTGAGTACGCCGCGCTGACTGGCGGCGAGACGGTAGTCGATGCCTACTGCGGCATCGGGACGATCTCCCTGTTCCTAGCGCAGCGCGCGGGACAGGTGTACGGTGTCGAGATCGTCGAAGAGGCGATCGCGGATGCACGGAAGAATGCCGAGTTAAACGGCATGACGAACGTGCATTTCGAGGCAGGCCCCGCGGAAGTGGTCCTCCCCGAGTGGACACGTCAGGGCGTCCGGCCCGACGTGATCGTGGTGGACCCGCCCCGCAAGGGCTGCGATCCGGCGCTGCTGGCGACGATCCTCGAGCTGCAGCCGCGGCGCGTCGTGTACGTGTCGTGCAGCGCATCGACACTTGCGCGCGACTTGCGCGTGCTCGTCGACGGAGGTTACAACGTCGTCGAGGCACAGCCGGTGGATATGTTTCCGCATACGACACACATCGAATCCGTCGTACTACTAACTAAGACTAATACAATTCATAGTTTACATTCCCCCTTCTTTTTTTGGAAAATGTAGGAATGGGATGGAAAAAATGAAAGGTTTTGATTTGATCTGTGCAAGTTGTGGAGAAAAGGCTGAATTGCGCGGTGGTTACAAATCCGACGGTATAATCCCAAATTCTAAAATTAGTGTTGATTTTGAGTTCGACGAAGATGTGTAACGGATTCTAGGCTAATAATTACTTGTTACAGTTGCCACAACATATTTGACATTACAGACTAAGCACCCAAGTGGTGCTTTTTATTGCATAAAGCCTGTATAACAAAGCAAAAAAGTAGTTTTTACTGGTAAATTCTCAGATTTGGTGAGAAAGCTAGAAACCCATAACCACTGATATTAGAGTATTTGCATAATTGATGCATAAACGTTCTTTTTGTCATAGGCTAAAAAATATTATGTTTAAGGGATCCGCCGCACCGTTAAGGGGAAGTACTTCTGTACAAAATTCAACATTTTTGGGTGATTGAATGTACTTAAGAAAGGAGCCAAGACCGTAAGAATGCCATTAAGTTATGCTTGAGAAGTGATAGGCAGATGAAACCAGCTCCATAGCTGAAAAGCTTGGGTGTTAGTGCGGTGTTTATCGGAAAAATGTTCCAATTTGGGGTGAAAGGTGATAATCTTTTTTTATTAAAATAAAAAGGGGATCAAAATAAATGAAAGTAATGGATTTTTTTAATCAAGGTTGGATTGGATCCTTTATTGGAGCAGTTGGCATCATTTTTTCCATAGTGTTCTATAAGTTTACGCGTGTTAAAAATCAGCTCTCTATTAAAACAAGCTTTATAAGACTTATCGGAAAAAGAAAATCTCTATCTGATGATGTAGATATATTGTATAAAGGGATTAGTGTGCCTAGGCTTACAAAAAGCTATATAGTATTATGGAACTCTGGTACTTCTACTGTAAATGGGAACGATAACATTAAGGACGATAGGCTTAGACTCGAATTTTCCGAAGGTACACAAATTCTTAGAACAAATATAATTAAAGAGAATCGTAGAATCAATAAATTATCCGTTCAACTAGATACTGAGTGTTCTAATTTAGTTAACGTTGATTTTGATTTTTTAGATCCTAATGATGGTGCTGTAATAGAATTACTACACACGGATCAAAAAAAATATCCACATATTAAAGGGACCATAAAAGGTATTCCAAAAGGTGTTACAGATCGTGGGAGAATGATTGATATTAATGAGAAAACAACATATCGTATTTTTGGCTTTAATCTAAATTTAAGTAACTTTTCTAAGTTAGGGACAATGGTCTTTTTTGGTTCTGTATCAATTTTAGCCGGTATTTTTAGCAACCAAATGCCAGTAACATTAAAGTGGTTATTCATCATTCTCGGGATATTTTATGCTTTGTTAATATTTATGTATATTTGGATTATTAGAAAGACTACTTATCCTAAAACGCTACGGGTCGATGATTTGGATTTAGAATAGAAACGATAATTGGTTGCTTACAATCCTCGTCCTATGTTGGAAAATGTAGGTATACGTAAGAAGTGTCAGCTGCATTTAAGGAGCAGTACAAAGCGTGGAAGTCTGGACAAATAACAGCAACAGCAGCATATAAGGCGCTAGGTATGAGTGATAATACCTTTTATCGTAGGGTCAAAGAGCTGGAGCCATCGGTTTTATGAAAAGGTTATAAAACAATTATTGCCGAGGTGATGAAGGCTGACGGATAAAAAAGATATTCGCGATGATAGGTTCATTTGGAATGAAGGAGATATCGTTATCACGAAACCTGCAGGCGATAAAACAGAGCCAAAAGAAACCAATAAGAAGTAACGAGCACTCACAATTATCGTGGGTGCTTTTCGCTTGTATCGATTAAAATGATAACAATGAGAATAGGTTTATTTCCTCCAACATCTACCCAATATTATGGTAATATATCAATATATCGACAAATTTCACAGGTTGAGGTGCTAGAAATGAGCCATTTGGCTTTATACGAGAGGCATTTTGTTCATGATAAACTCAGTACTACAACCCAAACGGTTTCTGAGGCAAGACTTATGGATTCTGTTCCAGAGCAAGACGAGATGCAGCTCGACCGCATCCACTATGTTTTATCTATGCTGCAAACGATACTGAGCAAGGCGGATCCGTATTTAGTACCGAGTTCCAATTTGGATACAGCCTAGGGAAATTTAGATAATATTTTATCTTATGTCCAAGAGTACAAAAGGTCACGAAGCTCTAGGCAACTGAGTGCTGCATTAAATCATATTGACGCTATATGTAGTATTTTAAGAAGTATATATATACCTATAGGGCCAGAAGAATATGAAACAGTTAAAGATTCTGCTGTTTCACTACGTCAATCGCTCTCACAGCACATGCGTTATGCTCAGAAGGAGGCCGACGCAAGCGGAGGATAGAAACAGAACAGGTTCGTGTAGATGGAATTTCAGCAGAGTTTCAACGCCAGTTCACACTAAATGAAGGCAAGCGGGAAGAGGCTTTCAAAGATAATGAACAAGTGCGACAGGAAGACTTCGACAGTTTTTTCACGGCTTTAGAAAGTAAGGTATCCGATTTTATGACTCAGCTACAGCAAAGTGCGGAAGAAACAACAGCAAAAATGCTAGCTAACGATGAAGAAAAGATACTTTTAATTGAAAAATTACAGTTGGCATTGGTTTCCAAAGGTGATGATATAATTAAGAAACTAGCTGAGTACCAGGAAAACGCTAAAAGCATACTTGGCAACATGTCTATCAATAGCCATGCCGCTGGTTACAAAATAGAAGCAGACAAGGCTAGAAGGACAAAGAACTTATTCTACTGGTTGACCGGAATATCTTTTGTTGGTTTGATTTCGAGTGCTCTATGGAATTCCCTCCATGTCCCTGCGGAGGTAAACTGGACCGCGGTAGCTTCAAAATGGGTGGCCACATTTGCAATCTCTGCAGCTGTAACTTATTTTGCCAGACAAGCCGCCAAGCATGACATTAATGAGCGTGACAATCGATATATGCAGTTACAATTAGCCACGATGATCCATATCTAGAAATTTTTGAGGAGATGGAGCGTAAGGAAGTTAAGAAAGCTTTAGTTGATCGTATTTTCACTGGTGTTCGTCAAGGGAAGGATGCCGAGGAAAAAGCAGCCGGCTTAGCAACCGAGGATTTCGTCAAAATCATCCAGGCGCTACGAAAGTGAAATTATGTATGAAATAAATGAAGTATTTTTAAAAGATAGAAAGAGAGGCACATAATAATGGTGATGAACATGATAAACGTGATTAACGATTTTTCTTCCCCCAAATACGATGAGCATCGAATGGCAATCGAAAAGTTGCGTAATAGAGGACGCGACTGGGATTTTATTAAATATTACGGCAAGCAGGATGAGGAAGGGCTGCAAAATAAACTCGAACTATTACAAGAAGATGGTATGATTCCAGAAGATTTGAATGCACCAATCTGGTTAGCAATTGTAAAGTTTTTGCGTGAAGCAGCAGAGCGTGAACAAATGATTGAAGAGAAAATTGCCAATAATCGCATATTAAGTCGTCGTCAAGATAATGATTTGACAATCCCAAGTGGCGCTGCGAGTAGCTGGCAATTATATAAGAACAAGTTAATCCGACAAGGTTGGACTGATGAATCAGTAAAAGATATTGAAAATACAACAATCAGTATTTTAAGAAAGCTCCGAGTAGAGACTGATAAACCGATTAAAGGTTTAACTATTGGTCATGTGCAGTCTGGTAAAACAGGAAGTATGGCTGCATTAATGGCAATGGCTGCTGATTGGGAGTTTAACTTATTCATTGTTTTATCCGGAACAATCGAAAATTTGCGTAAACAAACAGAAGAACGCCTAATGAATGATTTAAAAACGTCAGGCAATCTCTCTTGGGAACGTTTAAGTCAGCTTTCATTAAAGTCAGGTTCATCGCATAAAGTAAGCAGCCTTTTATTAAATAAAGGGTCACGTGAACGTTACTTAAATGTTTGCCTGAAAAATAAAACGCGTTTGAATGATTTAATCCTTTGGTTAAAAGAAGATGGCAAAAAGCTTTCACAAATGCGTATTTTAATCATTGATGATGAATCGGACCAAGGTGGAATCAATACAAATGATATAAATGATTCATTGGCAGAACGTACAGCATTGAATAAAGCAATTGTAGAGCTAGTGAAAATTCAAGCAAAAGATGGTTCGAAATCGTTAAGTATGAATTACATCAGTTACACAGCTACACCTTATGCTAACTTTTTAAATGAAGCTTCAGAAGAGTCCCTATATCCACATGATTTTATCGCGGTATTAAATCCAGCGAAAGAATATTTTGGTGCAAAACAAATATTTGGATTAGAAAATAATGAATATTATCGCGGGCTACCAATGGTACGTGAAATTACTGAAAATGACTGTGATTTAGTCAATAGTATCCATAAAGAAGAGGGGGGTTATTTACCACAATCATTTAAAGATGCACTTCATTGGTTTTTATTAGCGACTTCGATTATGCGTTATCGCAAATATAAAAAGCCGATTAGTATGCTTGTACATACAAGTCAGAAGCAAACACATCATCAAATTTTTGCGGATTTAATCAACAGTTATTTCAGTAGTACATCGAAAGTGAAAATCATTGAAGCGTGTCGTGTACTATACGAACAAGAGCAAAAAAAGTTTACAAAAGAAGACTTCGATATGGAATTTGAGGTATACCCAAATAAAGATGATGTGAAAGATTATCCACCATTTGAAAAAATTGAAGAAGAGCTAAAACGTTTAATCCGTAATCATCCTTCTCATATAAATGTGTTAGAAGATACAAAACGATTGGAATATCATGACGGTCTTCATTTATGTATCGATAACTGTGCAAATAATGGGATCACGGAAGATTTAGAGCATGTCCGTTTAGTTTACCCAGATCCCAAATCACCGAATTACCCAGCCCCAGCCCCAGCATTTATTGTTATTGGTGGTAGTACGTTATCGCGTGGTTTAACAATTGAAGGGTTAGTGAGTACATATTTCCTTCGTACGACTTCTCAGGCAGATACATTACTTCAAATGGGGCGTTTCTTTGGTTACCGTAAAGGTTATGAAATGTTACCGCGTATTTGGCTAACAACGGATACAGAGGCGAAGTTTAAATTTATGGCGACCCTTGAAGAAGAATTACGTGAGGATATTGAAACATATATTTTAGAAGGCATGGATGCCAACGAATACGGACCGAAAATTAAAAACTCACCAAAACTAACATGGCTACGTATTACAGCGAAAAATCGTATGCAAAGTGCAGAGGAAATCGATTTAGACTTCTCTGGGACATCGAGTCAAACGATTGCATTTGATGATGATGCAGCCATTCAAAGACAAAATATCGAAGTAACGGAGCACTTATTAAATCGTCTAGGCACGCCAAACGAAACACGTAATAGTCGTGGTCTTTATTGGGAAGATGTGCCGTTCCAACAAATTATGGATGACTTTTTTCGTAAATTCACGTTTAGTAAACAGAGCGAATTCTCCAATATGGAAACCTTCTTTGAATGGTATTCAAAGAAAGAAACGGAAGCCGGCTTTACGAATTGGAATGTCGTGTTATCCGGTAGCGGTAAGTTAGATGATGACGAACATAAACAATGGATAGTCGGTGGTCGTGGTGTAGGGCTAGTGACACGTAGCCGTCGTGGTTCGGCAACTGGCGAAAAAATTAATATTGGTGTGTTACGTGCGCCATCGGATTTATATGCAGATATGACGAAAGAGATGTATGACTCGATTCGAGAGGAATTTAAGTTAACGCAAGCTGGGAAAGCAGAACGTGCACGTATCGAAGATGAATTAGAAGAAATTGATCAAGAACAACCAAAGAAAAGTGTTGTGAATGAGTTGCGTAAAGCTGCTGGTATTGGTTTAACACCGCAGCTACTTTTATATCGTATTGATCAAAATTCGGAATTTAAAAAAAGAAATAGACCAAATACAAAAGAAGCTAATAGACGTTATGGCTTAAATGCTTCAGAAGATCTAATTGGTGTTAGTTTATTTGTGCCGGGGTATCGTTCGGGCAAAAATTTAGCGACAAAATTATCGATTCGTATTGAAAATCCAATTGGAGAGTCTGAAACGGAAGAAGGAAAAGAGTAATGCAAATCGAGATTGCAGAGTTCGGGAAAATGTCCCAATCCGGCAATTCATTATTAAAACTTATTCAAAATAACGATTTACCAATTTTAGATTTACTTGTACGTGAAGCTGTGCAAAATAGTTTAGATGCGGGTATTTGTGTAGAAGGGCACGATTCTGTATATGTGGACATTGGCATCAAGGATGTCAATGTCCCAAACTTTGCTAAGCATTTAGATGGAATTACAGATCGATTAAACGAAAAGTTTGGAGTCTCGCCACAAAAGGCGATTTATATTGAAGATGCCAACACAACCGGATTAACGGGTTCATTAGACTTTAAACATTCGCCAAACGGTAATATTTTCAAACTAATTTATGGGATTAGTATGGCACAAGAAACACCAGGTGCTGGCGGGTCTTGGGGATTAGGGAAGACTGTCTATTTCCGTTTAGGCATTGGCTTGGTTGTTTACTATTCACATATTTTAAATGACGATGGTCAGTACGAGCATCGTTTAGCTGTGACATTGGTAGAAAACGAGAAATTACCAGAAACGATTATTCCAAAATCTGCCGGAAAAGTCCCAAGCGGAATTGCTTGGTGGGGCCAACGTGTAGCACCAGTTAGTTATGATACAATTCCAATTACAGATGAAGCAATGATTCGTGATATTTTACAATCATTATCAATGAAGCCGTTTGAGGGAAAGCGTTTAGGGACAAAAATCATTATTCCATTTATCGATGAACAGCAATTACTTATTAAGCACGAAATTAATCCAGATGAAAACAAACCGTGGGAATCGAATGCAGTAGATTATATTCGTGTGGCAATGCAACGTTGGTATGCACCGCGCTTAGCTAATGAAAAATATACTTATGGCAAATATTTAGACGGACATATCAATGGAGAGAGACTGGAAAAGGATGATTTTTTACCATTATTCCTTGAGCTACAAATGATGTACAACGCAGCTGTAATCGGTAGTAAATCCAAGCGTTATTTTGTCAATGATATTCAAATTCGCAATTATTTTGAAAACAATACCATAAATAATGCGGGGCGTGTAGCATATAAAAAGTTCACGAAGAATGAGCTAGATATGTTAGCACCACTGAATGGTCCGAGTCCGTTTACATGTGTGAATGAGAAAAATCCGTTAGGTGAGCAAAATGCACCGTTGATGGCTTATGCGAGAAGACCAGGAATGATTGTTAATTATGAAACAGATGGCGAATGGTGTAAAGGACTTAGTGCAACAGAAGAGCACGAATATTTAGTGGCTATTTTTGTGCCAAATTCCATTACGAAATTAGTGAATCCAGATAATGATGTCCTCGATTTAGAGGCGTATTTACGAAAAAGTGAGATGGCCGATCACACCTCTTGGACAGACATTATTATAAAAAGTAAGCCTCTTGACATTGTTGAGAAAATTCGCTCGCAAATTCTTCGGAAAATTAAAGGGTCATATGAAAATAAAGAAGAAGTGAAAGAAAAGCAAGGTATGAACAAACTAGCACGTAATGTCGGAAAGATGCTGTTACCACCGACCGGTTTTGGTCGTCGTGCTTCTAGTCGCAATCGAGCTGGAGGTACGAAGCTTCCTACTGATATTGGTAGTCGTGGTAATAGTTTTGCGATTGTATCACAAAAATATTTAGATACTGGTGCTTTAGAAGTTCATTTTCAACTGAAACTAGCGAAAAATGTCGCTGTATTTACAATAGAGTTATTTATTGCTTCTGAAGGTGGAAAAATCTCAGCAACAGATTGGGAATCAGCTGATAGTGTAGGGACACCATTCCCAGCAGTAATTACGGGTATTTTTTTCCCAAATACGGTTGGTCTATTTGGTCGATCCGCGGCTCAAAAAAGTGACAACAAAGTGTTGCATGCTGTACGTATTGAGAAAAACGATGTGCCTGTTGAATGTTCAGGCAATTTAATATTCACTTGTACGGACCCTCATGTACAAGTCGAAATCTCGATGAAGCCAGAAGGAAGTGTAGACAATGGCTAATAAGGTTAGCATGAATCGACTTTATGATGAGGCTATGGAAGAATTGTTAAATGTCTCGATAGATTTGCAGTTCTTTTATAAAGATGAAGATGGTTCAAAGCAAGTCCTTAATCAAACCGAAGACTATGAGTATAAAACATTATTGAGTAATGACGATGATAGCTGGGACTATGTAGAAAAAGGTTTTGGGCTCTCAGGTAAAGTAATATTAGGTAGTCCGTCTAGTATGTTTGGTCCTACGCAATTGGTCAATGCTGATGCAGAGTTAGGGTTTGCATTGCAATGGTTGTCAAAGCAATCTTCTCAGCGCGGTGTAATCCCTTTTGCAACCATTACAAGTACAACGCCAAATGACGTGATTATCCCGATTGATTATTATTTCCTAAATGATAAATTATTTGGCGAAGTACATATTTCGCTTGTTGTTTATTTGAAAAAGGCGAGCCGCAATAGTATGCGAGGACAGGCACAACTACCAGGTACAATTTTAGGTAGGTTAGTAGAATGGGTTGTTATTTTAGATGGCTCTGGTTCGACATTCCCGATTGTGGTTGTAAATGAACCGGATAAACCTTTATGGTTTGTGGATTTCAATTATTCGGAGCCGTTAGTCGAACCGTTTGATAAAGAATATATCGCGATTTATTTAAATAAAGCACATGTTGCATTCCGATCGATTCAAAAACCAAAAACGAAGCTTGATCAGGCATTGTATGTAGAGTTTTTAGCAAGCGCCCTGCAGCTTGTTTTGCAAAACTTGATGGAATGTCCGGATTGGCAGGATATTCAAGACGGGAGAAACTGCGAGGAAGGTTCTATCGGGCAAGTCATGCATTATTTTAAAACAACACTAAATTGGGATTTCGATACACCAGAAAAACTAGCGATGTCTCTACGCAAAGATTTAGAAACACGAGTAAAGATAGGTGAAATGTAGTGTGGGAGAATGTAATTTATACAAAAGCCCAAGCAAAATTTAAGTTTCAACAAATTGAGGCCGAACCAGAAAACTGTGCACCACGTCAAGTCAAAGCACCTTTTGATCAGCTACGTGATATCATGATGAACGAAAAGAAAACATTTTTAATGGATGAAATGAAGAAAATTAATTCTTATGCATTTGATTTGCATATGGGATTGACATTGTACCATGTGCTAAATGAAGAATACGGCTTTAACGAGAGACTAGCAGCTCAAGATGAGATGTGGCGTTATTTATCGTTGGAGGTATTTCCTGACTTAGTATACGAACGTTTTGGGATGAATGATCAACGTTTTTATAAAGGAACACGTCGTATTTGGTTGAAAAGTATTTGGTGGTATATTCATCTTTCTTGGCAAGGAACAGAGGAAGAAACATTTGATATATTAAAAGGTAATTCGGCAGATGAAATCCTTCAACTACTCGACCGTTCAGGTAGTGGTGGTTATCGTGTGGAATTAACACGCAAAATGATGCGCCAGTTTAAAGTACATGCTAATAGCAAAGTGCCACAATTATTTCGTCGTGTGTTGAAATTGAACACAGCACGGTTAAATATGATTGAACCTAGTTTAGTAGAAGGTGGCATAGAAACATACGTAACAGATTTGTATAAGTATTTTCAAAAGGACTTTTAGAAAAATTGGAGAAAGAGTCGAGTATATGGAAACAATACAAAAAATTAGAGAAGGCTTCGCATATTTTCGAACATCTGCAAAACGTTCCATTACATTGAAAGAGCAGTATTATTGGATTGCGAAAATTGATGGTACGCAAGGTGTTGCCATTGAAATCCCAGCAGATAAACATGTAAATGAGCAGTTAACTAGCATTTCTTATTATACGAAAGAATATGTAATTGGTGGTGAAGAACGCCATTTATTAATGCTCGTATCTGATCATCCGAAGTTATACGATGATTTTGCTATTATATGTGCTGGCTTTTTAGAGAAGGTGCTCGATGCAGAATCGTATCAAGAAATCCAACAGAATCCGATTTCTTGGTGGCATGCGATGAAAGAACTGATGGGCAATGCCAATATTGAAAAAGCAGCCTATAGCGTACTAGCTGAAATGCTAAGTTACCATTATTTGTTGAAACAAGAAAAAGACGTTTCTTGGGTAGGGCCATTTGATGGTTCTGTTGATTTTAATTGTAATGATGGTTGCTATGAGGTGAAATCGACTGTAGCACGTTATGGCTCGCAAATTATAATTAATAGTCAATATCAGCTAAAAGCAAAATATTTGTTGTTTTATCGTTTTGAGCCTGATGCTTACGGTATTTCGATTCAAGATATGCTTACAAAATTAGTAGAATTGGACGTAGAAGAATCGGAAATCGAACGTGCACTTGAAAAACTAAAATACCCAATTGGCAGTGAAGTTCGTACAAAATCATATCGCCTGCTCGAAGTAATGAAATATGAAATCGATGAAAGCTTTCCAAAAATTGTACCAGAAAGTTTTATAGATGGACAATTGCCTAAACATATTAGTGGACTCATTTATAAATTAGAATTAGATGGTTTGAATGGGGAAGTTATTGATTTAAAGGAATTCAAATAGAATTAGTTGATGTTCTTTATAATGGATATCGACTATATCTGAAGCTTCCAACAAAACTCTTAATAACAACTCAAATATACTTCGACCAGTGGAATTTACAAATTAGCCTTGATAGAACTAATAAGGCTAGTAATCCAATGCTGTATTGACTTTTGAGTAGTTTTTTGATGTTTCCATCGAATTAATTCGAGATATCTTAAAATTACTCTATTAGCTATTTTAATGAAACAGTTCATCCAATATGTTTATTTCATCACATAATTAGTGATTTGTTCTGTATGTAGAAGATTTTCCTACGATAGAAGAGGAAAAAGTATGTTGCAGAACTATAATATAATCATTGGATGAAAATATCATTGGACTAAAGTGCATAAAAAGGGGTGCTATTTGTCAAAGAGCCACAATTGCAACCCTTTTCTTCTAGTTTCATTTTCTTTCCTGCTCGGTTAACAGAAGTCCGGATTTATCTTGTTATTTTTAGTCACGAAGTGTTTTTTGGTTCTCTTTGGCTTGATCGATAAACTGGACCATTCCCTGATTGGTCATCTCAAAATCTCCTTTGACATTTCGGTACAGCTTTGAAACCCAGTAGTTGTTATTATATATTTTGTACTTTCAATTCATGAAATTAGTAATTTGTCTCAACAGGGGTATGGTGTTGCTTAGTAGAAATAGCAAGATACGGGAATCAATATAGAGGGTTACTATTCAACCTCCCTAAATATCCTCTCATCAAGAGGCTTCAAATTGTAATTTACACAAGACACGGTTCGTCTGCATTTATAAATCATTGGGGACGAAAGCACTCAGTGTCTATTACATTGCACCAAAATATAACAATACTAATGTTGAGAAAACCCTAATAAATCAAGACTTTAGCCCACCTCGCAAGATGGTAGCAAAGAGGGCTATGTTCAGTGAAACGGTGCATTTATGGAAGACTTCTTATACTAAGAACATTATTTATAAAGGTTGTACTGCCGTGTTGGTGGAAACTTGGTGTAATATAAAAAAATCAAATAAAGGGATCTAAACATTCGAAAACCCCTTATTTTATTAATTATCAACAAAAACATCTGCTATTTTTTTACTTTCCTTTCCTCCTTCTATAGGAAACAAGAACCATTGTCTGTCAAACATCTCAATTTCTAAACTAAGAGATTCTATCAAGTTTGAAATAAAGTAAGAAAAAGATAATTGGTTAATTTCATATATAGAATAACACGGTCTGTTATCATATCCTCTGTTAGTAGGATTACCATTACTCCAATACTTTACAAAATAATTTTCCCCAATACATAGGTGATTGATTACTCCCTTTGAGCATTTTAGTGCAGTTACTAGATACTCTTTAATGTTTTGGTCAGTAATTAAACTACCTGAGTTGTATGAAAAAATACCATTGAATCTGCATGGTGCAAGCATTTTACCATTGTCTGTAGCGGACTTAAATATTTTATCTAAAGTTTCCTTATCTGAAGCAAGCCTTGTTTTTACTTCAATAATAGCTTTTACGTTTGAAGGTGTTGTAATAATAAAATCACCTTCTTTAAATAAAAGGGGTATTGTATTGTCATATATAATTAAATCAACTTGTTTAGAGCGCTCAATATCTCCATTATTAGCCTCGCGTACAATAAATCCAGAACCAATACTTAGATTACCTGGTAGTCGTTTAGCTATTACGCCCTTGAGAATTTCTTCTTTATATCTACCTTCCTCGGCCCAGTTACCATCTGCAATAAGATACCGTACACGGTCCTGAATTGCTTTAAGTTCAAGTGTCACTGTTTCTTGGTATTTAATAGGATTAATTCGCATAAAATATCTCTCCTAAGTAGTATTATTTACCTTTGATGATTTTCAGTTGTACTCTCAATAAATTGCCAATAGTATTTAACGGAAATAAGATATATCAATGGCCTGCAACTTCTGTAGCAGGCCATATTACAATTTTGATAATAAAATCAACTCACCGCATTATGTAAGCCCCTGACAGCTTGTATGGTTCTTTCAACATAAGTTAGCAACTCGGATTCGTTTATTGGTTCACTGTCTGCAAAAGGGTTTTGATCGTGATGAAACTTTTTACTATAATCATTAATTTCCTCTAGATCCCTTAATTGACACTGCATTTGAACAAGAGGCCCCTCAGTTGCTGTTCGGACGTTTTCGATAAATCCTCCCAACCATTCAGTACTTTTAAAATCACGTGGGTATCGAATGCGTAAATTGCCTTCTAAAAGAGGCCGAATACACATTGCAACGGCTCGATAATTCAAATTCGCTTTTCCCTCCAAAAAATCAGCGAGAGTGAAAAAGCTTTGATAGTAGTCGGACTTTGTAGCTTCTTCTATATCCCACACGTCTATTGTGCTGTCCAGTACTCCATCTCTTCTTAAACAAAGTTGAGTTAATAAAGTCTTTTTCTCGGAAAATTTACTCCAAAGAGCCCTTGCAAAGAAAGTATCATGTGTCAACACAATAACCTGCTTAGCAAGTTGCGAAATTTTCATTACTTGATCGGCAGTATGACCTTTTCTATGATTGTCGAGACTCGATATTGGATCATCGAAAATGATAACCTTTTTATCAATTTCTGGGTCGGACTCAAGTTTTGCAAGGAAGAATGCGAATGCTAAACTGCTTTTATCTCCTTCGCTCAAAGTATTTTTAAATGCTGGAGTGGTTGAAGGAGTTTTTTCATTTCCAAGATCAACTTCTACATTATTAATAAGTAAGGTGAAATTACTGCTAGGCTTACCACCTAGAAAGCTTGATTTATAACCGGAGATCTTAAAGCTTGCTCCACAATTTTTCAGATGGTAATTAATTCGTTCTTCATATTGTGTAAATATGTTTTTAGTGTAAGTATTTAGAGAAGTTCTAAGCTCGGTCTTTTCATTTTCTAATTTCTTGATTACTTGGTCCTGTGATATATATTGTTCAATAACCGATTTCTTCTCATCACTTTGGCGTAATTTAACGTTTCTCAGATAGCCTAATCTACTTTTGATATCCTGAGCCTTAATGTTATCAATAGATGCCTTTCTTTCTTCTACTTTTCGGTTTATTCGATCCACTATATCATTGTAGTCCATGAGTGTGTCTAATATTGAGAGATAGCTTTCAATAACGGAATTAAGTTCGTCAGGGATAGTCAATTTGTCTAAAGGTGACATCTTTTTTGTTTCGATTACAGACTTAATACCAGCAGTGAGTTGTTTCCAGACTAAACTTATCTCATCTAAAGCAATAAGTAATATGTCATCAATCTGTATATATTGTCCCCAAAAAGTAAGTAGTTCTGAATTTAGTGCGATGTTTTTTTGAAGATTAATTATAACTTCGTAGTTAAACCTTTCGGTGAGTCCAACTTCCATGGCTTCAATTGTTTTTAATGTTTTTTTGTATTCTTCACTAAAATAGGATCTGAATACTTTGATTAGTTCAACGTCACGGATATCCTGATTGCAGAATGGGCAAGACTCATCATGAATCTTATTAATACCATACTCGATCCATTTTTCACCATTCTTATCTAACTTTTCTGCAATGTGTTTTCTTGTAAGAGCTTCTGCGTTATTGAAGACATGATCGACTTGAGTTCCCCCAAAAATACTTTGTAATTTAATCTTATCAATGATAGGAAGCTCAAGCTTAGTAAGAATAGACTTACCTTTAATCTCCATTTCCCTGGCTAGTGCAAGTAAGGATTGTTCATTACGAAGAATTTCATCTTCAACTAGATCCTTTAATGGTAATTTGATAAAATCAACTGCGGATAGAACCCCTTCTACCCCGAAGAGAACTTCTTTTTCAAGCTCTTTCCTTCTAGTATTTGCCTTTTTTAAGTGTTCATCGCAATCAGATAAATGTTCGGCTAGGGTTACTCCCTGTTTTCCAATTGTAAATAGGTAAAGATGCTTTTTTTGGTCATGTTCAATAATGTGTCTAGAGTAAATGTTTTGACTTACAAACAAAGAATCAAATATTTCAAATTCAAAATCTACCTTGCTTTGCCATTTATTGTTTCTAAATTTTAATGGCCCTTTATCAGTGAGAATATCAATGCTCTGTTCACCGTTCTCACCAAGCGTTTTTCTTCCAATAACTATCTGTGAATCTTGTTCGTTTAAAGATCTAAAGATATTTGTAAGGGTTGACTTACCACGGCCATTTTCAGAATATATTATGCTTAGTTTGTTAAAGAGTAAATCACCTTTGGGAGAACAGGACCTGAATTTACCTGTGTTTTTAATAGTTATTATTTTCTTAATCATATACCTCGCCTTTTCATCATAATTACTTGTTAAAGAAGTATGATTCGACAAAATGGATCAAATTTCCTTTTCATTCAGGGAAGGGATTTGTAATTTATACACGTAAATTAACTCCTCGCCATATTTTGTTCTCCCCGCGGTGTTAGGTTTTTAATGATTTGTTTTAATACATAATCTTCTAAATGCTTTTAAATTAATGGGTTGTTTTTATCATAATTGCTATTATTATTGAAATTTGATTGTAATTGTTCCATATGCTGGCAATAATTTTGGTCTTCTGATAAGAGAGCTTTTGTTCGGTATGGGGATAAAAGTTTACTGGAGTGTTAAGGGGGTAGATGGAGGAAAACGATCTATTATGTGCATGAATGCGTACAAATTTGTCTATTGCCTATTGAAAGAAGATGGTGTGTACAATTTAAACATAATGCACACACTGATGCCCGTTTGAAATATTATGAATCGTTAGAGTTAGCAAGTAAGGGAAATGATTTAAAGCCATTCGGTGCATGTGGAATCTGTTCACTAATAGTGTGGGATGGGAAAAAGACAATAAAACAGTGAAATAAGTGGAATTGAAAACATCCCTTTGCATGAAAGTTGCAAAGGGTTTTAATTTTATTAGAGTTCTTTTTATTTAATTCGATTCAGTGATGTAAAATTGTATTATAATCAAAAATGTACGGAAGGAAGGAGATCTATGCCAACAATTGAAATTGATTAGTTAGAGAGAACTTATTGTTTCGTGCTTGGAATAGATCCCTAGTTAAAACGTCATTTTCTTACATTCCCCAAAAAATTATGGAGTGAACACGATAACAAGGGATTACTATGAAACATACTTTATGAAATATCGTAAACTTCAAAATTTTTTTCAGTTTTAAGGTGAAATCAGGAGAGAGAGGTATGAATAACCATGAAACTTACTCCAATATCGAAGAAAATACAAGAAATTCTGATCTTAAACCCTGAGGGATTAACGATTGAGACTCTAACGCAAACTGTGCAAAATGTAAATTCTCATATAAAAACAGAGCAAGTTGAAAGAACTCTTGAAACTTATTCCGAATTGTTTATAAAATCAGTTTCAAGATGGAGAATTAGATCAATTGCTGAGAATGAAATGTACTCAGCAGAAGTGATGAATATCATTGATTCAAATAATAAAGAAATAGATCCTCTTGAAAAGACTAAAGAGATTTCATCCCATGAATATGAAATGGTTCGTAATGAACTAGAAAAAAGACTACTCCATAATCTAATTGGACCAGTGGAGGAAAAAGAAATTCTTCTTGAAAGACCTAATGTGTATTATTTGGGTGGCATGCTATACCCTGCTAACTCTGAGCTGCAAATAGTTGATGATAATTTCGAAATGGAAAGTGAAACGAAAGAAGACGACCGAACTGATGATGAAAAGGGGTTTGAGGAAGAACCTCAAGTCAATAGATATTACCCATCATCGATCGGTCTTACCTGTAATCTTACTTCAGAACTGGAATCATTAATGGTTACTTGTAAGTACGGTATTTATGTTGAAACTAAAGACGAAAATGGAAAAAAGGCGTATGTTCGAGAACCTAAAATACTTTGCCAAGAGATTATCATTGCCGAGCAAAAAGGCGAATTTATAGAGAATAAAGCACAATGTAAATGGTTCGTTCGAAATAATAAGAATGGGAATGCATTGACAATTTTTTTTGTAAATCGATTTCCAGCTTCGCACGATGTACCCATAGAGCAAATTTTTTATCAGCCGGAGATCACTGTTGAATCAAATAACAATCTAGTAAAATATCCTTTTGTTAAAAGGAACATAGAACTTCTTAATATTCTTGATGATTCTGATGTTGATTCGAATAATTTACTCTACCGAGATGTTGCAGAATTTGCGGTTGGTCATGGATGTGCCGTTGATTGGAGAGAAAGCGATTATAACCATGGAAAAGCTTGTCGAATAAAGACAACGCTTACTCCGTCGTATGAAGTTCCAGCAGTTCAACATTTAGAATTACCGGATCTTATCGGGCTGGATATGAAAGTGTTAGCTTACATAAAGAGACAAGAAAGATTAAAAGAAATTCTTACTCCTTTAGTTGAAAATTATAACTCATGGATTAAAAAGAATAAATCTATCAAACTTGAAAAGTATAATGAACAGCAACAAAAGCATATGGAAATATGCCAAGAAGCATCAGATCGAATAATGGATGGAATTGAAATACTTTCTAGCGATGCAGAAGTATTTGAAGCTTTCAAGTTTGCCAATGAAATAATGTTATACCAAAGGTCTTATTCGCAGTGGGCAGCGCGGTATAGGAACACCAAAATCAGAGATGCTGAGCCAGTGCTCCAGGGTAAATGGCGTCCTTTTCAGCTTGCATTTATTCTTCTAAATGTCAAAAGCTTTTATAATCCTGCAGATAAAGAAAGGAACCTAGCTGAATTACTATGGTTCCCGACAGGTGGGGGTAAAACAGAAGCTTATCTAGGGTTAGCTGCTTTTGTTATGGCATTACGCAGAATACGAGGCAATAAGCAAGGTATTTCTGCCTATGCCGGTACGACGGTTCTGATGCGGTATACATTGAGACTCTTAACGATTCAACAATTTCAAAGGGCAAGTTCGTTAATATGCGCGGCGGAATTCCTAAGGAGTAGAAATCCAATAAAATGGGGCGAGGAGAAGTTTAGTATTGGATTGTGGGTAGGTGGAGGGACAACACCAAACACCTTTATGGAAGCAAAAGAAGTTTTAGCCGATCTGAAACGGGGTAAGCGTGTATTTGATGGTAACCCTGTTCAACTCCACCACTGTCCTTGGTGTGGTGAAGAGTTGAGTGCTCAAAATTATTTTGCCGATAAAGAAGTTTTTAAGATTATATGCCCAAATCTAAATTGTCATTTTTCTACTAACATAATTCCTGCCTACACTGTGGATGAGGCTATTTATTATCAATGTCCGTCCATTTTAATTGGAACAGTGGATAAATTTGCACGGCTACCTTGGAATGGTGATATTGCAAGTATGTTTGGTCATGTCGATAGGTATTGTCAAAGACATGGTTTCATAAGAAAAGGCGATGACCATGAGGATTCGCATCTTGCAGCTAATGGATTTTTAAAATCAATGACTTTCGAGATTCAGCAATTACTTCCACCAGAGTTAATCATTCAAGATGAGTTGCATCTAATATCCGGACCCCTTGGATCGATGGTGGGACTTTATGAAACAGTTGTAGATTTTTTATCTACATGGAATGGGGTAAGGCCAAAGGTTGTTGCTTCGACTGCAACAATCAGAAGGTCTGACGAGCAAATGAAAGGTGTATTTAATAGAACAGTCAAGCAATTCCCACCTTCAGGGATTAATTCTGATGATTCATTTTTTTCCTACGCTGTTTCGAAAGATGAGATACCGGGTCGTAAATATGTAGGGTTATTTCTCCCAGGTGCATCAGGCAAGACTTCATTAGTGAGGATATATGCTGCTCTTCTGCAAGCTGTGTATGAATTGAAATCCAAGTTCTCAGATGAACATCTAGATCCTTACTGGACCCTAGTAGGATATTTCAACAGCTTAAGAGAACTTGGAGGAACTGTAAGATTAATAGAGGACGACATTGATGATCGCATCCGGTATCTAAAAGACAAAATATCAGGACGAAGATATATAAATAACACAGAGGAATTGACAAGTCGAATACCGGCAACAGATATTCCGAAAATATTATCAAAACTTGAACAAACTTTAGCATCTGGTAAGAGTCCGGTTGATGTATTGTTAGCGACCAATATGATCTCAGTCGGAGTAGATATTGATCGATTAGGTCTAATGGCAGTAACTGGTCAACCTAAAGGAACATCTGAATATATTCAAGCGACTTCTCGTGTTGGACGTAAATATCCAGGGCTTGTGTTTGTATTATATAATTGGTCCAGACCTAGAGATATTTCTCACTATGAGCAATTTATATCGTATCATTCAAAACTCTATTCATATGTAGAAGCGACGAGTGTAACTCCTTATTCATACAGAGCTAGGGACAAAGCTTTAGCAGCTATAGTTATTGGTATGCTAAGACAAATAGATGATTCTTTGTTTAGAAACTCGTATGCCAAAAATTTTAACGATCAGAATCAGTATATTCAACGTATAAAAGCGACAATTATTGATCGTTGCAAGCAAGTTGAATTAGTTGATAATAAGAATATTGAGGAAGAAATTGATGATATTTTGGGTTGGTGGATGAAGAAGTCAGAGGAACATGCTAGTTTACTTGATTACGCTCAATACAAATTTTCAAAAAAAGATACGCCTGTGTTGCTACGCGGTATAAACCAAGATATACCTGGGGCCAGATTAGTCCCAGACTCACTACGGGATGTTGAGGCTGAAGTAAAAGTGTATTATTTGGATCTTGAGGAGGAAGCCAATTGAAAAGCCCAGGCGGATTAAGACCGAGTCAATTAATCACTACATTCGGACCTGGATCTTTAGTAGATTACAGAGATGATACAGTTATGATAATGGGATTACAGGACTGGACTGATGATCCGATTTACTATAACAAAATCCTAGAACCGAGGCTGTCGAGTCGACTTAATGTATCCTCATTTAGACAACCAAGGACGATAAATGGTCGTGGAGGAGTTCCATGCATTTCATTCCCGAAATACAGAATTTGTTCTGTTTGTAATTCACTGAAAAATGATTTCACTCGTGATAATAAAGGTGCATACCATTGTGAATGCAAGGGGAAGAATCCTACATACCCCGCTAGATTAATTGTTGCTTGTGAGAATGGGCACATAGATGATTTTCCATGGGCGGCATGGTGTCACAAAAAAAGAGGCGTTTGTGCTTCAGCAGATTTAAAAATATATACACGAGGACAAAGTTCTTCGTTAGATGACATAGTTGTTGAATGTAAATCCTGTAAGGCCAAAGAAAACTTAGGGGGAGCTTTAAAGCGAGATGCACTAAGAAATGTTGTAGGTACATGTAGTGGATACAGTCCGTGGATAAAAAAAACGCAACGAAATTGTAGGAGTATACCGAGAGGGATTCAGCGAGGCGCTTCTAACGTTTATTTTTCATCTACAATCAGTGCTCTATCCATTCCTCCGTGGTCCGATGAAACTCAACAATTAGTAAGTAGTAAGTGGGCAGATATTAAAAAATCAATAGAAGAATATGGTCTTGAGGATTTGCGAGGAGGAATAAGATATATTTTTCCAGGTAAAGCGAAGGAAGAATATGAGCGACTTTTTGCGGCGATAAAAGACCAATACGAAATGGAATACAAAAAAGAAGATATACGGTTGGAAGAATGGAAGGCTTTTCAGGAAAAGTACAAAAAAACAAAGAATTTTCATATAGAAGAGGAGCAGGTTGATTCTTCGATATCAAAATTCATTTCAAGGGTAGTATTGGTACATAGATTGCGGGAAGTTAGGGCTTTAAGAGGTTTTACACGTATAGATTATCCAGACCCGCATGATGAGTCTAATGTATCTTTTTCCTTTTTATCAGGTAAGCCAGTAGATTGGCTACCGGCAGTTGAGGTTTTGGGTGAGGGCATTTTTATTCAATTGAGTCAAGATGTCTTAAAAATCTGGGAAGAATCAGAAGCTGTAGTTCAGCGATATAAAAAAATGCTTGAGAAATACCAAGATTGGCGTTTGGAAAAAGGTTGGGATGAAGATGAGTTTTTTTCTATTCGCTTTATGCTGCTGCATTCTTTGTCTCATGCCTTAATCCGAGAGCTATCACTTTCCTGCGGATACTCTTCAAATTCAATACGAGAAAAAATTTATTCAGGTCCTTCCATGTGTGGAATTTTACTTTATACTGCTTCGCCGGACTCAGATGGCTCGTTAGGTGGAATCATCCAACAAGGTAGGAAGGAACAGTTTGGTAAGCTTATTAAGCAAGCCGTGTCAAGGGCAAGGATCTGCTCATCAGACCCACTTTGCAGTGAGACCGATGAAGTGGCTGAAAATCGTTTGAATCTTTCCGCATGTCATGCATGTTCATTAATCGCCGAAACGTCTTGCGAATGGTCAAATCGATTATTGGATAGGCTTTCGCTCTTCAAAGCAGAGGATAATGAAGTAGGGTTCTTCGAGTAAAGCCAAGTTAATTAAGCTCAGCCTTTAACTTTAAGTTAAAGGCTTTTTTGTGGTTTTTTGGTAGGAAAAAACATTCTTCTGTCGAATTTATAAGACAAACAAACAGTTAATTGCAGTAAGGGATGAATAAACATGAGCTATAATAAAAAGTCAGGTCCGTGTTACAGTAACGTAAGCTTAATAAAAAAGGCTATTTATCAAAGTAGAAATGGTATGTTACCGTTCCCAGATATCGTACTCTATTTAAAACTTAATTGGAGTTACGAATCTGCTATTAGTATGAGTACAGATAAATTGGTTGAGATGGCGTTATATGCTCCGAAATCTTTTTTTCATGAGAACGAAAACGGTTTATGGGAAGCAAAGAAACAGATCGATAATAACCTAGACTTCATTATAGATTATGTAACCAAATTGCATCGTCCTTTCCAATTAAAAGAAGTGATTAAAAAATTCAGTATTAATGATGAACTTAAGATATTCGAACAAGATTTATTAAGTGATATTCGGTTTACTCAGATTCAAGATACCCCATATTTGATGTTATCGAAATGGGAACTGATGAATGATCTTGTATATGAGTATATGCAGAGAAATGAAATTGGGTATATAAAGCAAGAGGAAGCAACAAAATTAGTCGTTAATGAGTATGATCTTGATGAAGAAATGATTATTTTTGCTCCGAATATCGACAAAAGGTTTAGTGTGAAGGGTAAGTATATGTACATCGTTATAGAGGTGCAAGTAGATATTGCAAATACAATTATTGCTGTTCCAGAAGAAATAAAAGAGGAAGTAGCAAGGAAAAGTGCTGAGATACTACGTTTTATTCAGTCTGTTAGTGAAGATATTAGAACAAAGGATTTAATTCCAGCGGTATTTAATGTCAAAGCGAACGACTCAAAATTCTCAATTTACTACGAGGCGATTGAAGAATTCTTAGATACCTTTTCAGAGCTGAGCTGTTTAACAAAGGGAAGATGGATATTTAATCATTCCGTCGCTACAATTGAATTAGAAAATAAGACTTCGAGTTGGAAATATGCTATTTATGGCTCAGTGCCGGTTATTCAGAATATAAATGAACTACAACAACTTGAGAGTCAGCAAATACATAACGATCTGCCAGAGCAAGGATCAACAATAACTGAAGAAAACAATGTATTGAAGCAAATTGGTTATCATACCATTTCTTATTATGAAAGAATAAAGGGATACTTTAGTACTCCATCAGAATTGGTAACCTCTTTCAATAGTATGAATCAAAGTATTGGTTTAATTAACGCGGAAGTAGATGGCTTTAAATACGAGTGGCGGTGGAGAAATCAAGAGGGGGCATATTACTTTTATGGCGACGGAGTAGTAGACTTTTTTTCGGACTATTTAATTGAGGTTGGACAACGATTAAAGTTGCGTTGGTTAAATGAAATTAGTGTTGGAGTCGATTTACTTGGAGAAGATGAACGTTATGCCACTGAGCAAAATAGGTATTTAGATATTGGTAGGTTAGTTGAAGAAAGTAAATCAGTAAATAAGTCTATTTACACCATTATGTGCGAGGTTTTGGCAACTTACCCATCTGGAATGCATTGGACGCAATTATTGGATAGTGTCAATGAGATAAGAACGACTACCAAAAATACCGTATATAATTTACTTGGCAAGAATGATTGCTTTGAATCTGTGAAAGATAAAAAAGGTTACTGGAGATTAATTATAAGTAAGCTCTCTCGCTATTATGTAGACGAAGAGGGCAATGAAATTGAAGAAGATTTTTCGCAGAATAATGCTGATAGTAATTCGGCAATTAAACTTAATATTCCAGAAAAAGACAGTGCAATAACTGAAAAATATATAATTCAGAAAGTTAAATCAGCAGAAGGGCAAAATCGAATAACCGAGTCCGGATTCTCAGAGAAATCTAAATATCAAGACCTGTATGATTGGAACGATCAATACGAAGTTCCACCCCTATGGGAGAAGTTTCCCCAATGGGCTGAAGAGCAGAAGAATCTGAGGTATGAAGCGGAAATAGAAGAAGTCGATGATGACACTGAAAAATTAAAACTGATCACAGATGCATATTCAAAGTTACTGGTGCGATATGCAAAATCTAGATCAACCTACTCAATTGAACGAATGGATTTAGTACAAGAAGGGTTCTTTGGTATTCTAAGAGGGATGCAAACCTACAAGCATTATAAAGGCGGCTCTTTAGCTAATCATCTTGGTCAATGGGTATTTAGCAAAATATCTAGGCATTTAACCGATTCAAGAACTTTAATCAGATATCCTGCTCATATGGTAGAAAGTGTACATAAGTATGAAAAATTATATTCAGAGACATTGTTATTAGAAAACAGAAAGCCGACTATCCAAGAATTGAAGAAAGCTTTAATAAAGAGAAGTGTGCCCCAGTTAGCTGTTGCAAGAAATATTGATTACATTTCTTTTGAACAATTATGGTTAAATAATGATTTACGATCATCAAAAAAGCTTGATCATTGGTTGGTCGCAGAGTACATCGATGATAAGTCGGGAAAACACCACTATTATGAGAGAACGAAGGCTCAATTAATAAGATCATTGGATGACCTTACTAATGCGATTGAATGTAGTACAAATGAAGACGGATTGCTTGATAATTCATTTGAAGATCACATAGTGAAAAGAGAACTTCGGAGAAAGCTGTCTGATTTATTAGAAGCTTTGCCGGTAAAAGAGCAAAATGTAGTTCGATTAAGATATGGTTTTGACGACGGAATGGAAAGAACTTTAGAAGAAGTGGGTAAAGTTTTTGGCTTAACAAGAGAAAGAATTCGACAGATTGAGCTTAAGGCACTAAGGAGAATGAAAAACTTAGGAAAGAAACTAGAGTTACAAATCTTTATCCAGGATGATATATTAGAAGTGCAGACGAGAATATTTAATGATGCAAAGAACAAAGAAGATGGATGCTTAAATGAAAGTAATTTTGAGGAAATTGTAGATGAAATTGCGGAAGTGGCAGAAGAAGCAACAGAAGACGTAAAGGAAACAGTAGAAAAAGCTTCAGAAGAAGCGTTCGAGAAACAAATTGAAGCAAAAGACATCGATTTGAAAAGTGATGATAATTGGGCGCACGAAATAAATAAGGAATCGTTAAATCATGCAGTCGAAACCACTCAAGCATATGACATAACTGATTACTTATGTGGACTTAAGGTAATTGACAATAGAAAAAAAGGCGGGGCTCTATGGGTTATTGGAGGTGTAGAGCTAACAACGTTTTTTGATCAACTCATATTAAAAGGAATAGTCTTCCGTTATTCAGCCAGTGGTGGAAAAGCTACAAATCACAAACCTGCATGGTGGGTAAAAGAAGAAGTTAAACAACGTAAAGTTGAAAACAGTAAAGCGAGCAATACAAATTTAAGAACTAATCCTAGTTTTGATTTGGATCCTCGTAAACCAGAAGAAGGCGGATTTACGGAATTATCCAATACAAATTTTAAAATTACAAATACCACTGAAAGTATTACAATATTAGTTGATAATATTTCGAGTAGTAAAGTAAATCTGATTTCATTAATTCATAAGAATAAGTTAGTGGAGAATAAGTATTTAAAAGTAAAATATAACGAGGTTAATAAATCTTACTACCATTTTGATGCTGATGATTTATCTTTATTAAGCATAGAGTTTCCGGATTTGAAACCGCACAAAGTGGGTTCAATAAATTATTGGGCTGATAAAATCATATATAAATTATATGAACTTATTGATAATGGTCTTTTAAAGATAAAGGTACTGCATGAGGACAAGATTGTAACATTAAATTTTATGTGGTTGGGAGCTCCTAAAAAAGACCCCTTGCATTCAATGTTTAATACAAAAAGGACCAATTAATTTTATTAACATCCTAGACTGAAAAAAAGGGAAAAGGGTGGGTATCCAGAACAAGGTCCTGAATTACCAAAAGGTAATAATAGCGGCGTAGATATAGGTAACCATGGGGCCATGTTTAAGAGGCGTATGACGCCGTGTGCGTCACGTAGTTCTCGATCACTTGGTAGTTGTTCTGCTGACTAAGTTGGTCTCCTTTACTTACATGACATGCCTTAAGTAGATTCATTATGACTTATCACAAATCGAATTCTTTTTCATCACGCTACTACCATACCCACACCTTTAACTGAAACAGCTTATCTCTTCTAGATTTTCTGCAAAACTTTGTGGTAAGATAATTTTTGTTTAATACAGATTAGTGAAACAGAGCTATAAAATTTCCGCAAAATATGATATAGGTTTTTCGGATAAGATAGCATCGGTCAAAGAAACCTCCTGAGAAAGCTCGCAGGAGGTTTCTTTGTTTTAAACAAAAGAGTGTCGATCTTTATAAATAAGCATTACCCTTCTCTCAGTTTAAAGTTTATGAGTTAGGACTGTTAATGAAATACTTATTTGTGACTGTTGTTTTTTAGTATTTAATTTCGTTTAGAATTGAATATGTGATATGGTATGAGTAAAAGTCATCAAATTATCGTAATAGAGGTTAACAATCTGATATTGGGATTTGGAAAACCTAGATGTCTTACACAATTCTCCTTAGGAGTTTGAATTTGTTATATAGTTAAGGGTTAATAAGTAACTAGTTATTTTAAATCTGTGTCAATGAGGGGATCGTTTAGGTTGGTATAGTTATATTGATTATCATATTGTTTGAATGGAGGTTCTATTTTGGAAAAGGTAAAGCCAGCAATTGATGAGGTTATTTTCTCGATAGGGAAGTTAAATGAAGTTCTAGCAATGACAGATAGTAGTAGTTTGAAATTAATATTTAGTAATTACCCCCTTGAAGCAAAACCGCGGGAAATGTTTCAAAAATTAATAGACTGGCGAATCATGTTAGATTCATATGAGTAATATTTTTTTCCTTACTAAATGACCATTTAAGATAACACAAAGAGAAGAGGAAAGGTATGCGATTTTTCTCTAATAAAAAGGAAGTTAATAACGAAAAAATAACTTATATTAGCCCTGAAAAAATAATAGCAGACAAGAACCAGCCAAGGAAAACATTTGATGAGGAAGAATTGGTCCAACTTGCACAATCTATTAAAACGCATGGAATCATTCAACCTATCATTGTTAGACCAATAAATGGGGCATACCAGATTATTGCAGGAGAAAGAAGATGGCGGGCCTCGATGAAATTGGAATTGCCGGAAATTCCAGTTATTATTCGAGATACAGATGATCTACAAACTAGGTTCCTTGCAATTATAGAAAATTTACAAAGAGAAGACCTCACTTCGATAGAGGAGGCAAGGGCATTTAAAGCGTTAATTGATTTGTATGGTTTAACACAAGAAAGCCTATCCCAACGCCTTGGGATAGCTCAGTCAACAATAGGTAATAAATTAAGATTTCTGCATTTACCGGAACCCGTTCAACAAGCAATTTTAGAAAAAAAAGTTCATGATCGCCAAGCGCGTGCATTATTGACATTAAAATCAGAAGAACTTCAACTCAAGGTAATGGATGAGATTATAACAAAAAATCTAAATACTAGAGAAACAGAATCTAGGGTTAAAGAGCTTTTGAAGGTAGAGGAAGTTAAACCAAGGCCAAGAATGTACCGGTTTTCTAAAGATTATCGTTTAGCCCTGAACACAATACGCGAATCTTTTCTGCTAGTTACTAAAAATGGTCTTAAACTCGAAGTATCAGAACAGGAAGACAATGATGAATTTACTTTTGTAATTAAGGTTCCTAAAAAGAATAAATCCTAGTGTTTTAATTAGGATGACCAATTGATTCGAGGTTATTTTTTATGTCATTAGTACACAAAGTACTTCGCAAAAATAAACAATCACAAAATGGAATACGAACAGGTATTCCATTTTGTGATTGTTTGTGATAAAATGAGGACAAAATGTCCTCGAGGTGTACCATGGAATTTGCGGCAGAGAAAATCAAAATGAAACGTGAAAGACTGGGAATGACACAAAAAGAGATGGCCGATGTAATTGGACTTGGCAAATATGGTGATCGAACAATTAGAAGATGGGAAAACTCAGAATCAAATCCATCAGAAGTTGAATTGAAATTTATTATGGAGTTATCAGAGGAACCGCGCTATGCGAATCCTCCATTGGAAAAAGCAAGATTTAAAACTATTGACTTATTCGCGGGAATTGGTGGAATTCGGCTTGCATTTCACAAATTAGGTAGCTATACTGTGTTTTCTTCAGAGTGGGATAAATTCTCCCAAAAAACGTATAAAGCAAACTTTGGAGAAGTACCTCACGGTGATATTACGAAAGTAGACGAGAAAGATATTCAAGATCACGATATCCTACTTGCAGGATTCCCGTGCCAACCATTCTCACAGGCAGGATTAAAAAAAGGTTTTGAAGATACACGCGGTACACTTTTTCATGACATTGCAAGAATTATTGCAGAAAAGCGTCCGAAAGCATTTCTACTTGAAAATGTAAAACAACTTTATGGACACGATAAAGGTAGAACTTTCCGGAAAATTAAAAGTGTCCTTGAAGATTTAGAGTATTCAGTAGATGAAAGTGTTCTTAGAGCAGCGGATTTTGGTGTACCACAAAATAGAGAGCGCATTTATATTGTTGGTTTTGATAAAAGGAGGGGAGGAGAAGACGTAATGAATAATTTTGAGTTTCCAACCCCTCCCAAAACTAAAACTAGAGTCGGAGATATACTTGAAAAAAGAGATGAAACGTATTTTGAAAAATATACAATTTCTAATAAATTATATGAAGGACATGTACGTCGAAAGGAAATGCATCAGAAAAAGGGTAACGGGTTTGGATTTAGTATGTTTAATGAACATAGTGAGTATACCAACACCATTAGTGCAAGATATTATAAGGACGGTAGTGAGATTCTAATCGAGCAGCCAGGTAAAAATCCTCGAAAGTTAACACCAACTGAATGTGCTAGATTGCAAGGGTTTCCTGACGATTTTGTAATTCCGGTCTCAGATTCTCAAGCATACCGTCAATTTGGAAATTCAGTCGCGGTTCCTGTTATTGAAGAAATAGCAAAAGAGATGCTGAAAGCGATGAGTGAGAGAAAGATGCTAATATTGGAGAGCGAAGAAAACGTAGTTCTAGCATAGTGTTTAAAGACAGCCATGCGGGCTGTCTTATCTTTTTTTATTTGTTATATAGTTATATTCTATTATTCTAGTTTGGAGTGAAAACAATGAGGCGACCGGACTATCTAGTACAACTTCATAAAAACAGTCCGAGCCTAGCAAGTGTGCCTTTTGATTTCGTGCTTCAATGGCATCCATTGCTAAATGGTGATCTAGCACCGGAACAACTAAAGCCACAGTCAAACAGAAAAGTTTGGTGGATATGTAGTCTAGGACATGAATGGAAGGCAGCGGTACAGCGTCGTTTTTTAGGTGACGATTGCCCATTTTGTAGCGGAAAAAAAGTAACTGAGCATACATGTTTAATGAATAAGAATCCCAAGCTTGCAGAAGAGTGGGATTTTCGGAAAAATGGAGATTTAACCCCAGAAAATGTATTGCCAGGAAGTACAAAAAAAGTTTGGTGGTCTTGCGTTCACGGGCATCAATGGCAGTCTAGGATTGATCATAGGAATAATGGTTCTGGATGTCCTCAGTGTAGGGGGAGGGGACGGAAGTAAGCAGGTAATCTAATCACTCATACATCTTAGTGGATATATATAATGGCAATTGATTCTTAGTATTTAAGAGAATCGATTGCCTATTTTTTTATAGTTTCATAAATTTTAATAGTAGGTACAAAGATTGCAAAATTGATTTAAATGGAGTATTTCACTAATCATAATTAATCTTTTATGAATTATGAAATATATGTTTCCAAAAGGAAGCTATGTTATTATTTGAAAAAGAGGTATATAGTCCTATATGTCGAAAATAACGTACTGTTAGAAACGTAATAATGAATTGAATATTAAATGGATTTTACTTACAGATATAATTCGGGATGCGAATAATTCTGAAATACTAACAATTACCGGGGGAAGCGCTATATGTTATTAAGAAATCTAAACCATCTTGCAAATGAATCAAGAAATAGATATTTAACTGAATATATTAACGAAGACAGAAAATTAAGCCAACAGTTCAAAGACGCATATTCGCGGATTGCAAACAATGGAGTAACTACTATCCGCTTTCTTGATTATTCGGCCGAACTAAAAAATGTTAAAACTATATTTTTGCCTAATCAGTGGTTTTTTATCGCAGCATACATGGCAGAGTATGTTTCTGAACTAATTAAATATAAAATAGCACTTGAAGAAATATTTTCTTCCAAGAATACTGGAACTTCTAAGGATAAGCTTCCTGCATTTAAAAATCAAACATTAAATTCGGTATTTTTAAATGCAATTTCGGATTATTTTCAAGGTGAGACTGAACAAGTTGATTTTATGAGTAAATTTATTACTGAATATGATTGGTGGAATGGATCTAAAACAATAGATCGGCACGATTTTTATCTTTCTCCTGTTCTGAGTCTACTCGGGGTTGTTGCCGTATCACAAAGTTACATAGCAGATATAGCTTCGCTTTATGCGAATAATAGTGTCTTGAAGACAGAAGCAATTGCATTAATAGATCAACTGCCATCTAACCCTGTTGCTAATCTTAGCGTAAGTGCACCAGGAATAGCCGCGGTTACAGGAGGGAAAAATTTAATTGTTTATGGAGCACCTGGGACCGGAAAAAGTCATTTTTTAGAGAATAATTCTACTGTATTAAAAGAAAATGTAACAAGGATAACGTTTCATCCCGAATATACTTATTACGATTTTATAGGAAGTTATAAACCTGTCACAATTTACCGAAAAATAGATGGGACTTTTTCGGAAGAGCCAATGGGTGAGCCGTTAATCGATTATAAATTCATACCTGGTCCGTTTACTTTAGCACTTGAGAATGCACTGGAAAAAACAGGGGAAATGCATATGTTGTTAATTGAAGAAATTAACCGAGCAAATGCAGCTGCAGTGTTTGGTGATTTATTCCAACTCTTGGACAGGAATGATGCAGGGGAAAGTGTTTATCGTATTAAAAGTGACAGTCATATTTTAAAATATTTAAAAAGAAGAGAAATTTTCATTCCATCAAACTTACATCTATTCGCTACAATGAATAGCGCAGATCAAGGTGTTTATGTTCTTGATTCAGCTTTTAAAAGAAGATGGAATTTTATGTACATGCCGATTCAATTTACAGCCTCTACCAAACATTTCGATGAACTAGTCAGTTATGAAGGATCGCATGTTCCTTGGTGGAGATTTGTAACTGCAATTAATAAGAAGCTAGGTCAACTTAACATTAATGAAGATAAACATATCGGACCTTATTTTATGAAACCTGGGGAACCTTCTAAACCAGAAAATATTGCATCTAAACTCTTGATATATCTATGGGATGATGTTGTACGTTACCATCGAAAAGAGTTTTTCGCTCCAGTCACGACATTTGCAGAGCTTGTACAGAAATATTATGACGATGGGGATATTATTCCATCTCTTGAATTGAATGATGGAAGAGTAGTAGATGATTCCGATGATGAAGAATAAAAAATATGTGAATTTTGAAGTAGCAGAGCATCAATACAAATTGAAGATTAAATGTTTTGTTGAGCTGCTTAGTTACAATGAAGATGAAGTTGCAGGGATAGACTTTCAGTCACTGATAAATCTAGGCTATTGTAAACTAAAACGAAGCCAATATTCATTCCACCTTATTGGTTTTTTTATGGCTGGTTCTACACTTGTTGTTATTTTTCCAAAAGGTTATCGTCTCCCAACGGACTATTCAGAAGTGTTAAGCCACATAAAAATATTGGCTGGGGCTCTTTTTAGGTATAAAGAAGAAGGTAATATTGATCCTGAAGAAGCAGAGTTACTCTCCGGTGCAGAGTTTGGAGGGAGATCTAACATTGCTTCAGCACTCTGGCTTATGAGAGATTACATTAATTATGGTTTTATTAAACGGGAATTAAAAGTTCAAAGAGTTAAAAATGGAGCAACTGTTGACTGGGCGCGAACTGTAAAAACTATGGATCCGTATGTCATAAATAATAGACCGGTCTATCTTGACTATGTTGTTAGAGAAAAAAGTAACGATTACTTTAATAGACTTGTACAATTACATCAATATGCGGTAAAAGAAAGCTTTCAATCATATGGATGGATGCTTAATCAGAATGATATTAATGCAGATCTATTAGATTCTGAAATGCCTTTTAGCGAAAGAGAGATTGGGGTTATTTTACATGACGAATTATCAGTAACTAATTCGGATCGAGAGATTATTTTGATTCGAACTTTGCAACGATTTTTATTAGGATCGGAAAATCAAAACAAATCCGACAGCTTGGATACTTTTGCGACACCTTACTTTCACAACGTTTGGGAAAAAGTTTGTGGAGTACTATTTAAAAATGAATATCATAAGTTAAAACATCTCATACCTAACCCTGTATGGAAATGGTCAAGTAGCAATAAGAACAAATCTACTGTACAAATACCTGATATTTTATTTCGAGATGATGGGGTCTTGTATATTCTTGATGCTAAATATTATGATACTTCAAGAAATTTACCAGGATGGCATGATCTTGTCAAACAGTATTTCTATGCATATTCTTTAAAAGATATCGAATCATCATATGTTAATGTAATGGTATTTCCGACCATTAAAGATGATCTGTTATCATACGAGGGTTTCTCAATTGTAGAAGACAGACATGATTTGGGTAGGATTGAAGCTGTAAGTTTGAACACACATCATGCACTTAAGAGTTATTCGTTGTATAGAGAGTGTGACTTAAGAGAGTTTTTAAAACAAGTCTTGTCACAAAATAACTAATAATTCTTGTGAAGACTAATTACTGATTAAAAGTTATTATTGAAAATCTGGGACTATAGGTATAGTCGCATGATGTGAAAAGGAGTTCCTATGGATATTAATGAATATAAATCTAAAGTAATACCAAAATTGCGTAAAAGACATATAGAAACTTCTGCAGAAATGATAAATGAAGCTATGCAAGTTTATGGCTTTGATATTAAACCACAATCATATTTTCTAAATAATTCATCTGATTTTATCATGACTATGCGAGATATACTTTGGAATAACTTTAGAAATGCTGAAAAAAAATTCAATGCTGCTGCTACAACTGCTCTATTTGATAATCCGCAGTTAATGGAACAGCTAAATACACTTTTATATGATGTGAGTTTAGATGATAAACAAAAATTAGTTAATATAGTTACAGGTTTCTCTAGTAATTATGAAGAACATTTGTTTGAATTAAATAAAAGTAATACTAATTCAAGGAGGTCAAGAGCAGGGAAAGAATTTGAAGGTTTATTAAAAAAAATCTTAATTAAATCTAATATATCCTTCGATGATCAAGGAGCAGTTGGAACCAAAAAATTTAGTGAAGGTGGTCTCAGTAAGATAGTTGATTATGTGGTTCCTGGGGTTTTAGAGTATGGAATTGAAAAGACTCATTGTGCTTTGATATCGATGAAAACATCACTAAGAGAACGTTGGCAGGAGGTGCCTGAAGAATTAAGTAGAACAGGTGCACATTTTATGTACTTATTCACATTAGATCGCGATATATCGAATGAGGTAATAACAAGTTTGTCTGAGCACAAAATTTATCTTGTTGTTTTAGATGTACATAAGAATGACTATTACTCATCAGACAATAGAATATATGGATTATCAGAATTACTTACTGAATTGAAGCGATTAACAGAATATTGGCAAGAGCGAACAAAGCAGAGTGTATTTACCCAATCTAAATCTAATTATATTCAAGCTAAGATTGACTTATTTGAGAGAAGATATAAAAAAACACGATTAGAATATGAGAAAACCTTCTATCAAGATAGATTAGACCATTTCAGAAATTTATAAACTGCTTTGAGTCTTATACTGCTACGATCATCAGAAAACGATGAACAAATATAATGAGTGACTTCGGAAACCATCTGACGTCGCTCTTTATTATTTCTCAAGCAAAATATCTTCGTTATCTTATGTATAATCTTAATCGCATCAATATTTCGAACTTCAAGAAATTGTTCTAACACTGCCGTTTTATCAAAACCATTGGATGTGAATCTCCATCGTAATGTGGATGAGGAGTGGGTGGATGCCCATTTTCACGCTGCGTCGCTGGTGGATTCGTTGGTCATAGATTCTATTTCTGTTTTCTCTCATGAACACAGGGCGATGACAAGTTGGAGTTCAGGTGATATGTGTTCGCCGACTTTTTATGAAACGCAGGCCTACGAACTGGTCATTGAAAAGAAGGCGGATATCACCTTAACCTTTTACCACGATAATATCCATGTGAGACAGGCGATTAAGCCGCTGGGGAAGATGATTTTATCAGGGATTCTTAATTTTCAAAATGAAGTGGGACTCTCTGAACTTGAGATTCGATTGAATGGTGAGGCTATTTTTCGACTCCAGTTAGAGATTTTTCCATCGAAAATCGATTATAAGAACGACTACCAGATGATCCTTAACGATGTTAATGAACAGATTTATAATCTTTCTTTTGACTTTCTGCGGAAAACGTATAACCTGACAGGGTTAAAAGAAACGAATCATCAGAGTTTGACGGAGTATTTTACCATATTGCAGCATGTATTTACGCAGCTTGTGCAGGCTGTTGAGAGAATCAAGCTATCGCCACATTCTAAGCTTCAAAGCGAGAATCGCCTGGTAGATGCTGCACATGTGAAAAGAGCCGGAAAAGAGAACATTGCCTTCCTAGCCAAGCGCCCACATCTATTAGCCAAGGATCCGGTGAACGGGGTTATTGAGGTAGAGGGCCAGCGATATACACCGACTCATTTGCTTGAGACTAGACGCCATGTTCATTATGATACGGCTGAGAATCGCTTCGTAAAATGGGTGCTTGTACGCATTGGGCAGAAGCTTAAGGATGTTAAAACGCGTTTAGCTCAAAAAAGTCGTGTGGAAGATCCTAATCTTACGAAGAAGCTTAATCTTATGCAGAGTCAGGTGCAGCGGTTGTTGCAGCATGATTTTTTGGATGTTGGCGAGATGAGGCAGCTGTCTATTTCTCTGGTTTTGCAAATGGCATCTGGTTACCGAGAGGTATACCGGTATTATTTAATGCTGTTAAAAGGTTTGTCGATTCAGAATGATCTTTTCCGATTATCGATGAAAGATTTGGCTCAGCTCTATGAATACTGGTGTTTCTTGAAGATTCACCATCTATTAAGCAAAAAGTATGAGCTGCTCAAACAAGATATTATCAAAATCAATCGGAGTGGGCTGTTCGTCACATTGGATAAGTCTCAGCAGGCTAAGATGGTGTATAAAAACCCGCTCAATGGCGAGATTTTTACGCTGTATTATAATTCGTTGCCCAAAGATGATCGCAGTAGTCCAACCTTGTCTCAGCGGCCAGATAATGTCCTGACTTTGAAAAAGAACGACGCCGCGGCGGAGTATAAATACATTTTCGATGCTAAGTATCGGATTAATCCTGCCTATGAGGGTACGCCATACTTCGAGAGGTACCGGATGCCGGGGCCGGAAGAGGATGATATCAATACGATGCACCGCTATCGGGATGCGATTGTGTATTCGGAGGGGCAGGGGAAAGAGTACGAGCGGAGCATGTTTGGGGCGTATGTGTTGTTTCCCTATCATGATGAGGAGCGGTTCCAGCAGCATAAGTTCTATAAAAGTGTGGAGCTCATTAATATTGGGGCTTTTCCATTTTTGCCGAATTCGACGAGCTTGATGGAGAAGTTCCTGGACGAGATTATCACGGATAGTCCGGAGAAAGCCTATGAACGGACGACGAGGCCGCGAGGGACGAAGGAGTATTACGGGAATAAGTTGTCTGGGAAGAATGTGTTGGTTGGGACTTTGAGTAAGAAGCCGCAATTGGATGCTGCGTTGGAGCATGGATTTTACCATACGCCTTTGCGGAATATTACGGATCATAAGGTGTTGACGAGATTGGAATTCGTCGCTTTGTATCAGTCAATTCGTTTGTTTGGTGCGGATGAAGCGGGCATTTCGTGGTATGGAAAAGTGAAGGCGTGGAAGGTTGTTCCACGCTCTGAGATAACGGCGATTCCCTCTAGTCGAGGTGCGACGGATGAGCTTTATGTTGTTTTTGAGGTGGAGGAGTGGGTTAGAAGAGAGACGGCTATAATTCCCGCGGGGCATGGGATTTATCGAATTTTATATACGACGGGTTATATGCTTAGCAGGGCGAATGAGGTTTCCGAGTTGCGTTTGGAAACGGAAGAAGAGCTGCGCGAGTGGAGAGAAAAGCGACGTGCGGGTAAGGTTCGCGTGACGCTGGATCGGGAGCATTTGGATTTGGGTAGTGAGGTTTTGGGGATTGGTTTGGAGTAGAGGGGGGAGGAATCTATTACGTTTGAATAACGAATTAGGACAACTTATGAATCAAAGTTTTGTATTTCCATTTGCATTTATTGCAGCAAGTATCACAATATTTTCAGTAATAGGAGTTATTATTTACTATCGAGTCTTAAGTAACTGGGTACCAGAAAAGCTTGCAACTTTGATTTGGTTTCTAGGAGCCGTTTTCATCTTGTTTAAGTACGTGGATCATTACGATGGAATAAAGAATATGACTAAAAACTGGACTATAACAGGTATAATTATAGGGTTCATTGTTATTATTGTCTTGATTAGTGTTAGTGTAGTTGTAATACTGAGTAAGAAAAAAGGCATGGTAAGGAAATCTAAAAATAAATATAGTAGCTCCAGTAAATCGCAACAGCCACGAATGTTACAAAATAGATCAGACGATGAAATCTTGAATAGTTCATTTGATCGGTTATCAGGAGCAGAGTTCGAACGTTTGCTTGCGCTATACTTTCGTGATCAAGGCTATAAGGTTCATGAGGTAGGTGTGGGAGGTAATGATGGTGGAGTAGACCTTGTTATTATTGACCAACGCGGCGAAAGAACGGCAGTGCAAGCAAAATGCTACGCTGATCATAACAAAGTAGGGGTACAGATCGTGCGGGAATTGGTCGGGGCAAAGAGGAATCATGGTTGCATTCTTTCCCTATTAATCACTACATCAGACCTAACGGAACCAGCGAAAAAGGAAGCGGATCAGTTCAAAGTTGATTACTGGCATGGAGCAGTATTGGAACAGAAATTAAAAGCATGGGGGAAATGGCAACCAACCAATAAAAGCTTGAAAGCACAACCTGAAAAACAGATAGCTCGGGCGGAAATACAAAGGTCTCAAGCACAAGTGTCTTCTTCGAGAGAAGCGATTTGTTCATGTGGAGCCCCTATGGTTTTGAGAAAAGGCAGAGAGGGAAAGCAATTTTATGGTTGTACTACATTCCCTAAATGCAGACATACGAAGTCATTATAAAATTGGAACCCTAGGAGCTTAACGCTTCTAGGGTTTTATCAATGTTTATTTCGCTTGAGTTGTCTATTCATCAACTTCAACCAAATCAATAATCTCCCGTATATCCTGTATTTCCAGCGCCTCAGCAACCCTCTCAATATGGCTAAAATTAATATTCTCCCGTTTCCCATTTGCCAACTCACTTAGCGCGGCATGCCTAACATCCGACAGCCTGGATAATTCACGCAAGGAGATGTTGCGCTTTTTAGTAAGTTCACGGCTAGATTTATTGCTTTTTAAATGCGTCAATCTGGCCGCGAAATTGACATATTTATTGGTGTTAGATTATATCGAACGATGCTCTATTAAAAGAAGTTAAAACAAGCCGACATCAATACAGTAAAATTGTCGGCATGTATTGAACTAAATCGTTCTATTGGCACTTTTGGAGTTTTTTAGAAAGCGGTTGTAAAGCAGAAGATATATTCTCCTTTAATAATGAAGCAAGGTGATTAAATAAAAGAGATAAAGAAGATTTGGACGTCCGTTATCTCATAGTTCAATCATCTATGTTTTCTAGCCTAAATTTAAGGGAGATGAGTTTACGATGGCAAATATTGTAGAAGTTCGTGTTGCAGCATTTATTGATAATGATTGGATTTTCTTCTCAAGTAATTCAAGTTTTCATTATTATTTTGAAGGTAACAATCGTGGTTTCACTTACTACACTGAAAATCAACCAAGTTTATTCAAAATGGCACAGCATGCAGTTGTGAACTTTAGTTCTAAGACGGTTCAAGTTTACAATGCAGTAGGTCCAACAAGACAGAAATCGGTAAACTTTGTAACTGGCGAAACGACTTATCAAGCAGGACAAACAGACACAAGTAAGATGAATTCGAATTGGTCGTTTAACTCAGCTGGTACTGAAGCATCTATTTGGATGCGTGGTGCTTCTTCAAATCCTCAAGTTAATTTATCACCTGATATTGATTGGGATTACAATATTAAAGTAAAACAAAATGGCGAAGTATCTGTTCAAGGATACCATGACGGGTATCCTAACCATGAAATTTACAAACGTGTTGATTCAGGTACTCCTATTGAGATTTATAGATTCAATAAACAGACTGTATTATCTTTAGCCGCACCAATGGAGCATTCCATGAATATTACAAACTAGTCTTTTAAAGAGACCTTACGTCAGGTAGACATATTCTACTTTACGCAAGGTCCCTTTTTATATGGAAAAATTTGCACATTAACATAAATTGCATTAAGCTAAAATATATAAAAATTGGAAAAATAAATTAAATTAGAAAGAAGGGATAGTTATGAAGAAGATGCTAGGAATTACATTTGTAGTTGCAGTGCTTGTTTGTCTTGTAGTAGGGGCATTATTTATTTCAAATAAATCAGATAATCCAACTAATAAATTTTTATTACCAAAGGATTATACAGGGTGGGTAGAAGTAACATTCGCCCAAACAGATTCTACAGCATTAAAAAATGAAGGAAATAATATTATATTTGAAGTCCCTCCATCTGGAAAAATAAAGACTTCAAGTAAAAACGTAACGGGTCCCATGAGATTTTATTATGTTGATGAAAAGGGCACACAAAAAGAAATTCCTACTAATGTGGAAATGATTCATGGTGTCTCTACTAGTTCCGCAACAATAGGAAAAGCAGATGGCAAATCAGAAGATATAACAGAAAAACTTAGCTTTTATGTAGGTACAAAAGAACAGTGGGATCAAGTAAGACCTTCCAAGGAACCATAAGTCCTGCATCTTAACTAAAAGTAAAAGGAGCCCTCAGGGGCAATGTCATTAGGATAAGGCGCAAGGCCAAAAATCAAGAAAAAGAGCAGGTTATCGAAAAGATAGCCCGCTCTTTTTTTGTACGAAAAATAGAAATGGACTGGACAAACAGGTGGAAATGTGTGGCGAAGCCCCTTAAAAAACGAGGAGGTTACGCCAATGAATGAGTACGCGAATTCGTTAAAAAAAACGCTGACATCCCTCATACGAGAAATGTCAGCAGCACCTCCTTAGTCCTTTGATATTTTTTTAATTAACTCTGTAATTACTAATTCGATTCTATCTAACCGCTTTTGTACATTGAGCAATACAAAAAAAGTCACAGAGATAGGAAAGCCTAGGTCAGTTACGATTTTAACGATTTGACTGGCATCTAGAATAGTAGTATCCATTGTGACTAACCTCCTTATCTTACTAGTAAAAAATTTATTAGATTAAACAACCGTAAGGAATTTACAAAAAATCCTTAATTTACGTCCAATAGACATTATATGTTGTAAAAAATGTATTAATTTTACTTACTAAGTGAGAGGAGAAGTAGAGGGGGATGGTGAGTGGCAAATGAGTTTCCATTAATAGAACAATGTCGGCAAGTGTTAAGAAGATTTGCGTGGCGAATGCAGTATAGGGCTCGAAAACAGATGAATCATGAACTTTTATCGATAGACCTTAATTATGCCCAAAAAACGGAGGGGAATCTGAACATCTACGTTGTTGAATTAGTTCAAAGCATCCAGTCCGAGAAGGGCCGCTACGTCATTAAAAGGATTTACTTAGACGGCTTGAATGAAAAAGAAGTAGCTAATGAACTTCAAATATCTCAACAGGCGGTGAGTAAATGGAAAAAGAAAGGCTTGGAGACTATGAGGAGGCAAGGGTTTTAGAAGATTTATTACAAAAGGCGCAGGGTGGTGATAAAGGAAGTATCGAGATCATCTTGCAATATTTTGAGGAGGAAATTATATATCTTGCTAAATTTATTAAGATGCCAAAAGAGGATGCAATACAGACGTTGAAGTTGGAGTTGATTGAATATATCTTTCAAAAAAGCAAGTAGAAAACGGGTAAACTCGGGGAGAAGGGAGATGGGAAAGAATAATACTAACGTGGATTGGGAAGATAGGAGCAACCATTAAATGTATGCTTCTTTTTTTATTAACGTAAATATAAAATCAACCTTTTTCTTTGTCATTAAAGTTGGAAAAGTATTTATGGGCTTTTATTAAATTTGGACAAAGTCAGAGGGGAATTCTTCAATCTGAAGAAGTCATTAAAGGATATTGGGTTGGAGTAGGAAAAGGAATGATCTTTTTTCGACTAAATAATAAGATGTTAACGGTTGAAAACACTAATGCGTTTATTGCCATTGTGTAATATGGTATCGTAATCATATACATTCAAATAGGCGGTGATTATTATGGATGAAGTACGAACTACAGAAGACTTAATGGAACAGTTATCAAACATGAACAGAGAGAATTCTGTGCGCCAGGTCTTTATTCCTGGAAAAGGGAAATTTACAATTGTTCTACAAGAGGAAGATCCTAATTCCATTGCCACGGATATTGAATTAAATCCTTACCTAAAACAAATGATGAATGAGAGTATGGAAGCATATAAAGTAGGGCGAACAAAGTCCACATTAGAGTTACTAAAATCCTTATCTCCAAAGGATTTTAGTAAATGAAATCCAATCAGGTGATTTGGCCTGAACCCATTGTCGAGAAACTGCGTTCTTTTCGCAGCGAGCATTTTACCGGAAGAAACGTACGATTTTATAGTACAACTATTTTGGAGTCCGAGGATCTTCTTTTGAACCCAATCCTTGGCCGGGCTTATTTGTTGAAAATCCTAGGTGCCCTCTAGGGTTTATTACTTTCATTCAAGGCAATTTTCATTATCAACATCAACTAGATCAATAATCTCTCTAATATCTTCGATGTTATGACACTGGATCGGGAGCATTTGGATTTGGCGAGTTCAGTTTTGGGGATTGGGTTGGAGTAGGGGATCTAACAAATGTAGTAAAACACTTAAAGCAACCGATATGACGTTGTTATTTATCATAATTACGATAAAACAAGGATATGAAAGGAGGGGGAGATATGCCGCAAATTAGACCTGTATCCGATCTGCGAAATAATTTTGCTGAAATATCAAAAATTGTTCACGAAAGCCGCGAGCCCGTTTTTCTTACGAAGAATGGATATGGTGATATGGTTGTCATGAGTATTGAGCAATATGAGAGTATTCAGCTCGAGAATGAGATTTTTATAAAGTTGAAAGAAGCGGAACTCGAAGCGAAGAATTCAGATGTACGTTATAGCCACTCTGAGATTTTCGATAAAATAAAGAGCCAACTCAACAATGGAAAAGACATATAGAAGCAACACAAAGAACTGGTGGCTTAAAATCTCTTTGATCAAAAAAAGGTACAGTTTCTCAAATTATGAGGAGACGGTACCTTTTTTTCTGTATAATTAAGGTATCGAATTTTAGTGGGTGGATCCAACTCAAAAACTCTTATTGATTGAGCAATTAGGCATTAATGAAAACAAACAGTAACTACACTTAGAGGAGCCGCGCTGATGGAAAAGAAGTATAGGTTAAGCTATGGAGCAACTAATTTAATCTAATTAACTGAACTAGATGTTGTGGGGAAATATTACAGTTATTATTTTCCCTTTTTGCCTAATTCGACGAGCTTAATGGAGAAGTTCTTGGACGAGATTATCATGGATAGTCCGGAGAAAGCCTATGAGCGGACGACTAGGCCGCGTGGGACGAAGGAGTATTATGGGAATAAGTTGTCTGGAAAAAATGTATTGGTTGGGGCTTTGAGGGAAGTCTCCCAGCTTGAGATGGCGCTGAAGTATAAATTCTATCATGTGCCACTAGAGATTATCTCAGACCATAAGCTATTAACACAGATAGAGTACATAGCACTCTATCAATCACTTAAGGAGTTCCGATCTTCAGGTGAAGTAGGGATTCATTGGATTGGCAAAGTACTTGACTGGAAGGTAGTGAAGCGCAAGGAGATTATTGAACGACCAGCGAGACGTGGTACCGAGGAAAAGCTGTATGTGAAGTTTACGGTGGAGAGATGGTTAAAGCGGGAAAAGCCGATTGTTCCTGGTGGTCTTGAGAGACCGAGGAGGACTTGATGGGTGGCGTGAGCAGCGACGCTTGGGGCGTGTAAAAGTGGAGTTAGATCATAATCAGGTGGATTTGGCTGGAAATGTACTGGGGGTTAGGCTCTGGGAGTGAATGGTTGAATCGAGTTAGGATTGGAGCAGTTGGATATAGGTTTATCGTGTAACGGGATACAGTGATATGGAACAGTAAATATATGTTATACTAAATAAAACTGATATTGAAGGGGCTGTATGATATGAAATGGTCTGAAATTTGCAGCCATTTCCCCAGTCGATTTGTTTTAGTAGAAGCAATTAAAGCAGTTTCAAAGAATCGTTTACGTACGATTGAAGAAATGACAGTTGTAGAAGAATCCTATAAACGCTTGGGAAGGTTATAAAATCCACCATAAGGAGAATCCTGAGCGTGAATTTTATGTTTTTCATACCAGTAAAGAAGAAATTGAAGTTATTGAGGAATATTTCACAGGAATTCGAAAATCATGATGGAACTTAGACTTGAGAATGGTCTTCCGATAATTTCATTTTCGTTAGTCTATCAGGAACAAAAAATGAATATTGAATTTGATTAGACCCTGTCTTTAGGATAGGGTTGTTTGTTTTATTTAGACTATATTTTTTCCCTAGTGTAAAATATTAGTGATAAATGTGAAACTGGTGAGTAAAAGATTATTAGGGCTGTGGACTGATTGGGGACGCGAATTGTTGCGTCTCCAATATTTATATGAAGAAACTTTAATTCATTACGAGTAGAATTTAATGCTCGCATGGACAAAATGAACAGGGGTTAGACTCCCCAAGCTTCTCTGAACCCTCTCCATGCAGGCGAGACAAAGTGAACTTTAATGTGATTATTTCGAGAAAAAGTGACACTTTCGGAAAAAGTACGACAATGTTTCGAGGGAAATGATAAAAATATAGAGAATTTCACTTTCTTCCACTTTGCATTAAAGCTAGAATCTGATAGGATAGAAAGAAAGACGATAGATTTAGTAAGAATTAAAAGGAGGCACCTTTTCCATGGAAAAAATGATGCTTGATTCTATACAAGAAATGACGCATCTGGATCAACTCGAGGCTGAAGCGATTTATATTATACGAGAAGTAGCGGCGGAATGTGAAAATCCGGTGATGCTGTATTCGATCGGGAAGGATAGCTCCGTGATGCTGCATTTGGCGCTGAAAGCTTTTTATCCCGAGAAACCGCCATTTCCTTTCATGCATATTGATACAACGTGGAAGTTCAAAGAAATGATCGAATTCCGCGATCGCAAAGCGAAAGAATTTGGGATCGAAATGATTGTTCACTCGAATCAGGAAGGTATTGATCAAGGGATCAACCCAATGGATCATGGTTCCGCGTACACCGATATTATGAAAACTCAAGCATTGAAACAGGGATTGGACAAATACGGATTTACGGCTGCGTTCGGCGGTGGAAGACGTGACGAGGAAAAGTCACGTGCGAAAGAGCGGATTTTCTCGTTCCGGAATAAGAATCATGCATGGGATCCGAAAAACCAACGGCCGGAAATGTGGAAGCTTTTCAACACAAGAATTAATAAAGGAGAAAGCATCCGCGTCTTCCCAATATCCAATTGGACAGAAAAAGATATATGGCAATACATTCGAAGAGAAAACATTGATATTGTGCCTCTCTACTTTGCAAAAGAAAGACCCGTCGTCAATCGCGATGGACATATGGTCATGGTGGATGATGATCGGTTGAAACTCGAACCCCATGAAAAAGTTGAAATGAAGAAGATGCGGTTTCGCACATTAGGCTGCTATCCTCTTACTGGCGGTGCTGAGTCGGAGGCGGATACGATAGATGCCATTATCGAAGAAACGCTTGGTGCGGTATCATCCGAACGGACAACTCGGGTTATTGACCAAGAAGCGGCGGGAAGTATGGAAAGACGTAAACGGGAGGGTTATTTCTAAAATGAAAAGTCTGCTTAAATTTATTACTTGCGGAAGTGTAGACGACGGAAAATCCACCTTAATTGGACATATGCTTTATGAGGCCAAGCTATTATTCGCCGACCAGGAAAGAGCGCTAGAGCTTGATAGCAGACTGGGCAGCCGGGGCGGCAAAATTGACTATTCCTTGCTTCTAGATGGATTACTGGCCGAACGTGAACAAGGGATAACGATTGATGTGGCTTATCGGTATTTTACGACGGACCACCGTTCTTTCATTGTAGCGGACACGCCGGGACACGAAGAATATACACGTAACATGGCCGTTGGCGCATCCTTTGCGGATCTGGCTATCATTCTTGCGGACGCTACGAAAGGGGTTATTACCCAAACCAAGCGCCATACTCGGATTTGTGCACTCATGGGCATTAAACATCTTGTTTTGGCTGTAAACAAAATGGATTTAGTGAATTTTGATCCTAAGAAATTTGAGGCGATCAAACAAGAGTTCTCTCAATTGACCGCTGAGTTTCACTTTGAAAGCATTCAGGTGATCCCTGTTTCTGCGACAGAAGGGGATAACATTACGAAAAAATCAATCAATACCCCATGGTACGAGGGCCTTGCTTTGCTGCCGTATTTGGAAAATGTGGATGTTCATCAAACCGATGACACGAAGCAGTTTATGATGCCGATTCAGCGTGTATCTCGACCGGACCATACGTTCCGCGGTTTCCAAGGCCAGATTGAGGCAGGGACAATCGCGGTCGGCGATGAGCTGACGACGCTGCCTAGTCGTGAAAAAGCGAAAGTCAAACGTATCTTAGTGACAGACCAAGATCGTGATTCAGCACGTGCCGGACAACCGGTAACCATTCAATTGGATCGTGAAGTCGACGTTTCGCGGGGTTGTGTATTTACGAAAGATGATCAAATCCAAGAAGCTGATCGTTTTAGCGCTACGATTCTTTGGATGGATGATTCCGTACTGACTCCCGGTAAAAATTATTTGGTCAAAGTAGGAACGAAAGTACTGCCTGGTACCGTGACGGCAATTAACCATAAAATCGATATCAATACTGGAAAGACGGTTCCAGCCGATCACATTGTTAAAAATGAATTGGCAAAATGTGAATTTTCATTATCGGATAGTATCGTCTTTGATTCCTTTGAACAAAATAAAAGCATTGGCGGATTTATTCTGATCGATCGTGTAACCAATATGACATCCGCTTGCGGAGTCATTGACGAAGCCCTTCAAGGATCGGACAGTTTGGTAGGGCTAGATACGGAAATCAACAGAGATGTTCGTGCTCAGCAAAAAGGTCAAAATCCATTAACCCTCTGGTTCACCGGTACGGTTTCGGATAAATCAACGCTTGCGAAGGAAGTCGAAAAACGTTTGGTATCGACAGGCCACCATACCATGTTCCTGAGGAATGGCCAGGGAGAATCGTTGCAGCGATTAGCAGAAGTTGCAAAATTGATGAACGATGCGGGACTTATTGCTTTGGTATCGAATGATTCCCCGAACGTTAACGACCGAGAAACCGCGCGAGACATCATTGGCAAAGAATATATTGAAGTTTATGTAAATGGACCGCTTGCAGGCAGTTCGAGCACAAATGATACACCTGGGAACGCGGAAATCGAAATCGATACAAGCAAGTTTTCAATTGAAGAAGCTGCAAATTATGTAGTGAAACGAATTATCAGATATTTAATCAATGAGAGTAGTCGTGGGCAATTCCTTAATTTCTAATGCTTAAACAAATCGATGCAACGAAATAGTCTTTGAAAAATAGTATCCCTACATCACCGTGAATAGTGATGTAGGGATATTTTTTTTCTTCAAAAGTACAAATCTCCGTTCCTGCCGGAATATGATGGGAATATGTACAAAAAGGAGAGACTTTGAGCTCCGCTCAAAGATCCCTATATTAGGAGGAAAAAATCATGTATTCAGCAGAAATCAGCCGTTCAGATCCGTCTTGTTTTCTGTTTATTATTGACCAGTCCGGATCGATGTCCGACCCGTTCGGGGCTAGCTCAAAAGCTGGAAGTGTTTCCGATGCAATAAATCGTTTATTACAAAATCTTATTATAAAGTGTGCAAAGTCGGAAGGTATACGCGACTACTATCATGTTGGTGTGATAGGCTATGGCGCCAGCGTTGGGCCGGCATTCGGCGGTGTATTAGCCGGAAAGGAATTAGTGCCGATTAGTGAAATAGCAGATAATCCGTCAAGATTGGAAAAACGTCTGAAGAAAGTTCCGGATGGGGCAGGCGGGCTTGTCGATCAGCTTGTTAAGTTTCCTGTCTGGTTTGATCCTATCGCGAACGGCGGTACTCCAATGTGCCAGGCGTTGAATACAGCCCATCTCATCTTGAGTCAATGGATCAGTGAATACGCTCATTGTTTTCCCCCGGTGGTCATTCATATTACGGACGGAGAATCCACCGACGGTGATCCGACTGCTGCAATGGAACAAATAAGAGCACTAGCAACGGACGATGGAAATGTATTGCTGTTCAACTTGCATATATCCGGCATTCCAAGTGCGGATGAGGTGCGTTTTCCGGAAACCTCGGATGGACTGCCTGATCAATACTCCAGGATGCTCTACGAAGGCTCAAGTCTGCTGACACCATTTATGATCCGGGTGGCCAATCAGGAACATGAATTGAATCTTTCGGATGGAGCAAGGGGATTTGTATTAAATGCCGATCTAACCCTTGTGATCCAGGCGTTTGACATTGGAACGCGTCCCGCCAATCTTAGGTAGGGGGCGCTATAATGCAAATAGAAAACACATGTTTTTCATTGCCAAAGGCGGGAAACCGCAAAGATGAATATGAAGATGCCATTGGCAGCAGCATTTTTGTTAGTAAGGATACTGCGTATTATAGATTCGCCATAGCCGATGGGGCTAGTGAATCTTCGTTTGCCGACATATGGGCTGATTTGCTCGCAAGCGGTTATTGCAATGGCAAATTTGAAAGTAAACATATCGATAAATCCGTTTCCAAATTGTCAAAGGCTTGGAAGAGAAAACTAAATGCCAAAAACCTTCCCTGGTACGCTGAAGAGAAGCTAAAAAGCGGGGCGTTCTCTACATTAGCCGGAATCACTTATCGTTTGACGGATGCCTCAACCGCGGGGTTTGATGCAGTAGCGATCGGTGACAGCTGTATATTTCAAGTTCGGGGTGATAAAATTATCGCCTTTTTTCCTTTGAGCTCCGTCGATGATTTTCATAATAGGCCGGTTCTTATATCGAGTAACACAGCCAATAACACTCACCTTAACATGTTCGTTAAAAAATGGACCGGTACTGCCCAAACAGGAGACACCTTTTTGTTAATGACCGATGCCCTGGCATGCTGGATATTAACTCGTTACGAGGAAGACCCAAGCGTAATAAAGAAAATACAAGGGTTAGCCGGTGAACATGACTTCATAAATTTAGTTCAGTCCGAAAGGAAGTTAATTTGCCGCGACGGCGGCTTTTATCTAAGAAATGATGATGTTACATTAATTCGGGTAAATCTATTGTAAGGGGATGTGAGGTGATGTTGTGGCCCACTCCACAGGATTATAGGGAAGCGATACAAAATCCGCAAATTTGTTTCAAGGACCCGGAGCTTCAATCCGGACTCCCTGAATTGGATAAGCTTGGACTGCCTCGTCCTATTTCGGGAGGTTTCGCTAGTGTTTACAAAATAAAGTGCGGAAAGACGGAATGGGCGGTCAGGTGCTTTACCAATAACGTGAAGGATCAAAAGGTCCGTTACGATGCCATCAGCTTGCATTTAAGCTCCGTTAATCTCCCTTATATCGTCCCTTTTGAGTACCTCTCTGAAGGCATAAAAATAAACGGCAATTGGTTTCCAGTCGTTAAAATGATGTGGGCCCAGGGGGAATCGCTGCTTCATTATATCCAAAGAAATTTGCATAACGTTGAAATATTGAAAGGACTAGCAAATAAATGGCTAAAAATGATCACTGAGCTGCACATGGCAAATATTGCGCATGGCGACCTGCAGCATGGCAACATATTGATTCACAATGATGAAATTATTCTGATCGATTATGATGGTATGTATGTACCAGGCTTAAACGGCATGAAAAGCAACGAGCTCGGTCACAGAAATTATCAACACCCCGGAAGAAACGAAGAACATTTTGGGCCGTATATCGATAACTTTTCAGCGTGGGTCATTTTGATTTCAATTGCAACCGTTTCTGTGGATGCTTCATTATGGAATTCGCTTGGAGTGGGAGAGGGTGAAGAATGTCTTCTCTTTCGGCAGAAAGACTTTGTCTCGCCAGGCGCATCTCGCGCTTTTGAATTTCTGGAACTTGTTGATGATGAAACGTTACGTTTTTTGGTAAACTCCTTTCGTGATGTTACGGCCATAGAAATGCCGAAGGTGCCTCGGCCCCCTGATCCCGAATCACTGGTTGATGCCGTGCATCCTTTAGCCGCCTCTATCTCAGCCGCCTCTGCAACGAAATTAATGACTCATCTAGCAGCCTTCTCTGATTGGCTCACTAGGAAGATGCGGTCAGCCGCTGTCCAGTCACAACCAGAAACATCGTATCCTGTTGGTTCGTCGTGGGTACTGGATTATCTCACAACGGAAGCAATACCTTGCAAGCCTCTGTCAAAAGATAGGTTCGTGTTGGAAAGAACCATTTCATTATTGGTATTAACTACCGTAGCATCGGCTGCAACTGTTATGTATGGAAACGCCCCGGTTACAGCTTTAGTATCCTGCACGACTTTGGGATTAGGTGTGGAGATGGCCTTTTTAAGCTGGTGTTATGTGAAACTTCCCACTGTTAAAGTAAAGAGAACCACGTCTGAAAAAATAAAGGAGCTTGAATATGTTGTTTCCGATCTGACAAGCGAATTGAACGAAGTCAACGATATAAAGCATAAGTTCCAACAAATGGAGGAAGACAAGATAAACGATATATTACGAAGGCAAGGGGAAGTATCGGAACGAGAAAAGAATGAAACGGAAAAATTGCAGAAGGAACTCCGGAGTCATATAAGCGAAATCGTGGGTGAAAGACAAACCATAGATCAGGAGGAAAAAACTGAGCTTGCCGGCGCATTGGCCTCTTTCCGAAAAACTTGGCTGGAAGATCAATTAATGAAGATTAGGATTAGCCAAGAAAAAATACCGGATATAGACGATGAAATCAAACGGCGTTTAAGATCGAGCGGAATTCGTACGCCGGCTGATTTTTTGGACATTAATATCTTTCAGTCCTATGGCCGCAAAAAAATTGAAAAGGTGTATATGATATTAAAAAACGGGGGCTCGGTTCATGTAGGAATGAGTCCATCCCAAGCGAAAGCGCTGGTAGAGTGGAAAAAAAAGATAGAACGCAAGTATAGGACTAAAATCCCCCAATCCGTTCCTCGTAGTGAAATCATAGCCATAAAATCAAAATTTATGGACAGGAAATCAATATTGAATAACTTAGAACAAACTTATCAAAACAGGTCGCAGGACATGATATCTAACATAAGGCAAACCTATAATCCGGAGTATGATTTCTTAAAGAGGGAAGAAGATACCGCCAGAATCAACCTGAATAACGAACTCAACCAATTCGATAAGGAGATAGCTGAAATAAATAAGCACCTTGCAGGAAAACAATGGGAGCTTCACCATCTGAGCAAGCAAATGGATTCTTTTAAGGACGTTAATTTCTTGAGATTCTTAAGGAGAGTATTCCTTTTCAATTGAGAAGTATGCGGCGGCCTTTTGAAGTGGGAGCAATGGGGTAAGGGTAACAGATCACCTATTTTAAAAGATGAGGAGCGGTTCCGGCAGCATAAGTTCTATAAAAGTGTGGAGCTCATTAATATTGGGGCTTTTCCATTTTTACCGGATTCGACGAGCTTGATGGAGAAGTTCTCGGACGAGATTATTATGGATAGTCCGGAGAAAGCCTATGAGCGGACGACGCGGCCGCGAGGGTCGAAGGAGTATTACGGGAATAGAGTGAGAGAGTGGAAGGTTGTTCCACGCTCTGCGATAGCGGCCATTCCCTCCAGCAGGGGAGCGACGGATGAGCCGCTGGATCGGGAGAATTTGGATTTGGATAGTCGGGTTTTGGGGATTGGGTTGGAGTAGAATTTAAGACAAAGCAGAATAGGCTGCCCTTAAGGGTTATTAACCTTTTGGGACAGCCTATTTTTCTGTTCAATATCTCGGAGTATTTAGAATTAAAGGGGGAATTAGGAATATTGTCGAATATTATATTGTTTTAGTGAAGTTTTTGATTGTTGTCAAAATAATACTCTTTAAAGGTCGTTCTACAATGGCAAGAACGTATTATGCAGAAGGAAGACAAGTGGCCTATAGGACGATGGAAAGCCCAGAAGGGCATTTCTTAGACCTAAATTTAAATCGAAAGGGATGGCAGAGTGAAACGTAAGAAACTTACAATTTCAACATTTTTATTTAGTGCTATGGGACTCATTGCAATGTTAAAGTATTTATTTATGTGATTGAACATTTTGTATTTCAAACTACTGGAGAAAATGGATTAAAGGTTGATGAATCAGATTTAAATATTGCGTTTGTCATAGTAGCAGTTTTGCTTTTGATTCGGATTAGTTATGTTATTGTGAAGCATAAAATTGTAAGTGCTAATAAAAAACAACACACCAAAATTAAAGTTCAAGAGACTACAGAATCGTTTGTATGTGCCGAATGTGGCAAAAAGGTCAGTGAAAAAGTTAGGGATTACTGTTTGGAACGCCCAAATAAATTTGCAGGACAAGTTTATTGTTATGACCATCAGAAAACAAATTAGCATACAGAAATTGTAGACTTGCAACTTTTGCTGATTAATTAAGCCCAGGAGGTTTAGCTAATCTTAAAATAAAAAGTATGATTGACGAGAGGGTACATATGTTTAAAAAAATACTAGAGTTCTTTAGATCATCTCCAAAAAAAGAAATTGAAAAGAAGAGGACAACTAAAAAAAGTGTGAAACCAGTTAGAAAAATTGAGCCTGCCCGAATTGGTGAATTGGGTGAGCACAAAATTAACATTCAGTTAGACCAACTTCCTAAGGACTGCAAATATCTGAGTGATATTTTGATTGCAAATTCTAAATCAAAAACAGGATATTCGCAGGTCGATCATCTAGTCATTACTCCATATGGTTTATTTGTTATCGAAACTAAAAACTATAACGGTGAAATAAAAGGAAACAAAAATGATAGGTATTGGTCAGTAAGTAATAGATTTAAAATGTATAACCCATTTTTTCAGAATTACGGTCACATAAAAGCTTTGGAATACATATTACATGAGTTTAAAACATTAACCTTTGTATCGATGATTTCTTTTACAATGCGTTGTAGATTCAGTGTCGATCCTGAACTTAGAAAAATTCATTCCAACGATTTAATTGTTTACGATGTGGAGTTAACCGAGTTTATTCAAAGGAAACTTCTAAGATTTAAAGCGGAATCCCCTGAACCAAAACATAACGAGATTGCAATCAACCGAATATATGAAATAATTCAAAAAGCCAATATAGTAGATCCCATTATTAGGAATGAACATATTGAAAGAGCAAAAATTTCATCTGGAAAATAAAAGAGAATATTGATCCGGGTTTGGCGAGTTTATAATTCAAACTGTAATTCAAATTTCTCTGGTACGATGACAGGCTCTTTTCTGTTTAGAAGATGAAGAACTAGATGAGATACTAACACGCCAGGACCTAGTGCTTGTCCCACACTAATAGTAGGGATCGTTTTTGCTTGGATCCATTTTAGAATTTTATCTGGAGTTGCATAGGCTGGGAGAGAACTGGTGTAGTTTCCAGCCGGGAAGGTGAGTTCATTAAGCTTCTCGGGCGAAAGGCCATCCGGTAAGCCCAAATATTGTTCTAGTGACATCCCCGTGGGTGAAAATGTTAAAACCGATGTACCAAAGCCAAGCGCTACCGCAGTAATGATATATAGATGTTCTTTTCTTGCTGCCTGGTGCATGAACAATGACGTTGGAAACTCAAAATAATCGATGGCATCGATGACATAATCGGAGCCATGAATGAATTGTTGAACATTCTCCTTAGTAACGCCTGACAGGTATTCTTCTACAATAAGTTCAGGATTTATTTTTAATAAATGATCCCGTAATGCTAGAACCTTGGACTTGCCAACGGATTCAAAGGTAGCTGCACATTGCCTATTAATATTGGAGATATCAAAAACATCGGGGTCAGCGAGCTTTACCTTTCCTATACCCATTCGGACTAGTAATTCTGCGGAAAATCCGCCTATACAACCGCATCCTGCAATAGAAATTGTACTTTTTTGAAGAATATTGATTTCCTCTTCCGACATAATCCCTAAATTACGGCTAAATTGTTCTTTGATCATAGTACCACCTCATTAGTTTTATAAGAATTTTCTGATAAATAATTATATAGAGTGGGCCGATAAACTTCTAGTGTGCTTAAACATTCTTTTAGATTTAATAAGCATGGAATACTAGTTGAGCCAAGGTATAATTTGGGTGCTCCTACAATCTTGAAAGGGAATTTGAACATGCGGTGCATATAATTATAGACTCTCTCATCAATGCAGCATATCCAGTGGGTGATTCCTGTATGCTGAGAATATTGTAGAACAGTTCGGATCAGTCCCATTCCGACATCATGTTGAGGCATCTTCGTAAATGCACTGATTTCCGCGTATCGACTTTGATCCATTTGCATTAATTTGGCTTTTTCGAGGTCATATAACGAAAAGTATTTCATGGTCGGCAATTCTTCTAATCTCTCAAAAATAAGGCGTGTTACTCCGACAATCTTCTTCTCCGTTATCGATTCTGCGACAAAATAGATAGAATTTGTTTCATAGGGATCCTTATCGTCTTTCCCAAAAAAACCCACCTCCTGGTATCTTTGATGATGAAGCAGAATAGCGTTATCTCTTTCTTTACCAAAAGCTTCATAAAAACTGTAGTTGTAGCTCAAATTATTGCTCATAATAATAACGCTCCTTTTTATTTTTTCTCTATTTAATTATAGAAGAATGTCGTAATTTGGTTGGAATAATTTTCTTATGATACGAATTGTATCACTACAGGTTCTTTTTTACTATAGGAAGTTAAGATTCCATAGTCTATCATTGTTAAAAATGATACAATGAAGTTCAAATAAATCAATTGGGATGGACTTTCTATATGGGGAATGCCGAGCAAAATAGACTACTTTTGTCCTTTTACAAAATTCATCAAGGCAACCTAAATAACAACATTTTACAAGTTGGTTTTGTATATTTAATCTTAAGTATTACTTGGAATTATTTTTTTAGAGTTATGCACTTGCCTTACTCAAGAGCAGATATTGGGGTTTTATTACTTTGTCTAGTAATTTGCGTTATTACGTATTCATTAAATAAATTTTCTAAACTTCCCGTATCAGTATTGAAACATATAACTTTATGCTTTGTTTGTTATGTAGTCATATGTTTATATTTTGGTTCGGGTTATAGGGAAGCATGGAGTTTTTTCCTCTTGATACCTTTAATTTCTGCATTATATGGCGATATTATTTCTTTATTGGTATATTCCGTTCTTGGATTAGTCAGCATGATTACTCTCGATTTATACTTTCCCTTGATTCCAAATACCACCCTTGATTCTATTGATCTCTCGAACCGAATTCTTCTTTACATCATTCTTGCAACTTTCAGTCATATCCTATACAAAAAACTACTTGGTCTTTATTTAAATTTGGTTTCGATTATATCTAAATCTGCTGATGAATCGATTGAACAAGTTGTTAAAACGTTTATCGTTTCTGTTGAAGCTAAAGATACATATACTTTTGGTCATAGTGAGAGAGTCAGTAATTACGCTGTTGACCTTGCAAGTAAACTGCCTGAATATCAGCAAGAACCTAAAAAACTGCACTCACTTAAAATGATGGGGCTTCTCCACGACATAGGGAAAATAAATATATCAGAGACAATCCTTGCAAAGCCATCGAAGCTTACAGATGAAGAGTATGAAATTATTAAGACCCATTCAGTTGTGGGTGCAAAAATGGTAGAAAAGATTTCGGTCTTAGGAACATTACGAGAGGGCGTACTGTATCATCATGAAAGGTGGGATGGGCTAGGTTATCCTACTGGCATAAAAGGGGAGGAGATCCCATTAGAAGCGCGAATTCTTGCAATTGCCGATGCGTTTGATGCGATGACTTCTAATCGTGCTTATCGGGATGCTATGTCTCCAAATCAAGCTTTCCAACGCTTAATAGAAGGTAAAGGGACATTTTATGATCCTAGACTTATAGATGTACTAACTCCGCATCAATTATCTTGGTTAAAACTATTTAAACAATTAAACAACGAGATTGATGAATTTGAGACATTAATGAACCTAATTTAATATTTCCATTTTATTTCTCGCATACGGTGCATGTAGAGAGTGCCGTCCTCCTGGCATGTGAGTAAATCCTATAGAAACGACGAAAACCCTTGATTCACAAGGGTTTTTATCATATTAATTTAAAGTTGTAGCCCCTGGGTGTCCTATCACGTGGTAGCTCTGCAGAAGCAACAAAAGTAACGATATATTAGGTGGGATTTCTGCATCTTTAGGAGATGATATCGCATCCGGATTTGGGTTCCCGCATCAAGAATAAAAGTGGAGAGTCCCCTTATGGGAACCTAATCAAAAGGTTCTCTTTTTTTATTTGGAATAATAAAAAGCGCATATATAGCAAAGTTCCGGAAAAATGAACAAGGATGGACAAAGAATTTCAATTGAATTTGGCATACAATGAGATCCAATGGGTACCATCTTGTGTTAAATGCTCGAAAACATAGGAAGGAAAAAGAGAGGATAAAAAACAATGACGAAACATCTTGATTGGGCTGTAAATACGGCAAATACATTTATGTCCGAAGCAGATGCAGAGGGCTATCATCCAGAGCTGGCGAAACGGTGGGCCTACGTTCCCGGTATGATGCTTCTCGCATTGGGGAGGCTGGCGGAGCAAACCGGCGATGAACGCTATTACGAATTTATGAAGCGTCACATTGACCTTTTCGTTCAGCCTGACGGTAGGATTCGGACTTATGTGATCGAAGAATATAATCTGGATCAAGTGAACCAAGGAAAAGTACTGTTCCCCTTGCTTCGGCGAACCGGTGAGAAGGGGTATGAGCATGCAGCGCATCTGCTCGCTGTTCAACTGAAAGGACATCCAAGAACAAGCGAGGGCGGGTTCTGGCATAAGAAGATTTATCCGTTCCAAATGTGGCTTGACGGGCTGTACATGTCCTCTCCGTTCCTTGCGGAGTATGCGAAGACGTTCGGTCGGGAGGATCTCTTCGACGATGTAGCTAACCAACTGCTGCTGGTAGAGAAACACACGCGAGACCCAAAGACAGGGCTGCTCCGTCATGGCTGGGACGAAAGCAGAGAACAAGCGTGGTGTGATTCGAACACAGGACAATCCTTTCATTTCTGGAGCCGGGCGATGGGGTGGTACGCGATGGCGGTTGTCGACGCACTGGAGCACTTTCCTGTGGATCACCCAAAGCGGGGAACCATTATCGGGATTTTTGAGCGCATGGCAGAAGCGCTGGCTAAGGTACAGGACCCAGATACGGGCCTTTGGTATCAATTGCTGGATATGGGGAACAGGGAAGGCAATTATGTAGAAGCCTCCGGTAGTGGCATGTTTGTTTACGCGCTGGCTAAGGGGACTAGACTTGGTTATTTATCTGGGAAATTCAAGGCCGTAGCGTTAAAGGGGTTTCAAGGAATGATCGATCATCTTGTGGAAACCGATTCAGCCGGGGTGCATCTGCATGGGATTTGTCATGGAGCCGGACTGGGTGGAACCCCTTACCGAGATGGTACCTTCAAGTATTATGTGGAAGAGAAAGTAGTTAGCGATGTTATGATGGGCTTGGCACCATTCCTGTTGGCCGGCATGGAGTCAGAAAAGCTGGTGCAAGTGGAACCTATTCATTAACAGCGGATTTACGGGAAGGTTGTATAAGCCATTCGATGGCTTCAACCTTCCTTTTTTCACGGATGTTTATTTTACATTCGTTCTAATCATTTTCTTATATTCGAGAGGTGACATTTTGGTTACCTGCTTAAATTTGCGATTAAAATGAGTGATGTTCAAGTATCCGACTGATTCTGCAATATCGATTACTTTGCTGGAGGTTTCCCGCAGCAGTCTTTGTGCCTCTCGAATTCGGAGCGTTAGAATGTATTCGGTAAAGTTGAAGCCTGTATATCGCTTAAAGAGACGGCTGAAATGAAAGGGACTAATGAAGAATTGAGCAGACGCCTCCTTCATCGTAAGGATTTTCATATAATGCGTGTTGCAATATTCGGTGATCTCTGCAATTTTTTTGTTCATCGGAAGATAGGCGGTTTCCGCCGTGTCCGCTGCCTTGCGAGAGGCGAACAGCAGCAGTTGGACGAGTAGTGTTTCGAAATAAAGTGCCTGCCCATGACGATTGGGGTTGGTATATTCGTTATTCATTTGAAAGAGAAGATTCTCAATATAATTCTGTTCCAAGTTGTTAAAATCAATAACGCGGTTGATTTGCATAAAAGGCGACAGGAGCAGATCCAGATGGGATCCGCGATACGGCTCCAGAAATGCATCCGTGAAGTAAACGATCGCGCGTTCATGAAGTTTACCGCCTTCTAGTGTTTTATGAATGTCATGTTTCTTGATAAAAATCAAAGAGCCCTTCTTCACATGATAGGTTCGATTCTCTATGTAAAAATAACGCTCCCCGGCGAACAAATAATAAATTTCATAGTGCTCATGGTAGTGAGTACGCTGCATCGGCAGGTTGGTAGGCTGCTTGGCAAAGCTAATTTCAAAATCCCCATTCATTCGGTATCCCACTCCTTTAAAGTTTTCGAAAGAAAACTTTGCTTCGTAAGTGTAATCTTTATTAAATAATAACAAACTTTCGTAAAGTCTCAATGTATAAAAAAGAGAACAATCCTGTCTATTTCCCATTTTCCATATATAATAGAAATAATCAATTTCTAGACAGCAGGCAGCGGTGCTTTCGAAGGGGGGAATCGTATTGCGCAGATATTTGCTTAGGTTACTGGCATTTAGCTTTTTATTAGGAGTACTTCCCGCTGTAATTATTGGGATTGTCTCATATTCGATTGCAACTAGGGATCTTGAGGACAAGGTAAAAGAAGGCAATATGCAGTGGTTGACACAAACCCAGATGCGTGTGGAACAGATCTTGAAATCCATTGAGAAATCGGCGACGCAGTATGCCAACTCTTCCCTGGTTAAGACAGCGATGAACACGACTTATTCGTCCACTGATTTTGAACAAATACGTGATCTTTCCGTGTCGCTATATAATCTTCAATCAAGTGATGTTGTCATCACTGAGGCCTTTTTAATCAATCTGGAGCGAAACTGGTCTATAAATTTGAGCGCCTTGAAACCGTTAGATCAGGTTGAAAACAATGAGGAGTTCTGGGATTACGCCAAGCAGCCGAGAAGCATTTATTGGAGTACGGAAACGGTGTCTGCAAATGGCGTTGAGCATGAAAATCCTGTGGAAATGATAACCCTCGTACATAAAATACCGATCCTGCCCCAAACAAGTAAGCCGCAAGGGCTTGTGGTTGTACGTATTTCGGCAGCCGATATTCGGGAAGCGCTGTTACCCGGCAATCCGTCCAACCGAAATTATATCCTGAACCGCACAGGAGCGGATATTCTTGTAACGGCTGAGGTAAAGGAAGGGTATCGGGAAATCAATCGGGTCATCGCTGGCAGACTGGAGGCGGAGCCGGAAAATAAACAAGGACTTTTCAATACGCATCTAGGTAATGAAGAGGTGGCGGTTATGTACCGTTCCTCAGGCTACAACGGGTGGACGTATGTGTCGGTTATCTCTATTGGTGAAATCACTAGGGAACCCCAGAAAATTGCCAAGCTAACACTGATTGTTTGCGCAGCCATCCTATTGGTCGTTCTAGCTTTTGCTTTATATGGCAGTCGCCGCATGTATCGACCTATACAGAATCTATTAGATGTTGCCAAGGGTATTGATCATAAATTTAACGCTCAATCGATACAGCCTAGAACCGATGAACTGGAGTTCATTAAGGTAAGCATGCAGTCTTTGGCTATTTCAAGAAATCATATCGAACAGCAAATGCTCGGTCAAGCGGGACATTTAAAAGAATTTTTTGTTCTAAAGCTGTTTACAGGACAGTTATCGGAGAACGACTATTTATTCCGCTCTACTATGTATGGCTTTCCAACCGGATGGAAACGTCTAGGGGTGCTGACTCTGAAAATTGATAATTTACAGGATTCGAAGTATCAGGAGCAAGACCGGGAGCTTCTGCTTTATGCCGTAAATAACATTGCCCAGGAGGTACTGCCTCCTGAGTTCCGGTTTACACCGATCATCTTGAACCAGTCGCAAGTCACGCTTGTGGCAACGGATGTGGAGGATCCGTCGGAGGTTAAGCGCATTTTATATCAAATGGCTGAATCCATTAAAACGAATGCCAAGCATTATTTACATATACAAGTAAGCATCGGAATCAGTAAACCGTTTCCTACATTAACAGATACAGTCAAAGCGTATGGAGAGAGCTTGTTAGCTATGAAATCACGTATAAGTCTTGGCCCGGAGATTATTGTTCACTATGAGGATATCGAAAATAACCCCGGAGCAGATAAATATGTCTACACGCACCTTAAGGTAATGGAGGAGCAGCTTGTGTATGCGCTTCGTGAAATGCAGCTGGACAAAGCCACCGAGCTGTTTCGGCAATATTTGAATGCGCTGCTGCATAAGGACGGCTTCTTGTACGAGCATCACATTTTACTGCTGCAGCTTATTTCTCGGATTCTTCAGATCGTACAGGATCAAGGCATTTCGATAAAAAAAGTTCTTGGGGATGAAGGCGCGGTAGAACGATTGCTGCATTTGCAAACGCGGGATGAAATTGAGTACTGGTTCGAATCCCGATTGTTTGCTCCAATGATTCAGGTTTTATCAGAGATATCAGAAACGCAATACGTAAAGATCGCGGATAGGCTTGTAAGGATGATTCAGGAGCAATTCGATCAGGAAATTACATTGGAATCGTGTTCGGAAATTCTTAGCTACCATCCGGTGTATCTAAGCCGCATTTTCAAGAAGGAAATCGGTACGACGTTTAGCGATTATTTATCTGATTATCGGATGAAGATGGCCAAGGTCATGCTGGAGACAACGGATATGAAAATTTCGGAAATCGGTGAAAGGCTTCAGTATAAAAATATAAGCGCATTCATTCGGAGCTTTCGGAAAATGTTCGATGTAACACCGGGACAGTACCGTGAGAAGATGGATCAAAAGTAGAAGGGGAGAACAGAATGAAACGATATTCCGTCTTCATTGTAAGCTTACTTATATCCTCCATTTTGCTGACAGCATGCAGCCAGAGTAATAAGCAGGAAGGGGTAAATGCTGCTAAACCCTTCTCCCTTTCGCTTGTGGTCAATCAAATTGAAGAAATTCCTCCCAAGAACAACGAGATCGAAAAGGCTATCGAAGCGTACACCAATGTAGATTTGCAAATTCAATGGATTCCCTTTTCGGCTTATGATGAGAAAGTAAAGCTGATGATCGCTTCCGGAGAGCTCCCGAAGCTGATCAAGCTTACTTATACACCGACGATCATCGCTACGCTGAAGGCAGATCAGTTTTGGGAGATCGGTCCCTATTTAAAGGACTATCAACAGTTATCCGCCCAAAATAAGCAGTATTACGATAATATCGCTGTCGGCGGAAAAATATACGGGGTACCCTTGTACCGCCCACTTGGTCGTGCAGTTATTCATTACCGTAAAGACTGGTTTGACAGCTTGGGTTTAAAGTTGCCAAAGACGCTCAATGATTGGTATGCGGTCATTAAAGCGCTTACGCTGGATGACCCGGATAAGAATGGGAAGAACGATACATACGGGATGATCTTGGAGAAAAGATACAATCAGGACGTAAGTTCTATACTGACACGGCTTTCCGTATCGCAAGGAGGGCCGAACAAATGGAAGGTTGAGAACGGCCGTTTCACCCCCGAATTTATGACCGAGCCATTCTATGAAACGATGAAGCTGTTTAAACGGCTTTATCAAGAAAAGCTGATGAACCAGGATTTTGCAGTTGTGGATGCTACGGAAACGTCAAGGTTATATAATTTGGGGCGGGCGGGTACTCAGGTTGTCGGAGGGAATGCCCAAAGCTGGCAAGATAAGTTGGTAAAGACGGTTCCTTCAGCAGTTGTGGAGGTGGCTCCGTTAGAGGGTCCTGGAGGGATTCGCCTCCCTGGCGAACCGGGCAATGTGGGTTTCCTGGCTATTCCTAAGGATGCGGTGAAAACGGAAGCGGAAATGAGAAAAATTTTAACCTTTCTAGATAAGCTGTTGGGGCCTGCCATGCAAACCGTGCTTTCCAGAGGAATCGAAAATAAACATTGGATCGACAAAGGCGAGTATACGGAGGTTCTCGATCGTGAACTGGATCTAAAGGAGGTTAAGACTTATAGAGATTCTTTCCCGTATATTGACAGTAATTCTGCTCTGAAGCCTATACGCCAACCCGACCTCTATCGGAAATACCAGCAGATCATCAAGGAGAATGAGTTGTATATCGTCCCTAACCCAGCGCTAACCTTAGAATCAGAAACCTATGCCGAGCGAGGCAAGGAGCTTGAGGTCCTGATTACGGATGCGCAGACGAAGTTTATTATGGGTAAAATCGATGAATCAGGCTGGAAATCCGAAATCAACAAGTGGAGAGAAGCCGGCGGCGATAAGATGATCCGGGAATATGAAGAAGCTTATACCAAGCAGGACAAGGATAAATAAGACCGCCAATACTGGAAAATGCCGTAGAACCCTTGAGAAATCAAGGGTTTTTTCGTTTGTGCATATATAGTTGTCTGGAAGCTATAGCTCTGGAAAAGGGCAGAAAAGCGAAAGAGGTTATGCCGCAGGTATAGCCTGCCACAAGGATTCTGTCCAATAATAAAGGCATAAACAAAGAGATGTGGAGGAGCTTAAGATGAAAGCAGACTTGACTTTGCAGTCGGGACGATCGGACGGACAGGTTCGAAAATCGAAATTCGGTTTACTGATGAAGGAATTCATTAGGGACAAATGGTTATACCTGATGATGTTACCGGGTGTGGCATACTTTCTTATTTTCAAATATGTCCCTATGTACGGATTGATTATGGCATTCCAAGATTATAAGCCCCACCTTGGTTTTATGGAAAGCCCTTGGGTTGGGTTAAAGCATTTTGAACGGTTCTTTAGCGAGCCGCAGTTCGGCATGCTGTTTAGAAATACAATTATTATTGCGATTTATAATCTGGTCTTTTTCTTCCCGCTGCCGATCATTCTTTCGTTAATGATGAATGAGCTTCGCAGGGAAAGGTTCAAACGATTCGTACAAACGCTTATCTATATTCCTCACTTTGTTTCATGGGTGGTTGTCGTAGGTATATTCTATATGCTGCTTACGACGGAGAATGGGATTTTAAATGAACTGATCTATGCGATCAGCGGGAAGAAAATCGCCTTCCTGCTTGAACCGGAATGGTTCCGGACGATGATTATTTCGCAATCCATATGGAAGGAAGTCGGTTGGGGCACGATTATTTTCCTTGCAGCTTTATCCGGTGTCGACATGCAGCTGTATGAAGCTGTGCGCATAGACGGAGCCGGAAGGTGGAGACAACTTTGGCATATTACCCTCCCGGCGATTCGAAGCACGATCATTATCCTGATGATTCTTCGTCTCGGAAATTTTCTGGATTCCGGCTTCGAGCATATCTTCTTGATGATCACGCCAACCAATCGGGAGGTAGGGGAAGTATTCGATACCTATGTATACACGAAAGGATTAACGCAGGCGCAATATAGCTATAGTGCGGCGGTAGGTTTATTTAAATCGGCAATAGGTTTGGTCTTGGTGCTTGGCTCGAACTGGCTTGCCAAACGATTCGGCCAAGAAGGTGTGTACTAACACCGTCTTGTTTCAAAAAAAGGAGGACATCGTAATGTCATACGATAAAACTTTAGGCAACCGCCTATTCGATATTTTTAACTACAGCTTCTTACTCATCTTCTCTGTTGCTTGCGGACTGCCGTTTCTATATATTCTGGCGGTTTCTTTCACCAGTCCGGAGGAGGTAGCAAGAGGGGGCATCATTTTGTTTCCCAAGGAATGGTCCCTTGCCTCCTACCGATACATTTTCTCAACAAATACGTTGGTCAGAAGTTTAATGGTTTCTATTTACATCACGGTTGTAGGCACCTTCATTAATCTGCTGTTTACATCACTGATGGCCTACCCGCTATCGAAGGCGCATATCCGGGGCAGAAAATACATTTTGCTGGCCGTATTGTTTACGATGCTGTTCGGAGGCGGGTTGATCCCCACTTATTTTATAGTAAAAGCGCTGGGTTTAACCAATACGCTGTGGTCTTTGATGATTCCAAGCGCAATTAGCGGCTTCAATCTCATTGTGCTTAAAAACTTTTTTCAACAAATACCGGATGGTTTGGAAGATTCGGCGAAAATCGATGGATGCAGCGATCTGGGGGTATTATTCCGTATCGTTCTCCCTTTATCGATGCCGGCCATGGCCACATTCGCTCTTTTCTATGCGGTGTCTCATTGGAATCAATTTTTCAATGCTATTCTGTATATCAACGATAATACGAAATGGCCGATTCAGGTGCTCCTGCGGGAGATCGTTATTTTAGCGCAAAGCCGGATCGGCGATGCAAGTATCGATGAAGCCCAGATTCAGCCGTTAACCATTCGTATGGCTGTTATTGTATTTGCTACCGTTCCGATTCTGTTTGTATATCCGTTCTTGCAGAAGCATTTTACGAAAGGTGTGCTCTTGGGTTCGGTGAAGGGATAGAGAGTTTTAAACAACCTCTTAAAAGAAGGGAGAAGTTGAATGGAAACGTTCCGTAATCCAATTCTTGCCGGGTTTTACCCTGATCCTTCCATCTGTAGGGTGGGGGCGGATTATTACATGGTCACATCGACTTTCGAATATTTTCCCGGTGTCCCCATCTTCCACAGCAAGGACTTAGTCCATTGGCGTCAGATCGGACATGTGCTCGATCGACCGTCGCAGCTCAATCTGGATGGTATTCCAGCTTCTCGGGGGATCTATGCCCCCGCGTTAAGATATCATGAAGGCGTTTTCTATATGATTACGACGCTTACGGAGAGAGTCCCCGGTGGGCGCGAGAATTTCTTCGTTACTGCCACAGACCCTGCCGGACCCTGGTCGGACCCGTATTGGTTGGACGATGCGCCTGGGATTGATCCTTCTTTGTTCTTCGATGATGACGGCAAAGTCTACTATACAGGAAACCGGGTGCCGCCGAGCGGACAGCAATACCCAAAGCATATGGAGATTTGGCTTCAGGAGCTGGATTTGGAGACGAAGCAGTTGGTCGGTCCGAAGTATAGTCTTTGGGATGGGGCGCTGAAGCAAGCTCACGCACAAGAAGCCCCGCATCTTTACAAAGTGGGCGGGTACTACTATTTGCTTATTGCTGAGGGAGGAACGGGCTTTACTCATGCCGTTACCATTGCACGGAGTGAATCGCTTATAGGACCTTACGAGGTATGCAAACGCAATCCGATCCTGACGCATCGGCATCTTGGCAAACAGCACGGTATTGCCAACGTAGGCCATGCGGATCTTGTTCAAACGCAGACTGGGGAGTGGTGGATGGTATGTTTGGCTTCCCGGCCGTATGGGGGGCAATACCGGAATTTGGGGCGTGAAACATTTCTCGTTTCCGTGGAGTGGGAGGACGATTGGCCGTTAGTGAATCCGGGTAAAGGAATCATTGAATGGGAGATGCCTAAGCCGAATTTACCCGAAGCAAGGTGGCCTGCTTTACCTGCTTGCGATCATTTTGACGCTCCGGCATTGGAGCACCGGTGGAATTTCATCCGGACTCCGAGAGGAGAGTTTTGGAGCTTAAGCGAGCGCCCGGGTTATCTAAGGCTGAGGCTTAAATCAGCGTCGATTTCCGAGGTCGGCAATCCAAGCTTTGTAGGCCGTAGGCAGCAGGATATTTCCTATGCCGTACGGACAAAGATAGAGTTCATGCCAAATACCGGCAAGGAAGCGGCGGGTTTGGTGTTATTGCAAAACCAGGACTATCAATACCGTTTGGAATGCGGTCTGGATGATGACTCTAGGCTGGAAGTTCGCCTTGTGAGCAGGATTAACGGCGAGGAAAAGGTGCTTTCCAGCCGGAGTATGGATGCGGTCCCGCTTTATTTGAAAGTGGAAGCGATCGGACAATCCCTTCGTTTCGATTATGGGACGGAGGCTGAGCAGTGGCTGCCCGTGGCGAACGGTATAGACGGCACCATTCTCAGTACAGATATTGCGGGGGGCTTCACCGGAGCATACATCGGTCTTTTCGCTAGCAGTAACGGTGGGTCCAGCGTTAACCATGCGGATTTTGATTATTTCGAATACATTGGTTTATAGCTTATCTTTCACAGGATGACTGAGAGGGGTAGGTTTTAAATAAAATTTCATAATGAAGGGGTAGAACGATGAAAAAGCAAAAGGTTGCATTAGGAATGAGCACAGTGCTGCTTGCATCGGTGATGCTGTCGGCCTGCGGCAGTGATAAGGAAACAGGCGCGAGCGCCACAGAAGGCGCGAAGAAAGTGGACAGCAAGCCCTTCCCGATTTCAATCGTCATCAACCAGGTAGGGGAAGCTCCCGCGAACGACAACGATATGGAAAAAGCGATGGAGCAGTACACGAATACCGATCTGAAATTCCAGTGGATTCCTCTATCGGCCTATGACGAGAAGGTCAATGTCATGATCGCTTCCAACGAGCTTCCGGAACTGATCAAGCTCAACTACAATGCTGTAGCTATCGGAGCATTGAAAGACAATCTTTTTTGGGAAATCGGCCCATACCTGAAAGATAACAAAAACTTATCGGCGCAAAATCAGATATTCTACGACAATATTGCCGTAGACGGAAAAATTTATGGCGTCCCTTTGTTCCGCGGTTTGAGCCGTTCCGTCGTACATTATCGGAAGGACTGGTTTGACGCTGCCGGCCTCAAGGCGCCGAAATCTCTGGATGAATGGTATAACGTAATCAAAGCAATGACGCTGGGCGATCCCGACAAGAACGGAAAGAACGACACCTACGGAATGATGGTGGAAAAGAAATACAACCAGAATGCAGATTCAATGCTGACCCGGTTCTCGGTGATGAATGGCGGTCCGAACAAGTGGCAGTACGAGAATGGAACCTTTACGCCTGAATTCATGACCGAGCCCTTCTTCGAAGCAATGAAGTTCTTCAAACGTCTTTATGACGAAAAGCTGATCAACCAAGACTTTGCCGTAGTCGATATCTCTGAGATCGACAAGGCTTACGATACCGGGCACGCCGCGATCCGAATCTCCGGAGGCAATGCTCAGAGCTGGCAGGATAAGATTGCTAAGGTCGTACCGACCGCCGTTATCGATAACGCTCCGTTGGAAGGCCCGAAAGGCATAAGAGTACCGGGAGAAAGCGGAAACAATGGCTTCCTGGCCATTCCGAAAAGCTCAGTAAAAACGGAAGCAGACATGAAAAAAGTGTTGTCTTTCATGGACAAATTGATGGATCCGCCAATGGCGACCCTTTTGGTAAAAGGAATTGAAGGCAGGCATTGGCAAGACGGAGGAGACGTTACTTTGCCGTTAGACCGAGATGCGGATGTGAAGGAAGTGAAGCCTTACCGGGATAATTTGCCACAGCGGAACGAGGACTACAACATTGCCAAGCGGATGAAGCAGCCCGATCTATTCCGTAAGAATCAACAAATCGGCAGTGAAAGCGAGAAGCACGTTGTTACCAATCCGACGCTGACGCTGAGCTCCGCAATCTTCTTGGAAAAGGGCAAGGAGCTTGAACAAATCATGACCGATGCGGAAACGAAATTTATTATGGGCAAGATTGACGAGGCAGGCTGGAAGTCTGAGATCGAAAAGTGGAAAAAAGCTGGCGGCGACAAGTTGATAACGGAGTACAAGGAGGCATACGAGAAAATCAAGAAGAAGTAACCCATCCTTTAGGAAGACAGGAATGTTCCCTGAACCCTGATCGGGGAACATTCCTGATCCTATTCATCGATTAGCATATGGTTACGAAGCCAGTTTTGCTCTACAAAACTCTAAGGAGGCACGTTATGAAGAAATGGTTTTCACAAATTCTTGTTGCAGCTTTGCTTGCCGCATCCATTCCTGTAAGCGCTCACGCTGAAGCAGCAGTCGATTCGCTGCCGGCATTCCCAGGCGCCGAAGGTGGAGGCAAATATGTGACCGGCGGCCGCGGTCAAGCGGTATATGAGATTACTACACTCGCGGATTATAAGATCAATGAAACGCCAATTCCCGGCTCTCTGCGAGACGCTGTAAGCCAGAGCAACCGGACGATCGTCTTCCGCGTCGGAGGTACGATTCGATTGAAGGAAAGCCTAAAAATTACAGGCTCGAACTTGACCATTGCAGGACAAACCGCCCCCGGCGACGGCATTACTGTAACCGATTACACGACGACCGTCGAGGCGGATAATGTCATTGTCCGGTATATGCGTTTCCGCTTGGGCGACCGTGTTCCCAGCGAGGACGATGCTTTCGGGTTTCGCTATCACAAAAACATCATTGTCGACCACTGCTCCTTCAGCTGGTCGGTCGATGAGGTGCTAAGCCTTTACGACAATCAGAACACGACGGTGCAGTGGTCGATTGCCGAGGAAAGCATGCTGATGACGACACACCAAAAGGGGAGGCACGGCTACGGCGGCATCTGGGGAGGAAACAATGCAAGCTTCCTTCATAACCTTGTTGCAAACAACTTCAGCCGTAATCCGAGATTCCCGACGGTCAAGAGAGAATATGACATTCTTGAGTTGACCAACAACGTGATTTACAATTGGGGCCTGAAATCCTCATACGGCACCGGCGGCGAAGGGCTGTACAACTTGAATAACAACTATTATAAATATGGTGCAAACACTTATTATGATGTGCGTAATCAATTGTTCGATGAACTCCTTTCACCGAGCAAGATGTACATAGGCGGAAATATTATGGATGGCGACGCTGCGGTCACATCGGACAACTGGCTTGGCGTGACAAGCGTGCAGGACCCTTCCTTGAAGCTGTCTGAGCCTGCACAGGTTGCCGGGGGCTACACGCCTGAATCTGCTCAGGACGCGTACAATCATGTTCTCTCGGATGCGGGGGCGACTTTGCCGAAGCGAGATGCGATCGATGCCCGAATCGTGGGTGACGTGAAAAACAGAACCGGCCGGCATATGAATTCCCCCCTCGAAGTGGGTGGATATCCCGATTATCCGGCAGTTATCTCCAATGCAGTCGATCAGGATCATGACGGCATGGATGATGCTTGGGAATTGGAAAAGGGCTTGTCCCCTGCAAACTTGGACGATCGAAATGGTATGAATTTGTCTTCGGAAGGATATACGAATCTTGAGGTGTATCTAAACGACTTGATTGTGAAAGGAAGCGCGGGCAACAAAAATACGGATAATCCTGTTGTCGCGATTACTTCCCCCGTTAACAATACCTTGAAAGATGTCGGAAGCAATATGACCGTGGATGCTGTCGCTTCCGACAGCGACGGAATTGCCAAAGCCGAATTGATTGTTGACGGCGTTGTCATAGCGGAGGATACAACTGCTCCGTACAGCTTTGATTGGAACAATGTGGCCGACGGCACCCATTTCCTGGTCGTTAGCGCAACGGACAAAGCAGGACTATCGACGCAATCGGACAATGTTGCCGTTCACGTCAACAAAACCGGTCCGATCGTTCCGTGGCAATCGCAAGATATCGGATCTGTAGGCATCCCGGGCCATACACAGCTGGAAGGCGACGCTCAGACGGTAACAGTCAAATCTGCGGGGGATATCGGCGGTACCGCCGACGCATTCCACTACGCGTATCAAACATTAACAGGCAACGGCGAAATTATCGCCCGGGTCGACCATGTAACGGCTACGGACGACAATGCCGAAGCGGGGGTCATGGTTCGTGAAACGATGGACCCTTCGTCCAAGATGGCATTGCTTGCGACTTCTTATGTCAAATTTGGAAAGAAAGGCGTCATGATCAGCCGCTCGGCAGCAGGAGAAGATTCAGTACGAGCGGAGCCGGACGATTTCATAGCGACGCCTTATTGGGTAAAGCTCGTTCGAATCGGCAGCCAGTTGACAGGACTAATATCCGCAGACAAGACGAACTGGAGGCAAGTCTCATCTCTTAACATTCCGATGCCGGAAACCGTCTATATCGGATTAGCGGCGGACGCCTCCAAAACGATCGACGATGTGAATAAATACAACACTTCTCTATTCAGCGGCGTGGAAATTCATACGTTGGCCGCAGATTTTCCGACGCCTCCGCAGACGCTGACGGCAACGGCAGGAGATAATAGCGCGGTGCTGACCTGGTCCCCGGTAAGCGTGGCAACCGGCTATAACATCAAGCGAAGCGATGTTCCGGAAGGACCTTACACGACGATTAAGTCAAATGTGGCGTCCTCGTCCTTTACCGATACGAAACTGGTGTCTGGCAAAACGTATTACTATGTCATTAGTTCGATAAACGCGAGTGGAGAAAGCTTCGATTCGAAGGAGGCAAGCGTGACTCCTGAAGGCGCTTCCGAGGTCATTTGGCTCGCTCAGGACAATTTTGAAGGAGATACCATTGGAGAGATGCCTGCTGGATATACCTTGGTCAATCCAATTCCGGCGACAGCCACGAATAAAGTCATTACACAGGCAGTTCCGGGGACGAGTACAGGAAACAGCTCGGACAAAGTTATGCAGCTTTTTGATACAGGCTCGGTAAACACGAGGGCAGCTAAGACCTTTACACCGCAAAAGGGTACAGTCATCCTCGAAGCGGATTACATGCAGCAATCGATGATCGGCTCTGCCGGCCTGCTCCAGCTGCAAACACCGGATGGCGGTAAGACGCCTTTGTCTTTGGAAATCCGTAAAGCGGATGGAACCAATAATGTGTTCGTCATCAACAATGGCAGCACGTACATCAAGGTGACAAATGAGCTGCCGCCATTGAACCGTTGGATCAATTTCAAGATTGAAGCGAACGTTCAAACGGGCAAAGCAAAGATTTATGTGGATAATGTTCCGGCGGTGACTCCGGAAATTGATTTCCTCAGCACGGCGCTAGCCGATACACAAGCAAAGGGAATTGGCCGTATTCATTTCTCCACACCGGGAAGCGGATCGGGCAGCCCCTATTGGGATAACGTGAAGGTGTATGTGGAGCCGGTAGCTTCTCCAAAGGGGTTGGTTGCGGTACCGGGCAATGGGGCTGTTGAATTGAAATGGCCGGATGTACAAGGGGCGACCTCGTACAATGTGAAGCGAAGCGAAACGGATGGAGGCCCTTATACAACCATCCAATCTGAATTGCAGACAGCTTCGTTTATCGATAACACAGTAACGAACGAGAAGACGTATTACTACGTCGTTACGGCCAACGGAGTTGGCGGGGAATCTGCTACTTCCAATCAGGTGCAAGTAACCCCGTCAGCATCCGCTATAAAGCCCGTGGCGCCTATAGGACTGAAAACGGTGAGCCGGGATTCGCAATTAGATTTGAGCTGGAACGCCGTGGACAATGTCAACTTCTATACGGTGAAAAAAGCGGCCAGCCCGTCGGGACACTTCGAGGTCGTCGCTTCCAATATTACGGACTTGGCTTATCGGCTGGGCGGTGTACCGGATGGCATAACCGAATATTACGCTGTAACGGCTACGAATGTAGCGGGAGAAAGCGAAGATTCGGCTTCTATAAGCGGTGTTGCCCTTGCACAGATTGGTACGCCTAGCTTGACGGCGGAGGCGGGTGACGCCCAAGTAACGCTGAGCTGGACCCCGGCTGCACAAGCCAACCGTTATACACTGAAACGGGCCACGAGCATAGAGGGGCCATATACGATTCTCGCTGCAGATGTGACGGGAACGAATTATACCGACACGAAGCTGGTTAACGGTCAGCCTTATTACTACAAAGTATCTGCCGCTAACGAGTCGGGTATCGGTCTGGAATCTGCCGTTGCAGCGGTTCGTCCCGTACTGAATATCGGCCAGCCGGGTGTACCGGATGGCGTCATAGCGGAGCCGGGCGATACGGAGGTTCAATTGAGGTGGAATGCGATCGGCGGGGCTGCCGATTACCAGGTGATTCGCTCAACGGGCAAGAACGGACCGTTCTCGGTTATCGCTGATCAAGTAGCTGGGCTGGCGTTCACCGATAAGGGGCTGGCCAATGATACAGCTTACTATTACGCTGTTGCGGCGCACAACGATAAAGGTCTTAGCTATCATTCCTTGCCGGTTAAGGCAGTACCGGGCGCCGTGTTCGCCGTGGCCAAGGATGGAAGCGGGCAATTCACAAAAATTGCGGATGCAGTCAATGCCGTTCCGGACAACAGCACGAGGCTTACGATCATCAAAGTGAAGAACGGTATTTATAACGAGAAAGTGCTTGTCCCTTTGACGAAAAAAATGATCACGATGATCGGGGAAAGCCGGGAAGAGACTGTGCTTGTCAATGGAGATTCCGCAAGCACGATCGGTCCGAACGGACAGCCGCTCGGTACAAGCAACAGCTATACGCTGAGGACGTCGGGAACTGACTTTACGCTGGAAAATATGACGGTTCAGAACAATGCCGGACGGACTGCAGGGCAAGCCGTCGCGCTCTATGCGGAAGGCGACCGGGGGATTTTCCGCAACGTGAAACTGTTAGGTTACCAGGATACGCTGGAGACCGAAAGAGGACGGCAGTATTTTGTCAACAGCCACATCGAGGGAACCGTCGACTTCATTTTCGGAAGCTCTGCGGCCGTATTAGAGAACAACATCATTCAAAGTGTAGGCCCCGGTTATTTGACGGCGCCGTCGACGGAAACGGGTAAGCCGGGATACGTGTTTATCAACAATCAACTGATTGCCAGTGCAGATGCGTCTGCCGGAACTGTAGACCTCGGCAGACCATGGAGAGATTACGGCAGCACGACGTATATCAATAACTACCTTGGGGAGCATATCCGGGCTACAGGCTGGAACGAATGGGTTGCCGGCCGTTCGAAGACTGCCCGCTTTTCAGAATACTTAAGTTACGGACCGGGAGCCAACCCGGCTGGGCGTGTCAATTGGTCGACACAATTGACAGCGGAAGAAGCGGCACAATATACCATAGCATCCACTCTTGGCGGCTCCGACGGTTGGAATCCGAAAGAATCGATTGGATTGATTGACAAAGCTCCGGTTGCTCTCGCGCGGGTGTCATCCATCTCGGTAATTGCGGCTGGCGGAATGAACTCGATCACGTCGAAGAATGGCTCGCGGTCCTTGCAGGCATTGGTTCTTCCGGGCAATGCGACAAACCCGTCGGTTGCCTGGGAAGTGTTTGAAAGCGACGGAATTACGTCTTCGAGCCGGGCGGCGATTGACGCCGACGGATTGCTGACAGCGAAGAATAACGGTGTAGTCAAGGTTGTCGCGACCGCAAAAGACGGCAGCGGGGTTCATGGAAGCATGTATATTTTCATCATCGGCCAAACGAGCATCCCTGCCGACTTGCCGATCGCAAAGCTTAGCGGGCCTGCGACCGTATATTCGGGGCAGGAGTTCAGCTACCGGGTAGGGTTAAGCAATGTTTCGTCCTCCCCATACTCGTCGGTGTATGCATTGGATTTCACCATGCAATTCGGGACGAACACTGTGGAATTTGTTTCCGCCGATTCGCTCAAACCGGGCTTCCAGATCATCGCTCAGAAAACGGACATTCCGGGTCAGGTGAGGATTACCGCGTCCAGTCTGGGATCTTCCAACGCCATAACCTCCAACGGCGATATTATGGAATTGAAGTTTAAAGCGAAGCCGGTCTCGGGTATGGATGCAGCGACGCTTAGTTTCACTTCCTTTAAAGTCTCCAACGGGGCGGCTCAAAGCTTTGCTGTGTTGCAGGCTAATCCATCCATCATACAAGTTGCTCCTTCTGCCAAGTAAACGATAACGTTACATGAAAAGGAAGTGGTCTGGTTGAATAGGTTATTGAAAATTGGGTTGGCAGCACTTTTATTAACGGCATCCTTTCCTCAAATAGAAAGCAAGGCAGCGGCTGCCGTGTCCGTGCCTTCCGGGAATACCGCGCTAATCAATGACGATTTTAATGGGGTAACCGATGCGACGGTGACGAAAACGACAAACCCTATGACGACGGTAGCGGGTTATACGCCTGCGATTACCGGTGCCAACAGCTCGGTTGGCATTGCCCAAACCGGAATGGACGGAGGTGAAGCCGTTACCTCCGATGCTTTATTACTCAGGGACCTGGACGGCAAGAGCGGGCTTGGCCTAACTGTCGGCGACGGTAGCGGTTCTACGGCCATAGCCAAATCATTGGGACAAAATGTTAAAGAAGGCATCTTGACGATGGAGCAGGATATGTATTTCTTCGGAGACACAACGGTCCCGAACGGAACGAACGATATCAGCCGCGGTCGAACAGTCCTGGCCTTGTCCGGCGGGATCAATGATGCGAACCGTACGACGGATACGATCATTCAAGTTGACCTCAAAACCGGCAAAATCGCATGGAAGGACAGCGCCGGAGCTTTTACCAATATTACACCGAACAGCGTCTCGAACGGGGTATGGTACCATTTGAAGGCAGTTGTCAACTTCACTTCGTTCCGTGCCGACTACTACGTTACCAAAATGAGCGACGGAACGATGCTCGGCAAGCTGGAGGGCCAACCGTTCTCGCTGAAAACGCTCGGTGCTGCGCCGACGGATTATGCGGTCGCCAAGTCGTATTCGGCAACTACCGGCGGCACGACAGCGCAAAATATTTTGCTGGATAACATCATTGTCTACAAGCCGAATGCGCTGCCGGATGCGCCTGTCTGGGGAAGCCTTACGCCTTACGCCTCCAAAGTAAAATTGTTATGGAAGGCTGCGAAAAACGCGGAATCGTATTCGATTCTGCGCGGCACGACTTCCGGCGGACCGTATACGACAATTGCTTCGGGACTTCCTGTGACGCAATTGGATTACTACGACTCGACCGTAACGAATGAAACGACCTATTACTATAAGATTAGCTCTGTCAATACATTCGGCAATAACGATTCGGTGGAGCAACCCGTAACGCCTACGGCATCTGCGGCGTTGCCCCAGCCTCCGGCGAATATAGCCGTTGTCGCCCGTGATTCAGCGGTAAGCCTATCATGGAGCCAGGTTTCAAGCGCAAGCCAGTATACGTTGAAACGCAGTACGTCTTTGGAAGGACCGTATACAACCCTTTCAAGCACGCTGCCGTATACGAAAACAAGCTACTATGATTCAGGCTTAACGAACGGTACGGCCTATTATTATACATTGGCAAGTCAAGCGCCCGATGGAACGCCCGGCAACGATAGCACGCCTGTTGTTGCGAAGCTGGAAGCGCCGTTTGCGTCGCCTGCGAATGTTACTGCCAATATTGCCGATTCGCAGGTTGCTATAAGTTGGGTGCCTGTCAACGGCGCAGCCTATTATACCGTGAAACGCAGCACAGACTCCGGCGGCCCTTACGCAACGATCGCAGCTAACGTCGCCTCGGAGAGCTATACGGATGTAACGGCGGTCAACGGAACAACCTATTATTATGTGGTTTCCGCTTCCAACGGACAGCTCGAAAGCATGAATTCCATACAAGTTGCCGCATCGCCTGCTTCCATAGCGGCAGGGGCGCCGGCCGCCCCAGACGGAGTTGCCGTTAACCCCGGCAATAACAAAGTGGCATTGCAGTGGAATCCTGTACCGGGGGCGGCTTCCTATACGGTGAAGAGAGCGGCCTCGTTTGCCGGACCGTATACGGTTTTGAGCGCAGGCTTGATCGGAACAAACGCCAACGATAACACTGCTTTGAACGGTACGACCTACTACTATATTGTGACGGCTACGAGTGCAAATGGAGAGGGTGCGACCAGCAAGCCGGCCATTGCGACGCCTGCGCCAATGATCGTCGTTGCGAAGGACGGTACGGGAGACTTCACTTCTATTCAAGATGCGGTAAATTCTATCGCATCGAACAATACGGTCAGAACCGTTATTTTCATCAAGAACGGCGTGTATAAGGAAAAAATCTTGGTCAATAAGCCTTATGTTAGCTTTGTCGGCGAAAGCCGGGACGGCACGATCCTAACCTACGACGACTATGCCTGCAAGGAGAGCCCGACCGGAACTCCGGCGGCTGCGGGTTTCTGCTCTGCTTTGCCTGCAGGAACGCTCATTTTGGGAACAGGCAACAGCTACTCGGTCAGCGTAACCGGAAGCAATTTCACGGCGGGCAGCTTGACGATTCAAAATACAGCGTACCCGAGAACGTTGGTTGCACCGGCCGTTGCGTTGTCTGTAACAGGAGACCGAGCCGTATTTACGAACGTGAAGGCGCTCGGCTTCCAGGACACTCTCTATGCGAACAGCGGCAGACAATACTATAAGGACGTTATTATTGAAGGCGATGGCGATTATATCTTCGGCAACGCGAAGGCGGTCTTCGACAGCTCGGAGATCAAATTCGTAGGGAAGGCCGGAGGCCATGTCACAGCCGCTTCAACGGATGCGACAGCTGAATTCGGTTATGTGTTCCTGAACTCGAGATTGACACGAGGCACTTCTGCATTAAAATCTTTCGTAACGGTAGGAAGCTGGGATTCCTCTTGGGATATCGATGCCAATATCAGCGCAACGAACAGCACCGTCGATTTGGGCAGACCCTGGAGGCCGTACGCCAATGTGAAATATATCAACAGCTGGATGGACGCCCATATCAAAGCCGTCGGTTGGGACAACTGGGGCAGTGTCAGCAATGAAGCGACGGCCAGATACGGGGAGTATAACAGCAGCGGGCCGGGAGCCAACGCGAAGGGCAGATTCAGCTGGACCAGACAATTAACGGCTAGTGAAGCCAATGAATATACGCCGCAGCGAATATTGGCGGGAACCGACGGATGGGAGCCGACGTTAATCAGCATGCTGCCCGGACAAGAAGCTCCACAAGCACTGTCAGCCCCGGGAGGAATGAACGCGACGGCGGGCAACGGGACAATTACGCTGAATTGGAGCCCCGTTGCCGGAGCCGCCTACTACAACGTACAACGCAGCACTACAAGTGACGGCAGCTTTACGGCGATCGCCGGTCCCGTATATGACACGACCTATCTAGATGTTAACGTAATAGCAGGCCAAACCTACTATTATACGGTGACCGCAAACAATACGGATGGTCAAAGCGCGCCGTCCGCGACGGTGAGCAGCACAATAAAAGGGAGTGTGAATGCGGATATATCGGTTCTCCACTTCATTATTGTCAATGCGGAAGCTGCGGTCCTCGCCGCAGTGGAAGGAACAGGCACAGGGCAGTACCCGTCTGGAGCGAAGGCAACGTTCCAATCGGCGATCCAGACTGCCAAGGCGGTTGAGAGCAACGGTGCATCGACACAGCAGGAGATCAATCAAGCTGCCCTTGAGCTGAATAAGGCGATTCAAAATTTCTCTAACACAGTCAATTTCAATTATGATCCTATGGATGTCAACAAGGATGGGGAAATCGGGATCGCAGATTTGGGATGGATCGCTGCTCAGTACGGCAAATCATCCGCGGATTCCGACTGGGACTTGGTCAAAGCGGGGGACATCAACTTGGACGGAAAAATCGATAATCAGGATTTGATGGTGATTGCTAATCTCATTCAGAATGTACCCGACAAAGTCGAACAGAGTACCTACAAATTTAATTTTACCAACACAGCTAAAGACGGATACACGTCAGTGGTTTACGGTCTGAATAACGATGTTCCGCTGTACAACTCTTCGGTTGGCTACGGCTTTGTTAACGAGACCGGCGCGCTGCCGGCAAGACAAGTGCATACGGCTCCAATTACTTCGGACGGAACCGGTTTTGCCATTAGCGAACCGCAATTTTATGCAGAGAAAGGCTTTGAGAAGGACAACTACAACAATTACGGCATGGCATTTCGAATCAAAGCTCCTCCGGGAGCGTACCAGGTCTACGTTAAAACAACCTCCGCTGCTGCGGATACAACCGTATCGGTTTCGGGCATGCAATCAAGCCGGCTTCTAAGAGGCGGGTTCTGGGATACAGCCCGGTTGGTGCCTATACGTAATTTCATTACTGCGAGCGGTAAGGAATGGACCTACAACTTTGTCAACGGTCAGAGCTTTATTGATATCGAGATTGAACCGAACAAAGTGAATACGCCTGTTGGCGTACAGGAAATCGTTCTTACACCGATCGCGCCCCAAACGCGCCCGGCTGGAAGTTCTCAGACGATTTTTACGCTGGGGGATTCTACGGTCAAATCCTATACCTTTGACGAAACGCCGATGAGTGGCTGGGGTCAGGTATTTGACAATATGTTCGATTTGAGCAAAGTGAATGTCGTTAACTATTCGATGGGCGGACGTTCGTTCAAGAGCGCTTATACGGAAGGCCGATTTAACGATATTCTGATGACGGGAAAAGTCGGAGACTACGTGCTGGTTCAGTTCGGTCATAATGACGAAAGTACGGATGAGAACCGTCGATTCGGCAGAGGCGCTACGGAAGCCATGTATGAATCTTATATCAAGGATATGTATGTTCCTGCCATTCGGGCTCGCGGGATGATTCCCGTACTGGTGACGCCGATGTCCAGAGTCAACGGTGCCGCACAGCCAGGATCTGTCTATACGAACTCTTTTAAAACCAGACTGTTCCCGGATATTATGCAAAAGGCAGCTGCGGAATTAGGAGTCACCGTTGTTGATCTGAACTCGGAAAGCCTCAAGTATTATAACGCTATCGGAGTCGAAGCGACGACCGCGATCTTCATGTCCATTGAAGCGGGGGAAACTCCCGGCAAAACGAACGATGGGAGCTACGCCAACGGACATCCATCGAACAAAGTAGACGGAACTCACTATAAGGAGGCTTTGGGGAAACAATTTGCCCGGATCATCGTTACAGACATCGCGAACAAGGGAGCAGCAGGCGATCCGAAAGCCGCGGATATTGCTTCTTATCTGAAGCAAGACGTCAAGGATGCCGTCGCATCAAATGATTGGGCGCACATTTTCCCTGAAATGGCCAAGGATACAACGATCGGCGCAGGCTCTTACTATCGGAATCAGATTGAGAAGATGCTTCAGTTTGGTGTTATGTACAAGGATAGCAATGGAAACTTTAATCCCGATGTGAATATGACGGCGGGCGAATTCATTACCGCCCTCAGCGAGCTAATGGACGTGGATATATCGACATCGTCGGAAATTACGAGCGGAATTCTTTCGCGAGAGGTGATGGGCTCCATTCTGGATGACGCCTATCGCGCCAAGTTCGGCACTGCGAAGCCGAAGTACATGACCGATTATAACGGCACAACCGCTGTGCCTGGCGACTCGAACTATGATCCGAATCTGGATGCCGGCACCAAAGGTGTTATGTACTATCCGCTTGTTTCCTACGAGCAGCTTACGGATACAGCCGATATATCGCCGGCTTTGGTCAATAAGGTTAAGGATGCATATGAATTGGGTCTCTTCCGCTCGGAGAAGGGGATCGCCAGAGGCAAGATGATTAACGGCACAGAGCTTGAACCGAAGAAGAGCGTTACAAGAGCGAAAGCAGCTAAAGCATTATATTTTATGTGGGTGCTTGTACAACCGATAAATGTTGAAAATGATTTTGTTACCGTCCACATCGACAAAGTTGCGCCTACGGCAACAGTGGCCTACAGTACGACATTGCCGACCAACCAAGATGTAGTTGCAACCATTACGCCAAGCGAAGCTGTAACTGTTACCAACAATGGCGGTTCAACCAGCTATACGTTTGCTGACAATGGCAGCTTTACTTTCGAGTTTGTTGATGCGGCGGGCAATCAAGGCTCGGTTGTAGCTGCTGTGTACAACATCGATAAAATCGCGCCTATGGCAACAGTGGCCTACAGCACGACAGCGTCGACCAACCAAGCTGTAGTTGCAACTATTACGCCAAGCGAAGCTGCTACGATCACCAATAATGGCGGTTCCACGAGTTATACATTCACGGCCAATGGCAGCTTCACCTTTGAATTTATGGATGAAGCAGGAAATCAAGGAACGGCTACGGCCAACGTTAGCAACATCGATACGACATTGCCGACATTGACATTGATTCCGGATAAGCGGTCTTTATCGCCTGCAAATCACAGTCTGGTATCCGTTCAGATAAGTGTCTATGGGCAGGATGAAGGCTCAGGTGTCAGTACGATCGTGCTGACCTCGATTACGAGCAATGAGTCTGACGACGGCTTGGGTGACGGAGATACGGCGGGAGATATCGTGGGCGCCGATATCGGAACTTTCGATACAGAGTTTCAGCTGCGTGCCGAGCGGTCAGGCAATGGGCAAGGTCGCATCTATCTGATTACTTATACGATTACTGATCTCGCAGGAAACCAAACGACGGCTACTACAGAGGTTGCGGTGCCGCATGACAACAAATAACTAGTTACTAAATTTCATAGGTCATGGGGGAAATACTTTCAAAGCGAAGCCGCGCAGAATAGTATTTCCCCCTTTGACTTTTGGGGAAAAAAGGAGAATGAGAGACCAAAAGTCAGATAAGATCTATGATCTTATTCACCCAAAAAAGTAACCTTGTTCTACCGTTACTGATTGATGCCAACGATGAGAGCAAATATTGCAAAGGTTGAGCAAATACAGCAACATTAGTGTGGAGAGGTATGTTTATTTTGTGCTAGGTTGTAGATAGAAGTCATATCGGTTCTAGATCGACCCCGCAGCGGGTCATTCAACTGAATCCTATATACGGGGAGCGTACCATCATGAAACCGATTCGCTTATTTATTGCAGGAGATTCCACCGCAGCCTCTTATCCGCAAGAACGGTCGCCGATGGCCGGATGGGGACAGATGATCGGGCGTTACTTCAACGATTCCGTCGTTGTTGTCAACGAAGCCCGTAATGGGCGAAGCTCCAAGAGCTTTATCAACGAAGGTCATTTGAATCGAATAACGGATGCGATGCAGGAAGGGGACTACCTGCTGATACAGTTCGGGCATAACGATCAGAAGCCGGAACCGGAGCGACGGACGGAGCCTTTTGGCACCTATCAAATGACCTTGCAAACGTACATTAATGCTACTAGGTCCGTGGGGGCTACACCGGTTCTTCTTACACCGGTGCAGCGGCGTCAATTCGACGAAGAGGGGACATACGTCGAGTCTCATGGCGATTACCCAGAGGCTGTCAGGCAATTAGCGCAACGGGAAGGTGTCGCTTGTATTGATTTGTGCACGTTAAGCGAGGAGAAACTCGTTTCGCTCGGTCCTGACGAATCCAAATCGTTATTCGTCTGGCTTCGTCCCGGCGAGCATCCGAACTACCCGGACGGTTGCACAGACAATACGCACTTTAACGAAAGCGGAGCGTGTGAAATGGCGCTGCTTGTGCGTGAAGGGCTCATGCGCGCCGGCCTGCCGATCAGCACTTATTTTACACAGGAGAACGGTATCCCGCACTGGGTCATGCCGGAGGTGCTCCTGCCGGACATTCCGGATCGTACATTCCGGTTGACCGATTTCGGAGCTGTAGGCGACGGACTGACGGACAATACCAACGCGTTCCACCGAGCGATCCAAGCTTGTGCGGAAGCGGGAGGTGGAAAGCTGATCATTCCGGCCGGACTTTGGCTGACAGGGCCGCTGACGCTGGTGAGCCGATTGGAGCTTCATGCCGAGGAAGGCGCAGTCGTTCGATTCAGTCAAACGTTCTCCGACTATCCACTTATTCCGTCTACCTATGAAGGACTGACCGCTGTACGTTGTCAATCGCCTTTGGACGCGGAAGGACAGGACCATATTGCCATAACAGGGAAAGGTGTGTTTGACGGCGGGGGAGAAGCGTGGAGGCCGGTAAAGAAGTGGAAAATTGCGGAGCTTCAGTGGAAGCAGTTGCTCCAGAGCGGCGGTGTTACGAATGAAGCAGGCGATATGTGGTGGCCGTCGGAGGCAGCCATGCAAGGGGCCGTATGGGTCAATCGGCTAAGCCGGGAAGGTGTTAAGGATGTGGCAGCTTATATACCAGCCCGTGATTATTTGCGGCCGAACCTGCTTAGCTTTAGGAGATGCCGACATATTCTGCTGGACGGACCTACATTTCAAAATTCCGCGGCGTGGTGCTTGCATCCGTGGGGTTCCGAACATGTGACGATCCGAAATGTTACCGTGCGTAATCCGTGGTATGGCCAGAACGGTGACGGTCTTGATCTGGAATCGTGCCGGTATGCGGTCGTGGAGCATTGTACCTTTGATGTCGGCGATGACGCGATATGCCTGAAATCCGGCAAGGATGAAACTGGACGCAAGCTAGGTCTTCCTTGCGAGTACGTGGCAATCAGGAACTGTGTTGTCTACCATGGCCACGGCGGGTTTACAATAGGAAGTGAAATGTCCGGGGGCGTGAGATATGTATCTTTGACGGACTGCACATTTATCGGAACCGACATCGGCCTTCGTTTCAAAAGCGCGCGCGGGCGGGGCGGTATTGTGGAGCATATTTCCATCGAGCGTATTCGGATGATCGACATTGCAATGGAAGCGATCTCTTTCAATCTCTTCTACGAAGGGAAGGAAGGCTCAGGTGTCGCTCAAAATGAAATGCAGCCGGTGAACGAGGGAACGCCGATTTTTCGCAGTATCGAAATCATCGATGTTGTTTGCACAGGCGCGAAAACTGCGCTGCTTATCAACGGCCTTCCTGAAATGCCGCTGGAACGGCTGTACATCCATAACGTTACGGCAGCAGCTGACCGGGGAGTAGTCTGCCATTATGCGAAGCAGCTTGTATTAGAGCAAATGGACTTGCATGTAAAAGACGGTTCGCTTATTACCTTGCATCAATGCGAACAGGTGGAGCTGATCCGCCTACAGGAAGCCGGAGTGGCGGCTGACAAACGAAACGTACACATTTCGGGAGCTCGTTCCTCTGCAGCCAATGACATTCGTTAAAAACTCTCAAAACTACAAAAAGGGGATCTTCAAAAATGAAAATAACACCTATACCATCGTCCGTTTGGACCGCAGACTTAGGCAACGGCTTTTACCGAAATCCGATTATGTACGCGGATTATTCGGATCTGGATATTGTTCGGGTCGGGAACGACTTCTACATGACAGCCTCGAGCTTCGTCAGCACACCTGGTTTACCGATTCTACACTCGAATGATTTGGTGAACTGGACGCTCATCGGGCACGTAATAGATCAATTGCCCGATGGCTTTGAAGGGCGCGTTCGCCACGGGGACGGGGTATGGGCACCAAGCATCCGTCACCACAACGGGACGTTTTATATTTATTTCGGCGCTCCGGACGAGGGGATTTTCATGACGACCGCGCAAAACCCGGCAGGGCCTTGGTCACCCTTACATCTGGTGAAAGACGTAAAGGGTTGGATCGATCCATGCCCGTTCTGGGATGAAGACGGACATGCATATCTGGTGCATGCGTTTGCCAATAGCAGGTGCGGCATCAAGCATAAGCTGAACATGTGCCGCATGAAACCGGACGGAACGGCGCTGCTTGATGACGGAAGTATTGTATTCGACGGGACAGTGGATCATCCTACCATGGAAGGACCGAAGCTTTACAAGCGGGGCGGCTATTATTACATTTTCGCGCCAGCCGGCGGTGTTAAGACAGGCTGGCAAACGATATTGCGGTCGCGAAGCATATTTGGCCCTTATGAAGATAAGATTGTGCTGCATCAGGGCCATACGGATGTTAACGGGCCTCATCAAGGCGGATACGTGGAGCTTGATTCGGGAGAGTCGTGGTTCATGCATTTCCAGGATCGGGAGGCATATGGCCGCATTGTTCATTTGCAGCCGATGGGCTGGGAGAACGATTGGCCGACGATGGGTATCGATTCGAACGGCGACGGGATCGGCGAACCGGTATCCGAGTATCGAAAGCCTAATACGGGGAGCAGTTGGCCTATTGCCGTACCTGCTACTTCTGACGAGTTTGCCCACTCGACGCTTGGTCTCCAGTGGCAATGGCAAGGAAACAGCAAGCCGGAATGGCTCTCACTCACGGCAAGTCCCGGACAGCTGCGGCTTATGGCTCATCCTCTGCCGCAAGGAGCATCGACGTTATACGAAGCTCCTAACGTCTTATGTCAAAAGCTGCCTGCGCCTGAGCTTACGGTGACGACGAAGCTGACGCTGCATGCCGGGTCAGGCATAGAACGCTCCGGGCTTACAGTGTTCGGGCATCAATACAGATACATCTCATTAGAGTCGTCCGAGGCAGGCCTGCGGATCGTGCTTGTAAGTGGTGAAGGAAGCAAGGAGGGGACGACGGAACGGTTGGATGCTGAGGTACCGGCGGATATTTCAACTGTTTATCTACGTGTAATTATCGTACGAGAGGCGAAATGCTTATTCCAGTATAGCTCCGACGGTGAGGTGTATGAGCCGCTGGGCGACACGTTCGACGCTGTGCCGGGAGGCTGGGTAGGCGCGAAGATCGGACTGTTTTGCCTTAAGTTCGGCGAGGCTCGCGGAAGCGGGTATGCCGATTTCGACTGGTTTCACGTGGAGAATAACGACTCTTTGAACGATTTCAACGAATAATAAGTACAGGAAACCACGGAGGCATAACATGCGAATAACAGCAAAAGCAATAATATCTTTTCTAATTTTCATTCAGTTCTTAGGTGTGAATTTAATAGGCCAGGTTAATGTTGCAGATGCCGAATCGGCAAGTACATCTCTCTTTATATGATAATAGGATTACTAATATTGAACCTAATGAGGAAGGATATACTCGAAAAATCATACAGAATAATCCTTTAATCGGAAAATTCCATAATTCTATTTGATAATTCATACACAGTAAATCTAATTGAGAAAAAGAGAACGATTCTATACGATATTTCACATAGAATCATACTTCCCGAAAACTGAACTTTGCTTGCCTGCTCCGATCATTTCTTCAACCCGCCCCTCGGTTTATCCTTATTTTTACCACAACCTCAGTAACAACTCTCTTTCTGGATGCTAATCCGGTTAAAGATTTTACTTTACTTGGTAAATTCGATTCATTAACATTTTTAACGCTTGGTTCAAATCGCTTAGAGAATATAGACTTTCTCTCTAGTTTGAATAAGTTAGATATTTATTTCTAGATCACAATAACATTACTGATTTGAGCCCATTGAGGAATCTTAAAAGACTTCGAAGCTTAGGTTTATCAGACGCAGTATTCAATTGGATGTGTCCCCTCGTTTACACAATGATACGACACTGGTTCCCGTTCGATTTGTTAGTGAAGCGCTAGGGGCGAAGGTAAGCTTGGATCAACCGAATCAAACTGTTATTATAGGGAATTAAATGTAATTTAAAAGGTTATCGTGCTATGGATATAGCGGTATGGAACTTTAGATGTATGTTAAACTAAATAAAACTGATATTGGAACACAATTTAAATCCTTCGGAAAAGAGAGCCTAACGTGATGATCAAAATAATCAGGTCGAAAGTAGAAGCCGAGCTTCAGGCCTTCGTCGGGACTGACGCTTATATCCACAGCGAAGCGACTTCATTTGTCTTCGTTCGCAATTTCAAGGTCAAGGTTACCCATGTCTTTATAGCGGGGGAAGGCCCTTTTCGTGCCGCTCTACGATTCGATGGGCATGGCTGGCTGCGAATGGAGGCGCTGACGCATTATGAGGTAGACGGTAATGGTCGTCTTTTGCTAGCCGGCTATGATGACAGAGGTCGGATGAATGTTGCTCTGCACTTGGGAAAGGAGCCGTTTCCAGAATGAACAATACCGATAAAGCCAAAAAGCTGCTAGCTGTGTTTGCCCATCCTGACGACGAGTCGTTTATTTGTGGAGGTACCCTTGCCAAATATGCCAGTGAGGGGGTCGACATTACGCTGGTGAGCGCCACGCGGGGTGAAATGGGACGACGCATGGGCAATCCACCTTATCTCAACCGGGAATCGATGGCGGCTGCACGCGAAATGGAACTACGGCAGGCCTGCGAGAGCCTGGGCATTCGGCAGCTCCTATTTTTGGATATCCGCGACAAAACAGTTGAGTTTGCCGATGAGGATAGCCTGACAGCACGGATTGCGGCTCTCATTAACGAAGTGGATCCCGATGTCGTACTTACGTTTCACGAAACGCTGGGTGGACATCCAGATCATTGCGCAATTGGAAAAGCGACGACGGCCGCGTTTGGGCGAATAGGACATCGGGGCGCTTTGTATTTCATTACGTTCGGCGACGCGATGAAGCGTCCGGAGCGGTACGGGTATTCCCGCAAGGATGTCATTAAAGTCGACGTGCATGTTCATCTGGAAGCAAAGCTCGCCGCGTTTCGTGCCCACCGCTGCCAGACCGAAATCGACGAATGGGTATGGCTGCCCGACCAAGAGGCGCTGGCGAGATTCGGCAGATATGAATACTTTTTGAAGGCGGATAGGGAGGCTCCAGCGCGGGTTCCCGATGATTTGTTTTAGCGTCTCTCTCGGATTACAAAGGTGTCTCGGCTAAAGCGGCTTTAGCCAAGGTATGAAGCACCGTGCTATCCATTGGCGGATTATGCAGGCCTGCACGAACATCGCGGTAATACCGTTCCAAAGGTCGATTGCGGGACAAACTCGCGGCACCGACAATTCTCATTGCCAAGTCCACGATTTTGATGGCGTTGTTGGTGGCAACATACTTGGCCAAGCCGAGCTCAGGTTTCAAAGCGGGTCGGTCTTCAATCTCACGATCCCAGCGATCCGCCGCCGCATAAAGGAGCGAACGTGCGGTTCGTAATTCGATTTCCATCTCTCCGATCGAATGCTGGACGGAAGGGAGTGCGGCGATCGGTTCGTTCATATGGTTGGGTCGATAGGAGCGGGCAAATTCAAGGGCGTAATCACGTGCCGCCATGGCAATGCCCATGTAACAGGCCGGAATATGCAGAAGCCAGCCGCCCCCGTCATCCATGCCTTTTCCGGAGAGCCTCATGTCTTTGTCCACAAAAACGCCATTCAACACCACATCGTGACTTCCGGTCGCGCGCATCCCGAGTGTATCCCAGGTTTCCACCAAGGTCACCCGGTCCGTCCAATGAATCAGGAAGTCGTCCGTACAGTCTTCATCCGGGATATACGCCGATACCACAAAACGATCGAGGATAGGGGAAAGCGTACTAAACGTTTTGCGTCCCGTAATCCGCCATCCGCCGTCAGCAGGGACTGCCGTCGTTTCGGGCTTTCCGCCCCGGCTTGGGCTGCCGGATGCTGCTTCGCTAGCGAAGGTATTGATCATCGTCCCGTCGCTCACGACGGAACGGCACAAATCGGCAAAAATGGCCTCCGGCCATTTCCGGGTTGTCTGGAGATGAAGAATCTGACCAACATGCCAGCCAACGGCCAATGCGGTCGATCCGTCCCCGTAAGCTAGCCTCTCCTGCAGCATGACGAGGGTGTAAAGCGAGATACCATTCCCGCCGAATTCTTCAGGAACGGTAAGCTTTAAGTACCCGGCCTCGCGCAGGTCTGCGAAATTCTCAAATGGAAACGATCCCTCTTGGTCATGCCGCGTGGCCCTCCCCGCAAAAAGGGCAGCCAGCTCCTCTGCTTTTCTGACCCAATCCTGCTCTTCCTCGCTGCGAATATATTGATCGATGACTCGATTCATCCATTTCACACTCCCTTTCCTTACTTATTATATCAGCTGGCGTATAGCCGAGTTAAACAGGAAAAACAGTGCGGCTGAAAAGTTAAGCATTCACATAACTTCGAAATTCCACATATAAAAATAGGTGAATACCGCTTATAGATCTTTCATAATGAGGAGAAGTCCATGATTTTAATCGAAGGTACCAGCAAAATAGCCTTTGAGGAAGGTACGCTGTCTGAGTTAGAACTAACCATTTATCAAAAGAAGCAGAACAGCCCTATTGAGTATCGGTATGATTCCGTTTATACCCTGTTGTTTGAACTGTACATGCGAACGCAGATTGCGGAGTCCGCGAAAGAGCTGAGTAAAGCTGGTGTCTATTTTGCAGATTTCAAAAAAACGCTATGTAACCCGACGTATTGGCACTTAACTAATCAAGGGAGGTTCCAGCTGAATAGCGGATTTGCTCCACAAGATGCGATAAGGGATATATTTACAAACGGCAGCTCCTACGCATTCGAATGCTCAATGGCTGTCGTCGTCGTCTTGTACAAAGCGCTATTAGAATCCATAGATCCTAGACAATTCGATATATTGTTTGCGGACCTTTTATTATTTGATTGGCATTCCAACAGCAAATTGCACCTAATCGATCGGACCTATAATGAGGAAGCTGTGATTGGTGATGTGCTCTATTTTGAGAACCCCGACTTTGTACCTTCGGTACCCTGGTGGAAAGGAGAAAACGTCGTCTTGATAGAAAACGACCTTTTTTATGGACATGGACATGGCCTCGGAGTTACTTCTGGGGAAGAAGTCATTAAAGTCCTGAATAATAACAGAATGCTTGGCAGTACAAAATCAGCATTTCTGACAGATCGTTATGTTCATCCGGATTTCTCCTACTTCGCAGAGTTTCAGCATCGTTTACGGGAGAAACCCATTATTGCGAAAGTAGGAGATTGGATTTATGTTCGAAAAAGCTGGATTTTTAACCAAACATGTTAAATGAGCCCAATTTTTATAGACAATGCCCTATTTACGAAGCCTTGCATATGATGACGTATGCCTACTTCAGAAAGGGGAAAGAAAATGACAAATCGCAATTTATCAACGGAGGATAACCTTCCTATTTATCAAGCTGCAACAAGGACTGAGACTTATCATCCTGCTCAACTAGCTCCGACATTGACGGAGACCTACCATCCAGTTCAACAAGCGCCTACATTGACGGAGACCTACTATCCAGTTCAACAAGCGCCGACATTGACGGGAGATAACCTCCCTATCTATCAGCAGCCTTCAGTAGCACCGGGAGCGCATTATCCAATGACTCCACATCACGAACATGCTCATTATACACAGCCTCACCATTCTCACCATGCTTACCATCCGCAGCATCATTCCGCCTATCACCCACACCACCATCATGCCTATCATCCCATGCATCACCTTGCTCACCATCCGATGCATCACCACGTTGCCTACTACCCACATCATCATTACATGCATCATCATCCTATGCATCATCTTCAACACCATACTCAGCATCCTCATCATACACAACATCACCACCATACTGGGCAAACCCATCCTCATCATCACCAACAGCATCATATGCCTTCACAATCACACTAATCGGTCACCGACCACTCACTATAAGCAGCTACTAGAGCCGAGAGCCATTGACCCGCATAGGAAGTGCATGTAGATAAATATTAAAGACAAAAACCTAGAAGCTGTTGCTTCTAGGTTTTCTTGACAAAGGCAAGAGCTTAGCTTCCTATTTGAACGGAGATTTGAACTCTCCAAGCATATTTCTGTTTTCTGTATTGCGAAAAATGCAAGTTTCTGTAGAGGATAATTCTCCCATGTGTCGAACTGTAATCATCAGGGGGTGGCGATTGATGTCAGATAAAGAGAAACAACAGGAAACGGCTAAGGAACTAACGGACAGCCAGCGGGATAACCAAGCAAGCCTGGAAGAAGCGTTTCCGACGTCGGTGAATGATCAAATAACCGATTAACAGCAGGCACCCTACGTGGTGCTTTTTTTGTAGATAAGAAAGTATAAGTTTTATACTTTTGCTTCGCATCTACCTTGACAAACGCGCTCGTCCCAGAAGGACGACGGAGTCGTTTATCCTTGGTAGTTGCAGTCTAACGAGCGGGAGAGTGAACAAATATGATTGGATTGGCCTTATCCGGCGGCGGTTACCGGGCGTCCTTGTTTCATCTTGGTGTAATGGCCCGACTGGCCGATGAAGGATTGTTGAAGGATGTTGACGCTCTATCTACCGTTTCCGGCGGTTCGATTGTGGGCGCCTTTTATTACCAGATGCTGTGCGAGGAGCTTCGGAACGATCGGCCGTTGACCGACCAGGACTACCGGGACCTAATGCAGCGGGTTATCCAGGCGTTTGTTGCTGTTGTACAGGAAGATTTACGGAATCGCGTAGTCATCACCGGCGGCATCTCACGTTTGGTTCCGGAGCCGATCCTGAAGTGGCTGCTACGGCTGGTTCATAAGGTAGTACCTGCTATGAACCCGGCGGTCATCTTCGACTCCAAGCTGGAGCAGGGAATGAGAGCTCTTATGTTTCGGACGGCCGTTCTGGGTGACCTGATGGACCCTCCTGTCCATCCCAAGAACAGGAAGCCTGAACTGATCCTGAACACCTCCATTCTGGAGAATGGACAGCCTTTATTTATCTCCACGAAACTGACCAGCTTACTATGGAGGCAAAATGAGCGCAATCATGCGATTCGCGCTGATGAGATGATAAATCTACCCCTATCCAAGGCGGTGGCGGCCTCTGCTTGCGTCCCCGGTCTCTTCAACCCCATTACTATCCCGTTCGGGGATCGTATGGTGCATGGGGTGGACGGAGGAGTATTGGACAATCTAGGCGGCCATGCCATTCAGTTGCTTTGGCAGAAGGGAATGTCGGTCCTGCTCAGCGATGCGTCCAAGCCGCTAAGTATTGAGAATTATGTGGAGGTCGATGCTGTTGAGTCGTTCTTTCGCATTCAGGACCTTTTCATGAGTGCCATTCGCGACCTTCGGATCGAGGGGACGGATGATACCATTGTGGACATGCGAAAAGAGATCCCCGGCATTGATCCGACGGTACGGACGCTGGCGATGACGATGAGGACCGATCTGAACGCGTTCTCCGAGGTGGAGGCGTACTCGCTGATGTATGTCGGGTACTGTGCTTGTGGTCAAGAAACGGACAAGCTGCAGGGACAATGCGCCAGCGAACGGCCTTCGGCGAAGAAGGTCGGGGAAGACTGGCCCTTCATGTCCATTCGTCCTTATATGGAGACACCGACGCCGGAGTATTTGGTGTTGATGGGCCAGAAGGCGAAGAAACGTTTCTCGGTGCCGAACCTGACGTTGTCCCGTGCGGTCAGCTTGGGCTATCTGCTGCTCTACCTAGCGGTGTTTGTCTATATATCGGTCCATCACGGAGTGTATGAAGCTATCTGGTATGTGGGTTTTATTCCTGTTCTTCTCATATCGCTCGGGGGCGTTTTGTTTATTCAGCGGCACGTTGCCAAAGGCAAGCGCAAAGGGACGATGGCATCTTTGAACGAGAGCAGTCTGACTTCGTAAATGCTTGATAATCTGATATTTTATAAAGCAAAATACTAGTGAATATTACGAAGCGTATACATGATTAGCTATAGTTAACACTATTAACCAACATAAGGGATGTGGTGTAGATATATGTTATACTTCCGTTAGCGACAAGTGAAAAGGAGATTTATAATGCCTACAATTACGAAAAGACCATTCGATCAAGAGTTCCAAACGATATTAAGTGAATTGCTATCCGGCTACCATGCAGGGGAATTGAGTAAGAAGGAAAGCTCGGAACTGCCTAATGATGTATATCTTATTGAAGTTGATAACACGATGGTAGGGTATGCCGTGGTTTGGGAATACACGAGTGCGAAACAGTTAATTCAGAAAGCGGAGAACGATTATTTTAACGATGATGAAAAATACTTAGAGCAAGACTTCTATATTGATATCAAGAACAAAACAGATTATGTATTTATAGAAGCATTGGATATACTGAAAGAATTTGAGCGGAAGGGCTATGCAGCTTTCTTCATGGATTGGCTTAAACTGAAATACCCTAATAAGAAAATGTATGTTTATTCGTTAGAAAAGTCACGTAATTTTTGGTATAAGCAAGGTTTTGAGGTTGTGGGAAATACGGTATGGATGTCATATAATTAATTGATCGAGCTGAAGTAGGATCACCTCTATTATAAACGGAGGTGATCCTACTTATTCAAAGGTAGCCGATTTTATTTATTAACCAGAAAAGCTGCAACTTCTGCTAATCGCGAAGCGTAACCCCATTCATTATCGTACCAAGTTGCGACGGATAGGATTTCACCCTGCAGTTGGGTCAAAGGAAGGTCAATGATGGAAGAGTGGGGGTCGCCGACAATACGAGATGATGCCCATTCACCTTCCAGAACATCAAGAACACCCTTCAATTGACCATCTGCAGCAGCGCTGCGGAAAATATCATTTACCTGCTGTACCGTACATGGCTTTTCTGTCACAAGGTTTAATTCAGCAATACTTCCGGTGCGCGTTGGAATCCGGTATGCCTTTCCGGTAATCTGCAGATCATTCCAGATAAATTTAAGGGCTCTTGCAGCCCCTGATGAAGAAGGAATGATATTCTCAGCTGCAGCCCACGAATCTCGGCGATCCTTCATAGGCTGATCCGTTAGTGACTGAGTGTTCGTATAAGAATGGACAGTGGAGAAAAGACCATACTTAATCCCGAAGTTTTCTTTGACTATTTTGACCACTGGAGCCAATGCGTTGGTCGTACAACTCGCCATACTAATAATTTTATGCTTTTCCGGATCAAAACTATCCAGATTTATCCCTTTCAGCAATACAGCGTCACAATCTTCAAGGCTCTTGCTAGGACCACTAACTAATACTCTATTTGCCCCGCGATCCAAATGGACCTGAGCAACAGCTCGGGTGACAGCTCGGCCTGTACAGTCAATTACCAGATCTACATCTAATTGTTTCCAATTAGGGACTTCCTTCGATGAGTCGATAAACTGAATTTCGCGTCCACCGATTACCATACTACCTTCTTGTGCCGATACAGCTTCGTGCCAGCGCTTATAATTGGTATCAACTTCGAACAGAGCGGCAAGTGTTGCTGCGTCTTTAATATCGGAGATGGACACGGGAACGAATAGTTGATCCTGTAAAGCCACTCTTAATAATTGTCTGCCAATACGCCCAAATCCGAATATTCCTATTTTGCCCATGGTGTAACCTCCATTGAATAATATGAATTCCTTACCGGTATGCCTCAATTTTAGCACATTTTGGTTCCTATCACTCAGGAAGCATTTATTTTGCAGCTATTCTGGCCTGTTCATTTTTTAATCTTTCAGGGGTAACATTATCTCCGTTCGGATCAATAATTGTAGAATTCAAGAGCAAGCTGTCTATTGAACCACGAAATATTTGAAGGTATTCTTTACGCAGATTGGCTTGTTCTGTTTTTTCAATCTCCGTTAATCCGATTTCCTTCTCTTTTCTTGAAAGCTCATTAATTTTATTTAAAATGGTAAGCATAGTGAACCACTCCTTTTACGAATTGTGTAAAGTTGGTCAATTTTTATTCAGAAGTTTCAAAATATCATGATCAACGTATCTCTTGCCATTCATTTCGCTAATCATACTTTTATCATTATGGATGAGTAAAGTATTCTTTCCTGCTTTTGCTGCAAACAATGCTGCACTTGCTCCCGCGGGACCTGCGCCAATCACTGCGATATCGTACATATCAACACTCCTTCGAATGTGTTTATTTAATTTCAAGTATCTCAAAATTAAGATTCTTAGTTATGAGATAATAATAGGCTTTATAAAGTGAAAAGTCAATAGGTATTTCATTTTTTCGATTTGCCATTTATGGGCAGAGATAAGGGATCATTGGCCGCGGCATTCAATTTAATTCGGCATCTTCAGAATAGAGGTATATGGGTAGCCAATTTCATTGCATGGGAACATCGAATGTCATTTTATATCGAATTATCGAATATTTTGAATATTTTCGTTGTATAAAAAATCCATTAAAAGTATAATTTCTTTAGTGGATTTTTCCATTTGACTAGACACATTCTTTTCAAACAAAGGGGAGGAAATGCAATGAAAAATTGGAAGAATTGGATACTTATGACTCTTGTTTTGACTGCTATGGTTTATTCATCCGTTGTATCACAGCCTTGGGGGCCTTAATCCCAAAAAAGGAGCTAGGCAAAACCTAGTTCCTTTCATTTTTTTATATAAAGGAATGAACATATATGATTTACTTCATACTTGCAGGCCTTCTACTTTGTATCATCCTGAAACGCAATTTATTGACAATTGTTGATTCCTTTGCAGCTTTCAGAATGCCTTACTTATTGATCGGTACCTTTGCGTTTCAAATTTTTATATATTGGTTGAGTAATAGAACTGGGCGCGATTATCCTATTCTAGTCGAATTCTCGTTTGCTATAATGATCTTAGGCTTATGGATGAACAGGAATTTACCAGGAATTAATTTTATATGTTTTGGGGCTTTGTTTAATTTATTTGCCATTAGTATACACGGCGGTTTAATGCCAGTATCAGAAAAGGCGCTGATGATGTCTGGGTATAATGGTTCTGCTTTTGTTACAGGCGATCCTCGACATCAGCTAATGAATACATCCTATTATTGGTGGTTGGGAGATTGGATTCCTTTTTTCAAACATGTGATAAGTATTGGAGATATTAGTGTAGGATTCGGATTTATTAGATTTCTATTAGGAATCACTTCGAAGAGGGAGCAGCATGAAGGATAAAAATCTATACACTCTGATATTATTCTTAATTGGCATTTACACAACATTTATCTGTCTGAAATTTCTTGAATCTAATAGAGTTTGGGAACCTATAGTTCTTATATGCGTCTTAACATTTATAGTTGATATATTTCCAATTAAAATGTCTAAAGGACTTTTGTACAATGGATCAACATTAGGAATTCTTTATTTGATGTATGTTATGGGAATTTCAGCAAGTACAGTTCCTATCCTTGTAAGCACAATAATGTTTTTTTTGTTAGCTACCAAACCATTTTATAAGATTAACTGGTATCGGTTATTTTCAACAGTAGGCATGTATTTTATTAGTATGGTGTGTGCAGCAGCGATTCTGCAGTTTACAACCAAGCTACCACTGATTGTTCAAGTTATTTGTATGACCTTTGTTTTTGAGAATGTTAACTTATTCATACGTGCGGGAATCATGAAATTTGTAAGTAAAATTCCTTTTTTTAATGAAATTTCAATTATTAAGATTGTTAAAGTGCAAGCTTCATTAGCCATAGTAGCCATTTTTTTGTACCATTTTCTGAAACAAACAAATTCGAGTGACTTAGTTATCGAGATCATTTTTGCGGTCTTTCTCATGATCTTCATTAACTTCCTAATCACAGCGTATAACAAGCATATGTATAAAATAGAAGAAAGCAAACAACGTTACCAGTCATTATTTGACCGTAATCCAGATATTGTTTTTACATTAGATCTATCTGGTAAAATTACGAGTATTAACCCGATGTTAGAGAAATTACTTGGCTATTCCCCAGAGTCTATAATGGATGTTAATTTATTCGAATATGTGAATTCTACAGGGAAACAAGATGTGATACATCGTATAGAACAAGCGCTGCTGGGAAATCCGCAACAATTTACGATGGGCTTTTTAACAAAAGAAGGTAAGAGCCGTGATATGTTCATAACTTGTGGTCCGACGGTAGTAAATGAGCAAATTGTTGGCGTCTATGGAATTGCTAAGGATATTACTGAACAGAAGCAAGCGGAACAGATTATTCATAGAATGGCTTACTTCGATGAAATAACCGGGCTGCCGAACCGAAGCAACTTTCAGGAGCGCATGGCGGAAACATTAGAAAAAGCTCGTAGCAACTCCTTAGCAGGATTAATGTTTCTGGATCTAGATAAATTCAAACAAGTAAATGATACGTTGGGGCATTATACAGGTGATCTTCTATTAGTAGATGTGTCCAAACGTATTATCCAAGCTGTTCCGGAAGGATCTATCGTATCTAGGCTGGGGGGCGATGAATTTACGATTATTTTTCCGAATCTAAGCCATACAGATGAGGTCATTCCAGTTGCCGATGAGATCCTGCGAGCATTAGCTGAACCGTTTTACTTATACAATAGAGAATTATATATAACGACCAGTATAGGGATTTGTATATATCCTGAACATGGGACCGATGTGGGAACGCTGATCAAAAATGCAGATGCCTCTATGTACCGCGCCAAAGAATCCGGCGGAAACACCTACAGCGTATATTCGGAAAATATTCAAGAGCTTAATGAAGCCAAGCACAAGATACATTCTAACTTGCACAAAGCGATTGAGCGTGAAGAATTTTACTTGCATTTTCAACCGAAGATCGATTTGATTAATGATAAAATTAACGGAGTAGAGGCCCTCATTCGATGGGAAAATCAAGAATTGGGACTTATGTCGCCTGTTCAATTTATTCCGATCGCTGAGGAGAGTGGATTGATCCTGCCCATAGGGGAATGGGTATTAAGGACGGCATGTAGGCAGAATAAAGCTTGGCAGGATGCGGGTTTTCCTCCTATCGTGATGTCGGTTAATCTTTCCTCCATTCAATTACAGAATGAGCATTTAGTTCGTACGATTGGGCAAATTTTGCGGGAAACGGAGCTAGATCCTCAGTGGCTTGAAATTGAGATAACGGAAAGCATGCTGCTGCAGAATACCCAACATACGATGAAGGTGCTTGAAGAAATAAAAGAGCTCGGTATATCTATTTCCATCGATGATTTTGGAGTGGGTTACTCTTCGCTTAGCTATTTGAAGCATTTTTCATTTGATTATTTGAAAATGGATAAGTCTTTTATTGATAACTTAAACATGTCTCCAAAAGACGAATTGATCATAAGCGGAATTATCAAATTGGCGCATAGCTTAAACATGAAAGTAATCGCCGAAGGAGTCGAATCGAGTGAACAGCTTTCTTACTTGCGTGAACAAGGTTGTGATGGTGTTCAAGGATATTTGATCAGTAAACCTTTGTCGGCTGGGGAGTTTATTGAGCGGGTGTGGTCTCTAAAAAATGAGAGAGCACATAAATATCTAGATTATATATAAGGTATTTCTAATGGGATGAGGCGGAGTCTTCTCTACGTGAACTAATATTGGGGGAATTCTGTGGAAACATGGTCAGTCTACAAATTTCATCGCGTAGCCCCAACCCCTGTGGAACGAGGATACCTTATTTTGCTCGAAACCGTGTATTTCATGGTTTCGCGGAACGAGGAGCCTCTATTTTACACTTCAGAGGTGTAAAATCCGCAAAAACACCAAAATAGCGTCCCCACGTTCCGCATAATGGCCCAATATCGATATATTAGTCAAAATAGCGTCCCCTCGTTCCCCACGAGCCTCGGATCGGCAGCTTAGTACCGAATTTGCAGATTTTCAACCCACTATTTTATAGGAAAACGTTAATCAAGGTCATTGAGCGATAAAGGAATGAAAAGGGGACTCCTTCATGGGGTCTCTTTTCAGTCTGTATCACAATTTAATGTGAAAGGACGGCTTTTTTATTCCTAACCTCTAATATTAATATGATAAACTAACCTTATAAAGTTACGTTCCCGGAGGAATTATGAACGATCTAGCAAGAAAGCTGGAGCTCGCGCTGAAAGAAATTGAACGATTGAATCAGGAGAATCATCAACTGAAGCAAAAGCTTGCTATTTTTACAAAAGATGATTCTGAGGTTGTTAATTGTAGTCTTCTTCAAGATGCTATTGTGATGAAAGAACCAATTGTTAAGCTAGAACTCGAAAAAGGCAACGTCCATAATTATTCTACACCGAGTGAAAAGATTGCGTTATTTCGCAGTCTTTTTCGTGGTCGTGAAGACGTTTATCCAAACAGGTGGGAAAGTAAAACGGGGAAATCTGGGTACTCTCCAGTGTGCGGTAACGAATGGTCATTTGTTTGTAAGAAACCTCAAATCAAGTGCTCAGATTGCTCCCATAAAGAGTTTCTCTCTGTAACGGATGAGATCGTATCACACCATCTTGATGCAAAGATTAACCGTACGATTGGTGTTTATCCAATGCTGCAGGATGAAACTTGTTGGTTTCTAGCCATTGATTTTGATAAACAAGATTGGAAACAGGATGCAGCTGCCGTCATAACAACTTGCGAAGAACTTCAGATCCCTGCTTCGTTGGAACGCTCCCGTTCGGGAAACGGCGGGCATGTATGGATATTTTTTGATCAGCCTGTTGAAGCAAGTTTGGCACGGAAATTCGGCTGTGCGCTTTTAACCAGGACGATGGAAAACAGATATGAGCTTGGTCTAGATTCCTATGATCGTCTATTTCCTAATCAAGATACACTTCCAAGAGGTGGGTTTGGCAATTTGATAGCTCTACCTTTGCAAGGAGGACCTCGAAAAGAAGGGAATAGTGTTTTTGTAGACAAGGGTTTTATTCCGTATGAAGATCAATGGGGCTTTTTATCAGGTTTAAAGAAAATGAGTATTTCTGAAGTAGAAAACAAGCTGCAGCAGATTACAAGAAATTCAAAAATTTTAAACGCAGGTATTTGGGAAGAGGAAATAGAAGAGGGTAGACCATGGGAATTAAAACAAATGAATTTGGACGTAGAAGAAATGGATATGATACTGCCATCGAAAGTTCATATCACTTTATCTAATATGCTCTATATCGAAAAGAACGGATTATCAGATAAAGCAATTAATCGAATCAGGCAGCTCGCCAGCTTTCAAAATCCAGACTTTTATAAAACTCAAGCGATGCGGTTGCCTACTTATGGCAAACCTCGCGTCATCGGATGTGCTGAAGACTTTCCTAAGCATATTGCTTTGCCCAGAGGGTGTCTCCATTTAATCATTAATTTGTTAAATAAGTACAATGTTGAATGTTCAATAACCGATGAAAGGAATAAGGGATTAGAAGTAGATATACAGTTTTCAGGTCAACTCTCAATCCTGCAGGATGCAGCCGCGAGATCAGTCCTGGCTCATGATACAGGTATTCTTTCTGCTACAACGGCTTTTGGAAAAACGGTAGTTGCGGCTTCAATTATTGCTTCCAGAAAAGTGAATACTTTAGTGTTGGTGCATCGCCGTGAATTAATGGATCAATGGAAGGAAAGATTAACTACTTTTCTTAATCTGCAAACAAAAGATATCGGTGTCATCGGAGGCGGGAAGGAGAAGCGAACGGGTATTATCGATATTGCTGTCATTCAAAGCTTAAATAATAAAGGTCAAATAAAGGATTACTTAACAGAGTATGGGCAAATCATTGTAGACGAATGTCATCATGTTTCTGCGTTTAGCTTTGAGCAAGTGTTGAAAAAGGCAAATGCCAAATATGTAGTTGGTTTAACGGCTACTCCAACCAGGCAGGATGGACAACAACCAATTGTACTTATGCAGTGCGGTCCGATTCGAACTAGAATAGACGCGAAGTCCCAAGCTATTTCAAGAGGATTTGAACATAAAGTATTGCCAAGGTATACATCTTTTCAATTACCATCTCAAACGGTCAGTCCTCCTATTCAGACAATTTATCAGTTATTAGTAGAAGATGAAAAAAGGAATGAGATGATTTTTGACGATTTATTAAAATGTTTGGATCAAGGAAGATCACCGATCCTCCTAGCAGAGCGAACAGCGCATGTTGAGTATTTTGAAAAAAAGCTTGAAAAGTTCGCGAAAAATGTAATTGTATTACGAGGCGGTATGGGAAAAAAGCAAAGAGAGGCCATTAGGCAGCGAATTGCAAGCATACCTGATAACGAAGAACGAGTTTTTATTGCAACTGGTAAATTGATTGGAGAGGGCTTCGATGATGCCAGGTTGGATACGTTATTTTTAGTTCATCCGATCTCGTGGAAAGGAAGCTTGCAGCAATACGCAGGGAGATTACATCGTTCACATGCTAACAAACAAGACGTTCAAATTTATGATTATGTTGACATTCAGGTACCACTTCTCATGAGTATGTACAGAAAAAGGGTAAAAGGATACCGAACAATGGGGTATAATGGGATGGAATTGTAGTTGAAACAGAATGAATAATTACTTGAAATGAAAGGAAAGAGAGTTACTATGACCAAGATTTCCATACCAGAGCTTAAGAAACAATTAAGTATAAGGCTGAAGAGCTAGTCTCTATCATTATCGATTGTTATAAATCAAGTAGCGATGTAAAAAGCTATATTCATATGATGCTGGAACCTGAGAGTACAGAAAATCAATTGTTTGATGAAGCCAAAAAGAAAATTGAGCATCAGTTCTTCCCGGATCGCGGACATCCAAAGCTTAAATTGTCAGAAGCGAAAAAAGCGATTTCGGAATTCGGTAAACTTTGCAACAATCAGGCGAGAACGATAGATTTGATGATTTATTATGTAGAGCTGGGTGTGAGTTTTACGAACAGTTACGGTGATATCGATGAACCATTTTATTATAGTATGGAGTCTATGTATCAAAATGCTTTAAATAAAATCAGAACAGATAGCGGTAGCGGATTGTATCATCTCTTTCGCGACAGGCTTAAGGGAATCGTTCGGGATACAGATGGGATGGGTTGGGGATTTCATGATCAACTAGCTGGAATGTTTTATGAATTTGCAGCCGACTATGAAGATGATATTGAGTAGGCGAAAAGATAAAGGAGATATGTCTTGTGACGTATCTCCTTTTGAATCTCAATCAACGATAGAGATCATATATTTATGCTAGATGAGGATGCATCTAAGGTATCGTCGAATAATTGTTTATGAAAGACCTCGCCATCTTCCATTCTAGCTATTAGTTCAAACATAGTCCTTGCGTGGCTCAAATTCATTCACTAGCTGAAAGAAAAATAGAATCGGAATATTCCTTGTACAACCCTCATATCCATAATCAAAAGGATAACTAGCAGGCAAAGGTGCCATAGGTCAAGAATGACACGTCGTTCTCTGCACCTGGGCACCTTTTTGTTTTCATTCATCAACTAGGAAATCTAAGGGTCAAGATTCTGGAGAAGGAGGTGGAGGCCGAATGGAACTGACGATTGGCATCGTAATTATTGCGGTAACGTGTTTGTTTGCTTTATGGATTGTCAGAATCGCCAACAAAAGCATTCGCGAATTCGATGAAAGCAAGCATGAAAGTTTCCTAGGGAAATGAGACTTGTAACTTGTTTGTACAAATCGTATTTATTTGATGAGGAGGATAAAAGATGAGCAACCCTTCCAATCATCATGAAAAAGACAAAAGGGATTTAAACAAGTTCGGTTATGCCCAAGAACTGCTTCGCAGTATGGGTGGATTTTCTAATTTCGCGATTTCATTCTCCATCATTTCCATTCTTACTGGCGCTGTATCTTTATATGGTCACGGATTAACCTATGGCGGTGCGGGGATGATGGGTTTTGGCTGGCCGATCGTCGCTCTTTTTGTCATGTTCGTCGCGGCTGTCATGGCTGAGCTAGCTTCCGCGATTCCGACGGCTGGTGCCTTGTACCATTGGGCAGCTATTTTGAAAAACAAACGCTGGGGCTGGTACACCGCATGGATCAATCTGATTGGCCAAATCGGGATTGTGGCTGGTATCGATTATTCGGTAGCGCTATTCGCAGATCCGCTCATCGCGAGTGTGTTCGGTTATGAATCTAACAATACAACCGTGTTGATTTGTTTCACGATCATCTTACTTACGCATGGTATTCTGAATCATATCGGGATTCGTATCGTTTCTAAGCTTAACGACTTCTCGGCATGGTACCATATCGCTGTGGTGGCGGTGCTGGTTTTGTCACTTGCCTTTTTCACCAAAGGCAGCTTGAATCCTGTCGATTATTTATTCAAAGTGGGCGAAACGTTCTCGGATAAACCGTATATGTTAGCTTTTCTAATCGGACTTTTGCAAGCGCAGTGGACATTTACGGGTTACGACGCCTCCGCTCATACCATCGAAGAGACCATTAACCCTCGTGTGCGCGCGCCTTGGGGTATTTTCACATCCGTTGCCTACTCGTTTGTCATTGGATTCGTTATGCTTGCTTTTGTTACCTTGTCCATCAAGGATGCCGGTGCTGCTGCCGGTTCAAGCAATGCTTTCATCTATGTCATCAGCCAAGCGCTGGGCGGTACATTCGGTTCCGTCATTCTATGGCTTGTCACCGCCGCGATGTGGTTCTGCGGTCTAGCTTCTATCACTTCCTTTTCACGTATGATGTATGCCTTCTCTCGTGACAAAGGGATGCCGATGAGCCATCAATGGGCGCAAATTTCAAAGAAATACCGTACACCTGCCAAAGCCATATGGCTGGCCATTATCCTATCCTTCCTGCTCGCTTTCATCGACTATATCATCAAAATGGTGAATCCAGATGCAACTTACACGACGATAGCGTTCCTAACCGCGGTCAGTGTTGTGGGCTTATATGTGGCTTACGGCATTCCGATCTATCTCAAACTGAGAGCGAAAGCGGAAGGCAGATTTCAAGATAAACATCTCGGGCCATGGAATCTCGGAAAATATAGCACATTCATTTCTATCGTCGCGCTTTTGTGGATCATTTTCATCTGTATCGTCATGGTGATTCCTCCGAATCAAATGGCTGGCTACGCCGTAGCTGGGATGCTGATTCTTCTGATTATTATGGATTTGGCTTATTATAAAAAGCACTTCCCTGGGCCACAGGCCGCACTTAACACTTCCATGGAAGAAATCGTTCGCCGGGAAAAAGAACTTGAGAAAACCTCCTCTGTTTAACATTTGCTAGATTTGGGCATCCTTTTACTAGAGTTTAAGATTCTAGTAAAGAGGTGCCTTTTTATATGCAGAAATCCTGGTTATTATCCATTATATGTATGTCCATTATAAGTATGATTTTTGGATGGGTTCGTCATGCCGATGCGCAAGGTGAACAAGAAGCTCTTCAGTTATTGAACACAGTGAAACCGTACATGACGAGTGAGAATCAAATAACCTTCAAATATACAGGCTATTATGGAACGTGCGGTCGTATTGATCAGGATATGCTGCAGGTTGGGAAGAAACTATCTCAAGCATTTGGAATTCCTCAGGCAGAAGTATTGAGTGAATCTAATTCACATCCGATTTATACAGCGAAATCCGAGGTTGTGCCCGGGGCGGTCGTCACTTTAACAGTTGCAAGTCCACAAGGACAATCAGCCTGCTATGTCGTCTTGCGATTAGAAGCTTATAATGGAGCCGAACAGTCGGATTTGGTCAAATGGCAGGAACAAGCGGGCGAACAATTGAAGAAACTCGGAATAAATGGCCAATGGAATGTGATGGTGCAAGGTTATGTAAATGAACAAGAACAATCTGGTCAAAAGAGCTCCTCGGAGCTGGTAGATTCTATTGCTCTAGCTTTTAAAGGCAAAATCGTAGAAAGCTATAAAGATCAAAATACGGTAAGTACGTCTCTGGCATCTAAGCAGTTCCATTCTTCTATTAAGAGTGGTGACCAAACAGTAAATCTGCAGATTGCTCTACATCAAGAATCTACGACTGGCAAGTCTCGACTAACCGTAGGTACTCCGATCATAACGATGGAGTATTGAAAATACAGTGTGAAGGTGCAGTTAATGCTGCTCCTTCTTTATTTGCTTCTATTTTTGGTTCGGATCAAAATTAATAGTTTTCTGAGGTTTAATAGATTAATAGATTGGTTAGAATGAGTAACAAGTACATAAGAAAGTAAGCAAGGAGGTGAACTTAATATGCTGAAGAAAGCCAATCAAAAGAAGCCGATCCTGCCAACGAATAATCCTGTTATTATAAATAATCGCTATTGTTTCCTGATGTGGGCAAAAACGGGTAATAAACGGTATCTGAATATACTCCGAGGAGTGGGAATATGACAACGATAACCAAGCCGGTCATCCCTAGTATAATTGCAGAATCGATTGAAAGCCTCCGTTGTGAGGGTTGGGTAGATGATGACTTCTTTAACTTTTCGCAATATGATGAGGAGCGTTCGGAAGCTCGTATTTTGTTTCATTACTTTCGAAACAATCGGGCAACGTTTGCGGCTGCCATTGTTAACAGTTATGTGGTTCATGAGCGTATGATGGAAATTAGTGCAGCTGAGTGAGCTGTCGAGCGCTTGTTGAGGAAGCTTCTTATAGAGTGAACAGAATTATAATGCCTTTGTTTTCGGATTACTAAACATTAAAAGCGTCGGTTTTAAGATTGCTTTCAAAAAAGTGAGTATAAAGAACACGTGCTTAAGCAGCAGGTGTTTTTTTGTTATTAAAGAGGTAAGAATCAACCTTAGAAACTTTTTTGTAATTGGAAAAATAAAACATTGCATTACGTTTGATAACCATGGTATATTATCACTCCGGCCGCAAGACAGGCTGGTGAAAGTAACTAGAAAAACTAGTTGCAAAATAAAAATCAGTATGGTATATTACTTCTCGCTGCTTCGGTAACACGGCAGTGAACGAAAGAAATTGATCTTTGAAAACTGAACAACGAGTGAGTAAGCACGAACGANCAGTATGGTATATTACTTCTCGCTGCTTCGGTAACACGGCAGTGAACGAAAGAAATTGATCTTTGAAAACTGAACAACGAGTGAGTAAGCACGAACGAGTAATCGTTCAAAAAAGAGATTGCAAAATCTCGCTAGCAACGCAAATGAGCAATTAAGCTTTCAAATAGTTTTATCTATTATGGAGAGTTTGATCCTGGCTCAGGACGAACGCTGGCGGCGT
>NZ_LMSP01000006.1:0-103601 GCF_001429545.1 Paenibacillus sp. Soil787
ATGGGCTATTAAGGGCATTGACCCGTTGCAACCCCATCGTACAGGAGACGCTCCTTTTATTTCAAAGGCCAAATATTAGCGTCTACAGGAATGTTCTTATTGGCAATCGATCGGTAAGCCTACAAAAAAAGCAGCCGGTAGCAAAACGCTACCAACTGCTGCTGTTTCTTATTGCTGAGGCTTTTTCATGGTCAAGCCAACGCGACCTTTTTTCTCGTCTACGTTAAGCACCCAGACTTGGACGATGTCCCCAACGGACACCACATCCATGGGGTGTTTCACGAAGCCGTTCTTGAGCTGGGAGATGTGCACCAGCCCATCGTTCTTAATGCCGATATCGACGAAGGCACCGAAGTCGATAACGTTGCGCACCGTGCCGGTCAATTCCATGCCCGGCACAAGGTCTTCAAGCTGCAGCACGTCGGTGCGGAAGATCGGCGCGGGAACTTCGTCCCGCGGATCTCGCCCAGGCCGCTGCAGGCTGTCTAAGATGTCCCGCATCGTCGGGACACCCACGCCCAGCTTCGGAGCCAGTTCCTCTGGCTCCAGCGTCTGCAGCAGCGCTAGCAGCTGCTGCGAGCCAAGCTGCGCCAATTCCAGGCGCAGCTCCTTGAACAGCCGATCCACCACGTCGTAAGACTCCGGATGGATCGGGGTGTTGTCGAGCGGGTTCCGCCCGCCCGGAATCCGCATGAACCCGACACACTGCTCGAAGGTTTTCGCGCCAAGGCGCGGAACCTTCGACAGCTCCTGTCGGGAGCTGAACTTGCCGTTCTCCTCGCGATACTTGACGATGTTCTTCGCCAGTGTCGCGTTCACGCCCGACACGTACGAGAGCAAGGACGGGGACGCCGTGTTCAAGTCCACGCCGACATGGTTAACGGCCGACTCTACGACGGCCTTCAAGTTCTCGTCCAGTCGTTTCTGCGAAACGTCATGCTGGTACTGCCCGACGCCGATCGCCTTCGGCTCGATCTTCACAAGCTCCGCGAGCGGGTCCTGCAGCCTCCGCGCGATCGAGATCGCGCTGCGCTCGGCTACGTCGAGCTCCGGGAACTCCGTCTGCGCCAGCTTCGACGCGGAGTACACGCTCGCCCCCGCTTCGCTTACGATCAAGTACTTGAGCTTCTGCTCCTTGATCTCCGCAATCAGCTCCGCAACAAACTGCTCCGTTTCACGGGAAGCCGTCCCATTACCGATCACGATCAGCTCGACATCGTGCTTGCTGATCAACTGCTTGAACTTCGCCTTCGCTTCTGCCACCTTATTATTCGGTGGTGTCGGGTAGGTGACGGCGATTTCAAGCATTTTACCGGTGTCGTCGATGACGGCCAGCTTACAGCCTGTCCGGTAAGCTGGATCGACACCCAGCACCACGTGCCCTTTGACTGGGGCTTGGAGCAGCAGATTCCGCAGATTTTCCGCGAAAATCTTAATCGCTTGCTCCTCCCCCATCTCGGTCATCTCACCGCGCACTTCTCGCTCAATAGAAGGTGCTAACAGTCTTTTATATGCGTCTTCAACAACAGCGCGCAGCACATCCCGAACAACAGAATCGCCTCTAATAACATGCCGCGACATATAATCATGAATTTTATCAACGGCAATATCCAAGCCAACCTTCAGGATCTCCTCCCGCTCTCCGCGATTAATCGCGAGAATGCGGTGAGGCGGCAAGCGTTTGACAGGTTCTTGATACGCATAATACATCTCATATACGGATTCAGCTTTCGCATCTTTGGCCTCGGTACGCAAAATCCCCTGATCATGCGTATATCTACGCACCCAAGCTCGAATCTTAGCATCATCCGCGATATTTTCCGCAAGAATATCCATTGCGCCTTGAATCGCATCTCCGGCGCTTCCTACCTGCTTGTCCGCGTTCACATAACGCGCTGCTTCTTGCTCCAACGAGCCTTGACGAGGCTGCTTCCAGATCCATTCCGCTAGCGGCTCTAGACCGCGCTCTTTGGCAACGCTCGCTCTCGTTTTACGCTTTTGACGGAACGGTCTGTACAAATCTTCGATTTCCTGCAGCTTCGCAGCGCCTTCAATCGATTTGCGCAGTTCATCCGTCAACTTGCCCTGATCATCAATCAAACGAACAACCTCGATCTTACGATCCTCTAGGTTACGCAAGTATTGTAACCGTTCCTCGATATCTCGCAGCTGGTTCTCATCTAGCTCCCCGGTCATCTCTTTTCGGTAACGAGCGATGAACGGAATCGTGTTGCCCTCATCAAGAAGCCCCATCGTAGTCTTCACTTTGACAGCGGGCAGCTGCAATTCAGCAGAGATCTGCTTCAGGATACGCTCCTGGATCTCTGCTTTCTTTTCTTCAGAGACCTGAATTTTCTCCCTCGGCTCTTCATACTCACTAGCCTTTGTCTTCGTTCCTTCAGTATCGTTCACCTTTTGCTCTTCCATTTCATTCGCCTTTATCTTCAACTCTTCCGTATTTGCCACAATCAGTTCCCCCACTTCTATTCATTTCTATTCCTATGTATGTATACAAACCAAAAAACGAGGGAACCAATCACCCTCGTCCGTTCCTGATCCTATTCAAAATTCTATCAGTCCCACACTAATTTGCAAAGCGTCGTCCACCTTGCGCATCGTTTCTTCATCCAAATGCGTAATTTTGTCCGTCAGCCGTTGCTTATCGATCGTTCTGATTTGTTCAAGCAGAATCACCGAATCTCGGTCGAAACCATGCGTTTCCGCATCGATTTCCACATGCGTGGGAAGCTTCGCCTTCTGGATTTGAGCTGTAATCGCTGCAACAATCACGGTTGGGCTAAAGCGGTTGCCGATATCATTTTGGATCACTAGAACAGGACGAACCCCTCCCTGCTCCGACCCTACTACCGGCGAAAGATCTGCGAAAAATACATCACCACGTTTCACAATCACTGCTTACACCCCGCTTACTAAGCGATCAAGCGTACCGTCCGCTTCTTCCTCCGCTTGAAAAGCTTCAGATGCCATGCTGAGATTTATTTTCGCCATCTCCATATACCCACGCTGCATGGATTCGCGTAGACTGCGCTTTTTACGTTCAATTAAATACAGCTTCATTGCCTGGCGAATAAATTCGCTGCGATTAGAATTCTCCTTCTCGACAATACCGTCCACTTCTTGCAACAGATTGTCAGGCAAGCTAATCATGATCCTTTTCGTATTATGCGCATTGCTCACACTTTCGCACCCCCAGAAACGATACAAAGACAATATTACCAGTATGTCATTCCAAAAACCAATTTATACAATAGATATATGCAATCAGTATATCAAATATGTTACACACTTGGATATAAGAATTCTACTTACATAGTATTCGATAGCCTATTTTGAAAATCCTCTCCATGTACGACAAAAATTAAATGGTAAATTTTTAATAACGATGCCGCATGAGAGGATTAATGGCATCTATACGTTTGCCGTCACGCACATACACACGCGCAACACGATGTGAAATCATACAAATGATTTCATAGTTAACAGTACCGAGCTGACGAGCCACATCTTCAACCGTAATGCGCTCTCCGTCTTGCTCACCGATCACCACAACCTCGTCCAGAGACTGAACATCCGGCACATCCGATACATTGATCATACATTGATCCATACAGATTTTACCGACGATCGGCACTCTTTTGCCCCGAACAAGAACCTCAGCCTTACCCGAAAGCATCCGAGAATACCCATCCGCATAGCCAATCGGCAGCGTCCCAATTTGTTCTTCGCCCTTGGTGTGATAAATCGTACCATAACTAACTCCAGAGCCCGGAGGCAGCGTTTTAAGATGAACAATCGCTGTTTTTAGACTTAGCACCGGCTTTAAATTAATTTTCGTTTGATCGACATCCTCGGAAGGATACAAACCATACATCGAAATCCCCAAACGCACCATCGAATACGTCAAACCTGGCAAATCTATGGCCGCTGCACTATTGCCTGCATGTATATAAGGAAACGTAACATCTTTATCCGTAAAATAGCTCACAATTCGCTCAAAACGGCGATACTGCTCCATCGTATAGCTCTTATCTACTTCATCTGCATTCGCGTAATGCGTGAATAAACCCTCAACTTCCACATTCGGCAGCGTCAACGCTTCCTCAATGAATGGAATAGCATCCGCTTCCGTGTGCAAACCAAGTCTGCCCATGCCAGTATCCAGCTTAATATGGATCTTTAGCTTCTTTTGGAGTGTTCTGTCTTCCATTTGCCCCTGAAAACAAAGCTTTTCGAGAACATCTCTACTATAGACCGCAATCGTCACATCGAGTTCACGCGCTCTATCAACCCCTTCTGGAGGCGTATAGCCTAGTACCAGAATAGGTGCGGTGATCCCTGCATTCCTTAGCTCTAGCGCCTCATCAAAAAACGCCACACCCAAGTAATCCACACCCGCGGCGAGAACCTCTTTGGATACTTCAACAGCCCCGTGTCCGTACGCATCAGCTTTAACGACTGCCATCTGTTTCATTCCTGCCGGCAGTACCTTCTGAAAACCTTCAATGTTGCTTCGCAGTGCATCTAACGAAATTTCTACCCACGTGGGACGATAAAAAGCATCCACCAGCGTTCACCTCATTTATCCATTACAAGTAAACCTATGTTAAGCCTAATCGCGAAAAACTGTCAACACTACTTTTCCGGATGGACAGCTGCACTATCGCAGACTACAAACAGCATCTTTTAAATTTCTTGCCACTTCCGCACGGACATGGCTCATTGCGACCGGGCCGACTTTCAACCTGAATTGGCACCTGGCCATTCATACTGATAAAAAGATCACTAATTGGATCTAATCGCTTTTTACCACTTGATACTACTGCATGATTTCTCTGGTTTTGGAAATAACGAAACACACGTATTCCAGAATCCGTAACCGCCATTTGAGTCGGCGTTCTTTCAAACGTATATGTGATTTCTGTTTGTGGCTTAAACTGAGCTCGAACTAGCCCAAAACGCTCCAACACAGGAATTACAGAATGAAGAAACACGTCGGTACTACCGTTAAAGAGCTCCCCCTTTAATTTATTACGCATCCAATCACTATGGTTGTCTTGAGGTTCATCCACAGGCCATGAGCCAAGAACCTGGGCTATCCGAGCTCTGGAAGCTTGAGTGACTTCAGGTCGGCCTCCCTCATTGGTTTCCTGAAGCTTTTCCCAACCAATTTTGTTCCATAACATATCCAACATAACAACTGCTTGTTCCTTATCCGTTAGAGCAAGAAACCCGTCTGCTTGTTGCGTAATGATGCACTGCTGCTTAATTCCTGCTATTAATCCCAGTTGCTGAGCTGTATAGAAAAAAAACTGAAATAAAGGAACGTTATCTTGGTTTAAGGTCGGCTTATAAAAAAGCTCCCAGCCAAGCTTCTCATCAAGCTCTTTCCAAAACTTCCGCGGCAAATGTTGCCTGGACGGCGTCAGCTTGAGGCTCTTGGCATCCTGCAACGAAGCCAGAAACTTTTGAAAATCAGCAACGATTTGAGGTACAGCTGTTCTGTCATCCACCCACTGCTCAAGCAGCTTTTTATCTGCCAAAATAGGTCTCATCTCAACCATGATAGGTGCGGATTCAGACGCTTGAGCAGCCAAATAAGCCTCCATATCATTTGTGTAATGCCAATCTTCCAAAGACTCTTCGTAATCTGCATCCATATATTGTTCGAAACGCTCCATGAAAAACTCTTTATGTTTACATACCTCTAATACCTCAGCACACTGATTAGCCGAAATCTTTTCTGATTGCAGAAGAAACTGCACCCACTTTTTAATAGAAGGTAAATAAGCACTTATGTCGGATTTAGTACTACTCAACACCTTGCTGATGTAAAAACGACCAAGAAAATCTACGATCGTCTCGCCCTGCAGCTGTTCATAATCAATTTCGTAATTGATAAAATAAACCGTCGTCATAAATTGCATGCGATCCACATGCTTCTCAATTGTGTCAGCTTTTAATTTACCTTCCTCTGCAAGATACTTGCCGAACAAGACAATTTCATTTTCCCAGTATTGTTGCTGTTCTTCCATTGTTAATTCACCAGTTGTTTTCATCAATGACACTCCAATAACTATTTACTCCAAAGTTGCATTATACCAAAAAAACTCCCTTTCGGGGGAGTTGGTTAAATCTTCTTGCTTAAATATTTGCAAAAAAAGGGAAAACACCTACACAAATCGTGCAGGGCTTCCCTTTTTCAGCTTATATTTGACACTATATATTCATTCTTACTTCCCAGACTGCCCCTCAGTCGCCATAGCGACTTTGATCATTTCATTCGTAGGCAAATCGCCTGTCGCCAATCTGAACTCTACGCCGTCATTCGTCCAAGTGAGCGTCTTCTTCTCATCCCCCGTGAGCACGCCGATCGTGAATCCAAGATCAACAATCGTACCCGGCTGCAAGGATACTGATTTGGCCTGTGGTCTCACCTCGATGAGGCTGAAGTTGTACTTCCCTTTATATCTCAAAAGGACCGCTGCGTCCTCACTAAGCTTCATATCCGTTATATCCTGCTTCACCACATCTTTTGGCAGGTAGGACGGCTCGATGATACCGATACTCTGCGCTTTGCTTGCCGCGGCAGTCGGCTTCGTTGTATCCGTACCTGGTTTAGCCGCTGTTGCCTTTTGCCCATCTTGAGCTTGGCCTGCAGCTTGATCGGATTGGCCGCCTGTCGCTGACAGATTCTTATCTGTCACAGACTTGCCACCCGCTGCTGGGTGATCGGCATCCGCTGCTTCAGCCATCGTAGGTAAAGTCTTCAAATTCCAGCTGGTCATATTGCGCTCCATTTGGAAAAAATCCTTGTCGAACTTAGCATCGAATTCAAAGCTAGTAAAATTCACCTGAACCAACACATTGTGATTCGCATCCGACACCTGGACCTGCTTAGGCGCCAGCGTCTTCTTATTCAGCCAAATTTTTTGGCGTGACAGCTGCTCATTTTGATAATTGGCGGCAACATCGAACACATACGTATCATTATCCGTTGTAAACTGACGATCCTTATCGGCAATTATGCTCTTCGCAAGAGACTGGAACAGATACACCTGCCCCTGATTCTCCGGCCAATCACTTTGGAAGCGGAAGCTCTTCTTGAGATGCGGCGTCAGCACGAATACGCCCTCCTCATTACGCAGCACGATCTGCGTTACGTCCTTCCCTGCATTCGTAAGCGAAATACGGTAGAAATGATCCGGCGAGTAAGCCACCTCCACCTGATACTCCTGCGGCTGCTGCCCCGTGTTCAGAATCATGCTCCCCGAAGCCTGATAACTGCCCGACTTGCTGATCACATGATCCAAATCCTTTACGATAGATCCTGCATCCTTCTTGCCCATCCCGCATCCTGCGAGAACCAATGCTAAGCACATCACCACTGCTACCACCCATGTGACCCGGCGCATTCGATCATCCCCTCACTCATGATTAACATCAACATAGTACATGCATATGAGGGGACTTGGACGATTATGCAGACGAGTTGGGGCTTGGCCGTGAAAAAGGTTTTATAAAGGAATTATTAAACATATCAGCAGCCATTCAGAATGTATACATAATTTATTCATAATCTTCTGGCATGATGGTTTGTAGGATCAATACCATGAACCGGAGGGTTATTATTGAATAACAATCAAAGAATCGTGCTTCAAGCTTCACGAGGAGCGGCAGCATTTTTTGTGCTGCTGTTTCATACATCAGCCATGTCCTTCAAGTACTTTCAATACGACTTACTAGGGATTAGCAGCATAGGACGATCGGGTGGTGTAGATTTCTTTTTCATACTTACTGGTTTTCTACTGTACCATACATACGGCCATAAAATCGGAACCAAAATGAGTGTTCTTCCCTATCTATCGAATCGGCTAATACGTATCTACCCTTTCTACTGGCTAATTACACTCGTTGTACTGCCCGTTTATTTTCTGGTCCCGAGCTTTGGCTACGGATATGAGACCCATAAAGATACCATCATCAAATCATTCCTGCTGCTGCCTCAAGCTCATGGTCCAGTTCTCCCAGTCGCCTGGTCGTTAAGTTACTTTGTACTCTTTTACTTGGTTTTCAGCCTTCTCATGGCTCTAGGCAAAAAGCCAGCCTATCTCTTCCTTTCCATTTGGGTAACATTAACTCTTTGCCATTTTCTGCATGTACCTCTGATTGGTGCTGATATTGACCGTCATTTCTATCTAAACTTCCTCTTCAGTGATGTAAATTTAGAATTTATCACAGGCTGTTTATTGGCCAAATGGGCGGAGCATCATAGAAATAAACACTACAAATTGTTGATTGTAATCGGTGTGATTGGCTTTGCGCTAATATGGATGAACAACAAATATCTTTTTACCCCATATCACAATTACCTGCTTTACATCATTCCAGCTACATTTGCACTCATAGGCGCTTCTTCTGTTCCTGAACAACTTCGATTGCCTCATTGGGTGAAAATCCTGAGCAAGCTTGGGAATGCTTCCTATACGATTTTGCTAACGCATCTTCTATTTATTTCAATCTTAATGAAGTTGAGTGTGGCGACACATGTGGTCAACCATCTTGGATTTCTACTTACTGATCTCATTATTGTGGCGATGGTCGTGCCCCTATGCTACTTGGCTTATAAGCTTGGTGAGAAACCGCTTGTTACTGGGCTCAAAAGCACAATGAAATTTAGTCCTTCCAAATCAACTAATCCTGTTTCTTAGGTAAAAAGGCTGCATTGGCTTTAATTAGCCCATGCAGCCTCTTTATGTGTTAACAAAAGCAAATGTAAATTAGTTGCTCTCGTCTTGTAGTAGTGTAGAGAACTGAAATTTCTTTACGAGCGCGTAAACGAAAAAAAAGCAAGATTAGGTTAGCTAATCTTACTCATTTATTTGACCAATTTAAGTTTGCGTATACTTGCCGGATGCTCCATCATCTGAACAGCAATACCAGCAATCTGCTCACCTTGTTGTATTTGAACTTTTTTGATATATTGTAAAGTTTCTTCAATTTTTATCAAGTGATTTTCCACACCTGAGAGACAATCCTCTATACCAGTGAGATGATTCTCCACGCCAGTGAGCCGATCCTCAACATTGCCCAATCGTCTGTCAATACTGTCAACCCGATCTTTAATGGCCGTTACATCTGCGCCTATCTCATTAATTCTCCTGAGTATCACACTTAGAAATTCACGGTCTATCATTTCACTCATCAAGGTTAACCTCCACACCAGAAGCTATATACATTTCATTATACCCGAGAATTAATTCAAACGATATCCTTTCTTCCTTCTTCAAAACCATCCATAAACAGACTTCAATATTTTTAAAAATTGATCTCCGCATCATTAAGCAACGGGTGCTTCTGATCCTTATCCGATAAAATAGGATTAGCTGTCGGCCAATCAATGCCAATAGCCGGGTCACTCCATAAGATTCCCCTGTCATGTACGGGAGAGTAATACTCATCCACCTTATATAACACTTGAGTTTGGGGCTCAGTCGTACAAAACCCGTGAGCAAAACCTTGAGGAACAAGCAGCTGGCGCTTATTTGCCGCACTAAGAGTGACACCCACCCATTCACCGAAGGTAGGAGATTTTTCACGTATATCAACAGCCACATCATAAATAGCACCTGAAACAACTCTAACTAGCTTCGTTTGTGCTTTTGGATTCAACTGGTAATGAAGCCCTCGCAAAACTCCGGTTTCTACAGATAAAGAATGATTATCTTGAACAAAAGGAATATCTATTCCTTGCTCCACCAATTTCGCATGATGGTAACTTTCCATAAAAAAACCCCGATGATCTCCATGAACATCAGGCTCAATAATAAATAATCCTGGCAGCTTTGTGGTAATAACATTCATCAGCTAGATCACCTCTATAACTAACGTATGCATGATTATTGAGAATTGTCTCTATCTTGCGCTATCAATGGATATACGCCGTCAGCACTTCAACTTCCAGGTTCCGATATTTTTTAAACAAAAAAAGAGACTGCTTGGGGCTATAATAGCCTCAGCAGCCTCTTCATTTATGAGTTACGTCTACCACATATACACAACACCGGCAATAATGGCCGCCCAGATCAGGGAGCCGAACACAACACCAACAATCAACCCTTTGCCAACCGACAAATGTTCATCCTGGTAAGCGTCTTCATGATCGATCATACAATAACCTCCCCGCATATTAAGTATATGCATAGTATGGGGAAGATGTTGACGAATCATGCGGTTAATATGAAAAAATTTTTAATACGCATTTTTATTAATAAAACCATTAATAATCGTTCTCCAAATAATTTTAATATCGAATAAAAAAGTCCAATTTTCAATATAGAAAATGTCGTGCTTGATGCGTTCTTCGATCGAAGTATCCCCACGTAAGCCGTTACTCTGCGCCCAGCCAGTAATCCCAGGACGAATATGATGCTTCACCATATACTTCGGAACTTCTTCCTTGAATTGATCCACGAAATAAGGGCGCTCGGGCCTTGGACCGACGACACTCATATGCCCAAAAAGCACATTAAAAAACTGAGGCAGCTCATCCAGACTCGTTTTGCGGAGGAAGGTACCGACCTTCGTTCGCCGCGGGTCATTTTCAACCGTCCACTCCGTATTTGATGCACTCTCTGAGAGCACATTCATACTGCGGAACTTATACATCATAAACCTTCTGCGGTTTAGACCTACACGCTCTTGCTTAAAAATAACCGGACCTGGAGAACTAAGTTTAATAGCAATAACAGATCCAATCATAACGGGCAGCGTAATAAGAATGGCCGCAGAGGCGAAAACAATGTCGAAAGCTCGCTTGAAAAGTCGATTCCGGAACTCATCCAGCGGAATATCACGCACATTAATCAGCGGCATATCAGCAAAATTATCAAAATAAGGACGGGACGGCAAGAAATCATAAAAGTCCGGTATGATAAGTGTTTTGACACCAATTTTTTCACAGACATTGATAATGCTGCCGAACTTGCGATGCGCATCTAACGGTAGAGCGATAATAACCTCATCGATGATGAGATCGTTTAATATGGACTCAAGATCGTCAATCTTCCCGATGATTGGCTTATAGCTCTGGTAAGTGATTTCGTGTTTCTCCTGATAATCATCTAGGAAACCGACTACTTCGTAGCCTAGCTCTGGATGCTGCCTCAGCTTAGTGTAGAACTGACGGCCCAGTGAGCCTGCACCGAGAATTAAAATGAATTGCTTATTATAACCCTTTTGCCGGACACGCTTTAACGAGATTTTAATCATATAGCGATAAAAACTGATGAAAAGAATATTGTTCACAAGGAATAATAAGAGATAAGAACGTGAAACGTCGACCTCTTTTAAAATGAACAAAACACTTAACAGCAGCAGCAAGCTGAATATGTGGACTTGAATAATTTTTAAAACCTCATAAGAGAACTGCTTCCTACGCTTAGGTGTATAGAAGTTCATCATATAACTTAGAAAAATGGCTATAATCGCGTAACTGACACTCCACATTAAGTAATGCTTGATCGGAAGAGGAGAATCGTATGGAATCCAGCCGCTTCTAAATTTCAGCCACCATGATAGTAAGAACACGAGCTGAATACATATGAAGTCGGCCAGTGCATAAAGTTGTGTCAAGAAACCCTGACTCTGTCGAATCAATGTAAATCACCTCGCTGGACGTAGTTTATTTCTTGCTAAGGAGAGTATGAATTTTAAGCTAACACCTGCATAGATCATCGAGTTCGTTAGCCAGGAATACTTTTTACGATAATGCTTATTATGAAATAGGATCATTGCCCTGTGGAACTCATATATGATCTTAAAAGGCTTCCTACGACTGCTTGCGCCTTTGTGATGGACAATTTGAGTGCGAGGGTAATAATAATTTACCCAACCCGCTTCCTTAATTCTATAACACCAATCTATATCCTCACCATACATAAAGAATTCCTCATCAAGCAACCCTACTTGCTCAATCGCCTCGCGGCGGATTAACATGAAAGCACCGACGAGCGAGTCAATAGGATATTCATCGTCAGGACTTAAGTAGCCTAATTGATATTGATTGAACCGAGGTGAGTCCGGGAATAGTTTAGAGAATCCGAACGCATAGTAAAAGGACGCTGAGGGCTTAGGAAAGCCCCTCTTGCAGGCTTTGTCGAGTGATCCGTCTGGAAGTACGATTTTGCAGCCGCTAGCTCCTACGGTGGGGTTCTCGTCCATGAAACGAAGCATCACGTCTAGTGTGTCGGGTTGAACGATAGTGTCAGAGTTTAAAAGTAGGACGTAACGTCCTTGGGCGATGCGGATGCCCTGGTTGTTGGCTCGCGAGAAGCCTACGTTATCTGTATTGGCGATGCAAACCACTTGTGGGAACTGCTGATTCACTGATTGTATGATGCCATCATTCGAGGCATTGTCGATTAAGATGACCTCGTATATGTAAGATGTAGCTGACGAAAAAACAGATTGTAAACAAGCCAGTGTCAGGTCGCGTGTTTTATAATTTAGTACAATAATACTTAAATCCACTAGAAAACCTCATTTTTATTGATTTCATTACACTTATTATAACATGGGTTTATAAATTTTAGATTAAAAAAAGACTAGCTTCTTTTAGCTAATCTTCCATGGGCTATTTTATAAACCATCTGTTGATTTCAGACGTCACTATTTTTTGCTTTTTTTGAATGATACCGCGCTTTTTCCTTAACTCTGAATACTTACGAAAAAAGCTGGACCAAGCTCCAAGAAGCTTTGGTTCACGCATAAGAGCGTAAGCAAAGCTGAGACATTCATAGACCAACAGTGGAATGCTATGCTTCAGTACCATTGAAATTCGATCGTTTTTCACCATCATTTTATATCGATTAATGTACGATAATCTCCTGACAAAAAGTGGCTTACTGCTCCTACCGCCTTCCTTCCAACCACGTTCGTGGTACGCAATAGCCGTTGGCTCATAATAAGCCTTCCAGCCTAGCAGCTGCGCACGCCAAGCAACATCCACATCTTCTTTATAAGCAAAAAAGTCCTCATCGAAAAATTCGCCATTCAGGCTAATGTCATTAATCATTTCGCGAGAATACATGGCAGCTGCGCCAGAAACACCAAAGACCTCTTCAGCATGATTGAACCGATCGCCTGTCTGATGTGCGCCGCGGTCAAAGGCTCTGCGTGCCTTGTTAATGACTAATCCAGTACTATCAATGTGAGTAGGATCTGCTTTGAGTAGCAGTTTACCTGTGGCACTACCCGCTTGAGAATGATTATTTAATAATTTTACAGTGTTAAGAACATAATCAGGTTCAAGAACTACATCCGGATTTAGAATTAGACAATAATCCGTGTCTGTCATCCTTATTGCCTGATTATGGCCACCAGCGAATCCATTGTTTATAGAATTCTGAGTAATACTGCACTTCTCCGACCATTTTACTAATTTCTCTTGTGTATTGTCCTTAGAAGCATTATCAATCACTACGATTTGTTCAATTGGATGGGACTGACTAAGCACCGCTTCCAAGCAATCGTCGATATGTTCAGAGCTATTGTAAGTAACAATGTGGACACTAACCGTTTTCATCCATAATCTCACCTAGCTCCTTCAAAAATGCTTTAAGCCCTTCACGCCAAGGTCGTAAATCCTCAAAACCATTAGCAAGGATTGCTTCATGCTCCATAGCTGAATTTCGTGGTCTTGGAGCAGGTCGCGGAAATTCTTCCGTTGTACAAGGATCTACCTTAATCTTCAAGCCACTCTCCTCAAAGATCGCACAGGCAAAATCATACCACGAGCAAACTCCGACATTTGAAGCATGATAGATGCCATACAGATCTGTCTCTACGAGTTTTTCTATGAATATGGCAAGATCAACAGTGTAAGTCGGTGACCCAAATTGATCACTTACTACCTTTAAGGAATCACGGGTTTGAGCCAAATTCAACATTGTTTTGACAAAATTCGAACCATAAATACCATAGACCCAAGAAGTTCTCACGATGAAATATTTAGATGATAACGCTTCTACATGCTGTTCCCCAGCTCTTTTGGACTTCCCATAAACACTCTGAGGATTGGTCTTATCGTTCTCTCTGTATGCATTCGTAGCGGTACCATCAAACACGTAATCCGTGCTAATATAGCAAAATTTCGCTCCTATGCTCTCTGCAGCCACGGCAAGATTCTTAGTTCCATCAGCATTAACTTGATAAGCAATTGCTTCTTCCGTTTCGGCAAGGTCAACAGCAGTGTACGCAGCACTATGAATGATAACATCTGGCTTCAAAGCTTTTAGAACCTCTAGACATTGACTTTCATTGGTAATATCTAGTTGCTCTCTCCCAAGTCCGTGAACCTCATGCTTAGCTCCTAACAGTTTTACAACATCTTGCCCCAGTTGACCATTAGCCCCGGTAACTACTATTCTCATTATCTAGCACCAAGCCGTGAGCCATATTGTTCAGCAAAATATTTTTGATACTCACCCGTCTGAATTCGTTTCCACCAGTCTTGATTATCCAAGTACCAACGAATTGTTTCATGAATACCTGTCTCAAAATTATGCTTCGGCTTCCACCCAAGCTCCTCCGTAATCTTAGTCGCATCAATTCCGTAACGACGGTCATGACCTGGCCGATCTTTCACAAATTGCATCAAAGATTCTGGTTTACCCAACTCTCGAAGAATAGTTTGTATGATTTGAATATTCGTTCTCTCATTATTACCACCGATATTATAAACTTCTCCGTTAATCCCTTTATGTAGAACGAGATCAATCGCGCTGCAGTGGTCCTCAACATACAGCCAATCCCTAATATTAAGACCGTCTCCGTATACAGGAAGAGCTTTATCGCTCAAAGCATTTGCAATCATTAATGGGATTAACTTCTCAGGGAACTGATAGGGTCCATAATTATTGGAACAACGAGTAATATTAATCGGAAGTCCAAATGTCTCATGATAAGCGCGTACAAGAAGATCCGAACCTGCTTTACTAGCTGAGTAAGGACTATTTGGTGATAAAGGAGTTTCTTCCGTGAAAAGACCTGTTTCACCAAGTGTCCCATAGACTTCATCCGTGGAAACATGAACGAACTTCTTAACCGCATATTTTCTAGCGGCTTCAAGCAAAACCTGCGTGCCTAATACGTTTGTCTTAACGAAAACATCCGGTTCCAGAATACTCCGATCCACATGGGATTCCGCGGCGAAATGGACAACCGTGTCTACACCATTCTCGAATAAACTGTTCACTAATTCTGGATTTGTGATATCACCTTTAACGAAAGTATAATGGCTATTGTTTTGAATGGAAGTTAGGTTCTCTAAATTCCCAGCATATGTTAATGCATCGAGATTAATAATTTCGTAGCTAGGATAGCGATCCAGCATATAATGAACGAAGTTGCTACCGATAAATCCAGCTCCGCCTGTAATAAGTATTTTCATATGCTTATGACTCCCATTTTAAAAGTTTATTTCCGCATCTTTAAGTAGCGGATGTTTTTGATCTTTATCAGAAAGAATTGGTTTAGATGTTGGCCAATCAATACCAATAGCCGGGTCGCTCCAAAGTATGCCTCTATCGTGTTCAGGGGAGTAGTACTCGTCCACTTTGTAAAGCACCTGCGTATTAGGAACAATCGTACAAAAGCCATGAGCAAATCCTTGGGGAACCAGTAGTTGACGCTTATTAGCCTCGCTTAAAATAACCCCTACCCACTGGCCAAACGTAGACGAATCCTTGCGTATGTCTACCGCGACATCATAAATCGCACCGGAAGCTACACGTATAAGTTTTGTTTGTGCTTTGGGATTCAGCTGATAGTGCAGCCCACGCAAAACACCGGTTTCTACAGATAAGGAGTGATTGTCTTGAACAAAGAGAAAATCAATACCGTGTTCAACAAATTTCGCACTACTATAACTCTCCATAAAAAAGCCCCGATTGTCTCCGTGGACATCGGGTTCCACAATATATAGACCTTCCAACTTCTTAGATATAATATTCATCAGTATCGGCACCTCTTACAATTTAAGTTTCCCAAACTCTTCTCCAAAAAACAATTCTTTCGCCAATTCATTGGCTTTAGCTAAAGAGGTATGTGTTCCTGCATCCGTCCACCAGCCTTGAAGAATATCGTAAGTTAACTCGTTTTTTTCGATGTATGCATTATTGACATCCGTTATCTCAAGTTCACCGCGGCCTGATGGCTTAAGTTTCTTAACAATTTCAAATACAGTACTGTCATACATATAAATACCTGTTACTGCATAGCTACTTTTCGGTTGTTTAGGCTTTTCCTCGATAGAGATGATCTTCTCTCCCAGCAACTCTGGAACGCCGTATCGTTGAGGATCTTGAACTTCTTGGATGAGAATCTTGGCCCCATCTCGTTGAGTTCTGAAGTTGTCTACAAAAGGAACAATACTCTCTTCAAATACGTTATCGCCAAGAATTACGACCATTTGGTCATTGCCAACGAAGTGCTCAGCGAGGTCTAGCGCTTGTGCGATTCCTCCAGCTTCATCTTGGACTTTATAAGTAAAGGTTACTCCCATTTCTCTACCGCTTCCTAAAAGGTTAACCACATCACCCATATGATCTTTACCAGTGACGATGAGGATATCGTTTATGTCTGCTTGCTTAAGCTTTGCAACGGAGTGAAAAATCATTGGGTATTTACCTACAGGAAGTAAATGTTTGTTCGTTACTTTTGTTAAAGGAAACAATCTTGAACCTGTACCACCTGCTAGAATAATACCTTTCATTTAGAACCTCCAATTAATTTGCCTATTAATTTACCTCATATATGAATAAATTATTATTAGAGCTAGAATATATCTTTTTTAGTGTATTTGGTTCATATGCGTCTAAATTTCCTTGTGATAGAACATATCTTATATCTGCTTTCTTCAAATCATTTTCATTCATATAAATTTTAAAAACATCTCCACCTTTTAACTCAAATGAGGTGCTATTTTGTGTAAGCTCAACAATTATATGAGCATATCTATTGTACACATCACTAAATTTTTTGGTTTCATCCAATTTTTCCCACATATTAATGTCTGGATAATATTGCACACTATTAAAAGACTTTACACCTAAAGAAATTAAATATTGTCCATTAACAAGGCTATTCATAGCAGCCCACTTTGCAGATGGATTAAGTTCTTTAATACGTATTATCTCTTTTGAGATATCGTGTCTATAAATACTATCTGTTCCTCTAGCAATTGGATTTACAGCTGCACCTGAAATTATAACTGGAATAATTACAAAAATTGCTAGAAACTTCTTTTTGCCCCTAAGCAATAAGTAATTTAATAATAAATAATAAAGTAAAGTGACCCAAGAAAATGTGTTCCCTAAATAGGTATACATTTCTGATTTAAATAAGGATATATAGGATATAAAAGCAACAATAATACAAATTAAAAATGTATTATATCTACTTAAAGCCTTATATTTTGTCAAAATAGATGCTAACCAAATAAATAAATACAGAGATGTAAGACCCGAGATCATAGTTGCTAATCTCTTTTCCGGAACAAAAGAAAATAAGGTGTATTTCCCAACAAAAATAGGATACTTAATAACAAACCAAGAAATTTGAAAAATTAAATAAATAAATAATGTTAGCATTAAATATCTATTATATTTTTCCTTTTTATAAACTAGGAAAAAAGACAAAATAATTGCTGGTGAAAAAATTATAAAGTTACTAACTTCACTATTATTCCAAAAGTTCACATCTTTAAATGGCACTAACCAATCAATTAAAAATAATGATAAATATTTCGGATTATATTCCCCACCTGTAGTTATTCTCTGGCCAGGATATACTGTACTTAACATTATTTTTATGCTGTCATATGATTGATATATAAATAAGAATATACATGCACAAAAATAAAATATACAAACAAAGAACATGATCCATTCTAACTTGTTTGTTATTAACTTCTTATAATTTGGAAGTAATATGAATCCTAAAAATATTAAAACTAAGTAACCTAACGGAACTTGAACTGGAGGGTATATACCCATCACAAAGCCTATCATTGATAAAAACATCAGTGACATAAATAAAATTCTTGCAGGTTGATTATTATAATTTTTAATATAATAAAGTGCTGAAACAATAATTCCTTGAGAATAAATTATAGTATCAACAAATGACGTACTGTACCACCACTGAATTACTGGAGAAAAAACAATAAGCACAACGCCAATTATCGAGATCAGTAAATTTCTATTAGACAAAAATAGTGCCATCTCAAAAGAAAGTAAAAGCAATAAAAAAAATCTAATATTCCAAAACCATGATAAGCCGTAATCCTTCCCAAATAATAAGAAGCCCCAATATTGAGGTTTCGCTAATAAATCAATACTAATTGTCGGAGTATTACTAAGCAACATATTTTGTCCATCCGAACGAATATTATCATTTATTATAGGAAAATTATCTTTACTCTGTGTTTGTGCTAGCAACCAAGGTGTTTGAACTAGCCATTCATCACTTCTAATAGCACGAGGTTTACCTTCGATTACTATTGAATTTTGGGCTTTATTGGGTTCAAGATAACTATCCCACATACCTATTGATGATCCATGAATTTTCCCTAAAACCAAAATAACAAATAATAACAAAGCAATTAAATATCTATATTTAAAAATAAATTCTTTATATCGATTAACAAACAAAGTAATCAAAACAATGAATAGTATCCCGAGAAATATTTTCAAAAGTCGAGTAACCTTAAAATCGAAACTATACAATGGATTTATTGTAAGTTTAGAAATTGACAACGTTTCACCTGGTCTATTCGTAACATCAATTCTTAAGCTATTAATATTCAAGTGTTGCTTTAATTTTATTTTAAACTCTTCTTGATTTTTAGAAATATTAAAGATAAATGATTTTTCTTCAGAGTATTGTAAATCCTCAGAAGTTGTATAAAAAACTTGAAATAAACCTCCTGACTTTAGATACTCCATCTTAACAGCAATAGCTCTTGAATCTATATTCAAATTCTTTATTTCAACCCAAGGATCATTGGTAATTGATAAATAATTCGAATTCGGGAGAGATTCAAGATCTTTAACAATAAATTTATTCGATTCGATATCCTGGGTAATAAAATTGGAGTTATTCATAAAAAAGAACTTATAGTTAAAAACGAATAACTCAGCAATGATAGATACTAATAGCAGTAAAATTAAGAGTATGCTTTTTCTTTTTTTGAACATAAGTATTCACCCACAACCTCATAATTACAATACTAATAGAATTAAAAATTCTCCTCTATAGAACCTTTTTCATTCCTGTTTATTGGGATTTTCTGAATTCTCCTCGGTTCTTTATGAAGGAAATTAGTTAAATGAGCTAGCAATTTATTTTTTTCAAAGTTTTCTAAGTAATAATCTCTGGCATTATTACCCATTAACTTTAATCTTTCGCTAGATAAAGCACTCATTTGGATAGCATTATCTGCTAGAAGTGAAGCATTTTCTGACTCACATACATAACCAGATTCACTTTCCCTGATTATATTAGCACCTTCCCCATCTAGAGAAGCAATTATAGGTTTTCCCGAAGCTAAATAGGATTGTATCTTGGATGGTATCGTAATTCCGAATAAATCGCTTTTCACTAGTGATACTAAAAGTGCATCAGCAACATCATAATATTCTGGCATAGAAGTGAGAGGTTTTCTACCAAGAAAAATAATTACTTCTTGAATCCCTAGTTCCGCCACCTTATCTTCGGCCCACTTTCTAGTCATACCATCTCCAACAATAATCCATTTTATATGGGTATAGCCTTGATCAAGGCAAATTTTCGCTGCATTAATAATTGTTTCAAAACTCTGGGCGGGGCCAATATTACCAGCAAAGATAATATTGAACGTGTTTTGATATTTTTGTTTTAATACTCTATTTTCTCGTTTTTCCTCATAAATTTTTTCAGCCCAATTAGGTAAATATAAAACATTACTATTGTCAATACCATAGGTTTTTTCAATTTTTTCTTTTATGCCTTTTGATGTAGTAAAATAAAAGTCAAATTGTTTATATATATAATCAGAAATTTTATTAAAAACTTTTTTATATAATTTTGATTTGAAATTAAATACAGAGTATAAGCTTTCTGGCCATAAGTCTTGTATATAAATGAAAATAGTTTTATTAAGAATTTTTTTAGCAAAAATAGCGGGAATAGCCATAAATACAGGTGTCAATTGATAAACTAGAACTTTATCGTAATCCTTTCGAAGTTTCCAGACGTGATAAAGACTAAAGAAGGGAAAGGATACATAGTTTAATAGGACATGGATTGGATTCCCACTTCCTCTGGGAATTACAAAGCTTCTGTGAACATTAACCCCGTAGAAGTTTTCTTTTCTTTTTTTCAATAACGAATACCCTTCAAAATATTTACCGAAAGGATAATTCGGAATACCACATATAACATCAACTTTATGTCCCATTTCCACCAAGGAACTACAAATATCATTAATTCGGAATTCTTCCGGCCAAAAATGTTGACAAACTACAAGTATCTTTTCTTTGGCCAATTCAAGCATCTCCCTTATGTTTATGTTAATGCTTCATATAGTGTTCATATATAGCATGATTAGAATTAACCCATTCACTTATTTCATTGATCATTTCTATGTAATCATTAACTGAATAGTCAAAATCTTCTCTTGTATTAATTAAACTTTTATCTACAAACTGATTCTCATATTTAGTTATAATTACATCATTTTTATTGAAAATATCCTTTATTAACGTTAACAAGTCATGTTTATTAATTTTCTTCTTAGCAACTAAATGATACAATCCGCTTATATTTTGTTTCATTATTTCTTCAATACCTCTAGCGAGCTCGATTGTTGTTATTCCACTCCAATAAGCATTTGAATATCCTTTAATCTCTCCTCTAGAGTGCATAAACCAATTAAATAAACCAATTCCTAGAGGATTTATATCGGGACCGATTATTGAAGTTCTGATTGTAATGTCTTTTTCGTTATTGATTTCACCCAAGATTTTTGAACGATCGTAAAATGTGTCTCCATCTCTAAATGAGTTTTCCTGATACTCACCTTGTTTACCAGAGAAAACACAATCCGTGCTTAGATGAATAATCTTAGTTTTTTCTTTCATATATTTCTTCTCAAGATATCTAGGCAGATAGCTATTAAGCAAAATCGCTTTATCCTTGTTTTCTTCAGCAAAATGATTTAATACGCCAACACAATTAATAATATAATCATATTTATTTTGTTCAAGAAAATGTTCAAAATCTACCAAATTCGTCAAGTCTAGTTGGGTACTTTTATTATTTAATTTCATTGAATTACTTATATTATCAACGATATATTCATTCTTACTTTCAAAATACATGGTTATCACATGTCCAGCCATACCAGTTGATCCTAAAACTAGTATCTTTTGCAAATTAGTCACCGCCCAATATTATCCTTTTTTCCAAACTGTTCTATTAACATAATCGGTATAGCTCAATATAATTCTTACTATTTTTTGTGAGACACTCAATGTATCATAATCATTCACTATCTTAATATTATAATTCGTTGAACTAAATTGGCTTATAACCACATCTATTGATTGAAGAACCCTATCCTTTTTTAAACCACTCATAATCAAGGTTCCTTCGTCCATTCCTTCAGGTCGTTCATGTGCATTCCTAATTGTGATCGCCGGAAAATTTAGTATGGAAGATTCTTCGGTAATAGTCCCGCTATCGGAAATAACACATAATGCATTCTTTTGTAGTTTTATATAATCAAAAAAACCTAGCGGCTTCGAAAATACAATTTTATCATTTACTTTGAAATTAATTTGTTCCAACTTCTTCCTAGTTCTTGGATGCGTTGAAAATATAATTGGTTTGTTATAAGTTTCTACAATACTATTTAATGTTTCTAGCAAATCAGTAAAATTAATATCATAATCAATATTTTCTTCTCTATGAGCACTAACAACAAAATAATTATTTGGCTCTAAACAAAAATCATTCAAAATGTTTGATTTATCAATTTTTTCTAAGTTATAGCTTAGAATTTCTTTCAAAGTTGATCCACTTTTAATAATGGTATTTTCACTTATTCCTTCATTGATAAGATATCTTCTAGCATGCTCAGTTAAAGGCATATTGATATCACTTAAGTGATCAACAATTTTCCTGTTAATCTCTTCAGGAACACGCTGATCAAAACATCTGTTTCCTGCCTCCATATGAAAAATTGGAATTTTCCTTTTCTTAGCTGATATTACAGCCATACATGTATTTGTATCCCCATATAATAACAAAGCATCAGGATTTTCTAGTTCCATTACCTTATCAGATGATTTAATAACTTCTGCTATCGTCTCTATCGAAGAGGATTTTGCAGCATCCAGAAAATAATCAGGTTTCCTTATTTCCAAATCGTCAAAAAATATCTCATTTAATTCATAATCATAATTTTGCCCTGAATGAACAAAAACATGGTCTGTATACTTATCTAATTCTTTTAATATCAAGCTCAATTTAATAATTTCAGGTCTTGTTCCAACAATTGTCATTACTTTTAATTTTTTCAATGCCTAACACCTCAATTATAAAATATCAATTAATTCAGTAGATGCTCCGTTGAAATCCTCAAAATTCAACTCATGTTTAATAATATCAAGCTTTAATAATAGTTCTTTTACTTCTTCTACTCTTAATTGTGTTGTATTATTCGAATTATAATCTTCCTGTTTAGTGACCTCTTCTTGTCCTTTAGAAAAATATTTCTCATAGTTTAAATCCCTTACATCCGATGGCACTCTATAAAAACTATTCAAATCAGAAGATTTTATCATCTCTTCTCTTGTTAACAATGTTTCTGATTGTTTTTCCCCATGCCTTGTCCCTATTATTTTAATCTCTGATTTGGCATCAAAAAGTTCAATTAATGCCTTTGCTAAATCCTCTACTGTTGAGGCGGGTGCTTTTTGAACGAAAATATCGCCATTTTCCGCGTTATTAAATGCATATAAAACGAGGTCCACCGCTTCATCTAATGTCATTAAAAATCTAGTCATGATTGGATCTGTTATAGTAATATCTTTTTTTTCTTTAATTTGCTTTATGAATAACGGTATGACAGATCCTCTTGAGGCCATAACATTACCGTATCTTGTTACACAAAGGACTGTGTCTTCAACAGTGAGGTTTCTAGATTTCGCTACAATTATTTTCTCTGCTAAAGCCTTTGACATCCCCATAGCATTTATTGGATACACAGCTTTATCTGTACTAAGTAATATAAATTTCTTTACTTTATTTTGTATTGCTGAATTTACTGCATTATCTGTCCCAATAGTGTTTGTCTTTAAAGCTTCCATTGGATAGAATTCACAAGAAGGGACTTGTTTTAAAGCAGCGGCGTGAAATACATAATCTACACCTTTCATAGCATCATTAATACTATTAAAATCTCTAACATCACCTAAGTAAAATTTCAATTTATCATTCCTAAATCTATTTCTCATTTCATCTTGTTTTTTTTCGTCTCTACTAAATACTCTAATTTCTTTGATGTCTGTATTTAAAAATCTCCTTGCTACAGCATGTCCAAATGATCCGGTACCGCCAGTAACTAACAACACTTTATTTGAAAACATATGTCATCTTCTCTCCTATTTCAAGTTAACTCCAGCTCTTGGGAATATTCAGCAATACAACTCCAATGAGAATTATAAATAGTGCAATACCATTTAATAAACTAATTTTTTCATTAAAGATAAACACTCCACTAATTATAACCGCTATATAAGATATACTAGTTGTGATCGGTACGATGTACGATAAGTCATATTTCTTTAATAAAACAATCCACATTAAAAAGCTCAATAAATATAATATTAGTCCAAGAATAATATAAAGGTTCAAACTTATGCTTAAATTGAATTTCTCATAAACTATATTAGTGCCACCAGCACCAAGTTTCATAAATATTAATCCACCGACAGTAAAAAACAAATATATTACAATGTAAAAAGCCACTTAATAACCACCTTAGTTTTAAGGAGTAATTTTTTATTATTTATCCTTAGCCTTTTCAAACTGATCTATTCTACTTTCCAGTAAACCGACTCTCTGAATAAGTGTTTTGTTGTTTTCTGATAATCTAGTTAATATTATAGAAACATGTAATAAAAAAAGTATTCCAAAGAAAATAATAACTATAAATAATGCAGAAGGTGGATATGCTATTCCTACTATATTAGCAATAACTTCTATCAAGGATCTCCATAAAGACAGCAACAAAAACAATCCACTCGCTAATATCCATAAGATAGAATATTCTTCTTTTAGCTTTTTTCTCCTTACTAGATCAATCACAAAAAAAGTGAGTAATAGGCTTGAAATAACGGAAACAATTGTAAGCTTTAATTCCATGCTACCATTTCCTCCGATGTCTTCTTCGGATGCTTTCTTAATAAATTTATTAATATACTAAATGTTACTTTGACCATGTAATATATAGGTTTAAATCCATTTATTGATGAGCGTCCTCCTAATCTCTCTCTCATAGTGACGGAAAGTTCCTTTATGGTAAATCCTGCTTTTTTCATAATTATAATTGTTTCAACTTCTGGATAATCCTGTGGATAATTACTGGCAAGATACTTAATGGCTTTTTTATTATACGCTCTAAACCCAGAAGTGGTATCAGTTAATTTCTGCTTTAGTATCGTAGAATTAATAAATTGAAAGTACGTAATACCCAAACTTCTGAAAAATGATGGCTTATAATTTTTTGAATCTAAAAATCTGGAACCTATTACCATGTCAGCATTTAATATGAGTATTGGCTCTAATAATTTATTTAATTCAATTGCTAAATGTTGTCCATCTCCATCAAATTGAAATGCAATATCATAATTATTGCTATTTGCATAAATAAAACCAGTTTGTACTGCACCGCCAATACCTAAATTACATGGGAGAGTTATAACTTTTGCACCAGCTTTAATTGCGATAGCCGCTGTACTGTCCTTAGAACAATCATTAATAATTAAAACATCTGCCTTTACGAAATTTTCATTTAGGTCAGCTATAACCTGCTTGATCGATTCTTCTTCATTGTAAGCTGGAACAATAGCCAGTATCTTCATTTTTATATAGCCCCTTTAGATATTAAAATAAAAACTGGGCACAATCTTTGAAGCTATTATCTAGATTTTCAATCTAAAATCGCGGTGTTCTATAGACAGATTCACATTATAATAAGGGTCGTTAAATAGCTTATCTCCCCATCTATTGTTCATAAATGAAATCTCTTTATAAAACCTTTCCAACTTAGCAGGAGTATCCTCTTGTCCTCTAGATTTAGATTCATGATGATAAAGTTGAACATGTGGTAACCAAACTATATTGTAGCCTTTCTCTCTTATTCGAAGGCAAAAATCTATATCATTAAATGCTACCTCTAATAATTCATCTAACCCTTCAACTTCAAAGAATACTTCTCTTCTCACCATTAGGCAAGCAGCAGTTACAGCGGAATAATTATTCACAGTTTTTAATTTCGAAAAATATCCGGGACTGCTAATATCAAAATTTTTATGGCTGTGGTCAGCCACACCACCAATCCCAAGTATTACTCCACCGTGTTGAATTGTATTGTCTGGATAAAGCAAATTTACTCCTACTGCACCTATCGAAGATCGGACTGCCTGTCCAGCCATCTCATCAAGCCATTCAGGTGTTATTACTTCTATATCATTATTTAATAAAAGCAACAACTCACCGTCAGCTAGTTTGGCAGCTTCATTATTAATTTTCGAATAGTTGAATGGGATGTTTAAAGGATACACCTTAAATCTACTTTTTTCCTTCGTTTGCCACTTTTTGAATATTTCCAATGTTTCCTTTTCATCGCTACCATTATCAATTACAATGACTTCATAATTCTGATATGTCGTTTTATCGAATATAGACGTTAAACAATGATCTAAGATATTACCCATATTTCTGGTTGGAATTAATATGGATATTTTCGGATTTCCAGTTGGGTTATGATGAACTATATAAACATTAGGAATTTCAGACCTTTCAACCCATCCATCAATTCCTCTTCTAGTAATAGCATCTTGAAGTGACCGATAACCAGCATCTTTAGTATAATCTTTGGCAGCTCCAGTGGAAGCAGTAGATTCAGGAATTGTCCTCCAATGGTAAAGAATTTTAGGTATATGAAAAATTTTATTAGTTAACTCTGTTATTCGAAGAGCCAGATCATAATCTTGGCTTCCTTCATAACCTTTTCTAAATCCAGCTAATTGTCTTACTAAGCTCATTCTATATACGCCTAAATGACATACATACATGTGAGACAAAAAAGTATCAGGAGACCAATCTGGTTTGAAAAACGGTGAATGTCGCTCACCTTCCATACTGATTTTATCCTCATCACTATATATCATATCGGCATCTAAATGTTTATTAAGTAATCTTACATTTTCATATAAAGCATCAATAGTCAATTCATCGTCATGATCTAGAAGGGCAATAAACTCACCATTCGCAATTTCTAAAGCGGAATTAGAAGCTTCAGAAATATGACCATTTTTCTCTCGATAAACAACCTTTATTCTTTCATCCAGCTTCTCATACTTCTGAAGCACCTCACGAATATGAGGCTTTGGTGATGCATCATCAGCCGCACACAACTCCCAGTTTGTATATAGTTGATTTCTAACCGATTCGATACACTTAACCAACCATATTTCATTAACATTATATACAGGAAGTATTATTGAAATTAAAGGTTTATATGCGAAAGTGGACATTTCTTTAAGAATATCTTCTTTAATGTTATCAGTTATAGAATGGCCAATAATCCATGATTGGTAATCTACAGAATTAGTAGTTTGGTTACCACCGGTTACGCTATATTTTATTTTTATCCAAACTCCTCTTAAACCTTGTAATTTGTATACATCCCATGTTTTTCTTAGTAAGGATTTAAAAGTTACAAATGTAATGCCGCGTTGTTTAATATAAAATAATGCTGATTTCATAAAAACGTGGAATCGAGTAATTTTATACATTTCAATAGGCTCAAGTAAAAAGTCTGTTTCTATCTCGCCAGAATCAAGTCGGAGATTTAACGCTAAAGGACTTATAAAGACAACCGTTTCTTGAACTGCCTTATCACCTTTCTTTATATATCCGAAGATATGGCTATTAGTTTCTGAAAGCCCATTCCCTTCATCCCAGTACAACTTCAAAGGAAGATTAACATTACTATAAGAAGTCCATTTAATTTTGACCCAACCTTTTGGAAACTCCCCATGCAATTGAAAATACGGATCGTTTCCAATGCTTGCCCAATGATAACCACCGATTTCTTCAGTTAAATCTTTCATAGGTACCAATCCAAGAACAAACTTCTTTTGCATTAGCACCCTTAATACATCCCTTAATTTTCTTGCTATCTTTTTTAATAGTGCAAGTTTTCTCAAAGGTTTGGTAATTTTCCAAGAAACTGTGCTCTTAATTATTTCTATCTCTTTTTTTACTTGTGATAGCTCTCTTAAACAATCAATTTCATTTTTTTTTGAATTTTCCAACTCGTCTTGAAGTGAGACTATATTTTTATTACCTTCTGAAAGATTAGTTTCAAGTTTTTGTAACCATACTGCTGATTCTTCCAATAGCTTAGTCGCATTTATAAGGTTATCTTTTTCTTCTTTGTATACTGATTCGAGTTGAGTTAATTCGTCATTTGTCTTCTGTAATTCACTAGATTTAACTGCAAATGCATCTATGATTACACTTGATATATCTGGAGTACAGCACATTTCAATTGTAATACTAATCTTACTGTTTATATCATTTGTTTTTTCTGGGAGATTGATTATAATTTGAGGATCATTATTTAACGAAACTAACTTAAATGAACTTGGGTTCTCTAGCTGCAATAGCCCATTATTTACTTTTAATCGTTCAAAATTTATTTCTCTAGTTATTTCAAAAATATCATTTTCCATTAAGTTTATTGTTATATGGTTAATTTCTATTAAACATTGTTTATTACTTGGATCAAGCCTTATACTCTGACCAAAATGAGGGACATCCAAAACGTATCGATGAACCTCACCGTCTTCAATAACCATTAACTTCTTAGAATTATTTTCTGTATATTCATTATTTATTGACCAAAACAACTGCAAGTAAGAATCTCCATTTGCTATTGGAATAAGAGGCTCACTTGCTTTTATAAGTTCTTCAATCGAAATCCCCATACTGCTATTAATAATTTCTAAAACCTTCTGTTTATGTGGTTTAGATGAGTCTATGAAAGCCTTTGAATTTAGAACCTTATATTGTAATGTAATTTCGTTAAGATGAAATAACAATTGTAATAAATGTTCGTCCACATTAATATTCAGATTAAGCTCTTTTACTGGAATATTTGAATAATGACTACATCTGTAAATATCTAGCCAGAAGAAATGAGTTTTCCTGCTTAAATCAAAGTCTGTTATATAAGGCTTATTTTCCGCGAGTATAATATTACGCGATAATATATCTCTGTTTGTCCATAGTAAATTAGTGGTTAACGATTTAATATTGTTATTTAATAATTTATCCAACTTTAATTTAAGTTCTTTTAGTGTAAGCTCCGGTAAATCTAATAACTCTAATGCTTTAAAACACATTTTTATATCTTCATCCAATACTTTTTGATCAAAAGGATTAGGCGGTTGCATCTTAATACGATTGAGTACCAAATTTAAAATTTCAATGGATTCATTTTGCGAAAGGTCTCCTTGTTCCATAGCATCAAATAAGGTTGTTCTGTTTTCAAGAAATTCTTCAACGATATATATATGACCATCTTCACCATAATAAATCCCATTAATATACGGGGCTGATAAATCGGAGAAATCTCGGTACAATCTTTGTGTATACGAGATATTTTCTATATTAAATAAACCATTATCTGGTATTTTTTTTATAGAGCATAACTTTTCACCATTTGGATAGGATACAAAAAACCTAGCGCTAAAAGCATTTTCGTTCCTCATACCATCACTAAGCTGCAATTTAATAATAAGATTATTTAGATCTTTTGTCGTGCATATGTTCGAGTGAATCAAAGCATTAAATAGTTCCATTAGAATGACCTCTCTTGCGTAAAATAAATGCATATGAAGGACAGAAATATTGCGCAATCTTATTTTTTGCTAATACTTTATACATAGCGTTTAATTCCAGAGGCCGGTTAATGTCTTCTCCACTTATCCCGACATGTTCCGTAACAGGTGTACCATTAATCAATTCTTCGTTAATAAACCTTAAATCAATCATCTGCCTTATTAGTTTATAATCGGGGAAGCAACCATAAACCTTTTCTAATTCTAAGCCTGATTCAGATATCATTTCCTTGTATTCTTCTAAACTCCAAGTTTTAGAAGGAAGTTGCTCACCTCTACCTTGAGATTGGAAGTTGTTCTCAGCGATTCTTTCTTCTAAAAAAGTATGATATTGTAGACCTGTGTGATCATCTTCAGTACCTAAAATGTATTTCAGACCCATGCTATTTTCTATACCAATATAGATCATACCATCAGGTTTCAAAAGATCATTTGCTTTTTTCAAAGCATCAATTTGGACTTTTCTAATTGAAGTACCTTTTTCTCTACCTACACCAATCCATTCTAAAGACCCATTAAAAATGATTGTATCAAAACTTTTTTCAATAAACGGGAAAGATAGGAAATTCCCTTGTGCATACTGCAGAGAAACTTTTTCTTGATTGGCAATGCTTCTTAAAATATTAAGTCTATTAAACGTTAGATCAAGAGCTACTGAGTTACCTAAACGTCCTAATGGAATACATACTTGTCCCCATCCTGATCCAACATCTAAATAAAGTCCGTTTTTAGGGATATCCAGCATATCCAAAAACATAGGACGGCCTGCATCAGCAATAATTCGGTAAAGCCATGGCGACTTTTCTTGAAAACTTTCCGCGATAACTTCTCTCCAGTGTTTTTTGCTCATTAATGAGATCATTTCTGCTTCTTTTTCATCACTTAAATCAGCATATTTCCCTGTATAACAGCGCTCTACAACAAAATTATCCGATAAAATTTCAACTAAGTTTAAGTCTTTAATAAACTCGCTTGAATTCATAAATTTCACCTTATTTCTTCATTTCGGTTTTCAATAGGTAGTTTACTGAGATTTGAGAATTAAGATTAGCTATGCCAAAGCTCCGATCAGTGCCTTGAGGCAATATTTTTATCTCTTTGGCGTCATATCTTCGGTCCAAAGGAACAATTTCATCATTAATTAGTTCGACAAAACCAAATGAAATAAAATAAGTCCCTGGTGCTAAGGACATTTTATGTTTAAATTCGATGTGAATCGGCTGATTGGGATGAAGAACCTCAAAGGGCATATTTTGAAAGTATGTATTTGTGCCATACACTTCAAGCCCTTTAACGGACTTAATCGTTATTGCATATATCGGTTTAAGAACCTCTTTACTTGAAGTTACCTCCATACTAATCCTAACTTCATCACAAGTTGTCAGAATTTCTAGCGAGTTGCCCTCTAAGTCAGTTATATCAACATAATTTATGCTACCTTGACCGTTGCCGTAGCGATACTCTTTGGCATCAGCTATCCGTTGATCATTATCTATTGCATTAGCTCCTTGAAAACCAGCAGTATCTTCGTTCAATTCGTTATGTTCTAAAAGTTCTGAATCAGGACTTGAAAATAATATTTTAGTGTATTTATTAACAATATCATTAGGTTTACCTTGATCTAATAAAACACCCTTATCAAATAATAAACATTCATCACAAAATTGTCTGATCGATTGTAAATCATGAGTTACCAACAAGATAGTTGTCCCAGCTTCTTTCATTGTCTTTATTCTTTCAAAGCATTTTAATTGAAATCGACCATCACCCACAGCAAGAGCCTCGTCTACGATAAGAATATCAGGCTCAACGCTGATAGCTACCGCAAACGCAAGTCTAACATACATACCACTTGAATATGTTTTAACAGGTTGATCAATGTAATCTCCAATGTCGGCAAATGACACAATATCATCAAACCGTTTACTCATTTCTTCTCTACTAATGCCAAGAATAGCCCCATTCAAAAATACATTTTCTCTTCCAGTAAAGTCTGGATTAAAACCACTTCCTAGCTCTAATAGAGCCGCAACTCGACCTTTAACAATTACATTACCCTCAGTTGCCTGTAGGGTACCAGCAATAATCTGAAGTAATGTACTTTTGCCAGAACCATTTCTACCAATAATACCAACAGTTTCGCCTTTTCTTACTTCAAACGAAATGTGTTTTAATGCTTTAAACTCTTTATAGTACTGTCGCTTTCCCCTTAATAATGACTGCATTAGACGGTCTTGAGGGTTATTATATATTTTATAAGTTTTGCTTACATTATCAATTTTGATCGTTACATTTGAATCCACAAAAGAACCTCCAATTTCAAATGCTAAATTACATCTGAAAAACCCGATCTTGTTTTTTGAAACCATGCATACCCCATGTAGAAAATAACTAACCCTATTATCGTTTCGATACCCAAGGAGCTCCAATTAGGTAATTCTCCCCAGATTATTATTCTTCGCATATCCTCTACAACATAACCAATAGGATTAAGATAATATAAAAAGAGCAAATCCTTAGGAATTAAAGTTGCCGGGTACATAATAGGACTTAATAGCATCAGGGCTTGTACAGCTACTGTGACAATTTGGGCAATATCTCTAAGATATACTCCTAATGATGATAAAAACCAACCTAATCCCAACGATAGAAGCATCAATGGACATAGTACTAAAGGAATAAAAATTAACGTCCATTCTATCACGTGCATAAAAATACCAACACATAAAACTAATATGCCCATGCTAATAAGACTATTAATTACTGCAGATCCTAGAGCTACTACAGGAAGAATTTCTAAAGGGAATACGACCTTCTTCACATAATTGGCATTACTTAGTACTAAATAAGGAGCGCGACTGATTACGTCGCCAAATATGCTAAACGTTATCAATCCGCAAAAAATGATAATTGCAAATTCAACCTTACTATTACTTGCTGTATTCCACTTTGCATTAAATATCTCACTAAATACAAATGTATAAACAATTAACATCAAAAGCGGATTAATAAATGACCACATAATTCCGAGAAAAGATCCTTTATACTTAGATACTACTTCTCTTTTAGCGAAACTTTTGATTAGCTCCCTATGATTCCAAAGGTTTTTAAAAATATTTAAAGGATTTACAAACATTATTACTATCAACCTCTTCTGAAAATTTATTATATGAATAGATCACAAATGAACATTAAACTGGGATAATAAATAATAATCATTATTTGGAAACCCCCTTCCAGTATGCTAAAATAAAGTCGAACTTTAGCGAAGAAGGAGACTGTTTTTCATGAGTGCAAGTAAGAATGCCTACGCGGCTTCGCGTGCAAAAGCGAATGGAACGATAACGACAGAGAAGAGCTCTGTTATTTTTTGGATTTTAGTAGTGTTTACGGGCTTGTTTATGTTCTGGGCGCCGTTTCAGCGGGCGTTGTTCAATGGTGGGACTTACGATTTTGAGAGAACAATCTACTCGGCTTCTGTATGGTCCTCCATTATTTTGCTGCTAATTGCAATCCTTTCTTTCTTTGTATTTAAGCTTAAAGAACAGAAAGATGTTTTGACCATTCTTGTCTTACTGATGCCGCTGACATACGTGATTTCACTATCGAATTCGGCCTCTCATTATTTGGCAACGAATATGGTCTACATCCAAATGCTGTATGCAACCTTCTTCATTTTAGGTGTATTTCTGACAAAAAACAAGCTTGGCACGTCGATTCTTGCCAGTTTGTTAATTATTTCCGGTTACTTCGTTGTCCTCTTCGGACTTTTGTACTGGTTAGGTAACGGAAACTTTGCTGGGCACTTGGTAGGGTGGTTCGCTCTTATGGATGCAACTACACCTTACTTATACCGCGATGCGATTATGACTGACTCTAACGGGTTACGTTTAACGTCTGTTTTCCAATATGCGAATACGTATGCTGCCTTTTTAATCACATTATCCCTTGGGGCATTATTCTTCATTATTAAGTCTCGCAAATGGTATGTTGTTCTCCCACATGCAATCATGATAGTGCCTATTATTGTTTCATTCTGGTTAACGCTCTCTCGTGGTGCGATAGTGGTTATTCCGGTTGTTTTCTTGATTATGCTTTTCTTCTTTTCTATTAGTAGACAGATTCTAGCACTTATTCAATTTGGATTAGCTTTCGCGGCATCTTTGGTTATTCTAGAGAAAGTAACAGATATCGGAATCGGATTACAAAAACAGCCCAGTGCTTCAGAATCCTGGCACGGTTGGTCAATCTTGCTGATTGCATCTGTAGTTTTCTCTGTGCTAGCTATCGTTGTTCAACGCTTCGTTGCTCCGTGGTTAGAGCGTATAACTGCTCGTTTCGATTCTAAGAAATTTGCTACCTTCATTCTTCCGATCGCGGCAATTGTTATTGGGGTAGTAGGAGCCATTCTTATCCTAAGTGACACTGGTTTTAAAAACATTCTTCCAGACAACGTGAAAACGCGTATCGAAAATATTAACTTCCAACAACACAGCGTTCTGGAGCGCGGAACTTTTTACAAAGATGCTGTGAAGCTCTGGTCGGATTATCCGATTATTGGAGCAGGTGGTGGCGCTTGGGCTTCTTTATATGAGAAGTATCAAAACAACCCTTACACAAGTCGTCAGGCTCATAACTTCGCACTTCAATACTTGGTTGAGGCCGGCGCGCTAGGATTTCTTGCCTTTATCGGTTTCGTAATTGCTGTCATGGTGTTCTATATACGAAGCTACATCCGAAGTTCACAGGAGAAACGAGATCTCCACTTCCTATTCTTCATCGTGACGATTTCTCTCTTGGCCCACAGTATGATTGACTTTGATTTAAGCTATGTGTATTTGGGTGCTATTCTTTTCCTTGCACTAGGTGGGATGCTGAGTAACAGTACATCGGCTCCAATTCGATTAAAGTCTGATTCTCTTGCGCTTCACAAAATGTTCCCGGCAGTCCTGGCTGTCTTGTCGATCGTGATGTTCTATATCTCGGCTCAACTAGTCTCAGCGAATAGTTCTTATAAACAAACACTTGAGACTGTTAAAAAGAGTCAGGATTACAACCAAATCGTAGCTCCACTGGACAAAGCGATTTCTCTGCATCCTGCTCATCCAGACTATTTGTTAACTGGACAGGTCAGCCGAATCGGGATTCTACTTCAAGTATCTAATCAGATGCAGAAGGAAGACCCGAAGAAAGCAGAAACCTTTTTCAATCAAGCACAAGATCTTCTCAATCAATTGTTGAAAAAGGAACCGCATAACCGCATGGTGGCGATGCAGCAGCTCAATATGCTTCTAATCAAAGGGAACAAGCAAGAAGCGTTAGACTGGTCCAACGCTCAGATTCCTAACTATCCTTGGTATATTGATCTCTATGAAAAAAGCATGTCTTTAAACATAGAACTCGCAAACCAAGACATTCAAAAGAATAATATACAAGATACTAATAAAAAGCTCGATAATGTACTTGCCACATACAATGAAGTTCTGACTCGCATTGATTCCCTGAAGAATCTGCCTAAAGAACAAGCACAAGGACGAGAGTTCGCTGTGACGCCTAGTATGGCGCTCAATGTTGGTCAAGTTCACTACATGCGTGGTGACTATGTGGGTGCAGCTAATACGATTAAACCGTATGTCAATGATAAGTTCGATGATCAGACGAACCGGGTCGTCGCCAGATGGTATCTGGCTGCACTACAGAAGCAAGGCACGAAGGATCAAGCTCTTCAGGATAAGCTGATTGCCAAAGATCCGGCTGAAAAGCAGAACATTGACGCGATTGTTGCAACGAATTTTCAGTTGAAATAGAGTGATGATACTATTGATTTAAGAGCCTTGACATTATGGAGGGTACTGAAAAAGACCATGTTTTCTACAATGGTTTTTTATGGATTGTTCCATGGATAAACAGCTCAATCTTGGGCAATCAAGCTACTCGTACAGAAAGCGGCTTCTATGTTGAAACGTTTCCTGATTAAATCAAGATTTATTACTAGTATTCTTTAAGATCAGGCCTGATTCATTGGACTCTATGTCCTTTGTATCAGGTCTTTTTGTTTCTACAAATTCACCATTAATAATGTGAAATATCACACACTTTTACAAAAAATGTCGAATATTCACATGTCAAGTCTATAAATATTCCAAAAATGGTGATAATATGTTTAAGCTGATAGTAACTTTGGACTAGTCTTAATTTACTATTTATTATTCATAGGAGGTGAAGAAGAACCATGCTGTTAAAAAGAGAAGAGTCTAACTATTCAAAGAAAGGAGGAGAATATACCTTGCTAAACAAGAATGCAATGAAGAAGACATCGCAAGTACTAGCTTTAACTATGCTACTTATGGTATTTATGCCGATTATCGCTTTTGCTAGTAACATTTTTTCAGGTATAACCTACGATGGCAACAACGTGTCAGGTTCAGTTTACAGCAATACATATACTCCTGATGGAGTGACAATTAAAGTTTATGGACCTGATAAGTTACAAGTTATTGGAGCAGCAACTGCAACTTACAGTACATACGATGTTACTAGTGGAGTTTATAAGTATACTCTTGCTCCGTTTCTGCTAGGCAGTACAGTGTACAGCCATGTATACTTAAATGCTCCTAGCATCTCAACATCGGTATACGAAGATGCAGTATATGACATCACTGCACCAATTTGGACTAGTGGTACTTTAACCGCTACAAATATTGTGGCAACGTCGCTAACCTTAAACTGGTCTGGTGCATCTGATAACAAAGGAGTAACAAGCTACAATGTCTATCAAGATAGCGTGCTTATTGCATCCAATGTCAGCGGAACCACTTATACAGTCTCAGGACTGCAAGCAGGGGTTACTTATCCCTTTACAGTTCAAGCTGTGGATGCTGCAGGTAACGTAAGTGTTGTTGGGCCTTCCGCTTCTTTTAGTACTGCAACTAACCAAAGCAGCAATATGCCAACACTCGATCGCATTTACTTTAAGTCGTCTTCGAGTTCAACCGATGCTACGGTTAGCAGATACGGAGTTACTGTTGGTGGTAGTGTTTCCGCCCAGGTTTACGCCGTTTATTCGGATCTCACTAAGGTGAACGTGACGTCTTTCGCAAGCTATTCAAGCGATAATACGTCCATTGTAACTATCAACAGCTTGGGTAAATTTACAACATTAGCTCAGGGAACTACCGTCATTAATGCTACATATGATAGTAAATCCGCGAGCGTTGGACTTGATGTATTCCCTGTAGTATCATCGATAGCTGTCGATTCGAGTTCATACAGTTTAAATGTGGGAGGCACACATAATACTACTGTAACTGCCACTTTCCCGGATCAAACAACTGCTAATGTTACTTCTAATTCATGGTACTTTACTAATAATAGGAGCATAGCAACTGTGTCAAGCGCTGGTGTTGTTACTGCTGTTGGCACTGGTTCTACAGTAATTGATGTCATCTACGGCAGCAAAATAATTAGAGTTGCGGTAGCTGTAACAACTAGTGACAGTACTTGTACTAGTGGTTGTGGTAGCAGTACACCTACTGGACCGCCTAAAGAAATTGAGATTACGGTAGGCAACCAAATTGCGAAAGAAGCTCTTGAGAAAGCTTTTGCAGGAAACGATAATGTTACTATCACTGTAAAAGGTGATTCCGCTTCTCTATCTGCAGCTGGGTTAATTGAAGCAGCTAAAAAAGCTGGTACATCTGTAACAATCACATCTGATAACGGTACTTATGTACTTCCATTATCCCTCCTGAAGCTTGAAGATCTTGCTAAATCACTTGGTATTGCTGTAACTGAACTGAAAATCAAAGTTTCGATCACGAAAGTAAGCGGCACAACAGCAACAGCAGTTGCTGATGGAGTGAAGGCAATCGGAGCTACTTCTTTGACTGATGCTATCGACTTTAAAGTCACAGCAGAAGACAAAGACGGTAAGTCGGTAGAGATCAACGGCTTCGGAAACACTTATGTTTCCCGTAACGTAACTATCGGCAAATCCGTAGACATGAAGAAAGTGACAGGCGTTCTTTACAACGAAGTTACCAAGAAATATAGCTTCGTGCCTGCAACGTTCGAAACGAAAGACGGTAAAACTGTAGCTACACTGAAACGTAACGGCAACAGTATCTATACTGTAGTTGAAATAAACAAGAACTTCACAGATATTGCTTCCCACTGGTCTAAGGATGATGTAAGTCTCCTTGCAAACAAACTGGTAATTGATGGCGCAACGGATACTACTTTTGCTCCTGATCGCAATATCACTCGTGCTGAGTTCGCTGCTCTGGTTGTTCGTTCCCTTGGACTGAACACAGATACAACTTCAACTACGTTTACTGATGTGAAATCCTCTGATTGGTATGCAGGTGCTGTTGCTGCCGCTGCAGGAGCGAAGATCATCAACGGATACGAAGACGGTTCCTTCAAAGCCAACGCTCAAATCACTCGTGAAGAGCTTGCTTCTATGGTAGTTCGCGCTTTGACATTCGCAGGCGTGAAATCCGATCTTTCCGCAACGCAACAAGCAGCATTGTTAGCTAAATTCACTGATGCTAGCCAAATCGTTTGGGCAAAAGGCGAAATTGCTGCTGCTATCAACGCTGGTGTCATCAATGGCTTAACTGACACAACAATCGGTTCCAGCAAGCAAGCTACTCGCGCAGAAGCTGCTGTTATGCTGAAACGATTCCTGACTAAAGCTGGATTCATCAATTAATCCAACCGCAACTTATAAAAAGGGACCTGATACACTGTATCAGGCCCTTTTTTTTACTATTTGGCGAAACTACCGCCCCGTCCACATATCCATCACACTGTCCGGATCCTGAAACATTTTATAAGGAATATAGCAGTAACCATGATCTCCCCAGTCCTCACCCCAGCTGTTGCGCACGATGACATAACCTGACTGGCCACGATCTACATAGCCCACTGCTAGCAGAGCATGTCCGCCTAGTACCCGTTCACGCTTTTTCTTCGGAACCGAAATTTTGCCTGTTTGGGCTGCTTCAGGGGATTGAAAACTCTCGTACAACATCATACCGATAACAACGGGTGATTGCTCAGCCAGCGCTGCCTTAAGGGCATATAAATCCGTGATCCGGTGGTAGTCGCTGATTTTGTAATTAGCTGCATCCCGTTCTGCTTTGGGATCGGGAGTATCTCTGAAATCTGTAATATGATATGGATAATCTTCCTCTGGACAAACGCCAATCTTCTGGAGCACTTTCATCCCATCTCGGATATAGGCGCCTGAATCTTCATCCACATGACCCTCAAGCTCGCGTTCGTGCCAATACAAGAAAAGCCGGGAAAGGGCTGTCCATTTCTCCTTACTGCTTACGAGCAAATACTCTCGAAGCCCGCTAGCTATGGCGTTAGCCGTACAGCTCCCGAGTGCACCTTGATCGACAATGGGGGACATGTCTGAGCGCAAATCGACTTTCTTGGGCAGCTCGCTCGGGGACTTAAACGAAGTACTCATAAAATGATAATCTCGTAAGTCACGCTTTTCTCGTTTCAAAGGGAACACACGATTCGACATAACTACACACCCTTTCATATATGATACATAATTATACAATTTGATACCAAAATATGTATATAGTCCAATAGACTAATAGAAGCCACCAACCGTTATCCTACAAATGAATATTAGTTGATGGCTCCCCATGCAAGATCTGCACGGGTTCAATACGCTCCAGCTTGGAGGAGCACACCCCTCTCTCGGGGGTACCAACCGAAGGATTTTCGTTATATAAAATGTTTAATTTTCATTTTTCGTGGTATAATGTTAATTATACTTAACATTATTCAGGAAAAGGTGTTAATATGGATTTACTTTCACAAGAAAAAATATTAAAAGTTTTACTTGGATATAATCCATGGTGGGCTAACGGTCATGTTCCAAAAGAGTTTACCCGCCCAGTTAAACGATTGGCCTTCTATGAAGCCAGCAAAATTTTTCATCACGCACAAATACGTCGCGAAGTTATTTTATCTGGTCCAAGAAGAGTCGGGAAAACGACTATTCTTTATCAAATGATCGAGCAAGAGCTGAATGAAGTTCCGCCGAAAGCAATTCTTTACGTTTCATTTGACCACCCTATACTTAAACTGGTTGATATCGGAAAAATCTTAGAAATATTTCAGAATAATATCGCTCACGATCAGACTGCGCTTTTCTTATTTTTCGATGAAATTCAATACGCGTCGGATTGGGATTTATGGTTAAAAACGTTGTACGATAGTCAACCTAGTTATAAAATTATGGCTACAGGATCCGCCAGTCCTGTTTTGGCAGCAAAAGCGACTGAAAGCGGTGTTGGCAGATGGACATTAATACGAATACCAACCTTATCTTTCTATGAATACATTGAGATCAAGCCGCTGCTGCTTACCCGCTTCCTTCGCAGGCTCGTTAGCCTTGCCGCTTCGAATTACTTTCTGCTCGCTCATTGTCCCACTCCTCCCTTCTTAGCACTCCTTGCCTCCTGGCATTCTCCGGGGCTTAGAGGACAAGGCCCTGCCTGTGTCCCATTCAAGCTGGTCATACGCCTGATCACTTCTCCACCCACTCCCGCCGCAAAGCAAAAAGCTCGCGAAGCTCACCTGTAGACATCACGGTAACCCAGTTCTCGCCGGTGCCGACGATTTGGTCGCTGAGACCTTTTTTGCGCTCGATCATCTCGTCGATGCGCTCTTCGAGTGTGCCAAGGGTGACGAACTTGTGCACCTGCACGTCGCGGGTTTGGCCGATGCGGAAAGCACGGTCCGTGGCCTGGTTCTCCACGGCGGGATTCCACCAGCGGTCGTAGTGGAAAACATGATTCGCCGCGGTGAGGTTGAGGCCGGTTCCTCCTGCTTTCAGCGAGAGGACGAAGATCCTGCAGCGCTCCGCATCCGGGAGCGCGTCGTCTTGGAAGCGCGCGATCATTTCATCGCGCTTCGTCTTCGTAAGCCCCCCGTGCAAGAACTGCACGGGTTCACTCCGCTCCTGCGAGATTACACGCTGCAGGAGGTGGCCCATCTCGACGAACTGGGTGAAGATGAGGCAGCTGCCTCCTTCGCTCCTAAGTTCGTCGATCATTTCAAGCAGGCGCTCCAGCTTGGCTGAGCGCACCGCCCTCTCGGGGGCATCCACCGCCCCCGCACTATCCCCATCCTTCAGGAACAACGAAGGATGATCACAGATCTGCTTCAGCTTCATAAGCGAAGCTAGAATCAAGCCTTTTTTCTCCATGCCCGATAGGCTGTCGATCTTTTCCATCAAGCTCTGCACGACGTTCTCGTAAAGTGCCCCCTGCTCAGTGGTCAAGGCAACATAAGCCTTGGACTCGTACTTATCCGGCAAATCCAGCTGAATGGCCGGATCTTTTTTAACCCTTCTCAAAAGGAACGGACGAATCAAACGCTGCACACGTGCGGTCAGCTCAGGTGAGCCATTATCACTCTTCTCAATAGGTCCCACATACTGATGATTGAAATGGCTCAGTGTTCCCAGATACCCAGGATTAATAAAGTCAAAAATCGACCAAAGCTCGGTCAACCGATTCTCAATAGGCGTCCCGGTTAAAGCAATGCGCTGGCGAGCATCTAAGCTCCGAATAGCTTGAGATTGCTTCGTATAAGCGTTCTTGATATTTTGTGCCTCGTCCAAACAGATAGCATTCCAAGTCACGCTTGACAACTCTTTTTCATCCAGCTGAGCGATGTTGTAGGAAGTCATCACGAGGTCTGCATCTTGAACAGAGGCTTCGAAATCTTCAGCTTTTGCTCGCTGCGCCCCGTAATGGAGATGAACTTTAAGAGTTGGCGCGAAACGCGCAAGCTCTTTCTGCCAATTGCCAAGTACGGAGGTTGGACAAATTAATAAGGAGGGTACAGATTCCTGAGATCTGGTCGTTGAGTTTGTGTCTTTGGCTTGGTTCGACGTTTCAGCTGTCGGATTCGGCTCTTTCGCCGCCTTCTTTGCCGCCAACAAATAAGCAATAAACTGAATCGTCTTTCCAAGCCCCATATCATCCGCCAGACACCCGCCTAGCCCGATCTCACGCAGAAAAAGCAACCAAGACACACCCTCAACCTGATAATGCCGCAAATCCGCTTCCAGACCTTCAATCCGCTCAACTAGCGGAATGGATTTCGCCTGTTTCAGCTGCTTCATCAAGCTCCGCAAGCTGCTATTCAGCTCAACGCTGACCCTAAGCAGCTCCCGCTTTTCGTCCTCAGCTCCATCTCCAGCTCTCGCTTCTTCTCCCTCAGCCCCCGTCTTCCTTCCATCAGCACCTGTCTTTTCATCCTCATCTGTTCCGTCCCCCTCCAAGAGATGCATTTCTAATACATCGCGGAAAGAAAGTCCTTTCTTCTTCTCTACCTGCCGCATCGCGGCCTTGATCTGCTCCAAATAGGCAGGATCAAGCTGTATCCATTTACCGCGAATATAAATCAGCCGTTTCTTCTGTTCAGTGATCTGGAGAAATTCCTCCTCCGACAAATCCACCCCGCCCAAGGCGATACGCCAATCGAATTGGATAATCTGATCCATGCCGAACATGGTCTTGCGCGAAGCACCAACCGAGCTCCGCAGTTTAGCTTTTAGCTGAGGACGCAGACGCTGCAGCTCCTCCCACCAGGAAGGCAGGAACACCGATAGGCCAGCTGCAACGAGCTGCAAGCTCGATTCAGTAAGGAACTCCCAAGCTTGATCATCCGACAACTGCTCTATCATCTTCCCTCTCTGAAATTCACTCTCCAGATATGGTAGAATTCGCAGGATACGGTCTATTTGCTCCTGGATTTTAACCTCAATGTCATCCAGCCAAGCCGCAGGGATTTGACCCGTTAAACAGTTTCCCGTCGTACTAAACTCAACGAATCGGTTAGGATCCTTACGATCCTGAGCAATGAACCTGAGCCGCCAATCTGCCCCGTTATCTTTGGCCGATGTCGTCCCGTCCACATATGCTTCTGCATAGGGCTCCACAAGCTGCACACAAATACGATACGGCGCATCGTCCTGCTTCCAACCAATCGCAAGAAGCCAATCGTCCTCCTGCATCCAGCTCAAATCAGCTCTAGCGGCCGCGGATGCTGGGTCATCCACCTTCAGCAAGATATTCTCCTCAAGCAAGCGGCTCCAAGCCGAGCTGATCTCCGAATCAGGATCTAGGCTCAGCATCTCCCCGACTATGGTATTGAACCAGTCCTGCCAGAGAGCTTCACCCAGCCGCTTCCCTTGTAAAAGCTGCAGAAACTCTTCCTTCTTCTCCTCGGGCAGCTGCAGCTTCCACCCCGTTGTTCCTTCTCGCCATTGTTCATACGAGGGCATGTACCAACCAGCAGCCAAAGCCTCTCTAAACAGAGAGGCCCCTCTCTTCATCAACAGGACATCCTCATCCCACGATAATTTCCCGTGCAACAAAACACCTGGATCTGCCAGGTAATCCATCGCCATATAAGGCGTCAGAACCAAGCCTTCACCCTGTGCGGACTGAATGCTTTCGAGCTGCGTCCCATAATAGGACCGCTCATGCCAAGCAAAAAGCAGCTTTCTCAGCGTATAGCCAGGAACCTTGTTGGCCTGCTCCGTTTCTCCGAAAAAAACGAAGCTCCCTGAAGGGAGTCTCTCCATTCTGATATGTATTTGTGACATGCTGATCATGTAATAGTCTTCCCTTTCCGCAATTCCTCTTGAAACGCGCGGTAACGCGAATATTGTTTGCTTAGCTGCTGAACATACGCCTCGAAACGGGTGGATTGCTTGAGCTTTTTATAGGCAGCCGCCAGCTTCTTTAGCAGCTTGACAGCTTGTCTGTAATCTTCCCGATTTTTACCCTGAATGCATTCCTCAGCCGCATAGTGATATATGGGGAGAAGTACGCGTACATTGGCTTGTTCGACTATTTTCAAATGAGCAGATTCAATATGAATCGGTAATAAATTTAGCAGCAGGCACAAGTCTGCCCATGCTTGGTATTCCTCTTTTTCAATTAAAAAACGAGAGTAATGCTGATAACTAGCGGGCAAAAGTGCCACCATGGCCTCTCTGTGCTCATCTTCAACTTTTATAGAGGCAGACGCCTTTTTCCATAAACCGAGATACTCACTCGCATAATGCACAGCATCCTTGCGGACCACGGGCCCTAGCCAGCGCAGCCATTTTAAAAGACGATCCCACTGCTCCGCCGCAGCAAAATTGTGCAAATAACCAAACCAATCCTCCGGTTTGAGTACATCTATCCCTGTTGTAATCCGCTCCCAAGCGTTCTCGTCATCTTCACTCATCATGTCAAAATGCGCTAACGCTGCAACTGCTGCTTCACGCGCACCCTTGTCCCTATCTTTATCCTCAGCAATCTTCCGCAATCTAGTAAGCTCATCCGCCACTAGACCCTTTTCATACAGTAAATCCGACCACAGCAGCTTATTGACCTCCGACCATTTCAAATAGGAATAGATTGACTTCCTAGTAACATTCTTGGCTAGATAAGCCGCGAGCTCTTTCAAATGCCCGGAGTACTTCATCTGTGCTTTGTCCACATCGATCTCTCTAAGAACAGAAGTGAGCTGTTCACGGCTGTGTTTCGCTATTTTAGAGAAAAAATAACCACCATTATAAAAGAAATCATACATACCGGACTTCGCCTCAGCCAAAGCATCACAAAGCTGCTTGAGATACAGAACGACTTGAATGTCGTAAATGCTCCTGATGGTCGGTTCCCAGTCATCCGCCAGCTTATTTAGCTGCCTCCAGGCACGAACGTACAACTCCTCCACACTAAAAGCATTATAAACCTTGGAATTCGCATATTGCTTTTCAAAATACGCCAGCCACTCTTCACAGGTATCTGTCGCTTTGGGCAGCTTAACCGCCTGTTTTGGCGTGAGATTGATCTGTTGCTGTGTTACCGCATCGCTCCGTCTGCCTGTCAAAAACTCCTTCGGATCAAATCCCATTTGCTCTGCAACCTCAAAAAGAACAGCAGCCATATGCTTACAAGAAGAGCCATAAGGGCAACTGCATTTGCTTCGCATAAATGAACTCAAATCAATATGAACCTTATACGTGCTGGATCCGGATACTTTAGCTTTAATAATGCTTGTTCCCTCTGTTGTAACTTCCCTAACGTGACCGTCCCCATAATACGCCCAACCCCGCTTTAGAATCGTCATATCAAAATAGGACCGGATCCAATTTCTCCAATGATCCCAATCCATCACTATCTTCGACATCAGTGGCCCTCCATGAATCATAAATTATCTATCCCTCTATTATACAGGAAAGAAGGTCCTCATAAATAACAAAGCCCTAGCCGAATCTTTACAGATTCAAGCTAGGGTCTCGTAAACTATTCGCGGAGCATGCCTTGATGCGGATGCGGGTGAGTGCCGCAATACTCATCTGTCTCCTCACAAGTGTACACATGCTCATAGACGGGAACGCAGTGGTGTCTGTTCACAATTTGAATAGGATGAATAACTTGAACTCTCTGCGGGTGGTAGAAGTCTCTTACTATTCTTTCTGGATCTGTCATGATCGGGTCAGTTGGTGGACACTGATATGGTTTGCCTGGGCCAGGTTGACTAGGTTGGCTAAGCGGGCTGAGTTGGCTAGGTTGAAACGGTTGGCTAAGCGGGCTCATTTGGCTAGGTTGGAACGGTTGACTAATCGGGCTCATTTGGCTAGGTTTGTATTCCATTAGCGAGTCAACTCCTCTATAGGTTTGTGTTAGTATACGTTTAGGCCTAGTCCAAGGAATGTACCAATGCCTATCTTACCAATAATTGGGCTGATTTTGGTGGGCAAGCAGGTAAATGTCCAAGCAGGATCGAAATAGCCGGGCTCCCCAAGCCATTACCTTAAGTTAGTTCCATACTCACCTGTATAGGTGCACCCTTTAAATGCACACAATATTAGTGCTTAAAAATGACTCTAAGGGTGGGAGATAAGATCATGTCAACACACGACAAACAACAAGAAAATCACGCTAAAGACCAAAGTGATAACAAACCAAATCATGGCAGCAGAAAAAAGAAGAAGCGGAAATAATACAGCATTGATGATGTAAACATAATTCAGGTGGTTAACAAAAGCGCGAAAAAGCCCGGGGTACTTTCCCTCGGGCTTTTTCTTTGTCCGGCGCTTTCGGTACACTCTTCTGGCTCAGGCAGTATAGAAGATCTTACATCATGCTAATCATAGTCATCATTTTCTAGATGAACTTGAATCAGATCACCTTTCCTCAGCAGATCCTTAACCATTTTCATTCCTCCATTGATGCACAAAAAAAGGAGCTTTAAGTGATCTCAAAACAGAATTGACATTCGATGGACTCGCTCATTTCCTTACGGGTCAGCAGCAGACGATAAAACATTCTTTCGATGGCAGGATGCGCAACCGTCAATTGTTCTTCCACTTCAACATGCCACTCTTTTGCTTCAAACGTCATCATTACTACTCCAATCGAGACTTGGCCCGGCCCCTGCTGCTGCGGCTCAACACCACAAATGAATACTTCCTGGAAGGAGGATGAAGGTTCATGCAACGTCACTTGATCTGTCAGAATAAGCTGCGAGTTTTCGTTCGTCGGACGGCGCCATAGGAACTGGCGAGTAAATCGTTGTAAAGATAGGCACTCGTAAGCTTCCGATAAATCTAGCTCAAACAACAGCTCATCTTCGGTTCTGTTTTGATTTATTATTTCTGTCCTGTACTTTTGGCCAAAACCTTGTCTGCAACCGTTAATGATCGGCACAGAATGTCCATGAGAACCTGGTTGAATCATTTCGTACCGATGTTCTGGCTGAAAATACTGCCTGGTATATACGCCAATTCCAATATCAGCGAGCACGTTAACTCCGCCTGCATGCAGGATGAAATGCCCCAAATCGTTATGGTTGTGCGGTTCTTGGTTATGCCCGCCCTTCGCTGCGAATGCGGCTACGCTCCCATCCGTCTGCAATACCTTCGAGATGACCCACTGATTTCCAGCGAAAACCCGCTCTTCCACCCTTTCTTGACAATCGGAAGCATGAGTTGCTTCAGCAGCGGGTTGATCTGACGACCAAAGCATTAGTCTTGATGCATCGATCCATAAATCCTTGAATTGGTTGGCTTGTTGGTACTCTTCCGGCGGTAAGGAAAGGGAAGGGATCGTTTGGCGCAAACGATGGAAAAGCCCGGTATGGAAACGAATTTCTTCTGCAGCGTCGGAGAAATTGACCACCTTGCCGTTCGACAGCATGCAGTAATGCGGGAATTTCGCAATCTTCTCTATTTTCGGTTCAGCAAGCAGGTTTATGCGTCCACCAGTACGCTCCTTCAGCAATTCGGCAAAATAGACAAGGCGCGAAAAACCGTACTGCCAGTATACTGGGCCTTCAGGGGTCGCTCCCTCCGCGTCAAAGCCCGACAAATATTGGCGCAAAGCTCCAATTACCCGCCATAGCATGCCAGCCAGCCGTTCGCTGTCCTGAGTTAAATAAATGGCTGCGGCGCCGATGTTGCTTGCGCAAACCGCCGGCCAGTTATTCGTCTTCAACTCCCAGTTTTGCGGAACAGGATCATGGAAGTAAACCTGAAAGATGCGGCGCTCGATCTCCTCTTTTGCGCGGAAGACTACCCAAGGATGCAGACGGTGACCTACATGGTAGATGATTTCAGCCAGTGCAAATCCGATTGCAGCTGCCTGCAGATCGATCGTTTCACGGGGCGGAGCCGGCTGATCCCAAATTCCTTTCGGATATTCATTGACATACAGCCCGGCATGTACCGGCGGTACCCAGGAATATTCATTGCACACGGACCAAATCGCATTCTCAAGCCCTGTCTTCCATTCTGGACGGTCGTCCGTCATGGCAAGCAAGCTGAAAGTGTGCAGTCCCGCGTACAGCTTATCACGTATTTTCTCAAAGTTAATGTTGTCGCCTGTCTCGCCGAATACGGTATAATCGGAAAATTGAGGTAGACAAGCTGGATTTTCCTGGATGCGTACTGCCTGTTCCTCTAGCCCTTCCCAGAACTCCGAATAGCGTTCATCCTTTCTAATTTGCATCCACCGTTCGGTGGAACCGGCTTCTGGAAACAGCCTGCGCGCTTCCGGCTGTGATTGTTCCAGAGCAAACTTCAATTCGCGGAGCGTTAATGTGCTAAGCATAAAATCAATCCTTTGCTTTTATGGTGTGCGGATTGTTGCAATTAACGGCTAAATGTTACTTGCTATTATTCGGATTAAGCCGACCAAGAGTTTCGATATTGCATGGGAGTAACCCCGAACTTTGTCCTGAATTTTGTAATGAAATATCCCGAGTTACGATACCCGACCTTGGTGGCAATATCGGCAACGGACAACGATCGGTCCGCTTTCAGAAGCTCTGCAGCCTTGTCTAGCCGAGCCTTCGTTACATATTCTGTAAAAGAGACGTTTAAGACATCTGCGAACAAAGTTGAAATATAAGATGGTGACAAGGATACAAGCTGTGACAATAAATCCAACGACAAATCCTCGTGCAGATGCTCATCGATGTAATCCTTAACCCGGTGAATTAATTCAGAATGCCCCTTAGTCCTCCCTGCCTCGATATAATCAGCCATCTGGACGACTAATCCTCTAATCCAAGTCATCATCTCTAGAATAGATTCCGTCCTCTCGGTTCGAAACAATTCAGAGCTTGGGATAATGTGATGAAGATTAAGCTCCATGACAATTTCAGACAGTGCCGTCAGCAACTGCATTTGCGACAATTCCACGACTTCGATTTTAACAGGTGCCGAATAGCTGATCTCCAGTTCTTGCAAGATTTTCTCGCTTTCACCAACACTTCCTGCTCGGATTGAATTTTTTAAAGCTTCAAAAGACAATACGATAGGTTCACCGCTAAAACCGCTAATCTGAGAATGGGATACAACGGCTGAATGGCCATATAAGTAAATGTATCGAAGATTACGCGCGGCTTCCCGATACGATGTAGGTATATCTTCGATCATGTGAACGGAAGGACCGATTGATGCGGCAAATTCAACCTGACTTGCTTCTCGAATTTTTTCCAGTTGAATTTTTATCCATTCATCCGGTTGTTCTTCACGCAAGCTAGCGAAGATCAATAATGCAACCTTGCTCTTGCTTATGGGAGTCCAATCCATTCTGAACGAAGGATTCTCATCCTCTACGTCTATTTGGTTGCAGAATATGTCACTGCTTGCATTCATTAATTGCAAGTCTACAGCAATGTATTGGCAGTGAGTTGGAATCTGGTCAATACCGCTTAGCTCGAACAGGTTGCCCATTAGAAGATCCGTTAGCTGGTTCTTTTTAACTTTTGTTTCCAAATTGATGACTTTTTGACCCAAATTATGAATCGTACGATTAATCAAATTATATTCATTTTCAGTTGCAGAATGATTAGGATCTATAGGATTTAATCGCCTTATCGTATGCAGTACGGATTTTAAAGGGAAATAAAATCGTTTAGACAGCAAAAAAGCGATAATAATTCCTAAAAAAAAGATAAGGAAACAGCTTGATATGATTTGTTTCTTGAACTTATTTCCAAACAAAGAAAATGAATCTAAAGGACGAATGATTGCGTATTGAAACGACTGCAGATCACCGCCGTTTAACGTCGCAATGATTTGACTTCCCTGCTCTGAACGTTTTACATTCACGGATGATGGAGCAGAAGAAAAACCGAGTTCGTTTGTAATCGCTTTCAAACTATCGTTGTCTATTTGGCTTGTAGCAATAATGGGCTGATGGGCTGAATCAAGCACATATAGCTTTTCATAAGGTGTGTTCATAACCTGCTTCAACAACTTCGTTAAATGGTCAATCTCCACATCTATATACATATAGCCCTTGGCCTTATCATCCGGAAAACCTAAAGGCAATGAAATGACATAAGTTAGTACCTTCTTTTGTCCAGGCGTCGTACGAATGTACCATTTATTTTTGGGAATTGATTTCAAATTGCTCAATAACGTGCGATCAGGCGATTCCTCAATGCTAGGATAAAAATAAATTCGGTCAAAGGCAAAGCTGCCTTCGTTCACATATACCGACATGTTAGATATACCATCATTAGCCACATTGATAAACGCAATTTGCTTAATCAGGTCCACAATTTCGGTCATATTGGTTTCCCAGCCTGTGTCCAGAATACGGTATAACATATCCTTTGGATTTGGCTCCACACCGCTAAAATATTTAGCCATCATTCCTTCCACATATTTCGGTAGAACATTCTTTTCAAGCAAGTCTTGCGCCGTATTCAGCCTAGATTGACTTTCCTTCGTTAATTCGTCCAGCATCATGGTGTTGGCTTGAGTGAATAAATACCCGCCTATTCCAGCTATTAACAAGATAGCAAGGATACAGTAGGATAACACTAAGTTTATGAAGTAGCTGCGTCGGAATCTCCAAATCAGTCTCATATCTGGTCCCCTTTATATTTAACAACTCCAGCTATTATATACGATTTAAGGTTTACTAACCATCAGATGCAAATTCATATTTTCTGCTCTATTCATTCACTAGCAGCTTCAAAATACGAATCGCATGCCCACTGCTCGTTTCATGCTTCTCACTGGAAATGCGTATGTTTACAGTATGTGTGCCGCGATCAAGCTGCTCCGAAAACACGATTATGATTGGTCGATAAAACATCAAGCAGTATCGATCAAAAAGGGGTATGGTTCGAAAAGCTCCGCCATCAAGTGAAACCTCAATGTCTCCAGTATCCATTCCAGCCAACAAGGAGATGCCGACTGCCGTTCCAGTAAAGCTGAATTGAAACTCATCTCCAGGTGTCTCCCCAAAAAAGATGTCTGCAGTAGGCGCCCAGTTGAAGATTTGCTCGGTTGTCCAACCTTCAATCATTCGCCAATTGGAACTCGTATTGACTATTAAAGGTGACAATTGCTTTCCATTCTCATAACAGAACGAATCCAGCGGTGAAGGGAGTGCAAATGGATCTTCGTACTTCTCATTGGGTACGATTAACTCTTTGTCCAAGAAATCTTCTATTACCCTTGCATACAATGCATAACCGAAATCATTCGGATGCACTTCATCACCGCTAATATCTTCCCATTTTATCTCTCCTGAGATGATCTTATTATAAATGGCACCAGCAATATTTACGGATGGAAGTTGGTAATATTCAGCGACTTCTTCGTGGTTATAAATATTGTCCTGCAGCCTGCGGTTCGACGAATAGCTTTCGGAGCCCGATCGCCGTGCCGTATAAATAAAACAAATGTCTATTTGCGGATTGCTCCGCTTAGCATGACGAACGATGCCTTCCATTGCCCGGATGGACTCGGTTCTGTTTCCTGCATCATTAACGGCAAACTCTACGAAAAGAAGGTCGACAGCGGCATGATCGAGTACATGATCCTCCAACCGAAACGCCCCGTAGGTAGAGGTGGTTCCCCCAATGGCTGCGTTGATGAACGTGAACGCCACTTCAGGAAAGCGACGCTCTAATTTTTGACACACCAGTGCACGATAGCTTGTCGCGTTTGAATCCGAAGCCCCTTCTCCCGCTGTAACCGATCCACCTATGAAAGCGACTGTCACCTGATGTCCGTTCGTTAATTTATTTGCAATACGCTTTAGGCCGTCGCGGGTAGAATAATCTTGAGAAGTCTCCATTCCAGCCGCTAGACGATAGATTTCGGTCGCATCTTTCCAAAAATCGGCGAAGCAATTTCCTGTCAGCCTGTTCCATTCACTTTGGATTGCCTCATCGATCAATCGGTCCTTCTTCTCCATATCAGGATCTATATCCACGATCATAACCAAAGTTGAACCTTCTCGAAAAATTCGAAGCGAGGTAATACCCTTCTCCCTTAGATTCTTTTCAATAGCTGCCGGAATATTTCGATGCAGTTGTTCATATTGTTCAATCTGACCCGAATGCAGTTTGGCAATCTTAATCTCTGTTTTCCGCATGGATGTCAACCTAAGCGCCCCCATCATGTGTCCGAAATGAAAACTACTTCTTCTTACGTTCGTTGTACACTTGATTTGCTTCATCGGTTAATTGCTGACCGCCTGCTTTCATCCATTGGGATACGAATTCATCAAAACCTTTGTCCGTATCGACTGTTCCCATGATGAATTTGATCATACACTCGTCAACCATCTTATCCAATGTAGCTGCAACCTTAGAGGCGGAAGGCAATAGAGCTGGATTAAGCGGATCCTTCGTCGTCTCGATACCAGCGTTCACTTTCGTCTTGAAATCCAATCGGGATTTCGCAAGGTCATGCTTATACATGGTTGGAGAGCCAAGGTGAGCATACCAAATGCCCGCACCGGATTGAGCACCTAGCTTAGCAGGATCCGTAAACTCACCTTTCGGAATGGCTGCTTCTCCAATCAAATCATAATGAACGCCTTTCTCTCCATATCTTGTCATTAAATAGGCTTCATCGTTCATCGCCATATCGTCAAGGATTTGCAAGATTTTGATACGCTTCTTTTCATCCTTCATTACACCTACGCCTAGCATTTGAGGTGGTTGAGTAATCGTGCTAGCCGCCAATAACAAAGCCTTGCCGCTAGGTCCCTTTAATCCTTTACCGATTACCAATTCTTGCCCTTTCGCTTTCCACTCGGCTCCAACCGTACCTAGTTCGTCCAGATAGTACCATAAGCCCGAATCCATTTCTCCAGTACGTCCCCTCAAGAAGTTAGCACGAAGGCGAGTCCAATCGTCGGTAACGAATTCAGGATCGATTAAACCATCTTTATACCATTTGCTTAATAGCTTGAAGGCTTGCCTTGCTTGTTCGGATACCATCCCGTAATACACTTTGCCGTCACTGCCCAAGTTCCAACCACGGCGTTGAATCCCATAGGAAGCAAAAATGGAATTGAACATTTGACCAGGTGCATCTTTTCCCCGTCCAGATAGTCCGAATGTATCCTTCTTATCGTTACCGTCCGGATCATTATTGCTGAACTTAGTCAATAGATCCTCGAGCTCTTGTAGCGTTTCAGGAGCCTTTGACACGCCTACCGCCTTCATCCATGCAGCATTGTAGACAGGCACGAATGGGCTGTTTCCTTCCAAGTACAACCTTGGAATTCCCCAGTTCTTTCCTTTATATAATCCATAGCTATAGATGTTTGGATCCAGCTTTTCCACTTCAGCAGAATACTTAGGCATATACTTCTTGATTTCATCTACGGAGATACTGGCAAGAACACCTTGATCCGCCCATTGCTGCATTTGATCCATTTGAGCATCGTGTGTAAAGACATCGGGAATTTCGCCTGCAGCGATCTTCACGTTCAACTGATCTTTCCAATTAGCAGGGTCTAAGTTAATATTCTTTATTTTCACATTGTATTTTTGTTCCATATATTTCTGTACAGCGCTTTCAGAAGAGGTCGGAGGATTGCGCCCCGTCCAAGTAATTTCAATCGGCGCCTCCGAATTAGGTGCAGCACTTAGTACAGCACTTGCTGCAGGTGATGCTACATCTCCTGACTTATTGCTTGCGCAGCCTGCCAAAGTTCCAACAGCCATCAATGCGGAAAGAAATACAGCAACATTTTTTTGTGTAAGCTTCATTGATAGACCCTCCCTTTGTATAATGAAAATTATACGGGAAGCGAAGGTTATTTTGAAGCTGATACCAAGATTTGAATAATAAAAGAGCGACTAACCTTTAATAATCCAATACCGAAAACGAAGTGTATGCCTCTTTCTCAATCTTTTCAATATCAATATGGTTGGACAATCCTGGCTTCTTGGACACATGAACATAACCGTCGGCATCAACTTCCGGGCAGTTATTAATCGGATTGTCCCAAATGAATGCTTCATACATCGATGTGTTTCTGAATGCTGCGATCAGCTGCATGCACAATTCTCCGCCGCCATGTACTTCCGCACGAAGATTAAAGGATTCAGCCATGTGTGCAATTTTCATCGCTCCTGTGACGCCGCCTTTTAACCCGGCACTTATACGAACCATATCTCCTTTACCAAAATGCACAAAATCCGCAGAATTATAGAAGCTTCCAGGTGAAGTCTCTGCTACGAGAAGCGGTATGGACAATTTATCTGCCAGCTTACGATAAGCGTAAATGCTATACTCACGCATCGGCTCTTCATACCAATGATAATTGGCCTCTTCTAACGCTTTGCCAAGGTAGTAGGCATCCTGGTAATCAAATCCGGCCGAGCCGTCATACATCAAATAAATATCTTTGCCTACCTTGGCCCGAAGAGCTTGGCACAGCTCCGCATCTCTACGTGCATCTCCCCATGCATGCAGCTTAATCCCCTTAAAGCCTCTTTCCAGACATTGGTCAGCAACATCCATAAATTCCTCAATGGTGTTATATGTCGCAGTACTAGCATAAGCCATTGCTTTTTCCCGGAATCCGCCGATAAGCTGATACAATGGAATTTGCGCTTTTTTAGAAGCAATGTCCCACAAAGCAATATCAACAAGTCCGAAGAAGGGCAGCGGTAAATAATCAAGTCGGTCGATCTCCCAAATTTTGTGATAAATCAGTTCTTTTTGAAGAGGGTCTTCTCCAATTAGCAGATCTTTAAAATACTTTTTGGCAATATAAGCTGTATAATCCGCATTGCTGTATGAAGCATAGCCGTCAATTCCTTCATCTGTCATGATTCGAAGATCAGCATGGCTTGTATTGCCATAAACCTCAGGTCCTGCTAAACCGTCTCGCCAGTTGAATCTCCTGGTATCCTTCTCTTGTTTGCGCAGGTATATTTTAACGTCAGTAATTTTCATATCGAATTTCCTCCATTATCTTAATTGGCTGCCACCATCTGCTACTAGGCAAGTGCCCGTAATAATTGAAGCTTCAGGTCTAAGCAGCAAGGAAACAACGCCTGCAATTTGCTCGGATGTCTGAATTTCCCCCTCTTCGATGCTTGTCTCTAGCTTCCGCAAGGCTTCTTCGGAATTCACACCCACTACTTCTCGAAACAAAGGTGTGTCTACACCAGCTGGAAGAACCGCATTCACACGGATCCTATCCTTTAGCCATTCCTTGGCAAGTACTCGAGTAAGGTAATTGACTCCGGCTTTGGATATGCCGTAGGCTGCATTCCCTTCTGCGAGACTTTGAGACTGAATGGATGATATGTTTACTACATTGCCACCGTACTTCAACAGTGGATAGGCTAGTCGGCAACATGTATAAACCCCTTTTAGATTCACATCCATAACGGCATCCCATAATGCAGGCTCAGTGTCAACCAGCGGCTTAGGCTTGCTCATGGCAGCATTATTTATTAGCACATCTAATCTACCGTAATTGGCTGCCCAATTCTGAAAAAGTTGACTAAGAGCCTCTTCATTCGTTACATCAATCTGTTGCTTGTATGCTCGACCTGAGTTTCTGGTTATAGACTCGATGACATCATCGATTAGCAAAGAATTTCGGTCTACAATAACTACTGTATACCCATCCTCGGCCAATCGTATTGATATCGCTCTTCCGATGCCCGATGCGCCTCCGGTCACCAAAGCCACTTTTTCTGGCATATAGATCCTCCCTGATGTGGATTCAAATTCAAACTTTCTCAATTAATGCCATGAAAAATAACCTAGATCATGATGGAGGCTTTCTCGCGAGCATCTGCTGCGCGAGAAAGCCTATTCTGCCTAAGTTTACATTGAATTACTTCTTCTTACGCTCTTGGTACACTGCATTTGCTTCATCAGTTAATTGCTGTCCGCCTGCTTTCATCCATTGGGAAACGAATTCATCAAAACCTTTGTCTGTATCCGTTTGTCCCATGACGAATTTGATCATATACTCGTCAGTCATCTTATCGAGTGTAGCTTGAACCTTAGATGCGGAAGGCAGTACAGCTGGATTTACCGGATCCTTAATCGTCTCTATATCAGCGTTAACTTTAGCTTTGAAATCCAATTTTTCTTTCGATTGATCATGCTTATACATCGAAGGAGCGGCAATATGACCAAACCAGAGTCCCGCACCAACTTGCGCACCAAGCTTTGCCGGATCCGCAAAGTCGGGTTTCATAACGGCTACATCTCCATTCAAATCATAATTAACGCCTTTCTCACCTTTAGTTACCATCAAGTAGGCTTCGTCATTCGTTGCGATATCATCAAGAATTTGCAAAATTTTGATACGTTTCTTCTCATCCTTCATAACGCCTGCGCCTAACAATTGAGGTGGTTGAGCAATCGTACCAGCCGCCAATAACATGGACTTGCCGTTAGGTCCTTTTAATCCTTTACCGAAAGTCAATTCTTGCCCTTTCGCTTTCCATTCGGCTCCAACCGGACCTAATTCGTGGTCATGAGCCCATAAGCCCGAATCCATTTCTCCTGTACGACCACTCAAGAAGTTAGCGCGGAGACGGACCCAATCATCCGTAGCGAATTCGGGATCAATTAAACCATCTTTATACCATTTGCTTAATGTCTTGAACGCCTGTCTTGCTTGTTCAGATACCATCCCGTAATAAACTTTGTCGTCACTGCCCAAGTTCCAACCACGGCGGTTAATACCATAGGAGGCAAAGATGGAATTGAATACTTGACCAGGAACATCTTTACCCCGTCCAGATAATCCAAATGTATCCTTCTTGCCGTTGCCGTCCGGATCGTCATTACGGAACTTCGTCAATAGAGCCTCCAGCTCCTGAATCGTTTCCGGTGCCTTTGTCACGCCTACCTTCTTCATCCATGCCGTATTGTAGACAGGCAAGAATGGGCTGGGTCCCTCCACGTACACCTTTGGAATACCCCAGTTTTTCCCTTTATATAAGCCGTAGCTATAGATGTTTTGATCCAATTTTTCTATTTCGGCCGAATACTTAGGCATATACTTTTTGATCTCATCAACTGAAATACTGGCAAGAACACCTTGATCCGCCCACTGCTGCATTTGGGGCATTCCAGCATCTTGGGTGAATACATCGGGAATTTCCCCAGCAGCGATTTTCACGTTTAATTGATCTTGCCACGTAGCTAGGTCTAAGTTAATGTTCTTAATTTTCACGTTGTACTTTTGTTCAAGATATTTCTGTACAACGTTGTCAGAAGTGTTCGGCGGCCAGCGCCCCGTCCAAGTAATTTCAATCGGTGGCTCTGGCTTAGGTGCAACACTTGGCGCAGCAGTTGCTGCGGGTGATGCTACATCTGCTGACTTATTGCTTGCACAACCTGCCAATGTTCCAACGGTCATCAATGCGGAAAGTAATACGGCTACATTTTTTTGCGTACTCTTCATCGATAAATCCTCCCTTTTCGTATAAAGACAAGTTATATGATGAAACGAAGCTGATTTAAGGCTGGTACCAAGCTTCGGATTATCCAATAGCGATTAACCTTTCAGTGATCCGACCATAACGCCTTTAACAAAATATTTTTGAAGAAATGGATACACGATTAGGATCGGCATTGTGACAAACATGATGACCGCTGCTTTAATGCTTTCACCGGTGACATACGGATTCATGAGTGTCTGCAGCGAAGTATCCTCATTGCTAACGACAAGCTTGCGAAGATAAATCTGCAATACTTGCTTGGTGGGATCTTGCACATAGATGAGGGAATCGAACCATGCATTCCAATGAAAGACTGCGGACCAAAGAGCAATGGTTGCTAGAATAGGCAACGACAGAGGTACGATGATCCGGGCGAGCACTATAATATCATTGGCTCCATCCATCTTCGCGGACTCTTCCAGCTCTTCCGGAATGGCCATAAAGAAATTTCGCAAAATGAGCATGGAGAACGTATTAATCAAGCAGGGCACGATCAAAGCCCAACGGGAATCAACCAAATGTAAGGATTTAACTAACAGATAAGTGGGGATCAAACCGCCGCTAAAGAACATGGTAAACACAATGAACATGGTGTAAAAATTACGATGCGGCAAATGCTTTTTAGATAAGGGATAAGCCCCTAACATCATGAAGAATACCATTAAGACTGTACCAATAATTGTCCGAAACAGTGAGCTTCCCATCCCGTTCCATATATCCTTAGAGGAAAACACCTCTTTATACGCACCAAACGAAAATTCTTTGGGAATAAGATGAATACCTTGACGAAGTGCTTCCGTCGGAGAACTGAGGGAAACAGCAAGCTCATGCACGAACGGATACATCATGACGATACAAAGTAAGGAAATTCCTACTAACAAAAGTACTTGAAACAATTTCTCGCCTGTTGTCATTTGCATTTTAAATCACCCCTTTCCATTTAAATTAAACCTTCCTGTCCGGAACGCTTAACAAGGTAGTTGGTTAATAAGACTAATGCGAACGCAATCACATTCTTGAATAAGCCCATGGCTGTCGTTAGACTGAATTGCATTTGCGAAATACCCATCCGATAGACAAAGGTATCAATGATATCTCCTACCGAGAAAACGCCCGGCGTATAGAGATTAAGCACCTGATCGAAGCCTGCATCCAAGATTCCGCCAACTCGGAATATAAACATAATCGCGATCGTCGGCAATAAACAAGGAAGTGTGATGTGAAGCGTCTGCTTCCAGCGATTGGCTCCATCCATAATGGCGGCTTCGTATAGTTGTGTATCAATGCTTACAAGTGCGGCCAAATAAATGATCGTTCCCCAACCAATTTCTTTCCAGATCGCAGAAATAACCAATGTAAATCGAAAATAGTTTTGGTCACCTAAGAAGTAAATAGGCTCGAGGCCGAATGCTGCCATAACATAATTCACGACTCCCGTGGTAGGAGACAGAATGATGAACATTATGCCTGAAAGAACGACCCAAGATAGAAAGTGCGGCAAATAGGTAAGCGCTTGAGCAATTCTTTTGAAAAGGTCATATCTGATTTCATTGAACAAAATAGCCAGTATGATTGGTGCCGGAAAACCAAATACGATATGATACAGGCTTAAGAGAACCGTATTTTTCATGACCAACCAGAAATCTGGAGATTGAAAAAACAAATACTTAAAGTTTTCCATTCCCACCCAAGGACTTCCATTAATTCCATCGAGAATATGAAATTCTTTGAAGGCAAGCTGTATCCCATAAATGGGTCCGTATGCGAAGATGGCATACCAGATTATTACGGGTAGTAACATAACGAATAAATAACGAGATTTAACGTATTCCCTCCAAACCGAGTGCGTTTTTTTAGTTTTCGCAGCAACGGATGGCAGGGGATCAGACAGTGTTGAAACTGTTACTGAGTGAACATGTTTTTTTGTCATTTTCTCTTCCCCCTCGCTTCCTTGTCTAAATACTACGGGTTTGAAAGCGCTTTTACTATTGCAAACTCATTGAATTAATTTCATTTTCATTCAAAAATGGATTATAAAATCATTGAAAATATTTAAAATCATTGGTTTATATCCATTGATTAGCTTCGCAATGAAGAAGCCCGTTAATTGGCTTTAGAGCCATTAACGGGCATTTTTGATACATCTTTATTGGCAACACCACGAAGAATGTATATCTACACGTAACCAAACCCAAGAAAAAAGAGGCTTCCCATAAGTTCAGTGAACTCATGAGAAACCTCTAATTTTAACTACTGATGTTACCCTTTAGTTACCCTCGCGACATCCCCATACCTCAAACCCCTTATAAATCAAGGGAATTGGGCACTTCTTACATCATGCCGCCCATTCCACCCATGCCGCCCATATCAGGCATGCCTGGTTTGTCTTTTTCTGGTTTGTCAGCGATAACCGCTTCAGTTGTCAAGAACATAGCTGCTACGGATGCTGCGTTTTGCAGTGCGGAACGAGTTACTTTAGCAGGGTCAACGATACCTGCTTCGAACATGTTCACCCATTGGCCAGTTGCTGCGTTGTAGCCGATGCCTACTTTTTCGTTCTTCAGGCGCTCAACGATAACGGAGCCTTCTTGACCAGCGTTAGCTGCGATTGTGCGAACTGGCTCTTCTAGGGAGCGCAGGATGATGTTAACGCCTGTTTGCTCGTCGCCAACAGCTACTACTTTAGCTACTGCGTTGTATACGTTAACGAGGGCAGTACCACCACCGGAAACGATACCTTCTTCAACAGCTGCACGAGTTGCGTTCAGAGCATCTTCGATGCGAAGTTTGCGCTCTTTCAGCTCAGTTTCAGTTGCTGCGCCAACTTTGATAACAGCTACGCCGCCAGAAAGTTTAGCCAAACGCTCCTGCAGTTTTTCTTTATCGAAATCGGAAGTTGTTTCTTCCAATTGTGCGCGAATTTGAGTAACACGTGCGCCGATGTCTTTTTTGTCGCCAGCGCCATCAACGATGATTGTGTTCTCTTTGGTTACGCGGATTTGACGCGCGCTACCCAATTGGTCAGGAGTCGTGGATTTCAGATCCAAACCAAGCTCTTCAGTAATCACTTGACCACCAGTTAGAGCAGCGATATCGCCAAGCATAGCTTTACGACGGTCACCGAAACCAGGAGCTTTAACAGCTACGCAAGTGAATGTTCCACGAAGTCTGTTCACAACAAGCGTTGCTTGTGCTTCGCCTTCAACATCTTCAGCAATGATCAGAAGTTGTTTACCGGATTGAACCACTTTTTCAAGAACAGGCAAGATTTCTTGGATGTTCGAGATTTTTTTGTCAGTGATCAGGATGTATGGGTTGTCAAGGACAGCTTCCATTTTATCCGTATCAGTGATCATGTATGGGGAAGTGTAACCACGGTCGAATTGCATACCTTCTACAACTTCAAGTTCAGTAAGGAATCCTTTGGATTCTTCAACAGTGATAACACCATCTTTACCTACTTTTTCCATAGCTTCAGCGATCAATTCGCCTACTTCTTCGTCAGCAGCAGAGATTGCCGCTACTTGTGCGATGGATTGTTTGCCTTCGATTGGCTTCGCGATAGCTTGAAGCTCTTCTACAGCCGCTTTAACAGCTTTCTCGATACCTTTGCGGATAACCATTGGGTTAGCGCCTGCAGTTACGTTTTTCAGACCTTCACGGATCATAGCTTGTGCTAGAACCGTTGCAGTTGTTGTACCGTCACCAGCAACATCGTTAGTTTTGGTAGCAACTTCTTTAACAAGTTGTGCTCCCATGTTTTCGAAAGCATCTTCAAGCTCGATTTCTTTCGCGATGGTAACACCGTCATTAGTGATCAACGGGCTGCCGAATTTTTTCTCAAGAACAACGTTACGGCCTTTAGGACCGAGGGTTACTTTTACAGCATTAGCTAAAGCATCTACCCCACGAAGCATCGCGCGGCGTGCGTCTTCACTGAACTTAATTTCTTTTGCCATGATAGGAAACCTCCTCTAATTTAGAACCTGTACATAGTAAGTAGTTTTACGGAAAAACTAAGTAAACGCAGTGCCGATCTATATCCTGCTAAATTAGGCTAATACAGCGAGAATGTCGCTTTCGCGCAAGATCAACAGTTCGCGGCCTTCGTATTTCACTTCAGTTCCAGCGTATTTGGAGAAAATGATGCGGTCGCCTTCGCTTACTTCAAGCGGAACACGTACGCCATCTTTCAACGCGCCTGCGCCTACGGCTACAACTTTACCTTCTTGTGGTTTTTCTTTAGCTGTATCTGGCAGCACGATGCCACTTGCTGTAGTCTCCTCTTTCGCAACGGCTTCAATGATTACTCGATCACCTAACGGTCTGATCATGGAAAAATAGCCTCCTTTAGAAAATTGGTAATGGTTTTGTCGATTATTAGCACTCGAATGTGTTTAGTGCTAACAACAATTCTTATGATACTCATTCTGGGAGTAATTTGCAAGTCCTTTTACACATTTTTCATACTTTTGGACACCCCCCTCATTCTACCCAAATGAAAAACAAATATTCCCTTTAAAAAAAGAAAAACAGCCTGCACATTACGCAGACTGTTTTATCATTTAGGACCGAACTCCCGCTCCCACTCAGCGTCCTTCGCCAACTGTTTGCGGTAGATGAACCCCGACATAAATACGCTAAATTCATATAAAACAATAAGCGGCAAAGCCACTAAGATAGCCGATATCGCATCCGGCGGCGTGATAACCGTAGATAGAATAACGAGCAGCATGTAGGCATATCTTCTGAACTTGTGCAGACGCTTAGGATTCAAAAGGCGAATCTTCGTGAGGAACATCACGACAATCGGCATTTCAAACGTAATGGCCAGCGGAAGAATAATATTGAACATGAATGTAAAATATTGCGCCGCGCCATACATCTCCGTGATATCGAGACTCCGGCTAATGGAGGAAGTAAAGTAAAAGGCCATCGGAAAAACAACCCAATACCCAAAGGAAAGACCTACCAAAAAGAGCAAAAACGCATAAGGAATATAAATAATCGAAGCCTTCTGCTCAGCCTCACGCAAGCCAGGCTTAACAAACGCCCATATATGATAAAGAATAACCGGCAGGGTAATCAAAATACCTACGGCCAAACCAAAATTCATATACAAACGCAGGGCATCCCAAGGGGAAAAAACGTTCCAACTGATGCTGTTAGCAGGCGGAATGTTTTTGAGGTAACGAATGATCGGCTTCGCGCTGATTAGTCCGCCTACCATCCCTATGACCAGGACAGCCAGTATCCACATGATTCGTTTGCGCAGCTCACCAAGGTGCTCTACGAGTGACATTTCTTCGTTCGTTGTCATATTTCACCAACCTGATCTAGTGGATCAAACCTGTACGGTTGAAGCACTTGTTATGCTGAAAAGAAAGCGGCTAGTCCGGCAGACGCCGCGTGTTGCTTGGCGGCGCGATAGGCGCTGCCTTGGAGGCAGCTGGTGCGGCCGTCCGAGCGGTTGCCGTCGGCACGATCGACGGTGCTTCTGCAGTGGGCGCTGCTGCTGAAGAGGCAGGTGGTGCTTCTGCAGCGGAGACCGCTGCTGGAGAGGCAGGTGGTGCGCTCGTTCGAGCGGGTGCCGTCGGATTGGCCCACAGATCTTCTACAGCGGGCACTGCTGCCGACGGAACGGATGCTGCTGTTGCAGCAGAAGAGCCCGATTGTGCAGAAGATGCGCCAACCGATGAGTCAAGTGCGGGTGCCGGTATCTTCTCGGTCTGGACGACCGCATGGACAGCTTCAGCAGTGGCGGAAGAGCCTGACTCCGCTGCTTCCGGTGAGGCTGGAACTGATTCGACAGCCGACTTGACTAATGAGGGAGCTGTCGTTATAAACTCCACTGCGGCTCTCTCGGAAGGAGCACCTGCTTCAACAGCGTTTGACGAAGCCGCTTCGACTTGAGTCGAAACCTGAGGAGCAGGTTTGACCTCGGCAGCCGGCTTTGGCGCCGCCTTTTCTTCAGGCTCATCGTTCAGCAGGGCGTGAGCGCCCTTCTTGAAATCCCTGATCGTACGCCCCAGCACGCGCCCAATTTCAGGCAGCTTTTGCGGTCCAAATAGTACAAGAGCAACGACCGCTATTAATAAGAGCTCGGTGAAACCGATATTTTGAAACATGGACTTCATCTCCATTATTTGTTGCGACTTCAACAAAACCATATAAACAAATTGGCAAACACACAAATCAGCAACGAAATCACCTAGTGGGTGGTAACTGCGGTCAATACCATCACTTCAGTCACCACACTTTTGCATTAGCTGCAAAAAGTGCAGTTATTTGGCTACTTTTCACCTCTACGGCCCACTTTACCTGCATTTTGTACATCAAAATCCGCTAAAAACAGCCAATATATCACCTAAGCTCCAAAAGAGATGTACTTTTTGCAGTAAATTGCTAGATACAAAACAAATTCAACCAATTACCTGCACAAAATGCAGCAAAATGTCTGAACGCATTCTCTTTAGCGCTAGCAGTAGCACTAGCTAGCACTGATAAAACCCACCGTACCCCATCTCCGTAATGTCGCTGCGCACGATGGTCTCGCCCGCGCATATCCGCGGGAGCAGCACATCAAAAGACGTGTACGGGTCATGCATCACGCAACCCGGCAAGCCCATGATCGGCACATCGCCCAGATAGGCGATCATCAGCATCGAGCCCGGCAGCATCGGCGTGCCGTAGCTGACCACGCGGGCGCCGGCCTGCCTGATCGCACCCGGTGTGCGATCGTCCGGGTCCACGGACATGCCGCCCGTGACCAAGACCAGATCCACGCCCAGCGCTAGCATCGCGCGGATCTCACCAACAATCGCTTCGCTGTCGTCGAGCGCGAAGCGTTGGTCTACTACCTCGGAGCCGAGCTGCGCGAGCTTCTCCTTCACAACCGGGCCGAATTTATCCTTGATTCGGCCCTTGAAGACCTCGCTGCCCGTCGTAATCACGCCCACGCGCAGCTTGCGAAACGGCTTCACCTCAAGCAAGGTGAAGCCCATCTCACGGCGAGCGGCGGCCAGACGCTCGACCTCCACAACCTTCGCTTCGTCCACAATCAGCGGGATCACCCGCGTGCCGACTAGCGAAGCGCCTGCCTGAACGACCGTGTTGCTGCGAATCGTTGACAACACGACCTCATCGATGGCGTTCACACTGTCGACGAACGCCTTATCGATCTTGACCAAGCCGTGAATCGCCGATTTCACGTTCACTTTGCCCTCATGCGGCTCCGACAGCGTGAGGTGATCTCCAGCTATCGCCTTCGCCATACGCTGCGCAGCTTCATCCTCATGCAGGTAGCCAGGCTGCAGCTCCATCACATAAATATGCTCTTTGCCGATGCTCAGAAGCGCAGGAATATCGGCCTCCGTGACCTGATGGCCTTTGCGAAACAGGCGCCCTTTGAACTCACCAGGCAAAATCTGAGTCAGATCATGCGGCAAAATCATGCCGATAGCATCTTCAACCTTAACCTCGCGCAGCATGGATTCATGTTTATTCATCCTTGATCACCTTCTTGCTTGACCCCAACGCACTTCATAAGCGATAATTCAACACTTGCATCTTCACCTAACAATGCTCTAGAATCGCTCACCCATGGTCACCTTCTTTGCCTGTCAGAATCCCCAGCGCATGCGGAAGCTGATCGATAATCGCCATCAGATTCTCCTGCACGCCCTTCGGGCTGCCCGGCAAATTAATGATCAGCGTGCGCCCGCGGATGCCGGATACCGCTCTGGAAAGCATGGCTTTCCGTGTTTTTTGCATCGAAATCATTCGCATAGCTTCTGCAAAACCAGGCGCAACCCGGTCAATCACATTGAGCGTTGCTTCCGGTGTCACATCTCGGGGGGCTAGCCCCGTTCCGCCAGTCGTTAAAATCAAATCTGCCTGATAATAATCCGTCATTTCTATTAATGAAGCCATGATTTCATCCATCTCATCCGGAACGACCCGGTATTCGATGATCTCGCCTTGAATTTCCTCTTCAATCAGCTCGCGGATTACCTGAGCGCTAGTGTCTTCTCGTTCTCCTCGGTAACCGCGGTCACTGGCTGTCAAAATCGCAACTTTCCAGTGCATCCTTCGTCACCTCTCCCTTGTTAACTGAATGAGATAACCCCACTAACCTGAGTGATCGTCGACTTTCATTTCTATGAAAAAACCTGCTTTATCTGTCTAGTCGCGTCACTGTCAACTATCTTGTCTGTGAAAATCCCCGTTTTTGCCGCCCGTTTTGAGGACAAGCAGCGTGGAGCTGATAATCATATCCTTCTCTACCGCTTTGCACATGTCGTAGACGGTTAACGCGGCGGCGGATACGGCCGTTAAAGCCTCCATCTCAACGCCAGTCGGGCCCGTCGTCCGGACAGTTGCTTCTATGTAAAGTTCATTGTTGCCATTATCAGCAAACTGAATATCAATGCCAGTCAGTGCTATCGGATGGCACATCGGAATCCAGTCTGACGTTTTTTTGGCGGCCATGATGCCAGCCACTTGCGCAACGGCGAGGACGTCGCCTTTTTTCATTTTACCCTGCTTAATTAAATCAAGTGTCTCACTCTTCATAATTAAAGTGGAACGCGCAGTAGCCGTACGCTTCGTCTCTGTTTTATCCGAAATGTCGACCATTCGTGCTCGTCCCTGCTCATTAAAATGGGTTAATGGGGAAAAATCGGGCAAAGCACTCACCTCTATTTTAGGATTCTGTTTTGAAGACCATTTTGCTCTCGGTGACGATCCCGTCAACTCGGAAATCATGCCAGGAAGAAGGAACCGCAGGAATCAATTGATTATCAAAAGCGGCCGCAACCGCAAATGGTCTCTTAAGCCCGCGCGCAGCAAATAGCTGCATGAAGCGATCATAAAAACCGCCCCCATAGCCCAGTCTTCCGAAATCCAAATCAAAAGCAAGCCCTGGCACTAAGATCATAGATAGGGTGGACAAATCGTGCTCAATCGACACCTCGCTGCGAGGTTCTCTGATGCCATATGCTCCGCTTTCCACATCTTCATAGCTGCTTATGACATGCAAATTCATTGTCTTCGTATCTGCTACAACCTTCGGCACAAGCACACGAATTCCCTGCTGCCAACACCATTCCATCAGAGGGGCAACATCCGGCTCAGACCGAAAAGGCATATAACTCATGATCGTAGGCGGAGCGGACGTTTCATTCTGTCCATGCCCAAGAAGCCTATCGCTGCATAGCTTTTTTAATCTTTCATTTATGCGCTGCTGCTTTTCTTCACGTTCTTCATTCATGATGGAGGCGCGCAGTCCTTCCATTTCTTTGCGTAATTCTATTTTCCGCTCTCGGATGTTCATACTAGCTTCAGCCCTTCCCTAACGAGGAGTGGTTTCCCCCATTTTAACATAAACAAGGAAAAAAACTATACTCGCACCGAAGACCCCAGTCGAATGAGCGTTATTACGGGAAAATGGTCCGAGAATATCGTCAGAATCGCCCATGAAGATTGGACATTCTTCCTAATTGTAAAGATGTGATCGATCCTTTTTCCATCCAGCCTATATGCTTAGCATGCCTCAAAAGTACCATTTACCCATCCTCCACCGACTCTGATCTATGCAAAATTAAGCATACGATGCCGCCTCGCATGGTGTATACTAATGAATTGATGGGATTTATAAGCGAACGACAGGCAGGCTTGGACGGGTCCTTTCATTAATAAGCAGGAGGTAGCAGCAGATGCTATTACAGGTTTCTAACATTTCCAAAAGCTATGGGGTACGTTCCGTACTCTCCAATATAACGCTTCAGATCGAAAACAGAGAACGGATCGGTTTAGTTGGCGTGAATGGCGCCGGTAAATCGACGCTGCTCCAAATTATTGCCGGCGAAATGTCCTATGACAGCGGCGACTTATTCAAGGCGAAAGAAACGAAAATCGGCTATTTGAAGCAAAATAGCGGTCTGCAAACGGACAAGTCGATCTGGAATGAGCTGCTCAGCGTGTTTAGTTCCTTGTTGGAAACGGAGCGGGAACTTCGTGAACTTGAAGCCTTAATGGCAGATCCTGAACTAATCTCAGACGAAAAAAAGTACGAAACCACGATGAATCGTTATGCTCTGCGCTCCGAATGGTTCCGTGAACATGGCGGCTATGAAATTGAAGCGAAAATCCGCGGCATTTTGCACGGGATGGGCTTCGGCCAGTTTCCTCCGGATACGTTAGTCCAAACGCTCAGCGGCGGTCAGAAAACAAGGCTTGCTCTTGCCAAAATGCTGCTCGAAGAACCTGATCTTCTCATGCTCGATGAGCCTACGAACCATCTGGACATTCCGACGCTAACTTGGTTGGAAGGGTATTTACGCGGCTATCCAGGCGCTATTCTGGTCGTATCACATGACCGGTTCTTCCTGGATGCTTTGGTGACTTCTATTTATGAGATTGAGCGAAATGCTTCCAAGCGATATACCGGGAATTACTCCCGATTCATAGAGATTAAAGAAGCTAATTATGAGATCGAAATGAAGCAGTTCGAAAAGCAGCAGGATGAAATTGCCAAGCTGGAGGATTTCGTTCAGCGCAATATTGTGCGAGCTTCCACGACGAAGAGAGCGCAAAGCCGCCGCAAACAGCTGGAAAAAATGGATCGACTCGATAAGCCGATGGGGGATTTGAAGCGGGCTTCGTTTTCTTTTGAAATCGAGCAAACTTCCGGCAAGGAAGTGCTGCAGGTTGACCGTTTGGCGCTTTCCTATGATGGAAAGAACCGATTGCTTGATGGCGTCACCTTCCAGCTTCGTCGTTCGGAAACCGCTGCACTCATTGGACCGAACGGTGTAGGTAAATCCACCTTGCTCAAAACATTAATTGGTCAGCACAAACAAGACGCAGGCACCTTCAAGTGGGGCGCTGGCGTCACGATTGGCTACTATGATCAGGAGCAAACCGGACTGACTCCGACCAACAACGTGCTTGAGGAAGTGTGGAATACTTATCCGCATCTGGAGGAAGCACGCATTCGGACGGTGCTTGGAAGCTTTCTTTTTAGCGGCGAAGACGTGTTCAAAAAGGTCGCTGCCTTAAGCGGCGGGGAAAAAGCCCGAGTGGCCTTAGCCAAGCTGATGCTGCAAAAAGCGAATGTTTTGATCCTCGATGAGCCTACCAACCATTTGGATTTGTACAGCAAAGAGGTTTTGGAGTCTGCCTTGATGGATTACGAGGGGACTCTTCTCTTCATCTCCCATGACCGTTACTTCCTGAACAAGATGGCTGAGAGCATGCTGGATCTGCAGAAGGATGGACTTACGAGCTATCTCGGCAATTACGATGATTATGTGGAGAAAAAGGCCGAGCTCGCTGAGATGGAAGCGAAGCGGCTGGCCAAAGAGGCGGAGAAGAAGGCTGCTGGAGGCAGCGGCGCTGGTGCTGGTGCTGGAAAGAGTGACACCGTCAGCGGCGGCGGGTATGAAGCGGATAAGCTGGCAAAGCGCGAAGAACGCAGCCGCCAGCGCAAGCTCGAGCAGCTCGAGCTCGACATCGCTCGGCTGGAAGACGAAGTGTCCGCCCTGGAGGCGGAGCTTGCAGACCCAGCAGTGTACAATGACTACGTGCTCGTTCAGGAGAAGACCGCTGCGGTCGATGAACGGAAGAGCTCGCTCGCTGCTTGTTATGGGGAGTGGGAGATACTCCTCGCGTAGCGATATTTATCGATTCATATAAGACATCACTATATTTTAGCGGAACGTAGATGCCTTATTTAGCTCAAAAACGAGTATTTCATGTTTTCGCGGAACGAGGATCCTCTATTTCCCGCTTTCGAGGTGTAAAAACCGGAAAAACGCCAAATAGCGCACCCACGTTCCGCGTACCGGTCCGGAATCGGCATAATTACCGAAATAGCGGCCCCTCGTTCCCTATGATCCGCAGATTAGCAGCTTATATGTCCGAAGTCACTCCACAGAGCTGAATTCGACCAGCTGTTTATCAGTATTTGAATAAAATACTTTTTTACCTGCCCTCGCACCAAACTTTTCTGCGGATACACTCCGATAACGGAGCACGTCATATGGTTACGGCAGGTCAAACAATTAATGTTCACCCGCCAGTGAACCTATTCTTAATTATCTACCTGCCCTCACACTCAACTTTACCAATAATCGCTCCAGAAAATACCCGAAGACACCAAAAAAAGGAGCTAAGCCTATATAAACGGCTTAACTCCTTTTTTATTGTTAGACAACCTACAGTACTTCAATCAGACATGGTTTAAAAACGATTTATGGAATTCCTCCCTTACACAACCAAACTAAGCAGCAAAACAATGCCAAAAGCAACGAAGGACAAGATAGTTTCCATAGCGGTCCACGTTTTTAGCGTCTGGGCCACCGACATATTAAAGAACTCTTTAATCAACCAGAACCCGGAGTCATTCACATGAGAAAGCATGATAGAACCTGCTCCTACTGCAAGCACTAACAGTTCTGGGCTTGTACCGGGAATTGTTGCAACAAGCGGGGCAACGATACCTGCTGATGTTGTCATAGCGACAGTAGCAGATCCAACCGCTGCTCGGATAATGCCGGCGATGACAAAGGCTAATACAAGAGGCGAGATATGTGCGCCTGTAGCCAGTTTAGCAATCGCTTCACTTACTCCGCTTGAAGTCAATATTTTATTGAAGCCGCCGCCTGCGCCAATAATCAAAATAATAGAAGCGACAGGTCCCAGACTCTCATTCGTAAACTTTAAAAGATCGTTTTTATCAAAGCCGCGGGCAAAGCCAAATGAATAAAAAGCAAATACCAGTGAAATGAGGAGTGCTACGACCGGACTTCCAATAAAATCAACAACGATGCGTAATCCACTAGTAGCAGGAAGCGTAACATCCACGAGAGTAGCAAGCAGCATCAAAATAACTGGAAGTAAAATAGTAAGCAGCGTAATGCCAAAACCAGGCAGCTCCTTTTGCTGAGCCTTCGTGAATTGCTCAACCAGTTCACCCGTTGGTTCTACAATAACTTTCTTAGCAATGTAAGAGCCATAGATCGGGCCCGCTACCGCAGCAGCAGGGATAGCTACTAAAATAGATAACAGGATCGTCTTACCCAAATCTGCGTGAAAAATACCAACCGCCAGCATAGCAGCAGGGTGCGGCGGAACAAGACTGTGAACAACGGCAAGACCGGCAACTAAAGAAAGACCGATTTTGACTAGCGAAGTGCCGGTATGCTTGGCAATCACGAATACAAGCGGAATTAACAAGACAACCCCAACCTGGAAAAATACAGGAATTCCGCAAATGACAGCCACTACCATCATCGCCCAGTGGACATTCTTCTCGCCAAAAGCACGTATAAGCGTTCGGGCGATACGTTCAGCTCCTCCTGACTCGGCCATCATTTTCCCGAGCATCGTTCCGAGTCCGATCACGATGGCAATAAAACCAAGCGTACTAGCTACCCCGTCTTGAAAGGATTTAACAATATCGGGCAGCTTCATTCCCGAAATCAATCCCATAAACAACGCAGCGACAATCAGTGCGATAAATGGGTTTGTTTTAAACTTTGCAATCAATACAATTAAACCTACAATGGAAATCAAAGCAAATAGCAATAAACTTATGTCATGGCTTAATCCAAATATAGAAACCATTCTTTTTGCCCCCTTTTTAGTTGTAAGCGATTACCAATTGAAGCATCTTAGTAAGCAAATAATTTGACGAATTTAGTCATCACAGGCTCCATTGAAGCTTGCATATCTGACATTATGGAAGAAAGATGCGGCATTGATTTGTTATCAGACTGATTTTGCAAATAGCTTACTGCTGCCATCGACACTTCCGTGTTGACATTAATTTTGCATATGCCGCGTTTAATCGTTTGCCTGATCATTTCATCAGGTGTTCCAGATCCCCCATGAAGGACAAGCGGAATATCAACAACATCACGTATTTTCTCCAAAAGCGGAAGGTTAATATTGGGCTCACCTTGATACATACCGTGTACCGTGCCAATCGCGGCTGCCAAGAAATCCACCCCTGTTGCTGCGACGAATTCTTTCGCGGATTGCGGATCTGTCAGAGTTCCATCCCCTTCTTCTTCGTCCGAAAAAGCACCTCTTGCTAATGATCCAATTTCAGCCTCTACCGATACGCCTGCCTGATGAGCAAGGTCTACGATTTCTTTTGTCCGTAAAATATTTTCATTAAGCTCGTATTTGGAGCCGTCATACATCACCGATGTAAAACCATTCTCAATCGCCCGGACGATAGATTCCTTTTCATAAGCGTGATCTAAATGAAGCGAAACAGGTACGCTAGCTTTGGAAGCTAATGCTCGAACCATCGCAGCAAATCCTTCCACATCTACCGTTGGAAAGTAGCGTTCTCCTAAGGCGATAATGACCGGCTGATGTTCATGTTCTGCTACCCTTACAGCCGCTTGAACGGTTTCTAGATTGAATACATTAAAAGCAGCCACAGCATAACTTTTTCTTTGAGCTTCTTTTAATACATCTTTGGTATTCACAAGCATCTTTATTAGCCCCTTCAATTTCAATATGGTTGAATTAGCCTTCGATTTTTAGAACAGTCTCAAGCAGCGTTGTATCGCTTCCTACGTTACCCGGAAACACGATATACGGAATGCCTGAGAATTTGGCCTCTTCACCTGTGAGCCAAACTGGAATACCCGCTGCAGCCTGTCCAATGACTCTCGCTTTGCGAATGCCCAGTCCTTTGGTGGCAACATCGCTTGAGGTGATTCCTCCTTTTGCAATGATGAATTTAGGTACAATATCCAAGGAGCTCACAATTTTAACCAGTGATTCCGATACGGTTTGGCTGATGTTTAAATTTCCATCGGAGGTTTGGACGGCAACTAGTTTGCGGCTGCTGAATACAACCACATTTTGTCCTCTGGCAATGTGTTCATTCACTTGGTTAATAAGCCGCTTCGATTCCTCAGCCTTTTCAGCTGGATTCAAAATTTTATTGACATCCATTTCCAAGGAAATGATGTTAGTGCCTGCAAGCAATTGTTCCAATTGGCGTGTCGTCTTTTGGACATGAGAGCCGACCACCACAAGCCCTCCGTGTGATTCTTGTCCTTTGGCCACTAGCTTTTCTTTCGGCAAAATATCTTGATCTGCGATGCCCCCGTATGATTTTACAAAAGAGGCTGCCGTACGAAAAATAAACTTCTTGCCTTTGTTCTCAGCTTGCAATAGCGCGAAGGATAGGACATCCAGATCTGCGTAGGATAAGCAATCCACAATAACCGGAACATTCCCCTTAACTTGCAGCAGCATTTCTTCCACTGCATCCGGCCCGCGGCGCACCTGTTCAAGCGTAATCACAACGCAATCTTCAGGCTTAATTCGTCCATCCGTTTTTTCTGCAACCCACTGCGTTAAATCACTATGCGCATAGCCAAAGACCTTATCTCTGGCAAACTCCGTCTCGTGAACAGGAAGCAGCGCGTCGCCTTCTTTGAGGTAGTGGGTACCGTGATAAGTCATACGGCCTGCTTCAAAAAAAGCCGGGATAATCAAATGCCCATCATATTCCAGTCCCGTCATTCGGCGAATCTCATCCGTTAGCGTATCGGTTTCCAATGGATAATACCCGCGCAATGTAGAATCGCCTCTGCTGACGAAGACGAAGCCGATTCCTGTTTCACTTGCTACAGCCTGTACATTTTGGGCAATTTCACGATTGATCCGTTCCGCTTCGGCCGCTTGATAAGCGCGTGTGTTGGTTAAAATATAGAAAACTTTTTCCGGATTATTGAAAGCTTCACGCAATAATTCCTTGTCCCACTGCGTCAATACATCGATATCGTGTACGGTTTGTACACCTGTCGGATCATCGTCCAGCACAATAATCTTCTTATTGCGGGATTGATTGATTTGATTGATTTGCCCACGAAGATCGCTGCCTTTCCATTCTGGGGGCAATTGCGATTCGAGGAATGAGACACTTATTGTGCTCGTACTCATTTGTTACGCCCTCCTTACTTCAACTTGTGCAAGTTTTTCATAGTACTGAACAATTCCGCCATGATCATGACTAGCTTTGCCATCGACTTTCAACGCGTGGAAAATTTCAAGCAATTGGCTTGATAGCGGCAGCGGAACTCCGATTGCGTGCGCTGTTTCCATGACATTGGTAATATCCTTAAGGTTAATATCAATTCTTCCTCCGGCAACGAAATTTCTATCGAGGATTAACGGAACTTTTGCATCAAGTACAGCGCTCCCAGCAAGCCCGCCTCTGATCGCCTGATACATTTTATCGATATCAATTCCGGCTTTTGCAGCCAAAACAAGCGCTTCCGACATAGCCGCAATATTGAGATTTACGATAATTTGATTGGCTAATTTAGCCGTAGAGCCGCATCCGTTTCCGCCTACTAAGGTAACAGCGCTTCCCATGCTGAAAAGCACATCTTTCACACTTTCATAAACTTCTTCCTTACCGCCTACCATAATGGCCAAGGTGCCATCTACAGCTTTGGGTTCCCCTCCGCTTACAGGGGCATCTAACATTTCAATCCCTTGTTTAGCTAGCTCATTAGCAATTTCATTGGAAACTACAGGTGAGATGGAACTCATATCAATCACTACCGTACCTTCTTTTGCACTTTTATAAATCCCGTTTTCTCCAAAAATAACACCTTTAACAATGTTCGCATTCGGAAGCATGGTGATAATAACGTCACTAGTCACTGCTACCTCTTGGGGAGATGCAGCAGCAAGGCCACCTGACTTAACTACTTGCTCCACAGCCTCTTTATTTAAATCGGTTACGGTTACATCATATCCGGCTTTCAAAAGATTGATAGCCATTGGTTTTCCCATGATGCCTAAGCCTATAAACCCAATTTTTTTACTCATTTCTATTCCTCCTATTGATTGCGCTTTCACATGTCAGCTGAATAGCCTCTAGCTTCTCATGAATGTTTTGGCAAACATGTGTTTATGATAAAAATCAAAGCTTGAACTCTTTAGCAGAATGCAACGGTTAACCTATTATGCCACACCGAAATGTATTCAATTCGATTTGTTTTTGTATACAATTTCATCAATTTCGGATACGATTATCTTAATATTAATTTTATTAAAGCGCTAGTCTATACTTTCATAAATAAAAGAAGTATAATTATTATTTTAGTTTAGATTTCGGACCTTCGAAGAGGTGGACAATTTGGCCAAGAACAATGAAAAATCTCGTCCTGCTTACAACCAATCCTATGAAATTATTCGTGATATGATCTTACAAGGCGAAATTCCTCGCGGATCCAAAATTGTTGAGGAAAAGCTTGCTTCTGAATTAGGAGTTAGCCGAACCCCGATTCGTGAATCCATACGTAAATTGGAACAAGAAGGACTTATAGCAAATAAAATGGTCATTAATCCTTCTGAGAAGGATTTGAGAAATACGTTTCAAGTACGTATGCTGTTAGAAGGATCCGCTGCTCGAAGTGCTGCAACTTATCTTCCCGAAAGCGAGTTACAGTCTCTTCTTGAGTGTGTGAGGATTGGCCGAACAGGGGCTGTGGAAGATATTATGAAGGCCAACGAGAAATTTCACGAGATCATCGTACAGGCAAGTAACAATCCGTTCATGATCGATATCATCGATCGTATGCAGTCCATCATCTATCTTTTTCGTCGTACCGTTGTTTACTACAACCGGCCCTTCTTAATTGATGAGCATGAGAATATCTATGAGGCCATTAAAGCAAGAGATGGCGACCAAGCAGAAGCTTTGATGAAACAACATCTACAAGCGGATTTAGATTTTTGTTTGCACTTAATTTGCTAGTCAATCATCAAGGATAAACGACTCCGTCGTCCTTCAGGGACGAGCGCGTTTGTCAAGACTGATGACGCGAAGTGTAATAAAACTTATACTTTCTGCCCTGAAAATTAAAAATTTTCATACATCAGTGGTGCCGCAACGCGGCATAGAAGTCTTATCTACTGTAAAAGACCTGAGGCTCTGCCTCAGGTCTTTTTGTCTAACATACTGACACCGCAAAGCGCCGCTTGTTCACCCATGCCAATCCCCTTTCTGCTCTGCTCTGTGCTAACTTCGACTTCTTTTTTCCGAGCAATTGTTAAATAAGAGTCTCTGGAGACTCTTATTGCCCATCATTAGCCTGAAATAGAAGCTTCTGGAGGCTCTTATTTCCACGGAATGCTCCGTATGCGCTGTGCTCGGCATCAAATAAGAGTCTCCGGAGACTCTTATTGCCCATCATTAGCCAGTTTTTGTTGAAATAGAATCTTCTGGAGGCTCTTATTTGCGCGGAATGCTCCATATGCGCTGTGATCGGCATCAAATAAGAGTCTCTGGAGACTCTTATTGTCCATCATTAGTTCGTTTTTGTTGAAATAGAAGCTTTTGGAGGCTCTTATTTCCACGGAAAGCTCTGTATGCGCTGTGTTCGGGATCAAATAAGAGTCTCTGGAGACTCTTATCGCCCATCATTAGCCAGTTTTTGTTGAAATAGAAGCTTCTGGAGGCTCTTATTTCCAAATATGTGAGCCTTACTCCAGCCGATCCAATGGGATTTTCCATGAAGACGTTAAGAAGCTTCCAGCTCCCCCAGTCGCAGCAGCAGCATCGGTACAGCTACGAAGACGATCATCGTAGCCGCTGCCACAATGCCGGAGTCATTAAGCAGCAGCGCTGCGATGGCTCCGATCATGTTGGCCGAGAACCCGTACATCCAGTACGGGTATTTGTGCTGCCACAAGCGAAGATGGCCGCGTGGACGGAGCACAAGAACAGCCATCACAATGAGGCTGGTGATGAGCACTTTGCTCCAAACGGATGCACGAAGCAAATGCACGTTCATCCGCAGCTTGCGCTCGATCAGCTGTCCGATCTGATCGAAGTGCCCGGCGTGCAGCGCGTGAAACGCACGCCCGACATGGCTCTCCCGCGCGAAGGCCGCCGCGGGAGAATCGGCGCTGTTGAGCAGCCACAGCGCCCCAAACCCCAGCGCGAGCAGCGCCGACAGCAGGGCTGCGCCCCTGCCTAGGCGCAGCTCGCGCCAGCCCTCGCCGGCGAAGCAATGCGCGCCGGCTACGCCGAAGGCGACCGCGGCGCTCAGTGCGCCGCCCGCGTTCGCGCCGAGTGACGGTGCCGCTAGGCAGGCCGTCACGAGCAAAAACGCCCCGCACACGAGCGGCGCCGCGGCAGGCGAAGCCCCATGACGGCGATGCATAGCCGCCGTCACGCCTAGAACTAGGGCGCCGATCAAGACGCCCATGTACTCATTCCCGATGCCGTAGTAGCGGGCGCCGATCATCGGATCATAACCCAGAATGGAATACTTCATGGCATGGGCCCCTGTACTGCCATCCAGCGTTATGATCAACGCGTTCCCAAGACCAAGCCAGATCATAGCTGTGGATAGGCGGCATTTTTCCATAACAACAGAAATAAGCAGCGTGCACATTATAAAAACGGCAATCAGCACACGCATCGTTCCTTCTACCCCTATTTTTGTTGTGAGAGGAACAACCAACCAGCCCGTCAACAGCATAACTCCAGGAGCCGTAAGCAACGAGAAGAGCAGCGTGCGCACACTCCTGTGCCAAGGCAAAGCCTTTCCTTCGAGATATTCACGGTCTGCCAGTCTTTTTTTAATCCACAGACCATACATCAAACTCAAGAGCAATATGAGCATTTCATAAGTAACAAAAGGATATAGAAGCAGCGGCCTACTGCGGTAAATCATCTGCATGCTGCTCTGTTCCCTGACCAGTCCAGCAAGAACATCACTTTTCCCCATATAGGATAAAGGAATGCCCATCAGCCCACTCGGCACCGGGATGTTGAACTCTTTTAGCAGCGAACTTGTGAAATCTTGCGCCGTGACCACACCCTGCCTGCGAGTAGATTCCGAAACCAGAATTGCCCCTCTGCTGTCGGTCGTGTAATGAAGGATAGGAGATAAATAGGCTTTTGCTCTAGCCGCCTCATTATTCACCTCCGGAGAGAAGATCCACAAGCTTTCCTCCTCCGTCATCCCTGCCATCACTTGCCCAATCCACTCGTCCATCTCCTTCAAGATTTGTCCTTTCAACTGTGTGAAACGTTCCTCCGTGTAATGCTCTTGATCCGAGTATAGTCTATACAAATCACCTAATTCGATTAGTGCAATGCCGGGCAGCTTCCTTTTTTCCCACAAAGAACGCAATTGTGCATAATTGGTTGTAACACCATAGGGTCTATCCACAACCACAGTTACAACGTCATCTCCGAGGGCACCTTTGTCCACAAAACCATTAGAATCCATCAGCATGAACGGACTGTACCGCCGCAATTTCTTTTCTTCGATGCCTGATCTCTTCCCTAAATCACTGCTTCCCAGCACAGAACGATAAACACCATACTCCTTCAACAGTTCCCCTAGGATGCCTGTTCCATACCCTTGTTTCTCATTAGCCCGCTGCAGCATCGTGATGTCAGGCACCAGCACAGAGTCAGGCTCAATCGGTTTATCTTCCCCATAGCGGCCTATGTAACGATTCATAAGTTCGGAAATTTGAATGCCTTGCCTGGTTTCTTTTGCTGCAAAAGCCTGCACTTCTGCAACTCCTATGGAAGGTGCTCCTGTTCCCAACGAGACATACACATCTCTCATCGTTCGGCTCGATGTGCGAATGTTCATAGCTCCAACTGCACTTAATTCCGTCAACCGCCGTAAATGGGGGAGCTCCACAAGTTGATCTGGTCTGAGCTCCATGAACGATAAACCCGGTATCGAAACCACCGTTACCTGTTTGGACTTTACGCCATTGTGGATGGATGTGCCGATACCAGCTTCTATTCCCTCCGCGCTTGTGGACAACTCCAACCATAAAGTCAAGATGCCCACAATAATGCCTGCTATTTTTAGTTTCAAATGCATTCACCAACTGTTTTTGCTTTTAGCATTTTCATCCAAGTGAAAAGCTATCCACTGCCGGATTGTTCCGATAATTTAAAGTAGAATGATTTTAGGCCCAATACTTATCCACATCGTTATCCACAAAAAAAGAGAGGCAAAATTCGCCTCTCTCTGCGCTATTCCTTCGTTTTCCACAATCTTATCCACATTATCCACAAAAAAATGATAAAAAGTTATTCTTCTCCATCTTCTTTTAAAATCGTTGGTAACCGTGGGTTTGCTCTAGTTATACACATTGTACACAGGGCATGTGAATAACTTTGCACACAAGCTGTGTATATATCTAAGTTTTCTTACAATTTGAGACCGTCTGCTTGTTTATGACGCTGTTGTGGCTTCTGTTGGAGCCGCTATACTATTTTGCATACGAATGGCTTGGTTGCAGGCTGAGATAAAAGCTTTCGCTACCGCCACAAGCACATCCTGGTCAATACCTGTGTTTTTATAAGTTTGGCCGCCCACTGAGATGGTGACTTCCGCTTCTCCAGTTGCCTTTTCACCTGTGGATAACGAGTGAAGCTCCAGATCGGAGAAATCTACAGCCATCGGAATCGCTTGTCTAAGGCACTGCACGATTGCCTCAATTGGGCCTTCACCTGTCCCCGAGTAAACATTTTCAACACCTGTTTGATTGTTCTTGACCGACACAGAGGCGACCCGATTGCGATCACTGCTAGAAACGACTTGCATATGCGTCAGTGTAAATGGCTCCATTTGCCCATTAACGGTAGATCCTACAAGCTCCATGAGTTGGTCGTCTGTCACCATTTTCTGGTCATCCGCTTTTTCCTTGAATCTGGTGTAAAGTGTATCCAGTTCTTCTCCCGTAAGCTCTATGCCAAATTGCCCTACGCGATGTTTCAGCGCATGACGACCCGAATGCTTGCCAAGGATGATCATGGACCGTGGAATGCCCAGCTTTTCCGGATCCATAATTTCGTACGTATTGCGATTTTTCAGCAGCCCATCCTGATGGATACCCGCTTCGTGCTGGAAGGCATTGCGGCCGACAATCGGCTTATTGTAAGCAATGGGGAAGCCCATGATGCGGCTGACCATTTTGGATGTGTTGAAAATTTCACTGGATACGATCCCTGTTTCCACACCCATGATTTGCTTGCGCGTCTCAATCGCCATAACGAGTTCTTCGAGCGAACAGTTGCCAGCGCGTTCCCCTACACCGTTAACGGTTACTTCCACATGAGTGACTCCTGCAGCAATAGCCGCAAGGCTGTTCGCGACAGCAAGACCCAGATCATTATGGCAATGCGCGCTGTACTCCACGGTGTCGCCGCCTCTTACACTTTGACGCACCCTGCGGAACATAGCCCCATATTCCTCTGGAAGCGCGTAGCCTACAGTGTCAGGGATGTTCAGTATAGTTGCTCCCTCTGCAATGACTGCCTCGAGAACTTCAAACAGGAATTCGTCCCCTGTTCGCGTTGCGTCCATCGGCGAGAATTCGATCCGATCCACGAATTGCTTCGTATAGGCAACCATGGAGCGAGCCATCTCTACCACCTGTTGACGGGATTTGCGAAGTTGAAAATCCAGATGGATATCCGATGAGGACAGGAACATGTGAATCCGTCTTGAAGCAGCATCCTGTGTGGCTTTTATCGCCGAGTCAATGTCCGCTTTAACAGCGCGGGCGAAGCCGCAAATCTCTATGTTCTGCAGTTCCCGTGAAATTTGCTGCACCGCCTGAAAATCGCCAGGACTTGAAATCGGGAAGCCCGGCTCGATCGTATCCACGCCCATTTTCGCAAGCTGCCTTGCGATACGGATCTTCTCTTCCGGATAAAGGGAGGCTCCTGGCGCCTGTTCGCCATCTCTAAGTGTCGTATCAAAAATGCGAATACGTCGATTGTTGTTAGTGTTGTTGATTTCCATGGTTATTCCTCCTCAAGGTTGGGCCAGACTTGCTGGCAATTATCTTTTATGGTTTGAATTAGTTTAAAGCTGAAAATAAAACGTGCTACGACTGATTTATGCGTCTCCACGTTACTTTAGTGATGTTTTTCATCTTTACAGAAGCTCACATCGGTGGAAGCAGGTCAGCTGGCTGATTTCAGTCGATTGAGAAGCCACCTCAAAACAACAAAAAGACCCGTCATCTCACATAAGAGACGACGGGTCTTCACCCAGCGCGGTACCACTCTTGTTGGCTCCAAGTCACGGAGTCCACCTCAGACATAGCGCAGCAAGAGCTGGCTATGTCACCCGATCACGGAGGTCATCCGTTCATCCCTAACAGCGTTTAACTGGCTGATCAAGATGACCGCTTCCAAGCGAGTTCGGGGCATTCACGGTCTGCGTCGCATCAACCCGCAGCTTTCTGTACCGTACAAGTGAGCCCTTACTACTCTTGTTCATCGCGTTTTTGTGTATGATTTCCTTACTACTCTTGTCCATCGCGTTTTGTGTATGTTTTCCTTACTTACTTCTCTTGCCCATCTGGTTTGTTATATTCGTATTCCTTCATCGCATTTGTTCATGTTCGCTTCAAGTTCCAGAACAACCAAAAAAGCCTGCCATCTCTATAAAAGAGACGACAGGCTTGAACCTTCCGCGGTACCACTCTAATTGATCCGAGCTGTTACACTCGAAACCACTCATGTACCTGATCACGGGGGTCAACCGTCAAGACCTACTTGGGTGCTGGATCCTTGGCATCCTTATCAGCCTTACCGCTCCCGGGCGAGTTCAGGTACCGTTTCGTCTGTGCTTTCACCAAGCGCACAGCTCTCTGAGCGAAACTGCTGTTCCTTACTAATCCCGTTCGTTGCGTTTGAAAGTATTGATTGTGATTATAATATGCAGTTTTAACAAAGTCAATACAGTTGTCAGAAAATTTATTTTATTGCCCTTACCACTCTTCCAGCTTGAGTTGAGGTTCTGCCTTCAGTTCCATGGAGTCGAATTCCTGCTTGTCCCACTTGAGAAAAGCGGCTGCACCTATCATCGCAGCGTTGTCTGTGCAGAGGCCGAGCGGCGGCACGAGCAGCGGCACATTCAGCTGCTCGCAGCGCTCGGCGAGCTTGCTGCGCAGGCCTTTGTTCGCGGCAACGCCGCCCGCGAGCAGCAGCTGTTTCGCGCCGTATTCACGTACGGCGCGGTCAGCCTTCTCCACAAGCACGTCGATGACGGAGGCTTGGAAGCCCTTGGCAATCTGCGCGACTTGAACGGCCTCGCCGCGCATCTTGCTCTGGTTGACGACGTTCAGCACAGCGGATTTCAATCCGCTGAAGCTGAAGTCGTAAGAGTCTGCCTCGAGCCACGAGCGAGGCATCTTGATCTCGGACTCGGCTTCCTGCGCAAGCCGATCCACATGCGGTCCGCCCGGGTAAGGCAGGCCCATCGCCCGCGCGATTTTGTCGTAGGCCTCGCCAGCCGCATCGTCGCGTGTTCGCCCGATGATACGGAACTGGCCCGGCTCCTCCATCAGAATCAACTCGGTGTGTCCGCCGGACACAACGAGCGAGATCAACGGATACTCGAGCTCATGCACAAGCTGATTCGCATAAATATGTCCCGCAATATGGTGAACACCAATCAGCGGCAGATCCAAGGCACAGGCTAGCGCTTTGCCCGCTACGACGCCAACTAACAGGGCCCCGATTAATCCAGGTCCCTCGGTTACGGCAATCGCGGACAGCTCCTGCAGCGATACGCCCGCTTTCTCTACGGCTTCCTCCAGCATCCATGTGATCGACTCCACATGCTTGCGGGAAGCCACCTCCGGCACCACACCGCCATAGCGTTGGTGGGTTTCGATCTGACTGGAAATCACATTGGAACGAATGATTTTACCATTTTCGACAATGGCTACGGAGGTTTCATCACAGCTCGTTTCGATGGCCAAAATATAAACCGGCTTCGTGACGGTAGCCTCCTTTTGCTGTTGGCCTGTTTTACTTTTTAGCACATCCTTATCTATCTGTTGCCTCGTTCCACTCATTTGCTCTTGACCTGTTTCACTCATCATTTGCTCTTGACCCGTTTCACTCATTTGCTGTTGTCCCGCTTCTCTCTCTAACTCTTGTCCTACTTCTCTAGTCAAATTCGTCACCTATCCGAAAGCCTCAATCCCCGAGACTATCCTTTCTTCTCTTAGGCAAGTCTGCCCACATAATGACAGCATCCTCGCGATTATCCGTGTAATACCCTCTACGTACGCCAACAGAGCGGAATCCGACTTTTTCATACAAATTTTGCGCAACGTAGTTCGAAGCTCGAACCTCAAGTGTCATTCGAATAGCCCCTAGGAAAGCAGCTGTTTTCATCAGCTCCCGAAGCAAACGTTCCCCTAATTTACGTCCTCTATACGTATCCCGAACTGCCACATTCGTGACATGCGCCTCTTCCATGATGAGCCACATGCCGCCATACCCGGCGACCTCACCTTCGATATCCATAATCATATAATGAGCAAATTGATTGTTCGTTAATTCATTCTCGAATGCACCTTTTGTCCAAGGTGTCGTGAACGCTTCTTGCTCGATTTCACAAATAAAAGGGATGTCTTCCATTCGCATGGAACGGAACACCAACGAATTTTCGGTTGTTTGCGGTTGCCGCTGCTCCATCATCAATGATCCCCCTTCTTCGTCTTAATTCCGGCCAGTAAATTGGCTTCAGCTTCCGGTAATCTGGTGTAATTAGGGACAAATGTATGCACATCTGCTTTCTCCCCTTTAGCCAGCCTCGGATAGGCTAGTCTCCCGATATATTCCGCTTCTATCCCATAGGAAAGGACACGAACGACTCCGTCCCAATCTCCGGCGAATTGTGCCAGTTCATCTTTAAACCCCTCGGTTTCACCTACAAACAGAATTGCTTGAGGCCTATGTTCTTGCGCAGATGAAGCTGCTAGCTTAATAATTTGCTCCGTCCAAGATCCAATAACACGAATGCCATCAGGCAGAACTTCTTGCCAATTCGCCCCGAGCTCACCATTAGCTAATATCGGAGTAGCCCCTTCATAGGCGTAGACTGCCGTGAAAGCCTGCTTACGTCTACCATCCATGAGCGGCACCACCCAAGTCGGCCCATTTCCGGTCGCGCTCTGCTCCTTCATAGCGCCACCAAGCGCCATGGCTTCTAAGCTGGACACACCAATAAGGTCCAGACCTAACGACCATGCGAACGTTTTGGCAACAGACACGGCAATACGAACCCCTGTATAGGAACCGGGGCCTTGGCCCACAGCGACCGATTGAAGGTCCTTGGGTTTGAGATGTAAACTCGCAAGCAAATCTTGAATATGGGGAAGAAGCCCGATCGAGTGATTCCGTTCAGCGTAGGAGCTGACCTCGCCAAGCATGTTTCCATTTTCCAAAATAGCAACTGTCATTGCAGATGTTGAGGTATCGATGGCTAAGCATCGTCCTAAATTCATTATCCGTTCTGTCATTGTAAATGTCCGTTCTCCTTCATTTGTACACACCAGCTCTGATACGGGTCTCCGTGCGGAGTCAGGTGAAATACTCTGGTTTGATCATCCTGATGGGCAATCGTGATGGCTAGCCGCTCTGGCGGCAGAAGGTCTTCAATTAAACTTGACCATTCGATCAGCGTAACGCCCGCTCCATAAAAATAATCTTCAAGCCCTAGTTCATCAGCTTCCTCTTGCGAAATGCGGTACATATCCATATGGTAGAAAGGAAGCTCAGCTCCCTCGTATTCTTTGATAATGGTAAATGTAGGCGAATTAACGATTTCTGTAATTCCCATCGCTCTGGCAAAGCCTTGCGAAAACCTCGTTTTTCCCGCACCCAGATCGCCATCTAGTGTAAAGACAGTGCCGGGCTGCAAATAGGCGGCCAGCAATCTTCCCAATTTATCGGTATCTTCCTCATGCCGGGAGTTGTACGTAAATATGGATTGAGGCAAGTAGATCTCATCCCTTTCTTTCCGTTTGCGCGTGCTGCTCCTATTATAGTCCTCGCTAGCAGGCAACATCAACTCTCTAATCTAAATAATCGACTTCGTCGTCCTTTAGGGACGAGCGCGTTTATCAAGATTGATGCGGAGCAAGAGTATAAAACCTAATTTTACTTAATCTACCAAGGATAAACGACTCCGTCGACCTCAGGGACGAGCGCGTTTGTCAAGGTAGATGCGAAGCAAAAGTATAAAGCTTATACTTCTTTATCTACTGAAAAAGCCTGCATAAGTGCAGTCTTTTCAATCGAGTCCAACGATTAGGGAGGAATTCCTGCAAATATACAGTATTATTGCAGCATTTCTGCTTGTATTTACCGAGCTAAATAAGAGGTAGAAAGGATGTATAAATGCAGCCATTCTACAAGAGCTGATTTGCGCTTCGTTGAAGTTCGTGTCGCACGACGTTTTTGCCTGCTGCCCCTTTGACAGCGGAAAACCAACCCTTCGTACAGAGCGACTGGCAAAAGTATAAAAGTTATACTTTTTTTATCTAAGGATAAACGACTCCGTCGTCCTTCAGGGACGAGCGCGTTTGTCAAGGTAGATGCGAAGCAAATGTATAAAACTTATACTTTCTTATCTATTGAAAAAGCCCGCCCCGAAATAACTCGGAGCAGGCTTTGCTGTTCTTTCACATCCACTAATGGACCTCTTCTAACTCCTGAACCGATACTACCCGAGAATCGGCCGGGTTTTCTTCCGCATGGACTTTGGCAATTGCTTTGCCGGTATCCACACTATCGATCCAGACAGGGAGGCCATTTAGCTCGACGTGAATCTTCTCATCAGCGGCTATAATCTCTTGAGCGCGATGAATGTTCATGGCTCATCCAATACGGATTCCGGATGATCCATCGTATCTGTTGTCGAAGATTCGATTAATCCATTGTGCATGGTGACGTTGCCGCCTCCCAAGCCTTCGTTAATCATGCGGTCAATGTCCATAAAATGGTCATCTTGCCCTTGATTAACTGTATCTTGGGATGCATTTGAATCTTGTGCCATCCGTGAATCCCTCCTTAGCATAGATTAGCTTCATGGTGATCAACTTCGCTTTTAAAGTACCCACTCTCGAGGCCATCTATTCTCTTAAATTCCTACCGTATAAAGCCATTAAATCAAGAGAATACTAGTACAATCACGATTACCCAGGAGGAATCACGAGATGCATACAGTTTGGAAAGGCGCTATTAGCTTCGGACTTGTTCATGTGCCTGTGAAAATGTTTTCGGCTACGGAAGATAAGGATATCTCCATGCGTTACATACATAAAACTTGTATTACACCGCTCTCCTATGTGCGTAAATGCCAGACTTGTGAGAAGGAAGTAGAGTGGGAGGAAATTTCCAAGGGATACGAGTATGAACCTGGACGTTTCGTTATTTTTGAGAAGGATGAATTGGAAAATATCTCGGGCGAAGCGAATAAAGAGATCAAGATTCTGGATTTCGTCAACTTGACAGATATTGATCCGGTTTATTTTCAAAAGACTTACTATCTTGGGCCTGGAGATACTGGCTCTGGCGCCTATCATTTGCTGCTGGATTCCATGCGTCAAACCGGCAAAATCGGCATCGCCAAAGTCTCGATCCGTTCCAAAAGCTCACTAGCCGCCATTCGAGTTATCGAAAACTGCCTCGCTATGGAAACTATTTTTTACCCGGATGAGATTCGGCCGATTTCGCAAGTTCCCAACCTCCCCGAGAAAGTCACCGTGAACGAGCGTGAAATGGAAATGGCGAAGATGCTCATCAGCCAGCTATCGACACCTTTTGAACCCGAAAAATATAAAGATGAGTACCGCGGCCGTTTGTTGGAAGCAATCGAGCATAAAGTGGCTGGAGAAGAAGTTCAAGCTGCCCCTACGCTGCAGAAAACGAGCGTTATTGATCTCATGGCCGCGCTGCAAGCGAGCCTTGACGCCACGAAACCGACGGATGGAAAAGTAGCATTAGGTGAGGACGCCAGCGTAACAGAGGTCAAGAAGCCGAAAGCGAAACCGAGAGCCAAAAAAGCGAAAGAACCGGTAACGTGAATGTGAATAAGACACAAAAAAAACTACGACGGACCAATTAACGCACACAGCTAATGATACCAACCGGAAATAGACGTTTAACGGACCTCGATGCCCTTAACTGCCTATTTGGAGCGATGATTCCGAGCTTACGGACTTCAGCGCCGTTATTCGGTTTCAATCTACCTTATTTTCATCATTTGAAGTAGATTAAGGGCTGTCGAGTCCATTAGATTTTCAAATTCAATCTTTTTCGGGGATTAACGTTGCTCCAGTCCTTTAGCTGAGAAAGATGAATCTGAAGTTGATTTTCGCACCCATTTCCTTACTCAACAGCTGTATGTTGATTGGTCAGTCGTAGAAAAAAAGCTGATTCTTGATTTTCAAGGATAAGCTTTTTTTGCATGGTTCTGTTTAATTGACTACATATTCTGTGAAAAGGTGCAATCCGCTAGATCCATTTGAACGAAAGCTTGAATGCTGGGGTGCCTCATCGTTCCGTGGGGAGTCCATTCAAGAAATTGTATTTTCGCCGTTAACTTGGGTTGGATCCAAATGGCTTCTTTGCTCCGTTCAGGCTCGTTTATAAACGGCTTATGTGGTGTCGTCATCGGTTCAACGATCTTCGTCAATTGACGCCAATCTTCCTTACTTAGTTTCCCTGTTCCGGCGTGACCTATATAGATAAAACGGCCGTCTTTATCGTATAACCCCAGCAAAATTGCGTTTACAACTCCCGCCCTGGTCGTTACCCCGCCAATCACAGCAAATAAGTCGCGGAAAATCTTCTTCTTCACCCAACGGCCGTCTTTTCCTCCAATGGCATATGTACTCTTGAGGTCCTTACATACAACCCCCTCCATACCGTGCTCCTTCATGACATCGAAGAGTTTGTTTCCGTCCGCAATGTTTTGTGTAATTTGAAATTGGGGCAATGGGGTAATCACATCTTGGAGTATCTTCTGTCTCTCTGCTAATGGCTTATCCACGACCCACTTGTCATTGTACATGAGGATATCGAAAATCATATATGTAATGGGCGTCTGCGTGACGGCTCGATCTATGCTTTGGCTTTTGCGTAAAGATTCCCTCTTCATAATCTCGTGAAAGGCAGGCTTCTTTTGATCAAAGGCTATGATTTCCCCGTCTAAAATGACAGAAGAGGCTGAACAGTACGTTTTTATTGCTAGCAGCTCGGGGTACTGCTTGGTACGGTCATTACATCGGCGATTCACTAAACGAACGTCATTTCCATCGAAATAGGTTAACATTCTGACGCCGTCCCATTTAATCTGTGCCACCCAATCATCGGATGTTGGAATCGTTTCTGTGCTGATCGGCTCGAAAGGAAATACAGGCTTAAGTTCCATGTAGGTCTCCCCTGTTTGATATGTTCTCTTCATTGTTGCCATTATTAAAAAAGAACAAACCAAAAAACCGCCTTTTCCATAGCTGCAGCTATAAGTAAGACGGCTATTAATGATGAGTTCACCCTGACCCTGTAAAGGACTCAAAATTTATTACCTCCTTATAAGCATAAGCCTATACCCGTGACAAATATCCTTCATACGTTATATGATGCATGACTTATGAACAACATAGATAGTCAGTAACCCATAGGGAGTTGGAGTTATGATCTCAAAAACGGGACTTACGGGGCGTGTGATCTTCAAAGGAGATCCGGGGTATGATGCGGCACGAAAAAATTGGGATCCTCATACGAACAGATTTCCGAAAGTATTTGTGTTTGCTCAAAGAACTAAAGATGTGGCAAATGCTATAAGATGGGCACGTATAAATAATGTCCCCATTCGTCCAAGAAGTGGAAGACATGCATTGGAGACGAATCTGTCACAGGTCAATGGAGGCATTGTTATTGATGTAAGTGAGATGAAGAAAATTCAGCTCAATAGAAAACTCGGAACAGTTGTTGTGGAGTCAGGCAATCGGGTGGGAAGAATAGTAAACACGCTTGCCCGACAAGGTTTTTTGGCTCCCTTTGGTGACAGCCCTTCCGTTGGGATCGGCGGAATCACACTCGGCGGGGGAATTGGGCCACTCCAACGGACGACCGGCCTCATCTGCGATAATCTTCTCGGACTCGAAATGGTTGACGCAAAGGGAAAAGTTATTCGGGCCAATAAGAAAAGCCATAGTGATCTTCTATGGGCTTCCCGCGGGGGTGGCGGTGGAAACTTTGGCGTATATACGAAATACAAATTTAAAGTGCGGCGCGCTCCGCAAAATGCTACTGTTTTTAAAATTACTTGGCCTTGGAATCAGTTTGAAGAGCTAGTCAAAGTATGGCAACGATGGGCTCCTTTTGTAAGTACAAAACTGGGCAGCGAGTTATCGGTTGGGCCCAAAAAAGGCGGCAATGTCAGTATGTTAGGGCTGTATCTTGGATCTAAAAAGGAGGCTCTCCGACTATTAGAACCTATTACGAGCATCGGTACTCCGACAAAAGATATTCGATTGCTTCCCTATACGAAAGTCGTCAAATTTATGCTAGCTCCCGATCCAGTGCTTACCCAAAAGTTCAGCAATCAATTCTCCAGCGGTTTCGGGAGGCGCCCTTTCCCGGACAAAGCGTTTAAAGCGATGCGCGAGTTTTTAGAAAAGGCAGAGGGGAATACGCCTGCTGGGTTCTATTTCCTCAATTGGGGCGGTGCTGTGAGCCGTGTCTCACCTAGAGCTACCGCGTTTTATTGGCGGAAAGCAGATTACTATGTTGAATGGAATAGCTCATGGGTTAAACAATCAAATGCCGCTAAAAACATTGCCTTAGCTCGGGAAACACGCCGGAAGTTACAGCCGTATATTGTAGGTTCCTACATTAACGTACCAGATCAAGGGATTAAAAACTCCGGCTCAGTTTACTATGGCAAGAACTATGAAAGATTACGGAGAGTAAAGGCTAAGTATGACCCTAAGAATGTGTTTAATAATCCGCAAAGTATTCCTCCAGCGAAGTGATTGCTTTAACTAGCAGCAAGCAGTACGCCTCCCATCCATAAACAGTAGCCAAAGTATCCATTGTTCTGAGGTGTCCTGAGAGAGGATGGGTGGCTAACTGACAATAAACAAAAGCCAGTCCAAACACAAACATAATGTGTTAGACTGGCTTTTTATTTGATTACTGCACATAAATAAACATTAGTACAACTTATGAACCATCTAAGATGACAGAAGAAGCCGAACAGTATGTTTTTATTGCTAGCAGCTCGGGGTACTGTTTCGTACGGTCATTACATCGGCGATTCACTAAACGAACGTCGTTTCCATCGAAATAGGTTAACATTCTAACGCCGTCCCATTTAATCTGTGCCACCCAATCATCGGATGCTGGAATCGTTTCTGTGCTGATCGGCTCGAAAGGAAATACGGGCTTAAGTTCCATGTGGGTCTCCCCTGTTTGATATGTTCTCTTCATTGTTGCCATTATTAAAAAAGAACAACCCAAAAAGTCCTCTTCCATCTCTAATTTGCCTTTATAATTCACACACAAATGGATGTATCCCATCGTTTATATGTCCAATCCTCTTGATCATAGATTCATAGAATATCAATATAATGATTAGAGGAGGAACATGAATGGCATGTAAATGCAGCACACCCAAAGCAGCACGTAGAAACAAAATCTTTACTATCAAAAAAATTGATATGGCCACTTTGACTAGAATGAAGGTAACTCGGGTTAATCAAGCAACTCAAACGATTGACGGGTCCGCTCCATGTGGTTCACGGTTTGTCATTGCGAGAGTGAATGGTTCAGTTGCTACAACAATTACACTTATTCAAAATGTTGGAAGCTGTGAGTTTACCGTATTTTGCGTTACTAGGAACGGAACCGTCATTTCGGGTACTGAATTTACTTTCGCACCTCGGACGTTTATCACAAAATATGTGGCACCTGCCGGAACATATAATGTCGTTGTGCAATGCCGAGTCGTATTTGATGCACCAGGTCCTTGTTTAGTTCGTACTTCTTTAACCTAATAAAATAATTCATTAGTATTCAAACCTTCTTAATCACTAAAGTGTGGTGTTGAAGGTTTTTTCTATATTTGAATGAAAATCCTTAACCTGTTTTGGCTTTTGCACATCATATAATTAAGTAATTATATAAGCATTGACAATTGAAATAGAAATTGAGAAAATGACGAAGAAATCTCTTGTACTTTACGCCTTACGAAGGAGCGTGCAGCTTTGGTTGAAATAGATAAAGTCGCGGATGTTTGCAAGCTGTTGGGGGATAAAATGCGGCTCACGATTCTTTCGCTTCTTAAGGAACGCGAGCTTTGCGTGTGCGAAATCGTCGAAATCATGAATACCAGCCAGCCGAATGTGAGCCAACATATGCGGAAATTAAAGGACGGCGGCTTGGTTAAGGAAGCCAAGAAGGGGCAATGGGTATATTACTCGTTAAGTATTGACGATAAGCCTTATTTGCACGAATTATTTCAACACTTGCCTGCACAAAAAGAAAAGGTAGATCTCATGTCTTGCGAGCAGCTCGATTGCTGCGACTAGCAGATGAGCTTATTATTTAGGAGGTTTAAGAAGAACGTATGGTTTATTTAGCAGTTATCATCTTTTTACTTACGCTGACCTTCGTCATTTGGCAGCCAAAAGGGTTGAATATTGGATGGTCCGCATCCGCAGGTGCCATTGTTGCACTGCTCTTTCAGGTTGTATCTTTGAATGATGTTGTCACTGTGACTGGCATTGTGTGGAATGCGACTTTGACTTTTGTCGCCATTATTCTGATTTCCCTCATCTTGGACAACATTGGATTCTTTGAATGGTCTGCCCTTCATATGGCACGAATTGCCAAAGGGAACGGGAAAGTTATGTTCGTCTATGTCATCCTGCTCGGGGCCGCTGTCGCTGCACTATTCTCCAATGATGGCGCCGCGCTAATTCTAACGCCAATTGTTCTAGCGATGGTTCGTGCCTTGAAATTTCCAGATAAAATGATTCTGCCGTTCATTATGGCCAGTGGTTTTATTGCAGATACGACATCCTTTCCTTTCGTTGTGAGCAACTTGGTGAACATCGTATCGGCTGACTTTTTCGGTATTGATTTTGTCACCTATGCTAGCCGAATGTTCGTTACAAGTCTTTTCTCATTAGCTGCAAGTTTGCTGGTGCTGTTCCTTTATTTTAGAAAAGACATTCCTCAAAACTATGATGTCACTCAGCTTAAGCGTCCTTCTGATGCGATTAAGGATATTCAGCTTTTCCGATTATCTTGGGTCATTCTTGGGATCCTTTTAGCTGCTTACCTAATCAGTGGGTTTATTAAAATTCCTGTTTCCATCATAGCCGGGGTCGCTGCACTAAACTTCATTCTGATTGCCCGATCGAGCAAGGTGATCGAAACCAAAAAAATCATCAAAGATGCGCCATGGGCTGTCGTGATTTTTTCAATCGGCATGTACGTAGTTGTTTATGGATTAAAGAATGCTGGCTTAACCAATGCTCTTGGAGAACTAATTGACACCATTTCAAGACAAGGCTTGTTCGCTGCCACCGTAGGGATGGGATTCCTGGCCGCTATCCTTTCCTCGGTTATGAATAACATGCCGACCGTTATGATTGATGCGCTAGCGATCAAGGGCACTCAAACGGAGGGAATCATTCGTGAAGCTCTCATCTATGCCAATGTCATCGGCTCCGATTTAGGGCCCAAAATTACCCCAATCGGCTCGCTGGCAACTTTATTATGGCTCCATGTCCTATCCAAAAAAGGTGTAAAAATCACCTGGGGGTACTATTTTAAAATAGGCATCATCCTTACGATCCCAACATTGTTAATCACGTTAATTGGTCTGTACCTATGGTTAAACGTAGTTTCATAATCAACCTTTAAGGAGATGTTCATTATGGACAAAAAGATCGTATATTTTCTTTGCACAGGAAATTCTTGCCGGAGTCAAATCGCAGATGGTTATTTGAAGGCTTTGGGAAGTGACAAATATGAAGTGAAGAGTGCCGGTCTGGAGGCCCACGGTCTAAACCCCAGAGCGGTTGCCACGATGAAAGACGATGGCATTGATATCTCTACTCATACCTCTGATGTGATTGACCCTGAGATTTTGAGTCAAGCGGATTACATTATTACATTGTGCGGTCATGCGAATGACAACTGTCCTGTTGTACGTAATGATCAAGCCGAAAGATGGCACTGGGGCTTCGATGATCCGGCCAAGGCTACGGGAACAGAAGAAGAAATTACAGCCAAATTCCGCGAGGTTCGCGATGCCATTAAAGCTCGTATCACGCAGTTTGTAAAAGAAGGTAACTAAGATGATCAAAAGAATGCATGTCGCGGTGAATTGTACCGATCTTCACAAGTCGTTAGATTTTTACCGTGCTTTCTTCGGCGCTGAGCCAACGAAAGTCAAAAATAATTATGCGAAATTCGAGCTCGATAGTCCCGCTCTTCACTTCTCTTTGAATGTCAGACCGTTTGAGAAAAACGGTGTACTCAATCATTTGGGATTCCAAGTAGATAACACGGAAGACGTCCTGCAGATGGGTGAGCGTTTGAGACAAAGCGGCCTTCTGCTCACTGACGAAATGAACACGACCTGCTGTTACGCGGTCCAAGATAAGGTTTGGGTATATGATCCCGACGGTAACGCTTGGGAAATCTTTTATACCAAGGAAGATTCCGAATTTGAATCCGCGGGGGAGCCGTTAGATGCCTCATTATGCTGCGCACCACCGTCCGTACCTGTAAAGGCAACCATTGCATTTACGCCATTTAAGAAAAAATAAGGAGGCGCATCCATGCCCAAAAATTATCAAGCCTTAATCGAAGATAAAATCTTCTTTGGCGGTGCTTCTGACGTTGAAGACATGGTCAAGAACGAGAACGTTGAAGTGATTGTTGATCTACGTGGAGAAGCCGCCGAGTGTGCTTTCCCAGCTGGTAACGTCGAATGGATTCAAGTTCCCCTTGGAGACAACGCAGAGGGACCACAGGATCAGCTTTTCCAGCAAGCAATTGATCATGTTGTAGAGGCTTATAACAGTGGCAAAAAGGTTGGTTTTCACTGTGGCGGCGGCAAAGGCCGCACCGGTGCTGTGGCTATTGGGACTTTGATCACATTAGGCAAAAGCCAGACCATCGAAGAAGCGGAGAAACTCGCTCAAAGCATTCGACCTGTTGTGAATGTTAGAGCCCCTCAACGCGAGGCTCTTGAGAAATTATTTAAAAGATAAACTACAAAAACTAGCCCCTTGAGCAATGATTAATTGCTTAGGGGGCTAGTTTTTGTTATTTCTTAACGCTGTTCATTCATTCAGACCTCTCACTACTGGTACGACTCCAAAAGGTGATACGAGTCGATCATCAGTTTTATAAAGGGTTATGAGTTTTATAGATTAGCAATGTTGTATTTCCTACAACAATTCGCACACCATAAGGCTATTTTTCAACTTGAAGTTGCATTTCGTACAACATTTTGAGCCCATTGCTGCAAAATCGGCTATATCGGGCCTAATTGTTGTACAACGATGCAACAACGTAGGGTTAGTGGCGGTTTCTAGGCAGCAATTGTGCACTTTTATACTAAAATAACAAACGTAAGAGCACATTATCTTCATTCTTGGGGGGGGGGCGACGTAGGCGTTACGTTTGTTTTTACAACATACGTCAACTAAGGAGCACATCTCCATCTCATGGCCCAATCAGGCAAGCTGCACCCATAGTTCTTCCATCCGTTTCCCAAAATTCAACCTGTAACTGGCATCACTAGATTTTAGCGGAACGTAGAAGCCTTATTTTGCGCAAAAACGCGTATTTCACGTTTTCGCGGAACGTGGAGCCTCTATTTCCCGCTTTCGAGGTGTAAAAACCGAAAAAACGCCAAAATAGTGCTCCCACGTTCCGCGTACCGGTCCGGAATCGGCATAATCAACGAAATAGCGGCTCCTCGTTCCCTATGATCCGATCCATTCATTTATTTATTCATTTATTCATTTATTCATTTATTCAATCATCACCCGGCAACCTCAAGTGTGCAAGATGACAATGGAATCCAAATTAAAACACCTCGATATTAAACAAGATTGGATGAATGAATCAACATTCTATCTTTCAATAATTTGCTCGCGTTTCGGTCCTATGGAGACCCATCGAATAGGTACACCAATCAGTTTCTCAATGTGAAGCACATAATTTCGAGCTTCAATTGGAAGATCGTTAAACATACGAATATGTGAGATATCACACTTCCAACCCGGCAGTTTTTCATAGACTGGCTCTGCTTGCTGTAATTGTGAAGTATGCGGGAAATCCATGCTGATCTCATTTTGAATACGATAAGCGTTACATATTGGAATCTCCTCCAGATAGCCCAGCACATCTAGATTAGTTAGGGCAACCTCGGTTGCGCCCTGCAGCCCACAGCCATACTTGGTCGCAACGGCATCGAACCATCCTACGCGCCTTGGCCTGCCGGTTGTTGCCCCGAATTCTCCCGCATCCCCGCCACGCGTGCGTAGCTCATGGGCAACCTCGGCATGAATTTCGGATACAAATGGCCCTTCGCCGACACAGCTAGAATAAGCCTTCGTTACAGCAACAACTTTCTTGATGGCATAGGGAGGAACTCCTGCCCCAACAGCAGCGTATCCAGCCAAAGTGGATGAAGATGTCGTATAAGGATAAATACCGTGGTCAGGATCTCGTAACGCTCCCAACTGTCCCTCAACTAATACCGATTGTCCTTTTGCTAATGCTTCTTGCAGTAATGTTGTCGTATTGCACACAAATGGCTGAATGAATGCCGCTTGCTGCTGCACTTCATCTACAAGCTGATCTACATCCAGAGGAGCCTTTTTATATAAATGAGTGAGGAGAATATTTTTGGACTCCAATGCCCTAGTTAACTTTGATCTTAAATGACTTTCATCAAATAATTCGGATACTTGAATGCCAAGCTTCACATATTTATCCGCATAGAATGGCGAAATCCCTTGCTTGGTGGACCCAAACTTCTTATCCCCCAAACGTTCCTCCTCCAACTCATCGAATAGAATGTGATAAGGAAGCACGACTTGCGCGCGTTCAGAAATACATAGCTTAGGCTCTGGTACGCCTCGCTTCACTAATTCCTGAAATTCACTTTGGAGCTTACTCATATTTAAGGCAACACCAGGCCCTATAACATTCGTGGTTCCAGGATAAAACACTCCAGAGGGAAGCATATGCAGTGCAAATTTGCCATAGTCGTTAATAATCGTATGCCCTGCATTGCTCCCACCTTGGTACCTAACTACAAACTGGGAATGAACGGCAAGCACATCTGTTAATTTCCCCTTGCCCTCGTCGCCCCAATTCGCTCCCACAATAGCTGTAATCGTCATCTTAAAATCAACCTCCCATTGATATAACTCCATACAACTAAGTATAATGACAATATTCTTATTAAAAAAATTAATATTACTAATACTTAATATTAACAGTATTGATATTAGGGAGATGAACGAACGATGATTCACAATATGGAGCTATATCAAGTCTTCTATATCACGGCAATAGCGGGAAGTCTATCCAAGGCAGCTGATGAACTATTTGTTACACAACCAGCTGTTACGCATTCGATTAAACAATTAGAGGCAAAACTGGGTGGGCAATTATTTTTCCGCACATCTAGAGGAGTAACATTAACAACGGAGGGGCGTGAGCTTTTCACCTATATTGAGCAGGCTTATCACTTTATTCTTAATGGTGAAAGAAAGATTACGGAGATGCAACAACTTACACATGGGGAGGTGAAAATTGGAGCCGGTGATACGCTCTGTAAACATTTTCTTTTGCCGCATCTTAAGCAATTTCACGAAGCGTTCCCCAAAGTAAAGATACAAGTAACGAACAGAACCACAACGGAGACGATTACTCTGCTAAAAGAGGGGAAAATTGACCTGGGTATCGTCAATCTCCCTATTATTGACCCTCAGATCGAAATTCAAGAAAGCATCGTCATTCATGACTGTTTCTTAACAGGAGAAGCGTATAAGCATCTTACAAAGGCCCCCATTTCTCTCCAGAAGTTGCTCGAGCATCCGATTATCCTGCTTGAGAAAGGGAGCAGCACCCGCGCCTACTTAGATCATTTTGCTGAAGGGCAAGGGTTGTCCATGAAGCCAGAGATTGAGCTTGGAAGTGTTGATTTACTTATCGAATTTGCAAGAAATGGGTTCGGTATTGCTTGCGGAATTAAAGAGTTTGTCAATCAAGAGCTATTGGACGAAACGTTGTATGAATTCAGTTTAACAACACCTATCCCTGCCAGAAAAGTTGGTATTATTAAATTAAAGAGCATACCTCTTTCTGCCGCTGCCACTCATGTGTATGATACTTTAACACAAACAATATAGCCGCTTGCTCCGGAAATGAATTTCCGGAGCAAGCGGCGTATACTTCACGACCTGATAATGGATGATTTACTTTATGTGAAGCAAAATTACAATAGGATTTCTTGAAAGAAGCACTACCTTGAGCACTAGCTTGCTGCGGCTGACGGATCTGCCGACCTTGCGCACAATTTTTGTGCGCTAGCACCCGGTGGCGACGGATCTGCCGACCTTGCGCACAATTTTTGTGCGCTAGCACCCGGTGACGGCGGATCCGACGACCTTGCGCACAATTTTTGTGCGCTAGCACCCGGTGACGGCGGATCCGACGACCTTGCGCACAATTTTTGTGCGCTAGCACCCGGTGGCGACGGATCTGCCGACCTTGCGCACAATTTTTGTGCGCTAGCACCCGGTGGCGACGGATCTGCCGTCCTTGCGCACAATTTTTGTGCGCTAGCACCCGGTGGCGACGGATCTGCCGACCTTGCGCACAATTTTTGTGCGCTAGCGCCCGGTGGCGACGGATCCGACGACCTTGCCCAAGGAAATTTCTACTTATTTTAGAAACACATCCCGAAGTCCTTCGTCGATCGTTAAGATGACATGCCTATGATTGACCTGAAAGACTTCCGCTGCTAATACACGACTCCATTCAGGGGGGTACCCTCAAGCTCTACCTCGAAACTTATACTTTCTTATTTTGCAAGGCTAAACGACTCCGTCGTCCTTTAGGGACGAGCGCGTTTGTCAAGATAGATGCGAAGCAAAAGTATAAAACTTATACTTGCTTATCTAATGTAAAGAAGTGCTAACTGCAACCAGTTAGCACTTCTTTTATTTCACCACAGCTGTCTGAACTCCCGACAAATAGCTTTTCACAGCCTCTACAGCTTCTTTCCTATTTCCAACCCTGATATCGACTCGGTCTTGTTCATATTGCTTCATCGCATGCTCATAGCGCGGGTCGTAATAATGCATCAGAAGCAGCCTAACGGCATTCTCATAGTGCTGAGCTTGAAGACTGGTCTCAATTTCTTTGGCTATTGGGGTATGGATGCGGTCTTTAATATGCTTAAACGCGTGTAAAATATCCGCCTGATGTTCGAAAGGTTTATAATCCTCAATAATATGTTGAACACGTTCTTCGATTGGCATTTCGATAAAAATCTGCTTGGCAGCTTCCTTTTTTTGAACGAGAAACTCGGGAAGAACGACTTTGCCTATGCGCTTGCTTTCACCCTCTATTAAAATGTAAGGCCTATCTTCAAGCTTCAGCAGTTGTCCGACCAGAAGGGACTCAAATGTCTTTTGGTTATGCGATTTCAGGCCAATCTCTCCAAAAATGGAGCCTCTATGACCTGCCAACCCTTCTAAATCCAAGACAGGATAGCCCTCTTCCTGAAGACTGCGCAAAATAGCTGTTTTCCCGGTTCCCGTGTTTCCAAGAATAACGTGTGCAGGAGGCTTAAAATCTCCAAGCTGCTCAAGTGTACTTATAACCCATTTCCGATAGGCCCGAATACCTCCGGTCAACCGGTAAACCCGAATGCCCATCAGCGACAAAACGGTTGCTGTTGTTTTACTTCTCATCCCGCCGCGCCAGCAGAAAACGACCTTCGGTTCCTTGATTTGCTCGAAAGTCTTCACAAAAGCGGGCAGCTTCGCAGAAACGATCTCCAGCCCTCTATCCTTAGCAGCTTGCACACTCACTTGCTTATAAATGGTACCTATCTCGGCACGCTCTGCATCCTCAAATATGGGAATATTCAGGCTGCCGGGGAACGTGCCATCCTCAAATTCCGATGAGGAACGGACATCGATCGGAACGATCTCTTTTTTATTTTGCAGGGTTAGCAATTCTTCGATGGTAATGTCTTGAAACAATGGATTTTCGCTCCTTTAACTTACAACAATGCGTCCGGGATGTTCTGCCGTTATTTCGCCAATCAAGCTCGCTTCTACGCCGGCATCCTTCAGTTTACTCAGCAATTCATCCGCCTGCTCCCCATCAACCGAGATGAGGAGACCGCCTGAGGTGACCGCGTCACATAGAATCCATTGGCTAATTTGATCCAACGATTCAGCAAAGGTGATCGATTCCTGTACATGAGCGAAGTTGTTTTTGGTGCCCCCAGGAACGAATCCCTCTTCGGCCAGCTCTCGCACCCGCGGCAATACGGGTACATCATGCGCAGTAATGCGAATACCCACGCCGCCCCCTTTGGCCATTTCTAGAGAATGTCCCATTAAACCAAAGCCTGTCACATCTGTGCAGGCATGAACGTTATAAGGCTCCATCGTTTCCGCCGCCGTCTTATTCAGCGTTGCCATAACTTGTGTGACTCGCTGAATTTCTTCTTCACTTAGTCGATCTTTTTTGATCGAGGTTGTCAGGATACCTACGCCAATCGGCTTCGTTAAGATCAATTTATCCCCGGGCTTAGCTCCTGCATTGGTGCGAATTTTCCCTGGATGCACCAATCCCGTGACAGCGAGTCCAAACTTCGGCTCGTTATCATCGATGGAATGACCACCTACTAGTGTAATCCCTGCCTCCAGCATTTTATCCCCAGCGCCACGTAAAATATCGGCAAGCACTTGCTTGTCCAGCGTTTTAATTGGAAAAGCAACAATGTTTAATGCCGTTAATGGCTTACCGCCCATCGCATAAATATCACTGATGGCATTCGCTGCCGCTACTTGTCCGAATGAATAGGGATCGTCAACGATCGGAGTGAAGAAATCTACGGTTTGAACGAGCGCAAGCTCTTCACTTAATTTATATACCCCTGCATCATCACTGGTATCTATCCCGACGAGAAGATTGGGGTTTGCAACTGTAGGCGGCAAAGATTTTATCACTTGAGAAAGATCTCCCGGACCGATTTTGCATCCGCATCCACCTTTCGTGGAGTAAGAGGTTAGTTTGATTTTATCCCCTGTTGTCATCTGGCATCTATCCCTTCATCATTTTCAAGCTATGTATATATCTATCATAACCGATTTAACGCTAATCTTAAAATAAAAACGAACATCTCTTATCCGTGAGTGAATCACAGAGCAGAATGTTCGTTTTTGATATCAACGTTTCGTATGCAGCGACTTCAAGTTTGCTTCAATGGACACACGCTGGTTCTCTAAGAATGGCGGGAGAGAAAGCGATTCGCCTAGCGTCTCAAGGGGTTCATCCGTAGCAAAACCCGGACCGTCGGTAGCTAATTCAAAGAGAATGCCATTCGGCTCGCGGAAGTACAAGGAACGGAAATAAAATCGGTCTACGAAACCTGAGTTAGGTAATCCTGCTTTGTTAAGAACTTCAACCCAAGCCATCAGTTCTTCCTTATCTTCAATACGGAAAGCAACATGATGAACGCCACCGCCGCCTTGGCTTGATACCGGGAGATCGCTGCGCGGCTCGACTTGGACTTCGGCCCCTGACCCACCTTCGCCTACTTGCATGACAATGATATCCTCTTGTCCTTTAGCCAACGCTGGAATACGCTCTTTCTCCGTGAAGCCAAGTAAACGCAGCGCAGCCAGTGTGGATTCCGGCTTCCGTACGGTAAGCTTTACAGGGCCTAGTCCGGTTATGCCGTACGAGACGGGAACCGAGCTTTTTTCCCACGGCTTCCCGCCTTTAACACCTGTATTATTTTCATCTGAAACAATGGCTAGCTGCTGACCTTCCGGATCCTCGAAAAAAATGACTTTACGTCCCGCCAAATCCTCCACAGGGGAGTACTTTACGCCATGTTCCTTGAACCGCTCTGCCCAAAATGAAAGAGCCTCGTCATTAGCTACACGAAGAGATGTACCCGAAATACTGCTTACCCCTGCAACATTAGGCCCCACCCCGGGAAAATCAAAAAAGGTGAGCTCAGTTCCCGGATTCCCCTTTTCATCTCCATAAAACAAATGATAAGCCGTTGTGTCATCTTGATTGACCGTCTTTTTGACAAGACGCATGCCAAGCACTTCGGTGTAGAACTGGAAATTCGCTGCCGCATCCCCTGTCATCGCGGTTACATGATGAATACCTTTTACGTTCAAATCTATCCGTCCTCTCTATAAATGCTCAGGCCTCTGATCAAACACAACTGGTAGTTTAACCTTAACCTATTCGGAGTATGAGCTACGAAGTGCCCAGTATCTTCTTCCCGCGCGGCTGCAAACCATTCGGATCCGGTTCTAACGTTACGCCGAAGGAGTCAATTTGAAAATCCTTCACCTTCACAGGGATGCTGTATGTCAGCACACCAGTGCCCTTCTCGTCTACACGGAGCGTCCCGCAATTGTATCGCTTCCCGCTTCGGTTATACCAAACCTGATAAGCCCAATCTCCTTGCGTCTCTTTGAGACCTTGCAGATTAATGACCACATTGTGGACATCGCCATTTTGCAGCACCCAAGCCGTACCAGAGGCTGTTGGCATCGTACTTTCAAAGGATTTTAATTGAAACGTATGCACGATTTCTGCAGGTTGATTTAAGATAGGGTTGGCTGAAAAGTTTTTTGGTTGTTGATTATTCCACCACGCGCCTACAACGAGGCCTAAGATAATGGCAGCAGCTCCGCCATACACCCATTTGAACGAACGTCTCTTCTTCTCTTTCTTCTTGATCGCTTTAAGTTGGGTCGGGACAATAGATTGCATAACTTGTTGCTTCAAATCCGCAGGGACTTCAACTTCCTCCATCTCAAAAGGAAGCGCCTGCCAGACCTCTTGCAGCTCGCTTAATTCTTCCCGGCATGTGACACAAGTTCGCAGATGCCGTTCGAAAGCAGCACGTTCCCACTCCGTGCAGTCGCCTGTCAAATAATTGACAAGATAACTGCATTCCACAGTCTCCTGTTCTTTCATTACGTCATCCCTCCCTCAGTGATGTCAGATGCTTCCGAAGTATTTTCAACCCTTGATGCAGACGGCTTTTTATCGTTCCAAGCGGCTCATTCGTATGAGTCGCTATTTCGCTTAGAGAATAGCCCTGCCAGTACATCATATCGATCAATTGAATTTGACTATCCGACAAATGCACATAAGCCTCTTGAATTTGCTCTCCTATCCATTTACGTGACATAACCGATTCTGGATCAGGATCACTCGAAATAAGCGCATGCTCCCATTCTCTGGGTTCAAATTGGATCACTTGATCGAGTCTGCGCTTCTTGCGCAAGCTATCAATGGTGATATTACGGGTAACCGTAATCACCCAATTGACGAAAGCACCTTTGCTTGCGTCATAGCCTTTTTCCGTGGTCCAAAGACGTGTGAAAACAAGCTGGACAATTTCTCTGGCCGCTTGCTCTTCCTTCATGGATTTCAGCGCAAATGAATACACCAGCTTCGCATAGCGATCGTAAAGCTCTTCCAAGGCAGGATGGTGCTTAGCCATCACCAGCTTCATGAGCTCACCATCTGTTCGATTTCGCATAATTCGGTACACCCCGAGTCGAAATGAAGTTTATTATCTTTCTACCTTATCGCCAGCTAGACTTCTTGGCAATAGCTTTATAGAAAAATAGCGCCCCAACGCCGCTGCATCTACCAGCATGTTGGAGCGCAATAAACCTACAGAGTCGAATAGGAAGTTATCTTGCTGTAGTTTGAGCTGGATCTAAGACGAACCAGACTTTTCCTACATTTTGTCCGGTTGTTTCACCGGGGTTGTGATCTTTGATCCAGTAGTAAAGCGGCCAGCCTTTATACGTGCTTTGTTTCGTGCCATCGTTTCGAGTAAGGGTACCGAAATCGCTGCTAGTCAGATCCGAGGAAACCGTAAGGTTCGCATCATAGAAGATCGGCCAGTTAACCAAACATTGGCCAACGCAGGAGTTAGGATCCGCTTTATCTTTTGTGAACAAGTACAAAGCCATGCCATTCTGATCCACCAAATACGTGCCAAGAGCATCGGATTTACTTGTTTTTACGGATGTGTTCGCAGCTTTGGTGCCATTGAATTTCGCAGGATCAATCACGTACCACACTTTACCAACATCCTGGCCTAAAGTATCTCCCATTTTCTTATCATCTACCCAATAGTACAGAGGGAAACCTTTGTATGTGGTTTGCATTTTGCCATCTGCGCGAACGAGTGTACCGAAATCTGCTGAATTGACTCCCGTTGGAGGCGCAATATTCGGTGCGTAGAATAATGGCCATTTCTCCAAACATTTGCCGGAGCAATTGCTGACGCCCTTCGTATCTTTATCAAAGTAGTAAAGCGCCATGCCGTTTGCATCTGTTAAATAATTGCCTAGATCGGCTTTGGTGCCTAGCGCCACGCCGCCGTTCGAAGGTTTAATAACGAACCAGACCTTACCAACGTTATCTCCTGTTGTATCTCCGGCTTTTTGATCCTTAACGAAGTAATATAAAGGCCAGCCCTTATAGGTCAGTTGTTCTTTGCCGTCAGCACGCACGAACACTTTGAAATCCGCTGCGCTAAACTCCGCAGGAACCGTGAAATTATTGCCGTTAAAGATCGGCCAGTTGGCCAAACATTGACCCACACAGGAATTCACATCTGCTGCGTCCTTGGTAAAATAGTAAAGCGTCATTCCTTTAGAGTCCGTTAGATAACTACCCAACGTATCGCTTTGCTTCAAGCTGAGTTCTGCGTTCTTCAGCACATCGAGCTTAGTCGCACTGATTTTGCCTTTATCCGTCAAATCGGCGGCTAACGTTTTCATAGTACCTTTGATCGGCACCTTCAACGCCTCGATGGTCGCAGTAGCGATATGTAAGTTTTTGAATGACTTCACATTAGCAATCTTGGATAAGCCATTTTTCGAGGCAAAAATAAATACGTCCGCATACTCGAAATCCGAACCTTGTGTGTAACCCAATGATTCTAACAGAACCTTATAATACTGCTGCGCTGTAATTCCGGAGAGCGGTTCAAACTTATCGTCGCCGGTTCCCTGCCAGCCTAGGCTCGGGTTCGCTTTCAAATAACCTAGAATCGCTTGGTTCTCTTTGGAAACGCTGCTAGCATCCTTGAAGCTAGTAGTTCCGGTGTAAGCTAACGCTTCGGCTTCCAAACCTTTTAATCTTAGGGACATCACCGCGGCTTGCAGCCTAGTTGTTGGCTTGTTTAAGTATTCAGCCGTCAGCCCATTGCCCTCTCCTTGGAGGATACCCAGATCCCCTGCTATATCCGTTTCGGATTTGACCTTCAGAGGCTCAGCCGCAGCTGCTGATAGAGCCGTAATTCCCGCCATAAGACCTAGTAACACTAGGGATGATACGAATACTTTTTTAAAATTACCCATGCTCGATTATTCCTCCTTAAATTTTTCTATTTAAGGTAACGACGTGGAGATGCAAGCGGTTTTATCATTTGTGTGTTAAGTTGGACAATTTTTATTTTTTTAGCGACTATGCGCTATGGCAAGCCAACGCGCTGCTTGTGAAAGCTCGGTTTTCGATCTTGTCTTCGCCACGTATCAGCGAAAGCTCAATTTCCGCGCTTATTCACCTACACCAAACACTTCCTACCTTTTGCTGAGAGAGCCGAAATCCACTTCTCACCGTCGGAAAAGTAACAAAGTGTTGCTAAGAAGTCCGAAAAGGACTTCTTGAAGCCAGAATGATGCTTGTTAACCAAAAATGTATGCTGAGAGAGCCGAAATCCACTTCTCATCGCCGGAAAAGTARCAAAGTGTTGCYGAGAAGTCCGAAAACGACTTCTCGAAGCTAGAAGGATGCTTTTTACCCACAAATGTATGCTGAAAGGGCCGAAATGGACTTCTCACCGTCGATAAAGT
>NZ_LMSP01000006.1:103614-182022 GCF_001429545.1 Paenibacillus sp. Soil787
AGTCCGAAAACGACTTCTCGAAGCTAGAAGGATGCTTTTTACCCACAAATGTATGCTGAAAGGGCCGAAATGGACTTCTCACCGTCGATAAAGTAGCAAAGATCCGGGAGCTCGAATATCGACTTCTCAACCTTCAAACGCCTACCTCGCAACGGTTTTTCGCTGCATTTAGGTTTCGTTTCCGAGCCTATTTGGATCACTCCTCGCGGAAAGCTCGATTTCCGCACCTATTTCAATAACTTCTCAACGAAAGCTATTCGGTAAACCAACTTTTACTCCGGGTGATAAAGAGTTCCAACCACTTGAAGACCGCGTGAGGCATTTGGGCAAGCAGCTTCCACTCGCTTGGAAGGTTCCACGTTTGTGCAACTTCCTCGTTAATCAAAGGATTGTAGTGCTGAAGTGATGCGCCAAGACCTTCTTGCTCCAGCGCCGTCCATACTACAAATTGCAGCATGCCTGAGGATTGGTTGGACCAGATCGGGAAATTGTCAGCATCGGCAGCAAATTGCTTTTGCAGATTCTCTACGGTCGTCTCATCTTCAAAGAATAACTCCGTTCCATACCCGCTTTTGAAACTATCGATACGTTCCTCAGTTGGCGCGAAGCTGTCAGTAGGCACGATCTTTCTCAGTGTTTCCTTCGTAATGTTCCACAATTTTTCGGATTGCTCGCCGAATAATACAACAACTCTATGAATTCATCTTTTTGTCAAGCAAATTTACATTACATTTCAAAAGGTCGTCGAAGTTTGAGATCCCTCCCCGAGGGGAATAATCGGATGTAAATCCATATCAGGAGGGACGAATTTACATGGCGGTCACAACCAAAGGAACACTGCTCGTGGAAGGGCATGAGCTGACAATTACGAACCCGAACAAGCTTTTATGGCCTGAAATGGGCATTACTAAGGCTGATTATCTCGCCAAGTTAACCGAGTTGTCTCCATTCCTGCTGCGCTATTGCCGTAATCGCCACTTAACAACGATTCGTTTCCCTAACGGGTATAATGAAAAATCCTTTTATCAAAAAAATGCCCCCGATCCGGTACCTAGCTTCGTGAAGCTGGCGCCGCTGGATGGCATTAATTACATCAATCTAGACTCGTTACCCACCCTGATTTGGCTGGGAAATTTGGCTTGTTTGGAGTTTCATCCTTCCTTCCACCGAATTGGCGAGACGCTGCCAGCAGAATGGGTAATCGATATCGATCCATCCCTAGAGGAAGAGCCGCGAATTATGGAGGCTGCCCATATCATTGGAGAAGTGCTGGATTCCCTGCATATTCAGTCGATTCCCAAAACCTCAGGCGCTACCGGTGTTCAGATCTACATCCCTATTCAGTATGGCTACACATTTGAACAGCTTCGCCGTATCGGTCATTTCATTGGCGCCTTTGTCGTGAAGAAGTATCCTAATCTTTTTACCATCGAAAGGTTCAAGAAAAATCGCGGCGATAAAATTTACGTTGACTACCTACAGCACTGGTATGGAAAAACATTATCTGCGCCTTATACACCACGCGCCAAAAAGGACGCCTCTGTTTCCACCCCCCTGTTATGGAAAGAGGTTGAGATGCGTCCTAGCATTCGTGATTTCAACTTACATACGATGATGAACCGTTTGAGAACGTATGGCGACCTCATTGAGAAGGTGCCTCTGCAAAATTTGAACGCTATCTTAGACCGCCTCCAAGGATAAACGACTCCGTCGTCCTTCAGGGACGAGCGCGTTTTGTCAAGGTAGATGCGAAGCAAAAGTATAATACTTATACTTTCTTATCTACAAATAAAATAGCAGCCTCGAATAGAACTACTCTATTAGAACAAAGGGGATAATAATCGGGCAATGACTTCCTTCCCCTTTTCCACCCGGGACCTCTTCTCAAATTGGGCTAATTTCAGCTCAACACTCTCCTTCAAATCCATTAAAAAGTCAGCCTCTAAGCGCTTAATTACATCCTTATTAAACATCACGGCATTCAATTCAAAGTTGCTAAAAAAGCTGCGCATATCTACGTTCGCCGTACCTACTGTAGCCATTAAATGGTCAATGATCATGACCTTAGCGTGCATGAAGCCTTTGCGGTATAAATAGAACTGTACCCCCGCCTGCATCAGCTCAAGCAGATACGATCGCGATGCATACTGAACGATTTGGGAATCTGATTTGTAAGGGAGAATAATACGGACATCGACACCGCTGATAACCGCAGTTTTGAGTGCCATCGTGATACTTGGATCTGGAATAAAGTAGGGCGTTGTCATATAAATTCGCTTCTTAGCCGCTATAATACCTGCAAAAAACATCTCCTGAATCGCATCCCAATGGGCATCTGGACCGCTTGCAATAACCTGGATCAACGAGGCTTGCGGTTCATTATGCTCAGGAAATAACGATTCTTCAACTAATCGATCCCCGCCAACGAACATCCAATCGGTCATAAAGGTCTGCTGCAAGTAATACACCGCATCACCGTGCAGCATGAGATGGGTATCCCGCCAGAAACCAAGCTTTCGGTCTTTCCCTAAGTATTCATCGGCAATATTAATACCGCCAACGAACCCCACCAAACCGTCTACGACAATAATTTTTCGATGATTGCGATAGTTCATTCGTTTATCGAAGAAGGCAATGAGCGGACGCAAGAAAGGATGAATTTCAATCCCGGCTTGCTTAAATTTATTTATGTAAGCTGTAGAAAGCGTATAGCTGCCCACCCCGTCATAAATTACTCTGACCTTGACACCCTCCTTCGCCTTACGAATCAGAACTTCTTGAAATTTCACACCGGTTTCATCATGTCTTATGGTATAAAATTCAAAATGGATATGACTTCTCGCCTGCTCAATCGCCTTTATCATAGCCTCGTAAGTGACTTCCCCATTCGTCAGCACTTCAACTCGATTCTTCGGGGTAATGGGCGACCCCGGAATGTTATGGAGCAATCCACAAAGACGCGGCTCATCAAACAGTTGATAACTCTCCGCATTATTCGCAATCGCAGCCGATTCCTTATACATCCAATGATGTTTAATTTCATCCATTTTGCGGCGTCCTTTGCGCCGAACCATTTTCCTTTGGGTATATTCCTTAGCTAAGAAATAGTACATGATAAATCCGATAATTGGAAAAATAAACAAAACGAGCAGCCAAGCCACCGTTTTGGCTGGCCTTTTGTATTCACCGATCAGAATCGTGGCGGTCTGAAAGATGAATAGCAGCAGTAGTATGACAACCCACAACAAAAGCTCCATCTCCTCTACCAATTCCCCCAGATTTCTTGTCCTGATAGCTTTTGCCAAGGGCTTCTCATCTATACCCATCCTTCAATCTGAACTGGGCCGAATAAAATTTTCCAACTTTCGTAATAAAATCCTTTCATTTCGAGAAAAATAAGAAACGCATTCCTATCATCTTCATGCAGATTGCGGCAGGAGGGGCCAGCGCAATGGTTAAAGCATCCAAACAATTGATGAAAAGTATCCTGCGTAAACGCCCGTCAGACAGGCTCGGTGAGAATGATGAGCAATCCGAGCTTATTGATTCGCTTGACTATCATTTCATCGAAGAACTTAAGCAAACTAAACTATCCCTTCTTCTACATGATAATCATGTATTTATTAAAGCCATGTTTCAGGACTGCTCTGATGTCGTCGTCCGTGAATTCGAGATCGAACCGCACATTCCGGCACTGCTGCTCTTCGTTGATGGACTAACCAACACCCAACTGCTCAACGAAACGATGAAATCGTTAATGATTCTGGGTGGCGGCCAAACAGCAATCGACCGCATCGTTGGCACGATACTGCCGGTGTCTCAGACACAGATCTCCGATAATTACGGAGACCTGCTCGTTTCAGTTTTGGGCGGGGATACCGCCCTGCTCGTGGAAGGCAACGCGAAAGCCATTCTGCTTGGTATTCGCGGTACAGAGAAGCGTTCCGTCGGCGAGCCGGAGACGGAAACTGTCGTGCGCGGACCGAAAGAGGGTTTCGTGGAGAGTATTCGCACGAACACCTCAATGATCCGCCGCAAACTAAAGACGCCTAGACTCAAGATGAAATCCATGAGCGTCGGCAAAGAGAGCAATACCGCTCTTGTCATCTGCTATCTCGACGACTTGGCCATGCCCTCTCTTGTTGAGGAAGTGGTCAAGCGGATTGAGCAAATCAAGATCGATGCCATTTTGGAGTCAGGCATGCTTGAAGAACTCATCCAAGATGATGCGTATTCACCCTTTCCACAGATCCAATTCACAGAACGGCCAGACGTTATTGCCAGTGCTCTCCTGCAAGGACGAGTGGCCATTCTTGTTGATGGCACACCCTTTGCACTTGTCGTCCCTTTCGTATTCATACAGGTTATGCAAGCGAGTGAGGATTATTATGAACGATTCCAAATTGGTTCACTATTACGCTTGCTGCGTTACATCTTCTTGTTTCTGTCGCTCACCGCACCTGCTCTGTATGTCGCTATAACGACTTTTCACCATGAACTACTACCAACAACTCTGATGTTAAGTGTTGCCGCCGCCCGTGAAGCGATTCCGTTCCCAGCTGTTGTTGAGGCGTTCATCATGGAAATTACCTTCGAAGCTTTACGCGAAGCAGGCATCCGATTGCCCAAAGCGGTCGGCTCCGCTGTCTCCATCTTAGGTGCGCTCGTTGTTGGACAAGCCGCTGTTCAAGCCGGCATCGTTTCCGCACCGATCGTTATCGTCGTATCCATTACCGGGATTGCTTCGTTCACCATCCCGCGCTATAACGGCGCTATCGCTATTCGGATGCTGCGTTTTCCCTTTCTAATCGTTGCGTCCGTATTCGGTTTCTACGGAATCATCTTCTGCTTGTTGATTTTGTTCGGACATATGGCGAATTTACGGTCCTTCGGAGTGCCTTATTTATCCCCATTAGGACCGTTATCCGCTGGAGATTTACAAGATTCGCTGGTTCGCTCTCCTTGGTGGGCGATGGAGAAACGACCTGCATTTATGGCAATTCAAGACACACAGCACATGGATAGCAAGCTGCCTCAGCAAATCAAGGAGGACGGAGGCGTAGACGGAAGCAGAATTCAGCATGAGCATAAAGCGAGTGAGGAGGGCAATTCAAATGACTCATCGTAGGCGTCTTTTCGTGTTTGGGATGATGATCACCCTCATGCTGACATTCCTAACAGGCTGTTGGGATCGTACCGAAACCAACGATATCGCCTTTGTGCTCACTTCCTCCATTGATCTGGAGGACGATGGCAAGTATCGCGTTACCTATATGTTACCCCTTCCCGGTTCCATGGGCGGTGCCAGCGGGGGTGGAGGCGGTACGAGCGGAGGTAAAAGTTACTATATCGATTCGGAGGTCGGATCGACGATACGAGACGCAACAAGCAAACTGCAGATGCGAATGTCACGCAGACTGTTTCTGTCTCATCGACGTACGATCGTCTTAGGCGAAAAGCTTGCCAAGGCAGGCATTGGCATCATGTTTGACGATGCGGCACGGACACCGGAGAGTCGGTTGACCTGCTTTCTCGTAGTGACCAAAGGCAAAGGCTACGACCTGCTGAATGCAGAGCCCAAGTTTGAACGTTTTCCCTCCGAGGTTATTCGAGAAATAACCAAATCGCACCGCGCGATGGCGACATCCACGAAGGATATTGGCCTTGCGCTTAGCTTTAACAGTGATCCTATTTTGAGCTACCTCGAAGCCAAGGAAACTCAAGGCGCCAAGAAGCCCTCTCAAGAAATTCAGTTGGTCGGCTATGGTCAGTTCAAAGGAGACCGAATGGTTGGCATTTACAAGAACCAGGAGACGAATGGACTCATGTGGCTGAGAAACTATGTTAGAGAGCATCTTCTCACTTTTCCGTTTGAATCAGGCAAAGATATCTCCATTCTAGTTAAGGAAGGAAATACCGAAATCAAACCTATACTGCAAGGGGACAAGGTCATCTTTGAACTTAAGCTAGAGGCAAAAGGTGTCATTGGTGAAGATTTATCCGAACAAGATCTCAACAAGCCGGAGGCCATCCACAAGGTGGAACGTAAATTCGCAGAGCAAGTGAAGAAATGCGTCCAAGCCGCCATTAAGCAAATGCAAAAGGAAGGGACCGATTCAGCGCAACTGGGATTAATGATTTGGAGAAGTCATCCTAATACGTGGAACAACGGTTTAAAAGAACGGTGGCCTGAGGTGTTTAAAGAAGCCGAATTCCGCATCAAAGTGGAAGCCTCTATCACCGAAACCGGTCTTATCAATCAGAATGTGACCAAAGATGGGAGCCAGCCATGAACAGCATATTTATACTGATCTTTCTATTCATTATGATTGCCAGCCTTTTGATAGACCGCAAGGTACTTAAGCATCAGAAAGGCAGCGTAAAGGCGGCATATGGGTTAATTACCTTTGTCACATTCGTACTTTTTATCACCAAATATTTACACATACCTATTCCAATGCCATCGCGCTTCTTTATCCACACGGTCTCCCCTTGGTTTAGTCATTTAATGGGCATTTGATTGCAAATTAGCATCAATAACGCAATGATTTAGTGATCAGCCCAGAAGCAATCGAAAAGGCGGTGTCTTTCATGGATAAAAAACAAGTGATTAACCAGAGACAGCTGGCGTGGCTGGCCTCATCCGTCATCACAAGCGGAGGCATCTTTACATTGCAAAATGTACTGATTCGAGTAAGTGAGATGGATGCATGGTTCAGCTATATCCTATCTGTTTTCTATATATTTGTGATTGCAGCCTTTTTCGGATATCTAGTGAAGATGTTTCCCAAGCGGAACATTTTCGAAATATCCATACATGTGCTGGGACGCTGGGGCGGTACTGCCGTCAATCTGTTGATTTTGTTCCACTTCTGGCAAATTCTCGTACAGGATCTGGCTTCCGCGTCGAAATACAATTCCACTTTGTTGCTGCACAACACACCCTTGGAAATCTTAGTTCTGATGCCCTGTTTGTATCTGATTTATTTTGGGAGAACCAGCGTTGAAATCGTCGCTCGCGTAAACGATATGTTCTATCCTCTCTTCGTCATCGCGACTTTATCAATGCCGCTGTTGCTATCAAACGAATTCAATCTTCGGCTCGCATTGCCCGTTTTTGCAATGCCGTTCAAACAATTGGCCTTCAGCAACCTGCTTACTATCGGAAGTGCGGGTGATATTTTCATTCTCGGCGCCTTTCTGCATACGATGTACAACGCAAATCAAATCCGTTCCGCAATCCGACACGGATCCCTGCTCGGTATTTGCCTGTTCACGCTTCTCATTTTTTTGGTACTTACCGTTTTGGGACCGAAAATGCCAGCGAACTTCATATATCCCGCTTACAATTTGGTGCAAATGATCCATGTGACGGATTTCCTCGATCGGCTTGATATCGTTCTCCTGACCATCTGGTTACCCGTCCTAGCTTGCAAAATGATCGCGATTTATTTAGCGATTCTCTTAGGCATTAGCTCGATCATCAAGGAGCGCAACTATCCCGTCATTAACAAGCAGGTCTCGCTTTTGGTGGGGTTAACGACTATTCTATCGTTCAAGAGTATCACGGAGGTGCTCGCCTTTGCGAATTTCAGCATGCCGCTCATTGTACTGGGATATCAGCCTTTCGTCATCGGTATCCTATTCGCTGCCGCGAAGATCAAGCAGCGGAAACAGCTTCATCCAGCGGTGTCGCCCAGTGACAGTGGGAATTCAAATACAACTGCTCCTGAGCAGATGACCAAGGTCACTGTGCGATTCTCCTACAAGCAATGGGTTTGGCTGGGCAATATCCTGATCGTTTTTTGCACTGTCAGCATCTTCATCGGACTTGCCTTCGGCAAGTATATGCCCATCATGAGCATAGCCTGCGCTATGTGTTTTGCTTGTTGTTTATTCCTTACGCTCCTGACAACTTATATGGAGGTGAACCGTTCGAAGCAATCACAAGCCGGTAAATGATTTAGGAACAACAACCGAATAATTAATTGCGAGTTATTAGTCGGTTGTTCCTTAGCGGCAAAAAACAAAAAAACGCACCTGCCTAAACAGGTGCGTTACATGGTTAGACAGGAACTGACTGGCTTAACCGACTTTTGGCCACTTTCAAGTAGCCATACATATTTAGATATTCGCTTTCATTAGCGAATCTCAGTTTTAATGACCCTGCGGCTTCTTGGATGTAAGGTTTCAGCGCTGATGCGCCTCCACCAATCACATAGAAGCATTGAATATCAGGATATTTGCGCCAGCGCTTCTTGATCATCTCGATCATACGCAAAGCCGCCCGGCGGAAATGCTGGTCTACGATCGGTCGAATATCGACCTGTCCTTCGCCAAGGAGTTGAATCGTAAATTCGCGATTCTTCACTCGCTGAACTAGCTTCGCGCGGCTTGGGAACACGTAGCCGTAAGCATCTTCGACATCGCGAATGACGGCATCGAGGTAGGTAGCGATGCCAATTTGCTCGCCATGGCTGAAGTGATTGTCAATGGCCATCCGTTTAATAACAGGGAAGTCCGTTGTCAGCGCGCCGATCTCGCAAACGCCGATGCAGCCGTTGTAAATCTCTTCATCCTTGACTTGCAAGCTGTCGTGCGTAGCCAAATGGAACATAGCTGCCGCCCCTTCAATGGAGACTGCAACCTTGCGAACCGATACTTTAATCTTGCGGTTTTGGAATTGTGGAGTGGATAGAAACGTCACTTCATGCTCACCCAGCAGCCTTTGCTCGAATTGCTGATTGAACTTCGCAAATGCACGAACAGGCAAACCGGTTCCGAGCGTATATTCGACTTCGTCTACATTTCCGTACCCAGCATTAGAGGCTTGGTTGGTGAGACCTTGATAAGCTAATGCAGTAAGCGCAACAATAAGGGATTGATCCGATATCGCCTTATTATCCGTGTCTTCAAGCTCCAGGTTATCTTCATGCTCCAAAGCAAGTTGTCCGACGAAATAACGTTGATTTCTTTGCGAAAGTGATGGACTGTAAATCATTACATCCAGCGCTTTCAATGGTGAGTCTTCTTCCTGCAAAATATGCCTTTCGTATCCCGGCGCAATGATATTCGGGATCACTAGCGGTTCTCTAGAACCATCCAGCACCAGTTTAATACTATCGTTCCCTATATCGATACCTGCAAGCTTTATCATTAGCGGCTCCACTCCATATCTACATCTTCCTGTATTTGTTAAGTACATTCGATTATATCCGACAGGATTCCTTCCTACTTTCGACTCATTTTATGTAGGACTAGTAGGTATAAGGAAGGTTTTTATCAGAATATGACGAATTGAAGTACAGGAAACGCAATTTACCAAATTCAACCACGATAGGAGACAAGTAAGACTTTATGAAGCTCAACTGGAAACCCAAAAAACTTACGCTAGTCATCATTCCAGATGCTAATCAATCAGTCGTCAGGTTTCGTATTCCCCATCTATTCGCTTATATCGCTGCAGCATGTTTATCCGTGCTGCTGCTAATTTCTATAATCACATATGTGATGCATACAAGCACCTTGAAAGAGGCTAGCGCTCTACAGTCAAAGCTAACTGGAGCTAACCAGCAGTGGAGTGCTGCATTAAATTCCAAAGACAAGGCCATCGAACAATTACAGAATGAAGTTATTCAACTGTCTGAGCAAGCCGAACAAATGAAAACAAAAGTCGAAGAGATGAAGAAATTAGAAAGTGATCTCAAATCGATTGCCGGGATCGACGCCAATACATCTGGTACATCTGTTGCCAGCACGTCATCCAGCACAGCGGATAAGCCCGCGGATGCGGACGGGAAGCCCCCTGCCCTTGATAGCGGCGTTGGCGGAAGTCCTAACCCTGCTTCTCAGGAAGACATTATCAAGCTTGGTGAACAGACGTTAGCATCCTTCACGGCACTTAACAGCGATGTGAATGAGCTGCAAACCAGCTTTACCGTAACGAAGCAAAAGGTTGCCGATAAGCAGCAATTGCTTCGCATAACCCCAACCCTGTGGCCGACTACCACCAAGGTCGTCACATCGACGTTCGGTTATCGTACGGACCCTTTTACGCATCGTCCAAGCTTTCATTCCGGCATTGATTTCGGTGCCCGTGAGAATGATCCTGTCTATGCAACCGCAGACGGTAAAGTCGTCAGTACGGGGAGTGATATGTTCCACGGCAACAATATCGTCATCGAGCATTCGAAGGGATTGCGCACTTGGTACATGCATTTAAATAAAATTTTAGTGAATAAGGGAGATTCTGTGGAAAAAGGTAGTTCCATAGGCCTAGTCGGCTCCACAGGACGCAGTACTGGACCTCATCTGCACTATGAGGTACTCAAAAATGGGGAAAGCATCGACCCCAAACCATATCTCAAAGCGACTCGAAAGGATGAATAACCACCATGTTTAAGAAAAAGAAAGACTTCATGAATCCAAATACAACCGATACTTTGATTGGAGAAGGTACAACCTTTGAAGGCCGCATCAAATCAGAAGCGAGCATACGCATTGAAGGCGGCATTACAGGTGATATCGAGTGCGCAGGGGATGTTATTATTGGGGAAAATGGCGTTGTAAAATCCAATATTTCGGCAAGAGACGTTGTATTGGCAGGAAATGTGCAGGGCAACATCATCACCAAGGGCAAGCTGACGATTACTTCTACAGGTTCCCTTCAAGGCAATATCAGCGCGGCTTCCTTCATCATTGAAGAAGGTGGACTATTCCAAGGAAACAGTAAAATGGACTCGAAAACATCAACAACGGCTCCTATCCAAAACGGTGAGCAAGAGAATGGGAATAAACCTGCCTCATCCGCCAATGGGACATTTAAGGGGAATACGGTGGCGATGTAAGGGTCTCGCCTAGGCCTTAAGGCTAGGCGCATGTTATAATAGTTGGAAATTCATTTCTAACTGATGCAGGAGACGCGGCCTATGAAAGAACAGACGATACTTTTTGATCTTGATGATACGTTGGTGCATTGTAATAAATATTTTGACTTCGTGATTGACCAGTTTATCGATCTTATGCTCACTTGGTACTCTGGGCACGGACTTAGCGCGCAGGACATCAAGCAGAAGCAGCTCCAAATCGATCTCGCTGGCATCCACATTCATGGCTTTATGCCGGATCGTTTTCCCAAATCATTTGTTGAGACATACCAATGGTTCGCCTCACAATATAACCGTCCAACGAATGTAAAAGAAGAATCATGGTTGATGCAATTAGGCCACACTGTCTATGAATACACGGCAGAGCCTTATCCACAAATGAACGAAACACTCGATCATCTCCAGCAAGCCGGACACCGACTTTTCCTATATACAGGTGGCGATGCATCTATCCAAATGAAAAAAGTGAAGGACTTGAGCTTAGACACTTACTTTGATGATCGCATCTTTGTTACTGTGCATAAGACGAGAGAATACATGGAAACGATCATGAACGAACAGCGTTTTGATCGCAGCCACACATGGATGATCGGCAATTCGATTAAGACGGATGTACTGCCTGCGCTTCATGCGGGTATTCACTCGATTCACATTCCTGTGCAGCAGGACTGGGAGTACAACAAAGGAACCATCGACATCACTCCCAAAGGGGCGTTCTATCAGTTGAACTCCTTGCAGGAAGTTCCTGATACGATCCATGCTTATATTCAAAAATAAGAAAAGGACGATTCCAAAGGTTTCATAACCTAGGAGTCGTCCTTTTTGTATCTGTTAATCTCTGATCATCTGATGATCAGGCGGCTACATCGCGTCTGCGGAATATTTCCCAAGAGAGCACAATAAACAATAAGAAGTAGAAGAGCAGCACGGTTATAGAGAAACCAAGCGTCATCCCTTCTGCCAGCGGCTGCCCCTCTAAGTAGGGAGTGAGATCCGTGTTGGCGAATAAAAAATATTTGCCCCAGCTGTATCTCATCAGCAATAGCGTAATAATTTGCCCCGCGAACATGATGAAAATGCTAAGGCCAATAGCTAGTGATGAGCTGCGAAATACGGTCGAGATCATAAAGGCCATCGTCACGATCATGATGAGTTCGATCAACTTTAGTCCATAGGTTGCAAACACATACACCAACATGCTCCCTTCGCGAACTTGTCCTGCTGCATTTACAGTCAAGTGTGGAAGGTTTAGACTCTGAAACCCGTAGAGGAACCCGTTCATAATCAGTGAAGTAATAAACATCACAATCAGCAGCGTAGCTGCAAACAGCAGCGTTGTTAGATACTTAGACAAAAGAATTTTCGCTCGGCTGGCAGGACGAATGAGCAGCAGCTTGATTGTCCCCCATGTAAACTCACCAGCGACCATATCTCCGGCAATGATCACGGTAAATAACGTAACCATGATGATTAATCCTGCTGCGCTTAGGGTGCCGCCCCATAACGTGCTATCTGTCGGAGGATAATTATGATCCAACATGTACTGCTGGAGTGCTATGTCCTCCCTCATCTTCTGTTTAAATTTGGCCGGCACATCGGGATTTTCCAGCTCTTTCTGATTGTGCTCAATCGATTCCGCCGCTCTTATCTTCCAGTTATCGTCATTAGTACTATAGCCCGAATGTGAGAACAGTGCAGCTAATACGACAATGACAATCAATAATCCACCTAGAATCCAAGTTCGCAGCCTCCGATAAATTTTCATATGTTCATTTCGAATAAGATTAAGCAATCGGATCACTTCCCGTCATCTCTAAAAATTGATCTTCCAGGGATTTGGTTGCCGCTCGGATGCCGTAGACCGCAATCCCTGCCTCAACGAACCTTTTGTTCCACGCTGCTGTCTCTTGCTTATCGAGATTCATGACAAGATCATCCCCAGATACTTCCACTTGTGCTCCGTGTTCTGCTGCTAATGCCACAGCTCGATCCATCGACGCCACCTCAAAAGCCACCTGCTGCTTGCCATCCGCCTGACCAAACTCTTTAATAAGTCTGACGTCCACCAGCTTCCCGTTCTGAATAATGGCGACACGGTCGCACATCAGCTCCATCTCCGACAGTAAATGACTGGACACGATAACGGAGATCCCATCCTCCCGGGTAAGCTTTCGCAGATGATCACGCAGTTCACGAATACCTGCCGGATCCAGCCCATTCGTAGGCTCGTCCAGGATTAGCACAGACGGCTTATGCAGCAAAGCTTGAGCAATTCCAAGCCTTTGACGCATACCGAGGGAGTACGTTTTGACCTTGTCATGGATTCTATTTTCCATACCAACAAGATCAATGACCTCATGAATTCGGTCTTCCGGAGTACCCGGGAACATTCTCGCGTAATGGACCAAATTATGATAACCACTCAGAAACTTGTACATTTCCGGATTTTCCACAATAGCGCCAACATGGCGAATCGCTTGCTCAAAATGGGTACGAATCGAATACCCGCCAATCCGTATATCCCCTTCCGTGATCGACATGAGTCCGACCATCATCCGAATGGTTGTCGTTTTTCCCGCTCCATTTGGACCCAGAAACCCAAACACCTCGCCCCGCGGCACTTCAAAGCTTAATTTATCAATAATCGTCTTAGAACCGATTCGTTTCGTAATTCGATCGATTTTTACTATCGGCGTAATGGCATCTGTTGTTGCTGTCATCTTTAACACTCCCCCTAACTTATAACCAATATAACCCAATGCTACCCTACCTGAACCGCTTTGCCTAGTAATCTTCCTAAGAATAGTCATAGAGAAAAGTCACCAATCATCACCAAACCATATGACTGCGCTCACTATGGCTTTTTCCTGATTTTATGTACAATGATCTTATATGATCTTGTGTAAAGGAGTCCTTTTATGATTCAAAGAAGACCTTGGCACGGTGTGGAGTGGTCCCTTTTTATCGTATTGACCGGTTCTACGTTGCTTGGCCTGCTTTATGCGCTTCTGCATATGCAAGAGCATGAACTAACGACCAACATCCAAACAATATTGGCCATCCTCCTGTCTTATGGCGCTCCATTTCTATTCTGGAGACCGAATTACATCAACTCAACTTTCTATCCGATTGCCGTGCTGCTGACAGGTATTCCTCTACAACTCTATCTTTCATGGATGCAGCAGGATGCGTACCTTACTATTAATTGCCCATTAATGGTCATCGGATTCCTTACCGACCGAAAAAATGCTTGGTGGACCGCACCCATATTCATGGTGGCTATGCCTGTTGAGTATTATTTCATCCTGCATAGCGGGATGGGGGTTGGCCAGTTATTTAGCATTATCTTAAATGCTGTGCTGTTCTTTGCCATTGGCCTTAGCTTACAACGGGTTGTGACTTCGAATGAGAAGACCGAAAAACTTTTAGCCGAGAACCAACGTCAGTATCATTTAATCCATGAGCAAAATAACGCATTAGAACAGTACGCCAACCAAATCGAACAGCTTACGCTGCTTGAGGAGCGCAACCGGATGGCACGTGAATTACACGATACGGTGGGTCATACGTTTACCTCCGTCATCATGGGGATGGACGCTGTGTCCTACCTCATCGAAACTGCGCCAGACAAAGCCAAAGAAAAGCTGGACGTCCTGCGCAGCGTAACCCGTGGTGGACTCGAAGAAGTACGCCGCAGCATTCATCAGATGGTTCCCGAGGGCGATATGCTGCTCTCCCAACAGTTGACGAGACTGGCCAACGAATTTGCCCTTCATACCGGAACCCAAATACGATTCACGACCGTAGGTGAGGAATTCGAAATTCCGAAACAAACCAAACTTTCGCTCATTCGCTGTCTGCAGGAATCACTGACCAATGCCAAACGGCATGGCCGTGCTACCACCGTAGAAGTTACACTAACTTATGCCAATGATCTAGTCGACATTCGCATTGAGGACGATGGCATCGGTACGGAGCAGCTGAAAGTTGGCTTTGGTATCAACGCCATGCAGGAACGCATATTTGCTCTGCAGGGTACGCTGCAGGTAAGTTCCACATTAGGTCAAGGTACTATCGTCCATTGTTCCATTCCTGCCAAACGCTCGCCGTCATTGTAAATTCTTTCCCGTTGGAAGTACTGGGTGGTACAATGTGTGTACGCAAACTCAAGCAGCACTTTCGATGCCAGTTTTTCTGGCGAAAAACTCAAGTAACGCTTTCGATGCCAGTTTTTCTGGCGAAAAACTCAGGTAACGCTTTCGGAGCCAGTTTTTCTGGCGAAAAACTCTAAGGAGGACCAAGCATGAACACGACACCGCTTAAACTTCTTCTGGTCGATGATCAGGATTTAATAAGAGAAAGCCTGCACATCGTACTTGATATGGACCCTGAAATTCACGTCGTCGGTTTGGCCGAGAATGGTCATATAGCTCTAAAGCAGTGCGAAGAACAGCAGCCTGACGTGGTACTCATGGACATTCATATGCCTGTCATGGACGGTGTCGAAGCAACCCGCCAAATCAAGGCCGCATGGCCTCAGATTCGCGTCATTATCCTGACTACCTTCCAGGAAATCATCTATGTCATGGATGCCCTAGGAGCGGGTGCTGAAGGCTATTTGCTCAAAGCCATTCATCCGAAGGATCTGGCTGCCGGTATCAAATGGGTGCATCAAGGCGGTACACTCATCCCGCAAGATATCGCCAAAATGCTCGTCCAGCAAGCGAGAGGCGCCGCAGATAGCACATCTCAGGGTGCCGGAATCAAAGCTGTAGAAGAGCAGGTTCGGGCCGATGCATATGGACTCAGCGAGCGTGAAGTGCAAGTACTGCACTGTATCGCCGATGGCCTCAATAACAGAGAAATTGCCGAAAAGCTGTTCTTATCCGAAGGCACCGTGAAGAACTATATTTCCAGCATATACTCGAAAATGGACGTCCGAGACCGCGTGCAAGCATCCAAGAAGGCTCATGAGGAAGGGATGCTGTAGATTTTCAGCCGCACTAAGAAACGGAAAAACCGCTCTTCGACTAGGAAGAAGCGGTCTTTTGTTCTTTTTAACTATCCGAAAAGCTTCTCCAGTAACGACTTCTTTCGTTTCCGAATCTTTTTGTAGCTTTTCACTCTGGAATATGTCGGCTCTTCATCAACCGGTTCAGACAGCTCATTTGAATAGAGAGTCAACTGTTGGGATTCCTTATGCAGAACTTCGGCATCCATGTCCGTCGGCTGCTGCAGTACAACGATCCCGTTTGCCAACTGCTCATGGAGCTTATGTTCAATTTGATATTTAAATTGCCGCAGCAATTGTTCTTGTTGTTTGTTCTGGAGTTCAAAATGCGCATGAAGCTGCGTTTGAAGATCCGCTACCTGCTGGGAGAGGAGCACAACGGCTTTTTGCAGAGAATGAAGATGCTCTGTACCGATGGGTTCGTGCATTTCAAATTCCTGAAAGTCCTCTCCATTCTTAGCTAACAGTGCATACAGTTCCGCCGCCGTAATGAGATCCTCTTTCTTCATGTGCTCCCCTCCAATCCGTACATACTAGGCTCCGCAGCATCGCGCGCTCACCTGCTCCTTCTATTGTACATGATGTGTATGAATTGTTCACCTTTTGATTCTGTGAGTTAGGAGTAAATCAAACATGCAAATCGAATCCCATCTTAAAAAGAAACAGCGAGTACTAGATAATTTCCTAATTCCATTCATCAAATCGCGTTCCTTTCCTTATCTGTGGCTCAGCCAACTCATCTCCATGCTCGGCGGTTCTGTTACTACCGTTATTTTGCCCATGGTTGTTTATTCCCTAACAGGTTCAACCACAATGATGGGCATCGTTATGGCTGCTTATATGCTCCCTTACATAATCATACTCCCCTTTTCCGGCTGGATCGTCGATCGTTATGATCGCGTTAAAATTATGATGTTCTCTGATATCGTCCGATTCATCACCATGTTAGCCATCGCGGTGCTTATTTTCACTAACACCTTATCCATCCATGCTTTATTCGGACTTGTTGGCATCTATGGCCTTATGGAAGGCCTTTTTCATCCTGCGTATTCAGCTGTACGCGCCACCGTATTCACACCCGAAATTCGCAATGCAGCTAACGCTCTGACACAAATGAGCAATCAAGGCGTCCGACTCATCGGCCCCGTCCTTGGTGGACTGCTGATCTCCTCCCTATCCGCCAGTTACGGCTTTGGATTAGATGCGCTGACCTATCTATTTTCCTTTCTATGCCTGCTATTTTTGGTAAAAAAATCACTTTATGCACCAATCATCAAACAAATTGCAGATCAACCCTCGACTTCGTTGAAGAGTGAATTTCTAGAAGGCATTAAGATCCTCAAAGGTCATCCTTGGCTTTGGATAACGATCCTTGCCTTTTCGTTCATTAATATTAGCTATAGTGGAATTAGTGTCATTCTGGTTCCATGGTTATTCAAAGTACATCTACAACTGGATCCCTTGATGTATGGGATCGGGATTACTTGCTCCGGTCTTGGGGCCATCGTTGCAGCACTCATTTTTGGCTCGAGGGCAAAATGGCCTCATCGAGGTCTACTCGCTTACGGCTCTGTACTCCTTAGCGGTGTGGCATTGCTGCTCTTGCCTTTCACCTCTTCAGCGGTCATTCTAGCTTTACTGATGGCTGTAGAAGGCTTTGGACTTATGATCTTCGGTCTTATCTGGGAAACCAGCTTACAGGAGCTTGTACCGGCAGAAGCCTTCGGCCGAGTGGCCAGTCTGGATCTCTTAGGGTCTTTCGCCCTGCTGCCTGTGAGTTATTTCCTTATCGGCTTAATTGCTGATGAGATTGGCGGGATCACGACTATCACATTATTCGCTTCGATTGGCATCGCCATTGTTGCTAGTGTGCTCTGCGTGCCGGCTATTCGTCGGTTTCAGTGACTGGTTAGGACATCTTATGGAACCGCGAAAGGGAACGTCGATGCGTTATTTTGCTTAATAATCGCTATAATGCTAGCATGGCGGAACGTCAGTGCGTTGATTTCAATATTGGGAGCCGTATTTCAATCTAAATGGTAAAACAACGGATCCACGTTCCCTTTAGTGTTCAAAAAGTAGAAATTTCGATAAATAGAGCATCGTCGTTCCTCTTGCTACGTCCGAGCCCAGTAGACGTTGGATAGATAAGATACTCCCACTGCACTGCTATTGTTCGACGACAACTAAATCAGGGTCCAAGGATAAACGACTCCGTCGTCCTTCTGGGACGAGCGCGTATGTCAAGGTAGATGCGAAGCAAAAGTATAAACTTATACTTTCTGCTTTGAAAATTAAAAATTTTCATTCATCAGTGGTGCCGCAACGCGGCATGAAAGTCTTATCAACAAAAAAAGGAAGAAACCCAAACCAAGGGTTCCTTCCTTTTCTACATCTTTATGGTAAATTCGATGATCCCATCAAATACCGATCCACTTCACGAGCCGCTGCGCGGCCTTCGTTGATCGCCCAGACCACTAGACTTTGCCCACGTCGCATGTCACCGGCAGCGAAGACACCGTCCACGCTCGTCGCAAACTTGCCGTAGTCCGCTTTCGCGTTGGAACGCTCGTCTTTGACGACGCCGAGTTGATCCAGCACCGTGTTCTCCGGTCCTGTGAAGCCCATCGCGATCAGTACCAGCTGAGCTGGGTATACTTTCTCGCTGCCCGGAACCTCCACTGGAACGAACGCACCCTTCTCGTTCTTCTGCCACTCGATGAGCACCGTGTGCAGTTCCTTCAAGTTGCCATTCTCATCCCCCACGAATTTCTTCGTGTTAATTAAGTATTGGCGCGGATCTTCGCCTTGCACGGCAGCCGCTTCTTGTTGACCGTAGTCCACTTTGTGGACTTTCGGCCATTCCGGCCAAGGATTGTTCGCTGGACGTGTGTCCGGCGATTTCGGCATGATCTCAAACTGCGTAACACTCTTCGCTTTGTGACGCAAAGATGTGCCCACGCAGTCTGTACCCGTGTCCCCGCCGCCGATGATGATAACATCCTTACCTTCGGCGGAAATGAATGCGCCGTCAGCGTGCTCGGAATCCAGCAAGCTCTTCGTGTTCTTGCTCAGGAATTCCATGGCCAAGTGGACGCCGCCTAGCTCACGCCCCTCGATCGGAAGATCGCGGCCTTTTGTCGCACCACCGCACAGAACGATGGCATCGAACTCTTCTTGCAGCTTCTCGATCGGATAGTTCACACCGACATGAGCGCCGGTAACGAATGTAATACCCTCGGCTTCCAGTAGGTCTACACGACGCTGGACGTACTTCTTATCCAGCTTCATGTTCGGGATACCGTACATGAGCAGTCCGCCCACGCGGTCTGCACGCTCATACACGGTTACCCAATGTCCGGCTTTGTTCAGCTGCGCTGCTGCAGCGAGTCCGGATGGGCCCGAGCCTACGACAGCAACTTTTTTACCTGTGCGCACTTCCGGAGGCTCAGGTGTAAGCCAGCCTTCATCGAAGCCTTTATCAATAATGGCTTTCTCGATGCTTTTGATCGTAACCGGTGTATCCTTCAGACCTACCGTACAAGATCCCTCGCATGGCGCCGGGCATACGCGTCCTGTGAACTCAGGGAAGTTGTTCGTCTTATGCAGACGGTCCAGAGCCTCTCTCCATTGACCGCGGTATACCAAATCATTCCATTCCGGAATGAGGTTATTCACTGGGCAACCAGCGGCCATGCCGCTGATCAACGCCCCTGTGTGACAGAATGGAATCCCGCAATCCATACATCTTGAGCCTTGCGTCTGTAATTTATCTTCCGTCAGCGGCGTCGCAAACTCCTTCCAATGTCCAATCCGGACTAGGGGAGCAGTTTCAGTCGCCACTTCACGACGATGTTCTATGAAACCAGTTGGTTTACCCATTAACGTTTAATCCCTCCTGAGAGTTTTCCCGAGAAAACTTACTTCGTAAGCATGTGCTGAGTTTTTCGCTAGAAAAACGGACATCGGAAGCATCATACTGTTTTGCATAAACAAAACATACTTCGTCAGCATCTGATCTGATTCGTTAGTTTCCGCCGACACGAGAAACGTCCCTCATATTCGCCTCGAAAGCAACCATGATCGCTTCTTGTTGGCTTAGACCGGAGCGTTTCACCTTTTCGATAGCATCAAACATCCGTTTGTAGTCCTTCGGTATAACCTTCACGAACTTCCAAACATACTCATCCCAGTGCTGAATAACATGGTGGGCAACGCTGCTATCCGTAAATGTGGCATGGTGCTGAATCATCGTTTTCAGTTCGTTCATTTCATACGTTTCTTCCAACTGCTCTAGGTAAACCATTTCTTTGTTCACCTTGCTTGAGAAGTCCCCCTTCTCATCCAGCACATAGGCGATACCGCCTGACATACCTGCTGCGAAGTTGCGTCCCGTAGAACCGAGGACAACAACACGTCCGCCCGTCATGTATTCACAACCATGGTCACCTACACCTTCGACAACCGCTCGCACGCCGCTGTTTCTTACGCAGAAACGCTCGCCTGCAATACCCCGGATGTAAGCATCCCCGTCGGTTGCGCCATAGAACGCGGTATTACCAATAATTACGTTGTCTTCGGGAACAAAGTTCGACTTACTGGAAGGGAAGATAGCCAGCTTACCACCGGATAATCCTTTACCAACGTAGTCATTCGCATCGCCTTCGAGCGAAAGCGTGATTCCTTTCGGTACGAAAGCACCGAAGCTTTGTCCTGCAGAACCATTAAAGTGAAGACGGATGGTATCGTGAGGTAAGCCGTCCACCCCGTGACGACGTGTAACTTCACTGCCTACAATCGTTCCGACAACACGGTTGACGTTCGTAATTGGCAGGATGGCATGGACATGCTCCTTGCGCTCAATAGCAGGCTCACAAATAGCGAGCAGCTTCGTTACGTCCAAAGAGCGATCCAAACCATGATCCTGCGCCATTTGGCAGAAACGGCCCACATGCTCGCCCATCTCTGGTTGATGCAGTAGCGGCGATAAATCGACGCCCTTTGCTTTCCAATGCTCGACAGCTTGCTTAGACTCAAGCACATCTGTGCGGCCGACCATCTCTTCAATGGTGCGGAAGCCAAGCTCAGCCATCATCTCACGCACATCCTGCGCGATGAAGGTCATGAAATTGACCACATGCTGCGGGTCTCCGGCAAATTTCTTGCGAAGCTCCGGATTTTGCGTAGCAACCCCAACCGGACAGGTATCCAGATGGCACACGCGCATCATCACGCAGCCAATGGTAATGAGCGGAGTTGTAGCGAAGCCGAACTCCTCAGCCCCAAGCAGGGCAGCTACGACAACGTCGCGCCCCGTCATAAGCTTGCCGTCTGTCTCGACGACGATACGGCTGCGCAGGTTGTTGAGCACGAGCGTCTGATGCGTCTCCGCCAGACCGAGCTCCCACGGCAGTCCCGCGTGACGAATACTCGTCTGCGGCGACGCGCCTGTTCCTCCGTCGTAGCCGGAGATGAGGACAACGTCCGCTTTCCCTTTGGCTACGCCGGCAGCGATGGTGCCAACGCCGACTTCGGATACCAGCTTCACGCTGATCCGTGCCCGCGGGTTGGCATTCTTGAGATCGTGGATCAGCTCAGCTAGATCCTCGATCGAATAAATATCGTGATGCGGCGGCGGCGAGATTAAGCCTACGCCTGGCGTAACACCGCGAACCTCGGCCACCCAAGGGTACACCTTGGTTCCCGGGAGCTGACCGCCCTCGCCGGGCTTCGCGCCCTGCGCCATCTTGATCTGAATCTCGTCAGCATTGACGAGATAGTGGCTTGTGACGCCGAAGCGGCCGGACGCCACCTGCTTGATTGCGCTGCGGCGAAGGTCGCCGTTCGCATCCGGCGTGAAGCGCTCCGGATGCTCGCCGCCCTCGCCGGTGTTGCTCTTGCCGCCGATGCGGTTCATCGCAATCGCAATCGTCTCATGCGCTTCTTTACTGATAGAGCCGTAGGACATGGCTCCCGTCTTGAAGCGCTTAAAGATCGACTCGATCGGCTCCACCTCTTCGATCGGGATCGGTTGCCTTGCTTCCTTGAAGCTTAGAAGCCCGCGCAAAGCCATATATTTCTCATCCTCACGTTTGATGAGCTTCGAGAAATTCTTATACATCGCGTAGTTGTTCGTACGAACGGCTGATTGTAAAGCATGCACCGTTTCCGGTGTATAGAGATGATCTTCTCCATCTCGGCGCCACTGCAGATCACCACCCGTATCGAGCACCTTATCGCGTCCCTCTTGCTCGGAGAAAGCACGATTGTGGCGGATCAAAGCTTCCTTAGCCACAATATCGATACCAATCCCGCCAACAGGTGTGTGTGTCCATGTGAAATACGAATCGATGAGCTCTTGGCTAAGTCCAATCGCTTCGAAAATTTGCGCCCCACGATAACTCTGGATCGTGGAGATACCCATTTTCGCCAGGACTTTAACAACGCCCTTCGTCACCGCTTTAATGTAGTTATACGTCGCTTTCTCAATATCAACGCCAACAAGTTGCTTGCGCGCTATCATGTCGTCTAACGTTTCCAACGCGAGATACGGGTTAATAGCTCCTGCGCCATAACCGAGCAGCAAAGCAAAATGGTGCACTTCACGCGGTTCACCCGACTCTACTAGCAAGCTAACTTTGGTCCGTGTGCCTTGGCGAATCAAATGGTGATGAAGACCCGAAGTCGCAAGTAAAGCCGGAATCGGCGCCTTACGGCTATCCACGCCGCGGTCTGAAAGAATTAATAGAGATGCGCCTTCCACAATGGCTTGATCAGCCGCAGCATAAAGGGCTTGCATAGCACTTTCCAGACCAACTGTGCCTTCAGCCGCCTCGAATAGCGTAGGCAAGGTAACTGTTTTGAAGCCATCGCGCTTAATATGACGCAGCTTCGCCAACTCTTTATTAGAAAGAAACGGTGATTGCAAACGTATTTGTCGACAGCTCTCCGGTTCAGGATTAATCAGGTTGCGCTCAGGACCGATTGTCGTGCCTTGAGCTGTAATGATTTCTTCGAAATTCGCATCGATCGGCGGGTTGGTCACCTGCGCAAACAATTGCTTGAAATAGTTATACAACAGCTGCGGTCGATCGGAAAGCACAGCTAGCGGTGCATCCGTACCCATTGAACCAATGGGGTCTACACCCGTTTTGGCCATTGGCTCTAGTGTCTTACGCAGTTGTTCGAAAGTATAACCAAATGCATGCTGACGCTGCAGTACCGTGTCATGGTCGGAACCGAGCACGACCGGCGCATCTTCCAAATCTTCAAGGGAAACCAGGTGCTCGTTCAGCCAATCGCGGTAAGGCTGTTCGCCAGCGATGCGGCTTTTGATTTCCTCATCAGTCACGATGCGGCCTTCTACCGTATCTACTAGCAGCATGCGTCCCGGTCTGAGACGATCTTTGTACAAAATGCGCTCCGGCTCAATATCTAAGACACCAACTTCCGAAGCCAGTACAATGAAGTCGTCGGTAGTTACATAGTAACGCGATGGCCGCAAGCCATTACGGTCGAGGATTGCTCCAATTTGACTGCCATCTGTGAAAGCAATGGCTGCTGGACCATCCCAGGGCTCCATCAGTGTACTGTGGTACTCGTAGAAAGCTTTCTTCTCATCATCCATCGTTTCGTGTTTGGACCAAGGTTCCGGCACCATCATCATGGCTGCATGCGGCAGCGAACGTCCAGAAAGCATAAGGAATTCTAATGTATTATCAAACATTTGTGAATCGGAACCATCGGTATCAATGACAGGAAGAATGCGTTTGAAATCTTCGCCGAATAATTCGGTTTCGCACATAGCCTGACGGGCATGCATCCAGTTCACATTGCCGCGCAGGGTATTAATTTCACCATTATGAATCAAATAACGGTACGGATGTGCACGTTTCCAGCTAGGGAATGTGTTCGTACTAAAGCGGGAGTGAACGAGTGCGAGTGCGGAGTCTACTTTGTCATCTTGTAATTCCAAGTAATAAGCGTCCACTTGCTCAGGCGTTAACATACCTTTATATACAATCGTTCTGCTAGACAAGCTAGAATAGTAAAATTGCGAATCATCATGGGATAATTTGATAGCGTTTTCAGACAGTTTACGAATCATATATAGCTTACGCTCAAAATCTAAATTGCTTGTAACATCCTCACTTTGACCGATAAAGACTTGGCGTACAAACGGCTCTGCAGACTTAGCGGAATCTCCCAAAGAACTGTTGTCCGTTGGAACGGTTCTCCATCCGAGGAATTGCTGCCCTTCTTGTTTGACAATTCGCTCAATTATACTCTCACATGCTTGGCGCGCCTCCAAATCCTGAGGTAAATAGACCATACCGACACCATAGCTGCCAGCAGCAGGGAGCTTTATATTTTCTTCCTCACAAGCGAACTGAAGATACGTATCCGGGATTTGCATCAATAAGCCTGCCCCGTCACCCGTATTCGGTTCACTGCCTTGACCACCGCGGTGCTCTAAATTACAAAGGACACGAAGCGCCTGCTTGACGATTTCATGTGATTTGACACCTTTGATATTGGCGACAAAGCCAATACCGCAAGCATCACGCTCAAACCCCGGATCGTACAATCCCTGTTTGGGAGGTAATCCAATTTTAGTCATGTTGTGCAACCTTTCTTTTCTCGTTTTTGGTTGTACTCTTCGTCCTTGTGGACGGACGCACGCGTTAAAGCGCTAAAAAGTGATGACGCGCGAATGCCTATTCCATCAAAACCCGCAATTATTAGATGAAATATTCTCAATATTTTTTATATTATATTAACACTTGATATCTTATAGTTCAATTTAAAAATAATTAATATGAAAAGGTTTTCAATATAGTAGATTCCATGCGTTACAATCACCGCTGTCCGATATCCATTTCGTCTTGCCATCCCATATCACAGCACCTAAAATAATGTTACAATTACTAGGAGTTACATGGGAATATTTCCAAGTAAAGTTAACTTTCCATCTCATTAGAAAACCGCAAAAAACGTGACAGAAAGTTTCTTATTCATTGGCCCATGATAGCAAACTTTCTATGTTTCATGCTATGATAGCTTATACCGCTGCAATGAACATACATCCAGATTCCACAGCCTAGGAGGAACTCTGTTTTGAGTATACAGCATACCTTTTCAACCGGAACGATCTGGGAGCCTCTTTATCAATGGCAAATGAAGGCCCATCCGATTGAAGTTGAGCTTTTCCGGTCGCAGCCAGTTCGCCGTCTGAAGTTTCTGCATCACTTCGGGGCATCTGCGCTTTTTTCACCAATGACACATTCCCGTTTTGAACATACCGTAGGCGTCTGGTCATTGATGGCTCATTTTCGCCCAGATGAACCTCATCTGCGTATTGCTGCGCTTCTACATGATATTGGACACTTGCCATTCTCCCATGCGGTTGAGAGAACACTTGGGTTCGATCATCATCAGCAAACGGAGCAATTGATCAGGCGCGGCGTCGTTGCTGATATTCTCATCAAGCACGGCATTTCTCCACCGTCGATTGTGGATATTTTGAATCAAGACAGCCCTCTTACGAATAAAACAACGCTGCTCGGGCTCGATCATCTTGATAGCTTTCTGAGAGATACTTATTACGCCGGACAACAAGTACGTCCACCCTCTGAGATTGTCAAAGGGCTTCGCTTACGCGGTCACTATGTGGAGGCTGATGAAGATACGGCTGCTGCGCTCGTACATGCGGTTGTCGAGGACCACCGGCTCTTTCTGAACCCGCAGTTCCTTGCGATGGATGCTCTGCTGGCCAAGGCCGTTGCTCATCACTGCGAGTCGAATCCCGGCATGAAGGAACGTATTCCTTCCCTTATGGATCATGAATTGATCCAGGAACTTTTGCAAAGCAATAATGCGATTTCCAGGGAAATCATCCATGTGTTGATGTACGAGCCTGAGCGGATTCAAATCACAGGGGAGCCTGTTCCAGGCAGTATAGAAGTCAAAATTCGAAAGCTTTACAAGAAACAGCCACTGATCGGCGATAAGCTCGCCTCAGAAGCAAGCTTCCAATCCGCCGTCAAACTGGCAGAGCTCGATAGCATGAACGCCACTTACTTTTTTACCATTTAAATACTTACATTTATTTCATCCGCAGAGGGGAATGGCCCAGCTTGGCAAAATTGTATTTCCGTTATGGCACAATGAACAGTGGTAAATCCATTGAAGTTTTACGTGTCGCTCACAATTATGAAGAACAAGGTAAGAAAGTACTGCTCCTCACGTCCGTTGTGGATGATCGTTTTGGGGTTGGTAAAGTTGTCTCCAGAATCGGCATGCAAAAGGTCGCTACCGTGGTAGACAAGGACTTGGATATGATTGCACTCGCGAGCACAGAACGCCCAAACTGCATTTTGGTTGACGAAGCGCAGTTTTTGAATAAAGAGCAGGTTGCTCAATTAATTGAAATTGTGGATGAATTAGATATTCCCGTTATTGCTTATGGGCTCAGGGCTGATTTCATGGGGCAATTATTCGAAGGTAGCGATGCCTTATTAGCTGTAGCTGACACGATTGAGGAGATCAAAACCGTTTGCTGGTACTGCGACAAAAAAGCGATTATGAATATGCGCTGCAAAGACGGGGAACCGATCTTCCACGGGGAACAGATACAAATTGGCGGTAATGAAAGCTATGTGCCTGTGTGTCGTAAATGTTATGCATCTAAGCGGAAGTCTTCACAAATTTAAAGGCTATACCTATCTATAGATCACAAAGATATGGTTTTATTAAGAAAGGTGAGTTCCTTGCGAAAAAAACGGATTTTGCTCTTATCCGAGGGCTTCGGGAAAGGTCACACACAAGCGGCTCACGCGCTTTCAGTGGAGCTAAGACAAAGCTCATCTGAAATTATCACACGAGTGATCGAGCTTGGCGCTTTTTTGCATCCTACCTTAGCACCTTGGATCTTTTCGGCATACCGCCGCACGGTTACATCACAACCCAAACTCTATGGTATGCTTTACCGTAATCAATATGAAAAGTCGCCTAACCGCGTTGCAGCGCTTATGCTGCATCGTATTTTCTACTCCCAAACGAAAGCAATTATCAAGCAGCTTAAACCAGATATCATCGTTTGCACGCATCCTTTTCCGAGCATTATCGTCTCTCGTCTCAAAAGAGCTGGACTTGCTGTTCCACTCTTCACCGTCATCACCGATTATGACGTTCATGGCACTTGGATTGATCCCGCAGTGGATAAATATTTGGTTTCAACACCATTGGTGAGAGAACGCATGATAGGCCGCGGCGTGCCGGAAACGCATGTTGAAGTCACAGGGATTCCTGTGCATCCTAATTTCCGTTTGGAACATAGCAAAGAGCAGATTCGCCAAGAGTTTGGTCTACAAGCAATGCCCACTGTTATGGTCATGGGCGGCGGTTGGGGTGTATTTAAAAAGGAAGAAAAGGAAGAACTGCTGACGTATTTGGCAAGCTGGAGCAAGGATATCCAGCTTCTAATCTGCCTGGGGACGAATGAAAAAGCGCGTCAACAACTGCTCGAGGAAGACGTGTTCCGGCAGCCTAACGTACATCTGATCGGTTACACAAGCGAGATTAACAAGCTGATGGACATCTCCGATCTGCTCATTACGAAGCCGGGCGGGATGACCTGTACAGAAGCGATGGCCAAAGGCATTCCGATGCTGTTCTACAGTCCCATTCCCGGTCAAGAGGAGAAGAACTGTGACTATTTTCAGGAACAGGGTTATGGTCAGAAAATTATTTCGTTAGAGATGATAGATCACTGGTTCAAATTGCTGCTTGAACAGTATCCAGAACTAGTGAAACGTAGAATGGATATCCGTAACCATCAAAAATATACGGCGCAAGACTGCTCCGCGGCGATCATTCAATATTTAAAGTTATCGGAGAAGCGCCCTTATATGCAGGCATCAACAACAACACCGCTCATACAATGGTATTAACCATGTATAGGGCGGTGTTTTATTTATGGATCCCCTTCACCGATTTGGCAAGCAGTTCATTTTCACTTATTTGCTTATCTGGTTCGTCGGCAGCCTCTGGATGATGGCTGTGCTTGGCAGCGGCTCTGTTCAGGGAAAGCTATTCGGTGTAGATGTAAATCTATATCATGAGTATGTGAGCTTTGGATTTGCAGGAGCTTTGGGCGGGGCGCTGTATGGACTGCGCATGTTTCATGAGCATTACCACGACCTCACTAATCAGTGGGTATATTGGTACCTGATGCGTCCAATCCTATGCTTCGGATCAGCGATTATTACCATTGTCTTATTCGAGAGCGGCATTCTGCTGCTGCAAGTCGGGGACTCGATGGCCGCCCGTATCAGTGTGGCCTTTCTAACCGGATATGGGTACGGGAAATTCATGGAGAAGATTCGTGCATTGACGAATACGTTTTTTAATGGCAGTGGGAATGGGAGCAGTAACGGAAACGGAAATAACGGCGGTGATCAGCCGAAGGCCTAATAGAATTGTGCAAAAGACATGTTGCCGCCGCAGCATGTCTTTTTTTGCTCAAAATCACCAAAAAAACTGAATCGTTCCAAATTTATATTGAATTGGATTGGGTTAATTGGAGATTATAATTTTGTCACCTACTTGTATGAAGGAGAGAACCATGAGAATATTCTTGATTTTGTGTATATGTCTATTTTTGATACAGCCCGCTGTTAATGCTAGTTCTGTCCCTAAGAAAGATCGAGCTTATTATGAGACGCGCGGAGAAATCGTTTGGGAAGTAACCACCGATGAAAAAGTCATTGCACTAACGTTCGACGATGGTCCTCACCCTGAGTACACACCTCAGATCCTGGAACTGCTTAAACAGTATGAGGCTAAAGCCACTTTTTTCGTTGTAGGTAATAAAGTAAAGCTTTATCCTGATGTTCTAAATCAAACCATACGTGAGGGCCATGAGATAGCTAATCATACATATACCCACGCCTATCTGAGCAAAAAAAACAACATCAAAAAAGAAATTAATAAAACAGAGGAACTTATCTATGACACAACTGGAAAGCGGTGCCTATTGTTTCGCCCACCTGGAGGGTTCTATAACGAGCGGCTTGTAGCTACTGTCCGAGCAGAAGGTTATAAGATGATAATGTGGAGTTGGCAATTGGATACAAAGGATTGGAGCACACCAGGGGTCAACAAAATTGTAGATCGCGTATTAAAGAATGCGAAAAACGGAAATATTGTGTTATTTCATGACTATATTGAAGGTCCTACAGACACCATAGCAGCCTTGAAGATCATTTTGCCAGAATTAAAAAATAGGGGGTATCAACTAGTTACCGTTTCACAGCTTCTAAACTATAACAAGGTTCTTCCTGCAAAAATTAATTAGACATAGAAATGCCTAAATCTAAAAAGTGATTTGATTGGAATGGAGTGCATTGCGATGGCACAGTTTAAGCTACGTTATTGTTTGATACTTTGTACGCTGCCTGTTTTGTTCGGATTCACAGTATCCGCTGGTGATTCCGTCATGACCGAGATTATGAATGAAGCTCCAAAAAAGCGAATCTTACCTATTTCCGCCAGAATAGATCGTGTTGACGGTGCAATCCCTGGTTACAACGGTCTGGAAGTCGATATTCAAAAGACATACGAAATGAACAAGAATAACCTTGGCGGAAGAGCTATTCATTATGTTTATAAGGAAATACCGCCGGAGATTCATCTTAACCAGTTGGGAGCAGCCCCCATTTATCGAGGTAACCCTCAAAAACCTATGGTTTCGTTCATGATTAATGTGGCATGGGGAAATGAATATCTCCCTCTGATTCTCGATACACTGGACAAGCATCATGTGAAAACAACTTTCTTCCTTGACGGATCTTGGCTTAAAAAAAATGTGATCACGGCCAAACAAATCCTGAGCCGCGGCCATGAATTATCCAATCATGCTTATTCTCATAAAAACATGAGCCAATTAAGCAATAGCCAAGCCTACCAAGAAATCTCGAGAACCGAGAAACTGCTCTCACAAGAACTGCAAGTAAAAAACCGATGGTTTGCTCCACCGTCGGGTGATTTCGATAAAGAGACTGTTGAAGTTGCTCAAAGTATGAAGCTGAATACGGTGTTGTGGACGCTAGATACGATAGATTGGAGAAATCCAAGCCCGCAATCCATTGTTCAAAAAATAAATACAAAAGTGGACAAAGGATTCTTAATCCTCATGCATCCTACTCGATCAGCAAGTAAAGCCTTGGACGGCATGATAACCGCTGTCAAGAATAAAGGATTGCACGTAGGGACTGTAAGTGATGTATTATCTACAAATCGGGTTCCAGTTGGTGAACAGTACTTTGGGACCGAATAATGCGGGACTTTTGAGGAGTTACAGAACGCGCTTAGCCTGGACAAAGCGCTCTTTCCAAGAACTATTCAATTCAGATATTGTGACTCCAATGCCAGGGCGGAAGGTATGCAGCATAAGACCGTTACCTAAGTACACCGCAACATGTCCGATACGGTCGATGCCGCTTTTAGTTTTTCTTTTGGGAGTGGTGAAAAATACGAGATCACCTTCACGTAGTTGATCGATGGCTACCTCTGTACCCAGCTGACTCTGCTGCCTTGAATCTCGCGGCAGCAACACCCCTTGACTGATAAAGATATATCTCAAGAAGGAAGAACAGTCGAAAGAGTCGGTTTGGTCCGACTTCGCCCCGAATACGTAGGGGGTTCCAAGAAAGCTAAATCCTTTCACAATGAGATGATCGGCTTTGCGTTTCCAGTTCGGCTCCTTTTGATCCGAATGGGCAAGCTGTTCAAAATGTGCGACGACTTTAGCTATTTCGGCGGCGGATATCTTTACATTCTTCGCATTTGGGACTGGATCATCTCCATCTTGGGTCTGATCTTGTGTGAGAGCGTTCTCATTCTCCTTCACGGCAGCCGTGCTGGACGACGACTTGGCAGGGGCTGGCCCTTGGTTCGGTTTACGCTCTTCAGCCTTTGATTTCGCTGAAGGCTCCGCCACTTCGCTGGCTGTACCTGCAGCCGATAATGCCATGTCCTCAGGATTTTTCATGGTAAAACCGATTAGTACCAAAAGAGCAAGAACTAGAGCGACAATCGCATATTTTGGGGCAAGCATGTGTAGCCTCCTATAGACAACTAGTATACCTATAGCATTCAATGGCCGATGACAAGGTTAGGGGGTATACATAATGGGATTTCATGGGTGATGAGGCAGCAACGAAGGATAAACGACTCCGTCGTCCTTCAGGGATGAGCGCGTTTGTCAAGGTAGATGCGAAGCAAAAGTATAAAACTTATACTTTCTTATCTACGAACAGCAAAGAAGCCTTTCCGTCAGCAGATCTCTGCTTCCGGAAAGGCTTCTACTTCATTTCAGTGCATTAAACGTATGCACCTTGTTCCAACTAACACCACCGCTAGCAGTGGTGTACATCACGCTTGGCTGCTCATTGTCATTCGTGATGAGCCAGCCTTGAGTTATGTCTGCCATTGCGAGCAGCAGCTCACCATAGCCTGTGAACGACTCCTTGCCGTTCACCCATGTCTTGCCGCCGTCCTTGGTCCACCCGACGGAGTTCGGCTTGTCGCAGCTTGGGCACTGCCCGCCCATATAAGCTACGTCTGGACTGACGACGTAGAGAGGCCCGGGCTTGGAACCCGTATTCTTCGGCCCCGTGTTCTCACCCGCAGGGAAGCCAGGGGCTGGTCCACCACCTGCGGTGCTGTTTGCCAGAACCGTCAGCCAGTTTTTCCCGCCGTCTTTCGTGTGAAACAACGAATACGAGGTTTGGGTCATCCCTGATTCGCCTATTAACTCAACCCATGCATCGTTTATACCCGCAGAACGAATAACGACACCGGTTAGCGAAGCTGCTGTTTTACGCGACATCACCTTATTCCATGTCTTACCGCCATCCTGTGTTCGCTGGACTTCAATAACATCCTTGACTTGTCTAACCGCCCATCCATTATTTTTATCATGGAAATAGGCGTCCCCCTTCGTTCCCTCAGGTACTGACAAGGAAGTCCATTTCACTCCTCCATCCACGGTGTGTGCATTTCCGCTAAATGCTTCCGTCTTCGATACAAAATGAAGGAACGCCTGATTCGGCACTTTACCAATGGATGTCCAGTGTTGGCCTCCATCCTTCGTACTTAGCAGTTTCCCTTCATCCGAGGCAACTGCCCAAGCATCTTGGCTATTCAGAGCGAACAACTGCTTAATGTCGCCTGTCCCTTCGTATTGAACTTTCCATTTCACACCGCCATCGTCTGTTCGTGCGATCCAACCTTTGCCGCCGATCCAGCCGGATTTGGCATCAGCCAGCCTTACCGCTGTTACCCCGTTCATTGATACCTTCGATGGCGTTTCATTACCTTTATTGGGAACCGCTGTCGAACCAGGAGTTGGCGTTTCAGCCGCCGTTGTCGGTTGTGGCGTGATCGTTGCACTAGGTGTCGGTGAATTTGAAGCATTCACTGTTCCGCTTGCTGTACCGGATGATTGACACCCTGTAAGTGCGAATACTGTTATTACCAAAAGTGTAAACGTTTTTCTCAACATCATCATAGCTCCCTTCATAACTAACCCTTCATCGATCTACCTTATAGACGTAACTTTCATAGGAAAAGTTGAGCCCTAGACAAAATAATAATTGGAAAATTTAGTAGTCCCGTAGCGTATAGTGCATATGTTGGCAGCACGAATGACCGCCATCCCCTTTCTAGCAAAATAATAAATTAGGCATGACTCATCCCATAGACGAATACAATCGAATCAAGGAGGGGGACATTGTTACGGAAAGGAAGAGGATCGGTTGAAATTCATCTGGGGTAAAAAAGAACTCACCTTAATGATCATTCCGGGCGCCAACCGCCGAACCGTAAGATTCAAGCTTCCGCACAGTAGTCTGTATATTGTGCCGAGCTTGATCCTGCTCGTGTTGATTGGATTTTTTGTCACGATTTACTTAATGAATATCTACTCCCATCAAACGAAATCCAGCATGCAGCAAACATTCGATGGACAAGAACGCCAACTGGTTAATCAAATTACACTTAAAAATAGCGAACTGGAACAGCTTCAAACTAATTTGATTGACTTATCCCAGCAAGCGAATGAATTTAAGGTGAAGTTAGAGGAAATTAAGAAATTGGATCATGTCATTCAGTTAATGAGCCAGACAGAAGGAACAAACCGGACAAGCAAAAAGATTTCTATGGAGAATACAGAAGCTCTGAGTGGCGTAAGCTCGGACATCGGTGGCAGCGAGGTCCCTGTTACTTCGCAAGAAGTAACTTCTTTGGTCAGCAGCACCAAACAAGGACTAACTTCGTTAGTTGGGGATATTAACGCGCTTCTTGTGAATTTGAACGAATCCGAAGCCAAGCTGGAAGAAGCCGAGCGTCTACGCAGCATTACGCCGACACTTTGGCCAACGGTGACCCACGTTATTACATCAGGGTTCGGCATACGAAGAGATCCTTTTACGCTTAAACCGACCATGCATGCCGGGATTGACCTCGATGGTGAGATCAATGACCCCGTATATGCCACTGCTGCAGGTAAAGTCGTAGAAGCGAGTTTTGACAACGAACATGGCAATCATATTATTATCGACCATTCTCGAGGGATACAAACGGAGTACATGCATCTGAATAAAATCCTCGTCAAACGCGGAGAATCAGTAACGAAAGGTCAAAAGATCGGCCTACTCGGCTCCACAGGACGAAGCACGGGCTCCCATCTGCATTATGAAGTTCATAAGAACGGCGTCCAGATTGACCCCTTCCCTTATCTCATTACCAATAGAAAGGATGAACCCTAATGCTTGGAAGCTCAAAGACGAAGCGAATTGATGCGAAAACAACCGACACATTGATTGGAGGCAGCACCATTTGTGAGGGTAAAATCATGTCCGAAGCCAGCCTTCGCATCGAAGGCCAGATGAACGGCGACATTGAGTGCGCAGGCGACATCACCATTGGTGAGAACGCTGTTGTGCAGTCCAACATCCAGGCGCGCGATGTCATCGTTGCCGGCAAAGTGAAAGGCAATGTTCACACCAAAGGCAAGCTCATCGTGACCAGCTCCGGCGTGCTGGTTGGCAATATTGATGTCCGTTCCTTCATTATTGAGGAAGGCGGCATTTTTCAAGGAAGCAGTGCGATGAACCTCGCAGCCGTGAACGAAAAAGGAAATGGCAAAGTCATCGATGCCAAAGCACATAAGCAGCAAAAGAACGAGCAGCAGGCTGCTTCTGGCGGGAACTAAAATAATTCATATTGTTAATGGACATTAGAAATATAGACTGCCTATTATCCGGCCTTTTTGGTCAGGTTGTTGGCGGTCTTTATTTTGTTCTGTTCGATGGCACCTGACTTCTCTCGCTGCTGAAAAATGGCAAAAGCGGAGTCTGTTTTCCCTGCTGCCCCTGTGGCGCGCGAAAACCAACCCTTCGTGCAGAACAACTGCAGCATTCGACCGGCAGTTCGGTGATTGATGCCTAAATGAGTCACTACATCAATTGGCCGCAGCGGCCGAGCGAGACTGCATAGGCGGACCCAGTCCAGACGAGACGAACGACTTCCCCTCTCCGAAACGCTGCTCGAAGCAGTCTTTATTTTGTCCCCTAATCGACTTTCATCGTTAGGCGAATTGATGAAGCTGATGAAAAAGCCTGCATAAGTGCAGTCTTTTCTCAGTCGAGTCCAACGATTAGGGAGGAATTCCTGCAAATATACAGTATTATTGCAGCATTTCTGCTTGTTCCTGAGAAGTAGCTGCGAAAAAGTGTATTTTTGCAGGCATTTTATTTACCGAGCTAAATAAGAGGTAGAAAGGATGTATAAATGCAGCCATTCTACAAGAGCTGATTTGCGCTTCGTTGAAGTTCGTATCGCACGACGTTTTTGCCTGCTGCCCCTGTAACAGCAGAAAACCAACCCTTCGTGCAGAGCGACTGCAGCATTCGAACGGCAGTTCAGTGATTAATATCTAAATGAGTCACTACATCAATTGGCCGCAGCGGACGAGCGAGACTGCAGGCAAGACGAACGATTTCCCTCTCCGTCACGCTGCTAGGACTGGTGAGAGATGATTGCGACTGATAGCGACTAAGCATCATCCGCAGTAACGTGGTGCATAGCTCAGGACGATGAGCGACATCGTCATAGGCAAAAGATATGATCTGGAATCCCATAGCAGATAGAAAGGTTTCCCGGTTCAGTTCGTTGCAGTACTTCTGTCTGTCCATATCCCGAACATGCGGACCGAAACCTTTGATTTCGATGATCAGTTTCACAGCTCGCGTCAGGCAAAATCGCAGAAATAGGATAGGCCGCGCCAATCGAGTACTTCGAATTCCGGATGCAGATTGTCGAAATTTCCTAGGAGAGGCCACCATATGTTCCTGCAAAACAATACCTCGGCTTCCCGGTGTCCCCGTTTCAGGTGACCTCTTCGTTCTCCCGTTCGCCTCTGCAAATGATTCTGAATAAAATCGGCATGTAACTTCTCAAACGTCATCTCCAACCCCCCTCTCAAATGAAAAAAGAACGACCCAACTCCATCTGTTAAAGAATGGAGCGGGACGTTCTTCGTCTCGTTGAAATTATTATAATTCGAAATGGATCGTTTAACCAGCACAAAATTGGGTAATCATTCCTAATTAAAGTCCTGCATTCCCCGCTGCCTCGCGGATCCTTTCCGTATCCAATCGCGAAGCCTCCCCACAACTGACTAGTAACGCGTCACACTCTCCAATTCGGCCATGAAGCCAAGTCAGCGCTCCTCGTTCTCCATATGCGATAGAAGTGAATAGGCTTGCAGCCATGACGGAAGGCGTGTTGCTCCTATCTCTTCGATGTCATCAGAGTCTCAGCAGCATTTTCTCCACCAACCGTAAACGTCATCTTAAGATACCTCCATCTTCTAGCCGCTGCCATGTATCAAAGGAATGCCTTCCTTCTTCCAGCCGAATGACACGAGCGCCCCGAGGTAAGTTTCCGTAGGTGTTATAACCTGTCACGCGGCCAAAGCATAACCGAATATCATGCAGCGTACCGCAGTAATCATTATCATGATCATGACCGACAAAGGTTCCCATCACATCGCCCATTTCCACCATTGCTGCAAATAATCCGCTGTTGAGTTTGGGACAACATACCTCTTCGTGCTTGGTACCGCTCACTTTCCCCAGTTTCCATACATCGTTGTATTCAGGAAGCGGGATGTGGAAAAACGCGAGTCCAGGCCGTACAGCCCCGACCCGTTCGCGGAGAGCAAGCGACTACTGCTTATACCAATGCACCTGATCCGAGGCAATCCAAGCGTAACCGCCCACTGATTCTGGCGCCATCTCGCCGGAATCGAGAAAATAAAGCACAGCAGCCGGATTCTCGGATGCCACACTTTGAATCGTGAGCATGTAATTGCCAACGCCGCTGAGATCGACTGGACCTGCTTGCGAATAGCAAGTATTATGTGCCAGCGCAATCGCCATCAGTTCCTCACGGGTCACATTCTCCTCCGTATCGTGATTACCGAATACGTGCGTCCAGGGTAAGCCAGACTCAACTGCCGGAGCAATAGCTCTGCGAAAGGATGCTGAAGGGTCAGATACGCTATAGCTTGAAATCAGATCGCCCGTATACACGATGAGATCCGGCTTCTCCGCCGCCAGCACCGCTCTGACCAAAGCGAGCGTCCGCAAATCCTCTTCATTGTCCTTATCGCCTCCTAAATGCAAGTCCGTGAGCTGTACAATAGTAAATGTCCCGTCCTCCCGGAACCTCAGATCGTCCGCCATTCATCCATGCCCCTTTCTAATCGCAAATTATTGAGAAAGCTACTAAGAATGTATCCACAAAAACCACAAACTCGGTAGAATGAACAATGAAGGGAGAGAGGCGAGATTTAGGCATAAATTATTGCATTTACTACAACATCGTTCAACAGCGAATATGAATACGTTCATCCAGCAACCTAAATATTCTACCTATATGATGATTGATTCGATTTAAGACAAATCAACGTTGAGCAAGATTGGGTCGAATGAATCGACAGCCTCCAAACTGCAACTTTAACTTTTGGGCGTGAGAATTGTTGTAGAGACTATAGAAACTACAACATTGGTGCCACGAATGCGCTAACTACCCTCGTAAAGCTGAGTTATAACGAGCATAATTCATAGCTAATCAAACTGAATAGAGGGTAAGCCTCGCATATCCTCTTTTCCAAGCTATTCAGCGACTAGTCGTTATACCACCTCAGAATGGTCAGATCCCTGTTCTTTATTTTGCCTAATAAAAGCTTCCAGACCTTCCAGATCCGGGGTGCCGGTGCTGCCGCCATAAGCTCCGACTGACATGGCTCCGCATACGTTGCCATACAACAGGCAAGTCTCGAGATTTAGCCCTGTTAAGAACCCATATATATAGCCGGCATTAAACGAGTCTCCCGCTCCTGTCGTATCTACGGCATTGACCGAGAATCCGGGGGAAGACGTTTGCAAACCGTCTTTCATCGCTACGGCTCCTTGCGGTCCAAGCTTGACTACAACATGCTTGCAGAAGCCCGACATATAGCTTAAGCTGTCATCTATGTGTTCGAAGCCCGTATAATGGTGCGCCTCGGTTTCGTTCATCAGAAAGATATCTACATAACGCATCAATTCAAACACCCCGGAATACCATTCCCCGGTATCATCCCACCCTACATCGCAAGAAAGTGTGACTCCCATCTCTTTCAACCTCTTAGCCATACCCACGAATTCATCATGGTTGCGTCGTCCTCTATAACCAGTTACGTGGACATGTCTGCCTAACGCGACTTGAGTTAAATCCAAATCGCTTACTTGCATCTCCGCGTTTGATCCAGCATAAGTAATGAAAGAACGATCCTGCTCAGGATTAATCGCTATCGTTATGCCTGTACGACTCGTTTGGCTAGTCAGGATCAGACTGGTATCGATACCATATTGTCCGAACTGTTCCCGGATATAATGACCGTAGCCATCATCTCCAAGAACACCGTTAAAGGCTACATGCAGCCCTAACTTGGCTAATGAGATCGTGAATAGAGCCGCACCTCCGCCTACATGCATCATCATATCTTCAACAAAAATTTCCTGCCCAGGCAGCGGAATCTGATTACAGCCCACCACTACTAAATCAATATTGGCATCGCCGATGACAACCGCATCAAACTTGTTCATTCCGCTCTCCCTCTCCCGCCACGTTCTGTCCTATCTCTCAGTTTGAAAGGCCCTGCAGCTGTCGCGCACGACAAGTTTATGTCCCAAGATCAAATCTTCCCTCGGACTGAATGTAGGATCTGAAATTAATTCAATCAGCGTATCCACCGTAATTTTCCCCATGTCCTGAATAGGCTGCTCCATAGAGGACAATCGCGGACGAACGAGCTCCGTCAGTTGGCTTCCATCAAACCCGATGATCGATATATCGTCCGGAACTTTTAGCTGATGGTCATGAATGCAGTTCATAGCCCCAACCGCCATATCGTCACTTACTGCAAATAAAGCAGTAGGACGTGGCTCACAGGCAAGCAGTTCCTTCATCAGATTGTATCCGCTCTGCGTCTTATAGTCGCCAAACCGGATATAGTCATTCACAGTCCTGACCCGGTGATCTTTGAGGGCATTGCGATAACCTACATAGCGGTTCTGTCCAGAGGTGATGTCTCTCATATCCCCGCCAATAAAGGCAATTCGCTCATGTCCGAGCTCAATTAAATAACGGGTCGCATCATAAGCCGCCTCGTAATCATCGATAATGACAGAAACGAACTTATGATCTACAGGTCTTACACTTGAAAAGATGACCGGGATATCCAATTTATTAATAAAACTGCGAATGTCATCGCTTAATTTCTCATGCATAATAATAATGCCGTCTACACGCATCTCTTTAAACACATTCAAATATTTTAGCTCTTTATCCGTATCCTCGATAATGTTGCAGACCAGCAGGTTGTAATCATTCAAGCTCGCCGTTTCCTCGATGCTGCTCAAAATGGTGGAATAGAAGCTGGATGTCAGATCGGGAACAATGACGCCAATCAGGTTCGTTTTCTTCCGCACCAAACTCCTCGCGATGTGGCTCGGGGCATAACCAAGCTCGTCAATCGCTCGTTTGACTTTGGCCTTCAGATCGTCCTTCACGTATTTTTCTCCGTTTAACACTCTGGAAACTGTGGTTACGGATACTCCCGCTTTCTTGGCTACATCCTTAATTTTGGGCGCCATGATTATCATCCTTCCTTGCTTGCGGCATGAACATTTTTCTCCGTTATTCGACAAAAATCGGCTGAGCGAACGCCCCGAATCCACCTTCCAAGTCGACGGCGATTCTGATATAACCCTCATTGCCTTTAACCGTATACTTCACCTGGTTGATTCTTCCTGTCTCCTCATGAAGGATACGGCCATCTTTACCGATCAATGTCACATATTTATACATTTTATCATATAATGGGCTCGACCGAAGATCATAAATAATTTGACCATCTCTTACCTGAATTCCATCAAAGCCATAGCCTGTAGAAACATAAAAGCTGCCCTCACGAATCGCGGTAAGAACCTCGCAGCAAGATGCCTTGTTTGTTATAAGGGTTTGTTATTGAAGTCACTTACAACCTCTCCTCCTGGGCGATTATTCTTTGACCGATCCAATCATTGCACCTTTAGCAAAATACTTCTGAATAAAAGGATAGGCAGCAATAATCGGTGCCACAACCACGATGATCGTCGCCATCTTCAGGGAATCTCCCGTAAGCTGCATGCGTTCAAGCATCTGAAATTGCGTCGTACCGGCGGCCTGCATCAGAGATTCCCGAATCGCATCCTGTTTGGTCAACATCTCCTGCAGCAGGGTAGATAAAGGTCTAAGCGAAGCAGTGCGGACAAAAAATGCACCTGTGAACCAATCATTCCAATGACTCACTGCTGTGAACAAAGAGATCGTTGCCAGCACAGGCTTACTGAGCGGCATGATAATCCGCATAAAAATACCAAAGTCGCTGCAGCCATCCAGCTTTGCCGATTCTTCCAGACTGATGCTAATTTGCTGGAAAAACGTCCGCATGATAATCAAATTCCACGCACTGTATAGTCCCGGAAGGACATAGACCCAGATCGTATTGGTCAAATGCAGACTTTTGAGCAGCATATAATAAGGAATAATGCCGCCAGAGAACAACATCGTAAAAAAGACCATAAGCGTAAAAAATCGTACGCCCGGCATTGTCTTGCTTTTTAGCGTATAAGCAGCCATAGCTGATAGAAACACGCCTGCAATGGTGCCTAGAGCCGTACGAAATATGGAAATGGCAAATGCCTTGCCGATATTAGCCGATGTAAATACTTCACGATAATTTTCTAGCGTCCATACACGGGGCCAGAAATAGATGCCTCCTCTTTCCGCATCCTTACCTGCGTTAAAGGAAAGTGCCAGTATGTTCAGAAAAGGAAGTATGATGGATAGGCATAGGAGAATAATGAGTGCATAATTAACGAACTTAAATATTTTTTCACCTGCTGAGAGCTTATAAAATTCATTTCCCACGTTAATCTCTCCCCGTACTAAGAAGTGCGCTCCCGCCATGATCTGGGGGGAGCGCCCGCTTCCCTACTCATCCATTCCTTATTTGAGAATAACCTTCGTTTTAGGATCGCTGTCCTTCTTCTGAAGCAGTTCTTCGAATTTGTCCAAGCCAGCTGCCTGCAGTTGCTTTTTCGATGCATCCAGAATTTTTTGCGCTTCATCCATGCTCTTGGCATAGAATGCGCGAATGACGCTTTCATTGTAGTTCGTTAATGCTGTTTTTAATTCATTGCCTGTTGCAAACTCGTCAATAAATGAAAGCGGACGATAGCCGTCGTTGATGATTGCGTTTTTCTTTTTCTCGTCATAGCCCCAGTACTCGGCAATTTTCAGCGGTGTCGCATTGGCTTCGGGTGAAACAGCATCCCCATACTGCATTTCGCCGAAATCACCCAGCCTGTTGATATCCGTACTGCCAAGATAGCTTCCCCAGCCATTCCCTGCTCCCTCAAAGCCAAGCTGCATGGCCGCTTTCGGATCTTTACTCCGAAGCTCCAACACTTCTTTCTTGACCAATGGATTGCCTTTGGCATCCAGCGTATAATCTCTTCCCTCTAAACCGTACTGCCAAAGCAGCTTGCCTTCACGACTGGCCAGGAAATCAGCGAATTTGACGACATCCTGCGGATTTTTTGTTGTTTTCGGAATTGACCAAGCCATGTACCCGCTCTTATAGTCAACCGACATCCGGTAGCTTCCATCCACAGAATTAATAGGTCCAAGCGGAAGATAGCTCATATCTTTATTGAAATCCAAATAGCTGTGCATATCGCCAATGATGCCAAATGAACCGTTAATAGCTCCTTCCGTCGCTTTGTTTTCCTGCATGGCGTAATAATCAGGAGCCATTAGTTTATCCTTCAAAAGCTTCTGAACGAACTCAATACGTTTCATCGGATATTCCGTCTTGCTTTCGTGAACAATTTTACCTTCCTTGTTCTTTTCGAAGCCTTGATCAATCGCTCCCCAGGTCAAATCATTAAACAGGGGCCCATTCTCGTGATTGCTATTGCCCCAGTATCTAGGTCCGAGAGGCGTAACGGCTTTTCCGTTTTTATCTTTGAAATTGCCATCTTTGATCTTCTGGGCCAATTCATATACTTGATCCGTTGTTTTAATCGTTCGAGGATCCACCTTCAACGCTTCGGCAATATCTTTGCGTATGAAAGGACCTCCGACATACTTGCGTTCTTCGTAGCCACCCTCTCTTTGAACGTTCATATGGACAAAGTAACTGGAGCCGTTAAATTCCGGACGGAACATAACACCGTTCTTCGTATCAAGCGGCAAATATTTATCATCCAGATATTTGCTATATATCTTTGTACCTTTGATAAGAGGAGTCAGGTCAGTAAACATGTTTTCTTTGGCAGCTTTCAGGATGACTGGCATTTCTTTGCGTCCGCTGTTATTGAGATAATAAACGATGAAGTCAGGCAAATCGTTGGAAGCTAGCCCTGCAATCAGACCGTCAATCGCGTGCTCCGAGTTTACACCTTCCATTTGCAACGTAATCCCTGTCATTTCTTTCAGCTTCTTGGCAATCTCCGGATTGATATCTTTCGTTATATCATCGCTGTCAATAAACAGAAGCCCCTTGATGGTTCGGTCTGCAATCCAAGTTGCGGGCTTGCCGCTGCTGGCTGTGGTTGACGGCGTTGAACTCGCATTGTCCCCTCCACCTGCTGGTTGACTGGAACTTTCACAACCGGCAAGCAGTAAACTTGCTGCCAAAGGCATGGTTACCCATTTGACCCATCTTTTGCTCATACAATACTCCCCTTATCTTTCAATTTTTATGAATAACACCCGAAGGCGCCCTTCAACAGTTGAAAAGCGGAAATCATGGTAACGCTACCATATTGATTCGTCAAAAAACTTTTTGGAAGCTCGATTGGCAGTTACAACAAGAATCAGTCCAATAACACCCTGCATTAAACCAACAGCCGTCGCATAACCGTATTGTCCATTTTGAAGGCCTACACGAATGATATAGGTGTCAAGAATATCGGCTAACTCCATATTCCCGGGTGTTCTCATCAGATAAATTTGATCAAATCCGGCCTGCAGAATGCTGCCCAGCGACAAAATAAACAAGATAGAAATCGTTAACCGTATGCCCGGCAAGGTAACATGCCAGATTTCATGCCATTTATTAGCGCCATCAATTTTGGCGGCTTCATGCAGCTCAGGATTTATGCTGGCAATAGCGGCCAAATAAATGATCGAATCCCATCCAATACTTTGCCAAATATGGCTTCCGAACATGAGTGGATAAAAGTACTTGCTCTCCATCATGAAAAAAGTGCTTCCGTCTCCGCCGAAGAATCGGATCGCCTCGTTCAGCAGCCCTGTCTCGGGAGCAAGCACCCGCTGCATAAGACCAATGACGATTACCCAGGAAAGAAAATGCGGCAAATAGGAAATGCTCTGTGTGATTCCGCGAAAACGTCGGCTTCTGACCTCATTGAACATCAAAGCAAGCAGAATCGGAAAAGGCAGCCCCAGAAATACTTTGATACTGCTGATAATCAGTGTGTTCTTAATCAACTTTCCACTTTGATAGTCGTTAAAAAAAGCTTTGAAATACGTTAACCCCACCCAAGGACTGCCAAGGATTCCCTTGTTAAACTGGTAATTCTTAAAGGCTAACATGAGTCCACCCATCGGGATATACGAAAAAATAACGAAAAATACAATACAGGGAAGGAGCATGAGATATAAATGCTTGTGCTGTAGTATTCTTTTCCCCAGATCAGCATTTTTCTTCTTCACCGCAGCGCCAACTTTAGCTTGCGGCAGATTCGTTTCCATGTTATGACCACCTTCCTATGGGTTTCTGCAAACTCATCTGGTATCGATTCCATATTGCACATGAATAAAGAAAATTCCGTGGAATAATTGTCTGGTAAGCGTTTTCTGAAATCGCTACCATATACATCTGCCTTTAGTATAAATCCATTACCTTCATTTGACAATACAAAATTTCATTTAAAATTCTTAATTTTCTGTAAATAACTGAGGGATCAGTAAAAACAAATAAGCGCGGAAAACGCGTTTATTCTTGCAGCCCTTAAAGAAAAATAGAGCCCGATTCATCCAGCACTTGGACGAAATCAGGCACTTCTCTTTACTTCCCGTTCTTGACTTCTTGCAGCATCGACAAATCGACGAATTTACTAAGGTTGAGCTCCTCTTTGTTAATGCCCTTAATATAGCGAGCATCGATGGACACCTTCGCCATCTCCTCCATCACCTTAACGTCAACGTCGGTGGTGAGTTTCAACCGGCTCAGCGAGGCTTTGATCAAGCCTTTGTCCATCCCTTTACCGCTGTATTGCTTCAGCTGGTTGTTGATGAGATCATAGGCTTGCTCCGGACTGTTCTGGATGAACGCGATGCCATCCCTATTCGCCTTGATCGCTCCTTTCACCATATCCCGGTGCCGCGCAATGAACTTGTCGCTCGCGACCATGATGACCGTCGGATAATCGCCGTTGTTTGGCGGGATCGCCTTCCAGTCGACGACGACCTTGCCAAGTCCGGCCTTCTCAATCTGTGTTCCCCATGGCTCGGGGACGAGCGTCGCATCGATCTCCTTCTGGCGGAAGGAGATCAGCGCATCCGACGGGGAGCGCACGATGAGGTGCGCGCTCTCTGCACCTCTGCCCAAGCTCACCCCTTCTTGCTGCAGCAGCATGCGCAGCGAGATTTCGTTCGTGTTTCCTTTGGACGGAATCGCGATTGTTTTATCCACTAAATCTTTAACGGTGTTAATTCCCGAGCCATTTCGCGCAACTAATACGGCTCCGCCATTATTCGAACCGGATACGACCCGGTAATTCCCACTTTTCAAAAAGAAGGTAGTCGCGGGCCCAGGACCAACGAATCCAACATCGATATCTCCTGTCGCCATCGCGATAGATAGGTCTGAGCCGTTATCGAAGGCTGTAACCTCAATCTTAACTTCGCTGCCCCATTCCCGGGCGAAATAGCCTTTCTCCAGCGCGATGTAGGCTGCGGCATGTGTGACATTTTTGAATACGCCGACTCGTACCACTTGAGCTTTACCTGTAGGCGTCAGCTTCTCACTACACGCACTCATCATTATAACCACGATCAGAAGCAGCATCAGCAGCCATCTACGTTTTCTCATACGACCCGCCCCCTGCTCAAGACTTCGAGCCAGCGAGGCCATATCGCTCTAGCACTTTATCTTCGAGTTTCTTAAAGCAGAAGTGATCAGATACCGTGCCCAGTACCGCGATAATAATGACAATACACAGCATCAGTGATGTATCGCCAAGATTTCTTCCGTCCTGTAATAGCTGGCCAAGCCCAGCCCCTTTGGCAATAAGCTCACCGGCAACAAGCGCGCGCCATGCGAATGCCCAAGCCGTACGAACACCATTGATCAAATGCGGGAAAGCGGCTGGAATCATCACCTGTACGAATAGATTAAACCCATTGCCCGTTCCCATCGTCTGCGCGGCGCGCAAATAAATAGGGGGGATGTTTTTGATCCCAGTACGGCTAGCCAATGCCATCGTCCAGGTTGCTCCGAGTGTCGTAATGAAAATAACCGAAGATTCGTTAAGACCGAACCAAATAATAGCAAAAGGCAGCCAAGCAATACTCGGAATGGTCTGCAAAGAAACCACCAGAAATCCAAGCGTATCATCCAGCATCCGGTAGCGTGCGAATAGGAACCCCAGAGTTGTACCGATCAGCAAAGACAAAGCAAAGGAAACCAGCAACCTCACCATACTCGAAAATGTTGCCTGGAGCAGTTCTCCATGCACTAACCCATCATAGAAGGCTTGCAAGGTTTGGGTGGGCGAAGGGAACTTCCAGCCCCATCCGAATAATCTAAATCCCGCCTCCCAAGCTATCAGAAGCAGTACCAGAAAAATCGTTCTTCTTGATGCTGTACTCATCGCCAGTCTCCTCCCTTACCACTTTCTCCAGCTCGTCTGCCAGCGCGTCCATGATCGAATTCTCCACATGATGGAGTACGGTATCTGCGCTATCCCGTGGTCTCGCCGCTTTCACGGCGAACTCCTTCTTAATGGTCCCGGGACGCGTGGACATCACGAATACACGATCCGAGAGGATCACGGCTTCACGAATGTTATGGGTAATGAAGAGAATCGTTTTGCGCGTACGCATCCAGATTTCTTCCAGTTCTTTATGCAAAATAAGGCGCGTTTGCTCATCCAAAGCAGCGAACGGCTCGTCCATTAGCAAAATCTCTGGGTCCATGGCAAGCGCCCGGGCGATTGCGGCCCGCTGCTTCATCCCGCCCGAAAGCTCATGCGGATAACGATCCGTAAAACGGCTGAGATGCACAGCCTTGATCTGTTCCATCGCCAGCTCGTAACGCTCCTTTTTACCAATACCCTTCTGCTTGAGACCGAAGGCTACATTATCGAGCACCGTCAACCAAGGGAATAGACCATGCTCCTGGAACACGACGACACGGTCCGCTCCAGCGCCGGTCACCTTTTTCCCATTCACCTGAATAAGGCCATCACTCTGCGTATCGAAGCCTGCAACCAAATTCAGCACGGTCGATTTCCCGCATCCGGACGGACCCAGCAGGGAGACGAACTCCCCCTTTTCAATCGTTAAAGTGATATTATCCAGCGCCTGATAGCTGCCGCCTAATCGCTGAACAAACGTCTTGCTAACTCCTTTAATCTCGATCAAAATGCCTACCTCCACTCGGGCTTCTCCCGTCGTTTTTCACCTAAAACAGCATTTTCAACCCTGCCAAGCCAAGTCCGATGATGAACCCGCATATCGCACCGTTGACACGAATCCACTGCAAATCATTGCCGAGCTTATCTTCCATCAACTGGGTCAGCTTTTCGTTCGTCAGCTTATCCAGATTTTCTTTGACGAGTAAACCGATTTTGCTGTGATTTTGCTCCAAATAAGCAGCGATTTTCTCTTGAATCCAGATCTCTCCGCGCTGCAGCATATCCTCGTTTTCCTTCACCGAAATTAGCATTTTACGAACCACCGGAACCACATACTGAGGCACAAAATCGGGCTGATCCACGAAATCCTCTGCCTTCGCCTTCAACCGCTCCAACAGCCCCGATAATTTCTCATCGAGATCAAATAGGCCCGGCAGCTTCGCCTTCAAACCTTCCAGCTCAGCCAAAAGCTGCGGATTCCGCTCAAGCTTGTTCAGCTCATTTCGGATAAAGGTAAGAACCGCTTCCCTGCGCGGATGATTCTTCATTCGCATCTGCTCGATGTAGGAAAGAACGAAGTTTTGGATAATGCCGCCAATCTTCTCTTCATTCACCATACCAATGAACGCATTCACGGCAAATGCCATGAAACCATTCGACTGCAGACCCTCGAACGCTTTGAGCGCCATAGCGCCCAGTTGATCGCGCGTATCCGTCTTAACAGCCCATGCTTCCACTTTATCGATAACAAAATCAAATGTTTTGCTGTCATAACCACCATCGACAATGCTGTCTACAATCGTACGAACGAGTCGACTCGTATCTACGTCTTGGAGTGCTTTATGAATTTCCTCGGCTAAAAGCGGCGTCAATTTGTCCAGATCAATCGCGTTAATAGCTTGTTTGGCAAATGTCGAGAGACCTTTGTGAAGCGACACATTGTCCAATTGGCTTTCCGCCAATTCAAGTCCACGTTCCAAAAAACGAATTTGCTGCAAACGGACACGAATGGTTTCTTTGGAAAGCAGTTCATTTTCAACCGTCGAAACGAGCGCTTTCGTGATCTTCTCACGATTATTCGGCAATAGGGCCGTATGCGGAATCGGAATCCCAAGAGGGTGACGGAACAGGGCACTAACCGCAAACCAGTCAGCCAAGCCCCCTACAACGCCGGCCTCAAAACCACCTTGCAAAAAGGTTCCCCAAATTGTTGAAGAAACCGGTGCGGGCAGCGTGGCCAGAAAGCCTGCTCCCATGACCCCTAAGGAAACCGTCGCTATATACTTTGCTTCTTTTTTCATTGTCATAACATCTCTTTCTACTCGAAGTTAATTATTCATTCCTTCTATTTTATCACAAAATACGACGAAAACTGATCTTGCAGCTTTTTTTGTTGCATGCGCATCGTGGATGCGTAATAAATGGTACGATAACACTCTGGCAGGAATACAAGATCATGCCTAAAGATATTTGGACCCAACAGAATGGAGCTAATCAAAGTGAAGCGAAGTTGTACTTTATACAACAATGTGTCCTTGAAAGCGAGGATATCCACTCCGAAGTTGTACAATGTGCAACACTTCCCCTCAACAACCGCGAAAAGATCAGCCCAATCTCACCAAAAAAAGAGCCGTAATTGGCTCTTTTTCGTTTACTATCGCTCGCCTTTCCACTCCGCATAAAACTGTTCGAGGTACTGCTCCATGAAGCGGTGCCGCTCCTCTGCCAGCTGGCGGGCGTAGGCTGTGTTCATAAGCTCCTTCAATTTGAGGAGCTTCTCGTAGAAGTGATTAATCGCGGTGTCATTCCCAGCGCGATACTCCTCCTCCGTTATATGCTCACGCGCCATGACGGTAGGATCGTGAATCGGGCGGCCTTTCCAGCCCGAATATGCGAATACGCGCGAGATGCCTACCGCGCCTATCGCATCCAACCGGTCGGCATCCTGCACGACCTGGCCTTCGAGCGTGCGAATCGGTGGACGCGCGCCGCCCTTGAACGACATCGTGCTGATGATCTCCAGCACGTGCTGCACTTGCTCCGCCGGCGTGCCGCTGGCAGCGAGCCACGCCTCCAGCTCGCGCTGCGCAGCGGCTGGATCGGCGTTCAGCTTCTCATCGACGACGTCGTGAAGCAGCGCCGCAAGCTCGCAGACGAAGCTGTCCGCGCCCTCCTGGGCAGCAATGCGCTTCGTCGTCTGCACGACGCGATAAATGTGCCACCAGTCGTGGCCGCTGCTATCGCGCTCCAGCTTCTCCTTCACGAGCGCTTCCGCTGCGAGTAGAATTCCCTCTATTTTCGTTTGTTGCGCGTCAGGCTGCGTCATTTCTTCTTTCTCCTTTTTCCCTCGGCAGACTTGCCTTCACTAGGTTTGCCTTCCAACGACTTCCCTACACCCGCCGGTTGTGGATCCATCTCCTTCACCCCGGTGTACTTCTGTATAATCTTCTTGAAATTCTTGCCGTATTTATCTTCCAGCTTTGCGCCCATATCCTGCTGCAGCTCATGGATCACCACATCACGGAAAAAATTGTTCAGCAGCAGCTCCACCATCGCTGGATGCTCCGTCAACATCGCCAGCGTCGGCTCATCGCCGCCTCGCGTACCAATAATCGCCAGCTTACGGTCAATCAGCAGCGTAAACTTCCGCCCATTGCGCTCCGGCCAATGCACCTCGCGCCCGTGCGGGAACTGATGAACCCCGTCCGGCAGAACCACTTCGCCGGTCGTTGAAACCAACAAGCGCACGCCTTGCGCGGGCACCAGCCGAAGATCCTCCTTCAGCAGCTTCGCTTCTTCCGGCCACAGGTCACAGAGCGCCTCTTCCTTCGCCTTTTTCAGCTCAGTTCGTATACGCCGGGTGACCTTCTCGTCTCCCTCCAAGCTGAAGTACTCCGAGCGGTGCGCATCCTGCTTCGGCATATGCGCTTTCACGTAGCGGATCGAGGCTTGCAGCTCCGCTTCAATCCGCTCGCCGATCTCTTCGATCGGCACGCTCTGATATTGCGTCGGCTCACCATGACTAGTGAGCACGGCTCCCTTCTCCGCGAGTTTCTGCAGCGCGGAGTAGACATTCGAGCGCGAAACGCTAAGCTGCTTGGCGATTTCGTAGCCCGTCTGCGTGCCGCTCACGGCAAGCACGTGAAGGCACTTGGCTTCTAGGTCCGTGAAGCCCAGATTTTTTAAATGCAGATGAACGTCCTCCATGCCAGCTCCCCTTTTCATCAACCCGTTATGATTTCATGATCAATATTGTATCATGATTTTATCCTTCAAGTTGTATAGAGTTCTGCTTTCCGATCTAATTTCTACTCCACTCCTACAAAGTCTCAACTTCCGCAATCTCAATATAATCCATACTTTTCAACTCATCATACACTTCTGAAGCATATTTCCGATCAATGTAAACGATGAAATGCAGCTCTTGCTGCTCCTTATTCAGCTCTTTGATGTGTACGCTTTTCATTTTGTAGCCTTTGGCAATGATCGCTTTGATGATTGTCGTTAAATTGCCGTCATGGGAGACGACGAGCCTAACGCGCAGGTCTTTCATAATCAGGGGTCTTGGGCCCATTTTTTTTATAAAGTAAGGTAAAATGACGACACTAATCATAATTAATACGAGTCCAAAAAAAGCTTCCACATAGAAACCCGCTCCAACCGCGATGCCAAGTCCAGCCGCTCCCCAGATCATCGCAGCCGTCGTTAATCCAACAATAACATCATTGTGCTTGCGAAGAATCACCCCTGCCCCTAGGAATCCAATCCCGCTGACTACTTGCGCAGCAAGCCGCATAGGATCCATAACATGCAGTCCCACAACCGCATATTTATTGGCTGATTCAATAGAAACTATCGTCAACAAACAACTGCTCAAGCAAATGACTAGTGAGGTCTTCAGACCAAGTGGTTTATTCCTGATTTCACGTTCTAAGCCAATAATTAATCCGAAAATTGCAGAAATCCCTAGTCTCATTAAAATGTTTACATCCACGGATAGCATCATTGTAAGTTTTCTCCTCTAAGTAAATTACATTTACAATATCTTAACATTTATATAGTGTAATAACTATTTTAAGTTCAATTTGTATTTAAGAGGAACAACAATCCTCTATTATTGGAAAAACACGCTGAAATTCAAATTAGCGGAACGTGAATCCTCTATTTGAGCAAAATTAGACTTTTAGAGGCAGAAGTAAGAAAATAGAGCATCCTCGTTCCCTCTCCCGAAAAACAGTACCTTGAAAACAAAAAAGCCCAAGAAGAGAACACACTCTTCTTGGGCTTCTTTGCCACACTCTTCCCAGGCTTTCCCGTTAAATCCGAAACCGATATCCCGCTCCCCAGATCGTCTCAATGTATTGCGGGTTGGACGGATCTAGCTCGATTTTCTCGCGCAGCTTGCGGATATGAACGGTCACTGTCGCGATTTCTCCCATGGCGTCCATTCCCCATAGGAGGTCAAAAAGCTGCTCTTTGCTGTACACCCGATTCGGATTCATCGCGAGATGGGTGAGCAGATCGAATTCTTTCGTCGTGAAGACGACTTCTTTCTCGTTTACAAAAACACGGCGCGCGGTTTTATCAATCATCAAGCCGCGGATGCGGACTTCATCATTCCGCGTTTCGCGCCGTCCCATCAGCCGTTCGTAGCGGGCTAGATGGGCTTTGACTCTGGCCACCAGCTCGCTGGGGCTGAAGGGCTTGATCATGTAATCGTCAGCGCCGAGGCCGAGGCCGCGGATTTTATCGATGTCTTCCTTTTTAGCGGAAACCATTACGATGGGAATGTCCTTCTCACTGCGAATACGGCGGCAGATTTCGAAGCCATCCACCTTCGGCAGCATCAGGTCGAGAATAATGAGATCATACTCCGTGGAGAGGGCTCGCTCCAGCCCCTTGTCCCCGCTATTTTCGATATCGACTTCGTAGCCGCTGATCTCCAAATAATCCCGCTCCAGCTCGGCAATACTTTGCTCGTCTTCAATAATTAAGATTCGACTCATCCTTCGCTCTCCCCCTGCTGACTAAGCGGTAATGCCATGTACACGGTCGTTCCCCGTCCAATGATGCTGGTTGCGCTGATTCTCCCGCCGTGCTCTTCCATAATTTGTTTGGCTATCGCCAGTCCAAGCCCGCTTCCTCCGGTAGCTGTGTTACGTGAAGGATCTGCCCGGTAAAACCGATCAAAAATATGAGGAAGCGACTCTTCCGATATGCCTTGACCTCTATCTTTTATTTGAATGACGGCATAGCCGTCTATCTCTCTCAACGTTAAGGTAATGTGACATTTGCCTTCTTCACTATATTTTATCGCATTTTCGATAATATTGAGCAGTACGCGTCTGAGCTTGTCACGATCTGCTGTCACATACAGCGGTGACTTCGGCAGCTCGGTGAGCGCGAACTGAACCCCTTTTTTCTCCATATCGAACTGCAATTCCTGCGCGCAATCCAACACGTATTGTCCGAGATCAACCTTCTCGAATTGAAAGGGTACTTTGCCCAAATCCAGCTTGGAGAACAGAAATAGTTCATCAATGAGCCGGTCCATATCAGCTGCTTTATTATAGATGGTTCGAATGTACCGATCCAGCTTGTCTGGGGAATTCGATACACCGTCCATAATCCCCTCGACATATCCTTTAATGGCCGTAACCGGCGTCTTGAGATCGTGGGAAATATTCGAAATAAGCTCCTTGCGGTTCTCTTCATATTGAAGCTGAACTTCCACGGATTTCTTGAGCTTACGACGCATTTCTTCAAATGCCGTACTAAGCTCACCAATTTCATCATCGGAATGAGGTACAATCTCAAAGTCGAGATTGCCTTCCTTGATTTCCTCCGCCGCACGTTTAAGCGCTCTTAGAGGCCTAATAATACTGCGAGAAACGAAGTATGTCAGTACACCATTCGTCAATACGAGAATGAGAATGAACGTCACAATGACGGATTTGGAAAATTGGTGAAGATACTTTTGAAAGGGACCGCCATCCAGAAAAACGAAGACAGAGCCTTTACTATGATCTGAAAATAAAAAATCCTGCTGCCTAGTTATCCACAGGGAACCTTGATTACGCTGAAATTGCCCGGATGATGTGCCAAATGAAGGCAGCTTGGAGGTATCCTCAGCCTCACCCTGCTTAATATACGGTGAAACGTACGTAATCTCTTTATCCTTCCGGATGATGATACCCATATTAATTTTGTGGAATTTGGCCTCCAGATCTTTCACGAATGCGGGATCCAGAAAAACATCCGGTTCCGTATCCGTCTTCGCTTTCATATAAGCGACATTTTCCAGCTCTTGATCGACAACACGTTTGATCGGATTGCCTTGGGAGAAATCGACCTGAAAGACGGACTTCAGATTCCCAAACGTTGCGACGCTGATTAAGATCACGGCTAGCACGGAGAGCACTAGTGGTACAAGCAGCATAGCTATATAGGAAAGTACCAGCCGTAAACGAATCGACATCCGGATCAAATCTCCTTTTTATCAAACAAATAAAATCCTGCTGTAAAAAATAATATACTACACGCCATCAAAAACATAAAGATACTGCTCATTTTGCCAACTGCCATCGAACTTCCAATCCAGAGCATATGCCAATCTGTGTAGGCTGTTGGTGAGTAAGTTGCAATTTGCGGTATGAAAAAAGCGGCTACTTTAAACGCCAAATAAAGAAGAATGCTCACGGTCAATGCGGAGCTGCTGCTGGAGAAAAACTGCGCAAGAAACACGGCTGCAATACTGAGCACAAGCAGAGGAACGAATGCCGAGCCATAGGCGAGAAACCACGTAATGACTGTACGACCGCCTCCGAAATGTTGGAAAAATAAAGCAGACAGGATCGAAGCCAGCAAGGCTGCGATTAAATACAGCGCAATGTACACACCCAGTGCAATTTGCTTAGATGCGAAAACTTTAAACCGAGTGATGGGCCGAGTGAGCGTATTCTTCATCGTGCGTTCACCCATTTCACCAGCGAATACATCCGCGGCTCCCATGAACACGAACAAAGGCAAGAATATACTTGTAAACAATCCGAGCATGACAATAGGGAAATCACCCGATGCTATGGCACCGATGCCGATGCCGCTTTGAAAGCGCGCAAGCAATAAGCCTGCAATGACCGGAAGAAGCAGCGTAACAACTAAGAAGAAAATGGTTTTCTTCTTCGATGCGAGTTTGATCGTTTCGTTCCAAACGTTGGCGGTTAAGCTATGCATGGGCCGTGAGCCTCCTGACTTCCTTGATTTCGCGCAGGTATGCTTCTTCCAGCGTCGCGCTGTCTTTGGCTAATTCAGAGATGAGTCCCTCACGAACAAGCCGTCCTTGATGAATGATGCCCATACGATTGCACATCAGTTCCATTTCATGAATGAGATGGCTGGAGATGAGGAAGGTAATTCGCTCTTCACGCGCTAAGTACATAATGATTTCCCGAATATGAACCATCCCTTCAATATCGAGCCCATTGGTCGGTTCATCGAGAATAAGCAGTTCAGGCTTCGACAGCATCGCTGCCGCCAGTCCGAGCCGCTGCTTCATGCCCAGTGAGTAGCCCGCAACCTTTTCGTGCTGAAAAGGGGTGAGTCCGACGATCTCCAGCACTTCGTCCACTCGCTGCTTGCCGATCCCAGGATAAAAGCGCGCCGCCAGCTCCAGATTCCGCTTGCCGCTCATATAGGTGTAAGCTTCCGCTGTTTCAATCAGCACGCCAACCTTGGCCATTGCCTGCTCATATTGCGTAGACACATCATGACCGAACAGCTTTACTTCGCCTTGCTGCGCTTTTGTTAAACCAGTCATGATCTTCATGACCGATGTTTTACCGGCGCCATTGGGTCCGAAGAAGCCATAGATATCGCCTTGCTGCACCGTCATATTCACTTGATGGATGCCGCGCGAATTTTTGTAAATTTTCGTGAGATTCTTAATTTCTACTACCGGTTTCATGAACGGGCCGCCTTTCAGAATGAATGAGGAGGTCAACGATCGTTGAATCCTCCTCTAGTCTTTCTATTAATGTTTCTCTCCCCAGTTTTTGTGGGAATTCTCGTCAAACTTCACATTTTCCACTTGTTTTCCGGTCAAATCAATCGTATCCGGCGTTGTCGAGTTCAGACTAGATAGTGTCATATCCACGCTCAAGACCACATCATGCGCTGCACCTTGAGCATCTTTACCGGAAATATGAATTTGTGCCGTTTGATTCGTAATGTGGTTATCCGCGTCCACGCTAGCGTTCATTTCAACCTCATCCATTTTGATGTCCGTTACAAGCTGAGGCAGGCTGTTCTTGAGTGTTGTTACATCTACACCAAGGGTATCCGCTTTAGCCGGAATTGGACGGTGACTGTTCTCTACAGTGCCGTGTTTAATTACCAGCGAGCCAATCGTGTTCACAACAGGTGAAATCTGACTTCCGGATAGTTTGAAGTGAATGTCCTTCACGTTACCAGGTGCTTCACTCATGGTTACATAGTTCTTAAGGTTTCCAACCAATGCATCGACCACATTCTCCACTTCGCTAATCACTTGCGGGTCAGGTGTATGGCCTACTTGGTCATGTCCTTTGAACTTGCCCGGCATGCCTTCACCTTCCAGCACTTTATACACCTCGGAATCCTCGGTTTTTACAATCTGCTTCCCATCTTGGCTGTAGAAGTGAATGGTTTGCTCATCCGTCCCGCTATTCACTGTGACTACTGCGCTGCCCGCGTGATCGACGCCAGTGCTCTTGATCGTTGATTTCACATTGAGTAATGAAGCTCCATTGTCTTGTAGAGATACGTTCACCTGGCGAGTCACATTCTCCACTGCCGCTGTTTTCTTGAATGCCGATTTGAATGTTTCATACCCGGGAGCGTCTCCCACACCTGCATATACTGAGGTCACTAGCATCATGCTGCCCACCGCAACGCCTAATCCCAACATTGCTAACTTCTTATTCATATCTTATTTCCTCCGCGTATTCATACGCTTTATCTAATTTGGATGCATTCTTCGCTTCCATGTATTCATCTTATCCCCTCTGCATTAACTGCCTCTAAATCACCTATAAACCTTGCCTAAAACAATTCTTAAATTTTTATTAAAAAAAGCCTCCAAAACCGCAAAATCTACGGATGAAGGCTTCTTTTTATGGGTCAATGACTAATACTGCTGCTCTTTTTCTCTCATCTTAAGCATCCCGGAATGGGTTAGGTGGATATCTACTTTTATATCCCCTAATTGATAATCCTCGAGCGGTTTCTCTCCGTTAGTTGTAAGCTTAGACCACTCCGGAAAAGCTTGCTTATATAACACATGCTCGAGCTGATAGATATCCGTATCATGGCTCTTCCCCACCTTGCAGGTTTGCTCGATCTCCTCAGCGATTTGTTTGACGATCTGTTTTTGCAGCGTATCTTCATCAATGTTCTCTAACAATTCGGCAACGACTGCCTTGGCTTCGATATGAATATCGAATAAGGGTTGATCACCTTTCATTCGAGGGGTAATGCGGGCCTTAGGCTTCTGTATAGTAACAGATAGTTTAGCCTTCCCGTTTATATAAACGACCAGAGGTGTACGGGCAGTGGTCTTCTCTAACCAACGCGCACCTTTGAACTCCTCCTCTGACAGCCATTCCACATGATTTTGTTTAGCAATCGCATAGACACCGCTTACTTCTAATTTAGGATCTGGTTTCTCATTTTTCACCCACACATCCTTACGAATAGCTAAAGTGGGCATCATCACCGTGTTCCCAGGTTCTCTAGTTAGAGCAGAAAACCTGTACAATTTGAGCGGACGAATATAAGCTCGTTGATGGTAACTTTCTTCAGGTTGCAGAAGAATAGAGGCCAAAGGAGAGACATTGAAAAAAGGAATGACCGAAAAAATCGTCTCTATCGGCTCATCGGTACTATAAACCCATGGGGTAAACCTTGTTTCCCCATAGCGTACTGAACTGTCCGTAAAATTACCTACACCTTGCTTTAGAGCCTCTCTTGTAAAAACATAAGCACCCACATGCCCCCAAAAGGCTCGCTGCTGTATGGTTCTGTACAAACGGGCGAAAGCCGCATTAGCCGTGTCTCCCTCCTCTTGTCCAACCCAAATCATAGGTGGTGATCCTGATTTACCACCCTCCTGTTTAGCCACGGTAGAGAAGTCTAACATTTGACAATACACAATATAGCGCCCTTTTTGATAATCAAAGCCCATCGCTGTAATATAATTCGTATCTTGGATTGTCTTCATATCCCAACAGCCTGATTGACTAACCAGAAGCAGTATTCCGATGGCTAGTCGTCCTAAACCTTTCGTTATCATGAGGATTCCTCGCCTTGGCGTGTGTCATCCTTCGTATTCAATGCCTTCGGTCTTCGCTTTATTTTGCTCCACGGCTTGGCCAGTAAGGAAGGAATGATATCTCTGAACTGAGGCGGCGACATGGGAGATAAGTAAGGAACACCGAATGATTCTAATGTAGATAAATATAAAATGAGCCCCATGAGGGATACCATAAAACCGTAAATTCCGAAAATCGTGGAAACCATCAAAATCATGATCCGCAGCACCGTAATCGTTCCCGCAAGTGATTGATTCACTAAGGTGTACATCGATATCGTGGAAATGGAGGTTACTACTAATGTTGTAGGACTCGTGATTCCCGCGCGTATCGCGGCATCCCCAACAATTAGCCCACCGACAACAGTAACGGTTTGTCCTACCACCTTAGGCAGCCGTGCTCCCGCTTCACGGAACAATTCGAACAGCAGCAGCATGATGATAAAATCCATCGGTCCTGATAAGGGTAATCCCAGTCTGGAAGTTGAGATGGTGGCTACTAAAGGATACGGGATTTGATCCAGATTAAAAGCAGAAAGTGAAATCCAAAAACCAGGCAATAAGGCTGAAACGACCAACCCGCCCAAACGTAAGATACGTTCGAATGCTACATAATAGTAGGGGGTGTGCACATCTTCGGGAGATTTTAATATATACATCAGATTCGCTGGCGCAATAAGAACCATAGGGGAACCATCGACCATGATCGCGAATCTTCCTCGCAGCAGGCTGTCCGCAACAAAATCGGGTCTTCCCGCATAATTCAAAAGGGGAAATAACGGATACTTGCTTCCACATAAAACTTCCTCTAATTGAGAGCTGCTAATCAGGGCATCAACGTTAATAGCTTGAAGCCGCTGCTTTGCTTCCTGGAGTACATTAGCATTTATTACATCGTCTATATAGAGAAGAGCAACAGAGGTGTTGCTTCTCGTCCCGATTTGCATTTTTTCACAGCAAAGACTGCGCGTCAGCAAGCGTTTACGAACCAGCGCGATATTCATAATGACGCTTTCTGTGAACGCATCTCTTGGACCTTTGATGGATGTCTCCGTACTTGATTCCTCTGGTGATCGGTTGGGCGGCGCAGCAATATCCAGTGCATACAGTAATTGCGTCTCTTCAAAAAACAAGATAAGCGATCCAGCATACAAAGAAATCGTCATCGACTCTAAGGCATCCGTACCCGTAATTTCATGCAATTGAAGCATCGTATTCACATCTAGCTTAGAGGCGTTAACATCAACTTGATTTTTGAATAGACCTTCAAGTTTAGGCAGTACAAGATTCTCGATATGATCCATATTGATCATACCTTCACAGTACATGAGCAGCACTCGCCCCTTCGGATGAGCTTCCGATAATCGGTAAGATTTCACGATGACATCATCTGACAATGCAAACCAATCTCGTAAATCTTGCTCATTCATTAGGCATTCTTCTCCTTTCGTTTCCCCGGCAGGATAGACATCACAAGTAAGACTAGCAGCAAGCCTAAGCCTATTCCAAACATAATGGGATAATATCTATTTTGAAGCATATGCACCATCTGGTTGTCTGTAATTGGGTACATGCTCACCACTAGGAACAACAAGCTAATCCCTAGCAGAGTTAGGGTCCGTGTGCGCTTCTTTTGGATACCAATCACATCCACGCTAAGAAACATGAGCATCGACGTCCGGACACAAGCCCCTGATATCCATTGAAAAATAGATAAGAAATCCAAATGGGAAATATATTTCCCCAAAGTAACCATACGCCATTGTTCAAAAGCTGGATATCTTAAATCAGCGGCTTCAAAGGGGCCAAATATGGCAATGCAGCCCGTTAACGGTCCGATGGTAAGTCCGATCACACATGCCGCAAGAATTAATAAAGCCGACAGACGGATGCGCGTATCGACATGATGCTGGAGGAATACGATAGCTAGCAGCTCGAAGGAGGCGCCGCAAGTAAGCATGATGGATGTAAGTGTAGGTCCATAACCATGTGTAAATAAAGGTATAAGCAAACTGTAGTCTTTATACTGGAAATTAGTTCCCATTACAAAATACCCAAGAAGAACGACAGCCGGCAGTAGAATACCTGCGGTGATCGCAATCGCTCGCAACCCTGATCTCGCTGCGAAGAAGCAAAAGACTATAAACAGAAGACTGATCATGAAAGGCGGTGTCCGAGGTAAATAGGTCACATGTGTCCATGTCACCATATCTTTTATAGTTATAATGGCATTTACAAAACAAATAGCAATGAGACCTAGTTTGAATGGAAAAACAGTCACTTTCCCGAATTTCCGTTTGATCCACTCCATCATATACTGCTGTTTCGTACGTTTAACAACGATATACAGCAGACATACCCATATAAGCAAAGGAATCAGGGAGACCGCTGCGCCGAACCAGGAATCACGCTTACCGAAATGCAGCAATACCGGAATTAATAAGACATGGTTCGTAATGCCAATGGAGAGGATTAAGATAAAATATAATTGAAGCGCGGTAATTTTTTTGGTTCCAGACATAAGCTATTCTCCCGCATTGGTAGTAGGTGGAAACATTTTATAGGTTAAGATTTCCTATTCATGTGGATTTATGCGGTGCGACAAATTGGATTTAGACGCATAGCGAAATTAGGTATTCCATCGATTGCAAAAAAAGAAGAGAGGGTGTAAATTTAATGCATAATTACATAGTATGGGAGCTTGATGAAGGGGTGAGGTAAAAGGAATGTTTACAGAAGAAGAAAAGGAAGGCTTGTATAAGAGCATTTATACCAGAAGAGATGTACGAACATTTTTATCAGATCCTATCCCGGAAGAAACGATAATGAAATTGCTAAATGCAGCGCATCATGGTCCTTCCGTGGGATTCATGCAGCCTTGGAATTTTATATTAATTTCTACGGATAAAATAAAAGAGCGTTTGGCTTGGGCGGCAGATAAAGAGAGACGTGCTTTGGCCATTCATTACGAAGATACACGCCAAGACGAGTTTCTAAATCTCAAAATCGAGGGCATCAAGCAGGCCCCTATTACGATTTGTGTTACTTGTGACCCAACACGCGGCGGTTCTCATGTGCTAGGAAGAAATTCTATACCAGAAACCGATATCATGTCTGTTGCCTGTGCAATTCAAAACATGTGGTTAGCGGCATGCGCAGAGGGATTAGCCATGGGCTGGGTAAGCTTCTATAAGAAAAATGATGTGCGAGATATCCTGGGGATACCTCCTCATATTGATCCGGCAGCTTTGCTATCTATCGGATTTACAGAAAATTATCCAGAGAAGCCCATTTTGGAGACAGCCAATTGGGAAAAACGCAGGAGCCTGACTAATCTGATTTTCAGCGAGACTTGGGGACAGGTAAAAAGTTGACAACAAGAAAGCCGCCCTCCTATTTATCGGAGGGCGGCTTCGTGCATCCTATTTATAGATTAGAATGTTGCAAGAATGATGACCAACAGAATGTACAGTACCAATACAACAGCTGTGTTAGAATATCCAACGCCTGACATGGTTATTCCTCCCTTCTGCCCGCTAACCCTTTTCTTTGTTGTTGCTCGACATATCTTATGTCGGGCGGGGCAGATGTGTATGGACGAATAACTATTTGTTCAGGAGAAAAGGTGTCAATTCACCTAGATAGAACACGTCTAGGTGATGAAGGGCACGGGTACAAGCGGTGTAAAACAGCTTGCGTTCCTTCGCTTCCGCGTAGACAGCCGCCCCGGCATCGTAGAGAATTACCGCGTCGAACTCGAGCCCTTTGGCGAGGTACGCCGGCAGGATCATGACGCCTGCCTCATAGTGCAGCGTCTCTTTGGTGATCCGCGCGAGTCCGGGCAGCAGCGGCTTCAGGCTAGCGTGCGCGCGGCGCGTCTCGCGCTCGGTCTTGCAAATGATCGCGACGGAGCTTGCGCCGCCGTCGCGTCTGGCTATTGCCGCCTCAGCCACGAGGCGGCTGAGGCGGCCATCGTCCGCCGCGCGCAGCACACGCGGCGCCTCGCCGCTGCGGCTGAACGGCTCGATCGGCTCGCCGCCAGGCAGCACGCGACTAGCGAAATCGACGATCTCGCGCGTCGAGCGGTAGCTCTTGACGAGGCGGATCGTCTCCGTCTCGTCTTCCTTCATCAGCTCGCTAATGGAGCTGTACTCGCTCGTTTGCCCCTCGCTCTCCGTACTGCTGCTCGCATTTGCGTGCGTGAAGATCCCTTGATTCCAGTCCCCGAGCAGAGTAAACCGAGCACGCGGAAACAGCTTCTTCAAGTACGCATAGTGAAACGGCGAGTAATCCTGCGCCTCATCCACGAGACAATAACGGATGGTACCTACGCGCAGTTGGCCCTCAACAAGGCCTTTCAAATAGACAAGTGGTGTCGCATCTTCGTAATGCAGCATTCCCCTAGCAAGCGCGTCAGCTGTAAAAGCGCTGATCGTATCCCAAGCAGCGGGTAAGCGCTGCCCCTCATCGTGCATGAGCTCTTGATGCAGCTCACTATTTGTATAAAGATCTTGATACATCCCGAGCACGTCCACATAAGCGAGCTTCCGCGCCTTCTCCTTAAGAGGAGCTATCGCTTTATACGCTTTGACCTTGCTCATCTTTTTCATTTCTGGCTCGGTGCCCACATATTTCGGCTCCCGCACCATTTTACGATAAAACCTCTTCTGCACATCCGCTTGAAACTCATCCAGCTTCTCCAGCATCCACTCCGATAATTGCTCCATCCGTTCGCCCAGAGCAAGAATGGAGGATTTGCTGTAAAACCGTTCGCTAAGCTCATCGGCGGTAATCAACACTTTCTTGCCTACCGATAAATCTTGGAAGCGGATTCCACTATTTTTCAGCTTCTCTCCATAGGCCTCAATGACACTGAGAAATGCAGCGGACGTTTTGTAATGAATGCTTTGCAGCCGCGCTGCGTAAGCGGGATTTTGATCTGTTCCCGTAAGGATGAACTCCAATTGATCGTAAGGATCTTCCAACGTCAAACCCGTGTCGCTTAATTTATGTGTTAAATAGTCTTGGAACGTCGTCTGCTGCATGGTAGCTTCGCCAAGCTCCGGCAGTACGTGAGAGACGTAGTCGCTGAACAGGGAGTTCGGCGAAAATAAAATCATATTGTCGGCGCTTAGCGTCGTCCGATATTTGTAAAGCAGATACGCGATGCGCTGCAGCGCGACGGAGGTTTTGCCGCTGCCGGCCGCCCCCTGCACGACGAGCACCTTGTGCCGATCATCGCGGATAATCTGGTTCTGCTCGCGCTGGATCGTCGTGACGATACTGTGCATCTTCTCGTCGGCGCTGCGGCTCAGCATCATCTGAAGCATCTCGTCACCGATGGAGATCCCCGTATCGAACACGTCCTGCAGCACGCCGGCCTTGATGATGTACTGGCGCTTGAGCATCAGCTCGCCGCTGACATCCATCTCCGGTGTCCGATACGTCGCCGGACCCGGCGGGTAGTCATAGAACAGGCTGGCTATGGGCGCACGCCAGTCATAGATAAGAATTTCATCTGTTTTGGCATCGATGAAGGACGTCAATCCGATGTAAATCTTCTCGCGCTCCTGCTCACCGCGTTCCTTGAAATCAATGCGGCTGAAATACGGCGCATCGACGACTCGCTGCAGCTTGCGCAGGGCATCCTGTGCCAAGCGATAGCTGCGTTCTTGGCCCTGCAGCACGTGCTCCTGCTGGGCCATACTTGCTGCCGTCTCAATCAAATCATCCGCATTATCCGCATTGACCGAGATATCATCCCAGAAGCTGCGGCCAATCGCTGTCGCTTCCGACCGGCGTTCATCCACCGTTTGGCGCAGCTCTTCTATTCGCTGCTGTATATTAGTACGTACAGAGGCAACGCGCTGCGTTTCCCTCTCCCGCTCTTCGTTCTCTATAGGCATACGGTCTCACTCCACTTCTTTCTATTTATATACACCGTGGATCACCTCTTCAAACTCAGGCTCTTCCATGTGTACGTCATCCATATCGCCCCAGCTGCTGACGATTCGCAGCACTTCCATCGCCTTCAGCTCCTGGCGGTTGCAAGCAATCGTGAGACAATTCGCTTCTTGCTCCACCACGCGAAACGGAAGCTCCCAGTTAGCAGGAACTTGGATTTCACCTCGATAAGTGACCTTCATCATCGTTGGTAAGCCAATACGGTCCCGCAGCTCATCGATCGAGCCGTCGTAGCCGATTTGCCCATGGTTGATCACGATGACTCGTTTACACAATTGCTCGATATCATCCATATCATGCGTAGTCAGCAGAATCGTCTTGCCGAAATCTCGATTTAATGTCTGAAGAAAGCCGCGAATGTTCCGCTTGGCGACAACATCCAACCCAATGGTCGGCTCATCCAGAAACAAAATATCCGGATCATGCAGCATAGAAGCCGCCAAATCGGCGCGCATCCGCTGACCAAGAGACAGCTTCCGGACAGGCGTGTCCATCAGCTCCTTCAGTTCAAGAAGCTCAGTCAATTCGCCTAATCTGCGGCGGGCGGTGCTTTCCTCTACCCGATACATCGCAGTAAGAATTTCATAGGAATCCTTAACCGGCAGATCCCACCACAGCTGACTGCGCTGACCGAATACAACGCCAAGCTGCCTTACGACTCGTCTTCGATGCTTCTGAGGACTATAACCGTGAATCAGCACCTCGCCGGAGGTTGGGTGAAGAATGCCGGTGAGCATTTTGATCGTCGTCGACTTCCCCGCTCCATTAGGTCCAATATACCCGACGAACTCGCCAGTTTCAATCTCGAAGCTTACATCGCGTACCGCTTCCTTCTCTTTATAGGCTCTTGAGAACAAAGTTCGAATACCAGAGAACCTGCCTTCTTTGACTAGCGGAGTTTGAAAGGTTTTGCGCAAATTCGTTACGGTTATCATGTTTCTTGTGATCCCTCCTTGTATAAAGCTGCAGATTAACTTCCTGTGCTTTGATAGCGAGATAGTCCTAGCTTCCAGAAGCGCATGGCCAACCAGAGCGCGGCGAATGAAACTGCAATAGTTCCTAGCAGCATCCCTATGCCGCCTTGATGTCTCAGCAAATATAAAGTAGGTATGTAATTGACGAATCCTACCGGAACGAGCACCAATAGCGCACCTTGCAGCCACTTCGGATACAAGGTTAGCGGATAGCGCGCCGCGGTTTGGGAAGCGTCTTCGGTCATATTTTGCAGGGATTCGATCCGAGTCAGCCAGAATCCGGCAGCCGCTGTCGCTAAACCAATGGCGAATAAAATAATAGCACCTGTTATGATAATTAACACCGTTAAAGGAACGGCTGACCATTCGATTTGTCCAGTAGCCATTAAAGCTTTCATAGAGATAAAAAGTAAGATGATGCCTTGCCCTGCTTCGGCAAATAATAGACGTGAATTTTGCGTCATCAGCGCTAGCAGCACCGGTACAGGCCGTGTGAGAAGCGCATCCAGATCACCGGAAACGAGATATTTCTCTAGATGATGCACATCGGAAGCCAGCGTGCGATAAATCGCTTTGGATATCATCATAACCCCGTACAGATAACACACCTCATAGAGTGTCCAGCCTTTGATATTGCCAAAACGCATCATCACTAGCGCCACCATCAGAAATTCTGAGATATGTACAAAGGACGCCATCACGGTCGAAAAAAAGAAATTAAACTTATACTGCATTCGGCTGCGCAAGCTCGCCTTGATCAGCAGCATATAGAGCCTTACTGACATCATCCGCCCTGCACCTCCAGCTTTCTGCGTACCCCCTTCGTAACCGCCAGACAGACACAAGTAAACCCGATGCCCCATAGAAGAGCGCCGAGCACAACAGTTCCTTGTTCTAGCTGCATGTAGATACGAGTTGGGTAATAAAGTAGATAGGGATATGGTGTGTAAAAGCTAATCGTGCGGAGCCAACCTGGCAACCATTCTAGAGGAATGAAAAAGCCGGAGAGCAACGTACTGAAGGAATAATTGACCCAATAAAACCAACGTGACTCTGTGGTCCACAAAGCTGCAACGCCTATCAAATAATTCGTGCAAATGGAGATATATGCCGCCAGGACAAGTGCTATCGCTGTCCAGCCATAAACCGAAGCGTGATGTGGAAGCTGTAAGGAGAAAATGAAGTAGTAGAGGGTATAAATCGGGATAAATTTATAAAGAAACTGATAAAATACCTGGCCCCATTCCCGGCTCATCGCCTGATAGAATAAGTGTACCGGCCGCATGAGATCGACCGCGATTTGCCCGGTGCGGACCGATTGCTCGAGCCCGAGTCCATTCGTCGTGAACTGCGTAATCCAAAGGATCGCTTGGTTAAAAGCAATATAACCTACAATCCCTTTCGCACCGTATTCACCGAGTGACGAATCGCTCCCCAAGCCGGTCCAGATGCTAGCATAAATGAAGCCAAACACCGCACTCACTGCATTGTGCAGCAGATGCGAACCGCGATACTGCAAATTCCTCGCATACGCCTTGCGCGCCAAAACCGCGAAAAGCATAAAACACCTCCTGAGCTGTTTTGATCCTTATCAACTAGCTTTTTTTGCAGCCGCCGCGTAGAGACGGAAGTTTATATTACCAAAAATCCCCTAACCATGGCAATGTTTTTTTTTAATCGCAGATGGTGCCACCACGTATCGATGAAAAACATACTTTCAGCTCAGTTCACATGCGAATCAGCCCCGATTTCGCTTACTTAAGGATGTTTTACATCATTAAAAAGCTGCTGCCTCTCTTTTCCCGCCACGTAACGATGAAAAACATCTTCTCAGCTCACTTCACATGCGAATCAACCCTGATTTCGCTTACTTAAGCATGTTTTTCATCGTTAATAGACAGCCTCCTCTCTTGCATGCACTCTCTCTCCCGCTCCAACACCACCACAAACAAAAAAGTCCCCATCTGTCGCTCAAAGCAACAAAATAGGGACTTCTCTTACTGCGCGCTCACAGGCTTAGCCGACGGGGAATTGCTGCTCACTCCCGCAGCTTGCGGAGGAGCATTTTCATCAAATTCTGCGTTATAACTATCCTGAGTGGCTTTCGTCAAATAGTCATGATCGATATGTTCAGCCAAGTACTGCTTGCCGAAGAGTAAATCGTACTGCACATTCCTGTAGTCATCACGGAGTGCTTGCGCGGATTCAGGGACTGCAGCATGGAGTTCTTGGTTCGCATCAACAACAAGATTACTTAGTAGTCCTGGCACTTGCGCCGCCAATTCGGCATTCAACTTGAAATTAGCTGGTTTTTCCATATGCAGCATATCCAGCACGTGGGCACCAAGGAAGGAATCACTGAGAAGTGGAATGTCTTGCTTCGGCATATCGAAGTTCGACCAAGTCACAAGCGGGATGCTGTGCATCTTCTTCACTTCTTCCAGCGACCAATCATTCGCATTGCTGGTTTGGATGAAGCCTGCTTCTTTATATACTTGATAATCTAATCCCAGCATCGGCAAATGGTCCCCATAGAATACGATCATCGTCGGTTCATCCGATTGCTGGAAGTGATCGATCAGCATCTGCAAGCTTTGATCCGCATCGTGCGCGCCCTGCGCGTATGTTTCAAGAATCGTTTTTGCTTCAGGCGTCAAGTTGCCTTGCGCTTTGAAATGATTTTCTCCGTACCGAGGTTCATCATAGGGTCCGTGATTTTCCATGGTTACCGTGTACATGAACATAGGCTCTTCGGTTTTATCTACTTCATCGATAATGTTCCTAGACACTTCAGCATCCGAGATAAAATAACCCTTCATTTCGGGATTCACGAAATGTTCACTGCTCTTAAAGCTTTCGAAGCCTAACTCCTTATAGACCGAATTACGGTTCCAGAACCAGCCTTCATAGGAGTGAATCCCCATACTTTTGTAGCCCTGATCGGCAAAATAGCTCGCCAAACTCGGTACAGGTTTCGTTATATATTGTTGATACGGAATGGATCCTCCTGGCAGGAAGCTCATCGAGTTCCCCGTTAACACTTCGAATTCCACATTACTGGTACCGCCACCGAATTGGGGGGATAATAGGTATCCGGATGTCGACTCCTTCTGTAAACGGTGGATGGTGGGCACCGGATCTTCACTAAACGTCACATTCGTTAGCAATGTGGGATCCCAGAACGCTTCACTCATAATGAAAATCACGTTCGGCTTCTTCCCTTTTAGAGAATCAGCATCTACGGACTTTTTCAGTCCTGCCTTTTCCTTGCCTACCTCTTGGAGATTCGCTGCAACGGTGGCAATACTCTGATCACTGTACGTTTCTGGCTTTTTAACGATCGAATTTTTGACATTAAGGGTGAAAGCTAGCGCTAGTCCATTATTCGCATAGTTCTCTTTCTGATTCCACACAATTTCGTTGACACCCAAATGGTCAAGAACTTTGCCAGCTAACGGTGTTTTGATCGCAAATGCATATAAGGCATAGAGCGAGAACAGCCCTAAACCAATTCGACTGATGATAGAAAAAGATATGCGCGGGAGTACCCATTTTAATAAAAATACAAGAATGACCGTGATCACCACGGCTCCGATTCGGAAAAGTGCGGCTTTCCCTGTTACGAGCGAAGCGATATCCATACTTTCTTTATTCAGTAAAATATCCCACGGGAAGAAGGGCTCCCCAATCATTTTCACCTTCATATAAGAAATCAATGCTATTAGGCCAAGTACTAAGGTTGCGATAGATCCGGAAATAGCTAATGATCCTACAATTGCATAAACGAAAGCTAGTAAACAGAAGGATAATCCTACATTTAATAGAAAAAAGGATTGGTTAGATGTTATCCATTGGACTGTTTCATGCCAAGAACCACGTTCGAGAAGTTCCATTCCGACAACAGAAAGTAGTGGTAGACACATCATAAATAATAAAAGCGAAATCGTCGCTCCCAGACGGTTTGGTCTCATCTTCTTAGGAAGATGGTTCCGGGGCTTCAAATTCAAGTGCATATTGCATCACTCTCCTCTTGCCCCTATTATAAACGCCAATTGTGAAGAAATTATGTAGCTAACCTTAAAGGAACCTTAGTTTTACCATATAAACCCATTATTTCAACCCTGCCAGCCATGATGCCAACGCCTTCAATTCTTCCTCTTTCAGTGCCACTTGGAACGGCGGCATCCCGCCACCACCCTTTTGAATCCGCTTGATGATCTCCGCTTCATCTAAACGTTCTCCCACTTTTTGGATATTAGGACCTTGTCCGCCTTGTAATTGATTACCATGACACGAGATGCAGAAATTTTGATAAATCTTAGGAACGTCCACTTTTACCGCCGCCGATTGCGTTTCATTTTGTTTATTTCCACAGGCCGATAAGCCGAGAGCTAGAACAATGACACCAAACCACTTTAATTTCATAAGCGCGAAGCTCCTTCAATCTGTTATATTTCTCTCATCATACCAGAGCTTAGATTGTAAAATAAAGGAGTTCGCCGCATTCCGGTCTAATACTGCTTACGTTCGTCGGTGTATAAGGAATTTTTAGCGTTTTAGCAGCTGAGCTGAATCCCCTAAGGCTTCACCAATGTTCGAAGAGAACTATTATTCAGAACAACAGCCTAAAATAACTGCGAAAGTGCAGGTATTTTATTAAAATCTCGTTTCAGAAGTGGAAAACCCTGCCATTATGCAGGAATCTTTAGCTTTTCCATCCTGAAAATAAAAAAAGACCGAAAAAGCCTGCACGTTTGCAGGAATTTACGAATATGAGCTATTTATAGAAAAAAAGCATGTACAATTGCAGGCATACCAATACCACAGTCACTACTTCTCGTTAAAAATCACCCCAGCCCAAAACACTTATTCTTTCTGGCGATAAAAATATGGGCTAAGCTCCACTTAACTGCAAGCCCAAATTCTTATATGTTAAAAAAGACATGGCACGGGGCATTTTAGTCCCGGACCATGTCTTTTTTATGCAGTTAAAGGTCGTCCTCGCCTTTTAAGCTAATTTCAACCGAATGACGTTCCACGATGCTTTGCCTAGTACCGCCTGAATCTGGCTGTTTGACGACAGGGTCGCATTACCGCCTGTGTGAGGCTTCACCCGATCCTGGGCATCAATGGTATTCGAAGCTTTCAGATCATCGTTCTCCAGTACGATATGCTCGATAACTCGGCAATCACCAAAACTGCGTAAATCCAGCTCCAGTGGAAGTGCTTCCTCTAGATGACGGTTAACCGCGAAGATCGTCACTTCGGACTTGTCTTCGTTATGAACGGCAACAGCTTCCAAATAAGGTACATCCGTATAATCCTTCGAATCGTATTTCGGTGATTTGATCAAAGGCACAAGAACAGTCCCCCGTCCAAACACACTTGCATGCATGTAAGGATAGTAGATCGTTTGCTTCCAGGCTGCTCCCCCATTCGCTGTCATGATCGGTGCGATGACGTTAACGAGTTGTGCCAAACAAGCCATCTTCACACGATCCGCACGCTTCAACATGGAGATAAGCATACAACCAACTAACAAGGCATCTTCGTGGTTGTAGATATCTTCAAGCTGCGGCGGCGCAATGGACCAAGGTTCTATTTTGCGATCCGCATCGTTGGAATGATACCAAACATTCCATTCGTCGAAGGATAAGTTGATTTTCTTCTTACCGCGTTTTTTGGCCTGAATGTAATCCGCCGTCGAGATCACCGTATGGATGAAATTATCCATGCCCATTGATTGTGCAAGGAAATTGGCAGAATCCTTATCACGATTGCCATAATATTGATGCAGGGAAATATAATCGACGTGATCATACGTATGCTCAAGTACAGTCGCTTCCCAGTCAGGGAAAGTCGGCATAAGTAGACTAGAGCTGCCACAAGCAACAAGCTCGATAGAAGGGTCAACCCACTTCATGACTTTGGCCGTTTCACAGGCTGTGCGTCCGTATTCCGCAGCAGTTTTGCTGCCCGTTTGCCAAGGACCATCCATTTCGTTGCCTAGACACCAGGTTTTGATATTATGAGGTGCCTTATACCCATGAGAAATCCGTAAATCACTCCAGTAAGTACCACCTTTGATATTAGAATATTCAATGATATCTCTTGCCTCATCCGGACCGCGAGTCCCCAGATTAACGGCCATCATGGCTTCTGTATTTGCTTTGCGGCACCAATCCATGAATTCGTTCAGTCCAACTAGGTTAGGTTCAATGGTACGCCAAGCCAGATCAAGCCTTTTCTTACGCTCTTCTAACGGTCCAATGCCATCCTCCCAGTTGTAACCGGATACAAAGTTGCCTCCCGGATAACGAACAATCGGAACATCCAAACCTTTTACCAGCTCCAGTACGTCTGCTCGAAAGCCTTGCTCATCCGCTTGCGGATGTCCAGGTTCATAAATTCCGCCATAGACTGCACGTCCCAAATGCTCAATAAATGAGCCATAAATACGAGAATCTACTTCTCCGATTATAAAATCTTTGTCGACAATCATACTCGCTTTCATAGACATTGCGTTCACCTCGTAGTATAATTAATGAAAATATGAATCAGTTAATACATTTATTATGTTCATGACTATATTAAACAATAAATAGCGGATGATTTCAAGCTTTTCATCTGCCTTTTGTTGAATTCATATTTTCATTAATTAGTCTACTTATGAGGAGATTGTTCGATGATCCAAACGACAACAGACCGCAAATGGCTGCCGCTGTATGAAGCGCTGGCTAGCGATGTGCGGCTTAAGATACTGGAACTGCTTGCTGAGAAAGAGATGAATGTTAAGGAATTAGCCCATATGCTGGGATTAAGCAGCGCCATCGTAACTATGCATGTAAAAAAGCTCGAGGCCGGAGGGCTTATTCAGACTGATTTAGTTCGCAAGCAAAGCGGCACGCACAAAATGTGCAAATTGGCCATCTCCCACATCGAAATGCGGCTCCCGCAGCCCATAGAGCAGCAGCGAGTGTTCGATGAAGTTGCGATTCCAGTTGGCCATTACACACGCTTCGAAGTGCATCCAACCTGCGGTCTGGCTACGGCTGATCATGTGATTGGTCAGTATGATGATCCGCGCTTCTTCTTCGAGCCAGAGCGGATGCATGCCAAGATTCTTTGGTTCGGCAGCGGCTTCGTGGAGTATCGCATTCCGAACTATGTGCTGCCCGGTCAGACACTTGAAGAAATTGAGATTTCGCTAGAAATCGGCTCTGAGGCACCTGGAATTGAAGCGAATTGGCTGTCCGACATTCATTTTCACGTCAATGATACGCTGCTCGGCTATTGGACAAGTCCCGGTGATTCGGGACAAGGCCGCGGCCAACTCACTCCTGCCTGGTGGCCGGATACGATCAACCAATATGGTTGGTTGAAAATCATCCGGATCACAGAGCAGGGAACCTTCCTTGACGGACAGCGGCTATCGTCTGTCTCGATCAAGGATCTCCCTATGTCCCGCAACGAGTGGACATTGCGGCTCGAAGTGCCGAAGCATGCCGCGCATGTCGGCGGTTTGACCTTGTACGGTGAGGGGTTTGGCAACTACAACCGTGACATTCTTTTTCGCACCTACCGCAAGTAGGGGGCGACTTGTGTAAATGCATGGATTAGGGGCTGAAAGTGAGCCTGTCAAGTGCACTTCTTTACAGGCGGCCTATTTTTTGGATCCCGGTCCGGCCGATCATGCCGGACCTTGCCTTACGGCGAGTAATAGGCTATCCGAAGCCATCTTTTGGGATGGTTATGGCTCAATACCCTTTACTTTAGCTTGCTAGGTAACCATGATTTACTCGAGGGAACGTCGATTCGTTATTTGGACGAAAAACGCCGAAATCATGAGAAAGAGGAACGACAATGCGTTATTTCGCAGTTTTTGGCTCTGGATCGTTCATATGAGCAAATTAACGCCTCTACGTTCCTCTTCATCGATTTATAGCGGGGATTTCCAAAGCTAGGGGATAATTCTTCATGCTTCTTTCCACGTCATCAAATACTAATGTAGCAGCATACAATCAGCAGTTGAGAGGTCTTCTTCAGACGTCTCAGGATACTTCCGCTCCATTCGGACCCCCGAGATGACCCATTCTGCCTTCTCAGGACGCAAAACCGCTAACTTGCCTTCTCTCAAGAGCTGAGAGGTCCTTTTCAGACGTCTCGCACCACTTTAGCTGCATTCGAGCCTCCGAGACAGCCTTTTCTGCCTATTCAGGATGCAAAACCCACTAACTTAACTTCTCTCAGCAGCTGAAAGGTCCTTTTCAGACGTCTCACACCACTTTACGATGAATACATCCGTTTCCACGATAGCCCAATAAATTATCTATTAAAAAAGAGCCCAACTCATCTCACAATGGCTGCTCTCAATCCATTAACACCAAATTCCAAATACCCCTTCAGACAGGTCAACATATAAACCCAACCTTCTTTATTATCTATCAATTGACTTAGTAGGTCCTCATCATTTTCATTAAAACCTTCTTCGTTAACTTCAATAACGGTACTTGAATTATCCAACTCTTTCAGTGTAATCGTTACAACATTTCCATCGTCCGTTGCACCCCATTGGAAAACGATTTTCTTATTTACCTCGATTTCCAATACTTTGATATCCACTTGTGCCTCATATTCCTCATATCTCCAAGTAATCATCTTGCCTTGCTCCAATCTTCCAGAGCCCGAAGAAAACCAATAATTAGACATTTTCACAGGGTCTATAAGAGCTTCGAAAACTTCATTAACGGGCTTAACTATTTTAAATTTCGTAAGGTTGTTCAACCTAAATCAACTCTCTTCGTCTTGATGTAAGTGACATAAACAAATGCTGCATCCGTCATTTTAATCCTCCGCTTCAAGCTTCCTTTTAAGTTCAAGCAATGCTTCGATACGATCACGATCATATTTGCTGATCCAGCGGTCATAAATCTCTCCAATGGGTGCCACATTTAGATAATGAATTTTATTTCGGCCTTGCCAAACAATAAGTATTAGATTCGCTTCCTCCAATATAAGCAGGTGTTTGGTTACGGCTTGACGCGTCATCTCAAGATGTTCACATAGTTCGTTTAATGTCTGACCATTATTCTTGAAGAGCTCGTCAAGGAGTTGTCTTCGGCTTGAATCAGCAAGAGCTTTAAATACTTTATCCATGCACTCATTATATGCAACCATTTATGCATGTCAAATTTGGTTTTTTGGAATATTCCGCCTGTTTGTTCCATTCTCGAAACCCAAAAAGACACGGAAGAGCAATTCCGTGCCTCTCAGAAACATATTTCACCCAACCAACCTACGCATGCATGCCCACACCAACAGCCTCAGCGCTCCCAGAAGCAGCAGCGCTCTTATCCCGCGCCTCCGCTCGGCGCAAATATTTCATCTGGCGCCAACGGATGATAACGAGAATGCCGCGCAAATATTCGTCGCAAATCATGGCGACATAAATACCCGCCAGTCCCCAGCCCATGTGCAAGCCCAAGACATAAGAAAGACCCGCGGCCACTCCCCACATCGAGAATAGCGAGATAATCATATTGTAACGGGTATCGCCTACCGCGCTCAGCGCATTACCGAAGCCCATATTGAGCATTCTCCCCGGCTGCAGGATAAGTGTCAGCACCAGACACGAAAGTCCCAGCTTAATAATATCTGCGTCTGAGGTGAAGAAGCCGAGAAAGCTTTTGCCGACAAGAAAGAGAATGATGCTGTTGAATCCAACCAAACCGAGTCCAATCCATGTTCCTCGATACCCGCTCTTATAAGCTTCTTTGATATTTCCAGCTCCATACAGATGGGCTATCTGAATTTGAACAGCTAAGGCAATGGAATAGCCTAACATAAAACAAATCGACTCGAGCGTGTTCATATACGTTCTCGCCGCCAATTCCTTAGCTCCCATCGTGGCAAGGAACGTGTAGATGGTCAACTGCGTTAATACCCAGGAAGACATGTTCACGCCGAGCGGCCAACCTATTTTCAAAATATCGCCAAACAGCTTTCGATGGAATACGATCAGATCCCGCCACTCCATCCTCTGCTCAAACGCGGAAACGAACATAAACAGCAGCAAACACGTCGCGAGCAACCGGCTCACAAGTGTCGAAATGGCCACACCCGTTAACCCCAGTTGAGGAAATCCGAGCTCGCCATATATAAATCCATAGTTAAACACGATGTGTATCACATTCATACCAATAGCCGTAATCATCGGCCTCTTGGTGTTCCCCGTATTCCGAATTACGGTGCTAAGCGAAGCAGTCAAAGCTGTCAAAACCATCCCGCTCCCCACAATCGAGATATAGGTTTCAGCCAGAGGAAGCAGCCGTTCCTCCAAGTGGAAGAGATTAGCCAGAGGTCGAGCTTCCATATAAAGAATCACACTCAGTACACTTCCTATCAGTGCGCTGACGGTTACAGCCATAATGGCAACGGTGCGTGCAGATTCATTCTGCTTGGCTCCTATTTTCTGAGCAATCAAAATCCCGGCGCCACTCGCAACCGTCATAAATAAGATCATCATCGCTTGGAACAGCTGGTTCGATAAACCGACCACCGCCACCGCATCATCCGATACACGGCTCACCATTAAGGTATCGACGGCACCTAAAAGCAATTGCAGAAGCAATTCGACGAAAATAGGCCAAGCTAGAAGCCGCAGTGTAAACTTGTTTTTCTCTTTAACCATGTTTTTCACCATCCGATTATCATCTCTCTTTTTGTATAAATGAAACTTTGTTGTCTGCTCAAATTATAGATGCTATAGTTGACATCATGTATGAATATTGCAACTTAAAGTTTCAAAATTCCAACCTCCATTCAAGAGATGAAAAGGTGACTCCGATGGCATTTATCGAAATGACTGTCCCTCCGCTGCCGCACTACATTACAAGCGGTTTCAGCATGATATCCAAAGGCAGCAAACATCCGAGCAGACGTAATATCCAAGTGTTTGATTTACTGATCACCACATCGGGCTGCTTCTATATAGGCGAGGAGGATGCTAGGTTCGAGGTAGCAGCTGGACAAGCCGTTATTCTAAGGCCGGACAGCTATCATTTCGCTACACAAGTCTGTTCCGAGCTGACGGGTACTTATTGGATGCACTTCCACGCAGGAGGACCATGGGCTATGGTAGACCATTCGGTCCAACCTATACCTCTGGAAGATCCAAGACAAACTCCAATTGAGCCATTTGCTGTAGAGCCATTTACGATTCGGATCCCGCAATATACAACACTTCTGCAGCCAGAAAAAACCTATGACCTGCTCGAACAGCTTCAGCAGCTGCATCCAAGCGCTCATCAGAGCAGTGTCCGTTATGCCCAGCAGCAGCTATTTCATGAGCTATTGCACCAGCTTTCCGCTTCCACAGACAACGATCATCCCTCACCCTCCAAGGCTTGCGCGGAAAAAGCGGCCGCCTATTTAAGGCAGCATTACAAAGCTTCCGTTTCAGCCAAAGAACTCGGTGATCATGTCAACTTCCACCCTGTTTACATTGCACGCTGCATGCAAAAAGAATATGGCTGCTCCCCGACGGAATACCTGCTCAGATTAAGGATCCAGCAGGCTAAGCTGCTGCTGCTTCAAACTGATCTTCCCGTTGCGCATGTCGCTGAAGAAGTGGGTTTTGAGCAGCCTGCCTATTTTGCCACCTGCTTCACCAGAATGGAGGGTATCTCTCCTCGCAAGTACAGGCAGCAGTTCTCACGGGGATAATGAACGAACAACTCGATGGCATATATAAGCTAACTTCAAAATACAGTTAACTTATATAACTTAGAGGGAGTTGACTTGATATGGAAAATCAGCAACATGCACCTGTCCTAAGTGTAAAAGACTGGATGATCATAATCCTGCTCCTTGCCATTCCACTTGTGAATATTGTGATGTTATTCGTATGGGCATTCAGTAAAGGAGAAAACCCTTCGAAATCAAATTATGCCAAAGCTAGCTTAATCTGGGCTCTCATTGGACTCGGTCTCTATTTTATTTTCTTTGTCCTCTTCTTCGGCGCAATGATGTCGAATATGAATCAATAAACCTTCTCCCCAGCAGCTATCCTCCTTGCGGCCTTAACCGCTTGGGGATAGCTCTTTTTATGTTATACTGAAAAAAAATGATAAGGAGCCTACGACCATGTCCTCCCCCTTACATTGGAAAAAGTCACTATGGATTCTATGGGGTGCTAATTTCTCCGTTATGTGCGGCATGAATCTCGTTCTTCCATTTCTACCGCTCTACATCGGAGAACTCGGGGTTCAAGATCTTGGCGAAATTGTACGTTGGACAGGCTGGATTGTCGCTGCACAGTTCATCACTTCGTTTCTCACTCAGCCATTATGGGGGGCTATCGCGGATCGACGCGGGCGTAAAATCATGCTGCTTCGCGCCGGGTTCGGGATGGCGATTGTGACAGCGCTTATGGGCATCGTCACGTCACCGTGGCAGCTGCTGTCTCTGCGGCTGCTCAACGGCATCTTCTCCGGCTTCATCTCCATGGCGGTGTCTCTTCAAGCTTCCGTTACACCGCCGGAACATTCAGGCAAGTCGCTCGGCACCTTACAAACGGGAGCTATTGCCGGATCGCTCATCGGGCCTTTGCTTGGTGGCTTGCTGGCAGGGATCTTCGGCTACAGCCATGTGTTCTTCTTCACTGGCGGGCTCATGCTCTGTGCGAGCATCATCGTCATGATTTTCATTAAAGAGGAGCGTAAGCCTCCCTCTAAGAAAAAAGAACGACAGCGCACCAATTGGCGGCTGTTTCGGCCTTTGCTCCCAGTCTTCGCTGCTTCCCTGATCACACAGATCGGAATGATGAGCATCGAGCCGATTGTGACTGTGTACGCGAAGACCTTATATACCGGCAGCCACTTGGAGCTGTTCGCTGGTCTAATCGTTGCGATTACCGGCATCGCGAACTTGTTCGGCGCCCCATCCTTAGGGAGACTCGGCGACCGAATCGGCCAGCGTAAAACACTCGTGATCGCCTTATCGATGGCGGCTCTTGCCTTCATCCCGCAGGCTTTTGCCACTAGCATCACAATGCTCCTAGTCGGCAGGTTCCTGCTTGGGCTGTTCATCGGCGGCATGATTCCCTCTCTGAATGCGCTGGTCATGAAGCTGGCCCCCTCTCAGATTCAGGGGACCGCTTACGGCTTTAACACCTCATCGCTGTTCCTAGGCAATCTGATTGGCCCTTTAATTGGCAGTCACCTTGCGGCAGCGTACGGTTTCACGTCCGTCTTCTATGTCACGATGGGCATTTTACTGCTTTGTGCTGGATTCGTCTTTACGAATCGCAGTTTAGACAGTCATTACCATTCAGAAACGGCTTAACACAACCCATTTCATTTAAAATTGGAGGATCACTATGAAACACGAAATTCTATACAAAGGCGCATTTCCTATGTTGAAGGTTGAGCTTGAAGCAGGCGAGAACATCAAGGCGGAAGCTGGCGCCATGGTCTCGATGTCCCCCAATATCGAACTCAAGGGAACCGTAGAGGGCGGTATCATGCGCGGTTTAGGCCGAATGCTGAGCGGCGAGAAATTCTTCTTCCAAGAACTAACTCCAACCAGAGGATCGGGCGAGGTTTTACTGGCACCTACAGTCATTGGCGATATTGAAGCCGTAGAACTGGACGGATCCTACAAGCTGTATGTGCAAAAAGACGGCTTTCTTGCTGGAACATCCGGCATTCAGGTGAATACGAAAATGCAAAACCTGATGAGCGGCTTTATGTCAGGCGAGGGGTTTTTCATCGTTGAAATTAGCGGAAGAGGCACCGTGTTCCTCTCTTCCTACGGCGCTATTCATGCCATTAATCTAGCTCCAGGGCAAGAAGTAATCATTGATAACGGGCATCTCGTCGCTTGGCCGGATTATACGCAGTATACGATTGAAAAAGCAGCCAAAGGCTGGTTATCCAGTTTGACGAGCGGCGAGGGCGTTGTCTGCCGATTCCGCGGCGAAGGTGTCGTGCTCATTCAAACGAGGAACCCGCAGGGTTTCGGCGGTTGGATTAAGCAGTTTATTCCAGGCGGCAGATAAGTGCTGCGAGATCCAAACAGTCTAGGTGGCAGTTATGTGCTATGGCATCCGATCCCGTGATTAGAGTAACTTGCGAGCTAAATTAGAGTAACTTCTTCGATGATATAAACTAGTTTGCACAAAAGAATTTGAAGGTTTCAAATGAAGTTCTCAATTCTAAAACTTCATTTGGATCCTTTATTTGGAGCTACTTTGGTGCTTCTTTTGGTACTTCTTTGGTGCTTTTTTTTGGAGCTTCTTTTGGTACTTCTTTTGGTACTTCTTTTGGTACTTCCTCTTTTAAAATGTTGTATTTTCGAGTCAATTTCATAATTCAAAACCCTTGCTACATAAGGACTTATACCGCATTCAAAAACAGTCACCTACCCAAGATATCCATTAGGTGCCAAGATATCATGTTATTCTCCGTTTAAGTATTAAAAATCAGGGCATTTAAACGGATAAATCTCTTTCTTAATTCTGTAATTGGTTTGAATTCTACACTTTACTTGAACGTTAAGAGTCTNTATTAGGTGCCAAGATATCATGTTATTCTCCGTTTAAGTATTAAAAATCAGGGCATTTAAACGGATAAATCTCTTTCTTAATTCTGTAATTGGTTTGAATTCTACACTTTACTTGAACGTTAAGAGTCTCTAGGGACTCCTATTTTTACAAAATACGGTGAAAATGAAGAGATAGCAGTCTCTAAAGGCTCTTATCCAACTGCTTTTCTCCTAAATTCACACTTTACTTGAACGTTAAGAACATTCCTGTAGACGCTAATATTTGGCCTTTGAAATAAAAGGAGCGTCTCCTGTACGATGGGGTTGCAACGGGTCAATGCCCTTAATAGCCCAT
>NZ_LMSP01000007.1 GCF_001429545.1 Paenibacillus sp. Soil787
TGAAAGCTTAATTGCTCATTTGCGTTGCTAGCGAGATTTTGCAATCTCTTTTTGAACGATTTCTCGTTCGTGCTTACTCACTCGTTGTTCAGTTTTCAAAGATCAATTGATCGGTTCGTCCTACTCTCTTTCGAAAGCCGGAAGACCAATATAACACACTAACAATTCTTTTGCAACTTGTTTTTCTTAAGTTACTTCTTTATCCCCGCATGTCTCAGCGGCAACTTTTATAAGATACCACAGATGTTGCAACGGAGTCAACACATGATTTACTTGAATGATCTTCCAGCTAGAGCAAAGTCAGTTTTAAACCTACAAGAAGTAAGATCCCAGGAATCCCTAGAACAGTAACCGTCCCTAGAGTGACCGTATTTATTGGGAGTTCAAATTGTGTATAGGTACTCAATAAGTTCAATGTATATAAGAGAAATGCTGCAACAACAATATTCAGCCCTAGTGCTGTTAACACCCTCCCTCCACCGCGACTGCGAAATATCAGGAACACTAGCATGAGAGAGGAAAGTATGAGTACCCCCCATATGACATATTTAAGATACACCTACTCCACCTCCATTAACCGATCACTGTCGATTAGACTTACACCTAGCCTTTTGGCTTGTTTAATGAGCATCTCAAATCTTTTTTCTGCGGCTTCCATCGCATAGATGGCATAATCAATCTGATCCTTGTCCAAAGCAAACTCAAAGTGCGCTTGAGCCGCCACCCAAGTCGCATGAGCTGTACGGATCTCTTGAATCAGCATCTGCTTGTCCTTTTTCAGTTCTTCTAGAGCGTTTTTCGTCTTTGGGTTCTTCATGCCGTACTTTCCTAATAATGCTGGTCGCACAAGCAAACCTCCATTCCTCATATAACCGGATTGATTTATCCATATGGGAAAAAAGGTGTTTTTAGAACTTCAAGATACTTTTTGGGCAGCAAAAAAGAGAGCTTTGCAGCTCCCTGATTACATGCAGCATAATTATAATTCCCTGCGCCCTTCCATGGCTTTGGTCAGAGTCACCTCATCGGCATATTCCAAATCTCCGCCAACTGGCAGCCCATGCGCGATGCGCGTAACCCGAAGACCGAAAGGTTTGATTAACCTGGACAAGTACATAGCAGTAGCTTCTCCCTCGATATTCGGATTGGTTGCCAGAATTAATTCCTGTACCGTTTCATCACCCAAACGCTTGAGTAATTCAGCAATATGAATTTGATCCGGTCCAATTCCCTCCATCGGGGAAATCGCACCATGCAGCACATGATAATACCCTTCGAATTCTTTGGTACGTTCCAAAGCGACCAAATCCTTAGGTTCTTGTACGACACAAATGATGGAACCGTCCCTGCTCTTATCTTGACAGATGCGGCAGGGATCAACGTCCGTAATGTTACAACAGACGGAACAATAGTGAAGGTTCCGTTTCACATTGACAAGCGCCTTTGCGAAGTCAATCACTTCTTCTTCTTTCATGCGAAGGACGTGAAAAGCTAGGCGACCTGCCGTTTTGGGGCCTACCCCCGGCAGACGGGAGAAAGCATCGATTAACTTGGCTATCGGTTCGGGGTAATACAAAGGAAGACTCCTTCATCATTCAGAATCGTTACTTGTCTTAGAACAATCCAGGGATATTCATACCGCCTGTGAATTTGCCCATATCTTTGTTAGCAATTTCTTCAGCTTTGGACATTGCGTCATTTACTGCCGTAAGTACCAGATCTTGCAGCATTTCGACATCATCCGGATCAACAGCTTCGGGTTTAATTGTAATACTTTGAACTTTTTTGTGCCCGTTGATAATACAAGTGACAACACCGCCGCCAGCTGTACCTTCGATCATTTTCGTACCTAGTTCTTCTTGGGCTTTCATCATTTGTTCTTGCATTTTCTTCACTTGTTTCATCATTTGGTTCATGTTATTCATATCAGGTAGCTCCTTCATATTTAGTCTTCTTTAATTATCACTAGCTCTTCCCCAAATAATTGGATCGCTTCCGAAATCCATTCTTCTTTGACAGCCGTACCGTTACCTTCGCCTTCAGCCACTAGCTCCATCACTTCTGGAGCGCTGCTAGCCGCATCATTCTTAGCATCGTCCCATTCTTTACGCATAATTGTAAGTAAACGCATAGGCTTGCCAAGCACTGACGTAAGAACTTGTTCGATAATGACCTTGTTTTCTGGCTTTTCCGTTGTATTGCGATGCATCTCATTCTTGAAGGCTACGAGTACTACATCATCAAGCATAGACACCAGATCACCATTAACGAACCAAGCATGTACGGTAATCTTCTTTTCTTTGACATCGCTTAACACTTGACTCCATTTCATGAGAGCAGCTTTGGTTTCAGGACTCTCCGCGGCTTTCAAGTAACCATCGAGCTTGATGCCTGATTTCTTCGAAGGGGCTGAGGCCACCGGTACTTTAGCAGAGGCTGCTTGCCTCGCATTAGGATCGGCTGCTGCACCCGTTACTCCCGATTTTACCAGTGAAGCTATCTGTTCTTCAAGTTGTTGAAGCTTCTGAGTCATTTGGGCAAAAAGATCACCTTGAGGCAAACGGCCTCCTGCTTCTGAAGTGACGCTGACAGACGAACTGCTCTCTGCTCCTCTGTGACCGCCGCTAATTTTCATAATCGAAATTTCTAGCAGGGTCTGAGGCTGTACAGAATATTTCATTTCGCTTTGGTAATGATTCAAAGTCTCAATCATAGCCATCATTTCACTCGGTGAGAAGTGGTTCGCTACTTCCCTTAGGTCACCCATATCAAAAACACGTTCTGAAATCACAGGTGAATTCGGCACCATGCGCACCATGAGTAAATCCCTAAAGTAATTAATCAAATTTTCAATACATTTGTCAGCGCTCTTGCCTTCCTGCATGAAAGTATCGATGAGCTCGAGCGCAGCTCCAAGATTCTTCTCTTTAATGTAAAGTACGAGCTTCTTGAATTGATCGGAAGCTACACCACCGGTGATGGACAAAATGTCTGAGAGCTGAACTTCACCTGTCGCAAAGGACGCAGCTTGATCCAGCAGACTGAGCGCATCGCGCATCCCGCCGTCCGATAGTCTGGCTATATAATGGAGAGCTTCCTCGCTAACCGAGATCTGCTCCTGATCACAAATATATTGCAGCCGCTGAACCTGATCTTCCATCGAAACTCTCCGAAAGTCAAAGCGTTGACAGCGTGAAATAATCGTAGCGGGTATCTTATGCGGTTCCGTTGTTGCCAAAATAAACATGACATGTGCCGGGGGCTCCTCAAGCGTCTTCAAAAGGGCATTAAAAGCTTCGGTCGTGAGCATGTGCACTTCATCAATGATGTACACTTTCTGCCTTACTTCTGTAGGGGCATACTTCACTTTATCACGAATATCCCGAATTTCTTCTACACCGCGATTGGAGGCAGCATCGATTTCGACAACGTCCATGACAGCACCTTCGGTGATTCGTTCACATGCTGAACATGCGTTGCACGGCTCTTCCGACGGACCGTTTAAGCAGTTGATGGCCTTAGCTAATATTTTGGCCGTACTGGTCTTACCTGTTCCTCGAGGTCCGTTGAACAAATAAGCATGAGTAAGGCGATTTTCTCGCAAAGAATTCTGCAGCGTCTGCGTGATATGTTTCTGACCGACAACTTCACGAAACGTCTGAGACCTCCACGTTCGGTACAGAGCGATATGTGCCATAGTGTTCCTCTCCAATAATCCCTGCATGGAATGACTGAATCCATTATACTATAACGCACCTAGGGATGAAATAGATGATCAAGTATAAGGTATCGATATCGTAAACGTCGTTCCAAAGCCCTTGGAAGAAACGCGTATCGTTCCCCCCATATCGTGAATAATTCGCTGGCATACCGAAAGGCCTAATCCTGTACCTGTATCCTTGGTTGTAAAAAAGGGATCAAATATTTTATCAATGACGAACATCGGTATACCCGAACCTGTGTCATGAATATCAATGCAGACATTGCGCTCCACCGTGTCCACTTTCTCTGAAATCGTTAAAACCCCTCCATCCGACATAGCTTCGATGCCATTTTTACAAACATTTAAGAATACCTGCTTGAGCAGCTCTTTATCAGCAATCACTTCCGGTAAATGGTACGAGGCCTCATATTGGAGATTCACATTGTAAAGAATAGCTTCATTATTGATTATAGGCAAAATCCCTCGAAGAACTTCAGTCACATCAATCCTCTCATAAGAAACATGCTTTGGCTTACTCAACAGCAGAAATTCGTTGACCAACTCGTTGATCCGATTGATTTCCTCCAGCATGACTACCGTGAAGCTCATCTCTCTTTCCATCCCTTTCACTTCAAAAGTACGCCGAAGCACCTGGAGAAACCCTTTAATTGAAGTTAGCGGATTCCGAATTTCATGAGCTGTGCCAGCAGCAATTTGCCCGATCATAGCTAGCCTGTCACTTCTTTGAACCATTTCTTCCAGCGAGCGCATATTTGTGACATCCTTGAAGATGACATAAGCCCCTACAATATTACCTTGATTATCTTTGAGCACATTCGAATCCAGCAGCAGCTCGTACCGCTCTTCATTATTGGTCCATGAAACGGCATGATTGCGGACTACAGCACCATTCAAAATTGTTCGCTGGACAAGCTTGTGCTGACTCGGAACCGTAGCAAAAATCTCCTCTAAGGACTTATTAAGAATATGCTCCCGATCCATTCCTAGAATCTGACATGCTCGATCACTGACGTCAACAAGCGTAAAATCCACACTAATCAATAAAACACCTAAATTTATATCTTTCAAAAAAGCGTCCGAGAACCGCTGCAGTAAGCTTAATTGCGAGCTATCCTGATGCTTCATGGTTAAGAGATACATAATCTTATCGCCGCGCATAAGCTTCAACATCGAGAATTGATAAAACATCGTTTCACCATTCTTGCCTACTAGGAATCCATGGGGCCATTCCCCTGGACTGGAGTCGTTCTTAAAATAAAATTCGTACAGCTCACGCAAAGATGCCCTCACTTTAAAAAGCTGAGGGAATGAGATATGGGTAATTTCCTCGGCTGAGTAGCCCGAGGTTTTCAATACTTGATCTGTTGCCAAAATGATCTTACCATCCTCATCCACAACGAGCATACGCGTTTGTATGCTTTGGTTGAATAGCTTCCGCATTTCATCAATGGATACTATGTAATCTTGAGGGTCATGAATGGACACTTCAGCAACACCTTCACTTTCTCTCTATTGAATCGCACAATGCGCATACGTTTACATGAATCTACATGTATAACCATTCTCTCTAGAGCAAGAATTTTCCTTCCCTTGAAAAAAAGAAAAAACGCCCTAGTTACTGGCGTTTTGTTAGGTGTCATTATGAAATGGCTCATTTATTTATTAAAACCGTGCACCTGTTATTGATAAAGTGATACAAGCGAACTCTTACCGTTGGCTCAAATCAGGCAACCCCTCGGCACATGAAAAATCTCACTTACGGCTGCTTCCTTCCAGACCTGACCGGGTTCATGAGCATTCATTGCGAAGGACCCGACTCTCAACACCACGTGTAAAAGCCAGACCTCACATCACAGTACCGCTAACAGGAATTCAACCTCGCTACAGCGGATTGCGAGTTACAGGGCACCGCTACCTCCCCATCTAGCACGGTAAAAATAGTATAGCTGATTCAATTACAAATAGCAACCGAGGGGAAAATCTACCGGTTATTGAACCATTTTTACGATCACATTATAGCGCGGCATGTTGGTGTTCAGAGCCATTTGAGCTTGGGAGCGAAGCTCCTCCACTTGCGCAGCCGTCAAAGATGGTCTTGGTTTTATTTTTACTTTAGCAGTCGGTCCGTTAATGGAGATATTGGTTTTCTCGATACCTTGCAGCTGTGAGAGCACGGCTTTCATTAAATTCGAATCATCCTCGTAGTGATGATACGTAGGGTTAAGCGGGTCGTTCGGATTCACACTGGTAATCCCCAAGTACCCGTCTTGCTTATAATGCTGGGCTTTATAATTTGCATCATTGGTCTGAGGCGGGTTCTTATTACCAGAATTAATGCCACAGCCGATTAAACTCATGATGAGCATGATAGCTCCCGCAAATTTAAGCATACCCTTAAACATAAAAACACCTCCCATTGGACTCTAAGCCTAAGCTTAGGATGACCAAGGGAGGTTGTCTTATGCTGATTGGCAGCAAAGTAATTGATGCCAATTAGATTCCGTATTTCTTTTTGAATTTGTCGACACGGCCGCCTACATCGATAAACTTTTGTTTACCAGTGTAGAAAGGATGGCAATTAGAGCAAATCTCAACACGAAGATTTTGCTTAATAGAACCCGTTTCGAACACGTTACCACAAGCGCAAGTCACTGTGGTTGCATGATAAGTAGGATGAATACCTGCTTTCATGATGGTTCACCTCTTTCCGCCCTGAATCATTTGCTGAAACAGAGTTAATGGACGTACTTATGCATTGTATCATATTCAGAGGTCTTGATGCAATGAAAAAAAGACTGTAGATGGCTTCTTTCTAGAGCACCGTAGTGACAGTTCGATCACTCGTATAGAACTTCGGTGTATGGGAGTAGGAACCGAGCACAACATCCGGAAGCTCTTGCTCAAAAATCTCAATCATTTGCTTCATCCCAAGCAGTTCACCTTTTGCTTTGGGAATAATGCCAAGGTAACTCTCAGGATCAATATTTAGGTTGCGCAATTGAATCAATTTTAGTCCCGTTCTTCGCACGAATTCGATCATCGCTTCGATCTCTTCCTCACGATCGGTTACACCAGGGAATACGAGGTAGTTGATCGAAGTTATGACTCCTTTATCTGTGGCATAACGGAGAGACTTCTCTACATTTTTGAGCGTATAAGCTCTTGGCTTATAGTAGGCGTTGTAGTGATCATCAAGCGCGCTAATCGTACTAACCCGCATGAGATCAAGCCCAGCATCAACAATGCCGCGGATATGATCCGTGAGACCTGCATTGGTGTTGATGTTAATATAGCCCATCTTCGTTTGCTCACGCACTTGCTTGATGGCATCGATAATAATCACGGCCTGCGTACTAGGTTCCCCTTCACAGCCCTGCCCAAAGGAGATGATACTCTCAGGCGTCCGCAGATGCTCGAGCATGATCTGAGTGATCTCTTCGACCTTAGGCTTGAAGTTCATACGTGTCTGAGGCGCTACGAAGCCACTCTCATCCGGTTGTTCGGAGATACAGCCGAAGCACCCTGCGTTGCAGGAATAGGAGACTGGGACGGCACCCTCCCAACGTTGAAGGAACGTATTCGAGGCTGTCAGACATTCATAACCCAGTGCACAGTTGGACAAGTGCGCATATAACCGATTATCCGGATACTTAGCAACCAGTCGTTTGACCTCTACCTCCAGCTCAGTCGGGTCACAATGAACCGGATTCCAGTAATAAGGATTATCTGTTAATCGAGCGGCTACATAGAAACCATCATCTTTCCACACGACAGCTGTATATCCGAACAGGGGCAGCGCCTTAGACTTGTCTGATTTCACATAGCCAGGGAGCAAGAGCCTAGTGAAGCCTTGCGGCAGCAAAGCCCCAACGGCATGATAATCTCCCTCAACCAGCTTCATATCGCCAGTTGCGGCATCAATGCCTACTGGTCGCGTAAACGGAAGACTGACTAGGGTTGATCCCTCAGGCAGAGGAATTAACTCATCTTCCAAAATTTCTGTTATCATTTCAGCGTTTCGACCAAGTGCCAAGAAATCAGGATGGTCAAAAACGTTTCCTTGTAAGTCTGAATAAACCAAGTTCATAACGGTACTCCTCTTTGTGCGTCACGGATAAACGACTTAAGTCGTCCTTAAGGACGACCGTGTTTGTCATGATTGATGCGAAGCAAATTATTTGAAGCTTAGGAAGCTGAATTTTTGACTTTACCTTTGTTTACCCCTGAAGATCCTGCTGAAGGGGAAGCCAGAGAGTCCAAAAACTCCTGATTAGTCTTCGTATCGGCAAGCTTCTTAATGAAGGATTCTGTATATTCATGCGAATCGTTCATCCCTTTGCGAAGCGCCCATACTTTCTCGAGCTCATCTTTGCCTAGAAGTGCTTCCTCGCGGCGCGTACCAGATCTGCGAATATCAATCGCAGGGAAAATACGGCGTTCAGCCATTTTACGGTCAAGATGAAGCTCTAAATTACCTGTACCTTTAAATTCTTCATAAATGACGTCATCCATACGTGACCCTGTTTCTACAAGTGCTGTAGCAAGAATCGTTAAGCTGCCGCCTTCTTCAATGTTACGGGCAGCCCCGAAGAAACGCTTAGGACGATGAAAGGCTGCAGGGTCAATACCACCCGTTAACGTCCGACCAGAAGCAGGAACCACTAGGTTATAGGCTCTAGCCAACCGAGTAATACTGTCCATGAGAATGACAACATCTTTCTTATGTTCAACTAGACGCATTGCGCGTTCCAGCACAAGTTCAGCGACTTTAATATGATTTTCAGGAAGTTCATCGAAGGTAGAAGCAACTACTTCACCTTTGACAGAACGCTGCATATCGGTAACTTCCTCCGGACGCTCATCGATGAGCAGAACGAAGAGTTCAATTTCTGGATAATTGGTGGAAATACTGTTTGCTATTTCTTTCAGCAGCAACGTTTTTCCTGCTTTAGGAGGCGCTACAATCAGACCGCGTTGGCCTAATCCAACAGGAGCAAGTAAATCCATGATACGCATGGAAAGCTTGTTAGGCTCAGTTTCAAGTGTAATCCGCGTGTCTGGATAAAGAGGTGTCAATGCAGGAAAATGAAGTCGTTCCGCTGCCGTTTCCGGTTTCTCTCCGTTGACCGCTTCAACCTGAAGAAGCCCGAAATAGCGCTCATTCTCTTTGGGCGGACGACATTTGCCCGATACAATGTCCCCGGACCGCAAATCAAATTTGCGAATCTGGGAAGCTGAGATATAGATGTCCTCTGAGCTAGGAAGGTAATTAATTGGACGTAAGAATCCAAAGCCTTCCTGAAGGATCTCAAGAACACCTTGCATGAACATTAGACCACTCTCAGCAGCTTGTGCACGTAAAATTGCAAAGATGAGTTCTTTTTTCTTCAGCGTACCGTAATATTGGATCTGATGTTTCTTAGCTAGTTTATATAATTCAGTAAGCTTGAGTACTTCAAGCTCAGCAAGCTGCATGCTCATGTTTCAACCACCAAACTATTAAATTTTCAATTGGATTCTAGCATTGCCTGTTGTTTGGTACTTTATTCCTCGCTCTCGCGCCAAACCTCTGCACCTAGTGAAGATAAGTTGAATACCAAGTTCTCATAACCACGATCAATAAACTCAACTCCGGATACTTCTGTGATACCACCTGTTCTTACGCTAAGGCCCGCAATCACAAGAGAAGCTCCTGCTCTCAAATCCGTTGCTCTCACTTTGGCAGAACTGAGCTGTGAGCCCTCAATGATGGCTGAGCGTCCTTCGACCTTCATCTTTGCTCCCATACGCACTAGCTCAGGAATATGTTTGAAACGATTACTATAAACATGGTCCGTTAGTATACTAACTCCTTTAGCTTGGCAAAGTAAGCTCGCCATTGGAGACTGCAGATCCGTCGCAAACCCAGGGTAAATTAAAGCTTTCACATCAACACTTTCGTATTCAGGCTGACCGACAACACGAATGGACTCATCCATTTCGTAGATATGTACGCCCATTTCCTGAAGCTTTGCTGTCAGTGCTTCCATATGTTTAGGAATGACATTGTCGACAGTCACATCGCCGCGTGTAGCCGCTGCTGCAATCATGTACGTACCTGCTTGAATACGGTCAGGAATAATGGAATGTCGGCAACCATGCATCTCTGTTACGCCTTCGATACGAATGGTCTCTGTTCCAGCACCCTTAATTTTGGCACCCATTGAATTTAAAAGTGTTGCCACATCTATGATTTCAGGCTCTTTGGCCGCATTCTCGATAATCGTAAAGCCTTTAGCGCGTGAGGCAGCCAACATGATGTTAATCGTCGCTCCAACACTCGCCATATCTAAGTATATTTTGGCACCGCGCAGTTCTTTGGCGCGTATCTTTAATGCGCCATTCTCATTACTAACCTCGGCACCCAAAGCTTCAAAACCTTTAATATGCAAATCAATCGGACGCGGTTCGAAGTTACAACCACCAGGCAGACCAATCGTTGCCTCACCAAATCTCCCGAGCAGCGCTCCCATTAAATAGTAGGATGCTCTGAGCTTTTTTACTTTGCCATTCGGCATAGGAAGTGATTTCATTCGACTTGGGTCGATCGTCATCCGATCTTCGTTCCAGTCTATGGTAGCTCCTAAATCCGTCAAAATTTCTGTATATATAGCCACATCACTCAGATGAGGCAGATTATCCAAAGTAACCGATGTTTCAGCAAGAATTGCGGCTGGAATGAGTGCAACTGCACTATTCTTAGCCCCGCTAATTTGAACTGTTCCCCGTAGTGGACGTCCCCCGACCACCATTAATTTTTCCAACATGATTCTCCCCCTAAACCAGGTGCCTACTTACTAAGCAGTAAATTAAAGCAACCAAATACAACCTAACCCCACACAAACTTTACCAAAGATATTCGACTCCACAGCGTCCTTTAAGACTAGTGATCGTCAAAAATCAAGCGAACGAGCGTATAAAATTAATAATTTCAACATAAGCTCAAAAAAATAGAAGAAGGAAACACACGTAATGACACAGACGGACGACATTCTTTCGTCTATCCTCCGTCTGTGCCTTACTGCATTTCCTACCCTGACTATACAATTGGAATTAAGCTTGATTGCTGCTTCCGAACAATTGAATTTTGGATTTTACTACTTCGATCATAGCATTACGAGCCGGGGTGAGATATTTACGAGGATCATAAATTTTAGCATCTTTATTAAGAGCCGCGCGGATGTTTTCTGTGCATGCCACTTGGTTCTCTGTGTTAACGTTGATTTTGCCAACGCCTGCTGCGATAGATTTACGAATCATTTCGTCAGGAACGCCGGATCCACCGTGAAGAACAACAGGAACTGGAATCGCTTTGGAAACTGCTTCGATAATATCAAAGTGAATGTTAGGCTCGCCTGCGTACATACCATGTGCAGTACCTACAGCGATAGCCAGACAGTCAACACCTGTTTCTTCGTAGAAACGGATAGCTTCTTCTGGTTTTGCAAGGTTAGCGTGCTCTTCATCAACAGAGATGTCGTCCTCAACGCCGCCAATTGTTCCAAGCTCACCCTCAACGGATACGCCCATTGCACGAGCAGCTTTTACAACTTCTTTCGTCAAACGAATGTTTTCTTCGAAAGAATAGTGGGAACCATCGAACATAACGGAGCTGAATCCTGCACGGATACATTTCATTGCTACTTCAAAGGAACTGCCATGATCTAAGTGTAGAGCAATCGGCAGACCGGATTTTTTAGCTGCAGCTTCAGCTATTGCTACTGTAAACTCGATACCCATATATTTCAGTGCGCCTTCGCTAACACCATAAATGAACGGGGATTTTAATTCGATTGCAGCTTCCACAATCGCTTGAGCGAATTCAAGGTTGTTCATGTTAAATTGACCCACCGCGAATTTGTTCGCTTTTGCTTTAGGTAAAAATTCATTCATTGAAACCAATGCCATGTTTCTCTTCCTCCTAGAACCTATAGTAGATGCGTATACCGCTCTTTGTCATACCTGAGTTATTATAGCACATAAATTTTCAAATGATAACCAAGCCCTCGTTTTTTTGGCAACCAAGGATAAACGAATCCGTCGTCCTTCAGGGACGAGCGCGTTTGTCAAGGTAGATGCGAAGCAAAAGTATAAAACTTATACTTTCTTATCTACAAAAAAAAAGACCCTATGACTAGGATCCCACTGCAAAACCGCTGCTTGATTCATTATTAAGCTGCATATTAACCGCCATACGCAATTCATCAATATCAAAAGGCTTCGTAAAGTGCATAATCGCACCCAAATCCGTTGCTTCTTTAATCATATCGAGCTCGCCATAAGCTGTCATCATAATGACTTTGATCGATGCATCAATGGCTTTAACATGTTTCAAAATATCCAGTCCGTCCATACCAGGAATCTTCATATCCAGTAGAATAAGATCAGGCGAAGAATTCTTCACGATTTCTAAGGCCAACTTGCCATTTGAGGCCTGATAGGTATCGTACCCTTCATTACTGAATACCTCCATGAGTAGTACGCGAATTCCATTTTGATCGTCGACAATCAATACCTTTTTCTTCATCAGCCTATTTCCCTCCCGAAAACGAATAACAAATTCCCATGTTCATGTTCCTAAAGGTATTCGCTATTCATTTCCGATTTCCTTCTGAGGGACAAAACTAATTGAAAAGTTTTACAAATAAGTTGGTTATCTGGAGGGTCAACCGTTATAGCAAGAATTAACGAGCGATCAACTGAGCAGCTTTCACGAATTCACGGAAAAGCGGCTGCGGACGATTCGGACGCGATGTAAATTCCGGATGGAATTGAACTGCAAGGAACCAAGGGTGACCAGGAAGCTCGACCATCTCAACCAACCGACCGTCCGGTGATGTACCGGAAATGCGCAAACCGGCAGATTCAATCAATTCGCGGTATTCATTGTTAAATTCATACCGGTGACGATGTCTCTCGTAGATAAGCTCATCATTGTAGCACTGCTCCGCAAGCGAGCCCGGAGCAACCTTACAAGGATATAAACCAAGACGCATTGTACCGCCTAAATTCTCGATATCCTTCTGCTCTGGCAATAGATCGATGACCGGGTAAGCCGTTGTAGGATTAATCTCGGAGCTGTTCGCACCATCCAAGCCTGTAACGGAACGCGCATATTCAATAACAGCAACTTGCATCCCCAAACAAATACCGAAGAATGGAATTTCTTTTTCACGGGCATAGCGGATCGCTTCCACTTTACCTTCAATACCACGATCACCGAATCCACCAGGCACAAGAATACCTTGAACACCTGAAAGAAGCTGATGGACGTTATGCTCAAAAATTTCTTCTGCATTCACCCAACGAATATTAATTTCGGAGTCATTATCGATGCCGGCATGACCTAGTGCTTCAACAATACTTAGGTAAGCGTCATGCAGCGCAACGTATTTCCCTACGATCGCAATTTCGGTCTTCTTCGTCAATGATTTAACTTTACGAACAAGGCTTTCCCATTCCTTCATATCCGGCTCGTTCGTACGTAGTTTCAGGTGATTGACAACATAATCGTCAAGCCCTTCCTCGCGAAGCATCATCGGAACTTCGTATAAGGTTTCTGCATCCTTACACTCAATAACAGCTGCAGGATCGATATCACAGAATAAAGCTAACTTACGCTTCATATCTTCCGTTAGGGAATGTTCCGTACGGCAAACGATAACGTGAGGTTGAATCCCTAGTCCGCGCAGTTCTTTTACACTGTGCTGTGTAGGTTTCGTCTTCACTTCACCAGCTGCTTTAATATAAGGAATCAGCGTAACGTGAATATACATGACATTCTCGCGGCCGATATCATTTTTCATTTGACGAATAGCTTCCAGGAACGGCAAGCTTTCGATATCTCCTACTGTACCGCCAATTTCGGTAATTACGACATCGGACCCAGCTTCACGACCAGCGCGAATCACACGTTCCTTGATTTCGTTCGTAATGTGCGGGATCACTTGTACCGTACCACCCAGATATTCGCCTCTGCGCTCTTTGGTAATGACGGAGGAGTATACTTTACCTGAGGTTACGTTGGAACTTTTGGAAAGATTAATATCAATAAAACGCTCATAATGACCTAAGTCCAGATCCGTTTCTGCCCCATCGTCGGTTACGAAGACTTCACCGTGCTGGTAAGGACTCATGGTTCCCGGATCCACGTTAATGTAAGGGTCAAACTTTTGAATCGTAACTTTCAAACCTCTGTTTTTGAGCAATCTCCCTAAGGACGCTGCTGTAATTCCTTTGCCAAGGGATGAAACTACGCCTCCCGTAACGAAAATGTATTTTGTCACTATGTACGCCTCCTAGAGTTTAGTATGGTTTGAAATATAAGAACTTACGTCGTAAGGCATAAGCTTATCTTTTGTCAGAAAAATGACTTTGTAAGCATTAGCTTCTGCTAAATAGGGTTTTTCATGAAAATAAAGTGAAAAAACACAAAAAAACACCCAAGGATAAACGACTCCGTCGTCCTTCTGGGACGAGCGCGTTTTTCAAGGTAGATGCGAAGCAAAAGTATAAAACTTATACTTTCTTATCTACTAAAAAAAACAAAAAAAGTGACACCCGTAGTGACGGGGCACTTTTTGAACGCTTGAGCGAATTGTTAAGATTCTTTAAAGCCCATGCAATAGTTTACTCTGAACAGATAGGGACTGTCAAGACAAGTTATTTGTCGTCGTCAGCGTCTCCATCCAGATCGTCTTCTTCGTCTTCCTCATCGGAATCCGCATCTAAATCGTCTTCACTATCTTCGTCTGTTTCTTCAATACCCGCTTCGCCAAGATCCTCTTCGATCTCTTCATCTTCGAAGAATTCAGTATCCTCTTCCGCTTCTTCCTCTTCGGTTTCGGTACCAAATGTATCGTACTCATCTTCTTCTGCGTATGTATCTTCTTCCTCAGCGTAGATGTCTTCATCCAGATCGTCATCTTCGTCGTTAATGATTCTCGGACGCTTCGCGTTACCAACCGCATCGTCTGATTTCTCGACAGGATACCAGCGTTTCAAACCCCATAGGTTCGTACCTACGCAAGCAAAACGTCCATCGATGTTGATTTCCGTATATAGTTGGGCAATCACTTGCATAACATGCTGCTCGGACAGCCCTTTTATTTTAGCAATTTCAGCCATCAGGTCACGATAGTAAAACGGCGTATTCGCCGACTTCAGTAATTCAAACGCCAAATCCACCATGGGCATTTCGCGTGCTTGCTCTGTGGTGATTTTGAGTGTGTATTCGCTACTCATCTAAGGCACATCCTTTTCGATCGTGATCGTCATCTTCAGTTCTTCTATCTACCTTATCCAATATCTTCATTAAGTAAAACCTATTTTTTCTAAAAATGCAACTATCCCTAAAATAATCGGCTACGCCGTCCTACTAGGACGAGCGTGTTTGTCAAAAAATATAGCCGACTTATTGTGTGAAACACTTCACAAGGAAGAAAGCGTTCCCTCTAAAATGAAAACAAGCGAAGGTCCCCCTCCGCTTGCGACTGTATCCTAAGGAAGCGGTGTGAATGAATCACAGCCGTTTCCACTACCTGAGAAAGAGACACTCCTGCCCGCGCCTCTCTATTTATCCTATGTAAAACCTACGCATCTGACACGGCTTCGCACCCATTTATTTCTATAAAGGCAAGAACACGGTCATACGGGGTGACCTGTACATAAGATAGGGGAGATTCGATTCTAAGCTGTCATGGGGGGATGGCACGATGGATATAGCCACCTTTCTTCATTTGCTTCATGAGGAAATCGGTCTCGCCAAGCATTCTGACAAGAAGCATATCATCCACTTCTCATCGGCTAAGGACTACTACGCATGCAAATCAGAGCTGAAACGAATGAAGTCTCAGTTTGCAAACCTCTCGAAGGTGCGCGATCTAAGTATCATTCACGCCTTCTCCTGCACGCTTCGTCCCGATACTAAGCTCAGAGGTATCTCCGGTGCGCCGAACATCGTAGAGGATACCAAGATATCCGTTCACCAGGCGATGGGCAACAAAACCACCTCCAGACGATCAAGCAGTTTATCGGGCTCTCATACGATACCTTGGGGCATCGATCAAGTAGGCGCGCCTGAAGTCTGGAACAAATCGTTAGGTCAGAATATTCGGATCGGGGTCATCGATACCGGAATCGATTACAATCATCCTGACTTACACAATTCGATATCACGGGGCATCAATTTGTTAAACCGCAGTATGCTGCCCTATGATGACAATGGACATGGCACGCATATCGCCGGAACTATCGCGGCAGCTGGCCGTAATTCAGGGATTGTCGGTGTTGCTCCAAGAGCCATCGTTCATCCGGTAAAAGCATTTGACCATGCTGGAAGCGCCTATGTCTCGGACATTATTGCCGGCATCGATTGGTGTGTTCATAACGACCTCGATATTATCAATATGAGCTTCGGTATGAAATCATACAACCGTTCCCTCGAGCAAGCTGTCTTGAACGCGTATTACCGTGGTAAAGTTATCGTGGCTTCATCCGGAAATGACGGCAAAAAGAAATCGGTCGATTACCCCGCCCGCTTCCCCCAGGTCGTCTCCGTTGGAGCCACAACTCGATTAGGCAAAATCGCTCCCTTCAGCAACCGCGGGAAGCAAATTGATATCTACGCACCAGGCGAACGGGTCTACTCGTCCTGGCTTAACGGCAAATATAACGAACTAAGTGGCACTTCGATGGCCACTGCCCATGTCAGCGGCGTCATTGCCTTGATGTTATCGATCAAGCCGATGTCGCCGCTGCAGATTAAAAGTGCGCTTCGGCGCTGCGCGATTGGTCTTAACAAGCGAGGGAGCACGCGCTGGAAGCCCGGGCATTTGAACGCTCGGCGCGCCATCCGTGCGGCACGGCAGGGCTGAGACGGGCGCAGGGGCAACTGCGAAGAGCGAGTGCGAAGTGCAAGAGCGAAGTGCGAGAGCGGAGGCATGAGCCGCCCAAGTGTGGATCGTGAGCACAAGCAAAGCCAAGAGCGGAAGCAAACCCGCCCTATTTTGTTGCACGGAATACAACAATTCTCTGCTTGGAGCGAAATTAGAGGAAAATTGTTGTACATTTTTCAACAATTCCACTCACATGTCAAAGGCCCCTAACACATATTAGAATAAATGCGCTCGTGTTGCATTACATCGTAATGTGCTCACATTCTAAAATGGCGGGAAAATTTCTTCGTAGTGCGAAACGTTTGTCAAAGTAGATGTACCACAAAGTTATAGTCCACCAGACTTATTCTTCTGGTGTTATCAAAAAAAGGGACGATCCCCCATGTCTTCGTAGACATCGGAGATCGTCCCTTCGATTTTGTGGAGCGGATGTTACATCCGCTCTGGGGCGGATACGCCAACTACGCGAAGCGTGCTGGCTAAGGTAATACGAAGCGCGCCGAGCAAGGCGAGGCGTGCCTGGGTCAAGGCCGCGTCATCCGTGATGACATAGTGGCCTCTGTAATAGCTATGGAACTGGCTTGCCAGTTCGTAGACATAGCGAATGAGCCTATGCGGCGCATATTGATCGGCCGCAATGGCAATTTCCTCCGGAAGCTCGCCCATCTTGCGCAGCAAGTCGAACTCAGCTTCCGACGTAAGCTGGCTAAGGTCTACCTGCGCAAGCGGCAGCACCTGGATGTTCTGCTCTTCCGCCTGACGGAAGATGCTGCAGATCCGTGCGTGTGCATACTGCACATAGAACACAGGGTTCTCATTGGACTGAGAAACCGCCAAGTCCATGTCGAAGTCCAAGTGCGAGTCCATGCTGCGCATCGCGAAGAAATAACGAATCGGGTCTACGCCGACTTCGTCCATAAGATCCTCCATCGTGACTGCTTTGCCAGTCCGTTTGGACATTTTCACCTTTTCCCCATTTTGGAAAAGGCTCACCATTTGGGCAATTAACACAATGAGTCGATCCGATTCAAAACCAAGCGCCGTCATAGCCGCTTTCATCCGTGGAATGTAGCCATGATGATCTGCGCCCCAAATATTAATCAAACGCTCAAAGCCGCGTCCAAATTTATTGCGATGGTAGGCAATATCCGGAGTAAGATACGTAAAGGAACCGTCATTCTTAATCAGAACGCGATTCTTGTCGTCACCCAGCGGTGTTGTGTTTAACCAAGTCGCGCCTTCCTCTTCATATATGTGTCCATTATCCCGCAGCTCTTGGAGAACGGGTGGGATGAGGTTATCTTCATAAATCGACGTCTCGGAGAACCAGTTGTCGAAATGAACACCAAAGCGACCCAAATCGCGTTTGATTTTGTCGAGTTCTTTTTTGAGCCCATAGGTACGGAAATAAGCACGACGCTCATCTTCTGGCAAGCTGAGGAGGCGATCCCCTTCTTCCGCAGCAAGATCAGCTGCAAAGCCTTTGATATCTTCACCGAAGTACCCGTCTTCCGGCATCTCAGCCTCTTGTCCGAGTGCTTGCAGATAGCGGGCTTCGATGGATTTGGCCAAATTGACCACTTGGTTGCCAGCATCATTGATGTAGTACTCTCGGGATACGTCGTATCCAGCCAGATCGAGTACGTTGCACAGCACGTCCCCTACTGCCGCTCCGCGAGCATGTCCCAAATGCAAAGAACCCGTTGGATTCGCGCTTACGAATTCCACTTGCACTTTAAGCCCTTGACCGACGTTCGTCGCACCGTAGCGATCACCCATTTTTTGAACATTTTCAATAACCGGGTATAGGTACACTTTGTTCATTTTAAAATTAATAAAACCAGGCCCCGCAATTTCCGCTTCTGCGATATTGGCTTTATCCTTTTGCAGGTTAGCAATAATTTGCTCCGCAATTTGTCTTGGGTTCTGCTTAGCAATTCGGGTTAGCTGCATCGCGACATTCGTTGCGAAATCCCCGTGTGTCTTCTCTTTCGGAACCTCTAGAATAATCTCCGGTATTTGCGCCGCGTCCACGATACCTGCAGCCGTAACTGCTTCTATAATGGCTTGTTTAACAATGGCTTTGACTTCGTTTAGTACATCCATTCGTCTTACTCCTCCTGAATTAACAACTTGATCCTGTATGTTCCCGCATGAGTGCCTGATGCATATAAATCATAGCTCCACCTTGTAATACCGATGCCATGTACGGCTTCCGAGGTCAGCTCATGTGTTTCAATTTCGAGTTCCAATCTGCCTTGAGGCGTCTGATAAAAACCAATCCGCTTCTCGCCGGGCAGAAAGGTTTGCTCCAATTGCACATCTCCTTGACGGACGATGCGTATTTGATTGTCTTCCAGTTTGATCAGCGTCACCGTACGTCCAAGTTCGTTCGGCTCTTCTTCATAGCGGATGTACGTGTGATTGCCTTTACGATAAAGATCCCCTCGCGCCTTCTGCACGGTGGTCTCGCTCCCGCTTCGACTTTCAATTCGGATCCGCACGCGCTCTTTAGCCGTCATGGTCCGTCATTCTCCTATTCTGCAATACCTGTTTGCACCTTATGTCAGATAAGGCAAGTTAGCTATTAGTTTATATGAAAGATTCGTTAAATTCAATGTATTACGGGAGATCAGCGTGCACAGCGGGGTTATCGTCGTGTCGGTTTCTGTGTAAGTTTGGGGAATTAGGACGCACATAGGTCCTGAGGGAATGAATTTAGATGCATTTAGTGCAGGCTTTTCTGCTAAAAATGTTTGAATTGAACTGCGAAGATGCATTTCCTACATCAAATTCGGGCCATTTTTGCATTTCGGGCACGTTTCACTGAAATTTGATGTACTTTTTGCAGCTGAATGGCAGAAAAATGGATTTTCGAACCAATTTGATGCACAAAATGCAGGTAAATTGGCTGAGGGGCAAGGCTGACGCGGAGTGTAGGGAACTGGGACAGAGAGTTGGGATTGGAGAGTTGGGAATACAGACACCTGATTGACGATTGTGACAGTGATCGGTGGAATATCAGGCTGCTGCGTGCGTACGACGGCGAAAGTGAAGTTGGAATACCAAACCGCCGCATGCGTGCGACGGGGATAGTGAAGTTGGAATATCAGACAGGCTGTACGTGCAACGGGGATAGCGAAGTTAGAATAACAGACAGGCTGTACGTGCGACGGGGATAGCGAAGTTAGAATACCAGACAACCTGTGCGTGCGACAGGGATAACGAAGTTGGAATACCAGATAGCCGAGCGCGCGCGACGGGGATAGCGAAGTTGGAATACCAGACAGCCGAGCGCGCGCGACGGGGATAGCGAAGTTGGAATATCAGACAGGCGGTACGTGCGACGGGGATAGTGAAGTTGGAATATCAGACAGCCGGTGTGTGCGACGGGGAAAGTGAGAGTTGGAATACCTGACAGCCTAGCACGCCGGTGACTGAGGCAGTGAATGTTGGAATACAAGTGTGTTCGAAGGTGAAATGGCGAGCGGTAACGAAGAATGTTAGTGCCTGGGTGAGAAATCAATTTCAGATTCATCTTTCCCGGCTAAAGGACTGGAGCGACGTTAATCCCCGAAAAAGATTGAATTTGAAAAACTAATGGACTCGACAGCCCTTAATCTACTTCAAATTATGAAAATAAGATAGATTGAAACCAAATAACGGCGCTGAAGTCCGCAAGCTCGGAATCATCGCTCCAAATAGGCAGTTAACGGCATGTAGGAGACTGTCTATTCATTGTACGGTGAATAGACAGCCTCCCAGGTCCGTTAAACGTCTATTTCCGCTTGGTTTCATTAGCTGTGTGTGTTAATGGGTCCGTCGTAAAAAAAACCGCCAGAGTCCCCATGACAAGCACAGAAACGACAGGCGGTTCAATTCATTTATTTAATCAAATCTTCAACAAATTTAGGAAGTACGAATGCCGCTCTATGTAGGCGTGGTGTGTAGTACTTCGTTGGGAATTCCGGGATTGCTGCTTCCTCAACTTGCAGTGGATCGTGCTTTTTGCTGCCCATTGTGAAGGTCCATAGACCGCTTGGGTATGTAGGAATGTTCGCGCTGTACACACGTACGATTGGGAAGATTTCTTTGACATCACGGTTAACCGTTTGGATCAGGTCTGCTTTGAACCAAGGGTTATCCGTTTGTGCAACGAAGATCCCGTCTTCTTTTAACGCATCAAAGATACCTTGGTAGAAGCCTTTGGAGAACAATTCAACAGCTGGACCAACAGGCTCAGTGGAATCGACCATGATAACGTCGTAGGTGTTTTTGTGATCGTGAATGTGCATGTAGCCATCGTTAACAATGACTTCTACACGAGGGTTGTCTAATTCGCCGGCAATGGTTGGCAGGTACTTTTTGGAGTACTCGATCACTTTACCGTCGATATCAACAAGAACAGCCTTTTTCACTTTCGGGTGCTTCATGATTTCACGGATTACTCCGCCGTCACCGCCGCCTACTACAAGCACGTACTCTGGGTTCGGGTGGGTAACAAGCGCAGGGTGCGCAACCATTTCATGATAGACGAATTCGTCTCTGACCGTTGTCATAACCATGCCGTCCAGGGTAAGCATTGTTCCCCATTCTTCGGTTTCGATCATTGATAGGTCTTGGAAGTCCGTTTGCTCTCTAACGTATGTCTCTTTTACTTTTGCTGTAATGCCGAAGCTATCTGTTTGTTTCTCTGTGTACCACAGTTCCATGTTTATACCTTCTTTCGCTGCTATATTTGGATGAATAAATCCTGACATTCGTTGTCTCTAACAGTGTTCCACCAATTGGAAAAGTCATGCGAAGCGGCGCTGCAATTTCCAGTCAGTCCATACGCACAAATTGTATTATAGTTCATTACCCCCAAAATGCAATATTTTCCTAGGGTTTTTCAACATTTAACAAAAAATATTTACAATTCGTTGAATACGGACTGCCATGCTTTTCCATACTGGATAGTAATGACTTAGAGCATGGAGAAAGGAGGTAAGAAGAGATGTCCGAGAACGAGAACCATCGTCAGCCATCCACAGGCACACCACAAGCACCTAGGGATAAAGAGGTACCTGCGTCTATGCGCTGGATGCGTCGTATTAAGAAAATGTTCTCATTCCTATTCACTTCCTGCATTGTTTTGCTCATCCTTGCGGCCGGCTTTTTCGTTTATTTGCGCACTCAAACTCTGCCCGTCACCAAAATGCTGCAAACCTCCCAGATGTACGATATCCACGGCGAACTGATCGACACCTTCTATTCCGGGCAAAATCGACAGGTCGTCTCACTGGGCGAAATATCGCCTTATCTCATTAAAGCAACGCTCGCCGTGGAGGATCAGCATTTCTATGATCATTTCGGAGTAGATGTGAAGGCCGTTGCTAGGGCAGCGATTGTCAATGTGCAAGCTATGGCTAAAGTGCAAGGTGCAGGAACGATCACTCAGCAATTAGCACGGAATTTATATTTAAATCATGACCGGACTTGGTCGCGTAAAATCAAGGAAACCGTGTTCGCTGTGCAAATGGAAATGCAGCAGACGAAAGATGAAATTCTGACGAATTATTTGAATCAGATCTATTACGGTCATTCGACGTATGGGATTGAAACGGCTTCCCAGCTATTCTTCGGCAAGCATGCCAGTGAATTAACGTTGGCGGAAAGCGCTATGATCGCTGGTGTCCCTAAAGGGCCTCGCTACTACTCGCCGTATTATGATCTGAAGAATGCGATGGATCGGCAAAAGGTGGTGCTGCAGACGATGGTCCGCGGCGGTTTCATTACACAAAGCGCCGCTGACGCCGCAGGCCAAGAGAAGCTGACGATTCAACCGCTTACGAAGAAGAAGCCAGCTGCAGCACCCTATTTCCGAGATTATGTACGAGCACTGGCAACGGATAAGCTCGGCATACCGGAGGAACAGTTCGATGAGGGCGGCATCCGCATTTATACGACGCTTGATAAAAATGCACAGCAAATCGCTGAGAGTGTTATTACCAAGCAGCTAACGGGTAAAGCGGAACTTCAAGCCGCCCTGGTGGCAATCGACCCGAGAACAGGTGAAATCAAAGCGATGGTCGGCGGTCGCGACTATTCCGAGAATCAGTTCAATCGTGCACTCTCGAATACGAGACAGCCAGGGTCCTCTTTTAAACCGATTGTCTATATGGTCGCCCTGCAAAATGGCTATACACCTGTAACGCAGGTAAAAAGTGAGCCGACGGTGTTCACTTACGATGAAGGCCGTCAACGATACACACCTAGAAACTTCAACGATCAGTATGCGAATGCGAATATTGATATGCGGCAGGCGATTTCGAAGTCGGACAACATCTATGCGGTGCATACGATTCTGGATGTCGGTCCTGCGAAGGTAATCGAGCTTGCCCGCAAGCTCGGCATTGCCTCTCCGATGAAGCCGCTGCCGTCATTGGCTCTGGGCTCCTTCCCGGTAAGTCCTCTCGAAATGGCGTCAGCGTTCGGTACGATAGCGAATCAAGGCGTTCATCAAGAGACAACAGCGATTGTGCGTATTGAGGATGCGAATGGCCAAATTTTATATGAAGCGACCCCGAAAGCGGAGCCTGTTATTGATCCGGCTGTCGCCTATGTGATGACGAATCTAATGGAGAGCGTGTTCGAAGAGGGCGGAACCGGCAACCGCGTAGCCAGTACGATTAAGCGTCCAATAGCCGGCAAAACGGGAACGACCGACACCGATGCGTGGCTGGTAGGCTTCACCCCGGAGCTCGCAACCGCCGTATGGGTTGGCTATGACAAGAGTAGGGATATTTCCACGGTTGAGTCTCACTTGGCTTCTCCGATTTTCGCGGAATTCACGGAACAAACGTTAGAGGCAATACCGCCTAAGCTGTTCCCGATTCCTGAAGGGGTCACCAGTGTCTATATTGATCCGGCGAGCGGCAAGCTGTCCAATGAGGACTGTCCGAACTCACACATGGAGGCTTTCCTGAATGGCACGGAGCCGACAACGTATTGCACAGGCAAACCCGCGAAGCCAGCTTCGAATGATGATCCAAAGGGCACACCCAAAGGTCAAAACGGCTCTTGGTGGAATGATATCAAACGCTGGTGGAACGACTGATCCGCCAGTTTCCAGATAACACAAAAAGGCAGAACTAAGCGCGTCTTAGTCTGCCTTTTTGCTGTCCTAGTATATGAGGTAACATACACTAGGGTCTAGTATACTCGGTTCACCCAAACGTAACAATGGATGACACATAATGTTCATAATCTCGATTTATGTGTTTGACCGCTTAGGAAAGTGCATCTTTCAATGCTTGATCCGAGCGATTCCACCATTCCTGGTTATGCGCGATCAGCTGGTTTTTGAGCAGCGTCCGTTCCTTGTCATCCAAGCCGTCGAAGATGAATTTGCGCTTCATTGCAGCATCCATCTTATTTACGTGCTCAGCTAGAATTTTCCACCCTCTGCGAGCTTCGGTGTCAATCAACATTTCGCAAGCGGTCATTCCAGCGTAGTAGGCACCTTCTTCAGTACGGTCTACTGCCACCCAAACGATCCAAGCTTTACGGCCGTTCGGCACATCTTCTTTGTTCGTTGAGAATTTGATGCCTTTTTCGATCTTGCTTTTGGCATGAAGTGTACCTTCATCCAGGTAGGCTTCATCTCCGTCAATAATGACACCAGATACGTTGCTTAGGTCGATCGCTCCGGCACCGAATCCTTTATGGTTCACTTTGGAACTTACTATATTTAAGGCCAGCTTCTTTTTATCCGCTTCCATGAGGGCACCTTCCAGTCTTCATAATGTTAAAATGACGCTTTGCTCTCATTGTAGCTAAAGTCACCCTCCAGAACAAGGGCTGGTTGCTGTTGGTGTCGCTCTTGGTGTGGCAGGGCGGCTACTCGTTGCCTTCTTTTACTACTTCACTTCTACCGTGATACTGCCGACGGCCCTTTCATCTATAAAAGCATCCAACCGCCACAAGCCCGGTTTATCGAACCTCATCATTGTGGAAAAAACCGTATCAGCCCCATTCTGCGGTCCGCCTCCGGGGAAATTGATCTCCTCAACCAAAGCAAACCTATCCAGTAGAGCAGGGTTTTTCACTCCGCTTATTACACTCACTGCTTCAACGCGAAATTTCTTTCCTGTATAAGGATCCCCTTGATTCCATAAATGCCACACACAGAAACTTGGTTCCTTAGCTTTATAAACACCCTGACGAATCAAAATACCGACCTTCCCCTGCTCACCTTGTAAATAAATGCTACCGCTTTTAAAAACAGGACTTACCTTGACCTTATCAAGCTCCGCTGCCGGCGTAACCTTTTCCGGAGATTGTACGTTAACCGCTCTAGGAAACCAAGAAAATTGAGAAAGCACAGTGATGAGAGCAATCAGACCAACGAAGCAGCTCAAAACAACGATCACTTTTCTGAATTTTTGCATCAATTTCCACCTCCCCTATACCTTATAGACTCCTTGTTTAGCCTCTTCGTTCCCCCTCCTTCTAACAATTCTTTTCCAACCTCAGAAATATTCCCTAGGTTGTCTACATATACATGCTGTAGATGCTTGTTTAGGCGGGGTGGATATTATGAGTGTTCTATTCAAAAACCGCAAGGTTCAATGGTTCGTTGTCATGCTCCTTGCAGCAGGCACTGTCCTGCTGTCTGAAAATTTGCTCCCATCTACAAGTAAATTGGCCGTTCCAGTCGTCTCTAAGGATGAAAGGTCTGCTCCTGCGCCGGACATGCAGCCTGCAGATAGCGGCAAGCCATTAGAGAAGCAAGCGCCGACAGCGCTTAGCTATCGGATTGCGGAGTATCACATGAACGTTTCTTACACGCCCGAAACGAGACAGCTCAATGGCCAACAAACGTTAACTTGGGAAAATCCGGGAACCGTTCCTGTGCAAGAGATTTACCTCCATCTGTATCCCAATGCATTTGCCTCAAAGAAAACGACGTTTATGCGTGAATCCGGTGGTAAACTGCGTGAAGATGAAGCCAAGGCAGACAGTAGTGGCAGTATGAAGTTGCTTTCTGTGAAAACGGTTGACGGAGAGGATCTCAGTATGCGCATGGCATTCGTCCAGCCGGATGACGGCAACAAGGACGATCATACGCTGCTCAAAATCCCGCTGCCTAAACCGGTAGGCGCAGGAGAGCAAGTTACAATCAAGACGGAATTCCTCGTCAAGTTGCCTGCCGCCTTCGCGAGAATGGGCTATGTGGATGACTTCGTCATGGCCGGACAATGGTTCCCTAAAGTTGCTGCCTATGAGCGTGTTGGCACGAGAGGACGTACAGAACCTGGGTGGAATCTCCACCAGTACCATGGAAATTCGGAATTTTATGCCGATTTCGGAATGTATGACGTGAAAATTCAAGTGCCGCAGAACTACATCGTAGCAGCTACCGGTTTCCCGGTTAAGCCTGCTGTGACGGACAATGGGATGAAGACGTACCAATTTTATGCGGATGATGTGCATGACTTCGCTTGGTCGGCATCGCCTCATTTCGTTTATGTGGAAGAACCCTACTCGACTGCACAAATACCCGGGGTCAAAATCAAGCTCTATCTCGATCCTAATCATCAAGACTTGAAGGACCGCTATATGTATGCTGCCAAAAAGGCACTTTCCCGCTACAGCCAATGGTACGGACCGTATCCTTACTCAACCCTTTCGATTGTCGTACCTCCCCCAGGAGGCAACGGTGTAGGCGGTATGGAATATCCGACTTTGGTAACGTCGTGGGATGCTAGCGACAAGAAACCTGATCTAGAGCTAGAACGTGTCGTTGTTCATGAGATTGGACATCAATTCTTCTATGGAATCGTAGCTAGCAATGAATTTGAAGAAGCTTGGCTGGATGAGGGCTTTACCTCCTATGCTGAGGATAAAGTCATGGAAGCAGAATATGGGGTGTCCCCTAATTTACCTGTCGAGTCAAGCTTTATTACATCTCCACAAACCCTGAAGATGAACTCGTGGGCCTATGCGGGACATGATCAATACGCAGAGAATGTGTACACACGAGGTAAACTCGTACTTAAAGCCATTGAGAAGCAGGTTGGCACCAAAACGATGGACAAAATTATGCGCACTTATTTCCTACGTTGGGAATTTAAACACCCTTCTACGAAGGACTTCCAGAACGTTGTGGAAGAAGTGACCAAAACGAAGTGGGATGACTTCTTCAATCAATATGTATACGGCGCCATGATGATGGATTACACCGTGGAGAGCATTCGCGTCAAATCCGTGGGCACCAAAGGGGCTGAATCCTACGAAAGTGCCGTTCTCATCACCAAAAAAGGCGGAAATTCGCCAGAGGTGCCGATCCAGTTCCATTTCTCTGATGGCACCATGCTTGATAAGACATGGGATGGTAAAGAAAGCAGTATCGAATTCAAACTAACCCACAAGACTCCTGTTGACTGGGTTCGGATTGATCCTAATTACTCGCTTGTACTGGAAAATAAACATATTAATAATTTTATGCAAACACAAGTGGATACCAAGTGGAAAATCCGCTGGAATCTCGGTCTCATTCAATTCCTGCAAGCCATATCCGGCTGGGTCACCTGGTAAGCGACTAGGCTTATCCAATGCTTACGAAGAAAGTTTTCCTACGGAAAACTCAGGTTATGCTTACGATGCCAGTTTTGCTAAAGCAAAACTCTTAGGAGGGACAACTGTGGCAACTTATATCAAGTCTGGCTTCAGGGCGGCTTTGCGGCAACCTTTTGCCACGATCGTCTTGTTCCTGTATCAGATGGGCTGGGGCATCCTGCTGTATAAGCTTGTACAGGGTGTTCTCGTCCCTCTCATGCACCGCTTTCCAGGTGGCGAGCAGCCGAAGCAAGCGCTGCAGCTATTTCTAGCTGAAGGACAGTTCCAACTGGTCAAAACCGATCTTAGCCATTCCTACCTCTGGTGGCTGGCTGCTCTACTTGTTATTCGCATGCTGCTCACCCCGATGCTTAATAGCGGCGTCTACTATTCGCTGACTCATTCCCAGCAAAATGCCGGCTATCGCTTTTTCCGAGGCATCAAGGAGCTCATGCTCCCATTCCTAATCGTGTACGTCGTCCGAATCTCGCTCTCCTTGCTGCCGCTCATATGGCTGTTTCCCAAAGCGCAAAAGCAATTCGCACATACCGCATCTTATGAGCAAGCAGCCCTCCAATTGCTGCCTTGGTTTCTGGGCTTGCTCGTCTATGGCTTTATCTTACATCTTCTCTTTATGTACGTGCAGTTCGCGATTGCCGCCAAACTTGGCATTTTGTCCACCATCATTACTTTCGTTCGCAGTTTGCTTCCTATTATCGGGCTTGCGCTTATCCTCCTACTTGCCTCGGGACTATTGGCAGGGGTCACAGTCACAGCAACTTACCTATGGGCAGGTCTGGTAGCGCTAATCATTTATCAGCTCTTCCCACTATTCCACATTTTCTTTCAAATGTGGGCTATAACTTCCCAATATCAGCTCCTTTCTGCCAAAATGAACGGCTAAGTGCATATAAATAAGCTGAAATTAGCACATTTTCTTCTCCCCCCTTGCAAAAGGGGCTTTTTTTTGTTTATTTCCCTAACAAACTTGCATATTTTTATTAGTATACTCATAGAAAAGGAGGATTTTAAATGTTTATGACGAATTAAAGGACTAGCATCAAAAAAACCAAATATTTCATGCCGAATTCCTCATTTCTTGGGGAAACGGGGGAACCACTACCCGGGTGAATTGATCTTGCCAGACAGGGATCATAGGGAACCTTCAACCGAACCCTCCAGCTAACCTCGTAGGCACCGGAAGGAGACAAGCAGTTGAGAAAGATTGTTGCTCTTGTTTTTAGTCTTGTTTTGTTTTTGAGTGTAGGTTTAGGAAGCGTGTCAGCAGCACAATCCACTTTGGATGAAACGGTTGACGGATTGCTAGGAATTCCGTACAGAACGGCGGGAACGACCACAAAGGGCTTTGATTGCTCTGGTTTCACTGCATACGTTTTCGACAAATTCGGCATTGATCTTCCTCATAGCTCATCATCTCAAAATAACGAAGGCTACTGGATTGACAAAAAAGATCTTCGTAAAGGTGATCTTGTGTTCTTTGACACAAGCGGTGGTAAAGGTATTTCTCACGTTGGTATCTACCTTGGAGACGGTGAATTCATTCACTCTGCATCCAATGAAGGTATAGTGAAAAGCAAACTTAGCCAATCTTATTATGCGAAGCGGTATGTATCAGCCAGACGTGTTCTGTGGGATGATATCTACAACCAATTAACTGCTGAATCCAAGTAAATTTTTGTACGATTCATGAATAAAGCCCAGACAAGCCCAGCTCGAAGAGCAGCTTTCAGGGCTTTTATTCATTTCGGAGGCTGCGTTCAATTAATTGTACAGCAGCAAAGAAGTGAGCAAGAATAGTTATTTTAGCATGCGAATTCTCGTAACTTGACATCGCATGTCAGATGTTCTATAATAACGCCATGTCGTTTTCTAGGGTTCCGTGGCGTTCATCGCCAGACTGGTCCAAGGGGAAACACACAGCGAATACGCTGTGGTCACGGAGGGGAAAAAGCCCGGGAGTCATATCGCAATAGCGATATAACTTCCAGGCTTTTTCCTTTTTTTGCGACTAAACAGGCAATTATAACAAATTAAAGAGGAGTGATTCATCATGGCATGGTTATATCTCGTCATTGCAGGTGTATTTGAGGTCGTATGGGCGATCTCATTGAAATTTTCTAATGGTTTTACACGTTTAGTTCCTTCCAGCATAACGATAGCAGGGATGGCTGTAAGTTTCTATTTTCTTGCGATAGCAACGAAAACTCTTCCCATCGGCACAGCATACGCGGCTTGGACCGGAATTGGCGCTGTCGGTGCGATTATTGTCGGCACCCTTTTTCTCGATGAACCCATTAGTTTAACAAGGATCTTGTTCATGATACTGATCTTAGTTGGCGTTCTCGGCCTTAAATTTACTTCTGGGCATTAGGGATTTTGAATAAATCGGTCCCTATTTATGCAGATTAATCGATACAGGAGGGAAATTCAACATGAATACATCTGATGATATCAATCAAAAACAGAATCACAATGATGAGTTTCTCAATGAGGGGTTAGAAGTTGACTCCGATGTTAACGAGGACCGCAACCGAGAGCAGCAATTGGACGATTCGTTTCAATACTGGTATCGCAACGTTGGTTACTGGGTACAGCAAAAGGAAGATATAACTCAGGTACCGAAAGAGAATGTATTCGATGCCGCCGCTGAGATGGATAGTTAAGGTCAACCGACAGTTCGAAAATTAAAGGAGGTATGAACGATGTCTGACAATGCAAATAACGTTGATGTAAACAAAACGAGTATCTTTAAAAACGGGGTTCAATCTGCTACGAACTATGTACAGAACGCCATTGAAAACGTAGCTGAATCGACGCAAGACGCAACTCAAAACTTAGTGAATAACGTAATGAAAAAACGAAAAAATGAAAATAATAAATAGTTAAATTGACGATGTGAATTTTAATGAGGAAATCTCTATGCTATTGAAAATCACATATGGAAAAAGCTTAGTCAGACAGCAGCCGCAGGCCTTGACTAAGCTTTTTTTGTCGGTTTAATGTAAATCGTAATTAATTACTACCAATAAACTATCTGCACTATCCAATTTTGCTTTCAAGCAACTATGTAGCTGACATACCAGAAGCTGCTTCCCACAAAAATACGCAAATGTTTAGATAATGGCTTAAAAATGTCGTTCAGTTCTTCATACGAGTAGTAGTTTTTGATAATTTCATGCATGGATCCGTCAGTTAGCTCGCGTCTTTTGTAGGTATCCTCACTATGTTCATTCGTTATCAGCTCACCGCCTCTTCCGGGTACGTAAACATTATCGACGATGAAGACGCTGGCACCTGAGCCTAGACGTTGGTGGAAACTCTGCAGAAAGGACTCAATCCGATTCTTCGGAATATGCGAAAACCAGAAGTTGGCAAGACCAAAGTCGAAATCCCCTGTCACTTCGGAGAGCTGGTACGCATCCCCCAGAACAAATGCTGCATTGGAAGCTGGCCAAGGCTTCGACTTAGCAATTTGCAGCACTTCAGGGCGAATATCAATACCTACGATGTGTTTAGCCGCACTCGCAGCAATTTCGGTCCAATACCCAGTACCGCAGGCTACCTCTAGAACATTACAACCCTCCACCTGCTTCCTAATAACTTCGGCCAAAAGCGCAAGCTCTTGTTGGAACTCACCGTCCTCCCGATGGTAAATCCGTTCATACTCTTCCGCTCGGGCGCCGTAGTATTCTTGCATTTTTACTTTTTCCTCGTTTAAAAGCTGATGCTTATCCTTCACTTCGTGGAGAATCCGTTGTCTGGCTGCCAATAAATCAGCGAAAATAGCGCCACCCTGTGCGGAGTAGTTGGCTAGCAAGCCATGCGTCGCCATCACAATAAGCTGTGTCATCGACAAACCCGTTTCGTCAGCCATTTGCTCCAGATCCGACTTAACTTTCTCCGGTAAGTAAACAGAGAGTCTTTTGGTTTTATCATTTTTGTCATCCACGTTAGGTATCCCCCTCATGATTTTTCATTATTTTAACATATATTTTGTGTTATAATAACATTTAATTTACGCTTTTATGCCATAAGTGAAAATTTGGGGCTATTTCTCTAGAACTCTATCAGCTTCTAACCCTCGCAAATCTCTCTATCAAACATAGAATACTATGCAAGTATATTCATATCTTGATAGGAGATGGTGAGATGATTAAAAAACAACGTATCGCAGGTAGACAGACTAAAATTGTTAAACTTCCCAAATGTGCAGGCATATCTAAGACGAAAGCTATGCTGATGTACCACGCTCAACTGAAGAAACACAACAGACTAGGAGCAGGCCGCTTTCTGAGCCAGCGTATTATCTCGATCGGAACCGATAACTCTTGGTTCAACGCCCAGATTATTCCTCGCAATCCCGCATGGGTACCGGTTACTAACGCCAACTATGTGTGGTTCTCCGGCAATCTGAGTGCTGAGAATGCCGTCATTTCGACACGATTCTCGCTCTCACAGCGGAGAGCCATTCTCGCCGCATCCCTCTTCTTATCGGTCGACAATTTCGCTGTTGTCATCATCAACGGCGTACCGGTGGTCTATGATGCACCACAGAACACCCCTTCATTCTACAACACAGGCCGCACCTTCGACGTACGCCGGTTCTTGAGACGGGGCCGCAATGACATCGTCATCATCGCTTTTAACTTTGGCGGACCTCGTAGTGCTGCTAACCCTGCAGGTGTGGCTGCTAGATTAGACATTCGACTCAGCTCATTACAATAATTCACATGGAAAAAGGTCGGGAGCTCATCCTTAGGATGGAACCCCGACCTTCGTCTGTTTCACATGAACTGGCGTTCACTGCCGTAGCGGCGTTTGAGCTGATTTAGGAAAAACTGCAGCGCCAGGAAGAGTCCTGCGAAGCTGGTACCTGCACTCAGAATAATCCATGGATGCAGTCGAATGTACCTTGAGCCATAGGCGATTAGCGATAACCATTCACCCGATGTAGTGATGGCAATGGAATAGCCTGCATCACTATCACCAATTGTCTCAATTCCACCAAGCACAATGTTAAATACAGCCAACTGCCCTAACAAGAAGAGCACTTGCATGAATTCGCTAAGGAAGATGAACAACATCTCATTTCTCATACAGGGAACCAAATGTCGCATCGTTCGATGGAAGAAAGAACCGCCCATCAAACGAGAGGCTTCAATAAATAGTCGTTCATTATAATAACGTGTCCGATCTGCCACCTGATAGGCTAATGGAAATATCCCAATGAATGTGACTAGGCTAACAAAAGTAACCGCAAACAGCAGCTGATAATGCGGATCTGCCTTCAGCCCCTGATCAAGCCCCAGCCCAAAGTACATACCTGCTAAAGGCGGGAACAAGAATACAAAGGCAGGCATCGAGGAAACGACCCACTGCATAGAGCGAAGAATGCCCCATCCTTTACCCGTGGTCCCGCTCCACAATCCCCATGGGAGAGCAAAAACAAAGCGAATCAAGGTTAATGCAAGCGCCGTGCCTAGTGTATATTTCAACCCATTCAACAATAAGCTCAGCACATCAAAGCCCCTATGATCGGTCCCCAGCAGGAAGGTGCTGTTCGGTGCGTATGGCGGAATGCTGTATCTCGTTTTACCATCCTCTTGATATTGGATCATATTAATCTTGTCATCCGGTGTAATCCCATGGGGCATCAGCCATGTGCCGAATATCATCACAAGCAGGATGATTACGATGAGTGCAATCGAACAGTAGTAAGCAGCTGATGAGCGTTTCATCATCGTCAAACCACCTCCCCTGTCCGAACAATAAACTTCTTACGCAGCAATGCGTAGAACACATGAAAAGCCATAGCCACTAGCGCAAGCGCCATACAAATAGCCGACATCGAGGAGACACTCTGTAAAGCTGGAGAGACGATAAAGCCTCCCAAACCGGAGATTCCGCAGATGGCTTCTGCAACAGCCATACTGGCGAGTGCTAGTGTAGTTGCTTTGGGCAAGATCGCCAGCAAATCAGCCATGACATTTCGCATAACATGAGAGATGAGCACCTCTCTGCGAGTTAACCCTTTGGCTAATGCGGTAACGACATAATCCTGTCCCAGCTCACGCGCGATCGCGACGCGAAGGGTTCCATAGATGGTGACCGAGGGAATCAGTGCAATCGTGAGAAATGGGATGAGGAACGGCGTCTTATCACCGACTTGAACAATAAGCAGCACAAAGTGCCCCACATATTTCGTCGCGTAGACCGCCCCCAATTGGATGAGAACGATTAAGAAGAAATCAGGCAAGCCAACAAGCAAGGCATGCGTACCATCCATCATGGCACCAACTCGGCGGAACATGGATGCTATCATCGCAAATAGCACACTAAGCACAATCGCGAGCAGTAAACCAGGAATGAAATAAGTGCACGTGCGAAGAAGCATGTTGGGGAGCTCACCAAGAACAGCAACCTCTTTCCTATTGAAAGGATTGCGGAATTTGCCAAAATCACCATGCGCGAAACCTTTGATTTGCTCTTTAATCGAAAAACCGTAATAACGCCAGGAAATAATGGGATGCTTCAATGGAACAGTGGTCGCACGAAATATGCCTTTGATCGACGTTGTCCTTCCGATATAGTCCCACGACTTTCCATAAGGAACAGACAATAAGCCTGCTTTTTCATTTAGAACTTGACTGCCAGGCATCTGCTCACTTATTTTGCGGATGCTCGTATCTGGACCTATTGCGACCCTGATCTGATCCGGCTGCGTAGATAAGAAGGCATTACGGATATTGCTCAGAAAGAAGATGCACACGAGTGTAAATAACCCAAGCAACAGCCACCGAAATATCAACTTCAACTATCGTCACCTCGTTCTATTATTCACCGATGGTAGATAACTATTTTCATAGTTTATCACGATTCATTTGGAAGTTCTATCCTATCCTTGGAAATAAAAAGAGGCTGCAGCGAGCTAGCGTGAGCTAACTTGCTGCAACCCTGATTAAGAGCTGAACTGTGCTTGGTGCACGTGGCTATACACGATCTTCCAGCTGAAAGTCTCCTAGAAAATAGGCGATTGTCGGTGGACAGCTGTCCACTATTTTCATATATATAGGAGAACGGCATCCTGTGTGTATGGAGGAATGGACTTATGCTCAGCAACTCATTAGATACACGGACGGCTATTTTTCTAGCAGCTATGTGCAGCCAAAGCTATATCCATTTTGAAAATGGTCCCGAAAGCGTTATTATGCCAAGTAACTTCCGGATGGTTTCTTCCTTCAAAGCAACTTCCATTCTGAGTGAAAAAGAATTTTTCGGCTTTATTGCCGAATCCGATACACAAATTGTCATCGTATTTCGAGGTACGCATACGACTTCCGATTGGATCTCCGATGCCATTGCCAGGCAAATCCAGTTTCCTTACACAAAAGAGCAGTGCCTCGTACACGAAGGATTTCTCGACATTTACCGTTCAGCTCGCAAATCGATTATGACCGCGCTAAACAAACTTTCCACCGAGAAAACGCTGTACATCACAGGACATAGTCTTGGAGGAGCTCTCGCTGCTTTATGCGCTGCCGATATTTCCACAAACACGAAATTTAAAAATCCATCCGTGTATACTTATGCTTCACCGCGCGTTGGAAATCAGGCATTCGCTAGTCTTTTCAACCGCAGGACCGGGCCTCACTATCGGATCTATAATACCAACGACTTCGTCCCTTTGCTTCCTCCCTTCATCTATCGATCTCCTCGAACGGATCAGGTTTACCATTATATTCATGTGAAAACGGGGGTTGAATTAACGTATCAAGGGGGTTCCCTCTCCGCTAACCACGCGATTAGCAACTATTTTACTGAACTTACCAAGCTTGATCCCCGCTTCACGCAGCAGTTATGCACCCAAACTCCGGGATTTTGTCCGATATAAAAAAGATTGCCAACCACCTGACCATAATGGCCGGGTAGGCGGCAATCTTTATTTTGTATACTCAGAGTTCAGCTATCCCCTCCTGAGAAGAAGGTTTAACGATCTTAAGTGACACTATTGGCGTTTTTCAACTCAACAGAAAGGTACCAGAATTCCTTTCGATGATTTTACATAGGGACTTCACCTTGTCTATCACACTTCTCACTTTTGTTAATGTTTATCTGACCACATTGAAACGAAGTACCAAACAACCCTGACAGACTCTTGTCAGGGTTGTTTGGTTATAATCAAATTATACAAATTAAGGATTGAAGAAGGGAAATGATCACATGACGAAATCAACGAATCAAACTGGCATTATTATAGCCGGATTACTGCTAGCCATCCTAATGGCTTCGATGGACAATACCATCGTTGCGACCGCTATGGGCTCCATTATCGCCGACCTTGGAGGACTGGATAAATTCGTTTGGGTAACATCGGCTTATATGGTCGCTGAAATGGCAGGAATGCCGATTTTCGGTAAACTATCGGATATGTATGGCCGCAAACGGTTTTTCATCTTTGGTATCTTGGTGTTTATGCTCGGATCTGCTCTTTGTGGAACAGCCACCTCAATCGTTCAGTTAAGCTTGTATCGGGCCATACAAGGCATTGGCGGCGGTGCTTTGGTACCCATTGCTTTCACAATCATGTTCGACACAGTTAAACCGGAACGCAGAGGCAAGCTAATGGGATTGTTTGGAACGGTGTTCGGTATGTCCAGCATCTTCGGGCCACTCCTTGGCGCTTATATGACGGACTATATCAAATGGGAATGGATTTTCTACATTAATTTACCATTAGGACTAATTTCCTTCCTCATGATTGCCATTTTCTATAAGGAATCCCTCCAGCATGCTAAACAGCGTATCGACTGGGCCGGTGCGTTCTCCCTTGTAGGTGCCATCGTCTGCCTAATGTTCGCCATGGAGCTTGGCGGTAAACAATTCGCGTGGAACTCCACTCAGATTATTGGCTTATTCACTGGATTTGCTCTTCTCGCGGTTATTTTCCTCTATGTGGAGACACGGGCAGAGGAACCGATTATCTCCTTCCGGATGTTCCGGGATCGCCTCTATTCGGCAAGTAATGCGATCGCGATGTTAAGCGGTGCAGCCTTCATTACGGCATCTGTCTATATTCCGATCTTCATTCAAGGTGTTCTCGGAGGAAGTGCAACGAACTCAGGGCTCGTACTTCTGCCAATGATGCTTGGCACTGTCGTTACAGCTACCGCAGGCGGCTTCCTCATCAGTAAATTTTCATACCGAGCCATCCTGATCTCCACGCTCATTCTGCTAGTGGCAGGTATGGCACTGCTGATTACGTTGATACCAGATTCATCGCGCTTGCTAATCACTGCTTATATGATATTAGTCGGCTTGGGAATCGGTGCATCATTCTCTGTACTTAGTAACGCTGCTATTCATTCCGTGCCTGCAAGTCAACGAGGGGCAGCGAGCTCTACGCTGAATTTCCTTCGCTCACTCGGCATGACGATCGGAATCACCATCTTCGGCATTATTCAAAGCCATTCGTTAACCCGGCATTTATCGGATGCCTTCACGGGGAGCGGCCAATCCGCGATGCCGCAGGGTCTAGACTTTAAAGACCCGCATGCTCTGCTTGACCCGGCGACTCGCACTCAAATTCCGGAGCAAGCGCTCCGAAAAATATCAGAAGGACTCTCCTCTTCTATCGTGGCCACATTTGCGTGGGGACTCATCCCTGCCATACTCGCTTTAGCTGCCGCTTTTGCCATGAGCAAAGAGAAGCTCGTGATAGAGACGGATAAAGAAACGTTCGCGGCCGCATCGCATTAAGGGTAAGCTTCGTATAAACCGCGCAGCATAGAAAACACAGAAAGACCAGAGATCCACCGCGGATTCCTGGTCTTTCTTTTGCGTATTAACTTATCACTCATCAAATAGATTCGTAGACAAATACCGCTCACCGGTATCCGGCAAGATAACAACGATAGTTTTCCCTTTATTCTCAGGCCGTTTAGCAATTCCACTTGCTGCGTAAGCTGCCGCGCCAGATGAGATGCCGACCAGCAGACCTTCCGTTTTGGCCAGTTCACGGGCAGTCGTTACAGCATCCTCGTTACTCACAGTAAATATTTCGTCTACAACTGAACTTTTGAAATTATCTGGAACAAACCCGGCACCGATGCCCTGAATATGATGCACACCACGACTGCCACCTGACAAGACGGGTGAATCGGCTGGCTCGACGGCTATCACTTGGATGGATGGATTTCTCTGTTTCAGTATCTCACCCACACCAGTGATCGTCCCTCCTGTGCCAACTCCCGCGATGAAAATATCGACTTTACCATCTGTATCTTTCCATATTTCTTCGGCCGTGGTATTTCTGTGAATCTCCGGATTGGCTGGATTGCTGAATTGCTGCGGTATAAATGAGTTTGGCATCTTTGCAGCTAATTCCTCAGCTTTTTTAATTGCGCCTAACATGCCTTCTGAGGCTGGAGTGAGAACGAGTTCTGCACCCAGGGCCTTTAATAATTTCCTACGTTCTATACTAAAAGAATCAGGCAATATAATGATTAACCGATACCCTAGCGCAGCCGCTGCAAAAGCAAGAGCGATTCCTGTATTTCCGCTGGTAGGCTCAATAATGACCGTATCTTTATTGATCTTTCCGGATATTTCAGCTTCTTTAATCATAGCGAAACCGATACGATCTTTTACACTGCCAGCCGGGTTAAAATACTCCAGCTTCGCGACCACTTTGGCATCAAGTCCATGCCGATTATTATAATTCCAGAGCTCGAGCAGCGGCGTATTACCGATTAACTCTGTCAAATTGCTATAAATTTTCGTCATAAGAAAACCTCGCCTTCTATTTATATATTAAACCTATGAACTTAATCGGATAAACAGAGTATATCACGCCAGCGAGTGAAAAAATAAATCAATAATGCTGATAGATAGGTATGCTATTTTCTTATATTAGGCTTATTTGGTATAATCACCGTAGACGAAGAACGTCCTTTAGCCTTGTGGCGAAGGGCGTTTTTTATTTTAGGGGAGGTACTCGCGATTGAATTTTGAAGTTATGCATCAAACGTTTATTGATTATCACGCCGCGCTCCGCAGAGGAGAAAGAAAGGGGCGTCTCATTAGGGGACATTTATTCGCAGAAAAGCTTTTTCTCCAGAATGTCTGGTATCCTCTGTTTGGTCATCTCGACCACTTGCATCCGGAATATGAAATCTTTGATTGGAATCGCAAATCCCAATTTATCGATTTCGCCTATATTACGCCCTTTGGTCGTTTTGGTATTGAATGTGACGGTTTCCAGAGTCATGTCAAAGATATGGATCGCGAGAAGTTTAGTTACTCGCTGAATCGCGAAACATTTCTAACCGCTATGGGGTGGAAAATGATGCATTTCTCCTTCGATGATATACAGAATCGTCCCGAGATATGCCGGATGCTCCTACAGATGGTTATCGGACCTAGCATGATCCGAAAGGGAGCAGCGAATTCTGCTGCTATTTCAGCCGCTATTATAGAAAAAGAAGTGCTCCGGTTAGCTTGGAGGCTAAACAGATCAATTCGTCCCAAAGATGTCATCGACCAACTGGATGTTGATTTTCGAACAGCACGCAAGTGGCTGCGCTCCCTAGTGGAGAAGGGATGTCTGTCTCCTATCGTTAAAGGGAAGGACATTCGTTATTATGAATTAAACGAGGGGGCATTGGAGCACATATAAGGAGAAGTGGCTATGCAATTCAGGGCCCTTCTTCTCTCCCCTTTCCTGACATCTGTTTTCTTGGTTCTATGCTCCTCATTCCCACCTACATCCCTACTTCTCTTACACATATTTTCTCTTACACATCTACATCTCTCACTTCTTCATACACATCTTTATTCCGATTCCCATTCCCACCTTCATACCTCAACTCCTCATACACTTCTTCATCACAATCCTCATATCCGTTGGATGAAATACAGTGTTTTTCGAGGATTAAGAGTGGGATTGGCTACTGCATTGGATAATTTCCAATGTAATCTTCTGTACTTGGCTTAAATCCCCGATATCTGATAATTTGATTGGATTTAGTCCAATCAAATGGCTAATTCCGTGTAGGAATCAGATATCTGTTGTATTTAATCCAATGGCGGAAGTAGAGGAGCGAATGATGGAGATGTGGGAGATGATTTGAAATAGAAAGAGTTGTAAGTAATAATGTGCAAAGAGAATGTAAGTGTGAGTGGGCATGGGTTTGGGTTTGGGTTTGGGTTTGGGTTTGGGTTTGGGTTTGGGTTTGGGTTTGGGTTTGGGTTTGGGTTTGGGTTGAGTTGGAGTAGCGGAGTAATAAAGCTTCCCCGAACCTCATAAATCGCCGACGAGGACGGACTTATGTTACACTGAGTTATATATGAGCAGCAAGGGGAAAAGATGAAGATGAAACTAGTATCCTGGAACGTCAATGGGTTGAGAGCCTGTGTCAATAAAGGGTTTATTGATTATTTCGGAACAATAGAGGCAGACATATTCTGTCTTCAAGAGACGAAACTTCAGGAAGGACAAATTAACCTGGAACTGGGCGAAACCTACACACAATATTGGAATTATGCGGCTAAAAAAGGGTATTCCGGCACCGCCGTTTTCACAAGAATTCAACCACTCTCGGTGAGATATGGTATGGAGGAGAACGAAGAGCCGGAGGGGCGGATCCTCACGTTGGAATTCGACAATTTCTACCTTGTGACCGTCTATACCCCCAATGCGAAACGTGATCTCTCTAGACTGGATTACCGTGTGGAGTGGGAAGATCGCTTTCGCAGCTACCTCAAGCAATTGGATGCCCAGAAACCTGTTGTCGTTTGCGGCGATTTGAATGTTGCGCACCATGAAATTGACATCAAGAATGCGAAAGGGAATCTCAATAATTCAGGCTTCACCCCTCAGGAACGCGGCAAAATGACGGAATTGTTGGATGCAGGATTTATCGATACGTTCCGACACCTCTACCCTGATCGGACAGATGTCTACTCGTGGTGGTCTAATATGCCAGGCGTAAGAGCGCGGAACGTAGGATGGAGAATTGATTATTTCCTCGCTTCCACGAGACTAGGTCCTAAGATCATTGATGCACAAATTGATTGCGATATTTTGGGCAGCGATCATTGTCCCGTCGTATTGGAGCTCGATTTATCCTGATAAATTAATTCAAACGTTGAAAACGAGATTGGAGCGATTATTATATTTTCCACATCCTTAGGGCGTTTGCGTCTAACAAGCTATATTGAAGGTATCTCCTATCTTTTCCTACTGTTTATAGCCATGCCGTTTAAATACTTCTTGGACCAGCCTCAAATCGTTTTTGTCGGCGGTATGTTTCATGGCTTGATGTTCGTGCTTTACATCATAACGGCGGTCACGCTTTTGTGCAAAGACGTTGGAACTTGAATCGAGCACTCCTAATTATTGGCTGTATTTTCATCCCGTTCCTCTTCATCAAACAAGATCGTATGATCCATAACGAGGAGCTAGAGCTACAGAAGGGCCGTTAAAATCGACCCGAAAAAGAGGCTTAGACGTGCATGTTCAAGCTGCATGATTTCACCATGGCACTTCTTCGACCCCAATCGCGACCTCCACTCATCCTCCGCTGCAAGCACTTATGCCGGATTAGGAGGTGTAGGAACGGCAGGCTCTCCATCCCGCCCAAGCCTTCTGCTTGCCGTTTCTCGTTTACCGACAGCGGGGACGTGACGTCCAGCCCTTGCAAGTCCAGAGATAGGCATGTTGTTATACACACATTCGTAATTTCCTTCAGGAATCAGATAGGTTTCATGGTAGATCCCGACAACGCCGTCCGTTCCAACCTTTTTATTAAAATTACGCCACGCCTCTAAATGGATTGCACCATGCCTTGCATAGTGCTCTAATTGCTCGAACGTTTTCCAATACTGGATAAGGGTCACGCCTCGCCAAGAGAGATGAAAACTGGCATCTACAAAACCTAATTCAGGGTTGCGATACAATTCTTGAAGCATCGGATTCATTGCCTTGGCCACAGGTAGCCACTTATGTAGAGCCCATAATTTATTCACTCTGATCCCAATGATAAAGACAACGAAAGAACCATCCATCTGCGCCGTAAATCTGCCCGGAATTACTTTACTCATGCATTCATCGCTCCTTTTACCTATTTTCAAGCAATTGTAGATGGGTGTTATAAAATCCCTTAATATCCTTGGAACCATATAGTTGAGCGGTCAAAAATGCTCCGTAAAACACCGTAAACAGAACCTTTACCGCTGTTTCTACCGTAAATTCTTTTCTTAGCTGTCCTTCTGTATCCGCCTCCGTCATGCAACGACGAAAAAGTTTGTACATGTCAGGCGTCTGCGCGCCAACTTCCTCATGACCAGGGAACAGTAAAAGAACCTCTGCTTCACTCAATTCCGGCATGCAAGGATGCATGTTCATTTCTACCAGAAAAGATATCAAACTTGGCATCAATCCCGCTCTTTCCTCAGCCTCTTCCGCCACTTTATGGAGCACATGCTGGATAACCGAGAACCCGCGTTTACCCTCCGCTTCGATCTCAATGATACGTTCCGTTAACCAAACACGCATAAAATAAACGAGCAAATCTTCCTTTTTTTGAAAAAACTTAAAGAACGTAACCCGGGATACTTCCGCTTTCCGGCAAATATCGTCGAGCATCATGTCTCGAAACATCTTGTCTCCTATTAGTGACAAACTGGCTTCATACAAGGCCACTTTGGTTCTAGCCTTTTTTAATTCCCTTAGAGAAATTGCTGACCGATCCATGATTTATCTCCTGTAATTACAATTAACTTTAGTAAATAAATTAACACACGTTAATTTATTTTGTCAAGGTAAAGTGATTTGTAAAATGCCCCTAAGAAGGGCTTCACGACAGCTTCATCCCCGACTTTTGGTGGGGGCTTCACTCCGTCTGAGGTCGCTTTTTAAGGTGGTCATTTTGATGTTAGAATCAACTCAATAATAAAAAAGACCGAATGAGAGGGATGAATAATGGGAGTACAACGAAGTACGATTCGCGCTTGGGCATTTGGACTATTGGCTTTTTTGGCTTTGGCAATTGGAGCTTATGCTTTGGTCATGTATGGAACGCCTGACCACCTCCATAAGCAGTCGTTCGTAACGGGAAAAGGCAGTCTGCCCGATTTATGGTACAACATCCTCTGGGCGCATGCCATCTCAGCTGGAGTAGCACTTGCAATAGGCTGGCTTCAGTTTATCAAGAGGCTTCGCCATCATGCTCCGAACATTCACCGTTTGATCGGCTATATGTACTCCATCATGATTACAATCGGGGGCACAACCGGCCTGTATTTAGCTTTCTATGCGAATGGTGGTTGGTTCGCGCAACTTGGCTTCGGATCGCTTTCAGTCCTATGGCTTTACACACTCTTCCGCAGTCTAAAAAGCATCATCGTCGATCGCGACAAGGCCGACCATGGCCGCTGGATGGTACGTAATTACGCGCTCGGTTGTGCGGCAATCACACTCCGGATATATACCCCGCTGGCTGCGGTATTTCTAGGATTGACCGATACGAACGATACTTTCATCGTTATCGCCTGGATTTGTTGGATACCCAACTTGTTGCTAGCAGAGCTTTTCATTGGTGAAAAGAAACGTACGACCGGACGGACGTTGGTACGATAATGAGGAGTGGACGCAAGGATAAACGACTCCGTCGTCGTTCAGGGACGAGCGCGTTTGTCAAGGTAGATGCGAAGCAAATGTATAAAACTTATACTTTCTTATCTACTTAAAAAGATGGCCCCTATGATACTTATAGGGGCCATCTTTTTAATGAAACAACTCTGTCCTATAGATTCTGCTCACTTATCCCCAATTCCGGGTCAAAAACCAGCATTTTGGTCCCGATTTTATCTATAAAGAACCGATCATGGCTTACTGTTATGACGGCGCCGGGAAAATGGATCAGCGCCTGCTCCATGACCTGAATACTCGTTAAATCCAGATGATTGGTCGGCTCATCCAATATGATGACTGCCGCACCGGAGAGTAGACATTTCGCAAGCGCGACCCGGGCCTTCTGTCCACCGGAAAGGTTCCCTATGAACTTGCTTAGATCCATCTCGGAGAATTGAAGCATGGATAGGAATTTGTTCACCTTTTTACGCGGGGCGTCCAGTCCCAATCCGTATGTATTCACCGCGTGGCTAACGGTATCCTTCGGATTAAGCTCTTCCCACATCTGGTTGAAGTAGGCGTAGCTGACACCTTTCTCCCAGATAACCTCGCCAGACTGGGGCTTCTCCTGTCCCGTAAGCGCCTTAATGAGCGTGGACTTCCCGCTTCCATTGGGGCCCACGATGACTAAGCGATCTTCTTTCTGAATATCGAAGCTGACGTTCTGAAAAATTGACCGATCGTCGTAGGACTGCCCGATATTCTTTACTTCGCAGAGCTTGTCCGGAAAGCGCAGTCGCTCATAAATATCCGTGATTAGAACGTTTACGGGGTGCGGTTCTATCCGCTTTTTGTTATCCGCTAGTTGACGGGAAAGACGGTCCTTGGAAGATTTCTTGCTTGCGCGGCTGTCGATGGCTTCTGACTCCATGAGGAGCAGTTCTTCCTCCCACTCGAACTGGCGGTCCAGTTCCTTCTTGCGCATCTTCTTTTTGCGTATGTAGTCGGTATAATTGCCTTCGTATTCCTGAAAACGATAGTTCTCAATCTCGATCACTTGCGTGACCACTTTGTCGATAAATTCACGGTCATGCGACACCAGTATCATAGCGCCTTTGAAACGGTACAACCATTGCTCCAACCACGCTATACCTTCCATATCCAAATAATTGGTCGGTTCGTCGAGCAGGACGACATCGGGCAGCTCGATAAGCATCTTGGCAAGCGCAGCACGGTTTCTCCAACCCCCGGACAATTCATCAATCGGCTGATGGCGTGACCTCTCGTTGAATCCCAGCTTCGTAAGAACTGTGTTAATCTCGACAGATACGTTCCAGCCATCCAAATGCTCCATTTGTTCGAATAACTCGGCCTGCCTCGTCAATAGTTTATCCATTTCACCGTCATCGGTGACCAAGCCCAACCTTTCTCCAACTTCCTGCAGCTCCCGTTCGATAAGAGCGACCTGCTCAAAACACATTTCCAACTCTTGCTGAACGGACAGACTGCCGCGCATTTCCGAAAATTGCGAGAAGTATCCTATCTTCACCTGCGGATCTATTTCCACTTTGCCCGACGTAGGCTCTTCTTTACCCATGATCAGCTTAAAAACCGTCGACTTACCGGCACCGTTCCGTCCGATTAGGCCGATCCGCTCTCCTTGGGTCACACGAAAATAAATTTCGCGAAAAATCAGGGACTCTTCATATTTCTTCGTGACGTTCTCCAAACGAATTACACTCATGGCTATCCCCTCTAACTGCTTCAGTCTACCGCGATTATAACACTTCATGACCTTACTAATCTCTTTTCGGCTTTTTACTCATACCCGCTAAAAATATTTCATTATTTCGTGTATTATACAGTTGACCTGATGTATAGTATAAGTTACATTATGTATATAGTGTTTTACTTAAGGTAAAAATGAACATACAGGAGGAATAACCGATGTCCTATCAGGAGAAAAAGCATATCGTCTCATTCATTAGTACTTTGTTAATTTTTGGTTTCTATTGCTTGTATGTTTTTCAAAAGTACCAAGATATGCGTATGGACACGACGGAAACCTCCCACTTTTGGGCGGCCGCCATCTTAATCTTAATATCGGTGTCCATTATAGCCAAAATCATCATTTCCATTGTCTTCAATATCATCTATCGCATAGCGACCAAGGAAGTGGAGCCTTCCTTCTCGGATGAACTCGACATATTAATCGATTTGAAGGCCACAAGGAATTCTCACTATGTGTTCACGCTTGGCTTTCTTCTGGCAATGGGATCCCTAGTCGTGGATATGTCGCCTTCTACCATGTTCATCATTCTTATTTTCGCAGGATTCATGTCAGATATGGTTGGTGTATTCACACAGCTCTACCTCTATCGGAAAGGAGTTTAAGATGGGCAAAAGTCTGATTAGCAATCACATACGGAAGTTGCGCTTTAACCATGATGAAATGACTCAACAGCAGTTGGCGGATAAAGCGGGGGTGACGCGACAAACCATCGTAGCCCTCGAACAAGGTAAATACTCCCCTTCATTGGAATTGGCTTTTCGCATTGCACTTGTTTTCAAATTACCATTGGAAGACGTTTTCTTTATGGAAGATAAAATGGAATGAACGCTGCCAATTAGAATCTTAGGAGGATTTGTATGAGAGCAATTGTATGTACAAAGTACGGAACACCGGATGTTCTACAGCTCAAAGAAGTAGAAAAACCTACTCCCAAGGATAATGAGATACGGATAAAAATGCATGCAGCCATCGTAACACCATCAGACTGTGCTTTTCGGAAGGCTGACCCTTTTATTGTCCGACTTATGTATGGTCTCACACGACCCAAACATGCGATATTTGGCGTTGAGCTGGCGGGGGAAATTGATTCCGTGGGGAAAGATGTGACCTCATTTAAAGAGGGAGATCGCATATTCGGCATAAGTCCGGCTGCATTTGGCACCTATGCGGAGTACATGTGTCTGCCCGAAGATAAACCGGTGAGCACTGCGCCGGCCAATGCGACCTTTGAAGAGGCTGCCGGCGTCTGTGATGGAGGCTTAACCGCACTGATCTTCCTTCGAGATACGGCGCATATTGGTCGTGGACAAAAGGTCCTTATCAACGGCGCTTCTGGATCGGTTGGCGCTTATGCAGTACAGCTTGCCAAATACTTTGGGGCAGAGGTTACAGGGGTATGCAGTGCCCCGAATATAGCATTCGTGAAATCTCTGGGCGCCGATCAGATCATTGACTATACCAAAGAGGACTTCACCAAAAACGGTCAGATCTATGACGTTATTTTCGACGCAGTAGGCAAGCGGTCATTTTCACAATGTAAAAACTCGCTAACTGAGCATGGGGTTTATCTCTCAACGGTCCCTACACTGGGGATTATGCTTCACATGTTATGGACGTCCAAGATCGGCAGCAAAAAAGCCAAATTTACGGCTTCGGGCTTACAACAGAATAAAGAAAATCTAGCGTTTCTCGCAGAGCTTTTTGAGGCAGGGAAAATAAGATCAGTGATAGATAGACGCTATCCGCTGGAGCAGATGGCCGAGGCTCATAGGTATGTTGAAACAGGACGTAAGAAAGGGAATGTGGTTATTACTTTCGAGGGTCTGCGATAAACCAAATATTCCCAATCCCCGCGGTATCCTATATACTTTTATTCATTTTACCCCTTATTCCAAGGAGTCCCTATGAACACTAAAGAACAATCTCCAGCTGGCAGCATCATTTATCGACATGAGGCAACAGATCGACCTTTAAAGTTTATCGACCGCTCTCCTCGACCAGATCATAACCGGGATCAGCAGCAGAGACAGGAACCCGCCCGCCAGAGAGAGGACAGCAAAGCTGGAATTGGCGACGACCATGCCCGACAACACTCCACCCGATGCCCCCGCCAATGATACCAGGACATCCACCGTCCCTTGTGTCTTGGCGCGCGTGGCCGGAGTTGTCGCATCGATGATCTGTGCAGTGCCGCTGATCAGACCGAAGTTCCAACCGAGTCCCAGCAGCGCCAGAGCGACTATGAGCCAGACCATCGAATCGGCTGGCGCCCATGCGGCAAGCAATCCGGCTAACAGCAACGTGATCCCCGATGCGTAGGACATGAACATACGCCCGACCTTGTCCACGAGAACACCCGTTACCAAGGAAGGCAGAAACATCGCCGCGACATGAATGCCGATCACCATGCCCACTGCGCTCAACCCATGTCCGTGATGCTTCATATGGACCGGCGTCATCGTCATGATGGCGACCATCACGAGCTGCGTTAAGACCATCACGGTCGTCCCGATGATGATCCCCCGATTACGGACTGCTGGCGCCAAGAGATCCGCATCAACCGCTGTTTGGGATGGATTCGCTTGATGCGCTTCGGCGATAGCTTTAGAGACGTTATACGGATCTGGGCGGAGAAATACCCAGATCACCAGACCCGCCAGGATAAAAGCAACTGCCGCCAGCATAAACGGGCCCGCCAAAGCAGGGGCGCCGACAGATGTCGCGAATCGTCCCATGACCCCCACCAGGTTCGGCCCCGCAACCGCACCAAACGTCGTGAATACCATGGCTAAGCTGACAGCTCTCGCACGCTGCTTAGGCTGAGCTAAGTCGGTTCCCGCATAACGCGCCTGCAGGTTGGTCGACGTACCGGCGCCATAGATCAGCATCGAAGCGAACAAAAGCGGAAGATTATTAGCGATGGCTGCAAATACGACTCCGATCGCGCCAATCCCCCCTGCAAGAAAACCTGCCGTTAGGCCTACCCGACGGCCAAGACGCCCAGAAAGCCGTCCGACAAGCAGCGCCGATGAGGCCGAGCCCAGCGTCAATAGCGCCGAAGGAACTCCAGCTAAGCTATCCGTCCCGAGCATATCCTGGGCAAGCAGCGCTCCGACCGTGACGCCTGCCGCGAGTCCCGCTCCGCCGAATAGTTGGGCGATGATCACGATCATAAGCGATCTCCGATAGAGCTGCTGCTGTTTCTCAGGAGAATAAATGTATTCTCTTATTAATTCGCTTCCTTCAGCCATTCATGCTCTCCCCCCTCCAGCTTGTATGCTGTGATCCCCTCCAGCTGCAACTTGGCAACGGCCTCTGTCGAACTGATACAGTAGGGGCCTCTGCAATACACCACAACTTCAACGGCCCTAGGCAGATTGTGAAGATAAGGTTCAAACTCCTCCATCGGTACGGAGATGGCCCCCGAGAGATGACCGGCCTCGTATTCATCTCTCGATCGTACATCGAGCAGGATGATCTCCCCGGCCTCTATCTTTACCATCGCTTCCTCCAAAGAAAGCGTCCTTATATCCTCATACCCGTGTAAAAATTCCTGTCTAATCCGCTCGATGTCCGCAAGCTGACTCTCGCCAATTCGCCACATAGCAAACAAAAACCCGGCAATTGAAGGATCAGCCAGCGAATAGATAACATATGTGCCTTTCTTGCTGAACTTCACTAGCCTGGCATCGAGCAAAACCTGCAGATGGCGGGATACGTTAGCCACGCTCATCTCCGTGACTTGGGCCAACTTCTCTACCGACTTTGGCCCCTGAGCAAGCAAGCTCAAGATTTCAAGCCGCTTGTCGCTGGATAGGCACTTCCCCACCCGGGCTAGCTGCTGAAACAGTTCATTTTTAAATTCTTTGGCAGAAGGGATTGCCTCAGGAACAGATTCCATGAACGTTCATCCTTTCATATTCAATTAATTAATTGAATAATAGAATGCGAATAGGCTGTTCGTCAAGAAGTAATTACAATTTGGAAATGAATGTCCCCCACTAAGCTATTCAGGTAGTTAAGCTCAAATTTCTTTTAATTTGACAATTTTTCGAGTAATTTCTCTTCGTTCAACACCTTCATATACAGTAAGTTTACTCTATTTCCTGTTGCGCTCCCTAGCCATGTTGTGTCACAATATGGCTATTATGTAGCAGCTGAGTGGCAAAGAATGCCCTGCTTCCTTTCCAAATCGGAAAGGAGGCGGGGTTTTTGTGTTTTTAAACTAATATGGAAAGGTAAAGGTATCGGGAAATGGGTCTCCAAATTGAGCACGATAATTGGATTAGTAATCATTTAAGGCGAAGAAGAGGGGAGCGTCTCGATGTTCTAAACCGCGGCCATGGGTACGGAAATCAATTGTTCGTTGAACGAATCTGGTGGATGCTTGTTGGACATTTTCACGGACTGCATCCTGAATATGAAGTAAAGGACTGGCGAGGGAGATCCTACTTTGTCGATTTCATGTGGATTGTTGGAGCTTTACGTATTGTATTTGAGATCATGGATTTTGGCTCGCATGGCACGGACAGAACCAAGTATCGGATGGATTTGAACCGAGGACTTTTTCTTCAGGCTCAAGACTGTACGGTCTTCTATATCTCTCTGGATGAGTTAAAAGAGAATCCCTCGTTCATCCTCTCCGCCTTGCGAAGCAGCTTGTCACCTTATCTGTCGGCTGGGGATGGAAATAAAAGAACGGTTCAAAGACACTATTCAAAAATCGAAAGAGACTTGATGCGAACGGCAATTCGCCACAATCGGGTCATTCGCCCGACCGAGGCGGCGAAGGAGTTGGAGTTGCATACGATGACTGTCATTAAATACTGTCGCAGGTTGGTGGAAAAGGGGAAATTTCGGGCCGTGGCAAGAGGAGTGTCCGGGCGGGTCATTTACTATGAATATGTGGGCTCTATGCAAAGTCCGGATTTGGTTTGACATTACGACTCGCTCTATTCTGTATGAAAAATCATATAGATATTTGACTATGATGGTGAAATCGATAATTCTATATGAAAAATAATATACAATCTTTCTTATAGCGTTTATCCTGACTATTCTATTCGAAAAATCATACAGATTTATGGATAGGCAGAAGAATTAGGCGGGTTGTGGATGATTGGACAGGCAGAAGAATTAGTCGGGTTGTGGATGATTGGACAGGCAGAAGAATTAGTCGGGTTGTGGATGATTCGTGGAACTAATCGATCGGATCTTTCACAAGCATCTGATCTTCAGCAGCTTCCGCTATCACCTTCCCGACTGCCTCACTGTTGGTCCCGGGGATTTTCCGGGGCTGTTTTCTCTACTTCTTGTTTGCAAATTGTTGAACGGAAAGCCAAAAAAGGGCCGCAGCAGCCCACCTCTCGGCAACCTGTCACAGCCCTCAAACCCGCGTCCCTCGCGGTTTCAAAGCCTCTTACTCTTCACCCTTAGCAATTGGATTATCCTCATACGAAATCCAGTCGCTCCAGCTTCCGCTATAGAGCTTCACGTTATCAAAGCCCGCTTCGCTAAGGCCCAGCACGTTCGGGCACGCCGTCACGCCGGAGCCGCAATAGACGATGATTTCATCAGCGCCCTGCAGCGCGGCAAAGTGCTGTTCCTGCTCCGCTGCTGACAACCAGGCGCCGTTCTCACCGAGAACGCCTTTCCAGAAGAAGCTGCGAGCGCCCGGGATGTGGCCGGCCACCGCATCGATCGGCTCTTCCAAGCCGAGGTAGCGGCGCTCCTCGCGCGAGTCAACGAGCACGGTGCCGGGGCGACCGAGCTTGTCCTTGACCTCGTCCATGCTCGCAAGCATAGCGCGATGCACCTTCGGTGAGAAGGTCCGCGGGAACACAGCGGACACTTCATCGGTAACCGGGTAGCCAGCAGCTTTCCATGCTGAATACCCTTGGTCTAAGACGTATACCTCGGAGTGACCGAGGAATTTCAGCATCCACCATAGCCGCGAAGCCATGGCCCCGCCTTGATCGTCGTAAGCTACGACGGTCTTCGTACCATCGATCCCGAGGTTGCCCGCGAGGATAGAGAAAGCTCCTAGATCAGGGAGCGGATGCCGGCCTCCGTGCGCCATTTTGGCACCGGAGAGGTCTTTTTCCAAGTCTACATACACGGCTCCTGTTATATGGCCTTCCTCATAATTCTGTCTGCCTGATTCTGGTTGTCCTAGCGCAAAGCGGCAATCCGCAATCACGATGTTCGCATCGCCAAGCTGTCCTAGCAGCCATGTTTGACTTACGATATTTTCCACAGTTTCATGCCACCAACTTTCGTCATTCGATTAATCGCCCATTCCACTCGTCGGATTAGCGGAGTACGCCTGCCAATCACTGCGATCTCCACCCATTTTATCGTAAAATGCTTGGGCGCGGAAGTTATCTTTGGCCGTTGTCCACGTTAAATTGGCATATCCATTTCTTGCGGCGTAGCCTTTGCAAGCAGCAAAAAGCTTTGCTGCCGCACCCTGACCACGTTCAGCCTCGATGACGAATAAGTCGTTCATAATTGCTATTTTGGACGCACGCAAGGTGCTGAAGGTAAAATATAAGGTCGCAAAGCCGACCAGCGTCCCCTCTTCCGTCTCCGCTACGAATTGAATACCTTCCTTCTGCTCAAGCAGCAGGTGAATCAATCCGTTCAGCTTCTCATCTTCGGGTTGTCGATATTGGTAGAAGTCCACAATATAAGCGAGCATTAACGTTTTCAACTGCGGAATATCTTGCATTACTGCTTCACGAATCGTAACTTGGGTCATTTAGGGTGACCTCCTATTCCTATTAAGTCTATATACTCATTGTACCCCAAATCTTGCCTTTTTGATGAAAGGTAATCTCGGTTAAATATCTTCCATTTCCTTCCGATACAGGAGATAAATGATCCACCCTAATAGTAGGGATAAGCCTGCTGCGAAATAGAATATGGACGTTATTTTCAACGTAACCCCATAATAAGCCAATGAGAACAGGACAAATGCAAAGAAAAACACATGCAGCAGGACATTTTTCTGTGGAAGCCAAGCACTTTTGGAGCTTAACTCGATTCGAACGGTAAAGCCTAAACGTTTCTTAACCAGAACCAAAGCCGTGAGGTATGTAAGCGATGCGGCCGCCATTTTCAAAGCATAATAAGTGGAATCAAGCCCCTCTAAATAAGCAGCAATTGAGATAGGGGTAATGAGCGGCATGATAAATAGAACAATGGCCAAATAAATCGTATAGCCAAGCGAGCCAAGAAACGCTACCATAAGCGCATGCAGTTTGCGCACGCGAAATATATAGTGAATAAAGACCGCTTCCGTTACAATAATGAGCATAGGCTGCAAGCTCTCCGCCCACTGCTGGGATAAAAATAATTTAGATACACAGGCAATCACGAAGGAAACAAGCAGCACAATAGGCCATTTTGTTTTCAGCGAGATCCGGAATAGGGTTAGTCCCAATACGAGCATGGAAAATAGAGTTATTGTGCCAATTGGAATATGACTATACCAATCCATTTGAACCTCCAACCAAAGATGAAAGGATGATAACTGATTACATGACGGTGAATACAAGCTTACCATGGCGCATCGTTCCCCTAACGGAAGCGAATTGCGATGAACTTTGCACTTGGAGGTATCCGCCTCCATACGATTTATACAATTGGTCTCCATGGGAGACTATGCTTCAAGAACAAGCAGAATTCGCTGACCCGCAAATTCGAGCTGAGCAGTATCGAGCTGTGGTGGATGAAAACGGAATATTATCTGGGTTCGTTCAATTCTTCCCCATTGTCGGGGTGACACGCTTAGGGCTAGGACTTCGACCGGATCTTTGCGGGAAGGGGAGCGGAATCGGTACCCAATTCGTCCAAATCCTTGTTCTAGAAGCCCAGCGCCGGACGCCCCTACAGGAGATTGATCTTGAAGTTCTCGTCTGGAACGAAAGAGCGATTCAGACGTACGAGCGAGCTGGTTTTACGATTACAGACACGTATGAAAGGTGGACTCCCACTGGGATGGCTGCCTTTCACTGCATGGTATATAACGGACCGAGCTTAATCAGGTGATCCACTGTTAGTAGTAATGTCTGTAAAAGCTTGATCAAATTTAGCTGCTGATTCGAAATCCAAATCAGTTAAGCCGCCTGCATGCCAGGACGTAAGTCGCAGCGTGACCATCTTATAATCGATAGCAATCATCGGGTGATGGTTAAGAGCTTCCGAAATACGGGCTACTTCGTTCACGAAATCTATGCCCTGCATAAATGCTGTAAATCGATACTTCCGCACAATCCATTTGTGATCGTCTGTCGTCCAGCCCGTCACCTCCGCAAGCTTCTGATCGATGTCAGTGTTCCCAAGCTTCACCTATCACCACTCCTCTGATTTAATCAAATCGTAGGCGACTGCACCCAATTCACCCTCTCCCGCATACGTGCGAAGGAGGTCAAGGAACGGCTTCCCGTAGTTTCGGTATTTCACCTCGCCGACACCTTTGATTCGCAGCATGGCGGATTCCGATGTCGGACAAATCTCACTCATTTCTCGCAGCGTGCTGTCCGCGAAAATAATATACGGCGGCACCTTCTCACGTGCAGCAATTTCCCGACGAAGCAAGCGAAGCTGCTCGAACAAGGTGTTATCGATAGCGGCAGCCTTAACCTGCTGCTTACGCACCTTCTGGTATACTTGCAGCTTCCCTTGAAGCACTTCTGCTGCGGGCTGCAGCAGCTTCACAACTGGATATTGACCATCCGATAGCTGCAAATACCCTTCTGAAATCAGCACGTTGATCAGATCCGAAATCTCTTTCTCCGGCAAATCTCGCATTATGCCATGGGTCGGCAAACGATCGAAGCGATAGTCGACAATCTTCTTCGCCTTCGAGCCTTTGAGCACGGAGGCGACCATCGAGATGCCGAAGCGTTCCCCCATCCTGCGGATGCAGGAGAAGATCTTCTGGGCTTCGACGGTGATATCCACCGTATCGCGATCATCTTTGCAAGAGCTGCAATTGCCGCAAGTATCTTTAATATTCGTTTCATCAAAATAGTGCAGTATGACGTTCCGCAAGCATCGTGGCGAATAGCAAAAATCGATCATCGTCTGCAGCTTCTTATACTCATTCGCTTTACGCTCCGGCGAGAGCTGATTCTGCTCGATCAAAAACTTCTGCGTCATAATATCCTGCGCGCTGAACAGCAGAATACACTCACTCGGCTCTCCATCACGACCGGCACGACCGGCCTCTTGGTAGTAAGCCTCCATATTTTTCGGCATATTGTAATGAATGACATAACGGACGTTGGACTTATCGATGCCCATCCCAAAAGCGTTCGTCGCGATCATCACGCGAATATCATCATATAGAAACGCCTCCTGCATGTAGGAGCGTTCCTCGTCGGTTAGACCGGCGTGGTACTTCCCTGCGGCGAAGCCTTTTTTGCGCAACGTCTCATATAGATCTTCAACATCCTTACGCGTAGCGGCATAAATAATACCAGGCTGATGCGTATGTTCCTTCACATAATTCTGAATATAATCCCGCTTATTCTCACCGCGAAGAATCGTCAATTCCAGATTATCCCGTGAAAATCCGTTGACGAATATGCCCGCTTGATCCAAATCAAGCAATCTCGCAATATCGGCTGTGACCTCGGCAGTAGCTGTAGCTGTGAAGGCTGCGACAATCGGGCGATTGGGCAGCTCGCGAATGAACGGAGCAATCGACACGTAGCTCGGGCGAAAATCATGCCCCCATTGCGACACGCAGTGCGCTTCATCAATGGCCACAAGCGGAAGATTCAGCGCAGACATGCGAGCACGAAACCGTTCCGACTCCAACCGCTCGGGCGCGATATACAGCAGTTTATATTTGCCCTGCATGGCGCCTTGCATCCGCTGTTCCACTTCTTTGGCTTCCAGCGTACTGTTAATGAAAGTTGCTGGAACACCCAGCACACTTAACGCATCCACTTGGTCCTTCATCAAGGAGATCAGCGGTGAAATAACCAACGTCACGCCCTCCATGAGCATGGCAGGAACTTGATAACAAATCGATTTACCTCCGCCCGTCGGCATAATGCCTAGCGTATCTCGACCTTCAAGCAGATTCGTAATGATATTCTTCTGACCCTCGCGAAATTCCGGGTACCCATAAACTTGTTGTAAGACCTTCCTTGCTCCATCCAGCATAACTTCCATACACCTTTCTATATCACACTTCTGCCTGATTTAGACCAAATAGATGACGGAAACCAGCTTCTCCCCGTCATGAACCTTCAGCACGTGATTATTCGGATCATGGCGAACGGATCCTGCACCTATGTGCATCACAGGTGCACTTCCTAATCCATAAAAAATATCGTCAGCCAGCGTGCGCAGGCATTCTTCCTGATCTTCCTTATCAAGCTCCAGCCAGTCGTCCGCATTCATTTCCAACAGCTCATAAAATCCATCAACCATTTCAATGCCACGCACGAAATCAGTAACAATGTCCTTATATTCTCTGCCAAATTTAATGCCCACTCTCGCAGTCTCCCTTCAAAAGCATTTCGTATAGCTTCACTTTATCATATTATAGGCAGGAATGCAGGGTTAACACCTACCTGAGCTAATTGCGGTGTGCTTTAACATTGTAATTAGCTCCTATGAACTCGATGAGAACTTATTTTCTGATGTGTAAAAAAAACCTCTTTGGCATAAACTGTGGAAATGGGCAATTTCGGGAAAAATCTGTTACTATGGAAGAAGGAATGTACCGCTCGGAGGGTAGGAAAGCACACATGCTGAAACTGCAGATTCCCAAAAATCGAATGAACTACCTAATCAAGCAAATCCCGCTTCATTTCGACGCCGTCCGTCTGGAGCAGGGCTGGGAGTATTACCATAAAGGTCGTGTGACCGAAGTCGATCTGAAAGGCTTGAACGTTCAGGCGACCGTCGCAGGCAAAAAAATACTGAGCACCATGCTAAATTTAGAAAATTTCGCCTCTAGTGAGTGCAGCTGCTCCTATGAAGGCTTTTGCAAACATATCGGTGCCACTTTCTTCAGCTTATATGCGCCTTATGGACGTCCGGAACTGCTGCTTCAACAGTTAAAACAACAAATACTCACACGGAAGAAACCCGCACGCGGGGCAACTTTGATACAGGAACGCAAAGCTGCTGCAGCTGCACAGGCCAACGTGCCTCTTGAAGAGGCTATGCCCGTAGATTGGCATCGCTTTTTTGAAGGGAAATTCCATGGATTCTCCATTTCTCATCAGCACTCGATCGAAACCTTCTACGACTCCGCACTGGAATCCTTGCCCGGCTATGCGGCAGATTGGAGAAGTTCAACCCGCGAGCTCTACATGTTCCATATCGTGCTTTTCATGATGCGGAAAATCGAACAATTTTATCAAGAAACGAAAAGCTCCTACTTGTCTTATTATCACGAGAACGGTTGCAAAATTGCCGCGAAAAATTGTGAGGATAAGCTGGTTGAATTCGTGGAACGCACAGATGTGAATACCTCTTTCGAGGCAGAGCCCAAGCACTGGCTATCTACCATGAAAATGCTCGGGGAATTCTCCCTGCAGGGCAAGGATAGTCCGATTGATTGGTTGTTTGTTTACCGCTTCATTTGGTGGAAACTAACGAATCATTCCGCGGCACAGAAAGAGGAAATTCAGCGCCTCGACGCACTTCTCACGAAGAAGGACCATTTAGCTCGGAAGAAGGATACACTTCTGGCGGCAAGAGCGCATTTTGATATTATGCAGGGGGATACGGATAGCGCGTTTGAGCGTCTTGGGCAGCTCACTCATCCCAGCGCAAAGGATTATTTCCTTTACCTGAACTATTATTACAACGATAAACAGTGGGACAACATGCTGGTTTGGCTGCGTTGGCTGTTCACGTCGATTGCGAATGCAAATCACGATGATTTCCGGACCTTTTGCCAATACTGGCTCGATACGACCAAGCACCTAGATTCCGATAGCGAATGGGTACAGGTGATGGAGTCCCTATTGCCTCGTTCTTATTACTATTACACGGCTTATTTGCTGCAAACAAAACGGTATCGGCAATGGGTAGACTTGCAACTAGCTAACCGCATTTCACCACTGAGCTTATATGGCATGGAGCTTAAAGCGATTGAAGAGCATGATTCGGCTTTACTCCTTCCCCTCTATCACCAAGCGGCTGAACGGGCTGTTCTGGAGAAAAATAGGGCTTCCTATAAGACGGCTGTTCGACTGCTTAAAAAGCTGCACGGTATCTATAAACAATTAGGACAGGACGACCGCTGGGAGCACTACGTATATCGATTAGCGGATAAGTTCTCACGCTTGCGTGCTTTCCAAGAAGAGCTCAAGAAAGGAAAATGGATTCGATGATCGAAACCAGCACGCTGACAGTTCACGTTAGCTCCATACCTAATGGTTCTTTGTTTCTATGGGGGACCCGCGAGAACGGCGGCATTTGGGATGCTCTTGATTTGAAAAATATGCTGTTCGCTTGGCATCGCGCCTCTTTTTTCGGCACGTTCATGGAGCCCAGCGAGTGGCAAAATCGGGAAGGCATCGAGCTGCTACCGCTCGATGCGCTTGATTATTTCAGCGATCCGCAGCCTGTGCAGCATCTACAGCTTAGCTGGCATAAGGACTGTGCGGATTTGATGCGCCTTGCTCCGGCTGTTCGAGAGGCACTCTCGTACGGGAGCTTCATGCCGGACTATGAAAAGTGGAAAGCCGGCGAGATCGGCTGGAAGCTCCAGCTTCCAGAAGAACTGCAAGCCTTGGAAACCCCAGCTGTTTCACGCTGGATCCATGCCCTGATTCCCGAGTGGGTGGACGCCGACGGCCTCATGAAAGACAATCTGCGCAAGCTCGAAGCCGCGCATCCGTTGATGCGCCGCGGTGAGATCGGCGCCGATCTATGGCTCGACGAGGAGGATTGGCTCGTCGCCATCGGTTGGCGCCAAGACCGGTCGCCTATGCGTACCTGTCTGCAGCTCGTGGAGCCGGACCTGGCGCACGCCGCCGGCTGGCAGCTGCGATTGCTGCTGCAGGACCGGCTTGCGCCGGAGGTGCTGCGCACGGTGACGCCCAGCGGCGAGCCGGTCGTGGGCGAGCTGCCGCTGCCGGAGGCGTGGCTGCCGGAGCTTGGCCGCGTAGAGCGTGACGCGGCGAAGTGGGTACGCATCCTGCCGTGGCTGGATGCGGGCGAGGGTGCTGGTCTCCGTCAGACGTTGACGGAGGAAGAGGCTTGGCGCTTCCTCGCAGAGGGAAGCGTGCGGCTTGTTGAGGCCGGGACGAGTGTATTCCTGCCGGCCTGGTGGGAGCGCATCCGCAAGATGAAGCCGAAGCTGCGCGCGAAGATCAAGTCTTCCGTCGGTTCTGGACGGGAGACGATGTTCGGGCTGACCCAGCTGATGCAGTTCGACTGGAAGCTGGCTGTTGGGGATTTGGAGCTGACGGAAGAGGAATTCCGGCAGCTTCTGGAGGAGAAGCGCAAGCTGATCCAGATTCGCGGCAATTGGATTCAGCTCGACCCGCTGTTCATGGCACAGGTCGAGCAGATTATGAAGCAGGTGCAGAAGAAGCAGGGCCTCTCCTTCCGCGATGTGCTGGAGCTTCACTTCGCAGGCGATGCCGGCGGGCTGCTGCCGGCTGAGGATGACCCCGAAGCGATGCGCTACATCGAGATGGAGGTCGAGCTGAACGAACAGCTTCGCCACATGGTCGATCAGCTCACGCAGGCGGAGTCGATTCCGACGATACAGCCGCCGCCTAGCTTTCAAGGGTCGCTGCGCCACTATCAAGTGGACGGTATCTCTTGGCTGTTGTTCCTGCGCCGTTTCGGCCTAGGCGGCTGTTTGGCCGATGATATGGGTCTCGGGAAAACGATCCAGTGGATCACGTATCTGCTCACTGTGAAAGAAAACGAGCAGCCCGAAACGCCTTCCCTCCTGGTATGTCCGACGTCCGTGCTTGGGAACTGGCAAATGGAGCTTAAGCGTTTTGCTCCGTCTCTGAAGGTTCATCTTCACTATGGCCCTCAACGTTTAAAGGGACCTGCTTTTAATGAACAAGTCGTGGGCAAGGTTGACTTAGTTTTGACATCCTATACGCTTTCCCATCTGGATGAGGTTGAGCTAGGCTCAATTGCCTGGAACTCCATCTGTTTGGACGAAGCCCAAAATATAAAAAATGCTTATACGAAGCAAGCCTCCGCTATTCGCCGACTCGATGGTTACCATCGCATTGCGTTAACGGGAACACCGATTGAGAATCGACTCACGGAGCTGTGGTCGATCTTTGATTTTGCGAACCCGGGCTATCTGGGCACGGTTCGCGAATTCACACACCGCTATGTGAATGCCATTGAGAAGACGCGCGATAGCGAGACGATCGGCAAGGTACAGAAGCTGATCCGCCCTTTCCTGCTGCGCCGTGAGAAGAAAGATCCCGCGATTCAGCTGGATTTGCCGGAGAAGAACGAGTCGAAGACGTTCATCTCGCTTACCGCCGAGCAGGGCTCGCTGTATGAGAACTACATCCAAGACATGTTCGATCGTCTGGATAAGCTCTCCGCTATGGAGCGGCGAGGTCTCATTCTCGCCGCGCTGACGAAGCTGAAGCAGGTTTGCAATCACCCTGCTTTGCTGCTCAAAGAAGGCATCCACGCACCGTGGAGCGGACGCTCTAACAAGCTGGAGCGCCTCCTTGAGATGGTGCAGGAGCTGCGACAAGAGGGCGACAAATGCTTGATTTTCACGCAGTTTGTGGAGACGGGCAACCTGCTCCAGCATGTGCTGCAGCAGGAGCTTGGCGAGAAAGTGCTGTTCCTGCACGGCGGAACGCCGAAGAATGGGCGCGATGAGATGATCGCGCACTTCCAAGACGTCAGCCAGCCGGTCGACGAACAGCGGAATGTGTTCATTCTTTCGCTGAAGGCCGGCGGCATCGGGCTCAACCTGACGGCGGCGAATCATGTGTTCCACTACGATCGCTGGTGGAACCCCGCCGTCGAGAATCAAGCGACGGATCGCGCCTTCCGTATCGGCCAGACGCGTCATGTGCAGGTGCACAAGTTCGTGACGCTGGGCACGCTTGAGGAGCGCATCGATGAGATGATCGAGCGCAAGCTGGGCCTTAGCCAACAAATCGTCGGCTCCGGTGAGAACTGGATCACCGAGCTGTCGACCGACGAGCTTCGCGATCTGTTCTCGTTGCGCCGCGAGTGGGTCGAGGCTTAAGAATGTGGGGTTCGGGGTTCGGGGTTCGGGGTTCACGGTTTGCGGTTCGCGGTTCGCGGGCCTTCGGGCTTTGGGCGAGGACTTGGACTTTGGCTTGGATTTGGGCTCTTGGACCTCGGGGCTTCAGCCTTGGACCAGAGTTTAGGTTTAGGCACGCCACGGCGCCTCATAATATGTTTGTTAGAATCCTGCATAGTTTTATGCAGGATTTCCTTTTGCCTATATTCGACGAATGAATTTAACCACTAATCACCAAAGCTACTTCGCCCACTTTGATGCAAATAGTGCATCTCTTTTCAGCAGATAACCGATTTTCAAAAGTTTTGCTGCAAAAACTACAGCAAAATCAACACATACCGCCCATTTTGAGTCGGAATGAGGATATTTGATGCACAAAATGCATCATCTCATCCGAAAATGAAAATTTGATCATAATTTGATGTACTTTTTGCATGTATTTGTTTCTAATCGCATCCTGTTGCCGTCAATTCGGCCAATATTAGCTCGTTCGCGGAGTTTCTAGATTACTTGGAGTAGCTATTTCTTTGGGTTTGGGTTTGGGTTTGGGTTTGGGTTTGGCTCTGGCTCTGGCTCTGGCTCTGGCTCTGGCCCTGGCTCTGGCTCTGGCTCTGGCTGGCCCTGGCCCTGGCTCTGGCTCTGGCTTTGGCTCTGGCTGGCTCCGGCTCCGGGTCTGGCCCTGGCCCTGGCTCTGGCTCTGGCTTTGGCTCTGGCTGGCTCTGGCTCTGGCTCTGGCCCTGGCCCTGGCCCTAGCCCTGGCTCCGGCTCCGGCTCCGGCTCTGGCCCTGGCTCTGGCTCTGGCTCTGGCTCTGGCTCTGGCCCTGGCCCTGGCCCTGGCYCTGGCTCYGGCTCCGGGTCTGGCCCTGGCTCTGGCTCTGGCTCTGGCYCTGGCCCTGGCCCTAGCCCTGGCTCCGGCTCCGGCTCCGGCTCTGGCCCTGGCTCTGGCCCTGGCTCTGGCCCTGGCTCTGGCCCTGGCTCTGGCTCTGACTCCGGCTCTGGCTCTAGCCCTGGCCTGGCCCTAGCCCTGGCTCCGGCTCTGAGTATGAGTCTAGGCGCTCAGATATCTGTTCGGTTAAGATTTTGCTCCAACGCAAAAAAGGCCACCCGAGGTAACCTCTCACAAAACACTCGCATTCACGCACTATCTCTTACGCACTTCGCATTCACACACTATCTCATACACACTCTCTTACACGCACTATCACATACGCGATCTCTGTCAAACACTATCTCATACAACACTCTCTTTCACGCACTTTCTCATTCAAGCTCCACGCCACGTACTCTCTCAAACACGCTCTCTCAATCTCTTATATATCTCCTATCAATCTCTCAATCTCTTATATATCTCCTATCAATCTCTCAATCTCTTATATATCTCCTATCAATCTCTCAAATCAAATCATCAAATCCCCAAACAAATAAAAGCCCTCTCCCAACGCACAGGAATAAGTCTGAATCTCATGCGAGGTGTCCAAGTCTGTGTAAGCTTGGGATAGGATCCCTTGTTTTTGCAGGTTCATCATCATGATGTTGGAGATGAAATAGGGTCTCCATGTCCAGTTTGCCCCGCGATAGCTCTCATCTTTGCTCCATGCTTCGTCTTTGCGGCTGTAGTTGGACGAGATTTGGTAGCCGTCCTCACGACATATGTACATACGTATACAATTTTCCGACACGTTGCTAATGATATTTTCGATGACACGATCTGCATCTTCAGCTGTTGCTATACAGACCGAAGAATAGATAAGCAAATCTAGACTTTGATGAATGGTCAAAAGTCGGCTATAGCGCCCAAGTTCATCTTGACCAAAGTGTTTCATTTCCTCTTTCAGCATAGACTTGAAGGCATCTCGGCGCTGTAATTGCGGTTCAGCTTTGGAGAAGAGATAGCCTTGCACATATCTTGCTCCGACTTGAAGAGCACTGCGCAATTCTTGCTTCGTTTCTACTCCTTCGACGAGCAGGGAGGCCCCCATTTGAGCCGCTAGGATGGAAAAGGATTGCATCAGCGCCTTGTAGCCGGCGTGGGTGGCGCTTTTTTTCAAAATATTAAGATCGATCTTCAATATCTTCGGTTGTAGACTGGCGATTCGGTCGAAATTGCTAAACCCGCTGCCCACATCGTCAATGGCAATGGTACAGCCGAATTCTCGATATACTTCTACAATTTGCGTCAGTTCGTGAAGCTTCCCTGTGAATTCTTCTTCGGTAATTTCGATCACGATACGCGCTGGATCTATTTGATATTTCCTTAATAGTTCGATAGTCGGCAGCACACCTGTGCGCTTATAGGTCTGATAGATCCATGAAGGCTTTAAGTTGATGAATAAGGAACTCTCATCTTGAGTCTCAGCCAGCCGTTCAATCGCCCGCTCTCTCAAATGCCGATCAATCTGAAGCTGCATGTCTTCGGGAATGTCAGGATTTTTGAAAAAAGGCCCCAAACTTTCGACACTACTCTCCCGAATCCGTCTTCCCAGTGTTTCGTAGCCGATGATTTCTTGGCTCTGAAGTGAAAGTATGGGTTGGAAGAATGGACGTACTTCATGTAGTGGCGGAATCCTGCTGTCTATAGCCTGCACTGTGCGCCCTCCTCAAGCAAACTTCGATGATCTTAAATCTTTCGTTCCATTTAGTTCCATCGTGTAATGAATCATATTTTAAACGACATTTCCACATCTTGCAATGCATTCATGGAAGAAAACATAACATGGTCGTTTTTAAAAGGAATTTGTTGCGTCATGTCGAATTTTTATTACATCCTTTCATCCTATTAGAATCTAGGTGACCATTTGCTATGAAGTCATTCATGAGATCTCGGATCTCCATGCTATATGTTATTTTAATCGTCGTTTTACTCGTATTTGTGAGTGTCTCCAACTTTATTGCTTCTCGTAATATGGAAAATGAAAGTGATGCGATCGTGCACGATTCCATTCCGATTTCCAACACAACGAACAGCCTGCTTACAGATTTAATTAACCAAGAAACGGGTATTCGCGGTTTTGAAATATCAGGTAATGAGCAGTACCTCGAGCCTTATACGTCTGGTAAAAAGCAGCTGGAACTTGATCTGAACACGATCAGCCAATACGATAAAAAGTATCCCACTTTGCAGCTTATTATGGACACGCAAGCCATACCAGCTATTAATAATTTACAGAAGTTTTTCGACACACATTTGGAGTTGGTTCGTGCAGGAAAAACAGAAGAATCGAAAGCTCGCATTGCGTCCGGCAAAACGATGATGGATCGCTACCGAGTTGTTCATGTAAGTATCGAGAAGACCATAGATCAAATCACGTCAGATGCCTATACGGCTTCCCTTCATGCAGGTAAAACCTCACGAACGATTACAATGGTCGGCAGTATTATTGCCTTAATTGCAGGTGGGATGTCCATTTTCATTTCCTATCGAGCCTATCATGCTGAAGAAGAGATTCGTAGAAGCGAGGAAACGTATCGCTATATGGCAGAAAGCTTGGAAACGCAGAATGAGGAGATTATGGCCCAGCAGGAGGAGCAGCAGATCACACTCGCGAAGCTATCCGAACGAGAAATGGATTTGGAACTCATCTCGTCCTATCAGGAGAAGCTTACAGGCTATGTGAAGTTGAAAGATTTCTTGAAACATACGCTGCCTGCCCTGCTCAATTCGTTGTCCCAGGATGCGGCTTTGGTCGTCATGGAACGTCACGCAGAGGACTCTACTTCTTATGAAGTTATTCATTCCATTGGTTATCCGAAAGAACATATTAATTTGAATCAGCGAGAGCTTTTTGGGCCGGCTATGCGTGTTTTCGATGAAGGAACGCCTATTGTTCATACACGAGATATATCAGGTCATGAACAAGGTGTTCATGGGGGAATGACACGAGCTGTCGATCAATATGTCCCTCTCATGGACGATAAACAGAAGGTCATTGGCTTCTTGCTGCTTACGAACTATCAAAGCTCTATTTTTCAAGAAAATAACGAACGATTGACCAAAGGATTAGTTCGTCAGTTCGGACTCGCCTTCTACGCGCAGGTGATGAACGACGAGAGGCTGAGGCAAGCGGCCAGCTTAGCAGAGCTCAATGATCAATTAATAACAGAGAAGCAGCTCATCGAAGGGCAGCGCGATCTGATTCAAAATATTTTGGAATCCGCACATGAGGGCATGATGATGTGTGATTCGCAAGGTACCATCCTGTTCTCCAATCATCGAATGAGTCGGTATTTCAGTTTAAATGAACGCATAGGTGAGAACCTGGTCGATAGCTGTCACGAAATAGCTGCCGATTCTCCGAGCTTTATAGGCGTCGCTTCCTCCATTGAAGCGTTGATTGACGGCTCACTGTCAAATCTCACACAACGTTTTAGTTTCGAGCTCGAGGATCAGGTCCAACACGCGGAGCTATATGCAACCGTGGTCGGTGAAGATACCGAACAGCAAGGCTACTTATTCGTATTTCGTGATCGTACCGAAGAAGAGCGTATTGATGAAATGAAGAATGAATTCATTAGTATTGTCTCTCATGAGCTGCGAACTCCCCTTGCCAGTGTGCTTGGTTTTATCGAGATCTTGCTGCATCGCGAGCTTTCACAAGAGAAGCAAAAGAAATATATGGAAACCATTAATAAAGAAGCGCATCGCTTATCGAATTTAATTAACGATTTCCTTGATTTACAGCGGATGGAATCAGGCCGACAACTGTATCATTTCTCCCCAGTCAATCTGCTGCCTACTTTGCAAGAGATCGCCGAACAGTGGCAGGATAAGCATAGTCATCGTATTCTCATTCATCAGCAAGAAGCAGAACTATATGTGAGAGCCGATGCAGATCGTATTCGTCAAGTATTCGACAACCTGATCAGCAATGCGATTAAGTACTCGCCTGAAGCAGATCACATTGATATCCACCTTACTGTCGACCAAGGTAAGATCAACATAGCGATTCAAGATTACGGTCTCGGCATCCCAGAGGAAGCCCGTGACCAAATGTTCACCAAGTTCTTTCGTGTCGATAACTCGGACAGACGTCAAATTGGCGGTACGGGCTTAGGTCTCGCTATTGTGAAAGAGATTGTAGAAGGACATGGCGGACATATCTCTTACACATCCGAAATGAGACAAGGTACGACATTCCGAATCGAATTCGATCAATATGAGATTTCAAATATGGATGGTCAAATTGTTATTTTCGAAGATGACGATAATCTGGCCAAATTAATTCAAGTTGCGCTGAACAAGTTGGGGCTCCCCTCCATGCAGCTTCGTTCTGCCGAAGAGGGCATTATCGCGCTTAATCGCTGTAAAGGCGAGGGACCGATTCTGTTCATCGTCGATATTCATCTGGAAGGCGCCAAGACAGGTTGGGATTTCATCGCTGATTTATACCGTCATCCGGTGCACTATCAGACCCCTGTTATCGTTTCAACTGCGCTTGATCCGCCTCATGATTATCACGAGAAAGAGATTGAGAAATATCTCAAAAAGCCGTTCACCATGGAACGTCTCGTCCAGGTGGCAAAACGTCTCCTCGATAATAAGCAAAATAATGCGTACGTGTTCCCTGCCCAAAATAAAGAGAAGCTCTCGACCACCTTACAGCGCAACGGCATCGATGTGCTTGGAATGAAGGAGAGCATGGATATGATCGAAGTCGAAATCAAAAAACCGCAATCAGATGCATAACGCATCTTAGTGAGCCTTCGATCAGACATTCCATTCAACATAGCGGCTTACTCACTCTCCTTCTAATTTAAATTAAAGGGAGAGTTTTTTTATTGTAAAGACAGAGGGATTTCCCGGTCTTGTAGCCAATATACTAGAGAAATACCATTTGATGCGAAGGAAAGGTGTGACCCTAGTGGCAAAGCTTGAATCCGCTTCCAACCAGGTGCAAGCACGTAAAGTCTGGACCCTGTTGTTCTCATTACCGATATTCGCTTGGGCGATGTACGATTTCGCAAATACGATTTTTTCCTCCAATATCGTGACTGTGTTTTATCCATTTTATTTAAAAGAAACGCTAGGCAAGAGCGAGGAATTGAATCAGATTGCCAGTACTTTCATTACTTACTCCAATGCGATATCCAGCTTTTTCCTCGTGTTGTTGTCTCCCTTATTCGGGGTATGGATTGACCGGACGGGCAAAAAGAAGGCTTACCTCGTCCCCTTCACGCTTATTGCTATCGTGGCAACTCTGCTCATGGGCACTTCAGCTCTTTGGCACATAGACCAGCAGTGGATGGGACTCAACACCTCCTTACTAGGCGTAATTTTCTTTTTTATGGTCGCCAAATTCTTTTACAATTCAAGCTTAATCTTCTACGATTCAATGATTTCGGATCTTGGTAATGCTCGTGAGATTCCCATCATTTCCGGAGTTGGCGTAGCGGTTGGTTATGTCGGCACATTAATTGGACTTGTCGTGTTCCCACTGATCAATGGCAATCATTTTGAAAATACGTTTATCCCTAGTGCACTCATGTTTCTGATCTTCTCTCTACCTATTATGTTTTTTTACAAAGAGAAGCCCCAAAAGCCCGTCAGTGAGAAAAAGTCGCTCCTCAGCGGGTACCGTGAGATTTGGGATACGTTTAAAGAAGCAAGAAAGTTCCGCGCTGCCTTCTTGTTCATGATCGCCTACTTCTTCTTTAACGATGCGATTGCCACGGCGATTGCGGTGATGGCCATTTATGCGAATACGGTTATGGGCTTCACCACGGGGCAATTCATTCTGCTCTACCTCGTTTCAACGGTATCGAGCATCATCGGTTCGTTCCTTTTCGGCTATGTGACCAGAAGTATCGGCCCCCAAAGAGCGGTGACCATCGTCGCCTTCATCCTTATTATTGCGATCTCCTTAGCAGCATTTGCGACTAGTCAGAGTATATTCTGGGTTGCCGGCAGCTTGTATGGTGTATCGATGGGTGCTATGTGGGTCACATCCCGGACACTGATTGTCGAGCTAACGCCGGAAGAGAAACGCGGTCAATTCTTCGGATTGTTCGCCTTCTCGGGTAAAGTGTCCTCGATCGTTGGTCCCGCTCTTTATGGATCGATTACCTGGGCGCTAGCGTCATCTGGCAACCTAGCAAGCCGCGTAGCCTTAGGCTCTCTCTTGGTCCTTGTCGTGATTGGTCTGCTCGTTCATATGCGTGTGCCGCAGAAATTGCATTCCTCCTCTTGATTCGTGTACAATAACTTTTAATAATAGACGGAAGGTGTGAGGCGTATGAAGGGTCCAGTTGATATTAGAAACGCGGTCTTTTCCTATTTCTCATTCATGGAACACTAAAGCATTCATTGCTTTAGTGTTTTTTTATGGGTACAAATTTTCTCATCTGAGAGGAGAGATGGATATGCGGTACAAGAGGGTCTTAATTAAACTTAGCGGCGGGGCTGTAGCTGGAGATAACGAGTTTGGCTTCGATCCGACGCAGCTTAATCACATTGCCAATGAGATTATGACCGTTGTCAATCTAGGTGTGGAAGTGTGCATCGTGATAGGCGGAGGCAATATTTTTCGCGGGAATATGGGCGAGAGCTGGGGAATCGAGAAGGCAGAGGCTGATAATATCGGGACGCTGGCTACCGTCATCAACAGCTTGATGCTGCGCGGTGTTCTTAAAGCGAAGAGCAAAGCTGAAGTGCGCGTCATGACAGCAATTCCTCTCTCTTCTGTAGCGGAGCCTTTCATCCGACTGAGGGCCATTCATCACTTGGAAAAAGGGTACATCGTTATTTTTGCAGGCGGCAATGGACAGCCTTTCGTCACCACCGATTATCCATCGGTCCAAAGAGCCATTGAAGTCAACTGTGAAGCGATTCTCGTCGCGAAGCAGGGGGTTGACGGTGTTTTCGACAAAGATCCGAAGCACCATAAGGAAGCACTTCAGTACAAATCACTTCACTATAACGACGTTATCCAAAATGATCTCAAGGTCATGGATCAGTCCGCCTTCATACTGGCGCGAGATTATCAAATCCCCATGCATGTTTTCAACTTCGATAAGCCGGGCTCTATGAAAGAGATTTGTGAAGGCCAGAATACAGGCACGATCATCAGTGATTCATCCGAGCTTATTTTTCATTAGAAAAGCATACTGAAAAGCACGCTCCAGAATTCGATTTTAGATTCGTTCGGCAGCTTGGTGAAGGTAGATCAGCTATAGCTGTTACCAATGTTGTAGTTTCTACAACAATTTACATGCCTAAAGGCTATTTTGTGAGTTGAAGTTGCATTTCGTACAACATTTTGAGCCTATTTGTTGAAAAATGGCCTGAATTGGTTCAGCCGAGAAGATGAATTCACACCCCCTCACTCCCACTATTTCGCATGTGTAGTCCCCAACCTATCTTATTTATTGACTAAAAATGCAAAAAGACCCGATAGAAGAAGGTCATTTTTTTCAAAGTGTCCTTCTTCTATCGGGTGCTTCTTTTGGCTGCTTCTCCCTGGCATAGTTCATTGTTGCCACTCTATCATTTTCTTTTTTCGGGGACATTTTTAGCTGAGTAAAAGCACGTAATAGTCATTCGCATTCTTCGTTTGAAAGCCGCATGATTCGTATAGGCCTAGCGCTTTCTCGTTCTCAACAGAGACTTCAAGCTTAATGAAACTAGCGCGATCCTGTTGCTTTATTTCGGTTATCGTTTGGCTCAAAATGCGCCGCCCATAGCCTTTGCCACGATACGCCGGCACTACACAAAAACCATAGATGAATCCACTCTCTTCCGCCTCGACCATGGCTCCAATCTTCCCAATAGGCTCTCTCTGCTCGCCAAGCTCTGCAATCCAGGTCCGCTCTTTATCGCCGTTAATGGTTTGGGTAACATACTCTCTCGTGTCGCTCTCCGACATGCCGAACCCTGACATATTGAGCTTAACCAGCAGCTCCGTATCCTGCGCATCCGCCAAACGAATGGCAACTCTATCATCTAGATCTTGCGAAGTCACATCCGCTTGCTCTTGAAGCTCCATGACATATTCAGAAAAATTGTATGTTGCACCAAGATTCGTCAGGAAAGCTTTGCCGCTCTCCGACCCGCGCTCATTAATGAAAATCAGCTTCGGAACTTCCCTGCGCCGACATTCGGCTATCACATTTTGAACCAATTGGTTAAAAATACCTTGGCGCCGCGCCTCTGGATGCACCATCCCACTAATTTCTACTTCCGTCGACATAAAGCTATATATGGCCAAAAATCCGACAATACGGTCATTTTGGTAAAATAAAAAGTCATTCGTCACGCCAGACGGACGGTTCGACAGTGTGCTCCAATTCAGTTTAATCTCGATATGGTCATGGCTATTACAAACCTCCCAAAGCATCCGAACTTCCTCCAGCTCTTGCGGTGACAGTCCTGCTCTTGGTAATATGCCTTGTTTCAATAGGTTATCCTCCATCATTCTAATGTGCTTACCTGATGTCATTATACATGTCTGAACATTGGCGTGGTAAGCTAATAAATAATTTTATATATATTTTCGTGTACAATGAACGATGTAGTGGAGCTGTTCGTACTATCTATGAATTCAGGCAGAGAGGATGTTCACTCACTTGGAAGAGAACGAATTAATTCGTCAGGCCATACGCGGGGACAACGCCGCTCTGTCCTTGCTGCTGCAGCAGCACTATGCTTTTGTTTACAAGTATTTGTTGAAAATAACGCTTAATCCACCGATGGCTGAGGATATTACGCAAGAAACCATGATCCGATGTATCGAAAAAATAAAGCTGTACAACGGGAAGTCCAAATTCTCATCTTGGCTCGTAACCATCGCCACTCACTTGTTCATTGATCAAGGAAGACGGCGCAAACGCGAGAAGCGTTGGCAGGAGCAAGAGCAGCAGCAATCCTTACGTCAGATGCAGTGGCAGGCCGGACATCAACATGAGGCATGGCCTGATGTGCTGAATGCCCTGGCAGAGCTGCCGCAGGAGAGCCGTATCCCGGTTATTCTCAAACATTACTATAACTACACGTATGAGGAAATTGGGCAGATGCTCTCCATTGCAGAGGGCACAGCCAAATCTAGAGTGCATCACGCACTGAAACAATTACGAAAGGAGCTGACGTAGATGGAAACGGAAGACCCGAAGAAAAGAGAAGTTTCTAAAAACGACGGGAGCAAGAATCAGGATAAGGGCCAGAGTGATCAAGGCAGTGACGTCTATCGAAGGCTAGAGAGTACGGATGAGATGGCAGCACAACAGCTGCAAGAAGGGCTTCAAAGGCTCGATGAACTCTTCCCAGCTTTCACACCTAGCCCCTCTTGGTTCGATCAGCAAATTATTGAAACACAAAACAAACAGCGTTCAAAGCTCTGGAGAGACTTGCTCGTATTGTGGATAACCGCCTTGCTGCTGCTCTCGCTCTTATATGCAATGATGCATGCACAGCCAGTTGTTTTCATTACTTTTCAAGCTCTAGCTGTTGTAGCGCCTTTGGTCTGGCTTCTCGTTCGCAAAGAGGAGGAACACCACTATGAAAATAAATGATCCAAAATGGGACCAACTCCCCCTCTGGGCATGGATCGCTATCCCCCTTCTTCTACTCGCGCAAAGCACATGGCTGTTCACGGATGCACGCAAACGCAGCGCGAAATACCCATGGTTCTGGGGGATCTGGGGGATCATTCAGGTGCCGACCCCCTTCATCGTCTATCTATTCGCTGTCCGTAAAATACACCGTATCTGGTCACGTAAAAAATAATAGGTAAAATTTCACAAAGAGTTCATGAAGTTACATCATATTGGCAAGGAAACCGATGGCAAAAAATTCACACTTATCTTACAATTAGGACTATAGTCATAGACCTGAGGAGGGGTAAGGATGTCGAAAAATAAAAAAATATGGCGATTAACCATACGCAAAAAACTAATGTTGGTTTCTCTGCTTTTGCTGTTAACACCCATATTAGTGTTAGGTGCCATTACCTATAATGTTTCAACCCAAGAAACTGATAAATTGATTCAAAGCAATTTGAAAAATTCAGTCAAGATGGCTTTGGAGCTGACGGAGGCTTTTGAAAAAGCTTCGAAACAGGGAACGATGTCGAAAGAAGATGCTCAAGAAAGAGTGAAGGAAATATTGCTTGGAGCTAAGAAGGATGGAAAGCGTTCGATCAATGCTAAAATTAATCTCGGTGCCAACGGTTACTTCTTCATTCTGAATGCGAACGGCGACTTGCTGGCACACCCATCTTTGGAGGGCCAAAACATAATAGATAAACAGACGAAAGACGGCTTTTTTTACATCAAGGATATGATTCAAAAAGGAAAGAGCGGCGGAGATTTCACGATCTATAATTGGCCGCTTCCCAACTCTACAAAAGAAGGGAGAAAAATTGCATATTCCGAGGCCGCGAATTCGGATTGGGGTTGGATCATTTCGGCAGGCTCCTATATGCAGGACTACAATGCGGGACAAGTTCATATTTTGAACACGATCCTCATTACGTTAATTTGCTGCTGGGTAATCGGAGGCGTGGTGATGACGTTATTTGCCTTCCATATTTCCAGACCGATTAAACAGCTTGCCCAGCAGGCGGAACAGTTTGCTATGGGAGATCTTCGTTCAGCCCAGATAAAAGTAAGCAATAACGACGAAATAGGTGAACTCGCGGTTTCATTTCAATCGATGCACGACCATTTACGCCAAATTGTTTCAGGGCTCTTAACCAATTCAGATAAGTTAACGGACTCTTCTCATGAACTCAACCAGTCCATTGGGGAAACGACAAAAGCGAGTAATCAAATTTCGACCTCTATTGAAGATATGGTCATAAGCAACGAAACGCAGGCCCGTAGTGTCAATGAAAGCTCGACGGCGATGGAAGAAATGGCTGTTGGCATTCAGCGGATCGCGACCACCTCGTCTGCCGCATACGAAGCATCAGAGATGACGCTGCAGGAAGCGGAGCAAGGTAACCGCCTGATTAAGGAGTCAACCTTGCAAATGAATGCTGTAAGTCTTACAGTGGGCGATCTCGCGAAGATTGTTGAGAAGCTTACGGAACGTTCTCAGCATATTGGGGACATCGTCCAGGTAATCACGGATATCTCCACTCAAACCAATCTACTCGCTTTGAATGCATCCATTGAAGCTGCGCGCGCTGGAGATGAAGGTAAAGGATTTGCGGTCGTAGCGGGTGAGGTCAAAAAGCTGGCCGAGCGTTCTTCGGCATCAGCTGCTGAAATTGCTGAGCTGATCCAAGACATCCAACTAGATATGAAGCATGCTGGTGAGGCGATGGAAAAAGGCGAACAAGAGGTTTCTGCGGGTGTGAGCGCGATCCAACATACGGGACAGGCTTTTGTTCGTATTCTCGACGCAACACGGAGCGTTGTGAATCAAGTGCAGGAAGCTTCGGCAGCTGCCGAAGAGATGTCTGCCAGCTCGCAGGAAATCGCCGCTTCTTTGCAGGAGATCGAACGAATGGCGAACCAGACCAATGATTTGGCGCATCTGATTTCCTCGTCTACGGAAGAGCAGCTCGCAGCAATGGAGGAGTTGACATCCTCTTCGGAATCATTGGAAATCATGTCATCGGAAATGCAGTTCATGGCTCACCGGTTTAAATTGTAAGGAGCAGGATTAAGTATCACTCTTCAAATGAAAGAGACCGGCAGCAAGGTGCCGGTCTCTTTATCATACCGTCAGGCGAGCATATTCATCAGGAGTCTGGCCGATAATGGACTTGAAGTCCTTGATGAAATGCGACTGGTCATGGTAACCGAGATCCATCGAGAGCTTGGACCAGTTATGCCTCTGGTTTAGATCCGTCGTCTCAGCTGCATTCTGGATTCGGGCCAGCTTGATTACCCATTTGGGGCTAACTCCGACGTAGTGGTCGAACAGGCGCTGCAGCGTTCTTTTATTCACATTGAAGTCATCGCAGAGGGTATCGACTTTGGTGAGATCAGGCTTCTGATTGATATGATCGATGATCTGATTAATAAAAGCGACCTGTTCATCCTGTTCGGGAAGCTTGGGACGGATCAGCTGCTCGATATGTGAAACCGTAAGATGTTCTTCCTTTTGAGCAAAAACATCTGTTTCAAGTTGACGTGGATCGATGTCAAAAACACTCTGGACGCTCATCGGATTGTTCAGCAAACCGGAAATCGGCTGTTTCAAAAAAGGGTAAAATCCGCCAGGCTTGAATTTGACGCCGAACACGCATCCTTGGCCTTGCAGATAATGCCCATACTTCTCTTTCCCTGGGCCGTAGATGGCCGTTCGACCTGGTTCAACGAGGAGATTAACGCAGGGATTCGGGATAACATGCTGCAAATAAGGCTCCTGATCGGTTAAATCCCACCTAACTATCCAGTAATGTCGGATGAAATAGGCTAGATCTTCGGAGGGGTTATGCCGCGAAAGCTGGAATTTCTGCTCACCTTGCTGCAGATTCATAATGCCTAGGCTGGGCTTGGAGGCTTTGGGAATCACTTCGCTCACTCCTTGTCGCGTTTTTACAATACATAGGTTGTAGAATCATCTATACTTAATCATATCACATACCGAAGGAGTGGAAATATATGGAATTAAAATATGAATTTTACATTGGAGCAGGACCTAAGGAAGTGTGGGATATTCTCGTGACTCCGGAGGGGACGCGTAAGATTCTTTTTGGCAGTGTGCTTCAGTCTACTTTTGAGATCGGATCCGATTATGCCTACGTGGGGCCTGGTAATGACGGTGAGGAAACCGTTCATGTATACGGTAAAATTTTAGCTTACGAGCCGGAGAAGATCATTAGTTGCACCGAACATGCCGGTCCATCTTACAACCCGAATCATGCGGACTTTGAATCTAGAATGACGTTGTCACTTGAGACGGTTGGGAGCTGCACAAAACTAACGTTGGTCAATGATAATTGGACACCCAACCACCCAAGCTTCGAGACTACCAAGGCTAGTTGGTGGATGATTCTGAGCAATATCAAGACACTGGCGGAGACTGGCAAGACTTTGGATTTTGGTTGGTAGGGATGGGGCTGTCCAAATGAGGTTTTAGAGCTTGAGGGGTATCTACCTTAAAGATGGTTACACATATCCATGAGGACTTCCACCAATAGGGGGAGGTCCTAGCCTACGGGACAGCCCCATTTTACATTTTCAGTAAATCCCAATAAATATAGAAGCCTTTAGTCTAGAATCTCCTATCCATTCCTCTTCTAAAGAGGTTTAAGCGCCAACGTCACTTTCCCCTCGAGTCCCTCCACCATGTCATGCCACGCCCTTGGCTTATTCGCCAAAACAGAATAATAGCGTTTCAAGAACTTCACAACGATCCCAGCGTCCAACTCCGCTTGATCCTCATCTGTCGGCAAGAAACAGAGATCGAGTTCCTCAACCGCTTCACCATTGTTCTCCCAAGAGGGATGAACGTATGGGAAGTCAATCCGCTTATAACCCAGATGCGACAATACCTCGCGTCGCACATAAGGATCCATCGGCCTCACGCCGCCGAAAGCATGATCTCGGGTCCGGTAGGGATCATAAATCTCAGCGAACATCCCGAGCATCGGCTTACCTGATTCCGCTGCCAATCCTTCCAGGTCCTTCCAGCGTTTCCGCGCCAGGAACCGACCGATACCAAGCCCTGCTTGACCAATAATGGTGAAGTCTGTCATCGCTACTTGGAAGTCATCGTAGAAACGATATTCCGTTGTACCTACGACTTTACCTTCATGAACGGCTACGAATACCCGAATACCGGGGTCCTCGAGAGGTTCTTTCCACAATGCGTATTCGAGCACCTCTTCTGGCGGAAATACCTCTTTCATCAGATCATGCATGCTCCGAAACAAGGGATTATCTATGCTTGTAATCCGTATATACTCCATAATACAATCTTCACTCCTTCGTCAGATTCGAAATGGATTCCGCCACTCCATCAAAAGCGCATGGTTAAGCGATTCCTCATCCTGCAAATAGTCGGGGACAACCTTCACAGGTGTTCGGCCGCAGCGCAGCAAAAACGTAATAACCGGGTCCTTCAGCGCACCTGTCATGACAGCCCTCACATAGTCATCTGTACTCATGGTAGCAGCATGTTTGTGATAGCCTGGCATCCGCCCGCCTCCAAGCAGCCTTCTTAAACCGAGGTGCACGACCACTTCGTACATAGACTGCATCATCAACTTGCCGAGACCAAATTTACGGTAGGCCGGCATAATGCATATGTCCACAATGTAGAGGGTGCCGCCATCTGGACGATGCGTTCGGATGTACCCATCGTCCGTCAAAGATGACCAACTATGGTCAGCTGCATGCTGCTCCTCATACTCTACGCGAAGCCCAGTTATGGACCCAATAACACGGCCGGCCACCTCTACACAAAGCGCCCCTTCGGGAAATCGGGTGATATGCTCCGTTAGCTGCTCCTCATTCCACCATAGCTCGGAGGGAAAAGGCGGAGGAAAGCTTTCCTGCTGAACGCGAATGAGAGCGTCAAAATCGGCTTTTCCATAATTGCGAATCATAACCTCGATCGGTTTATCCCCGTCGAAGACGTATATTTTTTTAAAGTACAACTTCTCCTGCTCTGTAAGTTTCTTGGCAGCTTCTAAATCCATAGTGCCCTGTAAGCCCCCTTGATCTCACTTCGTTAGGACCAATCGGTGTACAAATCTGTTCTGCGGTCACGCCACGTAGTGACGGAGCCTTTTTCCCGAACGAGGTTCAGCAGCTCCAGATCCAAATCAGCCGTGACAACCATGTCACCGTTGATCTCGCCTTCTACCAAAATTCCCTTAGGCGGAAAAGGCACATCATTCGGCGTGATCACCGCAGCCTGTCCGAAATTCCCCCTCATGAAATCAACCGTTGGCAGTGCCCCGACAGTCCCCGTCGTGACCACGTAGATTTGATTCTCAATCGTTCTAGCATGGCACGTATAACGTACCCGATGGAATCCGTGTCGATCATCCGTACACGATGGGGCGAACAGCACATCTGCTCCGCGAGCTCTCGCCATCCGGACGATTTCCGGAAACTCCACATCATAACAGACCAGAATCGCAATGCGGCCTTTATCCGTATCAAAAACCTGCAAAGAATCCCCAGCACCCATATTCCATTCCTTCACTTCGGTCGGGGTGATATGCAGCTTCTTCTGCTCTCCAATCCGCCCGTCCGGATAAAATAAATGAGCCGTGTTATACAGCTTGCCCTCCTCAGAAGTAATATGAGTACCACCGATCAAATGCATCCCTGTTTGCTTCGCCAACCCCTGAAAGAGCGTTCGATAAGCATCCGTATACGATGGCAACGCCTCAATAGGCAGCGCCTTACCGTTCGCATCTCCAATGGACATTAACTGGGTCGTAAATAATTCAGGAAACAGCACAAATTCTGCCTCAAACTCCTGAGCCACCTTCACATAATGCTCCACCTGCGCAGCAAACTCTTCGAAACTATGTATCGTATGCAAATGATATTGCACCGCAGAAACGCGCATTTTCAACGTCAATCTCTCCTTCCCCTTTTACAATCGGACAAGCACTCTTCCTCTTACTTTCCCTTCCAAAACCTGCTTAGCAGCCTCGGCAACTCCATCGAGCGTAACCTCTTGATAGACAGTCTGTTCCAAGCCTTTTGGCTTTAGTTCCTTCGCAATACGCTCCCATAGAGGCTTTCTAACCTCCATCCGGCAAGCAGCCGAATCAATACCCAACAAGTTCACACCTCGCAGGATAAAAGGAAACACCGATGCGGCGAACTCACCGCCACCTGTCAAACCGCTCAGGGCAACGGAACCGCCATACTTGATCTGGCTCAGCACATGGGCTAGGGATTCGCCCCCAACAGGATCAACAGAGCCCGCCCAATATTCCTTATTCAGCGGCTTGTTGACAGGGGGAGCAATCTCCTCTCGAGTTAATACCCGCTTCGCCCCAAGATCGAGTAGATACTGATGATCCGCAGACTTCCCTGTGCTTGCTTCCACCTCATAACCAAGCACTGCCAGCATGGAAACGCTGCTGCTGCCCACTCCGCCGGTTGCACCGCGAACGAGCACGGGCCCCTGCTCTTTGATTAGTCCATTCTCCTCCATGCGTTGTATGGAGAGCGCAGCGGTAAATCCCGCCGTACCCAATATCATCGCCTCGCGATGGGTTAATCCCTGCGGGAGAGGCACGACCCAGTCAGCCGAGACACGCGCATAGGCGCTGAATCCGCCGTAATGCCCTGTACCCAGCTCGTAGCTCGTCACCAAAACTTCATCGCCTTCGCGAAACCGAGCATCTGACGAAGCTACGACGGTTCCGGCCAAATCAATCCCCGGTACCATCGGATAGGCACGCACAACGCGTCCGGTCGGACTAAGAGCCAACGCATCTTTATAATTTATTCCTGAAAATAAAACACGGATCGTCACTTCACCTGGCGGTAAATCCTCCAGCCTCAGATCTTTCACATTGGCGGTAAACTGCTCCTCTGATCGTTCCACTATCAAAGCCCCAAAGCTTTCCATCCTGTTTTCTCCTCCTCATTGTAAAACCAGATCATATCAAATAATTACCAACTGTTTTAGTTTACTATTATCACGCTCAGGTTTCAAAAGCTGATTACGCACTCCATCCTCCCAAGGATAAACGACTCCGTCGTCCTTCAGGGACGAGCGCGTTTTTCAAGGTAGATGCGAAGCAAAAGTATAAAACTTATACTTTCTTATCTCCCAAATAAAATAACTCCCCGATCCTTTTGACCGGGGAGTTCCAACTGCAATTACTGCTGCGCAAAGCCCGCAGCCGCCAAAAACCGTCCAAAAGCCGCTTGCCCGGCTTCATCACGCTTGAACACGCCTGCGTCCAGCAGCACGTCCATGAACTTGCTGCCGACTTCGGCCTGCAGCACCGCACTCGCTGCGTCCTGCGGCAGCGCAGCGCCGTGCTTCGCGAGCAGCGCTTCGATCCATTCCGCATGCTTATGCAGCGGATGGCCGGCCTCTTCGCGGATCTCGCGGCCGAATGCGGCTTCGCCGGTGAGCAGCTTGGCGATATCCGCCAGCTCCTCTTGCAGGCGGCCTGGCAGCACCGCCAGCCCCATAACCTCAATCAAGCCGATGTTCTCCTTCTTGATGTGGTGCAAGTGCTGGTGCGGATGGAAAATCCCATCCGGATGCTCTTCACTGGTGCGGTTGTTGCGCAGCACCAGATCAAGCTCGTACTCGCCGCGTGCATTGTTGCGGGCGATCGGGGTGATCGTGTTATGCGGGACCCGCTGTCCGTCCTTCTCGCTGAAGGCGAGGACGTCTGCTTCCGCATCACTGTAGGCGCGCCAGTCTTCGAGCAGCTTGCTCGCCAGCTTATAAAGCTGCTGCTTGTTGTGCCCGCTCAGGCGAAGCACCGACATCGGCCACTTGACGATGGCGGCCTTCACGCCGGCAAACTCAGCATGTGAGAATGCTTTCTCACTTGGCGCTTTTTCCATCGGGAATTTATGGCGTCCGCCTTGGAAATGGTCGTGGTTCAGAATAGAACCACCGACGATCGGCAGATCCGCGTTCGATCCGATGAAATAATGAGGAAACTGATCAATGAAGTCCAGTAAGCGGTAGAACGTACTCGCTGTCGTTTTCATCGGGATATGTTTCTCGTGGAAAATGATACTGTGCTCGTTGTAATACACATACGGCGAATACTGGAAGTACCACTTCTCGCCATCTAATTCCAACGGAATGACACGCAGATTTTGCCTCGCCGGGTGATTCACTCGGCCTGCGTATCCTAAGTTGTCTACGCACAGTAAGCATAAGGGATAGCTGCTTTGCGGCAGTGTTTTGAGCAGGGCAATTTCCTTCGGATCTTTCTCCGGTTTAGAAAGGTTGATCGTGATTTCGAGATTGCCATACGTTGTTTCTGCTAACCAGTAGGCATTTTTCTGAATACGATCCATTCGAATATAATTGGAATCTATGGATTGCTTGTAGAAGTAATCCGTCGCCGCCTCAACACTCGTTGTTTTGGCTGTGTTCCAGAATTGATGTACAACCTCGGAAGGACGAGGCATCAAAAGCCCCATAATCCGCGCATCCAGCAAATCACGGTACGTTGTCGTATTCTCTTCCAAGATACCCGCCTCAAAAGCCGCATCAAGCAGCTCTTCCAGCAGAGCAACTGGACTGTTTAATTTCTCTGTCGGCACTTCGCCTTGATAAGGTTCAGCAAGACCGAATAAATCAAGTAAAGCATTTCGTGATGTATAGACATCAAGGTGTTCAATCAGCCCATTTTGCTTGGCGAACTGCAGGAGCCTTTCTATGGTTAACGCTGCATATTGCGGCGCCGCTTTAACTGTCCGTTCCATGTGCCACGTTCCTTTCTACAAAACAAGCCTCTTTTCAGATCCGTTCTGCACTGTTGTACCCTGTTTTTACGCTGTTCTGCACTGTTCTGCACTGTTCTACACTGTTCTGCCTACTCTACTCTTCGTACCCGTTCGGATGATTTTGGTGCCAGTTCCACGCGCTCTCGATGATGGATTCCAAGGAATCACGTGTCGGTTTCCAACCAAGCTCAGCTCTTGCACGCTCAGAGGAGGCAATTAACGTTGCTGGATCGCCAGCTCTACGCGGTTCGATGACGGCAGGTATCGCATGACCGGTTACTTTACGGGCAATTTCGATGACTTCTTTGACCGAGAACCCTGTGCCATTGCCTAGGTTGTAAATATTGCTTTCTGCTCCGCCACGCAGCTTCTCAACCGCAAGAACATGGGCGCTTGCCAAATCGCTAACATGAATATAGTCGCGTACACATGAACCATCTTCTGTTGCATAGTCTTCTCCGAAGATGGAAATATGCGGCCTTTGACCAAGAGCCACCCCCAGAATGATAGGAATCAGATGCGTCTCTGGGCTATGATCCTCCCCGATTTTGCCACCGGCATGAGCCCCAGCTGCATTAAAATAGCGAAGGGACACATATTTGATGCCATGCGCAATGTCGAACCATTTCATCATTTTTTCCATAGCCAGCTTCGTCTCGCCATACGTATTGGTCGGCAAGGTACGGTCGCTTTCTAGGATTGGAATATTTTCAGGCTCACCATACGTGGCAGCCGTTGAGGAGAAGACGATTTTCTTTACGCCGTATTGCGTCATTTTCTCAAGCAAGCAAAGCGTTCCGTACACGTTATTGTGATAGTATTTCGCAGGATTGGTCATGCTCTCGCCAACTAACGAATTCGCTGCAAAATGGATAATAGCATCTATACTGTTCTCTGTGAAAACCGTATCCAGAAACTCGCCGTCGCGCAAATCCCCTACGTACAGTTTGCCCCCAAGCACTGCGTTTCTGTGCCCTTGCTGCAAATTATCAACGATAACGACTTCTTCACCTTTGGCAACCAGCTCCGCTACCGCATGAGATCCGATATAGCCTGCTCCGCCTGTTACTAGAATGGCCATTTTATAATGCCTCCCCGACTTGCTCGACACCATTGCCGATATTACAAACATAGAAGCTTGGTGTCAGGCCTGTTTTTTCCGTATATTCCTTGCCCACTTGATCGATAAACGTCTGTACACTGTCCTCATGAACTAAGGAAACCGTGCATCCGCCGAAGCCTGCGCCTGTCATACGTGACCCAAGCACACCCGGAACCTTCAGTGCTGCCGCAACCATCGTATCCAACTCTACCCCTGTTACTTCATAAAGATCACGAAGCGACTCATGCGACCCGATCATCAGCTTACCGAAAGATTCAAGATCGTTTGCTTCCAGCACCTCAATGGATTTCAGAACACGGTCAATTTCTTCAATAACATGCTGCGCTCGTTGGCGGATAGTTTCGTCTGGAATTAGATGTTTGAATTCATTAAATTGCGCAAGGTTCAGTTGACCGAGCAAAGTGATCGAAGGAAACTGCTTTTGCAAATAGGTCACAGCCTGCTCACATTGGCTTCTTCTCTCATTGTAGGCGGAGTCAATCAGACCTCTGCGTTTGTTCGTATTCCCAATAACCAGCTTATAGCTGCCGCTTTGAAAAGGCACATGGCGATACTCAAGCGTGTCGCACATGAGCAGGATGGCGTGGTCTTTCTTGCCATTGGCTACCGCGAATTGATCCATGATGCCAGAGTTAACACCAACGAATTGGTTTTCCGTTTTTTGTGCTAGCAGTGCGATTTTCACCTTATCGATCGGATATTTCTCAAGTGTTAATAAACCGAAGGCTGTTACAACTTCGATGGAAGCCGATGACGAGAGGCCGGCACCATTCGGGATTTCACCGTGGAACAAAAGATCGTAGCCCCGCGTAACAGGAAAACCTTCTTTCGCCAAGTGAACGAAGATCCCTTTCGGATAATTGATCCAGTCGTCCTCTTCTTGGTAGGACAAGTCATCTATGGAAATTTGTTTGCGAAGTGCCAGGTTTGTCGATGCAAATCCAATTACACGATCTTGTCTTGGACGAATGATCAAAGTTGTTCCGAACGTTAACGCTGCCGGGAAAACATAACCGCCATTGTAATCCGTGTGCTCACCGATCAAATTAACACGACCTGGAGCATGAAAAGCTGAAATTGCCGTTGTAGAATTCCCGTAAATTTCAATAAACGTGTTTTTTAGAGCTTGCAAATCTGCCATTCTGGCACCGCCTTTAGTGGTTTTTGAAGTGATTTCGCTCGTCATCTGAGGATGATGGAGTCGTTTATACTTGGTATCTTTGTAACTTCAGTATACGAGAAGAACGTGGGATTGGCTATGGAGGCATGTTATTTCCACATGGAAAAATGTGATCCCGCATTCGCTTCTATTGTTAGATTTATGATAAAGTGAAGGTACATGATGATGCGTCGATCGGAGATGAAAGCAGGCATGACAAAGTCAGAGAGCTATTACGTTGTTTCGAATCCACTGCCTTCCCAGGAGAGTGAATTAACCGTGCTGTTTGCGGGTGAGAGCCAGACGAAGCCTGAGCATCGGTTAGGCCCCAAAGTATACGATTACTATCTGATCCACTATGTGATATCGGGGAAAGGGATATTCTCTTCACAAGGCGAAGAGCACGAGCTTGGTGCCGGAGACAGCTTCGTCATAGAGCCTGAACAGCTCATTAGCTACGTCTCCAACGAGATAGATCCGTGGCATTATTGCTGGATCGCTTTTACAGGTATGCAGGCCGCGGCGTTAGTCGCCTCAACAGGAGTTAATCCCCTGCAGCCCATTATTCATACCAAGCGTAACCGCCACATCCCTGTCCTTTTTCGCCATATTCAGCAAGCTTTAAGATCCAAAAAGACGAACGCACAGCTGAAATCCATCGGATACCTGCATTTGTTACTCGGTGAATACTGTGAAACATTATCAGCTTCCACATTAGCCGGCGTGGTTACGGAAGCCGAGAGTGACCGCATCGTGCAGCAAGCGATTCACTACCTGTCCACCCAATACGCTGAGCCTATCACCATTGAGCTGATGGCCGAGAGTTTGGGCTATAACCGCGCGTATTTATCGCGTATGTTCAAGCGTCATACCAAAGTAACACCCGTCACGTTTCTTCTAAAACTGCGTGTGGATAAAGCTCGTCTGCTGCTTCGAGAACGGTTGGAGCTTACCATCGAACAGATTGCATCATCCGTCGGGTTCTACGATCCGCTGTACTTCTCTAAGCAATTCCGACGTTGGTACGGCGTCTCGCCAAGCGAGTATCGCAATCAAATCAAATCGCTTTGATACTAATCTACCATAAGGTATCGCTGGATCAAAGTTAATTGGATTATCTCCAATAAAAATACGAATTCCAAGGTTTGAGAGTCGATTCCATTGGAAAATTCCAATAGAATCATAATTTCTTGCTAAAAACCTCTTCTACCTGCTCAAGCCAACGTTTCGCCACTCTGTAAGCATTGGATAAAATCCTTCAAGCAATTCCTGCAGCATGTTCATAAGGGGGTACTGATATTATCTGTACTCCTCAACTCCAAACCTAAATCTCCCCATATCGCTCGTAAAAGTATACCTCGAATGGCGCCTTTTTATCGCATTTGCGAATGAGAAAGCAAGAAATCAAAAGGATGGTCGATCTCCTTCTCACAAGGCAGGAATTCGGAATGAGAAAGCAACATTTCGAATGTCACTCTGTGATAAAACTAAACATGAAAACATGGAAGGAGATGAGGATATGAGCAAGCTGAAAGGAAAAATCGCTTTAGTAACAGGTGCAAGTCGGGGAATTGGACGAGGGATTGCTCTGCGTCTAGCGCAGGATGGCGCCATTGTCGCCGTACATTACGGAAAGAATTATGATGCTGCAGAGGAAGTGGTTCGCGAGATTCAGCATAAAGGCGGATCCGCCTTTACACTCGGTGCGGACTTGAATGTCGTAAACGGCGTTCGTGATTTATATGTGGGCTTGGACGATGCTCTCGAGAAGCACACTGGCGGTAATCAGTTTGATATTCTTGTTAATAACGCTGGAATCGGGCAAAGCGGAACCATCGAGGAGACGACGGAACAATCTTTTGATGAAATCATGAGCCTCCATGTCAAAGCACCGCTGTTCCTTATCCAACAAGCATTGCCACGTCTGAGAGACGAGGGCCGCATCATCAATATCTCCTCGGCTGTTACCCGTTTAGCTTTCCCTAATCTTCTGGGCTACAGCATTTCGAAAGGTGCGCTCAACACACTCACCTTCGTCTTAGCTCAGCATCTTGGGAATCGCAGCGTTACGGTGAACGCCATCTTGCCGGGAATCATCGATACCGATATGAATGCCGGAACACTGCAGGATCCGGGTGGGCAGAAATTCGCCGCCGGCCTCTCCCCTTTTAACAGATGGGGGCAGCCTGAAGATGTGGCCGATATCGCAGCCTTTCTTGCCTCTTCGGACAGCCGCTGGATAACGGGGCAGTTGATAGATGCAAGCGGCGGATCCCATTTATAAAATGGAACGGCTAAAAAGCTTGACGGATGCGCCAAGCTTTTTAAACCATATTGGTTTCATGCCATTACTTCGTATTCGGAATCCGCTTGTGAAACACCTACGATCATTCCACTAGGATCCGTAAATAGGCGAGATATCCCATTCCTGGCATACTCGTAGAAAAAAACATGCTGCTCACATGAGGAGCAGCATGTTCCTTATCCGCCGAGATCATCGAACTCAAGCGTTGATTCAGCATCACTCATTTACTTAACTAACTCTTCCACAAACCTTGGCAATACAAAGCAAGCCTTATGAATCGAAGCCGTGTAGTACTTTGTATCCATTTCATTGATAAATTCGGCATCTATCTCCACGGTAAGTGGGTCATACTTCTTAGATCCCATTTGGAATGTCCATAATCCGCTCGGATATGTCGGAACATTGGCAGTATACAGACGAGTAATCGGGAAAATTTGTTTGATGTCCTTGTTCACTTTTTGAATGAGTTCCGCTTTGAACCAAGGGTTATCTGTCTGCGCTACAAACATGCCATCTTCCTTTAACGCTTCATAAATCCCTTGAAAGAAACCTCGTTCAAATAGGGGAACAGCAGGACCGACAGGCTCCGTCGAATCTACCATGACGACATCGTATTGGTTTTTATTTTCATGGATGTGCATGAACCCGTCGCCTACAATCACTTCTACCCGCGGATTACTGTAGCCGCATGAAATTTCAGGAAGGTACTTTTTGGAATACTCAATGACTTTCCCATCAATATCTACGAGTACAACCTTTTCCACCTTGGGATGCTTTAACGTTTCCCGAACAACTCCCCCGTCTCCGCCTCCGACGATAAGAACACGTTTAGGATTGGGATGTGTAGATAGTACAGGATGCGCCATCATCTCGTGGTAAGTAAATTCATCTTTAATCGTCGTCATGACCATGCCATCCAGCAGCAGCATCCGGCCGAATTCGAATGTGTCAACAATCGCTAAGTCTTGAAATTCCGTTTTCTCAACAACCAGTGTCTCGCGAATACGTGCTGTAATTCCAAATGTCTCTGTTTGCTTTTCGTTAAACCATAATTCCATGTTCATAATGCTCCATTCTTCTTATCTTATTAAAACATTCTGCCGATCTTGCCATTGGCAACCATCGTACCCAGTACATCCAGAACAGCGCGGGCCGCTATCAAAGAGGTTTGATCGCTGACATCATAAGGCGGGGAGACTTCCACAACTTCCATGGCACAAACCCCTTCCTTCGCAATTAGCTGCAAGAACTTCAACGCTTCACGAGGCAAAAACCCGCCTGGTTCCGGCGTTCCCGTACCTGGGGCAAAACCGGGATCGAGGCTGTCAATGTCAAAGCTTAAATAGACGGCTTTTGCCCCTTTCCATGCGGTTTCCAGAGCGATTTCCGCTGCTTTTTCAATTCCCATTTTTTCAACATCAGCCATTGTTAAAATGTTCGTTTTTCGCTCTCTAGCATTGGCATATCCTTCGCGAGGACTAATCCAGCCTCCTTGGCCAACTTGAACCAAGTTCGACGCAGGCGCATTCGGGATATTAGTTGCATGGAACCATGGTGTGCCGTGCATCCGTTCGTCCATATCTTTTTCACCCATGTCGATATGACGGTCCATATGGATAATGCCAACCTTGCCTTCCACATTTTCGGCCACGGCCCGCAAGCAAGGATAACCAATCGCATGGTCCCCGCCGAAGATAATTGGCATCGTTCCCGAACTAATGACATGAGAAACCGCTTTAGTGATTTGGTCGAAGCTTTTTTCGATATTGGCAATAGTGAAAACATCGCCGATGTCCACCATGTTTAAGGATTCTTTGAGATCAACACCAAGTTCGAAAGAAAATGAAGTGAAAAGACTTGAAATGCGGCGAATCGCTTGCGGACCGAACCGCGTTCCTGAGCGGTAAGTGGTCCCGATATCAAAAGGCACGCCCATAAACGCAACATCGTATTTGCCAACATCGCGAACATCTTCTAAATAAGGAACTTTCAGAAATGTATTGATGCCTGCATACGGCGGCAGCGAACCTCTGGAGAAGCAAGAGATGGTCCGATCCCCAATGGATTCGGCAGCTTCTAGTCCAAACTCCAATCCGCGCTTAATTTCTTCTTCCGCCTTAACTTTAGGCACGTCTTTTTCTTTTTCCGCAGCTATAACACCCAATAAATCCTCATCTCTTGCACTATCATTGCCCTTATTTGGTCGGTAATTCAATCCATGATTATCAAAGAAACCCATTCTTAATTCCTCCTGTTAGTTCAGATAAAATGCTTTTTATAAAATGGATGGGAGAATCGAAGATTTCCCAAGAATACAGAGACTTCCTATTCCTAAACTGTACACGGATGTCGCAATCGCAACGCCTTGAAAAACCCATTTGTTTTTCAAACTCCGTTTGAATCCCATAAGACTTACAAGAGCTAGTAACGTATGCGAAACAAACAATCCGGTTGCGAATGCAAATACGGTTAAGAAACCATAATAAGGAGACCCGATGCCGGCAACTGTCGCAAACAGTAATAACTGTGTAGGGGTTTCCGCACCGATCCCATGGGCAATCCCTATCGCGAATGCGCCAGTACGAGAAACATCCAATCGGATCGTCGAATCGAACATGCGATGATTGCCAAGGAATCGGCCGGTTATTCTGGCGAAAACATTATAAAATCCGATAAACAGTATTCTCCATCTGCTGACCATGATGAATTCTTTTTGTTTTCTGTTGCGATATAGGAAACTAAGCATAAATATGGCCAATAGAATAAGCGTTAAACCGACAACTCGTTCCATCACGGCATCAACCCAATCTGGAATCGATAGACCTACTAAGACCGCCATACCGCCAAGGACCACGATCACGACTTCGTGCCCAAATGCATACCAAAAGGATAGAATCAGCCCTTTTTTCTTATCCCTCTCTCCCCCGACCAGATCCGTAATAGCGGCTATATGATCCCAATCAATACCGTGTCGAAATCCGAATAACAAGGCCAGGAAGATCAGGCCAATTACCTCGTTGCTCATTTCCAGGCCTCCCTGATACTAGTTTGATTAACTCCAATTTCCCAGAGTACCCTTACAGCTTCATCAACCGTTCGCGGAATGTTCTCCAGTTTGAGTTCAGGGAGCCGTGAAAAGGGAAGCGAAATCACCGGCACCCGTAAACGTGCTTTGCGCATAAGCGTCTCATCAATCGTCAAAGCGGGAGAACCGGCAGCTATGAAACTGCCTTCGCTTAATAGGAATAGCCGTTCACTCCAGGAGGCGGCAAAATCAACATCATGCGTCAGCACAATAATGGTTTTCCCCATGAAATGTAAGCCATTCAGGAGCGAAACGATGTCCGAATAGCCGCTCGGATCCAATCCGCTGACCGGTTCATCCATGACCAGAATCTCCACTTGATTGGCTAAGGCTTTTGCTAAAGCAATCTTTCTTTTATGAGTAGTACTCAGGTAACTAAGACTATGGTCTTTATAGTCCAACATGCCAACAATCCCCAGTGCCGTCTCTGCAAGTTTGATCATATCAGCTTTCGGCAGTGACTTTTTGATCAGCTCCGATGTTACATATTCCCAAACTGTGCGAATGAAAAAGGAAGATTGAAAATCTTGCGGAACGAATCCTAATCGTTGATGGAGGAAGCGTTTTGATTTTGAATTTATTTCTTGTCCTAATACGCTGACTGATCCCATCTGCGGAATGGTCAATCCGCTCAGATGACGAGCAAGTGTTGATTTACCCGACCCGCTGCTTCCCAGAATGATAACTTTACTATTGATTGGGATTTCGCCGGATATTTCGGTTAATGCTTTTTCCCCGTTTGGATAAACGTAAGACAAATTATTGATCTCCATGGCATACATGTAAAATCAGCACCACCATCCCGCTAAAATATTTGTTATTAAGTAGATATAGCGCTTTCCTTATTTGACGAATGGTCAATGGGTATAACCGTTTCATCAAAATTAAATTCGGGAAGTTTGTTACGGAAGAATTTTGTCAGGAAAATCAGGTAGATCAATCCGCATGCAACCCAACTGCAGCCGAGTATCAAGGCGTTCAAAGCCAAATAGGACCATAACCACATAATAAATCCGGCGCCAATCAGCGGCAGAATGAGATATTGTGTCGTTTCTTTGAAAGAACGTCTGCGTTGCCTCACATAGTAATGGGCAATAACAGACAGATTAACGAATGTAAAAGCAATAAGCGCGCCGAAATTAATGAAGGTAATTGCCGTATCAAGGCTCATCACGATCGCTAACAAAGAGATTAACCCTACAACAATAATGCTGTTGAATGGCGTTTTATAACGCGGGTGAATATAGGCAAATATTTTTTTGGGCAGCACGGAATCCCTCCCCATCACATACATCACGCGAGATACGCTGCTGACCGCCGCTACACCCGAAGTAAAATTGGCTACGATCATGACCGTGATAAATATGGAGCTAAACAAATTCCCGCCAACAACCTTTACTAATTCAAGGGCCGCAGAGTCCGTATCTTTAAATACAATGCCTTGGTGGATCAATTCAGACAGATAAGCTGCACCAATGTACATGACACCAATAATCAGCATGATGAGCATGATCGCTTTAGGAATGTTTTTTTCAGGCTTGATCGTTTCCTCCGATAATGTTGTGACTGAATCAAAACCGAGAAAACTAAAGCATAGGAGTGAAGCTCCGGCTAGTACGACAGGCAAGGATACTTGCGGATTGATAAATGGTACCGCCGAGATGAGAGTGCTGGTCCCCATACCTCCCCATAAGCTTTTAATCGTTAATACGCTGAATACCGCAATAAAAATAATTTGAACGACGACAAAAATTTTACTGACAGATGCCGACAAATTAATGCCTAGAATACTGATAACCGTCATTCCGACATTCAAGATCAGTATCCAAACAAAAGCAGGGACTTCCGGAAATTGAGCAGATAGAAAAACAGTGGACATCAAGCAAGTAATCAAAGGGGTCAGCAGATAATCCAGCAATATCGTCCACCCGACAATAAATCCCAATCCAGGGTTCATGGACTTCTGTGTATACGTGTAAGCTGAACCTGAAATCGGAAATGCTTTGGCCATCTTTCCATAGCTGAATGCGGTAAAGAGAATGGCCAAGAAAGCGATTACATAAGCAGAAGCAAGTAAACCTTGTGAAGTGTCTGTCGCAATGCCGTACGTAGCAAAAAATACCATAGGATTGTTCCATGCAAGGCCTAAAAAAACGACTTGTCCTAACGTGAGCGATCTAACAAGCATGTTCCCCTTCATACTGCTCAGCCCCTTTAGATTGATAATTCAACCTTATTCAATTATAGTTTTTATTGTAAAGCTTTGTGTTACACAAAGGTCAACATAAATGTTATAGTACACTTGGCATGCATTTCAAATGGCGGGGTGGCCCAATTGAAAGAAAAATTAACGATTAGCGAGATGGCCAAGCTGCGCGGGATGACCACGGAGACCTTGCGGCATTACGATCGCATCGACTTATTCAAGCCTCAACTCGTGGATCCCCACACAGGATATCGATATTATTCCATTTTTCAGTATGAAATATTAGGGACTATCAAAGAGCTGCGCCAGATCGGGATGAGCCTGGACGAAATCAAGCTGTATTTTAATGAACGAAACTTAAAGAAATCATCGGATATTCTAAAAGCCAAGCATGCGGAGCTTGTTTTGAAATTGAATGAATTAGCCGAGCTGGAAGAAAACATAAGAGAAAAAATCGTTTACCTTGAAGAGGCTGCGCAAGAAGGAGCACTTCATTCGGTTATCTTTCGCGAAATAAAAAGCAGGAAGATAATTACTTTGAACGAAAAAATCAATAACAATTTGGAGCTTTGCTACGGTGTGGTCAGACTAGAAAATATGCTTACGGAGAAGGCACCGATTCTTGCCAGTAATCGACTGGGTATTATTATCGATGAGACGGATATTCGGGCTAAACGGTTTGAAGAACCCTCCGTTATATTTGTCGTGGCAAAAGAAAAGGAAAACATACAAAAGCAGTGCCTGAGAATCATTCCAGCCGGATTATTTGCCTGTATTCGCTACAACGGAGAATTATTAAGGAATCGCAGCGAAAGCTTGAATAAAGTATCTGATTATCTTCATGAAACGGGCTATCGTATGACAGGCGACGGTCTCCAAATTATGCAAGTCGATATTACGATTACGGATAATCCCAATGAAGTCATGTTTGAAATTCAAGTTCCCGTTCAAAAATAAGCGAATCATTCAGCATCTTGCATAAGTTCCTATACAACAAAAAAACATGCACCGCCGCGGGAATTCTCCCAAAGCTGTGCATGTTTTATTTTAACGCTTACCCGGATCGTAAGGTTCACCAAGAGCTGAGGGTGCTTTAGCCCGACCTACTGCGCCTGCCAGCACTAAAATAGTCAGTACATAAGGCAGCATGTAGAGGAATTCCTGCGGAATATAATTTGAGAATTCGAACAACCGCATGAAGTTGTTGAGCGCCTGCGCCATCCCGAAGAAGACTGCTGCGCCCAGCGCGCCAACTGGATGCCATTTACCGAAAATCATCGCGGCCATTGCAATAAACCCTTGACCTGAGATCGTGTTATGTGAAAAGGCACTTGTTGTCGTGAGCGTAATGGTCGCCCCGCCAAGTCCGCTTAAGAGACCACTAATCAACACGGCGATGTAACGAATTCGCTTCACTTTAACCCCTACGGTATCCGCGGCACTCGGGTGCTCCCCAACGGAACGAAGACGCAAACCGAATGGTGTCTTGAACAGCACATAGTAGGTAACCGCGACGAGAATCAAGGCAATGTAAGTTGTCGGATAGGCATTGAAGAGAGCATAGCCGATATACGGTATTTTGGACAAAATCGGAATTTCCCATTTGGAAAACACATCATTTAACGTTTCTGTTTGACCAGCACCATTGAACAGCACTTTGACCAAATATAACGTTACGCCTGCTGCCAAGAAGTTAATCACAACACCGCTGATGACTTGATTGGCTTTGAACGAAATCGTCGCTACCGCATGAATCAAAGCGAAAATGAGCGCAAATAACATGGCAGTCAGTAACCCGATCCATGGGGACCAGACACCCATATTCGCCTCTTCTGCATAATACGCGCCGACGGCAGAAGCGAATGCCCCGGAAACCATGAGGCCCTCAATCCCGATATTGACGACTCCGGAGCGCTCCGAGTAAATCCCACCCAAGGCTCCAAAGATGAGCGCTGTCGAATAGACGAGCGTCGTGTTGATAAGTTCACTAAATTTCGTGAAAAACGCGTTAAGCATGGTGAGCAGGTCCATGTTACGTAGCCCTCTCTTTCTTGCGTTTACTATAGAACGGGATGAGCACCCATTTAACGATACCTTGGGTTGCGACGAAGAAGATGACCGAACCGATGACAATACGGATAATCTCAGGCGGCACATCGGCACCGAAACTCATGCCAGCAGAACCGTAGGACAATCCGCCGAACAGTGCAGCTCCAAGCACAATCCCTATCGGATTATTAGCACCTAGCAGGGATACTGCAATCCCATCAAACCCGTACCCTGGGAAGCCAGCTGAAACAACTTGATAGTGGAATACACCAAGGACTTCAAACACGCCCGCTAGCCCGGCAAAAACGCCTGAGATAAACATCGCTTTGATAATGTTCTTGTTCACGTTCATTCCGGCATATTTCGCGGCATCGATGTTATGACCAACTGCTCGCAGCTCGTAGCCTTGCTTCGTTTTCCATAAGATGATATAGAATACAACCGCTGCGAGTATCGCAATGAGTGTACCCCAGTGCATCCTCGCATTCTCAAGCATAGCCGATAGCCATGTGATGCTCAGAGATGCTGATTCTTGAATCATATATGAGCGCTGTTGCTTCGGCTCTAGAAGAAATTGATTAATGATATAATTCGACAGGAACAAAGCGATCCAGTTCAACATAATCGTTGTAATAACTTCATTAACGCCACGCTTTGCTTTCAAATAGCCAGCAATAGCTCCCCACAGGCCAGCAATAAGTGCACCAACGATAACAGCTAACGGAGCATGAATGATCCATGGAAGACCTGTCACTTTGACACCAATAAATGTAGCCCCCGTCATACCCATAACGAATTGCCCTTCGGCACCGATATTAAACAAGCCTGTACGAAAAGCGAATGCGACGGATAATCCCGTTAAAATAAGCGGGGTAATCGCACGAATGGCTTCACCTATATCATACGCATTACCGAAAATACGAGAAAATAGCGCCCCATAGGCGGCAATCGGATTATAACCGCCTGCCAGCATCACGAGTGCTCCGAATAACAGCCCAAGTATAATCGCCACGATCGGATTCACCGCTGATTCACTTGTAAAAATGCGAGCAACCTTATTCATGAGCAGCTCCTTTCTCTGTGCGCTTACTGCCAGCCATGAGAAGTCCAATCTCTTGATCGTTCGTCTCCTGCGGCAGCACTTCTCCCACAATCTGCCCTTCATAGATGACAGCAATGCGATCCGACACATTCATAATTTCATCCAGCTCAAAAGAAATCAATAGTACCGCTTTGCCTTTGTTCCGCTGCTCGATCAATTGACGATGCACGAACTCGATCGCACCGACATCCAATCCCCGTGTCGGTTGCGCGGCAATGAGAAGATTGGGATTTTTATATATTTCCCTGGCAATAATCGCCTTTTGCTGATTACCACCCGACAAAGAACGCGCTTTATTGTAGATACTTGGCGTTCTAACGTCGAACTGCTTAATCAACGCTTCCGCATGACGATCGATAGCTTCATAATTCAAGAAGCCAGCTTTGTTATACGCAGGATGAAAATATGTTTCCAGCACCATGTTCTCGCTCATTGTAAAATCGAGCACGAGCCCGTGCTTGTGCCTGTCCTCAGGAATATGCGACAAGCCAGCCTCGGAGATTTCTCTCGGCGTATGGTTGGTAATGTCGCTTCCCATCAGCAGCACACGACCGCTATCAATGGAACGCAGCCCGGTTAAGGCCTCGATTAATTCACTCTGTCCGTTGCCATCTACACCGGCGATGCCCAGAATTTCTCCGGCTTTCACCTCAAAGTTAAGCCCCTTCAGAGCAGGCAAACCCTGTTGGTTACGCGCAACTAGTTCTTGCACCTGAAGAACGGGTTCTCCAAGCTTCACGTCCTGCTTGTTCACTTTGAAGGAGACGTCGCGCCCGACCATCTTCTCCGCTAGAATCTGTGGATTCGACTTCGAAATTTCGAGCGAATCAATCACTTTCCCCCGACGAATGATCGTCACGGTATCGGCGATCTCCATAATTTCTTTCAGCTTATGTGTAATGAGAATGATGGATTTGCCCTCTTTAACGAGATTGCGCATAATGACCATCAATTCACTAATCTCTTGCGGCGTTAGTACAGCTGTAGGTTCATCAAAAATAAGAATATCGGCGCCGCGATACAGCGTTTTCAATATTTCCACACGCTGCTGCATGCCGACGGAGATATCTTCAATTCTCGCTTTGGGATCCACACGCAAACCATATTGCTCCGATAACTTGCGTACTTTGTCTTGCGCTGTTTTGTAATCGATTTTCGATCCTTTTTTGGGCTCCATGCCCAAAATAATGTTTTCTGTTACGGTAAATGGCTGAACCAGCTTGAAGTGCTGATGCACCATACCAATGCCGAGCTCGATAGCACGATTCGGGCTATCAATAAATACTTCTTTGCCTTGCACTTTAATGTTACCTTCATCCGGCTGATAAAGTCCGAACACAATGTTCATTAGTGTTGATTTACCCGCGCCATTTTCGCCAAGCAAGGCATGAATTTCGCCCTTCATCAGCTTTAAACTAATGGCATCATTCGCAACTATGCCTGGAAATCGCTTCGTAATGTTGCTAAGTTCAACAACAGGGACTACTTCACTCATCAGATCACCCTAAGGATCAATTTTTTTAATTACCTCTAAAACTAAAGAACAAGGCTAGTTATTATAACTAGCCTTGTTTGAACAGAAGCAAACCTATCGTTCGTAACCTTAACGCCTTTTATACCAAAATTAAGGTTTTTCAGGAACTTTGATTTCGCCGCTAATAATTTTTGCTTTGTACTCATCCACTTTTTTCAAAATTTCCGCAGTCACATTTTTCTTGGAAGTTTCAGGAAGGCCTACACCGTCGTCTTTCAGACCAAGTGTAACCACTTTCCCACCTTGGAATTTGTTGTCGATAATGTCTTTGGAAACACGAACAACGGCAGTGTCAACACGTTTCAACATGGAAGTCAGTGTAACTTCATCGCCGAACTCAAGGGATTGGTCTTTATCTACGCCGATAACCCAAACCTTTTTACCGTTTTTAGCGCGGTCTTTCGCTTCGTTGAATACACCATTACCTGTGGAACCAGCTGCGTGGAAAATAACATCAGCGCCATCGTTATAGATCGTAGCTGCTGCTGCTTTACCAAGGTCAGGCTTATCAAAAGCGCCTGTATAGTTAATTTGAACTTTAGCATTTGGATTAACCGCTTTAACGCCAGCAACGAAACCAGCTTCAAAACGTTTGATAACCGGGATGTCGATACCGCCAACGAAACCGATTTTGTTTGATTTTGTTGTTAGACCTGCAACTACCCCTACAAGGTAAGAACCTTCTTGCTCAGAGAATGTTACGGATTCTACGTTTGGAGCTTCAACGACATTATCAATGATCGCTAATTTAGCATTTGGGTTTTGAGTGGCTACTGTTTTTAGTGAATCGCCCATCAAGAAGCCGATACCCCAAGTCAGGTTGTAACCGTCTTTAACGAATTGGTTTAGGTTAGGCGTATAATCTGCATCGCCTTTACTTTCAAGGTTTTTCACTTTAACGCCTGTTTGTTTCTCAAGCGCCTTCAAACCTTCCCATGCACTTTGGTTAAAAGATTTATCGTTGACGCCACCAATATCGGTAACCATTCCGATTTTGAAGTCTTTACCGCTGGCATTGCCTGGCGCCGCTGAAGCTGCAGCAGTCGTAGTTGGAGTCCCTGAAGCCGCCGGTTTTGTTTCTTCTTTTTTGGCACAGCCGGAAAGAGCTAATGCAGAAACCGTTACAGCCATAAGAGCTGTTGAAAGCATTTTCTTCATCATTATTACCCCCATAAGATCATTTAATTTAAAACCATGAACTCTTACTTTGTAGGTTGACCAAAATTAGTTAAATTATGTAAGACTGGCTATAGATGAGTGTATCATTTTGAAACTCAAGATCAAAGCGATACTCCAGCAAAATACCATAATTCGTTATGTCACACAAGTTGACATGGTCTTTTTGTAAGCCCCTACAATATAGGTTCCAAGCCCCAATTATTTATTATACTACCGTTGGTCAATAAAATCTAGATTACCCTTTGTTAATTTTATCGTTCATAAGTCTCATGAATTGTTCGGGTCCTAACGGGCTGCTGAACAGCATTCCTTGCACTTCCGTACACTGCAAAAGTCTCAAGTGCTCTAGTTGTTCTTCCGTTTCAACACCCTTTGCAATCAAATTCAGACCTAGCCGGTGAGCCATGCGAATAATGGCAGCAGCCAGCAGCTGATTCTCATCGTCATCTACCAAATCCCGAATTAATGTGCTGTCCAATTTAACGCTATCTAACGGCATCCCTTCGAGCCCGCTTCGTGTAAATAGGCCTGTACACAAGTCATCCATCACGATACGCACACCGAATTTCTTCAGCATAATCAATTTCTCGCTAGCCTCTTGTACATTAGAAGATGTGATACTTTCCGTAAGGTCCAGTTCCACCAACATCGGATCCATACCTGTATCTTTCAAAACAACGGCAATTTCTTCAATAAAATGCTCATCTTTAAACTGCGAAGCTGTTACTGCTAGGGTCATTCTTAACGGTGTATAACCCTCGTCCTGCCAGATTCTCATCTGTCTGCACGCCGTTCTTACAGCCCATTTCCCAATGGGTATCATGAAACCCATTTCCTCGGCAGCTTTCTTCCAATCCATACTAGTTGCGAGGAGGTTGTCTCCCTTACTCCAATGAATGATCGCTTCCATTCCGATTAATTTCCGGTTTGTTATTTCATATTGAGGCTGATAGAGGATTTCAAATTGATTGTTATCTATGGCCAATCGGAGCTCTTTCTCTATGTGAGCTTTACTCTTCACCATGGCATCGATGTCAGAGGCATAGAATTGGAACTGGTTATGTCCCCGGTTTTTGGCCGCATACATCGCTTCATCTGCAAACGCCATGAGCTGCTCAGGCAGCTGACCATCTAACGGATACAGAGCTATCCCTATACTAGCCGTTATGGTTACAGGCATCCCATCTAGGATAAAAGGCTCTTCCAGAGCCATTTGAATGCGAGAAGCTACAACTCTTGCATCATCAGGCTTTGCAAAAGATTCTAGTAAAATAGTAAACTCGTCGCCACCCTGGCGGTACACCGTATCCGATCCCCGCAGGCAGCCCAGCAAACGTTCTGCTGCAAGGCGAATTAAACGGTCTCCATTGGCATGGCCTAATGAATCATTGACATCCTTGAATCTGTCCATGTCCAAGAACATAACAGCCGCCAGTTGTTCATTACGCTTCGCGTGCAGAAGTGTACGCTCCAATCGGTCATTAAACAATCGTCGATTGGGTAATCCCGTCAATGTATCATGATAAGCCAGAAAGGCTAGTTGTTTGCTCTTTTCTTCCTGCTCTTTACTAGTAAGAAGCAAGTGACGGATACTTTTCGCAAAAAATAGACAGATTAGTGCCTGAAAAAGCATACTAATGTAAACGTAAGGCGAGAAGGAGAAAGAAGAAGCAGCAAGTAGATTCAAGGTCAACAAAAAGAAGCCCAGTACGCCCAAATAGGCCAGCGTTTGTGCTTTCATATGATGTATCCACTTAGAAAGTATGCCTCTCATTCTTAAACCTCCTTATCTGATATTAAAAAAAGGCTATTCCTCATCGGAATAGCCGTAGGTGTACCTGTTTAGGTAAACTGCAACCTGTCGGCAGCCCAGCCATCATTGTTGCGAGAGCAACCTTAGATCTGCAGCTTTGCGTCCTTACCTTTCGATAAGTTTGCCTTTTACGATATTAAGAGCAATAAGTGGGACTAATTAACTATATCATATCCATTCCACATTTGGCTATTTTTCCTTAAATAAGCAAGTTAAAGAGCTTGGGATCCTTATTTATTTCGATATAGCCATAATCCTTCTGGGATAGGCGCTCAATAAGCCCCTCATAATCATCTTTATTTTTGAGCTCAATGCCGACCAGCGCCGGAGCATCGTCCCTATTATTTTTTTTCGTATACTCAAATCGTGTAATATCGTCTGTGGGTCCTAAGACTTCTTCCAGAAATTCGCGCAAGGCACCCGCACGCTGCGGGAAATTAAGAATAAAGTAGTGCTTCAAGCCTTCGTACACGAGCGATCTTTCTTTAATCTGCTGCATACGGTCAATGTCATTGTTGCCGCCGCTGATAATACAGATGACATTCTTACCGCGAATCTGCTCCCGATAAGCATCGAGTGCTGCGACCGGGAGTGCGCCAGCAGGCTCAATGACAATCGCGTTATTGTTGTACAGCTCCAAAATAGTTGTACATTCCTTGCCGGAAGGAACAATGACGATATCCTCAAGCTTCTCTTTGCAAATCTCAAAGGTAAGCTCACCCACTCGCTTCACGGCTGCTCCGTCTACGAACTTCTCAATCGTGGATAAGGTCACGACCTTCCCCTGCTTCAGCGCTTCCGTCATGCTTGCCGCGCCCTCCGGCTCAACACCGATGATGCGCGTTCGTGGAGAAACACTGTCCACATAGGTCGCAACTCCCGCTGCAAGACCGCCTCCGCCAATCGTTGCGAAGATAAAGTCTGGAGATTCGGGCATTTGATTCATAATCTCAAGGCCAACCGTACCTTGCCCGGCAATCGTACGAATATCATCGAAAGGATGTATGAACACCTTATTCTCCTTTGTGCAGTAGGCCTTGGCTTGGTTAGAGGAATCATCGAATGAATCACCTGTGAGAATAACTTCAACAAAGGATCCGCCAAATAGCTTAACTTGGGAAATCTTTTGTCTAGGCGTTGTTGTCGGCATGAATATTTTGCCCTCAATACCAAGCTGTTTGCAGGAATATGCCACGCCCTGCGCATGATTGCCGGCGCTCGCACACACGACACCCGCTTCGCGTTCCTCCGGTGTTAAGCTTTGGATCACATTATACGCTCCGCGAATTTTGAAAGAACGAACAATTTGCATATCTTCACGTTTAAGATAAACGTTGCATTCATACAAGTTAGAGAGCAGCTCATTGCGTTGCAAAGGCGATGGTTCGATCACCCTGCTGAGCACATGATTGGCCCTAATAATATCTTCCAAACCTACTTTACTGGAAACAACCATTTTCTCATACTTCCTTTCTCCACATTGTGCTATTAAAGTTTTAAAGATTATTGTAGCACAACTCTGTCCGCCTGTACGAAAATAATATTGGCAGCGCTATCAGAGAGAGTACGATAATATCTTTAGACCGCTCAACCACAAGAAGCCTCAAACCCACCAACTGTGGATTTAGAGGCTTCTTTTATTGGTTATGAGAGAAGTTATTTAACTCCCCTCAACCACATATTTAGTAATAGTAACGAGACTGCTCCTGAAGCTCAGAACGTCTTTGCAAAAAGCGGTAGAAGGCGCTAGCCGCCTGTGCTTTCGTCACTTCTTGCTGAGGTGCGAATTGTCCATCGTCCAGAGACATAATATTCAGCCCCACCACAATCGCTGCGTCACCAACATGCTTAAGTTTAATAGCATCTGCGAAATTGCTATTGAAGATGCCGTCGAACTTCGTCAGGCTTTTATAGCCAAGCGCCTTCACGATCAGCTGTGCCATTTCTTCCCGATTCATCGCAGCTTCCGGGTTGAAATCAGTACCTGCATCAAGCAAACCGCGATCAACGGCATTTTCGACATAGGCAAAATAAGGAGAAGATTTGCTCACATCGGCGAAAGATGCCTTCCGTTCTGCCCCGTAATAAATACCACCGTTGCCGCCATTCATGGCAATAACGAGCATTTTGACCAACTCGCCACGTTGAATGGTTTGATCCGGATTCACTTTGCCATCCTTCACATCCAGCGCTTGATAATCCAGCATAAGCTGAAGCTCATTTTTCGCCCAGTGATTGTCAATGTCGCTTACTGTCACTTTATCCAAGGAAATTACTTCACCCGTTTCACTATTCCGCCATTGACCGTTTTGTGCATCCAAGAGGAAAGGTTCACGGTTGAATTTGGGAACGAGTGAATAAACAAGCTTAGCTTCTAGTTTCCCGTCTGTCTTCAGATCCATGGATTGCGGAACATCCCCAGCTGCCACCATCACTCTATATTTCTCTAGTGGAATTCCACCGATGAACCCGCTGCCTTGGGCCACATAATTTAACTTGATGTCGAACTGCGCAAGCCAAAGATCCTTGGCTTTATCGATGGCCAGTACCTGCGGCTTTTGCTGTGGGTATGGCATATTGCTGATAGAGAAGTGATAACCGGTAATTTGACCAGTCACACGATCGATGCTTACCGTCACTTCTTCATTCCCAGCATTTACGCCATCAATCACGCGCTTAAAACTAATATCCCAATTGCGCATATGCTTCAGCTGATCTTCCGAATAATTTTTAGCCGATTGCACACGAAGCGACAACTGATCGGTATAAGCAGGAAGCTGCTTTTTCACAAAATCAACACCGGTTGTTATCGCATCTTCCAGAGCAATTTTACCCTCTATATCTTTATCGGCGTCAGGACCGTAAGGGATGTAGCTGCTGTAATTTGTAATCTCTCCTGTCTTGCTGTTCACGCTAGCCCATGCGCCTTTACCGACGATTTTAACTTTGGAATCCTTCTCAGACGCCTCATTCCAACTTAAATTCCAGTTCGAATTGGTTTCCCCTGTTTCAGGGTTGGTCGATTCATTATAGGATGCTTCTTGGATTTTGTAGTCGGAGGAAAGATTGAAGGCCGTTGTCACCTTCTTAATAGCCTCTTCCTTTGTCAGGTCCAAAGTAGCAGCTGGCTTAGCAGCCAGTGGCTTATCGGTTAACGGCTTGTTCCCCTCAGCATCTTCCATCCCTTGAACTGGATTCCAAATCTCGCCGGTTTCTGCATTCAGAGAGAAGCCGCCAAGCATGTAGGAAATAATCGGTATTTTCTTGCCTTTGGCACCGTATGGAATCTGATAAAGCAGAGTAAGATTCGCCTTATCACGGAACTTTTGCGCAGCTTTCTCCTTGGAAATCGGCGTTACATTCTGCTGAAACGTGACATTATCATCCCAATTGTAGTTATAATTCGTAACCTGTCCTTCCCCATTGACGACCACACTGATACCATTCGGAGCAAAAGGCACACCGCCAACAGATCGATCGAACCGAATATTGTACTGGTAATTACCATTCAGCGGCGTACGAAATGCATTCTCCTCTGTATCATTATATACTAGCTCCTTCTGCTTATCTGGATTCACTTTGCTTATAAAGGCAGAAGCGACTTCCTTGGCAGCTTTGAAATCCACTTTCGGCGGATAGCTTGGTTTGTGGTCAGGGTCATTGTCATTCATGGAAAAGGAGGTCAGCGTTCCGTCCAAGCCGTTAATCGATACGTTTAAAGAACCGTAATTTCGATCTTTTACCATTTTGGTATAATTAATGTTCCACGTCGGGAAATTCCGGCCATTCATACTGTAATAAGCATTCAGACTAATGGATTGAAACGTATAGCCTTCCGGCAGCGTTATGTAGGTTTTCACTCGTTCAATGGCTTGTTCTTTGGTAATTTTGGCATCCAGCTGCTTATCATCCTTACCGGGTGATACAGGGGGTGCAATGGACGTGCTTCCTACACCAGCTTCAGCCGCCCAAACCCCTGGCGCAGCAGTAAGCAGCAGAGTCGAAGCGAGTACCAGCGTTCCTGCTTGTTTGATTAATTTCAAAGTCATCTTCCTCCTCAACATTTTGCGTTTCAAAAGCTTTAGAGACATAGATCTTCCATAATAATCCTCGACGTATATAACTGGAAAAAAGTTGCTTTAGAACACTCAATAAATGCTACATATTTTTATATACACGAAATGTCGCTAGATCGAAACGGTTTATAGCTAAAACTCTAGACGACTCAACAAAAAACACATGTTTGCGCACCCTTGATCGAATGAACATACATGTGTAATTTTTATTGCAAATATTATCTTGATTGGGAGTTCTCCTTGCTAAGTGTATGCATTAAATCCTGCATTTCACCTTGCGTCAAATTCCGCCATTTGCCCACTTTCAAATTGCCCAGATGGATATGCATGATCCGAACCCTCTGCAAACGCACTACCCGATACCCGAACGCTTCGCACATCCGACGAATTTGCCGGTTAAGCCCTTGCGTGAGAATGATTCGGAAAACGCGGTCGCCAACTTGGTAAATCTCACAAGGCTTCGTCATCGTGCCCAGAATTCGGACCCCGCTCGCCATTCCTTGCAAAAACATCGGTGTAATCGGTCGATTGACCGTCACGATGTATTCTTTATCATGGTTGTTCTCCGCTCGCAGAATCTGATTCACAATATCTCCGTTATTGGTCAAAAGGATGAGCCCTTCAGAATCTTTATCCAGTCTGCCGATCGGAAAAATACGCTCCGAATGCCCGACGAAATCAACAATGTTGCCTTTGATATGCGCTTCTGTTGTACTTGTGATCCCTACAGGCTTGTTGAGTGCAATATAAACATGTTCCTTCTTCTCGCCAATCGGTCGACCATCGATCCGAACCTCATCCCCAGGGCCAACGACACTCCCCAGTCCAGCAACCTCACCATTAATCGTAACGCGCTTCGCCTCTACCCACTTGTCCGCTTCCCGTCTGGAGCAAACACCGGTTTCGCTAATAAATTTATTAATTCTCATGCTTGGGAAATCCCCTTCTTTGCCGTAATCAAGTACCTCCTATTATGCTGGATTCATCCACTCGGTTCAAGTAGCGTTCAAAGGGATCGATGTTGGCGACATGTTTGCAGAAAATAGAGTATCAAGAGAATGTGAGCACAAGCTCGACTAAGTTCCTCCACGAGTGTGATAAGCGGTATAATAATGATAACCATTAACGAAACAGGGAGGCCCCAATCATGCATATTCTCATACTAGGAGCCACAGGTAGAGTAGGAAGAAGAATATTGGAAAAAGCACTAGCGGACGGCCACGAAGTCACAGCGCTCGTTCGAAGCCCGGAGAAGCTGACGGGAATTCACTCCGAAGGCTTAGCCTTGTTGGAAGGCGACGCTCGTAACAGAGATGATCTACATGCTGCCCTCCGCGGGGCGGAGCTGGTCATAAGCTGCCTCGGCACCGATGGCGGCACGGTGCTGACCGAGTTCACGCCTCTACTCATAGAGGCTATGAAGACACACGGCGTGAGCCGAATCGTCACTGTCGGTACAGCCGGCATTCTGCAAAGCAGAGAGCATCCCGGCTTGCTGCGCTATGAGGCGCCGGACTCCCGGCGCTCTAGGACGCGCGCCGCTGAGGAGCATCGCAAAGCGTGGGAGCAGCTCGCCGCCTCGGGCTTAAGTTGGACAGTCGTCTGTCCAACTTATTTACCCGACGGCGAGCCACTGGGGCAGTACCGCGCCCAGCGGGACTATTTGCCCGAAGGCGGGATGTCCATCTCCGTTGGCGACACCGCGGCTTTCACGTACCGAGCCGCTCTCGATGGCGAGTATGTAGGGGTGCGTGTGGGGATTGCTTATTAGCTAGTAGAGTAGAGTAGAGTAGAACAGAACAGAACAGAGCAGAACAGAGCAAACAAAATATAACACTCGGCTTACGCGTCCTTGGTTGAGAGTGATTTATGGCTGAGGCAAAGCAATCTACGCCCAAGAGACGTAATGCTGAAACAATCGCTAACCCATCCGTGTGATTGTTGTACTTTGTACAACTTTATAAAAGCTAATTCACTGTTGTCAGCGCGATTGTTGCAAAAACTATCAAAAACTACAACAATTTCAGCCTAAAGTAGCTGTATAGCCTATAAACAGACTAGATTGTTGTAGAATGTACAACAATCTAGGATTTCCAAGCAGAAATCAAGGAAATTGTTGTACGCAGTACAACTTGCCTTACCTTTTTAACTTCGTCACCTCACCCTCCCCTTACCAAAAATTTTGTAAAAAAAAGACGGATGGAAGCCAACTAAACTGGCCTCCACCCGTCTTTTTTTATACGAGCAACTAGTAACCTCATCTTCTTCCCTTCGCCAATGCCTGGATGTTGATCCATGAAACAACGATCCCTATCACACGGAAAAGGTACCCTGCAACAGGGATAAAACTCAAGAAAGCCATAACAATATTGATGACCGTCTTGGTCGTGGTCCCATTGCTTGTAAGTATGGCAAAGACCAGGTTGACAAACACGAGTGGGATCACCCAAGAGCACGACCACAAATATACAAACGGAATAAGACCAAGCAAGTATCCGACAGCAATAGCGATTTCGGACAAAAGCTGAAGCAAGTTTAACAATCGAATCGTTTCTGGACGCATGATGCTCCTCCATTTCAAATAGGGAAATATTACTTATTGTAGCATAGGACCGACAGATAGTCTTTAGTGCGGTTAAAGAGCCTTGTCCGCAGTGGAGTTCATTCTGGTTCAGATGCTGCAATAGGCTGTTTCCCTTTTATATTGCGTGTCTAAAGCATACGTAGTATGATTATAATAACAAAGAGACGGTGCGGCCAACACCATCTCCTGCACAGACTTGGGTGTGAATACCCTCCGGGTAGTAACGCAGAGCAGTAACCCACTAGGCCTTCAACCTATGAGTGGGTTACTTCCGTTTATCGATGTATGTCAATAGCGCCAGTATAAAGCTACCGAACGCAAGCATGATTACAATCGTTTGGAAAGTTTCCATGGCATCACCCTCCTTTCTGGAGGAGAATGCTCACCCGAGGTTGTCCTGTACCAACTTAATATATCATACAAAGTCTACCATTTGGTAGGCTTTTTCCTTACCTCAATTTCCTAAAGGGAAGTGAACCTATTGCTGATCAAATGCTAGAAATACGAAACTAATCTGAAGCATCAATGATACGGTGACAGCAACATTTCATATACCGTTTCCTAAGATAAACGACTCCGTCGTCCTTCAGGACGAGTGCGTTTATCAAGGTTTATGCGGAGCAAAAGTATACAACTTATACATTCTTATCAACTCAGAAAAGCCAAAGCCAGCCTCCGGACAATAAGTCCGACGGCTGGCTACCTGCCCTACAATACGCTGCGCACTTCGCTCTCAGCGGCCGAGGCTGTTTCCGGATGTCCCTGCTGCAGCTGGTACATCTGGTAGTACCGGCCGAGGAGCCTCATCAGCTCCTCGTGGTTGCCACGCTCGACGATCTCGCCGTGGTCGAGCACAAGAATCTGGTCGGCGCTCTTAATCGTCGACAGGCGGTGGGCAATGATGAAGGTGGTCCGCCCCTTCGAAAGCACTTCGAGCGCGGCCTGAATGATGGCCTCGGTCTCCGTGTCGATGGAGGCCGTCGCCTCATCGAGGATCAGAATCGCCGGGTCGAACGCCAGCGCCCGGGCAAAAGAGATCAGCTGCCGCTGCCCGGCAGACAGCGTGCTGCCCTTCTCGATCACGGGCTCATCGATGCCGTGCGGCAGGCTCTTGAACATCTCATCTGCGCCTACCTCGCGCAGCGCAGCCTCCACCCGTTCACGGGTGATGGACGGATCGTCCAGACTGACATTGGACGCAATCGTCCCTGTGAACAGGAACGGATCTTGCAGCACGATGCCCATATGCTGACGCAGCAGCTGTTTGGGTATCTCCCGCACATCGCGGCCGTCCACCGTGATCCGGCCTTCGTTCACATCGTAGAAGCGGAAGAGCAGATTCAAGATCGAGCTTTTGCCCGATCCGGTATGGCCGACAAGCGCCACCGTCTGTCCCTGTTTGGCCTCGAAGGAGATGTCCTTGAGCACATCCTCCCCTTCTTTGTAGGCGAAGCGAACATGTTCGAACTTCACATTGCCTAGATAGCGATCCGCTTTCTCAGCGGCCACGTCGATACCCTGCTCATCCAGCAGCTCGAATACACGGTCAGCGGATACTAGAGCACGCTCCAAATTCGGCAGCTGATTCACGATCCCGACCATCGGATGAAACATCCGATTTAGATAATCGACGAAAGCGTACAGCACACCGACAGTGATCAATGAGTTGATTGAACTGCCCCCGACATACCAGATCAGACCGAAGAAGAATAAGTTCCGAACCACATTCATCAGGTTATGAGAGGTCAGCGAGTTCAAGCTAAGCAGTTTATTCTGATATTTCGTATATTCATCGTTCAATTGTTCGAATTCATGAATCGTTTCCTTTTGCCGCCGAAAAGCTTGAATGATCGTCATGCCTTGAATCGCCTCATTGATCATCCCATTGATCGAGCCGATCCGCTCCCGAATTTCATGATTATAGAAGGACGCATATTTACGGTAAACAATGATCCAAACATAAAGCAGCGGAATAACCGGAAGTGTGAATAAAGCCAATCTGTAATCTAGAACGAATAAAGCCGCGATGATGCCCACAATATAGATCGTACCTGTAAAAAAGTTCGCAAGCACCTGTACATACAGGTCCCTGACAGACTCCGTATCATTCGTAATCCTCGATACAATTTTACCCGCAGGCTGATTATCAAAATAGTTGATAGGCAGTCGCTGAATTTGTGCAAAAACATCACTTCTCATGCGCTGTATAATCCGATTAGCCGCTGATTGTAGTAAATATTTTTGTCCATAGGTAAAACCTGCACCAATAATGATTAAGAGTAAATAAAACCCTGCAAGCTTCATTAGACTGTTAAATTCCGGTTTATAGAACGTATAGAGCTCTTGAATACTCAGCTTCCTAACCGCATACTCCGCTTCTTCCGTCCCTTGTGTAATTGTCAGCTTACCATTGTCTGCTAGCTTGCGTGCGCCATCAAAGACGATCGGCTGATCCACCCATACGAACTGGCTGCCCACCTGCAAAATGCGAACTTCCTTCCCTTTCGGCTCGCCTACCGCGAAGTTGTCGCTTCGCTTATAAAAAATCCCATTCGCGGGGACAGCCTTGCCCGTCTGCGTCGCAGACGTTGTCTCGTACCACGGCTTCTCGATACCGAGAATGTGTGTATCAATCATCTGTCTCGCAATAAAAGGTCCTGCCAGCTCTGTTGCCACCGCAACCGATAAGAATAACAGCGCAATAAGCAGGGGCTTTTTGAATAGCGCCGCGTATTGAAATAATCGCTTACCTGTTTGTTTCATGAGGGTTCTCACCTTCTTTTCATCGGATATCTATTGACTAAACCTTCGTCTGTTCTTCTAACTGCTGACGGTCATACTGCTCTTTATACCACCCGCCGAGCGCGACAAGCTGCTCATGCGTGCCTTCTTCCACGATATAACCTTCATCTAGCACAAGAATCCAATCCGCATGCTGAACAGCAGAGAGTCGGTGCGTCGTGATGAGTGTCGTTTTGCCGGCTCGTTCCGACCGGATACCGCGAATGATTTCAGCCTCTGTTTTGGCATCCACCGCAGAAAGCGCGTCATCCAGCATGAGAATTTCGGGGTTTACATAAAGCGCCCGCGCTATCGAAACGCGCTGCTTCTGACCGCCGGATAAGGCGACGCCTTTTTCACCTACCAACGTTTGAAGGCCATCTGGTAAGAACTCCACATCCTTGCGGAACGCGGCAAGCTCTAGCGCCTGTAACAGCTCCTCCTCCGTTCCTTGGCCGCGTCCGAGCATGATGTTCTCTTTCACCGTTTTGGAGAAAAGAACCGGCTCTTGCGGTACGTAACCAATCCAGCCATGCAGCGTGTCGATGGTTAACTTCTCGATCGGCATTTCCGAAATAACAATCGCACCTTGACCTATTGGATACTCTCTTAGCAGCTGTTTAAGCAGCGTTGTTTTTCCGCTTCCGGTACGTCCTACAATACCGAGCGTCTGCCCACGCTGCAGGTGGAAATTAATATTCACCAAGTTATCAATAGAAGAGGAAGGATAGCGGAACGTTACTCCTTTAAAATTTATCGAGTTCGGCAGCAGCAGCGTCGTCGCATTTGGATCCTCTTTTACATCCGGCTTGTAACCAAGCGTTTCATTCACCCGATCGAGGGAGGCGTTCCCGCGCTGCATAATGTTCATTAACTCGCCAATGGCGAACATCGGCCAGATCAGCATGCCAAGGAATGTATTGAAGGACACGAGCTCTCCGAGCGTCAATTCACTATGAAACACCAAATATCCGCCGTAACATAATCCGATTAAATAGGAAATGCCCACTAGGATTTTGACCGTTGGTTCAAAAAGGGCGTCGATCACGGCTACCGCGATATTTTTGCGATATACATCGTCTGTCATTGTTTTGAAGCTTTGTTCACTGGCTTTCTCTTGTACAAAAGCGCGGATAACGCGAACACCGGCTATCGTCTCCAACACCCGATCGTTCATTTCTCCAAAGGCATTCTGAGCGAGCAAGAATCTCTCGTGGATACGCCCCCCATAGATCGTAATCGCAACGGCCATAATGGGCAGCGGGATAATCGAAGCGAGAGTCAGCTTCCAGCTAATGAAGAATCCCATCATGCTTAAGATGGTAAGCATAAATAACGTCGAGTCTACGAAGGTCAAAATCCCAAAGCCCGCTGTCGTCGACACCGCTTGCAGGTCATTCGTTGCTCTCGCCATCAGGTCTCCCGTGCGGTTGCGCTCATAGAAGGTAGGCGTCATCCGCAGCAGCTGTCTCATTAACCGAGATCTAAGAATACGTTCCAGCACGAAAGCGCCGCCAAATAGCTGATACAGCCAGACGTAGGATAACCCGTACCCAGCTACAATTAACGCCCCCCAAAATGCGAGCAATTGGATCAATTTGCTCCCCGTCAAAGTTCCCATGTGTATACCGTCAATCGCGTAGCCAATCAATTTCGGAGGAATTACATCAATGATTCCAACAATAATAAGCAGTCCAATGGCGATCGTGTAACGAATCCAATTCATGCGGAAAAACCAAGCTAACTTTTTTAATACCGTAAACATGTAATGATGTCACTCCTCTCAAATGGCGCTGTCCAAAATGACCTAAATCCACACAAAAAAGGCACACCGCACGCAGCGATATGCCTTCTATGAAACAGAAAAGCGCTCGTTACGAACTTCTTCGTAACCCGCGCTTTTAAATAGCGTATGTGAAGAGGCGGCAGGTAGCCGAACAAGCACAAATCACGCGCTTCCGGCTAACATTCGGGTTACCAAATATGAAATTGTATGGTTTTTATCTGTAAATCTGCGATGGGTAATTGGATCCATAACCATATCAATCATTTGAAACCCTCCTTTAGTGTTGTTGTAAGAAAACTTGCATCGAACGTAATTTCTTTTCCAAAAGTTGTATGTTCTTGCTTACAGAGGTGATCTTACCATCCTTGACGAGTCTGTGTCAATCGGAGAAAAAGACTATAAATAAACTATCTTACCTCGTTATTTCGGATGAATTTACTCGCCTTTTAACCCCTTTGAATTGTCACACATGTTTCAAAATATGGCAGCATATCCATAGTATATAGGTTCATAGCGCATAGGGCCAACGCTTACCAAGGATAAACGACTCCGTCGTCTTTCAGGGACGAGCGCGTTTATCAAGGTAGAGTGCGAAGCAAAAGTATAAAATTTATACTTTCTGCCCTGAAAATTAAAAATTTTCATTCATCAGTGGTGCAGCAACGCGGCATGGAAGTCTTATCTACGAAGATAGCTTTCCTACGGAAAGCTTTAAGGGGAGTGGATGTGCATGGTCGATCAAGTGTTTGCTCTGATGGGTTGGATTGTCGCTTTTGGAGTTGTTATTGGGGGCGTCATCGCAGGCATCGCCCGCTTTGTCGAAAGAGACTCGACAAAATACGATATGATATTTTTGTGGGAGCATCGTTATACGCTGGAGGAGCTGGAGTTGGTTCGGGACAAGTAGCTTTGGCCTATAATTGGGAAGAACCTTTCACTTCATTCGGGCYYCGAGACCGCCTTTTCTGCCTTCTCAGGACGCAAACCTGCTTACTCGTCTTCTTTCAGCAGCTGAGAGGTCCTATTCAGACGTCTCACGCTACTTACTCGTCTTCTTTCAGCAGCTGAGAGGTCCTATTCAGACGTCTCACGCTACTGTTCGCTCCATTCGGGCCTCGAGACAGCCTTTTCTGCCTTCTCAGGACGTAAAACCTGCTTACACGCCTTCTCTCAGCAGCTGAGAGGTCTTTTTCAGACGTCTCGCGCCACTTTAGCTGCATTCGAGCCCCCGAGAGTCTACGACCAAAGATCCCTGTATTAGGTTTTATCGCCAATATGAAAGCGATTTTCGTAAACCGAAAACTTATACTTATGTGGTCACAAAAAAGGGCTATCCAAGGCTGCAAGCCTTTGGATAACCCTTTTTCATTATTTCGCTGGTGCTGCTGTAGCTGCTGGTGCAGTGGATGCTGCTGGAGATGCTCCTGGTGATGCAGCGGGAACAGCCGTCTTAGCTGGAACCGGTTTATGTACCATTTGACCGCCAAGGTGTCCTGTGTAGCCAACGAGGATAACTGCCGCGAGCGAACCAATCAAGTAGATAGGGTTACGACCTATTTCTTTCTTTTTCCAGATCAGTAAGCCAACACGCACAACCGCTAACATGATAGACAAAGACATCGTTAATTTCGCATAAAACTCATGCGGAACCACTAGTGGATTACGCCATGGGGATGGGCCTGTTAGGACACTTGCGATAGCCCCGAGCGCGCCCACAACTAGGCAAAGCATACCAGCGGAGTGCCATTCACGTTTTTTCGCGATTATGGCGATTAAGTCAAAAATAAAGCTAAAAACAAGAAGCGCGATCGGTACATGTGTTGCGATGTAGTGCAAATTTTTCAAAATATAATCCATTAATCTCTCTCCCCCATTTTAAAAAGCTACATAATTTTCCACACTACAAAGTGTAGTTTTGGATATCCGAAAAGTCAAGACTTTTCTGCAGTTTTTGTCGAAGCCCGTCAACTTTCCTGACATGGGCTCCGACTGCTAAATGTGAACCATTCGTTTCAGGGTATCCAATCTTAGATAAGTCCCACAAGTAAAATAATTGTTAAGAGCGAAATGATCAGCCGCGCAAGGGGCCATTTAAACGAGATTTTCATCTGTGGATCGAGAATATGCATGATGCGTACATTCATTGATGTTTCGGCGAATGAGGCGTGAGATAAGGATACATGTGGTGTTGGTGCTTGTTTGAGTAGTTTGAGGAGAGCACTGCCTAAATGTGTGGACTGTTTCATTTGTGTAATGGCATATTTGTCTGCCCTAAGTTCAATCATGATGGGGTATTTATCAGCCATCCAAGCGAATATTGGAATGTACCACATCGATTTGGATATCATCGAAAGCAGGAAGATCGCGAGTGGATCTCTGTGCCTCATATGGCACTTCTCATGCTCGATAACAGCGAGCAGCTCGTTAGGTTCCAGCATGTCCATAAGTCCGGATGATAGGATCATCCGCGGCTTCCACAGCCCTATCGTCATCGCGATGGGAGCTTTGTAAGAAATGATCTGGAACTGATCTTCACTAAGCTGAAATTGTTCGCGGTATTGCTCTGATAGATGAGGGTCTTGATACATCTCAACGAGCTTCATCGCTTTGAAGGAGCCAAGGAAATGCCGAACCGATATCCACAGAATTGCACCAAACGAATAGAGAATAAGAGCGTTCACTACATGCCACGCAATGGGTGCAGGTACATGAAGATCTTTGAATAAAATGACACATAAATCAAATATATTATACAACGATTTCCATTTAAAAATAAACTGGAGTACATAGAGTAACATTTGTCCTAAAATTGCCCCCGATATGGCGAGTGACGCAGTATACAACCATTTAAACCGTTTTTCCATCATCGTTATCGATCCTTTTTGATGTCTTTAATTTTTTGCTCCAGCTGGTCGAGCAGATCGGGGTCTACTTTATCAAGCGCATCCACCATATGGGTGACCGCCAAAGAACCGAATTCTTCGATAAGATCAAAAGTAAGCTCTTTGGATTGGGCTTCCATGAACTCATCTCTTGAAACAACAGGTTTGTACTTAAACGATCTTACAACGGATTTTTTTTGCAAAATTCCTTTGTCTACCAAGCGATTCATAACAGTCATGACGGTATTAAAATTAATGATTTTAGCTTGATCTAACTTCTGTTGGACATCTTTAATCGTCATTTCAAGGGAGTTGGTCCAGAGAATTTCCATAATTTTTGCTTCTAAGGGGCCGAAAAAGCGATTAAGTCCGCTTCCTTTATATTTAAAGTTTTGCATTTTCATTATAGGCACACTCCTTACATAGAAATTGTAGTTCGGGGTAGATGCGAAGTCAAGATCTACCCAAGTTTGGTAAGCTATAAGGTTTTGACAGCCGGATAAAAAAGATTTATAATACTTACATATAGTAAGTAATTAAATATTTTATAGCAAAGGAGCTGTTACAATGAACATCCAAGTATTTCCAGCTGAGCAACAGGGCGTTGGCGCATTTGACGGAGGCAAATTCCTGGAACAACGAGCCATCAGCTTTCCGGGTGAGAAAACGGCCGTTGACCGCGTCGGTTCCTTATTCTACTGGGCATGGGGCAAAGCTTCCGAGGTGTCTGAGATCGGTATGCATCCTCATAAAGCGTTCGAAATTGTCACTTACGTCATCGATGGTCTCGTAGAGCACCAAGATTCCCTAGGTTCCTTGGAAACAGTGACAAATGGCGGTGCGCAAGTCATTCAAGCCGGTTCCGGTGTCTATCACGCGGAGGCGTTCCGCAGAGCGGGCAGCGAGGGGATGCAAATCTGGTTCGAGCCGCACCTTAGTCAGACCGTGAAAAAGCCTGCCGCTTACCATCAATACGAGCATGAGAAATTCCCAACCCGCCATAACGGTGGAGCAAAGCTGAAAACCGTAATCGGCGGGGATTCTCCCATTAAGCTGGATACGGACGTTAACATGTACGATTGGAGCCTTGAGCCTGATTCTGAGTTCAGCTATACACTTACACCAAGCCGCCCGCTAGCCTTTCTCGTTATTCGAGGGCAAGGTACAAGTGAGATCGCCGCGGAGGAGCTTCAAACATGGTCCCACAAAGACTTCGCAATCGTCCAAGCTTCCGAGGAAGGTGAAGTTCTTCATCTGAAAGCTGATAGCGATCAAGGCCTGCGCATCATTGCTATTGAGGTGCCGGAGGATCCCGGCTATCCGTTATATCATAAAAATTAAGCAGTAGAAACGCAAAAGCCCCGATCCTTTGCAGGAAACGGGGCTTTTGGCATTATTGGATATTCTGGAGCCTAGCTTTCTCATCGTTCAATGATTGAACAGCTTGCTGCAAAGCTGGCGAATCAGAATGATTCGATGCCTGCTCCAGCGCTCTTTCCGCATGAGTAATTGAATTCTGAGCCTCTTCCTTCGTCTGAGGTGTTGGATGAGACATCGCACGAGAAACGGCTGCATGGACATTTTCTACCGAGTTTTGCGCTGAGGATATCGGATTCTGTGATTGTAGACTTGAATCAGGCTGTGTCATGGTGATTAAACTCCTCCTCTGGGGTTAATTCGTTACACCCGCTATGTTGAGGCATTTGCTCACATTTTATACCTTCTATTTGATTCTCTACCTGCAAGGCTTCGTCCAACAGCCGCGAAAAGAACAAAGGATATACTAGCGCCAAGCACATTCAGTATCACGTCATCGACATCGCAGCTGCCTACTCGCAGCAGCATTTGCAGCAATTCCAAGCCTATAAGAGGACATCCGAAGTACAGAAGGAATGTACCGTAACGCATTGCGGAGCGAAATAAATAAGGCAACAAAAAACCATAAGGAGTGAAAACACCAATGTTGCCAAACAAATTAATGATCCAAGTCCGGCTAGAAAACGAATCGGCATGCAGCACATACATACCAATCGTTCGAAAAGGAACGACGTTGTAAGCAAGTTGACCTGTAGTGTGCATATGCCGCCCGAAGCCTAGAAACATCCAATACAACAAACAACTCGTAAAGCCTATGAACAGCAGCCAGATGAGCGATCGAACAACCTTAATTTTCATGATTCGTATCCCCTTTAGTGAAGTCATCAAAGGTTTAAAACAAGAAACCTCCCTTCAGCCCTGATGACCGATGAGAGGTTCCTCAATTAGTTCAGCTTTATTTTTTCACGCCGTCCAAAAATTTGAACGACTCAAAAGCTTTATTGAGTCGAGCCAGATTGGCTTCAGTGCGGACAGCGTCATCCATACGTAGGGTAGCTGTGTAAGAAATATTATTTCGATTGAAAATGTAGATCGTTTCCTTGTACGGAATCTTGGCGCTTGCATAGCTGACCTCATACTTCTTGGCTTTCACATCACCAAAAAGCGAGATTTCCGCATCTGTGAACGTATAATCATTATCGTTATCATGACTCTTCTTCTGAGCGGCATCTTCCTTTTTAACCATCTCTTCGTAAGTCGTTTTCGTTTCTGCTCCAACGCTCAAGTACCCGCCTGTGAAAAGGAACGTCTTATTCACTTGATCTTTATTATCGTACGCCTTGCTGCCGGTCCAGATCTCTGGAATTTGCAGCGCGTATTTGAATTTCTCGTTTTTGTAAGCAACTGTATGATTGGGATCCATGAGTTCATCCAGATCCTGAATGAAGCCAAGCTCTTGATCCATGCTGTCTTTGTCCACCTTGATCGTAGCAGTTAATGTTTTTAGAAGATCTTCAATCGCTGCCCCGTCTTCCTCTTTCGGATAGTTCACATCCACCTCGTATTTATACTTATCCTTCATAAAAAAGAGGGAGAAGCCTGCGTTCCACTTACTGCCTAACGTACTTGCATAAGTTACCTTCAGAGCAGGTGATCCGGCTAAAGTTAGCTCTTCAGCTTCTTCCATATTGCGGTATTTGGGTACATAGGAATCTTCAAACTGCTTACGCTGACGATCCACCCACGCTCCTAGTGTATCACCGGATGAGACTGAGGTTACGCCGACATGAAGCGTCTGGGAATAGTCATCATTAAAGAAGGTGGAACTGCTCTCATACCCGCTTTGCTGCCAATTGGAGGGCAGATCAAAGGATAAGCCATACTCGTTCGTGTAAGATGTATTGCCACCAGAGTAGACTGAAATGTCTTTAAGCGACTCATCCTTATCATTAAAGGAAAGCTTAAAGCTATCCAACAGATCGTTGTAGCTATTTTGCTTAAAATTGTTATTGTAATGCTCTTTCGATACGAATAAATGCACGGTATATAAACTGCCATCGTGAAGGTATCCACGCGTCTGGATATAGCCTTCATTCCCAGAACGACCAACAATTTTAGCATAGGGATTACCTTCACGCTTCACATACTGACGTTCCAAAATGGTCGAATCCGCGCCGGAATAATCGTTCTCATCATTGCCTGCCAAACTGTTCAGAAGCGCTGAAGGTGACAACTCGTCGCTTACATTGCTTTCTACTTTAATCATTAGGGAGAAATCCCCCTTGGCATCCACGAAACTGACGGAGTCGCCATCATCGGACTGATGACCTTTCACTAAGCCCGCGGGGTATTTCATGGACCATCCGTAGTGGCTGTCGCCGATTTTCGTTTTGCCGCGGTCCGCATCCAAGTAAGAACCCTCAGCGTCCTGCGTACTTTTCGTTGCCTGTTGCTGCGTTTCTCCGAGTGTAACCGACTTCGATTTGGTAGCATTATTAGATTGAATGGTTATATCAATCGTGTCACTCGGCAAATACTTCTTAATCGCCTCATTGTAATCCACCAGCGTCTTCACTTTACTTGCACCGATCGATACGAGTAGATCATCTTGCTGAATGCCAGCCCCTGCCGCTGGTGAATCGGGATCTACGTATGCAACTCTTAAGCCCGTAGAACTCGGTAAACCAACAACCGCTTCCCAACTTTCTTCCAGCTCCAGACCGAGATAAGGGCGTTTTACTTTGCCATAAAGCTGAAAATGCTTTAATACATATTTGACGGTATCCACTGGAATCGCGAACCCAAGATTTTCGACGCCGATATCCGCATATTTCATCGTATTAATACCAATGACTTCGCCGTTCATGTTGATCAAAGCGCCCCCGCTGTTACCAGGATTAATGGCCGCATCCGTTTGAATAAGCTGATATTGCGAGTTCACAGAGCGGTCAAGCCCGCTGACAATCCCAACAGTGACGGAATTTCTTAGGGCAAAAGAAATCGGAGTCCCGATTGCCGCAACGGTTTCGCCCACTTTAATATCGGAGGAAGAGGCGAATTTCGCGGGCGATAAGCCGGTGGCATCGATTTTGACCAAGGCCAAATCGCTCTCCTCATCGATATTCGTTGCACGTCCATTATAAGTTGTACCGTTCGACGTAACGACGACGATATTCTTCATATCTTTAACCACATGCGCATTCGTCACGATGACACCGTTCGATTCCACAATGACACCCGTGCCGTGCGCGAGATTAAAACGGTTCTTGTCTAAGGACTTATCCGAATCAGATGAAGGCTTCCCAATTATAGCTACTACAGAAGGTGATGTCTTCTCAATGACCTTCGGAACCTCAGCATTCACTTCGGCTGCATAAGATGGTGCGGGACCCTGCAGAGAGACAAGTAAGAAGGCTGCTAGCAGAACTGTGATTCCTTTTTTCGTAAATGTATTCCAATTCCCCATTGTTGTGTTCCTCTCTTAACAAAAGATGGCAATAGCTAGAATCTAGCACAATTAAGATAGAGAAACAATACAAATTTTTCCACAAAAAGGGGACATTGTCGACATTCCATTATGTATTCGGGCTACGAATACACCGATAATTGATCCCTGCGGATGAAGCCAACAACCGTAATCCCTAGATCCTGAGCCAAGCGAAGTGCCAGATCTGTCGGGGCAGATTTCGACAAAAGGAAGCTTCACTCCACTTCTGTCTCCAGCTCTTGAATCCGTTTCTCAACGTAGCGTGTATCCTTATGAGCGTGGTAGGTTTCTGCCTTCTCTACAATGACTGCCGTGTTATACTCCGGGATGCCTGCATACTGCTCATACACGCCTTTGGGAATCAGGGAGTTGCCTTCAGGCCAATGCACCTCAATGTTGCCTGGTTTTACGTCGGCACGCTTAACCCTTCCGTGCATGCTGCCGTAGCTGTTGTAGATGACGATCGCTTCACCATCGTTTAAAGATAGAGCACTGGCGTCTTGAGGGTGGATCAAAACATCATATCGATCTGCTTCATTGAATGGATCGATGTCGCTGTAGATCATCGAATTGAACTGCTTGCCGCGGCGCGTCGTCACCGCGAAATGCCCTTCGGGCTTCCGCAGCTCCGGAAGCTCAATCGGCAGCAGCGCGCCGCGGCCGTCCGGCGTCGGACAGACGCCGTCCTCGCACAGCCACGCGCCGCCGTATTGAAACACATCACCGCGCTCACGCAGGTGCTGGGTGCCGTCATAGTTCGGCGCGGCGAGAGCAATTTCCGCGCGGATGGCTTCTGCGCTGCCGCAGCCCAGCTGCTCGGCGGCACCCGGCTTCACGCGGCGGGCGAGATCGACATAGATTGCCCACTCCGCGCGGGCTTCGCCGATCCGGGGGCCGGCGATCTCGGGCGAGAAGTACACCATCCGCTCCGTGGAGGTGGACGTGCCCCCTCCGGGCTGCTCGTAGCGCGTCATCGCGGGCAGCACCACCACAGCCTCCCGCGCATCAAGCAGCGTGGAGGTGTTCAGGATGATGTCCTGGTGGACACGGACATCGATGCTTGTAAGGGCTTCGCGGACGAATGCCGGGTCCGGCATCGTCTCGAGGAAGTTGCCGCCGGATGTGTAGAACATCCGGAGCTTCCGCTCCTGCTCCTCGGGCAGGAGCGCGTTCTCGAGGGTGACACCGACGATGTCACCCTGCCATTTCGGCAGCTCGAACCCCCAGAGCTGCTCGATTCTTACGCGGTCGGCGGCGCTGGCGATTTCGCCGCCCGGCAGGCTGAAGGGATCGGCGCCCATTTCGCCGGATCCCTGCACGCCGCTATGGCCGCGGATGGGCATCAGCCCACAGTGCTCGCGGCCGAGGAATCCCCGCAGGAGGGCGAGATTCGCCACCTGCGAGATGTTGTCCGTGCCGAAGCGGTGCTGTGTGAGCCCCATGCTCCACACGAAAACCGCGCTCTTGGCACGCGCCAGCAGCTCCGCGAACTCGCGCATGCGTTCGCGGGTCAGGCCGGACGACTGCTCAAGCGTCGTCCATTCCTGCTGCGCCACGTGGCCGCGCAGCTCCTCTAGTCCGTTCGTGTGCGCCTGCACGAACGCATGGTCAATCGCGGAGCCAGGCTCGCGCTCCTCCATCTCGAACCACACCTTCATGACGCCGTTCATGAAGCCGATATCCCCGCCGATGTTCACTTGATACACATCGTCAGCCAGCTTTGTCCCGAATAACGCCGATTCGGGAATCGAAGGAATCCAGTACTGCTCCATGGACGGCTCGTAGTACGGGTTAATGACAATGATCTTCGTCCCTTTGCGCTTGGCCGCGTACATATACTTCGTCGAGACCGGCTGATTATTCGCGGCCACGCTGCCCCAGAACACAAGGACGTCCGTGCCGATCCAGTCCTTGTAATTGCACGTCGACGCGCCCACGCCAACGGAGCGCTTAAGTGCCGTCTTCGACGGGGAGTGGCAAATACGCGAGGCGTTGTCGATGTTGTTCGTACCGAGCAACCTTGCCACCTTCGCTGCCACATAGTACGACTCGTTCGTAATCCCCCGAGCTGTCAAATAAAAAGCCATCTGCTTCGGATCAATCGTACGCATCTTTCCTGCGATCATGTCCAGCGCCTCATCCCATGTGGCTCGACTGAATTTCCGCTCCCCATGGCGGCGGATGAGCGGATAAGGGATACGCCCAAGCTGTCTGAGCTCGGTGCTGCTCATGCGGCTCAGCTCCTCAATGTCTGCATGCAGCAGCTCCTCGCGAATCGCCGGCATCGTATTCAAACGCAGCACATTCAGCCGCGTTGTACACAGATGCGGCCCCGCCAGCGTTTGGTCGTAAAGCCCTGATACGCCTAGCGCGCAGCCATCGCACACCCCTTGCGTCAGAATGCGATACGCATAGGGCAGATTATCGCGATTTTGCCAGGCGATTTTTGCCGTTTCGCGAATATGCTGCGGCTTTATTTTCCCAAGTCCGAATGGCACCTTGCTGACCCACAGCTTTGGATCTGGTTTAGCGGGCAGCTTGATTGGCCCTGTATGCTTCGTTTTCCCCATCTTAAAAACGCTCCTTTGATTTAACTTTTTATCTCTTCCACTCTTTTGCTTTTGCTTTCGTATCTGCTACTGTTCTCACTCGCACTCTTACTCTTACTCTTACTCTTACTCTATGTATTCTTGCACCTTCATACCAAAGAACAACTCACTAATAACACCCCTCACACTCCACTATAGCCACTATCCCTTTGGCTCAGAAGTCCTCGAGCTACTTCCACAATTCCTTCTCGCTCAGCTACCTATCACTATCACCTCTCCCTACTCCGTACATCAAGCAGCTGCCCTAACATCACCCCAGCAAGCAAAAAACCACCGCAAAACAATCCCCAGACCTCCTCTCATCAGAGGAAGCCTAAGTCATGTCTCACAGTGGTTAGTCTCCGGCAGGTTCGCTACCAAGTGCCAAGCACCTTTACCTATGTATATGCTGCTATTTGAGCTGTTATTTATTGAAACTCGTAGAAATTCTCTTACTTAATGGCTTTCACTTGAACCGCAGCTGCATAAAGTGCAGCAAACTGGGCTTAAATTCCTAGATTCAGTGAATTTGATGCATTTCCTACAGCTAATCTAGCACGATACATGCAAAAACGTCAAAAGCAGCTAATTTTACTGCACAATTTGCAGTTTTTTCCGATTTCACCGCTATTTTAACCGAAAATAGATGCACTTTTCACATCATCTCATTGCGAAGCCAGGTTTCGGGTTATCGGGTTGCCAACATCCCTACCTACAAAACTTCTTTTCTAAATCCTGATCAAAAACGAACACAGACATCCCCTCATCCAGCTCAATATCGATATCGACGAATAGCTTAACGAACTTCGCGCCAAGCAGCTCCTCCATCTCGACAGGGGGGTGATCCTTATAAATCTCTTTCACCATTTCCGTGCGAGCCGTGCGGAGCATTTGCCTGCCATCGCCGGTTTTCGCTATAAACTTTTCTACGGGAGAGAGGTTTCCTGCCATTTCGCATATCGCCCAGCACTTACAGAAGGTCGTCATCACGCGCTCCGGCCCCTTGCCCATATGCTTTTTGCGATAAGCTTTCACCAGGTTACTAAATTCGGCCTCCATTCGGTTCATTGGCCAGCCACCTTTATATGTACTGCTTCAATCATAGCAAGAAAGCGTATACCTGACAACCGAACCGCTAGACTCATTTATGAGAAAACCTCTATCGAGGCCTTTCGAAGATGAGCGACCGCGTTTAAATGTAAGTTTTATCGCCAATAAGAAAGCGGTTTTCGGGAACCGAAAACTTATACTTTCTTATGTGGTAAAAAAAGACCAACCTTCATTTAAAGGCTGGTGCTTTAGCATTCCATTTCGTAGTCTGTGACTCAATCGTTATCCTCTTCATCCCATTTGCGGGAGTAAGCTTTCTTCGTTACCCAGAATGTCAAACCCACGATGATCAAAAGGGCAATAATACCTAAGATGATGGCACCAACCATTGTCTAACTCTCCTCTTTTGCTAATACTTAGCCCGAATTCATTATAACCCTTACTATAGCCCGAAAATCTGTAAGTACGCAACGAAAACCCCCTTTTCGATTGCTAAAACAAATCCAACTGCCTTGGTCCGAGCCCTTCATATTCTAAACCGAGCAGACCCATCAATTCCTTGGCATTACCTGCGGCATGTCCGCCTGAATTGTTATTGAAGATCACACATACCTCTCGCGTTTGCCGCTCGAGCTCTTGCAGCCAAGTCTTCCACTCCAGAAGTTCCTGCTGATTGTAATGGTATAAGTACCGTACGTCGCGCCAGTTCGCCTCGTTGTTTTGCACCCAACCGCCAACATTGCGGCCGTGGAACCGAACCATCGTCATCTCAGGATGTGTAACCTCCAGCACGGTCGGCACCGAACCAATCCCTGCCTGCGGCTCATCACAGATGCTGTGCATCCAACCCTCTCGCCGCATAAAGGTGAGCGTTTTGTCGCGCATTTCCTCCGTAAACCAGCTCTGATGGCGGAATTCCAGCGCTACGGGTACATCGCCCATCTTCTCTTTAGCATTTCGCAGCACATCCACATTCGTCTTGTTGCAATCAAACCATGGCGGGTACTGAAACAGAACAGCTTTAAGCTTCCCCGCTTCTTGAACAGGTCGGATCGACTGGAGGAAAACCTCAAACATTTGCTCCATCCCTCCGGCAAAAGGGTTCTCTCCCCGCAGATGACCCGTCATTCCTTGGTATGCCTTAATAATGAAACCAAAGCGTTCTGGCGTCTCTTGGTTCCATTTAATATAATTACGCTCTGGTTGGATCGCGTAAAAAGAGGTATCCACTTCCACAATCAGAAAGTGTGCGCCATACTCCCGCAGCTTCCCTTTGCTGCCGCCTAACTCATGGTCGCCCCATCCGGCTAGACCGATGTTGATCATGTCCTTCACCTCTCGGCTATTCGTTCGTTATTCCCATTGTAGCGTGCTGATGCTAACGGAAACAACTTGTCTGGTTTTAAAACGTACATTCCTCCCTGACATTACGTTGTCAGCAAATTGTTATATAGTGGAATTAATATAGCAAATGATCGTTCAAACCATAGGGGGCATGTACACATGTCGTTAATAAATTCTTCAGATGAGGGCTGCGCTAAAATGGACATTGCTAAACCCGACATGTCCAGCTGTGCCAGCCCTATCCTCAGTAAGCGTGCCTTAAACCGAGCACTACTAGCTCGGCAATTGCTCCTCAAGCGCTCGGACATGCCTGTCCACCAGGCAGCCCAGCACCTCGTCGGCTTGCAGGCGCAAGCTCCTAACCCACCTTACGTGGCGTTGTGGACTAGACTGCAGAACTTTCGTCATGAGGAGCTGTCTCGGCTCATCATGGACAGAAGCATCGTACGCATCGCTCTCATGCGCTCGACGATCCACCTCGTCACGGCCGAAGACTGCCTGACACTTCGCCCCGTCCTGCAGTCCGTGCAGGACCGCGCCTTAAAGGGCACGTTCGGCAAGAAGCTTGCCGAACTGGATCTAGACGCGCTCGCCGCCGCCGGGCGAGCGCTCTTGGAGGCGCAGCCGCTCACCTTCAGTGAGCTCGGCAAGCGCCTCCAAGAGCAGTGGCCGCAGAGCGATGCCACTGCTCTCGCTCAAGCGGTGCGCTGCAGCCTACCGCTTGTCCAGGTGCCGCCCCGCGGCATCTGGGGCGCCAGCGGGCAGGCCGCCCACACTACAGCAGAGGCTTGGCTCGGCCGCCCGCTGCCACAAGGGCAAGACCCCGAAGCCATGCTGCTGCGCTACCTGGCGGCCTTCGGACCTGCATCCGTCAAGGATATGCAGGTCTGGTCCGGGCTTACTCGGCTGCGCGAGGTGGTCGAGCGGCTGCGCCCAAGTCTGCTCTCCTTCCGCGACAAGCAAGGAAACGAGCTGTTCGACCTGCCGGACGCTCCTCGGCCGGACCCTTTAGCCCCAGCTACGCCACGTTTCTTGTAGGAGTTCGATAATATGCTCCTTTCCTACGACGATCGCACCCGCACCATGCGCGATGAAGATAAGCATCTGGTGTTCACGGACAATGGCATCATCCGGGCCACGTTGATTGTCGATGGTTTTGTTCGCGGCAGTTGGTCCATCACACAGAAGCGCAAATCGGCTGTTTTGACCATCAACTTATTCGAGCCCTTATCCCAGGTTGATCACGCAGAGGTTGCCGAGGAAGCGGAGCGCTTGTTGATTTCATCGCCCCTGATGCCGATACGCGAGATATTCTCTTTCAATAAAAAATCCCGAGGCCACCCTCGGGTTTTTTTTATTGAAAGAGAACTATGGTTTTGTTGAGGTCCACTAGCTTTTCTTAAGCTCTGAATAGCCAAAGTCCACACTAAATTGCTTGCAATAGATAACAACTTTACTATAGACGCTAAGGTCTGTATCCGGAGGAAGCTCATAGTTCTGATTTCCAATGTTGCCTTTTAGTTTACCCAGATTAATGCCTTCACCTGTTTTACCACCAGGCTTAGCCAAGAATAAGTGTAAATCCGGTCCATTCGTCGCATCCAGATCTTCGAGCCGAAGAATCGTCGTATCCCCATTCACGAGCGTAATGACCTTCCCCTTCGCATGGTGACCTGGCTCCCCATCAACAAAGGCTCCCTCAAACACGGCAGCAGTCTGCTTGGCTGTCTCCTTATCCGCAACCGGCATGGCCGGAGTTTTGTTCTCCATCTCGCCAGTTTCTTTGCCCTTATCAGCTGTCATTTCGATTCCTTGCTCGATTTGGGATGCCATGGGCAGAGCTTCATTTATTTTCTTATCAATAAACAAAGGCTTTAGAAGCCACCATCCTACAACCAGCAGAACGATACCTAATCCAACTGCCGTAATTTTCAAAGTCGTTTGCATCTTTCTCATACCAACCACCTCATTCCTTATTTGCTTTTAAGCTCTACTATCACCATAACGTAAATTTCTTAAGAAAGTCTTACGAAATCCCTACAAAATCAAGTTAGCCTCCCCGTCTCAGCCCCAGCCTTAATGCCCGAATATAACTAGCCAACTTTTTGCTTCCGCTACCTCGTAATGCCATCTGGATATACAGATGGCGCTGTCATTTTTAGGTTGATAGCACTTAACAATGTTCGATCCTAGCAGTGTTGTATTTTGTACAACAATCGGCTGGCTATTCCGCGTAATTCCTGCGATTGTTGTACAAAATACAGCATTTGCTCTCAAAAGTGGCTCTATTTGATGAAATGAAGCTAAATTGTTGCACGAAATACAACAACTACTTGCTTGGTGAAAAGAACCCCCGAAATTGTTGTACGTTGTACAACTTTAGCCTATTTAGCCCCAAAAAACTGACAGATTGAAAACAAAATCAATTACAAAGTTAAAATTCTGTGCCGCAACGCGGCATGGAAGTCTTATCTACTCAAAAAAAACAAACCCCGAGACCGCCCTCGAGGTTTTTTCCTATCCTTATCCTTATCCTTTTCCTCAATTTCCCTTACTTTTCTATTACTTTTCTATTACTTTTCCTTTACTTTTCTCTTAATTTTCCTTACTTTTCTCTTAATTTTCCTTACTTTTCCCTGCTTTTCCTTACTTTTCCTTACTTTTTTCTTAATTCCCTTACTTTTCCTTAATTCCCTTACTTCCCTTTCTTTCACCATACACTCTAAGCGCTTCTCCCGCACTCCACCCTACTTCTGCGCCTGCTTCTCCCATTTCGCTTTCAGCGCACTCTCTATTTCAGCAAATACCTGCTCGGTGGTCTTACCTTCTGTGGAGATACCTAATTTAGCAGCTCTTTTATTCACTGCTTCTGCCCTTTTACCTTCTTTACCCGCCTTCAAAGCAGCGCGTATTTCTTTGGCAGTCTTGCCTTCCGTGGCAATACCCGCTTTTGTTGCTTTTTCTTGCAGTTTCGCCAAAGCGGCCGCTTGTAGCTCTGTTCTAATCTCTTTATTTGTTTTTCCATCGGTGGTTACACCGAGCTTAGCCGCTTTTTCTTGTAGATTCTTCAAAGCTGCCGCTTTAAGCGCAGCTCTTAGCTCCTTATTCGTCTTCCCATCCGTGCTTATACCTAGCTTGGTTGCCTTCTCTTTCAGCTTCACTTGAACAGCCGCTTCAATATCAGCTTTCAGCTGTTCCGCTGTTTTGCCGTCTGTGCTAATACCCAGCTTCGCTGCTGCTTTTTTCAATTGCTCTGTATGTTTGGCTGCACTTAAAGCTTTAAGCTCCGCTTTGATCTGCTCAGTCGTTTTGCCGTCTGTTGATATGCCAAAAATTTGCGCCTTATCCAGTAGCAGCTGCTTGACTGGCTTAGCGGACTTGCTTGTTGGCGCTGCAGTAGACGCCCCCTGCGTGTTCTCAGCAAAAGCAGCCATCGGAACAGACAATACAATCGCTCCTACCAACGCAAGACCTGTTAATTTTTTCAACATAAGTATCGCTCCTCGATTCGTTTATGGTTATGTTTACCTTACGAACCCTATCTTACCGAATAGTTATGTCATAAGTTTGTCATGCGGCGAATCATTGGGGACTGCAAATATATTTTAAATACCGTACCCATTTGAGGTTGAGATTCCACTCGAATCGAACCGCCATGAGCTTCTACGATGTGTTTACTGATGGTCAAACCGAGGCCTGCGCCTGAGCGGTTGCGGCTTTCGTCGGTTTTATAGAAACGATCGAATAGATGCGGCAGTTTCTCTGGCGCGATACCCAGGCCCTTATCCCACACCTCGATCCAGCGTTCATTCTTGACTACTTTTACTCGAATACCCGCCGATGACCCCTCAGGAATATGGTTGATGGCATTGTCCAGCAAATTGATAAACACCTGCCTCAAGCGGTCAGCATCCGCATAAACCGAGTAAGGCCCCTCCGCCTCTGAGCTCAATTCGATCTGCTTTGCTTTGGCTTTCATCTTGAGTTGGGTAACCACCAGCCCTATTAAGTCAGGGACATCGACATCCTGGAGGTTTAATTTGACCTGCTTCTCCTCAAAAGAAGACAGTTCCATCAAATCATCAACCAAATGGCTCAGCCGCAGGGTCTCCTGAAGAGAAACTTGGATGAATTCTTTCGCATCCTCAGGCTCAACAACGCCATCCGTTATCCCTTGCAGGGAAGCTCGAATGGTCGTCAACGGCGTCCGCAGCTCATGGGAAATTTCGGATAGGAATCGCTTGCGTCCCTCTTCTACCTTCTGCAGTTTACCGGCCATGCGATTCAGAGATCCTGACAGCGAGGCGATTTCGTCCTTGCCTCTAACGGGTACCCTCCCGCTGAAATCCCCCAAGGCCAAAGCCTCTGCGGTTTTGCTCATGAGCTGGATCGGCTTCATAAAATGTCTGGAAACGAAATACAGCATAGCAATCGCAAGTAACGCAACCGTTAATGCAGATAGGAATATCGCTCGATTGATACCATTGATCGTATCTTGAATATTAATAATTGGAGTATATAAGAAAATCCCGCCAATAACGCGGTTCTCCTGTATCACTGGCCGCCCGACAATGAGCATATTCACCGTACTATTTTGAGTAAAATTGCTTCGCACCGTCACTTGATTACCCGACAGCACTTTATCCACCCATTCCTTACGGGCTGGGGCCTCGCCCACCGACTGAATCTTATCCAGATTTGCTCTGGGATGCTTGATAACGGCAACGTGAACGTTCGACGTTTTCTCGATGGCGTTAATCTGCTTACGGAAATCCTTCGGCTGTGTCGAGTTATCGAACAAATCCTTGGCTAGTTCACCCACTTGCTCCACCTTCTCTAGCAGGAGCTTCTCACTGCGTTCATAGGTTTTCTGTTTCATCGTATAGCCAATGGTTCCTGAAATCGCAAGAATCGACACAACAGTAATCGAAATATAAATAAATAATAGCTTGCGGTAAAAGGAGTTCAGCATGCTCCAGGCCCCTCAAACTTATACCCGACGCCCCATACGGTACGGATGCTCCAATCCTCTTTCCTCTGCGTCAAAGCCGATAGCTTTTGCCTCAAACGTTTAATATATAAATCCACGACGCGGTCTTCGCCCTCGAAATCCCAACCCCATATCTTGGCGATCAGGTCCTCCCGGGTAAATACTTGATTCGGGTTTCGTACGAAAAACAGCAGCAGCTCATACTCTTTCTTGGGCAAAGCAACGAGCTGCCCTTCTACAGTCACGTCATGGGACAGGCTATCCACTCGCAAACTGCCCACTTCATATAGATGAGCAGGCGCAGCAGCTTCAGTACGGAGCAGCGTCCTACGGAGAATCGTGGTCACACGAGCAACCAGCTCATTCGGGTCAAAAGGCTTCACTAGATAATCATCGGCGCCCATCTGCAAACCTTCAATTCGCTCATCCACGTGACCTCTAGCCGTCAGCATGAGGATGGGCACATCGCTCTTCGCACGAATTTTCTGGCAGACCTCCCAGCCATCGCGTTTGGGCATCATAATATCGAGTACAATGAAGTCTGGGTGCAGCTCATCAAACTGAGTCAGCGCCTGCTCACCGTCATTTGCGGTTACCACCTTATAGCCGTTTTTTTCCAAATACAACTTCGTAATCCGGCAAATATTAAGATCATCATCTACCACCAATACGGATGTCACACGGCACTCTCCTTAAAAAATAAGATATATCGTTTATATTACTGGATATTTGTGAAAAAAATTTGTTTTTTTAAAACTTCCCACTAGCGTTGCATAAAATTATACACGGCTTCACTAAAGCTACATTGAAACCCCGTAGTCTAATAAAAATAAAGACGTGCCTCTTAAAGCAATTCTGACACGCTCCCGTAATGGTCAATGTCTTGATGGGTTTCGATAATCGAGCGCAGCCACTCTATCGGTAAACCCGCTTGCGAAATCTCCAATATAATTGATGCCCCCATGCCCGGCATGCCGGCATCGATGAGCGCAGCGCTAGCGTTACGCTTCTCACATCTATGAGAGGGAACGTCGATTCGCTAATTTGGAGAAAAATGCTCTAATTCAAGTCTAAGCGGAACGATGATGCGTTATTTCGGTGTTTTTGATTAGAAATCGGTTAAATTGATCAAATAGAGCACTCACGTTCCGCATATTCAATTTAAAGCGCTTATTTCCCAAATTAGCGCATTGTAGTTCCCTTTGATTTGTCCGCTCCCTGCGTTTATTGTTTATTCTATCGTGTCCAAGTTAATACCGAGATTACCATATCTACCAAGGATAAACGACTCCGTCGTCCTTCAGGACGAGCGCGTTTGTCAAGGTAGATGCGAAGCAAAAGTATAAAACTTATACTTTTTGCCCTGAAAATTAAAAATTTTCATTCATCAGTGGTGCCGCAACGCGGCATGGAAGTCTAATCTACGCAACAAAAAATCCTAGTTTTCACTAGGATTTCCTGTCTCATCTTTTATTTGGACTCAAGGAGCCCAATCTTACACTTCAAAAGAGCTTTTCAACGAGACAATCAGGTTAAACACCAGTCGGTCGCTTGTTGTATGTTTCGGATCTACATTGAAATAGCCGTGGCGGAAAAATTGGAACTTATCATGCGGCTGCGCTTGCTTCATATTGTCTTCCACGAAACCTTGCACGATTTGCAGCGAGTTCGGATTCAAGTTCTCCAAGAACGAAGCATCCTCGTTCTCTTCGTTATCGAGAATCAACGGCTCATACAAGCGGAACTCCGCAGGTAAAGCACTCTTCGCATCCACCCAGTGGATCGTTCCTTTGACTTTACGGCCGGTGAAGCCGCTGCCGCTTTTCGTTTCCACGTCATAGGTGCAGTGCAGCTCAACCACTTTGCCGTTTTCATCTTTGATGAAATCATTGCATTTAATGAAGTATGCGTTTTTCAAACGCACTTCGTTGCCGGGAAATAACCGAAAATATTTGTTCGGCGGATTTTCCATGAAATCGTCTTGCTCGATGTAGATCTCGCGCGAGAATGGAATTTGGCGATTGCCCATCTCCGGATTCTCTGCGTTGTTCTCCATATCCAGCATTTCGACTTGATCCTCAGGATAGTTCGTAATCACGACTTTGAGCGGATTCAGAACTCCCATCGTACGCAGCGCCTTCAATTTCAAGTCCTCACGGATGAAATGATCCAGCATCTTCGCATCGACAACGCTGTAGCTGCGAGCTACGCCGATTTCGCGAGCAAAATTGCGAATCGATTCAGCCGTAAAGCCTCTGCGGCGCAGACCGGAGATGGTGGGCATCCGCGGATCGTCCCAACCGTCAACGGCTTTCTCGTCGACAAGCTGTTTCAGCTTTCTTTTACTCATCACCGTATTCGTCAGGTTAAGGCGTGCAAATTCATACTGTCTAGGCACATTCGGCATCTCACACTCACGAACAACCCAATCGTAGAACGGGCGTTGGTCTTCGAACTCGAGCGTACAGATGGAATGCGTAACACCTTCAATTGCATCTTCCAGTGGATGCGCGAAAGCGTACATCGGGTAGATGCACCAAGCATCTCCCGTATTATGGTGATGAGCATGCAAGACACGGTAGATAATGGGATCGCGGAGGTTGATGTTCGGCGAAGACATATCGATCTTAGCACGAAGAACACGCTCTCCATCTTTGAATTCACCGGCACGCATACGCTCAAACAAAGCGAGGTTCTCTTCGATACTGCGTTCGCGGTAAGGGCTGTTCGTACCCGGTTGTGTAAGCGTCCCGCGGGTTTCACGGATTTCATCCGCTGATTGATCGTCCACAAAAGCTAATCCTTTGTTGATCAATACCACAGCACGTTTGTACATTTCCTCAAAATAATCCGATGCAAAGAACAAGCCGTCCCACTGAAAACCGAGCCATTCCACATCAGCTTTAATGGATTCTACATATTCCGTATCTTCCTTAACCGGATTCGTATCATCGAAGCGAAGGTTTGTTAACCCTTTGAATTCATCCGCAAGCTCAAAATTAAGACAGATCGACTTCGCATGTCCTATATGAAGGTAACCGTTCGGCTCCGGGGGAAATCGGGTGATTACCTGACTAACTTTGCCTGATTTCAGATCTTCGTTTACAATATTCTTAATGAAATTGGATGGAGTACTTAGTACCGCGCTCTTCGTTTCCATTTGTTACCAGCCTTTCTCCCGCGGGATAAAGTTTTATTACCTATCATACACTAAATGTTACTAGAATATAAAGGAGCCAGCGAGATGGAGACATTCGAACATTACCTAGATAAATATGCCGAGCTTGCCATACGTGTAGGATTAAACGTACAAAAGGACCAAACCGTCGTCATCATGACGCCGATTGCCTGTGTTGACTTCGTACGCATGCTAACGAAAAAAGCTTACGACGCAGGCGCCAAAGATGTCGTCATCGACTGGGACGACGATGAAGTAAAGGCGCTGCGCATCAAGCACGCCCCGGAATCCACGCTGCGCGAGTATCCCATGTGGCGAGCAAACGGCCTGGAAGAGATGGCGAAAGAAGGTGCCGCCTTCCTCCAAATCTACGCGCCTAATTCTGATTTACTCAAAGATGTAGACCCCGAGCGGATCGCCATCGCCAGCAAAACTACGGCAACTGCGCGTGAGGGGTTCTTGAAATATCTGCGCAGCAACCAGGTGAACTGGCTGATGGTCTCCTTCCCGACTGCGGAATGGTCGGCTAAAGTATTCCCGGATTTAAGCGAAGCCGAACGCATCAAGAAGCTGTGGGAGCAGATTTTCAAACTAACACGCGTGGATAAAGCAGATCCTGTTGCTGCATGGAAACAGCATATCGAGACGCTGACTGAAAAACAGAACTTACTGAACAATAAAAAGTACAAGCAACTTCATTTCAAAGCTCCTGGTACAGATTTATTCATAGAGCTAGCCCCTAAGCATCAATGGGTTGCCGCAGGGAGCGAGTCAGAGCGGGGCATTTTCTTCGTGCCGAACATCCCAACAGAAGAAGTCTTTACGATGCCTGCACGAAATGGCACGAACGGAACGGTTCGAAGTACCTTGCCACTGAGTTATCAAGGTTCCCTAATCGATGGCTTCAGCCTGAAATTCGAAAATGGCCGAGTTGTCGAAGCGACAGCTGAGGTGGGTCAAGAAGTGCTGAATAAGATGCTGGACATGGATGAGGGCGCTCGTTACTTGGGTGAAGTGGCACTCGTGCCATATGACTCCCCCATTTCACAGTCGGGCCTCATTTACTACAACACTTTATTCGACGAAAATGCTTCCTGTCACGTAGCGCTCGGTAATTCATATCCGTTCACGATTGAAGGCGGAACGACGATGAGCCCCGAAGAGCTAGTTCAGAATGGCTACAATAAAAGTTTAATCCACGTTGACTTTATGATCGGCGCAGCCAGCATGGAGATCGATGGCATTCTTGCAGATGGAAGCCGCGAGCCTTTGTTCCGCCAAGGTAACTGGGCATAAGAACGGCAAGCTGGATTTCATAGCAAGACCGCCACATCATGGAGCCATTGCACTCCGTGAGATGGCGGTCTTTTTTTAACGTAACTTGACTGGCAGCATTTTGACAATCGAGGAGTCTTTTAAAATCCATTTCCCTTTTTGCCATTTCCAAACGGAGATGACGTATCCAAGTGTATCTGCATTCGCAATACCGGTGATTCGCTGAACACCCTTCAGCTCACAGTACCCATCTCGATCTACATCCATCGGCTTCAGAGCGCCATAACCATGAACATCCACAATAATAGGCTTCACTACCCTGCCATTTTTGTACACACCGAATTTCTCGTAATCGTCCTTACGGTCTTTGATATCAAATTTGAAAGACTTCCCTGTCTCTTCCAGTTTCATCTTTACCACATAATTTTTCTTGAAGGTGGCCTTAACATGAAGTGGACTAGGCAGCGGGATTGCAGTCGGAACATTATTTTTCATTGAGTAAATATAGTAGTTGGATAGCCCCCCGCTGCCCCCTGTTTCGGCGGATACATAGATTTGAGGCAGCTTGTCCTGAATAAAATCACAGAAATCCATCTGCGGGTTATATCCACCCTCAAGCGGGATGACAACGTGGGTCTGAGCCGGTCCTATAACGGTAATGAATAGCTTACTATAGTACGGACTGCTTACATCCGACTTCATCCCTATCAGAGATACCGTATCCGGTTTGCCGTCACCAGTGACATCAATCTCACGCGTTTGTATAAGCTCGCCTTGCTCTACAGTTTGCGGCGGCGGTGTTGGCGGCAGCTCTTCTGCGGACACAAGTCCTCCTCTCCACAAGGATGAGCTGCTTAATAGTAAACTAATCACTGCTGTGTGTAGGGCGATTTTAACGCTTTTTCTAAACATGTCATCCGACTCCTAATGTAGGGATCTTTGAGCGTAGCTCAAAGTTTCTCCGCTTTGAGATTTGAATTCGGCTTATTATTTCAAAATTTCCCATCGGGTATGCGGAATGACTCTAAACTGGCTTGAGAGGTCGGATTCTTTCATTAAATGAATTATTTTTCGTGAAATGACATGCTTTCAAGCAGCTTAACGAAATCTTGTATGGAACTTTTATAGGTTTCCTCATAGGAGGAGTTCCTAATCGTGTAAAAATGAGAGTCTGTCATAAAAACAAGGAGAGTATCTATCCGCTTATCCCAGTCGCTGTTGTTCACATAAGTCAGTTGTAAGGCATCATGTCCAAATAATTTGGTCTGTTTTTCTTCGAGGGTAGTATCGCTAGTTATTGTTGCTTTCTTTTTAACACGTTCCACATACTGAGCCAAATTCAGACTTTTCGTTTCGTCTTTCTGGGGCTCCGCTGAAATAAACAACATGGTATAGTTGAAATATTTGATAGCCAACTGAATATTCGCAGCATCTTCCAAACTCGCAAATTTCTGGACGCTTTCATCCACCTCGGCTTCGACTTTATTTTGACCGGCCATTTGTCTCCATAAGCCATAAGCGGTGAAATGGAACTTCGTGTCATGGGTCATATATTCGTTCTTGCTGTATATGATAGCGGTTCGGCTTGCTTGTTCCCATTCTACCTTTGCCTCGACTGACTCCGAGATAAAACGGAGCGGCACAAACGTATTCCCCTCTCTGATTGTCGGAGCAACAGACAGCGTTATGGATTTGCCATTTACTTTAGCAATGGGGTTATCAATCTGCAGCTCTATTTGTACGTCTTGCTTTCGTCCCGTGACTGTCCGAGTCTGCTCATCCCACGCAATTTCTAATCCTAACTGATTGAAAATGGGCCTGAATGGAACCAATGTTGTAGAGTTTGCAATAAAGGGTGGTACACTGAAGGAAACCGTATTCGCGTCCAAAATGACACGAATATCACTCTTATTGGCCTTACTTGGTGCATCATTCGGTACTTCGCTTGGTGCTTCAATCTTGGTGAATTCTATCTTTACGCCTTTCTTTTTAAGTAATTGGAAAACAGAACTTGCTTGCTCATCCAATGGATTGTCTTCAATATGCACATCCTTCAAATTGGGCAGCTGGAGCAGGGCATCTACATTGTGAATACGATTGTTTCCGATATACAAGGTTTCCAACGAAGGCACCTGGATTAATGGGGATAAATCCCCGACTTGATTTCCACTCAGATCCAACCACCGCAGCGGTAGTCCGCTTAATGCGCTAATATCCGTAATCCGATTATTACTGATAAGAAGATCCGTTAGTTTTTTTAAATTAGACAACGGCCCTAAACTCTCAATTTGATTCCCGCTAAGCACTAGACGCGCTATGTTGGTATCGTTGCGGAGCGGCTCAATACTTATGATTTGGTTTCCATTTAAAGCAAGGAAGCTAAGCTTGGTTAGGTTTTGAAGCGGCTCTAGTCCTTTAATTCCTTGCTGAGGGAGGAAAAGACTTGTCAGATTTGCAGCATACTGCAGCCCTTCGAGACTGTTAACTTTTTGCGATGGGTCTTTTGGATATAGAGATTTTAATCTCAATAAATCATCTTTTTCTAACGGTTTCTGAAGAAGGGTCAGCTCCATTCGAATGGCTGTCTCTAGATTTGCGTCTGAAATAAGTGACTCTTTCCCCTTTATAACTCCAGGAGCAATACATACAAGGGACATTGTTAATAGGATCGATACAAGAGTAATGAAAGCTTTCATCAAGTGGGACACGTCCTTCATGTTAGATTTTACCAAACCCCATTATAGTAGCTTTCTTGTCGGTTTTGTACAACTTTTTTGTGGAGGAATTACTCTTCCTGAATCGAATTTTATACATATACATAATAGGTTATGAGGTGCTCTACTTGAAAATTGATCGTCTGCTTGCCATTACCATGCTGCTTCTGAACCGAAGAAGAATCAGCGCTAAAGAGCTTTCGGAGCGTTTTGAGGTGTCGCTGCGTACCGTTTATCGCGATGTTGAGGCTATTAATCAAGCTGGTATACCTGTTGTTTCCTATGCTGGGATGAGCGGCGGCTATGAGATTATGGACGAATATCGGCTGGATCGCCAATTTCTGTCCCTCGATGAGCTGCAATCTATTATTGTCGGCCTCAAAGGAATCCGCGCTACCGTCGGCGACCAAGAGATCAGCAACCTTCTTGATAAAGTCGGCGCTCTCGTGGCGAAATCGGAACAGAACACCATAGCTAATCTAAACAATCAACTTATTATTGATATGAATCCTTGGCGCGGCAGCAATCAGGACAAAGAAAAGCTGAGTACCCTCCGCACTTCAATCAAGGAATCCAAGTTGATCTCCTTTCAATATATTACTTCTCAAAGCGAGGAGTCAGTGCGAACCGTAGAACCTATGGGCATAGTGGTCAAAGGCTTTGGCTGGTACTTATACGGCTATTGCCTGCTGCGTCAAGATTTCCGCGTCTTCCGCTTATCTCGTATGAAAGAGATTGAAGTGCTCCAGAGAACCTTTGAACGAAAAGAAGGAACCTTGGAAAAGCTGGATCATAACTGGGGAAAAAAAGACCCTTCCACGCTCATCAAACTCGTGCTGCATGCGCAGCCGAACGTTCGCGCTCAAGTAGAGGATTATTTCCGTCCTGAGCAAGTTACCGTTCAAGCTGACGGCACTTTGATGATTACCGCCACTCAACCGGATGAATCGTGGCTTCATGGCATGCTTCTTAGCTACGGTCCTAACCTGCGTATTCTCGAGCCGGCCCATATTGCAGCCATCATCAAAGATAAAGCTGAGAAAATTGTTCAACTCTACGCAAAAGAACACTGACAGGACCTTGTCAGTGTTCTTTATTTATAATGAAGTTATGAAGTAGGCGCAACCAATAAAATTAATGCTTACGATGCCAGTTTTTCTGGCGAAAAACTCAAGCTTATGCTTACGGTGCCAGTTTTTCTGGCGAAAAACTCTGAGGAGGCTCACCCATGTTCAGAACAATCGATGATTTTGTAAATGAATGGAACAATGAAGCAAAAGCTACCCAACGTGCGCTCGATACTTTGACAGACGCTTCACTTAAACAGCAAATTGCTCCCGACTTCCGCTCGTTAGGACAATTAGGTTGGCATATCGCAACTACTATTCATGAGATGACCTCACGTATGGGTATCAAATTCGATGCGCCCGAGGGTGAAGAACTCGCGCCAGCGTCCGCCAAGACCATTGCCGACACTTACCGCTCCTCCTCAGCCGGACTAGCCGAAGCTATCCAGGCTCAGTGGACAGATGCTAAGCTTGCTGAGAGCACTAACATGTATGGTGAGCAGTGGCTCAATGGTTTGACATTGCGCATTCTCATTTCGCACGAAATTCACCATCGTGGTGAAATGTTCGTCTTGATGCGCCAAGCCGGACTGCGAGTTCCGGACGTTTACGGTCCGACTCGCGAGGATTGGTTGGAGCGCGGCATGCAGCCGTTGGTGTGAGTTTAAAGTAGATGAATGTAGTTGAAATCGTTGAGAACGAGCTTGTTTGTGGAAAAGTTTGATTGAAAATGAAAGAGCTTGAAAGAGATGAAAGAGCACATCCTTGTGCTCTTTTTGGCTTTTTAGGGATTATATTTTTGGCTGTCCCCAAAACCTCTGCTCCACTTTGTGAATTCGAAACCTCAGTGTACTTCCATTGGATCAAATCCAATGGAAGTAGGAATTTAACAGCCGGGATGCCCTTTCTATTGGAATATTTCCAATGGAATGGCACTTTTTGAAGCATGAGAGTCGATTCCATTGTATTCTCTACAATGAAATTTCCTAAAACTCCAATTTTACTCAATAAATCGTAATTTCCATTGTATACTTTACAACAGAGGCTCCTGCAACTTCTATCTCTCGGATACCACTGTCACTGTATATGTTACAACAGAATTTGATGATAACCCACCAGACACACGAGGCTTGACGCTATAAGCTATACCAACCAAAGGAGGCGAACCTATGCAAAATCAAACCGTCATCGTAACGGGCGCTAACTCAGGAATGGGCCTGGCCACCACCGTGGCGCTAGCCAGCCAAGGCGCCACCGTCATCATGCTGTGCCACAGCCGCCAAAGAGGCGAGCAGGCACTGATCGAGGCACGGAAGCAGAGCGGCTCGGAGCGAATCGAGCTTATGCTGTGCGACCTCGGCTCCCTTGCGAGCATCCGCTCTTTGGCCGCGGAGTTCCACGCCAAGCACATTGTGCTGGATGTGCTTGTAAACAACGCGGGCGTCGTCACCATGAAGCGGCAGACTACAGCAGACGGCTTCGAGGCGATGATGGGCATCAACCATCTCGGCCATTTCCTGCTGACCAATCTGCTGCTGGACGCCATCATCCGCTCCCCGCAGGGGCGGATCGTGAACGTCTCCTCCGGCGCCCATAAAATCGGGCGCATTGATCTAACGAACCCTCACCTCACGCGAGGGTATCGGGTCTGGAGCGGATACGCCCAGTCGAAGCTGGCGAATATCCTGTTTACCCGCGAGCTTGCGAAGCGGCTCGCTGGTACTTCCGCCACGGCCAACTCGCTGCACCCCGGGGCCGTGGGCACGAATCTCGGTGTCGATCGTGACACCGGATTCGGCAAGGCCGTGCATAGGGTGCTGCGGCCGTTCTTCTTGACGCCGGCGCAAGGAGCCGAGACGGCGGTGTATTTGGCCACGAGCCCGGACGTACGGGCGGTCAGCGGCGAGTACTACTACAGGCGGAAGATCGCGCCTGTCTCAGCCAGAGCCCAAGACGAAGAGTTAGCTCGTCAGTTTTGGACTTGGAGCGAACGCCAAGTAGGATTAACTGCAACAAATTAGTAGGAGTTGGCCGCCCTAGAATCCCTTTACTCCCATCTTCCACCATGGATAAAAATTGGAAGATGAGGAAACATTATTCGGGCATTTACCTCATTTTCGGAGTGTGACGTGAATTGGACTTTTTTCGCAGCCAAGAATCTTTAACCACGATCCAATGGATTTTGCGCGCTGTTGCAGCCTATTTCTTCTTATTAATCACGGCCAAAGCTATGGGGCAGCGCTCTATCTCCCAATTGCGTTTTCTGGATTTCATTATTGCTCTCATTCTAGGAAATATTATTGCCCATCCGCTCTCGGATGAGCATTCAGGTTTAGTCGGCTCCATGATCACCACGATAGTCCTCGTAGTCCTATATACGACAACCTCCTGGCTAAGTCTAAAATGGAATTTCCTTAAGCATTATTTAGACCCGCCGCCTCTCAGGTTAATTAAAAATGGACAGATTCAAATGAAAAGTTTGCGCAAAGCCAAAATTTCGATAGATCACCTATTCTCAGAGCTGCGCAAACAGCAGATTGAGGACATAGCCAACGTCGCACTTGCGCTGTGGGAGCCGGGAGGAATCATTTCCGTGTTCCTTGAGCCTCCGTATCAACCTGTCACCGCTAAAGATATGAACATACCAACATCGTCGTTCTCTCTCGTGAAGCCAATCATTGTTGAAGGTTCCAGCGACGATAAATTGCTTGCTCAGCTAGGCAAAGACCACGCATGGCTGGAAGCTCAGATTCAAGCCGCACATCTCGATATGAAGGATGTTGAATTAGCTACCATAGATGATCAAGATCAAATACGTATATACACCGATTTAGACGACAATGAAAAAGACGAGCAAACGCTGTCCCGATAGCGTCTGTTCGTCTTTTGGCTTTTAAATGAGATAGCGTTGGATCTGTACTCGCAGTTCGTTTGAAATTTCTCTTAACGCAGCGGCATTCCCGAAGCTTCATTCACGGTTTCCGTTTATTTCCGCATTATTTTATCCCTAAATTTAGAATTTACGGCTATGCGATTACCACGATTTATGTTATTATTTAATTACGTATTTACGTAAAATAATAATTTAGATGAGGTGATCCTTTTGACCACAACACGGGATTATGGCACTGAGCTAGATGCATTGCAGGCACAGATGAATGATCTTCAGCAGCTTATCAGACAATTGATTCCTAACCAAGATGAGAATATTAAAATGTTTACTGAGAAAAAGAATTCAGCAACAGCTGGTCTCGGGAGTATCTTTTACTCCGGGCAATACCGGGGAGATCTGGCTAGTTACCGGTGGGAACCACAAGAAAAGCACGTCAGTCAGTTAATCCAATTGGACGGCGATAAAGCAGCCAAAATCTTGGGAGCCCTTGCTCATAAGCAGCGACTGGATATTTTAAGAGCCGTCTTACAAGAACCACTTACCGGACCGGACCTGGTGGAACGCCTGAACATGGGGACAACGGGCCAGCTCTATCATCATATCAAGGCATTAGTAGGAGCGGATCTTCTTGTTCAAGAAGAAAGAGGCGGCAAGTATACAATTCCAGGTCCGCGTGCACTTCCACTTTTATTGCTGCTGGCGGCGGCTTCAGATCTAATGGATACAAGTAATTATTTAGCTATGACAGAGGCAAGAACGAATGTGCATGCTTACTTGGGCGGAGCACAAGACGTTTATGATCCACACTTGCTGCTGTGGGCTGTTGTTGAGAATTGCATTTTGGAGCATCTTCATGGCACTTGCAGCGAGATTAGCCTCTTTTTGCATGCGGATGGCAGCATCACAGTCGCAGACAATGGACGCGGCATCCCCGTTCAAGCGCTTCCTGGCAGTGAACACCCACGTGTTCAAACTGTTCTTACAGACATGAGCCGCCTCAGTGCAAGTGCTACTTTTCTAGCACCCGGCAGCGAAAAAGGTATCGGCATGCCCGTTGTCAACGCGCTATCACTTAAGCTTTCCGTTGAAATCAGGCGTGACGGCCGAGTGTTCCAACAGCACTATAAGCATGGGATTCCGCAAAGCGAGCTCCAAGCCGTAGGTGTTACCAAGGAAACTGGAACGAGTGTTACCTTCCTGCCGGATCAAGATATTTTTAGCAATTCATTTGAACTAAACACACTTGAGAAACAAGCCGAGGATTTAGCCCTTTTGTATCCGAAGCTGAATATTCATGTATGGAATGATCCTGCTTAAATAACTTCCACCCCGACACCCAGCTTTCGCCAACGTTCAAAAAAGTCTGGGCAAGTTTTCGAAACACAACCCGGATCCGCAATCCTGATGCCATCCGCCCTTGCGCCGATCAGTGAAAGCGCCATCGCCATTCGATGGTCGTCGTGGGGGTCGAGCAGCGCGGGTTGTGGCTTCCCTGGGTACACAGTTAGCCCGTCCGCATACTCCTTCACCTGAATGCCAAGCTTCCCAAGCTCCTCACACATCGCCGCAATGCGGTCGCACTCGTGATGCCTGATGTGCGCAGCATCCGTCAGTGTAATAGGACCATCCGCGAAGGGGGCCAGCGCAGCTATCGTAAGCGTCTGGTCCGACCAACGCTGCATACTTACTGTGAAGCCGCCTTTAAGACGGTTTGTACCCTGAACTTCAATGTAATGTTCTCCATGCGTCACCGAACAGCCCATTTTCTCCAAAACAGACAATAGCTCTATATCCGGTTGCCGTGTCTGTGCGGAAATACCCTCAATACGTACACGTCCATTCGTCAGGGCAGCGAGTGCCCAGAAGTAACCGCAAGTGGATACATCAGGTTCCAGCATGAATGTACGTGCCTCATAAACACTCGGCCGAATCGTAATCGCTTGCCCATCCTCATGAACCTCCGGCCTCACACCGAATGCCCACATCATATCCAATGTCATCTCGACGTAGTCACGCTGCACAATTTGATCTGCGATCCGAATGATAAGAGTTTCTTTGGCATATGGAGCTGCGAGCAGCAATCCACTAATAAACTGACTGGAAACCGCACCGGAAACCGTTACTTCACCCCCGTTTAGACCGTCCGCATGCAGCGTCAGCGGTACACATCCGGGTTTGCCCTTATATCGAATATCCGCCCCCAAACTGGATAGTGCATCCAATAAAGGCGCAAGAGGTCTCTCTGCCATACGCTTACTGCCATCAAGTGTCCACTCCCCATGACTCACGGCAAGCGCCCCCGGTAAAAAACGTGCAACCGTACCAGCAGCTCCCACGTACAAGTCCGCTTTCGTGACTGACCAGTGCCCTTCATTTCCTGTGATCGTAACCGTATCTCCATCCATCTCAATTTCAATTCCCAGCTCTCCGAGCGCTTTCATGCACCAATAGGAATCATCACTTTGTAAAACCCCCTGCAAACGTGTAGTCCCCTTCGCTAGTGCAGCAATAAGCAGTGCGCGATTGGTGAAGCTTTTGCTGCCCGGTATCGAAATAGTCGCATCTACCGCTCCATGAAGCGGCGACAGCCGTACCTCCTGCCCTTCCATATGTTGTGACCATGGAGATCTAGCTCTCCGATCCGGCTCGTGCATCGTTGTTTCCTGCATCTGATCCACCCTCTCCGATTGTGCATATCCTGTAAGCCAATTATAATGGGAGAAACAGACATAGATGAAATCACCAAATAAGCACCTTCCCATAAAGGAGCTCTATATCATGATCCATTTAGAATGGTACCGAATCTTCCTGCACGCCGCCAAAGCGGGCAATTTAACCAAAGCAGCCGGGGAGCTTTACATTACCCAACCATCCGTCAGCTATGCGATTAAACAAATGGAACAAGCTTTATCCATGAAGCTTTTTCATCGGCAATCCAAGGGTGTGGAGCTAACAACAGAGGGGAAGCAATTACTGCTTTATGTGGAGCAATCTTTTGCGCTTTTGGAGGCTGGGGAGAAAAAAATGTCCGCACTCAAGCACCTCACAGGAGGCGAGCTTCGTGTCGGAGCGAGTGATTCGTTATTCAAGCACTTCTTATTCCCTTATTTGGATACCTATCATAAACAATATCCTGATGTCCGCATCCGGCTTTCTCACGGTAAAACATCCGAGATTACAGCTCGAGTCAAAGAGGGCAGCATCGATTTCGGGCTTATTCATTTGCCAACTGCCGATGATCCTCATCTCGATGTCCACACGATTATGACCCTCCAAGACTGCTTCGTGGGTGGTGAAGCCTACCGCGATCAAGCTGGCCACCCGCTTTCCGCGCAGGATATCAGCCAATTCCCCTTACTGCTCCTATCTCCCGGAAGCAGTACTAGGCGCTTTATTGAGCAATGGTTTGCTGCCCAAGATGTCGCTATTGAAGCGGATATTGAGCTCGGCAGCATTGATCTGCTTATCGAATTTGCAAAACTCGGCTTCGGCGTTGCCTTCGTCCCTCGGTCTTATGTCGTTAAAGAATTGGCTGAAGGGACACTGCATGAGCTGAAGCCTGCCAAAGCCATTCCTGCCCGCAGCATCGGAATTACGACCCGTCGAGATATGACCGCGTCTGTTGCGGCGGCTAAATTTCTTGTGATGCTTTCTTTTTAAAACTGCTTAAACTACTAAAATATAAACCGAGATGCAGATGATACGTACACAGATACAGATACAGATACAACACGTACATTTAATCTACATAAAACGCTTCTCGATTTTTTTGCTAATCACAAGGGATACTGCAATAAATATGGCCACATAGATCAACTCATACGGATTCTCAATGAATCGCTTAGGATCGTGTCCAATGAAGCTTACGGACAGCACCATGACGGCTTTTCCCGCCGCAACCGCAACCAAAAAAGAACGAAACCTCATGCCGACCAGCCCGGCAGCCATATTAATCACAACAAAAGGTCCTATCGGAAAAAGACTGAGTATAAACACATAGTTGAAGGCCTGACGACGCGCCCAGAGGAGACTTTTTTGGACCTTGGGCTTTTGTGCCCAGCGCTCTAGATAAGGATGGCCGGCTACTTTTTTGACAATCGCAAAAGTCACCAAACATCCGCAAACAATACCTATCCAAGAGTAAAGAAAGCCGAGCCATAGCCCATATACAGCCGCATTTACACTAATAATGACAAGTGTAGGAAGCGGCGGAATGAACGATTTCATAAAAGGCAGAAGAAGACCGGGCAGTGGGCCAAGCGAACGATACTTGTCCAAGATCATCGCCAAATTTTCTTCCGTTAGGTAGGACAAAAGTTCTGTTATTCCCATAAGTATGCACACCTACTCGCTTAACATTTAGTTGGAGATTAGGATAAATTTCGAATTAACTAAAATAAACGGCTACGCCGTCCTACTAGGACGAGTGCGTTTGTCAAAAAATATAGCCGGCTTATTGTATGAACATATAAAATCTTATATTTCAAGGATAAACGACTCCGTCGTCCTTCTGAGACGAGTGCGTTTGTCAAGACTGATGACGCGAAGTGTAATAAAACTTATACTTTCTGCCCTGAAAATTAAAAATTTTCATTCATCAGTGGTGCCGCAACGCGGCATGGAAGTCTTATCTACTAAAAAAAGAACCTCCATAGGCATAATAGCACATGGAGGTTCTTGGTTGCTTATTTTTAAGTGGAAATCACTAAGTTGACACATGAGGGATTTCGGCTTGTGGATGCTTAAGCAAAAACTAATGTATGTTTGGTGGCATTCACTGGCTAACCATCGTGCAGTTTTATTCAGTATAACAGTACATCCTCGGCTGAAACTACCTCAGGTTACTAAAGTTTTATTTCGTGCAGCAATACTTCCACATCTTCCCTGCCATGGCCTACAAAGTTGCTTTCATTAGCATTCATTACAATAAACGCCCTTTCCCCTACCTTGGCCTACAAAGTTGTATTTCGTACAACAGTTTCAGCTGAAAACACGCGTTTCCTCCGAGATACGGCCAAATTGTTGTATTTTTTGCAATAATGCACCTAATTCGGCCAGAATTGCTCCAAATTATTATACAAAGTGCAACAATACTCATCCATATCTATAGTGGGCATGGACTGACTCGTGCAGCAGCAATAATTACTGGCGGGAAATGTAGCCGCGGCGCATATAGTAGGAACGGTTAGGACAGTCGGGACTGCTATAGCAGGAACGGCAGGAACGCTGAAACATCTAGAGCCGCTGGAGCTTTACGCCTCCAGCGGGTTCACCGCTTCATGGAGCAGCTGCTCCAGCTCAGCGGTGTAGGCCGCCGTTTGTGCTTCGTCCCAGCCGAAGCGCTCAGCCATGAAGGCGATCGCAAGCGCCTTCCACTGCTTTGCCCACGCGATGTCGAAGAAGAGGGCGCCTGTGCGGCGGATGAAGAAATCCGCTGGCTTCACGACCATCTCGCGCTCGATTGCGTACACGAGCGCAGCGAGCACAGCGGCGGGCATGCCCCGTTGCGCCGCCTCTGCCCGGTGCTGCTCCAGCAGCTCGAATACGGCATCCACGTTGGAGCCGTACCTGCGCGCGAGCAGCGCTGCCTCTGCCTCGGTCAGCCCCAGCCGCAGGCCTTGGCTGACCTTGCCCCGCAAGAACGGCGCCAGCTTCGCGGAGCCGCCCACATCGCCGCCGGAGATCGGCAGCGTCCGGGTGCGGCTCGCCGGCAGCGCCGCCGAGACCTTGCCCTCCGCCAGCAGCATGGAGGCGATCTTGTCCACGACCGACTCAGCCATTTTGCGGTAGCCGGTCAGCTTGCCCCCGGCCATCGAAATGAGGCCGGAATCCGACACGAAGATTTCATCGCGCCGCGAAATCTCAGAAGGATCTTTGCCCTCTTGATGGATCAGAGGGCGCAGCCCGGTCCAGCTCGATTCGACGTCAGCCTCCGTCAACCCGAGGGACGGAAACATCTCATTCGCGGCGCGCAGCACATAGGCGCGATCCGCTTCCGTAATACGGGGATTCGCGATATCCCCTTTGTAATTCGTGTCCGTCGTCCCGATGTAGGTTTTGCCGTCCCGCGGGATGGCAAACACCATCCGCCCGTCCGGCGTATCAAAATAAATCGCCTGCCGCAGCGGGAACTTGCTCTGATCGAACACCAGATGCACCCCTTTGGTCAGGTGCAACGTCTTGCCATGCTTGGAGCGATCCATCTCGCGCAGCGTATCGACCCAAGGCCCAGCCGCATTAACAATCTTACTTGCGTACAGCGAGTATGATTTCTTCTCAGACGTTGTTCCAGACGTTGTTCCAGACGTTGTTCCAGATGTCTCGCCAGACACCCCACCACCAGCCATCTGGTCTACCACACGCACACCAACCAGCTTGCCATTCTCCACCAGCAGCTCTTCCACCTTAGCGTAATTCACGGCCAAAGCACCAAGCTCGACAGCCTTTTTCATGACCTCAATGGTTAAACGCGCATCATCTGTTCGGTATTCCACATAGTAGCCGCCGCCTTTGAGATCCTTCTTCTTCAAAAGAGGCTCATGAGTGAGGGTTTCCTCTGGGCGGAACATCTTGCGGCGCTCCGATCTTTTGACACCTGCCAAGAAATCATAAACCCGCAGCCCCAGCGAGGTAGACAGCTTCCCGAACGTGCCCCCTTTATAGAAAGGCAGCAGCATCCATTCCGGCGTCGTCACATGCGGCCCATTTTCATACACAATCGCACGCTCTTTACCGACCTCAGCAACAACCTTCACCTCCAGCTGTTTGAGATAGCGCAGCCCGCCATGAACCAGCTTAGTCGAACGGCTTGACGTCCCAGCGGCGAAATCCTGCATATCAATCAACGCGGTGCGAAGCCCTCTGCTTTGTGCATCGAGCGCAATGCCCGCTCCTGTAATCCCCCCGCCAATTACGATAAGATCAAGCTTTTGCTCCGACATGGCTTGCAGCATTTCTGTTCTTTTCAACGCATTAAACTCCTGTTGCCCTATTCCATTGGTTTGCTTATGTTCCTTCGTCATCTCATTCTCTCCCTTGCGGATATAAAATAAAAACCACAACATACCTAATACGTTTACACGTATAGGCCGCTGTGGCTTCTCCTAGTCTCCAACCGAATATTAACTTGTTATTAGTATACCATTGCTCACGCTTATTTAAAAGCCATTGCGGCATTTACAGCTTTTTTCCAACCGGCATACAGATTCTCTTGAAGCTCAGCTTCCATTTCTCGTTCAAAAGCCTCATCCACCTGCCACTGCGCCGCGATCTCTGCTTGATCTTTCCAAAAACCAACAGCCAAACCCGCCAGAAAAGCCGCGCCAAGCGCTGTCGTCTCACTAATCAACGGACGTTCCACCGTGACACCCAGCATGTCGCTTTGGAACTGCATCAGGAAGTCGTTCTTTACAGCACCACCATCCACTCGCAGCTTCGTGAGCTGAATGCCGGAATCGTCCTCCATCGCTTGCAGCACATCCTTCGTCTGATAAGCGAGTGATTCGAGCGTTGCCCGAATGAAATGCTCCTTCGACGTCCCCCGAGTAAGCCCGAATACCGCGCCTCGAACGTCGCTGTCCCAATAAGGCGTACCTAGTCCGACAAATGCCGGTACCACATACACTCCATCCGTCGAAGCGACTCGCTTCGCGTATTCTTCACTATCCTTCGCCGATTTAATCATCCGCAGACCGTCCCGCAGCCACTGAATCGCCGATCCCGCCACGAAAATACTGCCTTCCAGCGCATACTCCACTTTCCCGTTCAATCCCCAAGCAATGGTAGTCAAAAGTCCGCTGCGCGACGGAATCGCGTGATTGCCCGTATTCATCAGCATAAAACAGCCTGTGCCATACGTGTTTTTGGCCATCCCTTTTTCAAAACAAGCTTGCCCGAACAGAGCCGCCTGCTGATCCCCTGCCGCACCTGCAATTGGAATCGCCGAACCGAATAAGAGGCTTTCCTGCGTATAACCATACACCTCAGAAGAGGAGCGGACCTCCGGCAGCATGGAAGCTGGAATGTCCAAATGCCCGAGCAGCTCTTTATCCCACTTCAGCTCGTGAATGTTATAAATGAGTGTACGCGAAGCGTTTGAATAGTCCGTCACATGCGCTTTCCCGCCCGTTAGCTTCCAGATCAGCCACGTATCCATCGTGCCAAAAAGCAAATCCCCACGTTCCGCTTTCTCTCTGGCACCGTCAACGTGATCGAGAATCCATTTGATTTTGGTCCCCGAAAAATACGCATCAATCAACAGGCCCGTACGCTTCCGAAACAGGTCGCTAAGCCCCTGCTCTTTCAGCGCTTCACAAATATCTGCCGTCTGCCGCGACTGCCACACAATCGCATGATACACAGGCATCCCTGTATGCCGATCCCAGACAACCGCGGTTTCCCGTTGGTTCGTGATGCCAATTCCTGCGATCTCTTCAGGCTGCACCCCAGACTCCGATAAAACCGCCGCAATGACGCCCTGAATCGACAGCCAAATTTCGTTCGCATCATGCTCCACCCAACCCGGCTTTGGAAAATACTGCTTAAATTCCTTCTGGGCTGTATGCACAATACTTCCTTTTTGATTAAATAAAATAGCTCTAGAGCTGGTTGTTCCCTGATCGAGGGAAAGAATATAAGAAAGTTTTGTCCCCGTAATCGCCATTGCTTTGCCTCCAAATGTTCAGGATCGTTGATGATAGTGCTGCCACAGCTCTGTATTTGACGAAGTGACTGCCGTTGCTCCAGCTCCTAGCGCAAGCTCCACGTCCTCTACTGTACGAATGAGCCCTCCTGCAAAAATCGGAATGCCCGAACGCTCCTTCACTTCCTTGATAATGTGCGGAATAATACCGGGAAGCACCTCAATGAAATCAGGCTTTGTCCTCTCCAAAAGCGTGTAGCTTTTATCCAAGGCACTGCTGTCTAGGAGAAAAAGCCGCTGAATGGCGATCAAGCCATTCTGTTTCGTCTTCGTAATCACATTCCCCCGCGTCGAAATAATACCGGCAGGACGAATATTCTGACACAGAAATTCCGCCGCATAATCGTCGTTCTTGAGCCCTTCAATTAAGTCAGCGTGCAGCAGCAGCTTCTTTCCGTTTGCTTTGCCCAGATCCACAATGCTTTTCAACTGCCCAATATGACTGTCCAACAGAACAATATACGTATAGTTTGATTTAAAAAGCTTCTCTAGCTCTCTCATTTTGCGAATGGCCGGTAAGATACGCTGCTCTTGCAAAGACATAACCTCGCCCCCGTTTCTTGAAAATGAACATCTGTATCTATAAAACTTATACTTCTTATCTACGCAAAAAAACTCACCAAGTATTGCCAATGATATTCAATGGGCAATCCAAGTGAGTCTCCTGTTCTCCGTCACATGTTATTAACTTACCTTCATTGTACTGATGCGAGTACGTCATGTCAATGACAATGATCATCCAGCTAGCTAGGTCGACAATGCCTTACGCACGGCTAAAATATACTTCGATTATACTAAAAGTGCGTACAATTGGGATAAACTTGACTATCACGAATGAAATTATTTCACAAATTTCACTAGGCCTAACTGCCTGTTAACCATTATGATGGAAATACTGAACCTAAAGGGGTTTTTCGCCATGGAAACTGCGGAGTTCGAGGAGTCAAGCCAATCTATCCAACCTGAGGTATCTACAATTCTGTTGAATAAAGAGCACTCAGCAATAAAGACCCTATCCCAAGCAGATAGCAAGCTAGCTAGTCTCATTGAACTGATAGGTGATCTTACACTCACACCTAGCCACAAACCCTTTGAGTCGCTCGTGATGTCGATTATTTCCCAACAACTCTCTGCAAAAGCGGCCGCAACAATTAAAGCCAGAGTAAAGCTCATTATACCGGACGTCACACCTGAGCTTGTGCTCGCTGTAGAAGAGGAGGCCATCAGGCAATGCGGGGTCTCCTATCCCAAAATCCGCTACATCCGGGATCTCAGCACTAAGGTGATATCCGGCGAAGTGACACTCAACCGTCTTCAAGATTTGGACAACGCAGAGCTGCTCAAACAGCTCACAAGTGTCAAAGGCATCGGTGCCTGGACGGCGGAAATGTTCCTGATTTTCACATTAGGCAGAACCGATGTCATGTCGATTGGCGATGCCGGCCTCCAGCGTGCGGCCAAATGGCTGCATTCCCTTGCCGATCGCAAGGATGGTAACTACTTAGGCGAAATCGCACCGAACTGGGCGCCTTATCGCAGCTTAGCCTCGTTATATTTATGGCGTGCGATTGATATGGGCTATGTGGATTCAGGCCTGCAGGTGGAAGCTTGCACGAAACCTAATTTGGAGCAGGCTACAACAGGTTGAGGTAGATGTATTGTTACACAAAATATAACTTGGACTATCGAGTACTCGGGGATTTTCAATTGGCGGGTACCCAACATGTGGGGATGCCCAACTGCTAGATGCAAATTAAAGCAGCCCGAATTGATGCATGTCTAGGTTCATTTCACCGCTACTCGTAATCCTCTTAAATAAGTTTGAAGTAAACGCCGCAAGCTCTCGTCTCTTTCTAGCTCCATTCGGAAGCCGTTTCTATGCTCGAGTGAGGCAAAGCCATGCACCATGCTCCGAAATCCGCGTACCACGTGCAGCGCATCTTCTTCACTAAGTCCATAAGGAGCTAAAATACGCAGTATGAAGAGGACAACTTGGCTGCCTGCCTCTTGTAACTCAGGATCCTCGTAGTCAGGCAATGAGGAGATCGCATCGTACAATCCCGGTTGTTTCCTAGCGAACATGACGTAAGCGAAGCCTGCTGCCAGCAGCGCGTCATCTTCGGCTTTGCCAATAACCGCCTCGACCATTGCTTCTTTAATGAGTACGAGACCGCGCCGCGAAAGCTGCTTTCTGAGATCAGGCAAGCCTTTGATATGATTGTATAGTGACGGTGTTTTTATGTTTAATTTAGTGGCTAATGCGGCTAGTGTCAGCTGCTCGACACCTTGTAAATCTGCCAATTCAATTGCTGCTTGGAGCACAGTTTCTGCGTCTAACCCCTGTCTGTAGGCCATGAAAGTTCCTCTTCTCTGTCTCTAAATTGTCGCTGCATCTGTATGAAACTTTTTGGATGCTTCTTCTAAAATGCGATCCATGGTTGGAATCGGCTGCTCAATCATCCGTCCGTGTCCGACGGCCAGAAGGCTCGGCTCTAGCTTTCTCAGCTTGCGTGCGCTCTTGAGCGACACTTCTTTATTCCACGTCGCCATCGCCGGGAACGGAAACCAGAATTTTATCACACCCGAGACCGCTGCACCGCCGCGAACTTGAAAAGCATCCCCAGCAATCAATGCCCGACTACGCACATCTAGGAAAGCCATCATCCCTGGCGTATGCCCAGGAGCTGATACAGCTTGCAGCGATCCTACACGGTCGCCATCTTCCAGCAGTACGTCCGGCTTCGTCTGCACAGACTTAGGAACATCTCCCTTAATCGTCGAATTCGGTTCGCCAACTTCTAATTCTTTGCTGCCCGCCAGCAGCTTGGCATCTCTTCTTGAGATATAGACTTTAACATTTGGCAGCGCCTTTTTCAAACCGTCAAGTGCCCCAATATGATCTCCATGTGCATGTGTAAGGACGATGCGAGTGATCGGCTTCCCTATCTGTTCTGCCGCTTGAAGAATGCCTTTGACACTGAACGGCAGCGCTGCATCAATAAGCGTTAATTCATTCTCTTCCTCCATCAAATAACAATTTACCGGAAAAAATCTCGGCATAAAAGCCAGTTGATACAAAGAACCGATACGTGTCATTTTCATAAAAACGCCTCCTGTTTACTATTTATATTAGTATAATAACTAATATCATTAGTTTTGTAAAGAGGGGGAATTGCCTTCAATCCATTTTTTTCTCCATTATGGTAAAATAGATCTCATATTTGTACATAAGCCTATTACGATAAAGTGAGGAACCCCACATGAATACTGAAACGTTAGAGCTTTTTCGGACGCTGACTGAAATGCAAGCAGCGCCCGGTTTTGAACGAGAAATCCGCAAGTTTGTTCGCGGTGAATTGGAGAAATATACAGACGAGTTCGTTCAGGATGGACTCGGCAGCTTGTTCGGTATTCTGCGCGGCGACGAAACAGGCCCTAAGATCATGGTGGCCGGCCATTTCGACGAGGTCGGCTTCCTTGTGAGCGGCATCACGGAGCATGGCACAATCAAGTTCCAGCCGCTCGGCGGCTGGTTCAGCCAAGTACTGCCCGCGCAACGCGTGCAGATCATGACGGATCAAGGGCCGATCATCGGTGTGATCGGCTCGGTGCCCGTGCACTTGCTGGACGAAGCGGCACGCAGCAAGCCTGCAGACATCAAGACGATGTACGTGGACATCGGCGCTGAAGATAAAGCCGATGCGCAGCGCATCGGCGTTCGTCTCGGGCAGCAGATTGTTCCCATCTGCCCGTTCACACCCCTGGCCAATCCGAAGCGGATTATGGCCAAGGCTTGGGACAATCGCTACGGCGTCGGCCTGGCGATTGAGCTCTTGAAGGAGCTTCACGGCGGGCCGAAGCTCCCGAATATCCTGTACGCCGGTGCAACCGTACAGGAAGAGGTTGGCGTGCGCGGCGGACGCACGGCTGCGAATCTCATCCAGCCGGACTTGTTCTACGCGCTGGATGCCAGCGCCGCCGGGGATATGACCGGCGACCGCAATGCCTTTGGGCAGCTAGGGCGCGGTGCGCTGCTGCGTATCTTTGATCCCACGATGATCACCCACCGTGGGATGGTCGAGTTCATTCTTGATACGGCGGAGACGCATAAGATTCCGTATCAGTACTTCATCTCGGCAGGCGGGACAGACGCCGGACAGGTCCACGTGCAAGGCAGCGGCATTCCCTCTGCCGTCATCGGCGTCTGCGCGCGCTACATTCATACATCCGCGTCCATTCTTCACGTGGATGATTACGCCGCCGCGAAGGAACTGCTGATCAAACTCGTGCAAGCGAGCGATCGCACAACATTGAATTCGATCCACGCTCAAGCGTAATCGTATAATTTTTAAGCATTTTAAGTAAGTTTTAGCCAAGTGGTTGAGCAGAATGTATTTCCTGCTCAACTGCTTTTTTTGTATTTCTAGATTGCTATTTTCCTTCGCAAATCGTAGATGAAGTGAGATTGAAAAAGGAAATCTTCAAGCAAATATAGAACCCATGTTCCAATATATGGTATAATTAGCAGAATCATTGGATTATAGAAAGAAGGACGACTATGACGTACACCATTCGTGAGGCTACATCCCAAGATACCAAACAAATTAGCAGCTTTGTTTCCGAGCGTACCGGCAAGGCTATTTCACCATTGCACATTGAAAATAGGCTGCATTTTATGCGTGAGAACCCGGATGAATCCCTCTATGTTTATGAGGAGAAGAATGAAATTCTCGGTACATTAGGCTTTCGCATTCGCCGTGGTGCCGATATGATTTTGAAATTCAGTGAAATCTCCGTCATTTCTGTTGATGAAACGAATTGCCGCCAAGCGGCCGCAGATAAATTAAAAAGCTATGCCGAGCAGTTAACCAGTAAGCACGCCTGCTCCGGTATGTGGTGGATCACCGGATCAGAGAAGAACGACGAGTCACGGGCCGCCAAGGAATCATTAGGCTTTCATGAAACGGGTTACCGATTCGTTAAACGATTTCTCTAGAAAATCGGGAATATGTTTACACTAAGGAGTGAAAGACATGTCATCTGGGTTTAACATGGGGCCTTTCCCTAATGGAAGCGGCGGAAATCTTTTTCTAATTATCTTTACGAGTGTATTCGTTCTCGTCATTGGCACTTTTATCATTTTGATTATTAAATCACTTCTGACATGGTCATCCAATAATGCCTCCCCCATCCAAAGCCGAAACTGTAAGGTCGTAGCCAAAAGAATGCATGTAAGCGGTGGTTCTGGAGATTCAAGTGCAAGTACGAGCTACTATGCCACCTTTGAATTTGAAGACCGAAGCAGGCTCGAGTTATGGGTAGGACGGGAGAAGTTTGGTTATATCGCAGAGGGAGACCAGGGAACACTAATATATCAAGGCACAAGGTTCAAGGAATTCTCTCGTCCTCTATTTTAAAATTCATAAGGAGTGCTTCATATGACACATCAGTTTGTGAGCGTAAAGGGCTTAGAATTGGTCGCCAAAGTTAGATCTTTCTGCATGGAACTGCCGGAAGTTGAAGAAAAAGTGGATGGCTTTGGTCACATCACCTTCCGTGTGAAAGATAAACCCTTCGTGATGATGGGCGAGACGGACGGACAACCATCTACAGCTATCAAAACAAACCTGACAACACAAGAGTTCCTCCTTCAGCAAGAGGATACCCCCTACCACAAAACGCCCTACATTGGACAGCATGGTTGGGTATCGATTCTAGATACAGACAAGGTTCCTTGGACGGAAATCGAAGACCTGATGATGGAAGGCTATGCCCGAACGGCTCCAAAAAAGCTCCTCAGCCAGCTGCAAGCAACTCGGAAATAAGTGCATGCAGCAGCCCGACTTTAACGATGAAATACATGCTTGCGAAATGAAGAATTCACATTAGAGCACCGACTAATTAGAATGAAGTTAGTTGGATCGTATTGCGGTTGGAGTAATAGATTTTGGCAGACAATTTGGCAGAGCGCGGAAAATCAGACTACATGCATTTTGTGCATCAAAATTACGCGTTGAACGATTGTTTGGAGGGATTTACTGCAAAATGTGCAGGTAATTTCCCCCAAATTGGTCCAAAAGGGCTGTTTCAGTGAAATTTGATGCAGGAAATGCAGCAAATTGAATCGCAAAGCCTAACTGAAGCGAAATTAACTGCATGTTATACATCAAATGCTGTTCGAGCAATCCATTAAAGTGTCGCGCACTAATGGAAGGTAGTTGTTGATACCTCCCACTCAAGAGGAATACTGATTATGTTGAACAGTTCCTGCAAGCAATAGAAATCAGCATTAACCCAGCATCACCTCACTCTTTCCAGGAGCAGTTCCCTCGTGACATCAACCCTCACAAAGTCAGTCCCACCCCGGGTTTTCCGGTTAACTTAGCGCCCATAAACAAGAATTCAGGATTTCGCCTAAAAAACAAAGTATACGGAAGGAATTCAACGAATAACCTAAATTTGTCGGTAAAAATAGGAATTTATCGAATAATCTGAATATTTACAATATTTTAATAATAGGCTATAGTAATAACAGGCCCACTTGAAGGACAAGCCGCACAGACGGTACGGCACCCTGATAGGAGCCAGGATATTCTCAACTAAGGAAGGGGATAGTCCAATGGACCACGTTAGCGAAACATGCCCACTTTTACTTCAAAACGACGGAAGAAAAGGTGCGGGAACGGTCTACGTTCATGGGGCATGTGGGAATCCAACACGGTAAATGTGAATAGCGTTTATTCGAGGAAAGGATCCGTTCATAAGTAAAGTCGTAATTTGCAACGTTAGTTGATTGATTGGAGTTGTGTAGGTACAATTGAATACCATTATTAATCCTTAGGGACCTCCGGTTATCATAGATAAGCGGGGGTCTCTATTTGCGTTCACTCCTACTTTGGCAGCGGGAGTCGAACCGTAAATGTGGTCTTCTCTTCCGGCGCACTGACGACGGAAATAGTTCCCTGATGCATTTCGGTAATTTTCTTCACGATAGACAGGCCAAGTCCATTGCCGCCAGACGTTCGATTCCTGGATTTATCCGCTTTATAAAAACGTTCAAAAATATGCGCTTGATCCTCCTCCGAAATGCCCGCCCCATTATTCGAAATTCGGATAATTACATCTTCATTGCTGCTTGTGAGATGAACGCCGATCGTTCCGCCATTAGGTGTGAACTTGATTGCGTTATGAATCAGATTGGTCCATACCTGGCTCAGCAGGTCTTCGTCAGCAACTAGTGTAATCTCTTCCAGTTCAACATCCATCTCTATGTCTTTATCCACCCACTGCGGTTCACAGGCCAGAATATGATTGCGAATTTGCCTATCCAGCCGGTAACTTTTCGGCTCAAATGGGTGTTGCTGCGATTCTAACGATGATAGCTTCAGTAAGTTATCGCTAAGCTTGGATAGCCGTGTACTCTCAGCTTCAATGATTTCTAGATAATGTTTACGTTCTGCAGATGTAATCTGTTCATTTTGTAGAGCGCGAGAGAAGCCGCTAATTGAGGTCAGTGGCGACTGAATTTCGTGGGATACGTTGGAGATGAATTCCTGCCGCATTTTCTCTAACTGCCCTAATTCAACGGCCATGTTATTGATCGAATCCACCAGCTCCACGAAAGGACCACCATGTGGATTATTATCAACGGATACGTTGAAATCTCCTCTAGACATACTTTGAATCGCCTGGATCATCGTTTTAAAGAAGAGCATTTGCTTACTGCGAAAAAATCTGCCAATGAAGGCCATGGTTAATCCCCAAAGAAACATGCCGCCAAGCGAATTGATCAATTGGACAAAGACCACGGGAGGGCGCTTGTTGATAGACGTATATAGCCATTCTGTTCCGTAAAAGGCTCCCAACCAATAAAGAATAATAAGCAAAAAAATGCTTACAGAAAACAAAAAGCCACGTACCCGCTGAGCTTTTGTCAATTTACTCTCCACTAACCTCTTTCGTTTCTTGATTCTCATGTTCGCAGCACCTCCATCCGATAACCTAACCCGCGAATGGTCACGATTCGAAAAGCATGCCGCTCCTCGGGAAACCGCTCGCGGAGCCGATTAATATGCACATCTACGGTACGTTCGTTGCCTTCGTAATCGAAGCCCCAAATCTGCTCGATCAACTGGTCACGCGAGAAGGTTTTGCCTGGGTAGCTCGCCAACTTGTAGAGCAGCTCAAATTCTTTGAGCGGTAAGGTGACGCTTTCGGAGCCTACGGTTATTTCGTAGGTTTTGCGGTTCATGCTCAGGTCGCCGACCTGAACTGTTTGGGATGAAGCAATTTTGTAACGCTTCAGCAGCGCCTTCACTCGCATCGCCAGCTCCATAGGCTCGAATGGCTTGACGAGGTAGTCGTCAGTGCCCAGCTCGAAGCCTTTGACCTTTTGCGAGGTTTCGCCTTTGGCGGTGAGCATGAGCAGAGGAATATCGTAATGCTCCCTCAGCTCTTTGCACAGCTCCCACCCGTCCATATTCGGCATCATGATATCCATGATCACCATGTCGACTTGGACGGTTTCGAGTTGTTTGAGCGCATCAGCGCCGTCAGAGGCTTCGATGACATCGAAGCCTTCTTTCAGCATGAAGACGCGGACCAACTCGCGTATATAAGGATCATCATCTACGATCATAATGGGTGCCATATTGTAGCCTCACTTCTTAAGTCTTGTTTCTTTTTATTAAATCTTGATCCATTCTTTATTCCTTCTAGCATACAACAGCAAACTAATTTAGACGAATTCAGATTGCTGAAGCACTGAGTCTTTATTCGGACGCACATCGTTATCGATGGGCTTTGTCTCTTGCGGCAGCATCCTTGCCTTTCCTAAGAAGAAAGTGATGATAACTCCAGCAAAAACAATGAGACTCCCTGCCAAGAATATGCCGCTCAAGCCATGAACAAACACCTGCTGCAGCTCTGCCAAAATGTCGGCAGGCAGCTTCGCTCGCGCATTCGTATCCAAAAGCACCTGTGGATTCGCAAACTTTCCCAGCTGCTCTGCAGGGATTTGGCGGAACTTTTCGCCCATACCGGCAAGGCCTTCTGCCATTCGATTCGTCATCATGACCCCCATGATGCTCACACCCACCGTTGCCCCGATGGAACGGAAAAACTGAACGAGCGATGTTACGATACCGCGACTAGTTGCCCCAACTTCCCCTTGCACCGCAATGTTTAGCGTTGGCATAATGAGCCCCATCCCGAGCCCTGCCACGATCATATAGAGGATGATGAGAAGTTTCGAAGTACCTGCATCCATGGTCGACATGAAGGTGAAACCAATACCTATGAGAATCATCCCCGTACCTATTAAGGTCCGATAGGAAACTTTGCTCGACATCCTTCCGCCAATAATGGCTGATGCCACAACGGATAACATAAGAGGTGTCAAGATATAACCAGCAATCGACGGGCTAACACCGATGACGCCTTGGACGAATAAAGGAATGTAAGTAATTGCCCCGAACATGCCTACACTCATCAAAACAGCAATCATGCTGGTGACGGAAATGACTTTATTTTTGAACAAATGCAGGGGGATCATTGGCTCTTTGGCTTTGGTTTCAACCCAGAGGAACAGCCCCAGAAGTATGGCACACGCTGAGAAAAGACCGATAATTTGCGGAGAACCCCACGCATAATGCAGGCTTCCCGCTGACTCCGGATCGCCCCCTAGGACCAGACCGAGCAAACCCGAAACAATAGCTCCGCTTAATGTGAGTGCACCTAACCAATCTATGGAACGTTTCTCGTTGGTACGGCTTTCTTTAAGTGCTGAACCGATAATCACCATCGCTGCAATACCAAACGGAAGATTCACATAGAAAATCCAGCTCCAGTTCAAATGTTCCACGATAAAACCGCCGATCGCTGGCCCAATAATGCTAGATAAAGCCATGACTCCGCCGAACAAACCTTGCATTTTTCCACGTTTCTCTACGGGCATAATATCGCCAATAATCGTCATGGCAATTGGCATTAATGCACCAGCGCCAATACCCTGCAGTCCGCGGTAGATGATTAGCTCCGTCATGTTCGTCGCCAGCCCGCAAAGCGCAGAGCCTATTACGAAAATCCCAATCCCTACGAGGTAAATACGCTTCCTGCCATACAGATCTGCTAATTTCCCAAAGATGGGCATACTCGTTGTCGAGGTTAACATGTAGATGGAGAACACCCAGCTATACATTGCTATCCCGCCTAGATCTCGAATAACCGTTGGCATCGCCGTCGAAATGATCGTCTGATCCAGGGCTCCCAGCAGCATCCCTAGCATTAGTCCTACTATAATCCACGTTACTTTCTTTGGTTCACTACTCATTGATAATCGCTCCTTTGCCATTTCTTTCGAATGAAATTAGCATAAGGGACATTTATAAACTGAATTTAAACCAGAGTGAGCAATTTATTATGTAAGGGCTTTTATTGGAAATATTTTTGTGATACATTTTGGGGAAAAGGAACGATTTGGGGGTACATATCTTTATGGCCAATTCTACATATGCAGATTTCAAAACGCTTTCCACCAGTGATGAAGAAATAGCGTTTCAAAATGCAATCCTCTCCGAGGGATACTCCGGATTCCGCCGACTGTTAGATGGCATGACGGAGGAGATCAAAAGAGCCGGAGATGCTGACATCGAAGGCATTGAGATGACCATCGCCAAAGCAAGCCGTCTGTTCCCAGAGCCTGTTAACTTCAGCCCCTCGTGGGAATGCATTTGGCCTGAACTTAATGCTACCTTAGCAGCGAAAAAGCATGTCTTATCTGCCATATCGCACCCAGAACGCAAAGGCGAGTGGCAGGTTATTATGGATAACCCTCAAGTCGTACAAGAGGTTGTTTGCTACCCTGGCCTGGAATTCCATGACGCCGCCTATCTGTACGCCTACTTCCGGCCTCAGTTGGAAAAGTCCGAGTATATCCGGCTGCAAAAGATTCAAACGGTCATTCAAGAGGTTGGCGGTTGATCTAGCCATTAGGAGGAATACCATGATCATCATGATTAATGGAGCTTTTGGAGCAGGAAAGACGTCAGCCGCCAATGGGCTGCTCCCTTTCGTCCCAAACAGCATGATTTTTGACCCGGAAGAGATCGGTTATATGCTTAGAAAGCTAGTTCCTGTTGAGGATCGGCTCGTCCATGAGCGAACGGATGATTTTCAAGATTTGGAGATGTGGAAGGTTCTCACGGTCAAAGCCGCCGCGGAATTGAAATCGACGTACAACAAGCATCTCATCGTACCGATGACGATTTATAAACGTCAAAATTTCCACTATATCTATGATGGATTCAAAGGAATAGACAAGGATATCTTTCATTTCTGCCTTAGCGCTTCCGCGGATACACTGAATAGACGTTTAACCAAACGCGGCGATGAGCCGGGGGGATGGCAATTTCAGCAAGTGGACAAGTGTGTGGCCGCCTTAAAGGACCCTGTTTTTGAGGATCATATTAGGACGGATGAATTGCAAACAGAAGATATTATTCGTATTATTTTAGAAAAAATATCTTAACAATACCTGCCTACGCCGAACTTCAAAATGGGGGTTATCTTAATGGTCGTTTACCTTTCCGAGGCCTCAACAGGAACCATTCCACAACAATAAGATTAACAAGCAAACCGATCCAGATGTTAATTTCTAAAATGTCAGCGACCATTTGCTCACGGCCGCCCGCGGGAAGATGGAACCCCTGCATAGCGAGATACAGCAAAATACAAATCGGGACAACCAATCTTGCTGTTGTGGCGACGAGTGTAACGGCGTAGCTGCGAATCATCCAGACACGATGCTCGTCAAATTGCCTTCGGACAGTGTAGCGAAAGCCTTTCCATGTTGTAAATAACCAAATTAGACTCAGCACAAGAAATGCCATGGCCTTCGTAAAGCTTTCGATGTACAAGGTCATAACGAGTCCCAAGAGACCGCCAATCATCACGCTGACGACATACACACGGCCCAAAGCCCTATGCCATGCCGGATAGTTAGTCCGGAAGCGCCTATGTAATTGAAACAAACCACTAAAAAGCGCAACGAACGCGAATCCAATATGGAGAACAAGTACCGTATAGTGTAGGGAAAATGCCGCATTTAACTTAACTCGGCTATCGACCGGATTCAAGGTGATATAGGGAAATATCGCGGCAATTGCTACGCCTATGATAATGATCACAAAGAAAATTCCTAGCTTTTTACTCATATGCAGCCTCCGTTTAAGTTCATCACTCCTTCTGCTATCTTAACTCACTAGTCTAAAACCTTGCTAAATGAATCCTTAAATATATCTAAACTCGTTACTTTTATTTCAGCTTAGACTTCATCCATTCACACCAGACCAAGTCTGCATCTGCTTTCAGCGTTGCTTTCTGGATCAGGACATAGAGCCCGAATAGCGGATCATGGATCTCCAGTTCCTCGAGCGGTTTCGCACTATCCTGTTTAATTCGTTCAAAAGATTGTGCAAACCGCTCTTTCTTCTTCTGGTAATATACTTCACGCTCATGAAGTACCTTCCGTGCTTGTTCTTTATCTACAAGGCCAATGCAGAAAACTTTCAATGCCAACTCATCCTTGACGACGGGTTCATCTGTAGGCTGTGCAATCCATTTCTTAAGTGCCTCCCTGCCATTATCTGTTAAGGAATATACCTTTTTATCCGGTTTATCCGACTGAGGAACATGCACAAATTCAACGTACCCCTTCTGTTCTAATTGGGCGAGGAGAGGGTAGATTTGACTATGCTTCGCTTGCCAAAACGGCTGAATGTTCTGCATTAATTCGTAGCCTGTTCGGGAATTTCTGGTTAAAAGGCTTAGTAAGCCATATGAAAGGGTATTCATAGCCTCTCCTTCGTTATGTCATTATTGACATATCCATTCATTTGGTAGTATGATAATTTTCATTCAAATTATAGAGAATACTACGGATAAGATCAATGGATAGAGTGGAGGCATTGCTTTGAGTAAAGATGAGTTACAGCAGGTTCGTTTTTGGCCGATCATGATTGCTATTTTCTTCGGGTCGTTCGTTGCGATCCTGAGTATGAGTACGATTAATATTGCAATACCGATTTTAAGTGAACATTTTCATTCTGATTTAAGCAAAATTCAATGGACGATTACAGGCTTCATGCTCGCTAGCGGTACGATCGCCCCCATTACAGGCTATTTGGGTGAGCGGTTCAGCTATAAACTTCTGTATGCCGCGGCACTCTCGGGCTTTACGTTGTTTTCCTTCTTATGCGCGGTCGCTTGGGACGCTCCTTCTCTCATTGCCTTCCGTATTGCGCAAGGCGCCTTCAGCGGACTCATCATGCCGGCGACCATGACCATTGTGTACCAAGTTATACCACGGGATAAACAGCCGATTGCGATTTCCCTTTGGTCCCTGTCTGCCATGATGGCTCCTGCCATTGGACCTACCTTAGCCGGATGGCTTTTGCAAAATTGGAGCTGGCATTGGTTGTTCCTCATGAACGTGCCTGTCGGTATTATTGCGATTCTTCTCGTATTTAAATTGATTCCTTACTATCGTCTTTCTGTACCGAAAAAGTTTGATTTGCTTGGCTTATTAACCGTCATCGTAAGCAGTCTTTCCTTACTCATCGCTTTCTCTCAAGGTCATGCTTGGGGATGGACGTCAGGAAAAGTGATTGGATTATTTGCGACTGGTATTCTCGTTCTTCTTCTCTTCATCTGGAGAGAGCTGCGCGTAGAAACGCCGCTGTTGAATATTCGCGTATTATCTAATTCACGTTATACACTTACACTAATTATTTCTAGTATTGTTACGATTAGTTTGTACTCAGGTACTTTTTTGACTCCTATATTCCTGCAAAATATTCAGCACGTTACGCCGCTTGATACCGGCTTAATCCTGCTTCCTGCCTCTCTTGTGATGGCATTAAGCATGCCAATTGTGGGCAAACTATATAGTATCGTAGGTCCGCGTATTCTCATTTTCATCGGTATTTCCTTAATCGCTACCGGGACATTAACCCTTAGCTGGCTAAGTGTCGATGTATCTCGTGGTTATATCGTGTTCTGGATGATCGTGCGGAACCTCGGGATCGCCTTCGCTACTATGCCATCGAGCAACGCGGGGATGGAGCAAATTCCGAGAACGTTGTCTGGTCATGCGACTTCGATCAGCAACTGGGTACGCAACGTGTTCGGTTCCTTTGCTATTGCCCTGTTCACTTCTGTCCTTTCAACTCAAACAGCAACCCATGCCAAGGATTTAGCCAGCAGCGGTTTGAAGGATAAGGTTGTGATCGGGATGCAGTCATTCACAATGAGTGTGAATGATGTTTACTTGCTAGCTACATTCATCGTGCTAGCCGCGCTGCCGCTAAGCTTGTTCATTGGTAAGCAGACGGCTCCTACGGAGAAGTCTACTGCTGCTCCAACTCCCGTCGTTGTTCAACCCAAAACAGCTGAATAAGAAGGCCTGTGGCTGACACAGACTGCCAACCAACATATTGAAAAACCTACTGTATGCAACATGCATCAGTAGGTTTTTGCGTTAATTACACTCAGCAATCCCTCAGCTAGGCCTCAGATTTTTTTCAGGATAAGCCTCTATACTTACACCTATACCAACAAATTTGGAAAAGGTGGGTTCACATGAAAAGAACACGTCAACTGCATTTATGGATTGGCCTGATTTGCTCGGTTTTTATTTTGCTCCAATCGGTTACGGGGCTTCTCTTATCCGAGAAGTGGCTGATAGGCTCGGCAGAAACAGAAATGCGACCTCCTGGGGCCATGTCTCAGGGTATGACCGGAAATAGTGATGGTGCTGCTCCATCCAATCAAGCCTCCAATTCCATGATTTCTCCAGCCGCAGGCGATCAAGGAACATCAGGAGCTATGCAGAGAAGTAGAGCTGCTCTTAACGGCCCCGGTCCCGGTCAGGAAGGTGCTAACAGCCTGACGGGGTTCATCAAGGGACTTCATGAGGGGAAAATCGGCAGTACGAATGTGACATGGCTTGTCGATATAGCGGCAATTAGTATGATCTTCCTGACGATTACGGGCATTTTTTTATCGATCAAGACACTTCGTGCACAAGGTATTTCAAGGAAGAAACGCCGGGCTTTAGAAGCCTGAGACCAAAAACCTAAAACAGAACAAATAAGCGCGAAAAACGCGCTTATTCTGGAGCGTCAAACAAAATCAACCTTCGGGTGATGAAGCGCAACCTCTTATCCCCCACTTTATGCAAACCTTATCCACAGACTGCGAAAATCATAATTTCCTATACGAAAAAGCAAAAAAAAGAGAGGGCAAGTGTAATCTTGCCTTCTCATTTTTTGTTTTCTATCGATGGCAAAAATAGCCGCATGCTCCGGAAATGAATTTTCAGGGCATGCGGCGTGTACTTCACGACCTGATAAATGGATAATTTACTTAAAGTTAAGCAAAATTACAATAGGTTTTTTTGAAAGAAGCTCTACCTTATGAGCTAGCGTCTGATCGCGGCAGATCTGACGACCTTGAGCACAATTTTTGTGCGCTAGCGTCTGGTGGCGACAGATCTGACGACCTTGAGCACAATTTTTATACGAAAATGTGGTTTAATGATGGGTTTGCACGTTTTTGGCACAAAAAGACCCACCCCCCGAAAATTTCTTTCGAAAATTTTTTAA
>NZ_LMSP01000008.1 GCF_001429545.1 Paenibacillus sp. Soil787
CCTGTCTAACTGAATATGTCATCTTTTGATCAAGAGGTTGAAATCTTACGAATGAGCGAGTATATGAGAGAAAAACGTTGGCCCCAGAGGGAGTCTCCAGAGACTCTTATTTGGTGCCGAAGACATCCCGCGGATCAAACTTTGCTCTGCGAGTGAACTTGATAAACAAAAAATAGCAATCATAGGAGTAAGTGGGCATTAATGTGGGTTCTCGAGGGTTTAGATTAACTATATACACAAACACTCTTGAAAGCGCTTAAAAAATGGTTGACATTGCAGCTTTTGTTGGTATTATAAATGTATAGGCTTCAAAAAGCCACATTGCAAGCGCTTTAAATTGTGGAATTGTCGATATGCAATGTGGCATTGGTTGTCTAACCATTTAACTAGGGGGAATGAAACCGTATGAAGAGAGCAAATAAATCCATGTTGGTTCTACTCAGCACAGCGCTCAGCACCGGATTAGTGTTGACTGCATGCAGCACGGATAAAACAGCAAGTCCAAGTGCAACTGCTGGAACTGGTGCAAGCCCAGCTGCAAGTGCGGCAGTAGAGAAGCCAAAGGGGAAAGTTACACTGGATTTTTGGACCCATTGGGGTTCTACAACACGCCGTCCGATTATTGAGAAAATTATTAGTGATTTTAATGCTTCTCAGGACCGCATTACCGTGAAACATACGTTCTTGCCTTATGGAGATGGTTGGACGAAGGAACTGGCAGCTATTGCTGCAGGCAATCCGCCCGATGTCATCATTCACGATATTAGCCAAGTTGCTCAACGTGCCAGCAAGAAGCAAGTAACGAATCTTACGCCTTACTTAGCGAAGGATAACATCAAAGATCGTTTCTTCCCGAACTTATACAATGCGATGCAATATAAAAACGAAGTTTATGCTTTACCATTTGTAACAGACACTCGCGTATTGTTCTATAACAAAGCCATTTTTAAAGAAGCAGGACTCGATCCAGAGAAACCGCCAAAAACATGGGCTGAGTTGGAAGAGTATTCCAAGAAAATCGATAAAATCAACAACGGTAAAATTGAGCGCTTAGGCTTTCATCCTCGCTTAGCAGGAGGGCAAGATGTGTTCTTGAACAACGCGGATGGCGGAAGACCTTGGCTGGACGACAAAGGTATTTACATCAATTCACCTAACCGGATTGCTGCACTCGAATGGTATAACAGCTGGGATGCTCGTCTAGGCAAAAAGGAAGTTGACGCATTCAAAGCTAGTTTTGGCAGTAAAACGAACGATCCGTTAATTGCTGGGAAATTAGCTATGAAAATTGATGCGGGTACATTCTGGACTCAAATCCGTGACTTTGCCGCTAAGAAAGAAGACTTTGGTATTGCTGCAATACCTGAATACAAAGCAGGAAGCGGAAACTGGAGCGTCGGTGGAGGCTTTACCATTGAAATTCCGTTTGGTGCTAAGCATCCAGATGAAAGCTGGGAGTTCTTGAAATATATGACGGATGTTGATGCACAGAAATATTGGGCGCAATTCAACTTCGATAACGTATCCAATATTAAAGCATCCAATGATCCAGATTTGATCAAGGATCCAATTTACAAGTTTACTGTTGAAAACTTGAAAAATACTGTGCTTGCGCCAGTACCAGTAACAGCACCTGATTTTGCTAACTTGATGAATCCGCAAATTGATGAGGCGATTCTAGGGAAGCAAAGCCCGAAAGATGCCTTGGATAAAGCTCAGAAAGCGGTTGAGGACTTAGTTAAGCAAAATACAAAGTAAGCTTTAGATCATAAGGGTGGAGTCGTAGTGTATTACTGCTCCACCCTTTTCCCATAAGCGGAAGCTTTTAATGGCCAGTCTTCGAAAGAAATGTTAAGGAGGAACACATGTGAATCCCCAAGTGAATAAGGTTATCCATCTGAAAAAGAGAAGAAAGTGGTCTTTGGACAAGAAAGAAGCGCTAGAAGGCTATGGTTTCGTTGCTCCGTGGTTTATTGGTTTTCTGATTTTTACAGCCGGTCCTCTTTTGTTCTCTTTATACGCTAGCTTTACGAACTATGACATCACTTCACGCATGGACTTTATTGGTTTCGACAACTATAAACGCATGTTTACGGAAGATCCTTTGTTCTGGAAATCACTCCGAAATACTCTTTACTATGTTGCACTTGCCGTTCCGTTAACCACGATGGGCTCTGTGATTCTTGCCGTTTTATTGAATGTGAAAATTCCCGGCATGCGATGGTTTCGGACGATTTATTACCTGCCAACCGTCTTGTCCGGTGTAGCTGTTTATATGCTTTGGATGATGCTTCTTAACCCAGATTCAGGTCTCATTAATACGGTGCTCGGCTGGATTGGCATTGAAGGACCTGCATGGCTGACGGATCCGGCTTGGACGAAAAATGCGATTGTCATGATGAAAATGTGGGCAGTCGGCGGAGGGATGCTGCTTTTTCTAGCAGCGCTGCAAGGAGTATCCGATCATTTGTATGAAGCAGCGGAGATTGATGGCGCATCCAGCATTCGCAAGCTTTGGCACATCACTGTACCGATGATTACGCCTGTTATTTTCTTTGATGTCGTCACAAGCTTAATTGGTGGCTTCCAAATTTTCCAGGAGGGCTATGTCATGGCCGATGACCCTGGTGCTCCGGGATCTCCAGCGAACTCCCTCTTATTTTTCAATCTTCATATGTTCCTGAAAGCTTTCAAAATATTCGATATGGGATACGCCATGGCAATGGCTTGGTTCCTATTCATCATCGCAATTATCGTTACCATCATTAATATGGTGATGTCGAAATACTGGGTTCACTATGAAGGAGGAGATTCGCGATGACCGTCGCTGCAGCTGTAAATAAGAAATCATACTATCAAAGCCGCAAGACCAAGCAAAGTATCTCCAAATGGGTCGTAACCTTGATTCTCATTGTCGGCAGTTTGTCTTTTCTCATGCCGTTCTGGTGGATGATTCAAACATCCTTGAAATCGTTGACAGAAGTGGTGACCTATCCGCCGACTTGGTTTCCTAAAAAAATCGTTTTCTCCAACTATAAAGAGGCATGGGAAGCGGGTAATTTTGCGAGATATTCGGCCAATTCGTTGTTAATCGCTATAACTGCGGTGCTTGCACATGTGATCTCAAACTCTTTCATTGCTTATGGATTTGCGAAGATTCGCTTTCCCGGAAAAGGGCTGCTGTTTTCCATTATTCTTGGAACGATGATTATTCCGGGATTTGTCACATTGATTCCTCAGTATATTTTATTCTCTAAATTACATTGGGTTGGTACTTACTTGCCCTTGGTCATTCCAGGTTTTTTCGGAAGTGCCTTCCATATTTTTCTCATACGTCAATTCTATTTGGGTATCCCCAATGATTTAGTTGAAGCAGCGAAAATTGACGGCGCAAGCCACTTGTACATTTGGCGTTCGATTATGCTTCCGCTTGCAAAACCGGCACTCGCTACGGTGGCAATCGGTACATTTACAGGAGCTTGGAACGATTTCCTCGGACCGTTGTTATATGTGAATGATGAATCTAAGTATACGTTGCAGCTTGGTTTGCAAGCCTTCAAGGTTAGCTCAGGCGTTAGCCAGTGGCACTTACTTATGGCGGGTTCAGTAATGGTAATGATTCCGGTCATCGCAATTTTCTTCATTTTCCAAAGATACTTTATCGAGGGTATGAACATCAGTGCTGGTACAAAAGGGTAGGAGGATAACAATTTGGATCGCAAATATCGTTTGTTTATTTACCATCATACCCATTGGGATCGGGAGTGGTGGGCGACGATGCAGGATTTCCGCATCCGCTTGGTAGAGCTTATCGACGAACTGCTTGATACGATGGATAACGATCCGGAGTTCCGTTGCTTTTTGCTCGATGGTCAAACAATTGTCTTGAAGGACTATCTGGAGATCCGGCCGGAAAATCAAGAACGTCTTCTGCGATATATCCATGAAAACCGTATTCAATGCGGTCCATGGTACATCTTACCGGATGAGTTTCTCGTCAGCGGTGAAGCGCATGTACGTAATTTAATGCTAGGTGCACGCATGGCTGAGAAGCTTGGCTATACGAACTTGGATGTCGGTTATATCCCGGATACATTTGGTCATATCTCGCAGATGCCGCAGATTCTCCAAGGCTTCGGGATTGATAATGCGATGGTCTGGCGAGGACTCGGCGGAGCTTCACCCGACTTTAAACAAGAGTTTCTATGGGAAGCTCCTGATGGCACGCAAGTGTTCACGTACTGGTTCCCAGATGGCTATTATATGGTGGATTTTCTCCACTTTGACAATCCGCTCAAGACTTATGACGAAACCTACGGTAGAGTTCGTAAATCCTTGGAATGTTGGGCACCACGGGCAACGACGGATTGCTTGTTAATGCCCTATGGCGGTGATCACAGGCTTATTGATGCGCGATTGCCCCGATTAGTGAAACAGGTGGGCGAAGATTTGAATGAAATCGCGGAGCTGCATTGGGGGACGACGAAGGATTTCATTGAAGCCGTTCGCAGTCAGAATCCTTCATTAGAAGTTATACAAGGAGAGCTTCGTCATTTTGGCGCAGATTTGCCCCATGTATTGGCCGGTGTATTGTCTGCACGTCTATATTTGAAACGGCATAATTTCATCGGACAGCTGGCATTGGAACGCTATGCAGAACCTTTCTCAGCGCTTGCCTGGCTAAGCGGCCGTAAGTACGAATCAACCCTGCTGTGGACCGCATGGGAACTGCTTGTCCAGAATCACCCGCACGACAGTATTTGCGGATGCAGTATTGACGAAGTGCATCGTGAGATGCTGCCAAGGTTTGCGCAATCCAAGCAAATAGCTGACATTTTGACGGAGAAAAGCATCCAACACATCAACAATCAAATTGATACAAGCGATTTGGAAGATGGTGGTTTGGCGATTGTTGTTCATAATTCACTGAGCTGGACGCGTGACGACACGGCTGCTGTCTGGGCGGATCGAAAGTTAATGGTTCATCCAAGAACCTATAGGCTGGAGGATTCGGAAGGAAATGAGGTTCCGTTTCAGGTGAAGGAAGTCAGCGGCATGAAGCCGATGACGGATAAACATTTTTATACAGAATTAAGTTTTCCGGCTGTAGAACTTCCCGGCTTTGGCTATAAGACCTATTCTTTGCGTAAAAGGGAAGCCGTTTGCGATCCCAAACAGGTGTTTTTCAACGCACTGCTGCCATCCGCTAAATTGAAGGGCAGTGAAGCCGTAACGGATTTGCACATCGGACCCAATATCTTGGAGAATGCTTTACTACGCGTTGAAGTTAATCAGCAAAACGGCACGCTGCGCATTACCGACAAACAAAGCGGCCTTATCTATGAAGGTTTGGGCGCCCTTGAAAGCGGAGGGGATGCTGGAGATACCTATAATTATGCAGCCCCATTAGTTGATCAAGTGCTCCGCACGACGGAAACTCCAGTTGGCGTACACGTTTCCGCAGCCGAGGTTGGTTATGCGAAAGGAACGCTTCAAGTGGATATCGATTGGTCCTTGCCGAAGAGACTTAGCGGGGACCGATTAAGCAGAGAGGCTGCCTACACCGAATATCGAATTACGAATTATGTGACGCTTGCTGCAGGATCCGCAAGAGTGGATGTGCGCACGGTGTGGAACAATCAAGCGGAAGACCATCGATTACGAGTGTTGCTTCCACTTGGTGAGAAGTTCAAGGTCTCACATGCCGAGGGGCATTTCGATGTTGTGGAAAGAGAAGCATCTATGAAGGAGCACGGTAATGGATGGCCAGAAACGTATGTACAGCAGCAGCCTCAGCAAGGCTTTGTGAGTGTGAATGGTAGTGATAAAGGAATGACAGTAGCCAATAAAGGGCTGACTGAGTTTGACATGCTGGGTGATGAGCAGGGGACACTAGCAATCACTTTGTTAAGGGCTGTAGGTTGGTTATCTCGGGAAGATACGTTGATTCGGGTCGGCGGCGCTGGTCCTGAAACACCTGTACCCGATGCGCAGAGTCTTGGGTTCAATGAAGCGGAGTATGCGATCTTTGTCCACCAAGGAGATTGGCTAGAATCTAATATGTTTACAAGGGTTCATGAGTATTTAACAGCCAGCTATGGATCAATAACTGGGAAACATACAGGTGTTTTGGCAAAGAAAGATGGTTGGCTGGAAATAGAGGGAAATCATACCCTCATGCTCAGCGCCTGCAAAAAAGCGGAGAAGTCAGATAGCCTTATATTACGTTTCTGGAATACAGCTAAAAAAGCGACCTCAGCAAAAGTAAGAATGAAAATAAAGCCCGATCAGGTACGCTACGTGAAATTGAATGAGCAGAGGGTGGATACGAAAGACCTCGTCATGGATGCCGATGGAGCATTCACGGTTCACGCAAAAGGTGCCGAAATCATTACGCTCGAATTCAGCTTTCCATCTGTATAAACCAAATAGATAAAAAGGAGAGATTATCATGAATACTGAATTAAGACCCAAAAACGTCATTACACTCAAACAAGCCTTAGAGGTAGCTGAAAAATACGGGTTCGCTATAGGCTCGTTTTCCCCTCGATATACACCGATGATTACGCCCGTTTTGAGGGCAGCCGAGAAGATGAAATCTCCGGCCATTGTTCAGATATCTCATAAAGAACTAATCCGATATGGGATTACACCAAAGGAATTCGCCGATGAATTTTATGAAAAAGTGGTGTCGGAAGGAATAACCGTGCCCCTAGTCCTGCATCTTGACCATACCAAGGAATTGGAAACCATCGCTCTTGCGATTGACGCCGGCTTCACCTCGGTCATGATTGATGCTTCGGAGAAAAATTTAGATGACAATATTAGCCAATCCAAAGAGGTCGCAGATTATGCTCATGCGAAGGGCGTTTCCGTTGAAGCGGAGCTTGGCATGATCGGAACGACGGATTTCGTGGAAACGGATAAAGACGAGGAGCTATACACCGATCCTCAGGAAGCAAAACGATTCGTTAATGAAACGAATATAGATGCATTGGCGGTTTCCTGCGGGACAGCCCATGGCGTTTATATGGTTAGACAGCCTAAAATCGATGTTGCTCGATTGCAAGAAATCCGTTCCCTTACGCCCGTACATCTTGTGCTGCATGGCGGTTCCGGCGTACCTGCGGAAATGATGGAAGGAGCCATTCGCCTTCCAAGCGGCGGTGTGAGTAAAGTGAACATCGCAACAGACTTGGAGCTTTCTTTCTTAGGTGCATTAGGACGCGAAGAGAGACTGACGAATGAAGAATGCAAAGCATTGGAACCTTCTCTTTTGGAAAAGGGGAGAGCCGCTGTTGAAAACACGGTCATCGATAAAATGATTCATTTCTTAGGAAGCAAAGCGCAGGCAGTTCATTTTGCTTAAATGGATAAAGCCATAAATGACTGAGGAATGGGAGCTTATATGGATAAAAAGGTGATTTGGAGCATCGGGTCGACTGAAAGTGGTGCAGAAGATCTTCTTGATAATTATAAAGATCCTAATCGACTCGGGGATATTGTATGGGATGCAGATGCCAAATGCAGTTCAACACTTGGAACGAAATGGCCCATGTTTCATCCTAGTGAAGCAGACCCTGATGGGGGTTATAGGCTGCATCCCTACACGATTCATTTTAGTTTGGAGGAGCAGCTTGTCCAGGACTATATTCTAGCCATTGACTATTTAGTGATTGCCCCAAGAGTATCCTATCTGGAAATAAAGGTGAATGGCGTTTCCGGCTTTGCATACGTCCGTCCGACCCCTTCTCAATCAGGAGAAATTGCTTTACAGTCCGGTCTTCATACGACGATTTATGCGGACGGCCGAGCAGAGGTTATCGTACCTGGTCATTTGCTGCAACGAGGGAAGAACACCATCGAGCTAACTTGTCATGATGGTGGGGAGACGTTGGTTATCGATCGGATCGAAGCGATTAAACGCTTAGACCGCATGGCGAATGGAGCAGGGTTGCTCTATCAAAAGCTTTCTTTTTCTCCAGATAACAGACGGAAAGATGCCGTGTTGAATCACGTAGAGGTTCAATCCACGGTGCTTTATAGGCAGTCAGCCTCAGAGGAACTAGTGAATGTTTGCCATTTATATCTGGAGCTTGCCACCAGCGTAACAAACGGTGATCTTACTTTACAAATTAGTGGATCGAACGGTAAGAGAGAGTATGGATTCGGGATGTCCGCAGTCGCTTTGGGCCACGTTCATTTCACGTTTGAATGTTTGGATGGGGAAGGTCCGGTTACTTACCTATTACAAGGCGAAATGGATGAGAAGCCCGTAAAATGGGAAGGCAGTTTTACTCGCAGAAGAAAGTGGAAAGTGTACATTGCACCTCATGCGCACACGGACATTGGCTACACTCACCGTCAATGGGAGGTCGCTGAACGGCTGTGCCGTAATGTGGACACCGCTTTGGATCTCATTGAGAAGGAAGCTGAATCCGCAGAACCAGCTTTTACCTATCATTTGGATGCCGGCTGGGTGCTGGAAACGTACTTAGCCACTCGGGATGACCGAAGAAACAAACAGTTAATTCAGGCCTTACAAGCAGGGAAAATTAGCCTAGCAGGCAATTATGTCGACTTGTTGACGCAATTTGCAGGGCTTGAGGATTTAATTCGCAATCATGAATTTGTCAATGATTTGCTTCAGCCGACAGGGATGAGGCCGAAAGTTAACGCTGTTGTGGATGTTGCTTCTTTAACGAGCTCCCTCCCGGCAATCATGGAAGGCAGCGGGATCAAGTATTTGATTCATGCGAATAATCAGGATCGCGGGCCGTTTCGATTGAATGGCGGGCTGCACAAGCTGTCCCCCTTTTATTGGGAAGGACCGCAAGGAGGCCGGGTTCTTTGCTGGCTGGCCAAAATGTACTGTGAGCTGCGCAAAGTATGCGGAAGTCCGCCAATGGTGACATCCGCTGAACGCGGTCTTGATATGTGGCTGCAAGAATATGAAAGAGAAGATTACGCGCCTGACGCTGTTTTATTATACGGGCAGGAAGCGGACAATACAGATCTGGATCCACAGCCGGTTGACTTTGTTAAGGAGTGGAATCGAGATTACGCTTTTCCGAAATTAGTTGCATCTGATGTCAGTGAATTTTTCGAATATGTGGAAAATGGATACTCGTCAAAGCTGCATACCGTCAAAGGCGACGGTGGCGCTTATTGGGAGGATGGTGCTGGATCATCGATTACGCCCACTATCCAAACAAGGAAAGCACAAGCGATGCTGCCCGCTGCTGAAAAACTGGAAACTCTCGCGGTTATTCACAATAAGGGATGGTCTTATCCGCTTAAGCAATATGATGAGGCATGGCGGGAGCTGCTGCTATATGTCGAGCATACCTGGGGCGCATTCTTAAGCGCAACGGAGCCGGAAGCACTGCTGCAGCAGGATCAATGGGCCGTTAAACAGCACATGGCCGATAGCGCTTATCAATGGGCTAATCGTTTACTGCATACTTCGGCGACAAGACACAGTTTGAATTGGAACAACGACGGAAGAGAGGTTGTCGTGTATAACCCGCACAGCTGGTCCTTCAGTGGGAAGGTGCAGGTAGAAATCGCTCCTCAGGAAATCATCTTGCATCCGGAGACGCTGGAACAGATTCCGATGCGTTACATCAAGGTTCTTCCCTCACAAGCCGTTGTCGAGTTGTGGGTCGATGATCTTCCGGGGCTCAGTTATCAGCGGTTTCTTTTGCAGGCTGAGGGACCTGGCAGCGTTATTGATAAGTCCGCAGACCCTGAAACCGTTGTGGCATCCACGCTCTGCGTGTATACGATGGAAAATGATGCTTATCGGATAACAATCGATTTGAATCGCGGGTGTGTATCGAGCTGGATCGACAAGGCCCTTGATCAGGAGCTTGCAGATGCGACCAGCCCGTGGGGCTTCGGACAACTGCTGTATGCGGAGGGCGGGGAGGGCACACGGCTGATGAGTAACCAAGCCGACTTGCCGGATGGCAATCCTCAGGTGTTGACTGATTTCACTTTAATCGAAATGACATCGGACGTTTTTTCGTATGGGCAATCCGTCAAGCTGCGAGGCAAAGTGCCTTACGGTGAACTAGAGCTGGAATGGACGCTGCTTGACCGCGCTAAGCAAGTGGAAGTGAGCTACAGCTATTCGAAAGAAGAGAGGCTGGAGAAGGAAGCTGTTTATATCGCATTTCCTTGCCGCTTGCCAGATGCGCAAGTCCTTTCGGATTCTCAGCTGGGTTGGATGGATTGGGACAAGGACCAGCTTCCAGGAGGCTGCAAAGAATGGCTTCCTTTGCAAACCGGTATTATTGTGCAGAAGGAACATGCCGCCGTTCACATCGCTTCTCCAGATATTCCTTTGTTCTGCGTAGGGAATATTGTGCAAGGGAAATGGCCTAAGGAGATGAGACTGAGCGGAGGAACTGTATTCTCTTATGTTTTGAATAATTATTGGCATACCAATTATAAAGGCTCGCAGGGTGGAACGATCCGCTTCCGCTATGCCTTATCCAGCGGTAAGACGCAGCCTTTGGATCAGGCCTACCGCAGGGGATGGCAAACGAGACAAAGCATGTATGCGCAGCGGATGAGCTTTCAAGATTTCCGTGATGTGGCGGAACCCTATTCAAGAGAGTCTGGAGGCACATTGGCGGAGCTGAATACCGATCAATCGGTTATTACCGCTTGGAAAAAGGCTAGGCGCGCTAATGGTTTTATTGTAAGGCTGCAGGAAATTGCAGGCTGTGTGCAGTCGCCGAACTTGCTCATTCCGGGGAAACGGATTGCAGCAGCTTGGCTCTCGGACCTGCTCGAGAATGAACATAGTGAGTTGCCGATAGAGTCCGACGGTTCGATCCGTATTCCTATTCAACCTTGGGGATTATCTACTGTGCGGATTGAAATGGTGTAATACTTCCACCAGTCGGACTGGGCGGAATGTGATTTGTATAGCTCCGAAATTCGATATTGAGTAGCTTCGCGTGGGTAGATTGGGCTATCGTGATTACCAGTGTTGTAGTTTCTACAACAATTTACACGCCAAAAGGCTATTTTGCATGTAGATGTTGCATTTTGTACAACAATTTGAACGCATTTCATGCGAAATGGCCTGTATAGGGCACAATTGTTGTACTTGTGCAACAATGAGGGTGAGAAGTGAGATCTATGCAGCAATTGTTGCAATTTCTACAACATCATTCGATCGAGAATGTGGTGTTTTATTCATCCGGGAAGCTCAAGTGTGCTATAAGATGATGGATACCTTCCTCCGCGAAGCTCAAGTGTGCTATAAGATGATGGATACCTTCCTCCGGCATGCTCAAGTGAGCCTATCTGACGAAGTATTCCAATTTAAGCCACCTCCATTGCCAGATTTATATGATTTGGGTTCTGTTAAAGTGAAGTTTAGCCCCATTGGGATTGTCGAACTAGAACGGTGGGAGCGCCTCATTTAGGTGAAGTCCATGGGCTCGGACAAGAGCAAAGGGAACGACGGAGGGCTCGGACATGAGCAAAGGGAACGACGATGCGTTATTTTGTAAAATAACTGCTTTTTCGAGTGTTTAGGGAACATGGATGCGTTAATTCGCCATTTTGGGCTGGATGACGGCTTTCAAAGCGGAAATAAGTGATCTACGTTCCGTTTCGCTAGTCGAATAGCGACTTTCTAGGTAATTAGCGCATCGACGTTCCCTTTCGCGATGGTTTTGGGTGGCATGATCCCTTTTCTTGAGGGTTTTGACGGAATGTTTCCTTTTCTCAAGGGTTTTGGATGGTATGTTCCTTTCTTGAGGTTTCTGGATGGTAAGTCCCTTTTCTCGAGGGTTTTGCATCGTAAGTTCCCTTTCATGAGGATGTACCGCTAAAGAAGTTGAACAACACGATACCTATGGCCAAGACTCGGTTGCTAAAGTCGGATCTGATATTGATGCTTGGTGCCATTCATTGGATAAACTGTTGACCTATGATTTTGACTTGATGACCTTCGGTCATTTGCCTCCGACGTTGGTCTACGATGCCAAAACGAAAGTAGTTGAGGCACGGAAACAGCTAGGAGTTTATTTTAGTAGATAGCAGAAAGTATAAGTATTATACTTTTGCTTCGCATCTACCTTGACAAACGCGCTCGTCCCTGAAGGATGACGGAGTCGTTTATCCTTGAACCATGATTCAAGCCCATGTATGAGACTTTCCAGTATTAAATTCACTTAGCTATTTATCAAATAAAGGTAGGGGAAATTATGAAACAGAAGAAACTTTACATGATCGGGAATGCTCATCTGGATCCAGTTTGGCTTTGGCAATGGCAGGAAGGCTTTCAAGAAACGAAAGCAACCTTCCGGTCAGCTCTCGACCGCATGAAGGAATATGATGATTTTATTTTCACTTCGAGCTCAGCTGCAAACTACGAATGGGTTGAAAATAACGACAAAAAAATGTTTGAAGAAATTAAGGAACGCGTACGTGAAGGCCGCTGGCAAATCGTTGGCGGGTGGTGGATACAACCGGATTGCAACATTCCAAGCGGGGAATCGTTTGTCCGTCAAGGCTTATATGGCCAACGTTATTTCAAGGAGAAATTAGGCGTCACTGCGAAAGTGGGTTATAACGTCGATAGCTTTGGACATCACGGCATGCTGCCGCAAATATTGCTCAAAAGCGGTATGCCTTATTATATTTTTATGCGTCCTATGCCGAATGAGAAAGGCTTGCCGGGACGTCTATTTCACTGGGAATCGGATGATGGCAGCCGCGTACTGACCTACCGGATTCCATTTGAATACTGCACATGGGGCAAGGATCTCGAGAAGCATGTTCGCCGATGTATGGAAGAGCTGAAGGATCCCTTTGGCAACTTGATGGTTTTCTACGGGGTTGGTAACCATGGGGGAGGCCCAACGAAAGAAAATATCGACAGCATCAAGCGGATGAATGGGCTGCCTGAATTTCCGAAGATGGAGATGGCTGCACCGAATGAATTTTTCGCCGATATGGAAGCCATGCAGCTGCCAATTCCAGTCGTCCATGACGATCTTCAGCACCATGCGAGTGGTTGTTATGCGGTCCATTCGGGGATCAAGCATTGGAATCGTCAAGCTGAGAATAAACTCATTGCTGCTGAAAAATGGTCATCATGGGCTGAATTAAGGACAGGGCAAGACTATCCAACAGATTTTCATCGTGCATGGAAAAACGTGTTGTTCAACCAATTCCATGATATCCTTGCCGGAACTAGTCTTGAATCGGCTTATGAGGATGCGCGCAATATGCACGGTGAAGCGATGACAATTGCAGAGCGAGGCCTGAACTATGCGATACAATCCATTTCTTGGCATATCGGCATTGAACAGGAAGATGGCATGAAGCCAATCGTTGTATTTAATCCTCATTCTTGGGAAAGCACCGTTAACATCGAGTTGGAGATTGGCGGCATCAAAGATACGACGATACTGGTAGATGAGAACGGTAAGCAGGTTCCCTTCCAATTGGTGCAATCTCAGGCAACGGCTGGCGGCAGATACCGTCTTAGCTTTATTGCACAGCTGCCGTCCATGGGGTACCGGGTGTATAAGGTGCTAACAGCTTCACAGGAACCCAAATTGGCATCACAACCGATTAAAGCGAATGAGTATGCGTTGGAAAATGATAGATTCCGCCTGGAATTTGATCCGAAGACAGGCTTCATCTCCAGCTTATTTGATAAAAAAGTAAATGTTGACGTATTCCGCGGACCCGCGGCGAGACCCGTCGTTATTGAAGATAAGTCAGATACTTGGAGTCATAATGTTTTTCATTTCAACAATAAGGTTGGCGAATTTATAGCGACAAGCGTTCAGCGCGTCGAGCATGGCCCGGTTAAATCAGTCATCAGAGTCACAAGTGAATATGGCAGCTCCAAGATCGTGCAGGATTTTACCTTGTATAAACAATTGGACTATATCGATGTCAAAGTGACAGTGGACTGGCGTGAACAGTTTAAAATGTTGAAATTGGTATTCCCAATTAATTTGGTATTTACGAAACAGACGTATGAGATCCCATACGGCTTCAAAGAGCGGGAGCATAATGGGGAAGAAGAGCCAGGTCAAAGCTGGGTAGATTATGGCGGCATTTTACGTGACATTGGAGAGCACGGAGGTACTTCCTATGGTGTTTCCCTGATGAATGATGCGAAATACAGCTACAGCATTATGAATAAAGAGCTGGCCATGACGGTGATACGCAGCCCGATTTATGCCCATCATGATCCTGTAGTTCCCGAGCCTCAGGGGTACTATTCCTTCATCGATCAAGGCATTCAGACATTTAATTATAGACTGCTGCCGCATCAAGGCAGCTGGGAGCAGGCTGGAACGGTTAAGCATGCACTGGAGTTAAATCAGCGTTCGATCACGATTATCGAATCCTACCATGAGGGAGAGCTTCCACAGAAGGATTCCTTTTTGACGGTAGATAAGGACAACATCATCGTCAGTGTAGTGAAAAAAGCCGAAGAAGGCAGCGATCTGATTATTCGCGCTTATGAGACAACGCGAGAAACGACCGAAGCGACCATTCGATTGCCGCACTTGAATCGTGAAATTACAGTGAAATTCGGTCCTTGTGAAATTAAAACCTTCCGTGTTCCTGCCGATCCAAGCCTTTCGGTTTCAGAGACGGATTTAATCGAGTGGTAAGGGGTGTCTAAGATGGCAGTAAAGCAGATTAGTTTGAACGGAAGCGATTGGCTCTTCAAAGACTTCTTGGGCGAGGATTGGATATGGCGAAATGCTGAAAAACCCGACTCCAAAGATAGTCGCTGGTGGAGGAAAGGGGCGGTTCCTGGAACCGTTCTCTATGACCTTTGGCAAAATGGCGAGGTTTCGGACCCCTATTTTGAGCGTAATAGTCTTTTGGCGGAATGGGTACCTGAACGAACGTGGATTTATAAAAAGTCGTTCGACATCGATGCTTCCATGTTGGGTCAACGCGTCCAGCTTCATTTTAAGGGTGTTGATTTTGAGGCGCAGTTTTTTCTGAATGGTGTCAAAATTGGTCATCACAAAGGCATGTTTACGGCGGCCGTATTTGATATCACAGATACCCTTCATTATGGCGGGTCTAACCTATTGTCAGTTGTGATTGAAAAAGCACCGGACGAACAGCCGCAGGTTAGCAAAACAAGCTACGTTCGCGAACATAAAAGCCGGATGACGTATTGGTGGGATTTCTGCCCGCGGATGATTCATCAAGGGATATGGGACGATGTGTATTTGGATGTTACGGGTCCGATTCGTATCGAGGATATTTATGTGAGATCAACGATTTCCAATGATTTTGGGCTAGCTAATCTTACGATAGATTCGACGATTTCCTCTGGGAAACAAGCGGAAGTACGTGTGGAGACCTGCATTTTTTCAGGTGATGAGCAAGTAAGTTCTGTCGAATCTGATCACCTTGTTAATGAAGGGGAAACTAAGCTCAGCTCTATTGTAGAGATTAAGCATCCTCGTCTATGGGAGCCGAACGGTTCGGGCGAAGCCCATTTATATCAAGTCCGGATTAACGTGTTTGAAAAGATAAATGAGCCAGAGCGGCGTGCCGACAGCCAGCTTAGTTCAGTTAAAGAAACAACGTTCGGCATTCGATCAGTGGCTTGGCATCGGAATGAAACACCTGATCAAACGGCGAGGCCTTATGTGCTAGTGGTCAATGGGCATAAAATGTACATCAAAGGCTGGAACTGGGTACCTATGGATGTCATGTATGGTAGAGAGCAGCCGGCTAAGCTAGAAAGACTGTTAACGTTAGCCAAACATGCAGGAGTTAATATGCTGCGAGTATGGGGTGGCGGGCTGATTGAGAAGGATGCCTTCTATGAGCTGTGCAATCGTTACGGCATTATGGTTTGGCAGGAATTCATTCAATCCAGTTCTGGGATTGCGAACAAACCGAGTGAAGATGAGGCTTTTATCACGATGATGGTGCGGGAAGCTGAGCAAATCATTCCGAGAAAGAGAAATCATCCTTCTCTCGTTCTATGGTGTGGAGGTAACGAGCTGCAGGATAGCGATGATCGGCCGCTTGACGATACGGAGCCCGTATTGGGAGCCCTTAGACAAGTGGTTGAAGCATTACATCCAGATGCACTTTGGCTGCCGACGTCGCCTACCGGTCGATGCTTCTCAAATACGCTGGACAACATCGAGCAGGATCCTACTGGACAGCATGACGTGCATGGCCCTTGGGAGTTCCAGGGTTTGTCGCAACAGTATGAGCTCTATAACAAAGGGACCTCGCTGCTTCATAGCGAGTTCGGCGTAGAGGGGATGACGCATTTAAAGACGCTGAACCATACGATTTCTGAGTCCAACCAGTGGCCAGCGACCCGGGATAATCCTATTTATTTTCACCGAGGCTCTTGGTGGATTAATGAACCCATGATTCAGTCCTCCTTCGGAAATGAGCTTCATCATCCTGAGGCGCTGATACGCGCAAGTCAGTTTCTACAAGCAGAGGGACTCAGGTATGCGGTAGAATCTAATCTTCGACGGATGTGGCAAAATAGCGGAACACTCCCATGGCAGTTTAATGAGCCATTCCCGAATGCTTATTGTACTTCCGCGCTTGATTACTTTACGAACCCTAAGCCGGTTTACTATGCGATGGTTAAAGCCTATCAAACGATACAAGTTTCAGCCAGCTTTGCTACGATTGCATGGGAAGGTCAGGAAACTTTTAAAGCGGATGTATGGGGAGTTCAGACAGATAGGATCGAATTGGGAGATTTAACCTCGCAATGGTGTTTAGTTGGAGCAAGCGGACACCTATATGCCGAAGCCGAGTGGCAAGGTAAAGTGGTGCCCAATGCGGCAACTCGACTTGGAACGTTTGAACTGCCTCTCCAGCAGGTGCAAGAGGATGTATTCTTCTTCCGCATCAATCTAGTAAACGCCGCGAAGGAAGTCATTAGCAGTAATTGCTATCCTTTTAGCGTTACAGCTAATTTGGTGCCGATGTTAGTACTACCCCAAACCAGCCTACAAGTGGAGAATACTCTTACGGAAAAAGGGGGAGTCTGGCAGCTTCAAGTTACGAATGTTGGCACACAGGCTGCTTTGCTTGTTCATCTGGAGGAAGCTCGTATGGTAACAGCAGAAGGCTATGTTTATTATTCGGATAATGATTTCTTCTTATTCCCAAGCGAAAGTAAATTAATTAACGTCAAGTGGAGCTCCATTCCTGAAGCTGACAGGAAACTGAACATATCTGCTTGGAACAGCCCGGTTCAGCACATTTGATGACCGTTAGGACTTAATAGCCTCTTTACAGGGGGATTTTACGGGGAACTCTCTTGACAACCGTACTAAGAAAAGAGATATTAGAATTTGCATATCTTCATTGAGAAATCCCCAATCAGAAATCCCTTTCTGATTCGGAAACTAATAGTGTAAAGGTATTCGAGGATTAAAGGGGGATAAAAATTATGATTGCCATACATCGCAGAACCAAAATAAAAGAAATTCTCTTCCAAGAACGCAGTGTTAAAGTAGCTGATTTGGTGAAGGAATTCAATGTCTCCGAAGAAACTATCCGTCGCGATCTGAACCAATTAGAGCAGGAAGGCATCATTCAAAAAAATTACGGCGGCGCCATTTTGGTAGAAGAATTGCAAAATAATTCACAAATCATTCCTCCAGTCGAGCAACGGAGATTCCAATTTTATGAGGAGAAAGATGCCATCGGCAAAATGGCCGCTTCGCTTGTGGAAGGCAATCAAATCGTCATATTAGACGCTGGTTCAACAACCTGGTGTGTGGCTCGTCACCTACGAAATGTGCCAGAGCTAATGGTGGTTACCAACGGAACAGATGTAGCGGAGGAAAGCAGTCAAAATGAAGATGCTTCAGTCTTTGTCATTGGCGGCAAGCTAATTAAGAAATCGATGAGCCTTGTTGGTCCCCAAGCGGAACTAGAGCTGCAAAAATATAATGCCGATTTCTCCTTTTTAGGAGCTTCTGGTATAACTATGCGTAAAGGATTCACAAGCTCTGATCTCTATGAAGCGGAAGTAAAGCGGGCCATGATATCAGCAGGACAAAAGATTGTCATTGTTGCGGATCACAGTAAATTCGAGCGGCAGGGTCTGATCTCTTTTTCCAGCTTTCAAGATGTTGATATTTTGGTTACAAGCGACTTAGTAGAACCGAGTATTCTTGATGAAATCCGCCAGTGCGGTGTGCAGGTGATTGTTTGTCCTGTGAAGGAATTGATTCTAAATGAAGACGAATGAGAGTTAAAAGAATAGTGGGTGGTCCGAAAAAAGCCTTAATGGCATCTAGGACCCCTGCTTTTTTAATTGAATTTTACCTTTTGGATAAGGAAATTTAGTTTGGGGTTCCAGCTGTCTAGCGGAATAATATCTCATTTGTTTCTTATTTGACTTGGCCAATCGATAGGCTTACTTTGTAGTTGCCATACTTCAAGAGTTCATCGAGAAAATCATTCAGTTCTATTGGCGTGCCGACGCGCACCCGCATCCAGTAGCACCCTTCGCCACTTACGCGATGCGTTTCAGCGACCTTATCATTTTGTTGAACAAACGTTTGAAATAAATGATGGGCGGTGTTCGATTTCATGAAAACGGTAACAAAGGCGTGCACGACTTGCCCTATTTTGTCCGGATTCCAGCGTAGCGTATACCCCTCAATGACACCAAGATCCTGCAGCTTTCGCACGCGAGCTCCAACCGCTTGCCCAGTCAAGTGAACAAGCTGACCAACTGCCTTGTGGGACTGGGTAGCGTCCTTTAGCAAGTAATTCAATATGCGAAGATCTACTTCATCGATCGTATGGTTGCTTAACATTAGGAAATTCCTTTCAATGTGAAAATGAAAGCCGATTTTTCGTTTCACCATGTCGTATTCGCTTTTTCCGGCTTATCCTATAATTGTATCAGAACCATAAACAAAAAGATAAGAGGTATATGACAATGAAACTTCAATTGATTCGCCACGCAACGCTATGGCTGCAATATGCAGGCGTGAATTTCTTAATTGACCCGATGTTCTCTGACGCAAAGGTGAACCCGCCGATCCCCAATTCAACAGACGATAGACGGAATCCGCTTGTTCCGCTGCCTTTTGCAATTCATGATGGATTTCACCCGGACGCTGTACTCGTGACCCATTTGCACCGGGATCACTGGGACGATGCGGCTGCAGCAGCGCTGTCGAAAACAACGCCGATCCTATGCCAGCCTGACGATGATGCAACGATCGCTTCCTTTGGTTTTACTTCGGTGACTACAATTAATGAGATCTTAACGTTCAAAGACGTGACGATCATTCGAACACGCGGGCAGCACGGTACAGGTGATATCGGGAAAAAAATGGGGCATGTATCAGGCTTTGTTCTCAAAGCGGACGGCCAGCCGACGCTGTATATCGCGGGGGACACGGTTTGGTGTGACGATGTGAAGCAGGCACTAGATGCTAATCGGCCTAATATGATTGTCGTTAATGCTGGCGGCGCGAGATTCGCGGCGGGCGACCCCATTACGATGGATGCGGACGATGTGGTAAGCTTATGCCGGTACGCACCGTATACAAAGGTAGTTGCCGTACACATGGATACGATAAATCATTGTCTCGTCACGAGAGTGGATTTGCACAGTCGGCTGACGGCCGAAGGACTGCTTGACCAAGTCGCGATCCCAGGGGACGGTGATTGGGTATAACTTAAACAAGGTACTTAAAAAGAGGGGAAGGTTCAACTGCTTACATGAGCAGTGGGCTTTCCTTTTTTTTGTAATAATCCACTCGCGGGAGAGAACAGTCTCTTCGGCTAGGGGAAGAAGATGAAAAAGTTGTACCTAGTGTCAAGAAAGCACAGGATGAAGGCATTCAAGTAGTCGGGCCTCTACCGGCGGATACGTTATTCTTCCGAGCTACGCGCGGAGACTTTGACTTCGTAGTTGCCATGTATCATGATCAAGGACACGACCCGATCAAAGTACTGGGGTTGGAAGTCGGTGTTAATATTACCGTCGGACTTCCGATTATTAGAACCAGCGCAGACCATGATACGGCTTTTGATATCGCCGGCAAAGGCATTGCCGATGAGCAAAGCTTAAAGGAAGCTTTGAAGCAATCAATTGAATTAGCTCCTAAGCGTGAATAATAATCCACAAAAAACTCCTTTCCGGTGACCGGATTGGAGTTTTTTGTGTGCTTATGGCTTCAATTTAAAAGCAATAGAGGGCGCTCCCCCTGATGATGTAAATAGTGCAGCTATTTCTAGCCAATCTCAGCCATTTTGAGAGTAATGCTGCAAAAAGTGCATCAAATTCAAGGCATTCTCTTCTTTTTGGGCTGAAATGCTGATATTTGATGTAGCAAATACAGCTTCTCATCTGAAAATAGGCAGTAATGCCACAAATTGATGCACTTTTTGCATGTAGTTGTCTTTGACGCAGAACCATTTTTTGTCAGTTCTCTCGCCTGTGTGCTAGGGTTGTTCACTTGTTAAATTAAGAGTTGACAATCTCATGTGCAAGCGATAACATGTAAACATACGAATTGCCATAATTGAAAGTGGGAACGATCCCAAACATGCGTTGAAGACTTAATAAGCAAGTCCCTTTTTTTTTGAAAACAAAATGGGAACGTTCTCAAAAAGTGAGACTAACCATCGAAGTAAGTAAAAACAATCCTTTATCCTGAAAATGGGAACGTTCTCAAAAGTGAGATCAACCATCGAAGTAAGCAAAAAACAATCCTTTATCCTGAAAATGGGAACGTTCCCGAAAATGAAAATTCAAGTGCTATTATTCGAATATAGAGGGGGGCAGCCGATGAATCCAACAATTCATGACGTCGCAAGAGTAGCGAACACATCAAAAAGTACAGTATCACGTTATTTAAATGGTCAAAAGGTAAAGAAAGCAACAGAAGAGGCCCTTGAGAGGGCGATTATAACTCTTAATTACCATCGGAATGAAAATGCACGAAGATTAGTCATGAGTCGGACGAATACGATCGGTATCGTGGTCGACAACATTTCGAACATATTCTACTCGGGCATTATTAGAGGAATTGAAGCCGTGGCCAATAAGAAAGGCTATAACTGTATATTCTATAGTGGAACGTCAAATGCCAAACAAGAGGCGTCCTTCCTCCATCTACTGTTTGAAGGACAGGTTGACGGTATTATCCTTCTTAGCTTCCAGAAACGCGATCCACTTGAACTGGAGCGAATGATGGATGTTCCTTATCCGCTTGCATTAATTGGCGATCATGGGGAAATGGACGGCTTATTCTCAGTTGATATCGACAACGCATCTGGTGTTGCTGATCTGGTTACCTACCTGCATGAATTAGGGCATCGTCGAGTAGCCTATATTTCGGGTCCTAGTCATATGGGACCTATCAAGTACCGACTGAAAGGCTTGCAGCAGAAGATGCACGAATTGCAAATGGAATTCCGGCCTGAGTGGGTCGTGGCGTCGGATTGGACAAATCAAGGCGGATATGAGGCTATGAAAGAACTGCTTAAAGAAGAAGGCTATACGGCAGTCATTGCCTCTAGTGATGAAACGGCGATCGGTGCGCTTCGGGCCTTACAAGAGCAAGGGATTCAAGTACCTAACCAAATATCGATCGTCGGATTTGACGATATCACTTTGTCGAGTTGGGTGTCCCCGCCATTGACAACAGTTCGCCAGCCTCTACAGGATGTAGGGATGAAGGCAGCGGAAGGCTTGTTTGCCCAAATAGAGGGAGAAGAAGTAGAGAGAACGTCTCATTTATTTAAACCGACACTTGTGATTCGTCAATCTTGTACCAAACTTTAGAAAAGAGTTGAGACCGATGATTTCAAAAATCAATAAGTCGAATTACGGATATCTATTTGTAGCTCCATTTTTTATAGGATTTGGCATTTTTGGTTTGATTCCGATTTTATACACGTTTTATTTAAGCTTTACCAAATGGGATGGATTTACGGATCCTGTTTATGTCGGCTTGGCCAATTATTCACGTCTTTTGCACGATACGTACTTCTATCAAACGATAGGGAACACCTTAATTATTTGGGTCATGTCCATTGTTCCACAGCTGATAATAGCCCTCGTTCTTGCAATTATTTTGAATGAGAGATTCATCCGCGGCAAGCATTTTTTCAGGGCTGTTTACTACTTTCCTCATATCATTACACCGATTACACTTGGCGTCATGTTCAGCTTAATGTTCGACTGGCAAACGGGTTCGGTCAATAAAGTGCTGATGGATTTAGGGATCGTTAGCGAGCCAGTGAACTGGTTCAGCAGTCCTTGGTGGTCGCGCACGATTGTATCGGGTGTCATTTGCTGGCAATATTTCGGGTTTAATCTGATCGTGTTTATCGCGGGACTGCAATCCATTTCTGATGAAGTGTATGAAGCGGCCAAGATGGATGGGGCGAATAAATGGAAAAGCACCCTATATATTACGCTCCCGATGCTGCGTCCTGTCTTTCTGTTCACCTTCATTACCTCAGTAATTGGCGGTCTGCAATTGTTTGATGCGCCACTGATGCTCGGAGATGGTCCTAATAATACGACCCGAACAATGGTCATGTACCTTTATCAAACGGCATTCAAAAATTTCGATTACAGCTACGGAGCAACAGTCGCGTATGGTATTTTCGTTGTTGTCATGATTTTGACGGCCATCACAGCGAAAGCTTCAAAGCTCAATGAGTAGGAGGTGACGACCCTTGGTTAAGAAAGCGTTTCAATTCGATTGGTTTATTTTGAAAATCATCATCTATGTGGCGTTAATTGCGATAGCTTTGACTTGCTTGCTGCCTTTTTACAGCATGATCATTACTTCCACGCACACGAACTCAGACATTGCCCGGAAGCTGCTCATCGTGCCTGGGGATCAGTTCTTCGTGAACTATCATAGGCTCATTGAAACCGTTAACATCTGGCGTGGTTTAGGAAATACGCTATTCATCACTATAACGGCGACGCTCATTAATGTGTATTTTGCTGCGTTAGCTGGGTATGGATTCTCGAAATACAACTTTCGTTATAAAGGTGTATTATTCATGATCACCTTAGGGACAATGATGATTCCTGGGCAATTGGGGATTATTGGATTTTACAAATTAATGGATGTTTTCCATATGTTGAACACTTATTATCCGCTCTTGCTTACGTCAGTCTATAACGCATTTGGTATTTTTCTGGTCAAACAGTTCGCGGACACATCGGTACCAACCGAAATTATCGAATCCGGAAGAATCGACGGGTATGGTGAAATGCAGCTTTTCCATCGCATCATTTTACCGTTAATGAGTCCTGCACTTGCTACGCTAGCGATCTTTGCTTTCATTGGGAAATGGAATGACTTTTTAGTTCCGATGATTATTTTGTTTGATGCCGACATGCAAACCTTGCCAGTCATGATTGCGAGTGTCAAATCGCAGTTTTCATCCGACTTTGGCGCTCAATACGTAGGAATTGTGATATCGGTCGTTCCGATTCTGGTGTTCTTTTCTTTTATGTCCAAGCGAATTATTAACGGAGTTGCGGCCGGAGCCGTGAAGGGCTGATGCGTAGACATTGAGAGGAGTGATGCGTGCCAATATTTTATCGTCATTTTAACCAGTAAATCATCACTTATACTTGTAAATTAACTCTAAGGGGCGAAATATCTTGAAAGCACAAAAATGGGCTTCTATTTTAATGACAACGGTACTTGCGACAGGTGTTCTAACGGCTTGCGGTTCTAAACCAAATAACAATAATATAGCAACGAATAGTCCTGCGGCATCGGTCGCACCGGTAGATCCGGCTAAGCTGTCCGGAACTCTCTCGCTATGGACTTTCTTTGATGGAACAAAAGGCATTGCGACCGCATTTGAGAAGAAATATCCGAATGTCAAAGTTGACGTTAAGGTGTTCCCTGGCGATCAATACCAAATTAAATTATTGTCAGCACTGCAATCCGGCAAAGATGTGCCTGACGTACTTGACCTTGAAAGAAGTTATGTTGGTAAATTCATTGAATCTCCGTTCTTGATGGATTTAGCACCAATTGGCGCTGCTGATTTAGTCAAAAATTACATTCCATATGTCTCTGAGCTTGGTAAATCGTCGGACGGCAAAATCAAAGCGATTTCTGACCAATCCTCTCCAGGCGGCTTCTGGTATTTGAAAGAAAATGCGAAAAAGTTCCTCGGTACGGATGATTCGGCCCAAATCAGCGAAATGGTCAACAGCTACGATAAAATCGTTGAGCTTGGTAAAAAAGTTGCAAAGCAAAGCGATGGCAAGGTTCATTTAATTGCTAATACAGGGGACTTGAATGACATTGCCAGCTATAATACACAGCCTTTCTATGTGAATGGCAAATTAAATGTCGATCCGAAATGGGAAAAAGTATATAACAGTCAAAAAGAAATTCGTTCGAATAACGTAGATGCGAAATTACCATTCATGTCAGCGGGCTGGGGTAATGCACTTAACGACGGAAGTGTTGTATTGGTAGCGATGCCTGCTTGGGCAACATTCATGATCGGTAACAAAGATAACAAAGCTGTTGGTAAGTTTGGCGTTGCCAAAACACCAGAAGGTTTCTACAACGGTGGAACATTCCGTGCGATTTATAATAAAACGGCTAATAAAGACATCGCAGCTGAGTTTATCAAATTCTCTGCAAGCGCTGAATGGCAGAACGCAGATCTGATTGCAAGAGGGAACATGCCAGCACTTCAAAGTGTTTATGATGCAAATGTAGATAAGTATACAGCTCCTTTAACTGGCGATCAAAAAGTACTGCAGCCTTACTACGCAATGATGAAGTCAATGCCAGTGATTAAGTCAGATAAATACAGTGATTCGATTCTAGGTCTCTGGAGAAAAGTAGCAAGTCAAGGACTTACAGACAATAAAAGCTATGCGGATGTTGTAGCAGCCTTCCAAAAAGAAGTGAAAGCAGCGTTCCCCGAGCTTCAATAATTGCAAAAAAGAAAAGCGGCTGTTTCGTAAAGAAACAGCCGCATATTTAGAAGGAGAGAGACCAGCTAATGAGCATCCTTCATGATTATGTTAACCGAATCCGCATCATTGACGGTCATGAACACCTCGCAACACCGCAAATTCGAAAAAAAGAAAATCATGATTTGTTTTCCCTGCTGCATTACTTGGACTCTGATTTTTATAGCGCTGGCATGAAAATGGGTGCGTTAGGAAGACAAAGCTCACTAGATGTGGAACAAAAGGCTTCCTTGTTTATGGATTATTGGCATCAAACGAAAAATACAACGTATGCTCGGATGTTTCGTACAGCAATGGAAGATTTATATGAGCTCAACGAGTGGAACGTAAATGGCCTACTAGAGGCAAATGAAAAAGTGTCCCAAGCAACGCACAATCCTAATTGGTATGAGCATGTGATGGTCCAAAAGTCCGGAATTGATCTTGCCTTTACACTAATCCAAACAACGAAATTGGAATATGAGCGGTTTCGACCCATCATGTTTATGGATTTTACTTTCAAACTACGAACATTAAAGGATATCACTACTGTCGAGAGAATGTCTGGCGTTACGGTCTATCAGCTGCGCCAATATTTGGAGGCAGTAGATACCTTATTGCATAAATATGTTCAGGAAGGCATGGTCGCAACAAAGTTAGGGCATGCCTACTGGCGCTCTCTATCCTGCGGTAAACCGACCTTCCATGAAGCGGAGCTGGCATTCAATCGTCTGCTCGGCTGTACACTGGAGGAGTCGCTCTCCCAAGCAGAAACACAAGCGCTGCAGGATTATTTGATCCATTTTATCATCCAGCGTTCGATTGCCTATGATCTACCGATTCAAATTCATACAGGTCATCATGAAGTAAGTGTTTCTTCCAACGGTAACACATTAACGAATTCGAATGTGGAATTGCTGATTCCTCTGCTGCTGGAATACACAGAAGCAAGGTTTGTTCTGCTCCACAGCGGCTACCCGTATTATTTGCCTTATTTAAGTATTATAAAAAATTTCCCGAACGTCTACGCAGATTTTACATGGGTGTATATCATTTCTCCGACGGCGGCTAAACAAATTATGCATCAGGTAATTGAAATGGTGCCAATGACGAAAATTCAAGGATTTGGCGGCGACTATAACTTTATCGAGGGGACATATGCCCACCAGAAGCTGGCCCGCAAAGTGGTGGCAGATGTATTGACGGAAAAGGTGGCCGATGGCGCACTTGACGAATCAGAAGCTATGACCTTTGCTGATCGGATTTTCCGAACAAATTTAATCGAATTATATAAGCTAAAGGGTTTGGAGGAATAGCAATGCAGTGGAAGTTATCGGATAACGGCTTAGAGCATGCAGTGAAGGCATTTGAGATTACTACGACTAAATCCAAGCAGCAAGCAAGTCTTCGGTTTTCCAATTTGTTATCGGCAAGCGGCAGGAACGGGGAGCAGGAAATCGTACCCGTCGATGAGATAACGTCAACATCTGAGGGGCTGCAGGCTTCTGGGGAATCAGAAAGCTTTGAAGTACGATCAAGCTGGAAACAGATGACCGATATTTGCGATTATTTCGAAGTATCCATGGATGTGGAGTACAAGGGCAAACAAGCTTCTGCTTACAATTTGCAGTTTGGCTGCAGTCTTGAAGGAACGGGCAAACCGGATTGGATGATTCCCGGCGCTTTTTACAAAGAGAATCGATTCGAGAAAAATCTGCGCCCTTACCCTCGCTATGACTTTAAAGGCGGCGACCCTCAACAAATGGTATCCGATTATTGGTCATTTCGTGCTGATCGTGCAGCTCTTCCCGCGGTATTCGCTTGGAATGACGGGATGTGCGGAGCTCTTTGTACGGATGAAATGTCTCCGCTTGGACTTAGTGGTCTAGGCTTTCGAGGCAATGAAGCAGGGACGGAAATTTGGCTTAACTTTCCCTACAAGGAGGAGCCCGTTACGTTCATTGGGAACGCTGTGCCAGCACCAGCGGATTTGCATATGCATACGTTCCTACCGGGAGAGAAAGTAGTGCTTCACTTCTATGTTTACGCAGGTACTTCTGACGCGCACAGTTACAATCCTTTCGTTCGTCAAATGTATGCTATACATCGTCAAGCACATGGGCTGAATCCTTGGATGGGCTTGGAGCAAGCAGCAGAACTAACGGCTCATGGCTTGTACGAATGGCACTATGATAAAGAGAACGACATTCTTAGAGAAACGGCTGCTTTCGACCGTGAGTTTAACAACAATGTCAAAGGAATGGGCGATCGTCCGCACATGCACGTCAGTTGGGTAAGCGGTGTGCCTTATGCCTATGCTTTGTTGACTTATGGCAGGAAAAAAGAGGCTTCATCCTATATGGAAGCAGGCATCCGAGTCTTAGATAAAATCGCAACAGGGCTTGCGCCGTGCGGAACGTTCTGGGCTTCATGGGAACTCGGGAGAGGCTGGACGGCGGGCTGGAATCCGAAAAAGACGTGGCTGCAGGCCCGAACGGTATCTGAAGCAACGTTGTTCCTAGTCAGGGCGCTTGCTTTTGAGAGAGAAGCAGGTGTCATGCATCCTGAATGGGAGCATGCTGTTCTTTCCAATCTTCGTTTCGCTGCGGAACATCAACGCTCTGATGGGAACTTCGGCTCCTACTATGATTGCGAGACTGGCGAAGTACAGGAGTGGGATGGCGCAGGCGGTATGCTGTGGATTGCAGCTCTTTTGGAGGGAGCCTCGTACTTTGAAGACGAAGGTTTCGCAGCTTCTGCAGTTCGGGGAGGAAGCTATTACGAACGATTCATTCGTGACGAATATATGTATGGCGCTCCCGAGGACGTCCACTTAACACCAACTTCGGAAGATGCTTACAACGCTGTCGTGTCTTACGTTCTGTTGTATGAGTTCAATAATCAGCCGCTTTGGTTGGAGCTTGCTTCTAGTGCCGCGGATTGGATGATGACTTTCCGTTGGACGTACAACTTGCAATTTCCTAAACATTCTCTTCTGGCCCAGTATGACTACTGTTCGCGCGGAGCGGATCAGGCCTCAACATCCAATCAACATTTACACAATTATGGACTTTTTGCAGTACCGGAAATGCTCCGGCTATGGACTTATACAGGAGACCGATATTATCTAGATCGTACGCGAGATCATATTTCTTGTTTTCTGCAGTTTATCGCACGCGAAGATGGCGACTTCAATGCTTACAAAGGAATGGTAACGGAACGTTTCTACAATACGAATTGCTTCCAGCCGAAGGGAATGATGCTGACGCTATCGCATTCATGGTGCATTGGACTTATTTTATACGCGGCTCAGGCTTCCTTACCTTATGAAAATGAATTAGATTTATACGAACGATAATTGAAGTGAACTAAGGTCAAATAGGCTGCTGCTACGCAGCCTATGGAACTTTTGGGAACGTGCCCAAAATACCAAAAAATGTGCTGCAACATGCAAAGGAGCGATTTTGATGACAAAAAAACTAGCCATTATCCATACAACTCCTGTAACGGTGGAAAGTTTAAAAGCATTAGCCGCAGAGCTTCTGCCTGGGGTTGAAGTGATGAATTGGGTGGATGATTCCATTTTGCCTCAGCTCGCAGCGAATGGCGGGCAAGTCAATGAGATTGAAGAGCGGTTCCTTCAGTACGCTCAGATTGCCGAGAAAGCAGGTGCTTCTTGCATTTTGAGCGCTTGCTCGTCTATTGGTGAACTGGTTGCCTGCGTACAGCCTAAGCTCCGTATTCCCATCATTCGTATCGACGACCCGATGGCAGAGTTGGCGGTGAATTCAGCACGCAAGATTGGTGTTGCGGCAACGCTCGAAACGACATTGGAGCCGACCAAACGAATGCTTATCAGCAAAGCAGAGCAAGCTGGCAAAGCGGTGCAAATTGATACAGTCGTCGCAAAATCTGCTTATCAGAAGCTCCTCGCTGGAGATAAAGATGGGCATGATGAAGAACTCGCATCTGCACTCCGCAATCTTGCAGCCAACACAGATGTCGTTGTGCTTGCGCAGGCTTCTATGGCCCGCGTGATTTCACAATTTGCTCCAGAGGAACAAACCCGTTTTCTGAGCAGCCCGCGTTTAGGTATGCTGCGGGTTAAACAAGTCATGGATCAACTATAACGTTATCTTATTATTTAGAAGCTTTATATAAAAGGAGACATACTCGATGACAAACACAACACCAACTGCACCGGTAATCACATTAAAACAAGCACTTGAGATTTCTGAAGCGAACCATTTTGCGATTGGCTCTTTCTCGCCGCGTTATACCCCAATGATTGCTGCCGTTCTGAAGGCGGGACAAATCGCAAACTCACCGTTAATTGTTCAAATTTCACATAAAGAATTGATTCGTTATGGGATTACAGCGGCTGAATTTGGAGAAGAATTTTACCGTCAAGTAAAAGAGCAGCAAATCACAGTGCCTGTCGTACTGCATTTGGATCACACAAAGGAATTAGAAACCATTAAGGAAGCAATTGCAGCAGGCTTTACGTCGGTCATGATTGATGCATCGGAGAAACCATTTGCCGAAAATGCGGAGATTAGCAAGGAAGTTGTGGAGTATGCCCACACGAAAGGCGTTTCCGTAGAAGCTGAGCTTGGAATGATTGGTACAACAGACTTCGTTGAAACGGATAAAGACGAAGAATTATATACGAATCCACAGGAAGCGGCTGAGTTTGTCGCAATTACCGGTGTTGATGCGCTAGCTGTGTCTTGCGGTACCGCGCATGGCGTGTATGTCGTGAAGCAGCCGAAAATCGACTATGACCGCCTGATGGAAATTCGCAGATTGACTCCGGTTCATCTTGTCCTGCATGGCGGTTCGGGTGTACCTCCTGAAATGATGCGCAGAGCCTACCAATTGCCAGGCGGCGGTGTTAGTAAAGTGAATATCGCAACAGATTTGGAGCTTTCGCTGCTCCAAGCACTTGGACGTGAAGAGCGGATGACTAATGAAGAATGCAAGAACTTAGCGCCAGATAGGCTGCAAGTTGGTCGTGATGCCGTCACTCAAACCGTGATGGAAAAAATGAAGCATTTTTTGAACAGCGCTGGTAAAGCGGACGTTTTTAATAAATAGATCGGGGGATTCTCTCAATGAAAGATAACAAAATGTATATGATTGGTAACGCACATCTGGATCCGGTTTGGTTATGGCAATGGCAGGAAGGATTCCAAGAGGCAAAAGCTACATTCCGTTCTGCTCTAGACCGAATGACAGAGTCCGAAGATTTTATTTTCACTTCCAGCTCTGCTGCGATGTACGAGTGGATTGAAAATAACGAGCCTAAGATGTTCGCGGAAATCAAAAAGCGCGTGCAGGAAGGACGCTGGAATATTGTCGGCGGTTGGTGGATTCAACCTGACTGCAACATTCCGAATGGGGAATCCTTCGTCCGTCAAGGGCTGTACGGTCAGCATTATTTCAAAGAGAAGTTCGGGGTAACAGCTAAAGTTGGCTATAACGTAGACAGCTTCGGGCATAACGGTATGCTGCCGCAAATTCTGAAGAAGAGCGGGATGGATTATTATGTGATGATGCGTCCGATGCCGAATGAAAAAGGGCTGCCAAGCCGTCTGTTCATGTGGGAATCGGATGATGGCTCACAAGTGATGACATTCCGCATCATGTATGAATATTTGTCTTGGGGCAAGGATTTGGAAAACCATGTACGCCGCTGCCTGGGCGAATTCAAAGAGCCGCTCAATGAGTTGATGCTGTTCTATGGCGTTGGCAATCATGGGGGCGGTCCAACGAAAGAAAATATCGAGAGCATTCGCCGCATGAACGAGGATCCATCGCTGCCTAAGCTGGAATTTGCAACGCCGGATGCATATTTCAAAGAGATGGAGAGCAAGAACTTAAAGCTGCCGGTCGTTCATGATGATTTGCAGCACCATGCTAGCGGCTGCTACGCGGCGCATTCAGGCATCAAGCATTGGAATCGCAAAGCAGAGAATCGATTAATGGCCGCAGAGAAGTACTCTGCGCTTGCTTCATGGATCACGGGTCAACCTTATCCTGCGGAGTTCAAGCAAGCTTGGAAAAATGTGCTCTTTAATCAGTTCCATGACATATTAGCAGGAACCAGCTTGGAGTCTGCATATGAAGACGCGATGTATTTGTATGGGGAAGCCATGGCTATCGCGGATCGTTCCCTTAATTATGCGGTTCAATCTTTATCATGGAACATCAACATTGAGCAGGATGTAACCATGAAGCCGATTGTTGTTTTTAATCCTCATGCATGGGAAAGCCGTGTAAACGTTGAGCTGGAAGTAGGGGGCATTAAACCCACTACTGTTTTGCTTGATGACAAGGGGAATCCGGTGCCATTCCAGACGGTGCAATCGCAAGCTTCTGCAAATGGCCGTTTCCGTCTTAGCTTTATGGCTGAGCTGCCTTCCATGGGATATCGGGTGTACAAATTGGTGGCTGAGTCAACCTCGCTTAAACCGGTTGGTGAACCGATCCAAGCTAGCGATTTAGTCATGGAGAATAAGCGTTTCCGCTTGGAATTCGATAAAGAAACAGGCTACATCAAAAGTTTGCACGATAAAGCGGTCGATCATGAAGTGTTTAAAGGAGATGGAGCCAAGCCCATCGTCTTGGAAGACAAATCGGATACTTGGAGCCATGATGTGCTGCATTTTAACCAAAAGGCTGGCACATTCAAGGCGAAAAAGGTGTTCCGTGTCGAGCATGGCCCCGTTAAATCGGTTATCCGTGTTGTCAGTGAGTATGGCAGCTCAAAGCTAGTTCAAGATTTCGCCATGTATCCGGACCGCGATCAAATCGATGTACAGGTGATGGTGGATTGGCGCGAATCCTTCAAAATGTTGAAGCTGGTTTTCCCAGTGAATGTCATCTTTAGCAAGCAAACCTACGAAATCCCTTACGGTACGATTGAACGTGAACATAACGGCGAAGAAGAACCAGGATTAACTTGGATTGATTACTCCGGTGTGACTCGTAAAGGCAACATCATGTATGGCCTCAGCCTGATGAATGATGCCAAATACAGCTACAGCATTCATAACCAAGATATGGCATTGACTGTATTGAGAAGTCCAATTTATGCACACCATGTGCCTTATGAGCCAGATCCGAACGGCGAGTACTCCTTTATTGATCAGGGCATTCAGCGTTTCTCTTACTCCTTGCTGCCGCATGAAGGCACATGGGAGCAGGCCGGTACAGTGAAGCGTGCTGCGGAACTTAACTGTAAGGCAATCGCGGTTATCGAATCGTTCCATGAAGGTGAACTCGCTCAAACTGATTCCTATGTGAAAGTAAACCGCGACAATATCGTTGTTAGTGCGATCAAGAAAGCCGAAGACAATGAGGACCTCATTATTCGTGTTTATGAGACGAATAAATCCGCTACCTCAGCCGAGATTGAGCTGCCTAGATGGAAGCGTGTTATTAAGGCGGATTTTAACCCATGCGAGATCAAAACCTTCCGCGTGCCGAAGAATCCGGAATTACCGATTAAAGAAACCAATATGCTGGAATGGGATGTGGAGTAGATGGAGGCATCGGTTTGGCAGCAGCTGCAGGAAGCCGGGCGTTATATGCTGAATAACGGCTTGGCTTGGGGAAACGCAGGCAATATCAGTGCGCGGACCAAAGCTGACCACTATTTAATTACAGCAAGCGGTACAGACCTAGGGGAGCTCAGCGAAGGCGACTTCGTTGAGTGCTCTTTCTCTGAGGGAGGTTCATCGTCCTCAGCAGCAGGGAAGAAGCCATCCAAAGAAGTGCCCATGCACCAAGCGATTTATGAATCTCGTCCTGATGTAGGGGCCGTGCTTCATGCTTCACCCTTTTACAGCACGATGCTAGCCTGCTCGACAGAACATTTGCCATCCGAATGGTTTGTTGAAACGATGTATTATCTGGAACGCATAGAACGCGTTCCTTATTTTCATCCAGGCTCACGTGAGCTTGGTGATGCTGTGCGGGAAAAGGCATGTAAAGCGAATGTGCTTTTCCTCGAAAATCACGGTGTGCTTGTTTATGACAAGAATGTGAAGGAAGCACGCATGGCCATGCAGACACTTGAAATGGCTTGCCAGATGTATGTGATGGCGAAGAGTTCGGGGATTTCCCTGCGTAAGCTGCCAGAAGACGTGGTTCAAAGCTTCTTGAACGAGTCGGGCTATAGGCCAAGAAGGAGGTTCTCCGATTGATTGGTATTATAGCAGACGATATTACAGGGGCTAATGACATCGGCATCATGTACGCTAAAGCAAACATCAGCACGCATGTCTACCCGATGGAAGCGTGGACTGGGAGAGAACAGAGCAGTGGTGCCTATCCGGAAGTGCTTGTTCTCGACACGCACTCCCGATTAGATACGCCGGATGATGCTTACACGAAGGTGTACCAGATGACGAAGCGGCTGCAGGAAGCTGGGTGCGCACGTTTTATTAATAAAACGTGCTCCGTTTTCCGCGGCAATATCGGGACAGAATTCGATGCTATGCTTGATGCACTAGACGCATCCTTTGGCATAGTAGTGCTTGGTTTTCCGAAAAACGGACGTACTACGTTAAATGGCATTCATTATGTATATGGTAAAAAACTGGAAGAATCCGAGTTTAGAAATGATCCTGTGCATCCGATGCGCAGCTCCAATTTGGTCGATATTTTACAATCACAAACGGACCGCCGTGTAGGACTTATTCCCATTCATATTGTAGAACAAGGTGTTTCAGTGTTAGAGGAGCAAATTGCAGTGATGAAGCAATCAGGCTTAACCTATGTCATCCTCGATGTGCGTGATCAGCAGTCTCTGAAGACCATTGCGCAAGCCGTTAAGGAGGAACCGATTATTTGCGGAAGCTCAGCATTGGCCGAGGAATTGGCGTTGTTAGAAAAGCCGAATGCCCTGCAAAAGGGTGTTCTGAATAAGCTGCCGGCGCTTGGACGCTCAGCTGTTTTGTGCGCCGCAGGCAGCTTAATGCCGCAAACGGCTGTGCAAATTGCCTATGCAAAAAAGCAGGGCCTGACAGCGTTGGAGCTCGATTCCTTGCTCTTGTTTGACCCAATTGAGAAGCACACACTCTGCAAGCAATTGGTCGAACAGGCGTCGAGACTTCTAAAGGACGGTCAGGACGTACTCATTCACGCCTCGAATAGTCCGCTTAAGGTGGCGGCGACGAAACTAAAAGGTATTGAACTCGGCTACGGCAATACGGAAGTGTCCGTTATCGTTTCGAATGCGCTGTCCGACGTCATACAAGCGGTCGTCAATGAAACAGGGCAGCAACGTCTGCTCAGCGCAGGAGGGGAAACGTCCGCTGCTGTCTGCGATAAGCTGGGTATTGGCGGACTGAGCATCTGGCAAGAAATTGAGCCGGGTCTGCCATCCTGCTTAACACTGCAAACGCCGCAGCGCTTCTTGGTGCTGAAATCAGGCAGCTTTGGCAGCGAACCCTTTTTCATAGAAGCGATTGAACACTTGAAACAAACATAACCTTTGTTAGGAGGAGATCGACGATGAGTCAAACGTTGGAGCAGCTTTTCGTGAAATACCCTGACTTGGAACCGTGTCGTTCATCGATCCAAGAGGCATTTGAAGCTATGAAGGTGTCATTTGAAAAGGGAGGCAAAATGCTGCTTGCCGGCAACGGAGGAAGTGCAGCTGATTGTGAACACGTTGTGGGCGAGTTGATGAAAGGATTTATGTCGCCTCGCAAGCTGCCCAAGGAGCAAAGAGACAAAATGATGCTTCATGGCGAAGATCAGGGGACATATTTGGCTGATCATTTGCAAGGTGCGCTGCCGGCCATTTCGCTTGTCAGCCATACAGCGTTTGCAACAGCTTTCAATAACGATGTGGCGGCAGATATGGTATTCGCTCAGCAGGTATACGGCTACGGAAAGCCGGAGGACACACTCGTTGTATTTAGTACATCGGGTAATTCGGCTAATATTGTACACGCGGTGCAAGTTGCCAAAGCACTTGGTGTCTATACGATTGGTTTGACCGGGGAAGGCGGAGGCCGCTTAAAAGAACTTTGCGATGTGACGATTCGTGTGCCTTATCGTTCAACACCAAACATTCAGGAACGCCATCTTCCTATCTACCATGTGCTGTGCATGATGCTGGAGGAGGCATTCTTCGTATGAGTCTTCTGTTAGGCGGCATTGATATCGGAGGTACGAAGTGCGCTGCGGTACTTGGTATCACGGCTGGAGAGACCGTTAACATCTTAGATAAAATAAGCTTTCCGACGCCGGCAACGCCGAAAGAAGCAATTGTGCAGCTTGGTGACGCGCTAGAGCAGTTGCTGAAGCGCAATCCTGAAGGTAAGCTGCATGCCATCGGTATTAGCTGTGGCGGTCCTTTGAGCAGTAAGGATGGCCTCGTGCTATCGCCGCCTAATTTACCTGGCTGGGACCGTATTGATGTGCTAGCCCCTTTTCGAGAACGTTTCGATGTACCTGTCGGATTGCAAAATGATGCTAACGCCTGTGCGTTGGCCGAATGGAAATGGGGAGCCGGACGAGGTTCCCAGAATATGATCTTCTTGACCTTTGGTACCGGAATGGGTGCGGGTCTTATTCTAAATGGCCGCTTATATGCAGGTGCGAACGATATGGCCGGCGAGGTTGGGCATATCCGCTTAGCTGAGGATGGACCACTAGGCTATGGTAAACAAGGCTCGTTCGAAGGGTTTTGCAGCGGCGGCGGTATTGCCCGGCTGGCGTTTGCGATGGCTGAAGACTGGTTCGCTGCAGGAAAATCAACGATACTTTCTACTTCTAAGGTTCAGCTCCAAGAGCTCACAGCGAAAGATGTATTTGAAGCCGCGCACGCTGGCGATGAGCTGGCGATGCTGGTCATCCGTAAGGTAAGTGAGCAGCTAGGCAGAGGACTTGCGATCCTAATTGACATCCTCAATCCGGATACCATCGTTATCGGCAGTATTTATGAACGGCAGGAGTCCATGCTTGCCCCTCTTGTTATGGAGGAGCTGAAACGCGAGGCGCTGCCGATTTCACTTGGTGTTTGCGGAATTGTGCCTTCAGGTTTAAAGGATAATGTCGGAGATGCCGCCAGCTTATCCGTAGCGCTTCATGAATTAGAACAACAACGGTTATAAGGAGGGCCTTCCTATGTTTCAACTAAATGAAATCGAACTTCAAAATCTAAGTTCAAGCGGCTTGCAGGATGTTCTGGGCCGTATTGGTGTTACCGTTACGCCAGATTCGGGTCCGGCATTGCCGCTTCTGCGCGGAGCAAGCGAAAAGACTGCGGGAACTGATCATCTCGGTGATTACACAGAAACGAAAGTAACCTATTCGAATGAAGCAGACACAGCTGTTGTTCATTTACAGTTCCGCTGTTATGAATCCTTTGTACTGACATCGGTGCAGGGAGAAATGAAAAATGCCAACGATTTTGGCAAACAACACTGCTTTGCCGCTCAGAATGGCATCATCATTCATGCACAAGGCATGACGAATATAGATGGCTTAATGGCCAATTATCAGCATAAAGATTGGTGGACACGACCACATTTTGACCCAAACTGGTCGACATTACCTGAACGGACACAATCTTTGCTGTGGCGTAAGGAATCATCATTCTACCATTTGCTTCCTGTATGCGGACCTGTGTTCCGAACGGATGTGTGCGGTATAGAGGAAGGCTTGCAAATTCGTGTTTCTTCGCATCAAGGAGGACGAACGCGCTGTGAGTCGTTATCGTTTGTATTAGGCGCGGGGACTGATCCTTACCAGCTTGTAGAGCGAAATTTGGAAGCTGCGCTGCATACCCTGGATTACCCGACGCTGCCTCGCGCACGTAAACCCTATCCTGAAATTCTGGACTCCCTCGGCTGGTGCAGCTGGGACGCCTTTTACCATCAGGTTAATGAAGAAGGTCTGTTGGTAAAAGCCGAAGAGATGCAGGCTGCCGGCTTGCCGGTGCAATGGGTGATGATTGACGATGGATGGTCACAGACGCTGGACAAAAAATTATCCTCATTTGAGGCGGATGTAGAGAAATTTCCCCAAGGCCTTGCGGGAACGGTCCGTCAACTTAAAGAAAAGTATGACATTCGTTGGGTTGGAGTCTGGCATACCATTGCTGGGTATTGGGGAGGCATACATCCGGAAAGTCAACTCGCGAAACAATACAGTGACTATCTATACAGCAATGCCAAAGGGAGCTTAATTCCATATCCGGATGCGGGCCGCGGCTTTGGATTCTGGCATGCGTGGCATTCCTTCTTGGAGCGTCAAGGAATTGATTTCGTGAAAGTAGACAGCCAAAGTGCCGTATTGAACTTCACGAAGCATGAGTGGTCGATCGGTGAGGCTGCAGCAGCTGCACATGAGGGGCTGGAAGCATCTGCGGCATTGCATTTTAACAATACGATTATTAACTGCATGGGGATGGCAGCGGAAAATATGTGGCACCGTCCTAAGTCATCTGTGTCTCGCAACAGCGATGATTTCGTTCCCCAAGATCAATTTGGGTTCGCCGAACATGCCTTGCAAAATGCTTATAATTCCTACTATCACGGTGCTTTTTATTATGGTGACTGGGATATGTACTGGACCAAGAATCATGATGATATCCAAAATGCCGTACTCCGCTCGGTCAGCGGTGGTCCGATTTATTTCAGTGATGCCCCGGGCAACACCGATGCTTCAAAAATATGGCCATTAATTTATCGCGATGGAAAAATCATTCGCTGTGAACAAACGCCAAGCCCAACGGCTGATTGCTTGTTCCTTGACCCTACGAAGGAAACCGTACCGCTCAAGCTATGGAATATCGCCAAGTCATCCGGTGTCGTTACCGCTTTCCATATTGGTAAGTATATAGATTCAGTCAAAGGTACGGTCGGCCCGTCCGATGTTTCAGGATTGGAAGGCGATGAGTTTGTTCTCTATGAACACTTCTCTGGTGAGATGAAGATCATGCGTCAGGGCGAACTGCATGCTTTCGAGCTGCAGCCAGGTCAGTGTGCGATTTACTTGATTATTCCTTTAGAGGGTGCTGTGACACCAATTGGTTTGACAAACAAGTATGTAGCAACGGATGCGGTTAGTGAAGTGAAATCGGAAGGTTCTACGCTATCGCTGCAGCTCAAAGAAGGCGGTACGTTCCGGTTCGTATCGGAGAGCAGTCGTGTTTCCGCACAACTGAATGGCAAACAGCTTTCAGTCTTAAATATCAGCGGGCATTTGTATGAAGTAGACGTTCCGGTGTTGGATGACAAGTTGAACATTGTTATTTCAGCATCGGAATAACACGTGCATGTAGAGGAGAGATGACATGGACAAGACGACCCAATGGGAAGCGGGAATTCCCGTATTAGCTAACAAAGACGTTGTTATCATCGGGGGTTCTTTTGCTGGTATTGCATGCGCGGTCGAATTGGCCAAGGCCGGACAACAGGTCATGGTCATTGAGCCACGGACTTATTTGGGGCGGGAATTAACCGCCTCTCTTCGTCCGTGGCTTGACCTTTCTTCGCATGTTGATCGGAATTGGCCTGAGCTGATTCAATTTGTCATGGAGCAGTCTGGTACACAAGCAGGTGCTGCTGACATGTCTCATATTCCGCTGCATCCAGATCGCCTTAAGCGGGCACTGGAAGATAAACTAATGTCGCATAGTATTGATCTCATTTATGCTTCACTTCCAGTTGCCATTGTAGGTAACAACCAGGAAATAGGTCTGGAAGGCATCATGATCGCTAATAAAACGGGCAGTCAATTCATCCGCTGCAGCAAGCTGATTGATACTACGGAAACCGCGATAGTCTCACGTCTTTGCGGTGAAACGGTGGTTGATTTGGCATCCGATGAAAAGGCAGCGTTTGCAAGAACATTGGAATTTACTGGAGTTGAGTGGCCGGATGAAGCTGCTGGAGAGCTTGCGTATGCGGTTCCTGAGCATTTGGGACTATTGGGCGGCCAAATTCGATTGATCGAGGGTTATCGTGGGAAGCAGCATCGCTATGTCGAGTACTGGTTGCATTTAGCGAGTGCCAACGAAATTGAAACCGTGGGTGAACGTGAACTGGAAGCGCGTAGGCGAGGCATGGCGTTAACGGCCTATTTGGTTAAGCACGTTCCAGCATTCCGGAAAGCGGTGCTTTGCGGATCGTCCTTCGAGCTTCACGGTCCGTTACCGCTCAGCGGTACGGAGACGCAGCAAGGCAATCGCGGCCCGATGGCGGTCGATATGCAGCAGATAACGAATGGGATGCCTGGCATTTATAGCTTGTGTAAACAGCTGCCGGTATGTCTAGATCCGATTCTAGCGGTTGAAGCGGGTATGCAGCTGGCAGTTGAGTTACTTGGAGGGCCATCTGCTAAACAAGTAATTACACCAAGTACATGGAAAAAGATAGACGCTTCAATTCCTACGCTCAAGAAGATAGATGTGCTCGTCATTGGAGGCGGCTCTAGCGGTGCCTGTGCATCCATCACAGCTGCAGGGGAAGACGTGAACACGCTTCTCGTGGATATGAATCCAGGGCTTGGCGGAACCGGGACACTGGGCGGGGTAGACAGCTATTGGTTCGGTAGAAGGGAAGGCTTCGCCGCTCGGATTCATGATGCAGTGTTAGCCGTGCAGCAGGAAAACGGCTATAAGGGGCATAAATGGAACATCGAAGCCAAAATGTTCGCTTTGCAGCAGGAGGCGGTTCGTCAAGGCGTCGATTTGCTGTTTAATGCGTTCACATATGGCGCACTGATGAAAGATAACCGCGTATGCGGCGTTAAAGTAGCTACACGTTGGGGACCTGCTGCGATATATGCTGAGGTCGTTATTGATGCGACAGGGGATGGGGATGTAGCTGCTTTTGCAGGAGCGGAGTTTGTATATGGCTCTGCCAAGGACTATACCGTGATGTGGTACTCCCTTGCCCAATTCAAAACGCCGGATAAGATTCAAAACAATTTTACAAGCATGGTGGATGTATCGGATATCCTGGACTATACGCGGGCCATTATGGCTGGTCGCAGAAGAGGCGATCCGCAATTGCACGATCATGGCATTTATGTCGCAACGAGGGAAAGCCGGCACATTATAGGTGAAACCGTTATGCAGTTATCGGATCAGCTTTTACAGCGCAGTTGGCAGGATGTCGTTAATATCCATTTCAGCAATCATGACGTCAAAGGGGTTAGTGGGGCGGACTAGATAAACATCGGACTTATTCCCCCTAATCTAGAAATTGAAATCCCTTATCGCTTGCTGCTGCCCAAAGCCATTGAAGGTTTGTTAGTTGCCGGAAAAGCCATATCAGCTACACATGATGCGCTTCCCGCTATTCGCATGCAGTCTGATTTAGAGAATCTGGGTGGAGTAGCTGCACTTGCAGCCGCACTGGCCGTACGTTCAGGTGTCACACCAAGGGATATTGAGATTGAGGAGCTGCAGGATCGATTGATTCATGAGGGGATCTTACCTGCTTCGGTTCGAACTAGATGTCTAGCACCTGTTCATTATTCGGAAGAGGCATTAAGAGACTTGGTGGATCAGATTGAATCGGAACAACCGCTCTATGAATATGCCAATATGAGAATGAATGAAATTTACAAGGGACCCATTCCCTTTGTGGAAATATGCTCGCTCGGCCAGAAAATCGTACCGTTTCTGGTAGCAGCGCTTGAAAAGGCAACGGGTACAAGGCAAATCAGACTGGCGCAAGCGTTAGCGATGCTTGGAAGTCAAGCGGCCGTTCCCATACTGATCGAAAGGATTATGGAACAGCTGCAGGGTGCTGAGCTTCCTCGCCGGACTGCGGATATGATGTATGTCCAGCTGCCGCCTGATCATGGCGCGATGCCAGATGTCGTGTACTTGTTATATTCCCTCGCGCAGACGAGAGATTCACGCAGCATTGCTGTATGGCAGCGGGTAGTTGATCTTATGCAGCCAAGTGAAGAAGACTTTATAGATACGTGGCTGGGGCTCTATTACTATGTGGATGCTATCAGCCAAGGAGCAGAGCGATTAGGAGACAGAGGCGCTATTCCTGTTCTCGAACAACTGCATCGTATCCCCTATTTAAATTCGCAAATGAGCACATCCACGCCGCAATCCGATTACTTTCTGGAACGTAGAGCCATGCTTGAGTTGGTTATTGCCAGAGCGCTTGCCAGGTGCGGCAGCAGACTAGGTTATGAAGTGTTGATCCAGTATGTGAGCGACGGCCGATCTCTTCTTGCAAAGCAAGCTTTGCAGCAGCTGCGGATATATAGTGGGCAATTACTCGATAAGGATGCAGAACGCTTGCGTATTTGGCTTGAAACGGAGCGGCCCTATCGCCAAACACACCCACTCCGGCTGGAGCTTGATATTGAAATGAATAGTGAATCCATATTACGCACTTGTGAGGAGAAGAAGATATGAAGCTTCATTTGGAAGGCGATTTGCAAGAGCAGCGGCTCTTTTTCGATGCTCCGTGGGTCATGAGGGAAGGTACGCTGGGACGCGGCTCCTACCACCGTATTGTGACTGCGGGAACTTTCTCAGGATGAGGTGGCTACTTTGTTTTTAGCTTTGGATATAGGTACAACGAACATTAAAGCAGGGGTAGCTGACGAAAATGGAATACTGTTGGCTACGGCAATTAGGGCTAACCGTAAGCACCAGCATGCACAAGGTTATGTTTATTATGATCCGCAGCATCTCTGGAGCACGTTAGTTAAGTTAATCAACGAAGTGGTAACCGGAGCAGGCGCCTCATCCATTCGTTCAGTGGGCATAACCAGTATGGCTGAAAGCGGGCTGCTGGTTGATCGCCAAACCGGTGCAGTCAAGACGATGATTATTCCTTGGTTTGAGACGTGTGCATTACCGTACGAGGCACGGATAAAAAGTGAAATTGATGCTTATGAGCAGTTTTGCCAAAGCGGACTTCATCCATCTTTTAAGCAAGGGTTATCGAAGCTGCTTTGGATACAGGAAACACAGCCTGAGGCGCTTGAAGGCGGTGTTTGGCTATCCGTTTCTTCCTTTGTTGCTTATTTACTTACAGGAAGGTTTGCAGAAGAGGAAACACTTGCTGCCCGAACATTCGTGTATCGGATGGATAAGCGGGCGTGGAATCTACCGTTAATCCAGCATTTTGGATTTAGTGAAAGTCATTTTCCAACTGTTGTTGCAACGGGAACTTCCATAGGAACCGTACTGCCTGAAGTTAGTCGGGGGCTTGGTTTAAGACCTGAAACATCTGTTTGTCTTGCCGGGCATGATCATGTATGTGCTTCCCTGACGATTGGTGAACCAGAGGTTGGACATGTCTATAATTCCATGGGCACTGCGGAGACGCTAGTGGGGCACTTCGGCATAAGGGCGCTCGGGGAAGCCGATTATCGTTCCGGACTTGCCTTTGGACGCCATCCTTTACCGGATCACATGTTTTGGATGGGCGGTCACTCGGCTTCCGGTGGCTCCATCGAATGGCTGCGGGATCTTTTGGATAAAGGAGATTTATCATATTCCGAAATACTGGGCATGTTGGATCAGGTTGCCCCTGCTCCAACGGGTATTCTGTACTACCCATATCTGTCTGGTTGCGGCGCGCCTTCTCCGAATGCATTGGCAAAGGCTGGCTGGATAGGACTTACTACGCGTCATAGTCGAGGCGATATGTTCAAGGCGATATTGGAAGGAAACGCTTACCAAATGGAATGGTTGCGGCAGGAAGCCGAAAAAGTAGGGGGAGAGCCCATCAACAAATTAATTGTTGTAGGTGGGGGCGCCAAGAATACACACTGGCTGCAAATAAAAGCAGACGTTTCCGGCATTGAGCTGCAGCATCCGAATTTGCCTGAAGCAACACTGCTTGGCGCTGCTTTAATAGCGGGTGTCGGTTCTGGTGTGTACGCTTCTTTCGAGGAAGCTATACATGCTTTACCAGCACAAGAGTCACAAGATTACGCGCCTGATCCTTTGAGACACGCCCAATACCGGTCCTTGTTCGAGAATGGCTTCTCGCGCTTTCGTTCGATGCTCCTAGAATACGATATGTGGCTAAGTCTGCAATAAAAATAAAACTTGATTTATCCAGAAACACAAAAGAGAAAAGAAATAGCTTTAATGAATTAGGAGACGGGGTAAACATATCCATGATCGAACTTTCAAAGAATTTATTTCTATATCAGGACACATGTCATGTGTACGTAGTGAAAAATGGAACAAAGGCTGTCCTAATCGATTTCGGCAGTGGTGATGTGCTTGATCGACTCACAGAGATCGGGGTTGATCAAGTCTGCGCGGTTTTGATGACGCACCATCACCGCGATCAAGGACAAGGACTTGCACGCGCGGCAGAAGCAGGTATCCCCATTTGGGTGCCGCACACCGAACAAGACCTGTTTACGAACATGGATGCACACTGGCAGGCGAGGGAAGTATTTAATAACTACAATGTCCGTCAAGATCGCTATTCCTTACTCGAGCAAGTAGCTATCGCCGGGACGCTGAAAGATTACGGATCGTGCGAGTTTGCCGGATATGAATTCAAAGTTGTTCCGACGCCGGGACATACAATCGGTTCCGTTAGCTTTCTTGCCTGGATTGACGGAAGGCAGGTCGCTTTCACCGGCGATTTGATCGCCGGTCCCGGTAAGATGTGGTCGCTCGCGGCGACGCAGTGGTCTTACAACGGTGGGGAAGGGCTCCCAGCCACCGTTGCTTCCTTGCTCGATCTGCAGGATCGTGCAGCGGATTGGCTGCTGCCGTCGCATGGTGAACGAATGGAGCAGCCATCCGAGGCGATCGGCAAGCTCATCACTCGGCTGCAGGAGTTGATGCAATACCGTCAGCAAAACCCGCGGCTGCTTCAATTGCGCGAACAGCCTTTCGAGGAAGTAACGCCCCATCTGCTGCGCAGCCGAATGAGTATGTCGCATTATTATGTGCTGCTATCGAAAAGCGGCAAAGCGCTCTTCTTCGATTTTGGCTACGATTTCCTGACGGGTATTCCGGTCGGATCGGACCGGGCTTCTCGCAGACCATGGCTGTATACACTGGGGACATTAAAGAAGCAGTACGGAATTACGCAGGTGGATGCCGTCGTGCCGACCCATTACCATGACGATCATGTGGCCGGCATTAACCTGCTGCGGGACAACGAAGGGACGAAAGTTTGGGCTTCTGAAACGTTCGCAGACGTTCTCCGCCATCCTTCTCATTATGATTTGCCTTGTCTTTGGTTCGATCCAATCCCCGTTGACCATGAGCTGCCAATCGGTGCCTCGATCCAATGGGAGGAGTACGAATTCACGCTCCATCCGCTGCCCGGGCATACTTTATATGCGGTAGCTATCTCGCTTATGGTCGATGGTAAGCACGTGCTTGTCTCTGGGGATCAATATCAGGGAGGAGAAGGACTGCTCTGGAATTACGTGTATCAAAACCGCTTTCGCATACAAGATTATGCGGACAGTGCAGCTTTGTACGAAGCTTTGAATCCCGACGTTATCCTGACCGGCCACTGGGACCCGTTATGGGTGCAGCCTGGTTACTTCGCCGAACTGGCAGCACGTGGTAACGCTTTGGAAAGACTTCACAGGGAGCTGCTGCCGTTAGATGAAGTTGACTTTGGTGCAGAAGGGATCGGAGTGCGACTTTCGCCTTACCAGACGCAAACTCATGTTGATGAGAAATTTACGATGCAGGTTGATGTGAAGAATCCATTCGCACGAGAAGCGCTGGTTGAAGTGCGGTTGGTTGTGCCACCAGGCTGGCAGGCTTACCCGGAGAAAGCATCACTTCAGTTAGCAGCAAAAGCAATGGAGAGTATTGAATTCAGTGTCACACCATCCGGGCCTCCTGTCCGTCGCGCAAGGGTAGCTGCAGAATATATTGTGGAAGGAAGACGCTTCGGCCAGCAAGCGGAAGCGCTCGTCACTGTGAAATAAAATGGACAAGATAAGTCAGCAGTCAAAAAGCTAACCTTAACAGGCTAGCTTTTTTTTGTGTAATAATGATATTCTATATCAAATGGAATTTAAAGGGAGAATGGAATGAGAAAGCGGAGGTTATGTATTGAAAAGATATTTCAAAATTAGCATGCTAGTTGTTGTACTCATTTTGAGTTATATGGTTGTCGCGCCCTATCAATATAGCATGACAGCCCTGCAGTTTTACGTGGTAACTATAGCTTATATACTGCTATCATGCCTGCATATCTTCCTCTTTGCCAAAAGACTAACACTTGAAAAAGGTATAGGTATTGTATTTTTCCTATCAACTATCATCTTCGCATTGGTAGAAATTAATCACCAAATCCCCAATATAAGAATCAAGCTAATGATAGAGCCTTACGTGCAAAATGCGCCAATAAAGATTATAGGAGTTGGTGCATCGCAGTCCGCGTCTCTGCCTGGTGATCCTAGCAAAAATGAATTAAGTGATATACAAGGTTCTAGAACCATATTCCTAGAAAAAGCGATACCACCTGGGAAAAGTGTGGAAAGGTATACGTTTTTGTTTAAACGCCCTCTCTTAATCAATAATGTCGATGTATCCCGAAAGTCATGTTTTGACGTAATCTTCTGTAATTATTACTTTGTTGGAACTGTTGTTATCGACCCAGATCATGGTGAATTGATCGCATTTTCAGTTATGAATAAAGGGGTAGGGAAGTAAGCAAATGCTAAAATCCTCATGCTCACGCACCCAGCGGGCATGGGGGTTTATTTTTTAAAAGCATAAAAAACAACAACTTTGCAAAACATAAAGTGAAATGAAGGTAAATAATGTTAGTTGTTTCTTATTTGAGGAGATTCTTATTCATGAATAGAACACTGAAGTTATTGTGGAAAGATCTCAAAAAGATGAACAAAGTGAATCCTGCACAAGAGCAAAAAGTAAAAACGGAATTTAACAGTTTTGAACAATTAATGCAAGTAGCAGTGCTTTCCAGTGATTTTATCAAAAGTTTTATTGAGCTCCCGCTTCAAAAGTTAAGTATTTCCTACTACAAGACGTTGATCGATGAACATGTCCTACAGCACAATTTGATTCATAGCTTGCAGCTTCGTGCATGTGAACATGTAATCACAGCCATAGAAGAGATTTCGGCATGGATTCCAATCGACCAAATCATGATCACCGAGGATATCAAAGTCATTCAAAGCAGTCTGTTAAAAGGGTATGCGATTGTTCAAATACATGAGAATGATCTCAAGTGTGCTTTAATCAGATTCTCATCCAGTGAGGGTTCAAGAGATCATAACACAACTGAAAATGAATTTAGTGTTGTAGGCCCTAAAGTTGGGTTTGTAGAGAACATGGATATTAATATTCATCTCTTACGAACACAAATCAATATCCCCAACTTAATTGTTAAGGAATTAACCTTAGGCACAGTGTCAAACACCAAAGTTGCGATTATTTATATAGATGGCGTAACGAATAAAGGGAATCTGCAGATTGTCGAACAGCGTTTACAAGATTTTGATTTCGATGTTATTTTTGATTCTTCGCAATTAGAGCAGATCATCTCGGATAATTCATGGACACCATTTCCACTTTTTGTAACAACAGAGCGGTTGGATCGTGTGGTATATGGTCTCATTTACGGCCAAGTGGCCATCGTTAGTGACGGCTCGCCTTATTTTATTACGGGTCCTTCGACGTTATTTGATTTCTTCATATCTCCGGAAGATTACTATCTGCCCTGGGTGTTGGGATCCTTTTTTCGGCTCTTCCGCATTTCGGGCGTTATTTTCTCGGTATTTGCTTCATCAATTTATGTCGCTCTAACGACGTATCATTATGAGATGATTCCAATAGGTTTATTAGGGCCGCTCATTTTTTCTAGGCAAAATGTTCCCTTTCCTCCTGTACTTGAAGTACTCTTTCTGGAGGCAACGATTGAGTTTCTCCGAGAAGCAGGCGCTAGGCTGCCAACTAAGATTGGTCAAACATTAGGTATAGTCGGAGGGATCGTTATCGGGCAAGCGGCAGTTGAAGCAGCATTAACAAGTAATATTTTGCTTATCATTGTAGCTTTATCCGCGTTAGCCTCGTTCACGACTCCCATCTATAAAATGTCAAATACGATACGGTTTTTAAGATTCCCTATTATCTTATTAGCTGCCTGTTGGGGCAATTTGGGGATTGTCATCGGGATTTGCCTCTTGCTCATTCACGTTACGCGGTTGAAGTCGCTTGGTACTCCTTACACAGTCCCTGTCTATCCCTTAAGAATGAAAGATCTCAAAGACAGCTTTATTCGACCTTCCTATGAGGTAACTACCTCAAGACCTGGTTATTTGAAACCCAAATCATCTATACGCTATAAACCTAAATCGAATAAGAAAAAAGATTTTGATGAAAATTGAGTAGACTATGTGCGGGGTAAATTGATGCATTTCCTAAAAGTCAGTCTAAGTTTTATATGTATGGCCTTGATATCCGCTTGCGCGAATCAGAAGCTAGTGGATGAAATTAAAATTGTCCAATCGATCGGTTACGATTTAACGGATCATGGTGTTAAAAGTGTTGTTTTATATCCTATTTTTGAAAAGAAAAATGAATCTCAATTACAGATTTTGGACACGAGCTCGAATTCCTATTACGACATCTTTCCGAGACTGAATACGAAAACAAATGAACCCATTGAATATGGTCAATTGAGGATGGTCTTATTTGGCAAAACGTACTCAGAAAAAGGAATTGATTCCGTCATACATAGTTTATGTCGAGATGCCAAAATAGGTTCTCGCATACATCTTGGGGTTGCAGAAAGAGATGCTTCTGAAATATTAACGGCTTCCCATAAATATAAGAATCCGTTCTATATCTCAGGTATGATTAGTCAGAACATCGCGCACGGAAATCTGCCTAGGGTGAATTTGCAAGAGTTTTTGTTTGATCATTATGGCGAAGGGCGGGATCCCTTTCTACCTTATCTTATCCTCGAGCGTGGAAACATTAAGATAGATGGTATAGCCCTGTTTTCTTACGACAAATTAATAACCACGATTAGCCTGAAAGAGGCATTTATTTTGAAAATGCTAGTTGATAATTCGAAGAACGGCAGCTACATGTATCCATTGAAAGGGGCTAAATCTACGCTTAATGAATTCATTTTATTGCATAGTATCGGCTCTAAAACGAAATTTACCGTTGATCATATTTTGCCAAATCCAACGATTTCAATCAAAGTAAAACTTTATTTACAAGTCAAAGATGTACCTGAACAAATTAATTTGACGAGAGGGGGGCAAATAAGAGGACTAGAATCAACAATTGGCAGCTACTTTGAGAAAGAAATTCATAGCTTTATTTCTTTATGTCAAAAAAACAAAGTAGATCCGATAGGATTTGGTGATTTGGTAAGAAGTAAATCTTTGGATTGGAAAGAGAAGGACTTTTATGCAGCGTATGAGCAATTAAAAACAAATGTAAAAGTGGACGTTCACATTATCCAGACGGGAGTTGGCGAGTAAATTGGAAAAGGAATCCCATACGATATCTCCCTATCTCGTTTTTTTCCTGATTCATAGCAGTATGATTGGGGTCGGCATCCTGAATTTTCAAAGGGAGCTTATTGATCACGGGGGCTATAGTTCGTGGATTTCTGTTCTTTTGGTTGGGATCTCCATTCATATCCTAGTATGGATCTTTTATCGATTACTGTCTACAGATCCGCTAAATTCAGATCTAATATCACTGAATAGAGCCTGTTTTGGTCGAATTATTGGAAATCTAATTAATGGCTGCGTTGTGTTTTATTTTTTCTTGGTAGCCTTTAGCGTTTTTAGAGTTTTTATTGAAATTGTCCAAGTGTGGCTATTTCCCTCTATGAGCATGTATCCGGTTAGCTTCGTTTTCATTGTCGTCATTTATTACACGATATCTGGCGGATTTCGTACGGTTGCCGGCATGAGTTTTTGGGGCATCGTACTTCCATACATCGTAGTTGTGCCCCTTTTATTTTTTGTTTTAAAGTACATACATCCTCGGAACTTGCTTCCCTTCCATATAAGTTCAGTCGAAGACATCTTTCTTTCCATCAAAATCATGGTGTTTCAATTTTCTGGTTTTGAAGCCATATTACTCATTTATCCGTTGGTTCAGACACCAAAAAAGTCTTACAAATGGGCACAACTTGCTGTTTTCTGTACGACTTTCATTTACTTAGTGATCACTCTCTTGGCTTTTATGTATTTCAGTCAAGGCCAAATGAAACATATCATTTGGCCAACGTTAACGATGCTCAAGATTATCGAAATCCCACTCATACAACGATTAGAGTACATTGTAATCTCTATCTGGTTTCTTAAAATACTAGCGACTGTCTGCATTTTTCTTTGGGTCGCCTCCAGAGGTTTGAAAACCGCAGTACATCTCAAACACCGGACAAGCTTACTTATTTTTCTAGCTGGATTTATCGTCATGCTGACGCTGTTCTTTAAAGATCGATCATCGATTAGTCAGTTATCCAGTTTTAGCTCCAACGTAGGCTTTTATTTTATTTATGTGTACATTCCTATTTTATTTATTATTGTTCTTATAAGGAGCAAAGTGATGTCGAAAAAACAGACAAAGACACCTCTTGGAAACGAATAACTCGGAATATGGAAACGAATGATGCCCTTCTAGCTGGTACATCTTGAATGGGATCAAAATAGTGGAGAACCGTGCTTTTGTGGCGGCTTCTCTTTTTTATTTTGAATAAAAGGAAATAATAATATTGAATATAAATTCGTATTTATGTATAATTATGCATTATCGAATGGAGGGAATTATGAATGCCACTTATCGTGAGAAACGCAGAACCTGATGATGAAAACAGCTTGACCGAATTAATGTATGAATACATAGTAGGTTTTTACCAGAAACCTTGGCCAGCCGATGGAAAAATACATCAATTGATTCAAACTCTTTTAGAGAAACAATTAGGTATACAGTTTGTCGCAGAACAAGATGGAAAGCTAGTTGGTTTTGCTACCTTATATTTCGCATTTAGTACGATGAAAGCAGACAAAATTACCATCATGAACGACCTTTATGTCATGGAGCCATTTAGAGGTACACAAGTGGAATCAGAACTGTTTTTGGAATGTCAGGGTTACTCAAAGGATCAAGGATATGCGTATATGTCATGGGTAACGGCTCCTGATAATAAACGAGCTCAACATTTTTTTGATAAAATGGGTGGGGTTCAAGGGGATTGGGTTAATTATTCGATCGTCTAAAAACTGTAGTGATTAATTTGGCCACTGATCCGTCTGAAATAATGATCAGCGGCGCTTATTCAGCAGAGCACGAGCAAATAAACGCGAAAACCGCGCTTCAGCGAGGGCCCCGCGAGCCGAGGCTCTTCGGTTGAGCTTGAGAAGTCGAAAATCGACTTCTCAGCAGCCCGTCCTGGCGCGTTAGTTCGAAATAAGCGCGGAAAACGCGCTTATTCTGGAGCGCCTNGCTTGAGAAGTCGAAAATCGACTTCTCAGCAGCCCGTCCTGGCGCGTTAGTTCGAAATAAGCGCGGAAAACGCGCTTATTCTGGAGCGCCTGAGCCAATAAGCGCGAAAACCGCGCTTTCAGCGAGAGCCCCGCGAGCTGAAGCTCGCCAAAAGAGCTTGAGAAGTCGAAAATCGACTTCTCAGCAGCCCGTCCTGGCGCGTTAGTTCGAAATAAGCGCGGAAAACGCGCTTATTCTGGAGCGCCTGAACCAATAAGCGCGAAAACCGCGCTTTCAGCGAGGGCCCCGCGAGCCGAAGCTCGCCAACAGAGCTTGAGAAGTCGGAAATCGACTTCTCAAGGTACCATCTCGCAAGTCCGTGCTGGCGCGTTCTCTCGATGAAATCGAGCTTTTTGCCGAGCGAAAAAAAGTACTCTTTTGCGTAATTGTTAAATTTTATGTGATGTGCTATCATTGAATAAAATTAATTTCAAACGGTTGTGAAGCACACACCGCTTTTCTAGATCAGCAACAGCTGTCTGGAGGAGCGGTTTATTTATTTTCTGGAGGGGGCCTATCCATTTATGAATGAATTTGAAAAAGCACATGAAGCTTTGTTAGCTAAACACATTTCGATAAGGGGCGGGGAACGTTTAAAGCGACTTAAAGAGGGGCATGGACATGCGGAGAAGTTATTTCTTGAGCAGATTTGGTGGAGTGCGTTTGGACATTTTCAAGACTTGCATCCAGAATATGAGATCAAAGATTTTCGCGATGATACGCACTTCTTGGATTTCGCCTTCCTTCGCCACTCACTCAAACTAGCCATTGAAATTGATGGCTTTGGTCCCCATTTCGCTGATATCAGTCGCACCCAATTCTCAGACCAATTAATCAGACAAAATTACCTTGTTTTAGATGGTTGGAAAATTTTTCGGTTCGCTTATGATGACGTAAAAAACCGGCCTCGCATGTGTGAGCAATTACTCCAGCAATGCATTGGCAGACACTTTGGAGACGTATTTAACCAAGAAATAGAGCTGAATTTTATAGAAAAAGAAATCATCCGTTTTGGCTTAACGTTGGGAAGACCAATTAAACCTACGGATGTTCAAAAACAGTTTCAGTTCAGACAAAGAAAAGCACAAGAAACGCTTAAGGGAATGTATCAGAAATCACTTCTTGAACCAGTTGGAGCAGGTCATGCTCGTGTGCGAGGCTATAGTGTAGCACAGCACGTACTTGCGAGTTGGGAAGGTTTGGCGGATTGGGGCTGAGAAGCAGATTTCTGGCCTTCATACTCTACTGATGAATTTCGTCACGTTCGGCTTGTTAGTCTAAATTTTTAGCCCCGGATCACACATTATTCCGGCGCACATCTCCCCCAAATACATTTTTTTTCTTAAAATTCCTTCACATGGGGAATAATACCTTTAATTCAAAAAGGGTTATTTCACAGGGGGTTATTTAGGATGAAAAAATTACTAGCAGCAACTTCAGTTACGGCATTACTCCTGACTTCGATAGGCTGTAGTTCAACTAAGCCAAACACAACACCGTCAGCATCCGCGCCGAGTAAGGCCGAAATTACGATCGGCACCGAAGGTACATATGCACCGTTTACTTTTCATGATAAGGCTGGCAAGCTTACGGGATATGATGTTGAGATGACAGAAGAGGTATGTAAAAGGATTGGCATGACGCCGCGTTTTGTTGAAACCAAGTGGGACGGCATGATTGCGGGACTCGATGCGAAGCGGTATGACATGGTGGCTAATGAAGTGGCTGTTCGGGCGGATCGTTTGGAGAAGTACGACATGTCGACGCCTTATATTGTTTCTCGCGCTGTTCTTGTTGTGCATGCGAATAATACGAATATCAAAACGTTAGATGACCTCAAAGGCAAGAAGGTTGGACAATCCCTTGATAGTAATTATCGGAAAATAGCGGAAGAGCACGGTGCGGTAAATACAGTTGTCGAAGGTTTTAATCAGGCGATTGATCTTCTGACTTCTGGCAGGATCGATGCGACGCTTAATGATAGTTTGTCCTATTTGGATTTGAAAAAGCAGCGTCCCGAACTCCCGATCAAAACGGTTTATGAGGAGCCGTCCGCAACGAGCAACGCTTTTTTATTCCGAAAAGGAAGTACGGATTTAGTTAGTAAAGTAAATAAAGCGATAGCAGACATGAAATCGGATGGTACGTTGGTTCAAATTTCGCAAAAATGGTTCAATGCCGACGTAACGAAGTAAGGACTCAGCCTAATGACAAATGATCGTCTTGAGCGAATTATAGGGATCCTGTCCGATTCCTTCTTTCCTATTATAAAGGCGGGGCTTACGTACACAGTTCCGCTTACTTTAATCACATTTACGCTGGGACTTAGTTTAGCTTTCATCACAGCGCTTGCTCGCTTATCGGATTTTGCCATACTACGAACGATAGCGAGATTCTATGTTTGGGTTTTCCGCGGCACGCCACTACTTGTCCAGTTGTTTATTCTCTTTTATGGTTTTCCGAGTTTGGGAATAACGCTGGATCCTTTTCCGACAGCCATTATCGGGTTTACGTTAAACAAAGGAGCGTATAGCTCTGAAATCATTCGCGCCGCGATATTGTCGATTCCCAAAGGCCAAAGCGAGGCAGCTTATTCGATCAATATGACGAAATGGCAGGCGATGAGGCGCATCATTTTACCCCAGGCTGTGCGAGTCTCTATTCCTCCATTAGGAAATTCCTTCATTAGTTTAATCAAAGATACTTCTTTGGCCGCGACGATTACGGTTACGGAAATGTTTCAGAAAGGGCAGCAAATTGCGTCGGTTACTTATGAGCCATTATGGCTTTATATCGAGGTAGCTTTCGTTTATTTAGTTTTCAGTACCGTTCTTTCCTATTTCCAATCCAAGCTTGAGATCCACTATGAACGAAACATCGCGAAGTAAGGGGGGGCCAGCATGATTCGAATGGAAGGCATACATAAACATTTTCATGACCTCCACGTCTTGAACGATATTAATTTGGATGTTGAAAAAGGGAGCACGACCGTTGTTATCGGACCTTCCGGTTCCGGCAAAACGACCCTGCTAAGATGTCTGAATTTATTGGACTTCCCAGATCAGGGGACCCTCTCAATAGCGAAAGCGACGATGACATTCTCAGGTGAAGTCAAATTGAATAAGACGGACATTCGGTCCATCCGGAAACACACGGGTATGGTATTCCAGAACTACAACCTATTTCCCCATTTAACCGTTTTGCAAAATATTATGGAAGGCCCTGTTATTGTCCTTAAACAATCCTCGAAAACCGCTAAGGATAAGGCTTTATCTATCTTAGCAAAGGTTGGACTTCATGATCGTGCCGATTATTATCCTCATCAGCTGTCTGGTGGACAACAGCAACGGGTAGGAATTGCTAGGGCAATGGCGATGAATCCCGAGGTGTTTTTATTCGATGAACCGACGTCTGCGCTTGACCCGGAACTGGTAGGCGAAGTGCTTAAGGTGATGAAGGATCTAGCTTTCGAAGGCATGACGATGGTCATTGTGACACATGAGATGGGCTTCGCCAAAGAAGTAGCGGATCAAGTTGTCTTTATGGATCAAGGCGCGATTGTCGAGAGAGGAACGCCAGCCGACATTTTTGATGCTTCAACGAATGAGCGGACCTTGCAATTTTTGAGAAAAGTGAATCGGAAAGCAGATTAAGATTAACTATGCATTTTTAATATTTAAGGCTTCACGCTGACAGCGAGAAGTCCCTTTAGACTGAAAATCCCCGAATGGGTGAAAGGCATGCTTTAATAGAAAGGATGGAAGGAAAATGAAATTTTTTGTCGAATGCTATATCCAGCCTATTAAGTTGCCAGTTAACAGATTGTTGTAAGTATAGAGGGGTCGTTTATATGATAAATCCTACGAATAGATTACTTGATATTAAGACACTCCTAAGCATGATGGATAATATGGAAGACTCGATTTATATCATGAGTGTTGATGGATCGGATATCAAATACTATTATGTAAATCGCGCTGCTACGAAATTTAGTGGAATTACAATGGATGCTGTCGGTCTAACATTTTTTGATACAAACACGAGTCAAATGGCGAACTACTTACATAAGAAATATACGAGGGTGGTTACCGAACGACGAACCATTAAGTATGAGGATGGCGTTATGCTGCCCAACGGTAAGTTAAACGGAGAAAGTGTACTTACGCCTATTTTTAATGAAAGCGGTGACATGGAGTTCATCGTCACAGTAACTCGTGATATTACCGAGCGAAAACAACATGAAAATTTGCTTTATCATTACGCCTATCATGACGATCTTAGCAAGCTATATAATCGAAGATTCTTGCTTGAGCATGTACACAATCCAGCGATCATATATCTGCTTGATCTGGACTATTTCAAAAACATTAATGATATTTTCGGACATGCTGTAGGTGATACCGTCCTCGTGGAGGTCGCTAACCGTCTTGTTGAGAAATTTGGTGCGGCGTATATACTTGTACGTTTAGGCGGAGATGAGTTTGTCGTCGTAGCAATGGGCGAACCTGGCTCAGCTGAGGCGACTGCTGACCAAATTAATCAACTTTTCGTGGCTCCCTTTACGGTAAACGATCATCCAATGAAGTTAAGCGTAAGTATTGGTGTGGCCCAAATTGTGAATAATGAAACCATCCAAACTCTTTTAAAACAAGCAGATATTGCTTTGTATAAGGCCAAAGGGGCGGGAAGAAAAAGATTTCACATTTATGAAGCTTCATCTAAATACGACCATGTTGAGAATTTCATACATGAGCTTGCTCTCTCAAGTGCGATTGAGAAAGAAGAACTACATTTGCATTATCAGCTTATTTATAATCCGGTTCGGGAAGAAGTCATTGGAGCCGAGGCTCTACTAAGATGGAACTCAGCCAACATGGGAATGATCCAGCCCAATGATTTTATTCCGGTCGCTGAGGATACTGGATTGATAATTCCGATTGGATACTGGGTCATCAGGCAAGCTTGTAAGGATTGGCATCTTTTAAAAGCGGAATATGGTCCTCAATTTAAAATTTCGGTTAACATTTCGAGGATTCAATTAAATGAACCCCTTTTCGTAGATCAAATGCTTCAAATATTGGAAGAGGAGCATGTGGACCCACGTGTGATGGAGTTAGAAATAACAGAAAGCACGACGATGCACTCGATGGAAGATGTCCAACAAACGCTGCGTAGATTGCGCGCGGAAGGATTTACGATTGCCTTAGATGATTTTGGAACCGGCTATTCCTCGTTAAGCATGTTAACCTTGCTGCCTATAGACAAGTTGAAGATTGACAGATCTTTCATTTGGGATATGAATGTCTCTCTCATTTCAGCCATTTTAGCCATGGCCCATGCACTGAACCTGCAAGTAATCGCAGAAGGCATCGAGACCTATGAACAATATAAGATGTTAAAAGAAATGAATTGTTGGGGAATACAAGGTTATTATATCAACAAGCCAGCCCAATATGAATGGTTACCCAAACAGTTGGTTGTTAAAAAGTAGATGAGAGGTCAACGTCCAGTGTGCACGCTGATGATGTTGATCTTTTTTGCATAGCATGAGGAATATGATACAATTTTTAAGCAAAATTAGCTTGTTGGAGGTAGTCAATGAAAGCACTAATTTTTGAGCAATTTGGTGGGCCAGAGGTCCTGCAGTATGTGGACATTCCTGATCCTAGCTTAGAACTAGGCCATATCCTAGTGAGAACGGAAGCCATCGGCTTGAATTTCGCCGACATATATAGGAGACGAGGCAACTATCATCTGGCTGGGAAGCCACCCTTCATTCTAGGGTATGAGGGAGCTGGGATTGTTGAGCAAGTAGCTTCGAATGTGGACCAGATCGAGGTCGGAGACCGAATTGCCTTCGTTGATGTTCCTTTTGCCAATGCGGAATTGGTTGCTGTGCCTATAGATAGAGCTATTCCCTTGCCAATGGATATCAAGTTCGAACACGCCGCGGGTATTTTGCTTCAAGGAATGACGGCGCATTATCTGGTAAATGACAGCTACCGCGTTCAATCTGGGGACGAAATTGTCGTACATGCCGCAGCAGGGGGCGTTGGACAGATTTTGACGCAGCTATGTAAAGGTAAAGGCGCAAGAGTCATCGGTTTGACCTCTTCGGAAGCCAAAAGGGAAATCGCCTTAAAGGCTGGTGCTGATGAAGTTCTAAGTTACGAAAGCGATTGGGTAAATGGAGTCAAACATTGGTCCAGCGACCATCAGGGCGTAGATGCCGTTTACGATTCAGTTGGGTCCACCTTAATGGATAGTTTCGCTGCAGCCAAAACGAAGGGGACGGTCATTTTCTATGGCATGGCTGGAGGAGATCCGCCTCCTATTGACCCAAGAATGCTCATGAACACCTCAAAAACGCTGACAGGAGGCGACTTGTGGAACCATGTGATATCCTTGCAGAATCGAATCGAGCGTTCAAACGAACTATTTGATGCACTGCGGCGAGGGGTTATTCAAATAGAGAGCTTTACATGCTTTCCCTTGAAGGAGGGGGCGGAAGCCCATAGACTCTTAGAGAGCAGGAAAAGCACAGGGAAAATCTTATTAATCCCTTAACAGGGGAAAAGGCGGCAGAATACGGTATTTAACGTATTGTGCCGCTTTTTTAGGTATAAGAATTTTAATAGTTGGAGACCGCTACTAACCACGAAAGTCCAATTTACCCTCACGAGGTACAATTTTCGCTTATTAATTACAATCTAATTAAAAGAAACGGGCTAGTCAATATTTGGTTTATATTCAAAGAACAAAGGTCACCTGGAAAATGAAATCCTTTTTTTGACCATATAATCCATGGAAATGCTCATCCTATGCATTCTACCTCAGCAAAAATCATGCTATCCTGATTGCATATGACTCGAAGGAGGCAAGTATTAGTAATGAGCATAAACAAATTGAGAATTGGTGTAATCGGTGCAGGATCGATTTCTGATATGCACTTTGAGTCCTATGTGAAGCAAGCAGACACAGAATTGGTAGCCGTGTGTGATTTGAATCGTCAAAGAGCGGGGGATAAAGCCGCCAAGTATAATGTTGAGCATATTTACACCGATTATCGGGAGCTTCTGGCCAATCCAGAGGTCGATGCTGTAAGTATTTGTACATGGAATAATACACATGCTGAGATTAGTATTGCAGCTTTGCGTGCTGGCAAGCATGTTCTTGTAGAGAAACCACTTTGCAAAACCGTGGAAGAGGCTGAGCGCATTCAAGAAGCCGTTCGTGAAACGGGGAAAATTCTGCAGGTTGGTTTTGTACGGAGATACGATACCAATGCTCAACTCGTTAAGCGCTTTATCGACAATGGCGACTTGGGAGAATTGTACTATGCCAAAGCTTCGTGTCTTCGTCGATTAGGTAATCCAGGAGGCTGGTTTGCAGACTCGGAACGATCTGGCGGCGGACCTTTAATCGATATTGGTGTACATGTGATTGACTTATGCTGGTATTTAATGGGGAGACCGAAGCCTGTATCGGTCAGTGGTCATACGTATAACAAGCTCGGGAATCGGGCGAATGTGCGCAATCTTTCCTTTTACAAAGCAGCCGATTATGATGTTGATTTGAATACCGTTGAAGATATGGCCAATGCCTTAATTCGGTTTGAAAATGGGGCTTCGCTTATGGTTGATGTTAGCTTTACCCTGCATGCCAAAAAGGATGAAATCGCGGTCAAGCTATACGGAGATAAAGGCGGAGTAGAATTGGAGCCTGAGCTTGTCCTCGTTACGGAAATGCTGGATACCATTTTGAATGTAGCGCCACAGACTGACAGCAAATCTATCAATATAACAGAAGCTTTTAGTCAGGAGATTAGTCATTTCTTAAGCTGTTGCCGAACTGGGAATTCGCCGATTAGTCCTGTAGAAGATGGACTTACGATGATGAAAATTCTTTGCGGTATTTATGAATCAGCTGCCAAGGGTCAGGAAATCAGATTATAACTATCTAGGATCAGATATGGAGGAACGGATATGAAACTTGGCGTTAGTACATATAGTTTATTTCAAGCTCTGAAGTCTGGAGAAATGGACATTTTTGGTGCTATTGACTGGATTGCTGACCAGGGCGGCGAACATGTTGAGATCGTGCCGCTTGGCTTTGATTTACCCGGGAATCTGGAACTTGCAGATGAGATACGACTTAAGGCGCAGTCACGCGGTATCGAAATATCTAATTATGCGATTGGAGCAAACTTTCTAACGGATTCTCAAGAGGCATATGAACAAGAAATTAAACGGGTCAAAGGGGAAGTCGATCTCGCTGCTAGGCTTGGTGTAGAGAGAATGCGCCATGATGTCGCATCAAGTGAGGATCGTTCGATTGCGAACTTTAACAAAGAGCTTGAACGCATGGCGGAGGCCTGTCGGCAAATTGCTGATTATGCTTCGCAATATGGCATCATTACGAGCGTTGAGAATCACGGATACTTTGTGCAGCATAGTGACCGCGTTCAAACGTTAATTCAAGCTGTAGACCGTCCTAATTTCCGCACAACGTTAGATGTGGGCAATTTCATGTGTGTAGATGAAGATTCCGTTGCTGCAGTGAAAAATAATCTACCCTTCGCTTCGATGGTCCATGTGAAAGATTTCTACCTTCGACCTTCTTATCAAAATCCAGGCAAGGGTTGGTTCCAGACCCTGCAAGGCAATCATTTGCGCGGCGCTATTGTGGGCCATGGGGATATTGATATGAAAGAAGTATTACGCGTTATTAAAAGCTCCGGCTATGACGGATTCATTTCCTTGGAATTCGAAGGCATGGAGGAATGCAAAATAGGTACGATGATTGGGTTGCAAAATATTAGAAGGCTATGGGATGATGTTGAATAGGCAATAGAATTCAGCGAATCGAAAGGTGTGTTGATGAAATATGGGGAATCCGATTGGCATTATGGTTGACAGTCTGCGTCTAAACTTGCGCGATGGTTTGAAGAAAGCCAAAGAGCTCGGTGCAGACGGCGTACAAATATATGCAGTTTCAGGCGAGATGGATCCGGCGAATTTAACACCTCAAGCGCGTAAGGAACTGAAAGCATACATCGAGTCGTTGGGGCTGAGCATCTCTGCTTTGTGTGGGGATCTAGGCGGTCATGGCTTCCAAGATCAGTCCGTGAATGCCAACAAAATTGAAAAATCAAAGCGTATTCTCGACCTTGCGGTTGAACTGGGAACCAAAGTCGTAACCACTCACATTGGTGTCGTACCTGAGCAGGCTGATGGCCCAATCTATGAGACGATGCTGCATGCGTGTGAGGAATTAGGTATGTATGCAAGCGGCTTAGGCGCTTATTTTGCCGTGGAAACCGGTCCAGAAACAGCTGTTCACTTGAAGAGCTTTCTAGATGCGTTGTCCACCAATGGCGTTTCTGTTAACTTTGATCCGGCGAATATGGTGATGGTGACTGGCGATGATCCTGTTCAAGGGGTTATCACACTGAAAGACTATATCGTCCACACACACGTGAAGGACGGTATCCGACTTCGTCAGGCAGACCCTCGTGAAGTCTACGGTTCACTTGGTTATCAGCCAATGAGTCACGAGCTTATCGCCGAGGCAGCGACATCAGGACCCTATTATCGAGAGCTCGCTCTAGGTGAAGGTCATGTCGATTTCGAGCGCTATTTTCAAGCGCTTCGTGACATTGGGTATACGGGCTATTTGACCATTGAGCGTGAAGTTGGGGAGAAGCCTGAGGTAGACATTGCCAACGCGATTGCGTTTATTAGGAAATATTTGTAGATCGTCCGGAAAAGCTCGGTATCGTCAGGGGATTATCAGAAAAGTATCGGTAAAATATCAAGAAACTATCAAAAAACTATCGAGAAATCATCGGTAAATCATTAGAAATGACAAGGATCATCGCAATTTTATAACGGGTTCCGTTTTGAGGTGCTAAAACTATTTTTGACGCTCAAATTGACAGCTACTTTGGTATAATAAAATGTAAAAAGGATGGCGAAAACGTCATCCTTTTGTGCGCTAGATTATAGGGCTTGTTTAAAATAATTTATGATTTCATTTTTCACTTGTTCTCTTGGTTCTAGAACATCGTGACCTGCTTGATCCACTATAATAACCTTTGGATTATGTTTCTGATATTCTTTCAGATGGTCATCGTTTAGTAAAGAGCTATTCTCAGCACCTTTCAGAATAAGCAGCTGTCCCGCGATATTGTCAAGGGCTGGTGAAAGGTCACAATCTTCTAGTTCATTCAGCAGACGCATCGGCAATTCTTTGGCAAATCTTTTATATATGATACCATCTTTTTCGATGTAGAAGGTATCTTTCTTAATTTCAAATTCTTCACGGCTTAGTTCATGGACTGCCGTTATAGCTGCATATAAGTGATCCCATGTTTCATATGTTTCGTAAGAATCTGTAAGTTTCTTAGCCCACTCCTCTTTTACCTTTGGGTGATGCGCTTGAAAGTCTCCAACCACAAATCCTTGAACGGTATTAGGATATAGTGAGGCATATTTCAATACATAGGATACTCCTCTTGAATGAGCGATGAAATGCGCTTTGTTTATCCCTAAATGTTTCATTACAGCCTCAATATCTGTTGCCATATGCTCAAGTGTAAAGCCATTTTCGGGCATTTCACTTTCGCCACAGCCTCTAATATCAATCGCTATTACATGTCTAGGATTTTCGTCTCGTCCAGAGGAGAGTTCTTCACCAATCCATTTATACGTTCTTGCATTAGAAAAGGTCCCATGAATACAAATTACAGGGAGCTTATTGCTTGTTGTTTCAGGTTTCCATTCTAAATAGTGAGTTTGAAGTCCTTCAGATCTATTAACGAAATAACTTTGCATCAATCTCAATCCTCCTAGTAGTGGTAGTAGTAACGCCATTTCCAAAATTATACTACAAAAACTTAAATTGACAACTATCTTCATGCCATGTAAACGATTATTGACACTATTTTTGGCATTGAAATTGACAGTGAATTGACGAAGTAAATTAGTTAATTTACAGTTAACTCTCATATGTTAATTACCGGTCAATTTTCTAACAAAATTTTTCTGCAAACCCAATAAATACAACAAAAATGGAGTGTCAAACTGTTGCCAGTTTACACTCCATTTTCACGTCAATTCTAATTTTGCACCTCAAAACGGAACCCGTTAGCAATTTAAATATGTGGGCTCTTTCCAAAGTCCCGGATTTGGTTTGAGCACTGTTTCTGTTTCGATGCTTGATAGAAAATTCCCTGGGCTGGCTAAAGTGAAAAATAAAAATCGTATATAATTTGCCTTTTGCCATGAATAACGCAAATTATGTTCGAAAAATCGTATATATCAATAGACAATAAAATGGATTTGCTTCTTGCTCTCCCACGAACTCCTTTCGTCGGTGTTCTTATTCACCCGCAGGGTGATTTTGTTCTCGTATGGAAAATTGAGGAGATTATGAAAGATGCCCATCTGTGGATAAGTATCGTAAAATGAACTGGGGGATAGGAAGATGAACAAGTACTATCTTACAAAAAGAAAAGGACGGTCAGTTGAAAAGTCGATTTCCGACCTCTCCGACATTGTCGACGATCTTCGGCTCGCAAAGCTTCCGCTGTAAGCGCGTTTTTCGCGCTTATTTGTTCTTGGTCAGGTTTGGCGGTCAGAGAAGTACCGCTCAAGGTCAAAGCGGTAGAGAAAGAGCTCTGAGAGGTCCGAAAAGAGACTCTAAGCAGTAAGCGAAGCGAACCAAAGCTGGCTCGCGATTGAGCGGTCGATAATAGACCGCACAAGGTCAAAGCGGTAGAGAAAGAGCTCTGAGAGGTCCGAAAAGAGACTCTCAGCAGTAAGCGAAGCGAACCAAAGCTGGCTCGCGATTGAGCGGTCGATAATAGACCGCTCAAGGTCGAAGCAGTAGAGAAAGAGCTGTGAGAGGACCGAAAAGAGCCTCTCAGCAGGAAGGTGAAGCGGACAAAAGCTGGCTCGCGACTTGAGAGGTCGAAAATAGACCGCTCAAGGTCAAAGCGGTTGAGAAAGAGCTGTGAGAGGACCGAAAAGAGACTCTCAGCAGTAAGCGAAGCGAACCAAAGCTGGCTCGCGATTGAGCGGTCGAAAAAGACCGCTCAAGGTCGAAGCGGGGGAGAGGTATGAGAGCTCCCAATTCGAGCTTTCGTTCAGAGTTGATCGAAATTGGCTCGAAAATCGAGCCTAAGGTACGCGAAACCCGTGTCAAGGCTGGAGTATGGATTCTGAGAGGTTGTTTTCCGAGCTTACGGCAGCAGTGAGCGAGGAGTATTGGTGTTTGGTGTTTAACCTCAAAACCGAACCTAACAAAATCCGTAGTAAAACAAGAATTATGTCAATATCTGTTTCTAAGCTTTTCAAGGTGAGCTAAACCGTGTTTATGTGCGCCAAAACAGAATTTTTTGGAGGAAATTTATGGTGCTAAAGGATGATTTTTTTTATAGCATTGAAATCCCTTTCAGTTTTTTACTCGCCAAAAGGTTAGGTCTATGTAATCAAAACGACTAGACCAATACTCCTGAATATCATTATTTTCCATTTAATGAGACACAAAACTACAAATAATACGAAGTATATAATCATATTCAGCCCTTTTGACTGTAAAAATTTAACTGTTATGATAATGGTAAACTTAGGTATTGTTTAAGGAACCAAATACAAATATCGGTTAAAGGATGATTACACGATGAGAAAGATGTTCTCTGGTGGAAGTAAAGTCTTTTACTTGTACCGGTATATTTCACTTGGTGGAACTTCGTTAGTGTATGCCATTGAGGATCGTGGCCCCCCGTTAAGTATCAAAATTGGCATCATCTTGGCGCTATTCATCTTTGCCAAGTGGATTACGGACAAGTATAGCCGATGTGGCCAAACCTCTCGCACAATTAAAATAACCGTAGGCTTGGAAATGACCGGGATGATGATCCTTCATCTTCTAAGCGGCGGTATGGACAGTCCGTTTCTGTGGTGTGTATTCAATCCCGCCTGGATGGCTGCCAGCTATCTTTCCTCGGTTTATTGCTGGTTTATGATGCTGAGTTACTTCTTATTCGTCACCGCATTTTCCTACTTTTTTGTCAATGATCAATCGCTAACCACTATTTTGCTAGAAGAAAATCGATTTTATTTGATGCTATTGTTCATGACGCTTTCGATTCAACTATTAGCTGGCGTCAAAAGTAGGCTTGAGATTGCGAACGCTCGAACCACGGAGACGATGGAGCATATGAAATCGCTGTACCAAATCGTGGAAGCAGCCACGCATAGCGAATCAGAGAATTTGAAATTGATATTTGCTGAATTTGCTTTAAAGCTGACCAAGCTCAAGATGTCCTTCTTCTGGGATGTTAATGGGTATGGCGGAAATGATCCACTTATTACCCAGGGTGTTACGCCAGTTGGCGTAGAAGCTTCCTTGACTACAGCTATTGAAATGCATGCAGCTGAGCTTAGACAGCTCGATAGCTGTATGGTGATGAATTTACCTGAACATGGTGATTTCCTTGTGATTCCCATCAAGTCGTCGACCCGATTCTGGGGAGTGATGGGAGTGAAGATTGAGCGCACCAGCTATGAGGAAGGCAGGCATTGGTTCGTCAAACAGCTGTATTTTCTATCTGAGCTATGTGCCGTCATTTTGGAGAGGCATCAGCTCGAGCGTATCGAGAACCAGTTGATGATTATCGAGGAGCAGAATCGGATTGCCGATGAGATGCACGACAGTGTTTCGCAGTACATTTTCGGAATTGTGTATGCCGTACATTCACTGAGTCGCAAATGGAAAGACATTTCAACCGATCAGATCAAGGATCAGCTGCAAATCATCCAAGAGTCATCTGTAGCGGCATCTCAAGAGCTTCGTTCCACCATTTATAGTCTGAGCTCGCGGAAAAATGGCGGTGCTTTTTGGATCACAACCGTCAAATCTCATCTAGACAGCTTGTCCAAGCTGCACGCTGTGAAAGTAACCTTGAATGTTACTGGAGATGATCATGGTCTACAGGTCAATTATCAAAAGGCATTGTTTAGAATCATTTCGGAAGCCACTGGAAATGCCATTCGTCATGGTCGAAGCAGTCACATTAAGGTAGATCTCAGTATGAAGTCAGATGAGGTGAAGCTTTCGGTACTGGATAACGGAAGTGGCTTCAGTGTAACAGAGCGTCTGTCTGATCCTAAGGTATCCGGGCTTGGCGTGAATAACATGGAGCTGCTCGTTCAGTCTTTTGGCGGAACGATTAACATTCAGAGCACGAAAGGAACAGGTACACTTATTCAAGTGACCCTCCCATCCGGGCATCAAGATAAAAAGGAACTAAATGAATTTCAGATGATGGGCTAAACAAGGTCATGAAGGCAATTCCCATTCTAACGAAAGCAGGTGGTACTTTGAAAGTTGTTATCGTAGATGATCATCCGTTGGTGCGAAAAGGATTGTCGGCTGTGCTAAAGCTTGAAGCTAACATCGAAATTTCTGGTGAATCGGAGACGGTGGAGCACGCGCTGGAGTTAATCAAGGAAACGAAACCGGATCTGGCTATTGTTGATCTTAAGTTGGGTAATCGCTCGGGTCTCGAAGTGGTTGAGAATATCAAGGATTCGTCATGCCGAAGTATCATTCTGACCTCATCGACCATGGAGCAGGATGTAAGAAGGGCAGAGGCTGTGGGTGCGGATGGATATGTACTCAAAGAAGCGCTGCCAGAAGAGTTGCTGCTTGCCATTAAATTGATTTTCAAAGGGAAAAAGTATTACGATCCAGGATTAATGGAAATGTTGTTCAAGAAAGAGGAAGAGGATAGCTTCAGTAAGCTTACGCCGAAGGAGCGGGAAGTGTTAATTGGTCTTGGAGAAGGTTTGTCCAATCAAGGAATGGCCAAGAAACTAATGGTAACTGAGTTTACAGTCAAGAAGCATGTTAGCCAAATTCTAAACAAATTATCCGTCAACGATCGTACGCAAGCGGCTTTGTTAGCGCAATCCAAGGGACTAGTCAGCAATTTTCAGTAAGCCATTCAAGCCTTCATGGTCCGAAAGTATACCATCGCTTTATTACATATAACCATTGGTGGTTACACGAAATAGACCCTAAAAATTATAATATCGAGTAATATCATAATTCTGGGAATTCATATAGTATTTGTGTATAACCAACTAACTGACAAAAAGCGGCATTCTTCATTCCTTTTGATCGTAGAGTGCTTCACTTAAGCTACTTGCTAGCTAGCTAACTAACTCTGTCGAAAAGAGATTGATGAATGCTCCAGCTAAAGGAGTGATTGAATGTCGGTTCGATAGTGGGGATACAGGTAAGTGAAACGCTTTCATTGCAAATATCATAGCTCAATTTTTGGGGAAAAGCAAGACTGTATTCATCGATTCTTAACTATTTTTTTGGGAGGGTACCATGGAGAAATCGATCTTGGATTACTTTGTACTCATTCGCAAAAAGCTGTGGATGATTGCACTGTTCGTTCTACTCTCGTGTCTGACAACGTTCTATGTCAGCAAATCTTTCGTCGAGCCTGTTTACAAGGCGAACACACAAGTGCTGGTTAGCAGCACGTTCAAGAGTGAAGAGGCGATAGATCTTAACGATGTGTCGATGAACTTGAATTTAATTGAGAGCTACAAGGAAATCATGAAATCAGATCATATCATTCAAATGATGCTGCAGAATCACCCCGAATTCGGAATGACCCAGAAGGAGCTGCTGAAGAATCTGAAAGTGAGCTCCACGGATAAAACACAAATTATCAAAATTGAACTTGAAGATCATAGCTATGAAAAAGCGGTTGTGATTACCAAGACACTTGCTGATACGTTCATTAGTGAAGTGCCAAGCTTGATGAATATGAATAATGTCAAGATTCTTTCTAGTTCGGATGCTGCTGTGAAGCCATTGCCAGTCAATTCCAGCGTAATTATCAATCTTGCTTTGAGCTTCATTTTATCGGCGATGGCAGCCATTGGTGTTTTCTTCTTTTTTGAAAATATGAATGACACGATTCGTTCTGAAAAAGAAGCCGAGCATATCGTTGGGCTGCCGGTACTCTCTTCCATCGGAACGATTAAAAAGGGCAAAACATCGAAACCTTCGCGTGCACGAAGCAGAGAGGTAGGGGAAAAGGCATATGTCACAGCTAAGTAATGATCTTGTGGCTGAGTTGGATCCGATTTCGTCGGTCTCCGAAGCCTATCGTTCCTTGCGTACAGCGGTACGCTATAAAAAGGTTGTACCAGCAGGGCAAGGAATGGTGCTCATGGTTGCATCTCCCAAGGCGCAAGAAGGCAAGACGACGACCCTTGCTAATCTGGCTATTACCTATGCTCAAGAAGGCAAGTCTGTCTTAGTCATTGATTGTAATTTACGGCAACCAGCCCTGCATGAGATGTTTGGTGCTAAGAATACGAAAGGCCTGATCCACTTTTTAAAACAGGGGCAAACCGCCCAAGAAATCATTACACCGACAGGCATCATCGGGCTGGATCTCATTGCCAGCGGTGGTCAACCGCTGAATCCATCCGAGCTGTTAGGCTCCGCCAATATGGATGCCTTGATAAACGGTCTCAGACAACGATATGAAGTTATTCTCATCGATTCGCCGTCAACGCTTGACTATACAGATGCTTGTTTACTTTCAGAGTATAGTGACGGCGTGATGCTAGTTGCCAAGAATGGCAAGACGAAGCGAGAATGGGCGAAGCAAGCGAGAACACAGTTAGAGCAGTCTGGAGCCAGAATGCTTGGCATTGTTTTCAACCAATAATTGCATACATTAACGGCTAGACTTTCCATAATCGGTAGCGGATGCTTACGAAGTTAGTTTTGCTAAAGCAAAACTTTTAGGAGGATGAGAGAGATGAAAAAGGTGAAAAAAGCCATTATTCCGGCCGCAGGTTTAGGAACGAGATTCCTGCCTGCTACGAAAGCGATGCCCAAAGAGATGCTCCCGATCATCAACAAGCCGACTATTCAATACATCGTGGAAGAAGCCATCGAATCCGGAATCGAAGATATTATTATTGTTACGGGTAAAGGGAAGAGGGCAATCGAAGATCACTTCGATAATGCTTTCGAGTTAGAAAACAAGCTGTTGGAAACAGGGAAGCTGGAGCTTCTCAAGGAGGTTCAGCGTTCATCCAAGGTAGAGATTCATTATATTCGTCAAAAGGAACCCAAAGGTCTGGGACATGCGGTCTGGTGTGCAAGAAGGTTCATTGGGAATGAACCATTCGCTGTGCTGCTAGGTGATGATATTGTCACAGGGAAGGTGCCTTGCCTAAAACAGCTCATTCAGCAATTTGAATTAACAGAAAATTCAGTTATCGGAGTGCAAACCGTACCGCCAGAGCTTACCAATCGTTACGGCATCATTGATCCTGGTGAGCAAAACAACCGCCTTTATCAAGTGAAAGACTTTGTTGAGAAACCCAAATTAGGCACTGCCCCTTCCAATCTTGCGATTATGGGCAGATATGTGTTCTCCCCTAAAATCTTTGAATTTTTGGAGCTTCAGGAGAAAGGTGCTGGCGGAGAAATTCAGCTGACAGACGCGATTCAGAAGCTTAATCAAATAGAACGAGTGCTAGCGTATCATTTTGACGGTATCCGTTATGATGTGGGTGAACGTCTCGGTTACATTCTCACGACAATGGCATTCGCCTTGGAGAGTGAAGATCTTCGGCCCGATGTACTTGAAGCGATGGCTGCCATCCTTATTAAGGAGCAATATGTACCAATTCTAGAGCATCTGGGAGGTGGAGACCATGAGCTTGCGCGAACTGCAGGAGGATTATGAGTACCTGGGACCTCAGAAAATTTCCCGGAAGAGCTACTACACGGCTGCTACCTCTAGACCGCAAGAAAGGAAAAGCGCTGCTTCCTATTTGATCGTAAAGCGTATGCTTGATATTATGCTATCCCTCATGGGCCTTTTCTTCCTGACACCGTTATTTATCATCATTGCTATTTGGATTAAGTTGGAAGATCCGAAAGGCTCCGTTTTCTTCAAACAAAATCGAGTAGGTAAAGACGAAGCACTTTTTCCGATGTATAAGTTTCGCTCGATGGTGTCCAATGCGGAAGAGCTAAAGCAGCAGTTAATGAGTCAGAATGAAGTTGAAGGCGCGATGTTTAAAATGAAAAATGATCCTCGCGTTACACGCGTCGGACGATTATTGCGCAAAACAAGTATAGATGAGCTGCCACAATTGTGGAACGTACTTGTCGGTGATATGAGCTTAGTCGGACCAAGGCCCGCTTTGCCGAGCGAAGTTAGTGAGTACACACCTTACGAGAAGAGACGTTTAGTCGTTACTCCTGGTTGCACGGGTTTGTGGCAAGTAAGCGGACGAAGTAATTTAAGCTTCGGGCAAATGGTTGAACTTGATTTGACTTACATCAGAGAACGAAGCATTTTCTATGATTTGAAAATCATCTTGAAAACCGTTTCGGTCCTTCTTGGCTCCAAAGATGCCTTTTAGAGAACAGAAGGGAAAGGAGTAACACCATCGTGTTCATTCAGTCAAAACCAAGGGTATCCATCGTCATCTGTACCTATAATCGTGCGGATTTGCTTCAAATCACTTTGAACTCGTTACCTGCTTTAAAGGCGATAGACAAGGCTGAGATTCTCATTGTGGATAACAATTCGACAGATCATACGCGTGAGATTTCACAATTGTTTATTCAGAGTCAATCAGGGGTGACTGACGTTTATTATCTATTTGAACAGACCCAAGGGCTTTCGGCTGCGCGAAATAAAGGTATTCAAGAAGCTAAGGGTGATATTGTTGCCTTTCTCGATGATGATGCAGTTCCTTGCCTGGAATGGATTCGCACCATCATAGACACCTTGGATAGTCGGGAAGATGTCTATGCGCTGGGAGGTGTGATTCGACCTCGTTTCGAAAGTGAACGACCGAAATGGCTGATTAAATCGCTAGAGCTGCCCTATACGATTGTTGATAGGGGAGCAAATGTGCATGAGTATCCGATGGACAGGCATCCATTTGGCGCGAATATGGCGATACGCAAATCCTTTCATGACAAATACTTGTTCCCAACCGACCTAGGAAGGAAGGGGACACTGCTGTTGTCTGGGGAAGAATCCTGGATATTTGATCATATGAAGAAAGAAGGGAAGGCTATTCTTTATCAGCCTTCCATGGTGGTTGATCACTTCATCCCGGATAGCCGGTTGACGAAGGATTGGATCAAGCAGCGCTATTATTATCAAGGTGTTACGAATGGCTCGATGCATAAGAGTCGTATCAGCAAGCTTGTTCTTCTCGGTAAGGTTGCCAGCAAGGTGCTCTACATTGCCGTAGATGCCTTGTTCGCACGTACCGAAGGAAGAAAACTGCTGATCACATGCCGATTGCAGAGCATACGAGGCACGCTAGACACGCTCAGCAGACGTGGAAAAATGCGCTTGACAGGGTGAGGATACTGATGACGACGGATCTTCCAATTCAGCTCAAAAAACCGATGTATTATGGTGCGCTCTATGTCCTTCTTGCCGTCATGGTGGGCATAGCAGCTGCTTATCAGCCTCTGTTCAGTATCTTGGGGCTGGGCATGCTTTTCCTATTCGTGTATGCCATCTATCAGCCGAAGAAAATGAGTTATCTAGTCCTGCTTTCAACCGCTATATCGATTAACTATATCGTCGAAGCGAATGTGCCTGGGCTTGAGATTATTTCTCTTTATAAACTAGGGATTTTGATTCTGTTAGTTCCTAGTATGCTGAAAAACGGACTTCGGTTGAAGTTCATCTATCCCATAGCAGCTATCGCCAGCATGTTATTCCTTACCTTGTTCTTCTCAGAATGGCATCCAAGGCTGACGTTATCACTCACCTTGAAAGCATTTATCGGACTGACGCTTCCTTTCTTTTTTCTTATGATCAAATGGAAAAAAAGGACAGCGCAAAGGCATATCCGGATTATTTGCCTGCTGCCATTGGTAAGTGTTGGAACTGGGGCATTGCTTCAATTGGCTCATCTGTATTCGTTTCTCAATGTTGAGTTCACGGGAGCGATTCGGGTTCAAGGGGCGAATATCGCACCCCATTTGGCGATGCTGGCTTTTCTAGGCATTACCGTTGCCTTAATAGAGACCAAACGCAATCCGCTGCAAGCCAGGTTCTATTATTGTACATTGGCTGCTAACTTTGCGATTCTGATCGCTACGGGAACTAGAGGGCCAATCCTCGCCATGCTGGCCATGGCTGCTTATTATTTCTTCGATATGGTTAAGCAGTACATCAAAGGGAAGCTAATCTTAATTATCCCGCTGCTTTGTTCCTTCGCCTTGATCGGCGGGGCCGTCTACGTACAGTGGGACAATATGACAAAGCGTTCGTTCGAACGCCAAACCGGTACGGGTATTGACTTGTCAGGAAGAACCGAAGCTTGGAGCTATTTCTTGAAAGGCGTAAAAGATTCCCCCCTGACAGGCAGAGGGCTAGGTGCGGTTACCGTTGCGAATGACGGAAGTTTATATGAAGGTTTTGTGGTTCCGCATAACGAGTACATCCGCTTTTATTATGATGCTGGTTATATCGGGTGCAGCCTGTTGTTTCTATCATTGCTAGTCTTATTTGGAATGATTTATCGAGTAATCCCGCAGAGAATTAAGATTTACTACGTGGCGTTCATCTTGGCGTTCTTTCTATATTCCTTGTCGGATAACACCTTATCGACTGTTCAATTCATCATTCCTTTTTGCTGGTATTTGAATAGCTTGTATATTCTGTCAGCGACAAATTCGAAAAAAGAAGAAGTGATCAGATGAGAAGAGTGACTATGTTCGATGTACATTTTGATAATTATGATTTTCTGGACTTGCTTGCCTATATGGATGAGGTCATTCGTCAGAAAAATCATTCTTACATTTTGACCTGTAATGTCGATCATTTAATCAAGCTCAGAAAGGATGTTGAGTTTCAAAAGGTGTATTCAGGTGCAGGTGCCATTGTTGCAGATGGTATGCCGATCATATGGGCATCGAGGATGCTCCGTAAACCGCTCAAGCAGAAGGTATCCGGATCCGACTTGTTCACTAAGTTAGGCGAAGCTTTCGCAAGCAGGCAATACAAGCTCTTTTTCTTAGGATCAGCTGCCGGTATTCCGGAGCAAGCGGTAAAGAATCTGAAGCTCGTATTTCCAAATCTGAATATCGTTGGCTGTTATTCACCCTCCTATGGTTTCGAAAAGAAAAAAGAGGAGAATGAGCAAATTGTTCAGATGCTGATTGATACGCAGCCTGACATTGTGTTCGTGGGTGTTGGCGCTCCGAAGCAGGAGAAGTGGATCTACCAGAACTATCTTCAGTATAAAGTCCCGATCTCGATTGGCGTTGGCGCAACGTTCGATTTCATTTCGGGCACAGTGAAGAGAGCACCGAACATTATGCAGAAAACAGGATTCGAATGGTTCTGGCGTCTTGCCCAAGAACCGCGAAGATTGTGGAAGCGTTACTTGGTACACGATGCAATGTTTGCGGTCCTGCTATGGCGGGAAGTTATTAAGCAATTCAAGATGAAACGGGAGGGGACGGGAATCAACAGTGGATGAAATAAGCAAATTGATTAAGCCCCCTTTTATCATGAAGCAGGCTAGTCGGATGACAATCCTGTTGGTTGGAATGGCTTTGTTCGTCTCTTTACTCATCGGTTATTCTAGCGCAACGCTGAGTCCTGAACTTAGTATTCAAATCACGATTCTGTCGATGCTGCTGTTTCCCGCATTTGTGATGGCCTTGCTAGATTCGCGTCGATTGATTCCTTATATTCTGCTCGTTTGGGTCATTTGCCCGGAAATCCGGAGAATCCAGGATTGGACGGAAGGTACCTACCATTCTGTTTCCTTGTTGAGCATCGCCCCGCTGTTAACGAGTGCAGTGCTTATCATTCCAGTCCTTGCTAAGTTTCATCAGATGGAATCACGCATATACAAGCTGCTCATCTATGTGGGTATTGTGCTGCTATATGGAAGTCTGATTGGTGCAGCTAAGAATGGGAGCGGAGCCTTCTATGACTTAGCTAACTATGTGATTCCATTATTGTTAATCCCTTATGCTGCCTTATCTCATTTCGATAATAAAGCGCTGGACCGATTAATTGTCGCATTCTCCAACACCGCCATCTTGGTTGCCGTTTATGGCATTATCCAATATGTGATGGTACCGCCCTGGGATGCATTCTGGATGAACCATGTGGAGATGACCTCAATTGGTCAGCCGTTTCCCTTGGAAATCCGAGTGTTCTCTACATTGAATTCCCCAGGACCAGCAGGGATGTATATGGGAACTGCGCTTGCGCCGATGATTCTGGAAAAAAGATGGCGGGGACCGCTGGGCTGGATCGGCATTATTCTGGTAACGGTAGGGCTGCTCATCACGCTTGTTCGATCTGCTTGGGTTATGTTATTCATCGATATCGCCATTTACACGGCTGTTTCTGCGGGTAGACAGAAATGGAAATTGATTGCTCAATTAACTGCGGTTATCGCAGCCATGTATCTGATTATTCCAAAGCTGCCTGGTGCGCAGGGGCTGATCGCCCGATTGGATACAATGACAGCCATTCAAGACGATCATTCCTACAATGAAAGATTGGATTTCTTTCATACCGTTTTCCCAATGTTGTTTGCTAAACCGCAAGGGTTAGGTCTTGGGAGTATTGGTGTCGGCACCAAGTTAAGTAACGGAGGAGCACTTGGTGAATATGGCATTTTCGATAATGGATTCGTTGCCATTTTCCTTACCTTTGGTATTCTTGGAGGCTTGCTGTTTCTATGGGCCTTATGGCTCGTCACCCGCTTTCTTTTATCCCAAAAGAAACAACCGGGCGGTATAACAGCTTACGGAAAACTGGGGCTCTCAGCTTTGCAAGGAAGTATCGTTTGTCTCGTGTTCGAAAATGGGTATACGGGTTTGAAAGGCTTTCTACTATGGATGGTTGTAGGAATTGGAATCATGGCGCATCAAACGATCGTTCAAGAGAGGAGGCAAATTCCGGATGCAGCAACCAGTCAACTTGAAAATAGTTCGCATAAAGCCTCTATTCGGCTTCATTAAAGCATTCTTTTCAAGCAAGAGTCATATCTCGGCTTCTATCAGAACGATGTTTTTCAGTGTACTCATCTTAGTGATTAATATGCTTACAGGTATTCTTACAGCACGTTTTCTAGGACCATCCGGCCGAGGAGAGCAAGCGGCTATGGTTTTATGGTCACAGTTCCTAGCCTTTAGTTTCACTTTCGGTTTGCCTTCCGCCATTATTTACAACGTGAAAAAGAACATGAAAGATTCCGCCAAGCTTTATTCGACCGCTGTTCTCATGGGTTTGTCTGCAGGCATGCTTGCGATGAGCTTGGGGATATTGGTTTTACCCTATTGGCTCCGAACGTATTCAGACAACGTGGTCCTTTTCTCCCAATGGTCCATGGTGCTCGTACCTCTCATTGTATTGTCTCAGATTAATAATGCGATGATGCAGGTGAGAGGCGAATATAAGCTGTTCAACCGTCTGCGCTTTCTTATTCCGCTTAGTACGCTCATCGGCTTAGGGCTGCTAATCCTAACAAGAACAATGACTCCTTACACGTCAGCCGTGGCTTATCTCGCTCCGGCGGTTCCCTTTTACATATGGACGACAGTGCGCTTACTTAAGCAGTACGAATTCGTGATTAAGGATGCTTTTCAATCCTTCAAGACATTAATCCGGTACGGTATTGGATCCTACGGAAATGATTTAATGGGCAATGTCTCCTATTATATCGATCAAATTGTTATTATCGGTCTCCTTAATCCATCGGAGCTTGGACTGTATGCGGTGGCGGTAAGCCTTTCCCGTGTAGTCAACATTTTCTCTACATCCATTATCGTGGTGTTGTTCCCGAAAGCCTCGGGTTTACCTAAGGATAAAGTCGTTGAAATGACCTTCCGTGTTTACAGGATCAGCACATGTTTCGCTTTGCTTTGCTCATTGATGATTATGCTGGTTGCACCTTTCGTAATGCCATTGCTGTATGGCCCTGATTTTAAGGAAGCGATCAGTGTTTTTCGAATGCTGCTCCTCGAAGTTTCCATATCCGGTGGAACCATGGTGTTGGCTCAAGCGTTCATGGCATTAGGCAAGCCCAAGATTGTTACGATTCTGCAAGGGATAGGGCTGCTAATCGTCATCCCTTTACTAACGGTACTGATTCCGAAGTTTGGATTGCTCGGAGCGGGAATGGCCATATTATCATCAGGTTTACTGCGATTCGTCTTTATTCTACTTAATGTCAAATACACCTTAAAGACGAAACTTCCTAAATTATTGATTAATAAAGATGATGTGCGTTGGTTACTTTCGGCAATATCAGCATATAAAGCCAAATAATTTGTTTGAAACTGGGGGAGGGGCGAACGAAATGAGTCACTATAGTGACGCTGTGGGAGAGAATCGGATTTCTGTTGTCATCATTGCACAAGACGATGAAACGAGAATAGCGAGTGCGATTGCCTCCTGCAAGCCTTTTGCAGACGAAATTGTTGTCATTGACGGCGGGAGCGAGGACGGAACTGTCCGTGTATCTGAGCAGTTGGGCTGCAAGGTATATGTGAACGCTTGGCCTGGTTATGCAAAGCAGCGTATTTATGGCAGTGATCAAGCTGCCTATGATTGGATTTTCGTTATTGATACCGATGAGGTTGTTAGTGAACCTCTTGCAGATTCGATTCAGAAGTTGAAAAGTAACTTATCTGATCCGAGCAAAGCTTATGCTGTCTTGCGTATTGGTGACTTTCTAGGACGCTGGATGGGCAAGGGCGAGAAGCTTGTCCGTCTATATAACCGTACCGAAATTCAGTACCGGGAAAGTCTTGTGCATGAAATACCGGATGTCGCAAGTGAGAATATCACATATGTGTCAGGTGTTCTATGGCATTATGGTTTCCGCAGCATTCATGATCACATGGAGCGGTTTAATAAGTATACCGATCTGGAAGCGGAAGGCGCTGTTGCTGCTGGGAAACGATTTAGCCTGCTGCGAATGATCGTCCGTCCTCCCTTGCGATTTGTACAGAAATATATCGTTCATGGCTTGTATAAGAAAGGTATTCCAGGACTTGCGGTATCCCTCTTCTGGGGAATATACGAATTCCTAGTATGTATGAAACAGTATGAGCTTGGGCTTGCTCGAAAAAGAGTGAAACAGTCCCAGGAAGAGCCAATAAAGGAGGGGAAAGCTTATGCTACACTGCAATAGTTTGCGGATCCTGTGCACAGGAATGGGTTGGCCATCTGCACAGCCTGGAGGACTAAACACCTATTTCAAACATATTTGCGAAAGCTTAGCTACCCGTCATGAGCTGGAGGCGCTGGTATGCAGTTCGAATAAACCGGTCGTTCAAGACGACATCCGCGTCACGAATGTAGCCGCCACTGATTTGAAGTTAAGTAAAAGACGAGATGCCTTTCGGAAGCACGCTGCAGAGATGATGAATGGGCAGGACATCGACATCGTTTATTCCCACTTTGCTCCCTATAGTATTGGAGTTGCCATGGAGGCCAAAGCGCGAAATATTCCTGTGGTAATGACGTTTCATGGTCCTTGGAGTGAGGAAATCAGGCTCGAAGGCAAGGGACTTAAGCATCGAATCAAAACAATGATCGCTAAGAGCTGGGAGATGAAAGCTTATCGGCTGGCGGATGCCTTCATTGTGTTAAGTGAAACCTTCCGCGATATTCTTCATCACCAATACGGTGTCCCGCTTTCAAAGATTCACATCATTCCAGGCGGAGCTGATGTTGCCCGGTTCAAGCCGGCTGCGGATCGCATAGCGATAAGAAGGAAATTGCAGCTGGAGGAAGGGACGACAGCGGTGTTGACCTTAAGAAGATTGGTCAACCGAATGGGACTTCTTCAATTACTGGAAGCTTGGAAAGAGGTGGCGAGAACGGTTCCGGATGCTGTCCTCTTTATTGGGGGCAAAGGGCCGCTGCACGGAGAGCTGGAAAGCCGAATTGCTGAATATGGACTCCAGTCCCGCGTCCGATTGCTTGGCTACATCCCTGATCATGAGCTTGCTGACTATTATCAGGCCGCTGATCTGTTCGTTGTACCTTCCCAAGCGTTGGAAGGCTTCGGATTAATTACCGTAGAAGCAATGGCAGCCGGGGTTCCAGTCATTGCGACTCCAATTGGAGGCAACCGTGAAATTCTTCAGAAATACCGACCAGATATGCTCTTTGCAGGTAAAAACAGCGAAGATATGGCTTCAGGTTTAATTCGCTTATTGCGGCACCGTGAAATGTGGCCAACTGCAGAGCAATGCAGAAGCCATGTGTTGGAGAATTACACCTGGGATCGCGTATCCCAACAGGTAGATACTGTATTTAATCACGTCATCGATCAACATTTGATTGCTCACGGCGGCAGTCGTCAGGAAACCGCTGGGAAGAAAGGAGGACGTGAACAGGATGAGGGTAGCTTATTTGGATCATACCGCTAGATGGAGCGGGGGAGAAGTCGCACTGTATAACATTATTACCCATCTCGGTAATGAAGTAGACCCACTAGTCATCGTGGCCGAGGAGGGTGATCTCGTAGATCGGTTAAGAGACAAAGGTATCGACGTTCGCGTCTTGGCTTTAAGCGATAAGGTACGCAATCGCAACCGGAATACCGTAAATTTGCAAGCTGTATCAGCTGCTTTTGAGCTTCTCACCTATGGAAAGAGGCTCTCCAAATTATTGAAAGCAGAACAAGTCGTCTGTGTGCATACCAATTCGTTGAAATCTGCTTTTTATGGAGCCGTAGCTGCTAAATTGGCAGGTATACCTCTCATCTGGCATATTCGGGACCATATCGGAGTTCCGTACTTGAAACCGATCGTCGCTCAGGCGATACGATGGATGTCCCGCTTGCTGCCTAACGGCGTCATTGCGAATTCAAATTCAACCTTGAATGCTCTGCATTTGCCGAAGACGAAAAAAACGTTAGTGGTGTACTCGGCTTTCGCAAAAACGAAGAATGCAGGAACTGCTGTAGAGAAAAAAATAGATAAAAAATGGATGAAGCCCTACGTTGTTTTGCTGGTTGGAAGGCTAGCGGAGTGGAAAGGCCAACATATTTTACTCGAAGCAGCCAAGTCGTTTCTACCCGATCAGCAGGTTCAGTTCTGGTTAGCCGGGGATGCCTTGTTCGGGGAAGATGCTTACAAGCAGCAACTGCTTCAGCAAATGGCAGATGACAAGCTGTACAATGTCACTTTATTGGGACATGTAGATGACATTCAAACCTTAATGCAGCAAGCGGACCTTCTGGTGCATACTTCCATCACACCGGAGCCATTTGGTCAGGTCATTGTAGAAGGTATGGCGGCTGGATTACCTGTGATTGCTTCTAATGAAGGCGGTCCGACTGAAACGGTAGTGAATGGCGAAACGGGACTTCTCATCACACCCGGTGACCCCAAGTTGCTTGCCGATTCCATACACTACCTGCTGGAGCATCCAGAGGAGAGGCGCAGAATGGGCGAGAATGGCATAAAACGCGTGGAACAACACTTTGTCATCGAACGAACCGTTACCCAAATCACTCATTACTATGCAGGTTTAATTGCTAACTCGTAATTAACCTACTAGTAAAAAAAGGATGGATCAAATGAAAATAGCAATCGCGCATGATTATTTGGTTCAAATGGGCGGGGCAGAAAGAGTGGTTGAGGTCTTTCACCAAATGTACCCGAGTGCTCCCATCTATACGACCATGTTTAGCAATAATCGGCTGCTCGATGAGCTAAGAGATGCGGATATTCGAGCTACCTGGTTGCAAAAAATGCCAGGAGGGAAAAGCCATTTTAAAGAAATGCTCCCCCTATATCCATTTGCGATTAAGGATTTTGATTTCCGAGAATTCGATATCGTGCTTAGCTCAAGCAGCGCTTTCATGAAAAGTATTCAGGTTCCGAAGGAAACGTTTCATCTCTGTTACTGCCATACCCCGATGCGATTCGCTTGGGATTATGACACCTATATGGAGCGACAATCCAATTCAAGCGTGATGAAGCGGCTTTTGAAGATCTATATCGATAGGCTTAAGCAATGGGATCAAAAAACGTCGGCTAACGTGAATCAGTTTATCGCTAATTCCTCCGTCGTAAAAAATCGCATTCGTAATTATTACCAACGCGATTCCGATGTTATTTTTCCACCGATTAATACGTCGCGCTTCCATAGCTCAACTTCCATTGAGGATTATTATTTGATTGTGTCGAGACTTGTTTCGTACAAGCGAATTGATCTGGCGGTAGAGGCTTTTAATCAAAATGGACTGCCTTTGTACATTGTTGGAGAAGGACCCGATATGGCGAGGCTTAAGTCAATGGCCAAAGGGAATATCCGTTTCTTGGGAAGGTTGGATGACGGTTCGGTTACCCAAATGATGGCGCAGTGTCGAGCGTTAATCTTTCCTGGTGAGGAGGATTTCGGCATTACACCGCTTGAAGCGAATGCTGCCGGAAGACCCGTTGTCGCCTATCAAGCAGGAGGTGCATTAGACACGATAGTGTCTCATGTGAATGGTGTGTTTTTCAAACGGCAAGAGGTAGAAGATCTGCTGCTTGCGATTCAGGAAGTGGAAAACCATGCATGGGATGTAAGGCAAATCGTGAAGCACGCGCAGAAATTTGATGAGAAAACATTCATGGATAAGCTAAAGGACTACATGGGTAAAGCCTACCAACAATTCAGAGAGGGGCATTGATCATATGGATATTGCAGTAATCGGGACGGGGTATGTGGGGTTAGTTTCCGGGGTCTGCTTCGCAGAAGTGGGCAATAACGTCATCTGTGTGGATCATGATGAACAGAAAATTGAAAAGCTGCAAAACCTGATTTCTCCGATCTATGAACCAGGTATTGAGCAGCTGATGGAAAAGAATCTGAATGCCGGTCGGTTGGCCTTTACCTCTGATTTGGCACAAGCCATCAGTCAATCCGACCTTATTATCATTGCGGTAGGCACACCTTCTTTACCAAATGGAGAGGCTAATCTGGCCTATATCGAGCAGGCGGCTGTGGAAATCGGGAAAGCAATGAATAGCTATAAAATCATTGCAACGAAAAGCACGGTTCCTGTGGGTACGAACGAACATATTCAAATGATTATTGCCATGAATACGATGCAGTCTTTCGACGTCGTATCGATTCCAGAGTTTCTGCGGGAAGGCTCGGCGATCGACGATACCCTTCATCCGGATCGGATTGTGCTCGGGATTGAAAATCCAAGCTTAGCCGCACCTCTCACGGAGCTGCACCGTTCATTTACCGATCAAATCTTCGTTACAAGTATTCGCAGCGCGGAGATGATCAAATATGCTTCGAATGCTTTTCTAGCGACCAAAATTTCCTTCATTAATGAAATATCGAATATTTGCGAGAAAGTTGGCGCTGATGTCACCGAGGTTGCCAAAGGAATGGGGCAAGATAAGCGAATTGGCTCTTCCTTCCTGAGTGCGGGTATCGGCTACGGGGGTTCTTGTTTTCCCAAGGATACAGACGCGTTGATTCAAATTGCCGGTAATGTCGACTATGAGTTTCAATTGCTAAAGTCGGTTGTCGAGGTGAATAAATCGCAGCGGTATAAGGTGATTTCCAAGCTGGAGGAGTCCCTCGGACTGCTAAACGGCAAATCCGTTGGTATCTGGGGATTGTCTTTTAAACCGAACACGGATGACATTCGTTATGCACCTTCCATCGAAATCGTAGAAACCCTGATTCGTGCGGGAGCGCAGCTGAAGCTGTATGATCCCATAGCGATGGAGAAATTTAGAGAACGCATCGACCATCCGGCGATTCAGTGGTGTGAGAATGCCCTTGAGGCAGCCACGGGGTCCGACGCCATATGTTTACTTACGGATTGGGAAGAATTCAAATCAGTTCCTTTGTCACAGCTCATTTTCGTTATGGAGCAGCCGATTCTTATTGATGGTCGCAATGTGTTTAGCAAAGAGCAGGTTCAGGGAACTGGACTCAAATATTATTCCGTAGGAAGACCTGACTTGATCGGGGCATCCCGTCCCAAAGCGTTGGCTAGATAAAAGTCAAATAAACCGAGTGGAGTGTGGTATTCATGAAATTGGTTCTTCTTTCCGGCGGGTCGGGTAAACGACTGTGGCCATTGTCCAATGATTCCAGATCTAAGCAATTCTTAAGGGTACTTGAAGATGCTGAAGGCAGAAGCGAATCCATGGTTCAACGCGTATGGAGACAACTGCAGAATACGGGCCTCGGCGATGATGCTTACTTAGCGACGAACCGCTCTCAGGTAGAGATGATCATTAGTCAATTGGGTGGCGATGCCCCGCTTATCGTCGAGCCAGAGAGAAGAGATACCTTCCCTGCAATCGCGCTTGCTGCTGCTTATATGTATGATGTCGAAAGTTTGCCCCTGAACACTGTGATTACGATATTACCCGTAGATCCTTATGTCGATGAGGCTTTCTTTCAGAAAATCAAACAGCTAGAGTATGTTCTGCACGAAACGGATGCGAATTTAGCACTAATGGGTGTTGTTCCAACGGTACCGTCTGAGAAATACGGGTATATCGTTCCCTCTGACAAACGCAGTGAACGGTCAGAAGCACTTCACGTTAACCATTTTGCTGAAAAGCCGAATCGTGAACAAGCAGCTGCCTTGATTGAACAGAAGGCGCTTTGGAACTGCGGTGTCTTCGCTTTCCGACTAGGCTATCTCATTGAGGTCATGGTGGAGAAGGGCATCCCGATTCAGTATGAAGAAATACTTAAAAACTATCATAGATTAACGAAAATTAGTTTTGACTACGAAGTTGTAGAGAAGGAAGCCAGCTGTGTTGTCGTCCCTTACGACGGCTATTGGAAAGATCTTGGCACCTGGAATACATTGACTGAGGAAATGAGTCGCTCCCAGATCGGAACGGGCATTGTGACCGAGGATTCCGAGAATACCCATTTGATTAATGAGCTGGACATTCCTGTTACGGTGATTGGAATTAAGGACGCTGTCATTGCTGTCAGCCCTGATGGGATTCTAGTAACGAACAAGTCGGAAAGTCCACGCATTAAGGAAGTTATGAATAAAATTGAACACCGTCCGATGTACGAGGAGCGCAGGTGGGGACGTTATCGCGTGATTGACTACGTCAAATATGCCGAAGATAACGAGGTGCTGACCAAACGGATTCTCGTTCATGCAGGTAAAAATATAAGCTATCAGCTGCATTATAAACGCAGTGAAGTGTGGACGATCGTAAGCGGCGTTGCGGATATTGTCATTAATGACAAGCTCTATCAAGTGAAGCCAGGTGATGTCGTTCGAATACCAGATGGAACCCGGCACAGCATTCGAGCTATCACGGATGTTGAATTTATCGAGGTCCAGAGCGGATCTGAATTAGTAGAAGAAGACACGGTTCGTATTTGTATGGCATGGAAGGATATCCCTCTTCACCAATTTATTTAAGATTTGTTTTGAAACAACGAACCGCCTTCTATTCGACTTTGGCGAATGGAAGGCGATTCCTTGTTTGAAAGCATAACTGAAATTGGAAAAACTTTCAAAACATTTATATAATGCTTATACAAATCTAATATATGACCTGTATGGTAGATTAAGCAGGATGAACACGTGTGTTAGAAGCGTAAATCGGGGTTCATTGTGTCAATCTACGATACTGGAGGAAAGATGATGATCGATTTTTTTGGAAAGGCGGGTGTGCGTAAGAAGGTGGTTTCCTTATTGTTTCTACTCTCTTTGCTAGCACCGAATTTCTTGCTTCACCCGAACGTAACGAATGCGTCAGTTGTTCCTATCAACTCACAAGCAACGTACGAGGCTAAGGCAGTACTGCAGCATTTGTATGCCATTTCGGGTGTAAGCATCATTAGCGGGCAGCATGATTACCTAGAAAGCCCGGATGAATGGACGAATCAAGTCAAAGGCATGACAGGTAAATATCCGGGTCTTCACGGTTATGAATTCGGTGCTATTATGGATCAATCGGAAAGTCAATTAGCAGATCAAAGACAAAAGGTGGTTAATAGTGCGATAGCATGGAACAAGGCTGGCGGACTGGTAACGATATCATTTCATGAAAGTATTCCCGGAACGTGCCTTTGCTGGTCGAATGTAAAGAAGGAAATGAACCAAGCCGATTTTGATAAGTACGTTACGCCAGGTACACCCCAGTACACGCAATTGCTTGCAGATCTCGATAAAGCAGCTGTGTACTTGGGGAAACTTAGGGATGCAGGTGTTCCTGTCCTATGGCGCCCGTATCATGAAATGAATGGGAATTGGTTCTGGTGGGGCAAGAAGAGCAACTTCCCTGCACTTTGGAATATCATGTACGACCGCTTCGTTCTTGTGCATAAGTTGAATAATTTGCTTTGGGTTTGGAGCCCGAATGCACCGAATGCATGGTCCGACTCGTATACAGCCACTTATCCTGGAGAAAATAAGGTGGATGTTCTCGCCGTTGATATCTATGACAATGATTACCATCCGGATTATTATGCGAAAATTGTTGAATTGGCGAATGGTAAGCCTGTAGCCGTGGGAGAAAATGGTGAGCTGCCTAGCAGCACTATTTTGAATGAGCAGCCCAAATGGGCTTATCTGATGACATGGGGCAAAATGCTGACCGAAAATAATAACCTACAAGAAATCGAATCCTTCTATACGAATTCAAAATCGCTGACAAGAGAGTCTCTTCAACCTATTAAAGCTCCTGTCTCACAACCTGTCTTACAGGATGAGAGATACGGGTTGCGAGCAGAATATTACGATAACAAGGATTTGACCGCGCTGAAGGAAACGAGGATGGATGCCAAGATTGATTTCAATTGGACCACGACGGCTCCCTTTCCTTCTATGCAAGCAGATACGTTTTCCGTGAGATGGACGGGTAAACTTAAGCCCAAATATACGGAAACCTATAAGATTTCTACCTTGAGTGACGATGGCATCCGAGTTTGGGTGAATGGCGTGTTGGTTATTGATAGTTGGTTTAATCAAAGCTGGGTGGAACGATCCGGAACCATTGCATTAACCGCTGACGTGCCTGTTGATTTCAAGGTCGAATATTATGATAATACGAATGGTGCTGTTGCTAAAGTCATGTGGACGAGCCCGTCCCAAGTGAAAGAAATTATTCCCGCGAGTGTCCTATTACTTCCATTATGGTTGAGAGGTATCTAACATGATGAGATATGTGATTGTACCAACTGCCTTGTTGATCTTACTAATCCTGACCTCGGCTTCGAATAACTACGGTGCATCGGCAAAAACAGATTTGGCAAAAGTGATGACAGTGTCCAATCAGATTGGTAATCAAATATGGATGTTGGGCAATCAGAACGATTCCTATTTGGAATTTGGTAAAGAAAGCACAGGACAGAGCAGCTACACCATAACAACCGACTTGAAGCAGACGGATGCTTGGGACAAGGTGCCTCAGGGTCTTAATAAATCCTTGAATCCTGCCTTTGCAATCAACTTCCCGCTCACTGAAATACCCGAATATGGTGTTCATTTCCGAGTTCGAATTCTGGATGCTCATAAAGCAGTTCCACAGATGGCGGTTTTCTCCAACAAGATGCTTTCTGGCATTATCCAGATTGCTGGAGTCGGGGGGACAACAAGCTCATACCCATATAAGAAATTATATGAGCTTTATATTCCTAAGGAGCAGCTGCAGCTGGGAACGAACGAATTGAAGCTGTCAACCGTAGGTTGTTTGTATTGTTCCGCAGATGAGAATAAATTTCTCTGGTGGAAATGGGATTACCTAGCCCTTGATGCACTGTCTTCTCCTGCCGTAGAACCAATTCATGGGAGATATGTGGAATCCGGTACGAAGGTAAGCAATCTGTCATTCTACTATGATCAGGGAGCAGTCAAGCACCTTCCTTATGTATTGAAATGGTTAGGAATCGCCTACAGCGGCAATGTGATGAGGGTAGATTGTGCGACTGATGTGAAGATGGGGTGCTCATCGATCAAGTCTTATTACGAAACCCTGCGCGATTACAATACCCAGGCAGTAGCTCTTCATTTGCATACAGGAAATATTAAGCTAAAAGAGGATGGCACACTGCCAGCAGATGCAGAGAATAAATTATTGGATTATGTGAAGCAGTATGGGTCCATGTTTCAATACTATGAGATTGATAATGAGCCAGGCTTGTTCAATCGCTCCAAAGGGGTGAATCTAGCCATTGCGAAGTGGTTAAAAACCCATCTTCCTGAGCTTGCTCCTCATGTGAAAACAGTGGCCCCCGGCTGGGCATATGCACCAAAGTACAACATTAGATCATGTAGAAATCAATCTTCTTCTGGCACGTTTAAATGTGGAGATCCCGACGGGTGGGAAGACGATAAGGAGCAGCGAATGGAGCTAGAAGAGTTGACAGATCTAACGAATGGGCATGCTTACGGGAATTCGTATACCGATAATAAGGACGGAAGCTTCTTAGAAAATCTGCAAACCTTCGGAGGGTCAGAGGATGGCCTCAAGAAGCAAATGTTGAATACGGAGTATGGAACTTCGGATAGTCATACGGATCCTAAAGAATTTGGTGCTGCGCAGCCCCATTCGGCGGTCTTCGATCGCATCATGAGGGCTCATATCGGTTATGCTGATATGTTTATGCAGCATGCAGCGTTTTATCCGCAATATGCTTTGTTTGAGTCGGGGATTGATTTGAATAATCAAAACCCAGCGCAAATGAAGATTCATAAGAACGTGGTGGACCAAGATACACGAGTTGGGATTATGCGCAGGTTGAATCTTGCCTATGCCACGCATGGGAAACCGCTAGTGTATGAGCTAACCAATAAGTCTGAGTTGGCTGATAAACTTGTTTATTTTCGCGGCGTGGATACGTCGACATTGCCTGCACTGCCCGGATCAGGAGCGAAGTCGAATAAAATTCTGCTGAACTTCGTAAATTTTGGGACGAGTACGCAAACGATACACGCCAAAGTAACTATGCCTGAAGCTGGTTTGTACGAGGGAGAACGATTCGGGGCGGGTGATACCTATGCATCAGCCCGTACGTATTTGACAGGACTGCAAGCAGCCCCTGAGCTTGAAGTCAAGGAAACGCTGCTTCCAGGTGAAGCTGTCCAGTATATCCTGACGCTGACAGATCGGGTAAAACCGATTGCACCTTCGTGGATTCAGGCAAAGTCTATAGAGAATCACGCGATTGAGCTTAGCTGGAAGGAATCGGAAGGAGCACATAGTTACGATGTTTTACGGAAAATAGGTACGGCTGAAGGCGGCTATGAGGTAATCGCTGAACAAGTGGCAGATACAGGCTTTGTCGATGCGGATACGTTGGTTGGAAACACATACATGTATCAGGTCAGAGTATCAGGTACCAAAGAGATTTCACCAGCGGCAACGGCGACTGCTGCTGATGTAGTTGCCCTGAACCGAGCAGAGTGGGAAGTAAGCAGCAGTTCTGGCAAACCGCAAGGTGCGATTGATGGCAGCCCCTATACTCGCTGGGATACAGGGACAGCTCAAGCAGCCGGGCAATTTTATCAAATTGATATGAAGAACTCGTTCACAATCAACAAAATGGTGCTGAGAAGTGAGAACTCGCCGAATGATTATCCAAGGAAGTATGAGGTATTCGTATCTAATGATGGCTTCAATTGGGGATCTTCAGTCGCATCGGGAGTTGGCACAAACGTACTAGAAATCAACTTGAAGCCACAAAATACACGTTACGTAAAGATCATCCAAACATCCAGATCTGGGAATTATTGGTCCATTCATGATTTGCAAATTTACGGTCACAAAACGGATTGACAGAGCTTATCAGAAATAGTATTGATAGAAGATCCTAGAGAAAGTGAGCGACATTAATGTGCGGAAGTTCACACTGCAGCACTAACGGAATACACTTAGAATAGATGATATTTAACAACGGTGTGACGAGGAGGCGTACAGTTGAAATATACAGTGCAATATATACCTCTAAGTAAGATTAAGCCTGAAAGCATCGCTGCTAAGACCGCACTAAGAAATAAGGAGTTTAAAAAAGTTGCGCAAGATCTAATGCACCTGTTGATTGTGCGTAAAAGCAGAAAAGAAGGTGGTTACGTCATCCTAGGCGGACATCATCATTTCGATTTCCTCAAAAAGCATACAAAAAAAAGTTCTGCTGTATGTCTTGTAGATGAAAGTAAGATTTCTGCAAGTGTAGGAATATGGATTAATCGCTTCAGGAAACGACCACTGCCTTATGATATACCTGAAATCTCACCGGATCGGATTGCAGTTAACAGCTGGTCTATCATTCGTACTTTTCTGAAAAGGGAGCCCCGATTTCGCAGGCTTTCCCGAAGACAGCAATTGAAGGTACTTCGGCTTGGTATTCAATATAGGAAAACAACGATACGATCCATGCAAGCAAAAGTAGAAGATCTATTAAAAAAGATTGTGCATTGAATACAAAAAAGGAAGGGGCTGCCGCGGTGAAGTGACCCCAATTGTTAGACACAGTCTAACAATTGGGGTGCAGTTCACGGGCAGCTCCTTCCTTTTTCTCTAAACTAAAAAAACGTCCATGACGTAGACCATTTTAGAAAATGGCTGACGTAGTTTTTATTGATGACAGCACCAGATAATATCGGATAAAACATGATAAACAGTAGAAGCACTGTGCCCAAATACATATAGATCCATTTTGCTCGAAGCTTCAAATGTTCATGGGCATATTTAATGACGTAAGTGATACATAGGATCATAAAAGGAACGGTTGCGAAAAAGTGGTAAATAAAGGTGAGCCGAGGCACGCCGACCCATGGCAAATATTCTGCCGCTAGTCCGATAAGGACAACGATCATCCACTTATCTTTCGTCTTCAGGCTAATATAGATAGCTGCAAAAACGGCTAAGATACCGGGCCACCAAATGGCTGGATTTCCCATTGCGACAATGCTGGAAACTTGGTCCGGGGCGAGTGAAACTTGCCCATAGTACCAAATCGGTTTCCGAATAATGGGCCACTCCCACCATGAGGAGGCAAATGGATGGGTAGCTACAAGGTGACTGTGGTAGTTGTACATAGATTTTTGGAAAGAGAGTATAGCCGATAAGTCGTGTCCTGGTCCGGGAACATTTAAAAAGGGAATATAACTTAACGTGTAAATGACAACCGGGACAAGAGCGAACATGGCGAATGCCGTACAGATTGTTTTCCATAATAAAGGACGAAAACTGTGAGCGAAAGTTTGCGTTTGACGAATAGCCGATGTGTTCGATTTATGTTTGGCTTGTGTTGTTAGAATAAGTGTTGTATGTCGATATTCTTTATATTTTTCATATAAAACTAAGCCTAGAATAACGGCCAAACCGACTCCAGCGTAAAGATCAATCCATTTACAAGCAGCGCCGATACCAAAAAATAACCCGGATAAGCTAAGCGAGATCAATGCAGTTTTGAGTGGAGCTCGGCTGAGGCTGAGTACGTAATATTTGTACATAAAGTAGTACATCATCATAATGAAAAATACACCGTATACATCAATGGTCGCAATCCTTGTCTGAGTAAAATGCATAAAATCGCAGGCCAGTAAAAAAGCGGCAATAAACCCGTATTCGGTTTTTCCGAACAATTTTTTAGCGAACAGATACATAAGCGGAATCATGGCAATGCCAAAAAGTGTGCCCACAATTCTCCATCCGAACGGATTCATGCCAAATATGGCGATACCCATGGAAATTAGCACTTTTCCTAGTGGCGGGTGGGTTGTTTCGTATGGCTCTATGCTGTGTAAATGCTCATAGGCTGTTCTGGCGTGATAGATTTCATCAAAATACATGCTGTTCATAAACGAAGGTTGGCGTGGAACGGTGTCGGGTTCGTTAAATAGGTTTTGTGCTTGTGCCAAAGCATCATTGCCCATGTTCAATGGGATCTGTTTGAAAATAGGGATGGGTTCCTTCTGCTGATCGTTCATAAATGCAAGCTCATACAGCGATGCACCAGGTTTAACTACGGTAATCTTAGCAAATTGCGCTGAGAAAGAAACAGACGACTGCTTCCACTGAAAAACGGTGCCCCCATTCAAGGTAATAGTGGTCACGGGTGTCCAATGGATCGTATCGTTCGACTGTTCGATTTGAAATTGGCCATCTCCGATACCGCCATACCACATGACACGATTGACGGATTCGATGTGGTTGAAATCTACGTAGAAGCTTTCTTGTGCTAGCTTTGGCTTCCAATCTTTTTGAGGAGCGCTGAATGAGCCGAGCTGGTATAGAGCAATGGCGGCGTACAGCAGCGTCAAACCGGTCATGGCAATTTTATCTTTTTTCGTTAGGTTGGTGAGCAGTTTCATTGGAGCTACGGCTTGCGCCGCATTCTGTTTGGACAGTGATTTAGGGAATTTGATCTCCTGCGGATCTGATTTTCTGGACTTAAAGTGCTGAACCTTGTTTCTGATGTAAATATCCCATCCTACATAAATGGCATAAACAGCTAGAATCACATGGCATAGGGACACTATCTTCATAAAAATATCAGGGCCATTCGTGAAATATTGCTGGTCCAAACTTAATTTGAATACATAAGCTACGTTAGCAAATTGGGTGAAGCTTAGCGAAATGAACAAATATAGGATTCTTTTATCTTTTATCCCTAAATAACTAATCAGTGAAAGCAGAATGACAGGATACCCATATCTCTCGTGCATACCGGTTTTGAATACGAAAACTAGCAAACAGACGAGAAATGCAGAATAGTAAAATCTCGAAGTGTCCCGACTTTTGAAAAACAAAAATGCGGTAATAGCTACAATAGCCACTACAATTATATTTCCCCAAGTGTTCATACTCATAAAAAGCCACTTCGTTGAGGCTGGCGATCCGTTGAAGCCGAATAGGGTATACAGGTTAGCCGCATTCAAAGATGCGTAAGGATAACTTAGAAACATGGTTTTATACAGATCCAGAATCCAATACCATGGTTTGTGAAGTGAGAAGGGAAGCACGCCAAGGACAAAAACAACTGCACTCATGGCAAGTGAAGAAACCCACGTTTTCACATTTTTTTGTTTGATTAATGGATACAGCAGCAGCGGGGTGAAAATAATCGCTTGTGGTTTGATCAGGAAGGCTAAGGCCAATATCCCAGCTGCTTTTGGAACTTTTTTATCGGTAAGAGCAATAATCATTAAGAAAACTACAAGTGTATAGACGGAATCAATCTGCCCCCAAACCGTAGAGTTTAGGTAGACACTGGGGTTTATGAGGTATAGGAAAGCAAATAGGGCGGAAACTTGATGGTTCATGTGTTTTTTGGCTAGTCCATAAATCAGATACGAAGTGAGAAGATCGGCAATGATGGCAGGGAGTTTGATCAAAATGACGGCAGCCGCTGATTGATAATTGAGAGAGAAAATATGCTTAATCGCCCCGATCACATAGAGGATGTAGATGTAGCCGGGGGGATAATCGACAAACATTTGATCATTGTAAAAGCCGGACAAGCCTGCCGAGAATGCATGCTCGGACCAAGCGCTGAAATCAATAAAATCAATGGGATGCCCTTGAATGAGGGGGGCGCCAATAATTCTTAGGGCAAAGCCTGCAAACATTAACAGTCCGATATAGGTGGGAACAACGTTTTTTGGTTCTGTAAGTCTACCATTGTGGTCACTTGCTTTTGCTGCCATTCGAATACAAACAATTAGAAATAAGAGAGAAAATAATAGGGTAAATAGGAAAAATCCTGTATGAGAGCTCAGGTTGGCATGGTTAGTAACGGAACTGGGCTGATCGTCTGGAGAAACGGAAAAGACTTGTACCCCAGCTGGAACAGCGGCCACTTCCTCCAGTGAAAAATCATCGAAATCAGCTGCGCCTGTATTCAAACTGCCATACCCTCCGAGGCGCACAGCAACGACAATCTCCTTCTGGTTGGCACCTGTTTTTCCATAAAAATTGACTAGTTCCCACTTCCCGTTCGTATCTTTGATGTCCCGGGACATGGAACCTACGCCAAGTACTGAAATGTTAGCACCAGTCTTATCAGATCCGATACCGCTAGCCCTAACCCAACTGGAGAGCTTATAGATGGCGCCGGATTTTACTTGTACCCGCTGTATCCACCTGGCGTCATTAGGTTGAATATTATGTATGCGCAAAAAGTGGCTGCCTGCATGTGCCTGACCGCTTTCCAACGTAAATTTGCTCACATCAGAGCCTTGCTGATAAGCATCTTGCGTCCATGCGGTTGGCTTATCTGATTCCACAGATTCAAATGAACCGTTTATTAATCCAATGCCATTCTCAATTGAGTACGCATTCAAACCGGGGATTAATAAAAATAAAAATAAAAAAAACAGTGCCAAGCTTTTCTTCATAATTCACCTGCCAGTTTATGTATATTGCTTATACGCGTATTATCTTGGACGAGATCAATAAAGTCAATCAACTTTTTCCTTTGAAAAATTGATGTAATGGACGCGCGGGATAGTCAGCCGAGAAGTCAATTTCTGACTTCTCGGACTTAGTGGGCGAGCTTTGGCTCGCAGAAAATTGTGCGCAAGGTCGTCGGATCGGCCGCCACCGGGCGCTAGCGCACAAAAATTGTGCGCAAGGTCGTCGGATCGGCCGCCACCGGGCGCTAGCGCACAAAAATTGTGCGCAAGGTCGTCAGATCGATCGCCACCGGAAGCTAACCTACAAGGTAGTACTTCTTTCATGTGGTCACTCAACTTTGAGCGGTTTCGATACGATAGAGGTTTATTCATTGGTTGAGTTTTGCTGATGAGTCAATCAATCCCAACCAGTCTCTAACCGTATTTTCGATAGCTTTTGTCGGCGCGGGCCAAGTTATGAAAGCAACTTCATCTCACTTAATTTATCAAAAATGACTTGGCAAACAGGAGAGACACGATCCCGGTCATGATAGGTTAACCAGACCAACTCATCTATTTCAGAAGCTGATCTCAGCTCTCCTTCAAAATCCCCCGTGTAACATGTCATTTTTACTTGCATACCTTCCGATTTACCATGCGCCCCAGCTTCGAACGTGCCAAAATACAAGACGGTTTCTGGCTTTATTCGAACGGATAATTCCTCTTCTATTTCTCTTAAAAGAGTGTCGATATCGGTTTCATCGGGTTCTCTTTTTCCGCCAGGTAAATAATAGATGTCTTTTCCTTTGGAACGAGCGCCTAATATTTGACCATCAACAACGTATATCCAAGCAATTTTATCTATGAATGTAGTCATCCAGTACTCCTTTAGATTATTTTTCTGAAATTATAGCATAACGGCATATAAGAGTGAACTAATTGATCAGGCTGCTCGGCGGGCAATTGATTATAATTGAAGTAACAGGAGATTAGTTTTGAAAAAGGTATTTCAACAAATGAAACCGAAATAGATATAGTGTAGGGAGAGTATGGAAATGCACTATCATGTACCACGTTGCACTGGATGGCCAAATAAAAAAAGGTCAACCCGTTAAAACTGGCTGACCTAATTATATAATGTTCTATGCTCTGAAAGTGGACCAGTGCATTGGTCGAGTGAGCGACGGTGGTAACTTGGTGTCGCCATCTCCCTTCGCCGCGTTGAGTTGGGCTTGGGTGAGAAAGATACTATCGGTGAGGTTAGCACCGCTAAGATCAGCGTCACGGAAATCAGCCCCGATGAGGTCAGCCACTCTCAGGTCGGCACCTCTGAGGTTAGCTGCAATAAGGCAGGCCCCTCTCAAGTTAGCGCCTCTGAGGTCGGCGCCTTTGAGGTTGGCACCGATGAGGTCTGCTCCTCTACCGTAGGTCTTCTTACGCCCAGCGGGGTTCTTCTGCTTGCGAAGGGATTCGGCTCGCACCAACTCGCTCGTCCGTAGAAGCAGAACATTGACATCGGATCGGTGAGCTGCCACGTCCAGTTCCATGAGAGATCCGGCACTTAAGTGAGTGAGGCGTTCTGTATCGTCGAGTGCAGTGCTGAGTTCACCGTGGATAGGACGGGCCGGCTGCAATGTCAGCGCTTCACTCAGATACCAAAGCAGCTCATGGAGTTGCCGCATGATCGGGAACACCTCGAACATTTGCTTCGCGGACCCTGGAACTTGACGCCAGTCGTGTCCGCCGAAGGTACCATGGGAAACCTTTTGCCCCGCGCCGAAGCAGTCGTAAACCGTACAACCTCGAAAGCCCAGCTGTCTGAGGTTAGTGTGAACGCCGCAGCGGAAGTCCGCTTGCAGGTTCGGACAAGGCTGGCCGGCATCTTTGTCGATCGCGAAGTCTGACGAAGCCGCGTAGGGCAGTGCGACACAACACAAGCCGAAGCAATTCTCACAGTCGGATTGCAGACGGAGGGGATTCCTGCCGTTTAAAGTTTCTGCATATTCGTGATTCTCAGACATTGTTAGCCTCCTCCCGCTATACCATAATCTCATACTTGTCTATTTTAATGGGCAAGGCTATGTGATGGTCATAGAATACTTTTTTATGGATAAATAATGAATGATTTATTCAATTCTATTATAGTATTACTGAAAATTTTTTCTGTCAATCTTTGTCTATGACTAGAGAGGGCTTAAACGAAGGAGTAGATATCTATCAGCAGTAATTGGTTCGTTCATAATTATGATAGACTTATGAAACCCTTGGAGACCAAAAGATTTATAAATATTCGCTCCGAGTTAATTAACAAAGCAAAAGGAGAAGTCTTGGAAATCGGATGCGGAACAGGGATTAATTTCAGCTTCTATAAGAATGTGTCTGTAACAGCAATTGAGCCGAATCCACTTCTAAGGAAGACCTCGCTTGAGCGGGCTTCCGTAGCCAAAGCGCCTATCCATGTCATGGAAGGTTATGCTGAGCAATTGCCATTTGCAGATCATTCGTTTGATACGGTGGTTGGAACACTAGTTTTATGTACGATACCCAACCCAGTAGAAGCGATTAGAGAAATAAGTAGAGTATGTAAGCCTACTGGAACCATTTTATTATTTGAGCATGTTCGACATGAAAATAGGCTATTGGGGAAGCTGCAAGATCTCCTGACTCCGATCTGGAAACGAGCTTGTGATGGGTGTCATTTGAATAGAGATACCATTCACTTACTGAGACAAGAAGATATAGAAATAATTGAAATAAATAAACATTTAGGAAACATTTTTATAACCATTGAAGCTAGAAAAAAACAGATGTGAGTATAAGTAGATAATAAGGGGATGTTTACACTTGATATTGAAAGAACATCTAATCGATTCCTTTATGAATTTAACCTCAGATGGAATTGTCATCGTTGATGTGAATGGAAAAGTGTTAGAGGTGAATAAGAAGTTTGAAGAATTACATGGCTGGACAAGAGATGAAGTGATCGGGCAAGTATTGCCGATGACTCCTGATAAATATAAGGAAGATGCTCTTCGGCTCTATCAGTCTTTAATAGATGGACAGCAAATTTCGGATTTCGAAGCGTTAAAATTAAGAAAAGATGGTTCTACCTTTTATGCGAATGTGACGGTCTCCCCAATGAAAGATAACGAAGGAGCTGTTATTGGGTTTATTGGTGTGGAAAGGGACATCAGCGAAAAGAAAAGAGCCGATGAGGAGCTTTTAGAAAGAGAAAAGCAATTTAGAAGGTTGATTAAGCTTAATCCAGAACCCATTGCTCTGCATAAAGATGGTTTCATCCAGTTTGTGAATGATGCCTGTTGTACACTGTTCGGCGGTGTTTCCTCAGATGACTTCAAGGGAAAACCCGTCTATGATTTTTTCTGTTTATGTGATAAGGATTTCATTTTGGAGCGGCTTCAGTATGTGATGCAGTCTGATTCTTATACGGAGTTTAAGGAGATAAAGCTGCGAAAGATAGATGGAACTCTATTTGATGCCGAAATATCATCCATTTATGTCCACAAAAACATGGGGGATCCTATCGTACAGACCGTGATACGTGATCTCACTGAGCGCAAAAAGTCTGAAGAAGCCCTTATTAGATCAGAAAAACTGTCACTCATCGGTCAATTGGCAGCAGGGATCGCACATGATATACGTAATCCATTAACCTCCTTGAAAGGTTTTGTGAAATTATTAAAGGCGAAAAATGCAGACTACGTGGATGTCATGCTGGAAGAATTGGAGCATATTAACTATGTTGTCAATGAATTCATGACGCTAGCTAAGCCACATCTGAATTGTTATATGGAGAGTACTTCCCTAGGACTTGTCAAAAGTGTGGTTGGTTTTCTGCAACCTCATGCCCATCTCTACAACGTTCAAATACATATAGATATGGATCCAGACATACCCGCCATTTATTGTAACCCGGATCAAATCAAACAAGTTTTAATTAATATTTTAAAGAATGCCATCGAGTCGATGCCTAATGGGGGAATTATTAAAATCGCTATCCGAAATCCAATCCAGCAAGGTGTGGTGATCCGCATCGAAGATCAGGGTATAGGCATTTCTATAGAGAGGTTATCCCAGTTAGGAGAACCGTTTTATACGACTAAAGTGAATGGCACTGGTTTAGGGCTTATGGTTTGTAAACGGATAATCGAAGGGCACGGAGGCAAATTGTTAATTCAAAGCAAAATTAATGAGGGTACTACGGTGGAAATCGAATTGCCTTTTAGAAAATAGCGCAAAAAACTAAAAACCGACTCTTCCGCATAAACTGCGTCAAGAGCCGGTTTTATTATTCCTGTTTCAGCGTGGCAATCACTTTAAGCATTAGACGGGGCAGCTTCCTCCGCCTGTTCTGCAGCTGGTACAACCGCCGCTTCAAGCTTCTGCATGCCAAGTATGGTGACCAGAATGGTTTCAGGATCACTTAACACTTCAACATGCTTGGGTACTTCAAGATCAGCAACAGTCATATGTTCGCCGATACTTAGCATACTAATATCAATGGCAAGATGTTCTGGCAGCTTGTTCGGCATACAGCGGATCATGACCTCATGTGTTTCTATTTGGAGAATACCGCCTTCCTTGGTGCCCCTAGCTTCCCCCGTGAAATGGATGGCTATCGATGTATCGAGCTGTTTTTTCATATTAATTTGAAGAAAATCAATATGCAGTAATTGACCCGTTAGGCTATCCTTTTGGATTTGCTGGACGATTACCGGCAGTCTGGTTTTGGACGGCAGGGTAACATTCAGAATGGCGCGCGGATTGCGTTTCAGTGATGCGCGGATTTCTTTTTCCGGGACAGTGACATGTTCGGAATCCATACGTGAGCTATACACCACAGCAGGAATATGCCCCTCAGCTCGCAGCTTCTTTACAGGACCTGATCTTTCGGATAGTAAAATCGTTGTAGTCATGCGTTGCACCTCCGTAGCATTTGTAAGAGCGGCTTTCAGCCCTATTGTTCATTTACCCGATAAATGGTGCATTGAAACAGGGGAGGAGCCAGGAAAAAATTTCGTTTTGGGCTTCTTTATCTCTTCATTTGATAGTAAAATAGAGGACAAGAGGAGGATTGATAAATGATGAGTACACTGAAGAGTTTCACTGATTCAGATCAACAAATATCGTTGGAGTTAAGAGATGATCATTTAACTGTGCTTCGGTTCTACGGTGAAACGTCCATTTACCCGTTCAAAAATATTTCTCTTGCCTCTGAGCCTATTCCAGAATATCCACTCAATCGTGTGGCTTTAACGGTTATTGATTTCAACACTGGTGTAACCGATTTCAAATTCTCTTCTAGTAAAAATGGTTTTGAGGTATTCGTCCAGAAACTGATCGAAATTCATAGTGAATTTATTCCGAACCACTAGTTTTTTCGGTAATAGCCCAATGCTACCAAGGACAGACGATCCCAATCGCTCTGTCCTTTTTGTATTCGCTTATGCAAAAACCAAAATAACGCCCCCTCGTTCCGCGTACGAGCCCTGCAACGGTATAACCACCGAAATAGCGGCTCCTCGTTCCACGTGATCCTCAGATTAGCCGCTTATATGCCGAAATCACTCCACAGAGTCTCGCTTTCTAGCCGACCTATAATCCATGGATTTGACCAGATGTTTATCTGTATTTCAACAGACTTCTATCTACCTGTCCTCGCACCAAACTTTCTGCTAAACATTCCGATAACGGAGCACGTCACATGGCCCAATCACAGGCAGGCCGCACCTTTAGTTCTTCTCTCTGCATCCGAAATTCAATCCGAACCTGACATTACTAGATTTTCGCGGAACGTAGATGTCTTATGTTGTTTATACGTTTGGAGTTGTACTACGTACAACAATTTCCTTGGTTTGAGCTAGGAAAGTAGAAGATGTTGTATGTTGTACAACAATTCAGCCAGTTTTATTGGTTATTGGGCTAATTTTGGCTGGAATTGTTGCATTTTCTGCAACAATCGCTCGGAAAACGTGTATTTTCTTGCGAATTGTTGTACAACGTACAACATTCAGGAGTAACCCCCTTGGATTCCCCACCTTTAGCCTATAAGGTGTTTATTGTCCATATAGGTCCCGATAATATCGAGAAGAGATTTATTTTTGATCGGTTTGCTCAAATAATCATCCATGCCCGCAGCAAGGCAGCTTTCGCGATCTTCTTTTAAAGCGTTGGCAGTTACAGCGACGATCAGGGGACATCGTTCTGGCGGGAGTGATTGTTTAATTATTGCGGTTGCATCTAATCCGTTTATGATCGGCATTTGGAGATCCATAAATATAATATCAAACCGATCTCTTAAGGCGAACTTCACCGCTTCTTCCCCATTAGAAGCAACTGTAATGATATGCCCCTGCTTCTCTAGCATTTTATTTAAAACAAATTGATTAATGGCATTGTCTTCGGCGATAAGTATGTGTAGGGAAGCATGCGCAATACCTTCATTCGTATTACCCTGATACACATCTGAATGATGATCCTCTTTGAGACAAAGGGTGAAGAAGACCGTAGTACCTGGCTCTTCGGCAGGCTCTACCCAAATATCGCCTCCCATGAGTCGGACCAGCTTTTTCGAAATCGCTAAGCCAAGGCCTGTACCCTCGTATTTGCGCGTCATCACATGATCGACTTGATTGAAAGGCTCGAAGATATAACTTCGCATATCAGTGGGAATACCGATTCCGCTATCTTTTACAATGAATTCTAGTTGTATGACGTGATCTTCTTGTATCCGTTTATTGACGTACACGGAGATTCCACCGAAAGGCGTAAACTTGACCGCATTGCCAACCAAATTAATAAGTATCTGTTTCAACCGTTCTGAATCACCAACCAAAGAGTGCGGGACGTCGGGATTTACTGTACATGTCATGAATAACTGCTTTTCATCCGCTATGGTCGATAAAATATGAAACGTTTCAGCGATCGTTTCTCGTATATTGAAAGGGATTTCGTGTAATTCCGTTTTCCCGGATTCGATTTTGGAGAAGTCTAAAATGTCATTAATGATACGGAGCAGCGTTTCACCGCTCTTATGAATAATCTCGACGTACTCTTTTTGCTCATCGTCTAACGTTGTCGTTTGCAGCAAAAGGTCTGTCATTCCGATAACGCCATTCATCGGCGTTCGAATTTCATGGCTCATCATTGCCAGAAATTCACTCTTTGCTTTATTCGTATTCTCAGCTGTTTCCTTCTCAATCATTAATTTCTTCTGTTCCGTCATGTCCTTGGCAATGATATAGAACCCAACATTCATTTCGTTCATGATGATGGGAGCAATCGTCGTCAGTACTTCAACGATAGGACCATTGATTTGACGAATATGATCAATCTTTTTCTCCATGGAAGCATCTAATAGGGAGTCGGTAAGGAATTGTTTCACATTGTTTTTGCCAACAAATCTGGAAAAAGGCATTCCTACGAATTCATTGTTGTAGAAGCCTAACAACTCCTGTGCCCGCGTATTGCCATTGACAATAATTCCGTCCAAATCAAGCGAAATGACGGCATCATGTGTATGCATTTTCAGAGGTGTATACCGATCAATGGACTCTTGAAGCTTCTGTTCCACAGACTTGAGCTGTGAAATATCCGTCATGTGAACGATACCATAAAGAGGAGGCCCGGTTTGAGCATCGCCAACGAATGTGAGCTGGATGGAAGTCCAAATGATGCCGCCATTCTTGTGCACATATCGGGTTTCCATTGTAAAAGAAGAGACCTGACGAGCTATCAAGTTTTGAACTTGATCAGAGTATGGGAGCCAATCATCAAGAAAGGTGATTTCACGAATGTTAAGCTTCTCGAGCTCATATTCCGAATACCCCAGAATCGAGCCATAAGCTGGATTTACTTTCAGTAGGGACCCGTTTAGGGATAAACAGGCAATCCCATGAGGAGAGAACTGAACCATCTGCTCGAAGAAACGATGTTTATCGAATTGTAAGCTGCTCATCATTAACCCCCAATCATTTTACCCATATTTAACCATCATAGCTTTTTTTGAAACGAAAACGAATGTCATGTAGACAATCGAATTAACGGAAATCTTCCGATTGGTTCTTTTTGTTGTATTGATTTCTGAAAACTTCGGGGGTCAGACCTACGGATTTGCGAAATGTTGAGATGAAATGCGAAGCGTCGAGGAAGCCGCTCGCGTCAGCGATCTGTTTCACCGTTTGATTAGGCTGGGCAATCAGCAATTCCTTGGATTTCTGTAGGCGCAGCTGCAATAAGTATTGGTAAGGAGAGAGACCAAATGCTTTGCGGAACAATGTATTAACGTGTTGAGAGCTTATGCCAAGCAACTGAGCCATCCATCCGAGCCCTACGTCGGAAGATGCGAAGCTAATCTCAAGCTCCAACAAAAGCGGCAGTAAACGCTCGTGACTTTGGGAAAAGGATGCACTTCTATTTACGTTGCCGTGCTTTTTGAGCAGAGTAAGGAATTGATAAATTTCGAGTGAACCATTCATGCCCGTGAAGTCATGGCTGAAGCGGTACTTTTCGTAATAGTACTCATGAATACTAGCGAGAGGGGTTTCCATGCCCCAGCTAATTGGTGTGGATAATGGTATTTCTAAGGCATATACAATGGAAGCAGCGAGCGCACCATCGAAAGTTAAATACCACGTCGACCACTTGGCAGCCGTGATTTTATATTCATGCGGGACGCCCGCAGGGAGGAGCATGCCTTGATTCTCACTCAGCTTGACGGATCCGCTTTCGAGGATGATCTCTCCGCTGCCGTCAATCGTTTGGAGCCAATGAAAGCAGGGATAGCCTTCTTCTCGCTTGTAGAACTGCTGCTCATTTTCGTAACCGACTGTTTCCAGGATGAGTGGAAGCTTCCGATCCGTTTCTGTAATGACGAAAAATTTTCTGTAGTCGGTTGCCATCGATCTAAGGTTCACTCTTTCATTTTTTGATATGTAATGCGTAGTATCTTATATTTTAAAAGAAATTATTGTCTTGTACAATAAGAAGATAGTTGTTGAAATTTATATAACCTATAGAAGTGAGGAATTCAACAGATGGCTAAAAAGTTCGTATATACACCGCCCGTTAATGGATACCCGGAATGGAATAATAATCCTCAGATTTTTCAATTAAACCGCATGGAAGCTCACGCCACATTAATGCCTTACAAGTCCGAAGATGAGGCACTTGCAGGGGTTCGTGAAGCGTCCGATTCTTACCAAACATTGAATGGAACATGGAAGTTTCATTTTGCTGAGAATGCGCAAGGCCGTCCGCAAGAGTTTTACAAGAGCGACTACGATTGCAGCAGTTGGGCGGACATCGCGGTGCCTTCCCATTGGCAGCTTCAAGGCTTCGACTTTCCGCAATATACGAATGTCATTTATCCTTGGGTGGGCCATGAAGATTTGAAGTCTCCATTTGCTCCGGTCAAGTATAACCCTGTGGGTTCTTATTCACGGAGCTTCACGGTCCCGGCATCGTGGGCAGATCAACCCGTATACCTCAGCTTTCAAGGGGTAGAATCGGCTTTTTATGTGTGGGTAAACGGTGATTTGGCGGGCTTTAGTCAGGATTCATTTACACCTGCGGATTTTGATATTACACCCTACCTGGTAGAGGGTGAGAATAAGCTTGCTGTCGAGGTTTACCGTTGGAGTGATGCGAGCTGGCTGGAGGATCAAGATTTCTGGCGGCTAAGCGGTATTTTCCGCGATGTGTATATATATAGCACGCCAACAACCCATATTTCAGATTTCAAGGTGCTGACGAATCTGGACGATTCCTTCGAGAATGCAGAGCTGCTTATTCAAGCAAAAGTCACGAATTACGATGGACTTAGCAGCGGTACACGCCGTGTGGAAGCTGTTCTTTATGATAGTGAACTGAAGCCGCTATGGAAGGAGCCACTTTCTGCAGAAGTTAATATAAGTGGCCTTGCTAAACAGGAAGTAGAGCTCTCCATCCAGGTGAATCGGCCTGCAAAATGGAGCGCGGAGAAGCCAAATCTGTATACACTTGTTTTGAGCTTAAGAGGTGAAGATGGCTCGCTTCTGGAAACGGAAAGCTGCAAGGTTGGATTCCGTAAATTTGAAATCGAAGACGGTTTGATGAAGATCAATGGTGAGCGTATTATGTTCAAAGGTGTTAATCGCCATGAATTCGATACGGATCGCGGCCGTTCTGTTGATAAGGCAAGTATGATTGCCGATATTTTGCTTATGAAACAACATAATATCAATGCTGTACGGACCTCACATTATCCAAACAATCCGTACTGGTATGAGCTATGTGACCAATATGGGCTTTATGTGATTGATGAAACGAACCTCGAGACACATGGCTCATGGACCTATGGTTCAGACGTTGAAGCAGACGCCGTACCTGGAAGTAAGCCGGAATGGACGGGAGCTGTGCTGGACCGGGCGAATTCGATGATGCAAAGAGATAAGAACCATCCTTCGATTGTGATTTGGTCGCTAGGTAATGAGGCGTTCGGTGGCGATAACTTTATTAAAATGCACGACTTCTTGCGTGAAGCCGATCCTTCAAGAGTTGTACATTACGAAGGAGTTTTCAACTTCCGCGCATCGGACGCGGCGTCGGATATTGAAAGTCAGATGTATTCCAAAATTGAACAAATTGAAGCGTACGCAAGAAATAAGCCCAAAAAACCTTTTATTCTATGTGAATACAGCCATGCGATGGGGAACTCATGCGGCAATTTATTTAAGTACTGGGAGTTGTTCGACAAGTATCCGGTTCTCCAAGGCGGCTTTATTTGGGATTGGATCGATCAATCGATCCGAACAACAACACCAGAGGGTATTACCTACCAAGCCTACGGCGGCGATTTCGGTGATACGCCGAATGATGGCAACTTCTGCGGTAACGGATTAATTTTCGCTGATCGTACGCCATCACCAAAAATCTATGAAGTGAAGAAATGCTACCAGAATGTGAAGTTCGAAGCGGTCGATCTTGGTAGTGGCCAAGTGAAGGTGACGAATCAGTATTTATTTACGGATCTGAGTGAGTTTGATTGGACATGGTCTATCTCACGTAATGGTGAGCCAGTAGGTGTAGCCAAGCGTGGGCATTTCACTGTGAAGCCAGGAGAAACAGCTGTTATCGAGTTGGCTCTAGATCGTATGGAAACCATTTTGCCGAAAGATGAGTTCGTTCTGACGATCAGTCTACAGCTGAAAGAAGATACAAATTGGGCGCAGAAAGGACACGAAATCGCATGGGAGCAGTTCTTGCTTCCAGTAAGTAAAGCGGCTTGGTCTTATTACGAAAAGGCAGTCCAAGAATCCGCGGCGACCTTGTCCGCTCTAGAAGCTGTACAAATTGCATCCACAAGGGAATCAATTAGCCTTAAAGGAGGTAACTTCTCTCTTCAATTCAATGCTGCTACCGGTGATATCACTTCTTATGTGTACGAAGGAAGGGAGTTGTTCCTGACAGGCCCGGCACCTAATTTCTGGCGTGCATATACCGATAATGATCGGGGCAACCAGCATCACATTCGCTGCGCGCCGTGGCAAGAGGCGGGGAGTGGAAGAACGCTGCAATCTTTGACAGCTAAATCGATTGGCGAAGGTCGTGCTGAGGTGAATGTTCGCTTTGAGTTAGCGACTATACCAAGTTCCGAGGTGCAATTGGTTTACACAGTATCTCCTAATGGGGAAGTAGACGTGCGTATGGAGCTCGTGCCTGGCGCGCATTTACCAGAAATTCCGGAGATTGGCGTACTTTTCCAATTAGACCGCTCCTTCCAGCAATTGAGCTGGTACGGCCGTGGGCCGCATGAGAACTACTGGGATCGTGCTGTCGGTGCCAAACTAGCTTTGCACAGCGGTACCGTTGAAGAGCAGTTCGTGCCATACTTACGTCCGCAAGAATGCGGCAATAAAACGGATGTGCGCTGGGCGACGTTGACAGATGCGAACGGAAATGGACTCCGCATAACAGGGCTGCCTACCGTTGAATTGAATGCTCTGCCATATCTACCTTCCGAATTGGAAGCTCATGACCATACGTATAAGCTCCCAGCTAGCGACAAAGTCGTGCTGCGGGTGAATTATAAGCAGATGGGCGTCGGCGGTGATGACAGTTGGGGAGCAAGAACACACCCAGAGTTCACGCTATATGCTAATCGTAGCTATGCCTACTCATTCTCGTTTAAAGGAATTTAACGAATTGGAAATGAAAAGTGCCACTTCATCTACAGTTTTGCTGTAGTTGGAGTGGCGCTTTTTTGTTCTAATGTGACATAGCTGCTTCTGTTTCTTGGGCTGGATCCAGCTTCTCTTTGCTCATCACGATGGCACAAACGAAGGCAAGAACAGCAGGAAGTATAGTCCAAGCAAAGGTGAGAACGATAGATGACGATAAGGCGGTTGTGATTTTCTCGAGAACAGGTGCAGGAATCTCCATTCGTTTCGCGGGATCAAGCAGCGTATGCGGGTCCCCGGACGGTATGGCAGCTCCAGTTTGATCTTGGCCTGCAAATACATCCGTCAATTTTCGCGTTAAAGCATGACTCTGAACAATTCCGAATACGGTGATACCCAGCGTCATCCCCAAGGAGCGGAGGAAGTTTAGTGTTGAGGAGGCTGAACCGCGCTGCCGCGGCTCGAACAGATGAATGGCTGCATTACTTAAGACAGAGAAGGAAGCACCGATGCCAAGTCCGATAATGATCATGTAAATTGTTACAAGCCAACGCGGGGATTCTGGCGATAACGTTGTCAAGAGAGCTGTTCCGACAATAAGGAGGAAGGTTGTTGGAATCATAATCGCGCGATAACTCATTTTATTCATTAAGAAACCGCCGCCTGTTGCCGTTACAACGGAGCCTAACATCATAGGAAGAAGAACTAAGCCGGAATTGGTAGCGGTCCCGCCTAATACACCTTGAATGAAAATGGGGATATAGACAGATGCTGTGATAAAAGCTGCGCCGCTAAAAATGGCAACGGCATTGCTTGATGCATACAACCGATTTTTGAACATTGCAAAAGAGATAATTGGTTCTGCAGCCCGACGTTCAACGAAGACGAAGATGATTGCTAACACCGCAAACAGCGCGAATAAACCAAGGATAACTGATGAATCCCAAGCGTATTCCTTGCCGCCTAATTCCAGAGCGAACATGAGGGATACGATGGCACCAACGAGTGTAAAAGCGCCCCACCAATCGATTCTTTGTTTAGAGTGCTCAACCGATTCGCGATAGAAGAAGGCGACAAAAACAAGTGAGATTAGACCAAGCGGGAGGTTAATGTAAAATACCCATTTCCAGTTCACATAATCGGTAATATAAGCGCCAAGAAGGGGTCCAAAAATGCTGGACATGCCGAACACGGCTCCGAATAATCCACCAAGTTTGCCGCGGCTTTCTGCAGGAACGGCATCGAACATAATCGTGAAAGCAACCGGCATCATGGCGCCGCCGCCGATTCCTTGAATAGCGCGATAAATGCTTAGCTCTATAATTGAACTTGCTGTTCCACATAGGATGGATCCAAGCATAAACACGATAACACCAAAGATGAAAAACTTTTTGCGTCCGTACATATCGGAAAGCTTGCCGAATATCGGCATGCCGGCCATTTCCGCGACCATATAAGCCGAAGTGACCCAAACGAATTTATCCAATCCGCCTAATTCACCGATGATGGTACCCATGGCTGTGGCTACAATGGTATTATCCATAGCAGCCATTAGGATACCCAGCAATAACCCGGCGATGACAATGCCTAAGCTTTTGTTTTTGTTTTGCGCTGCCATAATGATTGTTTTCCTCACTTTCTCTGAATCCGATTTAATTTTTATCTATGTGGTTGGTTACTAAATGATAGTAACCTGACTTAAGTTAGCTTTAAACCCTTTTAACAAAGCATAGGTCACTTTATCCATCTTGGCACCATCGAAGATTGTTTTCTTGATGTCAGCTTTGAAGGAACAGCTTTGAAGTGTGGTATTTCGGAACGTGGTTCCTTTTAGATTTGAATGATGAAAAGTAGTTCCTGTAAAGAGTAGGTTATCCATACATACACCAGTTAAATCGCAAGAACGGAATTCTATAAGGTCTAACGTACAATTCTTGAAGCTGACACCTCTAAGATTGGATTTAGAAAACTTCGTTCCCGTCAAATTCGCACCGTCGAACTTAACCCGATCTAAGTTGCTGCATTTAAACGAAGCATTGGTTAAGTCCGAATTGCTGAAATCGGAATCCTGAAGATTGCTGTAATTGAACTTGCCATCATGGACTTGGATAGACTTTAGGTCGGATTTTTGTAAATTCTGCATAGAGAAATCAATGCCAATGATTTGTTGGAGCTTCGTGGTGTTTGCATGAATGCTTTCGATCAACTCGGATATTTCGCCGATGGATGCGATCGTCCTTTGAAAGGCAGCTTCTTCATCGAAGCCATCTTGTTGCAGATCTTGGAGTCTTTCCTGCAAATCAGTTAAAAGCTCTTCTTTTAATTCCTGGATGGGTCTCAAATCTTCATAATGTGAAAAAACATCATTCAAATACGCAATGAGCCTCGGGTTTGGTTTCATCCATCATACCGCCTTTCTAAATGAGCAAATCGAGAATGGTCTTCGCATGTTCCCAATTTAACTTGTTGAGCTTAAAAGCTTCTTTGCCCTTATCGGTAATGCGATAGTACTTTCTACGGCCACCTTGCGTTTCATCCCCCCAGTAAGAGGTTATGCTTTCTTCCTGTTCCAGTCGCTTGAGGCTGGAGTACATGGTTGCTTCCTTCAGTTCATATTCCCCGCCTGAAATAACATACACCAGCTTTGAAATTTCATAGCCATATTTATCTCCGGAAATTAAAAGCTTCAGAATAATAGTGTCGGTGTGTCCTCGAATGAGATCGGACGTTATTTTCAAGTCAACGATAATCCTCACCTCCTGAACTATAATATACAACGGAATACTATGTCTGTCAAAGTAATTTTATTTTGGTTATACATTTAGGTATGAGCACAGTTTGACCAGATACACAGACGGTGATAACTTAAGAATGAAACATATTCGAAATTCAGTTACTTGTTAAAATGAGAGGTGGCATTCATTGTGGTAATCAATCCGGCGCAAACGATTGTGGGCTTAGTAGGGACAGGTGTCATGGGCAAAAGTATGGCAGGCCATTTTATTCAAGCAGGCTACGAGGTACATATATATAATCGAACGAAATCCAAGGCAGAGGACCTGTTGGATCAGGGTGCTCACTGGCAGGATTCACCAGGAATATTAGCGCAACAATGTGATGTAATTATTACAATGGTAGGCTTCCCTAATGACGTAGAAGAGATTTATTTAGGCGAAAATGGTATTCTTGCTAACACTAAGCCGGGCAGCTACGTCATTGATATGACAACGTCTAGTCCGATGCTGGCCAAACAGATTTATGATAAAGCATTCGCACGTCAAGTGTTTTCACTAGATGCACCTGTTTCAGGTGGAGATATTGGAGCTAAGGAAGCGAGACTTTCGATTATGGTTGGGGGCTCGCGTGAAGCTTTTGATGCCATACTGCCGCTTTTTCAGAAGATTGGCACGAACATCGTCTACCAAGGAGAAGCGGGTGCAGGCCAGCACACGAAAATGTGTAACCAAATCGCAATTGCAAGTAATATGATGGGCGTTGTTGAAGCGCTGGTATATGCGAAGAAATCAGGACTCGATCCTTCGACTGTGCTCAAAAGTATTGATTCGGGCGCTGCGGGCAGCTGGTCCTTAAGCAACCTGGCCCCGCGCATCATCGCTGGGAATTTTGCTCCAGGATTTTATGTGAAACACTTCATCAAAGATATGAAGATCGCGCTCCAATCTGCCGAAGAAATGAAAGTGGAGCTGCCTGGACTAACATTGGCGAAATCCCTTTATGAGAAGCTAGCAGCGAGCGGTGAAGAAGACAGCGGTACTCAAGCGTTGTTTAAGATTATTGATAAGTAGCTCAAAATAATGAGCAGCTGAAGGAGGGCATCCCGGGAGGGATGCTTTTTTGCCACGCCAGAAAGTATAAGTTCTCGGTATCCCAAAACCGCTATCTTATCGGCGATAAAACCTAATATAGGGATCTTTGGTCGTAGGCCAAAGTCTCTCCTTATTAATTTGGGTTGGAGCGAACTTTAACGAGAAGAAGTGATTACGGTTGTGATAAACCTGCAATTATACATGCTTTTTTTCTTTGATTATCTCCAATTCGTAAATTCCTGCAATTGTGCAGGCTTTTTTCGGTTTTTTTTTAGTTCCAGTATGGTAAAGCTAAAAATTCCTGCATATTAACAGGCTTTTCCTCTATTCAAACGATTTTTAGCAAAATACCTGCACTTTCGCAGTTATTTTGGGTGTCCCTATCCTGATTTCTTGTTGGAGGCGTTGTTCGGGGACGCAGCATCATATCATGACAGGCTCTCGAATACACATGAATTAGGGAAATGGAAGGTTGTCACATATATAATCCTGTTGAGCGAGTGAGAGCGCTTTTGACAGAGTTTCAACATTTTACTGAAGAGGTTATACGACAATGAGTACGGAAAAAACAAGCTTACGACCAGTTGGGGAGCTCCAGTAGGGGACAACCAAAACTCGATAACGGCGGGGGCATGGGGCCCAACGTTGATTCAAGATGTGCAGCTAGACAAACGCGCTCGTCCCTGAAGGACGATGGAGTCGTTTATCCTTGGCGGCATATGCTGTAGGGAGCAAGGCATAATCCGAAGAGGTGATCATGGTGGGAACTCGTTTATTATCCGAGCAGCTTGTGAGAAATCGTTTTCCGCATTTAAGATATATAAGGATTCATACACCTGAAAAGCATAAAGCGACGATCTACGCTTGGAATGGAGATTTGTACTTACCTGAGAATGATGTTCAAAGGGTACAACATTATGCAAGCGGTTACTTGTATCCCTATGTCAACTTTCAAGTAAAGGCATATAGCGCAGTTCAACCCGACAAAGTTCCACAACTGCAAGAAATACCGGCAGCTATCATCCAAACAGCGATGCGCAGAAATTTGAATCAATATGGCATTTTAGAGGCGATAAACCGATTATTTCCTTATGGTCGTTTAAAATTTAACAGATATCAAGCTGCGGATAGTATCATCCATTTTGATTTTCATGCAATTAGATTACTCCATGATAAGGAAAAAAGGGCCATGCACGATTATTTACAAGAATTGATTCCGCTTGGTTCCTATTGTGAGGTTACCTTTTATTAAGATTGATTGTTGGAACGTTCCTCAATACGGAACTCGCTTTCATCCCGCAAATAATTCGTTTCGCCAATCTTTACGTAATGAGTCGAATACTTTTCGATTACACCTGAAGCGATGAAGACGGGGATATCATCTGCTGTATGTTGAATGACGGCTACCCTAACTTGCGATAACGCAGCCGCGAATAATTCCATATCCGTTGTCAGTGTCTTGTTCATTGAGCTTTTCACCTCCGGGCTCCATGTCTCGTTAAGCCATCCTCTGATTCTAGCACAGGAACATTAACGTTAAAAGAGTCCGGAACGGTTCATACTGATTTCCAGCTGAAACGCTATCGAATCATGCCATAATCACGAATTGTGGTGTCTACTTCTACACGGATATCAGCACGGGGATACATCGATTTCCAATGCAAATTATTCCATTTCTCATAGCTCATACTGTTGCGGACGTAAGTTCCGATTCCCAAGTTATCCCCACCGATGCGCTGCACATGGCTAACTATCGCTTGTAGCTGTTCGCGAATGGCATCTGACAAATCCTGATCTAATTTTTTCTGCTCTACCGCTTTTTTGAATGTTGACTTTCCTGTGTATTCCAAAATAATGCCGCTCAATCGAATACGGATGACGACTTGAGGGACGGAGCTTTCACGTTCCTGCTTGTTAACAATGACTTCTCTTTTGCTTGCGATTGAACTAATCATCGCCTTTTCTTTCCGTCCAGAGGAATGATCCATGAATGTAATAATGAATTCACCCATTTTTAGGCTTTTACTAAGAATAGTAAACAGTACGGTTTGTTCTGCTCTAATTTTGCCAATGTAACGATCTTTTTTGAAAAGAGCAATCCCGTCGATTTCAACATTATCACCTTTTACTACAAGCATAGGGGCAATTGGATCCGTACCATCGTCAAAATAGTCGCGTACGAAACTGTAGAGAGATACGTCAGGAGCCTCATGAATTTTGGACTCTTGGGTTATTAACTGATCAATATGACTCCCGACGGATCGTATTTGAGCATATTTATGGGTCAACATGTCTACAGCACTGCCGTTAACTACGACAATTTTCATTCGTTCTCCAACAGTATAATCGCGGCGATAGGAATCAAGTTCCTTCCAAATCCCCTGTTTAGCCAATTCTTTCCCGAATAATATACTTCTCAATTGCCCTGAAACAAGGGTTTTGTTAATTTTACGGGACAATTTGCTTCTCCCATCTTTAGGAGATTCAGCTATGGTTTGGAGAATTTCTGCTTGCTGTTTATCCATTGTTCCTGCTTTCGGGATGGCGATAGCGATAGACACGTCCTTTTCAGAAGGTTTTCCATTCTCTTCATAAACGGAGTCTATAGCAACGGTATCAGACATGCCTAGTTTTTCAATGCGATTTTGTTCGACACAACCGGTTAGACATAAAAGTACGGCAACCATAACCCAACTACGCATAATCCCGCCCTCTATATTTGTTAATTATAAGGAGTACGATAAGGAAGATCGGCAGCAAGAAAGCAACCCCTGCTTCAGATATTCCAAACAGACCTAACCAATGGATGGTCTTTTCAAGCGGAGAAGGAATGACAATCAAGGCAGTTAATGGGAAAATCGCAAAAATAGCATAGGGGATCCACTGTTTGTTTGAAGCTGGCAGGAGCCATTTTATCGTTTCAATCGCTGCCCAACCGAATACGACATTCGTAATAAGGACTCGAAATAACGTTATATTAAATACGAGATCATCGACTCGTTTCAAAAAGGGGAGTTCCACATAGGAGAGCAAATTGAGTACAGGATACTTCATATGCTGAAGTTGATGCAGGCTGAAAAAGCCAAAGGAAGCAAATGCAACTATCGTATAAGTAAATGTGGTGATTAGATTTGCAATTTGAAAAGCACGGATTAAGTGTGTTTTTTCATTCGTATAAGGAAATAGCAAAAGGCATAGTTCATAACCCAGAAAAGCAATGTAAACCTCAATCCATCCTTTGAAGGAATGAGTGACATCCTTAAACCAAAAGGTAGTCATTCGCGATAGTTCAAAATCGCTAATGGCATAAAATAAGAGTAAAAAATTCCAAATAATTACACAAAAAGCGATGACCGCGGTTCTGGAGATACTCATAATGCCCTTAGTCAAAAGCAAGAAAACTAGAAGCTCGAACAAAATATACAAATAGGCGGGGTGGAGCGAGGGGAATGATAACGATTTTAGAATTAAAATATATTCTTTACCAACCAAGCTGCCTAGCATTGCCCATAATCCAGCTAGAACCCCGAAAAAAGGAACTAAAATGAATTTCGGTAAAGCAGATTGTGAAATTTCGAAAATAGATCTCCCTCTACCTAATCGATAAACGAATGAAATGAGCAGTAGATTGAAAGCGGCAACGGATGAACAGATTAGTAAAGCTGCCCACCCATTTGTACCGATATTCTCAGATAATAGCCGAGGAAGGCTGAATACGACGACACCGGTTTGAGCGAAGTTCGCCATAATGGTGGTCTGATAAAATGGAAGCTTAGCGCGCATAAGTGTCTCCTTCATTTGTTCGAATTATTGGTGCTAGGCTTTTTGAGTTTGGTCAAAATCTGTATGGGTGCTCGGATAATAAGTTCTAACCAACGACTTGGTTTCGAAGGAGCAATTGGGTATAAATAAGAGATCCCGAACATGTTAAAACCAGAAAGTTGAATCATAATAAAACTGAGTCCAAACACCAGTCCGAAATTTCCGAGGAGACCGGCCATCAGAATGATCGCAAATCGCAGCAAGCGGATGGAAGAGCTCATGATATAACTTGGTATGACGAAGGAAGCGATAGCTGAAATAGCTACCGAGATGATGAGAATATTGCTTGTAATACCAGCCTGAACGGCCGCTTGTCCGATGACGATCCCGCCGACGGTGCCGATGGTCGTACCGATTTTGGTAGGTAAACGTGCGCCTGCTTCGCGAAGCAGCTCGATGGTCATTTCCATAACAATGGCCTCTAGAAGAGGGGAGAAAGGTACTTTATTCCGGGATTCCATTAAGTTTAACAACAGAGATGGTGGAATCATTTCATAATGATAAGTTACTAGAGATACATAAAATGCTGTGAAGCAAAGTGTGATGAATAAGGCGATGAAGCGTAGAATGCGAACCGCTGAGGCCACGGCCCAAGGTTGATAATAATCGTCAGGCGATGAGAAAAATTCAATAAACGAGGTTGGTGCGCTGAAAGCGACTGGACTCCCGTCGAGCAGCCCCACAATTTTGCCGCTTGTCAGCTTGTCTGCTATATGATCAGGTCGAACGCTTGTTAGGAATTGCGGGAAAATTGATAGTTTGTCAGGGGTTAAATGTTGTGTAAGTGTATTCGTATCATAGATCGTTTGGATATCAAGCTTTTCAATCATTTCGCTTAAATGCTGCAAATGCGCGGGTTCTGCAAGTTCCTCCAAATAAAGGAGAACCATCGTTGTTCCTGTTCTTGTACCAATGGTGAAGGTGATTGCTTTTAATCCAGGATCCCTTATACGTCTCCGTATCAAAGACAAATTTGTACTTAACGACTCGGTGAACGAGTCCATGGGACCATTTATGACGCTTTCTATCTCTGAATTTTGAATGGATCGCGATTCAGGTGAGTAAGCTTCATGCAAGTAACCTCTATTTTTATAGTAAATAGCGATATTTCCAGCCAAAATGCCTGTAACAAGTTCGCTTGCTTCCAGTTTAAGTATATAGGAAGATTGGCTCAGGATAGAAACCATATCAGCATCTTTATTATTAAAGGGCTCTAAGGCATCTTTTCTAAGAATCTCTGTGCTGACAAGGTGACCGAAATAAATGAGATCAATTTGCTGAAGCGGGAGATGCAGATGAGATAAATCGGAGCAATCGCAGAGCAATTGCAAAGTTTGCTCTAGAAGACTATGTTCACTCTTCAAGTCTACGCTCATGCTAATCGATCTCCTTTCGGCAAAGAATACAGATTACCCAATATTTCCATTCTTTATTATGGTTCTTTTGCGAATTCACTATTCGAGTTCACGGAAAATAACCCAATTAAGCGTCTAATTTTCCATACATCGCCTTATGGGTTGAATCATATGTTATCATGATGAATGAATAAGAGAATGATCTAAGCGTTATTAAAAAAGGAGCTCGAATCTATATGATCAAACATTCCCCCTACATTCTGCTAGTTCTCGCCACATGTATATGGGGAGGTAATTTTGTTGCTGGCAAGGCGCTTGTCCTTCATATTCCACCGATTACACTGGCTGCCTTACGTTGGAGTATTGCTTTTCTTTGTCTTCTGCCATTCTTTGGCAAGCAGGCTTGGCAGCTTAGAGCTGAATTTCTCCGCAGCTGGAAAATGATTCTTTTTCTGTCCGCAACCGGTGTTGCGGGATTTAATACCTTAACCTATGTGGCTGTCCAATATACAGGTTCGATTAATGCTTCATTAATGAATTCGGCCACGCCTATCCTGGTTGTGATTTTAACCTGGTTAGTTATGAAAGAGAGGTTCGCATGGTCGGCTTTACCAGGAATTTTGGTGTCCATGGCTGGTGTGAGCTGGATTATTAGTCGGGGGAGTGTGTCGGCGCTCTTGAGTCTTTCTTTTAACAAAGGCGACTTGTTTATGCTAGTGGCCGTTCTGTGTTGGGCTCTATATTCGGTAGGTATGAAAAAGATGTCAGGACGATTCCCATCCAGTCCTTTTCTACTAATTCAAATGACTGTGGCTTTAGTGCTGCTGCTTCCGCTTTCGGCAATGGAGTGGGCGCTGAAATCGCCACACGTTGATTGGAGTCCTTCTCTTGTAACAGGACTTATTTATATTGGTTTGTTTGCATCGATTGTAGCTTTCTTGAGCTGGAATCGCGCCATTGAGCTTGCTGGGCCTCAGCGTTGTGCGGGTTTTCTGAATCTGATTCCGATGTTCAGTGCGGTTTTTGCAACAGCTTTTACCGGGGAAGCGTTAAGGATGTATCATCTTTTAGGGGCGATTTGGATCGTTGCAGGGGTGTACATCACGAATTATGCAATAAAGAAGCAGCAAACGAAAGATGCAAGAATAGAGATAGCAAAAACCTAGCGGAGCTTCCGCTAGGTTTTTCGCTTCAAGTAAGGCCCAATGTGCATACTGACGCTCCACCGTGGAACATTTCAAAGAAAAATAGGACTATTATTTAGACTTGTGGGGCGCTTTGAAGCGAAGAGTATACTTGGCTTACCATTGTTTGCGCCTGGGCTATCTCAGCAGAGGCTGCTTTTAAAGCTTGTTCACATAACGTTTGGTTTGCAGCAGATTGTTCGATTGCTTGAGCAATCATGTCTTTGGCGATTGATGAAGATGCTTCTGCCTTTTTTAACAGGTCTGTGTCGATTTGTTGGGCCATTTCTTTCTCCTCCATCCAGATAATTATTTAATAACGAACATAATATATCCCATCTTAATAAAAAAAAACTGGAAATAAATAAGTCAACGAAAGGATTGAACGTTGGAAAGTTTCGTTAGAAATCAACCGCCTGAGAGGAATGAATATATGATTGATTAAGCATACTAAACACACAACACAGATTGCATATGAGGGGTGTACTAAGATGTTTATAACCAAAAGATCTCACAAAGCTTTGATTTTAACCGCAGCGACCATATCCATTATTGTATCGGGATGTGCAGCTAAACCAAATAACCTAAAACAGCAAAATGCACCAATTAAACAGCAACAAGTACAACAACCGGGTACTGAGGATAATCGCATCCAAATAGCGAAAGAAGCGGCAGCGAAAATTGCAACGCTAGACAGCGTAAAACAAACAAATGTGCTGGTAACCAAAAGAAATGCCTATGTTGCTGCTGTGCTAAAAAACAATCAACAATTAACACGTAATATTGAAGACCAAATTGCCAATCAAGTCAGAGCAACGGACCCGAATATCCAGAATGTTTACGTCTCAACGAATCCAGATTTGGTGAACCGCTTCAATACTTATGTACTTGATGTTCAACAAGGAAGACCAGTTGCCGGTTTTGTTGACCAGTTTAAAGAGATCGTAGCTAGAGTTTTCCCGACCGCCAAATAATTTCTTATCAGGGATGGAAAAAGTTTATGAGCAGGCAGCCGGCATTATTAGCGGCTGCCTGCTTGCGTTTTCAGGCACGGCTCAGTTGGTATGATAGTCATCACTCAGCCGTTTTCTCCAATTACAAAAGATTAGATTCTTTTATTTCTGTTCTCAGCATATTAATCAGACAAGCCTTTTACAGGAGCTGGTTGGTTTGTCTTCGTTACAAAAAAACATAGCAATCATTTTGGGGAGTTTGCTGATTTCAATAGGGATCAATTTTTTTCTCATGCCATTTAAGATACTAGATGGCGGGCTCATTGGAATTGCCCTTATTATTAATTATTTGTTTGGACTCAAAGTGGGACTAATTATGTTTTTGTGCAGCATTCCTATTTTTATATTGGTATGGTTTCATTACAGTGAGATGTTTTACAACAGCATTTATGGGTTGTTCTTTTCTTCATTCGTTATCGATTTCTTAGTTCCATACCGTGATCTTTTCTTATTTTATGTGGATTTTACATCATTCAGCAGCTCCGTGATCGGCGGATTTATTGTGGGAACTGGGATAGGAATCATGTTGCGTTATGAAACCAGTACCGGCGGAACGGACTTGCTGGCGCAATATTTCTCGAAATGGGTTCCGCTAAATGTGGGAATAATTATTTTTATCATCGATGGTATGATTATCTGCCTTGGAGGACTGTTGCTGTCGGCTGAAACATTCCTGCTTTCCATCCTTACAATTACCGCAGGTGGTGTAGCGACTAGTCTTTGTACGATGAAATGAAAAACCACCGGAATATTGGATTGGAATATGCAAAAAAACTGCGTTCCCTACAACTGTAGAAAACGCAGTTTTTTTTGTCTTAATCGATTTTCTCCATATGCGCATGATTGCGGCGAAGGAGATCAACAGCCGCCGGATAATCGGCATCGCTGACTTTGGCTGAAAGCACATAATAAAGAGCATCTTCATCCTCATCCCTATATGCTTCAGAAGAATGAGTCTCGACTGTTGGCATCACGCCTAGAACTCCGACACCATTATTCAGATTCGTTTCTCCGCCGGTTCCAACTCCGGCTACGAAAGGCAGCAGTACACGTCCGGTGCCATTGAAGCCATCTGGCAATCTGCCAACTTCGAGCATTTCCGGACTATACTTCAGCAGTAGAACCTTCGCATCTTCGGCTTGATTTTCACTGTGAAATAGGCTTGAATCATCCGGCTCATGAATTTTCACTCCTTATAATAGTGTTGGTAAGGTTGATCATATAGAAAACTTACCCAGATAGCAGCGTAATACCGACCTTTCAATCAAAATAAATTAAACTTAGCTTAATGATCGGGATTATCGGATTGAATTAGACGTAAATCCTGCATTATAAGGGATAATGAAGGAAGGGATTAAATCTTTTGATTGGACAAAAATCTATCTTTAGTTCAAAATAGAATTAAGTGCAGGGGAGGTCAACCAACATGCCGACAAATAACTTTCGTCATTTACTACGTATTTTTTGGACATTTCTTCGTATCAGTCCACTCACATTCGGTGGTGGTTATGCCATGCTTCCTGCTATCCAAAGAGAAGTTGTCGTCACGAACAAGTGGATGACCGACGATGAGATGTCGGAACTGCTTGCGATTTCTGGAGCAGCTCCGGGTGGTGTAGGCGTCAATGTATCAGCTCTAGTAGGGTATCATTTGGCAGGAATAAGAGGAGCGATAGCAGCCGTCATTGGCATTACGCTTCCTACTTTTTTTATCGTGATACTGCTGAGTATCATTTACACATTCCTTCAAAGTTATCCGAAAATGCAAGCCATTATGGAAGGTATCCATGCGGCTATCGTAGGATTAATCGCTGCCGCTGCTTACAAAATGGCGAAATCCTCTATTATAGATAAAATGACGCTAATAGCCGCAGTTTGCACCGTTCTTTTGCTGCTCTTCCTGCCGATATCACCTATTTTAATGATTATTTTCGGTCTATTGGTCGGGATTGCCGTTGTTTTCCTGAAACAGCGCTTGGGAATGAAGAATCCGATCAAGAGGCAAGATGACTCAATGTCAGGAGACAAAAGCAATCTTGCTGCCGACTATTACTTCGCAGACGGGATTTGAGGAATGAGGTGGAATATGCTCTTAAGTTTGTTTATTACTTTCTTTAAAATTGGCATGATCTCATTCGGTGGCGGTTACGCAATGATTCCTGTTATCCAAAGTGAGGTGGAGAGGCATCAATGGCTCACTTCCGGTGATTTTAATAACGTTATATCCTTAGCTGGTACAGGCCCCGGACCGATTGCAACGAATAGCGCCACGTTAATCGGATTTCATACAGCCGGTGTGCCAGGTGCTATTGCAGCTACGTTAGGAATGGTGCTGCCTTCACTCATCCTTATTATTGTATTAGCCGCTTTTTTGTATAAATGGCATGCGAATAAATGGTTTAAATCTTCTTTCTATGGTTTGAAACCAGTCGTAACAGGCTTTATCATTTTTGCAGCGATACACTTCGGATGGTCGGGGTTAGGACCAGTGAAGCATCAAATATCTTGGGACCAAATTGCCACAGTGCTTATTGCGGTAGGTGCCTTTCTAGCCATTATTAAATATAAGCTGCATCCTTTTATGGTCATCGTATTTGCGGGTGTTATGGGCATTGTTTTTTTTCAGTAATTTAATAAAGCATCTTCTTATAGGGCTCTCTTTTCATTCCTTCAGATGGAGTGAAAGGAGAGTTTTTTATTAACATTATAGAAAGTATAAGTTTTCAGGAGAGGACTGAGGGGTTACCCCTTTCTAATAGAATTTATATGTTTTGTGCTAAGAGTTTGGGCTGGAGTGAACTTTAACGAGAAGGCGTGACTTTGGTTTTGGAGAAACCATGCAATTGTACATGCTTTTTTTTCTTTAAATAGGTTCTATTCGTAAATTCCTGCAATCGTGCAGGCTTTTCTCGGTCTTTTTTAAATTTTAGGATGGAAGAGCTGAAAATTCCTGCATTTTAGCAGGCTTTTCCACTTCTGAAACTAGATTTAGCAAAATACCTGCACTTTCGCAATTATTTTAGGCCGTTGCCATATTAGTTCTCCTCGAACATTAGGAGGAATTCAATGACGGTTTTTTATTATTGTGTATTATTTGTGTCGAATAGTGATAAAAAAATATTTTATGTGCTATAAACAATATTATATTCACTTATTTCGTTATATAATGTACACTATATAACAAATAGAACACACTATATATAATGCCTTATCAATGAGAGGGATGGGAGAATGAGCATAGAACTAAAGGTTGAACAGCTAAGAGCAGGTGCCACCCACTATAATTTGTCAGTGTCAGAGCTAATGAGAGTGAGCATTGAGCGCAAAGAAGGATCTTTCGCGTCCTCCGGAGCGCTTCAGGTGAACACTGGTAAATATACAGGGCGTTCTCCCAAGGACAAATACATTGTAAATGAAGCTTCTGTAGCTGATCATATCGATTGGGGAGCTGTGAATCAGCCGATGTCGGAGCAGCAATTCGAGCGGCTGTATCAAAAAGCGCAAGACTACATGGCGGTGAAAGAATTGTTCATCTTTGATGGTTTTGCTGGAGCAGATTTGGCGTACAGGCTGCCGATTCGAGTAGTCAATGAGTATGCTTGGCACAATTTGTTCGCCCATCAACTGTTTATTCGTCCTAGTCAGATGGAATTGCTGTCGCATAAGCCGGAGTTCACTGTTATTGCTCTACCCGGTTTTAAAGCTGATCCACTCATCGACGGTACCAGGTCGGAAACGTTCATTTCCATTTCTTTTGAGAAAAAAATCGTGCTGATTGGCGGTACGGAATACGCCGGTGAAATGAAGAAATCCATTTTCAGCGTTCTGAATTATCTCTTGCCTGGTCAAGAAGTTCTACCTATGCATTGCTCGGCCAATGTTAGTGAAGAAGGACATGTAGCTTTGTTCTTCGGGTTATCTGGCACAGGGAAAACGACACTTTCGGCGGATCCGAATCGCCGTCTCATCGGTGATGATGAACATGGCTGGACGGAGACGGGCGTATTTAATTTCGAGGGAGGCTGCTACGCAAAATGTGCTGGCCTTACTGAGGCGAAAGAGCCGCAGATTTGGCAGGCCATCCGATTCGGTACGGTTTTGGAGAATGTTGTGCTTGATCCTACGAGCGGCGTTGCCGATTACGGCAATACGCAAATTACGGAAAATACACGTGCAGCCTATCCTTTGGAGTATATCCCTGGCGTGAAGATTCCGGGAATCGCCGGTCATCCTGATGTCATCATGTTCTTGACGGCTGATGCCTCCGGAGTTCTGCCTCCTATTTCCAAGCTGACGAAAGAACAAGCAATGTACCACTTCTTGTCTGGTTACACGTCAAAGCTCGCTGGTACAGAACGTGGAGTTACGGAACCAGAAGCAACGTTCTCTACTTGTTTCGGGGCGCCATTCTTGCCGCTTCGTCCTAACGTTTATGCACAGATGCTGGGGCGTAAGATCGAAGAACATAAGGCCAACGTGTACCTCATTAATACAGGTTGGGTTGGCGGTTCTTATGGCGAAGGCAAACGCATGAATTTAGTGTATACAAGAGCAATGGTTACAGCTGCTTTAAACGGCAGCTTGGAGAATACGACGTTCACGGAAGTTCCCTTCTTCGGTCTATTATGTCCTGATGCGGTACCAGGGGTTCCGAGCGAGCTCTTACTGCCAAGGAACACTTGGCAAGATCAAAGTCAATATGATGTCAAGGCGAAGGAATTAGCGCAGCGTTTTATCCATAACTTCCAAAAATTCGAGGGTGTCGATGAACGTATCAGCGCTGCTGGTCCTAAGATTTAAAACGAACTTTAGATGAGTTAGAATAAGTAAGACAAGATTTAGGAAAGGGGGGAAACATCATAGAGCTTACATCCCGACAGATGGAAATTATCGATTTAGTCAAAAAGCATGCACCGATTACAGGGGAGCGAATTGCTGAATTGCTTGGAATTAGCCGTCCGACCATTCGTTCCGACCTTGCAGTTTTGGTAATGCTTCGCTATATCGATGCCAAACCAAAGGTAGGATATTTCCTAGGAACGGCTGCTCTTGAAGTAGATTCACCTTTCAAACATATAGAAGCTGTAAAAGTAAAGGATGTCATGGGAATCCCTATTGTTCTTAGGGAAACCTCCACCGTAAGCGACGCTGTAGTAACTCTTTTTCTCGAAAATGTAGGAAGCTTGATTGTTGTGAATATGCAGGGGGTTTTAGCCGGCATTGTTACTAGGAAGGACTTGCTAAAAGTTACGCTTGGGCAAGCGACGGCAAATACTATGCCCGTTTCACTAGTCATGACAAGGCATCCGAATGTTGTGACGGTAAACCCGGAAGACAGTGTATTAGAAGCAGCGCGGAAAATGATTCATCATCAAGTAGATGGGCTGCCTGTGGTTAAGAGTGAGGCTGATCAAGAGCCAGATGAAGTGGTTGGCCGAATTACGAAAACAACAATGACCAAATTGCTGCTTGATGTAGCGCTGGGTACTTAATCAGGGGGAGTGTAAGTGGGAGAGAAGATCCATACGATTTTCGTTTGTTCGGATTCAGTGGGAGAAACAGCGAATACTGTCGTACAAGCAACGATCCGCCAATTTAATGCAAGCCAAGTACAAGTCAGGCGTTTCGGATCTATCCGAACGGAAGATGAAGTACGCGCTTTAGTAGAAGAGGCAGCGAAAGTGGATGGTTTCATTGCTTATACGTTAGTATTGCCTGAGCTTAGAGAGATGATGCGGCAGGAAGCCATACGTTTAAGTGTAAATGCCATTGATATCATGGGACCCATGATGCAGGCTTTCATAGATACTTTTAAGGGTTCTCCGAAGCGGAAAGTCGGTTTGCTTTATCAGCTTGATGAACAATACTACCAACGAGTAGAAGCGGTAGAGTTCACGGTAAACAGTGACGATGGCAAGGACCCTAGCGCTATGAAGCAAGCGCAAATTGTTTTAATTGGACCTTCCCGAACCTCCAAAACGCCACTCAGCATTTATTTGGCGCACAAAGGCTATAAGGTGGCGAATTACCCGCTTGTTCCTGAGGTGAAGCCGCCTGCAATTATATATGAGCTTGACCCGAGTAAATTAATTGGTTTGACGATGAGTCCCGAACATCTGGTACGTATTCGCACGGAACGTCTGAAAGCGGTCGGACTTCCTTTTGGCGCTAAATATGCGACAGGGGAGCGAGTCGAAGAAGAGCTGGCATTCGCAATGAAATTATATCGTGAGATTGGTTGTAAGATCATTGATGTAAGTGAGAAGGCCATTGAAGAAACGGCTGGTCTGATTCTAGCAGACAGATAGCGGGGAAGCCAATATTTCCTAATAGAAAGGGTGAATGATGTATGCAAAGAGATTTGTCTCTGGAAATTGTACGAGTAACAGAATCTGCGGCTTTAGCGTCCGCACGTTGGACGGGAAAAGGGAATAAACACAGCGCTGACGAGGCAGCAACTTCTGCTATGCGTTCTATTTTTAGCTCCATACCTTTCCGAGGAACGGTTGTCATTGGTGAAGGTGAGATGGATGAAGCCCCGATGCTGTTCATCGGTGAGTCTGTAGGAAATGGGTTGGGACCCGAATATGATGTGGCTGTTGATCCGCTCGAAGGTACCGATATTGTAGCAAGCGGCAGGAACAATGCCCTATCCGTGGTAGCCATAGCTGAGAAAGGGAACCTGCTGCATGCACCGGATATGTATATGGAGAAGCTGGCCGTAGGACCGCGTTTGGTTGGCAAATTGAACTTGGATGACCCCCTCGAATTAACGATTAGAAAAGCCGCTCTTCAATTACAAAAAGAGATAACAGAACTAACCGTGTCTATCTTAGATCGCAAAAGGCATGCAGATAAAATCCTTGTTTTACGGACGCTGGGTGTCAAAATTCATTTACTGAATGATGGTGATGTTGCGGGTGCTATGGCAGCAGCTTTCCCAGAAACGGGCATTGATCTGCACGTAGGTTCCGGAGGCGCACCGGAAGGGGTGCTCGCAGCGGCTGCACTTCGTTGTATGGGAGGCGAATTTCAAGGACGGCTTCTCCCAGAGAATGAAGATGAGATAGGGCGGTGCAAGGAGATGGGGATTGTTGATCCATCCAAAGTGCTTGGAATGCGCGAGTTAGTAGGCGATTCTGACATTTATTTCGCTGCAACCGGTGTGACCTCGGGAGACTTCCTGAGCGGCGTTAAATTTCTATTTGGCGGTCGCGCAGAAACACATTCGGTCGTTATGAGGGCGCAAACTCAGACGGTTCGCTTCATTCAATGCGCTCATCAGATGCATGAGTATCACCTCGGGAGCGCCTGAGCTAGCTATATAAAGAACTACATAAGGGGCTGTTCCAAAAGTGTTCGTATGATAGAGAACGCCCCGAATTTTACGTAAAGAACCTCCAATTCCACTAGCACAGTGGGAAATGGAGGTTCTTTTGTATGTGAAATTGTATTCAGTTGGCACGATTTTTGCTAGATTACGATAAGGGATATAAATTTCTGCTATAATAGATTTATCGTAAGCGCTTTCAAATGATGAAGCTTATACTCACTACGAAAAGTGTTACCAAGGCAAACTCAAGGAGGAACTAGGTATGAAAACAGGCTATAGTCTAACACAAGTACAGAACCAAAAACTAACGATGACTCCTGAACTGCAGCAGTCCATTCATATATTGCAATTATCAAGCTATGAGTTGTCGCAGTACCTCCAAGAGCAAGCCTTGGAAAATCCCTTACTGGACATTGAATCTTTCACAAGTTCTTATTTGAAAGTGGGTAAATCTTCACAAATGGCTGGGTCCATCACAGATCCGCTATGGAAGGCGAAGGCGAGAGAGGAAACATTGGAGCAGTGGCTGCTCAGCCAGCTGCGGATAGCAGGGGTTTCCGATGCCTTATATCAGACGGCAGCCTATCTGGCAGGAAATTTAGATGATCGAGGTTATTTACCTCTTTCTATTACGGAAGTAAGCTTGTTTTTGAATAAGCCTAGAGAGGTTGTCGAAGAAGCGCTAGCATGTCTACAATTGCTGGATCCGCCGGGTGTAGGAGCTAGAGACTTGCAGGAATGCTTATTGCTGCAGATTTCTAAGGATCATGCCGCACCGCATGGCACTTTTGAAGTGGTCAGCCAATGTATGCAGCAGCTTGCTCAGATGAAGCTGGATAAGATTGCGCTGCAGTTAGGTGTAACACTCCTACAAGTGAAGGAGATCGTCACCTACATACGTAGTTTGAATCCACGACCTGGTATGGCCTTCAGCTGGATTGAAGAATCTTATATCATTCCCGATGCTACCATTTATAAAGAACACGAGAACATCGTGATCCAAATGAATGCAGGCGCAGTCCCAAAGACCTCGGTTAATACAGACTATTATAGCCAAATCAAGCATGCTGGTTGTAAAGAATCGGTTTCCTTTCTGAAAGAAAAATGGAAAACGGCCGATTGGATTGTGCGCAGCTTGGAGCAGCGGAAGATGACTCTGTACAGGGTCATTCGGGCTATTTTTGAAGAACAGCTGGTGTTTTTAGAGATTGGCGAACGTGGCATGAAGCCCTTAACCTTAAAAATGATTTCCGAGAAGCTTGACCTACATGAATCTACGATAAGTAGGACGGTACAAAACAAATACATTCGTACCCCATATGGCGTGCTTGAGCTTAAATATTTCTTTTCCTCGGGGCTGCAATCGGATGTAGGTGAACTAACGTCTATCAAAACAATCAAGATTAGAATCAAAGAACTCATTTCACAGGAACAAAAGAAACAGCCCTATTCCGATCAGAAGGTTGTAGAAATCTTAACGGAAGAAGGCATTCGCATTTCACGCAGAACGGTAACCAAATATCGTGAAGAGATGCATATTCTATCTTCTGCACTGCGTAAAAGTATTTTGTAAGCATGAACCCGCCAGAGGCAATTTGTCTCGGCGGGTTTTTCTTGTCTTTAAGCTATGCAAAAATACACTGAATGAGGTGCCCGTGATGCTAAGTATCGACGCAAAAAGAGAAACAGTGCCTACAACAGCTTCAAATGAAAGTATGGAAGTTGAAAATCCATTAACCGCCTTTCAATCCTTATTAAAAGAAGCGACTGACTTAATGCTGTATCCCGAACCCGTTTATCAATTGTTAAAAGACCCGATCCGATTTCTAGAAGTAAAGATTCCGGTTCGGATGGACGATGGTAAAACGTTGTGAGGATTAAAAATTGAAATATCAATTTCAGATACATACTAATCAATTACATCTATTTTAATATATGAAAATGACATGTATGATTATATGGAAAACTAAGATTTTAACAATGCGCGAGAGGAAGTGGCTGTCGGAAGATTGGGAAAGAAGGTGTTCATCATGAAAAAACAACTTTTTTAAAAGCGCTTTCAAAAAATTGGACAAGGGGTGCTTCTTAATGAAGAAATGGCTACTTTCAGCATGTGCGATCATGATCGGGGCAAGTTTGAGCGGGTGCAGCAACAGTAGCAGTACTACCGCCGCCAACACGAAATCAACCGACCAAAAAAGTCAGCAAAGCGATAAAAATACGGATCAAAGCGCCAACAATAATACCAAAGGCGACAAGAAAAATCTGGTTGTCTGGACGTTTGCGAATACGCACACGAAGTATTATGAGGATGTGAAAAAGCAGTTTGAAAGCGAGCATCCCGATGTGAATGTCGATATTAAGCTATTGGAGTATGGGGCGCTTTACGATAAATATACCGTTGTGACCAAATCCGGAGGCAAGGATGCGCCGGACCTGATCGATGTGGAGCAGTCTGCATTCGCGAGATATATTAACGGCAGCGTACCTTTTGAGCCGTTGGACAGCTATTTGCAAAAAAACAAATTGACCGATGCGATTCCGAAAGGACGCCAAGCTCTTTACACGGTCGACGGAAAACCGTACGGCATCGAGATCGCGGCTTGCGTCTCGGCATTATATTACAGAAAAGATATTTACGATAAAGCCGGCATTGACGTTTCCAAAATCAAAACTTGGGACGAATTTATGGAGGCTTCTAAAAAACTGACTGGCAAAGACAAATTTATTTTTTCCGGAACGCTGAAAGATCAAGGCACTTTCGAGATGCTGCTGCGCCAAGAAGGCGGCGACATCGTAACGGCAGACGGAAAAATCGGCTTCAACACATCGGAAGGCGTTTCTGTATTAAAACGAATCCGTGCCTGGAAAGATGCGGGAATTATGGATAAAAGCAGCCCAGATGGCCCACAGCTCTGGGAAGCATTCAAAAAAGACAAGTATATTGCGGGATTCGGCGCGGATTGGTGGGCTGGATTTTTGCTGCAATATGCTCCTGAGCTAAGCGGAAAATGGGCGGCTGTACCGATGCCTCTCGGCGGCCCGAATTCCGTACCGACTACTGTTGCCGGGGGAACAGGAATGGCCATTTCCAAATTCAGCAAGAACAAAGATTTAGCTTGGGAATTTTTGAAATTAACCCATTTGGACACGAAGGAAGTTGTGAAGAGCTTCCAAATCATCAACCTGTTCCCGGCACTGATGAGTGCGGCTAGTGATCCGATTTTACACGCAAAAAGCAAAATGACCGAATACTTCGGCGGTCAGGACCTTGCCGAATTGTATGGAAACCTTATTCCGAAAGCGCCAAATCAAAACCAGGCTTGGTGGCGTCCTCTCGTTACCAAAGCATGGGAAAAGTACGAGCCTGATTATCAAAAGGGGAAAATATCACCTGAAGACTTCTTGGCGAATGTAGCAAAAGAGACACAAAACTCGATGGATGCAGAAAAAAGCAGACAAAACTAAAAGACAAGAGCGATGAAGAAGAGGTCTGAGCTATCGGCGCCTCTTCTTCTGACCTTGGATAAGGAGAGGGATTGCTTTGTTGTTAAATTCGCCATCTCGGCTGAAATTGGCTCCATTTCTATTCATTTGCCCATTTTTTATTGCATATGCCATTTTTGGCTTATATCCGACGCTATCCGGTTTATGGCTTAGCTTTCACCAGGGACTGGATAATTACGTTTTTTCGGGTCTGCAAAACTACTTGCTTGTATTAAAGGATCAATTATTTTGGAAATCGATGTGGAACGGAACCAAATTGACGATCGGTAGCTTATTTTTTATTTTGCCGTTGGCCTTGGCAATCGCACTTTTAATGAATAGGCCTCACGTTGCAAAGCACAAAGGATACTTTGCAACTTTTTTCTTTACGCCTAATATTACTTCGGCGGTAGTCGTAGGTATTATGTTCGGGTTGATTTTCAACCAAGAAAGCGGCGTTCTCAATATGCTGCTCGACTTATTCGGCTTTGAGAAAATTGCTTGGCTAAACGACCCGACGTGGACGATGCCTTCGCTCGTACTAGTTTGCAGCTGGCGATACTTAGGGGTCAATATTTTGTATTTTTTGGCCGGATTGCAAAACGTTCCTACAGATTTGATTGAGGCCGCGAAAATTGACGGCGCTAATCCGTTTCAGCGCTTGTGGCATATCATTCTCCCTTTGCTGCGCCCGATTATGACTTTTATAGTTTTCCAAGCTATTATCGGTTCTTACAGCATGTTCGGCGAGGTGTTCATTTTAGCGGGAAAAGGCTTCGGGCCCGAGCAATCGCTCATTTTCCCAACCAGCTATATGTATGATGAAGCATTTCGCGGCAATAACTTTCCTTATTCGTCAGCCTTGGGCTATGTATTTACCATTTTGATGCTCATCATCGGATTAATTCAATTAAAATTTTTCAAAGTGAAAAATCAAGGTGAAGAGTAAGGAGGTTATTATGACTGTGAAAGATATGGCAGTTATGCAGGACATGAAGGTTCAAGCAACAGGGAGGCCGATTTTTGTCCGGACTAGAGTCGTAAATACGATTTCTTATATAATGCTGATTGCGATTAGTCTTGTATTTGTCGCGCCTTTTCTATTTATGATCGGCACGGCCTTCAAATCGTACGACGCAATCGTAGGTCAGCCCCTTAATCCGTTTCCGATACATCCTGTATTGGATAACTTTACGCATTTATTTGAAAAATTGCCTGTTGGGACCCAGTTATTCAACAGTTTTACGATATCCGTATCCGTAACTTTTTTGTCAATCCTGCTTAATTCCTTAGTGGCATTCGGGTTTGCCCGTTATCAGTTTAAGTACAAAAGCGCTCTTTTTTCCGTGATGCTCGCGACGATCATGATTCCCGGACAGCTGACGCTCGTTCCTTCTTTTATCATGTTTCGTTCGTTCGGCATGCTGGACACCTTCTATCCGTTAATTCTTCCCGGCATGGTCGGAGCTTTCGGCGTGTTTCTGATTCGTCAGGTCATGGTCTCGATTCCCGAAGAGGTTTATGACAGCGCCCGGATTGACGGATGCTCGGAGCTCGGAACCTTCTTTCGAATTGCTCTGCCGCTTAGCAAAAGTGCAACGGGCATCGTTGCCTTGCTCACATTTATGGGCTCTTGGAACGATTATTTGGGACCATTGATCTACTTGACTTCGGATTCAAAGATGACGCTCGCCGTCGGCATTACGATGATGAATAACCCTTATGAAATCGATTATGCTTCACCAATAACGGGAGCTTGTCTGATGTCCGTTCCGGTTTTAATTCTGCTAAGTATTGTCGGGCATAAATACTTTGTTGACGGATTGACCGCCGGATCTTTAAAAGGATAATAAAATGCAAATCAATTAAGGATACAACTATAGGGGAAGGATCGGTGCGATATGCAAACGAAAACCGAAAGGCTGAATCCGCTTTCCAAGCAGCTAGTTGAGCAATATGATAGAGATGGCTACCTCGTCATTCCAAATGGCTGCAGTGACGATTTGATTCATATTTTCAACTCGCACATTCATTCGATTCGGACGAACGATCCGATGCCGGAGTGGGCTTTGCCGCGTAAAGGCAAAAATTCGGTGGATGAGAAAGACCGCTATTCTGTACGTCTTTTTAACCCGCATCTGCATGACGCTTTTGCGCTGCAAATGATGAAGCTGCCCATCGTCCGCGGCGCGTTGGCCCAAATTCTGGGCGATGAGGCTGTTGGCGTACAAAGCATGTACTTCTACAAAGAACCGGGCGCTCACGGTCAAGCTGCGCATCAAGACTATTATTACATCCGCAACGATCCAAATACGTTGACCGCTGCTTGGGTGGCCATGGAATATACAGATGAGGAAAACGGCTGCCTGTACGTCATTCCGGGAACTCACAAGCTCGGATTGCTGCCGCATGGAAAAGTGAAAAATCTCGAAGAACACGAAGCGTGGACGGATGAAACGGAAGGTATTGACCTGAGCAGGGAGATTCCGGTGATATTAAATAAAGGGGACATTCTTATTTTCGATAGTCTCTTAATCCACTCCTCGACCCGCAATCGTTCGAATCGCTGGAGACGTTCTTACGTTTGCCACTACATTCGTCACGATTCTACGATCGAAAGAGAAGATTTGAAAAAGAAAATACTGCTAGATTAATCCTGGGGAGGAGTTATTTTGACGGAAGCTCGACTTGAAATTCAACAAGCGTGGTGGGCCATGGAAGGGCTCGGTGACGGAGAAAAAGAATGGACAATGGAGGAAAAGTTTGAAAAAATAGCGGAAGCAGGCTTTACAGGAATTGTCGGCTTTGTGCCCGCATCTTCAGAAGCGGAGCAATGGCGCAAGCTGTTGGATCGTTATCGATTCAGCTTTGGCGCGCTTGCGTTTCCATGGAATCGTCAGGATCTCTCTGCTGTTGCCAAACAGGCAAAAGAATTTGGCGCGCAGTACATCAATGCACAGGTCATGGATGCCTATGTAATCGGGGCAGAGGCCGAGCGGCTTCTTAACGATCTCGTCATGGAAACAAGGGAGCAAGAAGTACCTCTTTATGTGGAAACCCACCGCGGCAGAGTTACTCAAGATCTTCATCGTACGATAGATTATGTAAACGCTATCCCTGATCTACGCCTGACCATCGATTTGTCACATTATATCGTAGCGGGTGAAATAAACGGCGATATCGAAAAAGTCGATCCTTATTTCGATATTTTGCTTAAACGGACTTCTTGTTTGCATGCCAGAGTATCGAACGGCGAACAGATCCAGATTGATATCGGTCCGAACGGCGTTCATCCGATGGTAAAACACTTCATGCGCTGGTGGACGTCAGCGTTCAAATATTGGCTGGAGCAGGCGAAGCCAGGAGAATCGCTGCCGGTACTGCCGGAGTTAGGGCCTCCGGACTATGCCATCACGACACAGCCATACCTTCGATCTAGCCGGGAAGTCTCGAACCGCTGGGAGCAAGCTTCGGTGTTAAAGCAGCTTCTGCAACAAGCTTGGCAGCGAGCCAAAAGCGCGAAATTCTAGTTAACGCGGCACGTCCATAAAATCTTATAGATAACTGATAAAGGTTTACATCCAGGTTAACTTCTATGGTCAAATAACAATTTTCTTCTGGCGTTTATTTGAAACAATCAAATGGAGAGAGTATTATGGCGGAGAATCGTGCGGTAGTGTAGGTAGGGTCTAGAAAAGCGGAAGTGCGGACATCAGCTATTCGGATTTGATTTTACGTGATGGACCGGGTGAAAATCCTCGTAACATCAGCAGAAAATGCGAACATAGGGTCATATTGAAAGTTGTCACGACTTGGTTATTCGTGCTTCCCGAAGTCATCAGAAGATTTCACGATGCGCTTCGCAAATGGGAGTAAAGATGGAAAAGCAACATTAAAATGACGGTTAACATTTGTGCTATTTATGTCGGTAGATTTGTGTTGTCATATATTTTGTTGTCCAACGACACAAATATATGCTTATAATCGCTGTTGGATTTGGAGAGGAGGTATGACTCTTCACCATTAAAAACGATTGTTCCAAAATCGAAGGCTCCCAATAACTGAGAAGCCTCGCCACGTTATATCAGCTAATAGCTTGTCAACATTTCCAGTAAAGTTAATGGAATTCGAGTGGTATAGATATGCGGCGGTTCCCAATGGAGCTGTCTTTTTCTTTTTTTGTAAGCGCGCAATAGTTTTTACAGTGAGAGCTGTTCGGTCTACTGGCGGTGTAGTTTTATGAAATCCCGGCACGAGGACACCGGAAGTTTATGAAGGGACTTGCGACAGGAACATTAGTGAGTGAGGAAACAGATTTAGCAGAATGAACTGGTGGAAGCTCGGTTTGGCGTTCTCCTTGATCTTCTCGCTGCCGCTTCCTGTTTCGTCCTTCGGGAAGACGGACGAATCGATTCAAACGTTCTATCAGAGCTCCAAATCAGGTAGGCTCATCAACTTCGTCGGCGATAGTACGACAGAAGCGGCGCAGGGACTATATGAACAGCTGGCAGAGATCTATGGGGCTCCCGGAGGGATTCTGGAAGGGGCACGAATCCGCAACCGCGGCTCCAGCGGCAATACGCTGCATCATTTTGTTAACCAAATCGCTACCCACGGCAATACTCTTGACAATGTGATACAAGACCAGGCAGACTTATATGTCGTTTCTTATGGGATCAACGACATTCGAGAAAGTAGCCCTACGCAGATTAAAGCCGATCTGAAGCTCGTCGTGGACAGACTCTTGAAGGAAACTCACGGTGGGGTGCTGCTGCGCATACCAAATCCATTCTTATCAGTGCATCGCTGGAGCTATATTCATCTAGATATTGAGAACGCGCAGCTTTACTCCGATCAACTTTGGGACGTGTATCATAGCTTCCGGGACTATGATCCTCGCGTCGATATTCTCGATATCCCCAGCCTCGTATTTGGGGTCAGGTTAGGCCGGAGCATCCTTTCATGCAGGATACAATCCATCCGAATGAAGCAGGCTACCGAGCGATCGCCGATGCAGTCGCTCAGAAAATATCCGGTCAGCTGGTCAAGCCGAATTCAGAGGCTTTAAAGCTAAATTGACCGAGGGACGGAGAACGATAGTTCAGGAGCTGCATTGAAGCAGTTCCTTTTTTGATTTCATTGAGGGACGGGCAGTAGAGTTGAGAATGCCTATTTTAAATTACTTAATATAAATAGGATATTGATGACGCTACACGATTCGTGAAAACGCAAGGTGTAAATAAAAAGGGTTTTCATTTTTTTCGAAGAGTTCAGGCGGGGTGAAAAATAAAGCCGCTCCCCAAGCAGCAAATGCTGAATATGAAAGCGGTCAACCAATACCCACAACAATTCTACCAGCCGCGCTGAGCCATAAGCTCACTTGGTTGTAAGGTAGAAAGCTCAATTCTTTCATGGCGGTGCCTAAATTTTTGGATACGGAGGCAATCAGTGCATAGTCTGTATAATGAGTAGTTGCTGCGATAATGGCGCGAGCAAATTTCTCTGGGCTTTCGGATTTGAAAATGCCGGAACCGACGAAGACGCCTTCCGATCCCAGATGCACTTCAATTTCATCCAAATAATCTACCCCCATGGATTTCAAAACGCGTACCTCCACAAAGTGGCCTATTCTGGCTTTGACCATAACGGGAATGGAAACCGCCTTGATCACCTCTTCTACCACTGATAAATTAGCCATTCTGGCTATGTCGCCAGCTGCGCGAATATCGGAAGGGACTCATTAAAAGAGTCTTATCAGATAGGCTGTTAAACGTGAGCGAAAAATCTTCTGCTAAGTGGCATCATTATTGCTAGGAAGTATATATATGCTAATTTCAGCGTTGTTAACAAGGAGGATGCTTAACATGAGCACTAATAATCGACAATTTGTATCTATCTCAAGTTCAGTACCAGGAGTTAAATCACTGGAACTGCTTGAGCAAAGAAAAAGATATGTACCTAAGGGAGTTAGCAATAATACGCCAATTTTTGTTGAAAAGGCAGAAGGGGCTTTATTGTACGACGTAGATGGCAATGTATTTTTGGATTTTGTTGGTGCGATCGGTTCATTAAATGCAGGGCATTGCCCGCCGGAAGTTGTAGAGGCAATTCAAAAACAAGCAGAATTATATCTGCATACTTGCTTCCATGTTGCGATGTATGAACCTTACGTGCAGCTTGCCAAGAAATTAGATGAGATCACGCCAGGCAACTTTGAGAAAAAGACGATTTTTCTGAACAGTGGCGCTGAAGCCGTAGAAAATGCGGTGAAGATCGCTCGAAAATATACGGGTAAAACAGGCATTGTTTCGTTCACTCGCGGGTTTCATGGACGCACATTACTTGGCATGTCACTAACTAGCAAAGTAAAGCCATATAAATTTAACATGGGCCCCTTTGCACCGGCGATCTATAAAGCTCCGTTCCCGTATCCTTTCAACCGTCCTGCATCGATGACGGAAGAAGAATACGCAGATTTTTGCCTGAAGCAGTTTGAAGACTTTCTTTATACAGAAGTGGCCCCAGAAGAGATTGCCGCGGTTATTATGGAGCCTGTACAGGGAGAAGGCGGATTTATTGTGCCTCCCAAATCTTTTGTTCAAGGTGTTTATAAGATCTGTAAGCAGAATGACATTATTTTTATCGCGGATGAGATTCAGACAGGTTTTGGACGGACAGGTACGATGTTTGCATCTAGTCAATTCGATATTGAGCCGGATTTAATGACGTTATCTAAATCGATTGCGGCGGGACTTCCCATTAGTGCAGTAGTTGGCAGAGCGGGGATTATGGATGCGCCTGGGCCCGGGGAAATCGGAGGCACCTACGGTGGGAGCCCGTTAGGATGCGTGGCTGCTTTGGCTGTTATTGAAATGATGGAGCGAGACGACCTTCCAGGGAAATCCAAAATCATTGGCGGTAAAATCCGCAGTTTCTTTTTAGCATTGCAAAAAGATATTCCACACATTGCCGATGTAAGAGGACTTGGAGCGATGTGCGGGATTGAGTTTGTCGACCCGGTAACAGGTAACCCCTCGAAAGAACTGGTGGCCAGCTGCGTAAAAGCTTGCTATGAAGCGGGAGTCATCGTGCTGAGTGCAGGCGTTCAAGGTAACGTTCTGCGTTTCCTCACGCCGCTGGTCATTACAGATGAGCAGCTTCAAGAGGGATTGGACATTATCGCCGAGGTTCTGAGGAAGTTAGTTCCGGCACAATCAACGATGGGGGTATGATGTTCGTATGAAAAAACATTTATTTATCAATGGAAAATGGAAAGAAGCAGCCGTCTATATCGATTTATTCTCGCCCTATTCCGGGGAACTTATTGCTCAGGTAGCCCAAGCAGATGATGAGGATGCAGAAGATGCGATCCAGGCAGCCGAGGCTGCAAGAACGATTATGAAAAAAATGCCTGCTCACGAGCGCGCAGCAATTTTGGAGAAAACTGCACATCTGATGGAAGAGCGCAAAGAGGAATTAGCCCGTCTGCTGGCGATGGAAGCGGCCAAACCGATTAGAACAGGCAGAACGGAAATTTCTCGAACGATTCATACTTACAAATTTGCTGCTGAAGAAGCTAAACGCATTCACGGCGAGACTGTCCCGCTAGATGCCGCACCTGGTGGCGAGGGGCGTCTAGCGTTCACTGTGCGTAAACCGCTTGGTATTGTGGGGGCCATTACACCATTTAATTTCCCATTCAACCTTGTTGCCCATAAAGTAGGGCCTGCGATTGCAGCAGGCAATACGGTTGTATTGAAACCAGCAGGTCAAACACCGTTAAGTTCGCTTGCATTAGCAGAGATTATGCTCGAAGCGGGCTTACCTGCGGGGGCTCTTAACGTAATCCTGGGCAAAGGATCAGTCATTGGCGAGAAGCTGGTTCGCGATCGGAGAATTGCGGCTATCACGTTCACAGGCAGTCCTGAAGTAGGCATTGCGATGAAGAATAAAGCAGGGCTGAAGCGAGTCACCCTTGAGTTAGGATCCAATTCAGCCGTAATTATCGACAATAATGTGGATATAACACAACAGTTAGTGGATCGTTGTGTGCTGGGGGCTTTCTCCTTCAGCGGTCAAGTGTGCATCTCCATTCAACGTATTTATGTTCATGAAGGCAAATACGAAACGTTCGCAGCTATGTTCAAAACCGCGGTAGAGAAATTGGTTATTGGTGATCCGCTTGAGGAAGCTACAGACATGTCATCTTTGATTTCCTGCAAAGAGGTTGACCGTATTACAAGCTGGGTATCCGCTGCAATAGCAGGTGGAGCGATTGCTCTGTCCGGAGGCAAAGCATTGTCACCGAGCCTATTTCCGCCAACGATTTTGACGAATGTGGCTGAAACGGCAACGGTCTCGTGCCAAGAGGTCTTTGGACCCGTCGTGACTTTAACTCCCTTCACGACGTTGGATGAAGCTGTCTCAGCCGTAAACAACTCCCGTTTTGGTCTGCAAGCAGGAATTTATACGAACGATATCAACGCAGCATTACGAGCTGCAGAAGATTTAGAAGTAGGTGGAGTGATGATCAATGACATTCCGACCTTCCGTGTCGACAACATGCCTTATGGAGGGCTCAAAGATAGCGGCGTCGGACGTGAAGGTGTGAAGTATGCGGTGGAAGAAATGACAGAGCTGAAATTGATTAGTTTGAAGTTATAATCATATCGAAGCTGGCCCACATGGGCCAAGTTCTCTGCCAAATATACTTAAGCTGAGAATGGTGCGAAAAGAGGGATAACGATGAGGATTTAACCCGTGATCATCCGGATGAGCAAGTCTATAGAAGTTATCTGGAGGATGCACAAAGGAAAGCAGAAGGAAGTGAGTCATCGTAGATACATGATAAACCAGGTGGTTAACCCCGTCTGGTTTTTTTTGTGTCGTAATTTCTTAGCTTGATTGTCCTAAAGTTAGACTAAAAATATCGTTATTCCTATGCTACATTTATGTCAGATGTCTTAATATCATATAGCGATGAGGTAATCTCGATGAACAAAACGTTGAAGATCGGCATTATTGGAGGCGGCGGTATTGCTGGTGCTCATGTCAAAGCATATCGTGAGCTAGCTGACGTAGAGATTGTAGCGGTAGCGGATGCGGTACCAGGCAAAGCGGCGCAATTCATTGATTTTTGGCAAATTCCTACGGCACAAGCCTTTGATGATTATCGGCAGCTGTTGGAATTAGACCTTGATGGAGTAAGTATTTGTACACCGAATGTGGCTCACCATCGGACGACTGTTGATGCCTTACTGGCAGGGAAAAACGTTATGCTGGAAAAGCCGATGTCCGTCACGCTGGAAGAAGCCGTCGAGATGGCGCAAACGGCGAAGAAAACGGGCTTCATGCTCAATGTTGGTTTCCAGCCGAGATATGATCCTAATATGAAGATCATTCAGGACGTGGTTCAGTCCGGTCAACTTGGAAAGGTTTATTATGTAGAAACAGGCGGAGGACGCCGCAGAGGCATGCCAGGCGGCACATTTATTAGCAAGGAAATCGCCGGAGCAGGAGCAATGGCTGATATCGGTTGTTACTCACTTGATATGGCTCTGAATGCGATGGGTTACCCGAAACCGCTTACCGTATCCGCTTACAGCAGTAATTATTTTGGAACAAATCCGTTATATCATAGCGAAGCTAGTCGATTCGATGTGGAAGATTTCGGTGTTGCGATGATCCGTTTTGAAGACGATCTCGTGCTGAATTTCAAAATTTCATGGGCGATGCATATGGATACGCTAGGACCAACTTTATTCCTTGGTACGGATGGCGGACTCAAAGTAACGCCAGCCGGTAAAGGGCCATGGAGCGGAGTGTTCGACGGAAATGTGGGTTCTATTGCCTATTTCCACGATGTTCGTGGACATCACACGGAAAGTCAAATTCCGTTGATTGATCATAAGCTAAATTTATTTAACGAGAAAGTCCGCGATTTCGTAGAGGCTGTTCGGGATGGCAAACCAGCCCCGATTCCTGGCGAACAGATCGTTCGTAATCAAGCCATCATTGACGGCATCATTCGGTCATCACTTATTAAACGCGAAGTTGCTATCGAACTTCCTAATTAACTCAAAACTACACACTCTCTGGAGGTATTCACATGACACGTATTTTCAGTATTGGTATTATTGGTTGTGGAGGCATTGCAAACGGCAAGCATCTGCCAAGTTTGAAAAAGCTTTCGAATGTTGAACTGGTCGCATTCTGTGACATCGTGCAAGAGAAGGCTGAAACTGCCGCTGAGAAATATGGCTCCAAAACCGCTAAAGTATATGAGGATTACAAAGAGCTTTTGCAGGATGCTACGATCGATATCGTTCATGTATTAACACCGAATGATTCACACGCCGAAATTGCCATTGCTGCGCTAGAAGCTGGCAAGCATGTGATGTGTGAGAAGCCAATGGCCAAAACAGCAGCGGATGCTAAGCGCATGGTTGAAACAGCGAAGCGTACAGGCAAGAAGCTCACTATCGGATACAACAACCGTTTCCGGGCTGATAGCCAGCATTTGAAGCGCGTATGTGAGGAAGGGGAGCTTGGCGAAATTTATTTCGCAAAAGCGCATGCCATTCGTCGTCGCGCTGTTCCAACATGGGGCGTATTCCTGGATGAGGAGAAGCAAGGCGGAGGACCGCTTATAGATATCGGTACACATGCTTTGGATCTAACGCTTTGGATGATGAATAATTACAAGCCGAAAGTGGTGCTGGGAACGTCTTACCACGAATTGTCCCAAAAAGAAAATGCTGCCAATGCTTGGGGACCGTGGGATCCAAGTAAATTTACGGTAGAGGATTCCGCTTTTGGGATGATTGTGATGGAAAATGGAGCAACGATTATGCTGGAATCCAGCTGGGCACTGAATACACTTGAAGTCGATGAGGCCAAATGCTCATTAAGCGGTACCGAAGGCGGAGCCGATATGAAAGGCGGGCTTCGCATCAACGGTGAGAAACATAGCCGTCTATTTACAACTGAGGTGGATCTGAAAGCAGGCGGTGTTGCTTTCTATGATGGCGCTAAGGAAAGTGATGCGGATCTGGAAATGCGTAGATGGATCCAAGCCATTGAAACGGATACAGATCCTGTAGTAACGCCTGAGCAAGCTTATGTTGTTTCACAAATTCTTGAGGCGATTTATGAGTCTGCACGCACAGGAAAAGCCGTTTATTTGAATGCATAATTCGTCAAACCTATAAGATTTATCAGGAGGAGCCAAGGCTCCTCCTTTTTAAGTAGATGAGACTTCCATGCCGCGTTGCGGCACCACTGATGCATGAAAATTTTTAATTTTCAGGGCATAAAGTATAAGTTTCGAGGTAGAGATTGAGGGTACCCCCTGAATGGAGTCGTGTATTAGCAGCGGAAGTCTTTCAGGTCAATCATCGGCATGTCATCTTAACGATCGACGAAGGACTTCGGGATGTGTTTCTAAAAATTGTGCGCAAGGACGGCAGATCCGTCGCCACCGGGCGCTAGCGCACGAAAATTGTGCGCAAGGGCGGCAGATCCGTCGCCACCGGGGGCTAGCGCACAAAAATTGTGCGCAAGGACGGCAGATCCGTCGCCACCGGGCGCTAGCGCACAAAAATTGTGCTCAAAGGACGACAGATCCGTCGCCACCGGGCGCTAGGAGTCTGTCCGACGAAAACAGGAGTTCACCCATGCTGTCACGAAATTTTTAAGTAATGGATAAATGAACGTGTAAAGGAAGTGCGAGGCATG
>NZ_LMSP01000009.1 GCF_001429545.1 Paenibacillus sp. Soil787
GCCTCGCACTTCCTTTACACGTTCATTTATCCATTACTTAAAAATTTCGTGACAGCATGGGTGAACTCCTGTTTTCGTCGGACAGACTCCTAGCGCCCTGTGGCGACAGATCCGACGACCTTGAGCACAATTTTTGTGCGCTAGCGTCCGGTAACGACGGATCTGATGACCTTGAGCACAATATTTGTGCGCTAGCGTCCGGTGGCGACGAATCTGATGACCTTGAGCACAATATTTGTGCGCTAGCGTCCGGTGGCGACGAATCTGAYGACCTTGCGCACAATTTTTGTGCGCTAGCGTCCGGTGGCGACGAATCTGATGACCTTGCGCACAATATTTGTGCGCTAGCGTCCGACGGATCTGACGACCTTGCGCAGAATTTTTGTGCCCTAGTATTCCTTCTCTCCATACTACCAAATTCACCAAAAAAACAAAAAAATTAGAAAGGGGGAACCCTAAGCTCTACCTCGAAACTTAACTTTCTATTATATTGAAAAAAGCTTGCCCCCTCATGGGGACAAGCTCTTGAACGCGAAGCGAAGCTTACGCGTTTACTTTTGCTTTTGCAGCTGTTGCCAAATCGTTGAACGCTTTGGAATCATTCACAGCTAGATCAGCCAAGATTTTGCGGTTGATGTCGATACCAGCCAATTTCAGGCCGTGCATCAATTTGCTGTAGCTAAGGCCGTTTTGACGAGCGCCTGCATTGATACGTGTAATCCACAGTCTGCGGAAGTTACGTTTCGTTTGACGACGGTCACGGTAAGCATACACTAAAGATTTCATTACTTGTTCTTTAGCTGTTTTAAATAAACGGTGTTTGGAACCGAAATAACCTTTTGCTAGTTTCAAAATTTTCTTGCGACGGTGAGCGCGAATAAATCCGCCCTTGACTCTTGCCATTGTGAACTACCTCCTGGGATATATAAATGATGTTCGAATTTTAGCTAATAACGATTAACCTTTGATGTTAGAAAGTTGTTGTTTCAGACGACGTACATCGCCTGGAGCCATAACTGGGTTTGTTGCAAGAACACGTTTAGTACGTGAAGATTTACCGGAAAGCAAGTGATTCTTACCTTGTTTGTATCTCATCACTTTGCCTGTGCCAGTAATTTTGAAACGGCCTTTCAAGCTGCTGTGTGTTTTCATTTTCGGCATGGTGTTTTGTTCCTCCTAATTTAGTATACGCGCCTAGGTTGTTACTTTCGGCGTTAAGATCATGATCATGCTTCTTCCCTCAAGCTTAGGAGCGCGCTCCTGTGAGGAAATGTCAGCTGTTTCAGTAGCTAAACGTTCAAGCACTCTGCGACCAATCTCCGAGTGCGCTATTTCGCGACCACGGAATCTGACACTGGCTTTCACTTTATCGCCTTCGCCAAGAAACTTAACGGCATTGCGAAGCTTCGTTTGGAAGTCGTGCTCATCGATCGTCGCGCTTAAGCGAATTTCTTTGATATCCACGATTTTCTGGTTCTTGCGAGCTTCTTTTTCTTTCTTCTGTGTTTCATAACGGAATTTACCGTAATCCATAATGCGGCATACTGGCGGCTTAGCCGTCGGTGCCACATTTACCAAATCCAAATTCGCGTCAAGTGCGATTTGAAGAGCTTCGCGAATCGGCGTGATGCCGAGTTGTTCTCCGTCCGCCCCAATCAGGCGTACTTCCTTCACACGAATCTCGTCATTAATCATATGGTCTTTGCTAATAGTATTCCACCTCCAAAAAGTATGTACATCTTCTCGAAAATATAAAAAAGATGCGGGCACAGGTAACGGCCCACATCTTCATCAATAACAGGTTCAGACAAACCTATTGTACTTTCATGACGATTCATTCAAACCAGCCAACGGTGTTGGTCAGGTGAGAAGCGGGCGCTTCTGCTTTTACTTGAAATATAATATCATCTCAGTCAGAGAAAGTCAACTCACTTGTTTACTTTTCATTTCGTCTAAACGAATCACACGTGTATGCTCCGTATGGCTCCATTGTTTGTTGTTTTGCGTGAAGAACGCATAGAACGTAATTGGCCACCAAGAAAGCATAAACACTGGATAAAGAATTAAATACTTATATACCTTGACAGGAGCTTTCTCTACGAACATGGAAATAGGCAGCAGTACATAAATCGCTATGCTGACAGAGTTAAAGAAAATAGGATTGATATCGGCAAGCATCGGTGTGTCAGACCAACCCGGAGTCACGGATTTAATCCACAGCAGCACGGAGATAATCGCACCGAAAAAGAAGTTATATACGTTAGCTGAGTATACAGCCGCGTCAATCTTCGTCCAGCTGCCCTCTTTGATGCCTTGCCACAACAGAGGGAAGAAATAACGCTTGGCCACATCAAAGTGTCCTTGCATCCAGCGCAAACGCTGTTTGGCAGATACTTTAAACGTCAGTGGCTTCTCATCATATACAATCGCCTCGTAGTTGTAAGTCGGTCTGATACCGAGCTTAATGCAGCGCATGGAGAACTCAAGATCTTCAACAAGGCTGGTTGCTCCCCATCCGATTTGTTTAAGCAGCTTGGATTCAAAGCACATTCCTGTGCCGCCCAAGTAATTAGCAAGCCCTAAGTTTGTACGGGGCATTTGCCAGAAGCGGTTTGCAAAGTAATACGAGATGGCATAGGAGCCAGTAACCCAAGAATCGTTCGGGTTCTTGCTGTCTAGGTAAGCCTGAATAACTCTGGAACCGGAGCAAAGATCATTGTTCATGTGCATCAAGTAATCAGGACTGGAAAGATTGTCGGCATCAAACATGACAACGGCGTCGTACTGACGCTCCCGCTTCCAAAGCTCTTTCAGCATCCATTCGATCGCGTAACCTTTCCCTCTCAGGTTCGGGTTATGGCGTTCCATGGCATGAACACCATGACTGCGTGCAATATCCGCTGTATTGTCTGTACAGTTATCACAAATCACGAAGATGTCATAAAGCTCTTTGGGGTAATCCAAAGCCTTCAGATTCTCGATCAATGCGCCAACGACCTGCTCCTCATTATGAGCGGCGACCAATACGGCAAACGATTTCTGGGGAGCAAATTTCTGTTTGTTTCTGGGACGGTACCATCCGAAAAAAGTTAAAAACAACTGATACGCACCAACCAAAGCCAAGCCAATTTGAAAGGTAAGCATAATCTTGTCAAGCATGAAGCAAAGTCCCCCTTTTTTTGTTTATGCACACAAGCTATCTTTTTATACGCGTATGCGCAGTTTTATGTACTCTGTGAATAACCGCTCTTGATTTTCCTCTCTTTCCACTCATTTGTCAAAGTTCACAATGACGAATATAAGCCATTTCTCTGAGATTTGAGCGGAACGCGCACAGACTATGCAGCATGTGCTTGAAATCAGATCGTTAAAGTCCTGTTTTCAACGTTTTTCATTTTATTGTGTACCAAAAGTTCACCATTTAGACGAACTAGCCGTCCCCCATGTGATACGGGGTTTATTATAATTCACCTGAGCTCTTCCTGACAACTTTTGCTCATCTGCCCCTGTTAACGGATCATACGGGTTGCCTGCATGTGGGACTGATTGGCAGATGTCCTATAGACTACTTCTTCATAGCTGGTCAGCAATTGGTTAAATATGTGATCCCAGGATTGACGCAGGGCAAACTCCCTGCCCGCTATGGCAAGTCTATGACGTGTTTCCTGTGATTCATACAATCTTACGATGGCTTGTGTGAAAGCAGCTACGTCGCCAGACGGACAGAGTAAACCCGTCACGTCATGCTCAATAGTATCTTGTACCCCGCCAGCAGCAGCTCCAATCACCGTTGTCCCCGAAGCCATTGACTCCAGAACAACATTGCCGAAAGTCTCTGTCGCCGACGGAAAAAGAAACACATCTGCAGCCGCATAAAGCTCAGCTAGCTGTGTCCCTTGAACGAATCCGGTAAAGGTAACTTCCGGAGCCCCTCCATAACATTCGCGCAGTACACCTGAAGACGGTCCGTCACCAGCAATAATTAGATGACAATCATCTCTGATATCAGCTGGCAGCGCAGTAAAACTGTCGAGTGCGACCTCTACACTCTTCTCAGGGGCCAAACGCCCGACATAAAGCATCACGAACTTTGCAGGATCTATGCCATATGTCCCGAGTACTGACTTTCGGTCGACAATTGGCTGGAAACGTTCTGCATCGACACCGCGGCTCCAAATCTCTAAATGACCTAACCCTTTGGCATGCAGATGCTGCAAGGTAGACTTAGAGGGCACATATACCTTCTGACAGCTTTGGTGAAACCATTGCATGTATTTCCAGAGCGTAGGCTCCACCCAAGGAATTTTATAATGACTCAAGTATTGGTCGAAGTGAGTATGGTAGGACGCAACTAATGGTATTTTGTGCTTGCGAGCATGGTGCAAGCCAAAAAGTCCCAAATTGAAAGGGGTTGCACAATGAATGATTGTAGGCTGAAAGGCATGGAGGGATTTGCGAACATTGAGAGGATTTGGGATAGCCAATCGACATTCGGGGTACAATAAAAAGGGAATACTGTAAAAACGTTCTACGCGGAACGGATCGTTGTCTCCTTCTGTCATACTAGTAGGAGCAAAAACTTTACAAGCCACATTTTTGGATTCCAAAAACCGCGTCCATCTGCCAAGTGTTTTGGCAACTCCATTTACATCTGGCAGGAATGTATCTGTAAATAAGGCAACTCTCAATCTCATCAGCCCCTTTTACCATTGACCTTCAATTCCCTTATTTCACATCATGCTAGCATAGGATTGTTATCGGGAGATCAGAGGAGCGTTAAATTGAATTTCTTAAAATTTATTACTGCGTTAATCTTCCTTTAATAAATGGCCTTTACAATAGACTTAAGAAAGTTACCAAAATAGCGAAGGAGGCTACTACTCATGAGCAGGGTCGTCCACTGGCTTCAGCATCATGAAACACGCGTATTCCACTTTGTGAATCAACGTATCCAGCACTTCTTCCTTGATCATTTCTTTAATAAAATCACACATTTAGGCGGGGCCACAGCCTCCATTGCGATATCCTTATGCTTTGCATTGTTCGGGCAGGGCTCGCTGCGCACAGCAGGTATTCAAGCACTTATTGCTTTAACAATCAGTCATATTCCAGTTGCTATTATAAAGAAGAAATATCCGAGACTACGGCCGTATCTGGTACTTCCACAAACGATTACTTACAAAAACCCGCTGACGGATCATTCCTTTCCTTCTGGGCATACAACCGCCATCTTCTCGATCATTTTCCCTTTTGTTGCAGCCGTACCTGTTCTTGGACTTATCCTCATACCGCTCGCGTTAATCATTGGTCTATCACGTATCTACCTAGGGCTGCACTATCCTTCCGATTGTATTGTCGGATGTTTGATTGGAACGACGGCTTCTCTAGTGACAGTAGCTTTCTGGGGGTAAACGAATGAATGTATTGCATGGTAAGAAACGGGTTCTCATACTTTCTGAAGGCTTCGGAGCCGGACATACGCAAGCGGCTTATGCACTTGCCGTAAGTTTAGAGCAGCGTTGTTCGACCATTGAGACACGTGTTTTGGAATTAGGTTCATTCCTTCATCCGACATTAGCACCATGGATTATTCATGCTTACAAAAAGACGCTAACCGCTCAGCCCAAGCTTTACGGCCGATTGTACCGCTCTCAATATAAAAAATCGCTCAACCGTTTGACGCAATTGGCCTTGCACCGCATTTTTTATGCACAGACGGCAGCGATTATCCAGCAGTGGGCTCCTGGGGCTATTGTCTGCACGCATCCTTTTCCCAGTGTTGTGGTATCTAGATTGAAAAGAGCTGGCTTAGACATCCCTCTTTGCACGGTCATTACAGACTACGATGTCCATGGGACTTGGGTCAGCAGAGAAGTAAATAAATATATGGTTTCGACAGAAGACGTCAAAAATAAACTCCTTGGCCGCGGAATCACAGCAGCCCAAGTCGAAATCACAGGAATTCCCGTTCATCCAAGCTTTCGTGAAGCCCACGATAAAGCGATGATTCGACAGCAATTCCAGTTGGCTTCACTGCCTACCGTACTCGTTATGGGAGGCGGCTGGGGACTAATCGGTGGCGATTCGCTCAGTGAGCACCTGATGACATGGAGAGATCGGATCCAATTCATATTCTGCTTAGGCAATAATGAGAAAGCATTAGCCAAGCTGGCGATGGACGCCCGATATCAGCATCCCCATATTCATTTACTTGGATTCACCCAAGAAATCGGCAAGTTAATGGAAGCTTCCGATTTGCTCGTTACGAAGCCTGGCGGTATGACCTGCTCGGAAGGGCTTGCGAAGTCGATTCCCATGCTGTTCTATGATCCGATACCGGGTCAGGAAGAAGAGAATGTCCACTATTTTACACAGCATGGCTTTGGCGAACCGATCCGATCTGCAGATACAATAGCGAACTGGTTATCGATGCTTGCTAGCAGATATACAGATGTAGAAGCTAAGCGCGTTTCTAATTATCATAAAAAGAAGATGTACCTGCCTTCAGCCGATTGCTCAGAGGTCATCATGCAATTGCTCGGGTGATTTAAACAGAAAAAAAGCTAATCTCCTACCACATTATATGCAGAGGGGACTAGCTTATTTAATTTAATAAATCTATTCCGATTTGGCTTTATTCAATTGCTCCAAATGTGAAGCAAGCACATTTTCGCCAATAACTACTTCACAGCGATGAATGTTCATCCCTTGTCCGGCGAACTTCGTTTCGTATTCGGTCATCACATGGTCAGGATGAATCCCTTCCACATGCAGGTTTAAGGAAATATTTCGCATTCTCAGTCCCATATCTGCAAAAGAATTGAGCGAGAATTCGAATAAGGATTGCGAATCAGTTTTCAAGTGAATTTCGCCGTTCGCATTTAATATTTGCTGATATTTCTCTACAAAGCCCGGATGTGTTAAACGCCTGCGAGCATGCTTTTTCTTCGGCCACGGATCACTGAAATTCAAATAAACCCGCTCTAGTTCACCTTCAGCAAAAGCTTCCTCAATATGTTCGATATTGAAAAGCATGAGCTTCAAATTCGGAATGCTTGGCGCAGACTCCGCCTCTTCATCCGTCTTGATTTCATGTGCATTTCTTGCTTTCTCGCTCGCTTTGCGAATCAACTCGTCATACATATCAACACCAATGAAATTAATGTCCGGATACTTCTTACTCATTTCACTAATGAAGCGCCCTTTGCCCATCCCAAGCTCGGCATGAATCGGGTTGTTGTTACCGAATAACTCGGCCCATTTGCCTTTATAATCCTTGGCATTTAAAACAACGAGTTCCTTTTGACGTTCTATATCTTCTCGAATTCCTTTTCTTCCCCGTAAACGCATCTACTTTTTGCCTCCTACACGTACAAGCTATCGAATACAAATCATAGACGATTCGAGGAAAAAAATCAAAGGGAATTACACTTCAAGGAGATGATAATCAATGGTATTCGATGTAGCAGGAAACAACTTTTGATCCAGGGAACGCATTACTTTTCGTCTTGCATCCTTCGATATGCTCGGATCTGCAGCGAATTTCACGCCACTGCTCAATGCGAATGCTTCTTTAATTGTCAGCTCGACGGATATCGTATCGGTTGCTAAGGACATCTTAATCAACTCATTCACCTGCTTTCCTATTACATCATTAATGATAGCTTTCGTTATGATGACGCTCTTTATGAATGGCAGATCATTCTAGCCACAAAGAAAAACGCCCTCCAACTTGGAAGGCGCATTTAGCTAATATCTATTTATCTAACTTCATCTCTTCGTTTGTCTTTGCCTCTTAGGCCAGTTAAGCCTAACAAACCTAATAGGCCAAGCCATCCCCAATTCGTACGAGTACCGGCAGTTGGTGTAGTCGCGTAAGTTCGATATGATGAAGTATCATAATTCCCAGTGTGTGTACCCGTAGTACTCATGCGATCCATCATATTGTTGCTATAAGTATTGATTTGACCCCTAACCCCATCAGTACCATACCTTGAGTAGGTATTAGGGGTAACAATAGGTGTAACAGTAGGTGTAACGGTGGTAGGTGTAACGGTAGGAGCAGGAGTAGCGCCTATACCTACTGTAGCGTCATAATTACTTCCCGTATATCCCGATGTTGTCGTAGTTCCTGTTCCCGATGTTGTCGTAGTTCCTATCCCCGTAGTTCCTGTAGTTCCTGTAGTTCCCATAGCCAGTGCACTAGTTGCCCCAAAGCTTAATGCTGTCGTCAAAGCTACCGCCAAAGTAATTGTACGAAACTTTTTCACTTGTTCAAATCCCCTTTCGGCATGTAATAGTTATGCAAAGTTATCATGCTCCGTATGGCTCCCTTTTAACGGGGAACTTCTTGGAAAGGCAGGGGTCGCTTTCATGCTTCAATTTCGCTACAATAGGTTGGAAAGAAAGGAGCAGCTCTATGACTACAATTACTCAGGAGTCACCTCAATTATGGGGGGACAAACGTTTCCATACATGGAATTATGAAATGCGTGAAGCTTTCGGCGGGAAGGTTTTTAAAGTTATGCTTGATGCAGGTTTTACTTGCCCTAACCGTGATGGCAATATCGCAACCGGTGGCTGTACATTTTGCAGCGCGCGGGGGTCAGGTGATTTTGCCGGAAGCCGCCGCGATGATCTAGTTACCCAATTTAATAAGATTCGAGATCTTCAGCATCAGAAATGGCCAGAAGCCAAATACATTGGCTACTTTCAGGCCTATACGAATACGTATGCACCTGTTCAGGAGCTGAGGGAATATTATGAAGTTATTTTAAAGCAGCCAGGCGTTGTGGGTTTATCCATTGCAACCAGACCTGATTGTCTACCAGATGATGTTATTGAATACTTGGCGGAATTGAATGAACATACCTATCTATGGGTCGAAATGGGCCTTCAAACCGTACACGAATCAACCTCTGAACTCATCAATCGTGCCCACGACACGCAATGCTATCTGGATGCAGTTGCCAAGCTTCGAAAGCATAATATCCGTACCTGTGCACACATTATTTATGGATTGCCTGGGGAGACCCACGAAATGATGCTGGATACCGGACGAGCGGTCGCTCAAATGGATGTTCAGGGCATTAAAATCCATTTACTTCATTTAATGCGTAAAACACCTATGGTGAAACAATACGAAGCCGGCTTGCTTCAGTTCCTCGAAAAAGACGAATATGTGAAGCTCATCGTAGATACACTCGAATTTCTTCCACCGGAAATGATTGTGCATCGCCTTACTGGAGACGCTCCCCGCGATCTATTGATTGGTCCGATGTGGAGCCTCAAAAAGTGGGAAGTATTGAATGCCTTCGATAGCCTCTTGAAAGAAAGAAATACTTGGCAGGGTAAGCTTTGGAAGGGTAAAGCTGACTAAAGGTGAATGTAAGGAAAACGTAAACCAATAAACGTATAAACACATAAACATATAAACACATAAAACCAAAATAGATGATTATCCGTTTCCTTTATATAGGTAGAATGACTAAAGGAGATGGATGATCATGATGATGAAACGAGCTCAAGCAGCCATTGTAGGGATGATGCTAATTGTCGCTGGATGTGGAGGAGAGCCGGCGCCAGTTGCCGTTACGACAAGTACGGCAGCGCCAAGTACTGTGGCGCCGTCACCATCACCGACGACGGCAGTAAGTGCGTCGCCGGTTGCTGCGGCGACGGCAGCACCCGCAGCCGCTACGGTGCAGCCGGCGGCAAGCAGCACTCCGCAGCCGAGCGCAGCGGCGACAGCGAAAGCAACTGCTGCGGCTACGCCAGCAGTAAAAGAGCCGGCAGCGGCGACGCCGGCCGTGAAAGAGGCGGCTACGGCGCAGCCGGCGCCGGCCGCAACGCCAGCGCCGGCCAGCGCGGCGCCTTCCCCATCCGCTAAGCCTGCGGATGGCGGAACCAGCACCGCAGCGCAGGCGCAGGTGCTGTACAAGGACAACTGCATGTCCTGCCACGGGGCAGGGCTTGCAGGCGACTTTGGGCCGAACCTGACGAAGGTCGGTTCGCGCAAAACCAAAGATGAGATCGTAGCGCAAATCCTGGGAGGTAAAGGCGATATGCCACCTTTCAAAAGCGCATTGAAATCCGAAGAAATCGAAGTGCTAGCTGCATGGCTAGCAGACAAAAAATGATCGTATAAGCAGCATGGAGGGTTTTCATCGCATGGGTTTTGTTTCGGTACTAAGTTTTGCTCATCAGTTAATTAATCAGCGGGCTCAGCCGGGCGATACCGTAGTAGACGCGACCCTCGGCAACGGCGTAGATGCCCTGTTCTTAGCGAAGCTGGTAGGCACCCGAGGCAGCGTTTACGGCTTCGATATCCAGCAGCAAGCGCTGGATCAAACAAAGATGCGTCTGGAGAAAGAACTTCCAGACGCATCTTCTTGTGTGCACATGAGCCTATGCAGCCATGCGCTCATGGAGGCGGCAGTGCCGCAGGACCGCCACGGCAAGGTCGCCGCGGTCACGTTCAATCTCGGATACCTGCCAGGGGCCGATCCGGCAACGATTACGAAGCAGGAATCGACGATTCCTGCCCTCGAGGCTGCTCTCCGCCTGCTCCGCAAAGGCGGTATCGTGACCATCGTGCTCTACAGCGGGCACGATGGAGGCTCGGAAGAAGCTGCGGCCGTCGAAAGCTGGGCCCAGCGCCTTCCGCTCGCAGCCTTTCAGGTGCTGCGTTACCAATTCATGAATACCAGCCAGCATGCTCCCTATCTCTTAGCTGTAGAAAAAAGATAGACGCATGATATAATGCTAGAGAGTGTATTAGCACTATTTTGTAGGAGAAATTAGAGAAGAAAGTAGGGATAGTTTGTGAAATCATACCCGCTTCAATTTCAACCTGAAATGAAAGAACGTGTCTGGGGTGGAAGAGCCCTAGAAAAGTTTGGTTTTCAACTTCCAGAAGGCGCTATTGGCGAAGGCTGGATGATTGGCGATCACCCGAATGGAACAACAAAGGTTATTAATGGCGAATTAGAAGGCCTTGGTCTAGACGAAATTCGCGAGAAATACGGTAAAACATTATTCGGTACGAAAGGATTTTCCGAAAAAAACGGCCGCTTCCCTCTACTCATCAAGTTATTGGATTGCGAAGACGACCTTTCCGTACAAGTACATCCGAACGATCATTACAAGAATTTGGCTGCCGGCGAGCTCGGCAAAACAGAGATGTGGTACATCCTTGATGCTAAGCCCGGCGCCAAAATTATATATGGCATGCAAGAAGGCGTTACACGCGAAAGCTTAGCTCAGGCAATCGCAGAGAACCGCATTTTGGACTGCTTACAGGAAGTGCCTGTTGAAGCCGGTGATTCCTTCTACATCCCAGCAGGAACGGTCCATGCCCTCGGCGCTGGCGTCCTAGTTGCCGAGATTCAGCAAAATTCCGATACGACCTATCGTTTGTACGATTATAATCGTCCCGGACTGGATGGTAAACCTCGTGACCTTCATATTGAAGATTCACTCAACGTTATCGCGTACGAAGGCTCAGGCTCCACTCGCATGAAAACAGATTTAAATGAAGCCGGTACTTGGTTAACGCTTGCCGAGTCTCCTTTCTTCACCGTGGAAAAAGGCCTAGTAGGACCGAAATGGGAGCTAAGCACCTCCCTTGAAAGCTTCGTCATTCTCGTTATTGCAGACGGCAAAGGAACCCTCCAGTGGGCCGATGGCAGTATCTCCACTAAGCCAGGCGACTGCTTCCTGCTTCCTGCCAATCTTGGAAGCTATGCACTAGAAGGCAGCATGACGGTTATTCGCAGCTACTTGCCTTAATTGTTGTTCAATGAGAACGTCCCACTCATCTTTTGATGAATAAGGGGCGTTTTTTGTTATGCCTAAGATGCATGGGAGCTTACGTATTGGGGATTACCAACTGGCGGGGAGATCATTTTGGAGCTTACTTGAATTGGTACCTATCATCAGATTTGATGTAAAAAGTGCATCTAATCTAGCCAATATGCTCGATTTCATGAGAATACATGTAAAAAGTACATCTATTTCGACGAATATGCTCTATTTTGGTCGAATATGCGAAAATTAGATGTACTAAATACATCTAATTTCCTGATACTGCTGACAAGGCCGATATTAGATGCACTATTTGCATCTAAATGAGAAGGCACATATTACTCTAAAGTGTCTGAATGGGGGCATTTTGCTGATATATTGTTTACTTGGAGCAGTAAGCTATATTATGGATCAAAAAGGCTCTCCAACTATCATCTCTAAGATGATTTTGGAGAGCCTTTTCCATTCCCAGCTATTATTCTTCAGATAAGCTGCTTTCTTTTAAAATAACGTCGTGCGCTCCGCCCTCAACAAGGCTGGTTGCGGAAACGAGCGCAATTCTCGCTTTGCTTTTCAGCTCGTCCAAGCTTAATGATCCACAGTTGCACATCGTTGACTTTATTTTGCCAAGTGTCTTGTCCAAGTTCTCCTGCAGGCCTCCAGCATATGGAACGTACGAATCGACGCCTTCCTCAAACAAGAGCTTGTTTTTGCCGCCCGTATCATAACGCTGCCAGTTCCGGGCACGATTGGAGCCTTCTCCCCAGTATTCTTTCACGAAGTTGTTGCCAACTTTTAGCTTTCTGGTCGGGCTCTCATCGAAACGTGCGAAATATCTACCCAGCATGACAAAATCAGCGCCAATCGCTAAGGCTAATGTAATATGGTAGTCATGTACGATACCACCATCTGAACAAATTGGAATGTAGGTACCTGTATCTTTGAAGTATTGGTCTCTGGCTTCGATAACTTCCATGAGGGAAGAGGCTTGTCCGCGACCAATCCCTTTTTGCTCACGAGTGATACAGATAGATCCGCCGCCGATACCGACTTTAATGAAGTCCGCTCCTGATTCTACAAGATAAAGGAACCCTTCACGGTCTACAACGTTACCTGCACCGATCTTCACATTGAAATTCTCTTTCACATACTGAACCGTTTCCCGCTGCCATTCACTGTAACCGTCCGAGGAATCGATGACCAGAATGTCTACTCCCGCTTCAACAAGCGCAGGCACTCTCTCTTTGTAGTCCTTCGTATTAATCCCCGCACCAACAATATAGCTTTTGTTAGCATCTAGAAGCTCCATCGGGTTTTCTTTATGCTCATCATAATCCTTGCGGAAAACGAGGGTGTCAAGCTTCTGATGCTCATCCACAATCGGTAAACAATTCAACTTGTGATCCCAGATTAAATTGTTTGCTTCTGACAAAGCAATTCCTGATTTACCGTAAATCAGTTTATCAAAAGGCGTCATAAAATTATAGATTTGGCGATCCAGAGGGTCACGACTTGTCCGGTAATCACGCCCCGTTACAATACCAAGCAATTTTCCGTTCGCTGTACCATCATCTGTAATGGCAACCGTAGAATGACCTGTTTCTTCTTTCAACGCCAATACATCACTTAGCGTGTGCTGGGGAGTTAAATTAGAGCGGCTAACTACAAATCCTGCCTTATACCCTTTTACTTTACGTACCATAAGTGCTTCTTCTTCAATCGATTGCGAGCCAAAAATAAACGAAATCCCGCCACTCCGCGCCAAAGCAATCGCCATTCCATCATCGGATACGGCCTGCATGACAGCAGATGAAAACGGGATATTGAGCGAGATCGCAGGCTCCTCGCCTTTATTGAATTTAACTAACGGTGTCTTAAGCTTCACATTCGCCGGTGTACATTCCTTCGTTGTAAGATTAGGAATCAACAAAAACTCACTAAACGTGCGGGATGGTTCTAAATAATACGTAGCCACTTTACGATTCCCTCCTTTTGACCCATAGGTAAATTTTTTCAATCTTATCACTGAACCTTATCAGTGGTCAATGGATTTTTTTAGCAAATACAATAAAGGCGTTACAAATCGGCGACCTATCGGCTGCCTGCTCTGTAACGCCTAATAACCAATTTTACATCGGCTATTGCGGGCGCGTTTTCACGCATCGCTAACATATAGCCGTTATTCCAAAATATGGACGGGCTTAAAGCGGCTTCTTGCCCTCATTATCGATAAGTGGATCCCGCTCGTTATCATCGATGATGTTACGGGTAGAGTTGCGAAACTCGCGGAGCGTATCACCAAACGCTCGCCCAAGCTGCGGCAGCTTAGACGGACCGAACACGATTAAAGCGATTGCCAAAATTAATACTAACCCGGATACACCAATATTGTTAAACATGAACATCATCCTCTTTTCTTTGTGCTTTATTGGAAGTCAGCTGTTCGCGGAACTTTCCTGCATGGTTCGCCATTGCCAGCCTGCAACCATTACACTAATTTCAAACAACAGGATTAATGGCAGCGTGACCGATAGATGAGATATCATATCAGGCGGGGAGATGCATGAACCTATGATCGCTAAGCCAACATAGGCATATTTCCTCGTCATTTTCAATCGCTGCGGAGTCAGCAATCCGATTCTTGTTAGAAACAGAACGACTACGGGCAATTCGAAGGCAATTGCCATGGGAAACACAACTTCGAACAAAAACGAAAAGTATCGGTCGATTCCATAAGTTTCCACAGCCCCGACCGATTGATTCATACGTATCATAAAACGAATCATCATCGGGAATACCACCCAATAGCTGAACGATACCCCGATAATGAATAGTGCAAATGACGCCGGTATGTATGGAAGGGTGCTCTTAGCCTCCGCGTCCGTAAGACCAGGACGAACGAATGCCCACACTTGATAAAGCAGCACTGGAACTGTGAACAATAAAGCAACCAGGAAAGCGCACTTCATATAGATCATCAGCCCGTCCGTGAACGAGAACACGTTCCAATTTATTTCGCCCACCAAAGGTTGCGATTTCATATACCGCAGGATTCTAGGCGAAACATATAACCCAATGCTTAGTGTAACCACAAACCATGCGAACACAACCAGCAAACGTTTGCGGACTTCGGTCAAATGAAAGATCCAATCTTCCTGCTCCATCCCTTCACCCCATTAAACAAAGTCCCCTGCCCTACCTTGATTAAACGACCATTCCGCCTTGTTTCAAATATTTCGCAATACCTTCTACTGCCCGATAAGCAAGTGCCCCGACCGTACCCGTAGGGTTGTAGCCGCTGTTGTGCGCGAAAGCTGACGCTCCGACAACGAAAACATTTTCAGCATCCCACATTTGCAAGTAGGAATTTACGGCTGAAGTTGCAGGTTCTGCCCCCATAATGACGCCCCCGGTATTGTGCGTAGATTGATAAGGGACGATATTGTAAGGTCCAAGTTGATCCGATGAACCTATTGTCGTAGCCTTCATTTCTTTCATGATTTCGGCTGCCTTGCCAGCCATGAATTTGACCATTTGCCGATCCTGCTCCTCGAAATCGAAAGTAACTCTAGGTAGCGGCAGGCCATAAGCATCTTTATAGGTAGGATCCAAGTCCACATAATGATGTTTCCACGGCAAACTGCTGCCCTGCGGAGAAACAGCCAGTACGCTGTTCGCATATTTGAGTGATTTTTGCTTGAAATCCTTCCCCCATGCCGGGGTCCCTTTCGGAACGGAATTGGTCGCGATTGGCCGCTGACCAGTCTGTGAAATGCGCATTCCTGCGCCATGCAGGAAGTTCAGATTGCTATGGTCGAAATTGTCTCCATTGAAATCAGGGATTTCCATGCCAAGGGAGCCTGCGCCGGCATACAAATTGAATTCCTTATCGTCAAAAAAACCGGCAGCTGAGCCACCATTGGTCTGATAGCAATAATTTTTACCGATAACTCCTTTGCCTGTAGCTGGATCGTAAGGCTTGCCCAATTTTGAAGTTAACAAGAGCTTGATGTTATTGAACACGTAGCTCGCCATAATGACAACATCAGCCGGCTGCTCAAACTGTTCTCCCGTGACCGTGTTGACATAGACAACTCCATTTGCTTTCTTGCCGTCATTGAGAATTTGAATCACATTCGAATAGGTACGCAGCTCAAAATTCCCTGATTTCTGAGCGATAGGCAGTACAGTAACCACGGCATCTGCTTTGGCTCCGTACTCACAACCGAAGCGTTCGCAGTAGCCACAGTATTGACACGCTGCCCGAGTGACCCCATCCGGATTCGTATATTGTTCCGACAAATTGGCCGATGGCATCATATAGGGATGATAGCCTAGCTTTTTCGTCGCTTCTTCAAACAGCTTCAAGACCGGAGTTTTCACCATCGCTTTGGTTGGAAAAGGGCTCGAACGCTTCCCAACCAAAGGGTTTTGGTCTGGGTCGCCGGAAATTCCCGCCATCTTCTCGAATTTGTCAAAATATGGCTCCAATTGATCGTAGGTAATGCCCCAATCTTGAATGGTCATTCCATCCGGTATTTTCTGTTTGCCATACCGCTCTACCGTTTTACTATAAATTTCAAAATCATAAGGAAGAAACCGATAGGTTTGCCCATTCCAGTGTATGCTTGCTCCACCAAGTCCCTCCCCGAGCAGGAAAGAACCGTGTTCACGCATTGGTACTGCCGTCATTTTCTCTGTATTGCGAAACGTCACCGTTTCCTTCGATAGATCCTGCATGAGATCTAACCGCTGGGCATAACGCAACTCGTCATGCACCATGTAGTAATCCTGTGTGCTTCGCGGCTTCCCTCGTTCCAATCCAACTACTTTAACCCCTTGCTTAGCTAATTCCGCGGCAATGATACCCCCGACCCAACCCATTCCGACGATCACAACGGGAACTTTCGGCATTTTTGTAGCCATACGATCTTTCCTTTCTCACCACTGTTTGTGTTTAATTTACTCTAATGTGCGAAATGATCATGCAAACTACGAGGGTTCATGACCACGAATTGATCCTTCTCCATAATGCTTGCGTAAGTCATCTGATTACCTGGATATTTACGCATTTTCCATCCCAACATGTCCTTGTTTCCTCCATATAGCGGATCAGAGTAAACGCCCTCCATAGTCAGCCTTAAGAACAGATTGAAGAACGTTTTGCCCGTTATTCCGTTAATGACCATGATCTCGCCTTTTTCCATGGAAGTCAGAATCGCGTCCTTTTCCTCCGGCGTCAAATCAACAAAGGATTTGGAATATTTGGTTTTACTGGCCTCTTCCATACTTTGAAGCCCCATTGTGAATAACTCGTGACGCTTGATGCTCTGGTAATCCCCTTGTGTCACTTCGCCTTTTACAAAAGGACCTGTCCGATATTCACGGTTATTCACACCCCATGGACTGGCCAATTGATGGTCAATATAAAAAGCGACGCCCAAATCTGTCGCTCCCGGTCCATTTTCATCTTTGGGAAAAATACGTTCTGCCGCGGCTTCCGTTAGCTGCAGCTGAGCTTGATTAAAAAACATAGGAGCTTGATTATAGTCAGCTGCAGCTTGCGGCGCAGTAGATGGAGCTGGTGAAGGAGCCGCCTGTTTGTTTCCAAATCTCCCCGAAAGCGCACTGCCGACTACGCCCCCCACGACAACACCGCCAATAGCCGTACCGGTATATTTCAAAAAACTGCGCCGTGAGTGATCCGGAGAACTTCCTTTATTATTGTCTGCCAATTTCTCATTCCTCCTTGGAGTTTTAGTATAAATTGGTTGTTATGGCTATGATGAACGTCTGGTTCATAAATTATTCCGATTGCATGAAAAGTAACAAAGACGGGAAATGTAGAGACAGAACTCAAATGAAGTAAAAGAAGGAGAATGATGCAGTTGAACAAATCATTTCTATGCCTCTTTCTATTGTTAGCCTTCTCCCTATCTGCCTGTGGGAAGAGCAACACGACACCTCCGGCAACAACGGGAACTCCAGCAGCAACAGGAACCCCCACAGCAACTACCAGCGGGGCAACAACCAAAGTCGATGCCCAGGCCGTATTTAAACAAACCTGCGTGAGCTGCCATGGCGTTAACCTAGAAGGCTCAGTAGGACCTAATTTACAAAAAGAAGGCAGCAAGCATACAAAGGACGAACTCGCAACGATTATATCGAATGGTAGAGGCGCAATGCCCAGCTTCAAAGGGAAGCTTACGGACGATGAAATCAGCTCTTTGGCTGTCTGGCTCGCAGACAAAAAATAATAGATACAAAAAAGCTTCGCTCTCCGAGAAGGAAAGCGAAGCTTTTTTATGTTGTCGCCATTTGATGCAGCGGCATGGTGTAATAGCTGGCCGGCTGCTGCGCGTCCGGCGGGAAGTGTACAACAAGCAGCTCTTTGCTGCTTTCGTCGATCTCTCCGCTCTGCAGATAAGTCTGCAAAGCGAAAGGCAGCACCTCAAGCATCGCGTGCTTGTGGAGATCTTTTTCGTTTATGCGGAGATGGTGGAAGTCTCCGCTCACGAGCTCAGGCTGCTCAGCCAGCAGCTTAAGGTAGGCGTTTTGTTCGGACTTCTCCAAGGTGAAGTCCCACCAGATTTTGCGCGGCTTATATTTATGGCCGAGGAAATAATCCAGTTTCATCAGGCCTTCTATGACGTGCATATTTTTGGTTTCACGATACATCAGGAAGTCGCGCAAGCGGGTAAACAGATCTTCTAGCTGATGCCCAATCTTCTGCCAACCGCGGCCTTCCCAGAAGTCGCCGAACTCTTGAAAGAAATCGAACGCAGAGGCGAATTCTTTGGCGATTAAATATTTGACCGTATGATCCATACGGTGCGCGTTCCAATATTTCTCGAGCACATCCTCCACCCGTTTGATGCGAATCAAATCAGTGAATGGCAGTATGTCATTGCCGAGAATCTCATATGGCGCGTGGTCCATATAGACGTAGCCGTATTTATGCGCGTCATTACGCATACCGGTGCCGCGCAGCATTTTCAGGAATCCGAGCTGCAGCTCTTCCGGACCTAGTTCAAAGACATCGTTAAACGTCTTGCGAAACGAGTTATAATCCTCTTCCGGCAATCCGGCAATAAGATCGAGATGCTGATCGATTTTCAGGCTATTTTTCACCTTAGATACCGTACGGCTCAGCTTGAAGAAGTTCTGCCTGCGCTGTACCAAATCATTAGTCGTATCATTCGTTGATTGAACACCGATCTCAAAGCGGAATGTGCCCGGAGGGGCATTCTCTGCTAGGTAATCGAGTACCTCTGGACGCATAATGTCTGCAGTAATCTCAAACTGGAACACGGTGCCGCGATGATTCGCAATGAGGAATTCAAAGATTTCCATCGCGTAATCACGCTTAATATTAAACGTCCGATCCACGAACTTGATTAGCTTCGCGCCGGAGTCGATTAAGTACAACAGGTCTGACTTGGTACGTTCCATATCAAAATACCGCACGCCGACCTCAATACTCGACAAGCAGAATTGACAGGAGAAGGGGCAGCCACGGCTCGTCTCGAAGTACACAACACGATTAGCCAGACTCGGCACATCCTCTGCAAAACGGTGCGGAGAAGGAATATCATCCAGCTTCAGCTTAGGTCTGCCTGGCATCAGTACGACTTCCTCGCCTTTGCGATAAGCCAGTCCATAAACAAAATGATATTTGCGAGTTGTCGAAATTTCCGTTAGCAGTTGGTGGAAAGTCTCTTCCCCTTCGCCCATCACAATGAAATCAACCTCTGGAATGCGATTCATCCAGTACTCAGTATCATAAGAAACTTCGGGGCCGCCAAGCATGATCAGGAGATCTGGCCGAATCTTTTTGATCATTTTAATAATCGTGATCGTTTCTTCAATGTTCCAAATATAACAAGAAAAACCCAGTACATCCGGGGCCTTTTGGTAGATGTCCGAAACGACGTTCATGACAGGGTCTTTAATCGTATATTCTGATATTTCAACGTCAAAATCCTTCTCGCAGAACGCTTTCAGATAGCGTAAGGCCAAGGAGGTATGGATGAATTTGGCATTAAGTGTGGATACAAGTACTTTCATTATCAAAAAACCTCGTTCTATTCTCGTTTATCGTACAATCTAATTCTACACGAAAACCGAGGAAATACAAAGGTAAGCCCTCCCAAAGAAGACTAAAGAACCATATCATCATCCAACTGAGGGTTCTCATAAGGGAACTGCAAATAGGACGCTTCCTGGATCGCATTTTTCCACCGTTCGGCATGGGAATACAGCTGATCTTCGACTTCTTGCATTCTTTGCTGCAATTCACCGGTATTTTCAGCAGGACCGCTTTGCAAAGCCTTTTGCAGGGTGGTGCGCTCTTCGAACCATTGCGTTAACTGATATAAAAGCATAAGGAATTCCCACCTTTTCTCATATGAAATGTTGCAGCATGTAAGTAGAAGTGTTCCCTTTTTTGGAGGTGGGCATACAGGCGAGTACTGCTGCAAGCTCGGATTCTCGTATTCTCAGCCTGCTTTACCGGCTTCGCTGCCGTTCACGCTTACTTTAAGCCGGTTTCCGAACAAGGAGACTCAAAAAAAACTACGACTGACCAATCGAGATGCAGCTGTTAAGTAAGGATATGGGTATGAAATCAACTTCAGCTTCATCTTTCATCGCTAAAGGACTGGAGCGACGTTAATCCCCGAAAATGAGTGAATTTGAAAATCTAATGGACTCGACAGCCCTTAATCTACTTCAAATTATGAAAATAAGATAGATGGAAACCGAATAGCGGCGCTGAAGTCCTTAAGCTCGGAATCATCGCTCCAAATAGGCAGTTAACGGCATTTAGGTCCGTTAAACGTATATTTCCGGTTGGTTTCATTAGCTGTGTGCGTTAATTTCCGCAGGCAAAATGCCATATTTAACAGCTGCTGCTGAATCGGCTGCTTGACCTGTTGCCATACAGCTTGGAGTGAAGGCGCGTTGTTGCGAGTGCTTCATGGGTCGTTGAGATACACCTCCCTGCGGTCAGCAGGTTCTCAATTTTTTGCGTAGTATTGACCAGTACTTCGTCGGCTTCAGGACCTAACACTTGATCTCGATTAATCGGCAGGTTCGCTTCTTTCCAGTGCTTGTAATAACCCAGAACACGGACAAAGGCAGACCAGCAATCGGCGTTTTTTATAAAATTCATTCATTTCATATTTCGCGCTGCTCAATGAACAAAACGACAGGAAAGTCACACGCTCTAGAAGATCTTGCCCATAGCGTTTCTTTTGCTTTTGCGAACGTGGTATATTGTAAGATAAATGATCTGACCGGAAGGTAAGCGATCGCAATAGGAGGTCTTTTTTATGCACAAGAAGCCAGGAAAGTTTCAAGGTCCAAATAAAAATCAGAACCAAAATCCCAAATTCAAACAGAATAAGAGTCAGGGCCAGAATCCTGCTCCGTCCAATGGAAGCCAAGAGATGAGCACTCGCCAGTACACCGTCAAGGAGTCCTCTGAGCTACTTCCTTTTTTAATAGAAAAGCTTTCGAGTTTGGGCCGGAATTCGGTTAAAGCTATACTTGCCCGTGGACAAGTCGCAGTGAATGGCAAAGCCGTAACAGCTTACAACTATCCCTTGCAGCCAGAGCAAACGGTCACCATTAACAAGGATAAAATCGTAGAAGATATCCCGCTCGCTGGCATGAGTATTTTGCATGAAGATGAAGATGTAATTGTCATTCAAAAGGATGCCGGGCTATTATCCATCGCCACTAATACGAAAGAAAATGAGATCACGGCCTATCGCCAGCTCACAGCACATGTTCGAAATCACGATCCGAAGGCTCGAATTTTCGTGGTACATAGACTGGATCGAGACACATCCGGCGTGATGATGTTTGCCAAAAACGAGAACGCTCAGCAACACCTACAGAACACTTGGCAGGAGAGTATCAAGGAACGCACTTATGTTGCCTTGGTTGAAGGCATGGTGAAGAAGCCCGAAGGGACTATTTCCTCATGGCTCAAAGAGCATACGAAGTCGCTTAAAATGTTTTCGACGCCGTATCCGAATGATGGACAGCACGCAGTTACGCATTATAAAACGCTGCAAGCGAACCGGAGCTTTTCGCTGTTAGAGGTTAATCTCGAAACCGGCCGCAAAAATCAAATTCGCGTTCATATGCAGGACATCGGCCACCCTGTTGTTGGCGATAAGAAATATGGTTCAAAAACAAAGGAAATCGGCCGACTTGGGCTTCATGCGCGTGTGCTTGCCTTTTTGCATCCGACAACGGGTCAGCTGCTGCGATTTGAGACGCATATTCCGAAGTTGTTTTTGAATCCGTTTAAAGAGTTGCCTGCGAAGAAATAATGGCTTGGGGAGCGATAAGAGATGCAAATCGTTGTACTTGATGGCTACACACTAAATCCCGGCGATCTGGACTGGAGCGAATTAGATTCACTCGGCAAGCTTGTTGTCTATGATCGAACTGCTGAGTCGCAAATCATTGAGCGCGCTGCTGACGCGGAGATTGTGTTGACGAATAAAACTCCGCTTTCCGCTGAAATGCTGCAGCAGCTGCCTAAGCTTCGCTATATTGGCGTACTCGCGACCGGATACAATATCGTTGATATTCAGGCAGCCAAGGAAAATGGCACCATTGTTGCTAACGTCCCAGCTTACAGCACGCATTCTGTTGCTCAGCTGGTTTTTGCTTTGTTATTGGAGTTTTGCCATCGGGTGCAGCAGCATAGTGACAGCGTGCTTAATGGGGATTGGTCTGGGTCCATTGATTTCAGCTACAGCCGGTCTCCGCTCGTCGAATTAAGCGGCAAAACCTTAGGACTGATTGGCCTGGGACAAATCGGCAAACAAACCGCGTTGATTGCGCAGGCAATGGGGATGAAGGTTATAGCATCTGGCAGCGGAAGGAATGTCCCTCAACCAATTGAGGGGATCGAGTGGGTGCAAATCGACGAGCTGCTCCAGCGCTCTGATGTCATTAGTCTCCACTGTCCGCTGACACCGGCAACGAATCAACTGATAGATGCTAAACGGATAGCTCAGATGAAATCGACGGCTATTTTAATCAATACAGCACGAGGCGGTCTTCTTAATGAGGAAGATGTAGCTCATGCTTTGAACGAAGGCAGACTAGCAGGCGCAGGACTCGACGTGCTGACCGTAGAGCCACCTCGGCCGGATAATCCTTTGCTGCATGCGACAAATGTGATCATTACCCCGCATATTGCGTGGGCTACAAAAGAAGCAAGAGCTAGACTGATGGATACGGCGATTGGTAATGTGCGCGCTTATCTAGATGGGCGTCCGGTGAATGTGGTTGGGTAGTGGAAGTGAGTGAGTGAGTGAGTGAGTGAGTGAGTGAGTGAGTGAGTGAGTGAGTGAGTGAGTGAGTGAGTGAGTGAGTGAGTGAGTGAGTGAGTGAGAATTCTGGGAATCTTACCTTGCATCCCAGTTGTGAAGTGAATTTAGTGATGTTTTACATCGCTAACTGAGCTCATTTCCTCTTCATGCACACTTTAGCGATGAAAAACAGGCTGTCTAATTATTGTGAACAGTTTTGACGTGAACGGACACATGCAGAGAATGTATATGAATTTTCGAATATATTTAAAGGATTAAACCTAAGATCGCGTTTTGTGTATGAAATTTCGAATAGAATCGACTGATTCGATGTGTACGCCGCTCATTATGTATGATTTATCATATACATGTTATGGTCTTCCTCAGATTTCCGAAGTTATGTACAATTAATCGACAGCCTCAAAAACATCACTACAGGACTTGAATGGCGTAAAACGGCTAGTCTAGCCAGCTCGCGCGTCCCGCAAAATTCTTAAGGAAGAAAAGACCACTGTGATAGGGTTCGCTCCCTAAACAGTGGTCTTCTCTATGTTCAGAACTATGCGGCTGCGGTATCCACAGCCTCGTTAACTTGCCGCTTAAGTGTTAGCTCACTTAAGCGGTTTTTCAATTTTTATTTCAGCAAGGCCGCATAATCCATCTGCGGCACAAGCCCTTCTTCGGCTGCCCGCTGGAGCAAGGTCAAGACGGCGCCATAGCCGCTCTCTCCTAGATCAGCGGTGAACTCGTTCACGTACAGGTCGATGTGCGCCTTAGCGACCTGCGGGTCCATCTCCTGCGCGTGCTGCATGACGTAGTCGCGCGATGCTTCCGGATGCGCCCACGCGTATTCGACCGAGGCGCGGGTCCAGCCCGCAAGCGCCTCAAGATCCATGGAGCGCCGTGCAATGATGGCGCCAAGTGGGATCGGCAGGTTGGTGTCCGACTCCCACCAACTGCCCAGATCTGTGAGAAGCGCTAACCCGTAAGACGGGTAAGTGAAGCGCGCTTCATGAATGACGAGGCCGGCATCGATGAGGCCATCCCGCACGGCGGGCATGATCTCGTGGAACGGCATGACCACGATTTCTCCAACGCCGCCCGGAACGTTCTGTGCCGCCCAAAGGCGGAACAGTAAGTACGCGGTCGAGCGCTCGCTCGGCACAGCGACCCGGCGGCCGCTGAGCATAGCCGGGTCTGGCGTTGTTCCCGCTGTTCCCGTTGTTCCCGCTGTTCCCGCTGTTCTCGCCGTACCCGTTGTTCCCGCCGTTCCTGTAATCCCCGCTATTCCCTCTGCTCCCGCCATTCCCTCAATGCCGCTGTTCTTAGTCAGCACCAGCGGTCCGCAGCCTCTGCCCAAGGCGCCTCCGCAGGGCAGCAGGGCGTAGTCCTTCAGCACCCAAGGCAGTGCTGCGTAAGAGATCTTGAGGACATCCGGCCCGCTGCCTTCAGCAGCCAGCTTGTTGGTAATATCGATGTCGGCATATAAGACATCCAACTCGGGGGCACCTGGGATTAACCCATGCGCCCAAGCATGGAAAACAAATGTATCGTTCGGACATGGTGAGTACGCGATCTTCATATTAAAGCACCTCCGCTAGGACTGAACTTGCTGCTTCTAAAGCCTTCAAGGCATCGCCGATACGCCAAGCGTCTCGGTCGCGAGGACCGATAGCGTTGGAGATCGCGCGGATCTCCAGCACAGGCACGCCGCGCTGCTGCGCAGCTGTCGCAATGCCGAAGCCTTCCATGGCTTCGGCAGCGGCTCCAGGCACGCGCGCAGCCAGCTTGGCCGCTGTCGCTGCCGTCCCGGTGGCCGTTGCCACCGTGAGCACTGGCGCCATCTGCGCCTGCAGACCAGCGGCTAACAACGCCGCCGTCACTCGCTCGGCTGCATCTGCGGCAACACCAACGCGCGTCGAGCCGAAACCAAGCTCATCCAAACTGCTGAAGCCATCCAGCAGCTCCACGCCAAGGTCAGCGGCGATGATCTCGCTTGACACAACGAGCGAGCCTACCTCCGCTCGCCCTACAAATCCGCCGGCAATACCGGCGATTACAACCAAATCATATTCAGCCTTTGCTAGCTCTATCGCTCCGTTCACTGCTGCCGCGACAAGACCAATGCCAGCTAAGGCAAATTCAAACCTGCTGTCGCGGCCAAGGCCGCGCTGAACTGCATCTCTTTCAGGAGCTACAGCTGTCATTACAAGTACACGCATCGTTGTTCCAATCCCCTTTTATGATCAATAACCATTCTTATATACGATTATTTTACATGACCATGATCAAATAGGAAACTTTCGAGGAATGACCAAACTTTCTTGAACGATCCATTGTATTGACAATCTCATCTAATTTAAATATTATCTAATTAGATATATATCAAATTAGAAACGTTTTTAAGGAGGTGCACCCGCCATGCAATTAGATAAAATCATTACCTATCATAAAGCCCTCGCCGACACAACGCGTATACGCATGCTCATTTTACTAGCCGATGGAGAGCTGAACGGCCAAGTTCTTGCCGAGAAACTGGGAGTTACCCCAGCAACGATTACCCATCACGCCTCCAAGCTTCGCGAGGCCAGCCTCATCAATGAGCGTAGAGACAAGAACACGATTTACTTCACTTTAAATGAGTATTTCATTCGCAGTAATGCCACCGCGACGGCTGATCTCATATTCAAAAATAAGAAGGGAGAGACAGAACCTATGAATGATGAAGACCTTAAAGATCGTAATCAGAACCTCAAGCAATCTGTCATTCGAAACTTTATAACCTTAGATGGGAAACTCAAGCATATTCCTGCTCAGCTCAAGAAAAAACTTATCGTCCTAGAACATTTAGTCGAACAGCTTGAGAAAGGACGCTCCTACACAGAGAAGGAACTGAATGCATTTATTAAGAACTACCATCCTGATTTCGCAACGATTCGACGAGAATTCATTATGCACCAGTTCATGTTTCGCGAGAACGAGATATACGAACTCAATCCAGTTGAGATGTGGGCCAAATGGGAAAACTTATCCTAATTCAGCATGGATCTGTCTAAAAAAAGGACGATTCCCAGTCGATTATACGACCTAAGAACTCGTCCTTGCCTTCATATCCTTATCCTTTTAAAAGAAACGTATTACCATCCTCATCGTAAAATGTGGCAAAAGTTCCCCACTGCATCATGGACACGTTACCTAATTTAAATATCAGAATCGGGACATTCATCCAAGCGCCCTCTAGTTGAATGACATATAGTAATCTTGTGAAGGGAGGGATTGACATGAGTTATGGTTGCGGTCCTGCTGTACCTTATACTGGAACAGCTGTAGTCCTCGTTTTATACATCCTCTTGGTTATCGTTCTTAGTACTTTCGGATTTGGATGGTAATGAAGTAATAAGCGGCTGGGACGATGATTTCACGTTCCGGCCGCTTTGTTATTCAACCCTGTTTAGATCACAAAATAATACCCATTAAAAAAGCCAATCGTCACGAAAACCTGTAGAATCATAAACAGCATCATAAAGAAAACCCGGGCATTTTCCCACTTTTCAGTTAACCTAACTAAGTAGAAATAAAGCGGTATACTCACCATCATATAGCGTACGACGCTTACGAGAAATAAGGGTTGACTTGAAAATGGGATGACGATTAGCAGCAAGCCATAAACGAAAAATAGCAGCTCATGCTTATTTGTCAAAAGCTTTTTCAAGTGAACAATGAGGTAACTCAAAAATACGACAAACACAGCCGTCGATACAGTAAAAGCAATGAAGCCGTTATCCCAGCCATCAGGTGTGGAGAAGTAAGGCTTTCTCAAATAACCAACATAATTGATAAATGGTATTGTTGTGTACCGGAACCAGTGCAAGCTCTGCTCATGAAAAGGAGCCAAGAAATCACCGGTAATGATTTTCATATGTAGAAGATAAATTCCCATTGGGATAAGGGATAAAAAGCTATACAACGACCATTTCAGATAGCGCCAGGTCCATGTGAACCCTTCGTCCATAAACACGGTACCCATCACAAATGCAAGGTTGATAAACCCAGGTACCCTGGTTACGGTGGATAAGCTGGCAGCTATAAAGGCGAGTGCATACTTTCGGCTGCCTGCATAATAGATGGAGGCTGCCGAGAGCAGCAGAAATAGACTCTCTGTGTACGGTAGGGTATAGTAAAGCGACGATGGGTAAATCACAATTAATAACAGTACGGTTCCTGCCTGACGCTCACTGAGTCCCCGCTGCAGGGCAATAAAATAAATATAAATTAAAGCTCCGAGCAAACATAGATTCGAAATAATCATACCGACTATCGCAGGTTCGAACCAAAATATTTTACCAAGCAAGAAAATAAGCAGCGGAAACAATGGGAAGAAAACCCAACTAGCAGCTGTGTGTGGTTCGTCCATCCGGACCTTATCATAGCCTTGGGTGGCAATTTTTAAATAGGAATACGTATCAAACTTGATAAAATCCTCTAATTTCACCTTCTCCGTAGAAGCTAGTTCTCCAGGGAATTTCAGCGTCCACTTGGATAAGGTGCCGGGCACATTCTGCATATACACTGGTACCTCAGACGATTTACTGAACAAATTCATCCCGATATAGCCAGTAAATAGCATGAGTGCCCGAGAAATAAGGACAAGCAAGACAATCGACAGTATCACATTGACCTTCCCTCTTTGTGGCGTTTTCTCTTGCCGTGGTTCCATCATCCATCTCTCCTATCCGAACATCATATTTCTTTTCTGTAAATTTACCTGATTCGTCCTAAATTACCAAGTTAAGGATTCGTAAAGCCCTTATTAATATGGACGTTGATTGGTTAAAAATGTTTAATTTTCGTTAAAAAATTAATATTTTACATACATTACGATATAATGAAAGCCATATATCATCCTTTAATCCCCTTAGCAGAATGGAGACGAGTATTGTGGTTTATCCCGTTTTGACCATTGTGGTCCCCTGTTATAACGAAGAAGAGGTACTCCCAGAAACGGTATTCCAGCTTACCAGCGTGTTACAAACTCTCATCTCTGATAAACTAATTGCCGCCACAAGCACAGTGCTGTTTGTCGACGATGGCAGCAAGGATGCCACTTGGACGCTTATTGAGCGCTTCCACGCTTCGAGTCCCTTTATTACTGGGCTTAAGCTCGCGAAAAATGCTGGGCATCAAAGCGCTTTGCTTGCCGGGCTTATGAAAGCCAAGTCCTATTCGGACTGCGTCGTTTCCATTGATGCCGATCTGCAAGATGACACGAATGTTATTCGCGAGTTTATCGTCAAATTCCATGAAGGATACGATATCGTTTACGGCATCCGACAGGATCGCTCAGCGGATACGTTTTTCAAACGGGTTACGGCCCAAGGTTTTTATAAGCTAATGACATCGCTTGGTGTGAAAATTCATTACAATCATGCCGATTTCCGCTTAATGAGTAAGCGTACCCTCGAAAATTTGGAGAAATTTCAAGAGGTCAATTTATTTCTGCGCGGCATGGTGCCTCTACTCGGCTTCCCATCCACTCAGGTCTATTACGACCGTAAAGAACGTTTTGCCGGAGAATCCAAATATCCGCTTCGCAAAATGCTCGCATTCGCCTTCGATGGCATCACATCGTTCAGTGTAACCCCCATTCGCTTCGTCACCATGATGGGTTTCCTCCTATTCGCACTCAGTGTCGTTGCCGGTTTATACGCAATTGTAGGCAAAATCCTCGGAGAGAACGTTACCGGTTGGACATCGCTTATTCTTTCAGTTTGGTTCATTGGCGGCGTTCAGCTTCTCGCTCTCGGCTTAATTGGTGAGTACATAGGTAAAATATATAAAGAGGTGAAGCAGCGTCCGCTTTTCGTCATCGAGAAAGATTTGACATCAGCTGGACAGGATCAAGAAGCGGTCCGTACGCTATCCACTCGGTGAGCATACGATGAACCGGATAAAAGCTTTGATGACTAGCAGCTTCGCGCGCTTCTTACTTGTCGGCCTGTTCAATACGTTGGTTGGTCTTTCAGCCAGCTTTGCTTTCTTTAATCTGTTTCATCTCAATTATTGGATATCTACTTTCGCAGGAAATACCCTAGGCGCTATTGTTAGCTACACGCTGAATCGTACATTTACGTTTCGTTCCAATGTTAGCGTCGGCAGCAGTTGGTGGAAATTTGCTGTTGTAATTTTGAGCTGTTATGGCCTCTCTTATGGTTTAAGTTGGGCGCTTGCTGAAGCGGCAGGATCTGTCGTGCCATCCGTGCGGGCAGATTGGCTGCATAATGCTGCCATTTTGGTTGGGAATGGCTTGTATACGATTGGAAATTATTTGGGACATAAATATTTTACATTCCGAACTCATGGCACGGACAACCCTGGGGCATCCTAATCACCAAGAGGTGATGCCTAATGGCACGAAGAAGAAGCAACCGGGCCATCGTGCCCGGATCAGAACACGGCCTTGGACTGCTCAAGGCGCAAGTCATGAAGAATCAGGGGTATAATGTCAACCCAGAACGACCTGATCTCGTCAAATACGAAGTAGCCCGAACGCTTGGCGTTCCCCTTCAGCAAGGCTACAACGGGCAGCTTAGCTCGGAAGACGCGGGCAAGGTCGGCGGTCCGATTGGTGGGGCCATGGTGCGTGAGCTCGTGCGCATGGCGCAGCAGCAGCTCGCTAATCAGCGGCCGCCGCAGCGATAGGTTCATGAGAGAAGCCATATTCCGCCGCGGGTGTACATAAACTAGTAGCAAGCTGCTCGCAGCGCTACTTTCTATGTAGAAGTCAGGTGATGATGGCCGATGAATCCCCCAGGCAACCGAACGCCTAAGCCCGATTGGAAAGGGCTGTCGGCGCAAGCCGGCGATGTGCTGGGCCCCGAATTCTGGCAGGATATTGCCAGTATCATCCCGCTAACCGGGCCAAGAGTTGATATGTATGAGACACCACAGGAACTCGTTGTTGTGGCTGAAGTTCCCGGATTGTCTTCACCCGAGCACATTCAGCTTTCTTTCCGTGACCAATCCCTGCTTATGCGCGGCATGCTCGTACGGCCCTACCAAGTACTCGATGAGCAAATGCGGTTGTCCGAGCGGTACTTCGGTGCATTCGAGAGAGTTTTCCGCCTGCCCGGTAACGCTATGACCGCTCAAATGCGGGCGCAGTATCACAACGGTTTGCTCATCATTCGAATCCCGCTTGCTCCTTCGGATGGAGAGAAAGTTATCCCTATACAGTTCACGTAATGAGCACACTGATACCAAATAAAGATTACCTTCTAACCGGCCTTATTGGCCGACTGGTTGGTAATCTTTTTCAGTAGATAAGAAAATTAATCTTTAGCAAAAAGAGAAATGATTCTCCCTTTGTCCCCATATAAATAAAAGAGAGCGTTCGGAAATGCAGGATTGGAGGGATAAACTGTGGTGCGCATACAATTTCAATCTATTCATATTGATGGAATCGCGGAAACATCCAGCGTGAATAAAGGTACGAATCGGATCATCGGTAGGCGTCATTCCGAGAAGATTAATCAGGGGCTCGGGGAAATAAGCGGGGAGCACAATGTTATTCTGGGTGGCAAGCATACTGTCCAAGATGGCGACACCTTTGATGTTAAACCATCTACACGGAAGAGCTGAGATTCCTTATGTGGTTTCAAAAAAAGAAAACGTCCCCGCCCAAAACGCAGCCAACTACAGCAACAGCTGATGCGAAAGTATCATCTCCAGCTAGAACTGAAGCTGGTTCTGGAGCTAAATCAGAAGCTAGATCCGAGGCTAGATCCGAGGCTAGATCAGAGGCTAGATCCGAAGCTAAATCCGAAGCTAGAACTGCAGCCATATCTCACGTTCATGATCAACATGTTCAGCAATTAGAACGGCGTCTTCGCAAATTGGAAGAAGAATTAGCTGATCTTACTGCCAAACACCCGAAGATACATATAGATACCTTGCATATTCATCAACCCGTTTTAGAAAACTTAACCTTTCGGCTGGATCAACTCGATATCAAGGAACTGAGCGGTTCTTTGAATTTAGGCAACAATTTCGGTGCCAAGCCAAGTGAAAAAAGTGCACCGGTTGATGAAGCTTTTAAACGTGCTCAAGTGTCAAAAGAAAGTAAAGCCGCCGGCTCTCGTACAGCTGCTGAAGGTGTAGATGCTGCTTCACAAGCTGCTGCCGCTCCGAAAACAGAACGAACCTCGACCGGCTATAAATACACAAAATCATAGAGAGAGGTGATATAAGGTGTCCTCCTTCATGTCCCCAACGTTCATTATCGGCTCAATCCGCATCGGATCGGTACAAAGCGCGTCCTGCCTCAATATGGGCAATAATTGGCCGACCGATTTTCAAAGCAATCAGAAAACGGTCCAGGGCTTTGGCGCTGTCGAAGGCGACAACAATCAGTTAGTCGGAACTCGTTCTATGCTGAGCGACTCCGATTTTCTTGATATGCTCAATATCGGCGATAACGAAACGCCCGATTGGCTGCAGGACATGATTACTAGCCAAGCTCAGGCATCCGGCTACACCCCTGCTCCCGCCAGCCCGCAGGCGGAACATACGACAAATGCTCCGCAAACTGCTGATTGAAGCAGCTGCGGAGCATTCTTTTTTTATACACGGCCGATGATCAAGTCCCCTTTGGTATAAGGTGCATCGATGATGTCATTATCGTAAACCGTGTTGATATTATAAAGCACATAATTATGATCACCGTCTATTTCTCCAAGGCCGTTGTTCGTTTTCCCGCTTGTAGACCAATTCACTTGTGTATTTGTGCCAATAAAAATACCGGATGCATCGGATATGGAATTAACATGGATAGAATCAAATTCAATGAGCGGCGGCTCTAGCGGGCACGGTAATTTCAGCACGACATTCACCCACCATTCAACTATGCCTGATTAGTAACAGCTGGTTTAAAGTCCTGATCATTAATTGGTGCATCAATAAAGTCGTTGTCATAGATGAAATTAACAATATTGGCGGAGACGGCATTTCCGATCCATTGACCGGTCCCGTAATTGTTCTTGCTGTGTGAATCCCAGCTGGATTGCGCATTCTCACCGATCCCGACGGTGGCATTCGTATTTTGACTGTTTATATTAATCATGTTAAAAACGATGGAACTCGGCACACTGCTCACTCCCTGTATTTGGATAACTACCAGCTTCATTGCCCAGCTTGAGGGACTTGGGCCGGAGACTTGTATGTTAGCCTATTCATCCAGAGCCGGATTGGTGCCATAAACTTTAAGCTCTCTTGCAATCATAACTAGCTTTGCGAGTGTAACTACTCCGCGTTGACCACGCGATTATTGCAGAAGATTCATTCAGTATCCCTCCTCCCAACAGGAAGGCATGACTTCAAAATTCGATATTAGAGTCATATACAAAATTTCGTGCAGGTAGATGGGCTAAGGTGGTAAGCAATGTTGTAGTTTCTATAACAATTCACTCTCCTAAAAGCTATTTTTCATGATGAAGTTGCAGTTTGTACATCATTTTTAGTCGATTTGTTGCGAAATGGCTTTTTTAGGGCCTAATTGTTGTGCATTATGCAACACCGAAGGGAGAAATGCTGGATTTAGAGAACATTTGTTGCACATTCTACAACAGCGTTCAACCGAGAATAGGATTAGATTCAACAAGCAACCTCAAATATGTATTTATGACGATGGTTTCCGATTTAAGCCTCTTCAATGGTAAACGAGATTATCTGAACGGCCCACAATTACTGCGAAAGTGCAGGTATTTTTGCTAAAATCATTTAAAAAAAGGAAAAGCCTGCTATTCTGCAGGAATTTTAGCTTTTCCTTCCTGAAATCAAAAAAAGACCGCAAAAGCCTGCACTATTGCAGGAATGTACGAACAGGAGCTATTCGTAAGAAAAAAGCCTGCATTATTGCAGTATCACAACCACAGTTACTTCTTCTCCTTAAGCTCGCACAAACCAAAACATACAAATCTAAAAAAAAGAACCCTTTCCCCATTCGGGAAAGAGTCCTCCTTTACCAGAAGAATCCTGGACCGCCGAAGCCGCCATAAGGATAACCGCCATAACCAAAGCCAGGGCCGTATCCGAATCCACCATAAGCATAAGGTGCTGTACCAATTGCTAACAGATCAAACAAAACCAATGGAATAATGGCTTTTACTTGAACCTTTTTGCCTTTTTGTGGAGCAACAATCAACGTGTTACCGCTAATCCGCACCAATTTACCAGTTACTTGAGTTCCGTCTTTCTTAAGAGCCACGATATTTTTTCCGACCAATTTCCGAACGTCGTCTTTACGAATTTTGGATGCCACGAACGTCCACCTCCTTCAGCCAACAGTGATACATTACTCTACAGTGTACGGTTGTTTAGGTAACATCGCTTGGATAGCTGTCCATTCTCCTGTAAAAATACGCGGTTGCCCTCTCTTCTTATCTACGCAAAAAAAATTGCCGCATCTCCAGCCCTAAGGCCAAGATAACGACAATTTTATGGATAAAAAGTGCTTATGCTTTACGAATCTTACCAAGCTCTGTGGTAATCGCATCAATTTCGCTAATGCTGAAATTATTTTTGCTGACGACCAAGTCGTACAAGTCCTTCAAATCCTCATATACTTCTTGCTTGACGTTCGAGGCTTTAATCGACCCACCGGTAGCCATGCGAAGCTTTCTCTTAATTTCTTCAAACATATATTCCACGTTTTCTTCCGACCAAATGTTCAAATCCATAGATTTATGTTCTTCCTTCCTCTAAGCGCGTGTGCCACATTAAGGAGCAAGCTCCCCTTCTGTTATTCTAAAGCACTTATCGGATGTTGTAAAATGAAATCCACTTACTGATCTATGCAGATTCTGTATTGACGAGTGTCACAAGCGGACGCTGTTGTTCATAGGAATCTAAATCTAAGCTGACACAGATGAGACGGATATGCTCTTCAGCCAGTTTCCGCGTATCCTCATAGGATTGTTTAAACTGAATACAATACGAAATTAGGCCATGTAAGGACATAAACAAATTCCACGGAAGTGTAAACTTCCTGCTCTCGGCTCCCGGTTGGTCTGCCACCACTTGACGGATGACAATAGCAAACATTTCCAAGGATTGGGCTTGCTCGGTACGCGAATATTGCTGCAGTTCTGGCTCGTTAATCATGAACATCATTTCGTAATGATGTGGATTGTTCAAACCAAATCGCACGAACTCCATCATCAACTTTTGAAGCAGATTCACGCTAAACCCTTGCTCTCGAACAATCATTTCCCGCTGACGCTGTACTAATTCGGAGAAATCTTCCTTAATTAACGCATAAAACAGTTCAGCTTTCTCATTAAAATGGTAATATAACGCACCATGGCTGTACCCCATTGCTTTTGCGATGCTGCGCATCGTTAAAGCGCGATAGCCAAAAGTAGCGAATAATTCCCGCGCTTCCGCAAGTATTCGTTCTCTGCTAAGCTCTTGCGCGACTGCTTTCCTAGCCATTCCTATCCCTCCGCATCCTTAGCTTCTATGAAATTAGTTGTGCCTTGTAGCCCGAGCCTGCCTATTCCGGCAAGCTCTTATGAACCATGTATTCGTTCTCTCCTGCGATAACAACGCCTTGACCTTGTGTAAAATCTGTTGCCCAGTTGATAAATGCTTCCGCTGCCGCAGCCAAAGGATAACATGCCGCAGTCACTTTATCCGTAAACTGAATGTCCCCTAGGAGCATCCCCTGACTTCTTAGCTCGTTCTCGAGTTTGCCATACCACGTATAATCCACCTCAATCAGCACTTGCTGATGATTGACTTTATAAATTGGCTGTCCTGCTTCAATGCCTACCACGGCTCCATCCGTATAAGCCCGAATGAGTCCGCCCGCGCCAAGCATAATGCCGCCGAAATAACGGGTAACGACAACAACGATATTCTTAAGTCCTTGATGCTTAATCACTTCCAGAATCGGCTTTCCTGCTGTACCACTCGGTTCCCCGTCATCAGATTGCTTCTGAATTTGATCCCTTTCTCCGATGACATAAGCACTGCAGTTATGGGTTGCCGACCTGTGTTCCTTCTTGATAGCTTCAATAAATAGGGTAGCTTCTTCTTCTGACTCTACCGGTTTGGCATGACCGATGAAACGCGACTTCTTGATGATGATTTCCGACGATCCGTACGATTGGATAGTTTTGAAATGTGCTAGCATAGCCGACCTTTCTTGGTAGAAGGAATCATCTGTTTCATTATATTCTACACACATCCTTTGACTTCGACAATATAGAAAGAAAATTTACCACATAAATAATGGAAATTATCCATGGAAAAAACGACCAATCCGATAGGATTGATCGTTTTTCTGTCTGACATACATGAATTAGTTCTGCAAGCGTGCTTCCAGCTCGGCTTTTTCCTTCTCATAACCCGGTTTGCCTAAGAGGGCAAACATGTTCTTTTTATAAGCTTCAACACCTGGTTGGTCAAAAGGATTCACACCCATCAGGTAACCGCTGATACCGCATGCTTTTTCGAAGAAATACACCATATATCCGAAGGAGTAAGGCGTCATATCTGGCAGCGTTACGATCAGGTTCGGTACGTTACCGTCCGTGTGAGCAAGCATCGTACCTTGGAAAGCTTTCTTATTCACGAAATCCATCGTTTTCCCGCTCAGGAAGTTGAGTCCGTCCAAATCGTCAGGATCCGTGCCAATTGTAATATGATCAGCCACTTGATCCACTTGAATGACTGTTTCAAACAGAATCCGGTTGCCATCTTGAACGAACTGACCCATGGAGTGCAGATCCGTCGAGAAGTCTACCGATGCTGGATAAATACCTTTGTAATCTTTGCCTTCGCTTTCACCGAACAGCTGCTTCCACCATTCCGATACGAAATGCAGGGAAGGCTCGTAATTGACGAGAATTTCGATCGTTTTCCCTTTGCGGTAGAGCGAATTTCGAACAGCAGCATATTGATAAGCCTGATTCTCACTCAATTTCGGATTAGAGAATTCATGCTGCGCATCCGCCGCGCCTTTCATAATCGCTTCCACATCAATGCCTGCTGCCGCGATTGGCAATAAACCAACAGCTGTTAGTACCGAATAACGTCCGCCTACATCATCTGGAATGACAAAAGTTTCGTAGCCTTCTGCTGTTGCGAGTGTTTTGAGAGCACCCTTCTCTTGATCCGTTGTAGCGTAGATACGTTTGCGCGCAGCTTCTTTGCCATATTTCTTCTCTAACAATTCACGGAAAATACGGAAAGCAATCGCTGGCTCTGTTGTCGTACCGGACTTCGAGATCACATTCACAGAGAAATCTTTGCCTTCAAGCAGTTGAAGCAAATGCGTAACATAGGTAGAGCTGATGTTATTTCCCACGAAATAAATCTCAGGCGTCTTACGTTTATCTTTTGGCAAAATATTATAGAAAGAATGAGACAACATTTCCAGCGCCGCGCGCGCGCCTAAATAGGAACCACCGATACCGATAACAACTAACGCTTCGGAGTCGGATTGAATTTGTTTAGCGGAAGCCTGAATACGAGCAAACTCTTCACGATTATAATTCTCAGGAAGATCAACCCATCCTAAATAATCGGAACCTGCACCCGTTTTGTTATGCAGCTGTTCATGTGCAAGCTCTACTTGAGCCGCCAAATAATCAACCTCATGCTGGGATAAAAAGGATAGTGCTTTACTGTAATCAAATTGTAGTTTCTTACTCACTATGATCGCCTCCATCTCTATTTTTTTCCTTTTCTTAGCATACTTATTTGCCTGTCCAAAAGCAAGTAAGCGATCCTATATTGAATGATATTGGAGCGATGAGGGATCGCGTAAGCGGAGAGACTTTGGTCTCCGAACAAAGATCCCTATAAAGTAATTCACAGGTTATAATTGCCATGATAAAATGATTCTAGAGGTGAAGGATCATGAAACGTATCGGCTTTATTGGACTTGGCACTATGGGCAAACCCATGGCTGCTAACCTTATACAAAAAGGTTTTATGGTAACCGTATATAATCGGACTGCTGAAAAAGCGGACGAGCTGGCCCATCTTGGTGCCGAAGTGGGTTTGACGCCTGCTGAAGTAGCTCGCAGTTCGGATGTTTTAATTACAATGCTTAGCAATGACGCTTCACTGTTAGAAACGTTCTACAGTGAGCAGGGCATTCTGAGTGGCATTCATCCCGCTCTGACGATTATTGACTCCAGTACCGTAGCCCCGCAAACAAGTCAAAAGCTGGCTGAGGAGCTCGCGGCACATTTCGTCGACTTCCTCGACGCGCCTGTCACAGGCAGTAAACCTGCTGCCGAAGCAGGCACGCTTACTTTCATGGTCGGCGGCAGCCAAGAAGTGTTCGACGAGCATCAAGATGTATTCCTCGCACTTGGCAGCAAAGCACTTTACCTCGGGCCGAGCGGCTCCGGTTCGTACGCCAAGCTTGCCCACAACACGATGGTGGGCATTAATTTAGCCGGCTTAGCCGAAGGCTTATCGATTGCAACTAAAGCAGGGGTGAACCCTGCTCAATTCTTAGAGATTGTTCGCTCCGGCGGAGCAAACAGCAAAATGGTTGAACTGAAAGGCGATAAGATTATCGATCGCGATTTCAGCAACCAATTCTCCCTGAAGCTGATGCTGAAGGATCTGCAGCTTGCGCAGGAAATTACGGGCAAGTTCCAACTGCCGACTCCCATGCTGCAGTCAGCTGCTAACTTATTCCAAATCGGCCTAAGCAAAGGCCTGGGTGAAGAAGATTTGAGCTCCGTCATTCAGTGTTACGAAGAATGGATGGGGCAGCAAGTCGTTCGACCTAGCGAGCCTGTCGTTGCTACAGAGAAGCCGGCTTCACCGCTTTCTGGCCGCGAACGCCGCCGGAACACGCGCGTGAAGCTGGACATTAGCCTGAAGCTGTCCATTTACCAATGGGAGCAGGAAGGTTCCTTCTCCGGCCAAAACATCGACGGCACCCTCTTCGACTTGTCCGAGAGCGGACTGCAGATCACATCTGCCGCCCCACTTGCGCCGGACATGTTCATCGTCATCCACTTCCCGCAGGAAGCGGAGCTCCCGCCCATCACCGCTCGCGTGATTCGCATCGAGCCTGACGGCCGCAGCTTCCGTTATGGCTGCATGCTGTCAGCTTTGCCGCCTTATGTACGGATCAAGCTGGAGCAGTATATTGAGGATCATATTGCTTATGCGATGTAGGAGAACCTTTTAAAAGAAACCCTTAGAGAAATAGTGATTATTCATTAAAGAAATAGTGATGATACATTAAAGCAATAGTGATATAGGTTTACGCGACGCGTGAAGAACATGCCGTCTTTCCCTTTTGGGAGAGGCGGTGTTTTTATTTTGCAGGGGAGGTGTTGAACTTCATTTAACTTCATTTAACTTCATTTCACTACTCATACCACGTTAACCAAACTGCACTGCAACACACTACACTTCACTTCACTTACCACGTTAGACCAAACTGCAATGCTACACACTACACTACACTTCACTTACCACGTTCGACCAAACTGCACTGCAACACACTACTCTTCACTTCACATACCACGTTAGACCACAACTGCAATGCTACACACTACACTACACTACACTTCACTACACTTCACTACACTACACTACACTACACATACCACGTTAGACCAAACTGCAATGCTACACATTACACTTCACTACACTACACTACACTACACTACACTACATTACACTACACCAGGCTAGCCCACACCACTGCTCAACTTAAAGTTGAACATAGCGAGAAAATAAGAAAAATCACTTTATAGTCGGAGGTTGGAATGATGGAGTTTGTAAAAGAGCATGAAAACTTTGTAAGATTCCATAAGGAGAAACGCTCAGGAGAGCGATTGCGCCGGTTAAAGGAGGGGCATGGTCATGCTGAAAAGCAATTTATGCAGCAAATCTGGTGGCCGCTCATTGGGCATTTTCACCATCTTCATCCCGAGTATGAAGTAAGAGATTTTCAAGACAACACAAGATTCGTTGACTTTGTATATCTCCGTCCGCCACATCGGATTTGTTTCGAGATCGACGGTTACGGTCCGCATGCTCGAGATGTTGACCGCTCTCGTTTCGGGGAAAACCTGATGCGGCAGAATCAGTTGATTTTGGACGGATGGAAGGTTTTTCGGTTCTCACTCGATGATATCACCCAGCATCCGCGACGCTGCCAACAAGTCGTCCTCAACATCATGGCGCGATGGTATGGCGATCAAGCTCAACTTATATCACTCACACATCGAGAAAAAGAAATCGCTCGGCTGGCTACGAGTACCACTGATCCACTAAAACCACAAGTAGTGGCTGAACATCTGGGCATCCGAGTTGAGCACGCACGGAAGTGGCTTCGCAGCCTGCACAGGAAAGGGATAATAAAGCCNCACTAAAACCACAAGTAGTGGCTGAACATCTGGGCATCCGAGTTGAGCACGCACGGAAGTGGCTTCGCAGCCTGCACAGGAAAGGGATAATAAAGCCAGCCAGCGGGGAGCAGAGAATTCGCTCATACATTCTGGATCCTGCAGGGCGGAAATTTTTCGTTTAGGCTATTTTTAGAGGAGGGGCGGCTGAAATTGGTTGGTGCTCCCACGGAAGCCAGAATAGAAGTCTTTTGGGACTTCTATTTATGCTAATTCGAGAGTTTAAGTGAAAATAGAAGCTTTTAAAGACTTCTATTTGTTAAAAAAGCGGTACCAAATTGGAATATTGGTGTAAATAAGAGTCTTTGGAGACTTCTATTTACCTCCAGTGAAGAGAAAATGCCAAAATAAGAGTCCCTAGGGACTCTTATTTTGGTTCGAGATGAAGGGTTACTAGTGTTTTACGCCGACAGCGGATGATTATCTGATTTTTGCTGAGTATTCAGCCATATTCAGCCACCTACTGCTGCCCGGACGCTTTCCTAAGCTCGTCAGCCAAACGGTGAAACTCCACTCTTAGCTTCTGCAACCTCTGTGCTCATCCAAGCAGGGGATAAGAAGTTAATAATCTTATTGGTTATCATCAGAACTCATCATATCCCCCCTCTCCTCCTCTATCTGATCAAAACGAGTTAGCTCGCTCCCTTCAATAATCCGAATCAGCTTGTCCGCATACTGCGGATCTGTTGCATAACCTGCGTGCTGCAGCTCCTTATTTGCACATCTGTAGTCCCTCTCAATTAACACATTCGCATACCTAGGATTGCCAGCAAGCAGCAGCGATTGATCACGTATGCTATCGCAACAGCTGTCGTACACACGAAAGCCGCCTACAATTTGTATCCACTTGCCGTTTATGAATTCCTGCGCCACTTACTGCTGTCCGCTCCCCTTGATCCCAAACAAATTATTACCATGAGCTGAGCGACCCCAGCCACTTTCAAGAATAGCCTGCGCGATTGTGACACTAGCTAAAATACCAAACTCCCGCATATCCGCTCGTGCTGCTGAAGCTAATTGATCAATAAAGCTTTCTTTGCTCATAACCCCTCCTCCTTGCCTCGCAGCACTTGAATCATCCGCTTCATAAAGCTGGGCAGCGGCAGCCCTAATCGTCCATAATTTTCAGTAATGGATATAAACTCATTCGCCAAGTAAAAATAAATCGCGCCCGTCATCATCAGGCCTGTATTCATGAGAATATCCATACGTTGAGCCAGCATAATCACGAGCAGCATCAACCCTTTGCGGGCAAGCCCCCAGTAGCCAACTTGGCTATTAAGTCCACGCTGCTCCCTCATCGAGGCGGCAATGCCCGTTACATAATCGACGAGTATCGCCATTAGAAATAGGCTAAGAAGTTCGTTCCACTCGCCGAAGGCATAGGTTGCGAGCCCTCCGAGCGTGGCAGAAATCAGGTTAAAACCGATTTGGTTCATTCGTATTTGCTCCTTTCTGTTGAGATTGGTTGGGGAGGCTGTAGGGATTAAGAAGCCTCAATTATGAATTTGTGATGCTGTGTGTAAGCCTGCCATGGGTGGATACGTGCCTTGCGGAGCTGCAACTGCCCCAGTCAAAGTAACGGTCAGGACCCCCGTAGACAAATCCCCCGATCGAATCGCTGCACTGGAATTAATCACCGTTAACCACCTGCTTCCAGTTGGCAATTTAGCTTGTTCAGCCAGTCCCAGCAGTAATATTTGAGCGGCCAACTGATACTCATTTGCTGACCTCGCAGCAATCTGCCCAACGAATTGTTTCGTAAGCTGGCAAGCACCTCTTGACGTCGATGCACTCTGTACACTCAAACACTGCCATGAGACGCTAGGTCGACACGTACCGATGAATCCACGGTATACGCGCCACTGCGAGCCTAAAGCCGCTTCCGTAAATACGGATATAGCTTTCAGCCAAGTTTCTAGAACAGGCTTTACTTGCCGAAGGATCAGGACAGATTTCATGAGGCATCTGCCTGCCCCATCCTTGTCCTGCACAGTAGGAAGCGCAGCAATTTGCACCGTGTAAGTTTGCCCGTCCACCTCGATGACACCGTCATCCGGATCGAGCAGCTTGTTAATAGCGCTCCAGATGCGATCCTGCGCCCCCGCCGACGTTGAACTTCTCACGTTCAAACTCAGCTTGCGCCAGCTACTCGGCGCGTCCAGCTTGAACTCTGCGCTGCCACCAACGTGACTGAGCCAAATGGCCTCATCGGGGGACTGTGGAACAACGTCCACGAACATGTCTCTCCCGAGTGCTCCCTCACCTTTCGACTGTAGATAAAGTGCTAGCTGATTTCCCATGTTAATCATTCAATTCTTTCATCTCCTTCCTGTGTAAAAATCGTTACAGCACGTTCCCGATTCTTTGTCTCATCTATAAGCATGTTTTACATCGTCTCAGCGACGATCTCACCACCGAAGCCCTCTGTAACGATGCAAAAGAGCCTGTCGATTAACTGTTCATAGACCACAAAATGTATGCGAAAAATCATACATAATGAGCGGCACACACAAAGAATCAGTCGATTCTATTCGAAATTTCATATACAAAACGTGATTTGAGTCCTGATTCTGTATATATATCCGAAAAATCATATACATTCTCTGCATGTGTCCGTTCACGTTAAAACTGTCCACAATTAATCGACAGTCCCCAAAACATCGTTACAGCACTTCACTCCAACGTTCTCGCTTACCACAAAGTTATAAGTGCTGGTGTTAGTGTTAGTACTGGTCTTGGTCTTGGTCTTGGTCTTGGTCTTGGTCTTGGTCTTGGTCTTGGTCTTGGTGTTGGTCTTGTTATTGGTATTGGTGTTGGTATTGGTATTGGTATTGGTATTGGTATTGGTGTCGGTGTTGGTGTTGGTGTTGGTCTTGGTCTTGGTGTTGGTCTTGGTCTTGGTCTTAGTCTTGGTCTTGGTATTGGTATTGGTATTGGTCTTGGTCTTGGTCTTGGTCTTGGTGTTGGTGTTGCTCTTGGTCTTGGTGTTGGTGTTGGTGTTGGTCTCGGTCTTGCTCTTGGTCTTGCTCTTGCTCTTGCTCTTGCTCTTGCTCTTGCTCTTGCTCTTGCTCTTGCTCTTGCTCTTGCTCTTGCTCTTGGTCTTGCTCTTGGTCTTGCTCTTGGTCTTGCTCTTGGTCTTGCTCTTGGTCTTGCTCTTGGTCTTGCTCTTGCTCTTGCTCTTGCTCTTGCTCTTGGTCTTGGTCTTGGTCTTGGTCTTGGTCTTGGTCTTGGTCTTGGTCTTGGTCTTGGTCTTGGTCTTGGTCTTGGTCTTGGTCTTGGTGTTTGTGTTGGCGTTGAGTGTTTTGAAATTCAAAACACTTTTTTTCTTTTCAAAACGGTCACTACCTAAAAGAACTCACTACCACTCGCTTCACTCCTTCCATTCGTCCCTAAGCAGCCCTCACAGATCTGCTCAATCTGGACATTATCCCTTGCGTCCTGTTCAGCATAATCACCTCCCTCACTACTCTACACAACGATCTTACCACGGTCCCACTCTAACGAACTGCCAACAAGCGGCCAACTTACGGTCACACTATCCTAGCCGGTTATATGTTCTTATATAGGTGTGCTCCCTATCGCCCATGAGCCATACCAACATTGATCCTTAAGAAAGTATCACCTCTAGCCGCAGCATGTAAGCTAGCTTAGCTATCGCCTTAGCCTTCACCCGGCGATACGTGCGCTCGCTCAAATTCAGCTCATTGAACAGCAAGAAATCGAATAACTTGTCCCTTTGCAAATATCGTTTGCTGACAATTTCCTGTTCAAGTTCATCAAGCAGCAACAACGCTTGCTCTACCTCAGCGCATAAACCAACCAGTTGTTCCTCCATATCTGCCTGGTACACAGCTGCCTGCTCCTCCATTTTGAGCACCTGATTCGAGCCCGAAATCGCTCCTCTCTCTCTCCGCACATCACCGATCAACCGGTACATACGAACCGTTTCGAGCACGTCTTCCACCCGCTTGCGCGTTGCCCGCCGGTCAATTTGTTCTTGCTCTATGTGTAAAATACGTTCCACCATTCTCCGACCACCTCCTAAAATTTGTCGTTTTGAATTTCTAAACAAATCATACATCTTCTTGTTTTAAAATTCAACACAAAATGTATTGAAAATCAAAACTTTCTTGCCGAACCCTCTTGTTTTTTGTACCGTCAACCCTTTACAATAGAATCAGGTGATAAAGCGATGAAAGATATGGTACAATTCGGCATTCGAATCCGGCGTCTGCGTCAGCAGAACCATTTTTCCCTTAGAGAACTTGGCGAACGGTCCGGTGTTAGTTATTCGTTTATTAACTCCATAGAGAATAACCGCTTCAACCCATCCAGGGAAACGGTTATCGCCTTAGCTGATGCTCTTAGAAGTGCTGATAAAGACGAGCTTCTGCTGCTTGCTGGATTTGCTCCGACAGAAGAAGAGTCGCTCGATGGAGCGTCTGGAGCCGGTTCCGTGGAAGTCGATGATCCTGAAGTCAGCTTATTTTTCAAAGATTTCAAAAATGCGCCCAAAGAGCGCCGAGACGAAATGCTCCGCTTCTGGAACTTCATCAAAGAGCAGCAGATGACCCGTGATCCGGACAGTCAGCAGTAACAGTGGCTTAGGAGCCATCTTGATGAACTTATCCTTTTGCAATAAGCCAAGCCCTAACGGGCTTTTCTTTACCATAAATAAACGAACATACATTCCTATAACGAGGTGTTTGTCCTGTTCACTCACTACCAAACCACCCCTCTAGAACAATGGGTCGAAGCTTTATATCTCCAATACGATATCACCGAGCCAGTTCAGCTTAGCATGACCAATTTGGCCGCTAAACTGCATATTTGGGTTTATGCGATGGATATGAGCAGCATGGCTGTCGAAAATAACGGACAATTCAGCATTAACGTAGACCGTCGATTATCTGCCAAAGAGCAGTGGGAAGACTTCCTGCATGAGCTTTGTCATGTGCTTCGCCATTCCGGCAACCAAATGATCATGCCAGATCGCTATGTCGATTGGCAGGAGCAGGACGCTTCGGCATTCCAGCTTTACGCGGCAATACCCATTTCAATGCTTAAGAAACTGCCCCTGCCCGAGCAAAAGAACGAAATGATTGCCCTGCTCTCCGAAGAATTTCAAGTAACCCATAGGCTTGCAGCAGCGCGTATAGAACAAATTCAACGGCGCGTCCTACAAGGTATTTTGGATCATGAATACCAGCTATTTACGCAAAGCCAAGCTAGCAAATACAATTCGGACAATTGGTCCGATGCAACTCGCCTTATCATGGACAAGCTGGAGCATCTGAAGCAAAAAGGAGCACCCTCTGATGGCTAAGCTGACTGTTTTTTATGACTTCCATGAAGAGCGCATCCAGCCATTTCTCATGGCGCTGCGTTTTCGGCCTCAAGAGCTGGATTGGAGCAAAACTTCGATGTACATTCCATTAACTGCTCCGTTTCAGCAGCTTAAGATGGAAGAAATCCCCGACCTAGAGGCTGGAATAACCGTCTTGCTGGATGACCTTGTCGTCAATCCACTACACCCCCAATGCATTGGCATAAGCCTTTCTAGGATTAAGCAGCGACATATGGCGCTTCCACCTGATACGCTGCAAAGCATCCAACAGCTATGGATACGCATGAGCGACATCGAAGAAGTACTACAGATGGATACCCGCTCTCTCTACCCCTGGTCTTCTAATTAAATCCGCTCAAAAGACAAAGACAATTAAGCGCGGAAAACCGCGCTTATTCTAGGCGCCCGAGCAAATAAGCGCGAAAACCGCGCTTTCCGCGGGAGCTCTGCGAGCCGAAGCTCGCCGACAGAGTCTGAGAAGCCGAAAATCGATTATGCAGCAAATCTGGTGGCCGCTCATTGGGCATTTTCGCCATCTTCATCCCGAGAATGAAGTTAGGGATTTTCAAGACAACACCAGATTTGTCGACTTTGTATATCTCCGTCCGCCACATCGGATTAGTTTCGAGATCGACTGTTACGGTCCGCATGCTCGAGATGTTGACCGCTCTCGTTTCGGAGATAACCTGATGCGGCAGAATCAGTTGGTTTTGGACGAATGGAAGGTTTTTCGGTCCTCACTCGATGATATCACCCAGCATCCGCGGCGCTGCCAACAAGTCGTCCTCAACTTCATGGCGCGATGGTATGGCGATCAAACACAACTTATATCACTCACACATCGAGAAAAAGAAATCGCTCGGCTGGCTACGAGTACCACTGAACCACTAAAACCACAAGTAGTGGCTGAACATCTGGGCATCCGAGTTGAGCACGCACGGAAGTGGCTTCGCAGCCTGCACAGGAAAGGGATAATAAAGCCNACCACTAAAACCACAAGTAGTGGCTGAACATCTGGGCATCCGAGTTGAGCACGCACGGAAGTGGCTTCGCAGCCTGCACAGGAAAGGGATAATAAAGCCACCCAGTGGGGAGCAGAGAATTCGCTCATACATTCTGGATCCTGCAGGGCGGAAATTGTTCGTTTAGGCTAATTTTAGAGGAGGTGACGGCCAAAATTGGTTAGTGTTCCCACGGAAGCCAGAATAGAAGTCTTTTGGGACTTCTATTTATGCTAATTCGAGAGTTCAAGTGAAAATAGAAGCTTTTAAAGACTTCTATTTGTTAAAAAAGCGGCACTAGATTGGAATATTGGTGTAAATAAGAGTCTTTGGAGACTTCTATTTACCTCCAGTGAAGAGAAAATGTCAAAATAAGAGTCCTTAGGGACTCTTATTTTGGTTTGAGCTGAGAGATTACTATTGTTAAAACGCGTTACGCCGACAGCTGATGATTATAGGATTTTAGCTGAGTATTCAGCCACCTACTGCTGCCCTGACACTTTCCTAAGCTCGTCAGCCAAACGGTGAAACTCCACTCTAACTTCTACATCCTCTGTTCTAAGTCCATATTTAGGAGCGCCCGAGCAAATAAGCGCGTTTTCCGCGCTTTCCGCGAGATGGGTAAGCTTTGCTAACCCCAAACCGAAAAAAATCCCATACATCCTCGGCCACTCGGTCCGATAGATATATGGGATCTGCAGGGAGATCTCTTCCCTATTTTTAATTACTGAATTTATTTACTCATGAATATAAGAGCAAATATAATCGCTAACTGTTTTCACTTCGAGCTTGAATTTCGCGCCCGCAGGAACTGTGAATTCACCTTGACCACTGATGGTAATCCATTCGCTGCTGCCTGGAAGCAATACGTTCAGCTCACCAGCTTGGATTTCCATGATTTCTTTTACATCTGTTCCGAACTCATACTCACCCGGGAGCAAAATGCCGAGAGTTTTTTTAGAACCATCAGCGAATTGAACAGTGCGGCTAGTCACTTTACCGTCGAAATAAACATTGGCTTTCGTTAAAACAGTTACATTTTCAAAGCTAGACATAATGATTGGTTCCCCCTCTAAAATGACAAAAATATTGCCACGCCCACCCTAAGGTGGACTGTGGCAACTAACTATTAATTAAGACAATAGAGCTTTCACTCTAGCTGCAACGTTCTCTGGGTAGAATCCGTATTCTTTGAGAACCAAATCCCCTGGTGCGGATGCTCCGAATGTGGAGATACCGAGGATGGAGCCTTCGTCGCCAACGTAACGTTCCCAACCAAGCGGGTAAGCCATCTCAACAGCTAAACGTTTCTTCACTTCCGGCAAAATGACGGAGTCTTTATATTCTTTGGACTGTTTCTCGAATAGTTCCAAGCTTGGCAAGCTTACGACACGAACGTTAATGCCATCGGCTTCAAGAAGCTTTTGCGCCGCGACAGCCAATTGTACTTCGGAGCCTGTTGCCAGGATTTGTGCAACTGGCTTGCCATTAGTAGCATCGGATACAACGTATCCGCCTTTGCTTAGGTTTTCTTTCGCGCCTTGAACTGTTCCTTCAAGAATCGGCAGGTTTTGACGAGTCAATACGAGAGCAACTGGCCCCTTAGCTTTGGAAATCGCATAACGCCATGCTTCAGATGTTTCGTTCCCATCTGCAGGACGAATAACGGTGATGCCCGGAATCACGCGAAGCGCTGGTAATTGTTCAACCGGTTCATGCGTCGGTCCATCTTCACCAACAGCAATGCTGTCATGTGTTAGAACGTAGATCACCGGAAGCTGCATAAGAGCTGCAAGACGAATCGATGCACGCAGGTAGTCGGAGAATACGAAGAATGTAGCTCCATAAACTTTAACCCCGCCATGCAAAGCCATACCGTTCATCGCTGTACCCATACCGAACTCACGAACACCAAACCATAAGTTGCGGCCTGCATAGTTGCTAGCACTATAGTTGGATTCGCCTTTGATCATCGTGTTGTTGGAGCTCGCCAGATCCGCGGAACCGCCGATCAACTGCGGCAAATTAGGTGCAATCGCGTTAATTGCATTACCGGAAGCAACACGAGTAGCCATAGGCTTGTCTGATGTGCTGTAAACCGGAAGATCTGCGTCCCAGCCTGCTGGCAATTCATTATTCACTGCCGCGCTGAACTGGTTACCGAGTTCTGGATATGCTTTGATGTAGTCATTCAACAAGTTGCTCCAAGCTTGTTCAGCTGCAGCGCCTTCTTTTTGAATTTCTGCATAGTGCGCTCTAACTTCGTCCGGAACTAAGAAGTCCGGCTCTTCCGGCCAGCCGTAAGCTTGCTTCGTCAGCTTCACTTCTTCGCCGCCAAGCGGGGATCCGTGAGGTCCAACGTGGCCGCCTTTGCCGCCTTTGTTCGGGCTACCGAAACCGATTGTCGTTTTCACTTCAATCAATGTAGGGCGTGTTGTATCAGCTTTCGCTTCAGCAATGGCTTTGGAAATCGCCGTAAGATCATTTTGCTCTTCTACGCGCAGTACTTGCCACCCGTAAGCTTCAAAACGCTTTTCAACGTTCTCGGAAAATGCCATATTAAGCTCGCCATCTAACGAGATATCATTGGAATCGTACAACATGATTAATTTGCCCAATTTAAGGTGAGCTGCCAAGGAAACCGCTTCAGATGAAACGCCTTCCATCATGTCGCCATCACCACAGATTGCGTATGTATAGTGGTCGATTACAGGGAAGTTCTCTTTATTGTAAGTCTCTCTCAGATGAGCTTCAGCCATGGCCATACCAACTGCCATACCGATACCTTGTCCAAGTGGACCCGTTGTTGCGTCAACACCTGCTGTATGACCGTATTCCGGATGTCCTGGGGTTTTGCTTCCCCATTGGCGGAAGTTCTTGATCTCTTCCATTGGCAGATCATATCCACACAAGTGAAGTAGGCTGTACAGCAGCATGGATCCGTGGCCGGCAGAAAGCACGAAACGGTCACGATTGACCCATTTAGGATTAGATGGATTGTGCTTCATATGCTGTTTCCACAGCACATAAGCCATTGGCGCAGCCCCCATGACCATACCTGGGTGACCTGATTTGGCTTTCTCAACGGCGTCGATACCCAAAGTACGGATCGTGTCGACCGCTAATTGTTCAATTGTTTTGTTTGTTACTGTCATTCGAAAATTCCCTCCTATTTTTCTGTATTTTCGTCAATCAATGACTTGTACATACAAGTAACTTTTCTCGCTTGCATTATTGTACCATTTGCTTTAATGCTTTGCCACAATAAGCCGCTAAAACTCATCATTTCCTAGTTACAGCAATATATATGTATAGAAGCCATTTGTATGGGGGTGAGATCATGGCAAAAGGCTGGACAGAGAGAGAAATTATTCATTTACTAAATCGTGCCGCCTTCGGTGCATCCGAATTGGACATCCAGTCCTGCCTGTCTTTTGGAAAAAAGGAAACCGTCCAACGCCTCGTGAACGGACTTCCTCTTACTGATCAGCTTCAAAGAATTACGTCTATTGAACAAGTCCAAGCTGACGGCAAAGCGCTGAAAGCCGATCAACTTATAGATCAACAAATCTATTGGCTGTATCGAATGATTCAAAGCAACAATCCGTTAATCGAAAAAATGACGCTCTTTTGGCATAGTCACTTTGCTACCTCATTCTCCAAAGTCCAAAGTGTTCCCTTAATGGTAAGGCAAAATGAACTTTTTCGCAGCCACGCCCTCGGCTCTTATCGTGATTTACTGCTCGCTGTGGGGACAGATCCCGCCATGATGATATGGCTTGATGTCGGCGATAACCGTAAAGGAAGCCCCAATGAGAACTACGCCCGCGAAGTGATGGAGCTGTTCACCCTTGGCCGGGGCCATTATTCGGAGCAGGATGTGAAAGAGGCTGCGCGGTCTTTTACAGGCTGGCGGTACGATCGTGATAAAGACCAACCAGCGTTCAATCCGAATCAGCATGATAGCGGCCTCAAATCCATTCTCGGCGTGCAAGGCAATATGGATGAAGGGGATATCGTCGAGGTTCTTCTTAAGCAATCGGCCTTGTATGATTTTCTAGCTTTAAAGCTGCTGGAAGCTTTCGCTTGTGAGGATCCATCCAAAACCTGGCGTGCTAGAATTGCGTCTCACCTTACTCAATCTTTGCAAATCAAAGATGCATTATATGAAATTTTCATATCTGATGAATTTTACGATAATAACTGCTACATGACCTTGATCAAATCGCCGGTAGAATACGTCGTTTCCTTGGCCCGCTCCCTCTCTCTGCCTATATCTAGAAGTATGGCTAGTGCCGTAAATAACATGGGACAGGAGCTTTATAGGCCCCCCGACGTAGCCGGTTGGAGAGGTCACGAATCCTGGTTGATGACAAGCTACCTTCTCGTCCGTTTTCAATATGCAGAAACTGTGTCCAAGCAAGTTGGCAGTGACTGGTTCCTTATGGATGCTGCAAAACCTACAGCCACAGCCGCAGTCCCTATGGATGAGCGGCTTCGCACCTGGAGCCAGAGACTACGTATCGGCCAATTAACCGATGCGACGATCGACGGACTAACTGCCTTTTCACAAGATAGTCTCTTGCTTACGGACTCGGTTAAGCGTCAATTGCTGCAGATGCTGCTGCTCTGTCCGGAAAGTCAATTGAAATAAGGGAAGAGCGTGATCTGATATGAAGCTAACCCGCAGGGATTTTCTGAAAAAAAGCACCGCTTTGATCGCCGCGCTAAGCTTCGGCGGGACTCTGTTAGCGACCGAAAAAGGACGAGCACTCCTAACCGGACATGCTGAGTTCAAGCATCGCGTCAAATCTCCTGTGCTTGTTGTTGTTCAGCTTTCGGGGGGGAATGATGGCATCAACACCGTCATCCCTTATGGTGCAGGAGCATATTATGACACCCGGCCAACTCTCGCCTACAAACAAAACGAAGTGCTGATGCTGAATAATGAGCTGGGACTACATCCTAGTCTGCCACACATGCAGCAATATTACCGCGATGGGAATCTCGCCATCATTCAAGGCGTCGGCTATCCGAAGCCAGACCGCTCACATTTCCGTTCTATGGATATTTGGCAAACCGCCAAGCCTGATGAGCTTTCAGACAGCGGATGGTTGGGGCGCTATATCCTTTCATCCATGCCCAAACAGCCCCTTCCTGCTGTGCAAATCGGGGGGCTTGTCCAGAAGGCCTTTATCGCTTCGAATATCAATGTGCCCTCCATACAATCGTTAGAACAGTTCTATGCATTCAACCCAAAGACACCTATCAATGACAAGGAGCGAATGACGCTTGCTCTGAAAAGCATCTATCAAAAGCAACCTAAACGGGAGATGCTCGGTGTCTCCGCACAACATGCCTTGGCCGCTTTTCAAAGTGTGGAGAGCATCCAATCCATGGTGAGCGGCTACAAGAGCCAATTACAGTATCCAAAAAGTGGATTCGCTAGTGATCTACAGCTGGCCGCCAAGCTGATCGCCGCCAAAGCGGGAACGCGCATCTATTACACCAATTTAGGCGGCTTCGATGACCATGCCAATGAGAGGCAGCAGCATGCCATAACCTTGCAGCAACTGGACGAGGGTCTGCATGCTTTTTACACAGATTTGAAGGATCAAGGGCTGCATCACGATGTTGTCACGCTTGTATTCTCGGAGTTTGGTCGTCGCCTGAAGGAAAACGGCAGCGGCGGAACCGACCATGGAACAGCGGCGCCGGTGCTGGTGCTAGGCGGGCAAGTAAAAGGCGGCTTGTTCGGTGCGTACCCCAGCTTAACGAATCTGGATCAAGGGGATCTGAAATACGAGGTGGATTTCCGTTCCGTCTATTACACTCTGATCGATGATTGGCTGCGCGGCGATGCCAAGAGTGTGCTGGGAGCTGCTTACGAAAAACTTCGGTTTGTATAGAAAAAGGCTGAATCCTCAGAAGAGGACCCAGCCTGTGTTTAGTTAAATACAACCGTCTTATTATTATGAACGATAATGCGATCTTCCACATGCCAAGCTACCGCTCTCGCAAGGACAATACGCTCGATGTGACGGCCAATCCGCTTCAAATCTTCTACGTTATCACGATGGCTGACCCGTTGAACGTCCTGTTCAATAATCGGTCCACCGTCGAGCTCCTCTGTCACATAGTGCGCGGTAGCTCCAATAATTTTCACCCCGCGGTTGTGTGCTTGCGCGTAAGGTTTTCCACCAATAAATGCCGGCAGGAAGGAATGATGAATGTTAATAATTCGATTCGCGTAATGCTTAATGAAAGATGGAGAAACAATTTGCATATAACGAGCCAAAACAATAGCATCTACGTTGTCTCCAACCACTTCCAGCTGGCGACGTTCAGCTTCCGCCTTCGTATCCGCTGTTACTGGAATATGATGATAAGGTATACCGAAAGGTTCTACCAAAGATTGCATGTCTGGATGATTGCTGATCACCATGGCGATGTCCGCGTTGAGATCACCTGCGCGCCAATGCCAGAGCAGTTCAAGCAGCGCGTGATCTTCCTTGGATACGAAAATAGCAATACGCTTCTTCTGACTTGCCAAAGAAAGGCTCCAATCCATCGAGAACTTATCTGCGACAATGGCAAAATCCTTCTTTAACTGCTCAGCGCGGTGAGCAAGCTCTGATAAATCGAACTCAATGCGGATGAAAAACATTCCGCCCTCCGGGTCCATCGTATACTGATCGGATTGCACGATATTCGCGCCATATTCGAATAAAAATTGTGAGACCGCCGCTACGATACCCGGCTGATCCGGACAAGATATAAGCATTCTTGCTCTGTTCATGTTGTTTCCCCGTTCCATATTATCCCCCTACGAGTTTTCGTAGAAAACTTACTTCGTAAGCATCCACTTCTATCTATCTCTTAACTTAACCCCACAAAGTGACGTGTGCCTTCGAAGCTTATTCCGATTACTTTGCGGGGACCCCGAAACTAATTAAGCTTGTTTAAGCGCTTCTTGACCAGCGAGCCACACCGTCAGACGCTGATTGATTTGCTCCTCGCTAAGCTCCGGCAATAAACTCTCTTCAATCACGATGTCGTACAAACGCTCTAATGGCTCGCGTCCGTCTGCTTTCTTGGCTTTCGCGTCGTTTTTGAGGATATCCCATGTGTTCAGAATGTAATCACGATGATGGATATCTTTTTTCCCAAACAAATGATTGATTCGCTCCACATGATCAAGGAACTCACCGCCAAAGCGCCCGCTTAGATTACCTGAGAGCAGTGCGATCTCCACCTCGTACATAGGACGCTGGGTCTTGTCTTCTTTTCCAATCCACGGCGTCTCCAGAATCATAGGCAAGTGCTGCAGCTTCTCGTGACGAGCCACGTTATTCATGGCTTGGAAACCAATCCATCCTGAACCAACAGGTGCATGACGGTCCTTACTGGCTCCGCGAGGATTTTTACTATCATTCAAGTGAATGACACCTAGCTTATCCAGACCAATTACTTTGTCAAAATGATGCAGAACACCATCCAGATCGTTAACGATATCATAGCCAGCGTCATGAATGTGGCAAGTGTCCAGACAAACGGTTATTTTGTTGTTAAACTCAACGCGTTCTATAATTTCCGCGATTTCCTCAAAGCTGCGGCCAATTTCTGTCCCTTTGCCCGCCATTGTTTCAAGAGCGATATTGACGTTCGTATCTTTTACTCCAGCAAGCACCTCGTTCAAACCTTCAGCGATACGGGCAATCCCATACTCGGCGTCTTTATCCGTGTAAGCACCTGGATGAAGAACGATATTACGCACACCGATATAATCCGTTCGGCGGATTTCTTCTTGTAGAAAACGGACAGCAAGTTCAAACGTGTCATCCTTATAGGACCCCAGATTAATAATGTAGGGCGCATGCACAACAATTTCACCGATGGCATGCTTGTCCATCAGCGCTTTGCCCTCTTCAATATATTGATCTTCGATCGGTTTGCGGCGCGTATTTTGCGGTGCCCCTGTGTATATCATAAATGTAGATGATCCGTATGAAACTGCTTCTTCAGCTGCATTCAAAAGACCTTTATCTGAGAACGAAACGTGCGATCCAATTTTAGGCATAATCGATTACTCCTCTTCGCGTGGTCACTACCTTCCTATTTTACTCGGATTGTCGCAAGAAATCTAGAAATTTGGTATAATTCATTTCATATATGGATGGAAAATAGTGAGGTGACAAATAAATGGGCAATGACTTTTTCATGTGGTTCATCATCTTCTGGGTATGTGTCCTGCTTTTTTTCATGTCGGTTGGCGGGTATTTCATGTTCCGGAAATTCCTTAAAGTACTGCCCAAAGAAGACGGCAAATCCAAGCTCGATTGGCAAAATCATTACGTGGATAGCTCCCGGCACCTTTGGACAGATGACTCTAAAACCTTTCTTGATCAATTAGTGTCCCCCGTACCTACAGCATTTCGGGATATCGCCAAGCACTCCATCGCCGCTAGAATCGCCCAAGTTGCTTTGGAAAATGGGGCCAACGAAGTAACACGAGACCACTGCATCGAAGGGTACATTCTCGCCACGCCGCGGCGCGATTATAAGAGCTTGACCAGCTTCCTGGAGAAGCAGCAGATCGATTATAGCGCTTATAAGCATTTATTGAATTAAAATAACACGTCCTCCGGGTGTCTGGTGGACGTGTTTTTCGTTTTCATTATTTCAACATATCGATAATTAACCATGCCCAACCAATCAACGATACCCATAAAGGAATAGCTAATGTGGTACCCCAGAATAAACCGATACCCAAACTTCCATCCTTATTCATTAGCATCAACTCCCGAATAAGATGTCGTCCATTTCTATTCTGGATGCTTAGTTCTATTATATGAAAGCGCTTCAAATAATACAATATAATTGTATGAATTATTCTGAAAATTTATGTCTCCGTTAATACGAAAACTTTGAGCGATCCCAAGTTTAAAAATACTAGATATTGCCCATACTTTTCACTAAAACGAGAAGTAAGGTGCATTATATGGATCAAGAAAGCCATAGAAGAATTTGGATTGGACTCTTCTGGGGCACTATTATTAGTGCCTTTATTTGGACAACGTTTATCATTTCAGTCATTGGATGGATGGATATAATCAAAGATTTGTAAAAACAGACACGAATAAAGGGGCTGCCACGGCAGCCCCTTCGTCTTCATTTAACTTTGTTTATTAAGCACGTTGTATATCGCCTTGTTCAATTCCTCTTTCGCCACGTTGATATTATTTGGGCATTCTTTCAGACTTAATGCAATCTTAATACTCCTTTAATGAACATGAACGTCTACTGTGATACAATTCGTAACAAATAATCATATATTAAGGAGTGTGAATGGTATGCCTTACTATTACCACAATGAAGTATGGACACCTTTTAAGTATGTTGGCATCCGATTATTCATTGATGAGAATGGTAATAAGTGGATCAAGATTTGGAACAAGCATAGAAGACCGTTTTTCAAACAATCCAATGCAAGTCCTTTTGAAGAGCAATAAAAAAGAACCCGCGTGGCGTTACCTATTTGAAGTATCTAACAATCAACAATGGATGGAGGTTGAGATACTGCTTAAAATTCCGCTGTAGCCTCAATACTCGCAGCATCTGCATCTTCTTTGTTCTCCCAAGACAGTACAACCGTATGTTCATTGGTTTCTTCTATACTTAGAAACTTCTTCAATAAAGCCTCTTTTATCTATTAATACCCCTAAAACTTCGTCTGTTGCACGTTCTGCAATGTCTCTAGAACCCGGAGTAATGATGAATTTCATTTATCAGATGTATTGATACTACACTACTTGCAATGGAACGATTACCCGGTGCATCTTTAGCTTTAATGGTGAAATTGTATGTTGTGTTTAAGGCTAAGCTATCGACTCTATGGGTTGCATTCTAAGGGTCGGTAGTACCAACCAGCACTTTTCCATTATAGATTTTGTAAAGACTTACACCAACGTCGTCAGTTGATACCGTCCAATCTAAGTACTGTTTGTTCCGTTGCCAAGCTGACCGTAACCGTTATATCCTTATACCCAGAGAGAGCCATCTTGTTTGATTGCCGACCAAAGTGAGCGTAGATATACAAGCTATTATTAGTGCCTAATGTTAAAGGGAGAGAAGTGATGGCAAGTTGAGACTATGTGTTCACTTTAAGTACGTTACTTGATGGAGCAACGTTACCGGCTCCATCCACGGCTTTCACTGTAAACGTATAGGTTGTATTCGGCGTTAATCAATTACTGTATAAGATGCTCCGGCTGAAGCAGGTGAAGTGAACAACTTTGGTCGTTCGTTATAGATTTATTGGGAAGTTGATCAACCCTCTGTTGGTATCCTCGAAAGCAGCTTTTGACTTGTAAAAATCAATACCCGCCACTATATTGCTCCCGCCGATGAAAAGTTGAGCTATGCCGTTATTCGTACCTTTTTTGGCTCTAATACTGATCGTATGTACCTGTTTAGGTACATTTACTGCATATTCTGCGAAATCGCTATTCGTATTTGCTTGATAGGCAATGGATATGCAGAGAAACCTGAAACCGTTGTGAAGCTAAATGGTACAGATTCGTGAGGGACTTCTTGATAAATCACTTTCTGTCCTGCATCCATCCAATCTACTTTATCATCTGTTGAGTAAGAATTACGGTATTTGTCGGCTTTGTTCAGTATTTGTTGTACTGTTGGCAAGTTCCTCACCTTCAAAATAAAAAGAGCCGATAGGCTCCAAATTCACAACTTTTTCGCTATATCATTGTCAGCTTATTTCGATTGTAGAACTAAACCTTTAGATATAGCTAAATCCCAATCAAACGGTGAAATTGTCTTGTCGCTTGCATATCTGACTAGAACGTTTTTCATGGTCGTGCTACCTTCGGTTTTCATGACTACTTTTAAGTCTTTCACAGCAATGTCAAAAGACACGTTTTCAAGGGCTGTGTCTTTGACCCGTATACCCGTATATCCGATGGTTCCTTTGGACATACCCTTTATATTGATGTTTTTAAACTGTGCGCGCTTTACGGAGGCACCTTTAAATTTAATTACATAATCGGATTCACTCGGAGCAACATCGGCTTTTAATACACAATCACTAACGATCAAGCCGTCAATTTTTGCAGGAGCTTGCCAGCCATAAGGAAAGTTGTCAATCAGTACCATTCTTCCACCTGTTGCTGTTGTGATGTTATGGATTTTCAAGTTGCCAACGTCACGGAGTACGTGTACGCCCTGTCCGAACTGATCGTTATAACCGCTGATAACATGAACAGTGTCAATCGTGATGTCGCGTTGCGTATTGACTGTCGTGATATCATCCCCACCAAGGCGAGCAACGGATAAAATCCCTTCCCCAGTCGCATTCTTTAATACAATGCCACTTACTACGTTAGACCCGCCGCTGGATGTCCGTAAAATGCTTGTGTGTGATTTTCCGTCCATTGACGTTCCCTTGACTTGGATACCGTCAAACGTAATGCCTGTTACGTCTCCGCCTTTTCCATACCCTTGGTAGATGCCAAGCCCACCAGTACTTGGTCGAGCATTCGCCACGCAAGCATCATCCCCAAATGTTCCGCGTATGTGGGTCACTTGAATGTTATGGGACGGCCCTAAAATATGAACACCGTCTTGATTTTGGTATCCTTCGAGGTTAAATGTAACATCATTAATCGCTCCATCGGTACTGGCTTCTGGAACCAAAGCCCACCGCATTGTTGAAGCGACCGTAATACCTGAAATCCCAAAATGATTAACCTTGTAAAAATGCACGCCGATGTTTTTGTAAGGTGTACTGGGGAGAACCTGCCCAGCGCGATTTCCATTCAATTCTGCATCCCCGAAACCGAAAATGAATATGTTTTGATTTCCGTTTACAAAGTCGGAATTGGTGATGATTCGCTCGTTCACTCCATCAGCCATAGTGAGCTTTGCACCGTTAAGCACGAGTGTTGTATCGGATGGAATTTTCAATGTCTTGTCAATGGTGTAACTTCCCTGCGGAATCACGACTATTTTTTGATGATCGCTCACCGTCATGTTTAATGTGTTTTGGATTTTTTGTGTAATGGTAGAACCAGACGTTTCCAACACGTTGTAACCCTGACCGACAAACGATTTAATGTCGTCGTTGTCGCATCCTGCTAAGATAATTGTCATAAAAGCGTATCCTGCTAAGAGAAATTTTCGAAGCATGGAGATCCCCAACCTTTTCATTTTTTCTCCATTTCACGCACCGATTATTTCATTAAATCGTTTTGCTTTTCTGTAAACCGGGCCTTTGTCTCTTTAACTTTTAAAAGCTAAAAGGCGCAGTCAATTGCTCGGAGCTTCTAACGCTTTTTTCTCACTTGGCACCATCTTAGCAAGCACATAAACAAATCCGATATGCACCCAACACATTGCCAATGTATGCCCTGGAGTGAAGTTGTAAGCGAAAATACTTAGAACCATTCCAGCGACCATGCCTGTTAAGTATGCTTTGTGTTTTTGATCTTTACAACGCCAAATTGCAGCAAATCCTTTTAACAATACATGAAGCATCAATATTACAATCATGGTCAGACCGATAATGCCTGTATCGTGCAATATGGCGACAAATGTATTCAATATCCAAGGAATAGTGTCCATGCCTGCTGCTTTGATAGAAAAGTAGCCACGTCCCCAAATAGGGTCTTTTCCCCAATCATAAAGCGCCAGCTCAAGATTATGAACCCTATAACTACCTGTTCCAGAATCAGAATCAAATAATGTATCTAATTTCATGCTAAACATACCATCAGTACCCGATAATTGATCAAAAGAACTTGAGAGATAGGGAAATATTAAAAGAAATGCCCCCGTAATAAGAAATAATATAATCACATTTCTTGGTGAAAAGAGCCTCAATTTATACACGAAGATGATTATAGAAAGACAGAGAACTATACCGATCCATACTGAACGTGTCCATCCAAGTGTTATTCCCACTAACAATAATATCATCACAGGTATACTTGTAAGAAAAAAAGGCTTATCTTTTATTTTTGCTACGAATAAAGTAATCAACAGCAATAGTACGCATCCCGCATATATAGAAAACAGATTTGGTTCAAACAACCCTCCTCTTAATGATATTGATGTTTGCCACTGACCAGTATGAAGGGCACCGTATTTTTTACCAAATAAAAAAATACCTGTGGAAGAATAATAAAAATAACTAGCTAGAGCATATATGGTTTGAATTATGCAAACACCGATATAAACGTGAATGTACTTATAAATTCTTGCGGGGTCAACGTAACTAATTAAATATATAAAGACAAATCCCATAAAAGCAAAAGCAAGTTGAAAAATTCCTGCCAGTGAATCCGATTTAAATACTGGCGTTTTAATCGAAATAACTAGTGCATATAACAAGTAAAGAATCATAATGATTATCGGCAAATTTAGTCGAGGTAGTTTTTTATCATAGCGCCTGAATATGTGTTGGATTAGGGCTATAATACAAAAAATACTGGCAATCATATCCACTCTTGCGTTGAGTCCAAACATATTGATTTTAAAAAGATTGCATGAAGCAGCGAATAAAAATACATATAAACTGTATTTCCATGAAAATGGCAAAGTTATTACTAATGTTAAAACGAGTATTCCAACAAGAAACATTACATTGAATTGGGTCGACAATATGCCGATTAAAAGAGAGACAATACTCAACAGGAGGTAAGTGTAAAACTTTGAGTCAAGAATCCGTTCCATTATTCTCTCCTCCGTGTCCGTTATTGCTCTTTTCCTGAGAAATGAAATTTAACCAAAAATCTTTTGTCGTCTTCGTAAAAACTCCGTGACCTAATTTTTGAAGCTCTTTGAACAGTTCCATATCAGATTCATTCGTCGGGTCAAAACTAACTGACTTACAAGGATACTTTTTATTCAATTAAATTCTCCTTCGCTACAAAATGTATCATTAATACAAACTGTAACATTAGATTAGCATTTATGCAATTACTTAATTGAAAAAGCACTCTTTAATTTTTTTATCACTAGTTTTTACTAATACTGCTTTATGTATATCCTCAAACCAGCAGTTGTCAAATTTAATACTATCGCCTCGATCGACTATTACTCCCTGATCCGCTTTTTGTATGGTAGATGTGATGAAATTAATTAATTGTGGCGCGTTGTCTCCTACAGGAATATTGTTATCATCAATCTCCCTCGACAACAAAACGCCCGTCCCGTTCCTTGTATGCCGGCGACTGTCTTTAATCCATCAATCTCGCAATTGAAAACGGTATGTTGCGCGTTCTGTTCGGTCATTTTTAAACCTGTACAGCCCGGATAGGTTAATGGGTCATAATATATTTCCACGCCTTCAAAGCGGTTAAATTGATATGGAAGTAGAAGTCCATTCACACCGCCCCGAAACCACATCCCCGCTTTTTTAAATCCACCAACGAACCATAAATTTTTAAATTCACTGTTCCAACATCCGCCATCTGTTCGAGTGGCAGAGGCTCTAACATTAAAATAAAATGCATAATCCTTAAAGCCGGCACAATCAATTTGGATGTTTTTCATTGCAATATTTGTCAAGGGACCGCTTATTTGCGTAAACAGAGCCGTATTTCCTGCTTTAGCTTATGATCGTTTTCCCACATTAAATCCAACCAACTTAACCCTAGTCTTAAACTCAATATTTTCGAGTACGAATGTCCCTGATGGAACTCCTATCGGCGCTCCTATTTCTATAGCCCTTTCTACTAAGAATCAAAAAAAACAGCTTTTCTTAAATGTCTGACCTTGATTTATCTTAACCATACCCAACAAATCAAGGATACCAATAACGGAATAGCTAATTTGGTAGTCCAGAATAAACCGATAACAAAACTACCATATTCACCCCGAATGATACCGCTTACATATATGGACATGTATTCATCTAGTCTTTTCGTGGCCCTGACGTTCAATCGAATCTCCCTGTTGGAGATAACGAATCATGCCGCTGTTGTAATACACGGCAGCAGCCATTAATGCTATTCCCAACAGCAGACATCCACAACTAATCACCCAGCGTTTCCGCGAATTCCCATTCATCCAATCTTTACTCATGCCATTATTGCTAATGGCATTGAGTAGTCCGAATAACATTCCTGTGTGCCACTTACAATTTCGATGTCCAAATCTTTGCTCTCCGGGCATGCACATTCCATGCAGTGACAAAGTGGAATCGTCGTCTTAAAGTAGCCTGTTTTGAAAACCTTCTCTGCGTTGCCTTTCACCATAATCATATTACATTCGACACAATAAACCATTTCCGAATTTTTCATCTTAATGCCCCCTTAAAATATATCTAAATGTCGCAAACTGTTACATTATGTATATATTATTTATTATATGATACATTATGTAACTGTTCAAGGGGTTATGTGTTTTTTAATGCGAATTGTTTGAACTATTTGTGAAATCGATAAATAGAGCAAGATGCCTAGCATTGCGCCTATTGTATCTAGAAGCACATCGGATGCCAACGCGGTGCGACCTGGAACAAAGCTTTGATGAAATTCATCGGTTGCTGCGTAAACTGAACATATAAGGACGGAGCAGAGAAAGTTCCAGCTTAAGCGCCAACGGGTAAGTGCTTTGAGTAAGCGAGTGATTAGCATGCCTAATACGCTATAGATGAACAAATGGGCAAATTTGCGAATGAAAAATTCTACAAATCCAAATACACCACTTGTTTTAATACTTATTTTATGAGAGCCATAGTTGAAGCTAGTGCCGGCAAAATGGTTCTTTATACTTTTATCCGAAAGCTCTTTTTTTATGATAGGTTTAATATCCTGCGTTTTAGAAGTTTGTGAGGATAGAGCAAAAATAAGTCCGAACCATAGCAGTATTGGCAAAATGTACAAAATAATCTGTTTCAGATTTATATTCGCTATCATTCTTGCATCACCTTATATCCATTATATAATTATTATTTGTATGCAAATCGCGCAATTCTTGTAGGCTCGGCGACATCGTATATGTTCTACATCCAAATTAATCTTTTGTATATATTAAATAAAAAACACTCCCCAAACCTTCTTTAAAAAGAATGGATGGGGAGTTTAATATTTTAGTTATTTATAAGTATTTGAGTATCTTTATACTCTATTAAAAAGTCTTTAAGCCCATCCTTCCAGGATCGAATCATTTGGAACCCGTTTAATTCTAAAGCTGAGTGTTGCATTACCGAATAACGCGGACGTTTTGCAGGTCTAGGAAATTGTTCCGAAGTAACCGGGATAAGATCAATTGTAATAGAAGCAGAGTTAAATATCTCCTTAGCAAATTCATACCAAGAGCAATACCCCGAGTTAGAAACATGATAAGTACCATACTTATCTGTTTCCATGATATCCGAAATACACCTTGCTAAATCGATGGTATAAGTCGGTGAACCAATTTGATCATGAACTACTGATAATGATGTTTGCTTCTGGGCAAGCTGCAGCATTGTTTTCACAAAATTATTTCCATGTAGTCCATAAACCCAAGAGGTTCGTACAATAAAATATTTTGGACATATGCTTCGCACAAATTCTTCACCAGCTAATTTGGATTCCCCATAAACATTGATTGGATTTGTCGCATCAAACTCTTGATAAGGCTCCAGCTTTTCTCCATTAAATACATAATCAGTACTTATATAGATTAACTTTGCCTGATATTTATCTGCAGCAGTTGCTAAATTTCTAGTACCTAGAGCATTAATATTAAAAGCTAATTCATACTCAGTTTCTGCAAGATCAACTTTTGTATAGGCAGCAGTATGTACCACGATATCAGGGACTATTTGAGAAAATATTTCTTCCACTTGATCTTTAATTGTAATATCTAACTCTTTTTTACCGAAACCATAAACTTCGTATCCTTGATCTTGCAACACTTTGATTACATCTGTACCTAACTGCCCTTCTCCACCAGTTACCAATACTTTGGTATTAGACATATAATCTCTCCCCATATTGCAAGGAGTAATAGTTCATATACTCTCCTGATTTAATCCTACGCCACCAAGTTTCATTGTTTACATACCAATCAATGGTTTCCTTTAAACCTTCATTAAATGTGTAATTCGGTTCCCAACCTAAGTGTGTTTGAATTTTAGTAGGATCAATTGCATAGCGTCGGTCATGTCCTAACCGATCCGTCACATATTGAATAAGCTCATCTGATTTTCCTAGAGTATCTAAAATAATATCTACTACTTCCCTATTTGTTCTTTCATTATGACCACCTATATTATACACTTCACCAGAAATCCCATTACGCATTACAAGGTCAATAGCATTAGCATGATCCGATACATGCAACCAATCCCTAATGTTTAATCCGTCTCCATACATAGGGAGATGCTTATCTTCCATTGCATTTGTTATCATAAGAGGAATTAATTTTTCCGGGAAATGGTAAGGACCATAGTTATTTGAACAACGGGTTATGTTTACATTTAACCCATACGTTTCATGATATGCTTTTACAAGAAGATCTGCTGAGGCCTTGCTTGCGGAGTAAGGACTATTCGGAGAAATGGGAGAGTTCTCAGTAAAATATCCAGTCTCGCCTAATGAGCCGTAAACTTCATCAGTTGAAATTTGTACATACTTACTTATTTTGTACTCACGCGCTGCATCAAGCAATACCTGAGTGCCAAACACATTTGTTTTCAGAAACAAGTCTGGTTCAAGGATACTTCGATCCACGTGAGATTCTGCAGCAAAATTCACAATCGTATCAATTTGATGAGCTTCAATTAAGCTTCGAATCAAGTCTTTGTCGCAAATATCGCCTTTAACAAAGAAATGGTTCGGTTCATTTTCAATGTCACTCAAATTCTCGAGATTACCAGCATATGTTAATTTATCAAGATTCACAATTTGATCAGTAGGGTAACGCTTTACCATATATCTTACAAAATTACTTCCAATAAAACCGGCTCCACCCGTCACCAATATATTCATTATTTAATTACTCCTTTTAATCGAAAATTTGTTTTGCCTCAGCAAGTTTCGGGTGCTTACCATCTTTATCTGATAAAATAGGCACACGAATCGGCCAATCGATTGCTAAATCCGGATCATTCCAACTAATTCCGCGATCATGCTCAGGTGAATAATACTCATCTACTTTGTAGTAAACTTGTGTATGGTTAGTCAAAGTGCAAAATCCATGTGCAAAGCCCCTCGGCACTAACAACTGCCGTTTATTCGCTTCACTAAGAACAACACCGACCCATTGACCGAATGTTGGGGAGCTCTTTCGAATATCCACCACTACATCATAAATAGCACCAGCGATGACCCTCACTAGTTTAGTCTGAGCTTTTGGCGATAGTTGATAATGCATACCTCTAAGAGTTCCCGCTTCAACAGATAAAGAATGATTGTCTTGAATAAAGTTATAATCAAAACCGATCTCTTCAAACTTCCTTCTATTATAGCTTTCCATAAAAAAACCACGATGATCCTGATGCAAATCTGCTTCAAGGATAAATACCCCATCCAACTTTGTAGCTTGTAAGTTCATGAATTTACTCCATCTCCATAATTACAATTTTATACATGTATAGGTTGTTTCTTTAAGCCTTGATTTGCAATCTTCACCAAATATTTGCCATACTCATTTTTCCTCATCGGCTCAGCCAAATTCAACAAATGTTCTCTTGTAATATAGCCTTTGTGAAAAGAAATCTCTTCCAAGCATGCTACTTTTAAACTCTGCCTTTTTTCAATGGTCTCGATGAATTGGGAAGCTTCTAATAATGATTCATGTGTTCCTGAATCCAACCAAGAATAGCCACGACCCATTATCTCAACTTGAAGATTACCTTCAGACAAATAAATCTTGTTTATATCAGTAATCTCTAATTCTCCACGAGCTGATAGTTGTATCTGCTTTGCTATCTCAACTACTCGATTATCATAAAAATAGAGCCCAGTCACCGCATAATGCGACTTAGGCTCCTCAGGTTTCTCTTCAATAGATAAAGCCTTTCCTGTGTCATCAAAATCAACTACACCAAAGCGCTCCGGGTCATTAACATAGTAACCAAACACTGTAGCCCCATGTTCCCGTTCGGCTGCTTGTTGCAATAGTTGAGTTAATCCATGGCCATAGAATAGATTATCACCTAGAATTAATGCTACAGAGTCATCGCCAATAAAGCTTTCTCCAATAATAAACGCTTGAGCTATCCCATCTGGTGCAGGCTGCACTGCATAGGAAATCGATATTCCCAGATCCGTTCCATCATTAAAAAGTTGTCTGAAGCGAGGAGTATCTTCAGGCGTAGATATAATAAGAATTTCTGTAACACCAGCCAGCATTAATACAGATAATGGATAATAAATCATGGGTTTGTCATAAATCGGTAGTAATTGCTTCGAAATTGTCCTCGTTAACGGATATAATCTTGTACCGCTGCCACCAGCAAGGATAATTCCTTTCATATTGACACCGCTCCTTTTGATAACTGAACCTCTTTATTTTCTAAAGCTAGTTGGGTATCAAGGAATAATGATTCGTAGGTATCTACAATCTTAGTCCATGAATAATCATTCTCAATTCTCTGTCTGGCTTTTGTTTGCAATGCTTCAATAATGCTGTGGTCGTAATAATCAGCTTGATCAATTAAAGTAGCAAGTGAGCCATCTTTTTTAGTAAAATAGACTGCTCCGTCTCTACCAACCTCTTTATTAAATACCACGTCTAGCAGCAAATTTAATCTGGTGGACGCGAGTGCTTCTAAAAGTGATGGATTTGTTCCTCCCACTTCATGACCATGAAAATACCCATATGCTAATTCCCGTATCTTTTTTAAAAGTTCTTGATCGTATACTGTACCTACAAATTTAATCCTTGAATCTTTTTGGAACTGAGTTCTTTCAGAGAGCCCTTGAAAAAACTGGTTTTGTTCTACATTGGAAATGATGACCAAATCCTTGCTGGAATTGGATTTCATGAACTCATGGATCATAAGTTCATAATTATTTTCAGGAACAAAGCGTCCCACAATCAAATAATACTCATTTGAACGAATATCGTGCTTCTGATACCAATTTTGCAGACCCTCTGCTTCGTCAGTTAAGTTAGACCTAGTGACGTCTGCGCCATAAGCAATAAACGAAGTTTTTGGTGAGTAAGCAGCGTAATCCTCTTGTATATAGCTTTCAATACCAACAGAATCACATACTAGCAGATCTGCATGCTTCACCATAAGTCTCTCTGATATCTTCCAATAGCGCTTAATCCATTTGTTCCACTTACTACGCTTCCATTCGTGACCATCAGGATTAACAAAAACTTGAACCCCCAACTGCTCAAGCTGTCTTTTATAGAAATAAAAAAAAGGCCCGATTCTACAGGCCAAGATGTATACAATACTATCTTTTAAGTTGTGTTCACGTATATACTTAATGCATTTTTGTAGGCTTCGAATATCATATAAAACAGCTGTTGCTCCACCGATTTTTTTCGTTTTTACATTAAAACATCTAGCTCCATTATGTTCAAAGACATCATCGTTTTCGGCCATGCAGGATACGTGATAGCGAATACTTTCTCGTTGACGACGAACGGTCAATTGTTCTACAAAGGTTTCAAACCCACCGTATTTAGCAGGTATTCCCTTCGATCCGATAATAAATATATTTTTCATTTATTCTATCTCCTATGAAGAATATTGGTAGAGCTCAATAATCTCTTTCGCATGCTTTTTCATCTCGTAATCAAAGTTCATATTTAAAATATTTTCATTGATCTGTCTCAAAATATTTCTATCGTTAATTATTGTTAGAAGCAGAGATTTAAGTTCGTCCTTGTTTGCTTTAAATATAATACCAGTCTCTCCATTTTCAATAATATCCTGGCACCCTACATATTCAGAAACTACTATTGGGACTCCAAAAGATAATGCCTCTAATCCAATAAATCCAAAGGTTTCTTTCCATATACTCGGTATTACGAGAACATCAATTTGATTAAATATTTCCTTTAACTTAGAATGATTGTATTTTCCATAAAAAGTAAACAGACTGCTATCATATTCTTCACTATCACTCTTATTATCACCATGAATATGTAAATGCCAGTTAGAATTATCTATATCTTTGAGAACTTCTTCTAAAAAATAAAAACCCTTATATTGGTCGATTGGTCCGAGGTAACCAATGTTTAAGGGTTTTTGTTGATCATATGTTTTATGTCCTCTTGCATCATGAATATCTCGGTGTGCAATTGGTATTATTTTCCCTGGCGTTTCAAAATATTTATCAAATTCCTGTTTTGCTATAGAGCTATTAAAATGAAATACATCTACTTGTTTAAACATCTCCATATAATATTCTCTTAAATTGGAGTATTCCTTTGCCATCTCTTGAATATTTTCTTTTTCATTATATATTTCATTCTCTGACCGGTTTAAATACTTTTTTTTCTCATTTTTTCTTAGTTTTTTTACTATAGAACTATCTTTAAAGGTGCGATATAATTCCGATTGCATAATAAATATCTTTAACATACTATATCCATTGATATTGCATGTTGTACACTTGTTTCCAGCTTCATAGTCATTACATATTTTACCTGTTGTATCAATTAAATTAACCTTAGGACATATACCATAATAATCATGTGTTGTGAAGGAGGTTTTAATATTCAACTCTCGAGTGGCTTCAAGTATTTCCTTATGAACTCCCATTAGAGTATGAAAATGAATTACGTCAGGTTTCAGTTCATTCAGAAAGTTTATATACACTGTTTTATCAATAGCTTTCGTAAATTGATTAGGCTGCTTAACACCGCCAAGCAAAGGAACAGGTAGCGGATTTATTATTTCGAATATTTGAATGCCTTGATGTGATTTTCTTTGAGTAATAGCTACTTTTCCAGTATTATAATGGCCAGGATACATTAAATTCACATCGTGATTAAGCTCTATTTGTGATAACATTAAGTCATATGAATACTTAGTTAATCCTCCAGTTCTATAAGGAGGAAGACCTAATGTTACATGTAAGATCTTCATAGATTCAGCTCCAAGCTTATTATTTGATACTTTTTTAAAGCCATTATTATTGATAATTTAAGCATTTGAACGGCTTGCGAGTTTTTTCTTAATCCTTATTCGTGCAACAAAAACCTGTTGTAGTTTATCGTATTCCTTAAGTTTGAGTAACCTTGATACTATAATAAAAACAGGAATACTAATTATAGTTGCTGAGCAAATTCTAAATAGCGGACTATTTATGCTGCTGCTTAACATCTTACCTGTTACCCACCAGATTATTGATAGTACAATAGACAAAACTAATATTTTTGCGAATTCTAGCCAATCAAAATTGGAGAAGTATCGGTGTTTGGTCTGAAGTCTAAATCCAAGCATAACACTTGCTGCTATCATCGTTAATGAGCCGGATAACGCAATACCAAAAATCCCAAAAAGTCTACATAACACCACGCTAAGAACAATGTTAATAATTAAAGCATATAAAGTGTTCATTGTAGGAGTTTTTACGTCAAGCTCAGCGAAATAAACACGATTCAATACATATCTAAGTCCAATGCCTATTAGTCCTATACTATAACCTGATAATGCTAAAGAGGTATTTTCAAGTGCAATGTTATCAAATTCGCCTCTTGCAAAAAGTACAGTTACAATATCTTTGCTAAAGATAATAATAAATAGTGAAATTGGAATGATAGTTAGGCAACTAAAATTAATTGTGTTACTTAATAATTCCATTGTCTCTTGTTTCTTATTATGAATTGTCTCTGAGATTTTAGAGAACATAATCATTCCAATTGAGCTAACAATAATCATAACAACCATCTGAATTACCCTATCTGCGTATGATAATGCTGATATACTTCCTTCTTGCAACCCAGATGCAAGAAACCGATCTACAAATACACCCAATCGTTGTAAGATAGTTCCCAAATAGACTGGTAATAATAGATAGGAGAACTCTAATAATTTTGAATTCTTTAGCGAATAAACTGTTTTAAGGCTGTAACCAACCCCTTGCCTCCTCAAATCCCACATTAAGTAAATCATTTGTATCAATAAACCCGATAACAAGCCTATTCCTATTGATAAAACACCAAATTGATTATGTAAAATCATCATAACTACGATCGAAGTAATATTTAATGGTATACCTATCAATGTAATTAATTTATACTTTTCTAACTTTGTTCCAACAGCGAGATAAACAGCACAAATAAATGTTGGAACTAACTGAAAGCAGGATACCCATAATATGTATACACTTTGCTGATTATTCATTTTAGGCATGTCATTTAACGCAAATTGAAGTATTGGTTTATGAAATATAATTGCAATTAATGTTATTAAGACAAAAATAAAAGTACCAATACTAAGTACTTTAGACAAAAACAATTTATTTGATGCCACATTAAAATCTTCTTTACCAGAGAGAAATGGGATCAATGCTATCGATAATGCTGCTGTAATTCCTGTCATTAATACTTCAGGGAAGGTATAAATGTAATAAAATAAATCTAATTCCGCACTTGCTCCGTAGTAGTACCCAATGACAACCTCTCGAATCATTCCAGAGATTTTTGCAACAACTGCAAGAAATATAGTTATTGCAAATAAAGCTGTTGTATTTTTATTTAAAGTGCTCATATAGCATGTTCACTCTCTGAGGTAAGGTTAGTGTATAATGCCTTATGTTCCAAAAGCATCTTTTCTTTTGTGAATTTTTCCTTAATCAACTGCTGACCTTGTAATCCATGATTTAATATCATTTTGGGATCGTTAATGTAGTAAGACATACTCTCAACCAATTGATCAATGTTTCTTGGTTCAACCAATCTTCCGTTTAAATTATGCTTAACTACCTCTGGTATTCCATTCACTCTTGAAGCGATCACCGGTGTTTTGGAGCACAGACTCTCCAACACAACCATTGGAAACCCCTCAAATAATGAGGGTAGTACTAATACATCAATTTGACTAAGAATGTTTGGAATATCGTTGCGAAAACCTAATAATGTAACATATTTATCCAGTTGATGAGAAGAAATTAATTCCTTAAGAAGCCCTTCCTCTTCCCCTGTTCCAGCGATAACTAGATGAACATTTTTATTTGTATCGTCTTTGTATTTAAGAACTATTTCGTTCCAAGCTCTAATTAAATATGGCAAACCTTTTTGTTTAGATAACCGTGATATAAACCCGAATGTATAAGTTTCCTTGTGGCCTTCATTATCTTGCTTGCTCAGAAAGTATTTTTCAATATCGATACCATTATGGATGGTCATAATGTTTTCACTCTTGAAATTCACTTTATATTTATTCATTAAATCATTTGATACACAGATGATATAATCTGTAAAATATTTACTAAGTATATATTCAATTTTTGTATACACTTTCTTCCTTAACTTCGATATTGTGTAATTATTTTCTTCGATCAATAAATGCAAGGTCCAAATACTTTTGACTTTTCTTTTTGAAAATAAACATGCTATTCTACCAAAGAGCCCACCTCTGCTACCATGCGAATGTACAATATCAATTTGGTAAGTATCGATATAGTTCGCCAGTTTTCTCATTGATTTAAAGTCTGTAATGCTTTTCATCTCTAACTCCAAAATCTGATCTCTCCCGATTTGATGCTTCTCAAAAAACTGAGGACGAAATGGACCACATAGATAAGCTTCAAACTGCTCGGAATTCAAGTTTCTATATAGATAAGTGATAACTTCCTCTTCTCCACCGGGTTCCTGAAATGCTCCTAAAAATAACACTCTTTTTTTATGCATCCAACAGTTCTCCTAATTGTAATTTCTGACTGGTTGTTGATTTACCGCCTTCAATTATCTTATATAGTAAATTATTATTTAATTTTGCTTTTTGAATAATGCGAGGAATGTTTAAATGTAATATATCCTTCATTCGTGGTAGATCATTAAGTGCTTTGTCTAGCTTTAAAATCAATTCCTTACTTTCAATTCCTTTTATATCTAATACATAGTCTTGCAATCCAACAGCCTGCATAATGCCATCTGTTTTCAAATCGTATGAAATTGCTACACATGGAACTCCCTCTGAAAGAGAGAAAATATTTGAATGCATTCTAGTTCCTACAAATAAATCCATTCTCGAATAAACATATTTTAATTCCTCTGGAATAAAATCTTGATCCAACAAGTGAACTTTGTTATTTCCACTAAACGATTGATAGATTTCTCTGCTTATAATTAAGTCATTATCTTCTCCTGGCCCAACACATTGAGGCATTAAAAAAATGTCAACCTTATAGTTGGCAAGAAGATATTGTATGGATTCTTTAACAGCAGATTTGTATTGATCTAACAGTTCTTTTCTGTTTGAACTTCCTGGAAAATGCCAAAATCTCATTGTAAGACCAATTTTTAAGTTACCATTATCTTGCAGTAAATCATTGATTTCTTTAGATTTTAGTTCTTTCTTTTCTAAGAGGAAAGCAACATCGCTAGTTTCAAAGTAATTATTTAATTTCGGAACAAATTTCATTAAATACTGGAACGAAATTGGTTCTCTTGGAAGTACTAATTCTGCTTTTTTAAGTAGGTATTTAATCCTATTTTGCACGAATGAGTTACTACCAAATTCACCAACCGTTTGTGCATAAACAATAAACTTCTTTTTATACTGAATTGCAGTAACAAATTGTATGTAATGGTACATAAAATCACCTAAAAACTGCGCTAAATTTCTCGCTTTGAAATAGCCACCACCGCAACTTACGATGATATCTGCCTTTTTAATTTCTCGAACAGTATTATTAAAAGGTATGCTTAGGAAATTAAGTAACCAAATCCAAAATAAAAGCAGAACATTTCTAATCGTTTTTAGTAATCTGTTTTTCCCCGTATACGGTTTAATTATGCAATCAATAACTTCACAGTCACCGTACTTACCGATATCTAAATCTTTAAAAAGTGATACAACTTTAATTTCCGCATTTGGATATCTTTTTCTGAATTCTTGTACCATCGCTCTTATTATGCCAGCATCTCCCTTATTTAAATAACAGTAAGCATTAGTAATTATTATTTTCATACAAGAATAGCACCTATCCTTTTTTATTTTTTAGACTAAGAAGAAAAATGCAAAAAATAAAATATTAGGTAAAGAGTTTTGGCCGAAATAAAAATAGAACTAATCGAACCCCACTAATTTATTATAAGTTAATGAATAACTAAGTGAGATACCAATCTAAAAAGCACCTTTTGAGCCAAATAAAACAAATATCGTTCTAAATATTATTTTAAAATCATATATTACTGATCGTTCTTGTATATAAACCAAATCTAACTCCACCATTTCTTCAAACCCAACATTATTTCTACCACTTACCTGCCACAAACCCGTGCAACCCGGAGTCACTTGCAAACGTTGTTTATGATAGGTATTATACTCCTCAACTTCTCGAACAAGAGGTGGCCTTGGACCAACTAAGCTCATCTCACCTTTGAGAACATTCCATAGTTGTGGAAGTTCGTCGATACTTGTTTTCCTAATATATTTTCCAACATTCGTAATTCGGGGATCTTCTTTCATTTTAAACATATGACCCTCAATTTCGTTTTTCTCCAAAAGACTTTCTAGAAGCTCTTCTGCATTTGAAACCATCGATCTAAACTTATACATCTTAAATAGTTTTTCATGTTTACCTACGCGCTGCTGGTAAAAAAATACGGACCCTTTCGGGTCCTCAAGCTTTATGAGTATAGCTATTACCAGAAAAACCGGAACACAAAAAAGTAGACCAATACTTGCTCCCATAACATCCAGCAAACGTTTTACGATACTGTAGTGAATTTTAGTCTTATATGCATAATATTGGTTAGTATCAAGAATCTGTACATCATTGGATAATTTAGGCATAGTATTACCTCCTAACTAATTGCTCGGGGCGATATTTCACGTTTAAGAACTTCATCTAATGCTTGAAGTAACGGCACTCTAAGCTCGTTGTTTCGGAGTGCAAAATCAAGTGAAGTAAGAATGAAACCTAATTTTTCTCCAACATCATATCGAATTCCATTAAAATGATAAGCATACACATCTTGCACTTCATTAAGTTTACAGATGGCATCTGTTAGTTGAATTTCCCCACCCGCTCCACGTTCTTGAAGTTCTAAAAACTCGAAAATTTCTGGAGTTAAGATGTACCTTCCCATAATAGCGAGGTTTGATGGTGCTGTTCCTTGAGCTGGCTTCTCTACGAAATTCTGCACCTTGTACAGGTTCCCATTTCTACTAATCGGATCAATAATTCCATAACGCTTCGTCTCTTGGTCGGAAACTGGTTGTACACCAATTACCGAAGACTGTGTTAGCTCAAATTGATTCATTAGCTGCCTTAGACAAGGTATTTCTGCTGTTACGATATCATCTCCTAATAAGACAGCAAATGGCTCATCGCCAATGAATTTACGAGCGCACCATACTGCGTGCCCTAATCCTTTTGCTTCTTTTTGCCTTATGTAATGAATATCTACTTTGGCTGGCCGTAAAATTTCTTCCAAAAGTTCAAGCTTGCCATTTTCTTTTAAGTTATACTCTAGTTCAAAAGCATTATCGAAATGATCTTCAATAGCCCGCTTCCCTTTGCCAGTTACAATGATAATGTCCTCAATGCCAGATTCAATAGCTTCTTCAACGATGTATTGAATGGTAGGTTTATCCACAATAGGAAGCATTTCTTTTGGCATTGCTTTGGTTGCTGGTAGAAATCGGGTTCCTAAACCTGCTGCTGGAATGATTGCTTTTCTTACTTTTCTCTCCATCGAAAGTCCTCCTATTTTCTCTAATTTATTCATTTTTCTCTAAGTTGCCTTAAAAAAACCAGGCATGTTGTTTTACTATAATAAAACAACACGCCTCGTAATTTTAAAATTTATTATGGGGCATTTAACCCACCCTCACTCCACACCACCGACGCTAAACGTCTAAGGCTTAATAGCCCACAGCATGATCGAGTGTCTACAATGATAAGGGTGTAGTAGACATTACCCACAACTAATTTCATTAAGTCCGTTTATTCTTTATGACCGTAATAATAGTAGTAAGTGGAATCACCTTTGCTGTGACGCTTATTATTCAGTACCACTCCAAGAATCTTGGCCTGAACCCGCTTCAAGTTATCTATAGCTTTCTTGGCCACATCTCGTTTTACTTTTCCTTCATTAATGACCAATACAACACCATCGCATTTTGCCGCTAAAATTTGTGAGTCTGTAACAGCTAATGTTGGTGGAGAATCAACAACAATAACATCGAATCTTGCTGCCATATCCTCTAAAAATGCTGTCATTTTCTGGGACGTTAGCAATTCAGATGGATTCGGTGGAATGGGACCTGAAGGGATGAGGAACAAATTATCAACCGTGGTGTCAAACATGACATCATCCACATCGTTTTGACTGGCTAATGTATTCGTTAGCCCTTTGCGATTAGACTTACCGAAATAGTGGTGCATAGTTGGCTTCCTTAAATCAGCATCGATGACAAGTACTTTCTTACCTTCTTGTGCATAAGCAACTGCTAAATTAGCTACAGTTGTTGATTTGCCTTCAGCTGGCTGAGCGGATGTAACAAGAATCGTTTTAATAACTTGATCAATGGATGAAAACTGAATGTTTGTTCTTAACGTTCTATATGCTTCCGAGATATGAGATCGTGGGTTAATTTCTGTAATTAGTTGATGTTTATTGGTTGGCACTGGCATATACCTTATCCCCTACCGTTCTTTGTGGTTTAGATGGTGCTTTATCCCTCAAATCTTCTGTTCTCACCCTAGAGATAATGGTAAGTGTCGGTAATCCCAGGTATTCTTCGATATCTCTATCCGTCTTGATGGAATCGTCTAAATATTCAAGAAGGAGTACAATGCCAATGGAGATCATCAGTGAAACGATGAATGCGATGATTATGTTTAGTTTTTTGTTAGGGGCCACTGGACCCAAGTTATCTTCGGGCTTCGCTTCATTTAAGATTACTACGTTGTCTACTTTCATAATGGATGGAATGACATTCTTAAATACTTCGGACACTGCATTAACTGTTTTTGCAGCTTCTTCATACGATCCACTCGTGATAGATATTGTCATTACCTGTGTATCATTCGTAGAGCTAACGCTAATCATGCCCGCAAGATTAGTAACTGTAAGTCCAAGGTCAGGATATTTCTCGACAACTTTATCCAAAATTGCAGGTGTTTTTATAATTTCCTTATAGGTATTTACTAACAGGGAGTTTGTTCGAACAGAATCATAATCTAAGAACTCCTTCCCTTGATATTCACTCGATTTATTTACAACAATTTTAGTATTTGCCGCATAAATTGGTGAAATAAAATAATAGCTCATAATACCAGTTGCGATACTTGACAGAAGTACAACGATTGCAATTAGCCATAACCTTTTTTGAATAATCTTGAAATATTGTTTAAATTCAATTTCCATTTGTGACCTCCAATAGTTGAATTATTAATGTTACAAAATGTATCACCAGCTATGATGAAAGTGTATTGAATTCTATGTCCCCTCTCCTTATTAGCATTATTCGACATTTTCTCAACAATCTGATACGAATTGTATCATCAGATACAACCTACTTTAAGATACATTTTGTATCCTGTCAATGCTTACTTATTTTCGCTTTAAAACTATTCTATTTTTCCATCTTTGCTGGTAATAGTTCAGATAGGCACTCCAAAGCGATTTCACCTTATATCCAGCTAATAAGTGGGTAATCCGCGATACAGGAGGAATAAAAAATTCAATTATATATGTAAATCTTTGTTTCCAATTTTCATAAACTTGCATAGAAAACATATGACGGTAGAGAAACAGCTTATACGGCTTTTCATTCGATGTACCGACATCATAATAGGGTTTTATCTTATAAGGCCTGCGGTTGAACTTCAAGGATCTAAATAAATCAGGAAATATATCATAGACAATGGATAAAGCTGCGTTTATTCTTTTTGATGTATGATGCTTTCGAGATAATGCTAACAATTGTTGAATATTGAAATCTTCTCCTGATTTATGTAACAGATGCGCAATATCGATGATGTAACGCGGTGATAACATAAAATGCTTCATGGAGTGAAGACAAATAAAATAGAGTGTATGAAGGTCATTAAATTGTTTGATGTATTGGAAGTTCTTTATTGGCAAAGCCGAGTCCCAAAAGTCTTCCACCCTAATTTCTGAAAGTCGTGGATTATCTATACTCCAATGCAATTCAACTAACAGAGGAATAGAACCGTCCGAAACAACTCTATAATAAACCTCATGGTAGCCACGATTATCTTTCTCAATAAAGTGATACCCTAATTCTTCAAGGACTCTAACTGCGTGAGGAAGGCTTGATTGACGAATGAGAAGATCGATATCGCCCGTACCTCTAACTGCAAAGTGACCGTAAAATCGTTCCGAATAAGGTATACCTTTGAGAGGAATTACTTCAATACCTTCCTTCTCGAAAATGTTTAATATTCGCTCTGTTTCTACTTTTATGACAAAGTTTTGCTGGACTAGGTACTCGAATTCACTTCCCAACTTACTTCGCAGCTGCGCTGGAAGAGTTAGCCACCGATCAGAATCCCGCAACATATAGTAGGCCATCCCGGCTAAAGAATACTCGTCGAGATCACTACCTATCTGTTCATACTCTGCCTCTGAAAATTCAAAATTAGCTTCTTCGTTATATAGTGTTTTCATGAAATCTAACACTAATCCGTTACTTACCGATTGGGATTCCATATTGTTCTCCATCACCCTATACGTTTTGTATCTTGATACCCTCACTTTATGATACAAAATGTATCTTGTCAATGTTTTTTATATATTCATATAAATGACCATATCTTTTTTTTATATTGATATGATTCCGTCATTATAGATTCATTGTGTACGATACGTGAAGCATTCAGAATATAATTCTCAACGGCTTTATAGCTAATATGCTTTTCCAAATAAGAAAAAGCCACAGATAAATCACTTTTCCTGTTTGCCATATTATGAGCATCCGAGGCGATCGTATGAGTTAAATTTTTCTTGCATAATTGAATGGCAAACCTTTGGATCTTGCGCCCAAACAAACCCATGATCGATTGAGATGTGATCTGGCATAGACATCCTTGCCCAACAAGCTGTTGGAGACGGCGAGGATCCTTAATAAAATCTATATTTCTTTCAGGATGTGCAATCATGACGGTTAGACCTTGGATGTGCAATTCATACAACAAATCCTCTACATAATCCGGGACGCCATAAGATGGCATCTCCAACAATAGATATTGCGTATCGTTCAATGTTCGAATGGTTCCAGCTTCCAAATCGTCAAGAAGTCCCTTGTAAACTCTGACCTCTTGGCCCGGAAGAATTTGAACAGGAATATTCCTAGTCTCGAGCTCGAGGTTAAGCTCCTGTACGGCAAGACCGACTGCAGATGCATCATTATCATGTCTTCCATCACCATGATGAGGTGTAGCTACAATTGTATGGATCCCTTCGTTTGCCGCGTGAATTGCCATTTCAACTGCTTCTTCCAGACTTCCTGCTCCATCATCTAATCCCGGTAGAATGTGACAATGCGTATCGATCAGCATGATACATCAAATCTTTTCGCAGCAGCTGTGTTCATCACTGAGTTTACATAGCCACGAACAGCTTTCTCAAATGCTAAGGCAATTCTGTTTTCCCGAGAACGTATCGTTTGTTGTACGATTACTCCTGCAAATATGTCTTCCTCCAGCCACTCTACGATATATGCGTACCCATTCTCCAGAGTTCGTTGTTCTCTAATCACACCGGATACTGACAATTCTTCATTTTGAAACCTAAATTGAAATTTCCAAATCACATTTTCATTAATAGGCAGGCTTAAATAAGAAGTAAAACCCATCTGCCAGGGGCTAACTTCAATCACTTTAAAAGGTGTTTGCTTTGATACTATCTTACGATGGTCGATCTGTATGATGTTCATAAAACCGTAGCATGGAAATTTCAACTTATTCTCCGTAAAGCAGCCATCTGCAAAGCCGGTTGCCATCTCTTTCCCAACCCCTTCTGAGTTACATTTTGTATCGAATGGCATAGATGACAACAATTTTCGTTTTCTTATCGAGTAGAACACTGGTATAATAGATCTAACAACATGGTTATAATGTTTAATATTCTTAATTGAAATGTGGGGAAAATGATAATGACTAAATACGGGGACAGAATTGCCCTTCTGCGTGATAAGCATGCACTCACCCAGGAAGATCTAGCTAACAAGCTGGGCATTTCAAGAGCCGCGCTATCACACTATGAGACCTCTCGTAGAGAGCCGGATTACAATACCATCAATAAAATTGCTTCATTTTTTCGCGTATCCATAGACTATTTGCTTGGAAGAACGAATGAACCTGATAGTATTCTCGATCAAGAGATTAGGGAATTCGTTGACAATCTGGAACTTTCTGACGAGAAACTTTTGGAGAAATTTTCATTAACAGTGGATGGGAAGAAACTATCTTCCGAAGAAGCCCGACGATTTATTGCTTTTGTTAGAGCCGAACGTTCACTTGATTAGGAAGGGATCCCTTCTTAGATTCGCTTTCGCTCCACAACATAAATTGGTTTATATCCAACCCCATCTGTCGTAAAACATCCTTAATGTCGAGTGATACTGGCTTATGTTTCTGCATAAAGGAACCTCTTCCTGATCATGTGATTTTTTCTGACATGGCTCTCGTTTGTTTATGTATTTAATTTATGATACATCTTGTATCATGTCAAGAGCATTTTTCAAATCGCACATATCCGATAGAGCATCAACAATTATTGTTCGTCTCTTGAAAATAACATCTTTTGTTTTCAAAGTTATGTCGGTATATCTTAGATTATGTTTGCAATCCCTCATCTTTACGAAAACATATAATTGAAAGCGCGCCCAAATTTGATAGCCGGAACTTCTTAACCACTAATGCTTGTTTTTTGCGTAACTTCCGAGTTAACTCCAATATATCTTAGAGTAACAGAGGGGGCAGAATGGTTAAACAAATCACGAAGTACAGAAATATTTTTTGTCTTTAGGTAGTAATGATACCCATACGTCTTTCTTAGCGTGTGGGTTCCAATATCATTGAGACCTATTTGTTTGGCAGCTTCATTCAGAATGCGATAAACACGAATACGCTTAATTGGCTTTCCTGTTCGTTGAGAAGGGAACACATACGCGTCATCATTCATATATTTCACATACTCTAAGATGGCTTCTCCCAAAGGCTGTTGGATCATAAACGTCTTTTCTTTTCCAGTCTTCTCTTCCTTAAGCGTAACTTTATTCTTTCCCTTCAAATCTTGTACTCGTAATGTAAGTAAATCACTTAAATGCAGCCCTGAATTAATGCCAATTGTAAATAAAAGCCAATCTCTAAATGACTGTCTAATCAAAATTTCTTGCATTTGCTCAATCTTTTCTTTATCTCTAATGGGTTGTACGATTTGCATGTAACGACGCTCCTTTTCATCATAGTATTCGTTTTATGTGATACATTTTGTATCATAGACATCGTGAATGGTCTACTTCCTCAGTTATTCCGTGTTAATCCTTCAGTAAACTCCCACTAATCTCCTTAACTTTATCCAAATCGGGAATCCAGTAGTATAAACGTAATTGTACCAATGGATCCATGTCATAACCGCTATGGCCCGGAATTTGTTTGGTCGTAAAATCCTCTGAAGTCATCCCCTTAAATAACCAAGCTAAACTAATGATATCGTTGTCTTGGAAATTGGTATCGATGATATCTTTCTTAACCTTTGTTAACAAATTTGCAATTTCACCAATATGCTCTGGCTTCAATATTTCTTGAGCCACATTTTTTAATATTTGCGATTGCTCGCTTTGTCGACCAAAATCACCATCAGGGAAAGCATACCGTTCTCTTGCTAAGCTTAATGCCAGTTTACCATCGATATGCTGCATCCCTTTGGCTAACGTAGTTTTAGAATGGAATAGGTAAATATCGTTTTTAACCTCAACATTCACACCGCCAATGGTATCTATGAAATCCTCAAAACCTTTAAAGTTTGTTTTTATGTAATAATTAATGGGTACATCTAAGAAATTACTAACGGTTTGAAGGGCAACCTGGGTCCCCTCTTCATTCCCTCCCTTCATCTCGCCAAGTATGTGTGCATGGTTTATTTTTGTATAGCCAACACCATCAATCTTGACACGGCTGTCTCTAGGTATGGAGACGATGTTAACTTTACGCTCGGATGGAAGGATATGTAACACCATAATCACATCTGATCTTGAATTTTCGTCCCCTCTAGCATCAGTTCCAAGAACTAAAACATTAAATGCTTTAATAGTCTTAGGTTGTTCCGCTGGTGGTGTTGGTACATTCGTAGACACTGCCGGCTTACTTAAAACAGGCACTTCTAATTGTTGAAAATGGTGATTAGGCTCATATTTCCAATATAGAAATCCCCCAATACCCACGAATCCAACAAGAAGTGAACTTGCAGTGTAAACTACCCAACGTCTCATAAGGTCACTTCCTTAATCTTTCCATTTTCCCGATACGTATTGTATCATTGGATATACACAAAAACAATACCATTTTAAATTTATGTTCATTTGCAATTCCTCTTGACTAGATACATTTTGTATCGTAAAGTAATTTATTATACGAAAGGAGTTCTTCATGATTTTCCAGATGTTTTGAAAATAGTAAATACATGCTATTGACATGATACGAACCGTATCATAAAGTTATCTTGGGAAGATCTCTATACATAGAAGTGTCCCTATAGGAGGTGAGAAATTTGAATAAAAAAAACTATTCGGTTCCGCAAGTTATAAGCCATCAATTGATCAAATTCGAAACTGTCCCTTCCCATGTATGTGATGGACCTGCTGGAGATAAAAACCCGCACTGCAAGTAAGTAAGGCTTAAACGGAGATAGGACTTGTCTCTTTCCAAACAAGTCCTATCTCTGATTACCTTAAGAAAGGATCAATTATGCATAAACTTATTATTCAAATTGCGGAGCATCAACTTGAAATAAACGTTGCCTCAGCTTTCTTAAAAGATTGGCTGGTAGCCAAGTTTCATGCAACTGAAATTATGGATTGCTCTCAACTAGGGTCCTCAGATCTCACGATTCTTATTGAAGATGGTTATGGCACCCCATTTGAATCATTCGATGTCAATATTTCTACTACCCCTGAACTGATTACTTACCTTCGCAACGACTATCGCATTCAAGTCTTTCGTGATTTTACACATGCTTACATCTCGGCCTATGATGATTTCGCTTTAAATCATGCCCTTCTGCTCCTATATAGTGGATTTATTGCCCATCACGGGTGGGGACTTATGACACACTCGTCGTGCATCATGAGTGAAGGTCATGCCTATTTGTTTGCCGGACAATCAGGAGCTGGTAAATCCACCGCGGCCCTATTGTCATCCCCAAGAATGGTTCTCTCCGATGAAGCAGCTTTAGTCAAAGTAACGGATAACAGTGTCAGAATATATAACTCCCCATTTCGCAGTGACTCTTTTTGGGAAAGGGAGCAGATGAATGAATCCTATGAACTGAAGGGGTATCACATTTTACGGCAATCGCAGCAGATTAAGCGTCATCCTGTTCAAAAAGCAGAAGCCATGATCTTCCTAATGAACACCATTTTCTACTGGGCCTTCCTCCCAGAGGAAACAGCAAAGGTAGTAGCCATGTGTCGTAAACTGGTTAATAACGTGACTTTCTATGAGCTTTATTTTCAAAAAAACAACTTGTTTTGGGAGGTCATCCATGAGCACACTCATGAACAATACGTATAGATGTTCTGCGAATCTGGATATGATGGAGGTCGACGGTGAGTTCTTAATTCTTGATAGCAACCAACTCACCGTCACAAAGTTAAATGAAATGGGGGGCAAACTGTGGGGATTGCTGCAGCAAGGTCTCACTTTGCAACAAATCATAACTGCCATACAAGATGAGTATGACATTAACGGTGCTGATGTAGAAAGTGACGTGGTCTCTTTCTTGAATGAGCTGAGCCAAATGGGATTGGTGGAACATGGGTCAGTACGATAGATCTACATTTGACCTTCTACATAAAGTATTCGCTAGAGAGCAAGAAATCCATATCACATCCGCGGGGAACAGCATGTACCCATTGATTAAAGAGGGAAATGATAGTGTGTTCACCAAAGTATCCCCTTCTGAGATTAAGAGAGGGGATATTTTACTATTTCGAGATGATAAGGGCAGACTTATTGGCCATCGCTTTTACTATAAGGATCCTTCTAATTTTTATTACTGCAAAGGTGATTCTAATCTTTCTTTTGACCGCCCTATTCCGGAGAACCACATTCTTGGAAAACTAAAAAAGATTCAGAAAAAGAATATCCTGCTGCATGAGCACGATTGGACTTATAAAATATGGGGAAGCTTAGTTATCCATATTCCTCTGATTTCACGTCTGCTTCGCAAATATTTAAACGTCAGGAATTCCTGAAAGCGGCAGTGAATACTACAACTGTCCGCTTTCTATTTGTTCTTGAGGGCGCATTGCCTTCCACTGCTTCTCATACAATTCCCAGTACAACCCTCGATTCCCCCACAAAGTATGATGAGTTCCCTGCTCCACGATTTCCCCTTGGTTCATGACAAGGATTTGTTCAGCCCTTACTATCGTTGACAACCGGTGAGCAATGACGAAGGTTGTTCTGCCCTGCATCAGTTTATCCAGCGCTTCAGTAACCAACGCTTCTGATTCAGCATCGAGAGCGGAGGTAGCTTCATCCAAGATGAGAATACGCGGATTTTTCAGAAATGCTCTAGCGATGGCAATCCTCTGCTTCTGACCCCCGGAAAGTCTAGTTCCTCTTTCTCCAATTATGGTACTGTACTGATCTTCCCATTCCATAACAAATGTATGTACATTTGCCGCTTTTGCAGCCTCAATAACTTCATCTCTAGTAGCTTCGGGATTACCGTAGCTGATATTTTCATAAATCGTCCCCGAGAAAAGAATATGGTCTTGAAAAACAGCCGCCACTTGATTTCTCAAACTATGTAATTCATATTCCTTCAAGTCTATCCCATCTAAACGAACAGTTCCGGCTTCCGGATCATAGAACCTAGAAATAAGTTGAATGAGTGTCGATTTCCCTGCTCCGCTAGGACCAACTAGAGCAACCATTTGTCCGGGATAAGCTGTAAAATTAATATTTTGTAATGCGAATTCTTGCTCTCCGCGTTCTTCTTTGTAAAAGAAGCCAACATGCTCAAAGCGAACTTCCCCTCTACATTGGTCTAGAGGAATTGCATGATCTGCGTTCTTGATTTCAGGTTCAATGTCTAATACTTCAAAGATTCGTTCCAGATTTGAAAATGAATTTTGTATCATAACATTTGTCGCAGCGAAACGGTTAATAGGTCCGTAAGCTAGCGCTAAATAGGCCTGAAAAGCGATTAAGCCTCCTACTGATAAGTCTCCATTTAATACAAAAGAAGCACCCGCAATCCAAATGATAATCTTACCTATTTCGGTTAATGATTGTGTGATTCTACCAAATACATTACTCAATAAGTACGTATATCTTAACTTAGATGTGTAGGTCTGGGATTGATTACGAAGGCGTTCCAGCTCAAATTGTTCCCTTTGAAAAGATTGCACAACCCTTACTCCAGAAACCCGTTCGACCAGATCGCCAGACATATTCTCAGACTCTTGATGTACTTCCTTCCATGAACGTCGAAGTTTACTGTTAAACTTCTTGTGCGAAATGGCGTACAAAGGAAGTAGAATGAGACAAAATAGCGCTAATTTCCAATGAAGAAGCACTACCATACAACCCGCAAAGATCACAAAAAGAAGGTCAATTAGAAGGCCCAATACCCCTGCACTGACCAAGTTTTGAGCACCATTCACATCTTGGATGACACGAGATATAATACTCCCTGCTTGACGTGAATCAAAAAAACGAGGGGAAAGCTTTAGAATATGTGCATATAGTTTCAACCGAAGTTCGTTAGTTAATTGAATGAATAATTTGGTCTCCATCCAATTCCTTGCAAATTGCAATACGATGCCCATACACATAGTTAGCGTGAGTAACGAGATAATCTTCCCTAGCGTCCAGGTTCCTTCTTTTCCAATCAAAATATGATCAATCATAATTTTCGTAATCCAGGGTGCGATTAGAGAGACTCCAGCTTGCAGAAGCCCAGTTAAGAAGATAACCATCACGAAGGGCAAATGAGGTTTAACTAAACCGAAAAATCGTGAGGCAAGACTATACTTGGTTCGAAACATATTTACCCCCTAGTTACATTTTGGAGCTAATTGGCTAGTCATTTTATTATATGTTACATTCTGTTTCTAGGGTAGCATATCCTTGATTTCAAACAAAAAAAATCTCTCGTAATAATCATTTCTGCATCCAATGTTATATGAAAAAGATTGCCAACTACCTGGCCAGAAAGGCGGGATAGCAGGCAATCTTATTTTGTTTAACTCATTCTAATCGAAGTAATTACGGTAGGTTCACTTGTGAACTTCGAGACTAAGAGAGCTTGCTGCAAAAGTAATGCGAGCAGCCTGCGCATCGATCCTATGCCAATTTTGCTCATAATATTGGCAAGATGAATCTTCACCGTTTTCTCACTGATACAGCAGCTCTCAGCAATTTCCTTATTTGTATACCCATAAGTAGCGATTAATGCGAGAATTTCTGATTCACGCTGCGTTAAACCATAATTCGTAAAAAATTGGGACAGAACTTGGTTATCTGCAATAGTATCATGATTCATATAACAACTTCCTTTATATGGATATGTCTTTCTCGACTTAGATCTAGAAATGACTCCTCTATCTTAACAAGCGGATTCGTATCATCCGTAGGATTAATATAAACGACCTCTCCAGAGCGGCCATCGGTTAGCCTTACTGTTCTGCCGATCAAATTATTAATCATATTAGTAAGAAATACTGACACAATGTGGGGATCCAATTCTCCGAAAAACCCTTTCCTCATCCGGCTTACAACCTCGTAAAAAGGCATCATTTCATGATACGGCCTCTTCGAGGACATCGCGTGAAAGACATCGGCAACCGCAACAATTCGGCTCATTCGATCCAAGTGACTATCCTTTAATTGCAAGGGGTATCCAGTGCCATCTGCCCGTTCATGATGCTGTAAGGCAACTAGAGCCACTCTGTAGTTAATCCCAACCGTTTCCTTAAGCATGTTATAGCCTAAAATCGTGTGTCGCTTTATTTCATCGTACTCTTCCGTGGTTAATTTCCCCGGCTTCATTAGAATCTCTTGTGAAATCTTGATCTTACCAACATCATGCATCGTAGCTGCTAACGATAATAACGCCACTTCATTATCAGCTAAATTTAACCATTTGCCAATCCGCGTTGAGAGTATGCCTACACCAATATTATGCTGATGCATGTACTCATCTTTCGCTTTGACAGCTTCAAACAATTGAAATAAATCGGGGTTCTCAGCAGCCTGCAGAACGATAGGAATCAACTCATTCTTGATTTCCAGCAGCGGAATCTTCTTCTGAGATTGAATTCGCTCGAATAAGTCCTTGGCATATTGAGAAGCTTTTTGGACAAGGAGTTCGGAAGAATCTGGAGGGGAAACAGAATCAAGCTTATGCTCATGCATGGTTGTCGTAACGATACCCATAAAGTCAATGCGATGCTGCCGAAACAAATCCAAATGCTCTTGATTGAGAACCGATTGACTTGGTACTAACACAAGTCCATGGCTTGTAGTCACATCGTATTTCAACATCTTACCCAATAGTTCTCTCAATAAAGCTCGCTCCAATTATTCCAAAATATAACCTCTTTCAATTATATACGACAAAATTAGTACAATCTATGGGATTAGAATCCCGTATTTCACTGGAAAATGTAGGATAAACCACCTATGTCATTCCTCAAAATCACCAAAAGTAGGACTATTGATCTGCTCATTGTGTTCAATTGACGTCAATTCCACATCGTGACATCCGTCTACTCTGCTGCATATAGTAAGTATCGACTAATCCGCTTTTACCTAAGGAGGAAATTACGCAATGGCTTCAGACAACAAACAAGATGAACTTCGTGAATTCGAAACTGAATCCGTACAGCCTGAAACTTCGGAACAGTTCTATCCTGCTTCATATCCGCAAGCTTTTCCTTATCCGTACGGTTATGCAGCACCCCAAGCTTATGGTTGGGCGCCTACTTACGATCCGCGCGGCTTGGGCGGCTTAGGCGGCATGTTCGGACTTCCGGGTTTCCCTGGGCAATCGGGATTCCCTGGATCTGGCATGTCTCCTGGATTTCCCGGGCAGTCTGGTTTTCCTGGACAATCGGGCTTCCCTGGGCAACCTGGATTCCCGGGGCAATCTGGATTCCCTGGGCAACCCGGATTTCAGGGGCAGCCTGGATTCCCCGGGCAACCTGGCTTTCCTGGGCAGCCTGGCTTTCCTGGGCAACCTGGATCCCCTGGGCAACCTGGATCCCCTGGACAACCTGGATTCCCCGGGCAACCTGGATTCCCTGGGCAACCGCAGGGAGAAGGGCAAGCCCCCACTTCCGCACCTCCAGCTTATACACCGCAGAAACCGTTTAAAGCGGAAGGTGTCTCCGCTTATGCCGTAGACCCGGGAGCTATCTCCCGCTGCTTGTTTAATTTCACTTATGTCTGGCTCAGCAACGGCCAACAGTTCTGGTATTTCCCTACTTTTGTCGGACGCCATTCAATTGCAGGCTTCCGTTGGACTGGGTTCTCTTGGATGTATTTCGGTATCGATTTGCGCAATATTGACTCATTTACTTGTTAAAATAATGCGAAAGAAAGCTGTTATTCTCACAATGAACTGCGACCCGAAAGACGGACACTTTGAAAAAAGCGTCCTCTCTCGGGTCTTTCTTCGTTAACCGCAAATAGGGATTCATTGATCCAGCAACCTCAGCGAGCATTGACAATTGATCCCGATGAAAGACACCTTAATGTAGAGAAAGATAGATGAATGAATCGGCAAATAGCCTTTGCGAATGTGAATTGTTGACAAGAAGGATAAACGACTCCGTCGTCCTTTTGGGGCGAGCACGTTTGTCAAGACTGATGACGCGAAGTGTAATAAAAATTTATACTTTCTGCCCTGAAAACTAAAAATTTTCATTCATCAGTGGTGCCGCAACGCGGCATGTCGAGGAGAACTATTATTCAAGAGCCAAAATAACTGCGAAAGTGCAGGTATTTTGCTATTAAAAATTTTCATTCATCAGTGGTGCCGCAACGCGGCATGTCGAGGAGAACTATTATTCAAGAGCCAAAATAACTGCGAAAGTGCAGGTATTTTGCTAAAAATCGTTTGAATAGAGGAAAAGCCTGCAAATATGCAGGAATTTTCAACTCTACCATCCTGAAATTAAAAAAAGACCGAAAAAGCCTGCACAATTGCAGGAATTTACGAATTGGAGATAATCGAAGAAAAAAAGCATGTATAATTGCAGGCTTATCACAACCGTAATCACTTCTGAGTTCTTCTCGTNGCACAATTGCAGGAATTTACGAATTGGAGATAATCGAAGAAAAAAAGCATGTATAATTGCAGGCTTATCACAACCGTAATCACTTCTGAGTTCTTCTCGTTAAAGTTCGCTCCAACCCAAATTAATAAGGMGAGACTTTGGCCTACGACCAAAGATCCCTATTGGGGATACCGAGAACTTATACCTTCTGTGGTAAATAAAGGGTAAGCTTCGCTTAACCCAAACCCAAAACATATAAATTCTTATCTGTGAACAAAATCACCCTGCGGGTGAATAACACGTTCTAGCCGACGGACTACTCAGTCCTCGGCTCTTCTTTTCTTATCAATGTTCCATTGCATTCAGGACAAGAGGGCACGACCAGGAAACGGGTTATGTCCTTTTTGCTGTTCACATAGATTTTTCACTTTAGCCAGCCCAGGGAATTTTCTATATGATTTTTCATATATAATTTCCAAGCATCGAAACAGAAACAGTGCTCAAACCAAATCCGGGACTTTGGAAAGAGCCCACATATTCATAGTAGTTGACCCACTGGGATTACTCCTCATAGCCCTTGCGGGTGATAAACCACTTATCCCCAACTTTATGCACGCTTTATCCACAACAAGCAAATATCATAATTTCCTATACGACAAGAAAAAGATGGCCCCGACGAATACAGGAGCTATCTCTAAACAGCATAATTTAGATTCTTTCTTTTAAGTGCCCACGAATGGAGCACAGTTCACAAGATAATAACAGCCCCTTCCTACTCTTTAACCTTCCTGCCAAGCGAACCGGTATCCAATCCCAGGCTCCGTAAGGATATACTTCGGTCTTGTTGGATCTTCTTCAATCTTTTTCCTCAGATGACCGACATACACTCTCAGGTACTGGCTGTCTGACTCATACTGCTGGCCGCCCCAAACTTGTTTGAGCAGTTGTTTATGAGTCATCACTCGTCCGGCATTCAGGGCGAGCACTTTCAACAAATCGTATTCCGTAGGTGTTAATTTGAGTTTCTCATCATTCAGCTCTACACTGCGTTGAGATAAATCAATCACTAAATGACCCAGTTTCAACACCGGTTCGTCCTGCGTCTTGGCGATATGCCGTAAGGCAACTCGCATACGGGCCATAAATTCGCCCATGCCAAACGGCTTCGTTACATAATCGTCGGCGCCGCGATCCAAGGCAGCAACTTTATCTTGCTCCTGGTCTTGAGCCGTAAGAATAATGATCGGCACCTGCGACCACTCACGGATATGCGCCAGCACGTCCATGCCTGTCATATCAGGCAATCCTAGATCTAAGACAATAAGATCTGGACGCACCATCGTAGCCTGCAGCAAGCCTTCTTGACCAGTGGAAGCTTCAGCGGCTTCAAAACCATGTGCCGTTAAAGTGACGCGCAGTAATTTTCGAATTTGTGGTTCATCATCAATGATTAAGATCTTCGCCCCTGTGGTTGTCATTCTCATCCCCGTCTTTCTCAGCGAATTGTAAAGGCAAGCTTATCCGAATAGCTGTTCCTCGATTCCTACCATTATTCTTAGCTGCAATATGGCCGCCATGTGCTTCTACAATGCTTTTACTGATCGCAAGCCCTAGCCCTGTACCAGGGATATGTTTGGTTAAATGTCCTCTATAAAATTTCTCAAATACTCGCTCCAGATCAGCTGAAGCAATGCCTGCACCCTCATCCTTGATGGTCAAATCCAGCATGTCTTGGTTGTGATCCGCTTCAATTACAATTTCGCTTCCATCAGGCGAATACTTAATGGCATTACTAATTACATTAATCAACACCTGTTCAATAAGAACTTCGTCTAGAGGTACCGATGGAAGATCTGGAGCAAGACGTATGTTTACTATTCTATGAAGCAAAGCATCGTTCAATTGCTTAAGCGCAACACCTACAATATCCTCTATCCCGCACCACTGTTTATTTAAACGCAGCATGCCGCTCTCAATCCGAACCATCCCCAGTAAATTGCCTACCAACCGGTTCATTCGGGTAGCTCCCTCGCGAGTCGTTAGTAACAACTCTCGTCGATCTTCAGGACCGAAGACGTCTTCCCCTTCCAGAAGTCCGGTTACTGAACCAATGATGGTTGCCAGAGGCGTTCGCAATTCATGGGAAAGCGAATCCAACAGCGCGGTCCGCAGCTTCTCTGATTCTGCGGTCAACTGTGCCACCTTGGCTTCATTCGCGAGTTTAACGCGAGATATCGCAACGGCCGCAAGATCCGAGAGCGCTTCGATGATCCGAATAAGCTCTGGCATATCCGGCAAATGTCTATCGCCCACATGAACAGCAAGCACGCCATGAACTTGATGATCCGTAGCTAAGGGGACATGCAGATCCGATGATTCACTGAGTGTATGAGTCCCTCGACCCGCAATGGAATTATGTTTGTTCACCCATGCGGCGATAGACAGGTGAGATTCATCATTAGCCCAATCTCCGCCATCCTTCGAGTAGGCTTCTAATTGCTGTTCACCCAACTGGTTTGTCAAAATGATTGCAGCCTTAGCATCAAGCGTATCGGATATATGCTGAACAATCTGATTCAATAGCACATCTAAGTCTGAAAAGGCTGTAATCTTACGACTTAGCGCATACAGAGCAGCCGTATTTGCTTCTCTCTGCTGGGCTTGATGGATTTGACTCCGCAGCTTTGAAGCTAGGCTTGACGTAAGGGCTGCAACGGAAAAAAATACAATAAAAGAGATCACATAACGCAAATCTGCAACCGTCATGCTAAAGACGGGAGGCACAAAAAAGAAATCAAACGCTAATATCCCCATTCCCGCTGCAAAAAAGGAGGGGCCCCTCCCCCATCTTACAGCACTAAAAAGAACTGGAAATAAATAGAGAAGCGCAATATTAACTAAATCCAAAAAAAGACCAAAAACTCTTAGAAATAGGGTCGATACTGTAATATAAATAGCGATAATAACATAAGATTTCCAGTTAATAAATTCATTTGTTTTATTCTCCATAAGTTCATTTTACCCTATTTCCCGAAGTTTGCCACATCTCGTAATCGGCAACAATCAGCACATCCATTGCACTTGCAAGCGGCACAAGCTTTTTGACAATGGCGTCTTTCCACACAATAATTTGAGTCGCTCCCGCCTCACTTGCTTTGGAAGCAAACACCTGCGGAATATGTTTGCGGTTAGCCACCTCTTGATACGAAAACTCGCCTCCGAGCCTAATGGTCAGCTTTTCCAATGACTCTAGTTTTCGCCTCCACTCCTCTGAACTTCCCATCGCAACAAAGCTTACATGCCAAGCTGCTTTAAGCCGATGTGCGATCCGAAAGCCGCGACGAATTAAGCGATCGGCTTGTGAGATTTCCGTGACACATACGTAAATAACTTCTTTTCTTCGCCATGGGCCGCGAAGCGAGCTCTTGCGCTCCATAGATTCTAGACGTTCATCTACATCATCAGCGATTTCGCGCAGCGCGAGTTCCCGTAAAGCGATCAGATTCCCCGTTTTAAAGAAATTGTTCAGCGCTTGATCTACCTTTACCATTGCATAAATTTTGCCATCTCTCATGCGAAGCTGTAAGGCCTCGGGGGCAACGTCGATTAACTGTACTTCATCCGCCATGCGAAGAATACTATCGGGAACCGTTTCCCTAACCCTGATACCCGTAATTTGTTCCACGGCATCATTTAAGCTTTCCAGGTGCTGTACATTAAAGGTTGCTATGACCGATATGCCCGCTTCCAGAATTTCCAGCACATCTTCATACCGCTTTTTATACTTACTGCTGGGTACATTCGAATGGGCTAATTCATCTACCAAAACCACTTCCGGTCTAAGACGTATGATTTCTTCTGTATCCATTTCCTCCAACTTTACACCTTGATACAGGATTTCTGCCCGCGGTATGATGTCAAGTTCGCCAATCTGTGCGATGGTCTCTTTTCTTCCATGGGTTTCAAGTAAGCCAATCTTCACATCAATCCCCTTTTTGAGCAAATCATTGCCTTCCCGAAGCATCGTATACGTTTTACCGACACCTGGGGCAGCTCCAATATAGACTTTAAATCTACCTCGTTTGATTTTTCCGATTTTCGCTTCTACTTCTTGTTTGCTCAATCGTTTATATTTATAAGGTTCCTTCAGCGAGTGGATATGGGCAGGCAGAATGCGCTCACCCTCCTGAGAAGCACGATCAGCAATCAAGAACACATCGATATTTGTCGTTCTTTTTAACACACCATTGATGACGGAGCCTTGTAAAAGAGTTTGCCATTTGGTTTGCTTAGAATGACCTAATACAATGCGTGTTACATGATGGGCTATCGCATAGTCCACCAATATTTGAGGGATACTGCGACGGTTCCCAAAGGGCAGCTCCTCAAATTTGCCGCCTATTTTTTGGACAAGCTTCATAATGGACCTGCGAAAAGTGGCCGCCTCTTTGGTGAGCGGTTTATTAAAATTACGCAGCGTAACCACATGAAGATCACCATTCAATCGCTTAGCGATCTGTTGTCCTCTTCGCACGTAGATAGATCCGTTCCAATGATACTGCGTCGTTACTAGAATGCGCTCTGTCGCTCCAGATGGACCCAGAATCCCCATTTGTTCGCGATGTTCTTCCAGAGAAACGTTAACATCCTCAGCAACAAGACGAAGCGCCAATTCACGCAGCACGCCTAAATTACCGCGTTTGAATAAAGCTGTATCTTTATTCCCTATTAAATGGCCTTCTTCCATTCGATTTAAAATCGTTTCTGGCGTCGCGTCGATTAATCGAACCTCATCAGCGAGTTCCAACGTATCTGAGGGAACGCAGTGCCCTACCTCAATGCCTGTTAGTTTATGAGCAACCTCCATCGCCTCTTCCAGCTCATACACATTCACCGTAGTAATAACACTAATATCATTGGAAAGTAAAAACTTAATATCGTCTAACCGGGACGGAAACTGTGCGCCTTCTCGATTACAATGAGCTAATCCGTCTACAAGGACGACCTCCGGGTTTCTTTCGATTAATGCATCCAAATTGAGATCTTTTTGCTCGACTCCATCTTTGATCCAGTGAATGCTTGGTACCCTTTCCAGATCCCCCAATTGTTCCACAGTTTCCGGTCTTTGGAGTGTCGATACGGCACAAATAACCACATCGATCCCCTGCTGCTTGAGGTTTTGCCCTTCGCGAAGCATGTGATAGGTTTTACCTGATCCACTAACGGCGCCGATATATATTTTAAAACTGCCGCGGTGCAGTTTAGAGATGGAATATAGGATTTCTTCCGGTGTTTTTCTTTTGAAACCTTCCAAATGGCAACATTCTCCCTTCTCCCTAAAATGTGCAGAAACCACTCTCATGATAAACGAGAGTGGCTGTCTGCTTATCTCACAATTTCACTAGCTTAAGCAGTTCCATATTTAATTCGGTCACATTGACTCTTGGCTCACCGAAAACCCCGAGTTGGCGCGCTTTTGAATGCTTATCAATCAGGTCATTGAGACTTATCTCGGAAATCCCCGTTTCCTTGCTAATTCTAGGCACTTGAGCCTTTGCCCCTTCTGGAGACAAATCCGGATCAAAACCGGAACCGGAGACAGTGACTAAGTCAGCTGGAATTTCCGTTAGATTAGGATTTTCTTGCTTCAAGGCATCGATTTTCTCTGCCATTGCCGCAGCATAATCACTCGAAGCCACAGCTGTATTGGAGCCCGACGAGGCAGTCGGATCATACTTGGCTGCAGATTCTCTTGGATGGAAGAGTTTCGGAGACTCAAAGGCTTGAGAGAGTAATTCCGATCCAATCACGCCACCGCCTGATTCTATGAGACTTCCATTCGCTTGTTTAGGAAATAAAACTTGAGCTATACCCGTCGTTACAAGAGGATAGATGAGCCCACAGACGATCATGAAAAATAATGATACCCGAACAGCTATAAAAACCGATTTCATAACGCTATCTCCTCGTTTCTCTTTCACTTTAAACGATATTTAATCCGTGAAGCACCATATCAATGATTTTAATCCCGATGAAAGGCACGACCACACCGCCCAGACCATAAATCAGAATATTACGCGACAACAATTTATTTGCTGACATCGCCCGGTACTTAACACCTTTCATGGCAATTGGGATGAGCAGCGGGATGATGATAGCATTGAAAATGAGCGCTGATAAAATAGCTGATTCCGGCGAAGCCAGATTCATAATATTCAAGGCCTGCAGCTGCGGCATAGCTAGAATAAACATCGCAGGAATGATCGCGAAATACTTGGCAATGTCGTTAGCGATAGAAAATGTTGTTAAAGCTCCGCGAGTGATCAGCAGTTGTTTACCGATGGAGATGACAGAAAGCAGCTTGGTCGGATCGGAATCCAGATCGATCATGTTGGCAGCTTCTTTCGCAGCCATCGTGCCTGAATTCATCGCCAAACCTACATCGGCTTGAGCAAGTGCAGGAGCATCATTCGTTCCGTCGCCTGTCATGGCTACGAGTTTACCTTCTTGCTGCTCTTTTTTAATCGCGGCAATTTTATCTTCCGGCTTCGCTTCAGCGATAAACTCGTCAACACCCGCCTCAAGCGCAATCGTCGCAGCTGTTAGTGGGTTATCCCCTGTGCACATGACGGTTTTGATGCCCATTGCACGAAGTTCAGCAAATCGTTCCTTTAAGCCCGGTTTTACCGTATCCTTGAGATAAATAACGCCGTAGATCCGTTCGTTAACCGCGACAGCCAACGGAGTGCCTCCGGCTTTGGCAATTCGGTTTGTGATTGTTTCTAAATCACTAGGAATTTTCCCGCCCATAGCTGCTACATATTTCTTAATCGCATCGACAGCACCCTTACGGATTTGTTTACCATCAGCTAAATTAAGCCCCGACATCCGTGTTTCAGCTGTAAACTCAACGACTTCTGCGCCTTCATAGCTAGCTGTTTGCCAAGACTCGCCAAGCTTATTTGCTAGCTCCACAATAGAGCGTCCCTCAGGAGTTTCGTCCTTCACTGATGCTTGTAAAGCTGTAAAAGTGATGTCTTTCACAGCTACGCCATTCACAGGTACGAACTCCGAAGCCATCCGATTCCCGAATGTGATCGTCCCTGTTTTATCTAGGATCATCGTATCGATGTCGCCCGCGGCTTCAACCGCTTTACCTGACATGGCAAGCACGTTAAACTGAGTCACACGGTCCATACCGGCGATCCCGATAGCTGACAAAAGACCTCCGATTGTCGTTGGAATGAGACAGACCAGCAGAGCAATCAGCGTGGAAATCTCTAATTTCACGTCCAAAAACTTCGCCATCGGAACCATGGTCACAATAACGATTAAGAAGATTAAAGTCAGAACTGCAAGCAGCGTCGTTAAAGCAATTTCGTTCGGCGTTTTCTGCCGTTTGGCGCCTTCCACGAGCGCAATCATGCGATCCAAGAACGATTCGCCGGGATCGGTCGTTACTTTGACAACGATATAGTCAGAAGCGACACGTGTTCCACCTGTTACAGAGGAGAAGTCACCGCCTGCTTCCTTAATAACCGGAGCGGATTCGCCCGTAATGGCGGATTCATCAATGGAGGCCAAACCTTCAATGATTTCACCGTCGGACGGGATGATCTCACCGATTTCAATGCGGACCACATCTCCCTTACGGAGAGAGGTCGAGGACACTTCCTTATAAGAACCATCCTTTTGAACCAGACGAGCCATGGTATCGGATTTCGTTTTCCGCAAAGAATCGGCCTGTGCCTTGCCTCGACCTTCCGCCAGAGCTTCAGCGAAGTTAGCGAAAAGCAAAGTGAAAAGCAGGATCAAGAACACAGCGATATTATAACCCCGCCCTACTTCTGTGGTACCAAAAAGATCTGGAGCGAGTGAAAGCAGAAGCGTAATGACCGTGCCGATCTCAACCACAAACATAACCGGATTTTTGATCATCGCCCAAGGATTTAATTTTTTAAACGAATCAACGATTGCTTGATTCATGATTTCTTTTGTCATTGTTTTTTTACGTTCCACAGCCATATGAATACTTCCTTTCTATCTCGTTTTTCCTTTAACGCGCCGCCAAATGTTCAGCAATCGGCCCCAGTGCCAGCGCCGGGAAGAACGTTAGAGCACCAATAACCAGAATAATCATGATTAAAATCCCCATAAATAAAGGTGTATTCGTGCGCAATGTGCCTGTCGTAACAGGAACTACACGTTTAGTAGCTAGTGAACCCGCAATAGCCAGCATCGCGATGATCGAAATGTAACGGCCAAACAGCATGACCATACCGATACCCAAGTTATAAAAGTTCGTATTGGCTGTTAATCCGCCAAAAGCAGAACCGTTATTGGCTGCACCAGACGTGAAAGCATACAGCACTTCCGACAACCCGTGCATCCCCTGATTGGCTATCGAAGTAATGGATTCAGGCCGTATAAGCGCCCAAGATGTCGGTGCCAGTATGATGAGCGGATGGATAAGAATGGCGATTGCCGCCAACTTCACCTCTTTGCCTTCAATCTTTTTGCCTAAAAACTCAGGCGTACGACCCACCATCAGTCCACAGATGAAAACCGATAGAATGAGGTAAAGCAAGCCGTTTAACAAGCCTACCCCTTTACCGCCGAACACATTGTTCAGCATCATTTCCGCAAAAGGCACGATGCTTCCGAGCGGAGTGAGCGATTCATGCATGTTGTTAACGGAACCTGTTGTTGCTGCCGTAGTTACAGCAGTAAAGAGAGCAGATTCAGCAATCCCGAAACGGACTTCCTTCCCTTCCATGTTGCCGTGTACACCCATCGCATCAACCGCCGTTATACCGCGATATTCGGCGTAGAATACCGTAGACAACATCACGATAAAAATGATCCCCATAGCAGCAAAGATCGTCCAGCCTTGCTTTTTGTTCTTAATCATTAGCCCGAATGCGTACACCAGAGATGTGGGCAGCAGCATCATACAAATAATATGGATCAAGTTGGATACAGGGGTCGGATTCTCAAAAGGATGCGCAGCGTTCGTACCGAACCACCCGCCACCGTTCGTACCAATATGCTTAATGGATTCGAGCGAAGCCACTAGCCCGCGGGTAATCGTTTGCTGTGCTCCTTCAATTGTTGTAGCCTGCACGGCTCCCAGCAATGTTTGCGGAACACCTTGAAAAACTAAGACTAAGGCAACAATGAAGCTAAGCGGTAGAAACACCCTCGTAATCGCCCGAGTAATATCCACGTAGAAGTTACCGAGATTATCTTGACGGCCAATCAAACCGCGAATAAAAGCAACCGCCACTGCAAATCCAGTTGCAGCCGATGTGAACATGGGGAACGTAATCGCCACCATTTGAGAGAAATAGGACAATGTATTTTCACCGCTGTAGGCTTGCCAGTTCGTATTTGTAATAAAAGAAACAGCTGTATTAAAAGCTAAAGCCGATGGCATATTATCGATGCCGTCTGGATTGAGAGGCAAATATTTCTGAAGACGAAATACCGCATAAATCAAGAGCAGCATGACCAAATTGAGTAATAATACGGCTCCTACATATTTTTTCCAGCCCATCGCTTCCTCTTCTTTAACACCCATCAAACGATAGGATACACGCTCAAAAGGACCAAAAACACGATCAAGGCGACTCTTTTCATTGCCAAACACTTTAACCAAATAACCACCCACAGGCTTCACCAAAAGCATAATAATCCCCAGTGTAATGATTACCTGTATCAATCCCATACCCATAGTAGGTTCTCCCCCTGCTTACAAAAGTTCTTTTTATGCAATTAAAATTTCTCTGGCTTCACTAAAACAAAACCGAGATACACCATGATGGCAAATGCAATTAGTCCAATAACAATCATATCGTTGCCTCCTAAAAGGATTGGTCAATAGCCTCGTTGCAGTACATGAGCTCACACTTTTTCACAAAATTTAAAAAATCCCCAAAATCCTAGAAATGTTAACCCCATTAATAAAATCATCGTTACATCATTGTACATAACGCACCTCCTTGAAATCAGACAGAACCACATGCTTCCCAAAACATTGTAACGCCGAACCGTATAAAAATGAGGTAAAGAATCTATAGCATCCGTATAAAAAAAGCATAAAAATAAATGGACAAATAAGAGCCCCTAAAGACTCTTATCCCGCTCCTTTAGCCACTTTCTGCGCAAATAGAAGCTCCCAAAGGCTCTTATTTCTCTGAGTAGCTAGCTTTCACCCAATCAACGACCAATAAGAGCCCCTAAAGACTCTTATCCCGCTCCTTTAGCCACTTTCTGCGCAAATAGAAGCTCCCAAAGGCTCTTATTTCTCCAAGTAGCTAGCTTTTACACCCTATCAACGACAAATAAGAGCCCCCAAAGACTCCCTCTCCTTTTACCCCATTGTGTGAAAAATGAATCATAAATACCCTCGCACTTCCTATAGGGAATGTCGAGGTATATCTTTTTTTATAAAGCAAACTGACAAAAGTAGTGTTTTTTCATCAAAGGATTCGACAAGACTCAAATTGAATAAATATCGTACTATACTTAGAAAGGTTGTGGCTTCAGTGTACTCACACGAAGATTTAATCTCAATTCGACTCGCGATCATGCTCTTTGTGGTTCCAATACTGTGCGTCGCATCACTTTATTTGATTAGATAAAAAACATACCAGCAACTTCCTTGGGTTGCGTTCTTAGCCCATCACTTAACAGATTGGACCATTTGACAGACTACAGAGCATAGCGCTCACATGAAAGGTTGTGGAGTCATGAAATGGATAATCTGGTGGTTCAAACCGAAGCAAGTAAATGTAACGGGGTATATTCGGCTTCACGGCACTTGGTATGTGATACAAAAGTAAGTCATGGCAGCATGAGTAAGGACAGCAACTGTTACTAGACGACGATCTACAAAAAGAAATTGCCACAGTAAGCCCTTCGGGGCTTTTTTTAATTCGCGATTAAAATCCTAAAATTTGATTCCCCCGTTTTTCATTTCGAAAATTCAGCTATGTATTCAATTAGATTTACGTTGTATAGTGCTAAAACTGGGCTAGGGAGAAATCGGTTTATTTCATTGTGTTTAAGTTGTAGGATGACACGACTTAGGACAAAGGCTGTCTTTATATAGCTTAATTGTCCTATTTTTATTATATGTTCCCGTTGTAGGTTGAGTTTTTATTGATACAATGGAAATATGTTCTAAGCAATCCATTGAGGAGTGATAAAAGTGTTAGCCACATTTAATAGGACCTGTTCGTTATTTATTGTGTTTGTTTTATTTTTTGGACTCCTATTCGACATGTCATTCTCGATCCCGAAAGTTTATGGCGCTGCGGCCACACATTTTTATATATCGACGCCTGCAAACGCTGCTGAAGGAACTTCATTCAAGGTTGTTGTAAGGGCTTTGGATAGTTCTGGGGAAATAGATACCGGTTATATCGGAACAGTAAATTTTATAAGTAGTGACGGAACGGCTAGTTTACCTGCAAATACGAAGTTAACAAATGGTGTGGGAACATTTTCAGCTACGCTGCATACGCCTGGTAGCGGTCAAACCATATCAGTGACAGATACAGTTACAGCGATTACAGCCACAAGCAACCCCATAAACGTAATTGGGCAAGCTGATTTATCGTTGCAAGTAGAAGTAAGTAATATAACGCCTAAAGTGGGTGATTTGATTACATATACATTAACTTTAACGAATTCAGGTCCTGATGCCGCGACAGGTGTCAAGGTCACTGCTGCACTTCCGGCCGGTGTTGCCTTTGCATCGGGGACATCGTCACAGGGAACGTATGATCAAGTTGCTGGGGTATGGGGAGTTGGAAAAGTTACAGCAGGAAGCAAACTAACACTTGCGATTGCAGTAAAGGTTGCCTCACCTAATACTCAGATTTTTACCGTAATCGTATCCCAATCTGACCAATCTGACCCGAATCCCGTTAATAACATGGCGACGTCGACAGTGAGCCCCATAAATGTGCAAGCCGATTTATCTTTGCAAGTAGCAGTAAGTAATAAATCTCCTAAAGTGGGTGATCTGATTACATATACAGTAACTTTAACGAATTCAGGTCCTTATGCCGCAACAGGTGTCAAGGTCTCTGCTTTACTTCCTGCCGGCGTTACCTTTGCATCGGGGACATCGTCACAGGGAACGTATGATCAAGCTACTGGGGTATGGGTAGTTGGAAGCGTTTTGATAGAAAGCCAGCAAACACTTACGATTGCAGCAACAGTTACATCACCTAATGCTCAGATTAGTACGTCATTCGCAGCATTTGCTGACCAACCTGACCCTAATCCGGGTAATAATTCGGCTACGTCGACTGTGAGTTCAGTAAATGGGCAAGCCGACCTATCGTTACAATTAGTAGCAAGTAATAAAACGCCTAAAGTAGGCGATTTGATTACATATACAGCAACTTTAACGAATTCAGGTCCTGACGCCGCGACAGGTGTCAAGGTCTCTGCTTTACTTCCGGCCAGCATTACCTTTGTATCGGGGACTTCGTCACAGGGAAAGTATGATCAAGCTTCTGGGGAATGGACGGTTGGAAAAGTTGCTGCAGGAAGCCAGCTAACTCTTAAGGTTGCAGCAACAGTAATATCACCTAATGCTCAGATTAGTACGTCATTCGCAGCATTTGCTGACCAACCTGACCCTAATCCGGGTAATAATTCGGCTACGTCGACTGTAGTTTCACATGCAGATGTCCCTAATGATCCAGACGTCCCCAATGAGGTCAATCATCATCTTCCGTATATCAACGGATATGAAGATGGTTCGTTCAAGCCTGATATGAATATGACGAGAGCAGAGATTGCCTCCATCCTCTACAGTTTTATTGCGAACAAAGAAGGGGCAAAGCCTTCCAAGTTCAAAGATGTTTCCTCTGGTGCATGGTATGAAGAGGCGGTCAGTTATTTGTCGCAGCATGGGATGTTGAATGGCTATGACGATGGTACTTTCAAGGCGAATCAACCTATTACGCGAGCAGAGCTAACGACCGTTTTAACCAGTTATTTCAAACTAACTCTGACGGATACGATCACAAACAAATTTATTGACGTTGGTGCCCAGCATTGGGCCAAGAAGTATATCGACTCGGCAGCAGTCAAAGGATGGATCAACGGGTATGAAGATGATATGTTTCGACCGGACAAAAACGTCACTCGTGCAGAAGCCGTGGTGATCGTGAACCGTGCGCTGGTACGGAAAGTGGATCCGAGTAAGGTGGAGACATATAAAGGGAAATTTACGGATATCGCAGGACACTGGGCCGCAGGTGATATTATTGAAGCGGCGGTTGCACATGACTATGTAAAAGTGGCGGAAGACAAGGAGAAGTGGAAGTAGAAAGTTGTCCATGAGCAAGCTGGCAGTGGACCAGATTAACAAACAGATGATGAATGAGATGAAACAGGCGGCATAGGTTTTCCACAACGGAAAGCGACTTCATCCGAAACAAAACTAAAAAAAACATGAAAAATAAAGGTTCTTGACCAATTCTTGACCAATGTTATCGAATTGGTCTTTTTTTCTCGTTCAAAATTCGTTTTAGCATATAGTTTGATATGACAGGGGCTCTTTAGCTAACTTACAGCATCGATGATTCCATCAACCAGTGCCCTGGCAATCGCTTTGGTAAACTTACTTTTTTTGGTGTTGAACCGCCTGATATGTACCGGATCTGTGGGTATAAGCGGAATAATGGCGTGGGAGTATTTTGTTGATATTTTTGAGGATGGCAGAGTGGTTGTTATACAGCGGGGAAATGAAGTGAAGGATTTCTGAAAAAACCTACACAGTTGAATGACCTGCAGGCGGCAGGGGGATTTTGTTATTTGAGAATCTGCAATACGCTGTAATAAATTCTTTAGCACATGAAATTCTTCTCCTTTAAATGCAAACTCATTAATCCTTTTCATATCAACCTTTAATAGGATATTCTCATGTGCTAGCTGACGATCTTGTTCTTCTAAATATTCACACAGGGGCCGCTTACGTTTGAGTTCGGTCTGCTTAAACGTTGCAGTGCGAAGCACATAAGACGGTTTGTCATCACCTTCGTAAACTAGATATTTCCTGTCATAAGAGAAGGCTTTTTAAATCTTTAAAACAGCCGTCGCTTTTCGCAACTGAGGGATATATTCTCGAACTTCGGTTATTTGCATCGTTAAGCTCCTCTCGAGTATCTTGTTTTTCTATATTAAAAACAGACATCCAGAATGTAGAGACTTATAAAAAATTCTACAGGATTTGAGGAAACCCTTCCAACTACAATGACAGTTATTTCAACGACAAGGAGCAGGTCGCCGTTGCGCCTGCTCCTTTCATAATCATTCCACTATTGTTCTCCGCTAGCTCAATAAACTTTTAAAATAATGAAGCCTTTATTTTTCTTGAATTATGTGTTACTTACAGTGATTAAACGCTTGTAATAACGTTCGCCCCAGTTCAATCTCACTAGAATTAATACCAATTTCAAACACAGGATCATTTTTTTCTGAAATATATCCGGATGATTTATACTTTTTATTTGGAGAAATTACGTAAATCCCTTTTTCAACCCAAAATCTAACTCCGACACAAGAAAACTTCTTTACAAACTGATTCATATTTTTTACCTGCCCGTCCTTACATATATCCCCCTTTATGGATTCACTCCAGGATAGTTCAGATTCGGATAGAACGAGAGCTTGTCTCAAAGTTGTACCTAGAGCTTCTGGGTTTATTTCTTCATCTAAAATGATTGTCTTATTTGTCGCTGCACTTCCACCGGTAGGATGTTTAGCTAATGGATTAAACAATAACATACCACCAGTATCACGTTTATAAACAGCAACTGAATGTACTATGGGAAATTTATCTTTCTTATTTTCCTTCTTTGAGAAAAGCGAGAAGAGTTTATTAAGCAATTTCCAAACTCACATCCTTTAGCCAGCTGCTATTTGAAGGGACATTTTTATATGAATTATCCACTTACTTTCAATTTATCCGCAGTAGCAATTTTCACATAGATAATATACATCAATGATTTTTACGTTGGAAGGATCATTATTATACTCTTCAGATTCTGTACCTTCGAACAATCTCCAACCACTGTCTTCCTTCCGGTCTGATTGCTCGCGATATAACCAACGAATTGTCCATCCCTTTTCCAAACATTTCTTTGATACTAAAGCCTTATCCTCCCCAATTTCTAACCAGTGCGGATCGTCTTTTTTAATGATTACTCTAGCAATATTCTTAGGTTCAAATTCAATTATTTCTCCTGCGTTGAGTGAATTAATATAGAGAGGCTGATTAATCAGTATTCCAATGTATTTTTTGCAAAATAACTTCCTACCAGTTACCTCAACCCACATCCTCTCCGCTCGAGGATTATCTCCATCTGGATGACTTAAAATAAAATGCAATCTTACTACATCCCCTATTTTTAACGTTACCCGCTAAAGCTATTATATCGTTTCTCTTACAATCAAATAAGGGGTACCAATAGGCTTTATTAATATCCCATACATTTCTTACTCTATTTTCTATGTGGTCCGCCATTTCTTCCGATAATAAAGTTTTCCCCATAGTACACCCATTTGAATCCAAGTTTATCTTCTCCAAATTACAACAATGGATCATGCTAACCATTACTTTGATAAACAAAAGAGGGATCTCTGCCGCGAAGCAAGCCTCTCAACAAACGTTCTTCGTTTAGCTCAGATACCAATATAAATCATTTTGTATTCACCCGACTCAACCATGGTTGATAATTCAATTAACCTGCATAGAGTATCAAGGAAACGCTGTGGAGAGACTTATTTCGTTTTTTCAATGCATCTGAGGCTTTGCGTTTTTATGGTATTTTTATACATTTTCCAGTGATTTTTTACCCCCTTTTTATACGATTCAACGTTACAATTGTGTAGCAAATGACACGTTGATCATCATGAAAGTCTTAAGTCAAAAGGAGAAATGCTATGGCCTCCTCTCCCTTTTATTATTTAGGGGTAGTACCCAATTTGTTAAATCCGATTCATTTAGTTTACGAGTGGTTTGGTGTCTTATGGCTAGAAGAAGATCATCATTTCCCCGTTATTGTTGGTTACTGGTTTTCTAAAGAACGGTCCGATATCACACAAAATGCGATTCTATCAGGGTTTTCAAAATGGACCGAGATATCCGATCAACAGATCATTATGAGACTGTATCAGTCCATTAGAAACAAGCAAAAAAAACAGGATTGGGAGAATCGGACCCGGTTATCCATCCGTACTATTTTCAAGTCACCTTGGAATGAAGTTTCCTCTGGGTTGTATATCATAAAATCTCGGGACATATACCCCCTTCATGCTTCAGCCATACTTAAGAAAAAATTCTTTGTTTGGTTGGAGCACACCGCCGTATGTGAAACAGAGGAAGAACTTCATGAATTTATGAACCAGGTGAAGGAAGAGCATCAAATTGAGCTTTTCATGAAAATCAAGCATTAGAATGATTCCAAAAAAACAGCCTCGGACTTGGTTAAAGTCTTTGACTGTTTTTTATGATCCTTATCCGAATTTAATCGTGTAAATGATACGGTATTGTTGTAACAGCAATATCTTTTCTAGATTGGAGAGCTTTTCTTATCCGATTTGCGGATTGATTATGCAGTAAACGGTGCCACCATTTTTTCGTTACAAATTGCGGAAGTAAGACCATTATATTGTTGCTTTCAGAAGTGTTTGTATCGATTCGATTAATAAATTCAATTAACGGCCTTATCACTGTTCTATACCGAGATTTGAATACAACTAATCTAACGCCGGGATTCCACTTTTCCCACTTTTCTTGAAATTTATCTTCATCTTCATCTGAAAAAGAAACGTAGAAAGCAATAGCATTGGGTGAAATCGATTTAGCGTAAGTTATTGTATCTGCCACGACTCTGTGTATTCCCGCAATAGGAATGATCACGACAAGTTCATCTCTTTTTGGCAAAGGTTCCTCTAAATTTATTCTTAATTCATCCGCCACATCCTCATAATGACGATAAACTTTCGAAATCATCCATAACATAATCGGACTTATCACGATAACGATCCAGGCACCCTCCAAAAACTTGGTGATGCTAAAAATGATCACAACGGCCAATGTGACTATGGCCCCGAATCCATTTATTATTGACTTCTGAAACCAGCGTTTCTTCTTCTCCCTGACCCATTTTAAGACTAATCCACCTTGTGCCAAGGTAAAGGATAGGAATACCCCAATCGCATATAAAGGAATAAGTAGATCCGTTTTCCCTTCAAAAACAATAAGTAAAATGATAGATAGTATACCAAGCGTTATAATACCGTAATTAAATGCTAATCTGTCCCCGCGGTTTGAAAAGACCCTAGGAAAGTTTTTATCTTGTGCCATGATAGAGGCCAAAATCGGAAACCCGTTGAAACTTGTATTCGCTGCAAGAACCAGAATCAACATCGTTGCAATTTGTGTGATGTAGTAAATAACTCCACGACCAAAAGCTTGTTCCGTGACCATTGATAAAACCGACTCGCTTCCCTTCGGGTCTGGCGACACGTGATAAGCCAAGGCGAGAACTGTAACACCACCAAAAATGACCGCTAATAACAAAGCTAGTGAAATAAGCGTCATTTTAGCATTTTTTTCTGATGGTCGACGAAAGTGAGGAACAGCATTTGATATGGCTTCTATTCCTGTAACCGCCGAACAGCCAGATGAAAAGGCTTTTAACAAGACAAACAAAGTTAAACCCGATGGCATTACTGTTGTCAATGGAATACCATGGGGTGCAGTCGCAGCTCCTGTAAGTACATCAAAAGTTCCTTTACCAACCAAAGCGATCATACATAAAATAAACAAATACGTTGGAAATGCAAAAATGGATCCAGACTCAGATGTTCCACGTAAATTAATAAAAACCATAATTATGACGAGCAGTATACATATCTCTACTGTATAGGGCGTAGTTTGTGGAAATGCAGATGTAATCGCAATTACTCCCGCTGAAATCGAAACAGCGACGGTTAACGTATAGTCAATTAACAAGGAGACACCGGCTAATCTCCCCCAAAACATCCCCAGGTTTTCTTTAGAAACCATGTAGGCTCCGCCGCCCTGTGGATATGTATCAATGACCTGACGATAGCTAATGACGAGTATCCCAATGAGTAAGATGATAGCAATCGCAATGGGAAGAGAAAATGAAAAAGCAACAATTCCAACAGTAGCTAATTCCAACAAAATTTGTTCGGTCCCGTAAGCGACAGAAGATAAGGCATCCGAGGATAAAATCGGAAGAGCTTTCCAAACAGGCATTTTCTCAGATTCGATTTCACTTGATTTTAATGGTCTTCCGAATAAAAACTTCTTAATTGAATCCGTACTCACATCATAGCCCCCAAAATACAATAATTACTTTTTCTTGCAGTGTAGATAGTATTTCCTAAAAAATCAAAAAAACACAAGGTTAGACCTTGTGATATCGTCAGCTACCCTCCCACTATCCGCTTACGAGGTTAGCTGTCGGATTCGGACTGTGAGAATAACCCTACTGTACTTTGTTGTACAGATTCACCCCTAAAGTTTGGTTCCCCCGTTTTTCATTTCGAAAATTCAGCTATGTATTCAATTATTTTAACCTATTGAATCTTACTCCTTTTTCCATAATCTTGTAAAGCACAAAATTTATATGTTCCTTTGTTAGAGGAATTTACTCGTAATAACCTCATGCTACCAAACAAAGTATTTTGTTTAAAATACTACCTTGACAGACATAGTAGTGTGTCGTATTATATGGATGTGAGGTGATTACATGAACGAGAACAAAATTACATCCGACTTGCTGCGCGGACATACCGATACGATGATTTTACGACTCTTATCCGAAGCTGACCGCTACGGGTACGAAATTGTTAAACTGATCGCCGAGCGCTCAAGCGGCGAGTATGAATTAAAGGAAGCCACGATGTACTCCAGCGTCCGGCGGCTTGAAACAGACGGCGATATTGAGTGGTATTGGGGCGATGAATCTCAGGGCGGACGTCGAAAGTATTTTAGGATTACCGAAAAAGGCAAAGGTGCTTACGCCCGTAACAAAAGCAATTGGGAGTATTCAAAGCGCGTACTAGAAAATTTATTATAAGGGAGAGATTTTTATGATGAATCCGAAATTGACGAACTATTTGAACGGTGTGTTTACGCCATACGATGGGGTAAAAAGCGTCACCGAATTAAAAGCAGACCTACACTCCGATTTGCAGGAGCGATATCGTGAACTCAAAGCCGAGGGCAAAGACGATGAAACCGCGTTTACTTTGACCATTGAGAGCATCGGCGACATCGAACAAACGATATTGGAAGTCGCCAACCTCTCCCGCTCACTGGAACGGCAAGTAGTGACAAACTTTAGCGCAAGCAACCTGGCAATGAGCGACTTTGCAGGCGTTAGGGCCCATAAAGGTCAATTTAATGCTAGCGCGTTACGCGGTGCCGACTTTGCGGGCGCAGACTTGACCGGAAGTTCGTTTAAGAGCAGTGATGTACGTGAAGCCAATTTTGACAGCGCAAATCTGACCGACTGCAACCTATCCGTCAATGACCTTTCAAATGCGAGCTTCAATAAATCAATCCTTTTACACACTACCTTCAGCACGTCAGGACTGGACGGAGCAAAATTCACAGGTGTAAAACTGACCGACGTCACGTTCTACATGTCCGACCTTAGAAAAACTATTTTTGAAGGTTGTATCTTTGACGGCGTGGCCTTCAAATATTCCGACCTGAGCGGGCTGCGTCTTGACGGGCAAACCTTTATCGGCGTTAAGTTTGACAAGTCGGCATTAAACGAAGTTTCGTTTAGGGGCGCTACATTCAAGAATGTGTCTTTTCAAGCGTATTTTTCGTTGACCAATAAGTATTACCGTTCCATCAAAACGATCTGCTTTGACGGTGCAGTCATGGATAAGCTGACCTATGCTTCGCTTAAAGGCATGGGGGCCGATTTGTCCAAGGTTACTATTCGATAAGGAGGGGGAAGTTATGCAAAATAATTCGATTCAAGTCATTGGACTGCAAAAGTCTTACAAGCAGCATCAAGTCCTAAAGGGCGTTGATTTCGAGGTGGAAAAGGGCAGTATTTTCGCCCTGCTCGGCTCCAACGGGGCGGGCAAGACAACGGTTGTCAAAATCCTCACCACGCTGCTCAAACAAGACAGCGGAACTGCCACAGTAAACGGATTCGATGTTGCATCAAAACCCGAGAATGTTCGGCAGGCGATCAGTCTGACTGGGCAATTTGCCGCAGTGGACGAAATTTTAACCGGTCGGGAAAATCTGATCATGATTGCCAAGCTGCGATACCTCAAAAATCCGCGTCAGGTTGCGGACGACTTGCTTAAACGCTTCGGCTTGACAGACGCCGCCGACCGCAGGGCGTCTACTTATTCGGGTGGTATGCGCCGCAGGCTCGACATCGCCTTGAGCCTTGTGGGAAAACCGCAGATCATTTTCCTCGACGAGCCGACCACTGGGCTTGACCCCGAGGCGCGCATCGAGGTTTGGAAGATTGTCAAGGAGCTTGCCGACGGCGGCACGACGGTACTCCTAACCACACAGTATTTGGAGGAGGCTGAGCAGCTTGCCGACCGAATTGCCATTCTGCATGAGGGCAGGATTATCGCCAGCGGCACGCTCTCCGAGCTAAAAAAGCTGTTCCCATCCGCAAAGGTGGAGTATGTTGAAAAACAGCCGACATTGGAGGAAATATTCCTCGCAATCATCGGCAAAAAGGAGGCAAAGTAAATGGAGGCGGCAAAAAAACACTTTTTCAGCGATATGGGCGTTATGCTTGGACGTTCCATGCGCCATATTTTCCGCAGTATGGACACCATCTTCACGGTCTGCATCACTCCGATTGCGATGATGCTGCTGTTCGTCTATGTGTTTGGCGGCGCAATCCAAACCGGTACGGATAACTATGTGAACTACCTGTTGCCCGGTATCCTGCTGATTTCGATTGCAAGCGGTATTGCTTATACGGCTTACCGCCTGTTTTTGGATAAGCAACGGGGCATAATTGAGCGGTTCCACTCCATGCCGATTTCACGTTCCGCCTTACTGTGGGGGCATGTGCTGACCTCGCTTGTATCCAACGCCATATCGGTTGTCGTCATCATTCTCGTAGCGTTGATTATGGGCTTTCGTTCGTCGGCGGGGCTACTGCCATGGCTTGCAGTAGCCGGCATACTCGCGCTGTTTACGCTAGCATTAACTTGGGTCGCGGCGATTGCCGGACTGACCGCAAAAACGGTGGATGGCGCAAGCGCCTTTTCCTACCCGATTATCTTCCTGCCGTTTATCAGCTCGGCGTTTGTGCCGACCAAGTCGATGCCCTCTGTCGTTAGAGCCTTTGCCGAAAACCAGCCGGTGACCTCGATCGTGGAAGCCATCCGTGCACTACTATCAGGTCAGCCGGTGGGCAATGATATATGGGTCGCTCTTGCATGGTGCGTCGGGATTTTGTTGGTAGCATATTTCTTTGCAATGAGGGTGTATAAAAAGCGGGTGTGAAAACCTGTCATTTTGGAAACGACGGATTATTTTGTTTTTGCAGGAGCAGGTGTCGCAGTAGATTCTTGATTCTTGCTTGGTAGCATATTGATTATAGAACCATTACCCCAGGCCGTAGGTACATCACCTTTCCAAGTTTTCAAAAACTGATAGTCAACTAACTCAGAAGTGATTGACTTAGCTAATTCCAGGTTACCCTTTGCTTGCTGTTGCGCCACATATAAATCAGCATCAGCTTTTGCCTTAGCAGCAGTTGCATCAGCTTCCGCTTTTACTACATTTTGCTGCGCATCAATCTTTGCTTTATCCAAATCGTTTTGAGCTTTCATAGCATTCTGAGCAGCGATTTGCTTCTGTTCGATGGATTGATTGAATGCCTCAGAGAAGGTGAAGTTAACAATAGAAATATCTTTAACATCAATATGATAATTAAATAAAGCTCTTTTCAAAAGATCACTGGTTTCTAATGCAACCTGCTCCCGTTTAGAAATCAACTCTTCTGCACTGTATTTAGCTGTTACACCTTTGAATACTTCTTGAACGTGTGGGCTGATTACTTTTGCGTCAAAGTCAACTCCAACATCTGTCAATAGTTGGTAAGCTGCATCTTTATCGATTGTATAGTTAAGAGCTACATGACTGTGTACAGGTTGTAAGTCTTTTGAAGAAGCAGCAGCATCAGATTCCGCTTTAGCCACTTGTGTATTGACTTGAACAATACTAGTAACAAACGGCCATTTAAAATGAGCTCCTGGAGAAAGCTCTGTAGAACTTATGCTACCTAATGTTTTACGAAATCCCACATGACCGTTCTCTACCGTACTGAACATAGAGAATCCTAGGAGTAATACAACAGCTCCGCCTGCGACGTACTTGATACTTTTCTTAGCTCCGTTAACTTGCTTCTGATAATTAGTCTGAATTTCCATTGATAAGTTCCTCTTCTCAGTAATTAGTCGCTTAAAGCAAACGTTTGTAAATAAATGGTTGTGAAGCATTCCCTATCAATTCAAATACGGTTCTAATAATGGTTTGTTTTTAGTAGGTCGCCAACGAATCCTGTGTGCTATTTATTCGACTCCGTCCGGGAAGTGCTTCTCGTGATATTTGTCGCCCTTGTGCTTGAGATCGTCAACGGTTTGCTCTAACGTTGAAATGATTTGCTCTTTCATCAGTTTCACTGTTTCGTAGAACGCAACTTCCTGAGCGCCTACTGGCTTGATGCCGGCAATGGCTTGAGCCGCAATAAGATTTCGGTGATGATCTTCAAATTCATCAAGAGATTTGATCACATGTTTGGCATAAAGTACGATATCTTTGTTCTTATCGGGAATTTCTTTTTCCATTGTTTCAATTCGTTGCTTAATCATAGGTCAATCACTTGCCTTTCGTTAAAGTTATCTTGTTTATTGAATAGAGAAATTCCGGATTTCATTGCAGATGTGACCTCAGGATCAACGATGCGGAGCATTTCCCACTTCCGTATAAACTTGAGAAGCATACCCCTATTTTCAATGTTTAGTTTTACCTCACTCAATCTTCTTAACTATATTCGATTCCGGGATCGATGGGTGAAGAACGTTTTTGATAATATCCATTAGCGGATAACCCGTTAATGTTTGTGTTAGCTCTGGAACTGAGGACATCATTTTTGTGATGTCTGAAGTGATTTTGTTTATACCAGTAGTTGTACTATCCTGCGAAATAACTGTGATTTTGTCCACATTAGACAATGGCTGTGCAATGCGTTCTGCAAGCTCAGGCAAGATCCTCAGCATTTCAACGACTAATGCTTGTTGCGTATATTCTTTATAAGCATCTGCTTTTTTCTCCAATGCTTCTGCTTCAGAGAGGCCGGCCATCTTAATGACCTCAGCTTCGGCTTTACCTTTGGCAAGCGCAGCCAATGCATTAGCGTCTCCACGTTTTATTGTGGATTCTGCTTCTGCTTCCGCTTGAAGAATCGCCTTTGATTTTTCACCTTCTGCACGAATCACTGCAGCATGTTTATCCGCTTCCGCAGGTTTAATTATACTTGCCTGTAATTCTTTTTCCTTCAATCCTATCTCAGCATCACGAACTTTGGCATTCGCTTCAGCCTCCAATTGACTAATACGAACTTTCTCCGTGATAATTTGCTGTTGTAGTTTGTTTTGCTGCAACTCATAAGCAAGGTCCGCTTGTGCCCGCTTTGCTTCTACTTCCAACTTGAATTCTGCTTGCTTCACTTCAAGCTCTTTCTGATGCTCAGATTCTTTGGTTTTTGAAGCAGATTCAGCTTCAATTCGCTCTTGATGTGCACTAGCCTGTGCAATGGCTGCTGCTTTATCTGCTTCAGCTTTGTTAATTGCAACATCCCGCTCATTTTGGGCACGCGATATAGCGGCTTCCTTCTTAACTCTTTCAATTTCAGGAACTCCTAAATTATCTATATAACCAAGCTTATCCATAACCCTCTTTATCGTGAAGCTTACAACTTCCAACCCCATTTTGTCTAAATCCTCCGAACACGTCTGACGCATTTTACTGTTAATTTCCTCAGGATTTTTCAAAATTGAAGAAACTTCTAATTGTCCGACTATACCACGAAGATGTCCTTCTATAGAGTGCAAGATGATATTTTCCCGCTCGGTATCGGGTCTTTCTAGAAACTGCTCACTTGCTGTGAGGATGGCCGTAGGATCACTTTTAATTTTGATCTGTGCAACGGCTTCAATATTGAGTGCAATACCTTGTTTAGAGAACATCGATTGTTGCGGAACTACATCAAAACTCATAAGCATCATTGAAATTGTCTTAGAGTTCTGTAATCCGGGCATTACAAACAAGCCTCCACCTTGTATTACTCGTTTCCCACCAAGACCATAAACGATTAACGCTTGATTGGGAGGGACTTTTTTATATGCACTAATCATACTAGATAAGAGCAATAAAACGACAACAACAATGGCACTGACAACATAAATAGCAACCATAGTACATGCACCTCATCATGGATTTAGATTTCATGTTTCTCAAACATAGAAACTACTGCAATCCCTTTTTCAACTTTCAGAATGACCACTTTTGTACCTTTAGGGATCATGTATCCATCCTGCTCCTTCACACCAATAGAGCGTGTTGTTCCATGTAAAATAAATTTCATTTCTCCAATACTCTCTAATTGAACTGGAATACTTATCGTACCTAGTGTGCCAACAAGTTGGTAATCCATATCCTTCATCACACTCTCATCGCGCAGCAATACTTTAGATAAGAAAATGAACAATAATGCGGAAATAATAAAACCAGCGATTACGGCGATTAAGATGATTAGTATTCCGCTGATGAAGCTGTTATTGAGTAGGATATACCCTATTCCTCCGAATCCTGTAAGGAATGCAAGGATGGTTGAAAGATTGAACGGCGAGTGACCTCCATGAAAATCAGTTGAGTGGTTACCCAAATGAAAATGATAATGATGGTTACCGAGTCCCCCAACGAAGCATGTAATTAAAGTGAGAATCAGTCCCACCCAAAAACTAATGATATACAGGATGAGCAAATACATCCCCCTCTCTTCTAAATACAAATGGTTTGGTGACAACTTTTAAACACATTATCTTTTGCTGTAATCCCAATTATTGGCAATACAAAAAAACCACAGAAGCACATGGCTCTCCGTGGTCAATAATAATTGATCATGGCAGTCATCCTCTCTCAGTCAACGCTTACGAGGTTAGCTGACGGATTCGGGCAGCGAGATTGCCCTACCCACATTACAAATAAAAGTATTTGCATTGTAGGATTCACCCCCTTGCGATAAACTATTTTCAATAGTTACCGCGAATGGTTCCCCCGTTCCTTTTCAGGATTAAGCGATTTAGGAACAGTATTTAGTTGATGAATTGAATAATACTCTCATATGTAAATAATGTAAAATTTGTTTTTATATGAATTGGTGGCAATATGAATAGAATAAATATTGTGAAGGCGCATACATCCACATCTTTCTTTTATTATCTAATGTTATCTCTGGAATTCTCTATATTTCATGAAAAATAACACGTAATTCTTTGGAGGTGTGTTTAGTTTAATTTTCGTAATCAATTACCATTTTATTTAAGAACAACCCCTGCTTGAAAGGATTATCCAAAGATCGACCAATTGTTTGAAATTATCATGAGTGGAAGACTTGATGCGGTTTCTGAGTAGAAATATAGTCAACTTTTGAGAATAAGCATTAGACTCATCTACATATAAATCAAAATTACATCCTATTGCAACTAAACCATTATCTTTGGCTGCATTTATATCCGATAGTGGCCGATCCATCCTCAGAGTATCCAAGTATTTCCTACGCCTAAATACTTCAACGGATTTCATCTCTTTCTTCGCAGAATTCTACCGTTTCTATATTAACATATATTGGAAGTATCCTGCCCGTTACTTGAATGGAACAAAAATAGGAGCTGCCGCGAGGCAAGCTCCTTCACTATCGTTCTGCGTTTAGCTTAATCAAGAACACTTAAAATTTGTTTTTTGTGATGATCATCATGTTCAGTAAATTCATGAATTATGTAAAGCAGAGAGTAGGAGGGCGTACCAGGTTAACGCGATTATGAATCAATCATCTCATCGTTGCTTGGATTTTACGACCTGAGAGCGAGCTGCTGTCATGAATCGGTCAAATGATTTAAGTATATTTGTTTACATCTGCAAATTTCACTAACGAACTCTATATTTCACTAACCATCTTTATTTTCCTTGATCAAATCTAACCTTTTTATCAGCAACAGTCACCTTCAAATGCATGAGCCCACTATGTTTATTTATTTTGATTGGTATCCCAACACTACCCAACAATTTTAATGCCTCATCTTGAGTTTTAGTCTTCGCTTCTGTTTTATCTGAGATCAACCGAACAACAACTCCACGTTTCTTGGCAGATTTGATTGCTTTTACAATATCGGGATACGTTATTATTAGTCATAGTATGGCATGGTAATAGCCTTTTCCGCAAATGCGACAAATACCAGTAAAATAAAACAAAAATCCCTCACAAGCCAATTACGGCAAGATGGGGGAAGGAAAATTTTCCTGAGCTATTTTTTGGAGCCCATTTCAACTGTGATCTGCACAAGAAAAATACGATTAGGAAATTTCATAAAGTGACTTCGCTAATTTACATCAAATGGATGAACCAGTTTAAACTAAAAATTATTGTCCAAAACAATAAACTTAAAATAATACTGTTAAATAATCCTAATGCAGTGTTGGGACAATCACTCATAACATCCATCATCACCCTTCACATGTTCATGCCCATATCATTCGTTGTAAGCACTTTCATTTGGTCCGTACTTTTATTGTATCTTTTTTGCTTTGTCTGATACGTTCCTATAAGTTAGAAATAGAAAAAGGACCCCTTTCGACAATTTAACAGGGAAAGGGATAATCCAAAATATAAAGAATATATATTAAATGAATTTTCTAAGAGGAGAATGGTCGAGTGGTTTATTTGTCCCTAATGCTTCTAATACTCTTATTTTATATAAGTTTTATCTTACCTACACAATGGTTGAAAATTGAGCGGATTAAATATCCTTTGGATTTAAAATTGAAAATCCTGCAGATTAGTGATTTGCATGTGGAACGATTAAGAATAAGCCCATCAAAAATTACAACACTTATTAATCGTGAGAAACCAAATTATATTTTTGTTACAGGTGATTTTACCAGACGTCGTAGTAGCCTTCCTAAACTAGAAAAATACTTAAGAGCTTTGGCTATCTGTAACATTCCAATTTACTGTGTTCTTGGAAACCATGATTATAAGCAAAAAAAAGTTCGGGATTTAATCAAACTACTAAAAAAATATGGTTTACATTTATTGAGGAATAAATCGGTTCATTTAGATCAATTCGAATTGATCGGAATTGATGATTTTAATTCAGGCAAAAGCAACATAGAAACATCGTTTCAAACTGTTGATCACAGTAGAACTAAAGTCGTTATTACCCACGATCCTAATATCGTTCTAAATTTAAACAAGCACTATGATTATTTAATGGCTGGACATCTGCATGGTAAACAATTTAATATTCCATTTTTGTTTAGATTCAAAGACGCTGGTAAATTGCCAAGGATGGGGATATATAAGGGGCTCCATAAAAATCAATTCGGGACTTACTACATTTCTAAGGGGCTTGGCCAGACAGGTATTAATCTAAGATTTCTAGTCAGAAGTGAGGTAACGATTCACTACATATAACACAAAGAAGATCCTCGCATACGGCTCCTCCATGATTATCCTCTCTGGGGATGTTGATCATTGTACATGTCTACCCGTTTGTTCGGCCCCGGTTCTTCGCGCTTCTTGGCTCCCCGGCTTCTGTCTGAACAACATGTATCTCTTCCACGTTCAGTAGCTTTTCTTCCACGGTTCCAGGCTTCGCACGATTCTCTCGCCTTTGGGTCAGAGTTCGCCCCGACAACTCGCGTGTCGGATCACTTGTTATACTTTTCCCCGAATCCAGTCCTCTTAACTCCCGAGACCTAGGGTGGTCCTTAGTCAATGCACTGCCAAGCGCACAAAAGAGAAGGTCTCATTGGAGACCTTCTCTTTACATCTAGTTCTAACCGATGGATACGACTCTCCCCGGTTCATTTGCCATTCCCGATACCATAAGAGCTTGCTGCAAAAGCAAAGCCAACAATCTGCGCATCGAGCCAATTCCGATCTTACTCATAACCAATATTCAAAGCAATTAGATGCAGGACTTCTGGTATGGATGTTGGATGATTTCTCCTAACATAGTCAGTTCCCCTTTTAACCATTAATGTTCATTATAATTCATGGTTTAGTTTCCTAAAAAGAACGAAATATAGTGATATCAGGAGAAATTGTAAGATAAAACCCACATTTCGTTCTCTGTAGAGAACATTTGGCTTTAAATGAGGTTTTATTTAGGGAGAATATTCCTATATACTCAACCTTGTGATTGATTCTTAATAACGAACGACAATGATAAACGGTGGTAGAAAGGAGCTTTCAGAATGCGAACTAGCCGTTTAAAACAATTAAGAAAAAAACGTCGTAAAGGTTTTATTCGGTTAATTCGGTTCATTTCCATTTTCCCTTTTAGTGCCGCATTTTCTCTATCATTAATAACCACACCCTCATATGCCGTAATGAGGAGTCAGGCTCAAGTAAATACAGGCCATTTTTCTTCAGCCTTTGTGTTTCCTCAAACGGTACAGGACATGGCTAACAAGGTCAAAGGTAATACCGATCATGCATCAGAGCAGGTTCAGAGTCTACAGGCTCTTTTAATATCCCTGCCGAAAGAAAAAAACCAACAAAGTCCTCTACTTTTTATGCAAATTCAACAATTATCAGTTAGCGCCAAAAATTCGTTGGATGAAGCAGCAGCTTTATATTCTGAACTTGAACAATACGCAATAAGGGCTCAAACAGAGTTGGATAGTATGCAATCCCTTTATAACCAACTAAAGAAAAAGCCTTTGGTAGACCAAACTCAACTAATTGATGCTCAAACCAATCTTCAGTCCGTACAGAGGGTAAATACTTACGTGCAAATTGCCTATATGCAAGCAAAGCCAGCAATCGATATGGTGTATCAGTTGTATGAAACACTTCTTAGTTCAAATGGGAACAAGTTACAACCGACGGTTTCTCGGTCTGTATACGGATCAAGCGTTACGGGAGATATATATGATCAGGATACGACAATAACAAAAAATGTATACGAAGTGAATGTTACTGATGCCGTCTATGCAAAACAAACAATTTCCCAGTCTGTTTACGATACAAGCGTTGCTTCATCGGTTTATGGAACTCAAACGGTTACTTACTCTACCTACGGTAAAGAAGGGGCTTATTTCCTTCATATAACTACTCCAAATGAGTCTACAAGTATGATCTCTCCTGCATCAAAATCTGATCCTGTTCCGTCGATTCCAGCAGAAGCCTCTAATGTCACAACAAGTAGTAATACACCCTATGGGGGTAGAAAGAAAGAATTTCAAAATGGTATAACGATCAAAATTGGAAGACAGGATCCACCAAACAAATATCTGTAAGGAGTGTATTTCATGAAGTTCAAGAAAATTATTAACTGGACTCTCAACACCATCCTGGCGTTAGCTATGGCAATCACCCTATTTTCAGTCATCACATCAAAGTTAAATGGCGGTAAGCCAAAGATTGCCGGATATGAGATTATGACGGTTCTTTCTGGATCCATGGAGCCTGGTATCCACACCGGATCAGTGATTGCAATCAAACCAGATATAGACAAAAACAGCTTAACTCAAGGCGATGTTATTACATACCGATCCTTAGAAAATCCAGACATGCTCATCACCCACCGGATAAAAGAAGTTCAAAAATCCAGTAATAATGTGCAATACATCACTAAAGGTGATGCCAATGATGTAGAAGATGCCAATCCCATCCCGGCGGGCTATATTGTAGGCCAATATGTTGGGTTTACCATTCCGTACTTTGGATATATCTCCGATTTTGTGAAATCAAAAGTAGGCATCATCGCATTGCTGATTGTACCTGGAGCCCTCCTTGTTCTCTGGCAAGTATTCGGAATGTGGAAAATGATATCCAGAATGGATGAGAAACCTGATGCACATGAAGAAGCTGTTAAATCTTAACTTGTTTGAAATCGTTCTCTATATAAAAGAGATGATTCAAAATAAAAACCAATATCAAGGAGGAAGTAGAACTATGGTGACAGGATTAAAGAAGAAACTCATAATGGCAATGGCAACAACCGCTTTGGGTGCAACTTTAATAGCAGGCGGAACATCGGCCTTGTTTACAGCTTCAGCAAGCAACACCAACAATAGCTTTACAGCAGGTACTGTAAAAATCACTCTCGATAAAGCGGATACTGTGGCGAAATACTTTAATATCTCGAATATCGCTCCTGGCGATTCTGGCAGCAGCCCCGTAGTTGTTACTAACACCGGATCTCTGAATCTTCGCTATGATATCGCATCCACTTTAACCGGTGGTTTGGCAGCAGCTTACCCTGGCGACAACCATCCTTTGACTGTAAAAATTTACTCTGACGCAGCTATGACACAAGAAATTGTTCCTGGAGACAACAACCGCGTACTGGCTCCAAATGGAGGAACCGAAACCTTGTATGTTAAATGGCAGTTACCGCTGGATGCGGGTAACGCATATCAAAGTAAGAATGCTACATACTCTATCCAAGTCAATGCTGAGCAAACCAAAAACAACTAATAGGACCTTGGGAGGATTAACAAATGAAAACGATAAAAAGCAAAGTAACATCCATGCTCCTTATTACTGCGCTGGGTACAGCCCTAGTGGCAGGAGGTACGTCCGCTTTATTCACGGCTAATGCTTCGAACACAAACAATACTTTTGCTTCCGGATCTGTAAGCATTACTGCTGGGAATGCACCGGTTTTCTCTACAACGGATGTTGTTTTTAATAATATGGCCCCTGGCGATGCTGGTACCAAAACAATTAGTGTGACAAATACAGGTTCTCTGGATGCATGGGTTCGCGTTAAAAAAATCACAACATCCGGTGCTTTGTTTAGCGGTGCAACTCCTCTTACACTAAACAACTTTGAAGTTTTCCAAATTCCTGCCGGGCAAAGCAAAGCTTTTACGATCAATTATGCTTTCAAGAAGGCAGCAGATAATACTTACCAAGGTACCAACGGCATAGCCAATATTGAGTTTGAAGCTGTACAAGTAAAAAACAATCCTAATCCATGGACACTTGCAAAAACAATTCCAGCTAACGCAAATGTTCTTGTAGGAACCATTAACGTTACTTCAAGCAGCCAAAACCTTGAATTGGATGTAAGCAGCTTGTTTTCACCAGAACTTGGCTTGAATTGGCCTGATTTGAACATCACTAGCCCTTCAGGAGAAACTTTCGGATTTAATAGTCAGTATGTAAGTGGAATCGGCCTACAAGTAAACACAAGCAACAATTCCTCTACCAAAGTGACGTATACTGGATACGGATCTAATCCGGAAAAAATGAGTTTTGAAAATCCAATTGTCGGTACTTGGAAGGTCGAGGTCCATAACAGTGCTTCCGGAACTTCAACTGCCATTGTCAGCTCCAATCAGCAAATCCAATAAATATATAAACAACCCAAACACCGCGGTATCCGCGGTGTTTGGTATATAATCAATTAACTCATGGAGCGTTTAAATTATGATCAATCCTTATTCTCTATTTTCCATTTATTAAACTCTAAAAACTCTTGAAATTGTTCTTTACTTACACCAGATGCCATCGCTTCTCTTATTAAGCTGAACCACTGCTTGTCTATTTCTTCTTCCTCCTGAGCAGGAGCCTTGTCATGTAATATGTCATCGATAGTGACCTCTAGAGCATCCGCTACTTTTTCAAGCAACTGAATGGAAGGGTTAGCCTTAGTGCCCTTTTCCAATTTGCTTATATAGGACTTGGCTACTCCAGAACGTTCGGCAAGTTCGGATATAGATATTTTTTTTTCTAAACGCAATTTATTTATACGTTGTCCGATCATAGCATCTATCCCTCTTATTAAAATTATAACCATATTATAACAGATTTCTTTAGTAGGAACATAAAACCAAAAAATACCGGATTCAAATTTGAAGTCAGGTATTTTTTCGTTTTTTTCATTTAGTCAATCTTTCTGCTAATCATTCTTTTTCTTTTAAGCATTGTTGTTTATTTACTTCATTTAAAAATAAACGAACTTCTTCAATTGTAATTCCCATGCTTCGTGCATTCATTATCAACTCTATCCATTCATTGTCAAGCTCTACAATTTCCTGCATCTTTTGTGTCATTATCGAATAAAGACCTCCCAAGCCATATAGGCAATCCAGCCGTCATAGTAAACAAATTTTGATTAAATCGAATCTGGGTAACGAACTTTTGCAAACGCTTGCAAAGACCTCGAGATTTGGATGACTTTTATGTATGGGATTATTTTACTAAGAAATGAAGAAATTGTATGTCAATTCATGTTAGAGGAATATAAAAAAAAATTTATATTTAGTAATGATCACCCTCTATTGACAACCACTACATATATTCCTCGCTACCTGATAAGTCAGGTCACGTACCGAAGCACTAACAACATACATACTGAAAGCGATTAGATTTTAGTGAGCCGTGTTGGGAACACTAATATAAAAAAACCCACCAGCTATTCACAGCTAAAGTGGGGTTTACTTTTTAAATTTATATGAGGCAAAAGATTTTCACTTGCTTTCCACTTTTCGTAGCTTTCAAGATCGAGTCCCACCTGTGTAAGAATCTCGTATACGTCTAGTTCTCTCCTATTCAACATATAGAATCCATCCTTCCGATTAGGATGTTCGGTTGCACTACTCGCTCCTTTGAATCCAAGTGCCCAGTTAAAGATTCAATATCATCGCTCACATTCTTTTTCTTTTTTGTATTTTATATATTACATTTTATCGGATTAATAGATAAAAAGTCGATAGCTTAAATTGTCGATTTGGCTCGATAACACCAAAGAAATGATAAACATTATCCCATTTTTATCATCATAAGTGGAAAGTTGAGAAGTTGAAAGCTGGCGAGCTTTGGAAAGGGCAAGAAAATCAAGTAGGGCGGCTGCGGATAAACTAGAAAAAACTAAATCCTCGTTTAAATAATTCGTCAACAGTTCGTCAACAAAGGTGATTTATGAAGCTGTACTACCGCATTCATTCCATCTGTTATAAAACAGAAAAACCCTTAACTAGTAAGGGTTTCCTGCGTGTAAAACTGGGATGCGGTCGGGGGGATTTGAACCCCCACGCCTTGTGAGCGCCACCCCCTCAAGATGGTGTGTCTGCCGTTCCACCACGACCGCGAGGTATGAAAGTAAAGAATGACCCGTAGGGGACTCGAACCCCTGTTACCTCCGTGAAAGGGAGGTGTCTTAACCACTTGACCAACGGGCCACGAATGTCTGTAAGCTTTTGCAGCCCATTTTGACGACATTTGTAATTATAATAGATTCTGTCTTCGTTGACAAGCACAAAATCTGGAATGCTCACGGGCAAATATGGTATGCTGAGACCAATTCAAACATACTCGAGGTGCTTGTCATTCATGCTAATTTATGAATCTACCCATGGAACGGTCCATGAGGAAACGGTACGCGTTCCCGGCCCAAACGAAGTAGCTTGGGTGAGAATGGAGAACCCCTCTCCCGATGAGGTCAAACATGTCTTAGGCGACTTATACAAGTGCCACCCTCTACTCATTGAGGATGCGATTAAGCTGAACCAACGACCGAAGATGGATACATATAAGAATCACATTTTCTTAACCTTTTTCGCGATATCCGAGCAGCTTGAACCGAAGGAAATAGGGATTGTGATCGGATCAAATTTTGTGATAACCGTATACAAGGACAACCTCCCCTTCATAGATCAGCTTTACCATACCTGCCAAAAAGTTGAAGATCGATTACGCCATCCAGGAGCCATTCTTCATGCGATACTCGATCGTTGTGTCGATGATTATTCCATCGTTGCGGATCATTTTGATGATCGCCTGAATAGCATGGAACAGGCCGTGTATCGCAACCCTAGGATTCGCATTGCACAGGATATTTTCCAACTTAAACGGAGTATGCATCAGCTGCGCCGCGTCATTGTCGAGGAAAGAATTATTCTTTCCGCCATCGCGCATCACTCCTTCCCCTACACACTTGAAGAAGATGATGTCTATTTCCTGGATATCATGGATCACATCTCACGGGTTGTGGATTCATTGGACATTTTTCGGGAATCGCTAACTGGTCTTCTCGAGCTCCAAATGAGTATGAAGTCTGACCGGATGAATGAAATTATGAAGACATTAACGATCTTTAGCACGATCTTTCTTCCTCTAACTTTTGTCGTCGGGCTGTACGGCATGAATTTCAAAAATATTCCCGAGCTGCAATGGGATTATGGATATCTGTATGTCTGGATCCTTATGATCCTCTTAAGCTGTGTGATGTGGTATTACTTTAAACGTAAACATTGGTTTTAACGAAGGATAAACGACTCCGTCGTCCTTCAGGGACGAGCGCGTTTGTCAAGATAAATGCGAAGCAAAAGTATAAAACTTATACTTACTGAAAAAGCCTGCAAAAGTGCAGGCTTTTCAATCGAGTCCGACGATTAGGGAGGAATTCCTGCAAATATACAGTATTATTGCAGCGTTTCTGCTTGTACCTGAGAAGTAGCTGCGAAAAAGTGTATTTTTGCAGGCATTTTATTTACCAAGCTAAATAAGAGGTAAAAAGGATGTATAAATGCAGCCATTCTACAAAAGCTGATTTACGCTTCGTTGAAGTTCGTATCGCACGACGTTTTTGCCTGCTGCCCCTGTGACAGCGGAAAACCACACCTGACAAGGATAAACGACTCCGTCTTCCTTCAAGTACGAGCGCGTTTGTCAAGACTGATGACGCGAAGTGTAATAAAACTTATACTTTCTGCCCTGAAAATTAAAAATTTTCATTCATCAGTGGTAGCCGCAACGCGGCATGGAAGTCTTATCTACGAAAAAAAGGCACGCCACCGTGAACCACCATTCACAGGGAGTGCCTTTTTACATTTAGCAGTTACTTCATTTTAAAGTAAGCAACAGATTCATTTAATGTATTTACTACAGATCTAAGCTGTTCGGAGGCAGCAGCAATATTCTGCATCATCGCTAACTGCTCCTCCGTTGCAGCAGCAACTCCTTGAGATTTGTTCAAAATATGCGTTGAACTCGTTGCCGATTGGTCCATTGTCGCGGAAATCTCCTCGGAGCTTGCCGACATTTGCTGGGTGATCGCTGAAGTCTCATGAATTTGCGTCACAATGTGTGTCACCGATTGCATGATGGTATGGAAGCTCTGATTCACTTCCTGCATCATGCTCGATCCCGCACTAGCTTCCTGCTTGGTTGCATTCATGGAATCGGAAACACTGGCGATCTCGACTCTTGTCTCATGAATTAACTGATTAATCCCCTCTGCTGACTCGATCGATTGCGAGGCAAGCTTACGAATTTCATTCGCAACAACATTAAACCCTTTGCCGTGCTCGCCCGCTCTAGCTGCCTCGATGGAAGCATTCAGTGACAACAGATTCGTTTGATTCGCAAACGTTGTAATGCTCGATGCAATAAGACCAATCTCATCGGATTTACGTGTTAAGGATTGCACAGTTTGTGAGAGCTGCTCGACCGATTTCAACATGTTCAGAATTTGCTGCTGCAGCTTCCCAAGCAAGTCATTGCCAAGTTCGGCATGACGAGAAGTTAGGGAGGAGTGCTCAGCCATTACGCCTGAATTTTCAGCCACTCTCTGAATCCCAATCGTCATTTCCTCAATCGCTCGGCTCGTTTCTGCACTGCTTCTTGCCTGTATCTCGACGTCCTGCGTCATTTCTTGGATACTGGTAGCGACATGCTCAGAGGCCGTAGCCGATTCCTTGGAACTATCCGAAAGCTCGATAGAAGCGTCGTGCACGAACTGCGTATTGTGAGCGATCGTACCGATCAAACCTTTGATTTTCGAAACCATCCTATCTACCGATTCCGTGATTTGGCCTAGTTCGCACTTGGTATACTTGATCTGAGGCTCATGACGAAGATCTCCTGCCGCTACTTGGCTGGTAACCTTCACAATGTTTTTGATCGTTTTCATGATTTGACTAATTACCATCCATCCTGCTGTCATGAGCAAAATGATAATAATTGCAATTGATAGGTAGATCAATTTTGCCGTTTTATCATTTTGAGCCTTGATCTCTTCAATACTTGATTTCGCATAGGCATCCAAAATTTCACCGATTTGATTCATGCCCTCGCGGCCTTTTTCAAAAGTTGCTATTAATTTAGCGTCATTAATAATCCCTTTTCCTGTACTTGAGGACTGAACAACCGCATTCGCTTCTTTCACCCATTGGTCAAAAGACGTATGAAAACCAGCTATGTTCTGCTCAATGGTTAGCTTCGTCTCTGTATGCGCTGTTTGTAACAACTGTTTAGCATTCATAATATCTGCCGCTTGTCCAACCCTTGTATTCGCTTGATCGATATTGTCTTTGAGAGCTTTAAGCTGCTTCGTCTTCTCTTCCGCTGTCAACGTCCCCGAAACCAACAGCTGGTAAGCTGTCAATGCCTGATACATATCACGATCGGCATTCAAGATAAGCGAAGTGCTTTTATTCGTGGTTTCATAAAGGGATGATGCCAATACTTCCGTATTGGACTTACTTTGCTGCAGTAAAAACACACTTGTGCCTAGATACAGCATGGACGGAACTAATAGTAATAAAAGGAGTCGCACACGTATTGATAACAATTTTGCCACAAAATCTGCCCCCGTCATTGATCTATTTTTGATCAACTATAACGGAAATTCGTTTGATAGATGTTAGGAAACTGTTAAAAATGAGTGTAATTAACTAACAAAAAAAGCCCAACGGCATGAATGCCATTGAGCTTAATTTCAGCTAAATTCGGATACGGAGAGAGAGGGATTCGAACCCTCGCACCGCTTACGCAGTCTAACCCCTTAGCAGAGGGTCCCCTTATAGCCACTTGGGTATCTCTCCAAAGATATGGCTCCCCGAACAGGACTCGAACCTGTGACAACTCGATTAACAGTCGAGTGCTCTACCAACTGAGCTATCAGGGAATGAACAAGTATTATTCTATTATGAAGGCGCTGGTAAGTCAAGTGTATACGATTTCAATTTCCCCTTACATTTTCCACATGCATATTTCCGTACATCCATTTTACGCTTGCGGTAGTATTCGGTTTTGCAATTGACGCATTCCAACCTATATTTATAGGACTGCTTCTGGGAAGCCCGCGGCAGCGAACGACAGAACCGGGTACCTCCAACTTGCGCCAGCAAGGTCTTAAAATCATTGTCACGGTGCTGATAGCCACGCTTTAATATATGCAAATGATAATGACAAAGTTCATGCTTAATGATTTTCTCAATCTCATCTCGTCCAAATGTTTCCCACTGCATCCAACTGATTTCGATATCATGGGATTTGGTAAAATAGCGCCCGCCCGTCGACCTTAACCTCCGGTTAAACCGCGCCTGATGTACAAAAGGCCTCCCAAACGAATCCATAGAGATCTGCTCGATCCATTGCTGCAGCTCCCGATCCTCCATCCCCATTCGCTCCTTTGACAAGTTCTCACTTGAATTTGTACCGTATGTACGGCTATACTGTCAAGTAGAAAAGAAGATCGAGAGCTTTATAAAGAAAGGATTTGAACAACCCTTATGCCGCAAATGCGATATGTCATTCTAAAGTCCGAACAGCAGGTAGAATTCGTTGAAATGCCATCCTCCTACTCTTATCAATTGACTGCTCTGAATCAAAGATTGCACAAAGAATTAGAGAAATTGACCGCTGACCATGTCCCTCAGCTTCCACGGGTTATTGCAGAATGCGACGACTTGGAATTGGTTGGCACCGCGCATACCCTCATTCAAGGTTTAGATTATATCAATCGTTTGGAAAAAACCTTCGCTGGCATCCAGGAGAAGTCGTATCCGCTTATTTCCTTATTGACTGAAATTCGCGCGCTTCAAGCCCAGCTGGAACAGTGGTATGAAGAGGAATTTGAGTAACGCAAATCAAAAGGACCTGCACCCATCGAAGTAATCCTTCATATGCTATTATTACATGGCGAAGAAGGGGATGGGCATATGCCGCAATGGCTCTGTAATCAATTAATGCGGGCCTTCCAGAACAAAAACCGCAGACAAATCCGATTGCTGAATGATAGCTGGTACTTTTACCGCACCCGCCGCTCACAAGAGGAGTGGCCTGACACCCAATCGACGGACGGACCGGGCAAGCGTAAATTCTGATAAAAGAGCTAGTACTTGCGAAGCGGGTGCTGGCTTTTTTGCAATGTTGATTTACATAATGAAACCAGGGCAAAGTGTTACTTGCTGAGAAAAGTGAATTCAAATCAAAATAACACTACTTGCTGAGAAAAGTGAATTCAAATCAAAGTAACACTACTTGCCGAGAAAAGTGAATTCAAATCAAAGTAACACTACTTGCCGAGAAAAGTAAACGTTTGTTAAAAAAAGGTTGCATATTTGAAATGCGCCCTCTATACTGTAAATAAATGTAATAGATTATCGGAGTGAAGCACACTCGATCTTGCAGAATTTCTGCGGTTCGGGTGTGCTTTTTTTCGTACCAAAAAAGGGGGGGCGATTATTATGGCACGTAAAACCAAAGGTTGGCTAAGAAAAATGCGTGAACTTGGATTGGGACGTCAAGGGTTTGGCGGTTGGATTAGTGGTTCTGAATTGATGGTTCAGCGGGGGAATTTAAGCGTGGTTCAGGAGCGGCAGGGCAGGAACATTGCTGTTCTTGAGCAATTGGGATTAGTGCAGGGCAGGAATGCTGTTCATGAGCAAGTTGGTTTAGTACAAGCTAAGAACAATAATGTTCAAGAGCAACTGGGATTTGCGCAAGGCGAGATGAGKGTRGTTCAGAAGCAAACAGGATTTGTGCAAGACAAGAAAAGTATAGTTCAAGAGCAACTGGGATTTGCGCAAGGCGAGATGAGTGTGGTTCAGAAGCAAACAGGATTTGTGCAAGACAAGAAAARTATAGTTCAGAAAAATAATGTTTATGTGATGCTTCCGAGGAAGCCAGCTGCTAAAATACCCCCTCTCTCACCTATCGTCTTGTTAGAAGCTGACAAGTGGGTGTTACGGAAGCAACTAATCATCCAAATAGCCAAGCGTCGCAGCGGCAAAGTACGACTTCTGGAAGTTGCTGCCGAATGCAATGTAAATATTCGTATCGCAGCTGAATGGCTGAAACGCCTATCCCTGGAAGGGATGATCTCTCTCGTCGCTGGTCAGCGGAATATGATGGTTTACTCCTTGAAGGATGTGGGGCGAGTTCATAAATAAACACTTTAACCTCACATGCTGGGAATATTGATGATTGATGATACTAGTTGGAGAGGATGATGTCGGGTAGGTGATGGAGATGACGCTCAGAGGTGGGCGTTGTGAGTAACTTAAGGAAGGATGATGTGGAGTTTGGTTGATGCCGGTAACGCATCTTGGTTGGGCGTATGAGTAATTTAAGGAAGGATGATGTGGATAACCCCTCTTGTCTAGGTTTAGGAGTAACTTAAGGAAGGATGATGTGGATAACCCCTCTTGTCTAGGTTTACGAGTAACTCAACGGAAGGATGATGTGGATCCCCCCCTCTTGTCTAGGCTTACGAGTAACTTAACGGAAGGATGATGTGGATAACCCCTCTTGTCCAGGTTTACGAGTAACTCAACGGAAGGATGATGTCGATAACCCCTCTTGTCTAGGTTTAGGAGTAACTTACGGGAGGATGATGTCGAGTTTGGCTGCTGTTGGTAACGCGTCTTGGGTTGGGCGTACGAGTCACGCTAACATTCTAACCCAGCTCGCTCCCGAATAAGAGTCTCTAAAGGCTGTTATTTGAGCAATTTCGGCCAAAAATATTGAAATAGAAGTCTCTAAAGGCTCTTATTTGTAAATTTCATTATTAAAATTCGAATTTATATCAGAATAAGAGTCCCTGGGAGCTTCTATTTATCGAATAGGCAATAAATCAGGAGAAATAAAAGCCTCTGGAGGCTCCCTCTGGGGCCAACGTTTTTCTCTCATATACTCGCTCATTCGTAAGATTTCAACCTCTTGATCAAAAGATGACATATTCAGTTAGACAGGCGGAAGTCCCT
>NZ_LMSP01000010.1 GCF_001429545.1 Paenibacillus sp. Soil787
AAGAAATTTTCGGGGGGTGGGTCTTTTTGTGCCAAAAACGTGCAAACCCATCATTAAACCACATTTTCGTATAAAAATTGTGCGCAAGGTCGTCGGATTGATCGCCACCGGGCGCTAGCGCACAAAAATTGTGCGCAAGGTCGTCGGATYGATCGCTACCGGGCGCTAGCGCACAAAAATTGTGCGCAAGGTCGTCGGATCGATCGCTACCGGGCGCTAGCGCACAAAAATTGTGCGCAAGGTCGTCGGATCGATCCCCACCGGGCGCTAGCGCACAAAAATTGTGCGCAAGGTGAAAGAGGGCGAGTTAGCGGGTTTTGCGTCCTGAGAAGGTATAAAGGGTCGTCTCGGGGGCCCGAATGGAGCGAAAGTTTCCTGAGACGTCTGAAAAGGACCCCTCAGCTGCGGTTTGCTTATATGCTGCTACATCCGTTTAAGAGTGATTCTAAGAAAATAAAGGAGAAGCATGAAGAATTATCCTCTAGCCCAGCGCAGAAAATAATATGAAAAAAACCTCCTCACGCTTGAGGAGGCTATTTTTTTGTCGAATTTAGTAAAATAATGGTTAAAAAATCAATCTGTTCATGCTATACTCTAAAAATGGTAGATTATTGTAATATAAGAACAACATTTGAGCGGGTATGGGAGGATTATCAGATGATAAAACGATTATGTTGGATGACACTGATTTTATGTTTGGTGGTGGGCAGCAGCGCAACAGCTGCGGAGAATAAATATGCGTGGATTGAAGGCGGCAAAACCGTTGATTTGGGGCAAATAGCTACAATTGATCTTGATTCGGATTTTGTTTTTCTTGACGCGGAGAATACGAAGAAAATGAGCAAAGATAACCATGACAATGTCACGGGGGATGAGATTGGCAGCATTTTTCCGAAGAGTCCGGATCAGACATGGACAGTCATTTTGGAATATAAGAAATCCGGTCATATCAAAGATGATGAAAAAACAAAAATAGATGCTAAAGAACTGCTTAACAGCTATAAAAAAGGAACAGAAGCGGCAAATAAAAAGCGTCAGGATGGAGAAAAGATTTATGTGAAGGGTTGGGATATTGAACCTTTTTATGATGAAAAGACACATGGACTCACTTGGTCCTTGTTGGCTGAGGATGACAAGAAAGAGACGTTTCTTAATTACAATACGCGCATCTTGACGCGAGAGGGCAATATATCTGTTATTTTAGTCTCTGATCCAACTCATAGAGAAGCTGATAAAAAGGTGATTACTGAGAAATTGTTGCCCAAGCTGAACATGAAAACGGGAGAAAAATACGAAGACTTCAACCCAGCTAAGGATAAGATGTCAGAGTATGGACTAAGCGCGCTCATTCTAGGCGGGGCAGGGTTAGCAGTCGTTAAGAAAGTAGGGATTTTGGCCGTCATCGCCCTTTTTCTTAAAAAGTTTGCGGTACTTATCGTTATTGCTTTGGGTGCGGTCTGGACTTTTATCAAAAAACGATTTCAGAGGAATATAAACGGTTAAGAAAATGCAATATTAGGACTTCAACGAATACAACTCCTCATCGACGTTGGCTCGCCTTCCTGATATGATTAAAGACGTTAATCTCGGTTTCCGAGCTTATTCGAGCGTTATCATAAACACACTAAGACATGTTGGGGAAAGTAGGTTTTATATCATGATCGATCATATTGTACTTGTAAAATTCGGTGAAACAACGACGCAGGAGCAGCTCCAAGAAGTTGTTGATAGATTCAAAGCGTTAAAAAAACATTTGACTGGTATCGTCGATATTCAGGCGGGCATTAACTTTTCAGAGAAGAACAAAGGTTATCAGGTTGTTTTATCTGTACGTTTTGAGGATAGAGCAGCTCTTGAAGCTTATGGTCCAAATCCGGAGCACCAAGCGGTTGCTGCATATATTAGAGAAGTAGGCAGAGAAGATAGTTTGATTGTTGATATTGAAATTTAATATACGAAAAACTGCTGATAAGGATCCGTCCTTTGTCAGCAGTTTTTTTATGCGGATAATTTCAATAAATGATTATTTTGTCCAATCTATTAATCTATCATCTTCATACAATATAGTATCTTACAAGAAAAGGAGATGAAAACATTATGGCAAATCAAATCGAAAGTTACTTTGGTCTTACGGTTACTCCTGTTACTGATGGTGTTCAAATCCCTGTCCCATTAACGCCGGCAGGAGTAGGACTTGCGGAAGTCAGAGTGGATGTTCCAGCCACATTTCCACAAGTAGTAGAATTGAAAGCAACCATTGGATTAAGAGGAGATGTAGGTCTAGGAAGTGTATTGTTCCGTATTTTCCGCGATGGTCAAGTCATTTACTATGCACGACTAGGTGTAGAATCTAGCTTTGAGAAATACTATGTTCCGACAATTCAAGCAATCGACGTAAACCCGCCAGCCGGATCTCATGGCTATACTTTATCTATCGAGTCTTTGACAGCAGGTTTAACAGCTGTTGTTATTGGTCCTATTACTTTGAGCGCTTTAGTTATTAACGCCCTTTAATAAAGAAGCCTCCAGCCCTAGAACATAAAGGGTTGGAGGCTTTTTTTTCCTATTAGGCTTTCTTTTCTTTGCGATAAACCGAAGGTGCGGATCCACTCCATTTGTGAAATTGTTTGGAGAAATAGAGGGCATCGTTAAATCCGACAGAAGACGCTACTTGGTCGATAGTCATGGATGTCTCCAACAGCTGCACGGCCCGTTCCATGCGAACTTTTAACAGATACTGCATAGGGGCTAAGCCTGTAGATTGTTTGAACATTTTACATAAATACGTACGGTGATAGCCTAGTGTGTGTGCGAGATCCTCGATAGATACCTGCTGTGTGTATTGCAGTTCTAAGTATCGGATGGCTTGTCCGACCTGACGCTCGATATCAGTTTCGATTGTTGGTTTAACGGCAATCTGGTGGCTGTTCCTGCGCCCGAGTTCCCGGATTAAGAGGCGAAGCCAACCAGCGGATTCCATATCCTCAAGCACAGGAGTGTTAGAATGCTGAAAGCTGGAGCGAATGTGTCGGTAATAATGACGTATAGAGCGGGGGTTGCTCCCCGAAATGACGGCCTGTTGGGGGGAAACGCCAATTTGCGAAAGCAAGGTTCCTGCAGCGCGGCCTGAAAAGGCAACCCATGTATAGTGCCAGGGATGATCGCTGTCTGCGATATAACTGAACAACTCTCCGGGATAAATAACGAAGGTGTCTCCGGCGGAGCAACGGTAAGTGCGGTCATGCATCTCGAACGTGCCTTCTCCCGCATGCACGGTATGGATAAGGTAATAATCATGCACGCCAGGTCCCATTTTATGCAGAGGAATAGGTTTGCCTTCTCCACTGAAAAGTACGGATAATTCATTGGTGCTATGGAGCGGATTGATATGAAGGGTGAAATAGGAATGATCCTGATTCATAGAAGCCTCTTTTTAGTTTTTGTTTCTAGGGTACATCAATAAACTACAAATGTCCATATAGGAGTTCATTCAATCCATGTCTTTGGGAGTCGTCCTGCGCTATAGTGAGGATAAGAAAAAAGAACTCTCTATGGAGGAGATTCATACATGTCCAAAATTACTTTTCTAGGTGCTGGAAGTACGGTTTTTGCAAAAAATGTGCTTGGTGATTGTTTGCACACACCTGCGCTGCAAGGCTTTGAAATCGCTCTCTTTGATATCGATCACGAACGTCTGCAGGATTCAGCCAACATGCTGAATAACATCAAAAAAACTAGCGGAAGTACATCGGTTATAAAAGTATATACAGACCGTAAGGAAGCTCTGAGCGGAGCTAAATATGTGGTGAATGCTATCCAAGTAGGTGGCTATGATCCATGTACAATAACCGATTTTGAAATCCCTAAAAAGTACGGCTTGCGTCAAACGATTGCCGACACGGTCGGTATCGGCGGTATTTTCCGAAATCTGCGTACGATCCCTGTGATGCTGGATTTCGCAGCGGATATTCGCGAGGTATGTCCAGATGCCCTGTTCCTCAACTATACGAATCCGATGGCGGTATTAACTAATGTCATGAACACGTATGGCGGTGTTCGTACAGTTGGCTTATGTCACAGCGTACAAGCGTGTATTCCGGAGCTTTTCAAAAGTCTAGGCTTGGAAAAGGAAGGCGTTAAAGCCAAAATCGCCGGTATCAACCATATGGCGTGGCTGCTGGAAGTAACCAAGGATGGCGTTGACCTTTATCCAGAGATTAAGAAGCGGGCTGCGGAAAAGCAAAAAGAGAAGCATTGGGACATGGTTCGTTATGAAATGATGCTGAAATTCGGTCATTATATTACTGAGTCTTCCGAGCATAATGCTGAGTACCATCCGTATTTCATCAAACGCAATTATCCAGAGCTGGTTGACCGCTTTAATATTCCGCTCGACGAGTATCCACGCCGCTGTATCGAGCAGATCAGCAGGTGGAAACAAATGCGCGAGGATCTCGTGAATGATACGAATTTGACGCATGTGCGTTCACACGAATATGCTTCGTACATTTTCGAAGCGATCGAGACCGATGTTCCGTTCAAAATCGGCGGTAACGTGATGAATACCGGTTTAATTACGAACTTGCCACGCGAGGCTTGCGTTGAAGTTCCTTGTTTAGTAGATCGTAACGGCGTTACGCCTACCTACGTTGGCGATCTGCCTCCGCAGCTAGCGGCGCTCAACCGCACGAATATCAATACACAGCTGCTGACGATTGAAGCTGCAATCACACGTAAGCGCGAGCATATTTATCACGCCGCTATGTTGGATCCACATACATCAGCAGAGCTGTCGATGGACGATATCGTTGCGATGTGTGATGAGTTAATTGAAGCACACGGCAAATGGCTGCCTGAGTATCACTAAGCGCTCATATGAAAAAGAAGGTCGTGGCGTATGTCGAACATACCCATGGCCTTCTTTGCTTTAACCACCGAATGCGTCACGAAACGCATGGTTGAGTACTTCAAGCTCCACATTCCAAAGCGGGGCAATTTCTGGCCCTACGTTTTCGTCAAACCAGTCGGAAAGCGCTTTGCGGTTGCTACCGTTCTCCATGATGAATGGAAGATTCAGCATCACCTTTTTCACATAGAGCTCCTCAGCAGCCCTAATCTGATCGGGAGAAATCCATAGTTTCAAGCGCTTAACTGTTCGGTATAATTCCTTGCTGCAAGCTCTCCGAATTCCGCGAGCACTGGGGAACTGCTGCTTATGTTTTTCACTCGGCTTGTTATTGATCATGACTGTATCCACACTCCCTCTATGCTATTTGTATGCATGGAGAAGGCGCAGAGCCACTGGGGACAGGAACCTAAGCCGCCCATTTGGGTAGAGGATTATCGTTTAAATGATGAACAGACGTTGAATGTTCGATTACAATCTCGGCAGGCGCACTGTGAATGTAGTGCCTTTATCGACTTTGCTCTGAACATCAATGCGTCCATGATGAAGTCGGGTAATTTTCTGTGCAATCGATAATCCCAAGCCGCTGCCGGAACGAGCGCGGTTTCTCGCCTTATCTGCTTTATAGAAGCGATCAAAGATATGCGGGAGCTCAGCTTCCGGTATCCCAATCCCCGTATCGCTGAACTGAATGAGGATTTCTGTCTCCAACTTCTGAATCTCGATCCGTAACGTATCTCCTGGCCTCGAAAACTTGATGCTGTTCGTGATGAAGTTCAGCCATACTTGATGGAGCAGTTGGGCGTCAGCTAAGATGTCTGTTTCCGGCAGTTCAAGCTCGATTTCTATTTCTTTCTCGTTCCATTGCCACTCAGTGACAATCAGGATCTGGCGAATTTGCTCGTCTAGTCGATAGACGCTGCGCTTAATGACATGGCTTTCTTTGTCTAAAGAGGCTAGCGTTAGCAGCTGCTTACTAAGCGAGGACAATCGTTTACTTTCTTCTAAAATAACATGAAGATACCGTTCTTTCTCTTCCTCGGAGGTTTCCTTGTCCAAAATCGACTGAGCGAAGCCCTGTATGGATGTTAAGGGAGACTGAATTTCATGGGAAACGTTGCCCACGAACTCCTGACGCATGTTATCCAGCTGTTGGAGGGATTGGGTCATGTAGGTGAAGTCTCTTGCCAGCTCTCCAATTTCATCTTGCCTAGAAACGTCCATGGTAATCTCAAAGTTACCTCCGACGATCCGTTTCGTAGCTTCGGTTAGCTTTTTGATAGGCTTAACAATATATTGTGAGAAAATAATGATTAAGATAATACTAAAAAGAAACGTAAGCCCTAACAGAAAGGCCATGAGGATACGTACGCCGCCAATTTGCTGCTCCAAATTAGGCCTCACAAATAGCGCATAAGGTTTACCCTTTACTTGAATAGGAACCCCGATGCTATTTCGAAGGCTATCTTCAAAAAAACCGGTTACCATAAGAAAATGATGCTCTTGCAATACGCCCCGATACGTTTCTCCGGATAAGACAAGCCGAATCTGCTCAGGATCGATCTGGGTATGTTTAAACGGAGTCCCGTAATAGGTTCCTTCCATCCGATCGTTAACGGCATAAAGTTGAAAACCCAAGTTGGCGATATGTGTAAAGTAGGTAGCTGGCTCGAGATCAGGCACTTGCTCATACAACGTACGAATCTCATTCGTGATCTTCCAAATTTGTTCTTCATTTTTGTCTCTTAATTTGGCTAAGTAATAGCTATTGGAGAGGAGCAGGGCGAGTATACTGCTGACCATCGCAATGACAATGAAGGTAACAACGATACGTGTATATAGTGTCTTCACCGTTCGGTCACCTCGAGCTTATACCCAAGTCCACGTACAGTTGTAATGACGAAATCATCGGTCATCTCAATAAATCGCTCACGCAAACGTTTAATATGTACATCAATTGTTCGGCTGTCGCCTTCATAATCCGTTCCCCAGAGCATTTGAATCAGCTGCTCCCGCGTAAATATGCGTCCTGGATGACTGGCTAATTGGGCCAACAGTTGAAATTCTTTGAGGGGAAGCAGAAGTGTTTGGCCCCTGGCGGTTACTTCATAGCTTTTCCGATTGATGATCGTTTGGTTCAAGGTAATCACCTCGGAGGAGACAAGCTGGTAACGGCGCAATAAAGCTCTCGCTCGGAACAACAATTCCTTGGGCTCAAAGGGTTTAACCATATAGTCATCGGTCCCAGATAGAAAGCCCTTCTCTTTATCTTCGATTTCTCCTTTGGCTGTTAAAAGAAGGACAGGAATATCATAATGCTCGCGGATTTCCGAACATAGCTCAAGGCCATCGCGCAGCGGCATCATGACATCAACAACCGCCAAATGAATTTGCTCGGTTTCCATCACCTTGGACGCTTGTTCTCCGTCACTTGCTTCAAACACCGCATAGCCTTCCTTTGAAAATAAGAAACGGAGCAATTCCCGAATGTGAGCATCGTCATCGACCACTAGAATATGAGTTTTCAAGACTGGGGCACCTTCTTCATTAAAATCATTGAACTTTGCAACAGTTTAAACGAAAAAGAACCTTATTGCCACTCCCGATATCAAAACGCCGCGAGAGGAGTTAAGAGACCAGAGAGCAGATAAGGTTATCGCCAGAAACGGGGCTAATCCACTACGATATAGCCGATCATCGGACCGCTATGGGCAATATCTGTGTGCGTCAAGCAAATAATGCGGTAAGTCCCTTCCTGATTGGCTGTAAAATGTACAACGGTTTCTTTCCCTTTTTTGACTTCACCGCTAATATTTAGCCCTTCGATGAGAAAAGGGTGGCTCTGACCGTTAACGCCATAGATGCTAAGCTTGATTCTCTCACCCTTTTGGACAACGAGGGTGCCAGGATCCCAGCGGTAGGCTTCGATTGTTTTACCGTCTGCCGTCGTTGATTTGAACTCTCCGGTAACCATGTGAATGGTTCGTTCTGCAGTCGGCTCGGCAGCCGTTGGAACGATGCTCCCACGGTTCATATACAGCAAGCTGGAGAGGATCAGCAGCAGAGCAGCGGCTGTTAAATAGAAATGCTTACGCTTAATAATCCATACTCGGGACATCATTGGGTCCGCCTCCTGTACAAGATACTTGTACATCTTATGCGGAAGCTTGTCAGTGCATGATTATGACTTAGTGAACCATTACCACCATGCTGTGGGGTAATGGGTTCGAGTTGCCCGGTGATAAACAAGGGCAACCAGCACGAGCACCGCGGCGCCGAGCAGCACCGGCGTGAGCAGGAAGCCCCAGCCCGCGCCCGTGAGCATCACGAGCAGCGGGTCGGCGCCGGCCGGCGGATGCAGCGTGCGCGTCAGCTGCATGAGCATGATGGCGGCACCAACGCCAAGGGCGAGGCTCCACGCGTGGACGCCGAAGGCGGAGAGCGTGCAGAGCCCGACGAGCGTGCTCAGCACGTGGCCGCCGACGAGGCAGCGGGGCTGCGCGAGCGGGCTCTGCGGGAGCGCGAAGGCGATGACGCAGGAAGCGCCGAAGGGTGCCATTAGCAGCGCTGCTCGTGTGAAATCGCCGAGTAAGCTGCATATCAGAATGGCGAGAAACCCGCCGATTCCGGGGATGAGCAGAGCGAATGCTTTTGGGAATGATGCAGGGCTATTCATTGCTTGTGGGCACCTCTTTCTCTTTATTTATTCACATGGTATCATGAGTGGAGTCATTTGAATAACGAATGATCACGATAGTATATATTTGATAATTCGATAGGTAGGGGTGGCGTACAATGCTGGAACATATGGACGGGCGCAGTATGAAAACCTTCATCACGGTGATGGAGGAAAAAAGCTTCAGCAAGGCAGCCCTCAAGCTCGGATATGTGCAATCAACGGTTACGATGCATATTCATCAGCTTGAGCAAACCTTGGGTCAAGCACTGTTTAAGCGTTTGCCCCGCGGTGTAGAATTAACGGACGCGGGCAGAGAAGTTGCCCCCTATGCGTATCGTTACCTACAGCTTGGCGAATCCCTTCAAGATAAATTAACCGGCCTGCATGAACCCAAAGGCGTGGTGCGGCTCCGAGCTCTTGAATCATTCTGCGTACCGCATCTCCCGCAGCTGCTGCCTACTATATTTGAACAATATCCTCAGATTCAATTACAGCTGGAAACCGGCTTTCAGCGTGATATTATCCAAGAAGTGTCTGCGTACCGCGTTGATCTTGGTATTGTTCCTCGCGACCCGAAGGTTAACAATCTTACTTTTATTCCTCTTATCCAAGATGAATTGGTATGGGCAGGCGCTCCTGCATTGGTAAGTCGTATGGAGAACGATGGCTGGGAAGCGATAGCGGATACCAAAGTAATCGGATTTGGAAGCCGCTGCATTTACCAAACGATGGCCTCCCAGGTCTTAGCAGACAAAGGGCTATCTACTTTTACAGCAATGGAGTTCGACAGCACGGAAATGATTAAACAGACTATGATGTTTGGAATGGGTCTGTCCTTAATGCCATTAACATCCGTCCAGGAAGAGCTTCAATCGGGCAAACTGTTGAGACTGCAACAGGAGAAAACAATTCTGCTAGAGCATGGGCTCATTCATCGCTCAGGCAAAGATTTAAGTGCACCCGTACAAGCTTGCAAGGAGCATATTATATCCTACTTTTTAGCGCAAAAAGAGCGTGGAACTGGTTGATAGGAGCTCGTCTGTGATAGAATGTTCATAGACTAGAAACGGATATTCTAAGTGGAGAGAGGTTTCATAGATGAGTGAGTTGATTCACAATGTATTACTTTATTTGGAAGGGCTTGGCTACTGGGGGATTTTCCTCGGATTAATGCTGGAAGTTATCCCTAACGAACTGCTTTTGGCTTACGCAGGCTATCTGGTGTCTAAAGGTGAAATTAATTTTGTTGGTGCTATTATTTGCGCAGTCATCGGCGGTACCTTAGCACAAGTGGTGCTCTATTGGATCGGACGCTATGGAGGCAGACCCTTCCTTGAGAAGTACGGTAAATTTTTGCTTATCAGCAAGCATCATATTGATGTAGCTGAGTCTTGGTTTAACCGCTATGGGACAGGTATGATCTTCACAGCCAGATTCATTCCCATTGTTCGTCATGCGATATCGCTTCCCGGTGGTATGGCCAAAATGCCGATAGGCAAGTTCACACTCTACACAGGTCTAGCCTTAATTCCATATTCCATTCTTTATGTCTACTTGGGCATGAAGCTCAAAGATAACTGGCAAACGATTGACGAAATTGCAGGACCTTATATTAAACCATTAATTATCGCGGCTGTTATCTTAACTCTTTTATATGTGGGTTATCAATTATATTTGAAAAGAAAAGCGAAGATATAGACTGCAAAGATTTGGAGCTTTCGCTTGCATTTGCTACAATAAAAGAAATGAATGACAATAAGAGAGGATGATCAGCGATGAGTACGAATCTTGCAAACAAGCTGCGCACTGGCTTAAAGCCACAGCAGTTCATTGACAGCATGGAGAAAAATCAAGAGCAATTTGTAGCTTATTACAATGGATTTGAATGGGATAATGAAGAGGATAAGGAATATTTTGATTCTCTAAACAACCGGGATGATCTGCGCTGTTTGATCGTTGCTGCGGATTGGTGCGGTGACGTTGTTCGCAACGTACCTGTTGTATTCAAAGCGCTAGAGAACAGCGGTATTCCTACGGAAGTACTTATTATTGAACAAAATTACGACGTTATTGACCAGTTCCTGACGGGTGGCGGTCGTGCGATTCCAATTGTTATTTTTACAGATACAGGCGGTTTTGTTTTGGGACAATGGGGTCCGCGTCCGAAACACGTGCAAGCTGTCATGAATCAATTCAAAAAAGAAAATCTTGATCGTGAAGCGGCCGATTATAACGAGAAAATTCAAGTAGCCAGAGCCGAAATGGGCCGTCAATATGGTGAAGGTAACGGATATCATGCTGTTATTGTGAAGGAACTTCGTGAATTAATCGAGTCGTTCTAAGGTGAATACATATGATTAAAATAGAATCATTTGTGCTAGGCCCGGTAAGTACGAACGCGTATTTGTTATCTGATCCAGAAACGAAAAAGGGCATTATTATAGATCCTGGCATGAATCCTAAATCCCTTATCAAAAAGATTGCCGATTTGGATATTGAAGCGATTCTCCTCACGCATGCTCATTTTGACCATATCGGTGGTGTCGATGAGATCCGTAAGCTCAAACGCTGCCCCGTGTATATTCACGATCTTGAAGCTGATTGGCTGACGAATCCGAAGAAAAACGGCTCAGCGCGCTGGCCTGATCTAGGAGCTGCGATTGAAACAGAACCAGCTGAATATGCGCTAGACGAAGGTCAAACGCTTGAATTTCTTGGTATTAAGCTCAAGGTATTCCATACCCCAGGTCATTCTCCTGGCAGTGTGAGCTTCTTATACGACAATCATCTGTTTAGTGGAGATGTCCTATTCAAGCTATCGGTAGGTCGAACGGACCTTCTAGGTGGGGATAACAATGTGCTGCTGGATTCCATTCAAGATAAGCTGTTTCTACTCGATGATGACGTCATTGTGTATCCCGGACATGGTGCCAAAACAACAATTGGCTTTGAAAGAGACAATAATCCCTATGTGTAAATATGAGAGGACTGCTCCCGCCCGAGGAGCAGTCCTTTTTTATTGAAAAATGAGCGAAGAGGAACTACGATGCGCTATTCATCGGAATACCTATCTTTTTGAGAGTTGGGGGAAAATGGGTGCGCTATTTAGACATAATAACGAATCGTTGTTCCCTTTCGCGTGGTTTTGGATCGTTTGTCCCCCTTGCCCGTATGCTCGTTCGCCCATGACACCTAACCATTTTATTCGGATCTGGGTGTTTACCGTGTTCAAGGTAGGTGCTCCCCCATAGACTGATGTTGTAAGCTATTCACCCAACCTAAACGAAAACAAAGCAGTTTAAGACCATTTAATTTTATGATGAAAGTTTTCCTTAAGGAAAACTTTGAGGAGGTGCTCTTTCATGGAATATGTAAAAGCTCCAACGTACCCGATGGCCCCAATGCCGATGCCAACGCCAATGCCAGCTCCAATGCCAATGCCGTTACCGGTACAGCAAGCTCCAATGATGCAAAGCCCGGTCCACAATGATATCCATTTACACGCATCCTATCAACAAGCATCGTATGTTTTCCCAAAACCGGTTGCTGTGCAGCCTGTTGCCAAAGTTTGCTCTTATAACTATAACTCTGTAGGAAGTATTCTTGTTCTGTTCATTTTACTTGTCATTATTACACGTGGGATTTGTAAATATTAATTTGTTGATCGTCATCAAAAAAGTAATCCGCCTCGGGGATTTTCGACCGGAGTGGATTACTTTTTTTTTTCGAACTATGTCAGGCTGTTTTGATCGTCGGTATACTTATAGAATTGCTTTCAGCTAAAAGTTCCCTCTGGGCTCTTCACGCATATAGTAAAATGATTGATCAATCTAGGGGGCATCAGATAAAGATGGAGATCACATCATATCATGGGGCGAATCGATTTCGTTGGGTTTTGCTTTGTCAGTCAACTGTGTATGGCGAGCGGTTTGGCTGCTGGCGCCAGTGGGGTTTCTCCGTTGTTTTCGGCCTTTTCGGTCGGAATACTTTCATTTTAAACAGTAGACATAGGCGTTCGGTTGAGCAGTAAAATTTCGAAATCGTGGTTGGGGAAATATTCAGAACTGTTGGGATGTCTTCTTTTGATTGTCATCGGATGTTATGAAGTTATCGTTTAACGCTTATGTCAAAGAGTTAGTTTATGAGAATGACTCCTGGTAGTGTCACTTTTGAAACAAAATCTCAAGTGAAACGTATAGAATGGGACGAAAGTGATAAAACTTTCATATTAACTATACACACCTGGAGGGTCATGACACGATGTTCAAGAAATTAGTAATGCTGATTATGGTAAGTATGTTGGTTTTCTCCTTTACCGTGCCAACGTTGGTAGAAGCGAAATCTTCTTATAAAGCGCCGCGCAAAAGCTACACACCGACAGATCAACAAAAAGCGCCTTCAAGTAACGTTTCTAAAAACGAGCCTAGTAATTCGACGTCAAAAACGCCCGGCGCTACAACGCCAGCAACAAAGCCTGGATTTTTCAGCGGCGGTTTAATGAAAGGGCTGTTAATCGGGGGAATGGCTGGTCTGTTGTTCGGAGGCTTATTTGGAGGCATGGGAGCACTCGGTCATATACTTGGGTTATTAGTGAACGTGCTTGTCATTGTTGCCTTGATAGTTGTTATTATGAAGATCGTATCTTTCTTTAGACAAAGAAGGAAGTTGAATCAGGATCAGGAGAGGTAATAAGCATGCGGTTAACGGAACAAGAAATCGTTAATGCGATTTGCTTGTATATGGCGGAACGCAAACGTCTCAAGCCAAATGATGTTGATGTTGAGCTGATGTGGGACGAGGATCTGGGCTTCTCAGCCGAAATATTCGCCGAAGGTCGTAGTCAAATCCTCACGCAAGGGAATCTGCTTGAAGCCATTGTGCAATTTTTGTTCAATCAGTATCAGATGCGAGTTTTTTGGGATCAAATCCGATTATCTTTGGATGAAGAGATTATTGCTGAAATAGAGGTCTAATCCTGTCCAGCGGCCTTCGCATTTGCATCCTCTAAACAACACGCGTATATCTCAGTTGGTGCAGGTCCACCACAACAGCTTTCACTTTTAAAAAATTCGTTTTTCATCTATTTAACAACAATCTGATGTGCTACATTTGGTTTTGTTGTTATTTCGAGAAGTGTAATCAATGATATTACCTAGCCGATCAAACTCGTAATTACAGCAATTAAGCAAGAGCTCTTTTAGCTTCTCCCTGCCACGCTGCACTCTAGATTTTGCTCCAGAAAAAGAAATACCTAGTTGCTCACTTAGTTGTTTTTGAGTGTAGTCACCTAACTCAGTGAGTTCTAGAGCATGCTTATAATTATTGGAGAGCTGCCCAACCATTGGTCTAATACAAGATGCTATTTCCTTAGTAGCCTCATTTAGATCCTCAGTTTCCTCAGAAGGCAAATCTATTGGTAATTCAGCCTTCAGTTGGAATTGTTCTTTTCTGTAGTAATCAATAATGCTATTTCGAGTAATTTGATATATCCAAGATTGCAGTTTCTGATCATCTTTTAATGTATCTAAGTTAGCGTGTATTTTTATAAAGACATTCTGTAGAATATCGTCAGCATCATGCTCACTTTTTACCCGTTTAATAATGAAATTCCGCAAAGGACTATAAAATGATCTCCATACTTCCTCGGTGTTCATACTCTTCCCTCCAGAATTGTTTTATTACAGAGACGTACGAATTTGCAAATGGATGCAAGCAAAAGTATTGCCAGGGGGCCGAATCAATCTAGGTTACATGACAATGTGCCAATGGCCACAGCGCCAGTGCGACCTTTTCCACCACCGCAATGGAACCCAACCTTTTTACCACCGTTGTAAGACTCTACAACGTGATTAATGGCTTGTTGGAATAGTTGGTCCTGTGGTCCCTCGGCATTATCTCCAAGGGGGCCTTGAAGCCATTCTACGTTACCTGCAGGATAGGCACACTCCGTAGCGTCTCCACGCAAATCCACAATTACTTGAACGCCTTCATTTTTAACCATATCCTCGACGTCAGAAGCTCCGCCAAAATAAATTTTATCTTCAACTAAAGCTTGATAGTTTTTCTGCATGATGAACCCCTTATTTTTTCTTAAAAGATGTGAATTCAATCGTTACAGGTGCTGATGGCGTGGAAGGTGGAGCGCAACATAAAGACATATCCTGCAAATCCCCAGCAGATTCAAATTCAGAATCTTCTTTTGTGTAGAATATTTCCCATGCGTTTCCATCTGGGTCATAAACCCATACTTTATCTTGAACTGCATAACAGCAAGTCGTATTCATTTCATCGATGAGAAGAAGCCCGCTTTGTCTTAAACGCTCCCCCATAGCTAGAACCTCTTCGGTGTTATCCACCTGAAATCCCAAATGATTAAGGACGCCTTTCTTCTCAAAAGGACGTACATTTAAGGAGAAGTGAAGGGATGGATCGTCTAACTCGAATTTAGCGTAATTGTCCTTTACTTTAGAAGGTTCCGCACCAAAGAAAGCACGATAAAAATCAAGCGACTTTCGAAGGTCTGTACAGTTAACCGCAACGTGCATTCTTTTGATCATATTACTTGCCTTCCTTCAAAAATTGCTCGATCCGGCTCTTAATGGAATCTCGCACTTCACTGAATTTAGCTGTAATTTCTTCTTCTGTTCCGGTTGCTTTTGCAGGGTCATCAAAGCCCCAATGCCATCTTTCAGCCTTATCGTTACGTAAAACAGGGCAGTGTTCGTCAGCATGACCGCACAACGTAATTATGTAATCAGCGCGGCCTAAAATCTCAGTGTCAATCACGTCGGATGTATGGTTCGAGATATCGATTCCTGCTTCTTTCATTGTTGCAACAGCACGTGGATTCAAACCGTGTGCTTCTAGTCCTGCACTTTTAACTTCATAGTTGTCACTACCTAGTGCTTTTAAATATCCGTCTGCGATTTGGCTTCGGCAAGAGTTACCTGTGCATAGAAAATATACTAATTTTTTGTCCATATTCGAACATCTCCTTATTCCTGTATTGTTTTATAAACTAGTGAAGCAAAGACAGCTCCAAGAACTGTTGCAACTAGGTATAACCATAAATGTTGTGTTGCTCCTGATACGATAGCGGGTCCAAGGGAACGTGCTGGGTTCATGGAAGCTCCACAAATCGGACCTGCAAACATAGCCATTAGACCAACGGTACCTCCAATAGCAACACCAGCAAATTCTTTAATTGCTTTACCATGTACAGCAGAACCCAAAATAACCATCATTAATACAAAGGTTAAAATGAATTCCAGAATGAAGGATTGCCCTTCCGAAAATCTAGGAAGAGTTGCCCCTAAGTTGGCGACATTGCCAAAAAGAAGCAAAGTTGTAAAACTCGCAAAAAGCGCCCCTGCAAATTGTATGACAATATAAAAGATGCTGTCTCGCAAGGAGATATCTCCTCTAACCAAAAAGCCAATAGTGACAGCAGGATTAAAATGAGCGCCTGAAATATGTCCAAACGTATAAATCAGAGCCATAACGACAAGTCCAAAGGTAATTGCGACACCAACATGGGAGATGCTTTTCGTGATATCGTCAATAACCATTGCTCCTGGACCCGCAAAAACTAAAAAATAAGTACCGATAAATTCAGCAATCAACTTCTTTTTTAACATCCAATTATCCCCTTAATCACAGCAGTTTGAATCTTCACAGGTTAGCTTCTCCACTTTATCTTTTTGGGATGGGAGGTACTTGAATAAGTCAGTTAGGAAAGGCTTATCCTGGGTAGCAAGTGAATAGTAAACCCACTGACCCTTTTTTGTTTCTTTAACGAGACCGCCATCCTTTAATTTGCGCATATGCTGGCTAATATTTGGCTGGCTGGTCTGCAAAATTTCTACAAATTCGCATACACATAGGTCTCTTTCTTGAAGCAATAGAAGGATAGATAATCTACATTTATCAGCAACTAACTTTAAAGTATCGACCATATTTTCAATTTCTAACATCATTAACCCCCTTCCATTTGTAAATCATTATATAATTACTTGATTATATTAATAAAGTTAAGAATTTGTAAAGATAGTGGAACGAAGTAGGACAATGAAAAATAGGGGAAACATGTAAAAAGCTTATGTATCCTGGCACATAAGCTTTTACTTGTTTATTGGTTGATAAAACGCTCAAACATTCGTGATTGTAGAACTTCTGGGAGTGGGAGGAAGAAACCTGATTCAGCGGAGGACTTACACCAGTCAAACAAAGTCTCGTAATGACTTTGTTCGGTCATACCTCCAAACCAATGTTGTTTAGTTGGGGTTAGGATACAAACCACATTCGTTACATCACAAGGCCCCAAACAACCCGTAAATGAGAGCTGCAATTTTTTTGAAAGCTTACCATTTTTCCAATTGGTTTTTAACCATTCAACGGGTACTTCCGCAGCTCCTAAGTTCGTTTGACCGCAACAACATCCATTAGCACAAATTAAAACTTGCCCTAAAACTTGAAATTTTGTATCCAGATTCTGCAATTATTTTCCGTCCCTTCTTAAGCAAAGGATGGTTTTCTTTTTGTGCCATAGAACCCCAAAACAAAACCTAAAATCAAAACAATTAGCATTAATGTCCCAGCTCTTAATTGTGCCGATAAGTTTGGTTGTACTGGGGGAACGTCAAATGCAAATACGCCATCAAAAGGTGCTGTCAGAGTTGATTCTTGTGAATTTGGTGAAGAATGAAAGATAAGATGGTAAGTAGCTGTATCTGGAAAAGCATAGTCGAAATCTAACTTACCGTCTTGAATCTGCGTCCGATTTGAAAACATATTTATGTTATCGTCTTCATGATAAAGCGATAGGGAAGTATCCATTCCTTGTATGTACTGACCTGTCTTTGAATCTTGAAAAGTAACAGTGAAATGAGCAGGAACTCCTTTTTGAACAGGCTCCATTGGATTTAATTTTAATTCAGCTTTGACCCCATTTTTTTCAACTACCATAATATGATTGTCAGAAGTTGCTTCGTGTGCCAATGCTGTTGAGGAAAGAGAACCACCAACGAATAAACTTGCAATTAAAAGTAAGGATGCAACTGACGTTGGATAACGATTTTTATATTGTGATTGTTTTTTAAATGGATTTTCCAGTCGTTTAGCAAAAATTCCGCTGACCATTGCTAACAAAAAGATTGCCATGAACAAAACGATTGTTCGTATGATTTGACCAAGAGGTACTTTGACTTTGATGGGTAAGTTAATTTCAATTGGTTTTTCTATTTCATTTGAAGTCGCTTTTATTATGGCTTCGTATGAACCAGCGTCCCATAGAATAGATTCCATCTCAATTTTTCCGTCATACAAGACCGAATCCATTTTATAAACAAGCCCAGTGCCTTCATTGTCATCACGTAGGTACCCAACATTGAGCCAAGGATTTGTTGCCTTAGTTTTAATAATTTCTAACTGAACACTAGCGTTCTTTAACGGTTCTTTTGTTGCGGGATTGATCAGTTGGTAAGAGAACTTGGCTGGTTCATGAGCAACTGGATTTTGTGGTATTAAATAGTCCCCTTTATCTTCATAACTTTCGTAAATTGCTACTCCAAATATAAAAGTGCCTATAATCATTACAGGCAAAATGAGCAGCAAAAGAAAACGTAAAAGATTGAACTTCATTATTGTCCTCCTAGAAATAACAATATCTGTGAAAAATTTAGCCACACGGGGGAGAGGTGATTTTACGTTAGTGACAAGGAACTATGGTGACGCTATGGCGAGCTGGATGAACTGCATCATGTAACGACATAATCGGTGTAAAGAATAATCCATACAAAGTCAAAGGTATCCAAGAAAGAAGCAAAATCCACTGCAAAACAAACATTATCTTGGCAGCATTTTGACCAATTGAAATAGAAGTAAGTCTTTGAATAGCTATACTCATTTTTTCACCTCCTCTAAGTGATTTTTAAAAACATATCCCCCGTATGGCTAAATTATTCATAGAAAAATGAAAACCCCAACCAAATAGGGTTGGGGTAAGAAATTACGAGAAATTAAGCCTGTTGAAATTAACAGGGGTCTCTTCTTACACCGAACCTTATTCCACGAAGGCTATGTACGATGGTGTTCAAAACTAGGTAGGTCTCCTGACTTACAGATTAACGCTTTCGTTCGCCTTCCCCAAACGTATTATTTGAGTGGCACTATGAAAGAAAACTCTGTTTTACAGTGGCGGGTCCGCTCGGGATTTTCACCCGATTCCCTGTTACCCCTTGTTCTCACAAAGGCACCTAGAATGTTTATGATATGTTGTACTAACTATGAGAATTAAAGCTTATTTATGCGATTAAGTCAATAGTCCAAACAATGCTTTATATTACATGGAACAAAATGTAAGTTCGACTCGTCAATAATATATAAGTTTAAGGAGGTTTTAAAATGCTCAAAAAGTTAATGATATTTGCCTTTGCAATGAGCCTTATGTCAGGCTGTCAAAATATAAAAGCTATTGACGAACCCCCAGGAACAGTAATAAAAAGTAATGCTGATGTGGTTGATATCCACGGAAATGTTTCCAACCTCTACAAATTGGATGACTTTGTGAAGAAGGTGAAAGCGATGGAAAAAGGCTCTATTCGTATTTCTCATTACACGATTGAAGGCGACCCCATTTATCATAATATCAAGTACCAAGGCGGGAAATTCGAGGTTCAATACGATACTACACAAGATAAATTTGGGGCGGGCAAAGTAACTACATATTCCTGTGAAAACTTTGATAAAAGTGAAACCAATACAGAAATGAAATATACCTTAAATGGTTGTTCGGGTGAAGCAAAAAGCATTGATGTATTATACATTTCTTATGACGTATCCAAACAAGATTTATTTCAATTTCAATTAAAATATGGTGTTAATCATGCTAATGAAATTAATACCATAGATATGAAATTGGTGAAAGACCTGAAAAATGGTCAAATGCTAAATATAAGTGATTTTCAACTTAATAAAGAAGAAGAACAACAAGTATATAAAAAAATGGTGTTATCCAACTTTTTAAGTGAAAAGAAATTTGCAACATGTTCAGAGAAGCCAAGTTACTACTTAAAAGTCAAAATTAATGGTGCGGTTCGTGAATACAACTGGTCTGATTGTTCGGAAAATGAAGGTAATAAAATAATGACTGATTTAGCGAAAACAATTATTGAGATTGTCAATACGAATCAATTTTATGGAACGCAAAGTGCAAAATGCTGACCAAAGAACAAGCGTTAGAGTTGGCTAAATAAATCCCCCACCTATTGGTGAGGGATTTTCTTTTGAAAGGAGTTTTATCATGCTGCCATTGCAAAGGAGCGGCATTCTCTTGCACAGGCCAAGCACATTTGACCGCACATCTGTGATTCGTGATCATGGTGCCTCAAGCATTCATGGCCACATACCTCACAAACATAAGCACAAAATTCACACATTGCTTTCATAACTGGGCTATGACTAGATATTGACCTTGCACACAAATGACAGATTGAAGCACAGTCAGTTAAAAGTCTAATTTGATGTCTTCGTAAATGAGCATCTGGTTTTTGAAGTAAGGAATGAACAGTATGTTCACACATAGAAGCACAGTCATGAAGCATCTTTAACATTCCAGGCATCATTGATTGAATTGGCATCTAAAGCACTCCTCTAAGAATTAATATCTTAATAACGTATTCAATGTGCTAATGTCCCGATACAATCGTTTAAGCCTTTTGGGGGATAATTTGTATGTTTTTACACTTAAATTGATTATGTGATTGCAATCTAATTTGCATTGGTATATATTGTTATTAAATCAAAAATAATTGATTAATGAATCGGGTGATAATAATGAAAACTATAATCCCAATACATGAAGTAAAGACAAATTCTGCACCGAACGACTCGTTTTTTGAAACGTATGAGGCAAAGTTCAAAGCTTTGGCGGATCGCAAGAGACTGCAGATCATGTATGAGTTAACACAGCGGGGAAAAACGTGCGTTTGCGACCTATGCGAAATTATAGATATGGCTCAATCCAAGTTGTCTTATCACTTGAAGATCCTGTTAGATGCCAATCTAATTACGAAAGAAATCATAGGCACATGGAGCTATTACGAGATCAATAATGCTGCAGTGAATGGATTGCTTTCAGAAGAGCTTTGCTGCATTTTTAGATCGAGTCGATCCTAAGTTTTTTTTAGAATATACATCAATTTTTTTTGATGTATATATCAATATAATTTGATGAAGGAACAAAAATCAAAGTGATTGCTGTGCATGTGCTTGCTCTTAAAAGTGAGTAAGTTTGCGTCTTTCGAAAATAGCTAACGTCTTAAATGGATGATAAAGAAAACGATTATATGGAGGTATCATCAATGAGTGGAAATACAGTTCAATCTAAAGCGAAATTACCTGTAGCGATCATAGGTGCTGGGCCTGTTGGCCTTGCTGCAGCGGCACATTTAGTGACACGAGGAGAATCTTTTGTATTGTTTGATGCAGGGAATTCGGTTGGGGCCAGTGTCCTTCAATGGGCTCATGTACGTCTCTTTTCTCAATGGGAATACAATATAGATAAAGCAGCGCGGCAGCTGCTTGCTTCACATGGTTGGATAGCTCCGAATCATTCGGAAATCCCTACTGGATTAGAGATGGTTGAGAACTACTTTAAGCCTTTCGCCGAGTTACCTGAAATCAAACCGTTCATAAACTTGAACACGAAAGTGACCGCTGTGAGCCGCAAAGGCTTGAACAAGGTAAAAACACATGGACGCGATGACCTTCCATTTGTCTTGCATGCCCAGAAAAATGGCGAACGCTACTTGATTGAGGCCAAAGCTGTCATCGATGCTTCGGGTACCTGGACCAGTCCGAATCCAATCCTTTCTGAAGGGGTCTGGACGTCTGAGGAGCTGTCTTTAAGCAAACAAGTATTTTATGGTATACCTGATGTTCTAGGTTCGCATAAAGAGCGCTATAGTGGAAAGAAAGTTCTTGTTGTTGGTAGCGGTCATTCGGCGATCAATACACTTTTGGAACTTGGAGAGCTTAAGGGGCAAGTACAGGAGACTGAAATTGTCTGGGTACTAAGAAAATCTAGGCTAGAGGATGTTTACGGGGGACGGGAGCAAGATCAGCTTGCTGCGAGAGGAGAACTCGGAACTCGTATTCAGAAGCTAGTTGAATCAGGTAATGTTAAAGTGATGACGCCATTTCATATTCAAGAATTAAAAAAGGATGGGGAAAAAATTCAGGTTGTTGGTTCTTTAAACAGCGAATTGACTCAAATTGATGCGATTGATGAGATCGTTTCGAATACAAGTTCCCGTCCTGATTTTTCCTTCTTAAGAGAAGTTAGGGTGATTGCAGATCCAGCTCTGGAAAGTACGCCCCAGTTAGCGCCTCTAATCGATCCAAATGTTCATAGTTGCGGAACTGTGAGACCACACGGGGAGTATGAACTAAGACAACCAGAGAAGAACTTTTATATTGTTGGATCGAAGAGCTACGGTAGAGCACCGACCTTCTTGATGGCGACAGGGTATGAACAAGTGAGATCTATTGTTGCAGCTTTAGTTGGCGATCGTGAAGCAGCTGAGAGGGTTGAACTTGAACTGCCTGAAACTGGGGTATGTAGTATCAAAAGTAGCTCATGCTGTGAACCTGAAAAAAGTAACCCAGTAGATGTGAAATCTGATGAAGAAAGTTCTTGTTGTTCACCAATTACCAAACCGGTGGCATCGAAATCTTCATGCTGCAGCTAGATCATATCGGCGTTGTCTTAAAGGCAATGCCGTTTTTTATTTTGAAAGGAGAAGTTCTGATCAGAGAGCAAATTAAAGAAAATGCACATCTCAAACCTATTATTATTTTGGCACTCATCACGGCGGTCTCACTATTTGGTGATTCGATGCTCTACGTTCCTATTTTCCGACATTGTAACAGCATTTGTAGATATTTTCTTTTCGCAAGAAAGATGACTTTGGGGATCAAATTGGAACTTTCTTGTCGTTAGACTACTATGATGATGAAGGAGTAGTGAAGTGAGAATCAGATATAATATATATAGTAGTATCTTGACAGCTTTTCAGCTTCACTCTATAATTCAAACAAACGTTTAATTTAAACGATTGTTTAATGTCGAGGAGTGGTTAAAATGAAACACGCACTAGGTGCATTTCTAAAACAAGCAACGACGAAGGTCGGGATTATCACAGCAATAACGTTTCAGTTGTTATTTAGTTTGATTTGGATGACGGGTTATAAGGGAGTATCCGATAACACGAGCCAATTAAAGATCGCGATCGTCAATGAAGATCAAGGTTTGGGGAGCAAAATTGTTCAGAACCTGCAAGATAACCTTCCGTTTCAAACAGAGCTAGTGGCTTCTAATGAGCAAGCACAGAATCTGTTAAATGATCGTCAGGTCCAGATGGTTATGCACATCTCGGCGGATTTCTCAAAACAGCTTCAAACACCAGGACAGACTGTTCCCATTTCGTATACGATTAATGAGTCTAATCCTTCTATGACGAAGTCCGTGATGCAAGCTGTAGCCGGGAACGTCACGGCGTCTGTGAACAAAGAGGCTGTAGCAGCCGGGGCATCAGCTGTTTTAACTCAGATGAATCCTAAATTACCAGCCGAGCAAGCAGGGCAAATCGCACAAGGACTCGCAACTAAGGTGACCTCTGACATTCAAAGCACCAATAAAGTAAAGGATATGCCGAATCAAATGCTTCCTATGATGCTGGTGCTTGCTTCTATTGTGGGTACAATGATCATGGGAATGAACTTTAATGTATCTACGAATATTCTCGGTGCATCTGTTAATAAAATGGGCAAAATGACTGCACGTATCGTTGTAACTGTCGTAGCTGTCGTTGTTGTTGGGCTGATCAGTGCGACGATGGTCGTTTCCTTGGGCGGGCATGTAGAGAAAGGCTTTGCATCTCTTTGGGCTTTCGAAACCCTATTCTTACTCACCTTTGCGCTCGTCGCTCAAATGTTTTTGACATTGTTCGGGAACGCAGGTATGCTATTTAACATCGCGATGTTGTCCTTACAATTAGTGTCTTCTGGCGCTATTGTGCCAAGGGAGCTTTTGTCGCATTTTTATCATACAATCAGTAATGCTTTCCCAGCTACCTATGCAGTGAATGGGTTAATGAATATCTTGTTTGGTGGGCCAGGTGTAGCAGAGGAAGTCGGTTTCTTGTTTCTTATTGCTGCAGTTGCACTAGTCATCGATATCTTGGTTGTGTCTGTGAAAAGGGCAAAGGCTGTGCCTGCCATGGAACAACGTCCACAAACCGCTTAGCTTAATTACGAGGAGGGCGTTGATAGAATGGCTGAACCCGAATTAGATATGAAAATGAAAATTCTTTTGGCAGCAAAGAAGCTGTTTGCAAAGAATGGTTATGATGCGACAAGTGTTCGTCAAATTTGTGAGGAGGCTGGGGCCAATGTGGCTCTGGTTTCTTATTATTTTGGCGGCAAAGAGAGCGTTTTTTACGAGATATTTAAACAGTTTTTCCCCACGAACAGGATAGATGATTATATTGCCATTGAGGATCCCATTGTAGGTATCCGGACAATTATTCAGAGTATCGTAGAGCTTAGAAATGCTGATCCTCAAATGATTAGCCTTATTCAAATGGAGATTATTACAATTACCCCACGTTTGGAAAAAATGAGAGAGCTCTTGTATCCATTATGGAAAAAGGTAAGGGAATTTCTAGAGCAAGGCAGACAGGATGGGATTTTTCATTTTGAATCTCTGGATAGCACGCTTATGTTTGTTCTGGGATCGATATTTTTTTATAAGCAGAGGGAGTTTTTTGAGCTTTTGTTTACGGAGGAACGGCCTGATACCCCGACTTTAATTGAGCAAACGACAACTTATGTGCTAAATGCATTAAGATACCAATGCAAAGGGGATTGATGGAAATATGGATAAAACGTGTATCGTGTGTTTGGGCGAGCTATTGATTGATTTCGTACCTGAGGTGAACGGTCAAGCGTTGGCTGACGTTACTAGCTTCCAGCGGGCGGCGGGCGGAGCGCCGGCCAATGTTGCTGCGGCGGTCGCCAAGCTGGGCGGCGACGCAAGGTTTATCGGTAAAATCGGCCGTGACCCATTCGGCGATTTTTTGGTGCGCACGCTTGACGAAGTCGGCGTGCATACGGCCGTTGTACAGACCGATGAGGCGAAGACCGGTCTGGCGTTTGTTTCACTGCGCGCGGATGGCGAGCGCGATTTCTTGTTTTTCCGCGACCCGGCGGCGGACATGCTGCTGCGCGCAGACGAAGTCCAGGCGCAGTGGCTGGAAGACGCCGCGGTTTATCATTTCGGCTCGGTATCCCTGATCGCCGAGCCTTGCCGCACCGCGACGCTGGACGCAGCGCGCCGAGCGAGAGAATTTGGCGCATTGGTGTCGTACGACCCCAATGTGCGCCTGGCGCTGTGGCCGAGCGCTGACGCAGCTCGGGCAGAAATTCTTGCGCAGCTTCCGCTTGCGGATGTGGTCAAAGTCAGCGAGGAGGAAATCGAGTTCCTCCTCGGCGTTGACGTGACCACAGGTGCGCAGCAGCTGCTGCAGAGCGGACCTAAAGTGATTATCATCACTTTAGGCCCTGAGGGCTGCCGTGTCGTGACCGCGCGGCAAGATATCGTTATCCCCGGCACGCCTGTGGCAGCCGTGGACACGACTGGCGCCGGCGATAGTTTTGTCGGCGGCATGCTCTATCAGCTGGTGTCGCTTGGCGCTACGCCAGCTACCATCGTGGACGTGCTCGCTGAAGCAGGAGCCGCTGAACAGGTATTCGCCTTCGCCAACCGCGTAGGCGCTATTACGACGACGCGCAGGGGGGCGATTCCTGCGCTTCCTACGCTCGCCGAAGTTCAATAAGCGACTAGTAAATAGAGAATATTGATAATTAATTTGAACGCGCAGGGTTTACTCATATTTGGTGGTTCAGATGTTAGAGCTTATAACCGACTGGGTAATATGTTTGATTGAGGCTTTTTCTGTGGTATCTACAAATTCGACTGATAAATAGTGGAATATGAAGAGCCACAAAATGAAGTTCCTGAGTATCGGTGAAAGTGACTACATTTGGATGACCAAGATAGGGTCTCTTCGGTTGAGTGCTAAAATAGTATGGGTCGACACCATTGAGTTTCTGAACTTAAGGGATAGTGGTTATTAGGGTTGATGCGGATTTATTCTTCCTTGGATCACGAACAAATTGGCTATAAATGTAACATTCCTGAGTCTAAGGGATAGTGTCAATAGAGTGATAGTCAAGATAAAGATGCCAGGACATGGTGGTATTTGGAAATATGAGGTTACTGTGCTGAAAATTTCTGAATCTAAGGGATAATGCCCATATATCGGCCTGTGAAATGGATGTATTCCCCTAGTCACGATGACTTGCAAATATATGTTGAAAAATGGAAGTTAATGTGATACTTTTAAATTATAGCTTATGAACTTTATATCAAGATTGTTTTGATTTGCGAAGAACGCAGATTTCGGATGAATGTCCGGGGTTTGCGTTCTTTTTTGTTTTGGCGAGAAAAAGGGGGTGAGGTTTTGAAGCGCAGGAGGAGCCTGCTTATTAGTTTGGTTGCTGCGGTTATGGCGGGGTTGCTTGTGTATGGGGTGTATGTCATGCAGGTGAATCAGGTCGAGCTGCAGCAGACTGTTCAGGTTGCGGTTCCGAAGGATTTTATTCGGGCCGGTGTCTTGATTCGCGAGGATATGGTGGAATTTAGAGCTGTTCAAAAGGGCAGTTACACAGAAGGCATGATGACGAAGCTGACGGAAGTCGTTGGGCAGGAAACCTTGATACCGCTTGGTAAGCAGGAGCCTATTTTGAAATGGAAGGTGAATCGTTATCATCTGCTCCCCAATGAGCAGCAGGCAACTTTTCAAATCCCTAAGGAATATTTGTTGTCGGTTTCAAATGGTATCCGTGCCGGGGATCGGGTGCGTGTTTATGTATCTGGTACTGATGGCAGCTCGCGCAGGCTTTTTGATGAGAAGGAAATTACGGTCGCTTCCGTGAAGTCCTCGGCGAATGTGGAGGTGGACAATCCGAAGAGTTCTAATCTGCTATCCAAGGTGGAAGGAGATAAGGAAAAGATGTATGCTTCCCGATTGGAAGCGAACGGCGCTATCGACCAGATTAACCTTAATTTAACTGAGAGTGAGTGGCTTCAGATTGATCAATTATGCAGCTCGAAGAAAGCAAAGTTGGTGATCGCGTTTAGTTCCTCTTCTATTTTGGAAGGGGAATGAAGGGGGGAAAGTGGAATGCAGGAGAATGAGGAGGGGAAGGTAGAACGCAGGGGAATAAGGAGGGGAAGGTAGAATGCAGGGGAATGAAGGTGGGTAAGTGGAAGGAAGGCAGAGAATCAAAGGAAGAAAGATGGACTGGCAGGAGAATTAGATCGGGTATGTGGTCGGCGAGAAATGAAAGGAGGTATGACATTTGCATATAGGACTGCTATCAACGGATCAACGATTAATTGATGAGATTACGAATGTGGTATATACGAAGCCATTAAACTGGATGATCTGTTCGGCTCCGGATGATTTACGTCGTAAATTAACGGAGATGCCTTACTCGCATACGATCATTTCGGATCGGGAGATGGATTTTGGGGATTTTGAAGAGTTCCTTGAGGGATTACAACATCAGTACGCGGAATTAAAAATTATTGTTCTGCTCTCGAATTATCACGACGCTTCCATTAATGAAAAATATTTAAAGATGTGCAAGCTGATGAAGCTTGATTATGTTCAGCCAGGGCGCAGCACCGCTGTTATTGCAGACGATATTCGGGCTTGGGTTGATGGTACTGGGGTAGAGAATGCGAATCAACAATCGTCAGGAAAGCTAATTACTTTCATCGGCTCTACGCCGAATATAGGTACAACATTAGCTTCATTTGGTGTAGCACACGCACTAGCCCAAGAGACATCTATGAAAGTCGGATATTTGTGTCTCAATCTAAAAAGCTCAAAACTTCATCGATATTTAGGTCGAGATGAGCATGTATTTACGCTGGATGGTCTCAGAGCGGAGTTGAAGGCGCGAAGTCTCACACCGGAAAGGCTGCAGCAGGTATGCGATAAGCCCAAAGAGGCACAAGGACTGAATATCCTCTATGGGAATATGCTTCGAGAGCAGGCGGAGTTTTTTACGCCTTCCGAGATTATTCATTTGTTGCGTGTGGCACGAGCCACTTTTGATGTATGCATCATTGAAGTGAGCGCTTATTGGGACAATGCGGCGACGGTTTGCGGGCTATTGGAAGCGGATAGCAAAATTGTCGTAACGACAGCGGATATCGCTCATTTTCAAGAGGATTTTTCGAGGTGGATCAGGCAGGTTGGCGCTGTTTTTGGTCTTCAGCCAGATGGCTTTGAGCTAATGGCCGTTCAAACGGATCGACATGCCAAGCATAGCGAGTTCACGATTAAAGATATTCGCAAGGAAACACAGCTGCATCTGATTGGTCAAGTATCCCGACATGCTGACGCGCTTTCACGTTGTAATCAAGGCAAACTGTTGGACATGTTCGTGCCGACCCACGCTATGTATGAGGAGGTTAGGGCGGTTTCTCGAAAATTCATCGATTACTATAAGCTGACAAGGAAGGTGAGTTTACGACAAGTAACATGGCTGCAGAAGTTCATAACACGCAGACGAGCTGCAACTTAAATCCAGCAGGGAAGAGGTGAAGGGAGTGAGTGAGGAAAGGTTTTCAATTATTACCTACATGCATGAACGCAAAACCGAGAGCGCAGCGGTTGATTTGTCTTCAGGTACGGAGCTGGAAAAGAGAAGAGGATCCGAATATGGCTCGATGAGATCTGGTTTTGGGGCAGAGCAGGGTGTGCGGACACGGGGCTCTTCGGGAAAAGATGAAGATGGCGAGGGAAGTCCAAAAACAAGTGTGGGTATTGGGGCTGTCGGTGGAGAAAGATCTGAACTGCTGATGCAAGGGGATGCTATTTTTAACCAGTGGGTGCAGGATATTCGAAGTGAACTTGTCTCTATGAAGGGGAGAACTGAGGCCGAAAAGCAGCTGTATAATGAGACGTTGAATCGTGCGATTCTTGGTTATGAGGAGGATCGAGGCAAGCTTCTTGCGATTATCCATGATCTGGTTTCGAAAAGAAGGCTTTCGGATGTGCCTCCTAGGACGATTGGTTACACGACTTTGCCTGAAGCTATTTTTGCGGAGATTATTGGGCTTAACGTTCTTGAACTAGTACTAAAGCATAAAGAGGGACTTGAAGAAATTCAGGTTGTGGGGAGACAGATTTTTGAAGTGCGTGGCGGGATGGCCATGCCGTCTGCTTTTACCTTGCCTTCTGTGCGTGAATTAGAGAGGATTCAGCAGAATTTGGTGCTTTTTAACAATGACACGTTGAATCCAAGAAAGCGATGGGCAGAGGTTGTTCTTCGGGACGGATCCCGCGTTACAATGACTGGGTTCGGATTCACGGCTGAACCGACCTTAACGATTCGTTTTTACACGATTAAACGGTTTGATTTGGCGTCCCTTGCCACTGCAGAACTAGCCACGATGGATAAAAGGATGGAGACGCTGATTCTATGCTTGATCCGATCCTATTTCAATATGGTGGTTATTGGCCCGACAAACTCGGGAAAGACGAATTTAATCAAAGCGATCATTGCTGAAATGGACGATAATGAACGAATTATTACGATTGAATCGAGATTCGAGTTAAATTTAAAGCGCGATTTTCCGCATAAAAATATCGTCGAATACGAAATTGACGAGGACGATCCTCGGCATTCTGGGCAGCAAGCTTTTAAATTAGCATTGAGGCAATCGCCAAAACGCATTTGTCACGCTGAAATTCGGGATGATGACGCCAACCTTTATGTTAGAGCTTGTACGCGGGGTCACGAGGGCAGCATTACTTCGGTTCATGTAAGTGAACTTGAGGATGTGCCAGATGCAATTACAGATATGTGCATGCTCGATGGCAGGGGGATGAATCCGCTTCGGCTAACGAAACGGATTACAGAGTTTGTGACACAAATCGGTATGGAGATGGCTGTCGTTGATGGAAAAAGAAAGATTGTGCGAATCGTCGAATATCGTTATGAACATGAGGAGGTTTGCGTCACGGATCTCGCAGTTTATGACAAGTCGACAGAGGAATGGACATTTCCCGGGAAATTGTCGCATCATGCATCGCGGAAAATAGCTAAGAACGACAAAGAGGGCTTCGCTTTGTTGAGGGAACTTGGTTTTATTGAGAAAGAAGGCGAGTCTTAGCCATGATTTTCGCCAAATATGTCTTTCTCTTGTTGTTATTCGTTCTAGTATTTGTACTTATTCAATCGCTTTTACACGTACTTATCCGACAACGTAAAGCCAGATATAGGCTGCATTATGTCAAAACCTCCACGTTGGTCGCTAGATTCAGCGAATATTTGGGAAATAAGAGCACTTTATTTAAGCATATAAAGGAAATGATGGAATCCGTCGAATCCAAAATGAGCATGCGAGGCATTATGACAGTCAGTTTTGTTTTGTTTTTAGTTGGATTGTTGGCGGGGACGTTGTTTTTTCAGACGTTAAAAGGGGTCGTTATCGTCACTTCGATCTGTGTTTCACTTCCTTATATGCTGCTTCGGTTAAAGCTGGTCAGTGTCAGATTGCAAACGCGACTGGAGTTTCTTCCTGCCGTTGAAGTGTTCTATCAGTACTATATGGTGGATCCAAATAAGAATATGAAAATGGCACTTAAGTATTGTTTAGAAGAGAATCGCATTCTTTATCCGATCAAGCCCGTATTCGAGCAATTATATCGTAATCTCATGACGCAAAGGGATACGGAGGAGAGCTTGCACATTTTCTCACTCACTTTGGGTCATACATGGGCCGATTATTTTGTCGGTGTCATACGTGTTGCTTTGACGGAAGGGAGCTTTGTCGGAGAAAGCTTAAAAGAGTTGATTGTCGATATGCGGAAAGCGCAGCGTTTCGATCAGTTGGAAAGAAATCGACTTTTGGAGATACGTATTGCTAATTTTACGCCGATATTGTTTCTTGCCTTATTCTTATTTATTAATTTCAAGGTAAATACGGAGAACGCTTATTTGTATTATATTGTTGACCCTGGCGGGCGAAACATGATTCTGGATGCGCTTCTGCTCATTTTCGTCTCCTTTTTAATGGGCATGTACTTATCTATGCGAAGAATGTGAGGGATTTGCTTCTGTGATTATTGAAAGCACGCAACTAGCTATATTGCAGATGGTTTCTAATTTGCTGCTCTTTCTTCTTTTCATGACGGTTTTTTATCACTTTTTCATGCATATGCCAGCACGTAAGAAGAGATGGAGATCACTGCATGTCAAAAGAGCGCTGCAAGAAACAAAACTCCCTTCATGGGTGTTCTCATGCTTAGGTATGAGTACGAAAATCGTGGAGGAAAAGCGTCAACTGCTGCTGGGGTGCGGGATTTGGCTGAACGCTAACCTTTATGAAGGTGTGAGACGGATAGGAATGGGGGGCGCCCTTATGCTCGGTGCTGTTGGGTATTTGGCTCTGGAGTATCCGATGCTAACTTTGAATGTGCAGCCGATTTATGTCATGGCGGGGACTGCTTGTTTACTTATTTTTTTGTTTTTTGACAAAAAGGTACTGGCTCAATTAAAAGTAAAACGAGCCCATCGAATCGTCCGAGAGATTTACGTGATTAGTCATCATCTTCTCTATTACAACGATTCTAAGCTGAATTTACATGCCAAGCTATCCCTATGTGTTTCACAAACGCGCTTCATTCGGCCGCACTTTCAATTGATGTTGAATGAATGGTATCAAGGCTCGGAAGAGGCTGTTAACCATTTTAAAATCAGACTAGGGACAGACGAGGCGCACAGCTTTGGGGAAACGCTGAATGCTTTGAGGCTGAATGAGCATGGCAGCTATTACGAGTTGTTGAAGCAAAGAATTCAGGATTACAAAGAAAAAATGGAACTCGTTCGTGATAGTAAAAAAGAAACTGTGTCTTATCTTTTGTTTGTATTAGCGGGATTACCGATTTTGAACACATTTCGGGTATTCATGTACCCATGGATTGCTGAAGGCCAGCGATTATTTAATGCGATTAACTAAAGGGAGAGGGAAGTTATGAGGAATATATTAATCACAGTTATGATGCTAATTGTTGTGGCATTACTTTTTACATCGATTATTAACGATGGATCTACAGGGATGAGGCGTAATATTTCGACGCATGGAACGCAGGCAAATACGGATATTACGGCTTTAAGGCCGTAATGATGGAAGACTTGTCGTGAGATCGATCCTCGTTACGGTGATGTTGATTATGGTGGTGATTGTCATATATAACAGTGTGGTTGGTGGCAGCACAGGGACTCGGAAGCAAGTAAGCAACAGCGGAGCAAGGATCAATGGGACGATAGAACGGATTAATCCATGAAGCAGATATTGGTGTTTATCCTATTTGCGACAATGCTTTGTTGGTTTATGTTTGCTCCGGTTTATAAGCATGTCATTATTGTTCGGCAGGCTGTTTTGCAAAAAGAAGTCGATTATTTGCTTGAAATCGGTGCTAATGGCAGGCACGGGTATATTAATAGCACGATGATTCAGGAATCAAAGGATCGGATGGCGGAAAGAGGCTTCATTCCGGGAGATCTCGTTTATACGGTAAATACGACAACGGGGGTCAGGGGAATGGATCCAGGAATGCCCGTTTGGCGAGGAACGGGATTGAGTTTGAAGATGACGTATCCGTATCATCGACTTTTTGTCATTGATCAGCTTGTCGGAATTACGGTCCCTTCCGGATCGGATCGTATGGGGGCAGCAGGCATGAAGATGAGTGAATATGTGCCTTGAGATTTGAGGGGATGTCTTGTATAAACTGCTCTTGTTAGTCTTAATGAGCGTCGTTTTTTTGTCGCTATATGGGCTGCAAACGGATGAAGAATTAGCGATGCATACGCTTTTTCACGGGAAGCATGCATTGAATAATTCGGTGCATGCGGCGGCCCAGCAAAGTGATCAAGTAAAGCTGGCAAGCGGTATTCACAGTATTGATGAGACAAAGGCAAGAACTGTGGCTATGCAATATTTGCAAGCGAATTTAAGATTAAATATAGCGAACGATCCGCTGCCGAATACGTTCTTGCGCAGCAGGGTTGTCGTGGAATTATTTAAGATTATTAATGATAATGAGGTATTTCCTTATACGTATGTGAATGCGGGAAATGGTTATTCAGTAACGTTGGACCGGCCTGGTGTGATTATGTTTATTCGCTTGGAGTTTCCGCGGACTTATACGGTTTTGCAGCCGATTACGTGGACGATTAAGTCTTCGGCGGAGATGGTATTTTGACCACATATGTAAGTATAATGAGAGGGTGAGGTGTGAATTCAGGGTTACAAGGAGAGATACATATGACAATTTTCCAGCAACGGCAGCAGGCGCTGCAGCGTGAGATGATCGAGCGGGGTTGGTCGGGCTTCTTGGTCACGAACAACGTCGATATATATTACTACTGCGGATCGATGCAGACGGGGTATTTGTTTATTCCGGCGGAGGGAGACGCGCTTTACCTCGTACGCCGAAGTTTGGTCCGAGCGGAGCAGGAAGCGTCAGCGGCCGTGGAAGCGCTGGGGTCTTTGAAGACGCTGGGCGAGCGTCTTCGCGCGCGCTGCGCGGGTGGATGTGGATCCGCGGCTTTGCCGCTGCGGATCGGGACTGAGCTGGACGTGTTACCCGTCCAGCTGTATTTGCGGCTGCAGGCCGCGCTGCCCGGCGCGGCCTGGGAGGACGGCTCGCTGCTCGTGCGCGAGCAGCGGATGATCAAATCGCCGGACGAAGTTACGGCGATTCGAGCGGCTGCGCGCGTCGTCGACGCAGCGCTGGAAGCGGTCATCCCCCACATTCGTGAGGGGATGGCGGAGTTTGAGCTGATGGCGCTCATCGAGCATCAGCTCCGGCTGCGCGGGCACCAAGGGCTGATGCGCATGCGCGCGTACAATTCCGAGTTGATAACCGGAATGGTAGCGGCAGGCGCGGCGGCAGCGGTGCCCACCTATTTTGACGGGCCGGCCGGGGGCACGGGGTTACACCCGTCCAGCCCGCAAAGCTCGGGCCGCACGCTGATTGGGCGCGGCGAACCGATTCTCGTCGATATCGGCTGCACGATCGACGGCTATTTGATCGATCAGACGCGCACGCTCGTGATCGGCGATCTAGACCCTGATCTGCAGCGGGCCTATGACGTGGCGGAGCAGGTGCTCCGCGCCACGGAAGCCAGGCTGCAGCCTGGCGTTATCGCCGAGCATCTGTATCTGCTCGCGCTGGATCAAGTGCAGGAAGCGGGGCTAAGCGCCCACTTCATGGGGTACGGCGCTGACCAAGTGAAATTCCTTGGTCATGGCATCGGGCTCGAAATCGACGAACTGCCCGTTCTCGCCAAAGGTTTCAAATATCCGCTGGCGCCTGGCATGGTCATCGCAATCGAACCCAAATTCACCTTCCCCGGCCGCGGGGTGGTGGGCATAGAGGATACGTATCTGATTACGGATACGGGGTACGAGAAGCTGACGATTTCCCGTGATGGAATACTTCGGATATAAGGGACAGAAATATATTTTACAAGAAATTACTGGTTTATCGGTAAAGTGCTAAGGATGTTTGAGGCGTATGCAGGTAGGTGCGGTATGTGGTGTATACTCAATGGTTGATAGCAAGGGTACCTTTTACAGCCGAAGGGAACGAGGATTCGCTATTTTATGAATATGCGCTAAAAATGGCTTTGGGCGGAACGAGAGTGCGCTATGTGTTAGGAAATGATGTGAATCATGTCCGAAACTGTTAAATAGCGGATCGACGTTCCTCCAAAGCTGGGATTCTGCCGGATTTCGACTAATTAACGCCTCTACGTTCCCTCGAAAGGTTCGTTTAAGATTGAAAAACCCTAGCCAGTGGCTAGGGTTTATTCAATCTTAATTTATAGAATGAACGATTAGATTTTCTCAATTACCTTATCAATCAATCCATACGTTTTCGCATCTTCAGCGGTTAAGAAGTAATCACGGTCTGTATCTAATTCAATCTTCTCGATCGGCTGCTTAGTTGTATCAGCAAGTATACGATTGAGTGTTCGCCGTGTTTTGAGAATGTGCTGGGCACGAATATGAATATCGCTGGCTTGGCCTTGGGCGCCTCCCCATGGTTGGTGAATCATGACCTCGGCATTAGGGAGAGCGAACCTTTTGCCAGGTGCGCCTGCCGTTAAGAGAATAGCCCCCATGGATGCGGCCATACCTACGCAGATGGTGGAAACGTCGGGCTTAATAAAATGCATCGTATCGTAGATCGCGAGTCCTGCAGAAGTAGAACCGCCGGGTGAGTTGATGTACAGAGAAATATCTTTCTCAGGATCTTCAGCGGAAAGGAACAATAACTGGGCAACAATCGCATTTGCTACTTGATCGTTAACCTCCGTGCCAAGGAACACAATGCGATCTTTGAGCAGTCGGGAATAAATGTCGTAAGAGCGCTCACCGCGCGAAGATTGTTCTACTACCATAGGTATGAAACTCATTGGAATCATCCTTTCATTTTTAAGTACTATATTTAAGAAGCTTTGCTTTGGATGGTATGACTGTGCACAGTACGTGTTTGACCAAAACCTGAGGACACCATGATTAAACGGATCGGTTCTTCGCCATGAGTGGTTTGCAATTCACGAACGGTGAAGGTAGCTTCCGATTCATTGGTCGAGGAGCCTTGACGACGATAAGAGTCGATCGAGATCACGTTGCCTCCTGAGGTTTCATGAGTACGTGGGGCGGTTTGCTCCCAAGCAATAACAGGTGTTGCAGGTACTGCGTCATTCTGCGGTTTACTTGTTTGTTGTTCATGGTTCATGGCGGTTACCTCCTCATTCTTTCGGTTTGGGATATACGGCTAACAAGACTTGATAGGCATCATTTCCGTCTTTGCAGCCAGAGTATCGATCCACCAATTGCTGCACCATGGCAGCGTATTCCTCAACGAATGTTTGCCTTTGCTGTTCATCAGACAGATGGACCTGCAGCTGAAGCGTTGCACTAGGAATCACTTCGCCTACATCGGATTGTTCCATAAGCAGCATTGCATCTCTTCGAATCCGCTCGGATGCGGTCACAAGGTGAGCCAAAGAGCTCTGGTCCTTCAATCTCTGCAAGGTTTCGGGTTTCATACTTAGCGATTCGGCCAGCACGAATGTTTTGGCTATCGCTCTGTACAAGACTTCGACCAGATTGCGCACCTGACGAGTACCCACGCGTTCAACCAAGCCTGCTTTTTCCAAAGCTTTGAGGTGATAGTTAATGCGTTGAGCTGTTTCCCCGAGCGTTCGAGCCACTTCAGCAGCAGAACCAGGTTCCAGTAACTGAGCAATGATCTCCCCGCGGATAGGGTTCAACAAGACGGTAGCTTGCTCTGGAGACTCGATGTAATAGCTGTCTTGAATATCTTTTAGCATGGAGTGGATAGCCTCCGGTACAAAGTGTGTGTTACGTAAAAATATTTTATTACGTGGTGGGTGAAATGTCAATGGGCGGGGTTAAGAAGATGATGCCATGTTGGTTGACAAATAAGTTTTGAAGTAACAAATAAAGTTCTGAAGTATTGAAAATGATCTTTCTGGCGACGAGATTGTATAGTACTTGATACCTTATTAGGGAATTTAAAATGTGTAATGGATGTACGATGGCAATTTTTAGGAAGTAGTCAACGACTAGACGTAGAAGTGATCGATTACATCTCAGTGGCATTCTTTCATTTGTTTACAAAAATAATGGTCAAAAAGCGGTTGTGGTGCAACGATGTCTTGGTATGGGGGGCTCATACAACCATTATGGGATCTTTACAGAGCAATGGATTCAACAGTAAATACGATTGATTTCATGCTTTCTGAAAATCGAGATGCTCCCGCCGCCAAGCGATTAACTTCACCACACCATCAATCGCCGCGCGTGATTAAGGTCGATAAAAACCCAGCATATCCTACCGAGGTTCAGCAATTGAAGGACGAGAAGACTATAAAACAAGAAACAATACTACGACAACAGAAATATCTTAACCATATAATTGAACAAGATCATCGATCCATAAAGAAAGTCATTAAAAAATTAAAACGATTTAATTAATTTCCATAAAATAAATGAAAGCGATTGACAACTTTATGAAAGCGTATTATCATGAAATTGTTAGATAATTTAAAACGATTTAAAAGAAGGATGAACAGATGAAAAGTGCTAATATAACTTTGAAGGATATCGCCAGGGTCGCAGGTGTTTCCACTGCAACTGCATCCTTAGCTCTTGCTGGTGATTCGCGGGTTAACATCAAGACCAAGCAGCTTGTTGAAGATGTCGCTCAGCGGCTGAAATACGTTCCTAATGAAATCGGGCGAAGCTTACGTGCGAAGAAAGCGGAGACAATTGCGCTTATTTTTCCGAATACACCCCATAATGCCTTTACACATCCATACTTTGTCAGCTTATTGGAAGGTATCTCTGAGGTGCTTGTGCAGCACAATTTTCATCTACTGGTGTCAACGTCTCGTTCGGAGATTGATGAATCCGCAGCCTATGACAAAATCCTTCGTAACCGCCGTGCAGATGGGATTATTTTGTGGCCTGCTTCGATTAAAGATCGAAACATTGTGAAGATCATTGAATCTGATTTTCCCGTTGTTTACTTAGGGAAATGGCACCATGATGAAATTATTACGGTAGAGAGAGATGAATTTGGCGGTGCTTACATGGCAACGGAGCATTTGTTAAAGCTTGGTCACAAACGTATCGTTCATATTACTGGACCGTTGGAATATCAAGTGAGTGTCGACCGTTTGGATGGCTATAAGCAGGCATTGCAGGATCATAGAGTGCTATACGATCCATCTCTTGTGATCGAGAAGGATTACACCATGGAATCCGGTCGAAGTGCAATCGTAAAGCTTCGTGAAGATAAGGTTTCATATGATGCTGTTTTTGCAGGTAATGATATGATGGCGATTGGCGCGATTAAGCAGCTTCAAAAATGCGGCATTTCCGTCCCGGGTGACATAGCTGTGGTCGGCTGCGACAACATTGATATGGCTGCAATTCTGGATCCAGCGTTAACAACCATCTATCAACCCATGCAACAAATAGGTGTGATTGCAGCGGAAAAACTGATCGCATTATTGACGAATCAGGAAGTAGGCGAAGTGCAAACCGTAGTACCAACACGGTTAATCGTTAGGGACTCCTGCGGTGCCAATAAGGAGATTTCCTAATTTTTTTAATCATAATTTAAATCGATTTAAATTTGAGAGGCGGTGATGTTTATTCATACAACTCAAAGGAATTGATTATTTTCAAAAGGGGACTTTACACATATCGGATCATTAGGGAAATCGTTGGTGAGGCAGCTGTACTTATAATATGTAGAACATTGGAGGAGAAAAATGATGAGAAAAATGCGTGTACTTACTCGAATCATGGCTGGCACATTGGCTGTATCAACGGTTTTTGCATTGTCGGCTTGCGGAAACAGCGGATCAGATAAAGAAACTAAAACAACACCTGCTTCCAACACTAAAAAGACAACGCTTACATTTTGGAATACCTTCACGGGGCCGGATGGAGAGACATTGAAATCCATCGTCGATAAGTATAACAAAGATCACGCCAATCAAGTTGAAATCAAAATGGATGTGCTTCCAGCGGACCAGTTTGCTCAGAAACTTCCGCCTTCCATTGCAACTAAGACGGCACCCTCACTACTGTTAATGTCTCCAAGCGCTGCTATTCCTTTTATTCAAAATGGTTCCTTCCAGAAGCTTGATGATTTCTTTACGGCTTCAGGCGCAGATAAAGGTGATTTCTCGGACGCCTCCTTACAAATGGGTCAAGTGAATGGCGCACAGTATATGCTTCCGATGCAAACGATCGGTGTGTTCTTATTCTGGAATAAAAAGCTATTTAAAGAAGCGGGTCTCGATCCGGAAAAACCGCCTCAAACGTTCGACCAATTAGCGGAGTATGCGGTGAAATTGACGGATCCCGGAAAAAATCAATTCGGCTTAAGCATGCCGGTGAAAGGTGCTCCTCAGTACTACACCTCCTTCATCTGGGGGAACGGCGGAGATTTCGTTGATTTGAAGAACAAGAAGTCGGTATTAAATTCACCGGAAAATGTGAAGACGATGGAATGGTTCCAAGATTTGGTTGTCAATAAAAAGGTGTCTCCAAAAGGAGCACAAGGTAGTGAGTTCGACAAGCTCATGATCAATGGAAAACTTGGTATGTTCTTAACAGGACCTTGGCTTGCAGGCGGTTTAAAACAAAATAATATCGACTTCGGTGTGAGTCTTCCTCCAAAAGGTTCAGTGAAGCAAGCGACACTATCCGATGGCAGCGTGTTTACGATTCCATCGAGCACTTCACCTGAAGAGAAAAAGGCAGCTTATGATTTCATTAAATACTGGAATTCAACAGCTATCGGCAAAGAGTGGTCACTCAAAATTGGTTTCCCTCCTTATTTGAAGTCTGTAGCGAATGACCCGCAAGTCAAGGCGGATCCTCTTGTATCGCAGCTATCTAATTTCGGAACGGCAGCCCAATCTTTCTTGAGTGGCTTAAGTACGGGAGACCGGATTAACTCTGACATCCTGTTCCCGATGTTGGAGGCGATTGAAGCAGGGCAACCACCGGCAATCGTCTTGAAGAAAGCTTCCGAAGACATCGATAAAGCACTTCAAACCGAGAAATAAATCATGCATGACTTTTCCCGCCAAACCGGATTTTGGAAAGTAGGGCTGGCGGGAAAATAAACCTTCGCCAAGTAGGTGTTCATAATGGCAAGCAACAAGCAGGTCATCCAAAAGCTCAATCGTCCGCAGCGTGCCGCTTATCTCTTCATTGCACCTGCACTAATTCTTTTATTCGTATTTACAATTGTGCCTTTGTTATCAACATTAGTCATCAGCGTGTTAAACATGGACGTATTTCTGAAAGTATCGGGATTCGCAGGCTTCGAACATTTCAAGCGCATATGGGAAGATGATCGATTCTGGAATGCCCTTCGCAATACGTTTTATTTTGCTGCCGTCGAAGTTCCTATTCAGGTGATCTTAGCCCTGCTCGTTGCCGTATTTGTTTCGAAAAACACGGCGTTTCGCAAATTTTTGAGATCCGCCTTTTTCCTTCCTTCGATCTGTTCGTTCACAGCCATCGGTATTGTCTGGTCCTTCTTACTGGATCCTCAGACGGGTATGTATCCTTATTATTTAAGCGTTCTAGGACTTCCACGACTGGAGTTTTTACGCGATCCTGTTCTGGCCATGCCTTCCGTCATTGTGATGACCGTATGGAAAAGCTTTGGTTACACCATGGTTATCCTGGTTGCAGGTCTGCAGAGTATTCCACAATCCTATTACGAGGCTGCTGAGTTGGATGGTGCAGGCAAAGCCCGGCAATTTTTCAGTATCACAGTGCCAAATCTCATTCCTTCTTTAAGCTTCTGCATCATTACGACGACGATTGCCGCACTGCAGGTGTTTGATCAAATTTTCGTCACAACGCAAGGTGGCCCGTTATTCAAAACGGAAACGCTCGTTGCTTATATTTATAATGTCGGTTTCAAAATGGCACCTTACGACTTGGGATATGCGTCCGCAATCTCGGTTACTTTGTTCACGATGATTATGGTTATTGCTCTTGTAATGAATCAGTATTTTATGAAAAAAGAAACATCGGATGCCCAGTAAGAGGAGAGAGGAGAATCTCTATGAAAAAATTAACGTGGAGCCATGCCGCTTCCTACGGATTGATTCTGATTTTGCTCGTACTCGTGTTACATCCTTTCTTATGGCTGCTTATATCCACCTTTAAAACCGAGCAAGAGCTTCTCAAATATCCGCCTACGTTTCTATCGGACACTTATATTTTAAGCCAATATGCGAATGTCTGGGATCGGTTGCCGTTGGTGCAGTTTTTCAAAAATACGGTAATCTTCTCCGGCGGTGTGATGATTTTCTCGGTATTTTTAGATTCTATGGCGGGGTATGCCTTTGCAAGAATTCAATTTAAAGGGCGAAAGGTTCTCTTCACCTTAGTTCTAATTACGATGATGATTCCGTTCCAAGTTCTCATGATTCCCTTATTTGTTGAAGTGTATAAATTCGGTCTGCTGGACACTTACACAGGTCTGATATTACCTCGGGCGAGTAGCGCCTTCGGCATTTTCATGATGAGATCTTTTTTTATCTCGCTGCCCAAAGATTTGGAGGAATCAGGTCGGGTAGACGGCCTGAATGAATTCCGAATTTATTGGAACATCATGTTGCCCTTGTGCAAATCTTCCATGATAACACTTGGGATTTTCCATCTAATGAATAACTGGAATGATCTCCTATATCCGCTCATGATGACGAGCTCTACGGACATGAGAACTCTATCTGCCGGGCTTGCGATGTTTGTCGGACAAAGAACGGTTGAATATGGACCGACCCTGGCGGCTTCGATGCTAGCATTGCTGCCACTCATTGTGGTGTATACCTTTGCACAGAAATATTTTGTTCAAGGTGCGGCGACATCCGGTCTAAAGGGTTAATCACACAATTGCATGTACTCAATGAATGAGGTGGCTGAAAGATGAAAAAAGCAACAATGATTTTAAGTAAAGACTTTTCCATTGGGCAAACCGATGAACGGTTATTTGGTTCCTTCGTAGAACATATGGGCAGTGTTGTGTATAACGGTATTTATGAACCGGGCCATGTTACGGCTGACGAAGAAGGCTTCCGCGGTGACGTACTGGAGCTTGTGAAGGAACTAAACCTATCGATGGTTCGGTATCCGGGCGGCAATTTTACGTCGGGCTATAACTGGGAGGATGGCATTGGCCCGAGAGAGAATCGACCGGTCAAGCTGGACTTGGCTTGGAGACAAATTGAGCCGAACTCCTTTGGCTTGGATGAATTTATGAAGTGGCTGGGTAAAGTAGGCGCCGATCCGATCATGACCGTCAATCTCGGAACTCGGGGTATTGATGAAGCCCGCAATATGATTGAATACTGCAATTTCAGCGGGGGCAGCCAGTGGAGCGATTTGCGCAAATCGCATGGAGTGGAGAAGCCGTATGGGATTAAGACTTGGTGCTTAGGCAACGAGTTGGACGGAGAGTGGCAAATTGCCAGGAAAACGGCAGATGCTTATGGACTTCTTGCTTGTGAAACAGCCAAAGCGATGAGATGGGTAGATCCTAGCATCGAGTTAGTCGCTGTAGGCAGCTCAGCCAGACATATGCCGACGTTTCCTGAGTGGGACAAAACCGTTCTTATGCATACGTATGAGCATGCGGATTATTTATCTCTCCATAATTATATTAGCAAAAAGGAAGCCGATACCGCGACTTACTTGGCCATGCCGCTTGATATGGAAAGACAAATCCGGGAAGTCATTGCGACTTGTGATTATGTACAATCTCGTAAGCGCAGCAACAAAACGATGTTTCTCTCCTTCGATGAGTGGAATGTTTGGCGTGCACCGGATGTGGCATACACACCTTGGCAAACGGGATGCCCTTATGACTGGGTGAAGTTCCATATGGAGGATGCCCTTGTGTTCGGATCGGCCATGTTGACAATTCTTCGAAATGCAGATCGCATCAAGATTGCTTGTCAGTCCTTGCTTGTAAATACCATTCCGATGATTCTTACGGAAAAAGGCGGCCAGGCTTGGCGGAATCCGACTTTTTACCCATTTGCTCATGTTTCTCAATTCGGTAGAGGCACAATTCTGCGTAATATGCTGAATACGCCGAAATACGATACATCCGTGTACACGGATGTGCCTGTTATTGATTCTCTTTCTGTCTATAACGAGGAAAAAGCGGAGCTTACTGTATTCGCTCTGAATCGAAGCAGCGAGGATGTACAGCTGGAAACCGACATTCGTGACTTCAACGACTTCACTCTTCATCAGCATATTGTCATGAAGAACAATAATCTGAGCGCCGTTAATACGGCAGAGGCTCCCCTAACCGTAGTACCTCGGGTCTGCGATGACAGCTCCATGGATAACGGCTTGTTATCCAGCAGGATTGCTCCCTATTCTTGGAACGTCATACGTCTAAAAGTGAAAGGAGATCAACGATAATGGAAAAAATCGCTTTGCGAAATCCGCTCGTTCTTAAGCGGGCGGACCCCTTCATCTGGAAGCATACCGATGGCTATTATTATTTTACAGCTACGGTTCCGGATTACAGCTATATTGAGCTCCGAAGATCGGAAACGCTCGAAGAGCTTTCTGAAGCAGCCTCCAAAGCAGTTTGGCATAAGCATGAATCGGGTCCGCTGAGCTCACACATCTGGGCACCGGAGATCCATTATGTGGATGGCAAATGGTACATCTACTTTGCCGCTGCTTGGACATCAGACACGGTGGAAGGTTTGTTCGACCATCGGATGTACGTGCTGGAGAACGAATCATCCAATCCGTTAGATGGAACATGGATAGAAAAGGGTCAGATTCAAACAGACTGGGAATCGTTTTCGCTGGATGCTACAACCTTCGAACATCAAGGCTTGCGTTATCTGGTTTGGGCGCAGAAGGACCCGCGTATTCAAGGGAACTCCAATTTGTACATCGCGAAAATGAGTAATCCCTGGACCTTAGAGGGCAAGCAAGTGTGTCTCACGATCCCTGAGTATGATTGGGAAGTTATCGGTTATATGGTAAATGAAGGCCCAGCGGTCCTCAAGCGCAACGGCAGAATCTTCATCACTTATTCGGCTAGCGCTACGGATTTTAATTATTGCATGGGTATGTTGACGGCTAAAGAAACAGATGATCTGCTAGATCCTGCTTCTTGGGTAAAGGAACCAGTTCCCGTTTTCCAGACTAATAGCGAGGCATTGCGGTTCGGGCCCGGACATAACAGTTTTACAACAACATCTCAGGGAGAAGATGTGCTTGTTTACCATGCCCGTACGTATAAAGAGATTGATGGTGATCCTCTCAATGATCCCAATCGGCATACGTGTGCTCAATTTTTTGGCTGGCACATCGATGGGACGCCTGATTTCGGCAAACCATCATGAGGTGAGACGAACCAAGCTTGAAAGAGTGGAAAGTGAAAACTTAGAAGCTGCTTGAGGTGAAGTCGAATTTGACGACCGATGGCGCGGTCATTGATCAATGGGGAGATACCGGCTTTAATTGTCAGCAGTGGACGCTTGTGAAAGAGGGAAGAAAGTAAATGAAGGACGAACTGTCCAAAAGGTTATTTTTGGAAACTTCGGCCCTACTTTGTAAGTAGTATGGGAGCTGTATTTTTATGTCCGAGAAATAGTATTCTCAGAGTCATTAAGCCGCTATTATAGGGAAATAGACAAGTGAACTATTGAACGGTTTGTAAGAAGTACTTCAAAACTTATTTGTAAATCAGCTTTTTTAACTTGAAACGCCACTTCAAAACTTAATTTGTAAATAACTTTTATAAGAAAAACCAGCAAACCCTTGAGTTTGCTGGTTTCTTGCACTTCAAAACTTATTTGTCACCCAACAAGAATGGTGTTGGATGACAAATTGGTTTTGAAATAGACAATAAAGTGTTGAAGTGACAAATTAAGTTTTGAAGTTATTGGTAATAAGACGTGCACTCTATTGGGTGAACGCAATCCAACGGTTGCATCAACGTAAGGTTGAGAAAATTACCGATCACGAATCAATTTATGTAAATGGAGAGGTATTAAGAAACCTACTAAAATCGGGTAATAATTTGATGCGATTCATACTTTGTATGTTTACATTAGCGATGACGCTAGTTTAACAAAGAAGAAACCTCACGGGGCAACTGCATCAGATAAACGATAGCCATCTTGGAGATCGCTGGGGTGTCTTTACAGGGTCTAACGGAGGAGTTACAAGCGCTGTGTGGTGTCCTCTGACGTTTGACGCCAATGGTGTTCCAACCATTTCCTGGTACAACAGTATCAATATCAATACAACTACTGGTGTGGTATCCACATAATCAAGTGTAAGAACCCACGCCTCGTTGGCCGGGTTCCTTTTTTTGTGCAGCTGGAATAACCCTTGTAGGGTAAAGGATTTGAACTGTTGCTAGAGCGGTTGAAAGGTTTGTGGCTAGCAGGAAATGGAAGTAGGATAGAGAATAAGAGAAGCAAGAAATCTATTTGAGGAAAAGGGAGAAAAGGAAATGGATTTTCAAAGTATTGATCGGAAAAAAGATGTTCTTGATGCAAAAATTGGATTTTGTGAAAGTAGGGCCTCAAGAGTGGACGCGTTGGCTTGTAGCGGTGGTTAAAAAGTGCCATGATTATGGTTTGATGGTCAATATTCATGATGCCTACCGCCCTATAGGCCTTTCACTTAGCTTTCCCAAAGTGCTTACACAGGAGGGGATTCGGGGAAACGAACATTTTCCCACAGCCGAGGAAATTGAATTCTGGGAGAAAATACCGGTAACTTGGGATGAGTCAAATTGGAATATCGGGTGAGATCGGAGAGTTATAGTGCACAGATTTATGAAGATGTATCGGAACTTGATACTCGTACAAAGGTGGGTATTAAATCTGTCGAGGCTAAAGCATTTTCTCTTGGAAGGCGTGGAAACGACGCTTCGTGTCAAAGACGGAGCAGTGTATTTGTTTGTGCTTAACTAATGCGCGGAGGCGGCAACGGTCGATCGGGGCGAATGGTCCGAAACCGAACTGATCAAGTGGATCGTGAAGCTGAATTAAACCGTACTCTCCGGGCGGTGAACATACCGCGCCCGGCTTTGGGAATTGTCGCCATACATCAAAATGAACTCAGTTGGAGGTACTAACATGTCAAAGGAAACAAAGCTAATTACGTATCCGGGCCCCTCGGGGTTAGCGGAAAATCACGATTTCACGGTCAGGGCAAGACCGGCGGGCGGCGAATGGGAGCAACTCTTCGTCTATGATGTCAAAGTCGACATGCATCAGGTCCGGCATGCCTCCATGGCGATGTTCGATTGCTCGGGCACGACTGAGATTGAGGTTACGAAGAACGAGGGGACAGTAAACGACTGCGTGATTCGCCCGTTGTCGCGCGGTGTTTCCTACGCGCTTAACGGCAACACGATCAATTTTACCATTGACGGCCCGCAAAAGCTGTCAGTGGAAGTGAACGGTGACAGATTCCATAATTTGCATCTGTTTGCCAATCCGCTCGAGCAGGATGCGCCGTCCCCTGACGAGCCGGGCGTCGCTTTCGTCAAGCCGGGCATCCACCGGACCGAGGACCTTCTTGCGCTGCTGACGGCTGCGGGAACAGACGGCTGCGAGACGCATACGCTCTATTTCGGGCCGGGCATGCATCATTTGGAGGAAGTGATTTTGCGCATCCCGTCGGGGAAGACGGTTTACATAGCCGGCGGAGCGGCGGTCGCGGGCTCTATGGTCTGCGACTCCGTCAGCGATGTCACTGTCCGCGGTAGAGGCGTTCTTTACTTGACTGAATTCGGGCGTTTTTCCGCTTTCCGCGGGGTGCGTATCATCTTCTCCAAGCGGATTCGCGTCGAGGGAATTGCACTTATCGATCCTCCGCATTACAGCATCTATATCGGCAAGTCCGAGCAGATCCGGATTTCGAACTTCAAAGCGTTCAGCACGAAAGGCTGGTCAGATGGGATCGATATGATGGCCAGCTCGGATATCGAGATCGAGGACGTGTTTATGCGCAATTCCGATGATTGCATCGCGGTTTACGCCAGCCGGTGGGATTATCAAGGGGACACACGGAATGTTACCGTTCGCAATTCCGTCTTATGGGCGGATGTGGCCCATCCGATGAATCTCGGCGGGCATGGCAATCACCATATAGGAGACGTCATCGAGAACGTCCTGTTCGAAAATATCGATGTGCTCGAGCATCATGAGCCGCAGCCCGACTATCAGGGCTGTATGTCGATTAATGCCGGCGATAACAATACGGTCAGAAATGTCACCTACAGGAACATCCGGGTTGAACCGTTCGAACTCGGACGGCTGTTCGATATCCGCGTGCTCTTCAACCCGAAGTACAATCCGGTGCCGGGCAAACGGATCGAACAGATTCGCTACGAGAATATTTCCTGTGTCGGGGACTGCGGCAATCCGTCGCAGATCGGCGGATACGATGCGGACAGGACAGTCGATCATATCGAATTCAAGAATGTCACAATTAACGGGAAGCCGGTGACGGACGCCGAATCGGGCAACATCCGGGTGCTTCCGTTTGCTGGCAACATCCGTTTTGAATAATTCAAATATCATACCAAACGATAAGGTGACGAAGTGAACCGTGGACAAAACCATTCCGGGAGAGAAATTTGATCTGGGTATGTGCTACTACCCCAAGCATTGGCCGGAGCAGATGTGGGCCGATGATTACAAGCGGATGCGGGAAATCGGCTTTACCATTGTGCGTATGGGGGAGTTTGCATGGAATTCGCGGATGCTAAAATCTTCTGTATAAGCTCTTTTAAAAGACTTCTCCCCGAGGGGAGGAAAAATTTTCAACGTAGATGTTGGCCGATACGAGTCTTATGAGCTTTGTTTTTTTAAATCTCGATGGAGTAGATATTAGGAGATCTGCAAACATGTTATTACTCTAACAGGACACATTAGTTGAATGAGACCTATAGAAGCATGCATGTAAAAAGTACTTCAAAACTTATTTGTAAATCAGCTTTTTTAACTTGAAACACCACTTCAAAACTTAATTTGTAAATAACTTTTATAAATAGGCGTGCACTCTATTGGGTGAACGCTTATTATATTTTCTTTTATTTAGGAGTCCTTAGTCGTATGGAAGCAAATTGGGAGGAATTTGGGTCAAAAAACACTCCTCTTTATTTCCATACGCTCATATTATATAGATTCCGCCAGCCGAATTTGCGCCTCTTTGATAAAGGCTGCTACGACTGGGGAGACAATTTGCTGTGAGAGTACAGCTAATCCTATTTTACGAATAATAGGAGGATTCAACGGTTTAACCTCAACATTTGCTGGCATAGCCGGAAGTATCATTGAAGGTACGATTGACACTCCAATGCCTGCCTCAACCATGGAGAGAATGGTGGAATTCTCTGCAACCTCGAACTGCTTATTTAGGCTAAGTCCCTTCTCTTGAAATGCACTCATCACAAGACGTTCACATCCGGATTTAAGCGAAAGAAACGGTTCATGTGTAAGCTGCTCGATGGAGATAATGTCATGCACCCCCAATGGATGATTTGCTGGGAGGACTACAACATATGGATCGCTAAGAAGCTGAACGATGTCTAATCCATCACTTGGATCGGCCAGAAACCCGAGGTCAACAGCACCTGCCTTGATCCATGCCTCAACCTCTGCATAACTTCCTTCAAAGAGAAGCAGTTCTACACCCGGATAATGGCTGCGAAACGCTTGGAAAATACCTGGAATTACATTTGCTGAGAAACTGGGAAACGCGCCGATCCGTATTGTCCCGTTCTTCACATCTCTTGACGCAGCAGCAACTTGATTTATCTGTTCCGTATGATTAACGATCTCACGAACATGTGCTAAGATTTGTTCTCCCGCATCAGTTAGCATAACGCCATTGCGATTACGCGTAAAAAGAATAATTCCTAATTCTTTTTCCAAATCTCCAATACTGTGGCTAACGCCCGATTGGCTTGCATGCAAAAGCTTCCCAGCTCTAGTGAAACTGCCAGTCTGCACGACAGCAAGGAATATTTTTAATTGAAACAGTGTCATTTTCGACCCTCACTTCCATGAATATTTCTTCATGTATTGTATGGTAAATTTTCATTTTACATTGGATTGGAACTTCACTAACATGAATAGTTAAAAGGGAGTAAGTCACTACGATGAAGCAGATGTGTATCATGTTGATGCTTTTACCCAAAATCCGTTCGAAGGCAACCCCGCTGTGCGGTCATGCTACTGTTGCTTCCGTCTGGTTGCTTGCAAATGAGTACGTTAGGTATGATTCCTGTGCATTGGATGTGAAAAAAGGTCAGCAAGGTGACCATGACACAGATTTCATTACAAGTAAAGGAAGCCCCATTCCATGATAAGTTAGAAATTGCTAACTTGATAGGCATTGATGTGGATCAATTGGATGAGCGTTTTCCCATCAAACTTGCCTATTGTTTATATTCGACACAAAACAAGGGTTTGACCTCTATACACGAGATTTTGTACCTGCAATTGGACGTCCTGGAACACTTTATGTAACCATCATATCGAAGGAAATTTGGAGGATTCGCACATATGTAACACTCGAAGGTATGCTGCGATTACCGGAAAATTGAAGCAAAAATCAATTTTGGAGGGAATTCTCATGGTAGAACTGATTAAGGACGTATTGGAAGACATGAATAAGCAACTTGATCGAATCGAACGAAGCCTAAACCTACTAAACGATGAACTAGTTTGGAAGCGATTGAAAGATTCCATGAATAGCATCGGTAATATCTGCTTGCATTTGGCGGGAAACGAATATCAGAATTTTGTGAGCGCAATCGGAAACAAAACGTTTATCCGGGAGCGCTCCCGCGAATTTACTACGGATGGGGGAATATCAAAGGATGAGCTGATTGGCCTTCTACGTAAAACTCGATCCGAGTCGGAAAGTGTATTATTTGCCTTATTTAATGACGATCTATCACGGGAAGTCACAATCCGCTATGAACTAGAGGATTGGAAGCGTATGCACCGAAGTGATTCTCCTGTCCATGAAGCCTGCGATACAAGATTAATTGGGCAACTTCTTGTTCAGGTTTCCGCTCACTACGGGTACCATGCGGGGCAGATCGTAGTGCTCACCAAAATGTTACGAGATACGAACGAGCATCTAACGGATCAATACCATTAAACTCAAGTTAAATAAAACATCGATCGCTATTGTAGGTTACCAAATATGGAAGGAATGATTATAATGATCAAACTTGAACATTTCGAACGTACCGACTTTGCGCAACTTATTGAATGGATTGATTCACCAAAATTTTTATTTCAATGGGGAGGTCAAACTTTTAGCTTTCCTTTAAATGAGCAACAATTGGATAATTACATCAAAACCTCTAATACAAATGCTGCTCAAGCCCTAATATATAGGGTGGTACATGAAGAAAATAATGAGGTAATTGGGCATATAAATTTACAAATTGACTGGATAAATAAATCTGCAAGGATAGGTAAGGTTTTGGTAGGAAAAAGAAGCTTAAGAGGACAAGGCATAGGACAATTGATGATAAAAAAGGCTTTAAATATTACTTTTGAAGGATTAAAATTACACAGAGTTAGTCTGGGTGTCTTAGATTTTAATCTTTCTGCTATTTCTTGTTACGAAAAGGTAGGGTTTGTAAAAGAAGGACTAATCCGAGATAAACGAAAAATTGACAACGAATTCTGGAGTGTGTGGGAAATGAGTATTTTAGAAAATGAATGGTTAGAAAAAAAGAATAAGAATTAATTAACATGACCTATGCAGTTGAAGTGAATTTCTGGAAATACCCTTGATCCATTGGAATTTATCCACTGTTTTACTCATTTGCGCATAGAGATGACACGAGATTTTTTCCAATGAAAGTACGATATCTCATGTCTGAACAAGTAATCTATTGGATTTTCTCCAATGATATTGATCGTATTTTAGCCTATATCCAATTAAATCCAGATACTACATAACTCATGTAATTAATTAACTCGTGGTAGCAGTTCCCAAGGCTGACTTGTTGGTCCAATTGTAAACTCATTAACGTTCGTATCTTCTGGCTGATCAATCGCGAATGCAACAACATTGGCAACTCGATCAGGTGAAATACCATACTGTTCCACTCGTCAGTATTTAATTGGAATTAGGCATTATTCCAGCGTTTAAGAAGATTACAACACCACCAAAAGTGTCTTTAGTACTGTGTGACACACTCTTTAGTAAAAACAAAATCACGCTTAGTTTTTTTGTTAGTGGTAAATTGTTACAAAATCTTCTTTGTTTTTATTGTTATTAGAATACATAAAGGCTCCAGCCCATCATTATAGTATAAGTAGTGTGGATATAACTTTAAAACGTTATGTGCGATCACAGATCGGATGGAGAGTGAAAGCCGTTGAAAATATGGGTTTCAAACAAGCATGAAACACTAAGAGTTATCGCGATTAAAAACCGGTTATCCATTGAAGAACTCGTTTTGCTAAATCCGCAGATTGAAAATCCCGATCTAGATATCACGGGAAAATCGGTCTATCTACCTTCCGCAACTGAAGCTAACAATGAAATCCAATCGAGGGCTTCTTCGATTGGCTCAATTCCAACTTGCCCGGTCGCACCGACAGAAATGCTGAATAACTGGATTCCCCTCACGCCTATCTCCCAGATGGCTCAGCAGGAATATGATGTTCTGATCATCGGCACCGGAGCGGGCGGAGGATCTGTCCTATGGAGATTGTGCGAACAATGGAAAAGGCAAGGGAAGCGGATTGGCATCATTGAACGGGGAAACCAAGTGATCCCTACGCATGCCCGAAATCTGACGACGATGAACCAAGAGCGCCTCACAGCTTATTTTAGTTACTTATCCAAGCCGCTGCCGGGTGCTATGCCAGAATATCCGGGAGCCAGGCAGCTTTTTGCGCTGGGAGGCAGAACGTTATTCTGGTATGCATTTACTCCCAGGATGCATTCGTGGGATCTGGCGAAATGGCCTATACCTGTTCATGAGATGGAAAGCTATTACGGCATTGCCGAACAAGTCATGAATGTTACCGGAGTATTCGCGGAAGGGGCTTCGTTCACGGAGATTTTACTGGAGCGGTTGTGGCTGCGCGGTCATTCCAAAGCGGCGCCTCTTCCGATTGCGGCTGATATCGTACCCCAATCTGCCGGACAGATTCATACCGACATGTTTACGAGTTCCATTTCCCTGCTTGCCCGAGCGCTGAATCAGAGGCCTTTCGATTTGGCGATCAACGCACGTGCCACGCAGATTCTTCATAACAACGGAAAAGTCACAGGTGTCAAGGTCGTTTCCCCGGATAAAACCGCCTATACTTTAAAAGCTAAAACAGTTGTTTTGAGCGCGAGTACTTTTGAGACACCACGCTTGCTGTTACATTCGGGGTTTCAACACCGAGCGCTGGGGCACTTCCTGACGAATCAAAGCTTTGTTCAAGCAACAGGAACGATATCTACAGCTGATTTCCCTATCCCTTGGGGCCCCTTGAATATTATGATACCGCAAAAACCAGATACTCCTTACTCCGTGCTAATGACTGGGCCGGAAGCTTTCTACTGGTATCCAGTTACCATTGAAAGACCGTTAACAGGTGAAACTACGGTCAACTTCTATGGTTATGGTAAAGTCGAACCGAGATACGAAAATCGGATTACCCTGAATCCGGACAAAATTGACGAGTACGGTGTCCCTGAAATTAAGGTTCATTTCTCCTTGAGCGAGGCGGATTGGAACGTCGTTGGCCATATGACGGAAGGGATAAAACGCATTGCCAAGGATGCAGGCGTACGTCTGGTTTCCAAGAGCGGCAAACCGTCCATTTGCTTGACCCCGCTAGGCGATTTGCATCATGACTCAGGCACTTGCCGAATCGGAGACGATCCCAATACTTCCGTCGCCAACCCATACGGGCAAATCCATGGAGTCTCCGGCCTCTATGTGGCCGACAACAGTGCTTTACCTTACATCGGAGCCGAAAATCATACTTTGACTACGATTGCGCTCGCCATTCGTACAGCTGATCATATTATTCGGCAGGAGGGTATGCAGCCAAAAACGAAATGAAAAAGCTTCCTGGGTAAACAAAGAGAATACGGCCTAGCATGTTATGCTGAGCCGTCGGGTCGGTTACTGGCTGGAATCTCCCATTATATATGCAAAACACCCCTTAACTTATCAAATAAGTTAAGGGGTGTTTTACATTGCTGACGTTTTACAAGTTACAACATCTTATATATGTATAAATATGAGAGAACAACAAAGCACTAGACATTCTGTCTAAAATTTTGACGAAATTATAGACAACTTGTGAACTTTGTTATAGTATAATTGACAGTCGGTTAATTGATTTGCGAGTTGAACTTGCTGGGTAAGTCAACTTGTTTATTTATTTATCCTTAAAAAATCTACAATGGGGGAATATCATGAAGAAGAATATTTTGGGGAAAGTTTCGTATTCGGTCATAAGTGCATCGTTGTTGGCGGGACTGCTGACTGGTTGCGGTGCAGCGGGAAGTGGGTCCGGCAGCTCAGGTGATGTTATTAAAATTGGAGCTAACTTGGAGCTTTCAGGGGCTGTTGCTTCTTACGGACAATCCATTGCACAAGGTATCGAGCTCGGGGCAGAAGAAATTAATAAAAATGGCGGAATCAATGGCAAGAAAATCGAAATTATTAAAGCTGACAACAAGTCAGAGGCAGCCGAAGCAACTAATGCAGCTATTAAATTAACCAGCCAAGATAAAGTGGCCGCGATTATTGGCGCAGCAACAAGCGGAGACACGGTAGCACAGGTTCAAATCGCTACTGATAACAAAACGGTATTGCTGACACCTTCTGGCACAAGCCCGAACGTAACTGTAGGAACGAGCGGCAAAGTCAATGATTATATCTTCCGTACTTGCTTTATTGACCCTTTCCAAGGTAACGTTGCTGCGAACTTTGCAGCTAAAAACTTGAACGTGAAGAAGGCGGCAATCTTTGCAGACAACGCGAGTGATTACGCGAAAGGACTTGCATCTTCCTTTAAAGATACTTTCTCAAAAACTGGAGGTACTGTAGTCGCTCAAGAATCTTATGTAGCGAAAGATACAGACTTCCGCGCGACATTGACTCGTATCAAAGCAGCGAATCCAGAGTTTGTCTTTATTCCAGGCTACTACGAAGAAGTTGGTTTGATCATCAAGCAAGCACGGGAGATGGGGATCACGGTTCCATTCATGGGCGGAGACGGTTGGGATTCTCCGAAGCTGGTTGAACTGGCAGGCGCTGCGGCTCTGAATAATACATTTATTACGAATCACTACTCTTCCGAAGATCCGGACAAAACGATTCAAAACTTTGTTACAGCATTTAAAGGCAAATACGAGAACAAATCCCCGGACGCTTTTAACGCACTTGGCTATGACTCAGTTTACCTGATCGCAGACGGTATCAAACGTGCCGGCTCGACTGATGGAGCGAAAATTAAGGATGCTATGGCGCAAACAAAAGATTTGGCTTTAGTTTCCGGGAAAATTACATTTGACAACCAGCATAACCCGATTAAAACTGCAACAGTATTAAAGTATAAAGATGGTAAGCAACAGTTCGAAACAAAAGTTAATCCTTAATACGTGTTTAGCATGGGTGGGGGAATCTCCCTCACCCGTTTTCATTTTCAGAAGGGGATTGAAGAATATGGATTGGATACAGCAGATTATTAACGGAATCTCACTTGGCAGTATCTACGCGCTTATCGCATTAGGCTATACGATGGTCTACGGTATTATTCGCCTCATTAACTTTGCGCATGGTGATGTGTTCATGGTCGGTGCGTTTATCGGCTTCTATGCTATTAAGTACGCTGGTTTAGGCTTCTTCCCGGCTCTGATCATCGCTATGATTATCTGCGCGCTTCTTGGTGTCGTTATTGAGAGAATTGCATACAAGCGCTTGCGCAACGCGAGCCGAATAGCAGCGCTGATTACAGCGATCGGGGTTTCCCTTCTAATTGAATACGGAACTATCTATTTGCGTGGTGCTCAGCCAGAAGCGTTTCCGCAAGTATTGCCGAATCAAAGCTATAAATTTCTGGGAGCAACGATCAGCAGCGCTTCAATCTTCATTCTCTGCGTATCAGTGTTCTTAATGATTATTCTGCAATTCATTGTTCGCCGTACGAAAATCGGAAAAGCGATGAGGGCCGTATCCCACGATGCGGAAGCCGCTCGCTTGATGGGCATTAATGTGGATCGGACGATCTCGGCTACCTTTGCCATTGGTTCTGCTCTAGCAGGTGCGGCAGGGGTTATTTTCGGGATCTACTATACGAAGATCGAGCCGCTCATGGGCGTGATTCCAGGCTTGAAAGCATTCGTTGCGGCTGTGTTAGGCGGTATTGGTATTATCCCGGGAGCTGCGATCGGTGGACTTGTCCTTGGCTTGGTTGAAACGTTGGTTAGTGCACTGGGCTACTCCAACTGGCGGGATGCTGCTGCATTCATTATTTTGATTTTAATTCTCATCTTCAAGCCGTCAGGCATTTTGGGTAAAAATACTCGAGAGAAAGTGTAGGTGACGGACGAGTATGAAAAAAACTAACGGATTATTTTGGTTATTCCTTATTGTTTCCATTATTGTATATGGCCTTGTTCAGTTCCTCATAAGCACAGGCATATTGAATGCTTTTTATTCGAATACGTTAATCTTTATTGTGATTAATATTATTCTCGCCGTCAGCTTGCATCTGGTCATCGGGATTACAGGTCAATTCTCTATTGGTCATGCAGGTTTTTTGGCCGTAGGTGCTTATGTGGCCGCAATTTGTACGAAGCTGCAGCTTCCTTTTCCGCTTGCTTTAGTTATTGGAGGCGTAATTGCAGCAGCATCGGGCTTGCTGATTGGCATTCCGAGCTTGCGGCTAAAAGGTGACTACCTAGCAATTGCTACACTCGGTTTTGGGGAGATCATCCGCATTGTGTTCGTAAACATTGATTATGTGGGCGGGGCAGCTGGGATGCAGGTTGCACATTTGACCAATTGGACATATGCCTTCCTTTGTCTGTTCATTACCTTACTTGTCATTATGAACTTTACGAATTCCACGCATGGCCGAGCTTGTATTTCGATCCGGGAAAATGAAATCGCCGCGGATGCGATGGGGATTAACACGACGTATTATAAAGTTGTCGCTTTTGCAATTGGGGCGTTTTTTGCAGGTATTGCCGGCGGTTTATATTCGCACAATTTCTATATCATTCAGCCGACGAACTTTGGCTTTTTGAAGTCCTTCGATATTTTGATTTTCGTTGTGCTTGGCGGATTGGGAAGCTTATCCGGCGCGGTGCTTGCCGCGATATTGATGACGATCGTTTCCACCTTTCTGCAGAGCTATCCGGAAACTCGGATGGTCATTTACAGCGTCATACTGATTGTTGTCATGCTGTATCGACCAACAGGTTTGATGGGAACTAAAGAAATCACTTCTTACTTAGGCAAATGGTCGTTTGGCAAAGGAGGACGTTTGCATGGCAAATAAACCTTTGCTGCGGGTAAAAGATGCCGGCATTCAGTTCGGTGGATTAAAAGCGGTATCTGGATTTAATATGGAAATTCATCAAGGAGAACTCATTGGTCTGATTGGCCCCAATGGAGCGGGAAAAACGACTAGTTTTAACCTTCTGACGGGTGTATATGTGCCAACGGAAGGCGATATTCTGTTCGATGGCAAGAGGTTGAATGGACTTGCACCTTATCAAATTACACGAAGCGGGATTAGTCGGACCTTCCAGAATATTCGTCTCTTTAATGAATTGTCCGTACTCGATAACGTCAAAGTCGCTTATCACTCTTTGTCTAAGCATTCGATGATGAGCTCTATTTTGCGCCTTCCTTCACATTTTGCCGGAGAGAAAGAAATCGAAGAGAAAGCATTGCAATTTCTCCGGGTCTTTCAGTTAGAGTCCTATAAAGATGAAATCGCCAAAAATTTGCCCTATGGCCAGCAAAGACGATTGGAAATAGCTCGCGCATTAGCCGCAGGTCCGAAGCTGCTCCTTCTGGATGAACCGGCAGCCGGGATGAACCCGCAAGAGACACATCAACTGATGGAGCTTATTGCGTTTATCCGCAAGGAATTTCAGTTAACAGTCCTGTTAATTGAACACGATATGAAATTAGTAATGGGTATCTGTGAACGGATTTATGTGCTCGATCATGGACAGCTCATAGCACAAGGAACGCCTGATGAAATCCGCAATCATCCCAAGGTCATTGAGGCATACCTAGGTGAGGAGGTGAAGAGCGGCGATGCTTAAAGTTGATGAACTGGGTGTATATTACGGCAACATTCAAGCCCTGAAGGGGGTCTCTTTGGAAGTGAATCAAGGCGAGATTGTCACCTTAATTGGTGCCAATGGTGCAGGCAAAAGCACACTTCTGAAGTCATTGTCCGGTCTCCTTAAACCTAAGCAAGGTGATATCCAGTACATGGGCAGATCTATTGCGGGCAAGCCTGCACAAGAGATAGTAAAAGCGGGAATCTCTCATGTACCGGAAGGCCGCCGCGTATTTGCTAACATGTCCGTTGAAGAAAACCTGGAGCTCGGGGCTTATTTGCGAACAGATAAACGCGGCATTCGCGAAGATATGGAGAACGTGTATCGGTTGTTCCCTAGACTTCTGGAGCGTCGTAAACAGTTATCAGGTACGCTATCCGGCGGCGAGCAGCAAATGCTTGCTATGGGTCGGGCGCTAATGGCACGCCCTAAGCTGCTTTTGCTGGATGAACCATCCATGGGCCTTGCGCCATTGTTGGTTAAAACCATTTTTGAAATTATTGTAGAAATCAACCGCACCGGTACGACAGTATTGCTGGTCGAACAAAATGCGAATATGGCGCTATCCATTGCTCATCGCGCTTATGTGATTGAAACCGGAAAAGTCGTGATCTCGGGAACGGCTGCTGAGTTGCAGTCCAGTGACCAGGTGAAACAGGCTTATCTTGGCGGTCATTAAAGAGCGGCAGCTCTGGACGGGGCCTGCCAACGTTTTAAAGAAAATATACGCCAAGCCTTCGAACGTGATCGGCTTGGCGTTTTTCTTAAGACGGTATTACTAATGAAAAATATATACAACCATATGCATACAGTGGAAATACTGAACCGTATCGAGAATTTAAGTCCAAATTTAAAACCACAATGGGGTACAATGAATGTTGCTCAAATGTTGGCTCACTGCTCATCGTTTCAAGATATCGCAATGGGAAATTCCTTTCCCCCTAGAGATTGGCTAGGAAGGTTAATAGGAAGGTTTTTGAAACCTATGTTATATAATGACAAGCCAACACCACACAATATGTCAACAATTTCGACCATACGTATTTTAGATGACAAAGATTTTGAGACAGAAAAAGAAAAACTGAAACAAAAGATGTTAACTTACCAAAGTAACGGTCCAGATAAATGTTCACCCCATCCACATCCTTTTTTTGGAAAATTCACTAATGAGCAATGGGGTAAAGGAATTTATAAACATCTAGACCATCATTTAAGACAATTTGGTGTTTAATCCGGCGATTGCCTCCATGGCATATATACAAGCAAGCGATATGTACCGTACATATAATTATACCGTAGTGAAAAATTACTGAAGGGAATGAGTCAACATGAGCGAAGTAGGTTATGGACGTTCAAGCGCATTTATCTTAGTTCTTTTTATTCTTTTGGTAATCATCACATCATCTTTTGTAATTTAATATTTCCTTAATCCAATAAGAAAAGACGGAAGCCAACAATGGCCGCCGTCTTTCTTGTTATATGATTTCATTTAAAAGGATGAGTGAGCTGGGAATGAAAACTTTACAGCAGCGCAAAAGAAAGTACAGAAGTGTGAAAGTCGGGCAAAAAGCCATTCCTGCATCATCGCCCTCTATCTCTTCGCAAGTTAAAGAGAACTTAGGAACACCAGTATGTGTAGTGCTCAAGAACGGTTCTCTATATTACGGAGTTCTAAACGAATTACAAGGTGACCAAGTCATTCTTCAAGGGTTCAAGGGAAATCGGAAGCTCCCCCGAAATAAAGTCAAAGCTAAAGCACAAATATCCAGCTTAGGAGGTTTGGGAGGCTTACTTGGCGGAGGCGGATTAGGAAGCATGCTTGGCCTTCTTGGTGGCGGGGGTTCTGGGGGATTATTTGGAGGCGGCTCTAACGGATTGCTGGGTGGACTTGGTAAAGGTGGTCCTGCAGCAGGTACTGCCGGGGGTGGAGGGTTCTTTGGTAACATAGGCAGCTTTTTTAAGCTGGGGATGGGAGTCATTTCTTTTATCATGCCATTGATGAAAAATTTTTCGATTTGAGAAAGTAGACTTCTGTACGCAAGATATTGCCGGGAGAAAATAAAAAAGACAAGAACCGCAAAGCCTTGATGCTGTGCGGTTTTTGTCTTTTATGGCGGCGCGGCCATATTAGAACGGAGACAGGATTTGACTTTTATCTAATTTGAACCTGGTGAAACTACGGACTCTTCCAATTGCCTTGACTCCCGTCGCCGGCTCATGAATACCAAGGACAATGCAACTACTGTGAGGATAATCCCTAGCAATCTAAATCCTTCGAAGCTGAAGTTACCTCCCATTACGATGCCTATCAACAATGAAGAGAGAATGGTTCCCAGGTATCTTGATGTATTAAATAATCCGGATGCTACACCGATTAGTTCTTTTGGAGAGCTTTTGAACAAGGCCGCTTGCATACCGACATTGTTTAGCCCATTGCTAATACCGAATGCAGCTAAAGCCAAACAGCTACTAATAACCGGTGAAGTTTGATTCAATGTCACGATCCACACGGACCCGAGTGTCATCAGTATTGCGGACACAAGCAGTGCCGGCCTGGGTCCTGATTTATCGATCCATCGGCCTGCTATTGGAGAAGTAACGAGCGAGCACAAGCCTAAGCTAAGCATTAGAATCCCTGTATGGAACTCGTTGACATGACGTACCATTTGCAAGTAGGACGGAAGCCCGAAAAAGAGCGAGTAAAAAAGGACGTTAACGAGCATGAATTCGACATTGACCCAAGTCATCGCAGGATATTCGGCGAATGTGCGCAAAGGAATAAAGGGTGACTTCGCTTTTAATTCATGTCGTACGAAAGCGACAAGCAGCACGAAGCCTATCAGCCCGAGCATAATATTGCTTAATGAGATTTGCCCAGATGATTTTGCTGAAAGTAAGGAGGTGAGCAGAGCAACCAGACCCACTGTGAATAGCAGGATCCCTGACGCGTCAATCAAATCAAACCATTTACGACAGGACATGCCCCGCGCAACGGATGTTAACGGTTCGTCCTTAGGAATATGCCGCCAAGATAATAGAAAGCTCATCACCACGAACGGAATATTGACGAAAAAGATAGCAGGCCAGCCCCACCAGTGAATGATGACCCCGCCAATAAAAGGTCCAATGGCTGCTGCTCCGGATAGGAATATGGACAAAACAGACAGCGCAGTCGCTTGTTTCTCCGTAATATGAATTCGCACAATGGCCATTCCAACCGCAACCATCATGCTTGTTCCGATAGATTGCACAATGCGGAATACGATCAGCCACCCAAAGATTGGTGATAGTGGAGCTAATAAGGATGCAACGAAGGCTACAATAAGTCCGGTAAGAAATATCTTCCTGCGACCGAATAAATCGCTGGCCTTTCCCATGACAGGTTGAGCGATAGCACTCGCAATATAGAAAGAAAAAATAATCCAGGAAATAACTGTAAAGTCAAGTAAGAACACATTTTGCAGCCTTGGAATAGCAACTGAAACCATGGAAGAATTTAATGGGTTCAATAGTATCCCAAGGCCAACGGAAATCATCAACCACCTGCTGCGAGCATTCATTTTTGGTCACCTCTCTAAGTGTATTGATGTCATCCTACCTGAAATCGATAATTTATTCCAACGCATTTTATGTTATGATTTCATTGACTTGAAGGAATGAATGGAGGGGACGAAATGGAACTTCTTCAGCTGCAATATTTTCTCGCAGTAGCTCGATTGGAACATGTGACCGAAGCAGCACGAAGTCTGCATATTACTCAATCGTCACTAAGCAAAACGATTGGGCGCCTGGAGGAGGATCTAGGGGTTCCTCTATTCGATCGAACGGGGAGGAAGCTGCGATTAAATGAGTTCGGAAGCAGATTCCTTCGCAGTGCGGAAAGGGCTTTGTTTGAATTGGAACAGGGGAAGCAAGAGATTAGCGATTTATCCAGCCCGGAACATGGTACAATCGAATTGGCGGTGACGAACGCAAGCACGTTGCCAAATATCCTTCGAGAGTTTCGGAAAAAGCATCCCCATATTCAATTTCATGTGCAAATGCTGACCACGCAGGAAATGGTTACGCTTCTTCATAGAGGAGAGGTCGATTTCTGCTTGTCCTCACCTCCCATACAAGGGGATGACATTGAATGTCAAATCGTGTTTGTCGACCCCATCCTTGTAGCTGTTCCAAAGGGGCATCGGCTGGCAGACCGAAGCAGCGTAACTTTGGCAGAACTTAAGGATGAATGGTTTGTCGGTGTAAAGAGAGGCTACAGTACTCGCGATTTAACAGATTCCGTATGTAAATCGGCTGGATTTGCACCTAACTATGTGTTTGAGGGAAATGAGCCTGCCAGGCTAAGTGCTCTTGTGGAAGCCGGAATTGGCATTGCCTTCATACCAAGCACGGCAATGAATTCAAGGGAACATATCCACTATCTTCACGTAGAGGAACACGAATTGGTACGGGAGATTGCTTTATTACGGCACAGAAATCGGTACATCTCGCGGGCTGCTCTGGAATTCCGTGAGGTCGTTGTAGAATATTTTGGTCGATAACCAAACAGGCAATTTAATCATGCTTCACCACTAAAAAAGACACCCGAGAAGGTGTCTTTTTTGTGTGGAAGCGGGGAGAGACTCCCTACTGCTTTCCCTTTCCCTGCAATTCGTTCAAATATTCATCCAAACGATCGAAGCGCTCCTCCCACATGCAGCGGTAAGATTCCAGCCAGGTGTTCATTTCTACGAAGGGCTGGGCCCGGAGCTTATAAATGCGCCGATTGGCACTGGGCTGTACTTCAACAAACCCCGCGTCGCTTAGGACGCGGAGATGTTTGGAAACTTGTGGCTGCTGGAGGCTGAGGCGCTCGGCGATTTCCCCTACGGTGAGGGGACCGCTCCGCAGGAGTTCGACGATGTGCAATCGGTTGGGCTCTGCTAGTGCGCTCCAGGTTGTTGTGTTCAAGCCCATGTTCATGCGCTCCTTCCTTCAACATATACGGGCAAGGAAGTTCTTGTATAGTTCGGTTTATGCCGCTAAGCGGGGTGGCTGGCTAACTGATGCAGCTCTTTGTTTCCTATGATAACACACATAAGACCCGCCGATGATAACAAATCCGATGATGAAAAACGCCGCGCCGCCGACAGGATCGCCCACCGCGATATTTGAATACATGGCACCGACAAGGTCAAATGTAAGCCCGGCATAAGCCCATTCCTTTATTCTCGGAAAGCCAGGAATCAGAATCGCTACAAGACCTAATAATTTGGCTACGCCCAGAAAGGGCAGGAGGTAAGAGGGATAGCCTAAATGAGCAAATAAGGCAACAGCATCTGCTGCATAGAGGATATCTGGGATAGCACCAAAGCCCATTAAGACGACCAACAAACCTGTAAAAATCCAATACATAACTTTTGTTTTTTTCATAAAATATTACTCCCTTCGATTTATAATTTGATATTGGTTCTTACATAGCGGACAGTTGCTCCTCGAGACGATCCATTGTTGATTTGGCGCCCTCGACGGCTCCATATTCCTTGACCGCTTTCTCTAGATCAGCGGCAGATTTGAAGCGCGCCGTCATCGTGAGCTCTGTCGTTGTATTAGCCTGCTCCGCAAACGTGACCGTCACATGAAATGGTTCGTCTTCATCACCCCCGCCATGGGCGTATACGAGTCGTTCGGGGCTCACGATCTCGTGGTAGACAATTTTATTATCATAATCGACGCCATCCGGACCATGCATAATGTAACGCCATACCCCGCCTGTTCTAACATCAATTTCTTGAACCGTAGTCGTAAAGCCCTTGGGTCCCCACCATTTCGGCAAATGCTCCGGATCCGTCCAAGCCTTGAAAACCGATTCCCTCGGAGCATGAAAGATACGGGTGACACGGAGTTCTTGACCTACAATGGATGTGAGCGTGTTATTCGATTCCTGAGCGTTATTCATATAACCATCCTCCAAATTTTGTTTGTTCTTGCTTTCTGTATTGAATATACCACAATAGGAATATTCCTGTAAAGGAATATTTATGAGTTATTTTCAGATATAGAATTCGTATCAAACTAGGCGACCATAAATTTTATTCCGTCTAACATAGAACGATAGTTAACAATTTCGTTATCTTGCTGTTTCATTCGAGAATGCGTACAAAAGCTGACTTTCGGGGTTATACTGTACGCAGAGTAACGATACGAGCAAAGAGGGGGCTTACAGCATGCCTGAGAATCTATCGCAAAGATCGGCTGATCTGGACTGGAATTTCATCCAACAATCGCTGGACGAGCACGGTTATGCCAAATTACCTGGCTTGTTAAACCATACGGAATGTAAGGAAATTATTAGCACTTACGAGGAAGAAGGCCGCTTTCGATCGACCATTGACATGGCCCGTTACCGCTTCGGGGTCGGGGAGTACAAATATTACAACGCGCCTCTTCCTTTTTTGCTTCAACAGCTGCGCGAAGGTTTGTATCCGGAACTTGCCATAACAGCTAATCGCTGGCTAGAACAATTGGGGCATAAGGCTTCCTTTCCGGCAACATTAACGGAATTCCTTGATCAATGCCATCAAGAGGGGCAGAACCGTCCAACCCCATTGATCCTGAAATATGAGGCCGGGGGATACAATTGTCTGCATCAAGATTTGTATGGGAAAGTATTTTTTCCTTTTCAGGTCGTATTCGCTCTTAATCAAAGAGAAGTAGATTTCACAGGCGGGGAGTTACTATTGGTGGAGCAGCGTCCGAGGGCGCAAAGTAGAGGCCATGTCATCACACTGAAACAAGGGGAAGGTCTGATTTTTCCAACCAATCATCGTCCCGTTTTGGGAACGCGCGGCTATTATAAAACAACTCTTCGACACGGTGTAAGCACTGTTACAACGGGTACAAGATATAGTTTGGGTATTATATTTCACGATGCGAAGTAATGAGCATAGTCCACTTTAGCGCCTTCTCGTTCCGCAGAGAACAACTCTGTCCCAAAAGGACAGCCCCCGATTGGCGGAGGTCCTCATGGATTCGTGTAATCATCTTCAAGATAGATACCCTCAAGGTCTATAACCCTATTGGGACAGCCCCCGTTTGAATTTTATTGAACAACCAAAGTAGCTGCTTGAAAATTTACTGGTAAATAATCATTAGGATCTGTTGCGCTGCTTGTTACTGTTTCAACATACCAGGTGTAATCCCCAACAATGGTGGGTGCCATCCAGTTAGTAAATGTAAAAGTCACACTCTGATTCCCGCTAAGTCCAGCATTATTTAAATACAGATAATTACCGGAAAAAGACAAATTGCCGCTCAGTATGGTTCCATCGCTTTTTACAGCCGTGACGTTAGCTGCAGTTGGGTCTGGCCATTTCGGAGGCGCCATAACTTTAACTTTGGTAATAGGATAAGTAGAGGGAGCGCGCAGCGTTACTTTGACTGTTTGTGCAGATGCTGCTGGAACGGTAACTTTATCGATTGATGCTGTACCCCTGCCATAAGAACCGCGAATACGCAAGAATTCTGCATAATATTTGTCCGCCGTTGCTTTGTCATGAATAATCATCAAGTTTTCACTGTTCGTGTCGTTGGCATTCGCACTTGCATTAAAAGAACCCGTTACGACAACACCTGTCATATAACCTTTATCTGCTATCAGTACCTTGTCATGCAGCTTTCCGCCATATGGGTTGTCAGCAATACTTACTGGAATATCAGCATCTGCTAGATAAGCTAGTTCTCCGTAAGGTCCGTTAGAACCATATTGGCTCAAATCGAAAATACCCTCGACATTAACACCACGAGTTTTAGCATTAATGATGGCCGTTCTTAGGTTATCATCTGTAAAGGAAAAATAATCGAAGTATAAGTTGTATTTGGCATTGATCACAACATCAATGAGAGGTTGAATAGGATTATCTTCCGGTGCAAAATAAACTTCAACTGGAAAGCTGCCGGTTGATGTGTTAATCGTTACTTTTTGCTGAGCCGGCGTAGATGGGGATGCGGTTTTGGTGAATTGACCATATACATACATCTCTTCAAAATCCGTTTTATACACATTCGCAAGACTTGAGGAATTCCAAAGAATCGTGTTATTAAAATTGTTGGCATTACAAGTATCGGTCACATTTGTGCTGCCCATCCAGACCTTTTGCCCATCAATGATCGCATATTTATTATGCATTAGCGCGCTGCGGTTATCGCCTTTTACACTAATACCTGCATTTATCAGCTGTTGAGTAAATGTGTTTGTGATGTAGTCGGAATCTGTGACGATACGAATATTCACACCTCGGTTTTTGGCACGAATAACAGCATCTACAAATGGTTGATAGCGAATTTCATAAAATGCACCGTCAAAGCTAGTTGTAGCCCCATCAATAACCGGGATAAAAGCGTCAACAAGATTGGTACCTGTCCCGGGACCGAAAGAAACGGTCTCAGTGTCATAGGTAACAGCTTGAACCACAGTCTGATTTAATGGCAGCATGATTCCGAGGGTAAGGAGTACTGCTTGCAAAGGAACTAGCATTTTTTTAGTAGATAAGAAAGTATAAGTTTTATACTTTTGCTTCGCATCTACCTTGACAAACGCGCTCGTCCCTGAAGGACGACAGAGTCGTTTATCCTTGAATGGTTTTACAATAAACAAGAAATTCACCTTCTTCTATATTGTTGTCTTCCTACGAGAAAGACTCAATTTATAGAATATGATGAATTTGTTATGGGAGTAGCCGAAAAATGTTAAATAAATATATAGAAATTTACTCCCAATCAAATGTTTGAAACGTTCTGGTTTCCGCAGATTCCCTAGTTTTGAGACATTGGAGTGCACAGCTAGAAGTGTTTATTCACCCGAAGGGAGATTCTGTTCTTTCCAGAAACAGCTTGGAGGCCTCGCGTTTGCTTGAACCATTGGATTTTATCCACTGATTTTCCCATTCAGGCCTAACAATGACATCTAACATTGGATTATTTCCAATCGAATTGCCTCAAAACGCTAATATTCATAGTAAATGTTAGTTTCTATTGGATTTTCTCCAATCAAAGTCGGATATCCAAAGCCCGAATTGATATTTTATTGGATTTTCTCCAATGTAATGCAGAGACCACATAGCTTATGAGATCCAGTTTGAAAAATGTCATTATAAATCGGATTTGATGATGTTAAAAATGATGTATGAATGGACACGGGACTTTGAGCAAAATAGAGCCAACTTTGAAACCAAGTTAAAACTATATAATAAGAAACTGATTAGATTACATGATAATAACAATCTGAATTTGTTAGGTAAACAATAATGAAGTTTTCGCAGAAATCGCAAAAAGAAAAGACCTTAACACCGGGTGTGTACCGACGTTAAAGTCTTATTCGTGTTTTGACAACAATTCGCCTTTGTCGTGTATTGAAAGTGCCAACCTTTTGTCGCATATGTGAGCATGCCACAATCTGAATGAAACCTAAGTAAATCACCTGTTCTATCCCGGCTTCACTTTAGATTCAACAGACACTCCTGAATCGACTGCGCCGTAATTACCAGCAGCAAAACGGTCAATAACGTCGAGCGGTAAGTGATCTATTACAAGTTGGCCGTAATGCGCATCCTGTATGATGCCGTTGTCGTCGATCAAGAATTCGGCCGGGATGCGGTAGAAGTTGGATCCTTCCTCCCGAATCAAAGCAAAACCTTCAGCCGCCGCCTCAGCTACGAACTTCTCTGTATTCGTATCAGCCATTGTCGCTTGCACCTTCTCCTCGGACACTTCGACGCCATATAGGTCATAGAGAGTGGCTTGAGGATCAGCAATTAACGGGAATGGCGCTTCCTGCAGGTTGACATACGGGGACATGTTAGTTTCCGGAGACTCGAACACCGCTACTATCTCTAGTCCTTGCAGGCTCCACTGGTTGTAGCGCCGGATGAAATGCCGCACCCGCAAGTTGCACATCGCGCAGCCGGCATTGCGAAAGAACGCGAGCAGTACCTTACGTCCTCGAAGATCGGACAACTGGAGAGGAACTCCGTCGACACCTGTGAACGTGAAATCAGGGGCGAGATCCCCCTTAGATAATGGAATTCTCATTGATAAGCCTCCTAGCCATGTAATGGGTAAACCTTAGTCTGGCCCGACTGACTTTACTTTACCATGAGATGCTCTTGCCTTCTGTGACTTGGTCACCAACGAGCTCCATCAATTCTCCCCGCTGCCGAACCGATACCCAACCCCGTCCCATAGCGATCCAATTCTTCTTCTGCATTCGGCTCAAAACGCGGCTGACTACTTCACGGGCGGAACCTAGTTCGACAGCTAACTGCTGATGTGTAATCTGGACGGTCGGCTGTTGCTCCAACGTCAGCCTCAACAACGTTCCGGCGAGCCGAGAGTCCAGCGGCTGCTCCATTTTACTTGAAAGGATGCTGCCCATACGGATAAACCCATCCAAAATGTTGCCAAATACCGCATTCCGAATAGGCGCATACACCTGAATCCATCGTATAAACGAGCTCTTCGCCACGAATAGGGCCGTCACCTCGGTCTCCGCCGTAATGGTGCCGGGGTATTCGCGCTCGCTTAAACCGCTTAGCACCATAATGGCGCATATATCACCGGCCGACAGCCGGTTGGAAAGTGCTTCACGTCCCCCTTCGGTCACACTCGAGATTTGTACTGTTCCTGCAATGAGGAACAAGGCATACTCAGCGGCATCCTCATTACGAAATAAGGTCGATTTAGCAGAAAATGTTCTAACCCGAGGCTCCGCAGCGGCCCATTCATTAGCTGGGATAGCTTCGAAACAGGGGAAAATGTCGGACAGGGTATGCAACTCAGGGAAGACCTTTGTCATGAGGGATTCTCCGATCGGATAGATTGATATCTTTATTTTACAGGATCGATGCGTGCTGTGACTAGTCACTCAAAGGAAGTCATCTCGATACTGTTCAAAATCGGATACTCGGCACTCTAACTTAAGACGGGTACCATTCGGCTCATAGTTCGTTGAATGAACATGGGCATGTTCATTGAAATAGGCCACTAATCGGCCTTGTTCATAAGGAATCACGATTTCACATTCCATGTAATTCTGAAAAATGTGTTCGCGAATCAGTTGAGTGAGCTCCTCGATTCCGCGCTTCTGCTGGGCGGAGAGGTAGACGAAATCATCTTTTAACAGCGGGTAGGCATGCTCAGTTAAGTCGGATTTGTTATAAGCAAAAATCATGGGAATTCGATCCGCTCTTAGTACCTTCAACGTTTCATTTGTAACGTCAATGTGCTGTTCGTATTCCGGGTTGGCAATGTCTACGACGTGAATCAGCAGATCGGCTTCTGCGACTTCTTCCAACGTAGATCGGAAAGCTTTAACCAAATGGTGGGGAAGCTGGCTTACGAATCCTACGGTATCAGTTAACAAGAATGATTTACTGTCTGGCAAGTTAACGTTTCGAACGGATGTTTCCAATGTGGCGAACAACATGTCTTTGACAAAGACTTGCTTATGCGCCTGCGGATTGTACAACTCGATCATGGCGTTCATTAAGCTTGATTTGCCCGCGTTGGTATAGCCGACAAGACAAATAACAGGGACCTCATTTTTACGGCGCTGCTTTCGTTGAGTTTGACGACGGGCTACGAGTTTCTCCAGTTCGGATTGCAAAGCGGTGATGCGGTCTTCGATTTTACGGCGGTCGAGTTCAAGCTTAGTCTCACCAGATCCCCGGTTTTTAAGGCCAGCCCCACCTCCTTGACGACCTAACGATTCACGAAGTCCTACGAGTCTTGGAAGCATGTATTGAAGTCGAGCAACCTCAACTTGGAGCTGGGCTTCCCTAGTTTGAGCGCGTTCCGCAAAAATGTCTAAAATGAGGATCGTCCTGTCAATGATTTTGCATGCAAGAGACGATTCCAGATTTCGAATCTGGGAAGGGGACAGCTCATCGTTACAAATGACGACGGATGCGTTCCGCTCAGTAATTAGCTGCGATAATTCTTGGATTTTACCCGTTCCGATGTAATGGGAGGGAACCACACGGGTGACTTTCTGGTTTAGCTGACCAACTACCTCTATGTGGCATGCTGCGGCCAGGTTCTTCAGTTCTTCCATGGAGTATGCAAAATTAGGGTGGTTCAAAATATGGACCCCGACGATAATCGCTTTCTCTTTCAGTTGTTCCATCGTTCATCATCCTTTCAAATTAAGGAGTAAAAAAGAAACAACACAAGCAAGGTGCTTGTGTTGTCTGTGGTTGAGGACAATGACTATCGTATCGGACAAAAGAAAACAATCCACGGTTTGGTTGATAAGGATGTTTCACCTTATTTTAAGCCGCGTTGTTTGATCACGATAGAAAGTATCAATTCAGGGTTATAAATGGACAAACTTATCCTGAGTCCTCTGTACACAGACAGAATCTTAAGCGCTATTTAATTAGCCGCGTAAAGATCTAACTCGGATAAAATCTACCATTCGTAACCCCTCCGTTTCCTTAAAGTACTTTAAGGGTATCACAAGGAAGAGCTTCCTTGCCTCTCTAAGAATAATTATAATCATTTTTTACCTAGTTGAGGTTTCGGGCAGAATAACGAAATAAAACAATAGATTTGGAATCCTATTATTATGGGATCTCTGCTTTCTGTCAGTTTGGCCTTATGGTCGCACTAGATTAGCTGAACGACAAATTTTTGTCATACGACTGAAAGCAATAGTTCAAAATCAAAAGGGCTGCAGGGGGCAGCCCTCCGTATTCTCTTACTTCTGGAGGCCAAGCGGTACTGCAAAAAATCGGAGGTTATTATAAAATCAACGTAAGTTACTTGGAGAGCAGTTTCAAAAACTCCCGCATGAAGCCTGGTAAATCCGGCCAAGCGTGACCAGTGACTAATTTCCCATCCACATGAAGTGAATCTGTCGTATACAATGCTCCGAGCTGCTCCACATCTAAACGACAAGCGTTATAGGCAGTCATGGTGCGGCCTTCAAAAAAACGATTGTCTTTTAAAGCGGAGAATACCTGTGCAGCATGGCAAATAGCGCCGATTGGTTTATCAGCTTCAAGGAAGTGACGAATAATACGTGGAACATGTTCGTTCGAACGAATGTATTCTGGGGCTCTGCCTCCAGGAATAATTAAACCAACATATTGACTAGGATCCACATCAACGAAAGCGATGTGTGACGGCAGCAGATGCCCCGGCTTCTCTGTATAGGTCTCCCAATCGTCGATAAAATCGTGAACGACTGTACGAAGTACTTTCTTCGTCGGTGAAGCAATTACGGCCTCGTACCCTTCCTCTAATACACGAAAATAAGGGTAATAAACTTCCAGAACTTCTGCAGCATCACCAGTTAGAATTAAGATCCTCTTTGACATGGAATCACTCCTTGGAAATTGATGGTAACCCACCTATAATTATGAATAAACCTCGTTTCATTGTAAACGGGTGGAATTTGATACGATTTGTCGAATCGAACGAATCAAGCTCTATATCCCAAAGACTCTTTACCACTTAGCCTACTAAAAGTATAATAGGTTTAGAACAAATGTTCTGGGATTGGAGTGGGGTCATAATGAGTAGTAGTAATCGTGAGAATAAAAAGATAGCCAACGTAATGGCTAATGCCTTACTTAACCAGCAATTTATTCGTGTAAAGATTTATAATGAGGCTGGGGATGGGCAAATTACAGGTCTAATAACTAAAATTGATCAAGAGATAAGAAGAGTAAAGCTATCTCACGAAAATGGTACGGATTGGGTAGCATTTGACGATATCTTGAATGTAGAATTGGTGGAATAATACTTTTGCATAGGACTGTGCTAAAGGGAGGCATGCTGGGGGCTCAGCATGCCTTTTTTTTCCAAAATTTATATGTTAAGGGGTAAGCGAAGCTTACCCCTTATTTAACGTGCTGAGAGTGTATCTATATCCGAAAAGTCTGCGATAGGGGAGCCTTCCACGTGGTTCGATTAGGAAAATAGGGAAGTTGAGGTTGCTTATTTTCCTAATCGAACCTGATTTGAAGGTATAAGCAAGGTACGGTTGCTTAATGCTAATTAATTCGTGCTGAAAGTAAGGAAATACAGGAGATAAACACGCTCTGTGGTCTTATCTCACGATATGCATTGAAGTTCGAACAGGCAGCAATATTGCTAAATAGCGAATTGTAGTTCCCTCTCGCTTTTCGTCGAGGATATGCAAGTCATCGATCTTACTGAAAGGGAACGTCAGTGCGCTATTTATGCTAAATTTGCCTGTTTAGCTACCTAGACGGAACTACAATCACTTATTTCCCCTCCAAAAGCAGCATTTTCAGCCAAAGAGGCATATTAGCGAATCGACGTTCCCTCTACATAGCAAAAGGCAGTTATATTGCAAAATAGCGAATCGTAGTTCCTTTTCGCTTTTCGTCGAGGATTGCAAGTCATCGATCCTGCTGAAAGGGAACGTCAGTGCGCTATTTATGCTAAATTAGCCTGTTTAGCTGCCTAGAAGTTCGCGGGAATAAGCACAATTAGCTGGCCTATTCACCCCCGACTATACAATTATTGAGAACCTAGCCGCAGGCTAGGTTTATCTTGATTGGGTTCGGTCTCAAGACGGAGTGTGATTTCATTCCCGGGCTTGAATAAAAAACAATGTCGTCATTATATAATGAAAACACGAATATTATTCACCTGGAGACTGGGTTGTAGGGGAGGGAAATGGATATGGTAAGTGCAAAAACAAATACGAACTTCTTGGATTCGTTTACCCATTCAAGCGTAGTTTCGAAGGACGGAACCACCATTGGATACCAGAGTGTAGGTAAGGGTCCGAGTCTCATTGTCATCCATGGGGCGCTTAGTACTTCGAATGATTTTACTAAGTTTGCCCAAGAATTGTCGGATTCCTTTACAGTCCATGTTATGGATCGACGCGGGCGTGGATGGAGTGGACCGCAAGGGAGTAACTACTCCATCAGTAAGGAATGTGAAGATGTCAAAAGCGTACAAGAAGCAACGGGAGCAGCCTATGTATTCGGTCATAGCTACGGTGGGCTTGTAGCATTGGAAACTGCGCGAACTAGTACTTTTAAGAAAATGGCCGTCTATGAACCAGGCGTTACAATGAAGTCGATACCAACAGATTGGGATTGGCTGCTAGAATATGAAAATGACATGAATAAGAAAGATTTTAGAGGGGCATTTGCCAGCTTTGTAAGGGGTTCAGGTCACACTCCCTTAAAACGGTTACCGAAATGGTATGCAAAATTTATTTTACGTTTGGTGATACGCGGAAATCATTGGAATCAAATAGAAAAACTATTGCCAGAAAATTTAAAAGAGCACAGAGAAGTGAAGCGCCTGGCATCCTCTTTCAGTAATTACCAAATGATTGATGCGAATGTCCTATTAGTTGCTGGGGGGAAGAGTCCGGATTCTGTGCATCAAATGATTCGAGTATTGGGTGAAACCATTTCACGAACACAAACGTCGATTTTACCAAATCTAGATCATCTCGCACCAGATAATAAATATGCACCTGTCGAAGTGGCACAGCATGTAAAGCGGTATTTTCTAAGTTGAACTTTGGTGCCTAAATCAACCATATTATGCAGCTTCGTTCCGTTAACAGGCATTTTGGAGAAATAGGAAATAAAAGGAACGCTCGCGCTGCTTATCGAATTATAATAAGAACTAGAAATCTTACTCCACATTCTCAAATACATAACAGCAGTTTATATCGTGGCACAAGAAATAATAGCAGGAATATTGAAAGGGAGGAACCAACCTTGGCAAACGCCATCATAGAAGTGGACGGACTCGTCAAACGGTATGGGAAATTCACCGCGGTGAGTGGAATCAATTTCCAAGTGCGTGAAGGAGAAGTATTCGGACTGCTCGGGCCAAATGGGGCGGGCAAAACGACAACGATGGAAATGATCGAAGGTCTGAGGAGACCAGACGAAGGAAGGGCACTTGTCGCAGGCTTCGATACGAAAAAAGATTTGAAAAAGGTCAAGGAAATCATCGGCGTCCAGCTCCAATCGACGTCGCTGTTCGACCTGCTCCACGTTCACGAGATCATCCGCATGTACGCAAGCTTTTATCCAAGCTCAGTGCCGATCGAGCCGCTGCTCGACGACATGTTATTACGCGAAAAAAAGAATGACCGCGTCAAAAACTTATCCGGCGGCCAGAAGCAGCGACTCGCTATTGCATTGGCGCTCGTGAATGATCCAAAGGTGGTTTTTCTTGACGAACCGACAACCGGACTCGATCCTCAAGCCCGGCGTACGTTGTGGGATATCGTGCTTCGCCTGAAGGAGCGCGGTAAGACGGTAGTGATCTCAACGCACTACATGGAAGAGGCTCATGTGCTTTGCGACCGCATCTGCCTTATGGATAAGGGACAAATCGTTGCTCTGGATACGCCGGAGCAGCTCGTCCACAGCCTGCAGTCAGACAGCGCCATCGAGTTTCGCTTGCCTGAGCAGATTCGAGAAAATGAGGCACGAAAGCAGGAAGTGTTGACGCTTGTCCAGTCATTGCCTGATGTGAAGCAAGTTGACCAGCGCAAAGACACGTTTGTGCTGTACACGGATCATTTGCAAAATGCGCTGACCGCATTCGTACAGCAAACTGCTGAGCAGAACATCCGGGTTTCCGATCTGCAAACGCGCACGGCAACGCTCGAGGACGTGTTCATCCACATGACGGGAAGGAGCCTGAGGGAAGAATGAAAGCGTATCGTCAATTAACCTTATCCCAGTTACGACTATTTGGGCGAAATCGGCAAGTATTGTTTTGGACGCTGGCTTTTCCGATCTTTTTCATGGTGATGCTAGGTTCATTCTTAGGAAAAGGGGACAGCACATCGCTCTCCGTCACCGTTATCGACCAAGACCAGACGACGGCATCGAAGGCGCTTCTATCCTCAATGAAGCAGCTATCTATATTAAAATTAACTGAAAACGCAGATCTCGACGCGGCGATGAAAGATCTTAAGCATGGCGATCGGCAGCTTGTCGTCGCTGTTCCAAAAGGGTATGAAGCTGCTGTGAGTGCTAAATCCGCCTCTATGGAAGGTTCCAAACTCACCGTCTACTACGATGAAACGAGCCAAACAACCAATCAGATCGGGCTCCCCATCATGTCTCAGATCGCCGATGGCATTAGCAAGCAGATCCTGGGTTACACCCCAGTCATCACGATTCAATCACAGGCGGTCCAATCCCTTAACCTGAAGTATATCGATTTCCTCGTCCCAGGCATCGTTGCTATGATGATTATGAATAACAATCTGAACGGCGTCGCCGGCCAAATCGCATCTTGGCGCGAACGGGGTATCCTTCGGCGTCTTCAGAGTACGCCGCTCCAACCTAGGAGCTTCATTGCTGCGCAAATCACGGCTCGACTGCTGTTGAATGCCGCGCAGGCGATCATCGTGCTGCTGATCGGCAGCCTGATTTTTGGAACGCAGGTGAACGGTTCGTGGATGCTTCTGCTATTGTTCGTCGTACTCGGGACACTGACGTTCATGTCGATCGGCTTTGTCATCGCCGCGCTCGCCAAAACGCCGGAAAGCGCTGGCCCGATTGCCGGCTTCGTCTCCTTCCCGCTTCTATTTCTAGGCGGCGTCTTCTTTCCGATCAAGAACATGCCTGACTGGCTGCAGCCCGTAGTTAAGCTGCTGCCGATCTCGCATCTGTCCACAGCGCTGCGCCAAATCATGAATGTCGGAGCCTCGCTTGCCGACGTGTGGCGTGAAGCCGCGCTGCTTGGCGGCTGGATGCTTGTAGCCTTCATTATCGCTAGCCTAACATTCAAGTGGGAGTAGCGAAAAATTATGTTTTTCCTAAGATTGAGGGTGAAATAGAATGATCTTGTCTAGCGAATCAAATTTTATAGAAGATTATCTAGTCGAAACAGAGGAGGTTGATTATAGTCACCTTTCGATTAAAGAAAAAGCAACAGAATTATATAACGAATCAAATAACGAAGATGATTTTGTGAAAAAAGCTTTTGAATTTGTTCGTGATGAAATATCTCATTCTTGGGATATTCAAAGTTCAAGAATCACATGTAAAGCCTCGGAAGCACTATTCTTTAAGGAAGGTATTTGTTACGCAAAGTCTAATCTGTTATGTGCCATATTAAGAAGCAAAGGGATTCCAACTGGTTTTTGTTATCAACGACTTACAATAGGCGACACATCAGAAACAGGGTACTGTATCCATGCTTTAAATGCAGTTTACCTTAAATCCATAGGAGGATGGGTTCGCCTAGATGCACGTGGAAATAAAGTTAATGTTCATGCGGAATTCTCCACAGATGAAGAAAAACTGGCTTTTTTGGTAAGAGAAGAATACAACGAAGTGGATCATCCAGAGATATATAAACATCCAAACTCAAAAACAATTCATGCATTAAAGCAAAATACAGATTGTATAAAGATGTATCTACATGGTCTACCGTCTAGTTTATAATCATTTAGCGAAAAAAAACGTATCCATGTATATTTTACTTTTTCTTGGGCATAATATTAACTATTGCGTTAAAAACGGAAAAGAAAGAAAACCTGTTTACCGGATAATGTTCGTATTAAAAAATGTATCCATCTTGGAATTGAAAATTGAATGAAGTATCGCCTGCAATATGGTTAATTTCTCCTTTCAGGTAGACGCAAGAATGAAGAAGCTGAGATCGATGATCCAGCTTCTTTTTTATTTAGAAAAGTATAAGTTTCGAGGTAGAGCTACTTTTGGTTAGAATTGCTGCATTTTTTGTAGAATCCACCTCATATCCCTTCGATGTTGCATAATGGGGGTGATCTACCCTGACGGTTTTTCTTATGTTCGATGAAGAAGAAGTCTTCATTCGACGGTGCTGAACGAATGGAGATATGCCAAACTTGTATAGTTTTCGAATTTCTAAAAATTATATTTACCTTACAATGGTTTTTTGATAATATAATCGCAATAATCAAATGCGATGAAGAGAAGAGTAAATAAATGAATTCTTTCACAGAGAGCTCCGGTTTGCTGAAAAGGAGTGAAGAGTACTTTATTGAAAAAAGCCTCAGAGCAGCTCATCGGATCCTTTTGAAAAGAGTGATGGTGTGTCAGGAGCTCCTGTTACAGAGCTAAAGTATACGCATTACATGGTAATGCCGTACTTGAAGAGGCTGATATGGCGACATATTAGCGAATTTGGGGTGGTACCACGAGTATATACAATCTCGTCCCTAAGACTGACTATAGTCTTGGGGGTGGGATTTTTTTATTGGTGCATAAGAAATATAGCTCACGTGAAACATGCGTTACACCGAATCAGACAGTTTGAATATATATTTAGGGTTCCCCTTAATCATGCTATTTTGAAAGGATTTGAATATCTTATGTCAGAAAAACTGAAGGTTGGTATTGTCGGAGGAACAGGTATGGTTGGTCAGCGGTTTGTTCAGTTGCTGGATCAACATCCTTGGTTTAAAGTAACGGCCATCGCAGCTAGTAGTAGTTCGGCAGGTAAAACATATGAAGAATCTGTGCAAGGAAGATGGAAGTTGTCCGGCCCAATCCCTGAAGAAGTTAAAAATATCGTTGTCCAAGATGCTTCCAAAGTTGAGGAGGTTGCCGCCCAGGTCGATTTTATTTTTTGTGCTGTGGATATGAAAAAGAATGAAATTCAAGCGTTGGAAGAGGCATACGCAAAAACGGGCACACCCGTTATTTCCAATAACTCGGCTCACCGCTGGACGCCTGACATCCCGATGGTCATTCCGGAAGTTAATCCAGGGCATATTGAAGTAATTGCTGCACAGAGAAAACGACTCGGAACCTCGACCGGATTTATTGCCGTTAAGCCGAACTGTTCAATCCAGAGCTATGTGCCGGCCCTTCATGCACTGCTAGATTACAAACCAACCAAAGTGGTTGCATCGACGTATCAGGCGATTTCCGGAGCAGGTAAAAACTTTACCGATTGGCCGGACATGTTAGATAATGTCATTCCTTATATTGGCGGCGAGGAAGAAAAAAGCGAGCAGGAACCACTGCGCATATGGGGCAGCATTGTAAATGATGAAATTATTAAAGCAAGTGTACCTTTAATTACAACGCAATGTATTCGCGTTCCAGTAACGGATGGGCATTTGGCTACCGTATTTGTATCGTTCGAGAAGAAACCTTCGAAGGAAGAAATTCTTGATCGGTGGCTGCAATTCAAAGGACGGCCACAGGAGCTTGGTCTGCCAAGCGCGCCAAAACAGTTCATTACTTATTTTGAAGAAGAGAACAGGCCACAGACTAAACTTGATCGTGAAATTGAGCGCGGTATGGGTGTTTCGGCGGGAAGATTGCGCGAGGATTCCATTTACGATTTTAAATTTGTAGGACTATCACATAATACATTACGCGGAGCAGCGGGCGGTGCTGTTCTGATCGCCGAACTGCTTAAAGCTGAAGGGTACATTCAGGCAAAGTAGAAGGATTGCAGAAAGAGATCTTCTTATCGCATTAATGTAGACTCCATTAGGGCTGCCATTTGGCGGTCCTTTCCTCTTTCAACAGGAAACGATATCACTTGATTCGAGAACATTTCCCAGCCTATTGACAAATAAACTGTATTTCGTTAGCATCATGGAGAAACGGACAATTGTCCGTAATAATATATATTAGACAAGAGAGAATCAGCAGAAGATGCTGAATCGGATGGAGGGAATACATGTCTTCAGGTAAAAACAATGCAGCAACAGAAGCCCCGTTTTCAATGCGAAGCATATTAGGGCCGTTGGTGGCAATTGTGGTTGGTATTTTCATGGTCATTTTGGATGGAACGGCGGTAAATGTTGCTCTTCCCAAGCTGCAGGAAGAATTTAAACTATTGAACTTGTCCTTAGTACAGTGGACCGTGATCGGATATGCGCTGGCACAAGCAGCGGTCATTCCGTTAGCGGGCTGGCTATCCGACAGATTTGGCGCCAAAAAAATATTCTTGATCTCGGTAGGTCTTTTCACTATTGGTTCTGGTCTATGTGCGCTGGCTAATTCGGTTGAAATGCTGATTACTTTCCGTATCATCCAAGGCTTGGGTGGCGGTGTTGTTGTACCGATTGCCATGGCGTTTATCTATCGTCTGTCGCCGCCGGGAAAAGTAGGGGCCGTCATGGGCATGATGGGTATTCCGATCTTGCTCGGTCCGGCGCTTGGCCCCGTTATTGCAGGCTGGTTAGTCGAGTATCACAGCTGGCAGTGGATATTCATGATTAACCTGCCTATCGGCGTCATCGGAATTATTCTCGGAATCCGTACATTACCGAATATTGGGCGACAGTCGGTTGCATCCTTGGATTTACTTGGCATGCTATTAGGGCCAATTGCCTTTGCAGCGCTAGTATATGGCGTTTCTAATGGTGGGATTGACCCGATCACCGGGAAATCCACATGGATGGATGCAGATACGCTGATCGGCTCAGGAATCGGTATTGTGGCGCTTATTTTATTCGTTATCGTGGAATTAAGACGTGAGAATCCGCTTCTCGAGCTTCGCGTATTCCGCTCAGGTAATTTTACGAAAGGGATCATCGTGCAATGGATTTCACAGATTGCTATGTTCGGAACCATGTTCCTTGTCCCCCTATATTTACAACAGGCCCATGGATATAGTCCTCTGAAGACAGGGCTCATCATGCTTCCGCAAGCCCTAGCTTCCGGTCTATTTATGCCAATTGGCGGTAAACTGTCAGATCGTTTCGGAGCGCGTCCTCTCGTCTTGGCAGGTATGGCTCTTACGACGATTTCAGCCTTGTTACTGTCCAATATTTCTGGTGATTCAGGTATAGGTACAGTGATCCTGCCGCTTGCACTGCTAGGCGCGGGAATGGGGCTGTTCATGATGCCTCTCAATAATCATTTAATCCAATCCGCACCTCAGAATTTGGTTGGACGTGTAACGTCGCTCACGAACGCCGCACAGCAAGTTATGATGTCCTTCGCTATCGCCATTTTGATGACGATCTTTACAACGAAGATGAAAAATTTAATGGTTGAATCAGGTAAGCAGAAGCCGGATTTAGACTTGTATGCTTCTTCCTTTGGGCACACATTCTTAATTCTGCTCGGTATCGCGGTTGTCGGCGGATTGCTTGGTCTTATGCTGCAAAAGCCCAAGAAGGTGGAAGGCGAGTCTACGGACGGTGCTGAAATTCCAATGATAGTTAGTCATTAATCTTATAGAAATCGAAAAACCCGGTCCAAGGCGGAACCGGGCTTTTTTTACATTACAATATGTTGATCATTGATTTTGTGATCTGCTGCTGGAGGATTGATTTTCTTTAAATGCCTCTGCCGCTTCCTCTGCGGAAAATTCCGTATCATCTTTACCTGGGACAGGCATTTTGTTTAACTCCGTAGACTGTACTTCTGCCTTTGTTGCCTGATTATCTTGATTGGGCATTGTGACACCTCCTTTATTAAAATAACAACAAGGAATAGTTTTCCACCAATGAAATTTTTTATTCGGATCCGTTATACGAATATGACGATTGTCACCTCGATCCGGTGACTTGACTCACTTTTGAAATACTCTCTGACAGGTGATAATTAGACTATAAAATCCTTTAAGGGAGTGTTCATTACTATGAATTCAACAGTATCGTTGATCATTTCGGCTTTGATTTTCTTTTTCATTCTGCGAGGACAATTAAGCGGCATGCGTAAGCCGCTAAGGAAATCGGGAGTAACGTTGCTGCTGCCTATCCTATACATTTCTACTTCACTTATGCAATTGTTTGATCCAACGCTGCATATTAGCGGAGAGCAAGTAATCATTGCTTTGTTGATCGGTATGATTGTTTCGATTCCGCTTATTGTGACGACCAACTTTGAAGTTCGAGATAATGGGAACACGTTTATTAAGCGTAGTAAAACGGTCTTTGTGCTGCTGATCGTGATCTTTGCACTTCGTTTCCTTGCAATTGCGACTATAAAATCAATCGATCCAAGCACACTTAGCTTTATGTGCAACCTGATGACCTTTGGCTACATCGCGACTTGGCGGATCATTAGTTTTATTAAATTCCGAGGTGTCAGCTCTTCGAAGCAAGCTGTAGTGAATATTTAACTCCAACTGGAGGAAGTCCAGTAGAGACTGTTGATTCCGATGAAAAGGCAACATTGCCGAAGCAGCACGGTATACTGACCGTGCCCGGCTGGGGCCGTTTCCGAAAGGAGCGGAACTGTCATACTGCCCAATCCAAAACAGTATGTTGTGCTATCTTGATACAGGATAAATGAGGGAGTAGAAGCTGCCTGACTTATTTATGAAGAGAGGCGGCTTTTTTGCGGTTTTCCACGAACCAGTATAAGCATTTTTGCTAACCATCTTCCTAATCCTTTTTCTTTAGGAGATTATGATGACTTTGAGGGCTTTGAGGGCTTTGCATTTATTGAAAATGGGATTAAGTTAATTCCTGTATGTGATTTGCCGCTGACGATGGTTCGACTTGCTAAGGAAATTATACCTTTTATCAAAAACGGTGGAGAAATAATGATCAAACACGGTTGGTTGGAGGAACCGCCACAAGTAGAAGATAGAAGACAATTAACGAAATCGTGATGGAAATGAATAACACGAGTAAGCTGCCGCAACTTAATTGGGCAGCTTATTCCGTCTTAAAGAGCATAGATTAAACGTTGGGATTGATCGTGAATTCGGCCATTATGGAGGCAATAGTGTCTTGAAATGAGGTTTCGAGTAGAAAACAGGGGAAAGAGTATTGCCTTGCCAAGTCAATCCTCACTTGAATCAGGGGCATTAGGTTTATTAATCGGTAATGTTTCTCATATAATACTCAATAATATCTTTCCGGCGAATAATGCCTATGAAGATATTGTCGTCATCAACAACCGGAACAAAATTTTGATCGGCTGCTAACGCCAGCATATCCTCCATATATGCATTAATTGAAACGGACTCATTGTGAATATGTTTCTCGATTTCGCTCACTTGTACTTGATCTAAATTATCAAAATGAATCCCAGGTGTATTCTTTAACGTCCATAACAGATCACCTTCCGACAATGTACCTACATATTTCCCGTCACTATCCACGAGGGGAAGTGCTGTGTAATAGTGATTTTCCAATTCTTCTAACGCTTCCTTCATGGAAGCTGACGATGTGATAAAGGCAACCTTGTCTTTGGGCAATAGAAAAGAGGCTATTTTCATGGTTATAAACTCCTTTTCTCTGAAATTTCAAATCATGATATGTTAATTAAAACATAAATAGCTTACAAAGGCATTGGGAGATGTTTCCATTTTGGCAGGAGTCGCCAGAATATGCACCGGTAGCTTAATACATGAGTTCATCCAAAACTTGCGATAGCCTAACCAGATCCTCCCTAATATCCCGACAAGACATACCGATCATACTCAACTCTCTCCAGCCTTCCTCAATCTCGGCAATCATCAGGTCAATATCTCCATTTGTGATCTTTCTTTCCTCAATATTGGTCAGCATTCTAAGCTCCTTTAATCATAATAATTGTTTCAATAGTATAAGTTTCGTTATGTAGTTCGCGTATGAGGGTGTAGAAGACAGTCGAATAATGAAGGGCAGGTACAACGAGTTGGGGAGTAGCGAAAAGCTTAGGATATTCGGACGGAGAAATGATTGAATTTGCCATACAGCTTAATGTTGTAAAAATGATCGTAGATCATGTGAAAATACCTGTTACTGCAGATATTGAGTCTGGTTATGGAGAAGATGATCAAACGATATTTTGTTCCCGGATTGAAAGAAGATGACGAAATCAGAGCAATCGTATCGCAAATAAATGCCCCGCTAAATATTATGTCTTTGCCGGGACTTACTAACTGCAACAAGCTCAAGGAGCTTGGAGTCAAGCGGTTAAGCATTCGAGGAGCGTTATATCGGAAGGTTAACAACTTATTGGATCATTGTGCGGCTCAGATTTATGAGTCTCAGGATACATCGATATTATTTAATTAACCAATAATTCACCAGATTAACGCGTAAGATCAGGCTTCGAACTGAAACAGTTTAGCGAAATATTTCATGGAATCGGGACTACAACTGCTTTTTAATCGAGCGTGCAATTTTTCTTTGGCAATCTTGGGGTCAATATTGAATTCGTGTAATCCAACGCTCTCCATCCAATGATCCGCTGTTTCGAATGAAGTGCTTTGCCATGCGCTGTTCTCATCTAACGATATTCTGCTTTCTTTGACACCGGAAATAACGATATCCAACGTGCCTTGTAAATCCAATATACCTTGTCCAAAGGTTTTTTTCATTTCTTTGGCGTTCATGCCCGTTTTAAATCTTAACGACCTTGTTTCAATTCCTTCGTCTTCTTTGACTTGATGGAAGAGCTCTACAGAAGCTTTTGAAACAAGGCCGTGCTTATACCGATCTTCAATAGGTTGAGGGCTTCCTAATATGGCTTTGATCCATGGGAACAGTTTGCGTGAAATGAAAACTGATTTTTTCTTTAGGAATTTGCCATAGGCAGCCGTACCGTCGCTCGGAAACCGTGCTCGCCACACCCAAGGATCTAAATCTGTGCCAGTTAACCACGGCTCACCGTGAGTGACCTGATAGAGTGATGGGTGATCTGGGATTAATGGAGCTAAAGGTAGAATACCGACTTCATGGATAAGTTGAACGGCCTCTTCATACGTATGTATTTTTTGTTCTTTCATAGCAGTTCACCTCAACCAGTCGATTTAATTTGAAAATAAGGGCTTGTCCATTTAAATATGGAGTACGTGATAGTAAAACACAATATAAATCGTATAAATCGTATAACCTGAAGAGCAGAGGCCACCGCCTTTGCTCTTTTTGCATAAACTTCTGATCTTAATCTTAAAATCTGGGATGTAAAATAAACTTGACATCATGTATAGTAAACGGTATGTTATGTATATAATACTTTACTTATTTATAAATATTGACAAAAAAGGAGAGGTGAATATGTCCTTTCAAGAAAAGAGAAATATCGTATCTTTATTTGCCACCTTACTGATTTTTTCTATCTATAGTGTGTATGTGTTTCAAAAGTACCAAGAAGGGAGCTTTCACACTTCGAATGAATTCAGCTTCTGGGGGGCCTTCATCTTAATCTTAATCCCGGTGTCGATTGTAGCAAAAGTCATCATTCATATCGTTTTCAGTATAATCAATACCCTAGCAACGAAGGAGAAAGAACCATTCATTACAGATGAGTTGGACAAATTAATTGCATTGAAATCCACCAGAAATTCTCATTATGTCTTTATCATTGGTTTTCTTCTATCCATGATACCGCTGGTCATGGATCAACCACCCTATGTCATGTTCATCATACTTATTGGTTCTGGGTTATTGTCAGAGGTGGTTGGGATCAGCACACAGCTATATCTCTATCGGAGAGGAGTTTAAGGTGGGCAAGGGGCACATTAGCAACAACATTCGGACCTTACGTTTTAATCATGATGAAATGACCCAACAACAATTAGCGGATAAAGTAGGGGTGACACGACAGACCATTGTTGCCATCGAGAAAGGGAATTACTCTCCTTCTCTGGAATTGGCTTTTCGTATTGCTAACGTCTTCGGTCGAAAGTTGGAAGAAGTGTTCTCTTTTGAGGAAAATTAGGAGGGGTTAAAAATGATAAACCTTAATACCGAAGATTCACCGCTTTTTTATTCTAGAGTCGCTGGGTTCGGGCTTCTACTTATGGCCATACTTGCTATGTTTTCTAATTTTACTGTTCTTGAGGGTCTAATTGTTTCGGGTGATGAAGCAGCTACTGCTAATAACATCATAGCCAATGATATGTTATTTCGGAGTGGATTTATCAGCTTTGTCATCGTACTTATTCTTGATGTGCTGGTAGCTTGGGCACTGTATGTTCTGCTCAAACCCGTTAATGAGAATCTTGCCATGCTCGCGGCGTGGTTTAGGTTGGTGTACACCGCTATTTTTGGAATCGCTTTGTCTAACCTTTTGAATGTTTTACCACTTCTAAGTGGTGCTGAATACTTGAAGGTATTCACAACAGATCAATTACAGGCTCAGGTGATGTTACTGATCGATGCATTTAGAAATGGATGGCTGATTGGGTTAGTATTTTTTGGATTTCATTTACTGGTCGTTGGTTATTTAATCATCAAGTCAGGAGGCTATATACCAAGAATAATTGGGATCTTCTTGATCCTTGCATCTGCGGGATATGTTATAGATAGTCTTGCACATTTTCTTCTACCCAACTACGCCGACTACAAAACGATATTCCAACTGATTGTAGCCGTACCTGGTGTGATTGGGGAGTTATCCTTAGCTTTCTGGCTTCTAATTAAGGGTGTAAAGGTTCAACAGCGGCAATAGCTATGCATTCTTAAATTGTTATATTCACAAAACCAACTCCCGCGATGGGAGTTTTTTCTCTTTATGGGAAATTGTGCCCATCACACCCGCACGGAAGCCACCAAGTAAGCGAGAGAAGGCGTGTCTGTGGTTATGGGAGAAACCATGCAAATGTACATGCTTTTTTCTTTAAATAGCACATATCTCGTAAATTTCTGCAATTCTGCAGGCTTTTTCAGTCTTTTTTATATTTCAGAATGGAAAAGCTAAAAATTCCTGTATATTAGCAGGCTTTTCCAATCTGAAATTGATTTCATTAAAAATACCTGCACTTTCGCAGTTATTGTGGCTTTGAATCATAGTTCCTCCTTTATACCCAACGTCCATTTCTCCTTATGCACAAAAAAAGGGGTTTATACGAAAGACCAAAGGCACGGCCTGAGGTTTTTCTTACTTTGCTGGAAATTATCAATACGGACGACGCTATACAGAAGCTGACTTAGAAGCAGCTAAACATGCGAGTGATCTTGTTCCACGGGATTTCATTACACTCAACTTGGATTACAGGCAGAATGGTCTGGGCAGCAACAGCTGTGGACCGGCCTAACCCCCGGAGAATACAGTCACTTCGGAAGCTTTATTTCGAATGAGGCCTATACACAGCCGGAAATTGTGCGGTAGCTCCGCATAACAGTACTGCTCATCGGAATGATGAGTCGTCGTTTGGGGGCCTTTTCTGTTTGCCAGTATGAGGGACAAACTCTAAAAACAAAAAGTGGAATCCTTTATTTTAAAAGGGATTCCACTTTATCCATTTGTGCAATCAATTGTAGAAAACTCATGGCTTTCTCATAGCCTCTGATATAACTGTGAAATCCATTTGATCAATTTCAAAGTGTCCCATGCGAAATCGATATCCCCAATTTCGGTTTCCCTTGGTGAAACTTATTCTGTCCAAGAGGGAATGGGCGGGAGCCTCCGTACACTCATAATAATCTATGTTGCGTCGATATGGAATGAAGGATTCACTCATAGGATACTCGTACACTTCGTCATCTCTCACTTGTCCAATTGCTGTAAATGCCTGTAAAGGTTCACCGCCATTTAAATCCGTTTTTGGGGAGTAATAGATTAGCCAATCTCCCTGTCTCATTCGCTTTAATGGAGCGGCTTTTCCGTGACACAATTGTGCAAAGCCGCCTTCTACTCCTCTCATGACGTGTGATTTTGAAACGACTCCAATCCAATAACGAACATGATTATTTTCCATATCAATCACACAGCCTCGAGTTCAATTTTTCTGGCCAAGCCAATTTTAATTGTAATGAGAAATTCTGATGTAGGATTCTCCTGCTTGATGTGAGAATATGTTCATTATAACAACCTGCTCTTGACAACGTATTGTCAGGAGCAAGACGGAGGCTTTTTTCATGAAACGTTCTGATCGTATGCTTGCAATTCTTCTGGAACTACAGAGAAAAGGGGTAGTGCGAGCCGAAGATTTGGCAAGCCGCTTCGAAATGAGCGTCCGTACGGTGTACCGAGATATGGAGGCCCTCTCAATATCAGGCATACCACTGCGCTCTACACCAGGTATTGGATATGAGCTCATGGAAGGGTTCTTTCTACCTCCGATTCAATTTACAGCTCTAGAGGCATCCATGCTGTTACTTGGGAGCGACTATGTAGCTAATACTTTTGATAGCACATATGGTGAAGCAGCGCATGCCGCACAGGAGAAAATAGAGACAATCATGCCTGAACAGCAGCGGAAACAGGTTCAACAGCTTCGGGACAGTATTCATCTCCTGAACTTGGACGAAGCTTTTCATGCCCCAAACGTAACAGAATCCGCCCAAGAAATATTGGGGCTTGTACGAAGAGCCGTTTTGGAACAACGTGATCTTTCCTTTACGTATAGAAGCCGTAAATCTTCCCCTTATGCATCCGAAGAACCCTCAGGTGAACCCTCAGGCATTCGTAACGTTCATCCCTACGGACTCATTCATCTCAGAGGAATTTGGTACTTCGTGGGTCATTGCACCATGCGCAATGAACTGCGTCAATTTCGTTTAGAGCGTATGGAGTCTGTTAATCTGTTGTCAGACACTTTTGAGCGTCCCTCTGAATTTCGGATGCACGAGTATGAGCCGGAACAAAACTTTCATCAAGAAGTGACCGTATCGTTTGCGAAAGAGGCACTTCCTTGGGTTCGAGAAAATCCCTCATTCTATTTAACAAATTTGGAAGAACGAGAGGACGATGTCCTTGCGACGCTGCATTGCCGAAATGAACAAGATATTCTCCAATGGGTGCTCAGTTGGGGGCGATACGCTCGTGTGTTAGAGCCACAATCGTTGCGCGAGAGCATCAAAGTTCACGCAGCGTTTCTTGTCGAAGCTTATCGGGAACAGGAATCTTCTAAATAGAGCAAATATTGGACCCGCGAAGATGTGTGATATATGATGAGGGTAGAAGGGATCGTGACCGAGAATGTCAAAAGAACGATTAGCGGTATTAGAAGTACAAATTGATCAGGCTGGTTATGATGAGGTGCCAGATATTGTTAAAAATATCCACTTTGATGTTCGACAAGGTGAACTGGTGGGTCTATTAGGTCCAAATGGAGCTGGGAAGAGTACGACGATTAAGAGCATCCTTGGTTTATTGAAGGATTTCAAGGGTAAAATCTCCTTTATGGGTGAACGAAAAAGCTATGGTTACATTCCGGAGCATCCAATCCTGTATGATGAGTTGACGTTATGGGAGCATATGGAATTTGCTGCTTCCGTCTACGATCTGGATCGAACGGTTTTCCTAGAACGTGCGGATGATCTCTTGCATCGGTTCAGACTGTTGGATGAAAAGCATCAACTGCCCGGAAAGTTTTCCAAAGGGATGCAGCAGAAAATTATGCTCATCCTCGGCTTTTTGAATAAACCAGATGTCTATATTGTAGACGAGCCTTTCATTGGATTGGATCCGAAAGCGATTAAAGATTTCTTAGGGATGTTGGATGAGGAACGCAAGCGCGGTGCAGGCATTCTAATGAGTACCCATGTGTTAGATACAGCAGAACGGATTTGCAGCTCGTTTGTACTTCTATCAGGTGGCAGATTGGTAGCGAATGGAACACTGCAGGATATTAGGCAGCAATGCGGCATGCCCGACGCGCCTTTGTTCGACTGCTTCCATTCGTTACTATGAAGGGGGACAATGGGTTGAAGAGCAGTTTTCAAGTTTTCACACGAAGAGTGCGTTCGGATTGGCATTTCCAGTATCGGGCTTTACGAATGGCTGTGGATTGGGTCATTGCGATTTATTTTGTTATTCCTTTGATGATAGTGGCTGGCTATCAGTATTACTCTTGGTGGGCGACTCAGCCTTCTTGGTTTAGTTGGATATCGATGTTTATGATTACAGCGGTCTTCTATATATTCACTTGGCTAGGAACTATTCGATACTTTGTTGAAGAGGGGGACCAGCTTTTTCTAAGGCAGAATCAGAAATGGTTTCGGCATCTCATGCTGCTTGGCTATAGATACTCTCTAGTGCTGCAGGGGATCACTACGTTAATATTGATGCTCGTATTTCTTCCTTTATTAGTTCAAACGTATGCCTATAGCGTGTTACAAGTTATTTGTTTATGGTTGCTTACGTATCTGCTGAAAATAAATTTAGGCTTGCTTCGCCAATTGCTTACACTTCGTTTAAATGGCATTGTGCTTTGGTTGTTGCGGATTGTGATTTTTGCAGGTCTATTCTTCTTGTATCAAGTGTTAGTTACGGAGGTTAGTCATAACATTTATTATAGTTGGGCGGCTATTCTTCTTTTTCTAGTGCTGGCTGTTTTCTTAAGCAAAATGCGGCTGCAAGAGAAAGGGGCCTTCTTCGCTGATATCGCCAGAGAAAGAGATTCACGGATGCGAATTGTCTCTCTGATGTTAATTCGTGTTGTTGAGCGGAAAAGAAAACCGACACGGAAGTATCCCCTTTTATTCGGGAAATCGCAGCGTTTGTTCAAAGGGAAAGGGGCTAGCAACGGAATCGCTGATTTATTAACGAAATCCTTTTTTAGAAATGGTACACAATGGAAACAAACGATACAGTTCGTCGCTGTCATCAGTGCAGCTATGTTTATTTTGCCGGGAGCCCTTAAAATGACGATCTGGATCCTTGCTGCATGCCTTTTGGTATTTTGGAGAAAATCATTCTGTAAGGATGAATTAACAGCTCCGTTTCTGACTCTTTTTCCTATCCAGGACACAACGAAACATCAAGCTCTACAATCTACAATTCCTATTCTTGTACTGCCGGCACTGATCTTAATCAGCCTATGTATGGGGATCTCTTTCTTCACCTGGTGGGGGCCTCTACTGATGGTCGGAGCCGCAATCCCGTTAGCTTATGGGACTTCTTCTGTATTTACAAGTTGGTATTAAGTTGTGCTAGTGGTCAGCAGATTACGACGGAAAACTATAATTGAATACACATTGAAGAGCAGGTAGTCGCCTGCTTTTTTTGGTATAGGAAATTATGATATTAGCTTGTTATGGATAAATTATGCATAAAGTTGGGGATAAGTGGTTTATCACCCGCAAGGGCTATGAGGAGTGTCCAAGTGAGTCAACTACTATGAATATGTGGGCTCTTTCCAAAGTCCCGGATTTGGTTTGAGCACTGTTTCTGTTTCGATGCTTGATAGAAAATTCCCTGGGCTGGCTAAAGTGAAAAATTTTGCCATGAATACCGCAAATTATGTTCGAAAAATCGTATATATCAATGATAAAGTCGATTAGGGGATCAAATAAAGACTGCTTTGAGCAGCGTGTAGGAGAGGGGGAAACCGTTCGTCTCGTCTCGACAGGGTCCGCCGCCTATACAGAATCGCTCGTCCGCTGCGGCCAAATGATGTGGTGACTCATTTAGGCATCAATCACTGAACTGCCGTTCGAACGCGGCAGTCGCTCTGCACGAAAGGATGGTTTTCCGCTGTCACAGGGGCAGCAGGGAAAAACGACGTGCGATACGAACTTCAACGAAGCGCAGATATGGCTGCATATATACATCCTTTTTATCTCTTATTTAGCTCGGTAAATAGAATGCCTGCAAAAATACACTTTTTCGCAGCTACTTCTCAGGTACAAGCAGAAATGCTGAAATAATACTGTATATTTGCAGGGATTCCTCCCTAATCGTCGGACTCGATTAAAAAGACTGCACTTATGCAGGCTATTTCAGTAGAACCGGCATCAACGGATTTAGCGGAACGTAGAAGCTCTATTTTTCTCAAAATCGCGTAATTCACGTTTTCGCGGAACGAGGAGCCTCTATTTCCCGCTTTCGGGGTGGAAAAACCGGTAAAACGCCAAAATAAGGCCCCTACGTTCCGCGTGCGGGTCCTTCATAGACATAATTACCGAGATAACGTCTCCTCGTTCCCCGCGATCCTAAGATTTACAGCTTAAATGTTCGAATCACTCCACAGAGTTTCGCTTTCAAGCCGACCTATAATCCAGTGGATGTGACAACTTTTTTGTTTGTCATAAGGATAGCTAATCTAATGTCAGTTTTAGAGATACAGCAATTAAGGTAAACGCTGCGGATCCGGGTTTTACGGCAACGGGTCTCAACAGTTTTCTGGGCACACGGACCGTTGAACAAGTCGCAACCGTATTATCTCGCCGCGTGGAGCTCCCTGAGGATAGGCCTAGCTGCGGTTTTTTTGACGAGAACGGTGTTATCCCTTGGTAGAGAAAGGTATGTAAGAAATCAAACAAGCCCAGCGCCGTATTTGGCACTGGGCTTGTTCGATCATGAACTTATTTGACTAGGGCATTGTAGACATTCGCTTCACCTGCGCCATAAATTGCATCATTACCGGTTGGGCCGTAATCGATCGCCGTTTTTTCGATTAACGCGGCTACTTGAGCAGGGTTCAACTCCGGATGAGCTGCTTTAATGACGCCTGCAATACCAGCCACTTTCGGAGCTGCCATGGATGTACCGTGGAGCAGCGCGTAGCTATGCAGGTTAGAAGTGAAATACGAAGGCAAATAAGTAGGCCATGTGCTTAGGGCGCGATAGTGGAAATCCCGTTGGTTCAAATCCAGAGTTGCAGCATATACGGGGCCATTGTCGCCGCCTGGTGCGGCTACATCAATTTGATTTATTCCATAATTGGAGTAAAATGCGATACTGTTCGTCGACCACTTATTAGAGGACGAAACGTTGATGACACCATTGATTTGGCCAGGTGTTTCTGTTGTTTTTCCTTTAAATACTACGCCAGGGGAACCGTATGTAGCGTTTAGATAATCGGTCACCGCTTTGTTGTCGCGTAGGTTGAGACCTTCATTACCAGCTGCCGTTACCACCGTTACATTATGGTTCACAGCATATTGAATGGCACGTTTCCAAAGCAAAAGGTCAGCAACATCCGAATATTTGGTTCCATCTATATAATACTTTTGGGAGTCAAATCCGCCGATTGACATGTTAATGACGTCAACCTTATCGTTCGCCGCCTGAATGATAGCAGCTACAATCCAGGCCGTAGGCGCACCTTGGCCGCCTGGAAATACGCGGTAGGAGCGGATGCCAAGATTCGGGCCGACCCCTCTGACTTTACCGTTCCCAGCAATCGAACCTGCCACATGCGTTCCGTGTCCTTCGCGGTCCAGTAGATCGTTAGGATCACCGGTTTCACTGGCATCTGTTCCTGCGGGTACAAAGTTCATGCCACCGAGGAAGTTAGCTTTTAAGTCGGGATGATTGGCATCGATACCGCTGTCGATAATGCCTACAACGGCCTTATGCTTGCCGCCTGTGCCGCCGGTTTCAATCGCAAACGAAGCTCCGTCATTCGTCACTTTCTTAATGTCCCACTGATAATCCCAGTAGCTGCTTGTTGCTTCCGGCTGGGGAATATCTGTAACTGGCTGACCGTCAGCTGTAGAGGGATCTACTGTACCATCGCTCAGCTTATGTACCATCTGAACGTTGGCAGCAGAAATATCTTTGAATGACTGCAGTTTGGTCATAAATTCGGTGCTGGACGAACGCACCTCCAATCCTCCAATCTCAGGAATGGCCCGAACAACTTGCCCGCCTGCCGCTTGAATCATGGCTGCATAACCAGTCGGAAGCTGGTTCGAGAATGCGATTACATAGGTTTTGGCTGGAACAGTAGTTCCACCTGTGTTGCTCTTCGATGCAGCCATTGCAGATATGCCGCCACCCATTACGGTTGAGACAGCCAAGATGCTGGATACGACCAGGGTTGTCCATTTACGCTTCATAAATAGCCCTCCTTCAATTTAAGAAAATTGCATTCTAATAAATTGTAAATGACAGGATGCATAAATAACATGGGTTGGTCGAACCAAATGTGATGTCGATTCCATTCTTTTTTTGACGAATGGTCAATTTAATCGTAAAAATCGAAGAAACTGCAGAGCCAATAGCTCCAGCTCATTTTGCCTTTGAGGTTAATCATTCAGAGTTTGAAAATGTAGTAAGTGGTTCGAAAAGGAACGTATTTCACTTCTAAAGTGGATAGATGGCAGGATTGTGGACGTTTTTGAGACAGGGAAAAATGTGTATTTTCGAGATGGAGACGGGAATTTACTAGAAATCATTACTCATAATTATGTAAAGGAAGGCATTTTACCATCCAACGGTCCGTTAAAAATACTTTATCTGAGAGAAATTGGATTTCCAGTAGATAGTGTCATTCATTTCAGAGAATTGTTAGTTAGAGTTCTCAAGCTCAGACTTGATAAGGTATCTGATAACTTTACTTTCGCAATTGGGGGAACAGCACATGCCGTTATTCCTTCAAAGACAAGAAAATGGATTCCTATTTCCATGTTTGCTTTACCGCCAACGATAAATGTAAGTTTCGGAGTAACAAATTCCATTTTCATTGATGAAGTCAAAACTTGCTTACAGAATGAAGGTATTATTTACGAAAGTAAAGGTGACGGCGAACTTTATTTTAAAATACATGATTATAGTTTTGGGTTATGCATGACAAACTTTCCGAAGAGGTACCCAGTCTATTAAATTTGCCATTATCGAGATTGTAACCTAAAATATTTTCCTATAAATCTTGACTTTAATTAGTTCAAGGTGTACATTTATCTTGAATTAAAGATATTTGAATCAAAGATAAAAGCTGGAGGTGAGTTTAATGCCTATTCAACTAGATAATGCTCACGAGACTTCCCTCAAGTTGTTTGTTGTTCTTTCCAAGGCTTACAAAGCGATCACGGAACAAGCTGTACAGGATGCGAAACAATACGGGTTGTCACCTTCAGAATTTATGATTCTTGAAGTGTTATATGCGAAGGGGAAAATTCCTTTGCAGCAAATTGGAGAGAAAATATTAATAACAAGCGGCAGTATAACGTACAATATCGACAAGCTGGAGAAGAAAGATCTTTTGAGACGCGTGCCTTCAAATGAAGACCGTCGGGTGATCTATGCTGAAATTACGGACGCTGGAAATGAATTGTTTAATCGGATCTTTCCCGAACATGCCGCTAAAATCCATTCTTTAATGAAGACTGTTACGCAGGAGGAGCAGCAAGTGGCGATTGAACTGCTCAAGAAATTGGGGAAAGGAGTGCTGTAGGGGTAGGCTGGCCGCATGAGATGAAATCTAAATTTAGGGGGCTGTTCAATATGCAAGCACGAGTGTACACACCTGCGATGCAGGGAATTGGTGAATTTGACGGCGGGAAAATCAAAGAGCAAAAACCGATTGGCTTTTCAGGCGAAGGATCGGTTATTAAGCGAGTGGGTCCCTTATTTTATTGGGCATGGGCCACTTCAAGCAGCGAAGCCATGATCGGCCTGCATCCTCATCAAGGCTTTGAGATTATGACTTATGTGGTAGAAGGCAGTGCCTTTCACGGGGATACTCTGGGTACTGACAGCACAGTCGGAGCCGGCGGGGCGCAGGTCATGCAAACAGGCTCTGGCGTTAGTCATCAAGAGAAACTAAGTGCCAATGCGGAGCTTTTTCAAATATGGTTCGAGCCTGAGTTGACGGAAGCGATGCGGAGAGAGCCAACCTATCGACAGTATGAGCATGAAGAATTTCCACAAGAAAGCCACGAAGCAGGGTATAAAGTGAAAAGGGTAATTGGTACAGATGCTCCCATACAGTTGGTTGCTGATATTAAAATGTGGGATGTTGAGGTAAATAGCGGTGCCCATTATCAACATAAGATTGATGCCGGCTATACATTAACGGCTTTAGCCATACGCGGGCAGGGAACATGGGGAGAGTCAGGGACATCGAAGCAACCTGTACAGTTTCATCACAAAGATTTTATTCTTGCAGCTGCTGAGTCAGAGACAGAGGTAGCAATTACGAACACGGATGAAGAGCCAATGCGGCTGATCCTCATCCAGGTTCCAACAACGGTGCGTTATCCGCTCTATCGTAAAAGATAATTGTGGCTTTCACTTCCAAATATCTTTAATTAAAGAATATTGAATTAAAACTAATAAAGTTTAAGACATGACGTCTTTTTTGGAAAAAAGTTGTGCTCATTAGACTGCCGATAGCAAATTGACCGGCATTCTCCTCAGCTAACAGGGAAGATAGTTAAAAATTAATTGCGGGGAACCGTATCACAAACAAGTAGGGCGAAATATGGGTCTTAACCGCTTGCGCTCTCGGGAGTCGCAAGCGGTTATTTTTGATTACCCGCGAAGACCGTCGCATAGGATCGACACGACGCGGTCCGGAAAAGTCCCGCCGACCCCGGTTGCCAGCAAGATGCCGATAAGCAGGACTTTGATATCCTCAAAGCGAGCATCAGCCCGAACGGAGCCGCTTTGTTGGGCACGGATGAGAAGATTATCAATCCCTCGCCAAAAATCCCTCGCAACCTCCGAACGTCCAGCGTCTTTATTCAGACTGCCAACAAGGGCATCGGTGATCGCCTTGTTGGCAATCCCCTCGCGTATGATTCTTGCAAAATAATGAAAGAACGCTTCGCCCGGATCATCGTGGTAAAGCAATTGATTTGCTTCTTCGATAAGACGCGTCTTGTGGCTGACAATGACGGCCCAGAACAAATCTTCCTTGGTCGGGAAATGCCGATAGACGGTGCCCACGCCCAGACCGGCACGTCGGGCGATTTCATCCATCGAGACGGAGATGCCTTCGGTCGTAAAAACCCTATGGGCCACTTTAAGCAGCTTATCCCGATTTCTTTTGGCATCTTCACGCAATGCCTTCTCGGGAGGCGTGAAAACGACGGAATCTGTAGTATCACCGTCTCCAGCTGAAATATTCTTTTTAGACATTTTGGAATAACACCTCTTTATAAATATTACATCACTGGTGATTTATTGACAAACGGAGAGTGTTCTCCGTATAATCATAAACGGAGTGAGTTCTCCGTTTATGACGGGGAGGTGATTCGCGATCGATTCAAGTTGCAACTCGATGAAAAGGAGAATAACAACACATGCAAAATTCAACGAGCAAATGCGCGCTGTTGGTCATGGATATGCAAAACAGCGTCGTGTCGCGATTCGTAGGCAGCGAGAAGGCACTGCTTCCGTTTCAAAAGGCTATTGAAGCCGCACGCAGTCACACTATTCCCGTTATTTACGTACGTATCGCATTTCGAGCAGGTTATCCCGAGATTAGTTCTAGGAACAAAATGTTCGCGGGGATTGCCAATCGGGCCGGAATAGCGGCAGCTCCCGAAGCGACGATGCAAATTCATGAATCCGTGCAGCCTCGGCTGGACGAGCCGATTGTGACCAAGCTTCGAGTGAGCGCGTTCGCAGGAAGTGACCTTGAGGTGATCCTTCGGTCCCGCCAGATCGACACGCTCATTCTCAGCGGTATCGCCACAAGCGGGGTCGTTCTGTCGACTTTGCGGGAAGCAGCAGATAGAGACTTTGCCCTTACGGTGCTTTCCGACGCCTGTATCGACGCCGACCCCGAGGTTCATCGCATTCTAATCGAGAAGGTGTTCCCCCATCAGGCCGAGGTGGTACATGTCGACGCGTGGGTGGCTTCTTTATCCATCTAACTCACGATCGTGTTGCGCTCCAACTCACCACGGTTCCCAGCATCTCCGGCTCAAACAGAATGCAGATTTCGTTACTAAACAACTAAGTGAAGATGGCATTTACTTTGCTTTGACGAAATATGGAGTCATTTGATTATTGAAATATGTGCTGAATTAACGGAAAACTATAGTTCAGGAGCTGCATAGAAGCAGCTCCTTTTTTTGATTTCATTGAACTAAACGGGCAGATTAGTGGAATACCGTGTTTAATAAATTTTGTAAAAAATTCCAATTATAATGGAAACTTATTGCTTGTTCGCTTCGTCTAATTCTTTAGAATTAAACGTTGGGAGTGATGAGTTTTGAAAAAGTTTGTATTAGGTCTAATTTGCGGAATTGATTTAACCGCGACAACCGCTGTTATGCGTCGGACACAATTCAAGCATACTTGTTACCTGCCAAATTTGTATTTAATGGTGTGACCAAAGAAGTGGACAATAAGGAATATGTAGTGTTGAATCACCAAGATCATGCATATGTACCTATTCGTTTTGTAGCTGAAAATATTTGGTCAAAAGAAAAATGGAATATGGAGGGACAGACCCTTGAAGAGATATTGGGAAACCACGTGTAGGTGCGTTCATAGATGATAAACTCTTGTTCAAGTGCATCAGCAAAAAGGGAACTAAGTCTTTTGTTTGTTACGCTAAGCCGAGAGATGGTGAACGAGAACGGAAAAGAACGGTTAATAGAAAGGAGAAGTTTATGAGAAAAAGATCAATGAACGTTATAGTAATAAGTCTCACTGGTTTATTTTTATTTAGTTTGATTGGTTGCAGTATTACTGAAGAAAAAGTTTCATCGGATATAACCTTTGAGCAAACAATCGATGGAAAACTTAACAGTATTACTAATCCAAAAGATTATACAGTAGCACTATCCTCTAATCCGTATGACTATATTAAAGGTGTAGATAGTAATAAGGATTACAAATACATTGTTTTGCAAGGAGAAAAGTCTTTAAATTATATGCTCACCAAATTTGCTAATCGTGATAAAAATGGATTAGAAGAATATATTATGGCAATCGCCTGTTCTGAAATACTAAAAGAGAATCCAGCTTCTAAAAAGTGGGCTACTGGTAGGGAATGGTATGATAACCATATTAGTGCGAGTAAGTAATGTAACTCGTATTCTTTTTAAAATTATGACACAACTGTTAAGGGAAAAGGGAAGTTATTTTAACCCTAAATGGAGGCTGATCGCATGAGCTCACATCGCCGATTGGATACGAATGTGCCCGGTCCGCTGTTCGTCACGTCCGCCTGTATTGATTGCGATACGTGCCGCCAGCTCGCGCCGAGGATATTCACCGAAGCTAAAGGATTCTCCACCGTTGCCCAACAGCCTGAAACGGGACTCGAGCAGAAGCAGGCACTGCAAGCCATGCTCTCTTGTCCGACAGCGGCTATAGTAAGCGAGGAGAAGAGAGACATCGCCGAGGCGATGGCCGACTTTCCGTTGCTGCTGGAGGATGGTGTCCATTATTGTGGATATACGTCGCCCAAATCGTTCGGCGGCAGCTCTTATTTTATCTTACGGCCGAAAGGCAATTGGCTTATCGATGCGCCGCGCTTCGTGCCGTCCTTGGCTCGAAGGTTCGAGGAAATGGGCGGCATCGATACAATCTTCCTCACGCACCGGGACGATGTGGCGGATGCGAAGTTGTATGCAGAGCGGTTCGGCGCCAAGCGCATCATCCATGCGATCGAGAGGGAGGCGCAACCCGACGCGGAACATGTGATTGAGGGCTTCGAGGATGTACAGTGGGATAACGAGATGAAAATCGTCGTTGTTCCGGGCCACACACGTGGCTCGATGGTGCTGCTGTATCAGGAACGGTTTTTGTTCACGGGTGACCACTTAGCATGGGACCGGCACCGAGGGGCGCTGGAGGCGTTCGAGGATTATTGCTGGTATTCCTGGGAAGAGCAGGGGCTTTCTATGGAACGGCTTGCTGCTGAAACTTTCGAATGGGTGCTTCCCGGCCACGGGGAACGGGTGAAGCAGCCGCCGGAGGACATGAAAAAGGCGATGCAACGGCTGGTCAACGAGATGCGGGGGCGATGAGCGGCATGAAGACGTTAGTTCATTCCAAGTATACTCTGTTGAGAGTTACAGAAATAAATGGATGAACGATGGAGCGACGTCCAAATAGAGTTTTGATTAATATTGCTTTTGCTTCAGCAATTGAAATAGGAAGATTACTTATGCATCCGCTCTCATTAAATATTGATGAGAAACGGATGCTTTTTTGTAGGTAAGTAAATTTGGACATGATTACCATAATATTACACATTGCTCGTATGAAAGCGCATTCATATACTTGGAAGAGGAAGCTATTTCTATTTCAATTGGAGGAATGTCAAGGGTGATACGTTTATTTAGACGAAATTTGATGATTCTGCTGGCCATTCTGTTAGTACTGCCGTTTCAAACGACGGCCTATGCGAATGTTCCGTCAAGCGGACCGAGTGTTACAGACTCGTCAAACACTGCTAGCGGTTCGGTCGTTCGGATCAAAAACAAGTGGAAGGGCAATTATCTATACGAAGATTCGTCTGGTGTTGTCCGCTACGGTTATACGAGCGCAGCGGATCAATCAGCGAAATGGCTGCTGGAAGATGCACCAGATGGCACTGGTTTTAAACGAATCAAGAACATGCAGACGGGTCATTACATCACCGTTAACCATGTGACCAAGCGATCTGATGCTTTGACTGGCGATGCAATAGGCAGCAGTTCAGCTAATGGCCAATGGCTTATTCAGGATGCTAGCCGGGCTGGCTATGTGACGATTCGCAGCGTGAAGGATCTAACACAAAACCTGTTCATCCACGAGGAAGACCAGCTTGGCTACGGTCAAGTGAGCTCCGATATCGGGGCTACCTGGGAAAGTCCACAGTGGCAATTAGAGACTGCCAGCGATGAGAGTCCTGTTCGAATCGTCAATCAGTATCGCGCAGGACAATACTTGTACGAGGATAAAGACGGTCTTATCGAATTCGGCAAAGTGCCCATGGACGATACGAACTCACACTGGTTCATTGAACAGGTGGCAGCTAACGGCGACGGGTCAACAACAGTGCGTTTAAAGAACCGGGCCACAGGTCACTACATTACACAAGGTACATTTTGGGATAAGATCAAAAGTCTTCCGTTTACCGGTACAACTAAAAATGAATGGACCATGGCAGTAGGCATAGCCGATGGATGGGTAACCTTTACAAACGTATTCGCAAAAGGAACCGATCGGCTTCCAGGAGATACTGATGATATTGAAGCCGGAAGCAAGACCTATGTGCTGAACAGCCAATTCGATGATACGTTCGCCCGTTCCAACAATTGGTCGATACCCACGCGAGATAATGCTCAGTGGAAAATCGAGATGGCGGCAGATGTAAAGCCTGTCCTTATCGCCAATTTCACTTCACAGCAGGTGAGTGACAAATATTTGTATGAGGATCAAGACACGGTGAAATATGGGCCGATTCCATCTGGAACCGTGACAGGGAATGTGTATCAGTGGATTGTTGAAGATTATAACGGCAAGAAACGAATTCGCAATCTCGGCACCGGCAACTATATCAGTATGGAAAATATTTCACAACCCGGTGATCCGCTGCAAAGCCTGCACCAGCCGAATAGCTCTGGAGACGATCAGTGGCAGATCAGCAATTCATTGATGTACGACGATTATGTAACGGTGCAAAGCGCTGTATATGCGGGGACTTATATCCATGTAACGAATGGTCTTGGTTTTGCCCAATCCAGCGTGGCAAATCCGAATACGGACGAGGTTCAATGGCTTTTTGAAGATCCATCGGTGGTAGCCGGCGTGAATCAGTACGTGCAAATCGTGAATACATGGACCTCTTTGGCCTTGTATGAAGATACCGACAGCAATGTGAAATATGGCAATGTGAAATCGGACAATCAACGCGGGCAATGGCTAATTGAGAAGTTCGCTGGTCGCAAACGGATCAAAAACCGTGCCACAGGCCATTACATCAATATTCAAAATCCTGTGGACGGACACTTGAAGGTGACAACTGTCGAAGATTCGTGGACCAGCGCGATTTGGGTTATTGAAACTACCGGAGATACGAAGCAAATCCATAGTGTAAATGATCCGAATCAGCAACCTAATCAACAGAAGTTCATCAATGTGCAAAATCTGAATAAATACGCGGAATATATTGAAATTCCTGCTGCATGGGGAAGCAAAAACTGGAGGTTTGTTCCGGTTTCGGACAGCACACTGCCGATGACGGCGCGTTTTAAGAACAAACAGACAGGCCAATACCTTTACGAAGACGCCGATCATAACATGAAATACGGAGATCTCCCGTCATCCGATCTTTCTTCTGTTTGGGTCGTCAGTGTCTCCCAAAATAACTCGATGCAAGTTTATCTCAAGAATGCGAAGAGCGGTTACGGCCTTGCTTTGGAAAATGTCGTACCTGACATTGAAAAGGACAATCCGCCAGAGAACCTGCTTTTGTACGAAACGATTTATGCTGCTTGGGCCAGCGCGAACTGGGTGCTTCTAGACTCCAATACACCTGGATATGTGATGTTGAAAAGCGGATGGAGCAACGCGCATTACATTTATGATGAAGCTGGAACCAATGGCGTCAAAGTCAGTAAAGTCAAAGCAAACGATGACAGTGCGTTATTCGCTGTAGAACCTGTACAAGTATCAGCAGCGCTGCCGACTGCGCCAGTTCGTATCAAAAATGCGGATAACAGCCAGTATCTGTTCGAAAATAGCAGTGGCGCTATCCTTTATGGATCGCCAGATGCAGACAACGCCTATGCGTATTGGACCATCGAATCCGCGGGCGGCATTCAGCGCCTCAAAAATGCAGCTACCGGCGGTTATATGACAATGAACGATACGTATGCTTACATGCAGGACACGGCTGCATCCAGCGATAACCAAGCGTCGCAGTGGGTAATCGAGGACGTTACTGGAACAGGTAAATTCCGTATACGCAGCAATAATGGTTCTTTTAACGATGAATACCTGAATACGGTGAATGGAGCTGGTTATCCAGAACGAGGTCTTTATTTCCTGCAAGGAGATTCGGAAAAGAAGCTGGAATGGACCTTTGAGTCTGCAACGGGTACGCTTAAGACTCCAAATAACTCCGAAACTAGAAATGTAAAAACGACAACGCCGGTTATTGACGATACCAACTATGTTCGTATTGGTAATAAACAATCGGGTCAATATGTATATGAACAATCGGGATTAGTTTTACTTGGCAGTCAAAATGAATTGGAGGCAAGCAGCGAATGGCTGGTCCAGCAAGTGAATGGACATCAAGCACTGAAAAATCGCGCGACTGGGCACCTGCTTGAGTCTCTTGTAGACAATCAAGTGGCCAGCTCCAATAGTGATAGCGGTATGCGATCAGCGCAGTGGAATATCAATGACATGCTGGGCTATCAACAAATTGTCAATTCCATCACTGGACAGCGTCTATTTGCTCAAGATGGGGCCGTTAAGCAAGGAACAACTGCTCAATCGAAAGATTCAGCGCTTTGGTCTTTAGAACCTGTTCTTGGAGATGCCGTGTACGAACTGGAAAACGCATTCCTTAGCGGCGGCGTTCAGTCTGGCTCAAATCTAGCGGGTTATTCCGGCAGCAGGTACGCAGATCATTTCGTGGCTGCAGGTGCAAGAGCGATTGTCGCTGTGAACGCGCAAGAAGCTAAAACGTATGCAGCGACAATTCAGTACGCGAATACATCGGCTGCCGATCAAACGTTAAGCTTACTTGTGAATGGCATCCAAACGCAGCAACTGACTTTTGCCAAAGGAAACGGCTGGCAAGCCGTTCAAGTGAATCTTCCGCTTCGCGCAGGATTCAACTCTGTATCCTTCGAATTCGCAACTGGGGATAGCGGCCATGTTGCAATTGATTCTTTGATCGTTCATCAAGCAGTAAACAAAGCTTACAGAGGCGCTATTGAAAGCTATACAACTTATGAAGCCGAACAGGGAGAAACGAACGGCACGATCGTTGGTCCATCGCGCACGTACCATGAGTTGGCTAATGAAGCATCAGGTAAGCAAGCAGTGAAGATGGATCAAGTCGGTCAGTTTGTGCAATTCCAGGCCGCACATAAAGCCAACTCACTCGTACTGCGTTACTCCATTCCTGACAATGCGGACGGAACCGGCATGAACGCGAAGATAGGACTTTATGTGAACGGTACGAAAGTTAAAGATCTGGATTTGACTTCTAAATATGCTTGGGAATATGGCAACTATCCTTGGTCGAATGATCCAAAGCAGGGCAGCGCACACCGCTTCTTTGACGAGATTCATACACGGATCAGCAATGTGGATGCGGGAGCAACGATCAAGTTGCAAGTGGATGCAAATAGCACCGCGTCTTCGTATTTCATTGATTTTGCAGAAATGGAGCAAGCTCCTGACACTACTTATACAATGCCAGCCGGATTCGTTTCAGTCACGGATTTTGGAGCGGTTCCGAACGATGGTCAGGACGATTCACAAGCATTCAAGGATGCTTTGGCAGCAGCTAGCTCGCAGCATAAGGGAGTTTGGTTCCCTGCGGGAGATTTTGAATTATCCAATGGCAGCGGATCGGATCTTGGGGTGAATGTCAGTCAGGAAACGATGCAGCATGTGTTTCTTCTTAACGATGTAACCATTCGCGGCGCTGGCATGTGGTACACGAATCTGAAAGGAGCTAAATTTTTCGGAAACGGAAATAACATTCGCGTGTATGACTTGGCTATTGACGGCGAGTTGAACATCCGTAATGACGACGCACATACGAATGGGTTTGAAGGCGCATTTGGAACAGGCTCCACGATCCAGAGCGTTTGGATTGAGCATACGAAAACGGGAATGTGGATTGCGCGTCCGAGAGGTGATTTTGGCGTCAGCAAGGATCAATACACAGATGGTTTCTACGTCGGCGGTCTGCGAATCCGCAACTTGATGGCGGACGGTATGAACTTCAGCACGAACACGAAAAACAGTATGGTCGAAGAGACGAACGTCCGCTACGCCGGGGACGACGGTCTAGCCATGTGGTCGACTTTGAACGAAGGTTATCCAGGCGATAACACGGACAGAAATACGTTCCGCTTCGACACTGTCCAACTGCCATGGCTGTCCAACAATATGGTTGTTTTCGGCGGTAAGGATAACAAGATGACAGATAACGTGCTCAAAGATACAATCGGTCTCGGCGGGGGAATCACTGTCTCCACAAGGTTCAGTCCGGTTACGCCTCTTGATGGGACGACGCTTGTTCAGCGCAACACACTGGTTAGAACAGGAAGCCGGGATGCTGGCCTCAATCTGAATTTTGGCGCAATCTGGGTTTATGCCGATGCGAAACCGATTGCCAGCCCTGTCCTAATTAGCGATAACATTGCGCTCGACAGTATGTACCAAGGCATTTCCATCCAAGGAACATCACCTGTAAACCAAGTTACATTTAAGAATAATGTGATCGATGGTGCAGGTACAACAGGTTTGGAAGTCGCAAATACCGTTGCAGGTTCTGCAAGCTTTGATAATGTAATTATCCGCAACGCCAAAATCCAAGATGTAGCTAATAATGCCGGTGCGGGTTTTGTCGTTAACGAAACAGGCAAAGGTTTTGCGAGCACGAAAGTCGAACCAAGCATACCCAGAGAAAATCCTACAAGTGGACCATCTGGCACGACAAGCAATAGCTCGGATGTGCCAATCGTTCAGATCACTGATCAGCAGATTGCGGATTTTATCAAAAACAATCAACCCGTGATCCGCATTCAAAGCGAATTAACAGGCAACGCAGCTGAGTTCCAACTGCCAGCATCGTCATTGGTGAAAGTCGTGACTGCGATGCCAGATGCGCAACTTATCATTCAACATTTGAATGCAAGCTTTGTACTTCCTGCCGATATTGGGAAATTGCTTACTGCGCAAGGCATAAGCGGTGTAGATCTTTCAAAAGCTACGCTGAAAGTGAGCATCGTGAAGCAGGATGGCGATCAAAGGAACAAGGTCGAAACGCAGGCTGCCCAGCTCGGCGGGAAACTGCTGGATTCACCAGTTAGCTTTGAGGTTACATTGATTGCTGGTGACCAGACCCTAGTACTTAATCATTTTGGTCACATCTATGTTACCAGAACGTTGACCGTTGACGGTGCCGTAGACGCCTCCTCGGCAACAGCTCTTGTCTATCATCCGGAAACTGGCGAGTTCCAATATGTTCCTGCTTTGTTCTCCATCGTGGATGGTAAAACTGTTGTAACGATCAAAAGCACGACGAATAGTATCTATACCGTCGTACTCCTTAACAAAACGTTTGCTGATCTTACCGGGCACTGGGCGAAATCGGAGGTCGAATTGCTGGCCTCAAAGCTGATCGTAAACGGAAAATCGGACTCCTCCTTTGCACCAGACGATCAGGTGACTAGAGCAGAGTTCACGGCTATGCTGGTACGTGCGCTGGGGCTTGCTGCAAGCGTATCACAGCCGAAGCCATCTGCTTTCCACGACATCAACGCTCACGATTGGTTCGCTTATGCCACTTCTACAGCAGCTGAGTATGGACTTATCGAAGTCGATGATACTGGCAATTTCCATCCTGATCGGGCCATTACGCGTGAAGAAATTGCCGTTATGATCGAGCGGGCACTGAAGCTTGCGGATACGAATCCAGTTGTATCACATGCAGATGTGTTGCGTGTATTCGCAGATCGTGTATGGATAAGCGAATGGGCCAAAGACGCTATGCAAGATATCGTCGCTCGTGGCTTGATGCAAGGCCAAAGTGATTCGTCACTCGCGCCACAGGCGCTGGCAACGCGTGCGGAAGCGGCGGTTCTGCTGCATCGACTGCTGCAAGACGCGAATTTAATGAATAAATAAGCAGGCTCAGACGAAAGAAAAGAAGACCTCTCACTTGCTGAGAGGTCTTCTCGTTATGCCATTTGAAATAATTATTGTAATGAAATAATTCTTCCTGAAATTTGTAAGATTTCGTAATTTTGCACACGAACTAAGTAAAGATGCACATCGTACGCTCATTCACTTGTTTGTTATGATTAAGATAGCGGCCGTCGCTAGGATAGGAGGTGGAGGTTAGTAATTAAGCGGCGTCACTTTAATCGCTGAAGGAGTGGGAAGCGCTTTCATTTTTTTGTAACAGGTACCTGCAAATTTTACATGTTTACTAATTAGGAGGTTTAATTCTAATGAAGTTGMAGTTCAATCGAGTTCATAATTCAAGAATTATGCTTGTCGYTCTTATTTTGGCGGTATTGTTCGCTCAGTTAGGAATAGCAGTGCCAGCTGCTCTTGCAGCCACGAATCTATCGGCAGGCAAACCAGTCACCGCAACCGGCTATAACGATGTCTATGTGGCGACTAACGTCATAATCAAACAGCCCTCTCTTATTTTGGCGGTATTGTTCGCTCAGTTAGGAATAGCAGTGCCAGCTGCTCTTGCAGCCACGAATCTATCGGCAGGCAAACCAGTCACCGCAACCGGCTATAACGATGTCTATGTGGCGACTAACGTCAACGACGGCAATCAAGCCACATATTGGGAAAGCACGAATAATGCATTTCCCCAATCGATTCGCGTAGACTTGGGAAGCACGTATTCCGTCAATCAGGTCGTRCTGAAGCTTCCTGKCGGYTGGGGAACGCGGACCCAAACGCTTTCCGTACTCGGTAGCTTGAATGATTCTACATATACCAATCTCACAGACTCAGCTAGCTATACATTTAATCCTACAAGCAACAACATTGTGACCATTAATTTCACGGCAGCTTCTGCCCGATATGTCAAATTGACAGTCACCGCCAATACAGGCTGGCCTGCTGCGCAGCTTTCCGAATTTGAAGTATACGGAGCCGCGACTGGGGATACACAGGCGCCGACTGCACCAGCAAATTTGGCGTACACAACGCCARCTTCTGGTCAAGTCAAACTGACATGGAGCGCTTCAACGGATGATGTAGGCGTAACCGGCTACGACATCTACGCGAATGGCAGTCTGCGCGGAAGTGTAGCTGGCAATGTRCTTACTTACACCGATAGCCAGCCGGATACGGCCACGGTCAGTTACTACGTTACAGCGAAGGATGCAGCAGGCAACGTTTCTGCCGCAAGCAATACGGTAACGCGTAACGGCAGTGTCGCAAGCGGTACCAACCTCGCTGTGGGCAAAACGATCACAGCATCGTCAAGCACGCAAACATATGTCGCAACAAATGCGAATGACGGCAGTGCCACTACATACTGGGAGAGTGGTTCCGGTGCTTATCCGGCTACGCTTGCCGTAAGCTTGGGCGCAAATGCTTCCATCTCGTCTGTTGCTGTCAAGCTGAACCCAGACTCAGTRTGGGCAACGCGTACGCARACGATCGAGGTGTTACTCATCTTCATCCCAACCTTTTTCCAAACGCCAAT
>NZ_LMSP01000011.1:0-37013 GCF_001429545.1 Paenibacillus sp. Soil787
CTATTAAGGGCATTGACCCGTTGCAACCCCATCGTACAGGAGACGCTCCTTTTATTTCAAAGGCCAAATATTAGCGTCTACAGGAATGTTCTTATTTGCTCCAAGGACGGTGTTTTGCTTTTCATCATCCACTGCTACTTATTAGCCTAATCGATAACTGACTAATCACTTTATTAATTGCATGACTAGATTAGGATACATTTGGGAAATCTACTCACTAGGACTGATGAAAAGTAAGGTTTGGAATTAGTCATCGACGCCCAAAAGGCTTTTTGTTATAATATTGAAGGTGAATATTACCAAAACTAGTAGCACGCAAAAGAAAAGCAAATACGAATGGAGGCGGTTACATTCACATGATGTATACAAATAACTATGTAATCGTAGCGATTTTTCTAGGGTTGGGTATTATTCTCCCTATTGTAGCGCTAACGGCTGGCAAATGGTTAAGACCGAGTAAACCTGTCGATGAGAAGTATACGACGTATGAGAGTGGTAATGAGCCTGTAGGTGAGGGACAAATCCGGTTTAACATTCGTTATTATTTATTTGCTTTGATGTTTGTCATCTTTGATGTGGAAACCGTGTTCCTGTATCCGTGGGCTGTTGCTTTTAATCAGCTTGGACTTTTTGCTTTAGTGGAAATGTGTATTTTTGTAGCCTTGCTTGCCATTGGATTAATATACGCTTGGAAGAAGAAGGTGCTGCAATGGACTTCAGTTTAGAGTCAATATCTCCCGAAGAACGGGAAGAATTAAACCGTAACGTCTTTATGACGACACTGGAGCAAGTGAAAGCTTGGGCTCGCAGTAATTCGCTTTGGCCGTTAACTTTTGGTCTGGCCTGTTGTGCCATCGAAATGATGGGGACCGGCGGATCTCATTATGATTTAGACCGTTTCGGAGTCATCTTCCGTACGTCTCCTAGACAATCTGATGTCATGATTGTGGCGGGGACAGTAACGAAGAAAATGGCTCCTTTGCTGCGCCGACTTTACGAACAAATGCCTGAACCGAAATGGGTCATTGCGATGGGGTCCTGCGCTACGGCAGGTGGACCTTATGTGAAGTCGTACTCCGTCGTTAAGGGAGTTGACCAAATTGTTCCGGTTGATGTTTATATTCCAGGTTGTCCACCGAACCCGGCTGCACTCATTTATGGGATAAACAAGCTTCAGGAGAAGATTCGCTATGAAGCGAAGACTGGGAAGCAGGTGACCAATCGATGAGTGATGAGAAGAAGCCGGAGAGTAAAGTAGATCATACACCTCCTGCTGATGATAAGAAAGTGAAAGAATCGCCGTTAGAAGAGGCGATTGCAGAAGTGGGCGAGCTTACGCCGGAGGCGCGTGCGAGTAAGACGCCGCTTAGCGCTGACGTGCAAGCGGCTGTAGATCGCGCGGCGGAGATACAAGCGGCTGATCCGGCTGCGCAGACGACGAGCGAGCCGAGCGACGCGCCTGCGGCTGAGCTTGCGGAGCGAGCTGCAAGCAGCGGCGACGCAGGCGCAGCGAAGGGGAGTGACGCGGCAGCGGAGCGCGCCGCGGCGAGAGCCGCCCGCGCAGCTAGCCGGGCGGCCGCTGAGCCGACGGGCGAGCCCGCGTCGGCTGGAGCCGAAACCCCAGCGCCTGCGGACGCTGGGGACGACGAGAAGGCGGCCAAAGCCCAGGCCGCCGCAGAAGCACGCGCTGCGCGAGCTAGCGCGCGCGCGGCGAAGCCCGAGTCGGCGGAGCCTGAAGCGCCGAAGGAGCCTTCACCGAACCAGCCGCTGCTTGATCGGCTGGTCAACATCCTGAAAGCCGACGTTGGCGAAGACGCCGTCGTCGACGCATTCATCAACGAAAGGGACGCGCATCGTCCTTACGTGGTCATTCACAGCTCGCGCTGGTCACAGGCCGCACAGACGCTCAGGGATCACGAGGAGCTGCGCTGCGATTACTTGCGCAATCTCTCGGGCGTAGACCAAGAGACGCACCTAGAGGTGGCGTATCATCTGCTTTCACTCACACACAAGAATGAGTATTGTGTGAAAGTGAAAACAGATCGAGAACAGCCAAGTATTCCTTCTGTGGCTCCAGTATGGCCTACCGCGAACTGGAATGAGCGGGAAGTGTATGACCTATTGGGTATCGATTTCCCAGGTCACCCTAACTTAGTAAGAATCATGATGCCTGACGATTGGGTCGGCCATCCCCTACGCAAAGATTACGAACCGCTTGACCCGGAGGTGTAGCTCGTGTTACGGACAGAAGAACTCCTGTTAAACGTTGGTCCTCAGCATCCTAGTACGCACGGGGTTTTCCGCGTGATTGTGAAGCTGGATGGGGAAGTTATTAAAGAAGCAATACCCGTGATGGGCTATCTACATAGAGGAACAGAGAAACTAGCTGAGAACCTTAGCTATACACAAATTATTCCTTACACGGACCGTATGGATTACGTATCGGCGATGACGACCAACTACGTGCTTGTGAATGCCGTAGAGAAAATGATGCAGCTGGAAGTACCAGAACGAGCGGAGTTTCTTCGCTTAATCGTGATGGAGCTTCAACGTATCGCCTCTCACATGGTTTGGTGGGGTACCTATTTGCTGGATATTGGCGCGATGAGCCCGTTCTTATACGCGTTCCGTGATCGAGAAATTATTATTGATCTGTTTAACGAATTATGCGGCGCTCGTTTAACTTACAACTACATGCGTGTAGGCGGGGTGAAATGGGACGCTCCTGACGGATGGATCGATAAAGTTAAGAAGTTTATTCCTTATATGTACGGGAAATTGGAAGAGTATCACACGTTAGTAACTGGGAATGAAATCTTTCTATCCCGTATCAAGGGTGTAGGCAAGTATGATGCAGAGACAGCCATTGCATATGGCCTTAGCGGCGCTAACCTAAGATGTACGGGTGTAGACTGGGATATCCGCAAAACGCAGCCGTACAGCTTGTACAGCCGCTTTCAGTTCGACGTGCCTGTTCGCAGCGGCGGTGACTGCTATGATCGCTACTTGCTGCGTATGGAGGAAGTGAAGCAATCCCTTCGTATTCTGGAGCAAGCCGTGGAACAGTTCCCGGAGCAAGGTGAAACCATGGGCAAGGTGCCTAGGGTGATACGCCCTCCAGAAGGAGAAGTGTACTCAGCTATCGAGTCTCCGCGCGGAGAAATAGGCTGCTACATTATTTCCCGAGGCAAACAAGAGCCTTTCCGTCTGAAATTCCGCAGACCTTCCTTCGTGAATCTGCAAATTTTGCCCAAGCTGCTGGTCGGTGAGTCGATGACCAACTTGATTACGATTCTAGGCGGCATCGATATTGTCGTTGGGGAGGTGGATGCCTAATGGTGAATTTATTGGAGGAGAGTCTAACTTGGACGAACTTCTTCGTTTTCCTGTTCTGGGGCATCGTTATGCTGATGTTGGTCCTAGGCTTCGTAACCTATGCGATCTACTTCGAGCGTAAGGTTATCGGCTGGATGCAGATGCGGATCGGACCGAACCGAACGGGGCCTTTCGGGCTTCTGCAAAGTGTTGCGGACGTCTTCAAGCTTCTTATTAAAGAGGATACGATTCCTAAAAAAGCGGAGCGCGAGCTTTTCATTCTGGCGCCTGTCATTACGTTTATCCCTTCGTTCACGATTATTGCTACGATTCCGTTTTCGGATCGGATGTTTAATGCGAATTTGAATGTCGGACTGCTCTTTTATGTAGCCTTAACGGGGATTTCTACAATTGGAATTATCCTCGGCGGATGGGCATCTAATAACAAATATGCGCTGCTTGGCGGGATGCGTTCCGCAGCTCAAATGATCAGTTACGAGGTACCGCTCGTCATCTCCGTTATCGGTGTCATCATGATGACGGGTAGTCTAAATCTACATACGATCGTTGATCATCAAACAGGCGGTTTCTGGCATTGGAATTTCATTCCCCAGATTCTAGGCTTTATCATTTTCGTTATAGCCGGGGTCTCGGAGCTCAATCGAACGCCATTTGACCTGCCGGAAGCGGAGTCTGAGCTTGTTGCTGGTTACCATGTGGAATACAGCGGTTTCCGCTTCGCTTTTTTCATGCTGTCGGAGTATGTTTACGTGTTCGTCATTGCTTCCCTTACTAGCTTGATTTTCCTGGGTGGATGGCACTCGCCGTTCCCATTCCTTGATTTCATTCCGGGTATTATCTGGTTCCTGTTGAAATTTTCTTCGGTTGTGTTCTTCCTATTCTGGCTGCGCGCGACGCTGCCTCGGGTACGAGTGGACCAACTCATGGGATTCGGCTGGAAAGTGCTGCTTCCACTGGCACTGGTAAATATGCTGATCACAGCGATCGTAATGACCATCATATAGGCAAAAGTAGAAAGCTTTGCTATAGGTTGAAAACATGCAGAATAGGCTTCTGTGATGATCAAGCGGAACCTGAGTACCTTATTTCCGGCAAAATGCTTGTTTCGATCCCGAAAGGGAACTACGATACGCTATTTAGACCGAAACAAGGGAAAAAGCATCCATTTCAAGCGAATAGCGGAACGACGTTCCGTTGGAGCGCTTTTTATCGAAGAAAAGGGACAAATAGCGCATCGACGTTCCTCTCGCGACAAGGATTTCTGGATACTGCCCAGATCAACCGATAAAAGCCAGTTTTTGCTCGCAGGCATGCTTTCGAAGTCAGTTTTGCTAAAGCAAAACTCAGTTAATGCTTACGATGCAAGTTTCCTATGGAAACACTAGCCCATGCTTTCGAAGTCAGTTTTGCTAAAGCAAAACTCAATTAATGCTTACGATGCAAGTTTCCTACGGAAACTCTAGCCCATGCTTTCGAAGTCAGTTTTGCTAAAGCAAAACTCAGTTAATGCTTACGATGCAAGTTTCCTTACGGAAACTCTAAGGAGGGAAACGAATGAAGGGCATAATGAAAGGTTTAGGCGTAACGTTTAAAAGTATGACACAGAAAAAAATAACGTACGCATACCCTGACGTCCCGATTAAAATGCCGGACCGCTTTCGCGGTATTCAATATTTTGATCCAGAGAAATGCATTGTGTGTAATCAATGTGCACGCGTTTGTCCGACGGAGTGTATTACCCTGACCGGTAAAGCGAACCCCGACCCCGAGAAAAAGGGGAAGGTTATCGATACATACGATATTAACTTCGAGATTTGCATTCTGTGTGATCTCTGCACCGAGGTGTGTCCGACTGAAGCTATCGTCATGACGAATAATTTTGAGCTGAGTACCTACAGTCGTGATGATCTGTTCAAAAATATGCAGTGGTTAAGCGAGAACACGCAAAATATCCGTCAAGAGAACAACTCAGCCTTGCCAAAAGGGGGGGCGAAGAAAGATGTTTAGCGGAATTGGTGATTTCCTATCTAGCGGTTCAAGCTGGGCTTTCTTCATCTTCGCCTTGCTTGCCATCGGCGGAGCCATTTTCATGATTTCTTTTACCAAAGTCGTTCATATGGTTATTGCCGTTGCGCTCACGTTTATTAGTTTGGCAGGGCTATATGTCATTCTGGAGGCTGAGTTTGTAGCTTTCGTGCAAGTGTTGATCTACGCAGGTGCGATCTCGATTCTGATGATTTTCGGCATTATGATGACGAGGCACAGGCAAGGAGAAGAAGAGGAGCCTAAGCGACCTTGGCATGAAGGCCTAGCGATTATTGGTGCTTTGGGATTGTTCGGGGTGTTATTTTATGCCATACAAAAAACAACCTTCGTCGCTTCAGGTACCCTGGATGCCGGTAAGGATAACACACTAGAAATCGGAAAGCTGCTCTATAACGAGCACGTTATTCCTTTCGAAATCATGTCGGTGCTGCTGACGGTAGCCTTCATCGGTGCCATCGTAGTCGCGAAGAGAGAGGAGGATTAGCTGTGGGCAATATTATTACTCCCTATCTCACGCTGGCGGCAATCCTGTTTTGCATCGGTTTATACGGTGCGTTAACGAAGAAGAACGGGGTTATCGTCCTGCTTTCGATTGAGCTTATGCTGAATGCGGTGAACTTGAATTTGATTGCTTTTTCGAAGCTTGGTGACCATCCGGCACTTACCGGACAGATTTTCTCGCTCTTCAACATCACCATAGCAGCAGCTGAGGCGGCTGTCGGGATCGCGATTCTAATTACCATTTACAGAAATAAAGGGACAGTAGAAGTTACGGATTTGGATTCTATGAAGCGCTAGGAGGCTAACAAGGATATGGTATCGGACTATTCACAGTACGCCTGGCTCATTCCGTTGTTTCCGCTGCTTGCTTTTCTAGCGCTTACGGCTATGGGACGTCAATTAAAAGATCTAGGTATTTACATCAGCATTTTCGCGATGCTGGCCTCATTTATCGTGGCTTTGCTGATTTTCGTTGAACGAATTGGCGGCAAAGTGGAGGATTTCACGTGGAATAAGCTGCATTGGCTGCAAGTGGGCGATTTCACGCTGAATATGGGCTTTGAGGTTAACAATTTGAACGCCTTGATGCTCGTGATTGTAACACTGGTGTCTTTGCTGGTGAACATTTATTCCAAAGGCTATATGAAAGGCGACGAGCGAATTCACGTGTTTTTTGGTTATATCGCTTTGTTCTCTTTCTCTATGCTTGGCCTTGTCATCTCGGAAAATATGCTGGAGCTTTACATCTTCTGGGAGCTCGTAGGGGTATGTTCCTTCCTGCTCGTTGGATTCTGGTATTTCAAACCAGAGGCAAAGGCTGCTGCGAAAAAGGCATTCATCGTTACCCGCATCGGGGACGTGGGCCTGTTTATTGCCATTCTGCTGCTGTACTGGTATATGCCAGGGCATGCACTTGATTTCACATCTATTCATAATGCTTTTACAACGGGCAAAATCGACCCAACCATCATCACATGGATTGCTATTCTGATCTTCATCGGAGCGATGGGTAAGTCTGGTCAATTCCCGCTGCATACGTGGCTGCCAGATGCGATGGAAGGTCCAACGCCGATAAGTGCGCTAATCCACGCAGCAACGATGGTTGCCGCTGGGGTGTATCTCGTTTCGCGAACCTTTGATATTTTCCACGCATCGCCGGATGCTTTGCTTGTGGTTGCCTATGTGGGTGGTTTCACAGCGATCTTTGCAGCCACGATTGGTATCGCTCAGAACGATATTAAACGCATTCTCGCCTACTCAACGGTGAGTCAACTCGGCTATATGATGATGGCGCTGGGGATTGGTGTCTCCTATACGTCAGGCATGTTTCATTTGTTCACGCACGCCTTCTTCAAAGCGCTGCTCTTCTTGGGCGCAGGCAGTGTGATTCACGCTGTACATACGCAAGACATTAACGAAATGGGCGGTTTATCCCGCAAAATGAAAATCACGACCTGGACATTCGCGATTGGTACGCTGGCACTGTCAGGCATTTTCCCTTTCGCAGGATTCTGGTCGAAGGATATGATCTTGACTGAAGCCTACGAGCATAACCAACTCTTGTTCTGGGTCGGTGTCATTGCTGCCTTCTTCACGGCGTTCTATATGTCACGTCTGTTCTTCCTCGTATTTATGGGATCACCTAGAGGCAAAGCAAAGACAGCTGACGACGATCACGATGATCATGGTCATGGAGCACATACCGCTCATGAACCCCATGAGTCTCCAGCAACCATGACCACACCATTGATTATTCTTGCTGTGCTTGCAGTTGTTGCGGGCTTTGTGAATACGCCGTTTAACGAATGGCTCAGTCAGTGGTTGACTGGACATGATCATGATGAGAAAGCCAATTGGACCGTTATTATTTTGTCCACACTAGCTGGTTTGCTTGGTATTGGGCTCGGTTATCTCATCTATCTCAAACGTACCATTCCGCGCGATGTGGTTTCCAGTAAAATGCCGTGGCTGTACACGCTGCTCAATCGTAAATATTTCATTGATGAAATTTATGATGGTGTCATTGTAAAACCGCTTCGCGGTTTGGGTTGGATCCTCGAACTGTTTGATGTGTATATCGTTGACGGTATTGTGCGGTTGGTCGCCTTTACTGTGGTCGGACTAGGGCGATTAGGCTCCCGTCTCCAAAATGGTCAACTACAAACCTATGGTGTCATCATGATTCTGGGGATGCTGATTCTGGTACTCGCCATCGCAGGAAGGAGGTTCATCCATGCTGGCTAGTATACCCATCCTAAGTATGATCGCCTTCTCGCCTTTGCTTGGCATTCTGGTCTTGCTCTTCATCCGTGGTGATCGAGGCCGTTTGATTAAAACAATTGGTATTGTCACGACACTGATTCCGCTTATTTTGGCGGCGTGGTTGTATGTCGATTATAACTATCAGGGTGATCCGGTTCAGTATAAAGAACAGCTGGACTGGATCAAAGTTCCGCTTAACCATGAGGGCATTCAGCAAATTACTTCGTATTTCTTCGAGTTTAAGTACTCGCTCGCGGTAGACGGCATTTCCTTGCCGCTCGTGTTTTTAACCGCACTAATCTCGTCAATGGCTGCTTTAGCTTCGGTGTATATCAAGAAACGCTGGAAAACGTACTTTATTCTGTTCTTGCTGCTGGAAACCGGCATGTTCGGAGTTTTCTTATCACAGGATCTCTTCTTGTTCTTCTTGTTCTTCGAAATTACACTGGTACCGATGTTCTTCTTGATTGGTATTTGGGGGTATATGAACCGGGAGCAAGCTGCCAACCGCTTCTTGCTTTACAATGGACTTGGCTCGGCGATCATGTTGATCGCGTTCTTAATTCTCGTTAGCACGGCTGGATTCAACCAGGTGCCTTCGCAGACGGAAGCAGTCATTTACTACAGCGGTGACATTCATACGATTGCACATAATTTGCTGCAAGATCCCGCCGCTTATGTCAATCAAGAAGGAACGCCATTCTTCCTTAGTCCGGCCATGAAGTGGACCGTATTCATTATGCTGCTGGTCGCCTTCGGCATTAAGCTGCCGATCTTCCCGTTCCATACATGGATGCTCAAAGTACATACAGAGGCTCCGCCTGCTGTCGTCATGATTCACTCGGGGATTTTGCTGAAAATGGGGGCCTACGGCCTCATCCGATTCGGCATCCTGTTCTTCCCGGGGGAAGCCAAGCAGTGGGCCTGGATGCTGGCGATGCTCGGCGTCATCAACATCGTGTACGGCGCGATTCTCGCCATGGTCCAAAAGGACTTCAAGCTCGTGCTGGCTTACTCGAGTATTAGCCACATGGGCATCGTCCTGCTCGGTCTCGCCGCGTTCAACGTGTCGGGCCTGCAGGGCGCCGTGTTCCAACTGATCTCACACGGCCTCATCTCGGCCCTGATGTTCTTGCTCGTAGGCAGCATCTACGAGCGGACCCAAACGACGCAGCTCGACCAATTAGGTGGTCTAGCTAGCTCGATACCGTTCATCAGCGGCATTCTGCTGGTCGCTGGTATGGCATCGCTCGGATTGCCGGGCTTATCCGGCTTCATCAGTGAGTTCCTCGCGTTTCTCGGACTCTTCGAAACGCACCGTGTGTACGCGATCGTCGGTACACTGGGGATTATTTTCACCGCGGTTTACGTGCTGCGCGGGGTTCTGAACATCACGTTCGGCGCTAAACAGCCGAACCTGCAGCTGCAAGGCATGCGCGACGCTAGATTAATCGAGGCGGTGCCGATGATTACATTGGTGGCGTTCATTCTCTTGCTTGGTATATACCCAAGCGTGCTGAGTCAGCCGCTACAGCAAACGATAGGCAGCTTGGATCAATTGATCCAGAGCGTAGCCGGGAAGATAGGAGGTTAGACCAGTGGAACAGATAAGACTCTATGTCGCTGATTTAGTGCATCTGCTCCCTGAGCTTTCGCTGGTTGCCACCGCGATCATCCTATCTCTCTTGGATTTGGTCCTCCCAAACAGGCTTAGTCGCTCGATAATTGGATGGCTGACGTTGGTTGGCATCGCTATTTCTGCGATATTCGTTATACTGCAGTTGAATCCAGAAGAGGCTATTGGGCTGCTCAATAATAGCTACAGAGTGGATGATTTCTCGAATCTGCTCAAATTGTTCACTTTAGTAGGTACGGGCTTCGTTGTCTTGATGAGCTTAAGCTTCATCAAAGAAGATGCCATCCCACATGTCGGGGAGTATTACTACTTCTATCTGCCCGCCGCGCTCGGCGCGATGATTATGTCATCCTCGGGTGACCTTATTACGCTGTACGTTGGGTTGGAGCTGCTCAGTATTACTTCGTACTTGCTCGTTGCTATGAAGAAGAAAGATAACAAGTCTAACGAGGGTGCCTTCAAGTATTTGGTCATGGGCGGTATTTCCTCCGCGATCATCTTGTATGGCATGTCCTTCCTATACGGAATGGTTGGTTCCAGCAATTTGTCGCAAATTGGTGCAGCACTTCCATCGCTTGTAACTGCTTACGAACCGCTGCTTTATGTAGCATTCTTCATGCTGCTGGCTGGCTTCGGCTTCAAAATCGCCGCTGCCCCGTTCCACAGCTGGGCACCGGATGTGTACCAAGGCGCACCGACGCCAGTGACGGCATTTTTGGCTGTCGTGTCCAAAGGCGCCGGCTTCGCAATCCTATTCCGCGTATTCTATGTGTTGTTTGGATTTAGCAGCTTCGAGAACAGCAGCTTTCAATCGGATGTGTTCCTTGCCATATCGGTCATGGCGGCCATTGCGATGGTAACCGGTAATTTCATTGCGCTGAAGCAAACGAATATGAAAAGGCTTTTGGCCTACTCAGGAATTGCTAATGCAGGTTACTTACTCGTTCCGATCGGAACTTACTTTTCCGGTACTCACTACGCGAACTTCTCTGAATTTATTTTCTATCTGATCGCGTACTTGTTTATGAATATCGGAGCTTTCGCTGTGCTGATGATCATAGAGCAGGCTGAAGGCCACACCGAGGGGAAAGGTTTTGCTGGTCTCTATTACAGGGCCCCGATAACCGCCGTAGCCATGGTGCTCATCGTGCTTTCATTGGCTGGCATTCCTTTATCTGGCGGGTTTTTCGGGAAGCTGTACATCATCCTAGGAACGATGCAGACCCAGCACTATTGGCTAGGGTCGCTGATGATCGCTACTAGCGTGGTATCCTTTTACTACTATTTCGGTATCGTACGCCAAATGTTTATGCGCAGCGACTACGAGCCTGCCGAGATTAAGGTGTCGATTCCGTTAGGGATAACGGTTTGGTTATGTGCCCTCATCAGCGTGGCGCTGGGCGTGGTCCCACACCTTGTGCTGAAAGGCATCGAAGCCATTTTCACCTTGACGAAGGATTTTTTGATTATGTAAGTTTATGAGTAAGCCTTTCCCTGCTTAAGTGTGGGGGAAGGCTTTTTTAACACGAGAATTTGTATGTTTTGGGCTTGAGCGAACCTTAACGAGAAGGCGCGACTTTGGGTTTGATAAACCTGCAATTGTACATTCTTTTTTTCTTTAAATAGCGCATATTCGTAAATTCCTGCAATCGTGCAGGCTTTTTCGGTCTTATTTTAATTTCGGGATGGAAAAGCTAAAAATTCCTGCATATTAGCAAGCTTTTCCACTTCTAAAATGTTTTAGCAAAAATACCTGCATTTTCGCAGTTATTTTAGGCTATTGCTCATAGTTCTCCCTGAACATTGGTGAAGCCATAGGGATTCAGCTGTAAAACGCTAAAAGCTCATTCTACACTGACGAACAATAAGTTGTCCTTTTGTACCCAACATCCATTTCTCGTTATGCAAAAGGGGTTTATATGAAAGACAAGGGCGCAGCCTGAGTTTTTTCTTTTTTACAGCACTAAAGCGTGAAGAACAGCATTTTTATTGGCATAAACCTACCTATAAACACGGTCGCTCATCATCGAAAGACCTCGATAAAGGTTTATCTCATTTTGGCTTGAGCGCTTTAGCAGCAAATTATTCCAAACGCTTCACAGCTTGTCATTTCGATGTACAATATACAGGAGAATGATTGTCCGCCATCACATACATACATGCAAAAATATTTTGCTCAAGTTCTGAACTTTCTGCGACGAAAAACCGTTATATATATCGAGAAGACGGGTAATGTGGTATAGATAGAGAAGGAAAAAAGATCATACAACAAAAAGGACTTGTGATTTCATGAAATGTACTCGACACCTTTGGCTCATTATACTCATGATGCTTGTTGGGGGACTTACAGGGATAACTAAAGTAGAAGCAGCCTACCCGGTGTCGACGGATCCTATGAGGGTGAAACAAACCTATCTGGACATGATCCACATCGATCAAGCATGGGCTGCAGCAGGAGATTCTCGGACACCCATTGTCGTAGCGGTCGTCGATACGGGCGTTGATCTTGCACATCCTGATTTAGTAGGTAGTTTGGTCGATGGTGTGAACTTGCTTCAGCCTTCGAAAAAGCCTCAAGATGATAATGGACATGGAACGAACGTAGCAGGTATCATTGCGGCCGCGTTCAATAACGATAAAGGGATTGCAGGCATAGCCCCTAATGCCAAGATTATGCCAATCAAAGCCTTGGAGGCTGACGGTACAGGCGGCGAAGCCAAGCTTGGCGAAGGCATTAAGTACGCCGTGGATCACGGTGCGAAAATAGTCGTGCTTTCCCTAGGGTTGAACAAATATTCCGAGTATATGGAAGGCATTGTGCAGTATGCAGAGGAGCGTAATGTACTGCTTGTTGCCGCTGTTGGCAATGAAAGTACGAGTGTGAAATACCCCGCAGCCTATCCAACTGTTCTAGCTGTAGGGGGCGTTAATTCGGAAAAGCATGCTGATTCTCGTTCGAACTTTGGTCCAGAGCTGAGTCTTGTGGCGCCTTGGGATGTATACACAACAGCACTGGGTGGCGGCTATCAGTATCAAGATGGAAGCTCCATGTCTGCACCCCAGGTTGCTGCAGCCGCAGCTTTGGTATGGGGCAAATACCCGAGTATGAATGTGTATCAAGTTCGTGCGCAACTCGAGCAGACGGCTGAAGACCTGGAATCAGCGGGATGGGATTCCAAAACGGGCTATGGTTTGTTAAGAGTGGATTTAGCACTGACGAAGCCCTACAAGGAGGATCGTTTTGAGCCTAACGAAAATTTGAATCAAGCTGCCGTATTGTCGATTCATGCAGCTATTAAAGCTGATCTTAGCTCGGCACAAGACCAAGATTGGTATGCCATTGATGCGGCTTATGATGGGTTTATTAATTTATGGCTGAACAGCGCAGACAGCTCGGGTATCCGAGTGCGTTTCGATTCCGGAGAAACGTTTATCGCGAATAGTACAACGGTTGGGAGTCAGCCTTTCACGGTCCCTGTGACCAAAGGTCGCACGTATGTACAGCTGCAGACAGTGGATCGTTCCCGCAAGACGGCGTTAAATTACTCGATGCGAACGGATTTTGTTATTTACAAGGATCCATTTGAGGATAATGATAAGCAGTATAAAGCATTTGCTTTACCTGATCGGAGTCAAACGATCCGAGGAACTTTTCATCAAAAAGGAGATCTGGATTGGTTTGCAATTTCGTTAGAACAATCAGGAACAATGCGAATCAGGCTATCCGCAGATACGGGGCGTATAGATCCGATGATCCTTTTTCAGAAGGAAGGGGAAAAGTCGATTACGATCGACCAAGCCGGAGATGGAGGTACCGAGGTCAGCTCTCTAATGGATCTGCTCCCTGGTCAGTATTACATTCGTGTCAGCAATGTGAAGGACTACTCTGAGCCCATTACGGGAGAGTATACGTTAGATATTGAGTACACGCCGAAGTTAATCGATCCGAATGAGCCGAATGATAAATCGTATCAAGCTACTTTTGCTGCGATGAATTCTGTGTATGAGGGTGTATTTAGTAAAAATGATGACGTTGATTGGTTCGAATTCCGTATGAGCAAAGACGGTCTCGCCCAAGTGCGTTTAACGAACATACCGACATCACGCATTTTATATGCAACGCTTTATGATAGTTCTTTGAAGGAACAAGGCTTTTATCGAAATGATTATGGTTCGGATCAATTCTTTATCGAGAAAACCCTACCAGCAGGCACTTATTATATCAAGCTTCAAGCAAACCAATGGTTTATGAGTCAAATGTATAGGCTAAAAGTAGGCAGTTACACGCTGGTGAGTGGATTTGCCGATATTGATGGGCATTGGGCAAAGGATGCCATTAGTAAGCTTACGGAGCAAGGTGTGATTAGCGGTTACGGAAACTACCGTTTTGCTCCAAATCAGCCCATTACACGTGCGGAGGCAGCAACGGTATTGACGCGAGCTTTGAAGTTGTCTAAACGCCAGGAGCTGCGTTTCAGCGATATGGATGCTTCGCATTGGGCTTACGATTACGTAGCCAAAGCGGTTCAGGCGAATATTGTTGACGGTTACCCGGATGGAACATTTGGGCCTGACCGTACGCTTACACGTATGGAGATGACACAGATGCTTGCCCGCAGCATGAATATGACAGGGAAACGACGGGGCAACTCCCCTTTTAGCGATGTGAATGATACGTATTGGGGTGTGGGGATCCTGAAACAAATGTCAGCGGATGGCTGGATAAGCGGCTATTCGGACGGCACCTTCCGGCCTGATGAGCAAGCGACACGAGCTGAATTCGTAACACTGCTCGCTAAAGTAATCAATCGGTAAAACCGAAGAGGAGTGACTTATGGCAGATACAGGTAAATGGAGTGAAGCGGCGAAATATGCTTCGATGATGAATATGGTGGATATTGCTGTCTACATCATGTGTATTGGCCTGTCGTGGTGGGCGCTGCAAGCGTTCCGCTTCGATGTCCTGCTCAAAAGGCCTAAGGCTGCTCAAGCGATTATGCTGCAAATTTTGCTTTCTATTGCCCTCGGACACTTAGTTGCGAGTTTTTTTATTCAATATTTAGGCCTTTCGATGGGCTTCGGTAAGATGTTTTAATCATATTATTCGAATAATGAACAACTTTGTTGTCAACAATGGATAATAGAACGGATCGAAAAATGAATCCTTCTCCGAACTCTATGTAGGTCAGTTGGAATACCAAAAGAACACAGTTGTAACAGTATGGGTTGAATGATAGACTTAAGAAATGTGCAAAACCTTGTAATTTAAAATAAGTGCGCGGAGGGACCATGATGAGCAAAATTATCGTCCGCGGTGGCCGAAAGTTAGCTGGCAATGTGAAAATCAACGGAGCAAAGAATGCGGTTCTACCGATTATTGCAGCTTCCATTCTGGGTTCGGAAGGTGAAAGCGTCATCCATGATGCGCCTCCCCTTGACGATGTACTAGTCATTAATAAAGTATTGCAAAGCTTAGGTATTGAAGTGGAATATAACCGTCAGGTTATTCGTGTTCGTGCTCACAACATTAACACATGTGAAGCATCTTATGATCTAGTCCGTAAAATGAGAGCCTCTTTCCTCGTGATGGGTCCTTTGTTAGCAAGGCTTGGTCAAGCGAGAATTTCGCTCCCAGGCGGCTGTGCGATTGGCACAAGGCCAATTGATCAGCATCTCAAAGGCTTTGAAGCGATGGGTGCCGATATCGAACTGGGTCAAGGGTATATCGAAGCTAAAGTGAAAGGGCGCCTGAAGGGTGCCAAAATTTATCTCGATGTAGCCAGTGTAGGCGCAACCGAGAACATCATGATGGCAGCTACGCTCGCAGAGGGTACGACTATCATTGAGAATGCTGCTAAAGAGCCGGAAATTGTCGATTTGGCGAATTACCTAAATGCCATGGGCGCGACGATTCGCGGGGCAGGAACAGGCGTTATTCGCATAGAAGGCGTAGAGAAACTTCGTGGTGTTGTACATACGGTTATTCCGGATCGCGTAGAAGCGGGTACATATATGATTGCCGCAGCTATTACGGGTAGTGAACTGTATATGGAGGGTGCTATTGGAGACCATCTCCGACCTGTTATTTCTAAAATGCAAGAAATGGGCGTTATCATCGAAGAAGATGAGAACGGTATTCGTGTCTGCGCTTCGGGGCCGCTTCGCGCGGTTGATGTGAAGACGCTGCCGTATCCGGGCTTTCCAACCGATATGCAGTCGCAAATGATGGCGCTGCTCATGGTGGCGGACGGCACGAGCCTCGTGACCGAGACTGTGTTCGAGAATCGCTTCATGCATGTCGAGGAGTTCTCGAACATGAACGCTCATATCAAGGTCGATGGGCGTACAGCTATCGTGAGCGGCAATGCCAGGCTGCAAGGTGCGAAGGTATGCGCAACAGACCTGCGGGCAGGAGCGGCCCTTATTCTAGCGGCGCTAGCTGCAGAAGGTGAAACCGAAATTACAGGCGTTCACCATATTGATCGCGGGTATGTCGATATTACTGACGTACTGCGTGAGCTAGGTGCTGATATTCAAAGATCGGTACCGCAAGAAGTGGAGCAGGAAGTTGCGGAGTTGGGTTTTTTCAACATCCAGCCGACGCTTGCTTAGGATTGAAGAGCCATTAGGGGTAACTCCTATGGCTCTTTTTAATTTCCCGTATGCTCTAGCATCCACAATCTCACGCATTTTATAAGATAGTCCATTGTTCTATTCTAGTAATCCCTCTCATAAGCTAAGTCATATCAAATACCTGCTAGTAAACGCGCTTATGGAGGCTGCTTAGATGAAGTTGAAGAAGAAACGCGTGATTAACCACAGGGTCATCCTTTGGATGGCTGTTTGCTTATCTTCCATGCTTTGTGTGACTATGATCGTTCCAGGAATGCTAGTTAAGAAGATTCCGGATGGCGGCGCGCCACTTCCCATCCAAGTTGCAAAAGACGGACTCTTCAAGGAAACAATCACCGAACAAGGCCTAATGATTCCCGTGTATCTGACCAAGAAAGCGACGATTGAGACGGTACCGCTGGAACAGTACGTGAAAGGTGTGCTCGCCGCCGAAATGCCGGTTGAATTCGAACTGGAGGCGCTCAAAGCGCAGGCTATGGCGGCTAGGACTTATGTCGTGCGAAGAGTGCTTGAGAAGGATTTCAGCAATATGCCGGTTAGCGATGCACTTGTGACAGACACAACTGCGCATCAAGCTTATATCACGGAACAAGAGCTCAAAGACAGATGGGACAAGCGTTACGAGACGAATATGGCCAAAATCGATAGAGCTGTGAATGAAACCAAAGATCTAATTCTCACTTATGAGCATAAACCTATCAACGCCACCTTTTTCTCGACAAGTAATGGATATACCGAGAACTCGGAAGACTACTGGCCGTTCAAGAGTCCTTACCTGCGCAGTGTGCCAAGCCCTTGGGATATTAAGTTATCTTCTCGCTATCAAGAAACCGTAGATCTCAGTTACAAGAGTATGCTTCAGAAGCTAGGCGTTACGAGTATAGCAACAACAGGTACAAGCGCCAGAAACATGAAAGTACTAGCGTGGTCGACCGGCCACCGGATTAAAACCATATCTATCGGCGGTAAAATATTCTCAGGTCGTGAAGTAAGAGAGAAGCTAGGACTAGCATCCTCTCAATTTACATGGACATGGTCAGGCTCCAAAATTACGATAACCACCTACGGATATGGGCATGGTGTTGGCTTAAGTCAATGGGGCGCTAATGGTATGGCGAAGGAAGGTAAAACCGCGGAGCAAATCGTAACCTACTATTACACAGGCATCTCTATCGAAAAAGCGACACCTTTTATACAAAAATCGTAATCCTTTAACGTTTCTATAAAAATATCTTTCTTCAAGTATAAAACCTTTAAATGTGTCAAGAATGGTTGATGAGGTGATAACCATGAATGATCAAAACAAAGGTTTTCAGAAAGAAGAAGCTCCTAAAACTGCACAAGGAGCACAAAGTACGACATCCACATGGAAGAGGTTGCTTGCTAAGAAGTGGGTATTCCCAGCAACGTATATGGCAGCAGCAGCAATTATCTTAACCTTAATGTGGGTGTACCAGGACGCCGGGAAGAATACAGTCAGCGAAGCAGATCTGGGCATTAAGGTTAGCAGCGACAAAGCGACAGACACTACCAAAGCACCGGACGGGGCGGTCGCGGTCAACGCACAAACCGAAACGATACAGTGGCCTGTTAAAGACAGATCACTAGTCGAAGTCTCCATCCCCTTCTATGACACGAATGCAACAAAAGAAGTGAAGCAGACGGCAATGATTCAATATAACGATCAATTGACGCCGCATACTGCTATTGACTTGAAAGCCAAAGATGACGCTGCATTCGAAGTATTAGCTGCTCTGAGCGGCAAGGTGACTGCGGTTGAGCAGAATCCGGTTGTTGGCAATCTCGTTGAAATTACACACAGCAACGGTTTGATCAGTATTTACCAAAGCTTGTCCGAGGTGAAAGTAGCCAAAGGCGCTGAAGTGAAAAAAGGCGACATCATCGCCAAAGCAGGACGCAACGAGTTCGAGAAAGAGGACGGCGTGCATCTGCACTTTGAAATCCGCCAAGTTAGTGATAATGCAGCGATTAATCCAGAAACGCTTTTAAACGCTAAGCAGTAATTCGTTTCGATGTATAGGCGGCAGCTACATAAAGTAAAGGCAGCGGGTATATCCTGCTGCTTTTTTGCATGGATATAAGGATTAGTTTTTACTTTGCTTCGCTTTAATTTTACCAAAAACGCTTGTCCGAAGGACGTCAGAATCGATTATTCTTGATTATTTTGAAAATAAATATGGGAAATGGGCTTGTCAGGCTTGGCTACGTAGAATATCTAGTCATGCCCCTCATATACTTTACCAAACTATCTCGAGTAGGGAGGCGAGGGGAGTGCACGATTACATCAAAGAGCGAACCATTAAGATTGGTACCTGTATCGTCGAGACCAAGAATACGGTTCGCACCATTGCTAAGGAATTCGGCGTTTCCAAAAGCACGGTGCACAAGGATTTGACGGAAAGACTACCGGAAATCAACCCGGACCTGGCCAATCAGGTGAAGCACATTCTAGAGTATCACAAGTCCATCAGGCACCTAAGAGGAGGAGAAGCTACGAAAATTAAGTACCGGAAAACCCGAAATCCGAAGCATTCCGAAAACCTGGTCACGGTCAAGTCCTAAATATACCCTTCATCCCGAAAGGTTTCCTTTATACTTCCCGTGTCGAATTTTCACACAAAAAGAGGAATTAATGCATTTCTAGCGAATTTAGCTTATAATTAGAACTATATACAAGAGCGCCGATTCTTCACGGGATGGACGGTAGGTTTAGGGAGGATTAACTAGAAATGTTAAGCAAGGATATTGGAATAGATCTCGGCACGGCGAATGTGCTTATTCATGTAAAAGGACGCGGCGTCGTGCTCGATGAGCCTTCCGTAGTTGCGATTGAAAGCGATACGAAACGCGTGCTGGCTGTAGGAGAAGAAGCTTTCCGCATGGTGGGTAGAACGCCAGGCAATATTATCGCGATTCGTCCATTGAAAGATGGCGTTATTGCGGACTTTGATATTACGGAAATGATGTTGAAGCATTTTATCGCGAAAGTAGGGGGCAAGAACTGGTATTCTCATCCGAGAATACTGATCTGCGCCCCTACCAACATCACCTCGGTTGAGCAGAAGGCGATCCGCGAAGCGGCTGAGCGCAGCGGTGCCCGAGAGGTATTCATGGAAGAAGAACCGAAGGCAGCAGCAATTGGTGCCGGTATGGACATCTTCCAGCCTAGCGGCAATATGGTTGTAGATATCGGCGGAGGGACGACGGATGTGGCCGTGCTATCCATGGGCGACATCGTCACCTCCTCCTCCATTAAGATTGCAGGCGACAAGTTCGATATTGCGATCACGAAATATATCAAAAATAAGTACAAGCTGCTGATTGGTGAACGGACGAGCGAAGATATCAAGCTGAAAATCGGAACGGTATATCCACACGGTAGAGATCAAGAGATGGATATTCGCGGTAGAGATATGGTATCCGGTTTACCACTGACGATCACGATTCACTCCAGTGAAGTACAAGAAGCGCTGTGGGATCCGGTTTCCTCCATCGTGACGGCCGCCAAAAGTGTATTGGAGCGAACACCTCCAGAGCTATCGGCAGACATTATTGACCGTGGTGTTATTTTGACAGGTGGCGGAGCTTTGCTGCATGGGCTCGATCAATTGCTAGCGGACGAGCTGAAAGTACCTGTATTAATTGCTGAAGATCCGATGTCCTGTGTTGTTAAAGGAACAGGCATTATGCTCGATAACTTAGACAAGGTTACCAAACGTAAATTTTAATTAAACATACTACCCAAGAGGTGAAGAGATGTTAAGAGGACTGTATACCGCGGCGGCAGGCATGATCTCCGAGCAGCGCAGACACGATACCATTACGAATAATATTGCCAACATTAATTCCCCGGGCTTTAAACAAGGCAATGCTTTGTCTCGATCGTTCCCGGAGATGCTGATATCGACGATTCGCGGTGGACAAGGTGCCTCGACAGCTCCCATTGGGAAGATGAGTTTAGGTGTATTCTCCGAGGAGAACATCTCTATTCATGCGCAAGGAGATTTGCAGGAAACGCAGAATCCCTTCGACTTTGCCCTTGTGTCCAACATCCAAGTGCCAGGTATGGCCTTTGACGCTTCGGGTAAGTTCGTGAATGCGGACGGAGAGCGTACGTTTCAGCCTCAGGCATTGTTTACGGTACTGAATGCGGCTGGCGAGCAGCGGTATTCTTTGAACGGGAAGTTCACAGTGGATGCATCAGGCCAGTTGGTGAATGCCAACGGTGATCGTGTACTGGGTCGAGATGGACAACCCCTGCTGTTGATTGACGGAGCGGGTCAGCCGATTCACTCCTTTAAGGTAACAGACAAGGGTGAGTTCCTAGATGGGGACGGCCGTCCGCTTCGGGGACCGACTGGCCAACCGGTAGGGTTGATGCTCTCACGTGTTGAGGATCCGAATCTTTTGCTGCGTGAAGGCAACGGGCTGCTGCGAATTAATCCAGGCGATGAAGCGTCGGTTACACAGGTTGCTCCAGGGGACCAGGTTGAGGTTCGTCAAGGCTTCATAGAACGCTCTAATGTGGATTCTGCGCAATCAATGGTCGATATGATGTCAGCGCTTCGCGCTTATGAAGCAAACCAAAAGGTAATCCAATCTTATGATAAAAGTATGGAAAAAGCCGCGAATGAAGTTGGGCGCGTCTAATCTAGCTGGCGAAGGGGCAGGACCATGAACAATTCCATGATTAACTCATCGGTATCCATGCATAGCTTACAGCAAAAGCTGGATATTCTCTCCAATAACATTGCGAATGTGAATACGAACGGTTTCAAGAAGAAGGAAGCCTCCTTCGAAGACGTTCTAACGAAAGTCCAATCGCAACCGGAAGGGTTCCGTCAGCAAGGACGGTTCTCACCCCTTGGGTTTAACCAAGGATGGGGCTCGAAGCTGGTCCAAATCCAGACGAATTTGACCCAAGGGCCGATTCAGTCCACGGGGAATGGGACGGACTTTGCGATTCAGGGAGACGGACTATTTGAAGTACAGACAGGCGAGCTGGATGCTAACGGTCAAAGGCAAACGGCTTGGACTCGCAACGGGGCATTCAGCTTAAGTCCTAATGCTAATGGCGGAAGCGTACTGACAACGAAAGACGGTCACTTTGTTACGGGCGTGGATGGTACAGGTGCTAACGTTAGCCCGATCCTCATACCCGCGGGCATTCGACCAGTCGTTGAAAAAAATGGGACGATTAATGGCTACAGCGAACAGGATCCTAGTGCTGCGCCAATCAATTTGGGCCGAATCAAGCTCGTTCGTGTTGTACGTCCGCAGCTTCTCCAAGATGTTGGAAATAACCTTTACGCGTTACCAAGCGGGTTAAACGACGTGGAGAAGGCCAACATCTTACAGAATGTGAACCCCCTAGTGGACAACCCAGCTAACCGTGTTAGTCTTATGCAGGGTTTTCTGGAGCAATCTAACGTTACGCTTTCGGATGAAATGACAGATCTGGTTATCGTGCAAAGAGCGCTTCAACTCAATTCCCGAGCTATTACGTCTTCGGATCAGATGATGAATATCGCTAATAATTTGCGCGCCTGATCTTAGAAAGGGAGGGATAGGGCTAGATGTCAGACAAGCCTGCTCCACCAAAGAAGAAACCAAGGCCGAAATGGCTCCTTATAATATGGCTTATTTTCAAAATCATTCGTATTCCTGTGCTATGCGTGCTAGCTGTTTTCATCGGCCTATGGGTAGGTTATACCAAGCTGGGTCATCAGCCAGCGGGGGAAATCTTTCATATGAGTACTTGGCGGCATTTATACGATCTGGTATTTGCGAATTAACTCTAACTCCCGCATGGGAGTTTTATTTTTGTGTAAGCAGCGGTATAATGAATGAAGGCTAAATGTAACAGATATGGGATACTAACGCGCAGGAGGGGTACTTTGAATATACCGAACATGCTCACTATCAGCAGGTTTGTTCTAATCCCTGTGTACCTCGTGATTTTTTTTAATGGCCATATCCAAGTTGCCTTTTTTATTTTACTGGCAGCCGGACTTACGGATATCCTAGATGGCTATATCGCAAGAACTCGCGGGCTTATCACACCCGTTGGTGTTATGCTGGATCCACTCGCTGATAAGAGCATGATGATTGCAGTGATCTTATCCCTGCTTATCTCGGGATTGATTCCTTGGCAGGCAGCTGCGGCGATGTTCATTCGTGATTTAGGTATGATTATGGGCTCTGCCTTCTTTCATTTCAGGGGCAAATTAACAGTTCCTGCCAATGTGATGGGAAAGCTAACGACGGTTCTGTACTATTTTGCGATCCTCTTCATTGTTTTTCAGTTAACCTTCGCAATTACCTATTTATGGTTTGTAATCGGGGTCTCATTCTTAACTTCCTTCATTTATATTATTCAGTTCCTTGTATTAAATCGAGGAGCCAAATTGAAATAATACGTAAAAAAGAGCCTATGTATAAGTCTGTAACACAGACCTGTACATAAGCTCCCTATATGAACCTTCACTTCTGCAGTAAATGAAGGGACATCCCTATTGTAAGTGATTACCTTGTATTTTATACAAGTATTTTGAGAGGAGTTTTTAAGCCGCTATGCTAGATATCAACCAGATTCAAGAGATCATTCCTCATCGCCCGCCCTTCCTGCTTGTTGACCGTATTTTGGAGGTTGAAGAAGGGGTTAGAGCTGTAGGTATAAAGAATGTTACGATTAATGAACCGTTCTTCGCAGGACATTTTCCTGGCTATCCGGTTATGCCCGGTGTGCTGATTGTTGAAGCTTTGGCGCAAGTAGGTGCCGTAGCTGTTCTGTCGATGCCTGAATATAAAGGTAAAATTGGTTTATTTGCGGGTGCAGATGGTATTCGCTGGCGACAACAGGTCGTACCTGGTGATACACTAACTTTAGAAATGACGATTACACGTGTAAAAGGAACCATTGTCAAAGGCCAAGCTGTGGCTAAGGTAGGCGACAAAGTGGTAGTCGAAGGCGAGCTTATGTTCGCCCTTGCTAATAAATAACCCATAGATAAAAAGGAGATGAACCTGACTACTATGACGCGTGTACAAACAGAGTATCAATTATGGTTAGAGGATCCAGCAGTGGATGCCGAAACGAAGAAAGAACTGCGTGCTATTCGGGAAGATGAGAGAGAAATTGAGGATCGCTTTTATAAAGATCTTGAATTTGGCACAGGAGGACTTCGCGGCGTGATTGGCGCTGGAACGAATCGAATCAACGTGTATACCGTTGGACGCGCAAGCCAAGGCTTGGCACAATATGTGAATGGGACAGGCGCTGCAAGTCCTTCCATTGTTCTGGCTTATGATTCACGTCATATGTCGCCCGAGTTCGCTTTAGAATCCGCTCTCGTGTTCGCAGGGAATGGAATTAAGGCTTATCTCTTTAAAACGCTGCACGCGACACCACAGCTATCATTTGCCGTGAGATACTTAGGTGCGTCCGCAGGGGTTGTCGTTACTGCTAGTCACAACCCACCTGAATATAATGGGTATAAAGTATATGGAGCAGACGGGGGACAGCTCGTTCCTGAGTTTGCGGAGCAAGTCATTGCGCAAGTACAGAGTATCGATTCCTTCGACAAAGTCAAGAAAATATCCCAGCAAGAAGCGGAAGCGCAGGGGCTGCTTTCTTGGTTAGGTGAAGAGGTTGATCAAGCGTACATCCAGGCAGTAACGGCGATTAGCCAAAATCCGGATGTGATTAAGCAGATTGAAGGCGATTTCCGCATCATCTTCACTCCTTTGCATGGAGCGGGCAATGTGCCGGTTCGCGAAGTGCTGAAAGCAGTTGGCTTTGGACAAGTACGTGTTGTAGCCGAGCAAGAGCTGCCGGATGCACAGTTCTCGACGGTTAAGTCTCCGAATCCGGAGGAGCGGGAAGCTTTCACACTCGCAATTGCACAAGCGAAAGAGTGGGATGCCGATATCATCATCGGAACCGATCCTGATGCCGATCGCATGGGTGCAGTTGTGAAGGATCCGAACGGCGAGTATGTCGTTTTGTCTGGTAATCAGTCAGGTGCTATTATTGTAAATTATTTATTATCAAGCTTGAAAGAGCGTGGAACATTACCAGCGAACGGCGTTATCGTCAAAACGATTGTTACAAGTGAAATGGGCGCAGTTATCGCGAATCATTATGGTATTACTACATTAAATACGTTGACTGGCTTTAAATATATTGGGGAGAAAATGTCCCAGTTTGAACAAAATGGCGAGTATACCTTCTTATTTGGATACGAAGAAAGCTATGGCTACTTGGCCGGGGACTATGCCCGAGATAAGGATGCCGTTATCGCAGCGATGCTCATTGCTGAAGCTGCAGCTTATTATAAGAAGCAAGGCAAGACTTTATATGAAGTCCTTCAGGAACTGTACGAATCCTTTGGCTACTTTTTGGAAAAGCTTGAATCAAGGACGCTGAAAGGGAAAGACGGCGTGGAACAAATTGGGCGCATCATGGAAGCTTGGAGAACGAATCCGCCAACGGAGATCAGTGGTACTCGTGTTAGCCAAGTGGAAGATTACGCAGAGGGCATCAATGGCCTTCCTCGTGAAAATGTGCTGAAATTTATTCTGGATGATGGTTCATGGTTCTGCTTGCGTCCTTCTGGAACGGAACCGAAAATCAAGTTTTATTTTGCGGTACAAGGATCTACAGGTCCTGCGGCCGCACAGCAACTAGATGGCATTATTCAATATGTGCTAAACCGTGTAGACGGATAATGAAATAGGAAAACTGAACCTCTTCAGAACCTAAGTCAGGGATAGATCGTCTAATGAATAGATGGAAACTAAATCCGTATTCATTGGCCTATTACCTGAAGTAGGACCTGAAGGGGTTTTCCAATGTAAGTACATACTTTACGAAGAAAGCTTTCTATCGGAAAGATCTAAGGAGTGGACAACTTGGCACAACGGTATCAAACATGGAATAAACCTCTCAAAAAAATCCTTTGGTGGCTCGTCATTATTGGCATGGTAGTCTCCCTGCCGCTAGCCTATACGCGTCACCAGACGGAAACTTCGGCCAATCAAGTCGAGTTTGTTTTCGATTACCGTGATTTGCTGGATATTTCGGATATTCAGACGAATCCGCAGACTTTTATCGCTTCGCAATTGAAGAATATGAAAGCAGCGGGCATTGGCTCAATGGCTGTGTACGAGAGTACACTAGCGGAGCTTGAAGAGAGCCGCCGTATCGAGGTATATAACTCTCGAGACGCTGCCGCACTTACCCAGACCTTGGGTGATCCTAACGAGAACTATACCTACGTGCTGTTCGCAGACAGTGCCACACAGCAGAAGCTGGAGCCGTTGATTCAGAAAACGTTCGCGGATCTGAAGGTTGGCACGAAGCCGTGGAGTTTCAAGAATAGAAACGGACTCATTATCCAAATGAGCATGGACGATGCATCGATCAAGGGGATGGACCCAGATCCGATGACCTTACAAATGCTGAAAGAGCAAGGGTTCCAAATCGTGGTTCGTCTATCGAATCGCAGACCTTTTGTAACCAATGAAATGGATCGCCTGTTGAAACAGCTCCATGATATCGGCGTGAAGCGCATCATCGTTGATGGCAATGAAGTTCCGGGTTACACAGAAGAAAATACGGAAATTAACCTGAATAAAATGGCAGATCTTCTTAATAAGAACGGTATCGGCCTAGCAGCTATTGAGTTATTAAAAGAGCCGCAAAAAGGGTTTAGCACGTTATCGAAGCAAACGAATTATAATGTCGTTCGCCTGCATTCGTTCACAGAGAAAGACGGAGAAAAGTTAACAGAGCCGCTCAAAAAATCGGAGCTGCAGGATCGTATCCAAGGCGTTGCGGATCGTTTAGTCCTGGCAGTGAAAGATCGCAATATCCGCATGGTTTTCTTGAATGCAAGGCCAGTGAAAAGCTTGGATAAAGGCAAAGTAGTTGATCCTTTAGCATCTTACTACGAAAGTTTGCAAGGAAAAGACGGCGCTATTCCCCGCATCCAAGAAGTCGGGTTTAAGCTTGGACCAGCAGAGCCATTTGATGTAAAAACGACAGGATGGCAGAAAATCGCCCGAATCTTCATGCTGCTTGGCGGTATTAGTTTAATCGTCCTGATGGTGTCCTTCTTCGTACCAGAAGCCATGCTGATCCTCTTCGTTTTAGGCATACTTGGCCTTACTGCTTTGCATACACTTTCGGCTAATCTATATGCTCAAGGTCTTGCTTTAAGTGCAGCCATTAGTGCACCAAGTATTGCAGTCATGCTGGCCATTCGTTCCGTTCGTTCAGGAGCCGCAGCAAAATGGAAGTTAGGACTTGCTTACGCCATATGGACACTATTCAAAACATCTGCGATTTCGCTGATTGGTGTCGTTTACGAAGTGGCTCTTCTCAATCATGTTACGTATTTACTCGTGCTGCAGCAATTCCGTGGCGTTGGCGTGCTGCATTTGCTTCCAATTGCGATCGCAGGTGTGTATTTATTATTCTTTAGCGAAAATAACACGTACAGCGATAAGATTGCGAATATTCGCAGTATCCTTTCTTCCTTTATTAGTGTGCTATGGATTGTAGTCGCTGGCGTAGCTTTAGCCGCCGTTTATTATTACTTGTCACGTACAGGAAATGAAGGACAGGCTTCTACTCTGGAGAAATTATTCCGCTCCTTCTTGGAAAATACATTGGGCGTGCGCCCTCGTACCAAAGAATTTTTGTTCGCACATCCGTTATTCCTGCTAGGCGCATATTTGTCCGTTCGTTATAGACATGCCGTCTATTTGATCTTCATCGGTGTAATCGGGCAGCTTTCAATTGTAGATACATTCGCGCACTTGCATACGCCTCTTCATATATCCCTGATCCGTATAACCTACGGTCTTGTGTTTGGCGCTTTAATTGGTCTCGTTCTGATTGTTGCTTGGGAAATAATCACAAGGAGTTGGAAACGATGGGTGCCACAGTTGTCAAAATAGCGCTATCCGGCTACTATGGCTTCGATAATAGCGGCGATGAAGCTGTGCTGCAATCGATTTTGTTTGCTTTGCAGGAGCAAGGTCGGGAGCAAGGCGTACAGATAGAGCCTATCGTTCTTTCTGCTAATCCTGAGAAAACGTCAGCGATGTACGGGGTGAAAGCCTATCATCGAATGAAGCCTGGTTCGCTGATTCGCGCTTTGCGAGAAGCCGATGGTTTGATTAGCGGCGGTGGCAGTTTATTGCAGGATGCTACAAGCTCGAAGACGATCCCATATTACTTGGCTGTTTTGAAAATAGCGCAGTGGCTGGGCAAGCCCACTTTTATTTACTCGCAAGGCATCGGGCCGGTTAGCCGCCCTATGTTTTATGGCTGGATCCGCAGCGTGTTCCAGCGCTGCGCGTATGTGTCGGTCCGCGATACGGAGTCCGCGGACTTATTAGTGAAGATGCGGCTCCCGCGGGAGCGCATCACGGTAGTGCCTGACCCGGTCATGGGCTTGCCGCTGCGCGGGTCTGTTGTTGTTGGCGGCGCGCCCGACCACGCGCCGGATGGTGCTGTGCGGACGGTCGGCGTGTCCGTCCGCTTCTGGAATGAGGACCGCTCGGAGCTGGAAGCTCTCTCGCGGTCCCTGGTCTTGCTGCTAGCCGCTAATCCGGATGTGCGGCTGCGGTTCTTGCCCTTCCACCTCCCCTCGGATGAGGTGGCGTCGCAGTTCGTGATCGACCGTCTCGGCGATCACGGGTCCCGGGTGGAGATGGTGCGAGGCATCGCCCATCCGCAGGATATGCTCGCGCAGGTCGCGGCATGCGACCTGCTGATCGGGATGAGGCTGCATTCTTTGATTTATGCAGCCTCGCAGTTCGTGCCTATGGTAGGCATCTCGTACGATCCGAAGATCGACCAGTTCCTCCATAGGCTTGGCATGAAAGCCGCCGCATCGACAGCTCGCTTCGATGCGGATGCCTTCGCGGCCGAGGCGCAGCGCCTGCTGGCCGGCCGAGAGGCTTGGGCGGCGTCCAGCCGCGCCGCCACCCTAGAGCTCAAAGCGCAGGCTCAGCTCCCTGCGCAGCGCATCATTTCTTTTTATAAACAAAGAACTAACAAATAGAAATAACAAAAAAAGCAACCAAAATCCGATTTCCAACGTCAATTAAAGGAAGAGATATCTATGAGTTCAACATCAACAACGATCCAATCTACGGTCGCATCTGCGAATGATGTACCCAAAGTTCGCATCTACGGAGTGCCCATATCCAAAATGAGCATGGACCAAACCGTAGCCTACCTTACGAACGTTATTGAACAAAGACAACCGCATCAGATCATTACCGCCAATCCCATTATGGTCATGGCCGCGCAAGAGGATTCTGCTTATCTGAGCATGATGCAGCGCGCTGAACTCATCGTTCCTGATGGAACGGGTGTCGTCTGGGCAGCCAAATATGTAGGTGAGCCTGTTGTAGAACGGGTTCCCGGCTATGATTTGATCCATGAGCTGATGAAAGTCGGAGAGTCAAAAGGCTGGAAGGTATACCTACTTGGAGCTTCCAATGAAGTTATTCAAGCGGCAGCTGAGAAGCTTCGTACCACCTATCCGAGGATAAAGCTGGTTGGCGTACGTGATGGATACTTTAAAGACGAGCAGGATGCTGAAGTTATTCGGGATATCGTGGATGCAGCTCCGGATATTCTTCTCGTAGGAAGATCTGCTGCTAATCAAGAGCCGTGGATTGGGAAATACAAACAACAAATCGGTGTCCCCGTTATGATGGGTGTTGGGGGAAGTTTTGATGTTCTTTCGGGCAAGCTAAAAAGAGCACCCGTATTATTTCAAAAACTACGTCTTGAGTGGTTTTACCGCCTAATACAGGAGCCTTGGAGATACAAAAGAATGCTTTTACTCCCCAAATTTGCTATCAAAGTGATGCGTGACAAAGAGAAAGTCACTAAATCATGAAAAATTTTATGAAAACTGGCTGAAAACGGTCATTTCAGACAAATTTAGCAGTGGTATTTGTGGACAAATGGGAGTATAATTCATTTCGGCGGATCACCTGCCACCCAAGACAAGAGGAGCTGTGAAGAAGACATGTATGGATTATATACGATTGGGTTTATCGCTTCGTGCGTAATGGCGCTGCTGCTGACACCCCTAGTCAAAAAATTTGCCTTCAAGGTAGGAGCAGTTGATGCCCCGAATCATCGTAAGGTACATACCCGAATAATGCCGCGTCTCGGAGGATTAGCGATATTCCTTGCATTCGTCGGAGCTTATTTCGTCGTCTCTCCAGCACTTGATGCCGTTAACTCCAATGCCGCATTTGGGTTGCTAATCGGAGGCTTTGTGATTGTCGTCACGGGTGCCTTGGATGATCGTTTTCAGCTATCTCCCAAATGGAAGCTGCTCGGGCAACTGATTGCCGCTTGCATCGTTGTCTCCTTTGGCCTTAAGATCGACCTCGTTAACATTCCTTTCGGAACGACCAACCTGCCAATTGGCTGGTTAAGTATTCCGATTACGATATTATGGATCGTCGGTGTTTCCAATGCGATTAACTTGATTGACGGCCTAGATGGCTTGTCAGCAGGCGTATCGGGTATTGCTACCACGACAATTCTAGTTCTTGCCTTGATGATGGGCAATGTTACCGTTATTCTACTTTGCGTTATATTACTAGGCAGTATCATAGGCTTCATGTTCTATAATTTTCATCCAGCCAAAATCTTCATGGGCGACTCGGGCGCCTTGTTCCTAGGCTTTGCCCTAGCAACACTATCGATTCTTGGCTTTAAGCAAGCGGCCGTTGTTTCCCTTTTAATTCCTATTATGATTCTAGGCGTGCCATTATCCGATACCTTCTTTGCGATCATGCGCCGTTACGTCAATAAATTGCCGATCTCTGCACCGGATAAAAGCCATCTGCACCACTGTTTGCTGCAGCTTGGATTCAGTCATCGTACAAGCGTACTGATCATCTATGGAATTGCCTCCATCTTCGGCGGCAGCGCGGTAATATGCTCGGTCTTCATTTCCCAAGATTCCACTTGGGGTCTTATCATGATCATCGTGGCTCTCTTCCTAATTATGCTAGTAGGAGCTGAAGCTATTGGTATCATCAGTAAGAGCCGTAAACCAGTGCTGAACTTTCTTCAGAGGCTTGTAGGCAAGCAAGTTCAGAGTGATCGTATGGGCAAGTAAGCAATAAAATTGTAATAAAATCGGAATCCAACCTTCGGGTTGGATTTTTTTTGCATTTTATGAATTTTTTTCTTTCTCTAAACATTTCCTTCGTTATGACCGATAAGTAAAGTACAAGAACTTTTGGCTATTAGCCGCGTCTAATCATGTGGAATAATAGAAGAATATGGGAGGGATTGTCGAAAGTAGGATAAGGTTGATAGAATGCCATAACGATACTAACAACATTTAGATTACATAAGGAGGAACTAATTTTGAAAACGAAGCTTAGGAGAAAGAAATGGCTTAGCATAAGCCTTATGGTCGCTATGCTGCTAGCCTTATTGCCGCCACTTAATGCCAGCGCGGCAGCAACAATCAGTATCTCGAATCTATATTCACCAAATCCAAACAATCCATTAACACCGTATGATGATTCTTTAGTAAATAAATTTACGGTCAATCCCATTGAAGTAGATACTTTAATTAATGGGATTGCAGATGATCAAATTACGGATATGTATTACGAGATATTTAATGCCAATACCAATCAAACCACTACGGTGAAAACAAACAAAGCAGTTAAGAGTGTGTCCAATAACAGCGAGATAGCATTCCAAAATGTTCAGCTCTCGCCAGGTAAGAATATTATTACCGTAAAGTTCGGTACTACAGGCAATATTGCATCCCAGCCTGCGTATGCTTACTATACGCCTGTGACTAATATATCTAACCTTCAATTCAACGGTGTAGATTTCTTGGATGGAGGAATTTATCCAAAGGGGCCTCCATATACAGGGATTTCTATTACGGGTACATCAACGAATGCAAACGCCATTGAGGCTAATTATGGTGGAACCGTCTATCAGCCTGCTGCTTTCCAAAACGGCAATTTTACTTATGTGACTAACACAGGTCGAACAACAGATATTGCGTTCAACCCTGGTGACAACAAAATTATATTCGCAGCTAATAACTTAACTAACTATTATACTTCGAATAGATCTTTTATTTATGATAATGGTAAAGCATTTGCTTATAATGCTTTAATTGATCTTAAAGGCACAGCTCCATCCAAAAAGCTAGTGGATAACCCAATCATTCAAGATGCAGCAACACCAATTCAAGACGTTGCATTGAAGGCTAACATCAAGAATCCTTTAATCGGCACTAATGCTACCGTCACAACGTTTGTTTATGTAGATGTATATACGTCCGGTATGGCTAGCACAAAGTTGCATTTTGATTTTACGAATACGTTGAACACACCTCTCTATACACCTCCTACAGCTCCTTCCCAATTGAATTCAGGAGGTGTACCATCTGCCAGTTTAACGAAAAACGCTACTCTTACTACATCAGATTATATGGTGTACGATTTTAATGGGCAGTTGCCTGTGAATACAAACAGTACCATACAGCAAGTAAACTTTGAATTTACAGATAGTAATGGGCTTAAAACAACTTCACAGTATACGTACTCGTACGTCAATCCTAACCAGCCTTATGTAGACCATGTTAACGTAAAGAGGTCTTCAGCTTCAGGTGGGACTTCGTACGAAGCAGCTGTTAGCCCATCTGGTACAACACAAATATCGGAGTTTCCTGCAAAATTAGAGGTTTACACGAGCAATAATACGACTGGGGTTCAAATTAACTTAAATGGGGTACCTTATCCAGCAAGTCCAATTCCAGGTTTTACAACAAGTACGGCAGCTGTTGATGCTAACGGAAATGCTATAAATGATGTCAATGGTGTTCAAATGAAGGATTATTCTATTAATTTACAAGGTATTCAGGATGGACCAGTCGTTTTCCAGGTTATTCCTTATATTGGTGGAGTTCCATCCGCTGCTGGAACCAAACAATATAGTTTGAATATTTCTGGCGCGCCATATGTCATTATTAATAATCTATTTACAGGAATGGTCGTCGATAGTGCAAGCAAACTTACATGCGGTGCTATTACCGGTCCATGCATCACAGGGCGCTTAGTAAATGTACCAACTGCGGATTACGGAACGGAAATTTACACACTGAATGGCACAGTTGTTAAACCAATAGCTGCTAATATACCTGCAGCTGGAAATAACGGCACATTTACCTTGACGAGTACGGAACTAAACCCTATTTTTAAAGGGGATGGCAAGTATACGTTCAAAGTTCAGCTGAAAATTAACGGACAACTGATTACAACATCTAGCGTTGATATCTTTGTACTATCTAGTAATGTTCCCGTAATCAACTATTTGAAACCAGTTGAAGCTGATCCTCTGAATCCGCAATTCACTGCGACTTCGCAGCCAGATACTTATGCCACAAGGGCAACAACGGTTCAATTTCAAGGGGAAATTGTAAACTCTGCAGTTGGTGTAACGCCAGGTACAGCACTTTACTTACGCAAAGCACCCGCGGCTTACTCGAATACAACCATACCTGTTGGTGGTCAAATCGTTTTAAATCCAATATTGACAAATGTACCTTTGCAGGATTTTAACACACCCGCAAGTACGCCAACCGTTCCAAATCCTTCAGCAATTTCATTGTCTGAATATGGTACTTATGTATTTGAATTAGTAGCGGCGAACGCTTCTTCAGGTTCAACTGCTAACAAACTAGTCACGATCATACGCGAACCTGTGCCATACGCTTTTATCAGCCCGCGACCAAACCAAATTATTAAGAATAATAAAGATGTCGACCAAGCTAACATTAATCAGAACTTCTATATGATTCAGCTTCAAGCTGATAATGCGGATTCCATCACTTTCGGTAAAGATGAGGCAATCTACGATAAGATTAATAAAAAGTACATGTATGAAGTGAAGAATCTTAAAGCTGGAGCTAACACAATCAAATTTACTGTGAATCGCGGTACAGCGAAAACCAATGCAAGCATTATCTTGTTTAATACCAACACAGATATCGAAGGCGAGCAATACAAGACTCCACTTGCTTCTAGCAACACGAAAGTATTTAATGGTCAAATTCAACTGAATTTCCCTAAAGACACCAAATTAATGCGTAATGATAGAACAAGTACAACGCAATATATAACTATAGACCGTCAAGTATTATTTGGAATTGCGAATAATGATGATGGCAGAATTGATAAACCCAATGAATCACTACTAGGGGTTAATTATTTAACGACGCCATCCCATTTCAGAACAGCAAGCAAGAAATATTGGATTGACGCCGGAATCATTCCTCCAACATCCAATACGACAACTCCTGGGCTGCAAGAGGCATACTTGGGCAGCGGAATTCTGCCTAATACAACAGATCCTAATCAGACAGCTTTCTATGTACGTAATTATAATGACATCGTGGTACCAACCAAAAGAGGTACACTAACGCTCAGCTATGACGCAAATATCAGAAATGATGCCGGAAAGTATATTTCCGTATTTCAATTTGGATATTTCGATAATCCAACTGGTCAGGGTCCTGCATTACCAAGCTGGAAAAATATTGGCGGAGTAGTTGATGCCAAGAACAATACGATTACCGTTCCAATTGATTCTTTTGGATATTTCCAGGTCATGTATATGGACGACAGCTTTAATGATGTCACGAATCACCCGTGGGCGAGAGATGATTTGGATACCTTGTATTCAAAAGGAATTATGTCTCCTAAGACGCCTTATCAATTTATGCCAAACGATGCCATTAGTCGTGGTGAGTTTGTCACAATGTTAGTCAAAATTTTCGACATACCACTTTTGAACCAAGATACACAACAAAGTGCTTATAATAATACTTCTGCTACCTTCTTGGACGTTCAAAGAGGTTATACAGATCCAACGGGTCTTACTAACTTCTTATCTATTGAAGCGGCAGCTAGAGCGGGTATCATCCGTGGTAATGCCAATGGAACGTTCTTACCTAGAAGCCCAATTACGCGACAAGATGCAGCCGTAATCATTGCAAGGGCAGCGGAGCTTAAATTAACTTCTGATCAACAAAAATCATTAACTGCACTTCAAAAGATTTTCACAGATGCAAATGCTGTTGATGTTTACGCTGTTCCATCTGTAGAGGCTGTAAATAAGGCTGGTTTAATTGAAGGTATAGATAATGTACTTCTACAAGGACAGAAGAAACTAACACAACGTTTCGACCCAACGGAAAACTTTACTCGTGCTGAGGCATCAGAGGTTGCCATTCGTGTAATGAAGCAACAAAAGAAACTTCCTAAATAAAAAGAAGCAAAAATAAAGACTGTATCCGATTTTTCGGATGCAGTCTTTTGTTTGTCAAGTAGGTGAAGATGTATGAATTAATAGATAGGTACCTCAATTGGTAGCTCGATTAATTGGAAAATACTTATCAATGAAATTATGCATACACTCACGTATACTAATGCATGTAGCCAAGGTGATAGACGCGAAGCTACATAGAGTCATGTCATGATTCATTAGTCGTCCCGTTGGTTATAAGTTTTTATAATAACAAAAAAACTTTCATAATATTAGGAGGAAACAAACCTTTATGAAGAAAACACTATCCGTAGTTCTTACATCCGCTATGGCTCTTTCCATGTTCTCATCGGTCGCATTTGGTAAAACATCTGCTGACTTCACAGACTTGAAAGACCTGGATGCAGCAACAAAAGCGAAGTTCGATGCGATGATCACTGCTGGTATTTTTGACGGCGTGACTGACACAACTTTCGGTTTGAAAGACGAAATGAACCGTGCACAATTTGCGAAAGTAGCGGCATTGATCATGGGTCTGGAAGTAAACAAAGACTTGAAAACATCGACATTCACTGACGTTAGTGTAACCGACGCAGCAAATGGTTATGCACTTCCTTACATCGAAGCTTTGAAAACTGCAGGTGTTACGGATGGCTATGCTGAAGGTCAATACAACCCGGCTGGTAAAGTAACGAAAGAACAACTGGCTACTTTCTTGGTTCGTGTTCTTGGTCAAGATGCAGCAGCTAAAAGCAAAACAGGTACAGATACAACTGTTTCTGATTGGGCACAAGGCTATGTCGCTTTGGCACTTGAACTGAAACTTCTATCTAACGGCACAGACGGTAAATTCGGCGGTATGGCTAACGCAACTCGCGATCTTCTTGTGAGCGGCGCATACGAAGCGAAACAACAATACGTACCAGCTGGTAAAGTATCCGTAACGGAAGCAAAAGCAACTGGCGTTCAACAAGTAACAGTAAGCTTCAACAAACCTGTAGATACAGCTAAAGCAACAGTTGCTTTAACAAAAGGAACTGCAAACATTGCAACTTCTGTTAAATTCGCTGATGATAAAAAATCTGCTGTACTGACACTAACTGACGTAAAAGTAAGCGAAGGTAGCTATACAGCAACACTTTCTGGTCTAGATGCAGCTGGCGTTGATAAGACAACAGCAACATTTACAGCTGAAAATGAAAAAGTGACAAAACTTAGCTTTGTAAATGCAAGTGATAAAATTGCTAAATCAGCTAAAGTCATTGTAAAAGTAAAAGCAGAAAACCAATATGGAGAAAATGCTTCAATTAATGGTGGCAGCTATACGGCATATGTATCCGGTGCTTCTCAATCTTTAACTAGAAACGAAGATACAGGTTTGCTAGAGCTTACACTTGACACAAGTGCTAAGCAATCCGAGATTGATGTTATTCCTGTGAATGTATTCTTAACAAACTCTTCTGTATCTGTACAAAAAACATTAAAAGTTGGAACTGAGCCTTACGTAACGAAAGTTGAGTTAGGTACAGTGAAATATCCAACGGGTAAAACGATGCTTTCCAGCAAAGGCGACGTTGCAGAAATCGGAATCACACGTTACGATCAGTACGGTGATGTAATCGCTGAAGGTGCAATTGTTGCGACACGTACGGCTTATGATGCAGTTATCACGCCTTACAGCTTTGATGCTCTTAAACTTGCAACTGACGATTATGATACTGTGAAAATCAGCTTGGATAAAGAAGTTGAAAAAGCAGGAGACTACACTGCAACGATTTATGTTGGTTCTGCAAGTGCAACAGTAACTGTAAAAACAGAATCTTCAAAAGTAGCTAACAAAGTTGAGTTCGGTTCCCTCAATGGCGTATTGGCACATGGTGATACAGACAAATACATCCCGATCGTTGCTTATGACGCGAATGGTAACAAATTAAGTGCGCAAGACATTGCTGATCAAGCAGCAGCAAAAAGATTCTCCCTGTCCGTTTCTGGTGGAACAGTTGCAACTGGTAACAACGGAAATGATGCGATTGTACAAACGGGTGAGCATAAAGGTCAAATTAAACTTGACTCGGTCGATGCTTCCGCTAACAGCGTAGTATTTATCAACTTGGGTATCTACTCTGCTAACGTTCAAAACAATGCTCAACAAAGCTTTACAATTCAAGAAGCTCGTAAACCAGAAACATTGGTTCTTGATGGTAGCAAGCCAGCTCAACAAGCACTTGC
>NZ_LMSP01000011.1:37054-38287 GCF_001429545.1 Paenibacillus sp. Soil787
GCAACACCAAAAACGTATGAGTTCACAGCAACTCACCTTGAAGATTTGAACAGCAAAGGTCTTACATTTACAGCCGTAGGCGCAGGAACAGCTAAAGTTGAAGCGAAGCTAATACAAAACCCTGGTAAAACGAACGAAAGCACACTGAAAACAGTGGATAGCTCCATGGAAGTTGTTGCGGATAGCACAGAGTTAACGTATAGCATCAATCCAGTAAGTGACCTATATGCAACACTTGATAGTGGTGTAGTTAAAGATGCTGAGAAGCTTTTGGCGCCAGCAACGGAGTGGGTATTCAACGGAAGTCTTGGAAGAAAAGTAGAAATTACAGCGAAGAACATATCTGGAGAAGCAGTAGCAATCCCGGCAGGTCGTGTAATTAGTGCTTCCTCTTCGGATCAAAATGTTGCAAAAGTAGCACAAAACGGTGGTGACATCGTGGTAGTAGGCAATAAAGCTGGTAAAGCGACTATTACAGTTGTATACAAACTAGCTAATGGTTCAACAAAAGACGAAACAGTTGCAGTTAATGTAAAAGCAGATCAAGTTGTTGCTTCAACAGTAACAGCAGATGGATCTAACGACATTACAATGCCGACTGTAACACCAGTAACGGTAGCTGCACACACATTGTTGCCAAGCTTGAAAATCGTTGACAACTACGGCGTTGAGTACACAGATGCTGAGTTGGTAAGATACGCAGATCTACTTGGTGACATTTATCGGTAGAAAAGATNGCAGATGGATCTAACGACATTACAATGCCGACTGTAACACCAGTAACGGTAGCTGCACACACATTGTTGCCAAGCTTGAAAATCGTTGACAACTACGGCGTTGAGTACACAGATGCTGAGTTGGTAAGATACGCAGATCTACTTGGTGTTCAATATGTAGTAACAGATGTTAAAGGTGGAACAGTAACAGTTAATGCTGACCGCACAGTTAAGATTGGCGCAGGCGTGACTGAGTTCAACATTAAGGCTATTGCAAATGGCAAGTCCGTTACGACTTTGGTTAACTAATACAAGCTAAGAAGGCCCGCGAGGGCCTTCTTTGTTTATATGTAGGCTATTCAGCTCAACTGGAAAATACTTATCAATGAAATTATGTATACAGTCACGTATACTAACTCATGTAGCCAAGGTGATAGACGCGAAGCTACATAGAGTCATGTCATGATTCATTAGTCGTCCCGTTGGTTATAAGTTTTTATAACAAAAAAACTTTCAT
>NZ_LMSP01000011.1:38300-136068 GCF_001429545.1 Paenibacillus sp. Soil787
ATAACAAAAAAACTTTCATAATATTAGGAGGAAACAAACCTTTATGAAGAAAACACTATCCGTAGTTCTTACATCCGCTATGGCTCTTTCCATGTTCTCGTCCTTAGCATTCGCTAAAACGTCTGCTGACTTTACAGACTTGAAAGACCTGGATGCAGCAACAAAAGCGAAGTTCGATGCGATGATCACTGCTGGTATTTTTGACGGCGTGACTGACACAACTTTCGGTCTGAAAGACGAAATGAACCGTGCACAATTTGCGAAAGTAGCGGCATTGATCATGGGTCTGGAAGTAAACAAAGACTTGAAAACATCGACGTTCACTGACGTTAGTGTAACCGATGCAGCAAATGGTTATGCACTTCCTTACATCGAAGCTTTGAAAACTGCAGGCGTTACGGATGGCTATGCTGAAGGTCAATACAACCCAGCTGGTAAAGTAACAAAAGAACAACTAGCTACTTTCTTGGTTCGTGTTCTTGGTCAAGACGCAGCAGCTAAAGGCAAAACAGGTACAGACACAACGGTTTCTGGTTGGGCACAAGGCTATGTCGCTTTGGCACTTGAACTGAAACTTCTTTCCAATGGCACAGACGGTAAATTTGGCGGTATGGCTAACGCAACTCGCGATCTTCTAGTGAGCGGCGCATACGAAGCGAAACAACAATACGTACCAGCTGGTAAAGTATCTGTAACTGAAGCGAAAGCAACTGGCGTATACCAAGTAACTGTATCTTTTAACAAACCAGTCGATACGACTAAAGCAACAATCGCTTTAACAAAAGGAACTGCAAACATTGCAACTTCTGTCAAATTTGCTGATGATAAAAAATCCGCTGTATTGACATTGACTGATGTTAAAGTAAGCGAAGGCAACTACACAGCAACGCTTTCCGGTTTAGATTCAGCTGGCGTTGATAAAACAACCGCAACATTTACAGCTGAAAATGAAAAAGTTACAAAACTTAGCTTTGTAAATGCAAGTGATAAAATTGCTAAATCAGCTAAAGTAATTGTAAAAGTAAAAGCAGAAAACCAATATGGTGAAAATGCTTCAATTAATGGTGGCAGCTATACGGCATATGTAGCGGGCGCTTCTCAAACATTGACTAGAAATGAAGATACAGGTTTGCTAGAGCTTACACTTGACACAAGTAATAAGCAATCCGAAATTGATGTTATTCCTGTGAATGTGTTCTTAACAAACTCTTCTGTATCTGTACAAAAAACATTGAAAGTTGGAACTGAACCTTACGTAACAAAAGTTGAGTTAGGTACAGTGAAATACCCAACTGGTAAAACGACGCTTTCGAGCAAAGGTGACGTTGCAGAAATCGAAATCACTCGTTACGATCAGTACGGTGATGTAATCCCTGAAGGTGCAATTGTTGCGACCCGTACGGCTTATGATGCAGTTATCACGCCTTACAGCTTTGATGCTCTTAAACTTGCAACTGGCGATTATGATACTGTGAAAATCAGCTTGGATAAAGAAGTTGAAAAAGCAGGAGAGTACACAGCAACGATCTATGTTGGTTCTGCAAGTGCAACAGTAACGGTAAAAACAGAATCTTCAAAAGTAGCTAACAAAGTTGAGTTTGGTTCACTTAATGGCGTATTGGCACATGGCGATACAAACAAATACATCCCGATCGTTGCTTATGATGCGAATGGGAACAAATTAAGTGCACAAGACATTGCTGATCAAGCAGCAGCAAAAAGATTCTCCCTTTCCGTTTCCGGCGCAACAGTTGCAACTGGTAACAACGGAAATAATGCGATTGTACAAACAGGCGAGCATAAAGGACAAATCAAACTTGATTCGATCGATGCTTCCGCGAACAGCGTAGTATTCATGAACCTGGGTATTTATTCTGCTAATGTTCAAAACAATGCTCAACAAAGCTTTACAATTCAAGAAGCTCGTAAACCAGAAACATTGGTTCTTGATGGTAGCAAGCCAGCTCAACAAGCACTTGCTGGTGCTACAACGACAGTAAAATGGTTTGCAAAAGACCAAATGGATACCTACTTTTGGCAAGTCCTGACGGACTTNGTTCAAAACAATGCTCAACAAAGCTTTACAATTCAAGAAGCTCGTAAACCAGAAACATTGGTTCTTGATGGTAGCAAGCCAGCTCAACAAGCACTTGCTGGTGCTACAACGACAGTAAAATGGTTTGCAAAAGACCAATATGGTGAGAAATTAGGTAAAACAATTGCAGACTACRATGGCGATTACAAAGTAGTTGTAACTGTTACAGGTAGTGACTTTGCAAACTTCACAGGTCTCGGTTCAACCGTTAACCAAGCAACACCAAAAACGTATGAGTTCACAGCAACTCACCTTGAAGATTTGAACAGCAAAGGTCTTACATTTACAGCCGTAGGCGCAGGAACAGCTAAAGTTGAAGCGAAGCTAATACAAAACCCTGGTAAAACCCACCTTCGGGTGGTCTTTTTCNAGCAACACCAAAAACGTATGAGTTCACAGCAACTCACCTTGAAGATTTGAACAGCAAAGGTCTTACATTTACAGCCGTAGGCGCAGGAACAGCTAAAGTAGAAGCTAAACTGATCCAAAACCCAGGTGCTGCGAACGAAAGCACACTGAAAACAGTGGATAGCTCCATGGAAGTTGTTGCRGATAGCACAGAGTTAACGTATAGCATCAATCCAGTAAGTGACCTATATGCAACACTTGATAGTGGTKTAGTTAAAGATGCTGAGAAGCTTTTGGCACCAGCAACGGAGTGGGCATTCAACGGAAGTCTTGGAAGAAAAGTAGAAATTACAGCGAAGAACACATCTGGAGAAGCAGTAGCAATCCCGGCAGGTCGTGTAATCAGTGCTTCCTCTTCAGATCAAAATGTTGCAAAAGTAGCACAAAGCAATGGTGACATCGTGGTAGTAGGTAATAAAGCTGGTAAAGCGACTATCACAGTCGTATACAAACTAGCTAATGGTTCAACAAAAGACGAAACAGTTGCAGTTAATGTAAAGGCAGATCAAGTTGTTGCTGCAGCAGTAACAGCAGATGGATCTAACGACATTACAATGCCGACTGTAACACCAGTAACGGTAGCTGCACACACATTGTTGCCAAGCTTGAAAATCGTTGACAGCAGATGGATCTAACGACATTACAATGCCGACTGTAACACCAGTAACGGTAGCTGCACACACATTGTTGCCAAGCTTGAAAATCGTTGACAACTACGGCGTTGAGTACACAGACGCTGAGTTGGTAAGATACGCAGATCTACTTGGTGTTCAATATGTAGTAACAGATGTTAAAGGTGGAACAGTAACAGTTAATGCTGACCGCACAATTACGATTGGAACAGGCGTGACTGAGTTTAACATCAAGGCTATTGCAAATGGCAAGTCCGTTACGACTTTGGTTAACTAATACAAGATATAGAAAAACAGAGGAGACCCGCGAGGGTCTTCTTTGTTTTGTGAGTCTATTTGAAGTAAATTTCGAGCATGATTTGAAGGATTTATAATGATCAAATAGAGATTTTCAGTATATTTTAAGTTAACTTTTAGCTGAAATTCAGCTTCTATACATACTTATTTTACAAATTGATAGTAATCTTATATTTGTCTGGGAGGTAATTATACATTAGAAAGAGAGTGATTCTTAAAAAGTTGTGTCTGAAAACTAGTTTTTAACAAAAACTTTATAAATATTAGGAGGAAACAAACCTTATGAAAAAAACACTATCCGTAGTTCTTACATCTGCAATGGCTCTTTCCATGTTCTCATCCCTAGCATTCGCTAAAACATCCGCTGACTTCACAGATTTGAAAGAACTCGACGCAGCAACACAGGCAAAATTTGATGCGATGATTTCCGCTGGTATCTTCGATGGCGTATCAGATACTACATTCGGTCTAAAAGATGAAATGAACCGCGCTCAATTCGCGAAAGTAGCAGCTTTGATCATGGGCCTTGATGTCAACAAAGACGTGCAAACCTCTTCTTTCACTGACGTTAGTGTAACCGACGCGGCCAATGGTTATGCACTTCCTTACATCGAAGCGCTGAAAACTGCAGGCGTCACTGATGGCTATGCAGAAGGTCAGTACAACCCGGCTGGTAAAGTAACGAAAGAACAACTGGCTACTTTCTTGGTTCGTGTTCTTGGACAAGATGCAGCAGCAAAAGGCAAAACAGGTACAGACACAACCGTTTCTGATTGGGCTCAAGGTTATGTCGCTTTGGCACTTGATCTGAAACTTCTTTCCAACGGCACTGACGGTAAATTCGGCGGTATGGCTAACGCAACTCGCGATCTTCTAGTAAGCGGCGCATACGAAGCAAAACAACAATATGTATCAGCGGGTAAAGTTTCTGTCACAGATGCGAAAGCAACGGGTGTACAACAAGTTACAGTAAACTTTAACAAACCAATAGATACAACAAAAGCAACATTAGCTCTAACAAAAGGTACTGCTGATATCGCGACAACGGTAAAATTTGCTGATGACAAGAAATCTGCTGAACTAACTTTAACTGATGTAAAAGTAAGCGAAGGCAGTTACACAGCAACACTTTCCGGTTTAGATGCAGCTGGCGTTGATAAAACAACAGCAACATTTACAGCTGAAAATGAAAAAGTTACAAAACTTAGCTTTGTAAATGCAAGTGATAAAATTGCTAAATCAGCTAAAGTCATAGTAAAAGTAAAAGCAGAAAATCAGTATGGGGAAAATGCTACAATTAATGGCGGCAGCTATACGGCTTATGTAGCCGGCGCTTCGCAATCTTTAACTAGAAACGAAGATACAGGTTTGCTAGAGCTTACACTTGACACAAGTGCTAAGCAATCCGAAATTGATGTTATTCCTGTGAATGTGTTCTTAACAAACTCTTCTGTATCTGTACAAAAAACATTAAAAGTGGGCACGGAGCCTTATGTAACGAAAGTAGAATTAGGCACAGTGAAGTATCCAACTGGTAAAACAGCACTTTCAAGCACTGGCGATGTGGCAGAGATTGGAATAACTCGTTATGATCAGTACGGTGATATAATTCCTGAAACAGCAATTCCGACTAACCGTACTGATTATAATTCAATAATTACGCCGTATAGTTTTGATGCGCTTAAATTGGTAACAGGCGACTACGATACAGTAAAAATCAGCTTGGATAAAGCAGTTGAGAAAGCAGGAGACTACACAGTAACGATTTATGTAGGTTCTGCAAGTGCGACTACGACAGTAAAAGCCGAATCATCCAAAATAGCAAATAAAGTAGAGTTTGATTCATTCTCAGGCGTGTTGGCACACGGTGACACCAACAAATACATTCCTATCATTGCTTATGATGCGAATGGGAACAAATTAAGTGCACAAGATATCGCTGATCAAGCTGCAGCAAAAAGATTCACCATTTCGATATCTGGTGCAACAGCAGCAACAGGAAATAACGGAAATGACGCGATTGTCCAATCGGGTGAGCACAAAGGTCAAATCAAATTGGATTCCATCGATGCCTCTGCGAACAGTATTGTATTCATGAACTTAGGTATCTACTCTGCTAACGTTCAAAACAACGCACAACAAAGCTTTACAATTCAAGAAGCACGTAAACCTGAAACCATCGTACTTGATGGTGACAATCCAGCACAAAAAGCGCTTGCTGGTGCAACAACAACAGTTAAATGGTTTGTTAAAGACCAATATGGTGAAAAATTAGATAAAACGATTGCTGATTACGATGGAGATTACAAAGTATTAGTAACGGTAACGGGTTCAACGTACGCTGATTTCACAGGACTAGGCTCAACAAACCTAACACAAGCAGCTGATAAGACTTATGACTTCACAGCCACACATTTAGAGGATTTCAACAGCAATGATCTGAAATTCACGGCTCTAACTGCAGGAACAGCTAAAGTAGAAGCGAAACTGATTCAAAACCCAGGTACTGCAAATGAAAGCATACTTAAAACGATTGACAGTTCTATGGAAGTAGTTGCCAATAATACTGAGTTAACTTACAGTTTGAAACCAGTAAGTGACTTATATGCAACACTTGATAGTGGCGTGGTTGCGGCTGGTGAGAAGCTCATGACACCAGCTAGTGAGTGGGTATTCAACGGAAGTCTTGGAAGAAAAGTTGAGATTACAGCGAAGAATACATCTGGAGATGAAGTGGCGATACCAGCAGGTCGTGTAGTAAGTGCAGCTTCTTCCGATCAAAACGTCGCACAGATAGCACAAAATGGTGGAGATGTCGTTGTTATAGGTAACAAAGCAGGTAAAGCAACAATTACAGTTGTTTACACATTAGCTGATGGATCTGCAAAAGATGAAACAATCAATGTTAACGTAAAAGCAGATCAAGTGGTTACAGCAGCTATAACAGCAGATGGTAATAACGATATTACAACACCGACTGTAGGAACGACAACGATAGATGCATATAAATTGTTGCCAAACCTTAAAATTGTTGATAACTATGGTGTGGAGTACACAGATACTGAATTAAACAGATATGCAGATCTACTTGGTATCCAATATGTAGTGACTGATGTTAAAGGCGGAACGGTGACAGTAAATGCTGATCACACAATTACAATCAGCGCAGGCGTAATAGAATTCAACGTTAAAGCAATTTCGAACGGCAAAACAGTTACTACATTTGTTAACTAATTAAAGAAATACTGAAGATAAAGAGGGCCCGCAAGGGTCTTCTTTTTTTATATTAAACAATTTTTTTGAAATTCTTTTTTAAAAGCGCAACTTTTTTGCGAGACACGCGTTTAATACTTTGAAAACAAAAACAAATCATTTCCTATTTCTAAAAATGTATTTTTAAAAATAATTCTTTACGAGGCAATTCGACCACTGTATAATATACATTGGTGTGACTGTCTATATTTTCTAACTAGTTTACTAGTTTCCGCGTGGCAATGTTGTGTCACAAGCGAACTTAGTTATATAATGCTCTAACTCTGGGAAGGGGGTGAACTAAACAATGAGTAAATCGAGCTCAAATATTGTTAGATTCAACCTAAAAAATAAAACCAAAGATATTCAAGGAGGAGAAAAAAAGGTTATGAAAAAAAGTTTAAAAGTAATCGCAACTGCAACAATGGCATTCTCCATGTTTGCTTCGGTGGCAATGGCTGCTGAAACAACTAGCACTACTACTACTCCTACAGCTACTACAACAGCAACAACAGTTAAGACTTCCAAGGATTTTAAAGATCTTGCTGGTTTAGATGCAACTGTACTTGCTAAAATCGATGCTATGCTTGCAAAAAAATACTTCGAAGGTACAGCAGATGATTCCTTTGGAATCAAAGAAAACATGACTCGCGCACAATTCGCGAAAGTTCTTGTTTTGGTTGCTGGCATCAAAGTTGACGATACTGTTAAAACTTCCAGCTTTGAAGATGTTAAAGCTGACGATAAAGCTAACGGTTGGGCAATTCCTTTCATCGAAGCTGCTAAAAAAGCTGGTCTAGTTGATGGTAAAACAGACAAAACTTTTGACCCGGGCGCAAACGTAACTCTTGGTGAGTTCGCTACTGCACTTGTTAAAGGTCTTGGAATTAAACCAGATACTACAGGTACTCCTTGGTACGCTGACGCTGTTAAACAAGCAGTTGATAAGAAATTGCTTCCAGAAGGTACTGATGGTTCCAAATTCGCTACTCGTGCTGATCTAGTAGTTGGCGCGTTCACAGCTGATGCAGCTATCTCATCAATGGGTAAAGTATCCGTAACTGAAGCTAAAGCTACAGGCGTTAAAACAGTTACAGTAACTTTCAATAAAGCAGTTGATGACAAAAAAGCTACTCTGGCTCTGACAAAAGGAACTATTGCCGTAGCGTCCACAGCTAAATTTGCTGATGATAAGAAATCTGCTATTCTGACTTTGACTGACGTTAAAGTAAGCGAAGGCAGCTACACTGTAACTCTTGCTGGACTTGATGCAGCTAACGTTGATAAAACAACTGCAACATTTACTGCTGAAACAGAAAAAGTTACAAAACTTAGCTTTGTAAATGCAAGCGACAAAATCGCTAAATCCAAAAGCGTGACTATAAGAATCAAAGCTGAAAACCAATACGGCGAAGTTGCTAGTATCAATGGTGGTAGCTACACAGCATACGTTCTTGGTGAATCCAAAAGCGTTACAAGAAACGAAGATACAGGATTGCTTGAAATTAAACTGAACACTCAGTGGAAAAATAAGGCGGCTGGTGCTACTGGAGTTTCAGGTACTGATGCTGAATACCAATCCGAGCTTGATGTTCTTCCAATTAACGTCTTCTTGACTAATACATCTGTATCTGTTCAAAAAACATACAAAATTGGAACTGAGCCAATCGTTTCCAAAATTGAACTTGGAGCTGCAAAATATCCTAATGTTAAAACTTCTTTAACAGAAGCTGGTGATTATGCAGAATTCGCACTTTCGCGCTTTGACCAATATGGCGATGTAGTAGATGAAGGTGCTGTCGATGCAGCGCGCACTAACTACGATGCTATTATTACACCTTATAGCTTTGATGCACTTTCTGTTAAGAAACCAGCAGCTGGTGGCGCTTATGATAAAGTTAGAATCACTTTAGATAAAAACACAGAAAAAACTGGTGATTACACGGCGACTGTATATGTAGGAGCTAGTAGTGCGACAGCTACTATCAAAGTAGAGTCCACAAAAGTAGCTAACAAAGTTGAATTCGGTAGCTTTACTGGCGTGTTGGCAGAAGGTGACGGAGTTAAATATCTTCCTATCGTAGCTTATGATGCTGCTGGAAATAAATTGTCTGCTTCTGATATTGCTTCCAATGCAAATAGCAATAGATTTGCTATTTCAGTATCTGGGGCTACTATTCCTGCGGACGGTGGCGCAATCAACGGTGGATCCGATACTTATAAGAACGGTAATGCTGCAATTGTTCAATCTGGTGAACATAAAGGTCAATTACAACTTAATGGTGTAACTGCTACAGCTAACAGTGTTGTATTTGTAAACGTTGGTATCTACTCTGCAAATGTTCAAAACAATGCACAACAAAGCTTTACAGTTCAAACTACTCGTAAACCAGAAACAATTGTTTTAGATGGTGACAAACCAGCACAAAAAGGTATCGCAACAGCTGCCACAACTGTGAAATGGTTTGTAAAAGACCAATACGGTGAGAAATTGGCTAATACAATTGCTGCTTACCAATCAGATTATAAAGTAACAGTAACAGTATCAGATAGCACATATGCTACTTATACTGATGGTACTCATAATTATAATCTTGCTGGCGATCAAACATTTGATGTAACTGCAGCTAATTTTGGAACTGATTTTAACAGTAAAGGTCTTGTACTTACAGCTGGAAATACACCAGGTACTACTAAAGTTAAAGCACAATTGATTCAACTTAAAGATTCCAACCATGCACTACTTTCCTCGCCAAATGTTTTGAAAACTATCGATAGTTCTTTGACAGTTGTTCCAAACGCAGACCTTACTTACAGCGTAAATGCAATTAAGGATCTATATGCAACTTTGGATAGCTCTTTGATACCTGCATCTGATAAATTGCTAACAACAACTGGTGCTACAGATGTAGATGGCGATGGAACTGTTGACTGGGCATTCAATAGCAGTTTGGGTAGAGGCCTTGGTATTTCCGCAAAAGACAAATCTGGAGATGCGGTTGCTCTTCCAGGTGGAAGAATTGTAAGTGCAAGTTCTTCTAACCAAGATGTTGCTAAAACAATTCAAAACGGTAATGAAGTTACTGTTATTGGGAACAAAGCAGGTAAAGCTTCTATTACTGTAGTTTACACTACTAATGGTGGTTCAACTGCTGATGCAACTCTTGATGTTAACGTTAAGGCAGATCAAGTTGTAGCTAGCACAATTTCTGCTGATGCAACAACCTCAACAGCTTGGGCAGTTAATACAGCTCCTAAAGCATCTGTACTTCTTTCAGGCTTAAAAGTAGTTGATAACTATGGTGTTGAATACACAGGAAGCGAACTTGAGAAATATCGTACATTCTTAGGTCTGCAATATGTTGTATCTGATGTAAATACTGGTGGAACAGTAACTGTAGACAGTGCTGGCGTTGTTCATATTGGTGCTGGTGTTACTAGCTTTATAGTTAAAGCAATCGCTGGTGGTAAATCTGTATCAGTTATCGTTGACTAATAGTTAATAATAGAGAGGACCCTTTCGGGGGTCTTCTTTGTTTTTAAGGAGATTACAATGAATAGAAAAATATTATTTGGATTTTTGCTTATATTTTTAGTTAATGTAGAAATTGGTACATCCCAAGCTGAAGCCCCAGCCCCAGGCTCGTCCACCGACCCGGTGATCACAAAGAGCTACTTCGACCAGAACACCTTAAGCGAAGCAAAGGTGAAGGAGCTTGTCGCCTCCGCGATCGCGGCCAACGCTGGCACAGGCCAGCCTAGTGGGAGCAACGGAGGCACGGGCTCTTCCACGCCAGCGACAATGAAGGTTGTCCAATTGCAAAATGGACAAACGCTTTACGCCGGTGCTGGCGCCGAGTTTATCGTGCGAACAGGCAAGGTACTAGCCGTGAGCAACGATGAAAATGGCATCCCGGATGTTACGGGAGGCAAAGATCTTCCAGCGGGGACGGAAATCGCGCTGAACCATCTTTTGATCTTCCCGGTCGAAGGCCGTGGTATTAAGCCATCGCCTAAAAATACGGCGGACATCTTTGTCATGGTACGAGGAAGCTATTTATTATTGAATGCTGACGGAAGTAAGGTTGCTCAATAATGTTTTTAACGAATTTCAAAACTAAAATGTTTGTTTATCTGGTCTTTATTCAATAAAAGTCTTCTCCATAATTTTACCCAAACTGACAAGTTCTTATTCGGTTTGACATCAGGAATCTAGCCATACTAGTGATGTACTCACATCATCGGCGATTGCTTATGGAGTGTCGTAATCACAACAAAAACTCTAAGGAGGCGTTTGTTATGGCTAGAAACAATAATAAAGTGGTTCCTGAATCTAAAAAGGCATTGGATATTTTGAAGTATGAGATTGCTGCTGAATTAGGTTTGCCTGTTGGTAAGCAAATGTCGCTTCATGCGGATACGGAGTTTGCAACGGAATTGGGTTCGATTCCTTCTTCTTCCATGAAAGAAGACTACTGGGGACACATCTCATCGAGAGATGCAGGGGCAGTAGGAGGAACGATTACTAAAAGACTGATTCAGAAGGCAGAAGAAGCGCTATTTTCTTTATAGATTTTGAGGAATTATTCATAATTTCTTCACGGTTTGCTGCATTGACACTAGACGACAAATGACGTAAGATAACTAATTGAAGGTCAATTTTTAATTTAACCTTTTCCAATCGGGAAAGGTTCATTTTTTTGTTGTCTTTATACATGATTTACTGTTTGATTCTTATTTTTACCATTGCGGAATTCAAAGATCTTGTCAGCGCTTGAGCGCAAAAGAGGGATTCCGTTTGGCGTGAAAAGCTGCCGCTAAAGCCGGGCCCACTTTTTTTTCATATAGAGGCATCGTGTAGAAGCTTTTCAAACATACTAAATGATATTAGGAGGATGAATGATATGGCGCAAGTACGTGGACGTCGTTTATTTACATCCGAATCCGTAACAGAAGGTCATCCGGATAAAATTTGTGACCAAATTTCTGACTCGGTATTGGATGCATTTCTTGCCAATGATCCGAATGCTCGTGTAGCATGTGAGGTATCAGTAGCAACTGGATTGGTTTTGGTAATCGGTGAGATTACTTCAAGCTCTGAATATGTTGATATTCAAGCGATCGCTAGACAAACAATCAAGGAAATTGGTTACACGCGTGCGAAGTATGGTTTTGACTCCCAAACTTGTGCGGTTCTCGTTTCTTTGAATGAACAATCCCCTGACATTGCACAAGGTGTTAACAGAGCCCTTGAAGCAAGAGAAGGTTCGATGTCTGATGAGGAAATTGAAGCAATCGGTGCTGGTGACCAAGGTCTGATGTTCGGATTCGCGGTTAACGAGACGCCTGAACTTATGCCACTTCCAATCTCGATTTCTCACCAATTGGCTCGTCGTTTGACAGAAGTTCGTAAAGATGGAACTCTTCCATACCTGCGTCCTGACGGAAAAACTCAAGTAACGGTTGAGTATGTCGATGATAAACCAGTTCGTGTTGATGCAATTGTTGTATCTACACAGCATGGTGAAGAAGTTACGTTGGAGCAAATCCAAAAAGATATTAAAGAACATGTCATTAACCCAATCGTTCCGGCTCACTTGCTGGATGAGAATACAAACTATTTCATTAACCCGACTGGCCGTTTCGTTATTGGCGGACCTCAAGGGGATGCTGGTTTGACTGGTCGTAAAATCATCGTTGATACTTATGGTGGTTACGCTCGTCACGGCGGCGGCGCGTTCTCTGGTAAGGATCCAACGAAAGTTGACCGTTCCGGTGCGTACGCAGCACGTTATGTTGCGAAAAATATCGTAGCAGCTGGACTTGCTGAAAAATGTGAAGTTCAATTAGCTTACGCAATTGGTGTAGCTCGTCCAGTGTCCATCGCTGTTGATACTTTCGGTACAGGTAAAATTAGTGAAGAGAAGCTTGTTGAGCTGATTCACAATAACTTTGACCTACGTCCTGCGGGCATCATTAAAGAGCTTGATCTGCGTCGTCCAATCTACCGTCAAACAGCTGCTTATGGTCACTTCGGCCGTAATGATCTGGATGTTCCTTGGGAGCGTACAGATAAAGCTGAGTCTTTGAAAACTCAAGCATTGGTTTAAGTAAATAGATGGAAAAGAAGAGCTGTCCAATTAGGGCGGCTTTTCTGTGTTTTTGCGTTAATAAAAGAAAGAAAAACATTGATAATAAATGAGAACATTTGTTTGTGTTATTTCCTTTTATTTGATATAATATTTATATAGTCCGAAGATGCTCTAAGTTTGAGTATTATGGTATAATCATAAAACAGAATTAAGTAAATGGATCGGGAGTGATGATTTTGGATAATGACTTGAAAGAGGCACTAACCGCGTTACTTAAGGCTGAATTATCACCGGTATTTGAGAGATTGGATAGAATTGACGGTCGACTAGACGGAATCGACAATCGATTGGACAGATTGGAATTAGAACAAGCTCAAATTAAACAAGCTGTTCTGGAGACCAATGAAACAGTGAAGAGAATTGAAGTCATTCAAGAGCAGCAGCATAGGATTATCGAACTCTTATCTGCACGTTCCATTGAACATGAAGCTAAAATAAAACAAATCCTTTAATTAAAATATCAAGCATCTCAAGCAGAGAGCAGATCCAAGTAGGGTCGTGCTCTCTTTTTTTTGCTGGTTCGTGGTCATATTTTTGACGTATAAATACAACTTCTCTCAAATCGTAACTTTTTCCATAGTTTAAGAGTCTAATAGATATCCGAAAAGATAGAATACTAGACTTAGACTGAAAGAGGAGAGTGGAAAAGCAACATGATGGTACAGAAGCAAGTAGGAATGGGTGCGCTGGCTTGCGCATTGGTATGGCAATTGGTGGCGGGGACTACGGTAAACGCGGCAGGGCCGACGTTGACACTTAGTTCGCAGGAGACGATTACATCTGGTGCAATTATGAAGAATTACATTTGGACGACAACTAGAAGCAATAAGGACGTTTCGGTGATCGCCAATGTGGTAGAGGTTGATTTGACGAATCCGAACGTTAAGATAGACGCAATGGCTGGGACGAATAATCAGTTCACGAAGAACCAGAGTGTTCTGGGGATGGTGAAGGATACTGGTGCAGTGGCAGGTGTGAATGGAGATTTCTTCAATACACAAGCGGAAGGTGTTCCGGAAGGCGCGCAAATCACGAACGGTCAGGTGATGGCGACCCCGGCGAAAATATCTGGGCTTTATTCTTTTGCAATAACGAAGAGTAATCAACCGATAATTGATATTTTTGATTTTCAAGGTAAGGTGACGGCGAAGGACGGGACTTCTTTTGACCTTGGCGGTGTGAACAAAACGTATTATTGGGACGATAACGATGTTGCGATGATCGCAGACGGACTTTTCCTCTATACGAATGCTTGGGCTTTAACGCAGCGTGCGGTGGATGGAACGCATGTTCCGACAGAAGCGCTCATACAGAATGATGTAGTCAAGGAAATTGCCGTAGATACGAATATTAAAATGGTAGCTCCAGCAGATGGCTATATCCTTAGAGGCTCAGGCCTAGCCAGGGAGTTTATCGTAAATCACCTCAAAGTCGGAGATAAGATCACTACTAAATATGATATGGTTCCGCATGATGCGTCTAAGACGTATGATTGGAAGAATTTCAAAATGCTCATTGGCGGAAGCACACTGCTGGTGGATGAGGCGAAGCCGAGTTATTTTACACGCAATATTGGAGATTTCAGTGGCTACAGCCCACGTTCCCGAACGGCAATAGGCTACTCCAAAGATATGAAGACGGCTTATATCATTACTTCGGATCGCAGTGCAGGCAGTGCAGGGATGACGCTTCCAGAGCTACAGCAGTTTATGATTAGTGCTGGCGTTTGGAGAGGGATGGTTTTGGATGGCGGGGGATCGACACAGATGGTTTCAAGACCACTCGGGGATTATGATCCGAAGCTAGTTAATAAAACAGAGAATGGCAATCAGCGTTCCGTTGCAAATGGTGTGGGTGTGTATTCGACGGCACCGAAGGGAGAGTTGAAGGGACTTATTTTAAAGGGTCAAAATATTTTATTCATGAATGAATCCAGCACTTATCAATTTAAAGCTTATGATGATTATTATAATCCGATTTCCGTAGATGGTATTGTTCCACAGTGGAGTAGTTCCACGACGAATGGAGCGTTCAAAGATAATGTGTTTACACCGACATTGCCAGGTAAGACCCAAATCACAGCCAAGTCAGGCAAAGGTTCAGCATCCATGGACGTTGAGGTTGTCGGAAGAGATCAGATTACATCCATGAAATTTAACTCAGGAGCCTTTTCGGTTATAGAAGGTGGAGATTTCAAGCTGCCCATATCTGTAACGACTAGGAGTGGAGCAACACGTGAATTGCCTGCGGCATCAGCGACTTGGGAGCTAAGTGGGATTAAAGGGACGCTGAAAGACGGTATTCTTCATGTGGATAGCGCTTCGGGCTCTCAGGCTGCTCAAGTTATTGCGAGGTATGATGGTTATAGTACGATGGTTACCCTGCCTGTTGGCCAGGAAAAGGTTTGGTATGATCTAGATAATTTTGCGGTTATGACAACAGGCGATAAGTACCCGGCAGAGGTTGTTTCAGCCGTTAATATTGTTCCAACTAGTGGAAATAAGAGTCTGGAAATTTCTTATGATTTTACAAAAGGAACAGGTACTAAAGCAGCTTATGCTAGATTTAATGGGATGAATGGTGCTCAGATTGAAGGAGAACCGGAATTTATTACAGCCAAAGTGCTTGGTGATGGAAGCTTTAACTGGGTACGTGCGGAAATCATTGATGCAGATGGTAAGCTAAATTACGTGAGTTTCACTGAAAATATGAACTGGACAGGCTGGCGCAAGGTAACGGCTGATGTGTCCGACCTTAAATTCCCGATCAAGCTCAAGAGTGTATATGTCGCTAATCCCGCAAATGGGCAGGATGAAAGAGCTCTCAAAGGGAAAGTTAATATCGATGATATCTCTTTCATTTACGAAGGACAGCTACCCGCTCTTCCGAAAAATACGATAAAGCTGAATGTGTATAAGAAACAAGCGACATTGAATGATAAATCCTATACATTGGAACAGGCTCCGACGATTGTGAATGATAATACGTTGGTTCCGATTCGTTTCGTAACAGAAGCATTAGGCGGTAATGTGAAGTGGGATGACAAAGAGCGGAAGGTAACTGTTGTACGAGGCGATAAGCTTATTGATCTATGGATTGATAATGCTGATCTGTTTGTCAACGGGGATCGTGTGACGGCTGAAGTATCTCCTAAAATCATGAATAATGTGACGATGGTGCCTTTGCGACTCATTTCAGAGAGATTAGGCTTTAAAGTAGGCTGGGAACCCAAAAATTATGGGATTACGATCGAATAAATAGTGCTAGAAGTACACGGCAAATGGGTAAAACTATGATACAATATGGGGTAGACTAATTTCTAATATTGTTTTATAAAGGAGCTCGTTTCATTTGCAGCCAGACGCTATAGATCGTGTCATTAAAAACGCAATTAACGTCATGGAGAGCAGCAAGTATCAAATGTTTGAAATCGCTGAAGCTTCTCGTTTGGAAAAAGAGGCCCTCACTCACGAGCTCGAAGAGATTAAGTATGAAACGAGTGTTACCATCGAGCTGGTTGACAATTTGGAGAGGGATTACAAGTGGTCTCGTATTCGACTTACGGAGGTCAGTCGTGATTTCAACAAGTACCGTGAGGAAGATATCAAGATTGCTTATGAAGCCGCGATTGCTTTTCAATTACAGCTGACAATTGCTAGGGAAAAAGAAAATAATCTAAAGACTAGGCGCAATGATCTGCAGGTACGCACGAAGAATGTGGACAAGCAGGTGGAGCGAGCAGAAACAATCGTATCGCAAATGAATGTGGTACTGGAATATTTATCGGGCGACCTCAATCAGGTGACTCGTATAATCGAATCCGCGAAGAACAGGCAATTACTCGGTTTGAAAATAATTTTGGCCCAAGAGGAAGAGCGGAAGCGCATTGCTCGTGAAATTCACGATGGTATGGCTCAAACCTTGGCGAATGTTGTGCTTCGAACTGAAATTGCCCAGCGTATGCTTGTGAAAGAGGATATTCCCGCAGTGAAGGAAGAATTAGTAGATTTGAAGGGCCAAGTCAGAGGGGGGCTTGAAGAAGTTCGTAAGATCATCTTCAACCTCCGTCCAATGGCGCTCGATGATCTAGGAATCGTTCCCACACTGCGTAAATATGTACAGGATTTCGAAGATAAGTATAAAATTCGCACACAGTTTAATCTCGTAGGCAAGGAGACTCGCATTCCGTCTGGGCTTGAAATTGCTATTTTCCGACTTGTGCAGGAAGCTTTATCTAATGTAAACAAGCATGCCAAAGCTACTTTCCTATCTGTCGAGCTCACACTGGAACCTGATCAAGTACAAATCTACGTGGTAGATAACGGGATCGGTTTCGACGTGCCGCAGACAGAACAAAGAATTGCCAAGGGGAATAATTTCGGTTTGCTAGGCATGCGTGAGCGTGTCGAGCTGTTGGAAGGCACGATGGTTCTAGAGTCCGAAAAAGATTCAGGTACAAAAATTACGATGCTAATCCCTATCGGCGGCGTTGGAGAGAACAAGGAGGAAAATCAGAATGGACAACACGGCGAGTCATAAACGCAATGTGCATATTGTCATTGCGGACGATCATCAGCTTTTTCGCGAAGGTGTTAAACGAATTATTAATATGGAAGATGATATGGAAGTCATCGGTGAATGCGGTGATGGTATCCAGGTTATCGAGCTTTGCAATCAAATCACGCCGGATATTGTTCTCATGGATATTAATATGCCGCTCGAGAACGGCGTTGTGGCGACTGAACGGCTTAAGCTTATTTTTCCAGACATCAAAGTAATCATTTTATCCATTCATGATGATGAGAGCTATGTGTTCGAAACTCTTCGCAAAGGGGCTTCAGGTTATCTACTGAAGGATATGGAAGCGGAGTCGCTTATTAATGCGATTCGTTCTGTAGTGGCTGGTCATGCTTACATTCACCCGAAGGTTACTGGCAAGCTGATTAATCAGCTCAGACGTATGACCTATTTGGATGATGTGGGTGTAGTTGGTTCCGGTCAAGGCATCAAAGATTCAGGTCTTAAATACATACATAATGCAAATAGTCCGCTAACTAAGCGAGAGGCAGAAGTGCTTCGTCTTATGGCGGAAGGTAAAAGTAATAAGCTGATCGGAGAGTTCCTCTATATCAGTGAAAAAACGGTGAAAAACCATGTCAGCAGCATTCTCCAGAAAATGGAAGTTGATGATCGTACACAAGCGGTTATTATAGCTATCAAAAATGGTTGGGTAACGTTGTAATCTCCATTTTACGAGAGGAACCCCCCTTAACTTTGCAGCATACACTGCAGGTAAGGGAGGGACCCGCTATGTGGATTGGATTGCTTTGGATCTTAGGTTGCTACGGAATCAGCATTGCTGTGCTCCATTTATTGCTCGGAACCCGCAGAGGTGGAAGCAAGAAACCGGCTAATGTGCTGCTCGTCACCAAAAATAATCAAAACCAAATTGAATGGTATATTCGCTCCTTGTTTTTCTTCTCGCGATTTAAGGGCAACGAAGTGAAGGCAACGATATTCGATGAAGGATCGTCCGACGATACGAGGAAAATCATTGAGCGTTTATCCCATAGCCATGCGTTAGAGCTGCGATATCAGACGGATTATGATGCGGTTGACCACTATTTACGTCAACACGATAATGAACCCGTGACGGTCGTACATCTAAGCAGCAGGGAGGATCTTGTGAAGATCCATGTCGGTTGAAGGCAACGGTTTTAAGTACTTAGATTACAAAGAGAGTAAGGTGAGGAATGAAGGTCCAACTTTACGCAGTTTGTTTGGGAAAAGAGTGGGAGTGGCGATTAACGATTCACTCACCGACAGACATCCAATATTGGTTCGAGCACTACGCAGCCGACGCCGGCCTCGTACTGTTCGAACCTTTTATTTCGTTAGGGCAGGGTGTGCGAATGCTTGAGAGGCTTCGGGGGGAGCGTTCATTCGAGTTCGGAATGGATGATAAGAGAATGCTACAGCGTTTTCGTCTGATAGCCAAACAATGTGAGATACCGAACGGTAAAGATTTGGATATGACACTAATTCGCTATGAAATGTGGAGGCAAGGAATGTTTCCAAGAATACCGTTGAATGCCACGGTATACGCCAAGATTGTTGAAGCTTGCAGCGGGAGGTCGCTGCTTATTGAGGAATTTCAACAGCTTTTGGAGGCTGCTGGAATAGACCTCCACTCTGAGGATGCTTGGTTATCTTACTTGCAATTGGGTCATCTCAACGCTGACTTAGATGTGGGGAATGGACTGAAGATTATGGAGCGCAGAGATTGGCGCAGAGGATTTAGGAAGATGATAATCTATCGCTGCAAACGTTGCGGCAGTGGTGAGGAGCGCATGTTTTGGTCGGACTGCCTACATTGCGGACAAGTATGCCCTTATTGTGAAGAATGCTTGACCATAGGGAGGTCACGGTTTTGTTCTTTGCTTGTTCTTGGGCGGTCGGAGGAGATAGCGCCGGATGGGAAGGGCGTGGTGGAGTCCCGTTGGGGACAGAGTGACCATGAGGGAAGTGCTCCATCTGAGCATTTTCGTACCTATTTGGAGCCGTGGGGGCTGAGTGATGCACAAGCGAGGGCATCCATGGAAGGACTACGCTATATAAGCGGGGAGATGGCAGAGGTCGGACCGAGGGCACGAGCAAGAGTAAAAGCGCGAACTGAAAGTAATGAACGGATGCCTAGGAGGTTTCTAATCTGGGCAGTTACCGGCGCGGGGAAGACGGAGATGATCTTTCCTTTGATCCATCACACTGTTGCGAGAGGAGGGCATGTACTTATCGCGACACCGCGCAAAGACGTGGTACTGGAGCTGCAACCGCGGATTGGGCGAGCATTTGCCGATTACAGCGTGGTGACGCTGTATGGTGGAAGCGAGCAGCGCTGGGAACAGGGGCAGATCACGATCGCGACAACGCATCAGCTGCTGCGCTTTCATGAGGCCTTTGATCTTGTCATAATCGATGAGATTGATGCTTTTCCCTATCATAACAATCCCATGCTTACTTATGCGGCAGCTAAAGTCTGTAAGCCAAACGGAACGAATATATTGCTTTCGGCCACACCGCCGAGAGCTGTAAGGCTCGCTGCAAAGAGGGGGCAATTACCGCATGTTCGAGTACCGGTACGCTTCCACAGGCACCCATTGCCAGTGCCTCAATTGGTTTCGGTCCCACCTCTGAAGAGAGTGGTACAGTCACAAGCGATGCCGGCTTCACTGCTTAAAAAGTTGGCGGCCTCGGTGGAACGAGGTGCACAGGTGTTTGTATTTGTCCCTAACATTCAGTTGGTTGAGCCAATGGTTAATCTTCTAAGGGCTAAACTAAGCCATGGCATGAATGAAACCGTTCTGTCTGTCGAAGGAACTTCATCAAAGGATCCTGCTCGAACAGAAAAGGTCCAATTTTTTCGAAACAGAGAGATCCGTGTGCTGGTCACAACAACGATTTTGGAGCGAGGAGTCACGGTGCCAAAGTCTGATGTGTTCATTATGGATGCTGACTCGCAGTTATTTGATGAAGCAGCGCTCGTTCAGATGGCTGGGCGCGCAGGCAGGTCGCAGGACGATCCGGCAGGGAAGGTCTATTTTGCAGCAAAAGAAATCACGCAATCTCAAAAGGAGGCTATTCGACAAATTAAGCAGATGAATCGCATCGCTCGTAAACGGGGCTATTTATTAAGGGGGAAATGAATGAGCTATCAGCAATTGGATATGAGAATTTTGATTAAAAAAATGATGGGTTCGGTGGCTTCGCTGCTTAGTCCGCTAAGAAAAGAATGTTTACTTTGCAAGCAGAATAGGACTCTCCATTTTGATGAGCTAGGACTTTGCCATTCGTGTTACACTCGAATTCCGTGGATTAGAGAGGCGCTTTGTCCAACTTGTGGACGAGGGGAGTTTTGCTCAGACTGCCAACGTAGGCCGCATTCCTATTTTATGAGAAGCCGCAGCGCTGTCAGATATGATGAAACGATGAAGGAATTGTTGGCGCGATATAAGTATCGTGGAGATGAACGTTTGAAGACGGTCCTCGGACAAATGCTTGTACATTCGTATCGTATGTTACATATGGATAGTGACACTTTACCAGCAGAATCCGATTCTGTGAAGGAGCTTATCACTTTCGTGCCTGTGAGCGAGCGGAGACTGCTGGAACGTGGTTTTAACCAAGCGGAGCAGATGGCAGTAGAACTAGGTCAAAGAGTAGGGATTCCTGTCATACCCCTTCTTAAGCGTTCCAAGCATACAGATAAACAAAGTTTCAAGAAGAGGAGCGAACGGTTGGACGATTTGGAGCATGTTTTTGAGGTAAATGATTCAATTCATGCTTATTTGGGAAAATCCCCGAATACTTCGTACGTTATTTATATTGTGGATGATGTTTATACGACTGGGAGTACCATGAATCAATGCGCCAAGGTTCTTGGAGAGTATTTATCTGCTGAAGTATTCGGACTAACGTGGGCGCGGTAGCAGGAATTGTCATCACATCTGTCAAAAATATTAATATTATTGTGCAAACGCTGTCGAATTGCTGTAAACTGGAATTAATAATTGGGTAGTGGTAATAATAGGAGGGGGCTGTACAATGGGCATGAATGTAGCTAATTGTCCGCGCTGCGGTAAAATATTCGTTAAAGGCTTTAACGACGTATGTCCGAATTGCGTTAAAGAAATAGATCTGCAATATGAGAGATGTGTGAAGTACATACGTGAAAATAAAGGGACAAACATTAACGACTTGAGCGAAGCAACAGAAGTTTCGATTAAACAGATAACTAAATTCATCCGCGAAGGACGAATTTCAATACTGAATGCGCCTAATTTGTCCTACCCTTGCGAAGTATGCGGTACTTTGATTAGGGATAAGACGATTTGCGAATCTTGCCGAAGTAAGTTAGCTAAAGATGTGAAGAACAATACAGAAGATGAGCTGCGAAGGCAAGAGTTAAACGCACAAAATAACAGGGGGGCTTTTAATATTAAAGATCGTTTGAAGGACAGACACTAATAAACATAAACGGAAAGATATAAAGTTTCATATGCCGGATGCCGATAACAGTATTAATGATTATCGGTTTTTGTTCATTAAAGGGATAAAGAGGTGTAACCTATGAAAATCAATGAAAATCAACGAATTGGAAATATTAATAAATATACACAAAACAATGAGAGTAGACCTCTAAACGGAACGGAAAAGAAAAAAAGAAAAGATGAAGTGCAAATCTCTGCTGAGGCCAAAGAATTACTGGAAAATACGAACGGACTTGAAAGAAGTGAACATAGAAAACATATTGAAGAGCTAAAGCGGTCCGTTGATGCAGGAACGTATCGAGTTGACGCCCACAAAATCGCAGATAAATTGTACCCTTATTTACGTAGTAACAAGTAGTATATCTTGCAGAGAATAGGTGATTTCGAGTGTCTATTTCAGTCATTGTGGAAACGATGGAGGAGCTAATTTCCCTTCATGATGCCCTATTGGAGACTTCCAAGGAAAAAACACCGGTTCTCGTGGACAATCGGGTAGATCGATTAAACAAAATTGTCCTTAAAGAGAGCAAATTGATTAAGCGGATAGAGGAAATCAATCAACTTCGAATTCAATTGATTGGCGAATATTTGTTATCTAGAGGGTATAGGCCTGACCCACGAGTTAAAGTCAGTGATTTAATTAAAGTAATTTTTAAAGCTGAAGAGAAGAAGAGCCTTACAGATATACATGAGAGATTATCTAATAAGATTAAGGAATTAAAACAGGTCAATGAGTTAAATCAGAATCTAATTGAGCATTCGTTATCATTTATTGATTATTCTATAAATTTGTTGATGAATACACCTGAACAAGATGCCGTATACAGTAATCCTCATCAACAGTATTATGCGTCAGCAAGAAGCGGTTGGTTCGATACGAAAGCGTAAAGGAGTGCAATTATGAGATCCACATTTCATTTGCTGGAAACGGCGAAGCGTAGCTTATTCACGCAACAAGCAGCACTTAACACGACGGGACATAATATTGCTAACGCCAACACGCCTGGTTTCTCTAGGCAAGTTGCCAATACGACCGAAAGTATCCCGATTGAAGCCTTTGGCATAAACCGCTCCAATGCACCTGGGCAACTTGGAACAGGAGTTGAGGTAACCTCGATTACTAGAGTTCGCGAAAAATTTCTGGATGATCAATATCGGAATGAAAATAAGGCCTTTGGCAGCTGGAATATCCAATCTGATACGCTTGAAAAGCTAGAAACGGTAATGAATGAACCTTCGGATACGGGACTCCGAACAGTTTTAGATAATTTTTGGAAATCATGGTCAGATCTGAGTAAAGATCCTGAAAATGTAGCAGGTCGTAAGATTGTTAGAGAAAATGCAGTAGCATTGGCAGATGCATTTCATTTTACAAGCGATAAATTAAAAGATTTACAATCAGACTTGACCAATAATATTGAATTAAAATCAAAAGAAATCAACTCCGTTTCTTCTTCGATTGCGAATTTGAATCTGGAAATCAAAAAAATCGAAAGTTTAGGCGACGATGCCAATGATTTAAGAGACCAGAGGGACTTATTAACCGATAATTTGTCGAAGATTGTAAACGTACAGGTTGTTGATACGCCTGATGGGTATACCATTAATATGGGTAATACAAATTTAGTAACTGGTGATACTGTCAATGCGACCACCTCAGCCTCATTAATGTCCGACTACTCTTCAGGTAATCTGAATAGTGGTGAAGTACAAGGCATGATAATCTCTAGAGATAAATTTGTGGCTGACTATCAAACGCAATTGGATACTTTAGCAAATTCGATTGCTAACGGTGACATTACGATTACCATACCTGCGGGGTCAGTCTTGCCGGATAAAACAGTTTTGAACGGCAAAGTCTATACGGGCGCGGCAAGAACACTAGCTAACGATTTAACGGTTACTGTAAAAGGATTAAACGGCCTTCATAAATTAGGGTATACATTAGATAATCCGGTTCAAGGCGCTCAGGATTTCTTTACTGCTAAAGCAGGTTTCTCGAATATTACAGCTGAGAGCTTTCAATTAAACCCTATTATTGATAAGGATACTTCAAAAATTGCAACATCACTTAGAACCGATGGAACAGGTGCAGCTGAGACAGTTACAAAAGGAAATAATACCTTAGCGCTATTGATGAGCCAGTTGAAGGACACTAAATTTAATTTTGATCCGACCAATTCTGGGGCCATTCTAAATTCAGGAACAGTTGATGACTTCTTCCGATCCATTGTAGGACAACTAGGCGTACAGGCTCAAGAAGCCTCCCGCCAATTAGATAACCAAAAAGCGCTCGTAGACCAAGTAGACAGCCGCAGACAGTCCGTAAGTGGAGTTTCATTAGATGAAGAAATGTCCAATATGATTAAGTTTCAACATTCTTATACAGCTGCAGCAAGAGTTATGACTACTTTCGATGAAATGTTAGATAAAGTGATTAACGGTATGGGGATAGTAGGTAGATAATCGTACGTAGAGGAGGTTTTATAAGTGGTCTTAAGAGTGACGCAAGGAATGATCCAATCACAGTTACTAAGTAATATTAGTAATAATGTGAAACGAATGAGTGTAAGCCAAAACCAACTTTCTACTGGGAGAAAAATCAATAAACCTTCGGACGATCCAGTAGGAATTACATATGCACTTCGGTATCGCAGTGAAATTTCTATTAATGATCAATACCAAAGAAACATTGATGCGGCTAAATCTGCTGTTGACCATACAGATACCGTCCTCTCCCAAATAAATGACGTCATGCAAAGGGCTAAAGAATTAACGGTCCAAGGATTAAATGGAACTAATCCGCAATCTGCGCTTGATGCGATTGGCATCGAAATGGGACAACTATATGAAACTGCAGTAGGTCTTGGGAATGACCAGTTAAATGGGAAGTATACGTTTAATGGACAATTCACAGATAAACAACCCTATTCAATTGCTACAGCATCAGTAGATATACCGGATGATCAGAAGATAAACTACCAGGTATCTGCTGGTATAACCATCCCAATAAATCAAACCGGAAATGATGTATTTGGAGCTCCAGACACGACAACCAATCCCAACAACGACAACTTATTTAAAATTTTAAAGGGTCTGCAGGATGCTTTCTCTCCAAGTCCTCCTGGAACACCAGCAAATTTGACTGTGGCAAAGGGGTTAATGACCGATCTATCAAAACGATTTGACAATTTTCAAACGGTGCGATCTGAAGTAGGTGCGCGAGCTAACCGTATAGATCTCATGGATAACAGACTCAAAGATCTAGACGTAAACCTTACTGATCTTAGCAGCAAAACAGAAGATGCCGATATGGCGGAAACTATCACTAATTTAAAAACGGATGAAAATGTATATCAAGCATCTCTATCAACAGGAGCAAAGATTATTCAACCCAGCTTGATAGACTTCTTAAGATAATAAGGAGGTTCGTCTTTGAACATACCTAGATTATCTATCCGCCAAACGTACGCAGAGATTGGTATTGATACTCAGAATGCGCAGTTTGCTATTCAATCTCCGCCAGGGCAATTGGATATCAAACAGCAGGCTGCAACAATCGATATTACTAGTCCCAGTGGAGAATTAAGTGTTGATTCCTCTGCTGCTTGGAGTGCCTTAGGTAAGGGAAACCACTTGGAATGGATGAATCAAATTTATAGCCAACTTCACTCAGTAGCGCTGCAAGCAATCGGTAAGATTGTTGAAGATGGCAACCGAATGGCCATGATCACAAATCCTAGTAATCCATTTGCCGAGATCGCCGGAAACCAAATGAATGAACAAAACCCTGTGGAGTATGTAGGTGAGGCTTCAAACCTCAACGTGAAGCTAAATTATGAAATGAGAAAGCCGGAAATTAATATTACGCCTCATAAAGCCGAGATTCAATATACGGCTCAGAAACCTCAGATTAGCTATAGTCCTGGGAATATAGACATTTATGTAAAGCAAAAGAATTCAATAGAAATAAATGTAAGCTCTTATGATTGGTATAAGTAGGTTATCATTAATAATTTAAGGCAATAGCTAATGCTATTGCCTTAAATTATTGAAAAGGAGGATATAGAATGTTTGATTATATAAATGGGAAAACAATTAGCTTTAAAGGTTCAATTCTTGGCTTTAAGGAATTAGATTTATTTGAATTTGAGACAATTGATGAAAAGGGACCATTTGCTTATTTAAAGAGTATAGAAGAAAAAAGTATCGGTTTTGTTGTAGCTAACCCATTTACTTTTTTCCAGAACTATAGTTTTGAGTTGGATGAGAAAGATAAGACATGGCTGAAAATAAATACACACGAAGAGGTACTTGCACTAGGGATCATAACTTTAAAGAAACCATTTGAGAAATCAACAATGAACTTGGTAGCTCCGCTTGTTATTAACATTAACCATCAATCAGGTAGCCAAATTGTGCATGCACCTTCGAGAGACTTTAGTACCCAAACACCTTTATTCCCAAAATTCAACGAGAAAGGAATTGAGGGTGTAACATGTTAATTCTTACAAGAAAAAATGGGCAGTCTATTCTCATAGGCGAGAATATTGAAGTATTTATCACATCGATAGATGGCGATCAAGTAAAAATAGGCATCAATGCTCCTAATGATACCAGAATATATCGTAAGGAAGTATTTGAGGCCATTCAGCAAAGCAATAGAGAAGCGATTACTGAGCTTCCAAATATCGAAAATATGAGAAAAATGCTGAATTTAGAGGATGTTTAGGTAAATAATTATATAACCCAATTTTGAAACGAGAAAAAATAAAAAAATTTAGCGAAAAAAAACTAAATTTGCTATAAACTTTATTATTGCTTCAGCCGACATAATATATATAGGGTCAAAGACCTATACAATCCACATGGATGTGGAATACAAATTCAAGGAGGAATTACAAATGATTATCAACCACAATCTTAACGCAATGAACTCTCACCGCAACCTCGTGTTTAACAACGCACAACAAGGTAAGTCCAGCGAAAAATTGTCTTCCGGCTTCCGCATCAACCGCGCGGCAGACGACGCAGCAGGTCTTTCAATCTCCGAGGGAATGCGCTCCCAAATCAAAGGGATGAACCAAGGTATGCGTAACGCTCAGGACGGTATTTCTCTTGCACAAACAGCTGAGGGTGCAATGAACGAAGTTTCTGACATGCTGACGCGCATGAAAGAACTTTCGACTCAAGCGCAAAGTAGTACGTACAACAACACTGATCGTACAGCAATGGATTCTGAATACCAACAATTGAAAACAGCTATCACTGATATTGCTACAAACACACAATTTAACGGTATCAATTTGTTGGATGGTAGTGGTACAAATGCCTTCACGATTCAAACAGGTGGCGGTGCTGCTGACCAAGTAATCATGGACATGACGAAAGCAGATATTACTGGCTTGACACTTGGTGGTGTAGGTACACAGGCATTGGCTACAACCGAAAGTGGTAACGTAGATACTGCTATCAAAGCGGTTAACGCTGCTCGCTCCGCACTTGGTGCATACCAAAACCAACTTGAGCATGTTTACAACAACACTAGTGTAAACACAGAAAACCTGCAAGCTGCAGAATCCCGTATTCGTGATACTGACATGGCTTCTGAAATGATGAATTACACTAAATTCAATATTCTTCAACAAGCGTCCACGGCAATGCTGGCACAAGCGAACCAAGCACCACAAGGCGTATTGCAATTGCTCCGTTAATCAACAATCAGTTTATACAAAGAAAGGTCTTCGATTTCGAAGGCCTTTCTTTTTTTGTAAGAATTTTTCGAATTTCTTCGAAAAAAGCTAATCAATAATACCATATTGTACGATAAATATAGTAGACAATGAATAACTAAGGAGATGAATAGAATGGTTATGCGAATAACGGGTTTGTCCTCTGGGATGGATATTGATGGTATGGTCAGCAAGCTAATGAAAGCGGAGCAGCTACCGATCGACAATCTCAATAAGCAAAAAACAAAGAACGAGTGGCTACAGGATTCATACCGTGCAGTAAACACGGCTATTTATCCGTTAAGTGAACAGGGCAAGCAATTACAGTATAACTACAACTGGCCAACGGCTTCAGGAACGGATGCTAGTGGCAATCCTGTCTTCACGCAGGCTGATAAAGATGCTATTTACGCAAAAATAAACAGTTTTGTATCGACTTATAACGATACAAGCGTTGCTATGAAATCCAAGTTGGATGAGACGGTAGAACGGAGTTATCAACCACTTACTAGCGATCAAAAGAAGGCAATGAGTGATGTTGATATAAAAAATTGGGAAATTAAGGCCAAACAAGGTCTTCTTCGCGGAGACACGATTGTGTCTAAAGCATATTTGGATTTACGCTCCGATGTGACTACTGAGGTGACTGGAATAGCGTCTACCTATAAATCACTTGATGATATTGGTGTTACGACGGGTGCTTATAGTAAATATGATCCTTCCACTGCCGGAAAATTATATATTGATTCGACGAAATTAAAAGCTGCTATTGATGCGGATCCGCAAGCCGCCATTAATTTGTTCACGACACATGGTACTGGTACAGATCGTGGTATTGCACAACGGATCTATGAGGATGCTGGCAATACGATGTCGGAGATTTCGAAAAAGGCTGGTTCGACAAACGGATCATATACTAGCACTTATACGTCTTTGGGCAAGAAGGACAATGATCTCGCTCAAAAAATCGCAGATATGACAGAAAAGCTTAACAAGAAAGAGGACAACTTCTATAGAATGTTCAGCACGATGGAGACTGCAATTGAAAAAGGGAATTCACAAATGAGCTGGCTGCAAAGTCAAATGGGTTAATTACATGTAGCAGTAATCTTTGGAAATATGCTCAATGAAAAGGAGGAAACCTAATGGATATTCAATCCAAACTTCCCCATGCTCAAATGCCGTCAGTAACAAAGGATGTGTCTGAGCCGATTAAGGCAACCGGAGAGTATGCTGAAATAAAAGAAAAGAGCAAGTCACAAATACTAACGGTTGGGGAGAAAGCGTTACTTGATTCAATTAATAAGGCTAATAAAGCGGTTCAAGGAACCCCACATGAATTTAAGTATAAAATACACCAATCAACTGGTGATGTAATTGTACAAATTTTAAATAAAGATACCCAAGAAGTCATTCATGAAGTGCCATCTGAGAAATTTATCGAATTGGTGGAGAAACTTCAGGAGTTAACAGTGGGTACAATCATTGACGAGAAGAGGTGAAGAAGAATCTATGCTTCACGCACAGAACCAGTATTTAAACACCCGTGTCCAGACATCCTCCCCAGGAGAGCTGACTTTGATGCTTTATAATGGTTGTATTCTCTTTATTAAACAGGGTATTACTTGTTTAGAGAAACAAGATTTTGCAGGAAAACATACCAATTTCTCGAAAGCTCAGAATATTATCGAAGAACTTCAATCCACTTTAAACATGGAATATGAAATCTCCCACGATTTAAACAGTTTATATGCGTTTCTTCAGAGTAAGTTGTTCGAAGCGAATGTTAAGCTTGATTCCGAATCTGCTCAGTATTGTGTCACGATGTTTACAGAATTGCGAGATACATGGAATGAGGCGTTGAAGAACTTGAAAAGTGGGGAGAAGGTGCAAAAGGTATGACACATTCGACTCCTGTAGAGCATCTATTAGAGAACCTAAGAGAAACAACGATTCAAATATCTCGATTAGATTTAGATGAAGAAGCAAATGAAAATTTGCTTCTTTCTTTACAGAATAATCAAGTTGAGTTGCGGCATCAAATCGAAGAAATATTATTGGAAGAGGGACGCTCTTTCAATGAACATGAAAAGCCATACATCAAAGAATGTTTTATGCTGGAACAAAATAATCTCGAGAAATTTAAAACGATCCAACAATCATTGGTTGGAAAACTTCAGCGTATAAACTCTGGTAAAGTTTCACGAGAGCTATATCAATATGAAGAAGAGCAGAGTGTTGGCTTTTTCATCGATAAAAATCGGTAATACAAATATAATGTCGAAAAAATGAGGAAAAACTTGTAAAAACCACTAGGAAAATACTTGCGAAATAAATAATAAGAAAATATACTAAACTAGTAAATAGGTATTAGTTCTAAAGGTATAGAAACTGGGAATATTTTGGCAAAACTAAATATTTGGCAAACCTATAGAAATGTAGGGACGCAAAGCCATGGGTCTTCAATAGGACTAAGAAACTATTAAGATTGCCAGGTTGCGAAGTGTTAGTAAACACAATAGCATCCTGCTGTTGTGTTTTCTTTTTTAATTAAACGAGAGGAGAAAAATAACATGATTAAATTTAAAAGATTACTAGGAGCTTTTTTAGTAGTATGTTTAGCATTAATGCCCCTCAACACGGTTTTAGCGAACGAGGTGCATGCAGGTGAAGCGAAGAACATTTTTGTTTATGCACTTTTTGCAGGAGATCCGAATCAAACATTCTCTTTAACAGGTTCAGGTAACAGTATCAATGGTAAAGCTCACATTAACGGGAATGTCGTGGTTGCCGGAAGCAAGAATAACATTGATGAATTGGAATATGGAAATTCGTTCAAGTCATCTGGTAACAACAATACATTTAACTCAAAAGTAAAATCTGCACCTATGGGGATGTTTCAGTTAAATGCCGATGAATACAAGCGAAAAGCAACGAAAGTGTATAGTGGTAAAACAAACTTTTCTGGAAACAGCACAAAAATAAATGGAGTAATTTTTGTGGATGGTGACGTTACAATCTCCGGAAGTCAGGTTAGTGGAATCGGAACTGTTTTTGCTACCGGAAGCATTAAAATCAGCGGGTCAGGTTTAAAGTATGCTTCAAGCGATGACTCCGTTGCTTTCTACTCGTTAAAAGATATTGAAGTCTCGGGAAGCAATAGTGAGTATAATGGAATTTTCTATGCACCTTACGGCTCAATGAAAATAACCGGAAGTAAAAGTACTTTCAATGGATCATTGGTAGCTAAAGAATTCCATATATCGGGTTCCAACTTAACTGTGAACTGTCCAAACCCGAAACCAACGCCGACGCCAGATCCGACACCAGCGCCAACACCGGCACCAACGCCAGATCCGACACCAGCGCCAACACCGGCACCAACGCCAGATCCGACACCAGCGCCAACACCGGCACCAACGCCAGATCCGACACCAGCGCCAACACCGGCACCAACGCCAGATCCGATACCAGCGCCAACACCGGCACCAACGCCAGATCCGACACCAGCACCAACACCGGCACCAACGCCAGATCCGACACCAGCGCCAACACCGGTACCAACGCCAGATCCGACACCARCGCCAACACCGGCTCCAACGCCAGATCCAACACCAGCGCCAACACCGGCACCAACGCCAGATCCGACACCAGCGCCAACACCGGCACCAACGCCAGATCCAACACCGGCACCAACGCCAGATCCGACACCGGCGCCAACGCCAGATCCGACACCAGCGCCAACGCCAGATCCGACACCAGCGCCAACACCAGATCCGACACCGGCACCAACGCCAGATCCGACACCGGCGCCAACGCCAGATCCGACACCAGCGCCAACACCAGATCCGACACCAGCGGCAACACCAGATCCGACACCAGCACCAACACCGGTGCCAACACCAGATCCGACACCAGCGCCAACACCGGCACCGGCACTAACGATAACTTCAGTGGCTCTTAATTCGGGAAATGTAACGGGTGGAGATATTGTATATGTATTCGGCACGGGATTTGTATCTACGTCGCAAGTATTGATCGGAGGTAAGAATGCTCCAATTGTGAGCTACATATCTTCCACTGAAATGTCAGTTCAGGTGCCTGCAGGCGATGCAATCGGCAGCGTCGATGTAACTGTCATAAACACAGATGGTCAACAAGTTACATTGAGCGGAGGATATACATATATTGCACCTCTGACAGCAGATCCGGAAATTACGTCAGTTACACCGAATACAGGTGTTATCACAGGCGGAAACCAGGTCTATGTCAACGGGAAAAATTTTAAAACTGGTATGACAATATTTGTAGGCGGAAAACAAGCGTCTACGACATATGTATCTACAACGAAATTTATGATCACTGTTCCAGCAGGTGATAATGTAGGTGCAGTAGATGTTGCAGTAGCGGATTTGAACAATAAATTCTTCACGCTGGCAACTGCTTATACCTATACCGCTGTTCAATATCCGATACCAACGATTACTTCGATTGTGCCTAATACTGGACTTGTTGCAGGTGGTGAAACCATCTATGTAAACGGCACGAATTTTGTAAATGGCATCTCACAAGTAACGATTGGCGGAAAACCTGCTTCTACAACCTATATGAGCAGAACAAGCTTGATGGTAATTGTTCCGGCTGGAGACGCACCTGGAAAAGTGGATGTGAAAGTGACTAATGTTACGAATGAAGTTGTTCTTACTCAAGGCTATGAGTATACGCTCCCGGCTATTAAACCAGTAACCGTAACAACTGTTTCTCCTAATCAAGGAAAAGTTATGGGCGGAGATATCGTATATATCTACGGTACGAATTTCATGTCCGGTGCAACTGTAACATTTGGCTCAAACATTGCTAGCAGTACTTATGTAAATGCTACGACAATTAAAGCTACAGTGCCAGCTGGAACTGTGGTTGGCAAGGTTGACGTAACGGTAACGAATCCGGATGGCGGTACCGGTACGCTACCGCAAGGCTACCTGTACACGGTAGTTACACCGACAATTACAAGCTTATCACCGAATCATGGCAACAAAGCGGGTGGAGATGTTATCTACGTTAACGGCACGAACTTTGAAAGTGGAGCGAACGTAACGATAAACGGTGTGAACGCGTCTGTAACTTTTATGAATAGTACAAGTTTGAAAGTTACAGTACCGAGCAGTCCGACAATAGGGGATGTACCGCTTGTTGTCACTTTATCGAACGGACAGTCAGCATCGGCAACCTTTACTTATGATAATGGACCAGTCCTTCCGGCGCCAAAAATCACAAGTATGTCGCCGACTACGAGTCCCGTAGGTTCTCTTGTTTATGTTAATGGTTTAAACTTTGCTAGTACTTCGAAGGTGTATTTTGGTGGAGTTCAAGCTACAGCTGTATATATGAACTCGAAGAGTTTAAAAGTTACTGTACCCAGCGGTTCCGGTGTGGTTAACGTTACCGTCGTTAACGCTGACGGACAAACAAGTAATGCACTCACATTTACAATTAATTAAATAACAGTAAAAAGGACTGCCCACGTGGACAGTCCTTTTTACTATTATTATAGAAATATGCATTGAGAAGTATTTGGAAATTGCTCTATGTAACTAGATTTAAACCTTCGATAAGCTTCAGGACTGGCGTGCTCTTTATAGAGCCCGATGATGTCAACGAAAGCTTCTTTTTTGAAAGATGCTTCTAGAAATGGGAGTGCTTCTTCCATATTTCCACAGTTAATATACCATACTCCGACATTCTTAAGCCCCTTTGCATGGAGCAAGTTGTTTTCAAGGAGAACACTGTACAGATCAAGTGCTTGTTCATGAAATCCACGAGTGTAAAACCAGTCAGCCATATTATTCAGGACTGTTTCACTTGCCATAATTTGCATAAGAGACAAATAGATCTCTGTATATCCGTAACGCCAAAGCAGTTGCAAAGTTTGAGTAAACCTATCCTCTTGGTTCGTTAGGACTTCGCTGTTCCAAGTTTTATTATTAATGGCTAACAAGGCTTCCTGCACGAGGGCGGTGCAAGCAGTGGTGTCTCCCGTGGCAGTATCAGCAATTGAGATTTCTTGATGAACAATAGCAGCGGCTATTGCAAGCGAATCATCTAACGAATTCGGCCGAAGAGAAGAAGTGGTCGATGTAGACAAATTGCGAAGCAGCAGATTTTGCTGAACAATATCGGCTTTATCAATCTGCAAGCCAAGCTCAAGCACATCAGAAGCATATTTGGTAACAAGTTCAATACTCCCGATTTTTAGTGCCATTTTATGTAATAACATTTTGTTCATAGGTTGGTGAAGAGGATAGAGTTGTTCAATAATGTCTGCTACTTGATCATATGGTTCAGATTGAAGAAGGGCCTCCATTAATAGCTGGAGAACAGCGTAATTCTTTGGTTGATGTTGCAGAGTTTTCACCCAGTGATGAATCGCGCCCGTAATATCGCCTTTTCTACGCTTTATCTCAGCAATGGACTGATGGGGGACAATTTTCCCATATGATGGCTTTATAATCCAATAAGGCGAACCCTTCTTTTCAGCTTCCACTGCAATTTGAATGCATTGATGAAATACATTCTCAGCGGCGTTCCAGAGCCCGAGAGCTTCCAATAGAATCCCTTCCATACATAGGAAATCTGTCCGGTCAGGTAGTAGTTTTATACCATTTCGAATATTTACATGTGCTTTCGAATAATTGCCCTTCTTCATTTCAAGTACGGCAAGTCTTTCGAGCAGATAAAAATACCACGTATCCGATGGGCTGCTTCGTTCCAAGGACCGCCGGTAAACATCCAGAGCCTCATCTTCGCGTCCGGCGCTTGTATACTCATTGCCGAGCACGAAGCAGAAGTAAGGGTTGTTCCGCTTTTCGCCCGCATTCATTTTCTCCAATATCGATAAATTTCGTTCCGATTTGTTTTTTTCCTGAACAACCTGTACTGTGTAGCCAGTGTGGAAAATCACGAACGGATAAGGTGTGAATAAAGGTGTACCGAAGTCGGATGTTAACTGCTCATGAATCGGTTCAATATATCGAATGGATTGAGCGTTGAGGAACAAGCGCGCTCCCGTCGATTCCGCTACATTCGATTCGTCATTTCCGCTGCCACCAAAATTCATAATGTTCAGCACAAATCCGCAAGGCCTATCGCTTTTATATTCCAGCAAAAATTTTCTAAGTTTATCATGATCTGCCGGTTGCACATATTCATCTGCATCAAGAATTAATATCCAACGCCCAGAAGCATGGCGGATTGACTCGTTTCGTGCAGCAGAGAAATCGTTCGTCCATGATAAATCATATACTTTGTCCGTATGGCGGGCTGCAATAGCTTTGGTTTGATCTGTTGACCCCGTATCGACGACAATAATCTCATCGACAAGGGTTTTGACGCTAAGAAGGCATCGTTCAAGTACTTTTTCTTCATTTTTAACGATCATGCAGAGAGAAAGAAGGGGTTTCATTGATTTCCTCCAAGGCGTTAAATAGTCAGGTATTTTAAAGCAAATATTAGTTCTAAATTCAACGTAATTAAGAATACTGAACTGTTTGTTTATTTTTTTATAGCGGTAACCTCCATAGACCCGTTATAGTGGCCTGAAACATTGTAATCCACTACCTCAAAGCCCAAAATATCCAACCATTTTTTGAGAGAACGGAAGGAAAAGTAATTTAAATGCTCAACAATTCTCCACATAGGGTCAGTATCTTTTTTTACCATGGAAAACGCACTTTCGAAATTGGGTGTAGAAATCCAAAGGGCACCTTTGTCATTAAGAAGTGAATGTGCTTTACGTAAAGCTTGAATAGGATCAAACATATGTTCTATGACATCACCCATAATCAAAACGTCAAATTTTTCCGCGGTTTCAAATTCAAGGAAATCTACCGTGTAGACTGGAATATCAAGCATATTGGTAGCAGCTTCTGCATAGGGAGGTCGTATATCTATTCCTGTAACATTAAACATGAATTCCTTTGCGACCGCTGATAATTCACCTGCACCTACACCAACCTCAAGTAAACGGTCTCCCGGAGCTATAAAAGTTAAATTCCTCATCATTTGACTGATGGTTGGGAAGAATGTTGTTTTTGGACTTAAATTGAAATCAAAAGCACTATTAGCGAGAAGTTCGCCAAGGTTTACAGGATAGTTAAATGCGAATAAGTGATGACATGAATCACAGCACATCCAGAGTCGGATTGGGTGAAAACCTGGGATGAAATCCATTGAAGTCGTAGTATTGTAAGTGGCGTATGGATGGCCTTTTTCTCCACACAGAGGGCAATTTTCAATATGATTTTCTTGTGGTTCCATGTAATTGTATGTGTAAGCAGGATGATCTTCTTTTAAAAGTATTTGACTTAGCCGAGGATTTTTTTCAAAAGCTGTTCGGAAGTATTGAAAGGAAGAGATAGGGTCACGAAGTCGGTTATATATCTCTCCTATCCGATAACAAGATATGGCAGAGAGTGGCTGATTGTTATCGATAATTTCAAGATATATTGTCAATGCTTGCTCATCCCTAATTCTTAGTAATCCTTCAGCCTCTTTAAACAAGGAAACCCAATCTGTCATAGTATTCTCCTTAAGTATGTTGTTTTCTCTTACGTATTATTGACATTTCAAATATTACAGGTGTTTATTTAATATCGGCATCCAAACTAGTCAACGTAATAGCTGAGTAATAATCCATTTAAGATATCGTTTAAAGATTCAATGGCCTAGTTATAGAACGCTGTGGATAATGTGCACAACTCTGTGCATAACTTTGTTAATAAGTTGTAAAAAGCCTGATACGACAATGTTCTACAAATTCTGCACTTATCCACGGCTTGTATATACCCGAATTTTCAAAATATTTCTTCAAATGGTAAGTTAGAAATTGACAGGCCAAGCGGACGGGTGATATAGTTAAAAAGTAAGGGCTTTCATTTTTAGTTTTATCATTTATTATTTTTTAAAACGAAAGGAATGTGTACGTTATGCAAGGTAAAGTAAAATGGTTTAACGCAGAAAAAGGGTATGGTTTCATTGAGCGTGAAGATGGCGGGGATGTATTCGTGCATTTCTCAGCGATTCAATCAGAAGGCTTCAAAACGTTAGATGAAGGTCAGGCTGTAGAGTTTGACATCGTAGAAGGCGCACGTGGACCGCAAGCCGCTAATGTAAGCAGAATATAAGTTTCCGGTACGTTTGTGCCGCTTGAATACATCTATGAACTAACTAGCACCCTGGGGCAATGACTCTGGGGTGTTTTTTTGCTTAAATTGTAAGATCGGAATTTAAAGGAATTATGAAGATGGGGGTGGAATGTAGTATAATGTAAGCAGGAAGGGAGATGTTGAACATGGAAATTAGCATTCGCGGAGAACACCTTGAAGTAACTGAAGCCCTCAGGGACTATGTCGACAAGAAATTGAACAGACTAGAGAGGTATTTTGAAGCTCCCCTTACATCAGATGTACAAGTAAAGCTTAGCGTAGTCAAAGGTTTGCAAGCTATTGAGGTAGGTATTCCCCTAACAGGCGTGCTGCTGAGAGCTGAAGAACGCAACAATGATATGTATGCGTCGATTGATTTGGTCGTAGACAAGTTGGAACGCCAGATACGCAAGCATAAGACGAGGACGAATCGAAAAATTCGCCAAGAGGGCGGCAAGCGTGATTTATTTAAGGTTGAAACATCGTCTGTTACTTATTTGGACGAAGAAGAAGACTTTGAACTGGTCCGCAACAAACGTTTTGATTTGAAGCCGATGGATGTGGAAGAAGCGATTCTACAAATGAACATGGTAGGCCATAATTTCTTCGTTTTTTCGAACATGGATACGGATCAAGTCAATGTAGTTTACAAACGTGATGACGGCAAGTATGGTCTGATTGAGCCGGCTGTTTAATAACAAAAGCGGAGCAACTCGAGACATCCCTATAACAAAAAATGAGCTTGATTCGATTCAATCGAATTAAGCTTTTTCTTATGCATGCAATCGAGACATCGATTCAATACTAAAGAAATAAGGAAAAACGTGATCTTTTCAGCCGCCTTGGACTGTGTATATCGATGTAGAAATGGTCATTTGTTGCGGCAAGACCGTCAAAAGTGGTACAATTTAAGGATACGAATGCAAGGGAAAGGGGTTCACCGATGCTAGGACTAGTGAAGAAAATTTTTGGTGATTCCAATGAACGGGAAATTAAACGGATGCTCAAGGCTGTTGATTATATCAACGACCTTGAAGCCAGTATTAAGCCGCTGTCCGATGAGGAATTGAAAGGCAAGACAATTGAGTTCAGAAACCGCCTGGCAAAAGGCGAAGAATTGGATGATTTGCTACCTGAAGCTTTTGCTGTTGTTAGAGAAGCGGGTTTACGTGTTTTAGGTAAACGTCATTACGATGTTCAGCTCATTGGTGGTATGGTGCTTCACGAAGGCCGTATTGCCGAGATGAGAACAGGGGAAGGGAAAACGCTCGTTGGAACATTACCTGTCTATTTGAATGCTTTGCTTGGCAGAGGCGTACACGTGGTTACGGTCAATGACTATTTGGCTCAACGTGATAGCGCCGAGATGGGTCAGATCTATGAATTCCTCGGTTTGACGGTTGGGGTTAATCTACATGATCTATCTCATGAGGAAAAGCAAGCGGCTTACGCTTGCGATATTACGTATGGTACGAATAACGAATACGGTTTCGACTACTTGCGTGATAACATGGTGCTTTATAAAGAGCAGATGGTTCAGCGTCCGCTTTATTTTGCGGTTATCGATGAAGTTGACTCCATTTTGGTCGATGAGGCGAGAACACCTTTGATTATTTCGGGACAAGCTGCTAAGTCGACAGACTTGTACTACGCGGCTGACCGTTTTGTGGCTAAGTTGAAAGAAGAAGAGGATTACACGATTGATATTAAAGTTCGTTCCGTAGCTCTTACTGAAGAAGGGGTAGCTAAAGCGGAGCGAGCATTCGGTATAGAGAACTTATTCGATCATCAGAATGTGAATATCAATCATCACGTGACTCAAGGGCTCAAGGCTCGTTTCATTATGAAGCGCGATGTGGATTATGTGGTACAAGAAGACGAAGTTATGATTGTTGATGAATTCACGGGCCGTATTATGACTGGCCGTCGTTATAGTGATGGGCTGCACCAAGCCATTGAGGCCAAAGAGCAGCTGCAAGTTCAGAATGAGAGCATGACGCTTGCGACAATTACATTCCAGAACTATTTCCGGATGTACCGCAAGCTAGCGGGTATGACAGGTACTGCGAAGACGGAAGAGGAAGAGCTCAAGAAAATTTACGGTCTTGAAGTTATCATTGTTCCGACGAACCGTCCGATGATTCGTAAGGATATGCCGGATGTTGTTTACAAGTCAGAGATGGGTAAATTCAGAGCCGTTGTTGAGCAAATCGTAGAGCGTCATAAGCTGAACCAACCGGTACTTGTTGGTACAGTGTCTATTGAGAACTCAGAGAAATTGTCGGAGATGCTCAAAAAGAAAGGCGTTCAGCACAAAGTACTGAATGCGAAGTATCATGCTGAAGAAGCTGAAATCGTAGCACGTGCAGGTCAACCAGGCTCTGTGACGATTGCAACGAACATGGCGGGCCGCGGTACGGACATTGTGCTCGGTGAAGGCGTACATGATGCAGGCGGACTGCATATCATAGGTACTGAACGTCATGAAAGCAGACGGATCGATAATCAGCTGCGTGGACGCGCAGGCCGTCAAGGTGACCCTGGTTCTTCACAGTTCTACCTCTCCCTTGAGGACGAATTGATGAAACGTTTCGGCGCTGACAATATCATGGCGATGATGGACCGCCTTGGGATGGAAGAAGATCAACCGATCGAAAGTAAATTGATCTCGCGTGCCGTTGAATCGGCCCAAAAACGCGTTGAGGGTAACAACTTCGACGTTCGTAAAGTCGTACTTCAATATGACGATGTGATGAATCAACAACGGGAAATTATATATAAACAGCGCCGTGAGCTGCTGGAATCCGAGAATATTCGTGAAGTTATCGAGGGCATGATCAACGCGGTTATCGAACGCATCGTGAAAGCACACTGTCCGGAGGAACAAATTCCGGAGGAGTGGGAGCTTCAGGAAGTGGCTAACTTCGTGAACAACAACTTCTTAACTGAAGAAGGCCAGATTACGGATCAAAATATTTGGGGCAAAGAACAAGAAGAGATTATTGACTACATCAAAGATCTCGTTAGCAAGCGTTATGATGAGCGTGAGGCGGAGATCGGTGAAGAATTCATGCGTGAATTCGAAAAGGTCGTTGCTCTTCGTGCGGTAGATAGCAAATGGATGGATCACATCGACGCGATGGATCAGCTGCGCCAAGGTATTCATCTTCGTGCTTACGGCGGAACGGATCCGCTGCGTGAGTATCAATTCGAAGGCTTCGAGATGTTCCAAGAAATGATCGACAATATCCGCGAAGAAGTCGCGATGTACATCATGAAGGCTCACGTACAAAGCAACCTGGAACGTCAAGCGGTAGCCGAAGGTCAAGCGGTGGATACGAAGAATGAAGCTGGCGGGAAGAAACCGCTCGTGCGCGGCGATGAGCAGCGTATTGGTCGCAACGACCCGTGCCCATGCGGCAGCGGGAAGAAATTCAAGCAGTGCCACGGACAAGGCAGCTAATCAATCTGAGAAGCGTACGCCCAAGTCCGGTTGGCAGGTCACAAGCAGAATAAATGAGGTGTACAACATGCTGGAACCAGAAGTAAAACAAGATTTAAGAGAGACAGCAAAGCGACTAACCGAATTACGGGGGTCTCTTTGACTTAGATCATAAGCTTGAAGCAATCGGGGATTTTGAGGAAAAAATGGGGGCGCCGGACTTCTGGGACGATAATGATCGTGCCCAGAAGACCATCGCGGATCTCAACGCCATCAAAAGTGTCGTCGATCAGTTCCAAGGCTTCTCGAACGAGTTCGACGACCTGCAGGTCATGGTCGAGCTCGAGGAAGAGGAGAGCGATGCCGGCCTAGCGAAAGACATTGAAGCAGGCATCGATGCTTTGAAGAAGAAGCTCGAATCCTTCGAGCTTGGCTTGCTTCTCAATCAGCCGTACGATCGGCTGAATGCGATCCTTGAGCTGCATCCCGGTGCCGGCGGCACCGAGTCGCAGGACTGGGCGGAGATGCTGCTGCGCATGTACCGCCGCTGGGCGGAGAAGCGGGGCTACAAAGTCGAGGTGCTCGACTATTTGCCCGGCGACGAAGCCGGCGTGAAGAGTGTCACGCTGCAGATCACGGGCTTCAACGCCTACGGCTATTTGAAGGCGGAGAAGGGCGTGCATCGGCTCGTCCGGATCTCGCCGTTCGACGCCTCCGGTCGTCGTCACACCTCGTTTGCGTCGTGTGACGTCATGCCGGAGATTGAGGACGACACGGATGTGGGCGAGATCCGCTCCGAGGATCTCAAGATCGACACATACCGCGCAAGCGGCGCCGGCGGTCAACACATCAACACCACGGATTCGGCTGTGCGGATTACGCACATACCGACGGGTGTCGTGGTGAGCTGTCAGCAAGAACGCTCGCAGATCAAGAACCGTGAGAAAGCGATGAAGATGCTTAGGTCTAAGCTCTACGAGCGGAAGATCGAAGAGCAGCTGAAGCATCTCGCTGAGATTCGCGGCGAGCAGTCTGACATTGCCTGGGGCAGCCAGATTCGTTCTTATGTGTTTCATCCCTATAGCATGGTCAAAGATCACAGGACTTCAGCGGAAACCGGGAATATTGGCGCAGTCATGGATGGAGATCTCAATATGTTCATCGATGCTTACCTGCGTCATCAGATTCGGAAGCCGGAGTAGAACGTGTGCACAGGAACTGTGTACTGGAAGAGCTTGGTGCACGGATCACTTAACGCAAAACGCATACATGGAGCTATAGACGTTTATCCTACATCTGAAAGGTGTAGGATTTTTTTAAGTTTAATGTCAATCAGGGATTGGGTAAGGAAATAGTAAGGATGGAACAACGAGGAGGAAGAAAATCATGACACTTACTACGGAGCAGCGCATTACGCTGCACGGTTTTAACAACCTTACGAAATCATTGAGCTTCAATATGTACGATATCTGCTATACCAGAACCAAAGAAGAGCGCGAAGCTTACATAGAATATATTGACGAACAGTACAATGCTGCCCGGCTAACCAAAATTCTCAAAGCGGTAGCAGATATTATCGGTGCCCATGTGCTCAATGTGGCCAAACAGGATTATGATCCGCAAGGGGCAAGCGTTACGATGTTAGTTTCTGAAGGTCCTGTGGAGGGCGCTCCTGAAGCTTCATTTGAGGAATCCCCGGGGCCCTTGCCGGAGACGGTGCTTATGCACCTGAACACCAGCCATATCACGGTTCATACCTACCCGGAATATCACCCGGATGAAGGGATCAGCACGTTTAGGGCGGACATTGATGTATCCACATGCGGGGAAATTTCGCCACTGAAGGCACTGAATTACTTAATCCATTCCTTCGATACGGACATTATGACGATGGACTATCGGGTTCGAGGCTTCACACGGGATATAAACGGGCATAAGCTGTTTATTGATCATGATATCAGTTCGATTCAGAACTACATTCCTGAGGAAATCAAAAACATGTACGACATGATCGATGTGAACGTGTATCAGGAGAATATTTTTCACACGAAATGTAAGCTGAAGAAATTTGATTTAAACAATTATTTGTTCGGTTATACGAAAGAAAAGCTGAGCGAAGCGGAGCAGAAGGACATTACAGAGAGTGTAAAGTGGGAAATGGACGAAATATTTTACGGTAAAAATATGAGTGCACCCCTGTTGTAGGAGTAGGCTTGGAACCGGGAGGAGGGCCGTTCGTGCCCAGAAAAGAACCGCGAATACGGATAGGAAGTCCAGCACATACCGTGTTTGAGTATACAATGATGTTGATCGGCTCGCTGATTATGGCGGCTAGTTTTAACTGCTTTTTGAACCCGAATCAAATTGCGACGGGCGGGGTTTCAGGTGTTTCTACGATTGTTCAGCATTTGACGGGTCTTAACCCGGCGTTGACGCAGTGGGCCCTGAACATCCCGATTTTCTTGTTAGCCCTATGGCTGCTAGGCGGACAGTACGGAGTTAAGGCGGCAGTTGGGTCGGTTATATTTCCACTGTGTGTACTCGTTACAAGCCATTTAGGGGTGCCCACGCAAAATCCCTTGCTTGCATCCGTCTATGGAGGCATTGGTGTTGGACTTGGACTCGGCATCGTCTTTCGAGGACGCGGTTCAACAGGCGGACTGGGGCTGGCTGCGCAAATTTTACATAAATACACAGGCTTAAGTTTAGGATTCTCGGTAGCGATTTTTGATGGTCTGGTCATTCTAAGCTCCGCACTTGTTTTCACGCCAGAGAATGCCCTGTACGGGTTAATTGGGTTATTTGTCACCACGAAAACGATCGATATCGTTCAACTCGGCTTCAACTATGCCAAGGTGGCCTTCATCATTTCTGATCATACAGAAGCTATACGCAAAGCGATTTTATATGATTTGGACCGTGGACTTACGGAGCTTAGCGGGTCTGGAGGATTTACAGGGGAATCGCGAACGGTCTTGATGGTCGTAGTGAAACAAAATGAAGTAAGTCGATTGAAAACACTAGTCCAGTCGGTGGATCCGCAGGCTTTTGTCATTTTGAGTGAAACAAATGAGGTACTAGGGGAAGGTTTCAAACGACATGCATAACGTGAGGCTATAAAAATAGATTGGCGCACTTGGGTGCGTCTTTTTGTGCATAACTTTTTAAAGGAAAGTACCACTTGTGGATAAAGTGTGTATAATCTGTGGATAACAACACCATTTACCCACACTTCTTAAATAATTCGAAATAATCGCATACAAGATTTGCCTGTATGGCTTATAATTTGGGATAATTGATTTGTCATATAAAAAGGTATCGATAAGAAAGAAATGTTTTTATGCACAGGTTACGTTTAATTGATGCATATTGTGTATACTTCTTGTCGAAAGACAGGAATCGAAAGAATGAAAGACCCGTCGTTTTTAATGTAAAAAATCCTTGAAATTCCTTACTTAGGCGCAATAAAATTGTCAAAAATAGTACAAAAAAATTCATTGAATTATTATGTATGCGACTGTATAATAATACATATATTTTCGGAATATCGGGAGGGAAATTCGAATGAGTCATGGAGTTAGGGCAGCTATTATTGGAGCCACGGGTTATGGTGGTGCGGAGTTGATTCGTCTTTTGCAGGCGCATCCGTTGGTGCAGATTACTTCGGTCATTTCGACCTCTAATGCAGGAGCGCCGCTTGCGGAGCATTTTCCACACTTGCAGGAAGTGGTTGTGGATATTCTAGATGTGCTTGATGTTGACTTGATTGCGGGCAAAGCGGACGTTGTGTTCTTGGCGACACCAGCTGGTGTGAGTGCAGAACTTTCACCAAAGCTTCTGGCAGCTGGCCTGAAGGTCATTGATATTTCTGGAGATTTAAGATTGAAATCTAGTGCTGACTATGAGAAATGGTATAAAAAGACTGCAGCTTCCGAGGAAACATTGGCGCAATCGATTTATGGCTTGTCTGAGGTATTCGGGGATGAAGTGAAGGGCAGTGAATTAATCGCTAACCCAGGCTGCTATCCGACAGCGACGCTGCTTGGTCTGATTCCTGCCGTTAAAGCGGGTTGGATCGATCCGTCGACGATTATTATTGATGCTAAATCCGGTGTTTCCGGAGCGGGTCGTGGCGTTAGTCTAGGCTTTCACTATGCGGAAGCGAACGAGAATTTAACAGCCTATAAAGTGAATAAACATCAGCATATTCCGGAAATCGAGCAGGCGCTCAGCCGTGTTGCAGGTAAGCCGGTTGTAACGACGTTCACGACACATCTTGTGCCTATGACGCGTGGAATTATGTCTACAATGTACGCAACGATACAAGGTGAGCACACTGCTGAAGAATTCATCGAATTGTACCGCCAGTATTATGAAGGCCGGAGATTTGTGCGGATTCGTCAAAATGGTAAGCTCCCTTCAACGAAGGAAGTATACGGCTCTAACTACTGCGACATCGGCTTTGCGGTGGATGAGCGAACGGGGCGTGTGACCATCGTTTCCGTCATCGACAATGTGGTTAAAGGCGCTGCAGGTCAGGCCATTCAGAATTTGAATTTGATGCAAGGCTGGGACGAAACGACAGGGCTGTTGTTCGCACCGGTGTATCCATAAACAAACAGACGAGGACGGATGAAGATGTCAGGCCAAAAGTTTACCGTTGTGCCGGAAGGTACCGTAACAACGCCGAAAGGCTTTCGTGCAGGGGGGCTGCACTGTGGATTGAAGAAGACGGAGCGCTATGATCTAGGCGCAATCGTCTGTGATGTTCCAGCTGCAGCGGCTGGCGTATACACACTGAACGCGTTCCAAGCGGCACCGCTGCGCGTGACGCAGGAGAGCATCGCCCAAGGCGGCAAGCTGCAGGCGATGATCGTCAACAGCGGCAACGCGAATGCGTGCACCGGCCAGCAGGGCGAGGACGACGCGTACGCGATGCGTGCTGCAAGTGCGAAGGCGCTAGGCGTGGCGGAGCACCACGTCGGCGTGACGAGCACGGGCGTCATCGGCGAGCTTCTGCCGATGGGGAAAGTGCTAAGCGGCATCGAGCAGCTGCCGCTTAAAGTGAAGGCAGACGGCGGCGAAGACTTCTGCCAAGCGATCCTGACAACGGATCTCGTACAGAAGATGACGTGTGTCCGTGTTATGGTTGGCGGCAAGGAGGTTCACATTGCCGGGGCGGCGAAGGGTTCGGGGATGATTCACCCGAACATGGCGACGATGCTCGGTTTCATGACAACCGACGCGCCGATTGAGAGCGAATACCTGCAGCAGCTGCTAAGCAGGATTACAGATTCTACGTTCAACATGATCACTGTTGACGGGGATACGAGCACCAACGACATGGTCGTGGCGATGGCAAGCGGGCTGGCCGGCGGCGAAGCTTTGAATCCGGAGCATCCGGATTGGGAAGCGTTCGCGGCAGGGTTCCAGTACGTTGGCGAGTACCTCGCCAAGGCGATTGCGCGCGACGGCGAGGGCGCAACGAAGCTGATCGAGACGACGGTGATCGGCGCGGAGAGCATTGAAGCGGCACGCAAGATCGTGAAGTCGATCATTGGCTCTAGCTTGGTCAAATCCGCTGTTTATGGCGCAGACGCGAACTGGGGTCGGATTATTGCGGCTGTCGGTTACTCAGGACAGCCGGTGAATGTGAACACCGTCGATATTCGCCTAGGCGATATTGCAGTGTTAGAGCAGTCGCGTCCGGTGAAGTTCGACGAGGAAGCGGCGCTTGCCTATTTGAAAACAGACACGATTCAAATTCATGTGAATTTACATATGGGCGCTGGCAAGGCTACAGGCTGGGGCTGCGACTTAACATATGATTATGTGCGGATCAATGCGGCTTATCGGACTTAGGTTTGTTAAAGCTAGCACATGAGGAAGCAAAGGGGACCGAAAGCTTGTGAAGAACAATTGCTTTGTGATGAAATGCGGCGGCAGCACGCTGGCTGCGTTGCCGATTAGTTTCTTTGAAGATATGCGTCAGCTTCAGGATGAGGGTATAGTAACTGTTATCGTTCACGGCGGCGGTCCTGCCATTTCGGAAACGCTTGGGAAGCTAGGGATAGAGTCCGGCTTCGTGAATGGCCTACGGGTGACGAATGAAGCGGTGCTCGACGTTGTGGAGATGGTGCTTTCCGGCCAGATTAACAAAGAGATCGTACGCCGAATTCAGTTAACAGGCGCAATGGCGCTTGGATTGTCCGGGGTGGATGGACATTTGATTGAAGCGAAGCCAGTTGCGAATAGTCACGAGGTTGGCCTTGTTGGTGATGTCACGAAAGTGAACGCTGAGCTGATTCAAGGTATCGTAAGCATGGGTTACATTCCGGTGATCGCACCGGTTGGACTTGGCGAGGGTGGCGGCCAGCGTTACAACATTAATGCCGATACAGCAGCAGGAGCTGTTGCTTCTCACCTTGGTGTGGAGCAGATGGTTGTGGTGACGGACGTTCCCGGCATTATGAAAACGGTGGATAGCGAGAAGCGGGTGCTTCCCGTTGTCAGCGTGGCAGAGATTGAAGACATGATCGCGAGCGGTGATATCTACGGGGGCATGATTCCGAAGGTTCGAGCAGCGATTGCTTGTATCCAAGGCAGGGTCCAAGAAGTTGTCATCGTGAACGGCTCTGAGCCGAATGTGCTGAGCAAAGTGCTGAAGGGTACGGGTATTGGCACGAGGATTGTGCGCTAAAAAGCACACTTAGTAACCGAATGGATTGATCTTTCAGGAATACTTCCACTAAGTTGAGTTGTAGGTAACAATGTTTTTTCATTGTATCGACAACCGATACGGACTTGAAAATATGTGCGTTAACGATGGTTTTCATCCTAATGGTGCAGGGCTCCAGAGCGAGTTTAACGATATTTTTCATCCTTAAATAGGGCTGTAAGGTAGGATAACCTGTAAATTGACTCACTTAACGATGATTTTCATCGTTATAATCAAGTTTCAACGTCTGACTGGCTCCATAGCGATGAAAAACATCGTTACCACTCAATAATCAAAGGTTTTTGAACGGAGGTATCTGTGATGCAGCGGATTAGGTTTATGTATAAACAATTCCTAAGAGAGCCTCTATGGTTTAAAATACTTATTTCGATAACCTTGCTAATTGCACTCATTTTTAGCAATTCTTACTTCTCGAATGATCCGGCTTACCAAGGCTTCTCCAAATTAGCGGCAGCCGTCTTTTTCATCGCATACGGGATGAAAATGCGAAGAAATCCAACAACGGCTATCATTTTATTTGCAGCTGCAGCCATATGTCTATATTTAGCTTGGCACAAGTTCGAATTCATGGGTTGAACCAAAAAAACTTTTAAGGAGGGAATGTACATGACTGAAACGGGAAAAAGCTCGTTATTTCCAACCTATGCAAGATATCCAATCACACTAGTAAAGGGTGAGGGCAGCCGTCTGTGGGATGATACTGGCAAGGAATATATCGACTTGATGAGCGGGATCGCGGTGACGAACCTCGGGCACGCGCCACAAGCGGTGAAGGAGAAGTTGATTGATCAGCTCGATCAATTATGGCATGTGAGCAATCTTTTCCATATTCCGAATCAGGAGAAGCTAGCTGCTTTACTTACAGATAATAGCTGTGCAGACGCGGTATTCTTCTGTTCCACTGGTGCGGAAGCGAATGAGGCTGCAATTAAGCTGGCACGTCGCTATAACCAGAAGGTTTTGAACAATGGTCGGTACGAGATTATCACGTTCAACATGTCGTTCCACGGACGCACGCTAGCGACATTGACCGCTACAGGTCAAGATAAAGTGAAGGAAGGCTTCCATCCGCTTCCTGGCGGCTTCGTTTATGCGCCTTATAACGATATCGAGGCTGTTCGCAGTCTTGTAAATGAGCATACATGTGCCATTATGCTGGAGATGGTGCAAGGGGAAGGCGGCGTACTGCCGGCTGATCCGGAGTTCGTGAAACAAATTGCAGAGCTGTGCAAGCAAGAGAATCTGCTTCTGATCGTGGATGAAATCCAGACGGGCGTGGGACGTACGGGTAAGCTTTTTGCCTATGAGCATTATGGGGTGGAGCCGGATATTTTCACGTTGGCCAAAGGCCTTGGTGGAGGGTTTCCGATCGGTGCTATGTTAGGTAAAGCGTTCTTGGCTGAAGGATTCAGCGCTGGAAGCCACGGTTCAACCTTTGGTGGAACGCCGATAGCTACGGCTGCAGGTTATGCGGCTGTGGACACGATTATCACGAATCAACTGCCAGAGCGCGCTGCAGAATTAGGCGAATACACAGTGAAGAAGCTGGAGAGCAAGCTTGCAGGCAATCCGCTTATCAGCAATATTCGCGGCATTGGTCTTCTCATCGGGATCGAATGCACACAGCCGGCAGGTGAAATTATTAGCGAAATTCATAAGCAAGGTGTACTCGTGATTCCGGCAGGGCCGAACGTTATTCGTCTGGTACCCGCTTTGACTATACCGCAAGAAGATTTAGATCAAGCCCTAGATGTGGTGTGCAGTGTCCTCTCTCAGAAGGCATCAACCATCAGCGGCGTCTAGTAAAAGTTCCGTTTAGAGAGGTTGGATGACATGAATATGGCTGTACAGGAAGAACTGGCTGCCCAGTTGAAGGGCAAGGATTTTCTTGCTTTAGTTGATTATACATCAGAAGAAATTGAATATTTGATTCACTATGCAATTGAGCTTAAACGTAAGCAGAAAGCTAGAGAGCCGCATGCTGTGCTCGCTGGTAAAACGCTTGGAATGATTTTTGAGAAATCCTCGACGCGTACGCGAGTTTCCTTTGAAGTGGGGATGTACCAACTTGGGGGTCAGGCTCTATTCCTTAGCAAAAATGATCTTCAGCTAGGACGCGGTGAAACCGTTTGGGATACTGCGCAAACACTGTCCCGTTACCTCGATGGCATCATGATTCGTACGTACGAACACCGCAAAGTGATTGACCTTGCACGTGGATCAACGGTGCCGGTCATTAATGGATTGACGGATTATGCCCACCCTTGTCAGGTTATGGCTGATTATCAGACGGTTTTGGAGAAAAAAGGCCGTTTGAAAGGTCTCAAAGTCGCCTACATCGGAGATGGCAACAATATGGTGCACTCCCTCATGATGGGTGCAAGCAAATTGGGAATGAATTTCGCGATTGCCTCGCCGGAAGGCTACGATCCTGATAAGGAAGTCATTCAGATTTCTAAGGAGAATGCAGCGCAAACCGGAGGCAGTATTCTCCTTACTCGCGATCCACGCGAAGCGATTGAAAATGCGGACGTCGTCTACACAGACGTTTGGGCAAGCATGGGCTTTGAGGCGGAGCAGCAGGAGCGGGAGATTGCTTTCAAGAACTTCCAAATCAACGAGGCGCTTGTGAAGCATGCCAAATCGGATTACTTGTTCATGCATTGCTTGCCTGCACATCGCGGGGAAGAAGTGAGCGAGGGCGTTATTGACGGCCCGAATTCCATTATTTTTGATCAAGCAGAGAATCGTCTTCATGCGCAAAAGGCCATTATGGCCGCGACAATGATATAATAATTCGCAGCAGACATAGAAACGGAGAGATTAGTAGACATGGCTAAGGAAAAAATCGTTCTCGCCTATTCCGGCGGATTGGATACATCGGTTATCCTCAAATGGTTAAAAGAGACTTACGATGCGGAAATTATTGCTTTCACAGCGGATATCGGGCAAAAGGATGAGCTGGACGGTCTGGAGGAAAAAGCGCTCCAAACCGGCGCATCCAAGATCTACATCGACGACCTGCGCGAAGAGTTCGCGAAGGATTTCATCAACCCGATGTTCCAAGCGGGTGCTCTATATGAAGGGCAATACCTGCTCGGCACTTCGATTGCTCGTCCGTTGATCGCGAAGCGCATGGTCGAAATCGCTCGCGCTGAAGGCGCAACAGCGATTGCGCACGGCGCAACCGGCAAAGGAAACGACCAAGTGCGTTTCGAGCTGACAGCAGCGGCGTTGGCGCCTGAGCTGTCCGTGATCGCGCCTTGGCGTCTAGAGCAATTCCGCGAGGAGTTCCCAGGTCGCGCAGAGATGATCGCATATGCCGAGAAACACGGCATTCCGGTTACGGCATCTGCGGCGAAGCCGTATTCGACGGATCGCAACTTGCTGCACATCTCTTTCGAGAGCGGCATGTTGGAAGATCCTTGGTTCGATGCTGCATCCGACGAGAACAAAGGCATGTACGTATTGAGCGTAGCTCCAGAAGATGCACCGGATCAAGCGGAGTACATCGAGCTTGAGTTCGACAAAGGTGACTGCGTAGCCATCAATGGCCAGAAGTTGTCCCCACTTCAAGTTATGGAAACCTTGAACGAAATCGGCGGCAAGCACGGTATTGGCCGTGTGGACATGGTCGAGAACCGTTTCGTCGGCATGAAGAGCCGCGGCGTGTACGAGACTCCGGGCGGTACGATCCTTTTCACGGCTCACCGCAAAATGGAATCCCTCACGATGGACCGCGATGTTATGCACCTTCGTGATTCCCTTATTACGAAATATGCGACATTAGTTTACAACGGCTTCTGGTTCGCACCTGAGCGTTTGGCGATTCAAGCACTTGTGGGAGAGAGCCAAAAGAACGTAACAGGTACTGTACGCTTGAAATTGTACAAAGGCAACGTAATGGGCGCTGGTGTGAAAAGCCCAGTATCCTTGTACAATCCGGATATCGCTACAATGGAAGCAGATCCGACGAAAGCATACGACCAAGGCGATGCAACAGGATTCATTCGCTTGAACGCGCTTCGTCTGAAAGTATCTTCCGGCGTAGAACAAAACGCTAGGAAGTAATTGTCTGGGCGGAGCACCGGTTGGCACCGAAAGTCCAGAATGGTGAAGTGAATAGCAGCCTCATAGGGGCTGCTATTTCAACGGAAAGCGGTTGTTTTAGTCAAATAAGAGTCTTTAGGGACTGTTAGTGACGGCTACATGCATGGGAATCGCTCGGATTAGGTGAAATAAGAGTCTCTAGGGACTGCTAATTGATCAAAAAGTGGCTGTTTTTTGGCATAAGAGTCTTTAGGGACTCTTATTGACGGCTAAGTGAAGTCGAAGTTATGCGAAGTTTATATAGGATGCAAATTTATCCAGAAGAGAGACTTTGAGCTCCGCTCAAAGATCCCTATATGATGTGTGAACGAGAGGAGCCATGCACGGTGTCTAAGCTTTGGGGTGGGCGATTTACGAAGAAAACCGACCAACTGGTCGAAGAATATACCGCATCGATTACATTTGATAAAGAGTTAGCTGAGGAGGATATCGAAGGCAGCTTGGCGCATGTGACCATGCTGGGCAAGTGCGGCATTCTGCCTGCGGATGATGTCGAGAAAATTAAGGATGGCTTGTTGGCTGTGCAAGGTATGATCCGCCGCGGCGAGCTGGAGTACACGATCCAGAATGAAGATATTCATATGAATATCGAGAAAACCTTGATCGACTTGATCGGTCCTGTCGGCGGCAAGCTTCATACGGGCCGCAGCCGTAACGACCAAGTGGCGACGGACATGCATCTCTACCTGCGCAAGCGGGTGGTTGAGTTCGTAGGTCTGCTGATTAAGCTGCAGGAGGCTTTGCTTGAAAAAGCGAAGGATAATCTGGATACGATTATCCCGGGGTATACGCATCTGCAGCGTGCGCAGCCGATTCTGTTCGCGCATCATATGATGGCCTACGTCAGCATGTTCCAGCGTGACCTTGAGCGCTTGCAGGACAGCTACAAGCGCGTAGACATGCTGCCGCTTGGCGCTGGCGCGCTCGCCGGCACGACCTTCCCGATCGACCGCCATTTCGTGGCGGAGCAGCTCGGGTTCGGACGCGTGTACGAGAACTCCCTGGATGCGGTCAGCGACCGCGATTTCATCCTGGAGTTCCTCTCTAACGCGTCCATGATCATGATGCACCTTTCTCGCTTCAGCGAGGAAATGGTGCTCTGGTCCTCGACCGAGTTCGCGTTCATCGAACTCGATGATGCTTTCTGCACCGGCAGCTCGATCATGCCGCAGAAGAAGAACCCGGACGTGGCTGAGCTCGTCCGCGGCAAAACAGGCCGCGTCTATGGCAACTTGTTCGGTCTGATGACCGTGCTCAAGTCGCTGCCGCTGGCTTACAACAAGGACATGCAGGAAGACAAAGAAGGCATGTTTGATACGGTTCGTACCCTGCAGGGCGCGCTTCAATTATTCGCTCCGATGGTCGCTACGATGAAAGTAAACACGGATCGTATGAGACAAGCTGTGAACCAAGATTTCTCGAACGCAACGGATATCGCTGATTACCTTGTGAACAAAGGATTGCCTTTCCGTCAAGCACACGAAGTGATTGGCAAAACAGTCTTGTATTGCATCCAAAACAAAAAATACCTGCTCGATATGAGTATCGAGGAGTTCAATACCTTCTCCAGCCTCTTCGAGTCCGATATTTATCAGGTTCTACAGCCTGAGCAAGTGGTTAACGCGCGTAATGTTTACGGCGGAACAGCCAGCAACCAAGTGACAGAGGCTATCGCTCGCGCCGAGCAAGTGCTGGCACAGTCGACCGAGTGGTTGCAAGTTTATTTAGAGAAAAGCAAGTAAACGAATAAACAAAAAGCCTTCAAGCCACCGAATCCGATGGTCTTGAAGGTTTTTTGTTATCGTCCCTGAAGGATGACGGAGTCGTTTATCCTTATCTGCCGTTAACGGAGATATACCCCGTATCTGTTCGTACATTTACTTTTTTGCTGCCATCGCCGATGGAGCCTTTTGCCGAATGATGATCAGACTTTTGTACAATCAAACCAGGAACTTCTATATGGACACTGCCTACGTCGGAAAGGAGATCGAAGCTTGCGCCTTTTGGAGTAGGATCGAGCTGAAGACGAATCGAGCCTGTGTCGGATTGAAGCGATACGGAATCTACGATATCATGCAGCTTAGCTGTAATGCTGCCTGTATCTGTTTTCATCTTGACATCACCTTGCCCATCCTCTACGTTGATACGCCCCGTATCTGTTTGAAGATTTAGCTGCTTCCCTTCGTAACGATCAATGGAAATGCCGCCAGTGTCGGTGGTGACAGTAAGTTTGTCGGCTTTTACTTCTTTGAAGTTGATGCCCCCAGTATCCGAGGAAACCGTGATAGCTTTGTACATTTTTTCAGGAAGTGTGACTTCTGTTCGTAGTCGGAAACCTTTGTTATTGATCAGGGCTTTCAAATCTGTCAAATTGAAACCGAAATTAATTTGTGGTTTCTTCTGCGTACATACGTCTACTCGCCATACATTGCTACCTTCTGTCGCCGCCTCAATGGTGCAGCTTTTAGCCGTAAGCTCTCCAACTGTTCCAACGAGATTCACTTTAATTTCATCGGAATTACTTGGGATAAACGTTACCCCGGAGATGTCATTTTGAATGATTAATGTATCAATATTGGCTGCTGGAATTTTCTTTTCGATATCAATATTCGTGATACCTGCATTCATATCCAAATCTTTGAAAGTAACAGCTGCTCCAATAAGGCCGACCCCAAGGCAGGCAAAGCCGAGCAGTAAGAAAAATTTGACTCCACGTTTCATGGCTTAAGCCCCCTTAATTAGTTTGGCATTGAATCGGATGTACAACCAGCTTAGCTTGAAGAATTGTTTGAACAACCAAGAACTAAGCGTTGTCAGAATGATGCCTAAACCAAAGCAAGCTAGCATTGCAAATCCAATGAACATCAGGTCGCTGCTGGGTGATCCCGTAATGCTGCCAAGAATGCCGACGATTGGTGCGATGATGAGCGCAAAGCCCGCAACGAATAACGCAATTAACGCAGCGAGAACACCGAACCATGGACCAACAACGAAAAGGAGGTTAAAAAATCCGAGCATAATACTTACGATTATAGCCTTAATACTCGACTCCTGTTTAACCGGATAAGGGTATGGATTGGGACTCATATAAGGATTCGTGCCCTGTGGATGCGTATAAGGCGGAAAGCCTCTAGTTTCGGGAGCTTGCTTAGGCGTCACAGTTGGTTCAGGTCTGGGATAAGATTTCTCTACCCGTTCGCCAGTCGTGCTTTTGGACGGCTCCTGTTCTGTACTAGGTGTCTCCTTCTGCGCGTCCCAGTTAGGAACTCGCGGATAGCCGAGAGACTGTGCAACATCATCCTCTTGCTTGCCATTTTCAATTGCTTTCTGAAACAATTCTTCATAAACAGACAATATATTTTGGCGCTCCTTATCGGGAAGTCCACGCAGTCGATAGTTTAATTCTTTGAAATAATCGATTTTGCTCATCGCCTAGCCTCCTTGTGTGTTATTTCATATTCCTATCATAATAGAAAAAAGTCATAATGACCTAGTAACTACAGTCACATGACCTTTCCTATTCGCAAAAGAGGCAGCAGCATCTAACTATTACCGGTTAACCGGTCCTTTCACGCCATCTTCAAGGATAGGCTGCTCAGGCGATGAGGGATTCATTTCTTCCGACTTGATGTCACTCCGGTTGGCGGCGATGATCGTAGGGACTGGAGAATACTGATCCTTCGAGATTAATTCTTTGCTGACGACCGTGCCATTTTCTCTTTTGATCCGATATGTCTCTACCTTATAGCCGACCTTGCCGGTGCTGATAGGGCGTGTAGTGCCAGGTTTCAGGCTTGTATTTTGTAAGTATTTAACCGGTGGTTGAATGGTTTCGACAATGTTGGAATTGATGTCATAGGTTATGGAAGGCGACATATGACCGAAAAGCTTCACGGTGACGGCTTGATCTGTTGTTATGGTTCGTATCAATAGATAGGCATCTGTGTTGTTGCGGAATTTGAAGTTAATATAACCGCTGGCGAAAGTGGCATCTTGGCCGAGGGTAACATAGCTAACAGGGAGTGAATGATTACGTCGCTCAACAATGTCGAGACCGCTCCGCAGGACAGCATTGTAAAGTGTTGTAGAAACTTGGCAAATACCGCCGCCGATGCCTGGCACGAGCTTGCCGTTTAGGATGACGGGAGCTTCCTTATAGCCGAATTGGGCTTCGGTTTGCTCAATAATTTTGCTATAGTCGAAGGTCTCTCCCGGCGCCATTAGCAAATCCTGAATCGTGGCAGCTGTAGAGCGTATATTGTAAATTCTCCCTTCGCCTGATGGGGGGAATGAGGTCGTAAATTCTGAGATTTTGCGATCGACGCCTTGACGCTTCAATGTTTCGACTGTTATCGAAGGACCCTGCTCGTACAGAGGCAAGGACAGTGTAATAGGAGCGGCATTATGAATATAGGCAATGGATGGGGCAACTTCTTTCAAGTGTTCAAGCAAATGGGCCGTATCAATTCTCAGCACTTTACGTTCGGGTTCGAAAGCTAGTAAATCTTCATTGGTCACGATTCGTTTGGCGGCAACCGGTTGAAGGCTATAGAGGTCTTTCCAAGTTTCTTTGAGTACGGTGTTTAGCTGCGCTTCATTGATGGTGACCTCAAGCGGTATATCAGCGTGACGTAGCGTCCAGCGAGCTTTAATACGTCCTATCGGAGAGCTTCCGAATAGCTGACCAAGTGAACGAGCTAGGGTTTCCTTTTGATATTGAATACCTAGTTGTCCAAGCGCCAGTTGTTTATTGGGAATATTCGAACGGGAGGATTGCAATTGAACGGGATAGGAGGTAAGCAGCTGTAGGCGCTTTTCGTATTCTTGTTGAAATTTATCATAGGGCATTCCTCCAACCCGCCAGCCTGCAACTGTGAAATCCGCAGGAAATGTAGGTTGAGATCCATAGATATATAGAGCAATGCTAAACGCACTAAGTAAGCCTATGAAGATAGACGCATAGAAGATAACTTTTCTAATTTGGCTTGGCATGTACAGCGGCTCCTTTACGCTCAGATACAAGCGGTACAGGCAGTAGGATGCCTGTACTATTATATGTATCGTTAGCTAAGGGGTTTTAGTACTTGCTAGGGGATTAACGTATGGCATATTTTTCTAGTTCGACATTACTTGCGTTGGATTTCTCATATTCTCTTAGAAAATGATATAATGACGGTATTCAACAGGAATTTCAAAGCTATTTTAAAAGGAATTTCAGCTTTTGTGTCGAATGGTTAAAAGCTATGTTTACAAGCAGAGAGACTTTGCTACGCAAAGATCCAAAAGCAGAGAGACTTTGAGCTCCACTCAAAGATCCATATATTAGGATGTGATATTGTGATCGAAATGCAGGACGTATGGAAAACATACTCCAACGGCACTCATGCATTGCGAGGGATTAATGTAAAAGTGGACAGCAACGAGTTCGTCTATGTTGTTGGACCTTCCGGCGCAGGTAAATCTACATTTATGAAGTTGATGTATAGAGAAGAGAGGCCGACTAAGGGGCAAATCTTCGTGAACGGTTTTAATTTGGAAAAGCTGAAACAGCGTAAGATTCCTTACGTGCGTCGTAATATCGGCGTTATTTTCCAGGATTATCGATTGCTTCCGAAGCTTAATATTTTTGAAAATGTGGCTTTCGCTATGGAAGTTATCGAGGCCCCTAAGAAGCAGATTAAGAAACGCACGATGGAAGTGCTCGAGCTTGTTAAGTTGAAGGATAAAGCGAATTCGCTGCCCTCTCAGCTTTCTGGAGGCGAGCAGCAGCGGGTAGCGATTGCCCGGGCAATAATTAACAACCCAGCTGTCATTATCGCCGATGAACCGACAGGAAATCTCGACCCTGAGACCTCCTGGGGGATCATGAAATTGATGGAGGAAATTAACTTCCGGGGAACAACCATAGTCATGGCTACGCATAACAAGGAAATCGTCAATACGATGCGTAAACGAGTCATTGCGATTGAGAATGGACTCATTGCTCGTGATCAGGCACGGGGGGAATACGGCTATGAAGATTAGTACGATTTCTCGTCATTTGCGAGAAGGCACGAAGAATGTCGTTCGGAATGGTTGGATGACGTTTGCATCGATCAGTTCGATTGCCATTTCGTTATTTATTTTAGGTGTTTTTGTCCTTATTACGCTTAATGTGAATGATATTGCAGGTCAGATTGAGAAACAGGTTGAGATTAATGTGTATCTGGAGGTTAATACTTCGCAGGACCAAATTAAGGCGCTTGAATCTCAAATCCAAGCTATTCATGAGGTAAAAACGATCAAGTTTGTTTCGAAAGAAGAAGGCCTTGTTTATTTAAGGCAAAAGCTTGGTGAGAGCGGTAAAGCTTTGTTAGATGGATTTGAAGGGGATAATAACCCGCTAAACGATGCATTCACCATTGAAGTTGATGACCCGCGAAATGTGGCCGTCGTTGCTGATCAAATCAGCGCACTCAACATCGGTAAAGATCCAAAGCCTATTTATAAAGTGAATTATGGAAAAGGCACGGTGGAAGCTCTATTTAAGGTGACACAAATTGTTCGTTGGATCGGGATTGGTATCGTTGTTTTACTTTCATTTACCGCTGTGTTCCTGATCGCGAATACGATCAAAATTACGATTTTGGCCAGACGCAAAGAAATATCAATTATGAAACTGGTGGGTGCGACGAATTCCTTTATTCGTTGGCCGTTCTTTATAGAGGGTGCTCTACTCGGATTCATTGGCTCTGTGATCCCGACAGCTATTATTCTAGGTGGGTACTGGAAGCTGCTTAACACAAGTTCACTGAACTTGAATCTGCTTATGGTTGAATTAACACCTTTCGGGAAGATTGCTCCTACGATGATGGCTTTGTTGTTAGGTATTGGTATGGTTATCGGAATCTGGGGGTCCCTAATCTCCGTACGCAAATTCCTCCGCGTCTAAAATGACTACTTCTGTTCTTACACAAAACTCAGAAGAGGGAACGTAGATGCGCTATTTGTGGAAAAACGGCCTCATTTCAAGATTAAGCGGAACGTAGATGCTCTATTTCGTTATTTTTACTTCAAAATCGTTCATTTTGAGCAAAATAAGGCACTCACGTTCCACACTAATCCATTTTAAGTGCTATTTCCCGAAATAGAGCATCGTCGTTCCGCTTGATGGCTTTGAGTAGCGAAATTCCGTTCCTCTTGGTGCGTTCGAGGCAAGCGATCCTTTTATTAACGAGCTGATGACATTTCTGGAGTCCAAGCTTATATCGCTTTTTAAGTTTCTATTTGTTTTTTCATTTTCAAAGATTCATAGATTCAGAATTTAAGAGCTTCAAAGTATAAAAGATTCAAGAAGAACCAGGTTTTAATGATGGGGAGGCTACGTGCTTGAAGAAGAAGATTCTACCTGTAGTGTTGACACTTGGGATTGCGGCTTCATTAGCGGTTCCATATGCGGGATATGCCGCTTCGACAACGGAAAAGATCGATCAGCAGTTGACTCAGCTCAAGAAGATGAAGGCGCAAGCGCAGCAGAAGGCAAATGATGCGCAGAATCAAATAACGAAGGTCCAGACAGAGAAGGACCAGGCGACCAAGGATATGAAAACGCTTGTTAATCAGGTGAATGAGGCTAGTGCGAAGCTCACGAAGCTGAATGAGGAGATCGATCAGGTATCGGACACATTAGAGGATAATGCCAAACAATTGGATGAAGCGGAAGCGCGTGTGGAAAGCCGTGATCTCATGCTGAAATCCCGAGTGCGTTTGATGTATATGAACGGCTTTGTTTCGTACATGGATGTGGTGCTTAGCGCGACCAGTTTTTCTGATTTCTTGAATCGTATTGAAGCTTTGAAATCTATTGTCAATCAAGATAAAGAGATACTAGAGTCGAATAAGAAAGATAAAGAGACGGTTGCCCAGAAGAAAGTGGATACGGAGCAGCAGCTTGAGAAGGTTAAAGCACTTTACGCTGACGCAGATGACCTTAGGGATGATCTGCAAGCGAAGGAGAAGGCCAAGGAAGTTAAGATTGCTTCCCTTACGAAGCAAGAGAAGGTACTTGAGGATATTTCAGAAGAAAGTGATAAACAGATTACTCAATTAGCGAAGCAAGAAGCTGACCTACAGGCGAAGAAGCGGGCTGCAAGTAATGCGAAGTCGCCTTTCACTTATTCCGGTGGGAAACTGGGTTACCCATTGGCTGTTCAAGCGCCACTTACATCTGATTTCACGAATAGAATCAACCCAGTTACAGGCAGAGCAGAGAGCCATAAAGGGATTGATTTGGGAGCTCCCAAAGGAACGGACATCCTCGCGGCAGAGAACGGCTCTGTCATCTATGCCTCTTGGATGAACGGCTACGGGAATTGCGTCATCGTGGATCATGGGAATGGGTTATGGACGGTATATGGACATATTATGAATGATGGGATCTACGTCAAAGTTGGCGATGTGGTGAAACGCGGACAGAAGATTGCCGGTGTTGGCTCGACAGGTCAATCGACAGGGAACCATTTGCATTTTGAAGTTAGGAAGAATGAAGTTCCAACCGATCCTAAACCGTTCTTGCGATAGGGGAACTTGGTTATAAAATGGGAATAGCTTGTCATATACTACAAACAGGCAAGCCCAAATGGGTTTTAGGAAAAAGGTGGTGAAACGCGCTTTGCAATTCAAAGGACGCACGGTCATAGTATTTGTTTTGTTAGCCATGTTTGCAAGCAGTATCGTAACACTGACGATTGTGGATTCATCCTTTTCTTGGGGGCGGAAAGAGCAGCCAGCGGGCAGTACAGCCGCGTCCACGGCCACTTCATCCGGGCTATCAAGTAAGGATTTGAGCAAAATCTCTACAACGTTTCAATTGATCGAGAGCAAGTATTTGAAGCAGCCGGATCATGATAAGTTGGTCAACGGCGCAATCAATGGCATGTTGGAATCTCTAGAAGATCCGTTTACAGTCTATATGGATCAGAAGGAAGCGAAGCAGTTCGATGAGAGTATTACGTCCTCTTTTCAAGGTATAGGGGCAGAGGTTTCGATTGAGGAAGGTAAATTCGTTATCGTGTCTCCCATCAAGGGATCTCCTGCTGAGAAAGCGGGAATTCAATCCAAAGACGTGATTGTCTCCGTCAACGGAGAGAAATTGGACGGGCTTACACTCAACCAAGCGGTCATGAAAATCCGCGGCCCTAAAGGGACGCAGGCGAAGCTGGATTTACTTCGTCAAGGTGCCGGTGATCCGGTGCAAGTCATCGTGGTCAGGGATAATATTGACGTTGAAACGGTTTATGGCGAAATGCTGCAGGACCAAATCGGGAAGATTGAGATTCGCCAATTCTCCTCGAATACAGCCGTCCGTTTCGCTGAAGAACTGAAAAGCCTTGAAGCCAAAGGGATGAAAGGACTTGTTATCGACGTGCGTAATGACCCAGGCGGTCTGCTGAACGTAGTCGTAGACATCGTGAATCCTTTCGTTAAGAGCGGCAAGCCGATCGTTCAGGTCGAGAACCGGGATGGCAAGCGGGAGCCGACACCTTCAACGGGTTCAGGCAAGAACTATCCGGTTACTGTGCTTATCAACAAGGGAAGTGCGAGTGCTTCGGAGATATTGGCAGGAGCATTCCAGGAAGCGGTTGGCAGCAAGATTATTGGCGAAACTTCCTATGGGAAAGGAACCGTTCAGGTTACTTTTGAGAAGGAAATGGGCGACGGCAGCAATATTAAAATGACGGTGTACAAATGGTTAACGCCTAACGGCAACTGGATTCACAAAACGGGGATCCAACCGGATATTCCAATTGAGCAGCCAGGTTATTTCAAAGCAGCTCCGCTGTCTAAGAAAAGTGTGCTTAAACAGGATACGACAAGCGATGATGTGAAGAATCTTCAGCTCATGTTATCCGGACTTGGCTTTAACCCAGAACGTACGGATGGTTATTTCAATGATAAAACAGTTACAGCTGTTAAAGCATTCCAACGGACTAACGGTTTGACTATGACAGGCGAAGTAGACACGGAAACAGCGGCTAAAATCGAAAAATCAATTTTGGCGCAAATCCGTGAACCGAAAAACGATTTGCAGCTGAAGGCAGCAATTGGGCAAATCCAAAAGCAAATCGGGAAATAATAAGGATCAGATATTGGAAATTCGTCAAGATGGGCAGGAGTTAGGCTCTAATAGTCGAATTAGTGTAGGAAGGTTGCTACGGCTGCCTTCCTATTTCTTTTTCATCAAGGAGACCCAGATTCGTATGGATGTATTGATTCAACTCTTGGACAGATTGCTGCAGGCTGTAGGGCAGTTGTTTGCGAATCCTTTTTACTATATAGGTATTCTATTTATCGTGCTTCATTATCGGAAGCAGATTCAGATGGAGCGTAAGTTGTTTCACACGCGCTTGCATTCTTTATTGAATGAGACGTGGCGAACCGTACTTTGGGGATGGCTAGGCGGTATCAGTGCCTCCGTACTTATGCTCTTCGTAGGAGTTAATATTCAGGCGGGCACGGTGATTCTGTTATGGGTCCTATCGATTATCCTAGTGATGATGCGTGTTAGATTCTTCTGTTTGGCTTATGCGGTAGGTATTTTGGGAATCGCACAAGTGATTCTTTCATGGCTACCGAATGCTGCCAGCCTCCAGGAGGCGGTTCCGGTTCTAGGCATTGTGGTTGGTGCAGATATCCCCTCCTTACTGGTCATTGTCGCTGTGCTTCACCTTCTAGAAGGGACGCTCGTGGGCTTTCAAGGGGCACGTATGGCAACACCGCTATTTCTCGAAGGAAGAAGAGGGAAAATTATTGGCGGGCAACAGCTGCAAGGCTTCTGGCCTGTCCCTTTATTCTTGCTTGTTCCAATGACGGGGGGAAGTATACAAGGTCTTCCATGGGAAACGCTGTTTGGTTCGAATCTCGCATCAGGATGGATACTTCTTGCCTTTCCGGCAATGATTGGCTTTACGGAGCTAACGATATCGAAGCTTCCCCGTAAACAAGCTCGTTTCAGTGCAAGCTTGCTCTACTTATATGGCATCATCCTGTTAGTTACAGCGATTGCCGCTCATTTCTGGCCGCCGATTCTGCTTGTAGGAGCCGTATTAAGCATTGCTTTACATGAAGTATTGATTCGTTATAACCAATGGATGGAAGATAAGCTGGTCCCGTTCTACGTTCACTCACAGCGAGGTCTTATGGTGTTGTCGGTAGTACCGAACAGTCCTGCTCACGAGCTAGGTATTCAAACGGGCGAACTCATTCACAAAGTGAACGGTCACAAAATCAAGACGAAAACCGATCTGCACGTTGCCATGGGGCTGAATTCCGCCTTCTGCCGGCTGGAAGTGCTGAATGAGCAGGATGAGGTGCGTTTCTTGCAGCGAGCCATATACTCTGGCGATCATCATCAATTAGGAATTATTTTAGCTCCGGATCAGGATGCACTTTATTTCCTAGAGCAAAGACCCTTGCATCTGTTTTCCTATTTGCGAAGTAAACTGACCGGCTTGTTATCCAATGATTCGACGAAATCCATGTGATAATAAAAAGACCCTATCCTCTCGTTTGAAAGAGGAAGGGTCTTTGCTTATTTAACAGTTGTTGTTGGAGAAAGCCCATCACGCAGTACGATGATTTCGACGCGACGATTTTTGCTGCGGTTCTCATCGCTGGTGTTAGCTACTTTTGGCATCGTATCGGCATAAGCGGTAGCGATAAATTTATTGTTATCCAGTTTGGCCGTATCACTAAAATAACGAAGCACCGAAAGGGAACGGGCGAAGGATAATCCCCAGTTATCTTTGAAAGGATTGCCTGTAGCTAACGGCAAGTTGTCGGTATGACCTTCAATGCTCACCTTGCTGTTCAGCGTAGGGATGAGGGAAGCAAGCTTCTGTAGAATAGGAAAGGAGGCCGTTTTCAGATCCGCTTTTCCCAAGTCGAACAGGAATAAGTCGTTTAACGTAATGGCCACACCGCGTTCTGTATCACTAGCGGACACTTGTGCCTCTAGATTTTGATCCTTAATATAGGCTTGGACTTGTTTTAAAAGATCTTGAAGCTCCTTCTCGCGCTTCTCTTTTTCACTTACCTCTGGCTTTGTTTTATCTTTCTGTTCCTTCTGATCATTCACGTTATGCTTGGCAGCATCTTTGTCCTTACTGTCCGCATCGCCTTGCTTAGGGGTCATTTGGCCGCTAACGCCAAAGCCTTTATCCAAAACCGAGTCGGCTTTCTGGAATTGCATGTTTAAGGCTTGGGCCAGAACGGAATACTTTTGAACATCGACTTTACTCATTGCATACATAATAATGAAGAAAACGAGCAGAAGGGTGATTAAATCGGCGTAAGTAATGAGCCATCTCTCATGATTGACATGTTCCTCGTGCTTCTTACCTCTCCGCGCCATTATCGGCATCCTCCTCTACGACTATCTTCGTTGGTTTATCGTGGAGGAACGAATTCAGTTTTTTCTTAATTAATTGTGGGTTCTCACCGGCTTGAAGGGCAAGAATGCCTTCTAACATCAGTTCCATTTCGGAAACCATTTCTTTGCCGCGAACCTTAATTTTATTAGCAATCGGAAGATAGACCAAGTTGGCGCTCATAACACCATATAAGGTAGCTGTGAAAGCAACAGCAATAGCAGGTCCGAGACTGGAGGGGTCGTCGAGATTACCGAGAACGTGAATGAGCCCCATAACGGTACCGATAATTCCCATGGTTGGTGCATATCCGCCTCCGGCTTCGAATACCTTTGACATATTGTTAACCTGGTGCTCAATAGCGTCCATTTCAAGCTCCAGAATTTGTCTGGTCAGCTCGGGATCGGTTCCATCCACCACCATAAGCAGGCCATCTTTAAGGAACGGATTTGTATGCTCCTGTGCGCGCTGCTCTAGGGCTAGTACTCCTTCTCGACGAGCGATTGAAGCCATATCCACAAGTTCATCAATCGTCGCCCCTGGATCTCTTTTTACTTCTTTGAAGGCAATGCTTAGAGCTTTAGGAATTTTGGCTAAAATAGAGAGCGGGAAGCTGATGGCTACCGCACCAAAGGTCCCCCCGAAAACGATTAGCATGGCACTCGGGATGATCAATGAATTAATATGACCGCCATCCCACATGTACCCGCCGACTAAACCTGCTAGACCCAATACTAATCCTAAAACTGTTGTCAAATCCATGATTGTACCACTCCTAATTAGCATAAAAAGAATAGGAACCATAAAGCAACCTGATAAGTACGTTGGAGCCGCACTCCACAAAATTTATACAGGCCGTAACAGATATTGCCGTTTGCATCCATGATTCAAAAAGGGTATAATGGAAAAACCAGAACAAACATTCTTATGATGGATGAATTTAGAGATTCCTTCATATTTGTGCAGAATAAGTTCCATAAACTTCTATATCGGAAATAGCATAAGGAAAGTTAATAGGATAAAAGTTCGATTTATTTCGATAAAATGTAGGTTTAAAAAGTGAACTTTTTAAACAACCTCTATAAGTGTAGGTGATTATTGATGAGTGAACTTGTAGTAAGCTCTAAAAAGTTTGAGCTTGTATCCGATTTCTCACCGCAAGGCGACCAGCCTAAAGCGATTGAGGAAATTGTTCAAAGTATACAAGCGGGTAATAAGCATCAGACGCTCTTAGGTGCGACGGGAACAGGAAAAACGTTCACAGCGGCGCAAGTCATTGCCAAGTTGAACCGTCCTACCCTGATTATTGCGCATAACAAAACGTTAGCCGCACAGTTGTGCAGTGAATTTAAAGAATTTTTCCCTCATAATGCCGTCTCCTACTTCGTTAGTTACTATGATTACTACCAACCAGAAGCCTACATTGCCTCCTCTGACACTTACATCGAGAAAGATTCCAGCATCAATGAAGAGATTGATAAGCTTCGCCACTCGGCGACAAGCTCTTTATTTGAACGTCGTGACGTTATTATCGTTGCGAGTGTATCTTGTATTTACGGCTTGGGTTCGCCAATTGAATACGGTAATATGCTTCTTTCTTTACGTGTAGGTATGGAGAAATCGCGTAATGAGATTTTACACAAGCTTGTGGATATTCAATATCAGCGGAATGATATGAATTTTGTCCGTGGTACATTTCGTGTGCGCGGAGATGTCGTTGAGATTTTCCCGGCTTCTCATGGCGAACAAGCGGTGAGAGTTGAGTTGTTTGGTGATGAGATTGAAAAGATTACGGAAATCAATGTGCTTACCGGCGAAATAATCGGCGAGCGCGATCATATTGCTATCTTCCCAGCGTCTCACTTTGTAACGCACGAAGATACGATGAAGCGCGCGCTCGTGAATATTGAGCGTGAGCTGGAGGAGCGTCTTGCCGAGCTGAAAGAGCAAGGTAAGCTGCTCGAAGCGCAGAGGCTGGAACAGCGGACGCGTTACGATATGGAAATGATGCAAGAGATGGGTTTCTGCTCCGGCATTGAGAACTACTCAGGGCCGCTGACATTCCGTGAGCGGGGAGCTACGCCTTATACACTTTTGGATTATTTCCCGGACGATATGCTTTTCATGGTCGATGAATCTCATGTGACTTTGCCGCAAATTCGAGCAATGTATAATGGAGATAGGGCGAGAAAAGAAGTTTTGGTTGATCATGGTTTCCGTTTGCCGTCTGCACTCGATAACCGACCTCTACGCTTTGAGGAGTTTGAGGAGAAAGTCAGCCAAATTTTATATATATCAGCAACGCCTGGACCTTATGAGCTGGAACATTGTCCACAAATGACACAGCAAATTATTCGTCCTACAGGGTTACTGGATCCTATTATTGAGGTAAGACCAACCAAAGGACAAATTGATGATTTAATAGCGGAAATTCATGATCGAATTCGTAAAGATGAGCGGGTGCTCGTTACTACCTTAACGAAAAAGATGTCGGAAGATTTAACCGATTACTTTAAGGAAATAGGGATTAAGGTTCGATACTTGCACTCGGATATCAAGACATTTGAACGTATGCAGATTTTACGTGATTTGCGGTTGGGGACTTTCCATGTTCTTGTGGGGATTAACCTCCTTAGGGAAGGGCTTGATTTACCAGAGGTTTCGCTGGTCGCTATTCTAGATGCGGACAAAGAAGGGTTCCTACGCTCGGAACGATCGCTGATTCAAACCATCGGCCGTGCAGCAAGGAATTCAGACGGACGTGTCATTATGTATGGAGATAAAATAACAGACTCCATGCAGAAAGCGATCTATGAGACGAGTCGCCGTCGAAGTCTGCAAGAAGCGCATAATGAGAAGCTGGGGATCACACCGCAAACGATTGCCAAGAAAATTCGCGATGTCATTGAAGCTACGAAGGTGGCTGAACAGAAAGCGGATTATCTGGCCGATGTGAAGGGTGCGAAGATGTCGAAGAAGGATCGCGCATCGCTGATCGAGCGTTTGGAAGGCGAGATGAAAGAGGCTGCGAAGAACCTGCAGTTCGAACGAGCCGCGCAGCTGCGTGATGCTATTATGGAAATGAAAGCTGACGCCTAGAAGGGGCTTCAGCTTCACATAGGAGAGGAAGGGTACTGTGTCTAGAGATCAAATCGTCATTAAAGGAGCGAGAGCTCATAATCTGAAAAATATCGATGTCACGATTCCGCGTGATAAGTTTGTTGTTCTCACAGGCTTAAGTGGATCTGGGAAATCATCGCTTGCCTTTGATACGATTTATGCGGAGGGGCAGCGCAGATACGTTGAATCTCTATCTGCCTATGCCAGACAATTTCTAGGGCAAATGGATAAGCCGGATGTAGATTCGATTGAAGGTCTATCCCCGGCTATTTCCATTGATCAGAAAACAACAAGCCGTAATCCGCGCTCCACGGTTGGGACAGTAACGGAGATTTACGACTATTTGCGCTTACTATATGCTCGAATTGGACGTCCGCATTGTCCGACCCATGGCATTGAGATTACATCGCAAACCGTGGAACAAATGGTGGATCGCATTATGGAGTATCCGGAACGAACGAAGCTCCAGATTCTATCTCCCCTTATTTCAGGACGCAAGGGCGAACATACGAAGCTGCTTGCTGATATTCAAAAGCAGGGATTCGTCAGGGTGCGTGTCAATGGTGAAACGGTCGATCTCGCTGAGAAGATTGAGCTCGACAAAAATAAAAAGCATACGATCGAGGTCGTTGTTGACCGTATCGTGATCAAAGAGGATGTTCAAACTCGTCTTGCGGATTCCCTGGAGACAGCGCTTAAGTTGGCAAATGGCCGAGTCATCGTCGATATCATAGACCAAGAAGAGCTGCTCTTTAGCCAGAACTTAGCTTGTCCGGAGTGCGGCTTCAGCGTTGAAGAATTAGCGCCGAGAATGTTCTCGTTTAACAGTCCCTTCGGTGCTTGTCCTGATTGTGATGGACTAGGCAGTCAGATGATCGTTGATCCTGATTTACTTGTCCCTGATGCGAAGCTGACGATTGAAGAGGGAGCATTCGAAGCTTGGGCGGGCAGCACTTCCAACTATTATCCGCAGTTTCTTGCAGCGGTTTGTGAACATTATTCCATTCCGCGCAATGTACCTGTTTCTGAGATCAGCAGTGATCAGATGAAGGTGATCCTTTATGGAACAGGCGGGGAGAAGATTCGCTTCCGCTACGAGAATGATATGGGAGCGAGCAAGGAAGCGCTAGTTCCTTTCGAGGGTATCATTCGCAACTTGGAACGCAGATTCAAAGATACGTTCTCTGAGGGGATCAGGGAGCACATTCAGACGTATATGAGTACGAAGCCTTGTCCGAAGTGTAAAGGTCAGCGTCTGAAGCCTGAAACGCTAGCTGTGACGATCAATGGCAAAAACATTGCGCATGCAACTTCCCTCTCGATTGGTGACGCTGAGGAATGGTTCAAAGGGCTTGACTTGAATGAACGAGAGCTGACGATTTCCAATTTGATTCTCAAAGAAATCAGATCTCGCCTAGGGTTCCTAGTCAACGTAGGTCTTGATTACTTAACGATGCATCGTGCCGCAGGTACGTTATCGGGTGGAGAAGCACAGCGGATTCGCTTGGCTACTCAGATCGGTTCTAGTTTGATGGGTGTCCTTTATATTTTGGATGAGCCCAGCATCGGACTGCACCAGAGAGATAATACGCGTCTGATTCAGACGCTCGAACATATGCGTGATCTCGGCAATACATTAATCGTCGTAGAACATGATGAAGACACGATGATGGCTGCGGATTACATTATCGATATCGGACCTGGCGCCGGTATTCATGGCGGACAAGTCATTGCACAAGGTACGCCTAAAGAGTTAATGAAAGATGAAAACTCACTTACAGGGCAATACCTTAGCGGCAAACGTTTCATTCCTATTCCAGCGGCGCGACGCAAGCCTAACGGGAAATGGATCGAGGTCAAAGGCGCCAAAGAAAATAATTTGCGCAACGTTTCGGCTAAAGTACCACTAGGTGTATTCACCTGCGTAACAGGGGTATCCGGTTCAGGCAAAAGTACGTTGATTAATGAGATTTTGTTCAAAACCTTGTCACGTGATTTAAACGGAGCTAAGGTGCGTCCTGGTGATCACAAGGAAATTGTGGGACTTGAACATATTGATAAAGTCATCGATATTGACCAATCACCGATTGGTCGAACGCCACGCTCGAATCCAGCAACGTATACCGGTGTGTTTGATGATATTCGTGATGTTTATGCGAATACGAACGAAGCCAAGGTTCGCGGTTACAAGAAGGGCCGCTTCAGCTTTAACGTGAAGGGCGGCCGTTGTGAGGCTTGTCGCGGTGACGGCATCATCAAGATCGAGATGCACTTCTTGCCGGACGTGTACGTGCCTTGTGAAGTCTGCAAAGGCAAGCGATACAACCGCGAGACGATGGAAGTGAAGTACAAAGGCAAGAGCATTTCCGAAGTGTTGGAGATGACGATTGAGGACGGCTGCGAGTTCTTCAAGAACTTGCCGCGTATTCATCGTAAGCTGACGACACTTCTGGATGTGGGGCTGGGCTACATGACCCTCGGCCAGCCAGCGACTACGCTGTCCGGCGGCGAAGCCCAGCGTGTGAAGCTCGCGGCGGAGCTTTACCGCCGCAGCACAGGCAAGACGATCTACATCCTGGATGAGCCCACTACGGGGCTCCACATCCACGATATCGATCGTCTGCTGAAGGTGCTTCACCGTCTCGTTGAGAACGGTGAAACTGTTCTTGTCATCGAGCATAACCTCGATGTGATCAAGACGGCGGACCACGTCATCGATCTAGGCCCCGAGGGTGGTACCCGCGGAGGACTGATCGTGGCTGCCGGTACGCCGGAGGATGTCGTGAAGGTGGCCGGGTCTTACACCGGCCAGTATTTGAAACCGATCCTTGAACGGGATCGGGAGCGTTCTGAGAACTACGCGAAGCGTCTTGAAGTGCTAGAAGAATCAGTTGGCTAGTAAGTTACCCGAATAAGCTTGGCTCACGATACAAGTGATCGTGACGCCAAGCTTATTTTTTTACTTTTGTCACAATTTTGACTAACAAACCTTAAATTTTGTTAAGACTTAATTGAATGATACAAGCTTCGACAATTTAACCCTCTATCACAATGGGGGAGAATAGACCTATAATTAGGTTATAAGTAGCATACGAAAATATCCCTCTATACTATCCTTGATCGAGGATATAGCAGTTCTAATCTATCTACTTTATGGAGGCTTATTATGAAACCGACGTTAGAGTTACAAGAGATTGTTTCTGCTTTAGGTATTGATCCTTTTCGATTCTTAGCCTGGCAGGAGAAAGAATTAGCAGAAAAACTACAAAACGCATACATCGAGGAGCATAAAGAATTCGACCCCGTGTACGGACTAGTCGTTTAAGAAGTGCAACTCTATGAAAACATAGAACCCGAATTGTCCCTCGATAGGGATTTCGGGTTTATTTTTTTTTGATATAGAGTTAAGAGCTGAATCATAGTATGCCCGGTTATAAATATCCGAAGAGATGGACATTTTATACTTACGAGGCAGGTTTGAGAAATCTCGATTCATCAAGAAGAAACCCTGCAAAAGGTGACAAACTTGTTACACATCAGTGTAATCACTTGCATCTAGTGCTCAATCAAGCTAACATAGAATTAAAATAGCAGGACGTGTGCCTTGCACCGAGTTACTATAAGGAGGTTTCACCATGTTATTAGCGGAAGCAGCAGCAACAACAAGCACGTATACAAGCTTTGATATTTACGTTTTGATCTTCACGGTGGTCATCGCCATTGCGGTCATTAAACAGTTGATCAACCCTCGAAGAAATTTGTTTGCCCTGGGGTTTGCGGGAGTTGCCTTGATCGTATTCGGCATCATGGATGTCGTTATGATCAGAGGCTGGTAAGTCGGAGCAAAACAAGATAAAAGCCCACAGGACCAAGATCGTAAGATCAACGGCGCCTGCGGGCTTTTTTGTTTTAATTAGTAGATAAGAAAGTATAAGTTTTATCCTTGAAGCGAGTGCTTATACCCACCACATTTCACCAAGAGGTTCCTTGATGAGTACTTGTTGGAGATTTTGCACGGCTTTGGAGAATCCTTCTTCAACGGACATCAAACCGTCTTCATGCTCGATACTCACGACATAGTCATAACCAACAAGGCGCAGAGCACTGATGATGTCAGCCCAAACTTTCATATCGTGACCGTAACCAACGGAACGGAACTGCCAAGCGCGGTCAAGCATGTTAGCATAGGATTGCATATCTGTTACACCATAACGGTTCACATTGTTCACATCAAGGGATGTGTCTTTGGCGTGGAAATGGTGGATCGCTCCCGCACGGCCAAGAATTTGAACAGCTTGAACAGGATCGATACCTTGCCACCACATGTGACTTGGGTCAAGATTTGCTCCGATTGCTTCACCTGCTGCTTCGCGCAGACGAAGGAGGGTTGCTGGCGTATGTACGGAGAAGCCACCGTGCAGTTCCAGTCCAATTTTAATATTACGATCAGAAGCGTATTTGCCTGTCTCTGTCCAGTAAGGAATAACTTTATTCCCCCACTGCCAGTCCAGAATCTCTTGGAAATCGTTCGGCCAAGGCGCTACCGGCCAGTTCGGATACTTCGCATCCTCATGGTCTCCAGGACAGCCTGAGAACGTGTTAACTACAGGTACTTCTAAGCGTTCAGCAAGATCAATCGTTTGTATGATAGCATCGTGAAACTCTTTTGCAATGTGTTTTTGCGGGTGCAGCGGGTTACCGTGGGCGCTAAGTGCGCTAATTGTCAATCCGCGGGATTCTACCGCATGTTTAAATGCTTTTAGTTTCCCTGCGTCTGCAAGAAGTTCGCTTGGGTTGCAGTGCGCTGTACCGGGATAGCCCCCTGTACCAATTTCAACAGCATCTAAGCCTTTCGCAGCAATATAATCCAACGCTTCCTCGAAAGGTTTTCCACCGAACAGAACCATAAAAACGCCTAACTTCATTAGGTACACCTCCATAAATGGTTAACAATCACACAAATTATACCACTATCATCCAGTAAAATGAAGCAAGCCTTTATAGATTCGAAGAACCGTCTCATAATTGGAGCTATAGATAATAACTGAGAACGTAACCAGCGCTTGTGTCACGAAACAACGAAAGTAGAAATAGGTTTTGGATACTTTCTTTTTATTAACTGTCGTGATTTTAAATATATTTTCGATAGCAAGAATGATTCCATGATAGAGCCCATAGAAGAAATAAAGCCACGTAAAGCCATGCCACAGTCCAATCAAGACCATAATCAGAACGGACAGGCTGGAAGCTACCCAGCGGGAGGGAGCGGTACGAGAGAAGAACATGAAGATATGATCACGGAAAAAATCGCCTAACGTCGCGTGCCAATTCCGCCAAAACTGCGTCATGGAAGGCGAGAAGAGTGGACGCTTGAAGTTCTCAGGCATCGTATAGCCCATCAATCGCCCAAAGCCGATTGCCATATCGGAATAACCGGAGAAATCGAAGTAAATGAGTGCATAGAACCAGATCAATAGAAATAACGACTGATGGGTGTGCAGGTCTTGTTTCAGCACTTGATCGAAAACGCTGGTCATCCAAGTGACCACAACGATTTTCTTGAACAATCCTAGAATAATCCGTTTCACACTGTCTTCGAAGAGCGCAGCATCAACGTTGTAAGGTTTTTTGCTATCGGCCATAAAATCACGGAATTTTAAAATCGGCCCTGATGTAAAAGTTGGGATAAACAACAGGTAATTCGCGTAATCAATAGCTGGAACTTGGCCTTCTTTGCCGAAAAAATAAGCAAAATAATAAGCATCGATCACTTTAAGAACGTTATAAATGAGGCCTAAATAGATGATGGCATCGAATAACGGATTGTGAAAAATGTCCATGACGAAAAGCCGGACTCCGAGAAACACACCGACAACATTAGCGGCAATCGCGAAAATAAACGTCGCTTTACGCCATAACGTCGTTCGGCATAAATAAACAAAGCCTGCATAATTAATGACCGTAAAAGCGGTATAGAAAATAAGCAGCTTCTGGCTGAAGAGCAGCAGAAAGCAGAGGCTGAAAATAATCATCAGAATGCGTTTGTTATTAGCCCACTTGCGGGTGAGCATCAGAACGGCAACCATGCCTATCATAGCGATAATTGCGTTCATGTGCATATAAAACATAGCTATAGAACTCCTCGCTTCGAATGCTTGATCAGTCTCATCTTAGACTTCTAGAAGATTTAGAAATACTAGAATTTCTCGTAGATAAACAAGCCCTTGCCAGTAAAATAGATGAAAACCAAATACAGCATTACGAGATAGATCAGGACTTCGATGGTTTTCCTAAGGATTTTAACCATGTGTCTACCTCCTTCGTAAATAACGGCGCGCCATCTTCGCGGTTCAAGTGGACAAGGTCATTGAAATAGCGTGGATCGTATTTATGCAGTAAATTCAGCGTAGGCACATTCGCAGCTTGCAGCTGGCGGTTTGCCTCTTGCATCAAGGCGGAGACATAAGGCGGGTCTGCATAGCCTTTGTTCCACGGCATCCAAATCACACGCAGAGGAAGTTGATGCTTATTCGCATACTGGATAACCCACTGCAGAGCATCCAAATTTGCCTGAAAATCTTTAAGTGTCATGGCACCGAAACGCTTGTCGTATTCGGTCCACTTCGTCTTTAGGAAAACATCGTCTTTGCGACCGGGGTATAGCTCTTTATCAATCCAGCGGGGCTCGTAGCCTAGGCTGCCTTTGCGCAAATTCCGAGCAAACTCTTCACCAGAATCCCGGAAATAGTCGCGGTACGTATAAACATATGGCTGATACCATGGTTTGAACCATTGGTAGGTTGGATCCGTTTCAAGTGAGTCTAGCATGGTGTGAACATCAATGCCAATCACAAGCTCATCCTTCACCTGATAAAGGTTATTTGATAGGATGGCTTTCAGGTCGGTTAGCTTTCCATAGGAAAGTCCCATCTCAACCAAATGGGCTTCGGATTTCTCTTCGATATACGCACCCGTAACGGACGAATTACCGAAGAAAACCGGACCCGATTGGGACCAGCCGTGGTGGTAGAGCGTTTTGGTGAAGTCGTTTTTGTAAAAACGGCGCGAGCTAACCATCGGGTCCCACCAGGAAATGAGCAGGTCGGAGACGACGAGTGCCAGCAGCAGGCCGAGTACGAAACTATTTTTTTTGAGAAATGCAGCTACTTTCAACGGAATCACTCATTATCTTTGTATAGGATGGACGCTTCATAGCGCTTGCTCGCCATAGAGAACGCATGAAGCATTAGTTGGCCCACAGCTGACAAGGAACTGTAATTGTGCAGCTAATGTCGGCGTGTGGGCTATTGTGATGTTACTTTGATATAAATGTGCAGGTAGATGGGCGGATATGAATGCGTTCTGTGAAAAAACAGAATTGCTCCAGGTGAAGTGTCTGCAGACCCAGTGAGCTTAAAGTATCCAGTGATCACAACAAGCTCGATGAGCCTAAGCACTCTGCGCAACTGAGGGAATCACCGAACTCAGCGAGGGGTCAACAAGCCTAATGCAGCCAGATCGGGACCAATAAGCTTAACGCCTAGAGAATACCTGGCGAACCCAACTCACCCAAGAACCAGCCCAATGTGCCGAACGAGTTCAATGAGCACGTATCCGCCGAACCCAATGGTCTCAATGTACCCGACGCCACCGAATGCCGCCCAACGCCCCCCAACGCCATTTTATTGAGAAATTGTTGCACAAAATACAACTTAGACGGTTAGGATTGAACACCGCCATGCGGGATGGCGCCGATGTCGACTATGTCCGCGATTCCGGATGACAGCGTCTCGCGGTGCTACAACGTACGCCCAGGATTAGCTCGCGTAGAGAAATGAATCACTCATCAATGATTAACAGCTATCTGCTAAAGGTCGACCAAGCAAAAGTAGTTAGGGATTGAAGAGAAAAGGCACTTACAGCGCCTTCTCCTGCCAAGCATAGTACTGCTCACGGAATGTGGCTGGCCATTGCTGCTCGTCGAGACCATATTGCGCCAAGAACGCGAACGCCCAGCGTTCGATTCCGAAGCCTACACAGCCAGTAACGGCGTTGCGCTTGCCCATTTTAATATTAAAAGCATTCCCAAACGTATTGCTATGGAAATTGACAGAGGAGCAGGCGATTGATTTCTTCACATGAGGAATGCTCAAGCGCAGCTCATATTTCATCTCCTGATTGCGTTGGAAGGAAGCTTTCACTTGGAAATCGTTCGTGAAGAACGGGTCGTTGGCGATCTCCATCATGCTGTCTACGTTCCATTCAACGGCAAGCTCTTTGAGATATTCGATCGATTTCAGGCGATTTTCTTTAACGAAGTCGGGTTTGCCGACGAAAATAATTTCGCGCATCGAGAAGTCGAGCAGACGACCGAAATCGGTGTGGTTTTTGGATTCGAAACGGTGACATTTCGCAATGGCTGTAACGACGATGCCGTCCCCTTCGAGCGTTTCATTCTCTAGGCCTTCATAGCAGTGATAACAAGTGGAAGGATTCATCATGAAGTTCGGCTTCACCATATTGTTATCAAGCGCGAGCGGCTGCTCTTGGTTCCAACCGCCAGCTTCACGGATGGATTGGGAGAAGGATTCGATGACATCCAAATCCTCACGCAAATGAGTCACGAAATGAATGTGCTCAGGGAAAGAAGTGAAGTGATTCGTTTTATTTAAAGTGTGACTATGAATAACAGCTGGATAAGACTCTTCCTGCATACCTTCGAAACGCTTGGCGATCTTCGTTACGAAAGAGTAATCAAAGAAACGCATTAAGCTGGAGAAAGGCTCACGGAAAATAAAAAGGCCGGGTTCCAACACTTTAATTGCTTTACGCTCTACAAGCTCAGCGATAATATCGCCTTCGTAGGGAGTGTCGACTTTGTTCTCGAATAAAATGTTTTCCTTGAAGCCGAAATCACCGTGGGAGAAACGTTCAATCAGACGCTGAACCCGCTCGGTAATGCCTTCGTTTCCGCCAGGAGAGTTATGCGTAATGATAATGTGACCATCCACAAGGGCAATATCCTGAATATGCTCATCGGCAAAGGCGGACGCGTATTTAACTTGTCCATGCTGACTTTCAGCCAGGCCTTCTAAAGAAATTTTACATGTCAACATGAATGTGTTACCTCGCAGTCTTTTTGGAAATAAAATCGGCAATTTCGCTTACCGTGTTCATAGAGTACAGCATTAAGTCTTGATTCGTCACTTGGATGCCGTACGTCTTCTCAATATAGGCGATAAGCGCTGTGGCGCCAATGGAGTCAATGAACCCGTAATCAAATAGATGAACATCAACGTCAAAATCATCGTCATCCTCAGCTATTTCATAACGCTCGCGAATATGCTGTTCAAGCTGCGCTACTAATTCTTCATTAGACATGTTGGAAAGCCTCCTGGTTAAATTAAGTGGTAAAGGAACGTTAGTTCACTTTGCGGTAAAAGAAAGTGTCGTCAAATCACCGTATCGGGTGATGGTGTACATATGAGTTTGAGCGTCATGCTCGATTTTGACCTCGGATGATTCGTCGAGACGGAGCTCCGTAGGACTGAATACCTTAATTTGCTGCAGACCTGCTGATTTCAGGACTAATTGTTGCGTGTTTCCTTGCTGCGTCAGCTCAAAAGGGACATTAGAACGCACGATATGAAACTTTTCCTTGGCTGCTCCAATACCGATGGAAGATGGCTTAGCCAAACCTAGATAGAACCTGTTGTCTATCGTTGTGTAGGTCGTAGAGTCGGTTTGCAGCGAGTACTGGGATAGTTTATCGCCTTTTTCAACGACGACGCCAAGTGTGGCGGCATACTCACCAGCCAAGCCGGGCACCTTGGCCTTGTTGGGTGTCAAAGTGGCATGAAAGTGTGGACTGCCGCCAGCTAATCGATCTTTCATCTTGTCCCATATATAAGAGGCCCATGATTGGCTGATATGAACCTCGCTTTTCATAGCGGTTAGGAATGACTTCGCCATCTGCGTTTCGGTCATAAAATTATAATCATGCTTCATACGAAGTTTATTAAAATAGTCAGCGAAATTGGTTAGGTCGGCAACCAAAGATGGTACGGGAAAATGGTACTCGATGTGCTCGAAATAATCAATCGGCATGTCCAATTTTACCATCGATTCGAAAATATCCGTCGTTTCATAGTCTCCTGTCCGAAGTACGGGCGTAGGTGTATGAATCAGCATCGTATGATCCACATTCCCTTGTTTATCCTGTAATAGAAAGGGAAGCGACCAGATCTCTTCCGGACGTGGAATAACGGGCGAATCGGGCGCTAAGAATCCGAAATTGTACCATAATCCTTGCTGCTGTTCATTCGCCAGTGTTTGCTGATGGTCTATGTTATTGATGCGCCATGTGTGTTGGTTCGTTCCGGGGTGCAGCCAAGGGATGCCTAGTTTATCGAAAGCTTTCTTGTGAAGGGAAAGCTCGGTGCGTTCCTCTTCAGCACTTTTGAAATTATGCACAAACACGTGCGGATCGATTTGTAAATGATTATCATGCGCGTATTGGATGAACTCCTTGAGTTCCGCTTGATAAGGAAACTGCGGGTCGTCGATCGAAACGGGGGACCCGAATTCGATACCGCCGACGACCAGGTCGTCTTTGCCGTCGTGATTAAGATCTAACCAAAGCGGGACGGAGTAGTGGCCGGCAACCAAGGCGTGATCGCCGACTTGGTTCAGGGTTGTGCCCTGTAGGGGACCTGCATTCGCCCAAGCGCCATCAGCGCCTTGGAGATACACCTGCAGGTCCCCATCACTGCTGCCGACCACGATATCGAGTCGGCCGTCGCCATTGATGTCATGCACGGATGGTGCGGCGTGCGTGGCTTTGTTCGGCAGCGTGATGATGGCGCTGCCTTGGTCGAGTAGCAGGCCCGCTGCGCTGCGGCCCTTGTAGAGCCATACTTGTCCATCGGCTCCGCCTAGGACAAGGTCGAGCTTGCCGTCGCCATCGACGTCGGCGACGAACGGCGCTGCAGGCCCTCCGGGCAGCTGCAGCGGCTTCCCGCCCGCGAGCAGCGCCGCGGGCTTCGCGAACCTGCCGCCAGCAAGCTGCGGCAGAAGCCTTACCGCCCCGGACTCGTCAGAGACGACGAGGTCCGTGCGGCCATCCCCGTTCACGTCTGCGGCGTGAACAGCACTGTAAGGGCCAAGCTGGAGCGGCAAGCCGCTCTCCAGCAGCAGCTTTACCGGCGCGCCGAACGTGTCCGGCAGCGCCAAGCCCTCAGACAGCGGCTCACTCGCGTAAGCCGCCGTGTCAATGCCTTGATTCGTGTACACATACACGAATCCGTCCGAGCTGCCGACGACGAGGTCCGTGCGGCCGTCGCCGTTCATATCCGCGGCCGTCGGGTACGCACGGTAAGGCAGCTCAATCGCGCTCGACAGATCGCGATACTGCGGGAACAAAGCTTGCCGCAGAGGCTTGCCGGCAGCCATCACGTGCAGCCCGCTCGCGTAGCCCGAGCCGGGCAGCTCGCCGACGAACTTCGGCTGCGCGTTCGTTCCTGTACCCAGCTGCACCGTTACGCTCTCACGCCATTGCCCCCAATAGAAGGCGTTCCGCACGAGTGTATACGAGGGAATCTCGTTATATTCCTTCAGCTTCTCCGCCCAAGCAATGCCGTCCTTTTGCCCAATGGCCGGCATCGCCTCAAAATGATTCTGAAAGGCCATCGCAGGCCTTCCGTAAGGGCCAAGGATTTTCCGCACACTGTAACCAAATGTTTCTTTCGATACATAAGCCAGCTGCTCACTGCGGTACTGCATGTTGGCGGCAGCAAAAGCAAAGTTAAAGTAAGGCTCAATCGGTAACGTTGTTCTATTGAAATAAGTTGTTCCCGGAACTTGTTTCATGTCATGTTGGTACTTGGCAGCCAGCTGAGAGAAGCCTAGCTTCGGATCCATGCCGCTCATCATGTCGTAACCAGTTGGGAAGTACCGGTTCGGCAGGAAGTTGCTGCTGATCAGCACGGCGCCTTTGCCGACGCGATTTTGCATCACGAGGGAAACGGGCATCTTGGATTCCAACGGGTTAAACATGTTGACAATCGTTTGACCTGTGGAAGGATCGAAACCGTATCCGAGGTTAAAGCCAGGTAGCTCGTCCATTGTATGATGCTTAAGATAGCTTTGCGTAAATAATTGAAAGGTTTGTTGAATGCCCTGAAGATTAATTGGCACCTGCGGGTAGCTAAGAGACAGTGAATCCCCTGATAAGAAAGGCGAGCCAAATTTGTTCAGTGGTACCTTTTTTAAATCGACAATTCTGGCAGCTCCAAGAAAATCCAGCGGGAACCGGTCAGCAAACTCATTTTCCAACAATAAATGTCCGCCCTGCTTCACGAATGTGACAAGTTTCGGAACTTGCTCCGCCCACCCGGTGTCTTGTGCAAGAGCAGGATCTAGATAAATGGCATCGTACTTATGAAGCTGGCTCGTTGATAAGGAAGGCAGGTTTTGTTTGTCTGTGTGAACGCCTGCTTGCAAGGTTTGCTGAAAATTTCCATAGGCGGCCGCATCATAAAGATCCCCGCTCGTCGCATAGAGGAGCTTGGTTTCATCTACTTTTGGCAAAAATAAAAGAAGGACAATGGTAAATAGGCAGACAAGGCCTAATCCGATCAATAGTTTAAGAACACGAATTTTCGACAAAACCAAAGGGATCCCTCAATTGCTAAAAAGGTCACTATCCTTGCCATTATAGCATTCATAGGAAGCTTTGTTAACTTCTAAAGGTGTTGGCTGCATGCGGTAAGGAAAACATCTGAGCATATACAAAAAATGTAAATGACGATCGCCCAACACGATCCCCGAACGTTTCAAAGGGAACCTCGATGCTCTATTTATGAAAATAGATGCTTTTAATGGCATGGTGAGGAACATGAGTGTCTTATTTGTCAAAATGATAGACTTCACAGTCAAAAAGCGGAAATAACGTATCGACGTTCCGCTTGAGCTTGAAAAAAGGCGTTTTCCTAGCAAATAACGCATCGACGTTCCCGTTAAGGACGAGAATTTCGAGCTTAAGTATTTTTTACTCTTAAATATGCCGTTGTTGTCGGATATTGGCTAAGTTTGTAATTACCCCCCGCCCTAGATTCCTACCTACTCTTTCTGTTACACTTAAGAGAAGACTTTGAGGATGACCCGAGGATCTATTATTGAAAGGATTTGCTGCCATGCGTACGATACGCAGAGAAGATATAGAATTGTTGGCCCCTGCGGGGGATTGGGATTGTTTGAGAGCGGCTGTAGCCAATGGGGCGGATGCCGTGTTTTTTGGTGTGGAGAAATTTAATGCTAGAGCACGCGCGCATAACTTTACGATGGCTGAACTGCCGGATATTATGTCGTTTCTTCATTTATATGGGGTAAAGGGCTTCCTGACCTTCAACATCCTGGTGTTTGAGGAAGAACTGAATGATGCGAAGCAATTGATAGATGCATGTGTAGACGCCGGTGTGGACGCGGTCATTGTACAGGATCTTGGTTTGGTTAAAATGATTCGCCAAATCTCCCCGGATTTCCCGATTCACGGATCGACACAGATGACGATTACATCGCCTGAGGCGGTTGAATTTACGAAGCCGTTCGATATTGAACGCGTTGTTTTAGGGCGCGAAAATAACTTAAAGCAGATTAAACAAATCGGCGATCAAGCGAAGCTTCCGATGGAAGTATTCGTTCATGGTGCGCTTTGCGTATCCTATTCCGGCCAGTGTCTGACTTCTGAAATGTGGGGCGGGCGTTCCGCTAACCGCGGAGAATGCGCACAAGCCTGCCGCTTGCCGTATGATCTGATGGTCGATGGCGTGCAAAAGCCGATGGGCGACGTAACGTATTTGCTGTCGCCAAAGGATTTGGCAGCGATAGAGATCGTGCCGGAGCTTATTGAAGCCGGCGTACGCTCTTTCAAAATTGAAGGGCGTCTGAAGACCCCTGAATATGTGGCCAATGTCGTGAGCAAGTATCGCCGCGCGATCGATCGTTATTTCGCTGGAGAGGATGCTCGTCCGACCAAAGAAGAGGTTCGTGAGCTGCAGCAAAGCTTCTCGCGTGGATTTACCGTTGGATTCCTGCAAGGAACCAACAATAAGCAGTTGGTTGACGGCACGTTTCCGAAGAGCCGCGGTGTGTTTGTGGGCCGTATCAAGCAGATTTTGCGCGATGGGGTGATCTGTGAGCTGGAGGCTCCGCTTAAGCGCGGTGACGGGCTTGTTTTCGACGCTGGGGATCCGACGAAGAAGGAAGAAGGCGGGCGCATCTACGATTTGCGCCGCAAGGGAGAGAAGCTCGAAGGCGAAGCCGAGGGTGGACTGATCGAAATCATCATGGGACGCAATGATGTGGAACTGGGCCGTCTGCATGTCGGCGACCGCATCTGGAAGACGAATGATCCACAGCTGGACAAGCGCTTGCGCCAGACGTTCGAGACCGACAAGCCTTACCGGACATTCCCAGTAAGCGTCCAAATCAGCGGTGTAGAAGGCGAGCCGCTCAAAAGCTGGTGGACGGATGTGCAAGGCGGACATACCGTCTTCGTACAATCCGAGCTTCCGCTGGTTCGCGCGGAGAAAAGACCGATGGACGAACAGCTCTTTACGGAGCAGTTCGGACGCCTTGGCGGCACGATTTATGAGCTCAGTCAGCTGGATGTGCAGCTGACTGGTGAGCTGATCGTGCCGATGCGTGAACTTAACAGCATGCGCCGCACGGCTGTGGAGCTGATGGAAGACGAGCGGCAGAAGCCGCGTGCTTACATGAAGCGCGAAATCGGCGTGTATGACGACGTTCTTCAGCCAGCTGCTGAGTCTGCTGTCACCGCCTCTGCCGCGCCTGCGCTTTCCCTGGCGGAACGCAAGGCTGTGGAACTTACAGCACTTTGCCGTAACCTGGATCAGGTGAAGGCCGTACTTGAGACAACGGATATCGCGTTTATTTATGCGGATTTCGAATTTATTAAGCAGTTCCCTGCGGCCGTGGAAGCCGTTCGTGCAGCCGGGCGCCGGATTGCCTTGGTGACACCGCGTATTCATATGCCAGGGGAAACGGGCTATTTTAACCATATATTAAAGCTTAATCCGGATGCGGTATTGATCCGCAATACGGGCGCAGCCTACTTCTTCTTGAAGCATCGGTTGGAAAATCCGGATGCGCCGAAACCGCAATTAATCGGGGATTTCTCGCTCAATGTGGCCAACCACAAAACAGCTGCCTTGTTCTTAGAAGCAGGTCTATCGAAGATTACGCCTTCTTACGATTTGAACATTCAGCAAATGGTCGATTTACTTCGCCGTGCTGAGACTTCAAAGCTTGAGGTTGTTATCCATCAGCACATGCCGATGTTCCATACGGAGCACTGTGTGTACTGTACGTTCCTGAGCGAGGGCACAGACTTTACAAACTGCGGTCGTCCTTGTGAGGATCACAGCGTTTCTTTGCAAGACCGTATCGGTATGTCTCACCCGGTGCGTGTCGATGAAGGCTGTCGTAATACGGTGTATAACGCGGTGGATCAATCTGGTGCCGAGTACTTGAGTCATTTCATGGATCTGGGCATTCGCTCCTTCCGTGTTGAGTTCCTTGAAGAAACGCCAGACAAGGTGCGCGAAATTCTCGACTTGTACCGTCGCGCGATTGATGGTGAGATTAGCGGTACGCAAGTATGGCGTTCGTTGAAAGCTACGAATCAATTAGGTGTTACTCGCGGTCAGTTGGTGAAGTAAAGGATCTATAGTGTGGATAACAGCCCAGTGCCGTATAGGTACTGGGCTTGTTGTTTTCTGGAAGAAAAGGAAAGCGGAGTCTTAAATGTTTTCTTCATTTATTGTCATTTGTATGATGTCCTGAATAATATGTTACAGCTAATGCCTAAGCCTAACGGACATAAGAAGAAAGGATGACGATGGATTACGATGAAAAGGACATATAAGTTAACCGAGATCGCTAGTAAAATCGGGAAAACGCGAGCAGCTGTGATGGAATGGTCCAATTATTTTCGCGACTTTCTTCCGACTAAAGCTGTTGGCGGATCCCTAAAGTACACAGAAGAAGCCATCGAAATTTTTGAGACCATTGCCAAGATGAGCGATACCAATAAACCGCCTAAATTTATAAAAGAACATTTACAGGAAAAGCGTCAGAGGTCAATTATCGCACTCAATGAAGTAAAGCCTTTACCGCCTACACCTACTATTGTTCCTGACTCCAATTTACCTCCTTCCGCAGACAACTCAATCCTACCTCCAGTTATGAACAACTCCAATTTGCAATTAAGTAAAGAAACAATGGAATTAAGTAACATGGTACAGCTCCTCACGCGAAAGATTGAAGCGAATAAATCGCCAAGGAATTTAAAGGACCCAATCGACGACAAGAATCGAAAGGCTGATATATCGTCTATAGCAGGTGGCGGGCTTTTGTTATCTATGATGGATCACTCAAACCCTCAGTTCGTTCAATTAAGTAATGAAGTCGCGGAACTTAGTAACATCATCCATACGCTCAAGCAACAAGTTAATGAAGTTTCGGGCGTTTCTGAAGAAGTAACGGAACTGCGAAACGTAATCCAAATTCTCACCCAACATGTAACTGGGTTGTTCGAACAGGACATTAAAAGTGAAGTTGCTGCCGCACTCCAATTACTGAATAGACAAATTGAGGTTGTTTCAACCGAAGTAACAGGGCTGCAGCATGCGATCCACATTGTTCAACAAAAGGCAGCTGAAGCTTCGGAGAGAGATCTCAAGGGTGAAATACTTACTGCCACAACGGAGTTACTGAACCAACGCTATAAAGGTATTTCGGAGGATGTAAAGAAGCAGCTTAATGAGATTCATCTCCATACGCAAAAGGTTAATGAAAGTTTGGAACAAGAAATCCGGAGTGAAATAAATGCTGCTACAGGATCGTTAGACCAGCGCTATGACACCGTATCGGAAGAAGTAATGGAGCTGCGAAACGTGATCCAGATTCTCACCCAAGAGGTAGCTGAGATTTTTGAAGAAGACATCCGAAGTGAGGTTGTTTCCACAATTGAAGTGTTGAAAAGACAAATTGAGGGTGTTTCTACCGAAATAACAGGGGTGCAGCATGCGATCCAAACCGTGCAGCAAAAGGTAACTGAAACATCGGAGAGAGATCTCAAAGGTGAAGTGCTTGCTGCAACAACGGAATTGCTGAATCAACGCTATGAAGGCGTTTCAGGGGATGTGAAGGACCTTCGCAATCTGATTGATCTTCACATGCAAAAGGTAAATGAAGTGGTGGAACAAGAAATCCGAAGTGAAATAAATGCTGCTGCAGTATCGCTAGACCAACGCTATGACACCGTATCGGAAGAAGTAACGGAGCTGCGAAACGTGATCCAAATTCTCAACCAAAAGATAGCTGAGGTTTTTGAACAAGACGTCAGAAACGAGGTTGTATCCACAATTGAATTAATGAATAGACAAATTGAGGGTGTTTCTACAGATGTAATGGGGTTGCAGCATGCGATCCAAACGGTTCAGCAAAAGGTAACTGAAACTTCGGATCGAGATTTCAAAGGTGAAGTGCTGACTGCAACAGCGGAGTTACTGAACCAACGCTATGACACCGTATCGGAAGAAGTAACGGAGCTGCGAAACGCGATCGAAATTGTTCAAGAGAAGGTAACTGAAGCTTTGGATCCAGATCCCAAAAGTGAAGTGCTTACTGCTACAGCGGAGTTACTGAACCAAAAGTATGAAGGCGTGTCGGAGGATGTAAAGGATCTGCGCAATTTGATTCATCTTCAAACACAAAAGGTAAGTGAAGTGTTGGAACAAGAAAACCGAAGTGAAATGCTTGATACAGCAGAGTTACTAAACAAACGATATGATGACATATCCCAACAATTGATATCACAGCAACGGCTACTTGAAAAGATCTCTAAAATGTTAGGTTTCTAGGCTAAAATTAATTCTCATCATGATGCCATAAATAAATAAAAACTCCCTAGTAGCTAGGGGAGTTTTTATTTATTTATACATATACGATTACAATTTACTTTCAAGCATTCGACAATTTAGCATCTTCTCACCCCATTCGTTCACGATTTAGACACATATTTTTAATCTATTTTTCAGATTTGCTTAAGGTTGGTTTATTGTTCCGCGGGTATAGTGATGATGGTTATATGAACGAGTAGAAATGGGGGATCTTGGATGCTTGAGGTCAAACAAGTCAGCAAGCTGTACGAAAATGATCGCGGCGTACACAACATCGACTTCTCGATGCAGCGCGGCGAAATCGTCGGCTTTTTAGGACCGAACGGTGCTGGCAAAACAACGACAATGCGCATGATTACGGGTTATTTGAACCCTACGCATGGTCAAATATGGGTGGATGGTCACTCCATGGCGGATAACCCGAAGAAAGCACGCCGCAAAATCGGCTACTTACCCGAAACGCCGCCTCTCTATCCCGAGATGACAGTGCAAGCTTATTTACGATTCATCGCAAATCTTCGCGATGTACCTGCCCGGGAGCAGAAGCTGCGTGTCGGCGAAGCAATCGACAAGCTGGGTCTTCAAGGCCGCGAGAAGCAAATCATCCGCTCCTTGTCCAAGGGCTACAAGCAGCGCTTGGGCCTCGCGCAAGCGATTCTGCACCAACCGGATCTGCTTATCCTGGACGAGCCTACGTCCGGCCTCGATCCGAAGCAGATCATCGAGATTCGCCAGCTGATTCATGAGCTGGGGGAGAACCATACAGTGCTGCTGAGCACGCACATTCTCCCGGAAATCAACGCGATTTGCAACCGCGTTCTGATCATTAACCAAGGCCGCGTCGTGCTCGACGAGCGCCCTGAGCATCTCGGCCGTACGATGGGCGAGACGTTCGAGGTGTCGCTCGAGGTCAAGGGACCTCGCGAGCGGATCTTGACCGAGCTGCGCAGCCTAGAGACGGTCGCAGAAGTGAAAGAAGTCGACGCGCCGAGCGACGCTGCAACTATCGCTGCGCCTGTTGCGCAGGATGTGTTCATCACCGACGATGCAGTCGCGGAAGCGGCGACTACAGAACCAGTATCAGCTGCCGCCGAAACCGTGAAGCTGCTAGTGACCTCTGCGGATCGCTCTGATATCCGCGAAGCGCTGTTCTTCCGCCTGGCTGGCGCAGGCTATCCGATTCTCGAGATGAAGCGGGAAAGCCTCAGCCTAGAGGATATCTTCCTCAAGTTGACGACGGATGAACCTGCCGAAGTCGACAGCACGCCGAAGGAGGAGGTTGACACCGATGCGTAGAGTCTGGGCCATTTGCTCGAAAGAGCTGCAAATGTATTTCTTTTCGCCTGTTGCTTACGTAGCGTTCGCATTCTATGTGCTGCTATCGAGCTTCTTCTTCTACATCAACTTCGTTAACGGCCAGCCACCGATTGTGGATGCGCGTTCCGTTGTTGGAAATACCACATTCGTGTACCTATTTATCATCCCGCTTTTAACGATGCGTCTCATCGCAGATGAGTTCCGTCAAGGCACCGATGAGCTGCTTCTGACTTCACCTGCAGGTATTGGTGAAATCGTGTTGGGTAAATATTTATCAGCTTTTATTGTACAAGTAGGACTAGTGGGGATTAGTTTGATTTATCCGCTCATTATGTCTGCCTTCGGAACGCTCGATAAGCCTGTCATGTGGCTGTCTTATCTAAGTATGTTCCTATTAGGCTGCGCGATGATGGCCATTGGCTTGTTCGCGTCCAGTTTGTCCAACAATCAGATGGTAGCCGGTATTTCAGGCTTTGTTATCTTGCTTTTGCTGTGGCTGCTTGATTGGGTAAGCGGCAGCATGACAGGGAAGCTGAAGGATTACGTCGCTCAATTCTCATTGACGAGCCATCTGACGAACTTGCAAAAGGGCGTCCTGCACGGCGGAGACATCCTCTTTTATATCACATTAACAGCTGTGTTCCTGGTTCTTTGCATACAAGTCCTTGAAAGAAAGCGTTGGAGGTGAGCGGGATGAATAAGTGGATACGGGGAACTAATGCGACTGTTTTATCAATCGCCGTTATCGGCATTTTCATTATACTGACGATCTTCCTTCATTCGCTGAAAGGCTTTCAGGTTGATTTGACGAAAAATAAGAGCTTTACGCTCTCCGAGCAAACAGTGGCCACACTCAAAAATTTAAATCAAGATATTCACATCGTTGCCTTTACGAATAGTGGGGATAACAACGGTTTTGTGACGCGGCAAGTCACTGATATGGTGACCGAATATAAGAAGCAAAGCGGTAAGATTACGTATGATGAATACGATATGCTGAAACAGCCGTCGATGGCCAAGCAGTATGGTGTCGATCAGGGCGGAACAATTATTTTTGAAATGGGTTCTAAAAAGCAGAATATCAATTTCTATGAATTGTTTGTGGGCCAGCAAGATGGTTCTTACACGTTCTCAGGGGAAGAGAAGTTTACCCAGGCCATTAAGAGCCTCACGTCCACAGAGAAGCACACGGTTTATCTGCTTTCCGGTCATCAGGAATATCCACTGAATGCCATGACGATTCTGAAAAGCAGTCTGGAAGCCGCTAATTATGTCGTGAAGGACCTTAATCTGTTCGTTGAGGGTAAAATACCGGACGATGCGCAGATGCTGATGCTGCTTGGTCCGCAAAATGACCTGAATGATAAAGAGGCGGCGCTGATTGAAGCTTATTTGAAGGATAAAGGCAAGATTTATATGGCATTAGGCTTCAATAAAGATATGGCGGCTAAGTGGAAAAACATCGATGCGATCATGAAAACATACGGCATTCAGGATCAACATGCGATTGCGATTGAACCGAAACAAACGTCGCTCTATGATCCGCTGACGATTATTCCAGAGTATGGCCCGCATGACATTACCAACAAGCTCTCCAGCAATAATTTGATTACGATGTTGTCGCTGGCTGTAAGTTTGAATGCGGATGGCAGTGCGCCAGACTACACCCAGTCTCTGCTTTTGAAAACAACAGATAAAGCTTACGGGGAAACCGATATCAATCTTCTTGCACAATCCAAAACCAAGCAGGATGCGGCAGATGTCAAAGGTCCGCTGAATCTGGGTTACGCGATTGCGGATAAGGATAACAAGCCTAAAGCTGTCATTCTTGGGGGATCTACGTTTGTACTAGATGAAGATATTCAGAATCAAGGCAACAAGGATTTTGCTCTGAACAGTATCGGCTGGCTGCAGGAACAGAAGGATCAGATCACGATCCGTCCTCGCCAAGGGGATGCGTTCCAACAAGCGATGATTACGCCTGGCCAAGCGAATACTATTTTCCTCGTAACGATCGTGTTCTTACCGCTCTTGTTCTTAGTGATTGGCGGCTTGATCTGGTGGAGGAGGAGACGAGGATGAAACGGTTTATTCCAACGATTCTGTTAGTCGTTATTTGTATCGGCGGTTTTTGGTACGCTTCGAGCAAAGACTTCTTTCAAGAGAAAAAAGATGAACCGAAATCGCTCATCACACTCAAGCAAGAAGACGTGCAGTCCATTCATGTGAAAAAAGAGGAACAGCAGATCGAGCTAGCTCGGAATGGCAGCGGTTGGGAGATGAAAAACCCGGCAGCAGCGCCAATCAATACGAATCAAGTGGGTTCGTGGTTGGATGCCCTCGGTTTGGTGTCATCAACGAAACTAGTTGAAGATCAGGTAAGTAATCTATCCAACTATGGGTTAGATAAGCCGCTTGGAACTTATGAAGTTACGTTAAAAGACGGCTCCAAGAAAGGACTGCTGGTGGGTACGGCTCTTCCTATTGAAGGCTTCTCCTATGTTCAGGTCGAGGGATCTCCTGCTGTGTATCAGGTGAGCGATCAGTCGCTCTCTGCCCTCGGCAAAAACCCGGTAGATTTTACTGATGCTAGCCCAGTCCAATTTGAAAGCGACAAGGTGCAAAACGTAAAACTGACATGGAAAGGTCAGACCTATATGCTGGCCAAAACAGATAAAGACAAGGTAGCTGCTGAGGCGAACTGGAAGCTTGGCGATAAAGAGCTGAAAGGCGCGGAGGCGACTCCGCTGCTGAATGAGCTGAACTTCCTGCATAGCGTTGATCTTCCACAGCCAGCGGCTCAGAAGCCAACTGCGGGCGGTGAGCTCAAAATAGAGCTTGGATCGTCTGTTGATGGCAAAGAGGTCACCGAGATCTATGAAGGTAAGCTAAGTCAAGATCAGGTCTGGTTGACGAAGCAAGGCGGACAGTGGGCGTACCCGCTTGCAGCCGCAGATATACAGAAATTGGCGGATGTCTATGCCGGTAAACCGGCTCAGCCCGCATCTTAACAGGAAAACTGCTCTCTTCAGCTAATGTGCTGCGGGGGGGCAGTTTTTTCCTCTCCTCTCTCCTTCATTCCTCCTTCATTTCATTCCTTTATTCCCAGCGGAAGTCGGAAGTTGTACGAAGTACAACAATTCCCTTAGTTTTGTCCCATGGATCTGGAAATGTTGTATTTTGTACAACAATCTAGCCCGATTTCATTCAAAAATGCCCATTTTGGCTGGAAATGTTGTATTTTCTACAACAATCGGTGAGATCTCACGGATTAGCTTCCTTATTGTTGTATGATGTACAACTTTGCTACAGCTGCAGTTGGCAGGGACCTTAACTTCTCAAACAATTGGTTAACTTTTTTTTCCAATGGCACATAAAACGGAATAATTTGGGAAACCTACAAAAAAGGAATGGAAAGGAGGTAAGATTCACATGTATAGCAATCAAGGGAACCAACAAATTTCAGGCAAAGAGCTTTTGTATGTAACCGATACGCTAAAAAATGAGGAACTGCTAGCGAAGCTTTGTGTACAAGGTGCTGTGAACAGCCAGAGTCAATCCTTGAAACAAACCTTGTCTCATCTTTCTCAGGAGCGTCTGCAAAACATTAGCGTCCTCATCAACACCCTACAGCAGCAATCAGGTATTACCCATTAATTCGTACATAATAGGAGGTGCAAGAAGCCATGTATCAGCAAAACCCGTATCAACAACAGCAGCAACAGTCTCACCAGGTACAAGCACAATTAAAAGACGAGGACTTCGCGAACTTTGTCCTTTCCGAGTTGAAGCGCAGTGCTCGTGAATATACAACTGCCGCTATGGAGGCCGCTAATCCACAGATTAGGCAGACCTTCCAGTCGTTATTGCAAAAGACACTGGAGGATCAAGTTGCTGTATTTCAAGAAATCCAGAAGCTTGGCCAATATGAGATTCAAGCTGCTCCTCAGCAGCAAATTCAGCAAGAGCTGCAGAAACAAAGCCAGACCGCAGCTCAGCTGCAGTCCTTTGTACAACAAAATTTGAGTCAAACCAACGCGGCGAGCTATCAGGAGCAAGACCAGATGACTATCGCTCAGCAGCAACAGCAACATTATCAGCAGCAGAGTCAACAACAGAACCAGATTGCGGCTTTATATCAAACACAGACACCTATCCAACCCATGATTAGTGCCTCTCAATATCCTAATGCGGTGCATAATAATCAAGGGCAAGGCTATTCAACCCATACGCAGTCTTCACCAAATCAGGCTAGTCAACAGCAAGCCTATATTAGCAACCTGCAAGGACAAAATTTTCAAGATCAGAATTATGGACAAACCGGCTATGGTCAATCGCAGGGTTATGCCGGATCGTCCGGATACAACGCATCTGAAAATGCCAGCATTTCTAGTAAATCAGCAAGTTCCACTGGCGTTTCCCGCAGTCAAACAGGTTCTCATACCTCGACGGCAGGAGAAAGTTCTTACAGTAAACAGCATGAGGGAAGTAAATACAGCTTCTAAATTCCCATTGTTCCCTCAGCTCCAAAGACGCCCTAGCTTTTAGCTAAAGGGCGTCTTTTTTTATCAAAAACTTCATCGATCCAAATATGTTTAATTTATTTTGTCCCACTTTTCTCATAATCATGGTATGGAACCAGCTTGTCACTCATATATAAGGAACATAGGATGTCCAAACTTATGGGAGAAGGGTGCAAATGCTGATGAGAAAAACGTGGATTTACGGCACAGCTACTTTAATTGTACTAGGAGCATTAACAACAGCATGTGGTTCCAAAGAGGAAGTTGCTAGCAGCGGCGCAGCAGGCTTGAAGGACACCATGGCAGCAACTACAGTGGCTCAAGGAAAGACGGAAAGCAGTGTGAAGACAGTGACCTCCAGCGGCAAGCCAGCCATCGATGCCGATTATAAAGTAGAGGGCAGGAACGTTACGATCACGTATCAGACAAGTAATTTCCAGATAGCGGATCATATGGATCAGAAAGCCGTACAGGGTGAAGGACATTTGCATTTGTACGTGGATGGTAAGCAGAAAGCCATGATTGGCAAAACAGGTCCGTTAACCCTGACCAATTTAGCAGCAGGTAAACATGAGATCAAACTAGAGCTTCAGCAAAATGATCATAAGGATCTCAATGTAGAGAAAATTCTTAATATTGAAGTGAAATAACTGGGAACATTTGTGCGTATTTAGTCAGAAATCAAGCTTTGGCGATGATCAGATAACATTACGTACATATTCCTTGAAAAGGCGGGCGCTTAGCCCGTCTTTTGTCATTTGACACACCTGAATACGTAGCATAGACTGTTGATAGTATGGCAGTATTGCCGCCTAATCGGAGGGAAACAATTGATCGTCGATATACGCAAGTGGAAGCATGTATTTAAGCTTGACCCTGATCGTGACATCTCAGACGAAGCGCTCGATCGGCTTTGCCAGTCTGGGACGGATGCGATCATGGTGGGTGGCTCAACGGGGGTAACTTTCGATAACACGGTAGATCTTCTATCGCGGATTCGCCAGTATGAGGTACCTTGTGTGCTTGAGATATCCAATCAAGAGGCCATCGTCCCTGGGTTTGATTTATTTTTAATTCCGATTGTGCTAAATAGCGATGATCCGAAATGGATCGTTGGGCAGCATCACGAGGCGTTAAAGGAATATGGTTCAATGCTCAATTGGGACGAAATTATTGCCGAAGGCTATATTATTCTAAATAAAGAAGCTACGGCTGCGCAATTAACGTCGGCTCGTACGAACTTGGATGCCAAGGATGTTGCGGCATATGCACGCATGGCGGACAAGCTTTTTCACATGTCTATTGTTTACTTGGAATATAGCGGTGTGTTTGGAGATATGGAGCTGGTACGGCGGACACGGCAAGTGCTGGAGAATGCCCGTTTATTGTATGGCGGCGGCATTGACAGCCTGGATAAAGCGCAGCAAGCAGCGGAGGTCGCAGATACCATTGTCGTCGGCAACATTATTTATAGTGATCTGGAGCAGGCGCTTCAGACCGTGAACTTTGATAGAACAGGAAGGTAACTTATGAACGAGACAGTCAATATTTTAGATGCGATAAAAAGGTTGAATCCCGAGCAGCGCAAAGCAGTTGAAGCTGTCGACGGCCCACTTCTGATTATGGCTGGAGCGGGAAGCGGGAAGACACGAGTGCTAACGCATCGTATTGCATACTTGATCGGCACGCGCAAAGCGGCGCCATGGAGCATTTTGGCCCTTACATTTACGAATAAAGCGGCTCGTGAGATGCAGGACCGTGTCGGCAAGCTGGTTGGCGGCAGCGGGAGCGATATTTGGGTTTCCACGTTTCACTCGATGTGTGTACGTATGCTGCGCAAAGACATTTCACGCATCGGTTTCACCTCGAATTTTACCATTCTAGATTCCGGTGATCAGTTATCCGTCATCAAAACGTGTTGTAAAGAACTGAACATTGATACCAAGAAGTACGAACCTAAGACCTTTCAAGCGGCCATTTCTACAGCCAAAAATGAACTCATCTCTCCTAAACAATTTGAAGATAAAATCGGTGACTACTTCGACGGGTTGACCTCGAAAATTTATACGCTTTATCAGAAAAAGCTTAGAAGCAACAACTCCCTGGATTTCGACGACTTAATTATGGCAACCATTCATTTGTTTAATGAAGTTCCAGAGGTTCTGGAGTTTTATCAAAATAAATTTCAATATATTCATGTCGATGAGTATCAGGATACGAACAGGGCGCAGTATATGCTGTGTCAAATGATTGCAGCCAAGCATAAGCGCATTTGCGTTGTGGGAGACAGTGACCAGTCCATTTACCGTTGGCGTGGAGCTGACATTTCGAATATCCTTAATTTTGAAAAAGATTATCCGAATGCTACCGCTATTTTATTGGAGCAAAATTATCGCTCCACATCTAATATTTTGCAGGCTGCCAATAAGGTCATTGCCAATAATACGGGCCGTAAGCCCAAAAATTTATGGACGGATAAAGAGGGCGGCGTAAGGATTAAGCTGTTTCAAGCTGATTCTGAGCACGAAGAAGGCTATTTTGTTACGAGTGAAATTAATAAAAATAAGTCTAATGGGAAAAAGTTCGGTCATCACGCTATTCTGTACCGGACGAACGCACAATCTCGGGTGATTGAGGAAATTCTTATTAAATCCGATATCCAATACACCATCGTTGGCGGCGTAAAGTTCTACGATCGGAAAGAGATCAAAGATATTTTGGCGTATCTGCGCCTTATCTCCAATCCGGACGACGATATCAGCTTGGGCCGTATCGTAAACGTGCCGAAGCGGGGCATTGGTGACACCTCGATGGATCGAGTGGCCGAAATGGCGGGACGAAGAGGCATTTCCTTATACGCTATGCTGGAGGAAGTCGATTCACTCGAGATCACGTCGAAGGCTAAGCACGCTTTAGCTGATTTCCGCGAAATGATTGATAACCTGAACCGAATGGTTGAATACTTATCTGTAACTGAACTAACGGAGAAAATACTGGAGATGTCGCAATACCGTCTGGAGATGCAGCGTGAGAATACGATTGAATCCAAGGCTCGTCTCGAAAATATCGATGAGTTCCTGTCTGTGACGATGGACTTCGAGAAACGTAACGAGGACAAGTCACTCATTTCATTCCTGACCGATTTGGCGCTTATCGCCGATATCGATACGCTGGATAAAGAAAAAAGCGAGGAAGAACAGGACGCCGTTGTGCTCATGACGATGCATAGCGCCAAAGGTCTAGAGTTCCCGGTTGTCTTCATCATCGGGATGGAAGAAGGCGTCTTCCCGCACAGCCGTGCCTTCGCCGATAACGAAGAGCTCGAGGAGGAGCGCCGTTTGGCCTATGTCGGCATCACGCGTGCCGAGCAAGAGCTTTTCCTCACGTGCGCCCGCATGCGCACGCTCTTCGGTCGCACCGCCGCGAACGCGCCGTCGAGATTCCTTCAGGAGATTCCGAAGGAACTCCTGGAGAACGTCTCGATGGGCGGCTCCATCGGCGGAGGCTTCTCGCGAGCTGGCCGCACCAGCTCGTGGGGCAGCAGCAGTGGCAGCAGCGCCACTGCCTCACAAGCGGGCCGCGGCTCCGCCGGCTCGTCCGCTTGGGGTACGCCGTCCTCGTTCGGACGGCCTAGCTCTGGCGCGGCTGCGCCAAGCCCTGCAGCCGGGGTGAAGCCGGCTGCGTTCCGGGCTCCGCAGCCTGCCGCAGGCGGCGCGGTGCCGGACTACAAAGCCAGCGACAAAGTGTCGCATGGCAAGTGGGGCATCGGCACCGTCGTGTCAGTGAAAGGCTCGGGCGACGACACCGAGCTGCAAATTGCTTTCCCGGCGCCTGTTGGCTTGAAGCGCCTGCTTGCCAAGTTCGCTCCTATAACGAAAGAATAGGAGCCGATTTTTCGTCTTTATTTGCCGTACCACCCTATTACCCATTAGAGAGGAAGAGCCCGTAATGACAGATGCCATCGCGGCAATGAAAACCCTCATCCAAGAAATCAACAAGCACAACCATAACTACTACACACTGGATCAACCGGCGATTTCCGATGCCGAGTGGGATGCTTTATACAATAAATTGACCTCGCTAGAGAAGGAGACAGGGATTACCTTGCCTTCATCTCCAACCCAGCGCGTGGGCGGCGACATTCTCAAAGGGTTTGATCCACACAAGCATCTGTCCAGGCTTTGGAGCTTGGACAAAGCGCAAAATGCCGAAGACCTGCAGACATGGCACACGCGTGTGCTTAAGTTAATTGCAGATTATAACAGCAAGAATCCAGAGAACCCACTGCCGGACCCGACGTATGTGGTGGAATTGAAGTTCGATGGGCTCACGTTGAACCTTACCTACAAGCAAGGAGAGCTTGTTCAAGCCTCCACGCGAGGAAATGGTACGGTTGGCGAGGGCATTTTAGCCCAAGTCAAGACGATCAAATCCATCCCGCTGGAAATCCCGTACAATGAGGGAACCATTGAAGTGCAAGGTGAGGGCATGATGTTCCTCTCTGTTCTCGAGGCGTACAATCAGACAGCCACGGATCCGCTCAAAAACGCCCGCAACGCAGCAGCTGGAGCGCTGCGTAATCTCAATCCCAAAATGACGGCAGAGCGTAAGCTGAACGCTTTTTTCTATAATGTGGGTTACTCGGACGGCATCCAGTTCGATAATCATTTCGACATGGTTCAGTTTCTTCGTGACAACCACTTTAAAGTGAGCAACCGCACGCGGTATTTCAGCACGATGGAAGAAGTAAGTGCAGAGCTGGAGCAGATTGCTGAAGAGCGTCTTGGCTTTGATTTTCTGATTGATGGAAGTGTCGTCAAGATTACCGACATGCGAACAAGAGAAGTACTCGGCTACACCGAGAAATTCCCTCGCTGGGCGATTGCCTATAAGTTCGAGGCCGAAGAAGCGACAACGATCCTGCAAAGTGTATCCTGGGAAGTTGGACGCACAGGCAAAATCACGCCGCTAGCCCGCGTTGAAGCCGTGGATCTCGCTGGTGTAACCGTACAGAACTGTACGCTCAACAATGTCGGTGACATCGAGCGCAAAAACCTCAAGCACGCCTTAGGCAGCCTCGTCTACATCCGTCGCTCCAATGACGTCATTCCGGAGATTCTCGGTAAAGTAACCGAGGAGAATGATGGCGAGGAGATTGTAGCTCCGACACATTGTCCTTCCTGCGGCAGTGAGCTGGAGATGCGTGGTGCGCATCTGTTCTGCTTGAACCGTCTCGGCTGCAGTCCGCAGCTGGTTGGTCGTATGGCGCATTTTGCTTCGCGCGATGCGATGGATATTGAGTTTTTCAGCGAAATGACTGCTTCACAGCTGCATCAAGAGCTGGATGTCCGCGATCCTGCGGATCTGTACACCTTACAATTCGAGGACCTCGTCAAGCTCGATCGCTTTGGCGAGAAGAAGGCCCGCAATCTGCTTGATGCTCTAGAAAAAAGCAAATCGCGCGATCTAGCTTCGTTCCTTTACGCCCTAGGCATTCCTAACTCGGGTAAAACCACGACCAAGGTGCTCGCAGACTACTATCGCAGCTTACCGAAAATTATGGCGGCTACGCCTGAGGAGCTGATCGGGCTTCCTGATGTAGGCGGAATAGTAGCTGAGAGTATTTATTCTTTTTTCCGTGACCCTGTGATGGTATCCAGTATTGATCGTATGCTCGCTGCAGGTGTCAACCCAATAGCCGAGGAGCCGGCGGTTGTTTTGGCTAGCCCTGACAATCCGTTTTTCGGGAAAACTATTGTCCTTACAGGTACGCTATCCTCTATGGGGCGTGACGAATGTGCCAAGAAGCTGGAAGCGTTAGGTGCTAAGATTACTGGAAGTGTTTCTAAGAAAACGGACATCGTGATCGCAGGGGAAAGCGCCGGCAGCAAGCTGACGAAAGCGCAAGATCTTGGTATTCGGATCATTGAGGATGAACAAGAGCTTTTACAACTACTAGGTGAAGGCTAAATCATAATTAAGGGGACAGTGCCATGCCGAATATACTTCATATCGTGAATGGAGACGCATTTGGAGATAAGCTGCGTACTTCAGGTATCGATGGAGACATATTAGTGTGGCGCGAGTCACTATATGAAGGACCTATCGGCATGCAGATGTCTGATAGTGTCCTTTTATCTATGAGGGCGGCCTATATGAATCGCCAGCACGGCATTCCTCAGGAAATGTTTAAGTCCACTACCTTGCAGCAGGAAAAAGCGCTGGGCAAGCTCGTGGAGAATGCAGATGAAATTGTCCTATGGTTTGAGCATGATTTGTATGACCAATTGATGCTCTGTTATTTGCTATCGAGACTATTCGCTCTTCCTATTCGACCCGTTAAACTATCTTTGTTAAGTATCAATTACTTTCCTGGCGTTGAGTTTTTTCATGGATTAGGTCAATTAAACGTCGATCAAATTTCTCAGCTGCACGACAAGTGGTTGCCTGTTAATGAAGACCAGCTTCTTTTGGCCAGCAAGGTTTGGACAGCCTATTCAGCTTCTGAGCCCCTTCTTATGGCGACTTTATTGGGAGAGGATCTGTCTGCACTGCCTTTTCTGAAAAAAGCCCTACAAGCCAATTCAGAACGCTATCCATCTATCCAAAATGGCTTGAACGCCATGCAACAGCTCATTCTTGAGCTGATAGGGGACGGAGAGGTATCCGTTCTGTCGTTATTTCAAGAAGTAAGCAAAACGGCCAATCATTACGGCCTCGGTGATTTGCAGTTCTGGGCTATTGTGGATAGTATCCGCAAATGTGAGTTTCCACTGGTCCGTCTTGCTGGAGGTGACAAGCTGCCGGGTTACGGCGAGCAGCTGCCTCCTCATTTTGAGAAATGGCGATTGCAAAGAACGCAAATGGGTAAACTAGTTCATACATGTAAGCTGGATCATTTGTACCTAAATGGCATTGATGATTGGAATGGCGGCGTTCATCTGCTTGGGAAAAAGGATATATGGCGCCGAAACGGCATCTCTGCGGGGTTTGTGAAGATGTAAGATAATGGATGAATATAATTACTTGCAATTCGTTTTGAAACCTGATAATATTACTTCTTGTCACCGCAAGAGCGATGCATTAACGCTTTAAACGGTAACGCAATAAAGCTCCTTGAAAACTGAACAAATGAATGAAGCAAATCAGCAAATTCAGTCACGCAAGTGACTACAATTGAGATTGCAAAATCTCGCTAGCAACGCAAATGAGCAATTAAGCTTTCAAATAGTTTTACTATTATGGAGAGTTTGATCCTGGCTCAGGACGAACGCTGGCGGCGTGCCTAATACATGCAAGTCGAGCGGA
>NZ_LMSP01000012.1 GCF_001429545.1 Paenibacillus sp. Soil787
TTCAAAATAGATGAAAACATAGGACATGAAATAACACAAATATACTTAGTTGATTTCAAAGATAACAACCTATATCAGAAAGAATGTTTTACTGTAGTAAGAAATAATATCAGGGGATAAGATACTGTATCCTAACGGATTAACAGAATTAATGAAAGAAGAGGTATTCCGCTAACGGATATGTCGGATGACAAGAACTTAGTCCGAATCAAGTCCGCGTAAATCGCGGGCTTTTTAATTAATCGGATCAAGTTCTTGTCAATTGGCAATGTCATGAACTTGATCCGATTGCCGATTTGTGACAAGAACATTGTCCGATTGCCGACAAGATTAAAAGGGCGCGCTCAGCTAACTGGCAGGATAGTTCAAACACTTCTCGAATACTTCGAGTATGAACTTGAACTTTGCGAAGTTCGTAAATTAGAGTTAGATGAAATCACTGTAAAGGCGTACAAACCATGGATCTTTTGTCTTTTTCAACTGGATACAAGATAAACAATCGAAATCTGATACTGTTTGATTGGAACGGAAAACATGCAAATGAGTTTGTAGATTCAAATCAACAATATAGAAGAAGTATCATTAAGTTTGTAATTGAGAATGAACAAATATTTTTTCCGGTTGAACTTATTAGAGATTTATTTTTGGAAGAAGCGAAATGGTCAGTTCAAGCCTGGTCAGTAGAATTTGATTTTCATAAATTAGGTGAGAAGTTAATCAGATATGGGAAAGACAAGTTTCTTAATGACTTTTTAGTTGGTGCATTTTCAAGTTTTGATACATATTGTTCGAGTAGAATGATGAATCTTCAACGTTTTGAAATTGAATCAGTAATTGAAGAATTAAAGAAGAGAATTAAAGATCCAGAAAGTAAGGACTATAAAGATAAATACGAATCTGGAATAGAATTATTTGAAAGTTACCTAAAGGGAAATCAAAGGGAAGGTCTTATTCAATTAACAGGAGACGTCAGAGTATCAAATATTAAAGTCATAAAACCAAGTAAAATAAAAACGATATTCAGAACAATATATAAGAAATTAAAGAGATTGTAAGTAAAACTGAGGGACTGTGACTTCATATAACACACTTCGGGCCGAGATAGAGACAAGTAACGAATTTCGTTCAAGTAACGGGAAACGATAGCTCCATAATATTGTATTGTCTTGGCTGCCGGCGATTCACTGGGCAGCTTATTCCGTTAACGGGCGGCATTCTTAAAGAAGGTAGAATGTAAATTTCTCCTAAATCAGTCCTAGGACGAGGATAAAATTTTCTTCTTTTGTGCCTACCGAAACACGAATATGGTGAGGGAGGCTCCAGATTCCTCTGGAACGAACAAATAAAATGATTTCGAGTATAAATGGTCAAATGGAAGAAGAAGATGCAAAGGTCATATTTGAAAGCATTGCAGGTGCTGGAGTAGATTATATACACGTAACTGATTTATAATTCAATAGATCTTTAACGGAGTTAAATTCACGATTTTGCATAGAAACTAAAGCAAGTAGGGGGCAGGCTCGTAGATAAAGCGGGTCTATTTTTTTATGAGCTTTTGAAGGTTTTCGAACTAACGTAAGTCATGCATACTCCTGACCATCAAGGTAAATATTACTTCTATCATAAAAACTTGGGTCTTTATCCATTGAGCAAAAGTACGCAGGGGAATGGGGGAAATGGAATTGGCGCAGGAACCAATAAGTACTTCTGCGGTTTTGAACCTGGAAAGAATTAAAGAACGTTATACCGAGAATGAACTGCTCATTATCAGAGACCTGTGCCATACGGATTCGAACTGTGGTGCCTTCATCGTCTATTTAACGATACTCGTGGATGAAAAAAGATTAAATCAACAAATCATCCGAAAAATTAACGTGGATTTATTGCAGTACAGCGGGCCGGTAGAAAAAACGATATTAACATCGCTGTACTCTCTAGGCGACGTAAAAGTACTGTTGGATATGGACGAAGTCGTAAGCCATATTGCCGATGCAAATTTTGTTATTTTCATAGAAGGAAATGCTGAAGTATATGCAATGAATTTGCCAGGCTACGAGACGAGGGCAGTAGAAGAACCGCAGCTTGAACTTAACGTGCGCGGACCACGCGAAGGGTTCACTGAAGACTTGCAAAAAAACTTGGGCATGGTTTTTCGGCGGATGAAATCATCGAATTTAAAAGCGAAAATGTACAATCTTGGACAAGAAAGTCAAACGAAAGTGATGATTCTATATCTTGCGAACCGTGCTGACACTGAAGTGTTAAAAGAGATCAGTAGAAGAATAGAGTCTATCCATTTAAATGCTCTTGTAGATAGCACACAAATCGAAGAATTGATCCAGGATAGCAATTTTTCGCCATTCCCTCAGATCCTGAATACAGAAAGACCTGATCGTGTTATTACAGCGGTGAATAGAGGGAAAATCGTCATTATGACAGACGGGACGCCAAACGCCTTAATTGCCCCTAGCACATTCTTTGAAATGCTTCATCCCAGTGAAGATCTGTATGAACGGTTTTATTTCGCTAATTTTATGCGTTTTATACGAATAATCACATTGTTTATTTCTTTGTTTGGTCCTTCGTTATATATCGCGTTGACTACGTTTCATCTGGAAATGATTCCCACACCTTTGATGATGACCTTTCTCTCTGCGAAAGCGGGGATACCATTTCCGACCTTCATTGAAGCGCTGATCATGGAGGTGTCTTTCGAGGTGCTGCGAGAAGCGAGCTTGCGTCTACCACGCGTTGTGGGACAATCGGTCAGCATCGTTGGAGCTCTCATCATAGGAGAAGCGGCCGTACAATCAGGTATTGTGTCACGTCCGATGGTCATTGTTGTAGCGATGACAGGAATAGCTTCTTTTACGGTTCCGTCTTTTAGCACAGCTATATCTCTACGCATATTACGATTCCCGTTAATGTTTCTGGCGGCCCTTAGCGGCATGTTTGGACTATCAGTGGGCATGTTTCTGATCATTTTTCACTTGTGTTCCCTAAGATCATGTGGGGTTCTGTTTCTTGATCCACTTGGATCAAAAGAATGGAAGTATATTTTGAAAAAAGTTTTCCTGCTTCCGGTTAAGTACAGAAACGCCTCGCAGCATGCGGTAGTACTGGTGGACTCATCTAAGAGCCAGTCTGATTATTTTCCTAGGAAAGAATGGGATTAGCATGAACAAGGCTGCTCGGTTTCTACTATTGTGTATATTTGCGGCTATGATGGAAGGCTGCTCGCCGGACGTTAATGAAATCAGTGATATTGCTTTAGTCACGGCCGCTGCGATCGATTACGATATGAAAACAAAAAAATATACATTTACTTCCTACTGCGTCATGCCATCAAACACAAGTAAGGAACAATCCGGATCTCTTACTCAATGGGTGTCAAGTGCATCAGGGAATACCCTATTTGAAGCAGGCAGAAAAATGCGATCCCATGCCGGTAAAAATTTAATATTTCAGCATAACAAATTTTTCATTGTTAGCGAAAACGCAGCGCGTCACTCATTGTACGAGGTGGTGGATTTCTTATCCAGGAAACGTGAAATCCGCGTTACTGCCTACCCGATTATTACGAAAGGTCAAGCTTCGGATAAACTAAAACTCGGTGCTGAGTCCGGGGATCTGGTCTCGAATGACTTATTGGGTCAAATCCGAAATAATAAGCTTTTGGGTCAGAGTGCTACTTTAACAATAAAAGATTTTGCAAACTTATATGCGAATCCTGACCGCGGCTTTGTGTCCGGCCAATTGATATTAAAATCATCATTAAAAAACGCCGATAAAGTTCTTCTAATGAACGGAGGCGCTGTGGTATACAAGGAGAAATTTGTGGGTTGGTTGAAGGGAAATGATGTTTTGGTTGTTAACTTATTATCTAACAGAAAAAGTTGGGGAAATCTCCAATTTCCTGAAAGTATTAAATCAAAATCTGACCTAAGATTTTCTGCTATATTTCATGTAACGGGCTCAGAGATCCACAGCGGCTTTAATAACGGAAGTCCCAAGTTAAACATTAACCTAACATTAACTGCCTCCGTGGAAGATGTGAACCATGCAACGGAAGTTACCAATTCGGGAACCATTGTGAAGATGGAGTATGCAGCTGCTAAGCAAATAGAGAAAAAGATAAGGGCTAGCTTAGATCATTTTCAAAAAGTACTGAAAGTAGATATTATTGGGTTTTCGGATTATTTTTTTCAGCATCATCCGAAAGAATGGAAAACCATTCAAAGGGATTGGGAGAATATTTACCCTTCAATTCCAATACAAGTCCATGTCTCAGTCAAAATTGAAAAATCGGGTATGATTACGTCCGTAAAGGAGAAAATCGAATGATAAGTATAGCTATACTGATCAGTTCTCTATGTTATGGAGTCTTGTTTTTTTGTCGCTTACGCAAACAATCCTCGGTATCTGATGCCATTTTGATGTTGTTATTATGCGGATTTATTGCGGGTTATTTCGTGCCTCGTGTCGGAGAGAAGTGGCCCACAGTTGAATCTCTGAACAACTATTTATATACACCGGTATCCGATTACATCTTTCACCTATTGGAATTGAGAACGGGGGAAGGTTAAATGGCAGGGCTAGAAAAAATATCTCATATTCAGCTCGGCTGTTTATTATTTGGATTTATCTCTGGATTCGAAGGTTTATTTTTGACGGAAGCCAAAATATTAAAACAGGATGTTTGGATCGCATATCTCATTAATATCTTATTAGGCCTTGGAATTTTGTGGATCATTTACTACGTTCAACGCCAGTACCCTCAACTAAATATGGCTGATATCTGTGAAAAACTGCTTGGGAAGTGGGTGGGCAAAGCCATGCTCATCGTTTATCTTCTTAATAATCTTGAGTCGACGGCAGGAGGTTTCCGGGCGTTAACTATGTTCTACACGACAATTATTTTGCCAAATACACAATCGGATGTACTGATGTTAATTTGTGCAATTTGTTCTACTTATGCCGTATATGTCGGCTTGGGTGCTTTAGTGCGAACTACGGTAGTTGTTATTCCGTTTTTTTTATTCGCTTTTCTTTTTACTAGTCTTTATATTTTTCCTGAAATTCAAACCAACCCCTTCCTTCCTCAACTTCAAAGTAAATTTCCCGATGTGGTTCTCGCAGTCGCACACTTATTTACCTTTACTTTTAAGCAAATGATTACATTTGGATTTCTAATGTCACGGGTAGAACATACAAAGAAAATATACTCAAGCTGCTCGATAGCTGTAATAATGGCTGGGATTTATATCACCATAAGTTCTTATTTGACTCTTGGCTCACTAGGGCTGAATTATATTGAGACGTCAACATATCCTTTTTTTGCAACGATTCAATTGGTAAAGTTCGGAGAATATTTGGAAAGAATCGAGACCATCCTTATCGGGATATGGACGGTTTTTACCTTGATCTATATCATTGTCATGCAATATGTGTTTACGCTAGTGGTCGGACATGTCTTTAAAATAACAAAGATGAGACCCTTTGTCTTTGCTATCGGTCTTCTATTTTTTGCGCATTCATGTAGAAGCTTTATCCGAACTGCGGATCACTTCACATATGGAACTAGAATTTATCCCATTTCCTCGCTGCTCCCATGCATCGGCTTGCCTATCCTTTTAGCGGTTGTGACAATGATCAAGAAGCGGCGTAAGGCATCCTTATGAAGATTCATAACTTTAACACAATTATTACTTTTTGGTTACTATATAACAAAAAAGTGTGTACTTTTCTTTTTGTTACTTTTGATCCATACTATCATTTATACGATGTTCTTAAATTTATTTGATGATTAATGACAGTTAGAACATCTATACCAAACTAAAATTTACCTTAAGGGGGAATCATAATATGGGGAAGTTTGATGGTAAAGTAGCGGTTGTAACAGGAGGTACTAGCGGTATTGGTCTTGCAACAGCGCAACAGTTTGCAAAAGAAGGCGCGCATGTTTTTATTACAGGACGCAGACAAAGTGAACTGGATGCAGCGGTGAAGCTGATTGGGAAGAATGTAACTGGTATCCAAGGCGATATTTCAAAGTTAGAAGATTTGGACAAACTGTACGAAGCAGTGAAGCAAGAGAAGGGAAAATTGGACATCCTCTACGCAAATGCTGGGCTTGGTACCCTGCTTCCACTAGGTGAAATTACAGAAGAGCATTATTACAAGACATTCGATGTTAACGTAAAGGGAACGATATTCACAGTTCAAAAGGCATTACCCTTGTTTCCGAACAAAGTAGGTTCAATAATACTGACTGGGTCTACGGCCGGTTCGATTGGGGATCCAGCGTTCAGTATCTATGGCGCATCAAAAGCAGCAATAAGGCAGCTAGTTCGCAACTGGATACTTGATCTAAAAGGTACTGAAATTCGTGTAAACGTCGTTAGTCCTGGATTCGTTCATACACCGGCTTATGATGACTTATTTGGAGCTGAGGTCGAAAATGTCCTTGAGCACGCCAAGTCCGTAACTCCACTGGGCAGAGTAGGAACCGTTGAAGAAATCGCAAATGCTGTCATGTTCCTTGCTTCTAATGAAAGCAGCTATGTAAATGGAATTGAATTGTTCGTGGATGGCGGAGTTGCACAAATTTAGTTCGGAAATTTACCACTAGGATTTCATAAAATAAAACTAAGGGGTGTACGACAATGTCGACAAATTCAAATCAAGTTATTCTAAACATCCGTTTCAAAATAAAACCAGGAAAGAAAGAGACTTTCCGCGATAGTCTCTTTGCAATGATTAACAATTTCAGAGACGAGCCTACCTTCGTAACTGCCATTGTCTCTGATGATATCGATAGTCCGAATGATCTTGTCATTTATGAAATCTGGCAAGGTACTAGAGATAGCTGGGTACAGGAAGAGTTTCCAAAGCCTTATCGCAAAGAATATGAGGAGACACTTACAAGCTTAATTGATGACAGAATTGTAAGCTGGCTTGAACCAATCGGAGAATGGGGAAGCCAACTGACGAATGTGCCTCGCTAATTAAATGATGTAGGTAAAAAGCTCGTTAAAAAGTAAAGCCAGCATGATACACCCTCGTATCATGTTGGCTTTATTAATACCGTTCGAGGGGCTCAAAGTTAATTAAAACCGCTTGAAAGAGGTTGATGAAAGATGAGCACGAAAACATTAAAGGAAGCTAATTTTTTCGAAATTGTAAAAGGAAGGCGTTCTGTCCGTGAGTATGATCCCTCCTTTCAATTGACAAAAGAAGAAGTAGAGGAACTCATTCAAGAAGCTGCGTTGGCACCATCTGCGGGAAATCTCCAACCCACACGTTATTTCGTCATACATGACAAAGAATCAAAAAATCAATTATATCCGATTGCAAATAACCAAGCACAAGTCACAACAGCTTCAGTTGTGATTGCTATTCTTGGCGATCTCGAAGGACATAAGAAGGCTGAAGAAATTTATGGTAAAGCCGCAGAGTTAGGGTACATGACACATGCAATTAAAGAGCAGTTTGTTAAAAACTTTGCAGCTCTTTTTCCTCGATTCAGTAATCAGGATATGAGGGAACTTGTAACATTTGATGCGGGGCTCGCCGCAATGCAGTTGATGTTAGCAGCCAAAGCAAAAGGGTATGAGACTAATCCAATGAGCGGGTTTGACAAGGCTAGATTCAGTAAGGAGTTTGGAATCGAAGATCGTTATGTAGTGATGGCGTTAGTCACCATTGGCAAAGGCGTTAAAGAAGGACATCCTACAACTCGTTTACCGGTTGAAAAGGTTACTTTTTGGCACAATAAATAAAGCTAATAAGAAAGGAAGAAGTACATTGACAATCGGAATTATTGGAGCGGGAAGAGTTGGACGTGCATTTGCAACTAAGCTTGTACAAGCAGGCTATGATGTTGTAATTAGTAATAAAAGCGGGCCAGAAGCGTTAGAACCCTTTGTGAATAAATTAGGTAAAGGAATTAAAGCGGGAGCTATTGAAGAGGCTGCAAGGGCCAAAATTGTAATGGTTGCCATTCCGTGGATTAAACTTGAAGAATTGTTATCTAAACTTCCCAACTGGGAAGGACGGATTGTTATAGACGCCAATAATGCCTTTTTAACGTATGAACCAGATTACCAGGTTGCTGATCTTGGAGGAAGAACATCAAGTGAGATCTTCGCGGAGTGGGCACCGGGTGCACGTATCGTAAAAGCGTTTAATACTCTTTTTGCTGACTATATCGAGGAAAATCCAATGGTGGGCCCTGGAAGACGTGTACTCTTTTACTCAGGCAACGATAAAGATGCCAAGCAGGAACTTGGACAACTATTTGAAGAACTAGGTTTTGCTCCAATCGATCTAGGAGATCTTGCAACAGGTGGGAGAATGCAGCAGCTCGGTTCTCCTCTAGCAGGACTTAATTTGCTAAGACTATAATAGGTGTTTGCACCAAAACTAAAGGAGACCAATATGACAACAACTACGGATCAAATTGTAATTTTAGTACGATTTAAATGAAAACCAAATTCAAAAGAAGCTTTTTTTGGAATTTTAAAACCCCTATTTGATACAATGTCTCAAGAGCCTACTTTTGTGAATTCAATTGTGCATGAGGATCTGGACAACCCTGATGATGTTGTGTTTTATGAAATTTGGAACTGCTCAAGAGAGACTTGGTTGGCAGAAGAAGCAACAAAGCCCTACCGCAATGCGCCATTTGAACAAGCGGGGCCGATGGTAATTGAAAGAACGTTGAACTGGCTAGTCTCTGCTGGTGAATGGGGAAGCCGTCTGACCTCAGGCAAGCATCATTAAACTTTATAGATCAGAAAGACTAGTAAGATTTGATATTCGGAGGATTAAAGAATGGGCACAGCTAATGAGCTAATGCAAAAACATTTCAAGATTTGGAGTGAAACTGATTTCGAAAGTAGAAGAAAGGCAATCGATGAGGCTTACTCGGAAAACTGCCGTGTGTATGATCCTTTCTATGCAGATGTATTTGTTGGTCGCGATGCGCTCATGACTTTGATCGATGAAGTACAAGGTAAGTTTCCAGGGTTTGTTTTCACTATTATTCCTGGATCTTTAGATGAGCACCATGGCCATGTAAGGGTTAGTTGGTATTACGGACCGTCTGACAAACTTCAAACGATAACCGGGCAGGATTTCATGCTCATTGAAAATGGTTTGATCCATTCCGTGTCCGTCTTTATTGACACACCTGCAGAATAAAATCGTTCTTTAATAGAAAAAGAAAAAAATTTGGCGCCTGTTTTCACAGAGCGCCAGATTTCAGTTATTAAGGAAGATCAATTAGGATAAATCTTGTATGATCTACTGCGGTAAGTTGAAGCGATGAGATATTTGTTATTCGAGCTGTGTCTCTTTTATTAAGAAGCTCCGCTTCATTAAATTTTAACGAACCTTCTACGATGAATACAAAGATGCGACGGCCTTCCGGTTGTTCAAACTTCAAAGATCTTCCTGCTTCCAGATCGGATAAATAAATCGTGAGATCCTGATGGATATGTGAAACATTAACCGATGAATTTTTTGAAACAACAGGCAATAATGCGTTTTTCATGAGTAGAGGATCATATTGAGTGGTCTGATATGAAGGTTCTAAGTCTTGTTCCTCTGGATCAAACCATAGTTGAAGGAAATTTACTGTATCTTCGCCTGGATTCATCTCAGAATGTACAATTCCAGTTCCAGCTGTCATGCGCTGCACGCCGCCAAATGTGGTCTCCGCAGTATGTCCGGTACTGTCTTTGTGCTGTAATTGACCCTCCAGAACAATAGACACGATTTCCATATTCCGGTGAGGGTGCATACCAAAACCACGTTGACCTAATACAAAGTCATCATTTAAAACCCGCATGGGTCCGAAACTCGTCGTTTTCGGATCATAGTAATCTGCAAAAGAGAAACTCAGGTTACTGACTAACCAGCCAAAATCTGCATGGTGCCGAGATGATGCCGGAAATATTTGAATCATTGTCACACCCACTTCAGTTTATTATTAATGCTTTTACTGTCTGCCATTAAATGATATTATGAATCAAAAGTAACAATAATAAAAGTACACACTTTTTTGTTACATAGTGACCAAAAAGTAACAATTGTAATCGGGAGATGTTATAAACAATATGAAAACTTACTACTGCGACCTAGAAGTTACTATGGAGGTTATCGGAGGGAAATGGAAGGGGCTTATCTTGTACTATTTGATTAAAGGCCCGAAACGGACGAGCGAGTTAAAGCGACTTGTGCATAGTATTACTCAAAAAATGCTTATTCAAACGCTCAGAGAATTGGAAACTGACGGACTAATTAGTAGGAAAATGTACAATCAAGTACCTCCAAAAGTCGAATATTCAACAACAGAACTTGGTCAATCGCTTGAACCTATTTTGAGAGCACTTTGCGGTTGGGGTGTAAATTATGCAGAGAAATCATTCGCTGAGGGTGAAGTTCAAATTTTGCATTTAAATTAAAAATATCATAAAACGATGTACTGATGTCTCCAGCTCTGTCATTCAATGATGACATGCTTGGGGACATTCTTTTTTATTAGAATCAGGAGCAATTTATGAACTCATTCAAAGCTCAATAGGGGATACTTTGTTAGAAACGAGTATGATCTAAAGCTAACAATTATATTCAGAGAAATTGGAGCGGCATTCAATTATCACTTTTGGTTACTATATAACAAAAAAGTGGGTACTTTTTTAATTCAATACATTTGACCCATAATAGCTCTTTTGGGATCTACGGAAGAAAGACAAATCAAGTTATTCTCAACATCCGTTTCAAAATAAAACCAGGTAAGAAAGAGAATTTCCGCGACAGTCTCTTTGCAATGATTAACAATTTCAGAGACGATCCTACCTTCGTAACTGCCATTGTCTCTGATCATATCGATAGTCTGAATGATCTTGTCATTTATGAAATCTGGCAAGGTACTAGAGATAGCTGGGTACAGGAGGAGTTTCCAAAGCCTTATCGCAAAGAATATGAGGAGACACTTACAAACTTAATTGATGACAGAATTGTAAGTTGGCTTGAACCAATCGGAGAATGGGGAAGCCAATTAACGAATGTGCCTCGCTAAAATGTTCTAGCCGATTTTTCTTTTTCCTTGAAGAGAGAATGGAAAATGAACGCACGATAACATCACACAACCCGCCATATTTGTTGGCGGGTATTATTTGTCCCTTGTCGGAGACAAGGACATTGTCCACCGACAAGATAATGTATGTTTGCCCAAATCGGTTTCCTTAATGTAGTTAAATATTATGATTAATTGGGGTCGAACCTACTAAAAATCGGTTTCCTTTCCGAAATATTAACTGTGATGGCGGGTGACAAGAACACAGTAACATTACAACCCATAAAATGCGGTTTTTTTGTGTTATGCTATCAAGTTCTTGTCAAAATGAAATGACAAGAACTGACAAGAACTTTGTAACATTCCCGACAAAGTGCCGAAGTGCGGGAGCTTTGAGATCATGCCACATGAAACAGATGGTTGTCGACAGAAATCGAGAATAGATCTCATTAACGGTAGTAGGCAAAATGATCAGTGGGAGTATTTATTGAACTGTCCGAATACTTGGACGATGACAAACCCTGCATATTTCGATCAATCTATTACTTTGCAACACAAAGACTGCCGAGATTTATATTCGGCAGTCTTCTCTTCGATGCCAACTTTAGAAGTTTTTGGCTAGTTCGAGCGCTTGTTGAATGGCTTTTTCTTTAATAGTAGGTGCTTGATCTGGTGAAGCTCCCATGCCCTCGATATAAATAACTTCAATTGAAGGTATACCTATGAATTTCGATACAACTGTCAAGTACCGGTGGCTGAATTCGAAGCCTGCCGCTGGTCCCTTGGAGAGCACGCTTCCGGAAGCCTGAATATGGAGCAGTTTTTTGTCAGAAGCTAAGCCAATAATGCCTTCTGGAGTATATTTAAATGTTTTTCCGGCTACACATATGGCGTCAATGTAAGCTTTCAATACGGGTGGAAATAAGAAATTCCAAACTGGATTGACGATGACAATTTTATCTGCAGCCACAAATTGATCAACCAGTTCACTCAAACGTACCACTTTGGCCTGGGAACTCAAGCTCAATTGATCGAAAGAACTTCCGCTTCGCAATTGGCCCCAGCCACTTTGGTCATTCGCTGCAGCTGACTGGTTTGGCTGAAATCATTTGGGATGAGGCGGCGATTGCGTCCTTTCCTGGTGCGGGACGAGTAGTGAGATTTGAAATTAGGGACGTCGTTCAATTGAATAATGCCACTGAACTATGGTGGGAAGATTCAGAGATGTCGCCATTTAATCCGAAAGGCTGATTGTATTACTATTATATTTAGGAGGGATTAAACATGAGTATTAATAAATATTTGATCATTGTTCAAGCCAATCAGCAAGATATGGGGAGAGCGATGCACGGACTGCTCTATGGAAAAGAACTGCACGAGGCTGGGATGGAGGTTGAACTCTATTTTGACGGTGCGGGAACGCAGTGGCCAAATGAATTCAGCAAACCAGATCACATGCTTAATCCATTATACAAGCGAGTGATGAAGACTGGTATTATTAAAGGCGGCTGTGGAGCGTGCGCTGGATTCTTTGAAGTCGCTGAAGAAGTGCAACAAGCAGGAGTTAAACTGGTCGGAAACGACTCCAGCGGCGGCCATTTAGCGTTTGCTCAATTTATGAAGGATGGATTTGTGCCTATCGTTTTGTAAATAAATTGCTTCATTTAACCCCGCTTTTAAGGGAGGCCACAGAAAAAGTTCCTTAACTACATCAAAGGGTACAGCCACTCAAAAAAATTGAGGATGCTGTACCTTTTTTTCGGTATGATTATGAGAATTTTTGATAATCCAACAGATGACAATAAAGCACTTAGTAAATAAGTTGATCAATATGTAAGCAGGTTGACTATATAAATTCTAGTTTCTAATAAAAGGCGGTGTGTGTTTTTGATGCTGCGCCTCGGGAATGAGATAAAGTTCTTGTAAGAGCATTATTGTTACGCTAACTGGCAGATTGGACAGGGCTTCAAAACCCTACATTACCAATCATTACGACAGTATCATCAGTTGCGTACTGGTAGCGCTTCTGATGGCTCTTTTGCTTTGCATGGATGTTGTGCAAGACTAGATTCATTTATCGAAACCATCTAATAAGATTTGGCATGTTGAGGGTACTTCGTAGGTTATGATAAGATTATTAGATATCAAGAGAGAAATTGAGGTGAGAAGCTTGGACCGACTTTATGATATGTTACACTTTAACTCGGAGTTTGTAGAGAAGAAGGAATTTGAAAAATATAAAGCATCTAGATTCAAAGATAGAAAGATGGTTGTTGTAACTTGTATGGACTCAAGGCTAACCGACCTTCTTCCCCGAGCGTTAAATATTAAGGATGGAAATTCCAAAATCATTAAAGATGCTGGAGCGATTGTTTTGCATCCATTTGGCAGCGTTATGCGTAGCGTTATTGTTGCTGTATATGAATTAAATGCCGATGAAGTGTTTGTGGTCGGACATCATGATTGCGGGATGAGCTGTATTGACCCTAGCGAAACCATTAATAAAATGAAGGAGAACGGCATATCTTCCGAAACTATCGACACCCTCGAAAGCTCCGGAATTAATTTGCAACAGTGGCTACACGGTTTCGATAGTGTTGAAGATTCCGTCAAAGGAAGCGTGCAAACGGTCAAGAACCATCCCCTCCTGCCAAAACACATTCCAGTTCATGGCCTTGTAATCGACCCGGAAACAGGAAAGTTGGATTTAATAGTTGACGGTTATAAACATAAGTAATCGTAGGGAAATCCGAATTGAATGAAGCCGTCCTAGATCACGAAACGCTATTCTGGGGAATACTGAGCTATCGAGAAACGTTAGTTACATACACTATCAAGATAAGGCTGCCGGCAAAATCGGCAGCCTTTGCTCAACTAACGGGCAGAATAGTTACATAAAAAGGAAAACAATATTTGTTGCCGAAATTGTTACTGGTTATGTATTAATCCCCTTTTGCCATTATAGAACCTATTTTGTGAACAGGAAAAATGGGATGATTGAAGATTGGATTTTTTGGAATAGGCGGATTAACTGTTCTTCACCAAGCATTAAGTTTACTACCTCACGAAGATTACATCTATTATGCTGATGTTTTAATTCAATCAATCGGGGCAGTTACAGTGGGGATGATCATTTACCAAACGGGAAAGTGGCGGAGCTCGGATTACAAATCAACCGGGACACGAAGGAAGGACCGGCCAATCCGAACGTTTCGCCGTTATAACCGTTGAAGGAGGCAGACAATTCATGGGAGGAACGAATGTATGGGATGCGGAGTGGGAGGTTAGCGAAGAGCAGGCGCGGACGCTGATCGGTATCCAATTCCCGCAGCTGTCATCGAAGCAAGTGAAGCGGTTGGGCTGGGGCTGGGACAATACGGTTTTTCTCATCGGTGACGAGTACGTGTTCCGGTTTCCAAGAAGAACGATTGCGGTCGGATCGATTCGTATGGAAGGGAAGCTGCTGCCAAAGCTGGAGGCATATATGACCGTCCCCTACCCGAAACCTTTGTTTTATGGTGAAGCAAGTGACGTATACCCGGCACCATTTCTTGGCTATACTTACGTGCCAGGAGATTTCCCCATCAGCTTGACGGAAGAACGCCGGGCTTTATCGGCTGAGACGCTGGCGAAATTTTTGCGGAGATTGCATGAGTTTCCGGTGCAGGCGGCACTGGAGTGCGGAGTTCAGATAGATCATCGAAACTTGACGGACATCACATCGCGCAAAATGAAATTGGAGAGTTCTCTATCGAAAGTATTTGCACACTTGTCATCGAGAGAGTCCGCTGCGATCGAAGCGTACATAAGCGGGCTGCACACAGACCGTGTCGAGGGTGTGAATGCGCTGCTACATGGCGATCTTCATTTCAAAAATATGCTGGTGAATGAGAACGGGATCGTTTCCGGCATCATTGATTGGGGCGATCTGAACGTCGGCCATCCGGCTTGCGATTTGAGCGTTGCTTACAGCTTTTTGCCTAAGTACGCTCGCGGCGTATTTTTTGAAACGTACGGAGGGACGGACGAGGAAACGAAGCTGCTGGCGCGACTGATCGCGGTGTACATCCCAGTTGGGATCTTGATACAGGCGGTCGATGACGGGAATGAAGCGATTGTGGCAGAGGCGAAATCGAATATCATGCGGGCACTGTCGGAGTAGGCTTATTATTTCGTTGCGGCAATGGGGCTGATGGCTATCGGCTCCATTTTGTCGTTAAAGGCTTCGGTACGATTCGCTCCTGAATAAGTCATTTACGCTAACGGAAACTATAGCTAAATAAAGGACTATATACAAAGGAAGGCAGCCGATTCAGTTTGGACGGCTGCCTTTTCCTGCTCAGGCAGGAGGTCATACTGTAACTAACTAATAATCATCTTCAGTAAAGGGTAGGAATTGGGGGGCACGCGACGACATCAATAATTCTTGGATCAATGCCATAAAACATCCAAAACGCTCCATTCCACCTATAACCTGAAACTTCACCGTACTCTACACGAGTCGGATAAAACCAGAAATTGTCTCCATTCAGAAGCCAAACATATGTGTATTCATATAAACAGTCAACTACATAGGATACCTCAGGTTTTGGCGGGATGAATGCAGGTGGAGGAGATTGCGGTTGTCTCATGTACAACTGCGGTTGTTGGATAAAAAACATTGAAAATTCCACTTCCTTTTAATAGGTTGTAATTTATCGTATTTCATGCTATGTGGGTTAATAACTAATTGACTGTACAGGTGCCTAAGACGATGAAGAAGTCAGTCGATCACATATATGTTGATGGGCAGGATAGTTTAATCACTTCTCGAATACCTTAGGACATGGTAAATTTATGAAGATTTGATGACTTTAATTTTCAAGAAATAAGTTAACATCGTATCAACTCTGCGAGGCATTCGCCCCTCGTCCATTAAACTAACGGAAACGAGAGCTCAATAGCAGTAGGAGAAAGCAGCCGACAAGAGGATCGGCTGCCTTATCCGCGTTATGAGGTATTTTTTTATATACCCTATTTCACAGAAGGAAGCTGAGTTATGAATGGAATTGAAGCATTCATTGTTGGAAGTGTAAAATACTTAGGGAAAGAACGTTGGACTATAAGAGGACGTGCTTGTGAAGATATCAGCTTAGGAGATATTTTAGAGCATGATTTGGAAAGCACTAATGGTAATACTAAATTGGAAGTTTTATCAGTATCATCTTATGGCAGGGAAGTTACTACCTTGTACAAAATGATGACAGGATTAATTGTTGTAAGTGTAAAACAAGAATGTGAATTAGATAATGTTAAGATGTTATTTAAATAGTTTTTTTTTAAATGATTTTGGGAAAGGATTGAACTAACGGAAACGAGAGTTCAATCACAATACAACGGCAGCCGGATACACGATCGGCTGCCGTTGTCCGTTCAAGTAACGGGCAGGATACTTGAATGAGAATGTCGATACAAAGTAGTTTGGTAAATGTTAAAATAAGAAAAAATAACCAATTTATTATTAAAGGTGGGATCTTAGATGAAGTATTTAATTCTCATTTTGTTCTCAATCGCCTTTTTAACAGGTTGCTCGCAAAATGATGGAAAATCATCCAGTAGCTATCCAAGTGCCGTTGTTTGGAATAATATCCTTTATGGACTTTCCGCAGAGGAGGTTCCCATCCAAGACATTGGTAAGGAGATTGGCAAGATTGAACGAAGAACAACTCCGATGCCAAAGAAGAACGGAGAATCTAATGCTAAACCAGTTGGAAGCCAATTATTTGAAATTAAAGGGATAGATTCTAAACAAGCTATAGCGGTTAAAGTAAATGAGAAGTATCAAAGAGCGTCAATACTTACCAACTAAGCCATTTAATTGACAGGTTTATGAATTGGTCATTGAACTAACGGAAACGTTTGTTGAATACTGATATAGCGGCAGCCGGCCACCCGATCGGCTGCCGTTGTCCGTGGAAGTAAAGGGCAGTTTAACGGAGCAATTTAGCACACTTAAATGAAAAAAATGATTTTTTTGGAAACATTTTCATATGAAGAGGCGTAATACTTAAGGAAATAATGTTTTGAAAAATCATATCTATGTAAATTTAATTGGTGAAAAAAACAGGGGAACACAATATGGTATAAGAGTGTCTTTAAGTGTAAAGGAGGATAAAGAACAATACGCCTTGATGGAAAAAGATGTCGAACAGATAAAAGCCAGTTTTGAGATTAAGAAATAATCCTTCAAATTCTTCTTCTGGATGTATTCAATATGTAGGCTGATTCGGCTATCGATGGTAGCACCGTTAAGATAACGGCGAACGATAGTTGGGGGACTTGTTTCAAGTAGGGGGTATAATATGGTTTCAATCATTCAAATGAAACTCGAAGATTCTTTTAAAATACGAGATATCGATCGTTCAGAAACAATAAATATCATCTATAAATGTTTGACACTCGATACATATATAAAAATAGTGTATAGCGACATTAAAATGGGATCATTGCTTTCCTAGATATATCAAGGGTTTTTCAACATTAAGGGAGTAGTTTAATGTCACGATTGAATGACATTAAACTACTCCCTTTCTCCGTATTTGACATTAAAATAGTACCATCAACCGCGGCGGAGTTTTTTTGCTAAGAAGTGAATGATTATTTCACGCTGAAAGCAACACCTAGTTACACTTATTGGCGTCATCGATTCGCAGTTAGAGCATCAGTTATATTCTGCTAGGGCATCGCTATGGTACAATCCGGTGTACTGCCAGGTGGCAGTACGCCAGAATCATTAGTGTTCAAGGGAAATAAAATATTAGACTGAATAAAGTTGTAGCTCAGTTTATAAAGTTTTAGACTGAGGTTTGGCCATTAAGCTAACGGGCAGTTTAGCCTGGCGGACTTCGACAGTAGGTAGGGGGTTACATCAAAATGAAGTTGTTTGAATGGTGATAGGGTCATAGCACTTCCACCGCTCGGAGCTAAATTTGAAGCGATACGACACAAATAAATTCCAGCATATGGTATAATTGAGTGAAAGTTATACATTGATGAGAGAATGATTTTATTGAGGGGATGGTGTTACATTGTTTTGGATTATTGCAACTGTTATTGCATCCATTTTGTTTTTTATAAACTTTGTACCAATTGCAAAGAATCAGGGGACAACATTAAACACAATATTCGGTTCAATTTTGATTGGATTTATTCTTTACAGTATTTTTATGATTTGTGGAATGATAAAGACTAATTTTTAACGGGAAAATAAATGCCAATTCTGTATTTCAAAGGGGAGATTTAAATTTGAAAAAAATTAAGCTTTTATTGTTGGTTTGTATTGTTCTCGTTTCACTATCCGCGTGCACTAAAGATAACGTACTATCCCAATCTTCAAATAACACCCAACAACAGACGCTGAAAACAAATACTCCTGCAACTGAACCTGTCGTTGTCGGTACTTCTACAACACCACCACCAGCAATAACTCAACAACCGACGAAAGATACCGAGAGCATAGTTTATGAAAACACTAAATACAATTTCGTTCTCAAAATCCCCAAAAGTTGGGACGGGAAATACGATGTTGTTGAAAATGCAGATGGTCTTAGATTTGTCTACAAAGCAAATAAAAATGGGACACTATTTTCTATAACATTATGGTCTAAAGAGAAATGGAGTACAGACGGGGCAGAACTTGCGAAAAATATTCATATATCAAAGATAGGTGAAATGGAAGACAAGATTTATACGTTGAGTACCCCAACTGACGTGCAGGTCGACCCAAGTGATAAGAAGATGACGGCTGATTACGCATCTATGTGGGAGGACATTGAAGGCATAAAAGGCACTTTCGAGTTTAAAAAATAAAATGTACGAGATGTTACAAAGTTTTCTTCAAAACTTGCCGCTCCGACAGGGCGGTGACCGTATCACGTGTAAGTGTGTTGGTCATTACGCTAACGGAAACGAGAGCTCAATAAACAATTAGATGAGGCTGCCGTGTAAACGAACGGAAGATTCATTACGTTAACGGGCAGGATAGTTCAAAAGTATGTTGGAAACATGAGGGGGAAATGGTATTTTTATAAGTGGATATATCTGCACATCATATAATTTTGTAGGAACAAGGTGAATAAGATTGTATTCAATTTATAATGCTGTCACAATAGGGTCATTATTCTTGATTCTGTATGTTCTTATTGATTTCATTAGAAATAAAACCAAGAGCATTATTAGTAGAGTAGTTTTTTATAGTTTTATTTTTTACTTACTAAATGTAGTTCAAGTGACAACGGGAGGTATTATATTTCCTCCTCAGAATGATTCCGCACCAGTTTTGATGCAACTAATCCCATTTTATTTTATCGGTGACTGGATAAATATTTATCGAGGGGGATCTTAGTGGAAAATAAAGTGTGTTAGTGGAAAATAAAGTTCGTTAGTGAATGTTTACTTTTGTGAACATTCACTTTTTTATTTCTTGGGAGTTCTTTGATTAGTTTTCTTGAAATCTCAACAGATGAATTTACAGATGATACTTATGAAATTGTTTTGGAGTTGGACGAAGACATCTTACAAATAGTTAGCCAAGATCAACTTCTTGGTTGGTATCCGTCATTCAATCCTAACGGACAGTATAAGGTTAAGTTAGTTGAGTTAGTTGTTGAAGAGAAACAGCCCGAAAAGTGGGACTCATCACTAGTTACAATATAGAGTATAGATATTGAGATCGCATGTTCGTAGAATATGCTATAATAGGATTAATTTGTAATGAGCATGTGTCCAGTTTATGTAATATATAACTGTTTTTCAGAGAGGACATCTAAATGAGTTCAAACAATTATAATTTTCAAAAGCTTACACCAGTAAATAATGCCGAGTTAAAAATTTATAAAGATGCTTTTAATTTTGTATTTCAAGAAGTTGATATAAAGAATGTTGCAATAACTGGGCCATATAGTGCAGGTAAAAGTAGTGTTTTGGAGTCATATAAAGCTACACAATCTGATAAGAAATTCTTAAATATTTCGCTAGCGCAATTTGATACATCAAGTTCGGAATTGAGAGCAAATGATGAGTTAAGTAGAAATAATGCTGGTGCTTCTGGAGGAGACATCAACGATACAATATTAGAGGGGAAAATATTAAATCAACTAATACATCAAGTAAATCCACGAAATATTCCACAAACCCATTTCAAGGTTAAAAAAAAGGTGTCAAAATCTAATTCGCTAGTGCTTTTTTGGCTACAATGGCTATCACACTTGTGTCATATATTCTGGGATTTGCCGGTTGGCGTAAATTTGTAATGAGTTTAACTGACACATGGTTGAAAAAAATATTAATATTTACAACTGAAGATGCTGCTGTAGTAGTTGGCGGAATAATTTGTACTCTAATAATGTCGTATATTCTATACATTATGATCCAGATGATTACTTATAACAAAATATTATTCAAAAAATTAAAGATTCAAGGGAATGAGATTGAGATATTTGAAGAAGCAAATGAGTCTTATTTTGATAAATATCTTAATGAGGTTCTTTATCTCTTTGAAAATGCAAATGCAGAAGTAATTGTGTTTGAGGACATGGATAGATTCAACAGTAATCAAATATTTCAAAAGCTGAGAGAGATTAATTGGCTAATCAATAAAAAGTCGAGAAAGAATATCCGGTTTTTTTACTTACTTCGTGATGATACATTTACCTCCAAAGATAGAACGAAATTCTTCGATTTTATTATCCCTGTTGTTCCAGTTGTTGATGGTTCAAATTCTTATGATCAGTTTATTGGTCACTTTGAGATTGGTGGTATTCTTGAGGAATTTGATAAACAATTTTTACAAGGACTTTCACTATATATCGATGACATGCGTATTTTAAAGAATATTTACAATGAATATGTCATTTATCATAATCGTATACAATTGACAGAATTAGAAAGCAATAAATTGCTTGCAATAATTTCATATAAAAATATCTTCCCAAGAGATTTTAGTGAGTTGCAATTGGGACAGGGATTTATTTGCAATTTATTTTCAAATAAATCAAATTTCATTACATCAGAAATACAAAAGCTTGAGATTGAAATACTGGAGAAGCAGAAACTAATTGAAGCTGCTGAGAATGAATTATGTAATGAAGTTGAAGAATTAGATGCTATTTACTTTACTTCCGCACAGGCAATAGAGGTAAACGGAAAAAGAGAGAATCAATTTACCTCTAGAGCCTCCTTCATTGTTGCGATGAAAAGTGATCCGAGCAATGTATGGTTTTTAAACTATAATGGTTCTAGGATTAATTTTGATTTTCAAAGTGAATACAACAAGCTGTCACAGAATACTGAATACACAACTAGAAAATTGAATATCGAAACCAAATCTTCAGTGAAGATTGAAAAGATTAAAGATGATATCATTAAAATATATGAAAATAAAATTAGAGTTGAAGGCAAAAAACTCCATGAGATAATAACTAAAGAGAACATTAATGAGATATTTAGTTTCAATTACACTAATGAAATAGGAGAAGTCATTACCTATAATGACATTAAATCCAGTACGTATTTTCCATTAATTAAATTCTTAATTAGGAACGGATATATTGATGAAACATATTCAGACTATATGACTTATTTTTACGAGCATAGTTTGAGCAGAATAGATAAAATATTTTTGCGTAGCGTAACTGATGAGGTAGCAAAAGAATTTTCTTACAACTTGAAAGATCCTGCTTTAGTAGTTTCTCGATTGAGGGATATTGATTTTGATCGAGAAGAAACACTTAATTTTGATCTGTTAATTCATCTGCTAGAATCAAAAAGTCAAAATATAATTAGAATTATTAATCAAATTAAGGATAAGGGGAAATTTGAATTTGTATCGCAATTCTTGAAGAGTACTGATGATCGAGAGAAAGCGGAATTCATTAAGTCACTTAATAGTGCTTGGCCGTTAGTATTTCAAGGAATATTAAGCAGCGATTATTTTACTGAGAGTCAGAAGCAACAATATTCTCTTGATACTTTATACTGCTCCCCAAACGAGATAGTAAGTGGACTAAATGTTGGAAATTGTTTGGCCCTATATATTTCATCAAATAGGGAGTTTCTGAATGTAGAAGAGCCAGAAATACCTAAAATAATCTCAAAACTACGATTATTAAATGTGAAATTTATAATGATAGACCATGATAAAGCAAACCCCCAGTTATTCTCGGCTGTTTATGAAGCAAATTGCTACGAAATGAATATGAATATGATTTCACTTATCCTTAGTAAGATTTATATGATCCCTATAAATGAAGAATACAAACACAAGAATTATTCCCTCATTGTATCTAAACCACAAGAGTATCTTGTTAGTTACGTAAGGAGTAATATTAATCAATATTTAGATAATGTATTTGAAAATAGTAACTTCGTAATAACGGATGAGCTTGATGCAGCGCTAGAAATTATTAACAATCCTGATGTTATTGAAGGTCGCAAATTGACTTATATAAAATATCTACAAACATTCATAGATAAAATTGACAGCATTACCGAGAAAGAAATATGGGCAGATATTCTTAAACTCAGGAAAATAATATATTCAGAATATAATGTTACCCAATATTACTTTTTTTCAGGACGGAAATTGGATGAAATGCTAGTAGAATTTATTAATTCAAACAGTCTTAGTTTAAGATTTGAAAAAGAGGAAGTAGCTACTGAGTTTGGGAGAACTGAAGCTGATGAGTTCTTCAAAGATATTATACAATGTAACTCACTAACGGATGAAAAGTATGAGTCACTAGTTAAATTGTTTGATGTTAAATATGAGATTTTTAATTTTGAAGGAATTTCAGATAGTAAGCTTAACAACTTAATTAAATACAATATTATTTTAATGAATGAATCAAATTTACTCTTCCTAAGAGAAAACTACCCAGATCAATTAGAATTCTTCATATCCTCTAACATTGAGGTTTATACGAACGATGTTATCAATGAGGATAACTTCATGTTTAGTGAAATTGTTAGTTTGTTAGAGGATGAAGTAAATGACTTATGCATGATTAAGCTGCTCGCATACACGTCAGATTCGATCTCTATTGTTGGAAAGAGATACTCAGAAGCAGTCAAGTTGCACATTACAAGGTACAATTTAGATATTAATGACCTTTCGTATTTGATTAGTAATTATGATCGTAGTAGTCAGAACTTGAAAACAATAATAATTACTATCTGTATTGAGCATAGTGATCAGATTATTGTAAATGGATATGAGGTTTCATTTAATCTTTTACTAATGCTCCTTGAATCAGAAAATCTGGAGATTGAAAAGAAAAGGGCTTTATTTATTTTGTATCTTCCTAACTTAATTGCTGGGCAAGTACAGAAATGTTTACAGCTATTAATGATGACAGATATTCTAAGCTTGCTTTCTGGTAAAAGACCTAAGCTTAAAAAAACTAATGAGAATCGAAAGATACTAGAAGTGTTCGAGGAGAAAGGGTGGATCTTCGGTTTTGATACAGATAGAAATGAACCCGAATACTTTCGAGCTAGAGGAAGAAGAATTTTAACTGAAAACTAATTTTAAACAGGTGACGAAAATGAAACTACCGCCTGGGTATACAGCGCGTCTGAATAAAGACCCGTAACGATGCACCATCGTGCTGGGGGCTTGTTTTTTACAAAGCTGAAATTTATCCATCTACAGGAATCTAACGGGAAACGATAGCACAATAAACAGGGAGCGGATTACCGCGGCAGCTGCTCCCTGTTTTCATTAAAGTAACGGGCAGGTTAGCTCCAATGACCGGGGGAAAGTACCATTATTTAGTACAATCTTGGGAATTAGATATAATGATAACTAAAGGTATTAAGGAGGCCCACCATGGCTTGGAGTGAGTTGAAATTTGTTCCTAACGAATACAATGATGTGATTAAGGCCATTGATGAAAAGATCATAAGATTACTTATTGAGCGTAAAGGCATCTCGAATGGCAAAAGATTCTTTCCACCAAATGAAATTGTGAGTGCATGGGCAGTTGAGTTTGATATGGATATTCCCCATATTAATGGACTCATTCACAGTCTTGCAGAGAGTAACCCACCCACTTTACCCAACGGACCTGGCAAATTACTTAATGTCCTGCCCATCATGAAAAAGTCCGATATTGATGGTTTTGAATATGAAGTAACACATTCAATGCAGCATGAGAACGGTAGCATTGTGTTTATTGAAATTAACAAATCAAATGATAATGAGAATGTCGGCCACATTCGCCCGAAATTACTTTTAGATGTAAATGGAGAACGAGAATACATCGTACGTAAAAATGGTGCTCATGGTGGCGGTGGACATACGCAACTGAGTTTTATGGTTATGCCGCGTCTGCCCGATAGTATCGAGAAGTTAAAATTCAGATTGATTCCACATGCTCATCCAATGGAGTCTCCGCCTAAAGAGATAATTTTGGATAAAGAGATATCATTTGAATGATTACGCTAACGAGAAACGATAGTTGAATCCAATAAAAGACTGCCAGCATACACGGAACCATTCGTTGTCCTTATAAACTGATTCAACGTGCTACCTGGATCGTGAATTCATCGCCGTGCCTCACTGTACTCGTGATGCGCTTTACAACAGCTCACTGACCTTTAGATCGAAGAAGGCGGTCATCGCTTTTTGAAGCTGAGGGTACCATACCCATCTCATCGGTTCTATCTGCGATGGGTCGGCACACCATTCTACAGCAACATAGAGGCTCTGCACTACGCACAGCCTGTAATCTAGACAAAGCTGCTCCCATGAATAGTTGTTCACTCCATTGCTGCGTAGCACATCAAGATACTGCTGTAAAATCTGAAACTCAAGCGCCCGTCGGCTCTCAGTGTCCCACCAATGAATCATAGCGTAAGCCAGATCGCTTACGCCCAGCCAGCAGGTCAGCGACCAGACAAACGGCTGTCGGTCAATCAAAAACATGGGTACGAGGCCGTTCTGACAAATCAGGATATTGCCAGGATTCAAATCTCCGTGAATGAGCGTGAAACCTTCGTGTGATCGGGTTCTCTCTATCATCCGCTCCGGATGCTTCTCCATAATCAGCGGCAACGCTTCAGTCCAAAGGTCGGGAATATCCTGTCTGCATGCCTTAAGCAAAGGGGCAAGCCCAGGGCGGATCGCTGAAAGATAGCGCTCAATTTCCTCCATCTCCGGAACAGGCCGTCTTCCCGGTCTTTCTGCCCCTTGTTCGTTCGTTACCCAGTGATGGGCATGCAGTTTGGCAACTGCTTCCGCGAGGGCTCTACCGTACTGCGGGGTTGGGGGAGCTTCCCAGCTCGGTTTGTGGGTATCTGTGACATCCTCCAGCAGCAGGTGGTAGCTTTTTTTTGCCGTGTCATGCCCTGCATCGAAGCATCTGAGCAGGGGCGCATTCTGCAGGGTGATGTAGTCACGGGAATAGTAAGCCGGTTCGGAAGCGGCGGCGAATTGTGCTGAATCGCACAATTTGAGGAAAAGGCTCTGCGGAAGCACGCCTTCTGCCTCTTCTGAATAAGAGATCCGTATCCGGTAAACCCTTGAGTTGTCGCTCCGCGCCGGAAAAACTTCAAGACCGGCCACTTCCCCTGCAGTCAGCGCGCCTGTCCTTCGGAGAATCTCCGTCAACCGTGCTCGCGACAGTTCGTATGGATGCCTAATCATTTTACTTCTATTCATAAGAAGACCTCCCATAAATTAAAACCTCAATCATTCAAGTCACATGGCGAGCACGCGCAAAGGCGCAGCAGTAATTTACTCCTGATCGTTCATTTACGATACGGTTTTCTGTATTTCTCGAATGGCTAATTTTATGTTTTCCCTCACATGATATATTCCTGATGAACTCCAGATATAGTTAACTATACCGCTGAGTAGCAAAACTTAAGTCGTATATAGATTTCACTTGTTGATATTGAAATTAACGAAAAACAATAAAAACAGGCTGCCAGTATACTTAGTATAATCGGCAGCCTGTTGAAGTAACGGGCAGATTTGTTTAATTTAATACGTTGTCTCACACATATGAGTTATAATAAGTTTGTAAAAAATGGGAAGGATGGTGAGCAAAATATGAAGATTTTAATTATTGGTGGAACAACATTTATAGGTCCAAACGTAATCAAACAGCTTAATGAATTGGGTCACCATAATATTACCTTATTCCATCGCGGTCAGACAAAATGTAATTTACCACCAAATGTACAACACATCTATGGAGAAAAAATGCAATTGGAACAGTTTAAGCATGACTTCAAGAAATTATCGCCAGATATTGTTGTTGACATGATTGCGTCTACTGAAGATGATACTCAAATCGTTGTAAACACTTTTAAGGGAATAACTGATAGATTAATCACAATTAGTAGTCAAGATGTTTATAGGGCATACGGAATAGTGAGAAAAGCAGATAACGGGTCATTAGAACCTACACCAATTACAGAGAATTCAGCTTTACGATTAAACCGATATCCTTATCAAGACCCTTATAAAGACCCGAATGATTGGTGTAATAAATACGACAAAATACTAGTTGAAAATATTGTAATGAATAACCAAAACTTAAAGGGTACCATTCTACGTCTACCAGCGGTTTACGGACCTAATGACCCACAACATAGACTATTTAAATACCTCAATCTGAAACATATCAGGGATAATCGACCATTCATCTTGATGGATGAAGATTTTTCTAGATGGTGTTGGACTCATGGTTATGTAGAAAATGTAGCCAATGCCATCGCATTAGCTATCACAAATGAACGGTCAACGGGACGTATTTATAATATTGGTGGATCACAACCCTGTTCAATGCTAGACTACGTTACACATATTGGAAGGACCTTAAAATGGGACGGACAAATAATCCTTACTCCAAAAGGAAGTCTCCCTGAAGAAATGACTGTCCCGTTCAATATGGAACAACAATTAGTTGTTAGTTCCAACCTCATTCGCGAGGAACTAGGCTTCGTAGAACCGATTTCATTTACCGATGGATTAGAGATGACCATTGAATGGGAACTTGATAATCAACCACAAGAGGCTTTTAATTATACAAAAGAAGATGAGATTTTACGTGAATTAGGATGGGCGATTTAACTAACGGAAACTGATAGTTCAACATTTGAAGGGCTACCACGCATGGTAGCCCTTCGCTTCACTAACGGGCAGTGAAGTTGGATAAACTGTCTCTATTCAATGACTAATAAGTAACCACTCGAGTTCCTGGGTCTTTCGGATAGGAATTGACATCTTTCAGTACCATGGAATCCGGGATCTGGAATGCTTTCTTCTTCAGTTCAAAAGTTGCTTCATCAAAGGGTCCATAGGCTTTCTTTTGTGGGGCATCCAAGATCCAATAATAAAAAACGTTATCCAGTACTTGATGGTTGTCATTGGGATCGTTCGGAAATTGTCGCTTAAATCCTTGTTGTTCTGCGATAATGTACGTATCGTTCCATGCAATTTTAACGACCTTAGATGGAATCATGTAACCTGGAACGTTAGAATCCGTTTTCACCATGACTTTGATATCATTCGCAGATAAACGGTTCAATTCATAATCTCCCGAAAGATGATACGAATAATCAGCCAAACCGGGTCCAAACCCAAATGGAGCACATCCTGTCATTAACAATAAGGATAACGCGAGTAAAAGAAGTGTATGTATCACTTTACGAAATCGGATGGTAAGTACCCCCTTGAGCATGGATTTACTATCCAAAATATCTTAGGATTGAAAATTAAGATACAGGTAAATTCAGGGACTGTATGAGATGCAGTTAATGGCTGAGGTGATTGTGCTAACGGAAACGATAGCTTAATAACAATGTGAAAAGGCAGCCAGTCCAGTGGATTGGTTGCCTTTTCTCATGTCACGGGCAGGTTAACGCAAACCCTTATTTGGAAGAAAGAGGATAAAATTTACACTCCTCGAATATATATGCATATCGAAGGAGTGGTAAATCAATGAAATTTAAGTTAATCGCTGTTTTGTTTTTTATTATAATCATTTTTTCATCTATATTTTATTTTGCTAAACAATATAATTCTGATCCTTACGATGTATTTAGAAATAAAGAATATTTGGTTAAGGAAATAAGAAATCCAGTACCAATTGAAATTTTTATTAAACCACAATGGATTCCTTTTGATACAACGAAGCCAAAAAATATAAATCTAAATATGATAACCATGAATAATACAACAATCGAATTGCAACAAATATGGAACAGAGGAGAGTTCGCAAAAGACATTTATTTAAGTTTTCATGTGAAATATCGCCCGTTTCTAAAACAAGGGGATTTTCTTAGTAATAAAATTTTTACTTCAGATGGAGCTTTTAGAGATAATATATCATTTGATCATTTTACTATTAATGATATAGATCACAAGGTTATTAATATTGGTCAAATCGGAGAAGGTCCAAATTCAGATTTTTCTTTCGGAATTAATTCAGATCAATTTAAGGAAATTAGAAACGGATTTTATTTAACGTATTCAGGAATGGTTTTGTACGAATATGAAAAGAAGTAAGTCCTTCGTATAACACCATAAGTTTGTTATTCTACCTTCGGTACTCAGAGCATTTTTGGGGGACATGAATTCGGACTTTTATTAAGCTATCGGAAACGATAGCTCAACCTCTGTGATACTTTATAATGTGAAAGAGGAGGTGCCTAAATGGGAGAAAGACGATGGGGTATTGTCAAATGGTTCAAAGAAGAGAAAGGTTACGGGCGGATAATGTTAGACGGTCAGGACGGTAATCATGTATTTGTTCACTTTAGCGAAATTCTACCAGACCCTATTAGGTTACCGAACGGCTTTCGGTTTCTTAAAGAGGGTCAAAAAGTTGCATTCGACCTATTCGAATTCCCGAGCATAGCGGATTCACAGCGAATGACAGCTAAGAATGTGCAAATTTTAGAGGATTAAGGTATCGTGACGTACTTCATTAATGTATGGGCTTTCGGAATTCATCATTAACGGAAACGATAGTTCAATTACGATATGAAGGCAGCCGGCACACGATCGGCTGCCTTTGTCTATTGAAGTAACGGGCAGGATACTTACAATAATTCCCACACGGAAAAGTGCAAGAAAATAGGAAAATAGTAAATTGTAAATCTAAGCTGCTGTCCAATGACACAAAAGTGCCTACATAAACCAATTTGAAAAAGCTTGAGAAATCAAGCTTTTATTTTTTTATGTAGGGAGATTTGTGTCAGCAAAAAATGCACAAAAGTGCCTACATTGTAGTATTGTGACACAAAACTACCTACATTGTAGGATTCCGAATCTTGGCAAGAAACCACAGATGGATCAGAGTCTTGATTAAGTGTGCTGCAGCACCTATTATCATTATCTCATTCACTTCAGCCAACCTTCAAACATGTTGTAAAAAAATCGGAGTTACAAAACAGCAGCGTTAAACTAACGGGCAGGATACTTACAATATGTGGTATTAAAAAACACTGAAACTGAAGTTGACGATGGCTCTGAGATTTGAAATGGAGAGGATATTAGTGGGTTTTGTTACGTTTGGATTTGGTGTTCATGCTATAATAACAAATTCCGAAGGTCAAATACTTCTGTTAAAGCGAACTTATGGAAATAAGGGATGGAGTTTACCAGGTGGTGGTGTAGACGCTGGTGAAACTATTCATCAAGCGGTATTTCGAGAATGTTGTGAAGAACTTGGGATAGAAGTTAAGAATGCTGTATTAACGGGATTTTATTATCATAGTAGTATTAATGCACAAGTTGGAATATTTCGCTGTTCCATACCAGAGGCTGCGGAAATAAAACTTAGTTCCGAACATTCTGAATTTAAATGGGCGGATATTTCTTCATTAAGCGAGGTTCAACGAATAAGGGCTTTAGAAGCATTGGAGTATCATGGTCAAGTAATAAGTCGTGCTTTTTGAAAACTTCAGACAAAAATGAATTAATCTGTCCCGTATGGTTAGAAGGGAGATTTTTATATGTCTTTTCCATTTGACTGTATTAGCGATTTTATGTTTTTCGAAACCGAGTTGGGTCATTCAGATGTAATTTTAATTCCAGGTGCAAGCCATCCTCAGTTAATGGAAAGAGCCGCAATGTTATATCAACAAGGTAATGCTCCGTTGATCCTGCCTTCTGGTGGTGTCACCCCACATGTTGAAACAACTGAATGGGAGTTTTTGCGAAATGTAGGGGTGTCGTTAGGCGTTCCTCCACAAGCAATACTTCAAGAAGATAAAGCAACTAATACCTTTGAAAATGCACGATTCTCTTTAAAAGTATTACAAGATAAAGGGTTAAACCCTAAAAAAGTAGTGCTGGTTTGTAAAAACTACCACGCACGTAGAGCACTTTTAACATATCAAATTATTTTTCCAAGAGAGACAATTTTTTATGTAAGTCCAGTGATTGACAAGACTGGTACTTCCAAGGATAACTGGTTTCTAGATGAAGATAGAATAAGATACGTAATGAATGAGCTTGAGAAGGTAGGGAAATATTTCAGGCCCGCTATATTCCAAATCGGATCAAATGGCTAGTTACGCTAACGCCGCTGAACGAAAGTTGCACAGTACATAGGATGTATTTAAGTGAGGTGAGTCATTTTTGAGGATCGGTGAGGTAACATCAGAGGGTTTTACCTTCTTTAATTTAGATAAGGAAACTTTCGTCGATTTTAGAGAGTGTAATGAAAATTGGGTTATGTATAATAAGAGGAAAAATAATTGGACGGATGATGAAGTTCAAGCTTATCGTACAAAGAGTAAATGTGTCGGAGAACGGGATATCTGTGCAAAACCATGTTGTTTTATATTCTTTACAAAGCCTTTTACTAAGATCGAATTTACTAATTTTAATGCAAAAAAAGAATTCAGGGATCTTCAAATGAAAATACTTGAAGTTGGATGGACCACATTTGACTTGAGCTGATTAAACTAACGGAAACGATAGTTAAACATTTGAAGGGCTGCCGCGTGGCGGCCCTTCAATCCGCTAACTGGCAGGATAGTTCAAAAGTATGTTGGAATCATGAGGGGGAAATGGTATTTTTATAAGTGGATATATCTGCACATCATATAATTTTGTGGGAACAAGGTGAATAAGATTGTATTCAATTTATAATGCTGTCACAATAGGGTCATTATTCTTGATTCTGTATGTTCTTATTGATTTCATAAGAAATAAAACCAACAACATTATTAGGAGAGTAATTTTTTATAGTTTTATTTTTTACTTACTAATTGTAGTTCAAGTGACAACGGGGGGTATTATATTTCCTCCTCAGTATGATTCCGCATCAGTTTTGATGCAACTAATCCCATTTTATTTTATTAGTGACTGGATAAATATTTATAGTAACAATGGATTTGATTGGTTTTTTTGGAATTCCGTAAAGTTATCGTTTTATAATTTTATTATGTTAACACCGCTTGGAGTATATCTACCGTTATTATTCAAACTTAAACGAATTTCGAAGTCTATTCTAGCAGTCTTTATCGTAAGCCTCATCATAGAAAGCTCCCAGCTTATACTCGGATACATAGGCTTTATAAGAGGTCGCGAGTTTGATATTGACGACCTCATCTTAAATACTTTAGGTGGTACTATTGGTTATTTATTCATTGCGTTATCAAGTAGATTTATCCAATCCTTACAAAACAGACACAACGGAAAAGAAATGAACTCGTTGAACTAACTGGATACGTTAGCTCCGCCGCATATCATTAAGAAGGAGTGTGGAAAGTATGTTTCATGTAAAAGATATTTTATCCGATCAGTTATTAGCAAATGCTAATGACCNACGTTAGCTCCGCCGCATATCATTAAGAAGGAGTGTGGAAAGTATGTTTCATGTAAAAGATATTTTATCCGATCAGTTATTAGCAAATGCTAATGACCCTAGTTGGTACCTACCATTTTCAGATGCAGTTGAAAATTTGTCAGAGGAAGTTGCGTTTTGGAAACCTAGTGAAGATAGTAATAGTATCGCTGAAATTGTGCAGCATTTACTTTATTGGAATGAAACTTGGCAAACCAGGTACCAAAAATCTCATGTCAATGCTGTGCCTTCCATAGGAAATAATAATAAAAGTTTTATAATCCCGAAAGATCAAAAATTCACTGACTTAAAAGAACGATTATTAGAGGTGCTTTTACAATGGCAAGATCTACTTACTGAAGAAAAAGTCGAAAGTGATGTAAATGGTTTCCCAGAGACTGCCAAGTGGTGGGAGATACTCGGAAATGTGTCAACTCATAATGCATATCACATTGGTCAAATCTGTTATATTCGGAANGTAAATGGTTTCCCAGAGACTGCCAAGTGGTGGGAGATACTCGGAAATGTGTCAACTCATAATGCATATCACATTGGTCAAATCTGTTATATTCGGAAACTACAAAAGAGCTGGAAAGTAGATACAAACTAAGAAAAATTACCTAGCATAAATAGTGAAGGGGCTTGCAACGCGGCAGTTCCTCTTTTGTTCATTCAAGTAACGGGCAGTAAAAGGAAATGAAACGTTCGTAGAATCATTTTGGTAAAAGGAAAACCGCTGAGAGGAATTTTGAAATGACAATCCAGGCAACTACCTTAAGTGTGGAAATAACAAAAAAAGTCCAGATGGACTATCTTCTTTCATTTCCTGAAGAATACTACGAAGACCAAACACGTGAGTGGGGATTTATTGTTTTTTTACATGGAATGGATATGAGGGGAGAAGAGGTAACCCAATTATCGAATTATGGATTGCTTGAAATTGCTAAAGAAGGACAATTATCATTACCATTCATTGTAGCGGTTCCCCAATGTCCAAGCGAATCATTTTGGAATATGGAACGTGACAGTCTTGCCGCTCTGGTAGCTGAAATTACTTCTAATCATCGAGTAGATTCAAATCGTATTTATGCGATTGGATATAGTATGGGGGGATATGGGGTTTGGGATTTAGCTATCTATAATCCAAATACATTTGCAGCAATTGTACCACTGAGTTCTGGCGGACAAATATCAAAGGCAGCCCTTCTGAATAACACCGCAATATGGGCATTTCATGGAGCGAAAGATAATATTGTCCCATTAGAGCAAATGACGAACATGATAAACGCAGTGAAGACACATCAAAGAGATGTTAAGCTGACTGTTTACCCAGATATGGGGCATGACATCATGAGGAAAACGCTTGGCAACCAAGAACTTTATACTTGGTTATTGGAACAAAAATAGCGGAACTGCGGATGCCAATGCATCCGTTTTTTGTTCGCTGAGGGACGGGCAGGTTAACGTAATGGTTCAATCAATTTTCGTTGACTGTAAAAATATGGATTAGTATGATTGTTATGGAATAAATATTTCCCGAAAGTGAGGCTTTCACATGTCACCAGGCATTTATTTTATTAAATTGAGGTAACAACCGGAGTTTTAGAAAAGTTCATTCGATTGTTCAATCACGACTCAAATACCAAGGAGAACTCATGGACCCAAAAATAAAATCAATGTTCCTGGACGAACATGCCGTAGAAGGCGCTATGAGGTTTGGCGTCAGCCCAAAGGAGTTGACTTTCATTGGAGGCTTTCAAAACTTTATTTATTCCTATAATCGCGATGACTTGAAATATATTCTCCGTTTTACCCCGAGCACTCTTCGCACGTGGGACGGACTTGCAGCTGAAATAGAATGGATTCGTTATCTTTCTGAGAATGGTTTGTCGGTCTCGGATTCGGTATATTCGGTTGATGGAAAGGACTTCGAACGAATCCAAGGAAATATGATTGATTTCTACGTGACCTCCTTCAGACACGCACCCGGTCGTAAAATTGGATACCCAGAATGCCTGGGTAATTCCATACTTTATGAACAATGCGGACGCATGACCGGCCGTCTCCATGATCTTGCTAAGGAGTACAAACCTACGGCCAAAAGACATACGTGGGAGAATAATGAATACCTCTTACGAGCCAAAAAATATATACCGTCAGAGCAGCAATCAATTCTTCTTGCTCTTGATGAACTTAAAACACATTTGGCTAGCCTGCCTGTAACTGCTGATAATTTCGGTTTAATTCACGGGGATATCAATGTAGGAAATTTCACAGTTGATGAATCAGGGGGAATAACGCTCTTCGACTTCGACGAATGCCAGTACAGTTGGTATACCGAAGACATTGCCATCCAGCTCTATTACTTGCTGTATGTATTCGGGGAAGATTCGAAGTCCGAACGGAAGTTGCAGTACGAACTTTTCATTAAACATTTCGAACAAGGTTATACAGAGGATGGCCGTCAAATGCCTGACGGCTGGAAGGAACAGCTTGGGCTCTTCCTTAGATTACGAGAAATTATCGTATTCGTCGGTATGCACCGGAGCTGGGATTTAAGTCAACCAGACGATTGGACACGCGATTTTTTGCAAGATAGTCGCATGCGGATTACAAAAAGAATTTCGTTGATCGACGAGTTTTGAACACCTAAAATGGCAGACAACGGGAAACGCTGCTGCCGGCATGAATCGGAAGCAGCGTTGCGCTAACGGGCAGGTTAACGTGGAAACACGGCAGGAAAAGGAAAAAACCAAACGAATGAATATAATGTATGAGGGATACGAGACTTTATTCGGGGATTAACACTGAAAGGTGGAATGTAATGCAGCACAGAATGCGTAAAGCCGTAAAATTAGGATTGGCTGGTGGGGTTAGTTGGGCATTAGTTAGCTATTATTTAAATAAAAACATAGGTGCTAGTATTGTTGGGGCATCGTCATGGTTAATTGTAACTATTGTTATTACATGGATTTTTCCTAAAAGAAACTAAAAATGATCTCTTCTGGGTTTGAATCCATTAATTTAACTAACAGATACGATAGCACAATCACGACATGACGGCAGTCGACCACACGATCGGCTGCCGTTGTCCGTTGAAGTAACTGGCAGATTTCATTAATGCAGAAGAATCTTCAATTTGATAAGATCGTGATATTACCAAGTGATTTATCATATACAAGTGAAAATAAGGAGTGGTAATATGTATGAGTTTCATGGATGGATTGTTTTAAGATATCACACCCATGATACAAATGAATTACTGGAAGATGAGGCTTATAATAATTTCTTGAAATATTTAGAAGAAGTAGATGGTGAAAAAATCTCTACTTTACGGAGAAGAAACGGGTTGCACTCATGGACCATTTCGGGATTACATAACCATTATTCAAAATATGTTCTTGATATATATAAATGGGTGTCGGAAAATTTACCTGGTTCGTACGGATTGCTATATGTTCATAATGACGAGGATTTCAAAGGAGAAGATGATAACAGTAACAATTTTATAGTCTGGAAATTAGCAAGGGGTAAATTAACTCAAGAGAAAGACAACTACCTTTCACCATATATACCAGTCGTTGAGGATGAATATGATCCAAGCAGGAATGACTAAATAAAATACTTTCACATAAGGTTATTCCTTCAACTGCAGAACGATAGATCAAACAACCACGACGGCAGACATATAAATGATATGCTGCCATTTTCATTGAAGTAACGGGCAGATTAGTTACCAATAAAGGAAATGTACATATGATGGTGAATGTTATGGAAGGACACGCATTGGTATTAGCAAAGTGCATGAATAATACTGTTAGATATATTGTAACAAGTTAGGGGGTCGATGATTTGGCTTATACCAAAGCTGTGATAAGAGAACCGTATTATGACTGTCCAGTTTGGATTGACAATGATATTATTCGTAAAGATCACGTTATTTTGACTGAAAGTAGTTCAACTACAGAAGTTGAATTGTTCTTAGTGCATTTATTTGGATATAACAATATAGATGTTAAGGAATCATTCGAGAAATCATTTAAGCAACTATTTAATGAGGATGAGGTTGTAATTCTAGGTGGAATTGCTTTTTTTGAAGATGAAGATAAATTCATTTATCCAAGTTGCTGCTGCGGCTTAGAAGACTTAGTACTCGTTAATGAATCAATTATCAATAGAGTTAGTCCTTGGTTGGGGCATGATCCTAACCCAGGGATTGAGTATAGTAATAACGGTATTGTTAAGGTATGGTCAGATGATCCGAGCACGACAAAAAAAGAGAACGCTTTTTTTATTGAATTTAAGTATGATGAGTTAATCCAAGCTTTAGAAGATACTAAAAAGGAACTATTAGGCTTCATTGAAAAACCGCTGTATCGGTGGCTAGATCATCGTGACAAATCTATCGCAAACGAAATGGTAACAAAGATGAAGCAGTGGTTTTTAAAGTAAGCAAATTGCCAATAAGGGATTTATTTTTGATGTCGAGGCACATATTGAATCATTGCCCGATCTTTAAGCTAACGCGAAACGTTAGCACCATGCACAAGGCTACCGGCATCGGTAGCCTTTACTTAAGTAACAGGCAAGTGAAATCGCTGTACGGTTACTCTATTTAACACCATATTTGGCTACATATTGCGGATAAGAGTGAAGATGAACGGCCCTTGCCTTACGCTGGGCCTCCTCCCGGTGCTCCGGCACCTGCTCTGCTTCAACATAATCGGCCAGCACGTCAATAACATCGTCGAGCAACTTCGCCCGAAAATATAGTTCCATCCGCTGGGTGGTTAGAGTCCCAGCTACTGCCAGCACCTTCTCCCTCCATACCGGCCATGTTGGATCATGAGTAAATGGCCAAAGCAGTACCGAGTAGTCCATTGCCGAATCGCCCTGGTTGGACATGTCATCCCAGTCGATAATTCGAAAGTCGTCCCAGCCGTACGTTAGTACGTTGTTACCGTTCAGGTCATTATGAACAACATCACATGCGGGGAGAAGAAATGCAGGTGTCTGCCGGACTGTAACCTTCAGCCTCTCGATCTCTTCCCCGAACCACGAAAACGTCTCATCCGATACGAAATCTCTGAGCAGATCGCGCGAGCAGAGGATTCCGTTGAGATCATCCGTAAACCGCGTAATATATTTGTCCTGAAATGCATCTGCATAAGTGAGTGTCTCCGACTTAGGTAGCATTTCCCGAAGTCGATTATCGCGATGGAGCTTCGCGATAGTCTCCAAGACACCCGTCAACACGGCCTCTGTATTTCGCGCATCTACAAGTGGGGTCGCATCTTCGATATATTCGAAAACTAGACCGTACGGATACCCGGGCACGATCTCGCGATCAATTACATGGACCAGCCTGGGCGCGGTGTAGTGCTCGGTAAGATAAACGCTGAGTCCCGCCCACTGCTGCAGCCGCGTGGCTTTGTTTGGTGGAGCCAGCTTAACGTGAAATCGCTTGCGACCGTCGGACAAACGGATAGACAAGTTTCCGAAACCCCCGGGGTTATAAATATATGACGCACGGACCTTATTGAGATCTATGCCGATCGTATCGGCGTTCGCTGATGCCCACTCCTCAATCATTCGTTCTGCCAGTCGTATCTCCATCTCTACACCTTGCCTCCTCGCCATATTTCTATCAATAACGGTATTTTAGCATGGAACCGATCGTTAATGCAGGTAAAGGACAATTATAAATCGAACTGAACTGAAATATTGATTGAATTCTAATGGTGACAAGATTGTAGCAATAGAACTGATCCATCAAATTTTACTGCGTCGCGTGGCTGCTCAACTATCGGGCGGGATAGTTAAACTCTAAAATTATGATTACGTAAAATCTTATTATTGAAATTATCATTACCATTGGATACAATATCCAAATATTATTATCAAAAGGTGGCGGATGTTAATGAGTAATGTAACCAATTATTACGAGATGATTAATGAAGATTCCCGCTTTTCCAGGAGCTCAAGAAGAATCGAGTTTCTAACCACAACTCAAGTCCTCAACTCGGTAATGCCAGAACAGGTAAAAATATTAGACTTAGGTGCTGGGACTGGCGTTTATTCTTTCTACTATGCGGAGCGTCAACATGACGTAGTAGCCGTGGACATCACACCGAAACATATTGAAACGGTAAAACAAAAGTGTGACGAACGCAGCATCAAGATGGAAGCGTATGTCGACAACGCGACCGATTTGAGCCGATTCGAGTCCGAAAGCTTTGATTTTGTCATGTGCCTTGGTCCCATGTACCATCTTACCAATGTGGAGGACAGGTTGAACTGCATTCGAGAATCTTTGAGGGTTCTCAAAAAAGGCGGTCATTTGTCCGTCGCATATATCAATAAATATTCCATCATTCCGATGCTTTCGACGCGGGACAAAAAGTTTATCCGCAGAAGTGTGATTGATAAGGTCATTAATGAAGGTGTTATTTTCGAAGGCGATGAGGATTGCTTTTGGACGGATGCCTATTTTACAAGTCCAGAAGAATTAGAGGCATTCATGAATCAATTCGACGTGTCCTATGTTGACCATGTGGGCACCGACGGTATCAGCCATACCATCCATGAATATGTCGACAAACTCGATGAAACCGAGTTTGAATCGTGGAAAAGCTATCACTTCCAAACATGCAGGGAAAGAAGCATTTTGGGAATGAGTTCCCACGGTTTATACATCTGCAAGAAAAATGAACTCTTATTTTGCGAGACTCGTTCCGCTAACGGATACGATAGTTGAATGAGCATATGTTTTTATTAATTTGTCAGAAGTACTTCAAAACTAATTTGTAATTCAGACAATTTGCCCCTAATCCATTTCAAAACTTTATTTGTCATTGTAATTTTCACGAAAAAGCCAGCAAACCCTTGTGTTTGCTGGCTTTCTTCATTTCAAAACCAATTTGTCTCCCAACACTTTTCTTTTTTTTTTTTTTTTTTTAAAGGGGTCAAACGGGGGGAAGGGCGTCGTCCACGCTCTTTATTCAAGAATGTTGGGGGAATGTAACATGACAAATGCGGCTAACGCAAAAGCGGGTACAAACGAGGTTTTGGAATTTGGTCTATCTTACTCCAAAGAGGAGCTCCAGCAGCTGATTCAATCATTGCCTGGCAGCCACCCGCTTGTAACTGACTTGAGGAAGAAATTAACGAAGGTCTACGAGGATAAGAAGATTGAAGGGTGCCCACAGGCCCTTCCGAATCTCGATAGATTTACATACCTAATCGAGAAGGTCAATGTTTCCGGCATGACTCAACTCTTTTCGAAAGCACTCACGTTAATGAATATTTGCGTGGAACTTGAAGATATGGGTTATGAAATTCAAGCTGTAAGAAACAAATTTTTCTCGAGGGAGGTAAAAAATATTCAATTAAGGGGGTAATACGAATGAAAGAAAAAAGAGAAATACGTATTGATTTAGAGGAGGTTGAGATTGGTTCCGTAAGCGATATTACTCTTACGGAGAAGCCGTCTAAACCTGGGAGAAAGAGTTCACCTGCGAATGGAAGAACGCCATCAATGGTTGCTCCAAAAGGGAAAGGCTCAAACGGAGTTGGTTCAGAGAATGAGCTTGTCAAACATATGCCACATATTCTACGCCGATAGTGACGCTCGTGTTAGGTTACTTTTTCGGTTCAAAAGCTAAGAAATAAAAAACAAGGTCAAACCTCAATGATGGGTTTTGACCTTGTTTTTTTGCTTGAATACTTTGGTATGCGACTACACCCTAACTGCTACAAGAAGGGAGTGGTTAATCCAAAAATGGATCTCTCAATCCCTCAATACAAGGATAAACATAATTCATAATTAACTGAAAATGGCTGAATTCGGTATTCAAGTCTTCCTGTGAAATCACCTTACCTGTCGGATGTCCGGAATCGTTTCGAATCAATCGAATGGGATCAAAGTACATATCAATCTTACGTTCAGGATTCTCCAATCCAAGCGATACAAGTGCATTTTTATGCTGAGGGATGTACTTTAAAAATTCAGTCAACCGGTTAGAGATTTTGGATGCGCCTAGAACTTTAGATTTAAAAGTGCTCAACTCCGTAGCTGAAGCTTGGTGATTCCCCATGTAGACATAAAACGCTTCCGTGAAGCGAATCAATACATGTTCGGCAGCACAACCAAGCATGGTAGCCGCTGCGAGTCGGAGATCACGCTTGGCACACTCACACGCTTCAATGACATACATTTTCTCAATGGGATTAATTGAAGTGAGCTTGTGAATTTTATCAAGAAGATTCTCATACACTTGGCCTTTAGCATAGTGTTGAACATCTTTAGGTTCATCCTCATCAGATTGGAGAGAGGGAATCGCTTTAATTCTAAATTTGACCCCGTAGAGATCATAATCATCCGTCTCATCATAAATTCGAACTGCCATACGATGGAGAAAATCTTTATAAGGTTCCAGGTCTGCAGTTAAGCGAAGGGGATGTCTGATGATAATATATTCCTTCCGTTGGCCCGTTTTTTTTGTGAAATCTCTAGTTTGTTCAAATTCGAGGTCACAAGCAATTAGAAAATCTGCAATATTATCTTGATTTTCGTTCCGGAGAAGTGCAATTAAAGTTAATAAAAACCCCTTTGGATCAATATTCGACACAAAATCATTCCTTTCAAGCAGTTAGCTTGGATGAGAAGCATTAAATGATGTTATGATTTTATGGATTTTTCGGTAATATACCTAATTCAATAACATGACGCCCTTCAACGAGTTCAGTCATAAAATCAGGTTTTGTATATGCAGCCACGGTATATCCTTGATCCTCTAGTTCGATTGACATGTGAAGAAGTGTGAGGGCTTTTGATATTAATTGTTCGTTAGTCTCTAGACCGAGCCTGGTTTTCATCCATTCTATCTTTTTTACGGAGTCTGGAATGCTCTGATCCATGATATCCTGTTCAACTTCGTCTAAACTGCGTACCTCTTTTTTACTCATACTGCCCCCCGCCTTCCAAAAATTTCTTTATATTCACATTATAAAACTCAAAGTCATTTTCTCCAAATCGTTTTTTAAAAAGGCTATGTTATACCTTGATGTTGATATGTGACCATAAATAAACCGCCTTGGTAAAAAGGCGGTTTATTTCTTCGTTTGCGTTTATACCCTGTGGGCATGCTTGTACAAAAGATATGTAAACAGTAAGCCGCTTTTCAGCGACCCCCTGTTTGTTTCAAATATCGCTTTGAGGCACTTCAATGTTTTGCCTTGTTCTTTGTTCGCTTTGAGGCACTTCAATGTTTTGCCATGATCTTTGTTCTTTCCATTCCAACCTGCGTCTGATTCTTTCGCGAATGGGATTCATATCGAGTTCGAACTTCTTTGTAACCGGGCTCTGTTGTGTCAACGAAGGGCTCCTTTCATGTTGCCCTATTCTATTCGCCGAGCCCCTTACATATGACTATATGTTTAAGATTTTTCATTCTGCCGATAATGGGATTCAAGGAGGTGGAACAGTGCCAAATCAAACATACAATTACGATGAACTTTCAACGACGCTATATAAGCGTTTGAAAGATTTTTTTCAACACCCAAATGCAGAAAAAAATAAAAAAAATAAATCGGATTTTGAAATTCATTTGCTAGCACCCTTCCAAACCGGAGAACGCAGCCAAAAACAAACCGAATTTTACAACTCCATCGAGAATGACAATAAATATTTATTTTTAGCCACGCCTACAGGCGTTCGTGCGCCTCACTTTGCCGTGAAGGACGAATACGGATATAGAGACACATTGGAGAGAATTCCGAACTTAGGCGACGTCTGGCTGCCGTTTGATTCGCGCTTGGATAATCCGTCTTTTGAAGCATTTACAGAAGCGATTAAAAATGACGCTTCTAGATGGAACTACATCACGAGAGAGGAATTTAACAAAGACGAAGCCAAATACTTCACGCGATACTTCGAAAAACAGCAGTGTGAAAAAGGAATTGACGTCCTAATCCAATACTTCAACGGCAAATATTCAGGAAGTGACATTTTGGCTAACGATACCCTCCTTCACGAAGCTGTAATGAATGTGCTTTTGGCGCGTATTAAAATGGCGTACGAAGGTTTAAAAAAGGAGCAATACGTGAAGTTGATGCTTCTGACGCATGATAAAGTTTGCAGTGGTGAATGGCACGTATACGAAACAAATTCTGCGGGAGATAAAATCGGGATTGATTTTTTCGTTGTCGACGATACCCAACCAAACCCGTGGAAATCAATTGCGGTTACAAATCCTACGAAAACGAATACGTTATGCGACATCCGCTTAAACGAAAGCAGGGATTGGCGAAAATACAAAGAGAGCTGGATTTACCTGCCCGAAGATTTTGATAGGCAGGTCGCAGATGTAATCGAATCTGCATTTCAAAAAGATGATGCTGCATAAAAAGAACAAGAGTTCTTAGCTGGATTGGCGAACACTCTCCGCACGTCCAATTCTGCCATTCATTAATCCGCAAACAACTAAGCCAGCGTCCCGATTGAGGACGCTGGCTTAGTTGTTTTAATATTCCCTAGTCTGAATAACCCTTCCACTTCTTTTTCCAATAAGGAACAGGGCTCCTCATTGCAAAGTTAAATACGACCATCGCTCCAGCATAAACCCCTTCAGCAATTAGTAACCCATCGTCTGACAATTTTCCGATGAGCATGCCTAGTACAAACGCACCCAAAATGCATTGGCCTAGCAACACTCCAAAAGCATGTCTTCGACTCCCATAGCGCTTAGTCAAAAATATGAAACTGAGAATAATTGGAGAAAAGAACATTAGTGCTATTCCTAATACTCCAGTCAGTGCAATAGCTCCTCCGAGACCCAAGAAAATTACCTATTGCAAATAACGATAATCCGCCCTTCATGTACACCACACCTTGCTAATATTTAATCAATTCACCTACACACATTGAATCTACTTCTAAAAACTGGATTAAATTGCTGTTTCTCATACCGGAATTATTTTGATCGAGAAATTACATCGTTTACCAAACCAGTATAGTGTGACTTATCAGAGGGGTAGAGAGCTTTTCTGTTATGGAGGTTTTTGTTAAAATCCTGAATACTGACATGATTCACATTGCTCATATCATAATACTGTTTTAAGAAATCATCAAAAGAATCCTTCTCTTGAACCTGCGAAAGTTTATCGACAAGTTCATTTCGGTCCCACAATACTACTCCCAATTTTTCAGCCAGTTTTTTTGCCGGGTTTGTAAAATAAGAGTTTGTAACTACCCAAGCCAAGTCACAATTATAAAAACCTTTGCCTGCGAATACCTCTTGAACGGCGGTGACCCCTACATTGACCGAATAACGTTTACATTGAACAGCTATTATAGAGCTGCTGCGAAAGATGAACAAATCAACACCATTGTCTCCCGATGCTTTGGTAAGTTTAACTTTATAACCCATTCTTTCGAAAAAATCTTTCAGGAACGTTTCAAACTCAATACCTGTCATTTGGTCAAGGTCATTTATTTGTGATGAGTGCACCTTATAAAGTTGATATAGTTCCTCTTTAAAAGACTTAACATATTCTTGGTCTCGCAAAGCTTGTCTTTCAACATGTGCTTCCTGCTCTTCTAAAGTTGGCATTGGATAAGAATATAGTGGTACTTGTGTGTCTATTTTGGACCACTCATCACTTAAAATAGCATATACGACTAGAGCCATGAAACAGATGATAAGACCAACTGTTACTAGATAACTTACATGAAACCAAGAATTCAAAATATGGTGAATAACGAATCCCCAAAAACAAGATGCAATTAAACTACCAGCAAATGCAAATAAGTGCCGCCAACAAGCTAAAAGTATGTTAGGTATTAGTCTTAAAATACGACGCATTTTATACGATAGATTCCTGCATTCAACTAGGTATTTTTCGTTTCTTAGATATAGTTCGGTAGCTTCCGTTAACTTACGCTCGGATTTGCATGATAAGCAATAAAATGCCAATTTATTATTAACCACTTTTTCAGTCATCTTTGAATTATGCTTTTTACATTCTACATACAAATAGACCACCCCCATATTGGGGTAATTATAACATTATAATTTTTATCCTGTCCCCATAAGATTGGTGCCAGTTTTAAACCTTCTAAATAACTTCAAATCACTTCAGAGGTATAAAACGTAGGAAAGGGGTAACCGTTGATCGCTTTCCGCGGATCGTTGAAGGTGAGCTGATAAGCAATTCTTTTTTGGCTCTGGTCACCGCAACGTACATAAGCCGGCATTCCTCTGCAATCTCTTCTGTGCTTTTAGCCGTATAATACGGCACGATGTTCTCCGATGCTCCAATGATGTAAACTGTTTGGACTTCCAGTCCTTTCGATTTAAGCATCGACATGAGACTGACGCCTGGCGATTTCTCTAAAATAACGTCACGCCGGTTCGCTTAGCGCGAACCAACAACGAGTTTTAACAGAGCTTTTAAAAAAGTAGGGTTTCGTGTATCGAAGCCGACGTATTCCGTGGTATAATGTACCTATTCCGATTCACAACAAATTTTTCTTTGCTGATCATTCGATTCGGCAGAGAGCGGGTCCCTCGTATGAGGGAATTATGTATAGCTTAAACATTGGAGCCAGGACTATCTTCTATAGGTCTGTCTTTTTTTCGTTTAGGCACAAATAATCAGGGTAATAGGGAGCTGCGCACATTGCGCCGGACTCCCTTTTTTTTATACCCAAATAGGAGGATATACGGATGACGTTCAACATGAAGGGCATGTTTGACAGGGTGATGAGAAATAAAATTAGGATGGGGAATTTCGAGACAACGGACCAGGATATGCTTTGTATCCGAAGTCTGCTGCAGTTCCCAACGACTCCGTTTTCTGTTGTAGATTTTTGCGCGGGAAGCGGGCGGGCGTTAGAGGTGCTGACCATGGAATCCTCTGCGGTGACTTTCGGGATCGAGCCAAATGAAGAAAAGTATTTAGAGCTTCGCGATCGGGTGCCGAATGCGTTATATGGGGGATATGAGGAAGCCCGTATCAGTCGAGATTTTTTAGACTATGTTACCTAAATCCACCTTACGACTCGGATTCTGAAACAGTGGACTCTAAAGTGGAGAGAAAGGAAAAGCGGTTTTTGCGTCATCTCCTGCAGTATGTTTCTGTAGATGGTATTTTAGTCTACAACATACCGCGACGCCGAATGACCAAAGACATTGTGAACATGCTCGTGGCTAACCTCGATGACGTTCAGGTATTTCAATCTCATGATGATACTTTTCATCAAGTTTTTACCATCGGACGGAAACGGGCAGCCAAGTTCATCGATCGGAACGAAGTCGGGCGAATTTTATCGCTCATGGAAGAAGGTAGTACGTTAGAAAGGCTTCCCTTACTGGAAACGCCGATCTATAAAGTGCCCTCTGGCAATGTGTCGCCTAAATTCTTTCGGTCTAGTCGAATGGATGTTGATCAGGTTCGTGAAGTATCCCGCTTATCTGGACTGACCCTTAAAGGAATGGAATGGTCTACTCCCAAACAGCCTTCTGAAAAGTTACAACCACTGCTCCCAGACAAATCGATGCATAAAGTGCTTAGAATGGCTTCAGGCAGGCTAAATGGTAAGGTTGGCAGGGGTGACTTACTTCATGTTTTAAAGGGTATCGTCAAGAAGTCAATAGTGGAGGATGTACAGAAGAATGGAAATGAGACGGTAATCACGGAGCGAGAGGTATTTAAAATTACGTTCAAGACTGTGAACTCCGTAGGAGACATACGAACGATCCAAAGCTAGGAAAACAAAAAAACAAAATAAGCTCGACGCTGGAGGTAATAGGGATGAAATTCATGGATTTTAAACATAAGGATGTATATGTAAAGGTGCACACTCCTCTGATTGTAACAAAGCGTGATGAGGAGAAAAAAGAAACTCAGCTAGTATACGCGAATATCATCGATATTGATTCTCGTGTCCAGGCAATGTTTGCTCAATTCCACCATGCTAAAAAAGCAAATGATGTGGTCCTCTGGATCCGTCATGCTCCACGCATCGGTGAAAAAGAATATGATAAATCCTCCTTCGCAATAAGGCCAAGTGGGAAGTATCGCCATTTATCTCAACGTGAGGATGACACCTTTGTTACCGGCATTGTCGCTAATGAAATGGTGCTGTCTCGGCAAAATGATGTTTATATGATTTTTGCATGGGACGGTGACATCCTCCAGAAGCTCTTTTTTGCCATTGATGCATATTATGAATCACCAATGCTCGAAGAGTGGACGCCCTATCTGTTTAATCAATTACTCAAGGATAAGTACTTAATCCCGCTTACGGTTCATGATTTCGTCGGGGATTATGCTGATTTAGTTGCCTATGAGTTGACTGCAGGAGAGGACGTGTTGGACGGCTATATTTCCTATGGACTTAGAACTGGTGCAATCCAACTAACGGAAGATTGCGACATCACGAAGGAGGCTATATAAATGAGTGTGAATTTGAAGGTTGATACGGTCGATGAGGCTATTGCTGTCGCAATAAGGGAAGCTGCGAATCGTGGTGGGAGTCTTGAGGACACCCTTCCTGCACTAGGCGATACATCGGGAGAAATAGAGACAGTAGTGAATGGACCTCAGACCTTAGCAGATATCGAGAACATTGGAGATTATCTCAATTTGTTTGGTGAGGATCTGATTCGTCGTTTAAATGATGAGTATGTGCCTGTACATCACCCGGGAACGGACGAGCCTCTTGAGGTTTTAAATAATTTTAAGCGGCCGTTGTTTTCTTCTCAAGCGCATGTAGTTACTGCCTTGATCAAAGGTTTCCGTAAGCATCGTAATCTGTTTCTTATTGGAGAGCCAGGAACGGGTAAAACGGCAATGAGCATCGCGACATTCTTTTCTTTGCTTACTGAGAAGCTTGGAGGGAAGGGTAGGGTTGTTTATATGGTACCCAACCATCTCATCAAGAAAACGAAGCGGGAAGTTGGACTTCTTATCGACAAGTCATTGTTTGAAGTCCAGTTTCTTGAGGATTACGTAGATGTCATTCGTTTACGTGATAGCGGTAAGTTTGAATCGAAGCCGACTAAGATTGAGGTCTATATCATCGCACGTGATACCGCAAAGCTTGGTTATATTTATGAGCCAGCAGCGAAGTGGGTATCCCGCTCCTATACAAAACAGAAGCTTCAGCCAGATGGAGAAGTACTGTCGATCAATAAGACAGCTTTCGAAGGTTGGGTTTGCCCTGAATGTGGTGGGCAACTGATGACTGAAGGAGAAGACGGTATGGTGCCGATGGAGCGCAAAGAGTTCTATGATAAACATGGAAAATTCAAGCGTCGCAAAAGCAACCTGTTCTGTACGAACAATGTCCGTCTATATACGAATGCCGATCCTGAGAAAGATGATTACCGTTCGTGCGGTGCTCGTTTGTGGCAAGCTAAAAACCGAGATAAGAGCAGTTTGTCGGGTGCGCCTTCAATTCGGAAGCAACCTGGTGTAGCGCCGAGAAAAGTTTCACCTGCTGACTTGTTCAAGCGTTGGTTCAAGCATAAATTTGACCTCGCTATCGGAGATGAATGTCATGAATTAACGGGCGGGAGTGCGCAAGCACATGCATTTCATGTCATTTCACAATGTGCGAAGAATTCCATCGCAATGACTGGAACATTGATGAATGGTTACGCCTCCAATTTATTTGAGCTCATTTTTCGACTTTTTCCGACAAGGATGAAGAATGCTGGATTCAAATGGGGTGACGTTGGCCGATGGATCGATTTATATGGAGTCAGGGAGAAAGTAACAAAAATACGTGAGAACGACAGTCTGAATAGTTCTAGCAATGGTTCTTCGAAGAAGACTTCCGTTAAGGAAATGCCCGCTGCTGCACCGCAATTGTTTACGGATATGCTAAGTGATGTTTCTTGCTTTATCCAGATGTCGGATATGTTCGAGGTTATGCCTACCTTGCAAGAAGGCCCATTGAATGTACGCATGGAAGGAAATCGATCGTTCATCTCTTGCGTGACAAGGGTCGAACGAAGACCTGGACGAACCAAGAGAAAGCTTACCAAAGCAACAAGGCTTTTGGCTCCTGAATGGTATTTGAAGCGTAACTTGCATGATGTAGAAGATTTGCTTCGTGAAGCGGTGAAACAAGAACTACTTGCAGGTGGACAGTCTGTGCTGCTAGGCAGCCTGCTTAATACATTGCTGTCCTACCCAGACGTTCCCTTCAATTTCAAGGGTGTTTATCATCCGGATACGAATGAAGAGATTGTCTCTCCTGATTATCGGCTTAGTGATAACCTTTTATACCCGAAGGAATTAGAACTTATTAAGTTCGTTAGATCTCAACTGAAACTGAATAGGAAGGTTGGCGTCTATGCCGTTTATACCGGGAAAATGGGAACTCTTCAACGATTGGAGATGTTACTCGAGGAGCGGGGCATCAAGACGGCTGTTCTAGAATCCAGTGTCGAAGGTCCTCAAAGAGAAGAGTGGATCGCTCAGCGAGAGAAAGAAGGGGTACAGGTACTCCTTTGTAATCCAGTATTAGTCTCAACTGGATTGGATCTCCTAAATTTTCCATCACTCTATTTTTATCAAACGGGATACCGGTTATCGATCATTAGGCAGGCTTCACGTAGACACTGGCGTATCGGTCAGAAGAATGTCTGCGTGACCACTTATAGCGCCTATAAAGGTACGATGCAGGAGCTCGCGCTGAATCTCATGGCTATGAAAATGAATGCTGCGCTTGCACTCGAAGGACAGTTCAGCCAGGAAGGTCTTTCTGCACTAACAGAGGGATCAGGAGGAAGTCTTGCAACAGAACTTGCGAAAAGGTTTGTCGGTAACAATATTGAAGGCGTCGAGAGCGCAGAGTCCATTTGGGGCAAAATGTCCATCGATGCTTCACAATTTATCCCTGCAGAGCCTATGGATACTCAGCTTGCTGATTTCGAGGAAGAAGAGCGTCAGAATGTGCTGGATGTGTGGAAGGACCTACAACCAACCGTGGTTGAACCTTCACCGATCCGTACGTTCTATGCGGAATCGTTACGCGATTCTATTTTGGCTTGGGCGTCTGAAGCTGTGCCAGCCGATCTATACTCACGTTTTGAACAACAGATTGCTTATGTTGAACAGAACTTGATGAAGGGGGTTAACGGTCTTGCTGTAAACCAGGTATCCTTATTAGGTGTTGAATTAGTATGGGATACCACCGTTTTGCAGTCAGATCATGCTGATTTCCGTAGGTGGGCATACAGTGTGACGGACATGCCGCAAGTTATCGATCGTGCAGTGGCGAAAGTGAAATTGGAGCTTGTAGCCGAAAGTAAGGTTCCGAAGACGAAAACCAAGAAGGTTTACAATGTATCGGAAGGTCAAGTGGCGTTCAATTTCTAGAAAATAACCTTGGGGATATACATCTCCAAGGTTATTTTTTTGCAAATATTTCGCTGTAATGACAACTGTCATAATTCGTAGTTCACTGCAGTTGGGGTTTCTCTAATGTATCATTTTAGCGACAAAACAACATACGGAATTAAAGCTAAGCGACAAATTATCATACAGAAATAATGCTAAGCGTCAAAACATCATACAGAAGAAATTATTCGGTGAAAATAAAGTGCTTAGACTGAAAAATATAGTTGTAGCAAAATAAACAATTCGGGCAGGATACTTCCAATATGTGTTAAAATGTAGTGTGAAGGTTAGTCTTGTGGCAGGAGGGAATTCTGATGAATCGGTGGGTCGGTGCGGCAGCTATATGTGTCAATTCTGATAGACAATTACTTATGGTCYTACAAGGTAAACCAGAAGAAGAGAAACGATGGTCGGTGCCGTCTGGGGGCAAAGAAGAAGAAGATGAAACACTAGAAGATTGCTGCATTARAGAAGTTTATGAGGAGACAGGTTACCGCTGTAAAGTTAACAGAGAGATAAAGGGTAAGGCAGGGGCATTTGGTCCAGTTGAATTCCATGTTACATATTTTGAGGTTGAAATTTTAGGTGGCCAACCAACAATCCATGACCCTGATGGACTTATATATGAAATTGCTTGGAAGACCACTGAGCAGCTGAATGATTACCTTTCCTGAAGATAAAGAGTTCTTGTTACAGTACATCGAACAAAGAGCATTACGCTAACGAGGAAGCTCATAGAAATATAATGTCAGTAGAGGGGGCATTTTTGAWGTATCCGCGAGCTAATACATTAGGACTAATTATAAAAGATAACCATATTCTTTTAGAGGAGCAAGAAGGTAAACATTCAAAGGGAATAGGTCATTACTACCGCCCAATTGGTGGAACTATTGAACTTGGAGAAAGGTCAAATGAGACATTACTAAGAGAGTTTAACGAGGAATTAGGCGTTGAAGTAGTTATAAAAAAATATATTACCTGTTTAGAAAATATTTTCAAAATAGATGAAAACATAGGACATGAAATAACACAAATATACTTAGTTGATTTCAAAGATAACAACCTATATCAGAAAGAATGTTTTACTGTAGTAAGAAATAATATTAACAACAAGGAATCCGAAATNTTCAAAATAGATGAAAACATAGGACATGAAATAACACAAATATACTTAGTTGATTTCAAAGATAACAACCTATATCAGAAAGAATGTTTTACTGTAGTTGAGGGATATAAAACTACATATGCTAAATGGGTATTAAAAGAAGAAATAATATCAGGGGATAAGATACTGTATCCTAACGGATTAACAGAATTACTGAAAGAAGAGGTATTTCACTAACGGATAACACTAGCACAACTCACAACTTAAGCGTTAAGATTAAACCCTCCCAATTCTAGCAAAGCTAGAGATAACTTATATTTGGGAGGGTCTTTATTATGACATTGAAGGAGTTATGGATGCTGTATGAAGCTGACAAACGTATCCTGGGGTTCAGCTCGCATACAATGAAAGCATACTATCTACAACTCAACATGTTGATTCGCGAACTGGGTAATTTGGAGATTGAAGAAATATCCTTAAATATGCTAAAAGATTATTTTGCAAGGGCATCAGATCGATTAAAACCGAGTAGCTTAGGTCATCGAATTCGATTTGTACGCTCCCTTTTTCGCTTTGCATTTGAAGAAGGTCATATGACAAGGAATCCTTCTCTCAAGCTGAGAGAACCTAAGATGGACAAACGTATTCCGAAATTCCTAGTTGAGGAGGATGTTATTCATCTTAAGATTACCTGTCATTCTCATCGGGAGCATGCTCTGTTGGAGTTTCTGTACTGTACAGGCTGCCGTGTTGGTGAGGTTCAGAAAATAAACGTTGAAGATGTTAATTGGGAGAACTGTTCAGCAATTGTGAATGGCAAGGGTTCTAAACAAAGAGAGGTATATTTCACAACCGAGTGTAAGGTTTGGTTAAAAAGATATTTAGAGAGCCGTGGGGATACTTGTAAAGCATTGTTTGTTACTGAAACGAATCCGACACGACGATTGTCGATTCCAACAATACGTTGGGCATTAAAAAGGCTGGCAAAACGAGGGGGAATTAATTCTAATGTATATCCTCATCGATTTCGTCACACATATGCCTGTCAATTGCTAGATAACGGTGCACCTCTAGAATTTATTCAGGGTATGCTTGGGCATGAAAAAGCATCTACTACACAGATTTATGCTCAGCTGCGCGGCGAGCGTAGGAGAGAATTATATCGTCGATACTTTTAAGGCCATCATTGGTTACTTCTCAGCTAAAGGGCAGTTTAACACTAAAGCAGGATTTGGAAAATATTTGAGGAATACTTTCTAAAAATATAAATGTTCGGAAAGTTAATCCGAGAAAAATACATATTATTTATAAAGGGGTGTAAAAATGCCTTTTTTCATAGGAATCGTTCCACCTGAAGATTATAAAGAACATATTTTGGTGTTTCGTAATAAATGGGCTAAGACATTTCGAAATCGATGGGATAATAACGGATTTAGGGCTCCTGTGGAGCCTCATATTACTGTTAAACTCCCAAATGGACTTACGGAGGATATGAATTGGCTTGAAAAGGTAAGAGAAACTTGTTCTTCATTTCCAATCTTCCAGTTAACTTTGTCTGAACCAGGAACATTTGGAACAGCGGTTACATTCCTTAGTGTTGAATCGAAAGAGATATATAATCTACACAAGAATTTGGTAGATGCGGTTTCCCCACCGCCCGAACTTATTGACAGTAATATAGAGTTGGATAACTTCATTCCACATTTGACTTTGGGTCAAACAAAATGGGGCATGAATGAAGCAGAAATTATAGAAATGAAATTGGCTGCGAGAGAGCATTACCTCTTTTTCCAAGCTTCGATGTAACATTCGTGCGGGTATTTGATATTGAAACAAACGTACCTTTAGAAGATATCAAACTTGCCAAGTTGTTCTAATCAGATCATTGAACTAACGGAAACGATAGTTGAAAAGTTGACTTTTGCCGCGAAGTAGCCGTTGTTACGTTCGTTAACGGGCAGTTTTGCGACAAAAGAAATTACGCCTAAAGGAGGCGTGGAATTGGAAACAAAGACGAAACTCATAGATATCCTCTTGGATGCAATGGCTAGGGAAGATGAACGTGATGATGCTGCAATCAATTTGGGTAATTTCGAGGGAGACGAAGTCATTCAAGCTTTATTCACCATCGCTATGGATGAGTTGTTTCGAAGCGAAATGACTAAAGGTAGTTGTGGTGAGTCCCTTGCTTCGATTTGGATTCGGACAGGGAAAATTGATTTTGAATTACTTTCCCAACTTGAAGGAACGGCATTGAACGAAGCCATAGGGTTAATCAAGGAAAGTCGGATGGATTGGTACCTTGAATTTTTAGAGTTAAGCTAACTGCGTAACGATAGTGCAATAAAACCAGGAGAAGGCTGCCGACAGCAATGGAACGGCAGCCTTCTCAGCTATTGGGCAGGATAGTTAGGCAGTGTGATGAGATTTATCGTATAGGATGATATGTATAGAGCACGGATTACGCTAATGCGGTAGTTAAATATGCTCAAATGGAGGGTTCTTCTTGTTGAATAAAGATTCTGTAATCGTTCCAGACATAAGTAATTTAGAAGAGATTCTTAGCAGTAGAAGCGGATATATTTTGAATAACAATCTAGACCCTAATCTTCGCTTTGAAATATATAATGAGAAAAATAATAGTAGGGTTATATGTTCGATGACAGCAGATCATGCACTCTTCAGTATAGATATTAGAAATGCTGAGGATAAGGAACTTCTCGAAATATTAGAGTTTGTATTAACTAAATATAATCTAGAGACAGATCAACTGGTAGAGGATATTTATAAGTGTTATAAAAGGCGAATTAATGAGTTTCAGACTGATTACGAGCGATTCTGGGTTATTTACAGATATCATAAAGAAATAAATGGAGTTCTTGTCCGGTATAGGGCATTTGTAAATGATTAATTTGGCTAAGCCAATAAAGGGTTACTTGTTAAGCTAATGCAGAACGATAGTGAAAATGAGGTGCAGTAAGTAATGATTGAATCCCAACAAATAATTTGTGTTAAATATGGTGCTGCTTTTCTTGAAAGTGATCTTAATGAAAAGCTGGGAATTGCTCTTAATATGAGAGATAATTTATTCCCGATTAATGGACTAAGGCATAAGCCTGAAAATGGAACATGTGGTTGGTACATCTGGGCTGGCGATGGATTTTCAGAAGATCCTGATTACTTTGTCCCCATACATGTAAGGCATATAGATGAGTGGGATCCAAAATTGAAAAAATATCTTGGATTGGGACCAGGTTGGAGATTTCTTATTGCCGACGATTATGAAGATGTATGGTTTGATCAGTCATTATTGGATTAACGGTGCTACAGCTTTGAGTTATTACGCTAACGGAAACGATAGTTGAACGAATCAAGGGAGTAGATCACCGCGATCTGCTCCTTGTTTTATTGAACTAAATGCCAGTTTAATGATATCTTGTGGAGGATATTTATGGAAAACACCGAATGGTTTAACGAACGGACCAATAACAATCAACAAAAGTGAGGAAGAAGATGAATATTGTTCTTATAGGTATGTCTGGAGCTGGCAAAAGCACTTTAGGTGTGTTGCTTGCAAAAGCTCTAGGAATGGACTACGTGGATACAGATATTGTTATACAACAACATGAAGGTAGGCTGCTACAAGATATAATTAATATTGATGGTATCGAAAAATTTATGGAAATCGAAGAAAAAACTGTGTCTGCATTGCATCTAAAAAATTGCATTATATCTACTGGTGGAAGCGTTATATATTCAGAAAAGGCTATGAATGCACTTAAACAGAGTGGTCAGATTATTTATTTACATGTCCCATATGAAGAAATTAAGAGGAGATTAGTAAACGTAACAACCAGAGGCATTGTTATAAAAGAAGGAAATAGTCTTGAGGACGTTTACGAGGAAAGAGTTCCTATGTACATTAAGTACAGTGATAAAACCCTTGATTGCTCAAATAAGGATATAGAACAATGTGTTAGTGAAATTATAGAGAAAATCCATGAACCAAGAAAGTGATTGTGATCATTCAGCTAACGGAAACGAGAGCTCAATAAACAATTAGATGAGGCTGCCGTGTAAACGAACGGAAGATTCATTACGTTAACGGGCAGAATTGCTCAATAAACTCGAAAATAAATAATTGTATTGATTTAATAGTTCAGGGGGTGTAAAATTTTGTAAACTCAAATATTGTTAGGAGGATTTCACATGAAAGGTAACCCTATTTTGCTATCTTTTCCAGAAACATTTGAGACAGAACGATTAATAATTCGTGCTCCTCAATTCGGGGATGGAACATTAATAAACGAGGCAATATCTGAGAGTGTAAATGAAATGCGTCCATGGTTACCGTTTGTAAAGAATCTTCCTACATTTGATGAGTCAGAAGCGTATGTCCGTAAAGCCAGGCTTAACTTTCTGGAACGGACAGATTTAGTTTTACACTTAATTGATAAGAACACGGGTCAATTTGTTGGAAGCAGTGGGCTCCATCGCTTTGATTGGAATATTCGCAAGTTTGAAATTGGATATTGGATGAGAACCTCACGAACAAGACAGGGGTTAATGACGGAGGCACTTAACGGAATTACGTCTTTTGCAATTAATCATTTAGAGGCGAAACGAATTGAGATTCGTTGTAGTTCTGGTAATGTGGCGAGCATTCGAGTAGCAGAGAGAGCTGGTTTTACCCTTGAGGGAACACTACGAAATGTAAGCCAAGATGACTCAGGAGCTATTACTGATATTAAGGTATTCGCAAAGGCTAAGGGATACGAATACTAAACGCACTTGTCTTGTGATACTACGCTAATGCAGAACAACACTCCAATACTAAAGGCTGCCAAAGGAATGGCAGCCTTCGTTGTGCTAACGGGCAGCATTATTCAATAAATATAGGAAAGCAAAGGTACTATTAAAAAATAGAACTATCTTAGCGAAATTTTATGTATTAGATTAAACTAATAACCAATAAATTAACAGCAGTAAAACAGAGAAATAACGGAGGTGTTAATCAGTGGTTAGAAAAGGAATCAAAATCTTGTTCATTGTTCTTTTTTTATTTTTACTGTACTCATCTGGTTACCTAACTTTCGAAAAATATCGTACTGGGGATATTATAAGTAGGCAAAACATGATTTCAGATACCATTTGGAAATTACAACAAGATGGTTATAAAAAAGAAGATATTTTATCTATTGGAATAAATTACTCATGGATGAAATCCCAAACTTATGAGACAGCTGTTATGTTTAAAGACGAACCTGACGTTACGTATTACTACTTTTGGAATAAAAAGAGTTCATCAATTGAACAAGGTGGCTATTCTGGAAAGGCGACTAAACATAAAACCTTTTGAATAAATCTAGTTGGGTAGTAATCCAGCTTTTTTGACTTTTATCATTGTGCTAACGAAAAACGATAGCACAATTGCAAATAGGCTGCCAGCATCCACGGCAGCCTATTGAAGTAACGTGTAATTCCTAATTATGGTAAAATAAGAGCAAGTAAATATTCTGTCGTTCTGGGGGAGTTGAGATGAGATATTCAAAAAGTAGGTGGTCTTTTGTTCTAGGCAGTATAATAGTTGCCTCTATTGCTTTAGCGATTTTTGCACCTAACTACTTTACAAACAATCCTCCAGAAAATCCTGTTATAAGAACAATCGCATCCAGCAACGCTTTTGATGCAACCGATACACGTAGACTTGTCGGATGGGCAGATAATGTATTTGTCGGGAAAGTGATAAAACAGGATGGAACTAAATCATTAGATAGCACGCCTGAAACTCAGTTTAAGGTGGAAGTGTCTGATAATGTAAAGGGTAAATTTAACGGAACAGTAATCGTAAATCAACAAGGTGGATTCAAAAGAAATGAATTAATTCTATTTGAAAATGACCAATTACTTCACAAAGGACAATTCATATTTATTTGTAACCAAACATTTGAAGGAAGAGAATTGGAATACCTTAGTACCTGTTTACGGCGACATTCTAATTTCCAATGAAGAAGCAAAAATAGAACTAATTGAGAAATACACTATAGCTTATAAAAATGAAATCCCATTTAATATGAGCAAGACATTAAACTAAACTGGGAACGTTTTTTCAATATGAAATCTAGACGAGGCTGCCTGTATTAATCGGCAGCCTCGCTCAACTAACGGGTAGATTTGCTTGGTAGAGGTTGATGATAATTATACATATTTAGGAAAAAAATAACATTAAACGAATATACTTAAGAAGGTTCTTAGGGAACTGGTGTGGTTGGAAAGCATTTGTTTGAATTTAGAGGAGTCAAGATGGTTAGTTTTGGCTTAGTGTGTTTAATCGTTCTAATTCTAATACTTACTGTAGCCTTTCATGCAAGGGTATTATTGGTTTGAAGGTTCTTCTGGATATGGATTTACTATTGGGTTAATTGGGCTTTTTACAGGCATGTTCGGTTCATTTAGAGAACCCCAAAGGGCTCAAAAAGAGAAAGTTGATTGAGCTAACGGATAACGTTAGCTGCATAAAGACAGACAAACAAAGCAGGCGCCGCGGCGACCTGCTTTGTTTGTTGAGGTATCGGGCAGGATTGTGCAACAATTGTCTCCCATTTTCGTCTATATATTTACTTGGAAATAATTGGGGGGTGTTTAAAATGAAACAACTATGCTCATTGTTATTTGTATTACTATTTATAATTACTGCTTGTACTACGGAAACAGATTTGGCGGCAAGCTCTAATATCGAGAATCAGAAAAAGGAAGCTGTTGAGCAACAGAAAAAAATGCCAAAAGTAATGCCCACCGATTTCGATTTCACGGTTCGTTTCGGATATGGTGAGATTACTAAAAATGAAATTAATACTTATCAAGATACGGTTACAAAAGATTTGATAATGAACGGGGATATAACGGCAAAAATCACTTTTACCATAGAAGAGATGCGCAGCATTTATAAGAATATGAGAGAGATAAATATCATGGGAACGAAAGAGTTGGTACCAACTAACAAGAATTGTTCTAGCATCCCCTATAATGAAGATAGTTGGAAAATTAGTGTAGATGGAGAAACAAAAACATTTACTTGGTCAGATAAAAATTGTGACGTAACGAGCGATGCAAAGCAACTACTAGAATTACGTACATTCATCCAACATATAGTTGCGGGTAAGGATTCTTATAAAGAATTACCCAAAGCTAAGGGTGGTTATGAATAAAAAATAGAAATCCAATTGGAAAATGCTATTCAACTAACGGAAACGATAGTTCAATAAAACAGCGGCAGTCCAGGACTTTATTTTCAGTCCATGGTTGCCGCTGTTTTATTTTTTTGTCATTCTAATACTTATTTCACAAAAGGGAACAGATCTGGCTGCTAAGTAGGGTTCGATATCGGCATCAATAGGAAGCCTGCTTAAGCTTGGGGAATTGCTCTACTAGCGTTTCGATCGCCGATTCCGGAATCTTTGAGCACCTAAACATTCCATGCAATCTGACAAACATATTTCTTTTTCTCTTTGTGGAAATTGATTACACATACGAATGCAAAATCGGTTACAGGCTATTGGAGCACGTATTGTTCTACCTTGATCGCGAGTTCTCGCTGAGGTTTTCTTTTTCATTTCCCGCCTCATCTTGTTACACTTTCCTCCACAACCACATGAACATGCCATATCCATATACCCCTTTCAATTATTCGTAATTTATTTATCGAGTTTGAACTCTATTACATTTCTATTCCGAGAGTGAGAGATTTGATAGAGTCAATCAGCGGAGGCTATTCGTCCAATTTTATAGCGGGAAGCGGCTCGGAAGGTTGCAAAAGGGCATTTAAGACAACCAGATTCAATTAACATAGACGATAGTTCAAAAGCCGGCCATCGCAGCCGGCTTAGAATTCGCATAAACGCATATATTTGTGTCGAGAAAGAGTATATATTTTTGTCGTCCGACAACAGAAGTGTAGGAGGACAAGAACATATATTCTTTGCCATAGTGGAGTTCAACGGATAATATTTAACATGGCAGGTCGATAGTCAGTTGAGCTAACGGGCAGATTTGCTTGGTAGAGGTTGATGATAATTGAAAAATACATATTTAGGAAAAAAAATAACATTAAACGAATATACTTAAGAAAGTTCTTAGGAACTAGTGTAGTTGAAAGCAATTGTTTGAATTTAGAGGAGGTCAAGATGGTTAGTTTTGGCTTAGTGTGCTTAATCGTTCTAATTCTAATAGTTACTGTAGCCTTTCATGCAGGGGTATTATTGGACTTTTTCAATCCAAGTGCTCTTCAAGTTCAACTTTTAGGTGTTCATATTACACTGTTCGGAGTAATTCTTTTATTAGCTTTTGAAGGTTCTTCTGGATATGGATTTACTATTGGGTTAATTGGGCTTTTTACAGGCATGTTCGGTTCATTTAGAGAACCCCAAAGGGCTCAAAAAGATAAAGTTGATTGAGCTAACGGAAACTTTAGTTCAATAACATCAAGATAAGGCTGTCGACATCAAATGATCGGCAGCCTTCTCAGCTAAAGGGCAGTTTTGTATGGAAAATGAAGGTAACCATCAATGATCAACGAATTAAATAACAGTGGCATCTACTGGGGGGGAAATTACATGTTAGATAAATCGATTCCATATTTTAATGTTATTATGAAAAGAGCAGCAGGAACCCCATTATCTCATTATGGGTTACCAATTGGCTTTTCATNATTACATGTTAGATAAATCGATTCCATATTTTAATGTTATTATGAAAAGAGCAGCAGGAACCCCATTATCTCATTATGGGTTACCAATTGGCTTTTCATTTGGCATGTATAAATCTGGTATGGAAGTGGATTGGGCAGTAATCGAAGCATCAGTAGGTGAATTTGATAATGCAGAAGAAAGCCTCAACTACTTTAAAAATGAATACTTACCACACACTGAAGAACTAAAGCAACGGCTGTTATTTGTGTTAAATCAAGAAGGGAAACCAATCGGGACAATTACTGGTTGGTGGAACCATACTAGTGATAGACGAGACTCATCGATTCATTGGTTTGCAGTAAAGAGGGAATATCAGGGTCTTGGAATCGGGAAAGCTTTAGTGGCTGAATGTATACGAGTTCTACAGATTCTTGAAGGTGATGAGGATGTTTATTTACATACTCAAACTTGGAGCTACAAGGCGATTGCACTGTATTTGAAAACTGGGTTTAATATTAAAGTAAGTGAGACATTTTCTCTTTATCAAAATGATTATGAACACGCACTTCCAATACTACAAAATCTGTTGAACAACAAGCTACGCTAACGAGAGAACGATTGCTCAATAACTGTCATTAAACTAAAGTAAAATGTTAGTTGCATAACAAAGATCAAACAGGCTGCCGGAGATAAACTCGGTGGCCTATTGAGCTAACGGGCAGATTAGTTGAATAAAAAAATTGAAGCTGGCTAGTAAAGTATAATCAATGTTAATTACTGGATAGGATTATATGTCTGAAATGATGGAGATTTATAAGTTTCTGCACTAGCGAGACCGTCAGGCGGTGTCTTGTGTTGGCTCTCCGATCTTGGTCGGTGGGCGAAAATCATCGCGCATTTCCTCAAACCAGGCGGCGTCTTGTACCTACAAGATGAGCATCCGTTTCTCAATGTCTTTGATGATACTGCCGATGTGACGGATTTGCACACACGCTACCTTTACTTTCACACGGAGCAACCACTTCGGATCGAGGGTCTCCTGCCATATTCTGATCCAGCGGCCAATCAGCGGAGCGTCGAGTATGCCTGGAGCTACAGTTTCAGCGATATCCTGAACGCCTTGGTTGCTGTTGGCCTGCGCTTGGACTATCTCCATGAGTTCTCCCACGGGGGCAACCGACGTTTCCCGTTCATGGCGCAGGGCGAGGACGGACGGTGGCGATGGAACGACTCCGCAAACGATATTTCACTCACGTTCTCGCTGCAGGCCACTAAGGAATGACGAGGGTTTCAAAGCGCGTCCTCCTATCCTCAGCTGTGCGATCAAGCAGCAGCCATTCCTCTTCACATTGCGGTGGTCTGAATTGGCATCACGTGGGAAGGCCCTTAACGTGCAATACGTCGGCTGCGGCCGTTAGTAGCCGGCTTTTGGTTTTCTCCAGTACCAAAGGGTGCTAAAGATGAGATAGAGTCCCATGACTCCCGCAAGCAGTATAAGGGTGAAGTCCGACATGTTCTCCATGGAATCAAGCCAACCGATTCTTTTCATGCCGAACAGACTGATGTTAAACACGATCCCAATCAGCATAACGGACGATATGGATGAAAGGCGAACATAGATGGATCCATAAATGAATCCTAACGCTACACCCAGAAGCTGCATCGTAATTCCTCCCGGCTGCAACGCCGCAATAATCAAAGCGATGACTAGAATTGGCCAAAATACGGGAACATGTTTTCGGGCTTCGTTAAACATGATACCAAAGAACAGGATTAGCTCAAGTGCAGTGGTGAGCACGGAGGAAAGTATAATGTAAACGAAAGGAACAGAGGCGAAATATTCTTCTGTAAAATCATTGAACGTTGTAATGTTGTAGTAAAGAAGTAGTTTCATGGAGGCAGCGTTTAATAAAGTGAACGCCAGCCCGATTGTTATCATGTGAACCGAAAAGCTCGGACTGATCGGCGAGAAGCTACTAAGTCTCCAGAAGCTTACCGGTGTCTGTTTCAAAAGCCGATATTTAATGGCGTAAACAATTGCGGAAAGAGCGATTGTAATTACAAGTACCATGAATACCTGGATTGGGATGTTCTTTCCTTTTCCGAACTGCCCCCATCCTAATACAGGATCAATGACGATATTATAGAGGAAGATCACTAAAATGATGACCGTCAAATAGAGTAAGTAATTTCCCAGCATCGATAAATATCTCTTCATGAGAATCGCCGCCTTTCATTTTCGAAAAATAAACTAACTCACCCCTTTTTAGAATATTCCTTACCCGTGAATAATATAATAACTCGTATTTTATTTAGCGAAATATAGTGCATTCCTGCAGGATGGTTTGAATATTTCGATGAAATAAAGAGTGATTTATTATGAATCTCCCCCTTCTGTCGAATAGATGCTTAATAGGTGGAAACAAATTTTTATGACTCAAAGCGTAGAAGGACTTCTTGAAGATCGGCGAGGTAAGGGTAGTACCAGAGGAGTGTATTAAGATCCCCCTAAAATGGGGATTTTTTAGTTTAAATCGCCAATGTTTGTGTCGCAGCACCACGACACAAACATTGGCGCATAATTTTGGTCGTTTAAGATGTAGGGAAGTGGTACTTCATTGTGCTAACGGGCAGCATTCTTCAATTGATTGCAGGTGAAATAGTAGTTTTGGCCAAATAATGAGATTTTTTTCGAAAGCCTATTCCGCTAAAGGGCAGGATTGTTTAACCAATTCGACGAATAATTGATTAATGGAAAAATATGCTAGGTGCTATTTCTACAAAGTTCAATGAAATTTTCTTAAGGAGGAAGTATATGAAAGCAACCATCATCGAAAAGCCTTCCATGACATTAATCGGTTTAGCGGCTAACGTAACTCTCTATGATGTGCAACAAAATCGGACAACGCTTAATCTATCGGCGAATTTCATGGAAAGAAGAGCGGAAGTCAAAAGTTGCAATAATGAAAGAGAAGTATTTGGTCTTTGTACAGACCCTGAAGATTATAATCCTGAAACGGACCCTTTTGAATTTTTTATTGGAGTTGAAGTTTCTTCGACCGAGTCCATTCCGAATCAAATGGTCGTTAGAGAGATACCAGCCAATACTTATGTTTTATTTACATTCAATGGTCCTTTTGAGAACGCAGGTGCTGTACATGCTTATTTATATTCTACGTGGTTGAAAGAAAGCGGATACGAACTTGCTGGACTATATAATTTCGAAATCTACGATGAAAGAAGTCAAGGTCCCGAGTCTGCTGAGTCCGTTACGGATATTTGCTTTCCCGTTCGCAAGAAGTAATGATATTTCGCAAATGTGGATTAAGCTAACGGGTAACGTTAGTTGAATGGGACCTATAATCACTCTTATAAGAAAAACCAGCAGACCCTTGAGTTTGCTGGTCGATAAGCACATGATATCTTAATTCATCAGCTGCGTTCACTCACATTGGGTGAACGTTTATTTTATTTTAGAAGGTGACGGAAAAATATAGTCCACCACCCAAGATCCCCTTATTTTTGATTTAAATGTTGGGCAAGTATTAAAATGAATTCTGTTTGAGCTTCCAAGGGGGTGAAATGACCGATGCCAGGAATGATATGATAAGAAGCATGCGGTAGCTCTTCATTTTTTAACTTTAGTCCAAGATGCGGATGTATGTAAGAATCGTTCTCCCCGAAAATGATGGTTACCGGCATAGAAAGAAATTCAGCCAATCGACCACGATAAATTTCAAGCTTTTCCATATCTCCTGAGCGGTATAGCTCTAAAGTAATTTTATCCTTGATTGGATCTGTGAACAACTCATAGAAATCATTTACGATTGCTTGAGATACATGGGGGACGGATTTCTTCATAAACCCTTCAAAAACGGGCTTGTTTTGAAGATAGGCAACCCATTGTTCTCCTCCGCCAAGAGAACGAATTATTAATGCGTCTTTATGCCAAATAAAATCAGGACTAAAAGTAGCATCTGAAATAACTAAACTTTGCACACGCCCAGGATTCATACAGCCCCACCTTGATCCTATAAGAACCCCCCAGTCATGGGTGACGAGATGAAAATGCTCAATGGCAATCTCGGCTGAAAAATCGCTAATAAATTCCATATAACGCTCCCACGTAGACGGCTCATCGAAGGCTTCACTTTGTCCAAAACCAGGAAGATCCGGAGCGATAGCTCTATATCCGGCATTCTGGACGGCCAGGGCAGCTTCTGCCCAGAGCAATGAGGATTCAGGGAATCCGTGCAAAAAAAGTACGGCTGGAGCATCCGGCTTGCCGCAATCTAAATAGTAAGTCTCTTTTCCTCGAACTGTTATGGTTTTCTTTTGCATGATAAACAAATCCTCTCTATTTAATACCGACCGGTCTGTTTTAAATTAACATAACACCAGCTTTACTGCAAGATTTTTCTTCCAGCTGAAATGATGATGTTTAGGTATTCTTGATTGTTTTTCAGGAAGTAGTATAATATTTAAGACCAAACGGTACTTTTTTGAGAGGGAAGGTTTTATCATGCGCAAAGGCCAAATAACCAAAGAACATATCATTCGCGAATCGGCTGGTTTATTTAATACGAAGGGATATACAGGCGCTTCCTTATCTGAAATTATAGATCGTTGCGGTATACGCAAGGGTGGAATTTACAATCATTTTGAAAATAAAGATGAAATTGCTTTTGCGGCCTTTGATTATTCTTTTTCTCAAATTCTAGTTCTTCTTTCCAAAGCACTAGGGAATGCATCCAACTCTAAGGAGAAACTGTTGGCCATATGTGAGGTTTATATCGATATCATTGAAAGTGATACGTTGGAGGGAGGATGTCCGATATTAAATACAGCGATTGAAAGCGACGATGGACACCCTCTTCTCAAAGAACGGGCTCAACAGGCGATGACAATTTTTATCGAAAAGTTAACCATGCTTATTGCCGAAGGCATTAAGAATAAAGAATTTAAAAAAGATATAGATCCTGAAGAAGTGTGCAGCTATATCATTGCTGTGGTTGAAGGAGGCGTTATGCTAAGTAAATTATTTGATGATAGCAAGTATATTCGTCATTGCGCGAGTAATGTAGTTCAATATATCGATAATATGATGCTGATCAAATAAAATAAGAAGATGACCCATTTACTTTGCGGACGGTGTCAGTTTCGCTGGTAGCTGTAAAAAGTACTTCAAAACTTATTTGTCACCCAACAGCAGCTGTCACCCGATAAATAAGTTATTAGATGAATGAACACTTTGGTAGTAAGTACGTGGAAGCAAGACTACCGGGGGTGATTAAGCTTAACGGATACAATAGCACAATATCAACAGGCTGCCAGCTTACTCGGCAGCCTGTTGAAGTAACGGGCAGATTAGTGCAAACAATCTTTACTTTTAATGTGTTATCATTTTGACAGGGGTGACGGCTGTGAAGACGTAAGTTTGATTTGTTTTCCAATAGATTTTTCCATTAAAATCCAATAAATTAAAAAGCCGATCTCATAAGAGAATATATCTAAAATATCAGCTGTAGACCGCATAAAATAAGGTGATCCATACTCCCAAAACAAACCAACTACTGAAATAAAAATGAACTGGATAGTAAAACTACGTATTCTCCTATTTTTCAAAACTAAAATCAGACAATTTGAGTAAGACAGTAAAATCAGTGAAGCAAGAACATCATTAAAATGATTTTTGAATAGCCAAGAAAATTGCATTTCTATCTTTTTAAAATAAAATTGATTTATAAAATATAAAAGAAAACATGATGCTAAAATCATTAACTCCTGCTTTATATTATATCTGATACCCCTAGGAAGAAGATGATATTTTTTCAACATAGCATCATAATAATTACAGCCAAAATTATTCCACCTGCAATAATAAACACTGACTTCAAAGTTATTCACTACCTTCCTTATACAATGAGTGTTTATATATTACCACAATTCGACAAATAGGTATATATAACTACATAACATAATAGAAATGCATTTGGTAAGCAGGAAGCTGAAAAACATCATACATACGAGGAACTCGCACATAAAATAATACCTGCGGTTTTTGTTACCGTTGTTAAGCTATCGGAAACCGATAGCTCAACAACCAACGAAGGCAGCCGGCCACAAGGATCGGTTGCCTTCGTTGCGCTAACGGGCATGATAGTTTATGATCAAACGCGGTGAACCGTACCACAAGTAACAACGAAAAATAATTGTTGTAGTTCTTAAGTTGCAATACAATTAAAATATGTAAAGAGCTGAGGACTGCATGGAAGAGCATAAGAAATCAATAAGGTGCAACTGAATATTACAAAAATACAATTCTAAATAAATTGCTTCTTGGTGTGCACAAGCCTACAACGACAGCTTTTACAGAGGTTTCTTGAGTTGAATAATGGACATGCTGTCGTTTACGAAATTAAGACAGTGTTTGATAATCTTGATCGCCTTGAGTCACAAATTACGAATTATTATAAAGCTTTTACCCGTGTGTCAATTCTTGCTTCTGAGAACCATATTGATACAATACAAAATACAAAAGCGACTTGAGGATCCAATAGTCCAATAACAGGACATTCTACTTGAATGTTGCTCTTGACTTGGAGTGTACTCCAAGTTGTATAGTGATCGTTAGTCAAGTAAATATCACTTTTGGGGGGGCGTAATCATGAGCACATCAAAAATAGTTTTGATCACTGGCGGAAACAAAGGTATTGGTCTTGAGACTGCTAGGCAATTGGGCAAACTAGGATTCACAATATTGCTCGGTTCAAGAGATGAAGCAAGAGGACAGGAAGCGACGGCGACCCTGACGGCTGAGAACATAAATGCAAAGGCAATTACCCTGGACATAACAGACTTGGATACAATACAATCCGCAGTAAAACAAATTGATGATCAGTATGGAGCGCTTGATGTTCTGATTAATAACGCTGGCGTGTGCTTAGAAAGTGGTCTTCCTCCGAGTCAACACGAATTAACTGTTCTAAGGAATACTTATGAGACAAATGTTTTCGGCAGTTTTTCTGTCACTAAGGCAATGCTCCCTTTGATTAAAAAATCGCCTGCTGGCAGAATTGTAAACCTTTCAAGTGGCTTGGCTTCCTTGACCGAGTATAATACCCCGGAATCGGATGCCGAAAAATACGGAATAAATTTACTCGCCTACATGAGTTCGAAAACGGCTGTCAATGCACTAACAGTCTTGTTTGCCAAAGAATTAAAAGATACGCCGATCAAGATAAATTCAGCTGATCCAGGGTACACAGCTACGGATTTGAATGGGCATACGGGTTATCGTACCGTTGAACAGGGCGCTTCCATTGTCGTGAAACTCGCCACCCTTCTGGGCGATGGTCCGAACGGCGGTTTCTTTGATGAGAACGGAGTGATACCGTGGTAATACGTCAGGAGGTGCGGCAAAGTGATCGACATTCCCGAAACCGTAAGCACAATAAAACAGGCGGCTGAATTCACGGGTCTGTCAGAAGATACGATCCGCTATTACGAGAAGATCGGGTTACTTCCGTATGCCGACCGCAAAGCAAGCGGACACAGAACGTACAGTAAACATCAATTGGAAGGCATGGTCTTTTTAACGAGACTCAAAGCAACCGGAATGACACTGGAAGAAATGAAGCATTTCCGTAAGCTTTACGAAATGGGTGAAGCCTCACTCCCTGAGAGAGTCTCCATTCTAATCGAACACAAGAATAGAATTCAGAACGAGATTGACAGATTACTGGAGACACAAAGGATGATTGATTTCAAAATTGACAAGTTCAAAGAGGCCTTTGTAAATCCAGATTTAAACAAAAAATGGAAATCCCCATTTGCCGATTGAGAGCTTTCTTATTGAACGCTTCTGCCCTTTAATCAACGGGTGCCAGTCAAATACATTATTTTCCTAACACTTTGGAAGGGGACAAACAGATGGAACAGAACACGATGGTTGAGCAAGGTTATGCAGGATACTGCGAAACTGAAATATTCGATGCTTCGCTAGGTCGTTCATTCCCGATGCTGGTGATGTATCCCTCAAATACCCCTGAATCGGAGGATCGATTGGGACCTTATCCGTTGGAGCTCGCGAGAGACGCGGAGCCGGCGGAAGGAACGTTCCCTTTGGTCTTGGTCTCTCACGGCTCCGGCGGTACGCCGCTTGCGTACCGAACGCTGGCTAGGCATTTGGCGCGAAATGGGTTTATCGTCGGCATGCCGGAGCATCCGTTCAATAACCGGAACGATAATAGCCTGGAAGGTACGGCAAAGAACCTCTCGTACAGGCCGAGACATCTTAAGATGGCCGTTGACTGGTTTTTCGAGAATAAGAGGTTCGATGGGAAAATGAAACCGGATGCCGTCACGATCATCGGGCATTCGATGGGAGGTTACACGGCTTTGGCGGCGGCGGGCGGCGTACCGACTTCTTTTCCGCACGAGTCCCCGGACTATCAACCTCAGCTCATCGAAGTCGAGCCGGACCGCCGAATCCGCTCTCTGGTATTACTGGCTCCGGCATCGGTCTGGTACCAAGCCGAGGGGGCGCTAAACTCGGTTACCGTTCCGATCCTGATGCTGGACGCGGAGAAGGATTCGCATACGCCGTTATTTCACGCCCAGATTATACTGGGAGGAGTTGCAGACCGAAACATGATTCTGTATCGTACGGTCGAGAATGCCGGGCACTTCTCCTTCCTAAGCCCGTTTCCGGAGTCGATGATCAACTCGTCGTTTCCACCGTCCCAAGATCCTCCAGGCTTCGATCGGGTACAATTCCAGAAGACCCTGCAAGATGAAATATTGAGTTTCCTTCGAAATCAGCACTCATAAAAAACCGCCCAACCGTCGTACGGTTGGGCGGTTCGTCTCCTGTTCAGCGGAAGTCCCGCGGCAGCCTGCGGTTCACGGCAACTTGATGCTGCTCGTCCTGAACATGCCACTCGTCAAGATTTTCGCCAAGATCATCGAGGCGCCCGCGAAGTACCTGCTGCCGATCATTGTCGCGATCTCGATCTTCGGCATCGCCGGGTACTTCCTAAAAGTACTTTAGGGCCATCAAGGCTGCCACGTGACACACTTTGAGGGTTTTTCGCCGATAGGCCCGTTACGGAGAACCGTATCATAAATAACGGCAAGTTTTGCAATATGTCCTTGAGTGGACTGTCCTTCTTCGCCATGCCGATGACTGGTGCTGCGACAGCGTTCGCTCAGGGTCGTGGACAAGGGTTAACAGCTTTTTCTTCCACCTTTAAGCAACAAAGGCCGTCCGCGGTCATCAACCGTTCCTTACATATGTTTCCTAGCCTCTTCCATCACCAAACGACATTTGGCAAGAAAGTCCAGCGAAAACCTGATGTCCGTTTCGGAATAGTCATGAAAATGAGTGTGAAGCGCTGTACCTAGCGATTGAAATAACGGATAAATGTCTCTCTCAGCCTTGTCCTTCCGAACATAGATAATGACTTTTCGGCGGTCGCTCGGATCGATCCATGATCGCTTCGAAGCCATTTCTCGTCAAAAGTGCATCCATTGGATAATCCGCTCTACTTGCAGAACCGCCAAATGCTGTTTGTCGGTCTTGCTATAAGCTTCGCGATGATGTTGTTTATTGTGGTCATTTCCTATTTCAAGCCTTGGGGGAAGAGAAGAGGAGTATAGTCGCATCTTATAACTTGCCGTTACAGACAGCGCGGGGGACCGTATTATAGATAACCGTTACGCTAACGGAAACGATAGTTGAATAACAAAAGGTCAGTTTGCATCAGCAGACTGACCTTTTATTATTAGGTTTATTCTTATTAATGATAACTATATTCTATGATTATGAGTATAGTATTGGAATTATCTTTTACTAAGAAATTGACAATTTGCCTTAACGTACCATTCTCCAATGGTGCTTAATACAAGTTCTTCATCATGAGATTGAATTATTACATTCTCACCTATAAGTTCACCTTGTAAAAAGATTGAGATTGGCTGTTGAAATACACGCATTCGTTCAAAGTCTGAAGGTTCTATTAGTTGACGTTGTTTTGGCATTGTTATCTCCCTTTATGAAATAAAATAATTTACAGTAAAACTCGAGAAGTTATGAAATAATTTTAACAGTCAGTTTCGAATATGTTTCTAAGATTTTGTTATTAAGCTCATGGGCACTTAGATTTAAACTGCGTGATATCTTAATTATTTTGAAAAAGATGATTTAGACAGATTAAATCCTCCTGATTCTAGTAAAACTAATATTATTAGATGATTTGGGAGGGTTTTGCTATGAAATTAGACGAGCTATGGATACTGTATGAAACCGATAAACGAATATTGGGGTTCAGTCCTCACACATTAAAAGCTTACTCTCTTCAGTTAAAGATGTTGATTCGCGAAATGGGTAATCTCGAACTCCAGGAGGTATCTTTAAATCAGCTAAAAGACTATTTGGCCAAACAAACAGAGCGATTAAAACCAAGCAGTTTAGGACATCGGATCCGATTTGTACGTTCTCTTTTTCGTTTTGCTTTTGAAGAAGGCCATATTCCTAAAAATCCATCCCTTAAGTTGAGAGAACCAAAGATGGATAAACGAATTCCCAAATTTCTGATTGAAGAAGATGTTATCCATCTAAAGATTTCATGTCATTCACCACGTGAGCATGCTCTTCTAGAATTTCTGTATTGTACGGGTTGCCGTGTCGGCGAAGTACAGAAATTAAATATTGAAGACATCAACTGGGAAAACTGCTCGGCTATTGTAAATGGTAAAGGTTCCAAACAGAGGGAAGTATATTTTACGACAGAGTGCAAGGTGTGGTTAAAACGATACCTTGAGAGTCGTGAGGATTCCAGTAAAGCGTTGTTTGTCACCGAAAGCCATCCTATCCGCCGTTTGAGTATCCCAACGATCCGTCACTCATTAAAACTGTTGGCAGCGCGAGGTGAAGTAGCTGCAAATGTATACCCACATCGTTTTCGGCATACCTATGCTTGTCAACTGTTAGATAACGGTGCACCATTGGAGTTTATACAAGGGATGCTTGGGCATGAGAAAGCATCAACCACTCAAATTTATGCTCAGTTGCGGGGTGAACGAAGGAGAGAATTGTATCGACGTTATTTTTAGGATCCATGTGAAACTAACGGTAAAGTAGCTATGATGCGTATCAATTGTCTGTGTGATTGAAAACAGGTATGTTAGTAAATCTGTTTATGATTTGTATCAATATCAGCATTTTTTCGATCGCTGTTGTACGATGTTCCTTTGTAGCATGTAATTTGAACTCGAAGAATGCTAGCGGCTATCATCGTTAATCTCATTCATTCCTATGCTTTGAATAGGTCATGTACTATTACTACTGATGCGGAGCTTATTTTAATTGTCCCAAAGACATAGAAAATAAGGTTAACACAAATTGAATTTTGCTTAATCAAAGGTCCTTGATTTTCAAGGGCTTTTTGTATTAAGAAGCATAAGTTTGCCATGGTAATTTGGAAGCATAAGCTTTCCAAAGCGGCAAACTTATGGGTTAAGTCACAATGATTCATTTTAAATAATGAATTCATCAAGGTTACCCATCTGGTAACAAATCATTAAGCCTATGCGATGTATTCGATAAAACGGCAAGCTATACGACAAAGGCGTCTAAAATTGATAAAACACGGTAATCGATCATGCGTCTATTTTGACCCGTGTGCCCCTAACGGAAAGTATTGTAGTTGACGCTCCACTAGAGCCTATACATTTTTATTTCGAGGATTAGAAGTAAAAAGTCAAAAAGTGGTTAATACTGCATAAAGAGCTTGGTTTATTCATGATGAAAGAAGAAATTCTCAAATCTTTTAAACGAGAACCTTTCATCAATGATGATTATCGGGTAAAGAGGTTAATAGTTTTCGCAAAAATAAAGAAGTATGAAACTGCATAATTAATCTCACTCAGAAAATAAACTAATAGAAAGCGGAAATTTAATGATAACTTGGAATAGAAAGTGGGTGAAACCTTACGAATCTATTTGGTCAGTATTTGAAAAATGTAAATTAGTTAACTTAGTAACTGGTAACGAACTTCTAAAAGAAATAAACCCAGAATATGTTCCGGGTCAACGGAAATTTAGAAACCTATATACTTTATTAGGTTTCGACTTAGAACATATTAATAATATTTTAGGTATGGATTTGTCGGATGTTATTAGGGATATGGAGAGTCTACGTAAACTAATTAAATTAGATAATATCCGCCCGATGAGTGTATTCCACACACATTTGGTATTCTGCAGTTCATGTATCAATACCCAATTCCATAGTTATTTACATCAATTTAAATTAATTACTCATTGTCCATTTCACTTAGAAAATTTAAATGAGAAATGTCCCGAATGCAAAAAACAAATCAATGTCCATCAGTTATCAAATAATATACCGTATACTTGTTTGTGCGGGTGTTACTTATCAGGAAAAGTGATTACAGATAGGTGGAATGAAGCATTTGAAATAAAGGATCAAATAGTAATTGAGTGGCTTAAAACACTAAATAAAATTAATGTGTAGAAGTAAGTGGGACTAAAAAATGGTTAATTATTGCCTCAATTTAGCAATAATTAACCATTTTTTATTTGTTTTCTAAATTTCTAAATATTTCTTTAGATATAGTATGTATCATCTTTACATCCTCGACACGCTTATGTTTCAAATAATTGTGATGGACCTCTAAAACCGCGTCGAGTTCAATTTCATTTGAGTTCAACCTAAGCTCTCGATAATCGAATAGATCACCTGGTCTTATTTCTAAAGCATTCATTATTTTTTCCAAAGATTCAAGTGAAATATTTCGTACTCCTCGTTCAACATCACCTAAGTATGTATATTTTATCTGTGCCTTTTCACTTAATTCTTCCTGTGTGAGGCCTTTATTTTTTCTAATTTCTCTAATTTTTTCGCCAACTAATTTCTTTAAATATGTCATTGAATCACCTCATATTCAGAGTAGGTGAGTATTAACCAGAAATAAACCCCCTTATAAGTAATGAACATTGATAATATAACTTATAAGTGGTAATATTAAACTGCAAAACTTATTTATATTCTTAGTAAGGGGAGATGTCCAAAAATGTATACTGGGAAAATAACTGTCAGTCAACTTTCCCAATTAAAAATGATCCCAGATGGCCAATGTATTATTCCCCAAAGTATCTATGATTATGGCTGGCTAGCCTGTCTTCCTATTGTTAACATAATTACGCTGCCTCAAATCAGTAATTGCATAGCTTTGGATTTTTCGAAAGATAGTATTATCGATTACTTAATACGAAACAATGACAAAGATTTATTTTGGAAATTTCAAAATAAAAATTCTCATTTCATTTCAAAAAGTGAGATGAGCGAGTACAATCTTTATTCTGCCCGCGAACAAAATATTGCAAATAGGTTAGAAAAGAACGGCTTTGTCTATCCTTGCAATATGCAAGAAGTTATTGGATTGTTTATTAAACTGGGCATCATGATCGAATGTCCAGATAATCAGAGTGAAATAAAAATGGATTTAATCATCCTTCCATTTCCCAAGCCAGATACATTATTAGGAATCATTTAATTATTAATTATTCTTAAATCACAGGAGAAAACAACATATGAATAATTTACTTCCTAGTCCGATTGTGATTGAAAATGTTTTACAAAGTAAAATGCGTGGAAAAATCGCGTACCAAAGTAACTTATCTGCAACGATTGCTTTAAATCTTACTTTTGTGAAGCCATATGATGATCCTACTGTAAAGGGATATCAAAGGCCAGTAGATCCAAAAAGATGCAATGATTTCGCAGTTTACTTGTCGAAAGGACAGGATGCACTTTTTACTCCTATTTTATTAAACGCAGGCTCGCTTTGGGAGTTTTCGTCCTATGATAAGCACAGGCCGCAGTACGGCAGGCTCATTTGTAATGGAAAAGCTTCTCTAATGGATGGTCAACATCGTCTTGGAGGGATAAAAAGATATATTCAAGAAACTAACGCTGACATCAATGTCCCATTTTTGGCTTTCCATTGCTTAGATGAAGATGAAGAGATAAAACTCTTTGATACAATTAATACAAAAGCAAGAGGTATAGGATCTTCACTAAGTAAATTCCTTCGCAGGGATTCAGATGATATCAGCTGGATTGCTACAGAATTATTAGTAAGACATGAGAGTCCTTTTTACAATATTGGTAGCATAATTGGTAAAAGAAATAAGGGACGACATATAACACTTCAAAATATTTATAGAACTTTACATTTGTTACTAAAAGATCATGAAATCATGACTTATTCCAAAGAAGAAAAATTGAACATGGCATTAACCTATTATAATGCACTAAAAGAAACTTTTCCCCAACAATGGCTTGATTATAATGGCTATCGAATAACTCATATTGTATGCTTGGACGCACTTTCAATAGCTGGCTCAAAAATTTTAAGAAAATGTACTACAGATAACAAGAAACAATTCGATTACTTAGGCATTAAAAAAGAAGTTATCAAGTTTAAAATAATTGATTGGTCAACCAATGGACCATTAAAATACATTAAAGGAATTCATGGTTCAAAATCTTTAGCAAAAGATTTTAATGAACTCTTTGTTACGTAATGGAAAGACTTTAAATAAAAAAAACAATCCCAATTTGGAGATTGTTTTTTTATTTAGTTTAACTTTATTCGGAATAATTTCCATCGAGCAAAGTATAAAGATTAACATCCAAAACATTAGTAATTTCGATAAGTGTATGTAATTGAATACGATGGACACCATTTTCAATATTAATAATCGAGGGACGCGATAAGTTTATTCTGTTTGCTAAATATGTTGGTGTCATTCCCTGAGCTAATCTAAGCTGTTTTATTTTATTACCAACTACTTTATATATTTCATACTGTTGCATAATGTTCACCTCTATTAATCTATGATTACTCTTAAATTCTAGTATTACCATTTTATTAATTTACTATAATCCTTAAATGAAAATCTTTTGTTTATAAATCTTACATAAAGGGAAAAATAACCAAAAGCAAATGAAAAGAGGACCAAATATGTTTACACATCCGGTTATAGTTAAACGACGAAATGGCCGTTATGGTAACAATTTATGGTATAGCTATAGCCCCAAACTTAGACGAAATGTGTATTTAAATAGTGATCTTGAATATGATCATTGGATTCTTGTTGAATTTGATTCGAATGTTAAATTATTCTGCGAACAACCGAAACATGTCAAAGAGTTCGTTGATGAAGAATGGATTGATACAATATTCGATATGTGGATCCTAAATAAGGATAACAATGAAATTTTTATTGAGGTTAAGTATGCTAAGGAACTTGATAAAGATCATAATGATTTCTCCTTACGGTCATCCTTACAAGTGCAAAAGCAAACTAAATGGTGCGAATTTAACAATTTTCTATATGAAATCCATACAGACACTTACATTTATCAAAATAAACTTTTGCTTAATAATTACAAAAGAATTCTTCCGTATATTGACAATAGAATTGAAAAAAATTTAATCGATCGTAAATCAATATTAAATTTTTTACAATCAAATTCCAAAGTTACAATTGCTCAAATTGAATCACACTTTACTACTTTGTCTAAACATAGGGTACGAGATGCAATTTTCAATTTAATTTATGAAGGACTACTGAATGCGAATTTAAATACTATTGAGGTCGGAGCTAAAACGGAGGTATGGATCTTTGAGTAGAAGTCGATTTGTAGAAAATGTGGAATATTCAATTCAAGAGTTAGACTATTCAAAATGGCCAACCGTTTACTTAGAAAAACATAATAAGACTTTTGAAAATAGAAAAAAAGCAGTTGAACTATATTTAGATAACGAAGTCACTCTCGAAGAAATAAAAAACTTAACTGGAGTCTCTAGAAAAGAACTACGAAAATTCGTTAAAAAGTGTCTAGAACGTGATAATGAAGGTTCATTATGGGGATTTCGAGCACTGTTAGGTTACAAAAGAACAGGGGAAACATACCTCAGAATTAGTGAAACGGATGGATTTGGGAAAAGCAAGCTTACAGGTGCTTTTAAAAAGTTATTGGAACAATATCCAAACATTGAAGTTATGATTAAAAATTACATTCTAAATCGTCGTAAACGTGCTGCAGTTGATAAATTCATTAGAGTCAAGGATTTACGCGATGATAAGTTTCTAAAACTCTGCCGAGCAGAAGGCATTCAACTTAATGAATACCCCTTTAACACTAAGGATAAAGGCCTCCGTTCGTTATATCGGTATGTGGAACAACTTATTAATGAAAACATAACTGAAGCAAGTAGTCGCTTCGGAGATGAAGTACAAAGAAGACTACAGGATTTGGATGGCGAGACGTCACCTAAATGGGACGTTAGAAATCTGGGAATCCCATATTACATAACACGTGTAGATTACAATATTTCTTTTACAAAAATAAGCGAAAATTTTAGGCATTTAGTCAAAAAATACGTTAAGCGCAGCGTTTGATTGATACGGATAGTATTCGCTGGAGACTGCAATTCAAGACGTGTGTCGATTAACGTTTTTTTGCATATCTGAATGTGAAAGATCCAGACTGGGATGACCTTATTAATTTGTCAAGAATAGATATGGAAGGCTATTTTAAGTACATTAATGACACTCCAATGGGTGGAGATAGTCCATCCAAATATAGAAATCAGGAACCATCAGATTATTACATTTGGAGTATGGTGGCTAATATAGAGAATTGAAGCCCCAAGCAAACCAGTAACTTGATAAATTATCGTAATAGACTCAATTAAAGTAGGGGGCCGTATGGAGGAGTGTCAATAACCTGGAACGAAAAATGGATCAAACCTTTCGAATCGACATGGTCGATTCTCGAAAAAATAAAATACATTAATCAAGTAAGTACCAAGCAGCTAATATTTGATGATTGTCTTGTTTACTGTGCTCAGTGCATTGATGTGGGCTATCATAGTTTTCTCCATCAATTAAACATCATTGATCTTTGCCCATTTCATCAAATCAAATTAGAACGAATTTGTTTAAAGTGTAAACTAGAATTGCCCTATCGCCTTGCTCCACATGAATTTGAACAAGGTTTCTTATGTAGTTGTGGTGAGAGCTTATTAAGTGAACAAAAGGGTGCTTCTTTATTCATAGACTCTTGGACAATTGAACTATGCATTACAGATATAAGAATCTCTAATTGGCTAAACCTCAGTATGCCAAAAAGGATACGTATTGACAAATCTATAGTCCTTAAACAGTTATTAAAAAATAACACAAAGGTAATTGATCACTTGCTTTCGACAACTGTAGAATCAAATAGAAAATCATATATTAATCAAAAGAAAATTCTACAAAAGGCTGACATCAATCTTTATGACGAGGTTTATAATACATGTCGAAACATACTGATCTCATATGAAAAAAATATATTAAAAACTTTTCTTGCCGAACATAGTCATTGTATTAAACGACTTGCAGGGCTATATAAAAGAAAGGGGGAGGTACATTTTCCTGATATATGTCCATTAGCCTATGCTTATATATTTTGGAGAGAATCCCTCTATAATATTAATCCTTTCTATAATGAAACTGCACCACTACGGAAAAAGAACTTGAAGTCACTAGAACTCCCATTTTACATAAATAAAGAATCAATTAAAGATACAATATTAAATATTATAGCCTCGAACGAAGTTAGTGATAGAGTGCTGAATTGGATGATCAGCCACATGGTTTGGAATGTAGCGGATTCCCATTTTTATGAATGGTTAAGAATTGCAAAAAAGTATGCACCACAAAGTATCCGTCCAGTAACCAAATATGATGACTTTACAGCAAACATAAAATTATTTTCGTTTTTAAAAAATGAAAAAGATTCTATATTGGAATATCATGTTATGGAAGATCCAAAAACGATTAAAAGATCAAATATAGAAATATTTTGTCCTTATCAAGAAAGTAAATTAAAATACATTCATGAGGATGAAATTTCGCATTTACCTATGAGACTTGCGATACAATTAGGATTAGACAGTGAAAAGAAAAAGAAAACTGCAGAAAAATATTTGGCAGGTTTAAAAGTATTCTCAATTGTGAAATAAGCGGGAAAAGCAGCTGCGCCCTATAAAATGGAGGCACATTTGTGTCATTTATGGAGGCACATTTGTGTCATTAGACAGCTGCGTATTAATAATAAGATTGAGAAATGGCACGACAAACATATACATATGTATAAAATACGGGTTTTATGAATATGTATTAATCCCCAAAAGCGCTGACCACTTCCCTAAGCCAACGCTTCACTCCTCATCTGTCCGTTGAAGCAAATGTGGTTGCATTGAGGAAGCAAAACCAGTTGCATTCCCCATCCGCGAAGAATTTGTGAAGCAAAAGTGGTTGCAATCAATTGTTAATATTAACAGTATGCAACCACTTTTGCTTCAATATTGCCATTGAAATTAACAGTTACTCCTAATAAAATGAACTGAAACTGGTTGCAAAACATACAGCGTTGCTTCCTTCAATAGTTAACGTCCATGTTATCGACTGCTTTTTTTAATTCATCGTTTGTTAAATGTGTATATATCATTGTTGTTTGTATTGCAGAATGCCCGAGTTGATTTCTAAGTTTGGGCACATCGTTGTTCTCTTGATGATATCTAGTTGCAAATGAATGCCGAAGTGTGTGAACTGTTAGTGCTGGTCTACCGTGTGCAACAGCATATTTCTCGACCATTTTTTCAACTGAACGCGGGGTCAATCTCCTGGTTGTTCCTACATTGTAGAAAAGACCGGAGCTGCTGCATACAGTTATTTTAATGACATTTTCTTTTTCAAGATATGGAAACGATTGTTGCTTATAACATCGAATCCGCTATGCCGCCTTCATTACATCTGTAAAATGAATTCGAGTCCAAAACAGTATTCCGTATCATTTTCGTTTTGTATCTTAAGATCGCCAAATGCTCAAAATCGAGTACACAGTGATTGCCTTAGTAGATTCCGCTGCCAAGCGCACCAAAGACAGCTGATCGTTTCCTTCCGACTGCCTTAGTGTGTTTATTGAACTCTCATGCCCTTATCTCAACGAAAATCGAAGCGTTTGAACATGTAGAGAAAACCAAATACTAGGACATTAAGTCGTATTGTATAATGAAAAAGTGACAGTCAACTTGTATCCTTTAGCAACAACGGGAAAGGTATCATCTTTTCGTCCATTTTCGGCGAACAATACAACTTCTTGTCTTTTGCAAAGGACAAGAAGTTATATCCATAAATTAAAAAATCCGCTCTAATCGCGGATTCTAATCGATATATGTTCTTGTCCTCTTACATTGTCATATCATCACATTCTTTTTCTTGTAAACGCTGGGATTACTGATAAGCTTGGCGAACTCCAGTTTGTTGTTCAAATCTTTACTTCCGTCGATACGCGCTTGTTCAGAATCAAATAAATAAATATACACGTTTGCTTCGAATGGACCATTAGCTGTAGCGGTTTTATCCATCGTGTACCTATCGATGGCGTATGAATTAGCTCCAACATTGTTTAACTCGTCAAAGAGGCCCTATCCCTTGTTTAGAATCACCGCTTTTACCCTTTGGATCTATACCCAATAATTTAAGACCTTCGTTTTCCATTTCATGCGTCACAATCTCTAGCGTCAGCTCTTTTTCTACGATACCTCCGCCCGAACACGCTGATAGCACAATGAGAAAAGCAAAAATACATGACTGCGAATATAATAACCTTCATGTTATAACCCTCCTCAGTTGTTACTGGTTGTCTCTCCTTTGACGAATATGTATATGAACTAATTGCAATGTACGTAGCAAAGTGAAGGGCTGCCATGCGGCGGCCCTTTCGGAATTGAACTATCGTTCTCCATCCCTTCATCATTCAATTTTATTCCAAACTCCCTCACATACACACGTTCAATAACTACTGTGAAGGGTAACTACTAGGTTCATCATACGACGAGCAAAAATAAAAACTCACTCGCATAATACGAATGAGTTAATTATCGTTTGATCTTCTATTTGTATTGACAAGTTTATGTGCTTATTACATACACCAACACTGTACAAAGTTGAATTTAGATAATGAAAGCCAGATTTGAAAATTGTTTCCTTTGTTGAATTAGATCTAGAATGTACCAAATTACACTGAACACAAAAATAACTATTCATAATCGCGCCCCCCTTTTTCTAATTATAGACAAGTATATAGGATCGTTATAAATATTAAGAATATTTAATCAATTCTTAATCAAAATTTGATTTAGCCATTGTTTAATTATTAATCATACTATTATATTTATTGAATAATCATCTAGTTTTTGACTAAACACTAAAAGAGTTGCACTATTTTAATCTCTTCTACCCGTTCAATGACGGACTGAGCGATCTCCATCATTTTACTTAAAAAATAGCTCCTTCGGGAATGAGATAAGTTCTTGTCACCCGACAACTTATGACGGCTCCGTAATACTCATGGAGAAGATCATTGGAGATAACAAAGAAGTAATGATCGCGACCACAATGACAGCATCTTGAATTTCCTTGTTAATGACTCCCAATCTCATGCCGATCGATGCCGCAACAACGATTAATGTCATACGTGACGAGAGCAAAAATCCGCCAGCCAGAGCTCTCCTCATGCCTAGAATCGGTCCGAGACACATCATCGGGAGAACTTTAACGATATAGGCTGTAGATAGAAGAAGGGGAACCCAACCTAACGCCTCGGGGGATCTCACAAACTCCGATATATTAAAACGGAATCCAACCATGACGAAGAAAATAGGAATAATCAAGCCGTAGCCTATTCCTTCTAACTGCTCCTTAAACGGATGATGATCATGAAGATGAAAACTCGCTAAAAGAAACCCCGCCAAAAAACTACCTAGAATAGCCTCTGACCCTGTCATATCAGTAATGATTCCATATAGGCCGAGAACAGCCAGTAACCCCTGCAATCGGACCACGGAATTCTTGTGGAATTCCTTATGCCAAAATGAGGTTTTCCTCAGTCTGAATATGGCTTGATAGATAATTACGGATAAAGGCAGAAGCAAACCTACGGAAGCCTGACGCCACGTAAATCCAATATGGTAGGATCCTCCAATGATGGAGAGGATGATCATTGTGATGAGATCGGCGAGAATTGCGGACGTTAGAAGCAGTTGGCCATACTGGCTTTTGATGACTCCCGTTTCCTTGAGGACCGGCATCACAATCCCGAGTGAGGTTGTCAAAAGAATAAGCATAATCATCCAGGACTTTATTGAGGGGTCTATTTGGTGAATTCTTGTACCTAACAGAAAAGCCAACAAAGCGCTCCCCACAAAGACTAACAATCCGATAATAAGAGGGTTTTGCCGGATCTTCGCTCCTTTTTGATAACGAAGGATTTTAAAATCTATCTCCATTCCTGACAAAAACATTAAATAATAAAGTCCAAACTCACTAAGACCGTCCAGCCATTTCATTTGCTCCTGATGAAACACCCCTCTACCGTAGTAGGAAAGTAGTATTCCTAAAATCAAATAGGCCAAGACGGAAGGAATCCGGATAACTTTCATTCTGCTAAGCAGCATTTGCACGACAAATATACTTAGATACAACCAAAAAAGAGGTATTAAAGCACCATGTCCCATAATAATCAGTCCCCCATCCCTTATTAGGGTATGCTAGTCCGATTCGTAATTATAACTATCTGCATCCACTTTTGGTCTAGGATATTTGGACTCATTGTTCAGACCGTTGGCTTAACGCCCAGATATACATCTATACAAAAATAATTATTTTGTGAACATGTTAAAAGGAGCTGCAGCAGCTCCTTCATAGTTTGTATATAGTTAATTATTCAACTAACGTTTCCCTTAGCTCATCGACTTGACTTTTTATATGCAACGGTTCACCATACTGTATCTAAACACAAAGTACAATTTGACCATAAGATTTACATCAGTATATAAAGACAAAGCCACTCCTAACAAGGGAGTGGCTTCTTTGTATAGAGGTACCGTTTATCCGTATCGACATTCAGTCAGCCTTTCAGTCACACGTTCACGCTGTTGCTGGCGTGGATCAGGTAGCGTTACGGCTGCTGGGATTAGCTGAGCACATGCTTTAAGCATGATTTCCTGACCGTCCATGCGTTCATTCAGTCCTGACAAGGCTTCAACCATGTTCACGGTCACGCGGTCACCATCGTCATTCACGGTTATAATCGTGGGGGTATTGCCTGCCAATAAGTCTTCCACCTGATCAGCGTTCATGCCGTCCGAATAGCATTCGCGGATCTGAACAAACATAGCCTTGGATTCCTTGTCAATTGAATACCTTTTGTGCTGCCGTTTCTCTTGAAGATGAAGGGCATGCCGGTTTATGTATCGCCTAATAGTTTCTTCAGGGATGCCCGTTCCTTGGACATTTCCGCTACAGTCAGCCATTCATTCATCAAATTCACGTTCGTTCCATAGAATTCATGCACACATGCGTCACGCATTCATCATGAATGAACCTTTTTTATCTATAAGGCATTTCAGCGTTCTTGGCGTGAACGTATCCACTACATGTTCATTCACGTTCACATTCGCCACGGGTACCACCTATTAAATTTATGCTCATTACGCACGTCGTTTGTCCAATCTATTCGACTAGTCTATGAATATATTACTTAGGTAGCGCGCTATCGAAAAAATAGGAGGAATGAGTATGGAAAAGAGAACAATCAATATTTCTGGCAAAAAAATGGTAGTCAAAAAGGGACAGAAGATTATGAGTGTTGCGGTCACACGGAAAGCACGGGCAACAGTAGTTTTAGGCAATGGATTTTTCCGTGATGAATTTACTCGGATTGTTCCAGCCAATACAATTTTCAGGTTTACTTTTAATGCACTGAGCTTTAAAACCATAAGTGCAGGCTGGAGCAACGATAGGGCCATTCCGTATACAGTGTTGAGTTTCCCCCAAGGAAATAACTGGGTAGTTATAGTCAATAACGGATTAGCTACTTCGTTGTCAACAACATTTGCATTCATTTACAAATCATAAATAAAGTGTAAATTTCTGAATCAAACAAAACTGCTCATAAATACTCGAGGTAACTGAAAAAGTCCCTCTAGAAATTAAAAAGGTACAGCTCCCTAAAATTTAAGAGAGGACTGTGCTTTTTTCTGTGGTACCACCACTGGGCGGAGTCGCGACAAATGATTTTGAGGTAAGCAGCCCAAGGGAATCGCACCCTCAGGCCCTTTCTGAGTTGCTCAAGCAGGCGTTCAGCTTCCTCTTTCGTACGACAGTGGATCACTGCATCATCCGCGTATCTTGCCCACGGATTATGAGGATGTTTGATTCCCATCCATTTATCGTGACTGATCACCCCTCCTTGGGGTGTGCCGGAAGTTCGTTCTACTTTCTCTCCGTTCTTCATTTGAAACGGAGCCTTTAACCATCTTTCGATGTAGAGAATGACCCAAGGACAGTCCGTGTGTTTCCTTACTGCCTCATAAGCAACCCATGATCGATGTTGTCGAATAGACCCTTAATGTCAAATTCCAACACCCAGTCATGTCGCCAACATCTGGTTCTTGTTACTCGAACCGCATCTATCGCGGATTTTCCCGGTCTGTACCCATAGGAGTCGGAGTGAAATATAGGTTCCACCATCGGCTCAAAAGTACAACTTAACTGTCATGCGCGATACGATCTGAGACAGTTGGAATCCCGAGTATCCTTACCCCGCCATTCTTCTAGAATACGGCAAAAAGAATACAATATTCGGCTACATGCTCCTTCGCCAGCAGGATACAAAGGTAAAACAAAGCAATGAGTGTGATTCCGATTCGGTTCACGATCATACGGTCTAACACCTTTGCCAATTTACCCCCGATAACGAAGCATACGGCAATGAAAGCATTGGAAACAATGTTGTAAATCCCGTTAATCCATAAACTTTCCGTCAACCGCCACAGATACAGGTTCAGAAAAATGCTGGACAGTGATGAACCGAAGGTGAATAGCGATTGAAGAACTAAGGTGATCGATGCCTCTCTGTCCAGACGTTTATCTGGTGGTATGCGATTGAACAAAATGGGAATACCCATGTCGGTTTAAACTCCTACTCGAAGGACTTGAGTGTTATGGTCGCACTGGAGAACCGTCGGGAATGCGAGAAAGCGTCCACTCTGGCAGACGATTATGGCAGGGATAAAGCGATGCTTTGCTCTCGTCCAGATCAACGCCCAAACCAGGCTTCTCATTCAGATATACATAGCCGTTTCGGACCACTGGACAGCCCGGAAATACTTCACGCATTTTGTCGGAAAATTCACTCCACTCCTGAACGCCAAAATTCGGGCTGCTCAAGTCAAGATGAATATTAGCGGCCTGACCCACCGGAGAGATATCAGTCGGTCCATGCCAAGCTGTTCGTATACCAAACGCCTCACATAGCGTCGCCAGCTTCTTGGCGGGCGTCAGCCCGCCGATGGCACTGATGTGGCAGCGAATGAAATCGATCAATCTTTCTGTAACAAGCGGCATCCATTCCGCTGAATGGACGAACAGTTCGCCCATAGCGAGCGGTGTGCCGCACTGACTGCGGATTTGCCGGAACCAATCCAGCTGCTCGGGCGGAAGAGCATCTTCTAAGAAAAATAATCGATATGGCTCAAGCTGTTTGGCCAACCTTACCGCTTCGATAGGTACAAGACGCTCATGAATGTCGTGCAGCAGCTCAATTTCATTACCGAGCTTGCTGCGCAAATGCTCAAACAACCTCGGCACACTTCGTGTGTATGCATCTGGATCGAAATAGGACCCTAGCTGCGCGTTCTCCGGTGAATGAAACTTATGGCCTTTCCCGCCGTACCCACCCATTTGACAGCGTAGGATGCGGTAGCCCTGCTCGATATACTTGCGTACATTCTCTTCTACTTCTTGTTCATCCCGACCGTCAGTATGCCGGTAAACGACCGCCGCTTCCCGGAGCTTTCCGCCAAGCATGTCATACACGGGCATGTTCGCGAGCTTCCCCTTAATATCCCACAGCGCCATGTCCATACCTGAAACAGCATTATTCAACACCGGTCCGTTGCGCCAATAGGCACTGACCATTGAGGTTTGCCAAATGTCCTCGATTCGGAGAGGATCCTTTCCGATGAGGAATGGTTTCAAGTATTGATCTACAGCGGTTGCCACGGCCAAATGACGCTGTGTGAAGGTTGCACAGCCCAAACCGTACAGGCCGGGCTCATTCGTTTCTATTTTAACGACAACAAGGTTAACACCATCTGGAGCAGTCAAAATCGTCCGTACATCTCGGATTTGTAATTGTGACATGTTTGGCGCATCTCCCATTTCTGAAAATTTATACGAGCTGATTGCTGTGGTTTAAATCACCTTTAGCTCCACCCGAGACCTTCCTCTGTTTCTGGCATCCCTGGCAGAATGAGTCCGCCATCGACGCGAATGGTCGTTCCCGTTATATAGGACGCCTCTTCTGAGGTAAGCCATACAGCGGCCTTTCCTATATCTTCTGGTGTACCAGGACGTTCGAGAGGAATTCGCTGACCGAACTTGCGATAATAGTCACTTCGATTGTCATTTGTTTGAATCGCCCCTGGAGCAATGCAGTTCACGCGTATCCCATATGGCGCCAAATCCAGTGCAATCGAAGCTGTTACTCGAGTCAGCGCCGCCTTGACACCGCCGTATACAGCATCTCCCGGATAAGCCCTCTCTCCCCGAGTTGAGGTGATATTGAGTATGCTTCCACGGACTCCCTGTTCGATCATGTGACTGGACACCGCCTGCATAAGAAGTAATGGAGCACGTAAATCGAGGTGGAGTAATCGATTTATTTTTTCTAGCTCCATATTGGCCGCATTTTGAAAAATCGTAACACCGGCATTATTAACGAGAACGTCGAGATGACCCAGCGTTCGAATGGCTTCCTTAGCTAATTTAAGAGGCTCCTCCTCCTCCTCTAAGTTCCCTTCAAATACAACGCATTGGCGGTTTAGTTGATTTTCAATCTCCCTTGCTGTGAGATGAGCGTTATCTGCATCCTTCCAATGACTGATCGCGAGATCATAACCCCTGGCTGCCATGGCCAGCGCAATGCCGCGACCAATTCCACGACTTCCCCCTGTAACGAGTGCTGTTTTCCCGCTCATCTGCCCGTCCTTCCTTCCATATGGTGCTCGAAAAAATCAAACTGCCTTATCCAACGAATCGTTTGACCCGAGAGCGCGGCAATCTCCATAAATACCTCCGGCGAGATCACATGAGCGTTCCCCCAAAGCGCGATGAATCCAGGGGAAAAATCAACGGATTCACGCATCCCCACACCGGACTTATGCGTCAATTCCCATTGCAAGCCTGGAGGAAAAGGTCCACTTAAGCCTGAGTAAAACGGTTGTTCCGGCGTATAAGCCCAGGTCATATCCCCATCTTTGAAATCTAAAGGAGAACTAGGCTCGCTGGTAGGTGTCATAGGCAACTTCAGCCGATAGTCTGGTCCGAGAGGATTTCCGTCTATTGCTACGAAATTATGGCAGTATTCATGCGTCACAATTGTTTTTTCACCCAAATTGATTAACTCGTACGCAATGGAAAGCAAGTTATCTTTCACAGATAAGGTTTTAACGAGTTTCGCCGCATATCCATTACATGGGTGTGCGTGAACGGTGAACGTCACTTTCGATTCGTCTGCCTTTGTTTCTATGAAGAAAGGTTCAACCATGTACGGACGGGAGAATTTGTAGCTCGCTTCATCCGGACGGGTCAAGAGACCTACACCCAGCTTCGGGAACTGCCCTCCTGGAAGCGCTTCCTCGTAACCAATTGGCTGAAAAATGCCAAATTCATTGCAGAGTCCAGACCCCCCCGTTCCCTCACCTGGCGTCAACGATTCATCCGTACAAAAAGTGTGGCGGTTGTGCAACGTAATGCTAGAGACCCAACCGGTCCAATCAAATCTCGTACCGTTGTAGTTAGTACCTGGCTTTCGAACTATGACCTCCAGACTATGGGAGCGCAGCACGATCGGTGCAACTTCTACCATATCGCGTTTAACTTCCAGATCGCCAAGGATTCGAACTGGATGCATCCTTCCTCGGCAAAAATGCTGATTCCTAAGCTTTGCGGATCTGGGTAAATACGGAAGGAAGCCGTCGTTTGACCGTCATTCGCGAATAGCTCCAAAGAGGAACGATCCAGGAATATTTGCAGCTTCAGTTTTCCATTCGCCGCCGGCATCAACTGAATAACTCTTATGCCTCCGTCTACAATACCCGATCTCGTTCGATCCACGATCAGTTCGCCGTTCGTCAGACAGCAGGTAACAACTGTTTCTTGTGAGCTGTCTGCAGAACGACGCAACCGAAATCCGAAGCGATTGGCATCGCTTTCATTTATATGTATGATGGCTTCTATTTCAAGACAATCTCCCTTGACCTCATCGAGAAGATCCGTTTGCTCCGACGACAAGCGGAAGGCACCAAATTGTTGCTCGTTGCATCGAAGCTGCTGAAGCTCTGGCGCTGGCGTGAATGCAAGCTTTCCATTCCCGTCAAGTGTAACGACACGCGGAATGGTCATAGCCCCCGTCCATCCGTAGGCTTGTGTCGGCATCGGATTCCACCACATATCCATCCAACCGAACAAGATAACTCTACCGTGGCCATCGATCAAAGTCTGAGGTGCATAAAAGTCAGGACCGAGATCTATATCCCCATCTGAAACTTGTTTAAATCTTCCCGTCTCATAATCCATTTGGCCAATCATGTAAATATTGGTGCGGATATCCCGCTCTGTTGGCGACACTGCTGGGGAAGCAAGAAGTACATCCACTCCGTCCAACTGGAAGAAATCTGGGCAGTTCCAAATTCTCCCTTGTCCATCAAGGCCAATAGCCATTACGCCGACATAAGTCCAAGCCGTCAGATCGGCTGACTTGTATAAGAGTGCATTCGCACGCCCTTCCTTTCCTGAACCGACAGCCATATACCAGACACCCTCATGCATCCATACCTTTGGATCTCTGAAATCCTTTGAACCCTCCTCGGGAAACTTATCAATGACTGGATTGCCAACATATTTCCGAAAATAAATACCGTCTTCACTTGAGGCGACGCATTGCACTTGTACTTTATCCGGGCCATTCACATTACCGGTATAAATAATCGTCATCGTTCCATTGTTATCAACCGCACTGCCTGAGAAACATCCGTTTCGTTCGAATTCTTCGGTGGGTGCAAGAGCTATAGGCAAATGCTCCCAATAAACAAGATCTCGGCTTTTTGCGTGCCCCCAATGCTTCAACCCGTTTTGAGCACTAAACGGATGAATTTGATAGAACAAGTGGTATTCCTCACGAAAATAAATCATTCCGTTGGGGTCGTTTATCCAGCAGGATGGCGAAATAAAGTGATAGGCCAGACGGTGAGGATCATGGGATACCCCTACTGCTAGCAAATCGATCGATTCCTGCGCTTTTCGGATCGCTTCCAAGTGACGGGTTTCCAAGTGTTCGGATGTAAGCATTATCAATCTCCTTCCTTTTTTAGAGGGTTTTCGAAAGATTATGAAGGATCTTGGTTGTTTATTTCATTATAACCTACATAAACCCAAAATTAATAGTTGTATTTTGTTGTTTGTTAATTAAAAATTTGTGGGAATTTGAACGTTTCGTAGAACTTGTCGTACTTCCTCGTTAGCTTAATAAGAAAGCCAACAAGTCTTTTCCAACGTGGTGTTATTGGTGTCTTGTTTTATTGGTTTATTATAATCTTACTTGCATTTAATAAAAATTCTTTAATATAGTTAATTGATATTCCACTATGAAACCTTCTAATTTCAAATAATGTCCATTCTTCAATATGTTTTATTTTTGCTAAATAAGTTCGGTTCCCTTTGTGTTGTTCTTTTAAAAAAAGATTATACGTATCAACTTTCTCTTGAGCATCGCCTTCCATTATTTGTTTAATACTTTTTTCATAGAAGATACTTGTCCTATCCGCCCATGATATTAGTTCGCTTCGGGGTGTTGTTGAACACCGGATTTCATCTTTACCTTTATAATAAAAGGTACTGTCATTTATATCATATTTAGACAAAAACAGAAGGTCTAATAAGTTCCAAAAGTATTCTGCCTCATGTTTAATGTCCCATCTTGAACAATATTTAGGATGTAGTGTAACATGAGTAGAAATAAACCCCGCATAAAGTAAATTTAAATCATTAATTTTCTTGAAGGATTTGGGAATTAGATTTTTACTTCCTACAAAAGTAACAACTTCATCCGTAAGTATAATTTGTTTAATATCAGTGATTTTTTCTTTATTAAAGTTAATGAATGTGTCTGTCGAGGAACTAAACTTATCTGTAAATAAAATCTCTCCTTTTAGATTTGTGTTTTTTTCTTTGAAGTCTATTAACAAATTACCTACAACTTCCTCAAAAACTTGAAAACCATCTATTATTTCATCAAAACTATCCATGCTATAAGGAGGAGATACGACTTCTATTAAAGCATTGGAATATTCAGGATGAATCTCCCAGCCTTCGCTAAACAAATAACCCACTTTTTTTACTAGATTTTCATGAATATCCGACATAGACTTTATTTTATTTATAATCTGTTGTGATGCTAATAAGTAACTTATGAAGTCACGTTCTTTATAAACGATTGCATATTCTTTTTCGATTCCAAACTCGAACCTGTCTGGAACAATTTTCAATGATATTCCCCCTCAATACCTCATTGTAATAACCTGCCCGTACGGAATGAAGGGTTGCCAAGTGACAGCCCTTCAAATGTTTGCTTATTGTTGTGCTAGCGTTCCTATATTTCATCTTCGGCAGCTGCTATCTCTTCTGCCTTTCGAACTTCACTGAAAAAATGATTTAACTCATGCTTAGCAACTTCACGTATAAATGCTAGTTCTTCACCAAATAGCTCCGGAGTCCATGTACGGCCGAAGGAAGCATGGACCACCTCATCTGCCCAATCGTAATCCTGGAACTGAGTCATTAATGGATGCTTCATTTGATCTCTGCAGAATTCAAATTCCCCTACTTTCCCCGGTCGCTTCATCGCCCCTTCTTCGATTCCAATACTTAGCCACGCGTATTGCGCACTTGGGATTTTTTCTATATTGATATCATAATCAGATGTATATTGCGGGCGTGAACGCCAATTCAACCCTTCAGCCTCCAGTGCTGCTTGACCAAACAACGCATGGCGAACCTCATCCCACAAATGCCTTGCTAAATCCCGATAGAATGCCCACGGCATTCCTTTTTGTGACCATAACACAGCCGCAATAAGTTCCGCCGCCGTCATCTCTTCCTGACGTACTCTCATCATACCGACCAGTCTGTCCTCATTCGGCTTCTCGAATTTCATTCCCATGCTTGTACGGTAAAGGGTTGTTTCACCCATATGTGCTTCTCTTTGCGATTTTTTGGGCAATTGATAGACCTGGAATGATCTTATACGTTCTGGTATTTCAGAAGACCTTTTCATTTCGTTGCTCATTCCACCTGCTGCAAGGATGCATCGCTTTAACAACGTACACAGTTCTTCAGAACCAGCCTCTTCCCACTCCCCAGCGTTCTTCAGGTGAGCAATTGCCGCCTCCCCCCAATTTACTTGTTCCTCCAGATCGAGAAGGATTGAGCGTAATATTCGAATAGTCGGTTGATCTACAATTTGTTGTGTACGTTGTATATGGCTCCTATAGGCTTCAATAAGTGCTGGTTTAATCACTGTATAAATGCCAGCTAACCATTCGGAATCTGTACGAGCATGAAGAATTTCGTCCATAAGCAGCACTAAAGTTGGATCTGGTTCCTGCCCAACGTTAGCAAGAGGCGTACGCAGATGACTCACACGTGTACGAAGCTGATCTGCTGCTTCTGCATCCTCATAGATGTGTCGTCCCATTGCTGTTTTGACATCCCAGTTATGTCGTGCAGGCAGCTGAGCTGCACCTATAAACATAAGACGCTCATGAATGAACCTATATCTCTGCAGTATCTTAGCGTTTGCATCAACACCGAAAGCGCCAATTGCATGTGGATTAGCAATTCCTGTAAATGTAATTTCCAACTTTATTCCCTCCTATGACGAGCGCTGAATAATTTCATTTTCTCTTAATGTGAATTCGTTTACAATAGATAAAGAAAGGATTTCAATGGATTTATTTGATCAGAAAGGGTGTCTCCAATTGAATGAAAAATTACCTACTTTACACTACTGCGGTGACTTTATTGTTCGACGTAACTGGAAGCTGGGACCACGTATTTTAGACGATAACGAGTTGGTGTTTTTCCCTCAGGGAAATGGAACCATTTACCGAAATGGAGATCAAGTTTATACATTGAATCAACCCAGTTGGGTTCTTACAAAGGCAGGGGAAACTCACAGCTATCATTTCGGAGAGACTGCCGCTACTCGTCATCTTTTTCTGCATTTCAATGGTGGTGATTGGTTCGCGCCTACGTTATTTAGTACAAAATATTGTGATGTAATACCGGTTAGGGAAGGTAGACTACCTTCGGCTATAATCAGCGAGATCCTCCACATCGCTCATGAAGAGAAAGATACCAATCGGTGCAATATCTTAATGTCAGCTCTGCTTAGCGAACTTGAATACTTGGGCAATAAAAGCAAAAACACTTCAATGCCCTCTATGAAATATTTAAAAAATAAAAAAGAGGTCGTAACCGACCCCGCCTATCCGCTTGTGGTGAGCAAAGCATTAACCTATATTCGTAATAGGCTCCTTGAGCCTATCACCGTAGCCGAAATTGCAGCCCATTGCCAGTTATCTCATGAACACCTGACCAGAGTCTTCGTACGTGTCATCGGAATTCCTTTGCGTCAAATGATTATTCAACTGCGGCTAGAACGCGCTTCTCATATGCTTCGTCATAGTACACTTAGCATTAAAGAAATCGCCTCGCACTGTGGATATGCTGAGAATCATTACTTTTCACGAGCTTTTACCGCCTATTACGGTATGACAGCGACAGAATACCGCAAAGAATACACTGACCCACGTGTCCAACACATTGTTCCTGACGAACGATTGGAAGAAAATTATCCGATTAATGTTTATTTTCACCTTAACCCTTAATGCCTGTCATAGATATGCCCTCGATAATATTACGTTGGAGAACAAGATAAACGAGCAATACGGGCATGACGGCAATAGCAGAACCAGACATCATTAAAGTCCAGTCAGTCACATAGAGTCCCTTAAACGTACTAAGCATCAAAGGTACGGTGAAGTTGTCGGTTGAGCTAAGGAAAATGACCGGCTTAAAAAAACTGTTCCAATTTCCCAAGAATGAAACTATCGCTAACGAAGCGAGTGCCGGACGAATGAGAGGAACCATGATACGCCAGTAAATCTTCCACATGTTCGCACCATCAACGTAGGCTGCTTCTGATAAGTCACGTGGGATACCCATAAAAAATTGCCTCAATAAAAATACACCAAAAGCACTGAACAATGCATCCGGAACAATGAGTGATAAGTGCGTATCGAGCCAGCCGAGTTTTTTTAAAATGATGTATAGTGGAACGATCGTAACCTGTTCGGGAACCATCAACATGGAAAGAAACAGGATAAAGAGAACATTACGAAAGGGAAAATCAATTTTAGCAAATGAAAAAGCGGCCATAGAGCAAGTTAACAATTGACTTAGTACCACGATCACAGAAATATAAGCACTGTTTATGTAAGCCTTATCAAATGGCATAGCTGTTAGAGATCGGCTAATATTCTCCCATCTCCATGGATTCGGAAATAAGGTCGGCGGCACTTGAAAGATTTGGGCTAAGTCTTTTAAACCGCTGAATGCCATCCATAAAAACGGGCCAAACATGACTACAGAGGCTAAAATTAACAGAACATGCAGAATGATGGTTGATATTTTACTGCCTATATGGTTGCTCTTTTGTTTACTGGGTACTGTACCTGCTGGAACTAATTTCTGATTTACCATTTTCATGCGAAATCCTCCTTAATCCGCGTAATGGACCCATTTGCGAGAAATATAGGTCTGTGCAATGGTGAAAGTCAAAATGATAACAAAAAGCATAGTTGCCGCTGCCGCACTGCGTCCGAATTGAAAGTTTTTGAAGGCTAGCTCGTACAAATGATACACAATCGTATAACTAGCTTTTGCTGGACCACCGCTCGTCATAACGAAAGCCGTATCAAAAATTTTAAACGAGTCAATAATGCCAATAATGGTAACAAATAAGGTAGTTGGCGACAAAAGGGGCACAGTAATTTTCCAGAATTGTTGTGACCTTGATGCTCCATCGATCATGGAAGCCTCATAGTAATCTCTGGATATTCCTTGTAAACCAGCCAGAAAAATGATCATATTAAAACCTAATTTTTGCCAAATACTTACAATCGCCAAGGATGGCAGAACGAGGTTCAAGTTGGTCAACCATTGTGGCCCCTTAATGCCGAACAAGCTATGCAGCAGAAAATTGATGATACCGAAGTCACCATTAAGCAGCCACATCCATACAATCGCGACAGCGACAGAGCTTGTAACTACTGGCATGAAGAAAAACAACCGATACATAACACGATATCTCACTTTGTTCAAAGCAACAGCGACCAATATCGCAAGAAAAATACCCATTGGGACCGTTAATAAGGAATAATAAAGGGTATTCACTAGTGCCTTCTGGAAATCAGGATTATGAAAGGCATAACTGAAATTATTAAATCCAATAAAAGTCGCAGGCTGAAATCCATCCCAATCTAATGTACTTAAAACAAAGGTTGTGATCAGAGGGATAAGTGAAAAGGAAAGCAGTCCGATTAATTGCGGGGCAATAAAGAAATACCCCCAGAATGTATTAGAACGTTTACGGTTCATGCAAGTCCTCCCATATAATTGGTTCAAAAAAATAAAAAGGAGGGACGGAATACAAACATCCTTCCCTTCTTCATGTCACACCTTACCGTATATGCATCCTATTTTTTCACTTTTACTTCGTCAATCTTCTTATTAACACCTTCGCTTATTTTCTTTAATGTCGTCTGAGCATCCTGTTTGCCTAATAACAAGAGGTCGTAGTTATCTTTCACTATATCAGAAGCTCCAGGAACACCGGATTCCGAAGGCCATAGGGCATAACCGATCTCACGAGCATCGAGGAAATATTGAGCATGTGCCGGCTGTGCATTCTTATCCAATACGAGATCATCTACACCGCTAATCGAAGGAACTGCATTTCCCCCTTTAAGACGGAAATTTTGACCATCCTTGGAAACAAAGTAAGATAAAAACTCATAAGTCTCTTTAGCATGAGCTGTCTTTTTATTCATAACCATGTACGCTGTTGGAATGCCAGCTGGTTCCATTTTTTTGCCAGTGTTAGTTGGCAGTGGGACAATGTCGTATTTTAAAGAAGTGTTTGCATTAAACTGCGGAACCCACCAACGACCAGCAATTCCAAATCCGACTTGGTTCGACATGAACATGGCATCTGGGCCTTGTCCTTTAGGTAGTGAACCTGAGAATACGAAGTTTTTGTTCTTTGTGTTTTCCGCAAGATATTGGAATGCTTCAACCGTTTTCGGATCCTGATCTCCAATGAATTTGCCATCCTGAGGCTTATCGTATGCTTTACCTCCGTTTAACGTTACCCATGAATAGACCGGGGATGACCAATCTTCAAGTACAAGACCATATTTATTTTTAGACTTTAGCTGTTCCGTCAATTCTTGTAGCTTCTTCCAATTCCACTGCCCTGATTCGTACAATTTCTGTGGATCGTCGGTGATACCTGCTTCAGTCAATACTGTCTTGTTGTAGTACATGACTAACGGATTACAGTCAACTGTGATTCCATATATTTTATCGCCCTTCTTCGAACCGCCCCATAACCCTTCAGCAAAATCTTCGGCTTTGATTGGGCCATTGCCTACTTTCATCAATGGTGTCAATTCTTCGATTGAACCGTTACTAATGAGTTTAACGACGGTTTGATCTCCAGCATAAAATGCGTCTGGCGCAGTACCACCTTGCAGTTGAGTAATAATCTTCTCTTCGTAGCCATCGTTCGGCACGGCTACCAGCTCCCATTTCACATTCGGATGATCTTTGTTATACTGATCTGTCAGTTCGTAAAAGCGTTTTAACTCTCCCGGATTACCCCAAGTACTCCACTTTAATTTGATAACCTCTCCATTTCCAGCCTTAGGCGCTGGTCCCTTAGTTGCATCTGCTGTGTTGCCGCCTGCCGGTGCAGAAGAGCTGCAAGCAGTAAGAATCATTGTTAGCATCAGGGTGGAGCTGGTTGTTAACCCCCACGTTTTTTTCTTTACCATTCTTCCAATCGACTCCTCTCACATAATTTGATATAAAACTACTGGAATAAATTGGACTGCTATGAGTTAAACATATTTTAGAATATGATGATAGCGTTTTCAATGAACTTTGCCGAATAGTAGATGGATTTTTTTGATCTAGTATATATTATTTTCCCTATCCTATAGTCGTCGTATTTTGCTGATTAGTGTGGAATTTCTACTCGTTATTATTCGACAAAATCTGTGAAACGATGTCAAAAAAGTTAACCTTAAGAATATGAACTTTGGCTATACTCCATTTACAATGGAACTTTGACCCTTAAACATCATACCAAGGAGTTCTACCACATATAACTATATTCAGATGCTAAACCTTTATTTTTAAATAGATCAGCTAATGACTTCTTAACTATTGTTTCTCTTTCAACTATTACTGCAGCATTAATATATTCATAGGAGCCCAATCCTCATGTTAAAGTTAGACTTGTATGAAGACTTTCAAAAAATTAGGGGGAGTATTCACTTGACGAAACATAACGAAATTAAGATAAGTCATAAGCTTCAACAAGCTTCTGTGAAAGTCGGTTCTGCACGAACTGCCGCGACTGAATGGGTCATGCACCACGCCAGCTTAGATGCTTGTTTCCATGGGGCGTATTTCAGCGGCTCGACGGTAGGGCTGCCTGATGACGCTGAGTTGTCGGCAGCCTCCGATATTGATGTCGTGATCGTTACCACACAGGCTGAGCCCCCCCTCAAGCTAGGGAAGTTCATCTACGACGGCATCCTTGTGGAGGCCACATATTTGTCTTGGAACGAACTCGCTTCGGTCGATGAGGTTCTGACGTCCTACCACCTTGCAGGCAGTTTCCGTGTGGATTCGATAATTTCTGACCCCACCGGACATCTGCGCAGACTGCAATCACAGGTATCTCGCCACTTTGCTGAGCGGGTGTGGGTACGTCGCCGATGTGAGAACGCTCGACAGAAGATCGAGAATGCGCTGCAGGTCATAGATACTTCTGCACCGTTACACGACCTGGTGACGTCGTGGCTATTCCCGACCGGCGTAACAACGCACGTCCTCCTTGTGGCCGCACTTCGCAACCCTACTGTGCGACTTCGCTACCTCGCCGCTCGCAACGTGCTTACCGAATACGGCCACGCTGACCTCTACACAGATCTGCTGATGCTGCTAGGCTGCACTCATCTGTCCCCCAAGCGCATCGAACATCATCTCGCCAAGCTCGAACTCGTATATGACGCCGCTGCGACCGCGGCCAAGACACCTTTCTTCTTCAGCACTGACATCACCGACACAACACGACCAATTGCAATTGACGGAAGCCGTGAACTCATCCGGGCCGGCTACCACCGTGAGGCGGTCTTCTGGATCGTCGCAACCTTTGCGCGCTGCCACAAAATTTTGGACGCAGACGCCCCACCGGACCTGCAACGTTTATTCGTTCCAGACTTTGAGGCTATCATCGCAGACCTCGGTATCACCTCCACCGACTCCATCATCCGCCGTGCAGAGGACGTCATTCAGTTCCTACCGAAGCTCTGGGAGACCACCGAGGCAATCCTATTCGCCAACTCAGGCATCGTGTCTGAGTAGCTTATTTCAAATGACTGAGATCGCTCTCTTCATGTGACTTTCATGTACTTTAAACGCAATGTAGCATCTTCCGTTTTCGATAGACCTGCCCTTTCCGTATGCTCGACATACTCTCAACCAGGTTCACACCTGCTCTTTTCGGTAGTTGTCGCCCGTGAGAAACAGACTAAGACCGGCATATTCTTATCCCATTTTTCCTTCCCACGTTACAATTGCTCATACATTCAATTACTCAGTAGCTAACCGAATGCACGAGTGTATTGCTTAATGGAAAAATTTCCACCAAGGCTTATTTCCAAGATGCATCGCATCGTAAGTAAATAAGTTGGCTCGTTTCAAAAAAATGGCATAAGATCGCCTGACAGGATTGTCGGCAAACTTATGCCATTACAAACATTATTTCCTTTTCCATTCGAGAACTTCTATTTAATCAATATTGCGTGCATTTTTTTCATGCAACCATTGCTGATCCCAACCCATAGCCAGCTGTACAAGGCTGAGAAAATGTAAATAGAAACAAATGTAACAACATGAAACGTTGAAGATACGGACGGCCCCAAAACCGGGAAACGCAATCCGTACTGCAAGATATTGATCCCGGCAAATAAGAACAAAGAAGCTGCGGCAATGATACTGATCCAATGTTTCAGCATCAAGAAGGCTCCGCCAAGTCCCAGCCCCAATAATCCCGTTGTGAAAGGAAAGACGATGATTTCGCTCGGCTGCAGAATGAGAAGCAAGACAATGGTCAATATATACCCCATGAATCCGGAACGGAAGGAAATAATCGTGCATAGTACGATCGGCGCTGTAGAAAAAGGGCTGATCAAATATCCGACACCCGGCAAAAAACCGCCGGCGGCTTGCAAGACGGCTGCGATGGAGGCAAGAAAAGCCGTGAAAATTAGCTGATTGGTTTTCGACATGTATTGTTGAAAATAGGAATGAAGCTCTTGAGCGCTTGTAAGACCCTTCATTAAAAAGACCATACGATCCCCCCAAGGATAAACGACTCCGTCGTCCTTCAGGACGAGCGCGTTTGTCAAGGTTTATGCGAAGCAAAAGTATACAACTTATACATTCTTATCAACTAAAAAAATCGAATTATGAACGTAGAAGCGAAAAAGAAACAGGCAGCGGTACCAGCAAGCGCCTCCCGCCACCCCATTCTCAGCGTATGGCGGTGTGTCCTGCCCCTCTCTCCTATGTAACAGCGCGATTCCATGGCCACGGATAATTGTTCAGCGCGGCGGAAGGATTGAACAAGCAAGGGGACTATCAACCGCAATGGCTCCTGGATACGACGGATCCAATTCCGGCCTTCGTAATAGGCCCCTCTCGCCTTTCGGGCTTTGATCAGGATATCGATTTCCTCTGCCGCGATCGGGATGTAGCGAAGTGCGATTGCCAGCATGAGAGCAAATTCGCCGGAGGGAAAACGAATGACGGCGAAGGGACGAAGCAGCCGTTCCAGTCCGGCCGTCAAATCCCCAGGGGATGTCGTTAACGTGAGCAAAGAGGTTATGCAAATAAGTAGAATGAGCCGCACATTGATAAAAATAGCTCCCATAAGCCCTTGATCATAAATGATCAGCCGTCCCAAAGACCATACCGGTAATCCTTGACGATCCGTTAACATGTGATATATTCCGAAAAAAACAATGAGTGCCGACAATCCCTGCAGACTTTGCAAAAAATAAAAGAACGATATTCGAGTTAAGCGTATCACAAATAACGCGGCCACTGTATGGATGCTTAATAGCAGAGTTGTATTTGAACTAAAAATTGCAGCTGCAAAAATCATTGCAAAAACGATTTTAAGTCGAGGGTCAAGCTTATGTACAAAAGTTTGCCCGGGTACGTAACGACCCATAGAAAATTTGTCAATAGTACCCACTATTTTTCCTGCCCCATCCATTTGATTAAATGCGATATCAATTCATTCTCTACAACGATATGTCCGGGTATGGATCCCGGAATCCTTCGTTCAATCTCTTGGATCAATCTCAGCAGCGGTGTGGATGCCAGTCCCGCTTCTGTTAACTCAGGCAATCTCTCCCTTACCTCTCCAGGTGTAAGATCCCAAAAGACAGTCCCCTTTTTCATCACGATGATCCGATCCGCATACTCAAGCGCCTCCTCCAGACGATGCGTGATAAGTACCGTTGTCATTCCTTGTTTTAGCTGCAAGGTTTTGATCAACGATAGAACTTCGTACCGTCCAAGAGGGTCAAGTCCCGACGTCGGTTCGTCCAGAATCAACATGTTCGGATCACTCGCCAATATTCCGGCAAGCGCGACCCGGCGCATTTGTCCCCTACTGAGTTGAAACGGAGAACGATCCTTGTATTGTTCAAAAGGCAATCCGACCAGGTTCATCACTATTTCCACTTTGTTGCGAATTTCTTCTTCATCCAAGTTCAATCTGCGAAGCGAGAATGCGATATCGTGATAAACGGTATCAGCCAGCAGTTGATGCTCGGGGTACTGGAAGGCGTAGCCGATCGATACTCTTAAGCGGTTCATGTCCTTTCGTTTGTTTGTTATGCGATCATTTCCAACCCATACTTCTCCTTCAGATGGAACGACAAGTCCGTTGATCATTTGCGTTAACGTCGTCTTTCCGGAGCCCGCATGCCCCATGACGGCGACAAATTGTCCGGCGGGAATATCTAGCGTAATGCGGTTTAAAGCCTGCTTTTCAAAGGGAGTATTCTTTTGATTCCAGAAGTTTACTTGCCGGAAACGTACTTGCATATTTGCTTCGCCATTTCTTCGAGAGTAGCTGCACGTTCCGCCAAATCAAATCCTTCTTTACACAGTGCGTTGCGTATCCGTACGGCAAACGGTAGACAAAGCCCCGCCTCTTCCAGCAATTTTGTATTCCCCATAATTTCCTCCCAACTTCCATCGAAATGGATCCTTCCTTCGTTCAGTATGACGATACGTCCACCGATTTCTATCTCGTCAAGATCATGAGTAATATGAATAATGGTCATCCCTTGTTGATGCAACTGGGCCATCATGTTATAGATAACCTGCGCTCCCTGGGGATCCAGCATGGAGGTCGCCTCATCAAAAATAACGATCTCCGGTTCCATGGCTGTGACCCCGGCAAAGGCAAGTTTCTGTTTTTGTCCCGGTGACAGCGAATGGGGGTCTTGTTCTTTTACCGCCAATAAATCTAATTTCCTCATGATCTCGTCTACGCGCCGTTCGATTTCCGCCGGAGGCAATCCGAGATTTTCTAAGCCGAATGAGACATCATCCTGAACGGTAAGGCAAACGAGCTGTTGATCAGGATTTTGAAACACGAGTCCGACCTTTTGCCGGATTTCCCCCAAATGTTCCGGTTTGCACGTCTCCTTATCAAGAATATATACTTTCCCATTCGTGGGAATAAGCAGCCCTTTCATTAATAGGGCTATCGTTGATTTGCCGGAGCCGTTCCCCCCAATCATCGTTACCCATTCTCCCCGACGTACGGCGAAATTAACTCCTTGCAATGCCCAGTCTACATGTTCTCCATAGCTGTAATAAACGTTTTCAAAAAATATGCAAGTCGTCACATCATCACCTGCCAGCAATAAGATGCCACTTTTCTATGAATTATGGAACAATTTCAAAAATAGTACCTTGGTTAAAATCAGTCACTTTCATAGAGCCATAAACCCCTAAATATAGTTTGGTTTGGTCCATATTCGTTCCCAAATTAACATAATAAGCTGATTGAGAGCCAAAATTATAATCGGTTTCAATAACACTAAAATCATTTGGTTTACAATCTGCTCTTACCTTGGTATAAGCTAAAACCCCTCTAACTGGAGGCCTAGATTCTTCGTGCCGGGCAAGATCGGTAAACACAACGCTTCCCGTTAAATTGGGGATTCCATTCCCCATATATGGCTGGACTCCTGTAAGTGCAGTTCCTCCAAACTTATCGGGTCGGGGATCTTTATGAAAATAGCTAGTCAAAGGCTGAAGACGCCCTGCTAAAGTTTTTACTGCCTCATTATAATAAGCAATTGTTTTCTCATCCAAAGTCGGATTTGCAGAGCAGCTCCTTTTAAACGAAGTAGGAAAAGCACCTTCCCACCCTCGCCAGCCAAAGTTAATAAATCCTTCTTGGTCAGCTTCTGATTCCATTAAAAAAGCTTGAACAAGCTGAGTAACCGGTATTGGTTTATACTGAACGAATGAAAAAATCGACTCCACCAAATCCTGTCCGACATTTCCCACATATTTGATATACTGATTATAAAACTTTTGAAAAGAAATTCCTGATATATTGCGAACCCCTTTGGCAATTACCGTAAGCGTTTCCTGAATAGGTACAGGAAGTTCATTAAAACGTGTGACTACGGGTGGATTATCGATAGATGAATTCCTAACTACATCAATTTCAATTATTTTACCTGCGATTTCCATATCGTCCTGACTTAAATTAAATGGATCATAACCTGACCCGCCATCTCCGGTTGTTAAAACAAGTTTTCCTGTTTCAGGTGAAAAGTTTAAGCTATTGACACCATTATGATTTAAAAATGGTCTTCTTATGTTAAGTAATGTCCGTCGTTTTTGAGGTTGACCATTCGATTGTAAAATCCATTCTTCAACTGTATCAATATGATCATATTGAGTTTCTCTATTTATCCACTTTAGGTTTAGGGTTTTAGAATCGCACGGGTTTGGCTTAAAAGATTCAAAAGAACCTGGAAGAGCACCTGGACCTTGGGTTCCAGCTACTGAATAATGGAGATAAAATAGACCGTTATAATAAAATTCGGGATGAAAGGCTAGCCCTATTAATCCCCGTTCATCATATCCACCACTAGAACCACCTAGTTTTATGATTCGTGGGCGAATATCTAAAAAAGTCCTTATAACCCCGTTTCCTATGTAAAAGATCTCTCCTATCTGGGTAGCAATAAATAGTCTTTCAATTGAGTCACCCGGAAGTATAGTTGTTTTCAAAACAGTGGGTAAATTTATCTTATTGACAATGGGTCGTAAACTAACCTTAACTTTTATCAACTCACTTTACACCCCCTCTTATTTTTTCACTTATAAGAATATGATTAGACCTGTTCTATTAGTACCCCTTCGAATTGAACTATAGATAACTGCCCGCAGCACGGTTGCCCCCTCCTTTGAAATTTCGCCTTTTCCGAATAAAGATTTTTGTTCTACATCGATTTGCTATAAAATACCAATTAGAGGTTCGAAAAACCTCTAAAAAAAAGGGACTGGAGTGATATATTTATGTTTTCGTTTGCAAACCTCGATCTGTCATCGCCTGAGTTCAAAAAAAATGCCCACGAGATTTACAAGCAGCTCAGGCAAAATGATCCGCTTCTCGAAATTGCAATGCCGGATGGGCAGAGGGCATGGCTCTCCACACGCTACGACGATGCCGTACAAATATTGAAAAATGACGATCGCTTTACGAAAAATTTGCAATCTATTTCCCCTGAAGATTATGCGGCGATAATGCCCAAAAAGGAAATGGATCTGATCAGCAAACAGATGCTCTCCAGCGACCCGCCCGATCATACCCGACTTCGTTCCATCGTATCCAAAGCTTTTTCACCCCAGATGATTGAAGACATGCAGGATGAAATTCAGCGGATTACCAATGATCTAATCGACCAAATTCAGGAAAAAGGGAGCATGGAGGTTATCGCAGACTTTGCCTTTCCGCTTCCAATCATCGTGATCAGCCAGATGCTGGGCATTCCCGAAAATGATCATTATCTGTTTAAGAAATGGTCCAGTGACTTTATTGAGTCTGCCAATAATCGTAATAAGATGAAAGAAGCATTCCCTTCCATCCAGGCTTTTGGCCGTTATATCGAAGAGCTCATCACCGAGAGAAGGAAGTACCCCGGTTCCGATTTGATCAGCATGCTAATCCAAGCTCACGATAGCAGAGATAAGCTGACTGCTGAAGAGTTGTCCTCCACGATTTGGCTGCTCATTGTCGCCGGGCATGAAACGACTGTCAATCTGATCGGCAACGGATTACTTGCATTATTGGAAAACCCGGATCAATTACGCTTGTGGCGCAGCGATCCGGCCTTAACCCAATCGGGCATCGAAGAATTGCTTAGGTATTACAGTCCTGTCGAAATTGGCACTTCCCGTTGGGCCAGACTCGACTTTACTTGGCATGGCAAAAATGTCAGCAAAGGCGATTTGATTTTCGCAGGTTTGGCAGCTGCCAATCGTGATCCTGAACAATTCGAGAATCCTGACCGGCTGGATATTACGAGAAAGAAAAATAAGCATATTGCTTTCGGAAACGGCATTCATTTCTGCCTCGGAGCCCCGCTTGCCCGATTGGAAGCTAAGATCGCTTTATCGACATTGGTTCAGCGTTTACCTAACCTGAGTATTGACCTAACTTCTGAGGAATTTAAATGGCGCTCGGGCATCTTGATGCGAGGTTTGGAACGGTTTCCGGTCACATTTTGATGCATTAAAATCGGATTTATTAATTTTCATTTGAACTTTGCTTAAAAAAATGCGACGCAGAACTGCTTGAATAACAGTTTTGTGTCGCGTTTTAACATCTTCGAATTTGTCTGGATCCTCATGTCTATCCCCTCTTTAACATATTTCCGTTAGCGACAGCGCCGGGTCGAAGACTTAGCCTCGCAGTGGTTGTCTGCCTGATACGACTTCCTTGAAATCCCTTTTATCTGCCCACGCGGCTCCTTATTGTTCAATAATTGCTCATTTTCATCAAAAACCGTTCTTTCAAAAACCGAAGGGATCCTGTTTCCTTAGACCATCAAGTTTCATTTTGTTATCAATTCGCAGAAAGAGATATTCTCGCCGCTTACACTCTTCTAGAAATTCACCCAAAGCCTCAAGCATATAAATGGGAGCGTTTTGATGGGCACCAAAAGTCTGACCGCTATCGTGAAGCAAAATGATGTCTTTGTTGCTAATTTTAGAAAACAGTTTTTTTCGAATTCGTTCCTTTCCACCGCTGCTTCTCCAATCTCCGACCATCAGAGACCATAAAATCAAATGGAAATTTTTTAACAGGAATAGATCGAAGACATTGATAATCCCCCAGGGTGGTCGATAATGAATCGGTTTTACACCAATTATGTTTTCAATGGCCTTTACTGAATCCCGTAACTGCTTCCTGACCTTTTTGGGTGTCATTAACGCGTTTGCCCAATGTACATAATTGTGAATCCCTATCAGATGCCCTTCTAGATGCATACGCAAAATTAACTCTGGGTATTTCTCAGCCATGGAACCAAGTACAAAAAAAGTAGCTTTTATCTGGTATGTCCCCAAGAGATCAAGTAATTGTGGTGTATGCTCTGGGTCGGGACCATCATCAAAGGTTAGAGCAATCCCATTCGCTCTCTTCCCTTTTGTATAGACGCCGAATCCACCTAGACGAACTATAAGCGTAGGTAAAACGGTATATATGAACAAAACAAGCAGAATGATTATAAAAAATTTACTCATATCTCAACACTCTCTTCCTAAAGAAATACTTTCGCAAATTCCCTTAAGAGTTAGTGGCTGTCTGCCTATTAAAATAAGGAAAATGTTTATACTATTAAGTTTATTCTCTGAAGCCGCATCTTATTAATTATATAACACAAAAAAAGAAACCCCAACCCGCTTGCTTGAGGATCGGAGGTTCGTATTTTTTTTATTCCAAAACATCTTTGTTATTGTTCTGTGAAAGTTCTAAAAGAAGTTTTTTGACTTCTAATAGTTCATTTTCAATCCGGTGAAGATGACTTTGCATGTCATCAATTTCCTGTTCTGCTTTATAATTTATAGCAAAGTCAATGATAGATTCATGTTTGTCTCTTGAAGCCTGTCTATTCTGGCTCATCATAATGACGGGTGCTTGAAAAGCGGCAACAAATGATAGGCATAAATTTAATAGGATGAACGGGGCATTGTCAAAATGAAAGGGAGTTGCAGTTAATGTATTCCAAGCAATCCAAACTGCCAGAAATATAGCAAAGCAGATAATGAATCTCCAACTGCCTCCAAAGAAGGCAATTCGATCAGCAATCCGGTCCGACCAACTCGTCTTCCTTATATATTCTTCATCTAAATGAGAAAGAATACTTTTCTCATAATGATCAACTAACCGATCAATTCGTTTCGTACTCTCATGGTTAAGCTCAATATCAAATCCTTGAATATTTGAAGCATCTGCAAAGTCTTTTTTCCATTGAAAATAAGCTTTTTTTGACATTGTTATTAACCTCCTTTGTGAGGAGTTTTATCTTTGCATGTGCTTCCTATTTTAGTGCTTTTAACTTTGCTTGAATTTTCTTTTCAGTTGCTTCTAATGATTTAAGTTTATTTTCATACTTTTTAATTTTCGCCTGAACTTTTGAAGTCTTTGCTTGTTCCAATAGCTTCTTTGTGCTAGTAATCGATTTTTGGATATTAGCTAGCTGACTTTCTAGATTTTTTTTCTGGGATTGCACGTTATGTGTTGGTTTGGTAAAGTGTACAGCTGTGTGATGGGTCACCGATTTCGTTGCCGCAAATGCTGACATAGGGAATGCAGCCACAAGTCCGGTAATTGTAGTAATGGCCACTATTTTTCTGATTTTATGTATTAACATATTTTAGCCTCCTAAATTTGATTATGTTCACTTCGATTATACGGATATTACATTAAAACTTGATGAGTTTTATTTGTTCATTTGATAAAAAAAGATTTTTTTATTAAATTTAATTGAATTAACAACCTATTATAGCTATTCATCCCCAAATTTAAATGGCTTCGATTGATGAATCATCACACTCAGAACCAAACCCATAGAAAGCATATTAGTCATGAGAGAACTTCCACCATAGCTGACAAATGGGAGTGCAATTCCTGTAAGCGGCATAAGTCCTGTATGCATCGCTATATTCTCGAAAATTTGCAAAGTAAACATCGATATCACACCGATGATCAAATAAGAACCAGCTAAATCTTCGCTTGCCATAGCAATTCGAATCATTCGATATATCAAAAAAAAGTAAAGCAACAAAAGTACGGCCGAACCAACAAATCCAAATTCTTCACCAATAACGACATAAATCGAATCTGCATAATCATAAGGAATGTATCCGCTTTGTACCATTTTACCGTGAAGGAATCCTTCACCCATTAACTCACCCGAACTCACTGCCTTAATGGAATTGACAACATGATAGCTCTGATTTGGATCGCTGGTCGGGTTTAGAAAGGTTTGTATTCTATGAAGTTGATGCGGTTTTACAATTTTATTGAATAGGGGGAGATCCACAAAATATAGTGTTGTAATGCTGCCAATAACCCCAACGATCCCAAATAACCCAATGAGTCCATGCTTGATACGAATCTTCCCGACCCATAACATCCCAATCAAAATACAGACAAAAACAATGGAAGTTCCGAGGTCCGGTTGATTCATAACAATCAGACAAGGTATTCCCATAACCACTATCATTGGGATTATATCTTGAACTAATCGTAGATATTCTCCCTTACGGTTTTCCAGCATTTTGGCTAACAGTAAAATAACGAATACTTTTGCTAGTTCAGAAGGCTGAAACTGCATAAAATATAGATTGATCCATCGCTGAGATCCATTGATGTTCATGCCTTTAAACATGACGAAAATTAGAAGCAGGATTCCGATTACATATAAAATGACGGATAAATGTCTGACAATGTCCCGGTAATCGAGCACGGCCAAGATCAGCATGGGCACAAACATGGCTGCGAACATAATTAAATTATTCTCATGCAGGCCGGCAAATTTCGTATTATTAGTGGCGCTATAGATCACTATCGTGCTTATAGCCATGAAACATAACAATAAAGCGATAATGATAAGATCTATTTTTTTCGCTCTAAGCAACATCTCTTTGAACACTTGCGGCTCCCCCCTTCTACAAATATTTGTGTTAAATCCCATACTCAGGCATCATAATTTTTCTGTGATAATGTTGAAATTAACTTTTGTTGTTTGCGCTTTTGCAGCAGGATGAACGAGCCAAGTGCACAGAGCAATAGGCCAGTAACCACCCAAAATGGCCAATTTGTTGATGATGATTGACTTACCTCTTTGGTTATTGGGGCAGCATCAACATGAATAACCTCTTTGGCGGAAACAATTGGGATTTGCACCAGCATCTCCCCATTTTTCTTAATTTGATAATCGCCGATCACCTCGCCGGCCGCGATCGTTTTTTGCCAACTTTGCCACGGCGTAAAAACAGGCGAATACGTATAAACAGCGCCATCATCTTTTCGTTTGGTCAAAACAAAGTTATTTCCAAGGACACCTTGAACGTTCTCACCATAAAAGGTCGTCTCACCGGCGATATCCCCTTTCTTAAAAATTTGCTGCACATCCAGATGGTCGAGTCCATAATTTCCTATCGTTTGCACGTCTTGATATTCATTTCCTCGCGATGATTTCATGACGACTGCGATGACGGTTTTATTGTCTTTTTTCATATATTCAATTAACGTATTTCGAGCTTGGTTAGTAAAACCTGTTTTCCCTCCCAATGCGATTGGATTCTGAAAAATGAAGCTGCGATCTTTTATAAGTACAGACCGCTGGTCCGTCTTCACCTCTGTCTTTTCAGTTCCCATTGCTTCCATAATAGCGGGATATTTCATAGCTTCTTTGGCAAGCAGAGCCAAATCATAGGTAGTTGTATAATGCCCTGGATCATGCAGACCATTAGGTGTTACGAAATGTGTATGTGTCATGCCGATTGACGCTGCCTTTGTATTCATCATCGCAGCAAAAGAAGCTTCATCGCCTCCAATATGTTCGGCTATCATCATCGCTACATCATTGGCCGAGATCACGAGAAGTGCCCTCAAGGCTTCTTCTTTTTGCATCTTCTCACCGATTTTCAAATTGAATACAAAATTGCTTACTTCTTGCTGAGTAGCTTTTTTACTAGCCGTCATCCATTCACCGTCCACCATATGATCTTCTAGAAGAATAGCCGTCATAAGCTTCGTTAAGCTAGCAGGAAACGCTTGTTCATCTTTGTTTTTTTGAAAGAGTACCTCGCCTGTCGAACTATCGATCACAACACCTGTGCCGCTATATATAGCTGGAGAATTGGTTTCTCCATAAGCAATTCCTACTTGGCTTAGCACAGCTGCGAGCATAACAATGATGAACACCACTTTCTTCATTCCAAATCCTCCCGAATAATAGTAATAACTATATTAAAATACGCCCGTATTTGATTTCTGAACACATACGAGATTTATTATAGGCTCTGTTCCTTAAAAACAAATGAAAACAAAAAAATCCCCATTTCAGGGGAGCTTTGTTCAGCCGCGTTATAGGGTAAGACAAATTTTTTCTGCATGTTGTTTTGCCTCGTATTCCTGAGAATCATCAAGTTCTATAAGTTCTTTTTTTCCATATTTTCTTTCAAGCGAGGCAGCAATGATATGATCCGTTATGGATGGATTTTTAGGCAAAATTGGACCATGAAGATAAGTTCCTATGACATTGTGATAGATAAGACCTTCTGTGCCATCTTCCCCATTATTACCATAACCTTTGATGACTTTGCCTAACGGTTTATAGGAGTGATAGGTTCTCCCAGAGTGATTTTCAAAACCTACTACGCTACCGAATTCCTTTGTTTCAATTAAAATGTTACCGACCTGACGGTCCTTTTGTGCTGTAGAGTGAAAATCACATATTTCCATTCCCCTATGTATAGTTCCTTCTGAAGTCACATAATAACTCCCTAGAAGTTGATATCCGCCACATATGGCGAGACAGCTAATACCATCTTCGACACAAAATTTAAAATCATTTTTAATTTTAAGTAATTCCGTTGTAATCAAACCTTGCTCTCGATCACTGCCTCCACCGATGAAAATAATATCAACGGACGATAAGTTCATGTCATTTGTCGATTTTATATCTGCTATCATTAAATGAATGCCTCTCCATTCACACCGTTTTTGAAGCGCAATCACATTCCCTCTATCCCCATATAGATTTAATCGATCCGGAAATAAGTTATAGAGCAGAAGATTCATTTTCCTTCTTTATACTCCTTTCCGTGTGGTTTTTAACCTCTTGTAAGGCTGTATAGGTCGGTAATAAATAAGTAGGCATCGGGTGGCTAAATGCATACTGTATCGCTTTCTCAATAGATGGAATTTTAATAACTTTATTAGGATCAATCCCTGCATACTTAAGTCGAAGCGTAATATCTAATGTTCGGCTGCCTGAGCAAATGATTCTTTGGATATCTTCCCTTTGCAAGCATTCAAAATCAATGTCCCAGATCCATGAAACATCTTTCCCATCCGCAATAAAGTCATTAATAAAGAAGACAATTTGCTTCTCATAATGAGTGGAGAGGATTTCTGAGATGGAGACATTCATACCTGAAGGATTTTTATTGAGATTAATAATATATGGAAATTCTTTATAAAAAAACAATTCCATTCGTCCATTGGCCATATGAAAATCATGTAAGGAATCTTTTATGTTTTTATCCTGAATACCAAGTTCAGCAGCACAAGTAATAGCAGCTAGTGCATTATAAACATTATATGTACCTGTCATATTCATCTGATAGGTCTCATTTTTCAAAGAAAAAGCTAAGGGGGTACTTTGAACACGATCAATTTCATAATGTGGGGTTGGACGTTTAAATCCACAGGAGCAGGAATAAAATCCAAGCTGGTTGAAATGAATGTGATCATACAGCATCTCTTCACCGCATTTTGGGCAATATTTGGACTCACTCATCCCGTAATCTCCAAAAGTATATGCCTGTTTACCAAGTCCGTAATAGATATTATCTTTGTTAAGAGCGCTCAGCCGAAAAACAAAGGGATCATCCGCATTTAATATCATTTTCGTCGCGATAGGATGTATGGCCTTTTCAATATCTTTGATAAGCATATCTATCTCCCCGTAACGATCTAACTGATCACGAAAAAAATTAGTAATAATGAGCATCTGCGGCGTGATTTGTTTCAAAATGACAGGAAGACTTGCTTCGTCAATTTCCAGTACAGCATAGTCGTAATTTAAATGGCCCAAGATCGTCGTATGATTAATTAAACAAGCGGCTACGCCAGAAATCATATTTGCCCCTTCAAAATTATTCAAAATTTTCATTCCGGTTGACCTTAAGAGGTGTGCCAACAAATTTGAGGTCGTCGTTTTACCGTTTGTACCGGTGATAAAAATAAAATGTTTAATTTGATGAGATAATTTTCTTATAATGTTCGGATCTATTTTGATTGCCACTACGCCCGGAAGAGTAGATCCATGATTACCTAATAATCGGCTTAATTTGCCAGCCGACTTTCCGCTAAGGATAGCGACATTTTTTTTAATCATCATTCCAACTCCCTCAACAATTGTAACAGCCGCCTAAGTGAGAACGAAAATTAATATACCCTAAACCTAAAAAGGCTAACCAGATATTTCTGGTTAACCTGAGATATTGATAATTCTTATAAGATTTCATAATTATTATTATGTAAACAAATATCCGTGAATTTCCTTGAAAACGATTAGTTTCAAAAAAAATAACCTGTTAATCAGGTTATTTTTTAAAGTTTTTCTGCTTTAAGTACCGCAAAAGGTTCGGTAAGGCTGCGTAGATAGCGTAGGCCGTGTAAAATCTGCCTGTTCGGAGGAGTGCGCGAAGGGTCTCGAAAGAACATCAAGAAGACGCTCTATTACACTGTAGTTTCCTTGATTCACCGCAGCTTCTAGTGCTTCCTCTACCCGGTGGTTACGGGGGATTACCGCAGGATTGCTGCTGCGCATCAACTGATGTGAGGAAGCTTTTGTTTCCTCCTGCCTGCTTAGTCTCACCTGCCACAATTCATGCCACTGAGCAAACTCAGCGGAGCTAAAAAGATCCGTGTCTTCCAGCTTATCGAAAGTTAATGCGCGAAAAGTATTGGTATAGTCTGCACTATATTTCTGCATTATATTGAGCAGATCTTTAATAAGAGATTCATCTTCCTGTTCTTCATTAAAAATTCCGAGTTTTGCTCTCATTCCCGCAAACCAATGACGGTGATATAACTCGGAAAAACTTGCAATTGCAGCCTCGGCATGTCTGATAGCCTGCTCCTCGTTCTCATGCAGCAGCGGCAGTAGGGTTTCAGCAAATCTGGCGAGATTCCAAGCGGCAATATAGGGCTGATTACCATAGGCATAGCGCCCCTGATTATCAATGGAACTGAATACCGTTGCCGGATCGTAAGTATCCATGAAGGCGCAAGGACCATAATCAATGGTTTCTCCGCTGATCGCCATGTTATCGGTGTTCATCACCCCGTGAATAAAGCCAACGAGCTGCCATTTGGAAATGAGACTAGCCTGACGCTTAATCACTTCCTGAAGCAGGACAAGATAGCGGTTCTCATCTGCAGTATCAACTTCTGGAAAGTGTCTTTGCAAAGTGTAATCAGCCAGGGCTTGAAGGTCCTCTTTGGTGCCAAATTTCGCAGCATACTGAAAGGTGCCGACGCGCAAATGGCTGGCAGCTATGCGGGTAAGAATTGCACCAGGCTGTTCGGTTTCACGGATAATGGACTCACCGGTTGTAACCACCGCTAGGCTGCGTGTTGTAGGAATACCTAGCGCATACATGGCTTCGCTGATGATGTATTCACGCAGCATCGGGCCAAGTGCTGCCCGGCCATCGCCCCCTCGGGAATATGGCGTCCTGCCTGAACCCTTAAGATGAATATCAACCCGTATACCTTGGGGAGTGATCTGTTCGCCAAGAAGCATAGCACGGCCATCCCCTAACCGGTTAAAATGCCCAAACTGATGCCCAGCATAGGCTTGGGCTAGAGGCAAAGCTCCTTCGGGAATCTCGTTACCAGCAAGCGACGAAGCCCCTTCATTGCTTTGCAGCGATTGGACCGATAATCCCAAAGATGTTGCCAACTGATCATTAAGAATGATTACCTTCGGTGAGCTCACAGGAGCTGGATGAAGTCTGGTGAAAAGTGATTCTGGCAAACGTGCATAACTGTTGTCGAAGTTCCATCCTGTTTCTATTATTGTATTTTTCTCTGTCATCGTATCTCCTTATTTTTGCTTTTTGTTATATTATCGCAGTTATCGGCCATGGACTGCAACGCTTTGTTAACTCTTGTTATTATGTCCAACAGCGATAATCGATCAACATGTTTGACATCAATATCTCTTTAACAAAAAAAGCAGTACGCCGCGGCGCCTGCTTCATTATTCCAGTCTATTAGTTAACGACGTTAATTACTAAATCAATCCGCAGGTACCTCTGAATGTTCTTATTTAGAACTAGCTTCTACCTTCTCCGGCTCGCCCCAAGTGAACACTTTGACGCTGACCGACGGCTTCGGATCTCCTTCGAATTTACAGCTGAACGATAGCGTCTGTCCGCCATTACGAACGATCGTCGCATCCACCGACGTTTCCACTGTTTTCTGCAGATTCCAGTTTTGATCGTAAATTTTGCCAATCCGGTCTCCATCGCAAACGAGATATTGATTCGCGAGAATTTCCGTTTCAAAAGTCATGTAAATGCCGTTCGCAAAAAATGCCGGCCGTTTCACCGAAGCGTCGTCGTTGCCGTACGATGGCGTCACACGCAAGCAAAACTTGAGCGGCTGATCGGCATGGCGGTTATAAAACGTCCAATCCGCACCGCCGGGCTGCCCTGGCTGCAGCTCAGCCGGGTTGCACACGAGCGGCTTGGAGATGTTGACCGGGTACAGATTCCATCGTCCTTCGCCCTCCGGCCGCAAATGCCAGTCGCCTTTCGGCTCGCGCAGCCGTTCCCGCTGTTCCTCTGTAAATGCTATGGCGTGTCGTGCCAATTCCCATTGCCGTACCGACTCAAACAACACGTTAATGTTGCCGTTTCGCCGGAGAACACTCATATCGGCGACGAGCGCGAATCCTGCGTTAAATCCGGCCGCTTTCGACAACACCCATTCAATTTCGTCCAGGACAGTAGCTTCAAATTGATCGTTGGCTGAACGGACAAGAAACCAACCCAGCATTGGGGGAATAAAGTTCCTGGCAAAAAACCGCTGATTACTGAGCCGCCACTCAAGCTGGCCTTCGCGTGTTGCTGCTCCCCACGGCTCTCCCCAATTGAAGCGCGTGAATATGTGCCACAAATAATTCGGAACAACGATGCTCGCGTCATTGATCACTTCATCCCCCCAGCCTTCGTAACACAGCTTCACGAACCGGTTCACACCGTAACCGTCGTGTCCAGATGCGTAGCAGCCTTCGAGACCGTCGAACGATATTTGTTTGAGGCCCGTCTTTCTGAACAACTCGGCAATACGCTGGCTGTATTCGTCTTGAAGTTCAATATCCGGGAAAAAGACGTCGTACCCGTGATCCCACAATCGGCTAATTTCCGCACCTGCTTCATGCGCATAAGCCGCCGTACCGTTCACACCACGACGAACGCCGAGCAACTTCCATGGCGCGCTTCCGGATATCGCGTCGTATTCAATAAGCTCGCTGCCGATTCGCGCCGAACGCCGGAACAAATTCGCCGCTAACGGATGTGGATCATCGACGACAATATTCACGTCATCTGCTATGACCGGCTCGACCAGCCTCGCCACTCCGACTGCTTGCAGCCGCTCGTCCGGCAATGGCGTCACGTAAGGATCGTTCAGTGTCGTAAAGTTAGACAACGTATGAACGCCGACATGAACGCCCATACCCTCCGCCAAGTCTACGCAGCTTTTCAGTCCGTCATCGCCGTTCGGAAAGCTGTGCGGCTTTAAGGAGAAATGGCCCCATTGCCCGAATGGATCAGGATGATAGACATATTTCAGACCGGCCTTCAACGTATATTGAACAGCCTCCGACATCGTTGATTCGGAGAAATCGGTGATCAAATACGACTGGTTCGCCGCAGGCGACGTTTTCCCCCAAACGCCTTCGATCATCGGATGCGGCAGTCCTTCCCCGAGCTCGACCGCTTCGATCGTATCCAGCACCCGGTTCGCCTCGCAACCGAACATAGCGATCGCCGACCCGACAATTTCCGCTTCTATCCCGCTAATCGCAGCTACTTCGATGTCAGGCAAATTCCAAACCGGGCGCCTTGTGGTTTTCGTCCGGTTTCTCGTGAACAATTGCAGTAGGCTGCCTTCACTCGAAGGCCACGCTGCACATGATTCATATTCAAACTTGGCATCCTCAAATGAAGGATCGGCGAAATGCAGCTTTTCTGCCTCCATGGGCCAGCCGCCAATCGTCTTCACATTTAACGCCTGAATGCCGATCGCAAACCGCCCATCGTGCACAACGCCAACCGCATCACCGATCGAACCGGCAATCGTTGTCACATACGGTCCCCAAATGATCGCATCCACATCAGCTCCATCGATGCACGTCACTCTAAATGTCATATACAGTTCCTTTACCTTGATCGCAACGCCTACCTTAGCACCGCTTTCCTCAAATCGTAACGTCAGTTCGCCACTCACTTCGTCGTAATCTGCTGTCAACGGTGCCTCCATGTGTCCGTCAATGAGAACACGAATGAGTGGTGTTGCATGTGCCGCTGATGCGTACGATTTTCCGCTTCCAGCATCGGTCATTGCTTTGATTTGGCCCTTTCCGTCTAGTTCAATTATCAATTTCCCTGCTTGCCATGAATACATCTTTCTCTCATCCCTTTTCGAGTTTAGTTGTCCAACCTATAGCCTTAAATTCGAATGTCCTCCCCAATTCTTGTGAATTTGGAAAGGACATTCTATTCAATCTTATTTTTTCAAGTTTTTGTCGTATACTTTTTGCGCTTCTTCGAGCACTTGATCACCACCCATTTTCTTCCATTCCGTTACAAAGCTATTGAAATCATTCAACGACTTGCGACCGGTAATGAAGTCGATATAAGTTCGCAGCGTAAACTGTTTCAGCTTATCTTGGGTTTCGTTGTAGATCGGTTTGTTAAATGGCGCCAATATATCGATGTTTCTCGTTCCTTTCGCACGAGTGTCCTTTGCCAGCTGGCGCAAGCTTTTTTCCGAAGTATATGACGTTTGGAAATCGTAATCGTTAAACGAACCAGCCATCGAATAGCCGCCTAGACCTGCTTTTTTACGTTCTTTCTCATCCGTATAAGGCGCAATATATTCTACTGTTCCATTGTCGCTTACTTTCCATTGCTTACCTTTTTCACCAAAGTTCATTTTTTCATAAATTTCAGGTTCGAATTGGGTTGCTTCGAAAACTTGCATATATTTGACCAGTTTGTCTTGATTTTTCTCCAATTGCTTGCCGAACATGACGCCCGAGGCATACGCCGGGTTATATTGTGACATGCCGTATTTGCCGTCTGGTCCTTTAATGCCGCCAACAATCGCAAAGTTGAAGCCCGGATGATTTTTGGCCAGCTTGTCATGCCATTGATCTCCCCCAAGGAAGGCATTGCCCGGCAAGAACGTCCACCAATAATATTCGATGGCGCCGATTTTGTCGGTAAGCACTTTATCCTCGACGTTATTGCCCTTGTTGACAACAAACTCAGGGTCAATCAGCTCGTTTTTGTACCAACGATTCAACACTTCAAGCGCTTGCTTCGCCCCAGGCTCGATTTCGCCACGCACGACTTTGCCGTCTTTTTCCCGGAAAATATTCGGATAAGCGTCAAATGCGCCGAACACCGAGCTGAACATGCTTTCGATATTGTCGCCTGAAGATGTAATGCCGTAAGTGTCTTTTTTGCCGTTACCGTCTGGATCGTCGTTGCGGAACTTCATCAAAGCGGCTTCCATTTCTTGAAGCGTTTCCGGTGTTTTTGTGATGCCGACTTTAGTCAACCAATCTTGCCGAAAAGACAGCTGCAAGCCGTCGATGCCAATATCCCAGATAACTGGCAAGCCATAAATTTTACCGTCTCTTCTGACGTATTTAAATGGATCGTCTCCGAGAAACCGTTTTAACCAGTTCATGTATTTCGGCATGTTTTGCTCGATTAGCTTTTGCGGGATTTCTGCCGCTACGTTCTGCCCAAGGAACTTGTCGTATTCCGTGAACGACGGCTCTTTCCACCAATCAGGAATTTCACCAGAAGAAATCATCAGGTTCAGTTTTTCTTTCATCGCTTCTCGTGTGGCTGAAGTAAAATCGATATCGATGCCGAATTTTTCTTTAAGTGCATTTACGCCGACGGAATCCGGATTTTGATTTTCATCCAGGTTCCAAAAGGTGAGCTTCATTTTGGACTTCGGTTTTTGTCCGCTATCCGTTGACTCGGAACTTTGTTTTTTTCCACTATCGGCAGTATCTCCTGATGATTCGCTTTTGCTGCACCCGGCCATCACGGACATGATCAAAACCGCGGACAACGCTCCAGGCATCCAACGCTTTTTATTCAATTTAACCAACCCTTTCTTTCTTTTATGTTTCTATTAATAGGGGAGATTACCCTTTAATAGCGCCAATCATAACGCCTTTGACAAAATATTTTTGAATAAACGGATATACAATCAGCATCGGAATAATTGAAAACATCACGACCGTCGCTTGCAGCTGCCTGCCGGAAAACTCTGTTTTGCTGCCTATATGTTGAATGACACTGTTAATGTCCGACATGTTGTTTTGGATAATAATTTTACGCAATACGATTTGCAGCATTTGTTTGTCCGGATCGGAGATATAGATCATGCTGTCAAACCATGCGTTCCAATGTCCAACCCCTACCCATAACGCAATCGTTGCCAAAACCGGCTTCGATAACGGAATGACGATTTGGGTGAAAATCCGCAAATATCCGGCACCGTCAACACGGGCTGACTCCTCCAGCTCATCGGGAATCGATCGGAAAAAGTTACGCATAATCAATACGTTAAAGGCTCCAATCATGCCTGGAATGACTAGTGACCAAACCGTGTTAAGCATGTGCAGTTCCTTGATGAGTAAATACGATGGGATCGTCCCCCCGCCGAACAGCATAGTGAATAAGATGAAGCTCGTAAACGCCCTGTTGAAAGGCAAATCCTTCTTCGCCAGAGGGTAAGCGGTGATCGCCGTGAAAAATATGGACAGCACGACACCGATAGCCGTTCTAACCATCGTATTCCTGTAGCCCATCCATAACGCATCGAACTTGAAGGCCAACTTATAGCTATCGAACGTCAGTTGTGTTGGCAGCAATTTAATCCCTGATGAGTAAGCTGCGCTTTTGGCTCCACCACCGTCCAAGGAAATAACAACCTGAGTCCAGAATGGGTATATGGTGCAAATCATGATGCCAGTCAAAATGACGTATATAAGGACGTCAAACATTTTGTCGCCTAGCGATTTTTTCACATTTATCATCTATCTCGCTCCTTCATAGGGCAAACTACCATATGGCATGCTCCTTTCCTCCGATCCATTTAACGATACGGTTTACGGCAAGAATCAGGAGCAGAGCGACGACCGATTTGAACAGCCCAACTGCCGTGGCATAGCTGTAATTCAGCTCAATCAAGCCTTTGCGATACACATATGTGTCAATAATATCGGATACGTTATATACTTTGGCATTGTACATATTGAATATTTGATCGAAACCAGCATCCAGAATGCCGGACATAGACAAAATCAGCATAATCGCAATGATTGGAACGAGCATGGGGATGGATATGTAAATCATCCGCTTGAACCGCCCCGCCCCGTCGATAACAGCCGCTTCGTACAACTGCGGGTCAATACCCGATATCGCCGCAAAATAAATGATCGAACCCCAGCCGAACCCTTGAAAAATGCTTGTGACTACGAGGATTGTTCGAAAATAGCGGTCGTCCGCCAAATATAACATCGGATCGCCCCCAAATAGTTTGACGATCGCATTGATCGGACCGTCCAACGAAAATATCGTAAAGAAAATACCAGCCAAGACGACCCACGATATAAAATGCGGCAAATATGAAACCGTCTGCACGACTTTTTTAAACTTCAAATTCGAAATTTCACTCAGCAATAAGGCGAAAACGATCGGTACCGGGAAGCCGAAAACAAGCTTGTATAAGCTTATGACAATCGTATTTTTCAATACCGTGTAGAAATACGAATCGTGGATGATTTTCTCAAAATGATAGAGTCCAGCCCAAGGACTTCCGAGAATGCCCTGCGTAATTTTAAAATCTTTAAAAGCGAGAAGCACGCCGATCATCGGAAGATAGTGGAAAATGATGTAATAGATGATCGCCGGGATCATCATGACGAGCAGCACGCGGTATTGCTTATATTTTTTGGTCTTTTCTCGCTTTAGCTTTCGTCTCGTGCATACGGTCGCCACAGTTTCGTTCATTGCTGTCTTTCCCTCCTTCATGTAAACGCTTCCGTTTCGATAAATAAACTATAGCATGGGCTGTAGAGAAAAAAATTATCAAATAGTAATGAAATTATTCAGTTTTTTACGGAGTTGCAAAAAAAGCCTGCCTCGCGGCAGACTTAGGTGGGAGAATGGCAGATTTACTGATCACAATACAGCATTCATGTATTGTGGAATAACGACGGTCATGACCGTACCATGGCCGATCCGGCTTTGGATGCCTATGCCGTATTCAGCTCCAAACCGCAGCTGCAGCCGTTCGTTGACGTTGTTCAGCCCGTATCCGACTGACTGCATTGTCAGTATCGTATCGATCGTCTCCTGCGGCATACCCGGACCATTGTCTTCGATTGCGAATTCGATCGTACCATGACCGAGACGGGCGCTCACTTGCAGTAATCCCCTCCCAGACGTTTTCTGGTTGACGCCGTGTTTGATTGCGTTTTCGGCCAACGGCTGCAGGATGAGATTGATCGTTGAATATTCGTAAACCGCTGCGTCGATTTCATAAACAACATCGAAGCTATATTCACCCATGACCTGAATAATTTCTACATAGGATTTGATATTTTCTAGTTCATCCCGTACGGAAATAATATTGTTGCCCCGATTAAGTGCTGTTCGGTAAAATGTCGACATCGACGTGACGACATGGCTGATGTCATGGGCATCGCTCCGCAGCGCCTTCCAATTGATGAATGAAAGCGTGTTGTACAAAAAGTGTGGATTGATTTGCCATTGAAGTGCTTTCATCTCTGCTTCTTTTTGTACGATTTTGCTGCGAAACGATTCTTCAATTAATTCATTTAGCCGGATCAGCATGTTGCCGAACCGATTCGTAAGCTCACCGATTTCATCTTTTGACGAGCTTTGCACCCGCAAGTTCAATTCCCCCATCTCGACTCGCTTCATCATGGCATTCAACCTAAAGATGCGCCGAATCATCGTTTTGGAAAATATCGAAATGATGACAAGCAAGCTGACGATACATGCCAGGATCACAATCAACGTGGCATTAATGATCGTTCCGGCGTTTGGGGACACTTGCTCGGCAGGTACGAAGCAATACATGGTCCAATTCGTTTGCGGCACTGTTTTTTTGACAAGAAACATCTCAGTTAAGCCGATCCTTAACCTTCCTTCACTTAGTTCCATCATTTCTCTAGAGTCTAAGGTGGGTATCAGCTTTGCGCTTTGGTTCGCATAAATGATCCGGTTTTGAGCATCTGCGATGACAATGCCGTAATCCTTGGACATATCGGTCACACTTCTGAAAAAACTTTTGTCATTTATACGCATATAGACAATGTTCGTATACCGCTCCGCGAAGAATTTCGGGAATTTAGCGGTTACAAACAGACCCTTATCATAAAACCATTGATTTTCGCTTCCTAGGACAGTCTCATTGTACCACGGTTCGTTTTCAACACGTTTGTAGGAAACAACGGAATCGCCGTATTCCGGGACATTGCTTTGCGTATAAAACGTTATTTTTTCAATTTCTTTATCCAGATTCATCATCATGATGAAATAAGGCGATAAGTAATTGTTCAAATCACCTGACAGGTTGACCAGATCTAGATAATCATTGGCGACGATTTTTTGAAATGTCTTGTTAAAGACAATCGACCGGATCGTATGGTTATACCGTTCGATAGAATTGTTGATGCTTTCCGAAATCGTACTGACGTTTTTGTCAATTCCTTGAAACGCCTGATAATTCAACATTTGCTTCGATTGATTGTAAGCATATAGGCCAAGCACCAAAATCGGAATAATGATAACTGTGAGATAGGACAAAAACAACTTTTGGTTAAAGCGCAGCCGATTGAATAGTCCGAATATAGTCTGTTTCACAAGTTATGTCTCTTCCCTGAATTGGGACGGGGATTTGCCATAATGGTTTTTAAACAACGAGCTGAAATAAGGAAAATTGCTGTAACCGACGTCTTGTCCGATGTCAACGATTTTTCGGTTTGTCGAACGCAGCAGCTCCTTCGCCTTTTCCATCCGGTACAATGTGATAAACTTGTTGATGCTGATCCTTTTTTGCTTTTTGAATAAGTGGCTTAAATAATTTGGCGACAAATAGATCCGTTCGGCTAATAATTCCAAAGACAAATCCGCATTGTATTCGCTTTCAATTATTCGAACAACTTCTTCAATTGCTTTCGTCATCGGTTCGGCGCCGTTTCCGCTGGATGATTCGTTTTCCTCCAAGATCGTCAGTACCACTTTGCGTAAATCATTCAGCTTTGTTGTCCTATAAATACTTTCCAAACTCACTTTGAAATTATCCGTGTTCTTTTTGGCAGAAGCATCGAATATCGCTTTGACGATTTCTGAACAAACATATTTGATGTAAATGACGGAATAATGATCGCTGCCTTGCAGAGCGTCAAACAACTGTTCGAACCGCAATCTCGCGACATCATAACGGTTGTGCTGAATATTTAACGTTAGCTCCTCCAGTCCATTGTTGACCGCTGCGGTAACATCATCCGTGGCAAATGATGTACGGTTAGCCAGCAGCACTGTTCCTTCGTCGAAAAAAAACTTATTTTCCAGCATCGATTCCATTGCATGATATTCTTTGTACAGCTGCTTCACATCGTCCACCAAGCCGCTAACCACGATACAGACTTCCTGTCCGTACTTGTCCCGGAACCATCGGATCAGTTGCTGTCCGAGCTCCGTTAACGCTTCCAGTGATTCTTCGGCAAAAGCTTCCACGAGCAGCAAACCTTGAAATTCATTCAAATGGATGAAATCAAAACCTCGACGAACCGTTTCCGCAAGCTGGCGTTCGAGATCGGGATCGAGCCGGTCAAAAAAACGGCTGCGCGAGTCCAGCATCAGCATCCTCACATAACAGTATCCATCGAACCCAGTGATCGGCATGGATAGCTCCCTTTCTTCGTCCGCGACTTCGGCTTTGCCGAGAATGAGGTCGGACATCAGCTTTTGCTTCTCGTAACGAACCTCTTTCTTCAACGCCTCTTCCATCCTATCCTGCTGCGCCTTCGACTTCAGCTCCTGCTCGCACAATTGGATGACCTGAGACACAACCTTAATAAATTCGCTCACCTGAACCGGTTTCAAAATATAGCGGATCGCTTTCAGATCGATCGCCCGCTGTGCATATTCAAACTCACCGTAAGCGCTCATGAAAATTACTTTAACCGGCCGGCCGAGCTCACGTACTTTTGCTGCAAGCTGTAATCCGTCCATCCCCTTCATTCGGATGTCTGAAAACAATATATCGATATCGTTGCTTTCGATGAACGCAAGTGCGCTTTCCCCGCTGTCCGCTTCGCTAATTTCCAAGTTCAAGCCGTATTTCTCGATTAAAAACTTGACTCCGTCCCTTTCGAATTTATCATCGTCGACCACGAGCATTTTCAGCATCGGTTCCACCGCCTTTCACGCAAAAAAATGTATTTACAAAAGGAGTTTACCATAAATTTAACACATAGTCTCAAAGTGTCATAGCATGTCCATGCCGTGCCAAATATGCTTCTTTTTCTTTATAATCCGGCATAATGCTCCCTACCCGTCTCCAAAAAGATCGATCATGATTCATATGAAGGAGATGACATAGTTCATGGATGATGACATAATCAATAACTTCAATTGGAGCCATGGCTAACCGATAATTAAAAGTTATTTTTTTATCCGAGCTGCAGCTGCCCCATTTGGTTTTGGACTCATCTACCTCAATCGTTTTGGGTTTTACTTTCAGCTCAGTTTGATAAATTTTGATTCGTTCCCCAATTATCTTCTTGCAGCTTGAGAAATAGAACTTCTTAAGATTCATTTTCAATTCTTCTTCATTTAACCCATTCGTCTCGATTAATTCCTGGAGATAAACATATTTTCCAAGATGAAGGAACTTACCATTATCCTGATACTCTCTTGTCTTTGGGATTTCTCGAGCCTTCGCAATGAGTTGTAATTTCTCTAAAATCGTTTTCCCATGATGTTTTACAGCGCTCATAACCATCTCCTTACTTGTATCATTTGGAGCTTTTACAGTTATGAAACCCATAGAATCGATATGAATCGAGATCTTTTTTCTAATTCCATATTGAACATTAAATTCTATCGTACTATTTTCAAATTCCATTTTCATAATCATCATCGTTCCTATAAGGTTATTTATAAATCGTATAAACGTATCAAATCACTAATCCGTATATTTTGCAAACAAGGATAAACGACTCCATTGTCCTTCAGGGACGAGCGCGTTTGTCAAGGTAGATGAAAAGCAAAAGTATAAAACTTATACTTTCTTCTCTACTCAAAAAAACGCTTGATCCCTGAGTTAAGGGACCATGCGTTTCTTATCTGGTAACTATAAAGTATACAACTACTGACGTAGTGTTTGGAGCGCTCCACTCCATGCGATCACTTGATCCAGCATAAGTTTGATATTCCCGAGATGCAATTCTGCTGGCTTAAATGTGCTATAATTCTCAAAATCGGTAAATATCGATAACGTTGGATGTGCTTTTACGTCAGCAACTAGTAATTCTCCTAATATTCCTCTCAAATGTTCAGCCGCTCGCGCGCCACCCGTTGATCCATAACTAATGATACCCGCAGCTTTGTTATTCCATTCTCCACGAGCTGAATCGAGTGCATTTTTCAAAACACCAGTAATGCTGTGATTGTATTCTGGCGTAATAAACACAAAACCATCCAAGCTATTCAATTTTTCAGTCCAATTTTTGATTTGTTCTTCGCTACCGGGTTCACCAAAAAAGGGCAATTTGTAATCTGCGATATCCACGATTTCATAACTTGCATCACCGCGTTTATCTGCAATTTCTTTGAGCCAATTCCCCACTTGCGGACTCATCCGGCCTGGTCTAGTACTTCCCAATATGATTCCAATTTTCAACATAAAGAGCCTCCTCGATTTAAATTCCTATTTTGAGTGTATGATTTGATTTTACAAGTATTCTTATGGGAAAAATTCACTACATCCAAGAAATTAGTTCGCTTTAATTTGACGCCACATGGTCATCATATCGATCCAACCTCGGTGTTCAGCAATCTTACCATCAACGACTCGATATTGACGGTAAAAAATACTCCTTTATGCGTACCTTTCACAACCATTCTTACAATTACTTTCTCACCTTAGGCTATGACCTCTTCCACTGTGTATCCCGCGTTTTCAGACACAGCATCTGAGAGCCCGTCACGTATTACGTGGGAAATCGATTCTCATACCCTAGTGAGTGAAAAATAAACCGAGAAAACGACGCTTCTGATTAGAGGCGTCGTTTTTCTGTCCTTTTGCAGACCACGAGATTATTGGACTATAGAGGCTGTCTGTTTATCCGCTGCCGGAATGAATGAATAATGATTATACCCAAAACCCTTCACCAAAGCAGCAGATCTACTCTAAAATCAATTCGTCAAATCCCTACTCGAATAAATGTCTATATCTTGGAAACTCTAATTCAATGAAAGGAGGTTCAAACATGGTTGAGTACACAAATATTCAAGACAATTCCGAAGAAATAATGAAGTGTATCGTTAACTGCGACACCGACACCGAGCAAGATCAGAAAAAAATAGATAAAAACCTTTTGAACAGCATCCCAAACGAAGAAGAATATATCGATGAACCTTAATTCGTTAACCGCCTAAGATGGCGGTTTTTTTTAGATGACAGGAAATTTCTTGTTCAAATGAGTCGTATCCTGTCACGACGCTGGTATTACCCACAAGTGCCAACTTACAATCTATACCTGTCCAAGAGACACACATTTTATTTCTCTCACTTGTTCCAATCGTAAATCATTGGTTATAAATAATTCAGCGCCAGCAGCGATCGCACTAGCTACAATTAATGCATCCGGAGTTTTTAAGCCATATATCCCACGTAAGTACGCAGCTCGTTCCGCTATGGAATTATCAATAGGTATAATACTGAGGTTCGGAAAATGAGTGAAAAGAAGTTTATATTGCTTTTCCAGATTCAAGTTACCCTCTCGAATGGGTTTGACCAAAATTTCTGTTAGGGAAACCGCAGAGGCTACTGCCGAAATCACCCCATTTTCAACTTCTTCTAAAATTGCTTTGGCTTTCTCACCAAAATCGGGATGCTGCTCAAAAACATATATGAACATGTTGGTGTCTAACGCTATTTTCTGAACACCTGCATAAAAGTTAGATGCTACCATTCGTCACGCTCCTTGCGAATGTAATCATCAACCGATTCTTTTTCCCATATATTTTTGCCAAGTCCCCATAATTTGTTTGAGAAAGATTTTGGTTTCGGCATAACAATAATTTCTTGTCGCAACTCATCGTACTGCCATAGTAATGAATCGCCAATATTTAGTTTTGCCCTCGTTCTTATATCTTCTGGTATTGTTATCTGATATCTTGTGCGTATTTCACTTTCAGATTTAATAACATGCTCCATTTAAATTATCTCCTTATAATTTTCTTTTATAAATAAATATATCACACAAAATTACAATTTGTCTAACAAAAACGTTTTTTATCGCAACCCATAATAAGGAAATGACAATCACACACAATTGGGTTGTGTGTGATTGGGGAAATTGCGCAAACCCGCGCCAGCACTGAGCCTCGGCTCCCCGAGCTCTCGCTGAACGCAGTTTCCACGCCTATTTGTTTGGCGGCGCCCGATTAAGCTCGGTTTCCGCGCTTAATCGGCATTGGCGCGCGGGACCGAATAAGAAAAAAAGCTAGATTAGGGTTCGCCTAATCCAGCTTTTTTTATTGTTAAATCACTATTTCGAGTTACGAGTACACTTATACTCTTCGATTTCTTACCAAATTAAATAAGATATTGGCTGTTCTCCACTGCCTTTATGACTTCAAAGTAACTATATGACATCAAAGTGCGTACTTTTCATTCCATACTCCAAAGTGCACAATGAACATGAAACCACCACGGAGTAGGAGAGGATATTTTATGAATACAAACGAAGCCACGCCACGCAAAACCGCACTTGTTGTCGGAGCTAATGGTGTTATTGGAAGTAATCTTATCGGCTATTTGGAGCAGCTCCAAGACTGGGATATCATTGGTGTATCACGACGAGGCGGGGAGTCCAACAACCGAGTCCGATATATAGCTGTCGATCTGCTTAATGAAAATGATATCCATGAGAAACTAGGAAGTCTTACGGAAGTCACCCATATCTTCTATGCTGCTTATCAAGAACGTCCTACCTGGGCCGAATTGGTCCCCCCAAACTTAGCCATGCTCGTCAACATCGTCAATGCGATTGAGCCAATCTCTCCAAGCCTCCAGCATATCAGTCTCATGCAGGGCTACAAAGTATATGGCGCGCACCTCGGTCCCTTCAAGACACCAGCCCGGGAAACTGACGCCTATCACATGCCGCCAGAGTTTAATGTCGACCAACAGCAATTCCTCGAACATCGGCAGCAAGGGCGCAGCTGGACCTGGTCTGCCCTTCGCCCTTCCGTCGTTTGTGGATTCGCTCTGGGTAATCCAATGAATCTTGCGATGGTTATCGCAATCTATGCTTCCATATCGAAGGAACTCGGGTTGCCGCTCCGTTTTCCTGGTAAGCCGGGTGCTTACAACAGCCTGCTGGAAATGACAGACGCTGGATTGTTGGCTAAGGCTACTGTCTGGGCAGCGACAGATGAACGCTGCGCGAATCAGGCGTTCAACATCACGAACGGAGATCTCTTCCGGTGGAACGAGCTTTGGCCAAATATTGCCACGTATTTCGGGCTAGAGACAGCACCTCCTCTGCAGATGTCCTTGGATGTAGTCATGGCTGACAAGGAGCCGTTATGGAACTCGATGGTGAAGAATCATGGGTTGGTGAATAACAGCTATAGTGACGTTTCCTCCTGGCGGTTCGGTGACTTTGTGTTTTCTTGGGATTATGACTTTTTTGCTGACGGCACGAAAGCACGACGTTTCGGCTTTCACGAGTTCATTGATACAGAATCAATGTTCCTAAGCATATTTGAAGATTTACGACAACGCAAAGTTATTCCATGACTAAACATAAAAAACCGGCCTCTGAAATCCAGAGACCGGTTTCTGTCTTATTACTGATCATGATTCATTCACGCCTGGTACCTTTTCTAAGATCTTGACATTATCACCGAACACTCGCTCAACATGCCTATCTCCCCATCTGCACATGATATGAAGAAGTTCCTTCAAACTCCAGCCATACTCGGTCAGCTCATACTCGACTTTTGGCGGTACCTGGTTATATGAAATTCGGGTAACAACCCCATCCTCCTCGAGTTCTCGCAGCTGCTGGGTTAGCACTTTTTGTGTAACCGTTGGCATCAAGCTTATCAGCTCACCGTTACGTTTCTTTCCGAACGTGAGATGGAACAAAATGACTGGCTTCCACTTGCCTCCGATCACTTCGAGCGTTACTTCCACAGCCGTATTATACGTTTTCCCCGGATCCAGCATAGGATTCGCATCGCCTCCCTGATCTTTACGATACCGTCTTGAGCTCATACGTGCAAGCCCTGTGTATTTTATTATCGTTCTAATGTCTTCATTACCCCCTCAATTCTCTTACTATATTTAAGAAACCATAAATAAATGAGTTAATATAGATAATGAAGGAGGCGAAAACAAGATGGCCGATATGACACTAAGACGATCCGGTTCGCGTGTATCAAGCATTCTCCACCCTCGACGGCATCTCTAACGGCCGAGCCGAAATTAGCGGGCCGGGGTTCGTTCATTGAGTCCTTTCCGCTTTTCGGATATAGTCTGGATCATTATGACGAATTGTTCGATGAAAAGCTGGAACTGCTGCTTGCGATCAGATCTTCCGAAAAGGTAACTTGGCGCGGCGGGCATCGTCCCGCCATCCAGAACCTCGGTGTCTATCCTCGGTCCGTTCAGAGTCCACTTCCGGTGTGGATCGCAAGCGGCGGGAATGCACAATCCGCTGTTCGGGCAGGAATGCTGGGTCTACCGATTGTATTCGCCATTATAGGCGGAATGCCCGAGAGTTTTGCTCCCTTAGTCGCACTCTACAAAGAGGCTGCCATGAAAGCTGGGCACGATCATGACAAGCTGTCAATTGCAACGCACTCGCACGGATTTGTCGGAGAAACGACTGAGCAAGCTGCCAATTTATTCTTCCCGTCAACACAGGCCCAAATGAACGTTATCGGGCGTGAACGGGGTTGGGGGCATAATTACAACCGCAGTACTTTTGATGCAGCACGCAGTATTCCGGGTGCTCTTTATGTCGGCGATCCCGAATACGTCGCAGAAAAGATCATTCTCCTCCGTAAAAACTTGGGGATAACTCGTTTCTTCCTGCATGTAAATGTCGGCACAATGCCGCATCGTGAGGTCATGCGGTCTATCGAATTGCTCGGATCTAGAGTAGCGCCAATTGTACGACATGAGCTTGCCCGAGTCGAGGAAAAGAAATAAGATGAGCTGTGAAGAGCCCCTCCCTCACTTCCAGCCGAGATTATGAGCCTATGTTTGTGCCGTTGGACATAAAATATTATACAATTCATATTTCTACTATCGTTCTGATTTGTATGAAGTTGTTCCGAAGTTGTTTGGTTGCTGACGGAAGGATTCGTACTATTTTCTAAACCCTAGGGAGGTTATGGTTATGATCGTATCCGAAGAAATTTATCAGTCCTACGGCATGGATAAAGATTCCTTTATTGCGTTTATGAAAGAAAGAAGTCAGAACACCGCTATCCGAACGCTAGGTATTGAAATTGTAGAGCTAACTCCTGATCGCGTTGTGATGACGATGCCAGTTGGACCGGCAACTCACCAACCAGCGGGGATTTTACATGGAGGGGCTTCTGTCCTATTAGCTGAGACTGCCGCCTCTATCGCTTCTGAAATTAATATCAATAAAGATAAACATGCAGCTGTAGGACTTGAAATTAATGCCAATCACCTCAAAAGTAAGAGAGATGGGATCGTAACAGCTGTTGCAACTCCTTTGCACAAAGGCAGGAAAACAATGGTTTGGGAAATTAAAATTTCCGATGAGAATAATCAGCTCATATGTATTTCTCGCTGTACGGTCGCTATCATTGACAAAAAATGATTATGCTTCAATAAAAATGGAGCAGCTGCCCCAAAAGTGATATTAGGGGCAGCTTTTTCATGTATCTATGCATCCTTCTCTTCGCTAATGGGAACGTATGTACGCTTTTTACGTGAAATATGCTCTAATTCCAGCAAACGAGGAACGTAGAGACACTAATTCGTTTGTTTTCAGCTTCGAATAGCACATATTTCATCAAATAAAGCCCTCACGTTCCGCAAGTTGGTTATTTTCCTCAAAAATGCCAAAATAGCGAACCCTCGTTCCCCTAATTTAATTTTCAACTCATTTCTTCCACTTTAATGGCTTATCGTTCCTTTAAGAACAACTCTAACCAAAAAGGACAACCCTCTATTAGCGGAGGTCCTCATGGATAAGTGTAATCATCTTCAAGGTAGATCCCCCTTGTCTATAACCCTCTTGGCTCAACCCCTTTTCATACGTAGGTTATGAGAAGTCATCCACACTTACATGCCATGCTCAGGACGTCCCTCTAACCAATCTTCAAGAGTCGCAACTCGCTCTGGATATTTGCAGCTTCTAGCCAAGAATCCTGCTCCATGCGCTATCATGGGATCTTGGTCTGTCGGCTGGTAGCGTAAATCCACACTCCACCTTACTTCATCAGACAGATTCGGCGTTGACATATGGAGACAACGGTCGTTGAATAATATTGCGCTGCCAGCGGAGACGGGCAACACAACAGATTTGGTGTTCCCTAATTGACTTTCCTTCAATGCCGTGTAGCCGGTTCCACTTTCAGATTCCTGATGCCATTTCAATAGAGGCTTTCGGTGTGTCTTCGGTTTAATATGCAAACAGCCATTCACTTCGTTAGCGTCGACTAAAGGGATCCACACTGTAATAACAGGATTGGAATTAGCATCCGGCCAGTATGATTTATCTTGATGCCATGGCACAGCTCCAGCGGCAACCTTCGGAATCTTCGGCCTAACATTATAAACCGGATTCGAAAAAAGCTCACCGCCAATCAAAGATTCAACGGCATTAAGAATTTTAACGTTGCTCATTAAATGAAAATAACCAGGTATCCGCTCGCGCCAACTTCGTCCATATTTCAGAAATTCATCTGCGGTTAAATGTTCAAAAAGTTCCGCAAGTCGATATTTAAACGGGCGGTCAACTAATTTGTCTTCAATAAGTCCGTCACGAAATAATTCATCGGCAATCATTGAAACCTTGTAGGTCATCGCTTCTTGAGCTGGCGCTAGTTCCTCATTTGATAATAAACGATCAAGTACGATGTAACCTTCCTCATTATAAAATTCAATTTGTTGTTTAGTTAAATATCCGCCGCTATTATTTTCTTCCTCCATCTCTATCACCTTCCATTAGTTACTTAAATACGTGATAATAATATGATCATAGAATTTCGTATTTGTTATATCGTACTAACATTGATTTCATCAATGCTCAATGGTTAAAGAACCTTCAACCCTACTATAGGATTGAAGGTTATTTACTAATTCGCACTAGCAGAAGCAATCACTTATTTTTTATAAACTTTGTCATAGGCATCCTGATAGATTTTGATGAATTGATCCATGCCGGAATCTTTAAGGCCTTTCAAGTAAGCATCCCAGTCTTTGTCAATGCTTTTAGCCCCCATGATAAACTGCAGCATGGACTGTTTGACGTAATCTGTAATGATCGGCTTCAATTGCTTAACTTGATTGGCTTGATCGCTAGTCAAGAAAATATCTGTCGGGAATTCTTCTTTCGGTTGATGTCCTTCGTATAATTCCTTGGTGGCCTTGTACAAGCGAGTTTCCAAGCCATCCATTGTATAGATTTCCTGACTGGCTGCATAAGCAGTTTCGCGATATTCAGCCGAACGAAGGTTCGGTCCCATTTGATTCCAATGGTCGTTCTGCACCTGTCCTACCCCGTAAGACGTTTCTTTCACCTTGAACTTAGCTGCGGTTCCACGCGTATTTTTATCGTTCGAATCCGCCTTCACCCAGTTGCGTCCTTCTTCCCCAGAGTTGGACATTGTCGTCCCCTCTTCTGAGTACAGATAATCGGCTATACGAATGGCCGCTTCCGGACTTTTATTTTTATTCGTTATTGCAAACACCGAGTTCCCGATACCGATGTAGTGTGCTGTGAATGAGGCCCCGTCAGGTCCTGTAAGCGGCGCGATCGGATCATAATCTTTGTGTCGTGTTGCTGCCGGTGATGCATCCGTGAATTCACCGAACCAGCCTGCTGGAATAGCACCGGCAATCGCCGCATCAGGACTATTCCCTTTTTGGGTAAGCGCATCCGATTTTTGTGTAAATGCTTCCTTATCAATCAAGCCTTCCGCATACAGTTTGTTCAAAAATTGCAGACCTTTTTTGAAGCCTGGTTGGTCGACCGATGTTGCCAGTTTGCCGCCGTTCATCGTGAAATAGTTGTTATCCGCATTGTAATAGACGAACGCGTTCATCACGAACGTCTCAACATCCGTGTGCCAACCAGTCGGAGAACCCGTGAACGCAATTTCATCAGCCTTACCGTTTCCATTCGGATCTTTTTCTTTAAAAGCTTTCAACATGTTATAGAAATCGTCAGTCGTCTTCGGTGCGCTAAGACCGAGCTTTTGCAACCATTTTGTGTTCACCCACATTTTGGCTGAGAACTGGCAGTGATAGCATTCATTTACGGAAGGGATCGCATAAATATTGCCATCTGGTGCTGTGATCGCCTTCTCCAAATACGAAATGTCTTTAAACGCTTTCTTAATGTTCGGTGCGTATTGATCGATTAACTTGTTTAACGGGATCAATACGCCTTGTTGACCGTACAGCAGCTGCTCTTCTTTTGTTAGATTCCCTTGCATGAAAATATCGGGATAGTCGCCGCTGGCGAGCAACAGCTGCTTTTTCTCATTCAACGCCGCTGATTCTCCCGGTACAAGCTGCCAGTTCAAATGAACATTCGTCTTATCTTCCAAATACTTGGTAAACCAATTTGTATTCAAATCTGCGATATTAGCCGATTGCGGCGCGAAAGCACTCATCGTAATTTTATTTTTGGCGATAGGAAAGCCTGTTGCATTAACGTTCGCTCCCCCGGCCGCACTTCCTCCCCCATTAGGGCTTGCGCTATCCTTCGGCTCATCACCTTTGGAAGTACATCCGATTACAAGCGAAGTGATGAATAAAATCAGGACCACCAATAACCATGTTTTTCTGGTTCTTCTACTTACCATATTCCAAACCCTCCTTGTTTTTAATAGCCAATTAAGCCTCTGGGGCAAACCTGAGCAGATCTTGCCTCGCATTCCTCCTTTCAATAGCAACTACACTCAACCTTTCAGAGAACCAATCAATAACCCCTTCACAAAATGTCTTTGTACAAATGGATACAAAATAAGAACAGGTGCGCTTGCGACGACGATTAGCGAATATTTAAGCAGCTCCTTCAATCCTTGCCTTTCCGCAAGTTCTCTCACATCTTTAATCATCGTAGGATCAATCGAGTTCAGAATCAGAATGTTCCTTAAAATGAGCTGCAGCGGATACAGCTTAGCCGATTTCAAGAAAATTAACGCTTCAAAATAGGAATTCCAATAGCCAATGGCGTACATGAGCACTAGAACAGCGATGATAGGTTTGGAAAGCGGGATCACGATTCGAAATAAAAACTTAAAGTCGCTGCATCCATCCAAATGTGCGGCTTCCGTTAATTCTGAAGGAATTGACGTCTGGAAAAACGTCCTCGCCAGAATGACCTGCCATACCGAAATCGCGCCTGGAATAATCATCGCCCATCTCGTATCGAGCAAGCCCATTCCCTTGACGGTCAAATAATAAGGAATTAATCCCCCACTGAACAGCATCGTAAAAACGAATAGTGCCGTAATGACGTTGCGTCCATAAAAGTTTTTTCGGGAAAGCGGATAAGCAGCCGTTATCGTTAACGAAACGCTAAGCAGGGTCCCAAAGAAGAGATAGAACAAAGAGTTACCGTACCCCGTCAAGATCTGCGGATTTTGAAATACGGCTTGATAGCCACGAAGTGTAGGTTCAACCGGGAACAGCCAAACCTTGCCTGAAATGACCGCTGATGACGAGCTGAATGATGAACTAACAATGTAGATGAGCGGATAAGCTACGATAATCAAGCATAGGATCAAAAACAAATAGACAAAGAACAAATAAATTCTGTCCACACTGTTTTCAAGAATGCGGGTAGGTGCCTTTCGCACTTCTAGCGTCAAAGTCTGATCGGGATTTACCATTTTTTCTTCCTCCTACCACAAACTCGTCTCCGAATTTTTTCTTGCCACATAGTTGACTATAATGAGCAGCAGCAAATTTACGATTGAATTAAACAGTCCGACTGCAGCGGAGAAACTGAAATTCGCTCCGACCAAGCCCATTTTGTAAACATAAGTGGAAATAACCTCAGACGTCCCAACATTAATCGCATTTTGCATCAAGTACACCTTCTCGAAGCCAACATTCATGATTTGCCCTGCATTCAAAATGAGCAAGATGACGGCAGTCGGCATTAGGCTCGGCAAATCGATATGAATCATCCGTTGAAAACGGGATGCACCATCCACCTTAGCCGCCTCATACAAATGCGGGTCTACCCCTGCAAGAGCGGCAATGTAAATGACCGAGGCGTATCCTGTGAATTGCCAAACGTCGGAAAGTACATACACGGTTTTGAAATACTCCGGCTTTGACATGATATTTTCAGCTGGAAATCCGAACTTATCTGCCAAGAGATGGACGAAGCCAAGCTGCGGCGAAAGGAAAAGCATAATAATCGAAACCATGATGACCGTTGAAATGAAATACGGCGCGAATGTGACCAGCTGTACAGCCCGCTTAAAAATCCCATTTCTCAATTCATTCAATGCTAGAGCAAGTATAATCGGCGCCGGAAACCCGATAAGAAGCGAGTAAAGGCTAAGCAGCGACGTGTTCTTGATAACCCTCCAAAAAATAGGCAGATGGAAAAAGTCTAAAAAGTGCTTAAAACCAATCCAATCGCTTCCCCATATCCCTTTGGTCACCATATAATTTTTGAAAGCGATCTGCACGCCTGCCATAGGTACGTATTTAAAAATTATCAAATACACGAGTGACGGCAAGATAATCAGATAGAGTTGCCAGTTTTTCTTTACCATTCTAAGTGCTATACTCATGATACTCCCCCTCACTACATTTACGTTAAAGTTATTATTAAGCGCTTACAGGATCTATGATATAGGAGCTAGAATTAAATTTATAGTGATCATTCTTAAGCAGTAGTGTCCGTTCATAAGGTGGTGAAATGAGTCATAGCGAAGCCAACGATTAACTTTCAAAACTTATCCATAGTGAAAAAAATGGCGATTGGCTATATCGTCATCATCTTCATTCCGATTATTTCGTCCGGCCTGTTTCTGTATAACCAGAACTACAACAGTTTTCTCGAAGAGTATGCGCAAGGCAGGCAGAAAATTGTTAATCAGGTACTTAACAACTTAAATGTGAGCACGGTGCAGATCGAATCCGCCTATCAGCTGTTTCAAAATAATTCGAATACCATTGCTTATTTAAGCGGGAATTATCGGACCGATTTCGATCAAGTATCCAATTTTTTGACCTACATTAGACCCTTATTTTCTTATATTCTATCATCCAATCGACTGATCGACAGCATGACCATCTATATGGAGCAGCAGAACGGTATGATTTTTCGGCCCGAAATGGCCAAGATGGACGAGTCCAAATTAGATGATAGCATCAAGAAACTTCCGCTCGGTGTTGGAAAATGGATTACATTAAACAACGGGTCGAATCCAGACATCAATCTACATTTTGTCCATAAAATCGGAAACCGGAATTTTGAGCAGGATATCGGTCTCCTCGATATTAAAGTAACTTCAAAATTGATTAAGCCTTTGTTAGAATCATTAAATTTGAACAACAGAAGCAATTTATATGTTCTCGATCAGGATCACCAAGTCATTTCTCTTGTGGAAAAAATCCCCTTGTCTCAGGATTCCGAACAGGCCCTATTTGCCGATGTTTTCCAATCGAAAGCAAAATACTCGTATCAACAAGTGAACGGAAATAAAATGCTCATTGAATCGTTTTTTGCCGAAAACCTTAAGCTGCAGTTTGTCATGATTGAGCAAGTTGACGACGTCTTTATTGGCATCAAAAAAAATAAGTACGTACTCGTATTAACGGTGTCCATCCTTTTATTACTACTTTCCGGCATTTACTATCTGATCGCCAGTTCCATTACGAAGCGCATTTTGAAGCTTTCCAAACATATGCGTCAGGTTGATGAAAATCATTTCCCACTCTATCACGGGGAAATTAATAAGGATGAGGTCGGGCATTTGACCACCGCTTATAATGCGATGATCAGGCGCATGGATGAGCTGGTAAATACCGTACACCGCTCGGAAATGCTGCGGAAGGAATCAGCCTATCTCATGATGCAGGCCCAAATCAAGCCTCATTTCCTGTACAATACCCTTGAATCAATTCGCATGATCGCCGAAACGAACGATGACCCAGAAGCAGCTGAGATGTCCTATACACTTGGCAAACTATTTCGCTACAGCCTATCGGGAACGAAAAGAGAGACTTTGCTGAAAGAAGAAGTTGAAAATGTTCAAGATTATATCAAAATCCAGCAAATTCGACTGGCTGACCGGCTGCAAGTATCTTTCGATATTGACGCTGATATCGATAATTTTCATTGCCCCCACTACATGCTGCAGCCGATTATTGAAAACAGCATTGTTCACGGGATCGCAAATGTAAGAAAACAAGGCACGCTTTCGATCCGCATTTGGGAAAATTCCGAGTGTATGTTCATTGCCGTTGAGGATTCTGGTGCAGGTATTGAGCAAGAAAGGCTTGTGCTCATCCAAGGCGTCTTAAACGGTAAAATGGATGTCCAACATTTGCAGACGGATGGAGGGGGTCTCGGTATTTTCAATGTCAACGAACGTGTAAAAATGTTTTTTGGTGAAAGTTCGGGCATTCAATTGGAGAGTAAGCTTAACGTGGGGACTACTTGTTTACTCAAGTTAGCTAAGGGGGCAGCACAATGAAGCTGATGGTTGTCGATGATGAGCCAATCATTTTAAACGGAATTATCCGCATGATCCAGAAAGCGAACACATCGTTTATCGAAATCGTCGGCGCTGCCGACGGCATTGATGCCTTGCAGAAGCTCGCCTATTTTCAGCCCGATTTGATCCTTACGGATATTCATATGCCGGAAATGGACGGACTCGCACTTATTAAAGAAGTACAAGCTCTGAACCTTTGCAGCCGTTTCGTAATTTTAACCGGTTATGGCGATTTCGCCTATGCTAGACAAGCTCTGCGCTATCAAGTCATCGATTATTTGTTGAAGCCGATTAATAAGGAAGAACTGCTTACTGTACTCTCGAAAGTTGAGCAAACGATTCGGGAGGAACAGCAAATGACCACCCAGCATGACTTACTGCTGCTCAAAGAGCATATCCTTTACAACACGCCATTGGAGGACATGCCGCTGAGGCCTGAGCAGCTGCATACCCTACTTCCTGATCCGTATACGACGATCATCGTATTCCAAGCCTACGAGAGTGTTCCCCTTTTGACAGCCGAACGTCTGGAACGTATTTGTGCCCTTCTGGCGCACGTTTGCAAGAAAACTTACACCGTCCAGTCCCGTTTCTTACGGCAAACTGTCCTCATTGCGAACGGTGTGCATGTACCGACAGACGAAGATTTTCAGCGTGCATGTGGCGAGTTGTTCGATACAAGGAGGATACTGGGCAGCGGATATTGCATTGGGGTCAGTGTGAGGAAGAACGATAACGATAATTTGCGAGAACTGTATATTGAAGCGATGGCTGCGATGTTATTCAATCGGTACTTTTCCAACTCCAATTTGACGATACACAGACCCGAGTCGGAGAACCTTCATAATGACTATGATCATCTTGTGCAATATATTGAGCATTCGCTTGTCCAGCAGATTACGATCGAGCAGATAGAAAAGGACATCCAGTCCATACTGCCTCATTTCTCAGGCCATGCCGATTGCAATAACAAGCTGCGTGAGAAGTTTCTTATCTGTGTTGGCGTCTACTTGCAGAGTGTTGGTCTAACGCCAGAAACCATTTGGGGTGAACATGGGGCAATCAAACTATTTTCGCCCGGCCACACCCCGCATGAGAATATTAGTGTATCAGAGATCATCGCTCAGCTAATTCGCTATGCACGCAGCACCGATCGCCACCAGCCTAACACACAGGCAATCGATAAAATCGTCGCTTTCGTGGAACAAAATTACAAGCTGGATTTATCGCTCGATGCCGTTGCGGATCATGTGCAAATGCATCCCAATTATATCAGTATGTTGTTTCGTAAAGAGATGGGACTAACCTTCCTCCACTACTTGCATACGTTCCGACTTGCGAAAGCCAAGCAGATCATGCAGGAGAATCCGGAATGGCCGATCAACACCATTGCGGAGCTTGTTGGTTACGAAAATCCGCGGCACTTTTTCAAAGTGTTCAAAAAATTTGAAAATGTCACTCCGGGGCAATACCGGCTTGGAATATCTTCGTGATGAATTTCCGAAACTTCATCCCTTCGAATTATGAGAAAACCTCTATCGAGGCCATTCAAAGATGAGCGACCGCGTTTAGAGGTAAGTTTTATCGCCAATAAGAAAGCGGTTTTCGTGATCCGAAAACTTATACTTTCTTATGTGGTAAAAAAGCCGCTACTAGAGCGGCTTTTTTCTTAAACATTTTACCAAGCATATGCCTGAGGAGCTGCCCCCCCTGGACCTGGGAAGATTTCATCTAGTTTCTGCAGCGTTGATTCGTCTAGAACAATATCAACAACACGCAATGTATTTTGAAATTGTTCTAACGTACGCGGCCCAATAATCGGTGCTGTCATTGCCGGGTGAACAAGTGTCCATGCCAATGCCACATTCGCTTCACTCTCACCAAGTTCCTTGCTTAACGACGAGAAAGCCTCCAGCTGTGCACGAAACTTCTCTACCCTTTCAGGGTTACTCGCACGTTTAGATCCCTCAATCGGCTTCAAAGCATTGCCGCCTAACAGTCCTCCATCTAGCGGGCTCCATGCGATTACGCCAATTCCAAGTTCTTGAGCCGCTGGCAGTACTTCTAGTTCAGGCAGCCTGCATAGCAAGCTGTATTTGTGCTGCTCAGAGACGAGACCAATTAGATGACGAGCTTTGGCTTCATATTGCGCTTTAACCAAATCACGGCCTGCAAAGTTACTAGAGCCAACATAGCCGATCTTCCCTTGGTACACCGGGACTTGAAAAGCTTCCCAAAGCTCATCCCAAGATACATTCCGATCCACATGGTGCATCTGATAAAGCTCAATATGATCCGTTTGTAGGCGGTGTAACGACGCGTCCAAGTGACGACGAAGCTTGTAAGCGGAAAGTCCGCCTTCCCGGTTAGGTCCGTCATTCACATCATGCATATCTCCATAGAACTTCGTAGCTAGGATTGTTTTCTCTCTCCGTCCGCCGCCTTGTGCGAACCAGCGACCAATAATTTCCTCCGTACGCCCAGCATTCTCTCCCCAACCATAAATATTTGCCGTATCGAAAAAGTTGATTCCAGCATCCAATGCAGCATCCATGATTCGAAAAGCTTCTTTTTCCTCTGTATCTACACCGAAGTTCATCGTTCCAAGGCACAATTTACTGACTTTTAAGCCCGAACGACCTAAGTAAGTATATTTCATCTTTATCGCCTCCATTTCAACATTATCATACCTGAATCTGGGCGGCTTCAAAAGTACGCACTTTTCCTTAACATAGTTGGTTTTGGGTAATCTACTTACCTAGAAGTAAGTACTATTTTGATAAAAAATAGCCCGAAAAACAAAAAAAGCCGCGACTAGCGCGACATTCAAGCTTAAACCTTTTTAACAAATTCAGATTTTAATTTCATAGCTCCGAAATCATCAATTTTGCAATCAATATCATGGTCTCCATCAACCAGACGTATATTTTTAACTTTTGTGCCTATTTTTATGACGGATGAACTTCCTTTTACTTTGAGGTCTTTAATTACTGTTACCGTATCGCCGTCGTTTAAGACATTTCCATTGGCATCTTTAACAATTTTGTTATCGGCACGATCTTCCGTTTCCAATTCTAACGTCCACTCATGCGCACATTCTGGGCAAATCAATAGACTCCCATCTTCGTAAGTGTACGCGGATTGACATTTTGGGCAATTTGGTAATTCTAGCATTAATCTCATTTCCCCCATTCGTTATATGCTTATATACTGCCATAGTCTGCTCAAATTAACAACCCTTCTTCCTTCCTTCTTGTCGTACAAATGTACAAACACACTTGCCGCTTTTGCATTTACTGTATTAATGAAGGAAGGAGAAGTGATAGGATGATTGCAAAGCGAGTGACATTCTCAACTGGTATTCTGCGGAGGCCAAATAAAACGAAGTTTGCCCTTGTCGATGTCGTTAACTTCAATAAAAAGTGCTCCTGCAGGGTAACGGTACAAGTGTTTGACTGGTCCACGGGTTCACCGATTCCCTTGAAGGTAAGTCCTTGCAACAGAAATAAATGTACGGTAACAGTTGCAGGGGGTAAATCGGTTTTCTTGTTTGCAGACGTGTCAAAGGTAAAGTTTAAGTATGAGGTTCGCATTACACAGCATAAGGATCGCAAGTTAGTAACGAACGTAACTGGTGTTACGAATGCACCTTTTACGCCACAAGAAGGGGATACGGTGCTTCAACGAAGTTTAATAAGAATAAAATAGTTTCACTATTTTAGCTAAAAAAACAAAAACGAGCAAGCTGCGGCAGCAGCTGCTTTTTTTTCTAGGACGGACCAATTAACACACACAGCTAATGAAACCACTGGAAAATACATTTAACGGACCTGGATGCCGTTAAATGCCTATTTGGAGCGATGATTCCGAACTTACGGACTTCAACGCCGTTATTCGGTTTCAATCTATCTTATTTTCATAATTTGAAGTAGATTAAGGGCTGCCGAGTCCGTTAGATTTTCAAATTCACTCTTTTTCGGGGATTAACGTCACTCCAGTCCTTTAGCCGGGAAAGATGAATCTGAAGTTGAATTCGCACCCATTCCTTACTTAACAGCTGTATGTCGATTGGTCAGTCGTCGTTTTTTTTCATGTTATTTTACTTTTAACTATATGACCTATGCAGTTGAAGTGAATTTCTGGAAATACCCTTGATCCATTGGAAATTATCCTGAAAATACGATATCTCATGTCTGAACAAGTAATCTATTGGATTTTCTCCAATGATATTGATCGTATTTTAGCTTATATCCAATTAAATCCAGAGATACTACATAACTCATGTTAACTATCGAAACATCTACAGCATTTCAACCCCGATCTTGACGTCGATGATGGACCAGAATCAGTCATAGATCTTCGTACACGACTAATTTATGATTATCGAGCACCCACTAAGAGTCAAATTTCATAATGTAAAAAACCTCCATCTCCCACTTAATTAGTGGAATTGGAGGTTCATATGTATACTATTTGGGACGTTCTTAATCGTGCGAACACTTTTGAGACAGCCCCTCTTTAGCTGTATGTGCTACTTGAACCAACCCTTTTCTTTAAAACGCATAATAGCCTCAATTCGATTACTTACGTTGAGTTTATCAAGGATTACAGAAATGTAGTTACGGACGGTTCCCGTTGTTATATACATCTGATCGGCGATTTCCTTCGTATTTTTACCGTCGGCGATAAGGATCAGCACTTCCTTCTCCCGCTCGGTCAAAGGATTTTCTTCCCCGTATGCGTCATCTACTAACTCTGAGGCATAGATGCGGCGGCCAGCCATGATACTGCGAATCGAAGTTGCGAGTTCCTCACTCGGGCTATCTTTCAACAAATAACCGTTGGCTCCTGCCTTCACAGCCCTTTCAAAATATCCGGAACGAGCAAACGTAGTCAGTATCATCACCTTGCAGCCAAATCCCTTAAGTTCCTCAGCCGCGTCCAGTCCGCTCTTGACCGGCATTTCAATATCCATGATACAAATATCTGGCATATGAAGATGAACCAGTCTCACTGCATCCTCGCCATTGCTTGCTGTACCAACGACCTGCATATCCTCTTCCAAATCCAGCAAGGAAGCAAGTGCGCCAAGCAGCATTCGTTGGTCCTCGGCAATTACAATTCGAATCATATCCCCGCCTCCCTTTCCGGTGGTTTGAAGACATTCGGCACTTTGATTACGATCGTCGTTCCACGGTTTGATACAATTTCCATGCATCCATTGACAAACTCAAGCCGTTCTTTCATGCCGCGCAGTCCATTTCCAAGTAAAACAACAGATTCCTTAGCCATGCCGACACCATTGTCCCCTACTTTGATAACCAAATCAGTTTGTGATGGTTCAATGGAAATCGAACAGGTAGAAGCGCTGCTATGTTTTATAATATTAGTAATGGCTTCCTTTAAGCACATACTCACCACATTCTCGTTCATCAGGGAGGTGTTCGTTAACTGAGGATCCCCTTCCAAAATGAGGTCGATCTCAGCAGCCTTCAAAATCTGCTTAACGCGAAACATTTCATCCTCGAGTCTAGTACCCCGCATGGATGTAACCATTTCTCGAACTTCCTTCAATGCACTTCTAGCCGTCTGCCGAACATCATTGATTTCAATTTGTGCTTGAGATGGGTTTTTGCTAATTAATTTCCCTGCCAAATCACTCTTTAAGCCAATTAATGAGAGCTTCTGACCAAGTGTATCGTGTAGGTCGCGGGCGATTCTTTGGCGTTCTTCCAGCTTAACCAGCTCAGAAATACGCTTATTTGCATCCTCTAGCTGTCCCTGCAGCTTATCACTCCTGTTTCGGTTGTACGTGGTAACTGGAAGGAGAATAACACCAATCACGTTAATAATGACGAACGGCAGCTGCGTAATATATACAGGGTTTTGGGATACAAATCCATAGTTGATCGTTACAATTGTGCTTAATAGATGAATGGTGTATAACGTAATAAATCCGGCTCGATTTTGAATATTGCCTATAAAAAAAGCTAAAAACAGCGAGAAATATACATAGCTAAACAGTAAGGTCATGGTAATTGAAATCAGAATTTGTACACTCGACCAGAAGTACATGAGCCAGCCTTTAGAGACAAAAGAAAGCACGTAGCAAATAAAGAATACAATAATCATGCTTGTGCCTAATACGATTTGGTAAGTGGCAGAAGAACGAAAAATGAAATAAAAAGGGAGAATATAAAAGACAACCCATACATATGGACTAAGACCTGTTTTTTTGTGAAAAATTTGATGCCATTTTTGCATGGTCCCTTAACCCTCTTTTTCTTCGCCATTGATTTCATTCTATTTTAACATAAACATGAATGGACAGGATTATTTTCCTTATATGACCGATCTACGGACTTTTATGTTGTTCCCCAAAGAATCTTGCTTATCAGGGTTAGAGAGCACCTGTTTTTTGTTTTTATAACCAACAAACTTTTTGTTCTGCTCGTCCCAAAGACGAAAACGTAATGATTGCAGACTCGTGCTAATTGTAATCGTCGTTGCTTTTTGCAGCGGAGGTGTTGCATTATGTGCCTTCTCTAAGTTATAATTTGGCACTTTCGGACTCAAATGATGCACATGATGAAACCCAATATTTCCGGTTATCCATTGTAAAAGCTTGGGCAGCTTGTAATAAGAGCTTCCATCTACCGCGGCTTTCACATAACTCCACTCATCTTCGTTCTCAAAGTAGGAATCCTCAAACTGATGCTGTACATAGAACAGCCAAATCCCCAGCAAGCCGGCTACGAAAAGGAGCGGAGCTTGGATCATAACAAATGATTGCCATCCAATTGCAAAGCACATAAATGAATATAAAACGATAATCGAAACATTAGTCAAGTAAGTACTGATTCTTTCCTTACGCTTCGCACCTTTTGTATTAAATCGGTTCGTAACTAGGAATAAAAAGATGGGGCCAAGTCCAAACATAACCAAAGGATTCCGATATAATCGATAGGCAATTTTGCTTAATAATGGAGAAGCCGCGTATTCATCGACTGTAAGAACCCACATATCACCTGTGCCGCGTTTCTCAAGGTTACTGCTCGTTGCATGATGTATAGAATGACTGTTCTTCCATTGTTGATAAGGAAAGAGTGTCAGAATACCCGTGATCGTACCGATGATATCGTTAGCTCGACGGCTTTTGAAGAACGATTGGTGACAACAATCATGGAAAATGATAAAAGTACGTATAACGAACCCGGAAGCAATGAACGTAATCGGCAACGTTATCCAATAAGATACGGAAAGGCTTAGATATGCAGCGTACCACAGCAGTAATAAGGGGCCTAAGGTGTTGAGCAGCTGTTTAACACTCGCCTTCGTATTCGATTTTTCATAAGGGGCAACCTGTTTTTTTAAATTGGATAGTGTTGATTGAGTCATTGGATAGTTCCTCCTCGGGTATGGTAAGCGGGTCATGTTGTCGAACGTAAGTCACAATTACCTATCTTCATTATAGAGATCGCTTTCATTCCGTTGTAGTCATAAACGTCAAGTAGCGGGTATGACAAATGTCATGTCCAAACATCAAAAAAAGTGCCGCTACTCCGTAAATTAGGAAATAGCAGCACTTTTCACATCGATTTGATGAACTTAAGACATCCTTACTTTAGACGTTGACCCGCCGATAACTTCTCTAAGGCCTTCTCAATGCGGGCGCTCTTGTATCAGCTTTAGGCACCCTTCCTAATCTTCTAATTTACTCATCAAAAGTCTGACTTTCGAATCGGTATCCGAACCAGGAGAAGGTGTATACACACTGCATCTCAGATCGGTACGTCCTTGTACTTGAAGCGTTGTCAAATCGAACAGCATCTTCCCCACTTTGGCATGCCTGAATTCAATGAAGACTTCAGGTGCAGAACTCACATCACTTTGGTTCCAAAAAGTTCTAAAATCCTGACTCTGCTTACTCATCTGCTCAATAAATTCACTGTACCAGTTATCACCCACATATTGCCCATAATAAGATCGAAACATCGCTAAGAATCCCCTTACAAAATCATGCCAGTTGACAGCCAGAGCTTTCAATTCTTTCCGTGTAAAAAGCAGCCATATCATGTTTCTTTGCTCTTCAGGGATCATCGCAAAATCTAGGAATATAGCCGCGGCTGCTTGATTCCATCCAACAATATTGCAGCGGCGGTCCGAAATAATCGTGGGGCAATCGTGGAGCTCTGTCAGAATTCTGGTTAACGCTGGACTGACCGTAGGCATTTTATCTACAAATGTGGTCGGTGCCGGCTGCTCGAGAGCCAGCATGAAGAGATACTGGCGCTCATCCTCATTAAGCTGCAAAGCAAACGCGATACGGTCCAGTACTTGCACGGACATTTTGATATCTCTTCCCTGCTCTAACCAGGTATACCAGGTCGTGCTGACACCAGCAATTGTCGCCACTTCTTCTCTGCGTAAGCCAGGGGTTCGTCTGCGGCTCCCGCCAAGCACCCCAGCCTCATTGGGCTGAATTCTAGCACGATGAGTCGTTAAAAACTCGGACAGCGCCTGTAACCGTTCTTTTGTATCCACGTCACAATCCTCCAAAGCATTTATCATAGAAGCTATTATACCAGTATAAACCGTAACTTGTAATAGGATAAAGAGTGTGACATTCTAATGGAAAGCTAACGATTAGGAGGAATAACAAATGAAACGTGTAGTTGTGACAGGTATGGGCGTCATTACACCCATTGGGAATCAGGTGGATACGTTCTGGCGGAATCTTACGGATGGTAAATCAGGCATTACCCAAATAGATCATATGGATGTAACAGATTATAAAACCAATTTCGCTGGTGTGGTTCGGAATTTCGATGCAGAAGCAGCAGTTGGTCGGCGAGATGTACGCCGGATGGATCGTTACTGCCAATTCGCTGTTGCTGCGGCCAAGCAGGCGCTTGATGATGCAGCCTTAGTGATTGATTCAACGAATGAGGAACGTATCGGCGTCTATATTGGCTCTGGCATTGGCGGTATTCAAACGATTCTGGACAATTATCGGACGTTACTGACCCGCGGACCTAGCCGCGTGAGTCCGACCGTTGTCCCTATGATGATCGCCAATATGGCGGCGGCTCAGGTCAGTATCTTGTTCGGTGCCAAGGGCCCATCACTAGCTCCAGTGACCGCTTGCGCCACGGGAAATAACGCCATTGGCGAAGCTTTTAAGCTCATCCAGCGCGGAGGCGCAGACGCTGTCATTGCCGGCGGCGCCGAAGCGACGGTCACTGACCTCGCGCTGGCTGGCTTCGGTAATGCGACGTCGCTGTCGACGCGCTGTGACGCGCCGGAGCAGGCTAGCCGCCCGTTCGACGCGGAGCGGGACGGCTTCGTCGCCGCCGAAGGCGCCGGCGTGCTCGTGCTGGAGTCGCTCGAGCATGCCGAGCGGCGGGGGGCGCGGATCCATGCCGAGCTCGTCGGCTATGGATCCACCTCGGACGCCTACCACATCGTGGCGCCAGACCCTGAAGGCTCGGGGGCTTATCGAGCCATGCGCGAAGCGATATTCGACGCCGGGATCGACGCGGCTGAGATCGACACGATCAACGCGCACGCGACGAGCACGATCGCAGGCGATCTCTCGGAGACACTTGCCATCAAGCGGCTGCTTGGTCGCGGTGCTTATGACGTGCCGATCAGCGCAAACAAGTCCATGCTCGGCCATATGCTCGGCGCAGCTGGCGGTGTAGAAGCCGTCGCGCTGATCAAAACCTTACAGGACGGCCTCATCCCTCCGACCATTAATTTAGAAAACCCGGATCCACAGTGCGATCTCGATTACGTTCCACTCGTTGCAAGACGAGTTGAGCTTCGATATGGCTTGTCCAGCTCATTCGGATTTGGCGGGCATAACGCCGTCCTCATTTTCAAGAAACATGAATGAATAATCAATCCATTTCTTCTACTCTTTAAGTAAATAAACCTAATCCCTTCAGCAATGCTGTATGGATTAGGTTTATTCTATGAATGGTTCAGGAAGTCTAATGCCAGAACCATCTCTCATAAATATAGTAGCTGCAAAATGAAATGAAAGAGAGGGCTATACTGAGCCACCCTGTAATAAGGGCACCCTTTTTTTCTTTGATCATATCCGCCTTCACATAGATTCTAACATCGAAACATAAAATGAGGATTCCAGAAATTAGCAATAACAAAACCGTGTAATAGTTAAAGGTAATCATAGTCGAACCCCTTCTCACCCGACCCGCGGTCGACAAACGCATTGCATGGAACCAAGCATTAACGAATTATTTGGTTTTCGTGCCGATTCGTCGAATATTGATATGTAGACTTACCTCAACGCTCATTTCTTTATACATTTCTTCCCACTTCTTCTTCGTTTTAATTTCCTTATTCCAATACCAAGGATGGAAAGCACGCACATCTTCCCCGAAACCGAAGATGTCGCAACCCTCCTTTTGGGTCTGGTGAATTAATTTTTCGAAACCAATTTTCCCGTCCTTTTCTATGGCTTGTTCTAATTTTTTAATTGTTTCCTTCGTGATCGTCAAATTTTCATCCGATTTCTCTCGTAAATCTCCTTCTATTTGACTCACCACTTTGGCATGAATTTTACCGTTAATGATTTCTGTAGTGATTCTCGCTTTACGATGGGTAGATTGAAAGATGACAGAGGTTTCTGACCCTGGTATATGTGTGATAACGCTATACCCTCCAGGATTAATTTGCTTCATTGCCATAAAGTGACCGATTTGCAGAGGTGTCGTGATTCCCTCCATTTTATCGCCTTTAAAATAAGCCAATCCGGCGATTTCAATGTTAGATTCTTTCTTCAAATCCAGATAAGGGAGAGACCCTTCCTGTCCTTTAGCAGAACTAGCACTAAAGAAAACGCCTAGGAAATTATTGGGAAGTTTCCCCATTTCCTTGGCATGATCTAAGGTAGCCACTAGATATAAAGTGGGAACACGCTCCAATTGGGGCGTGGCTCTCATGATATCAGAAGCTTTCCCTTTGGACACAACCATCCAAACGGTTCTTCTTACCTGGGGCTGACGACGGAAGAAATCTTTCTCATTTTCAATCCCCTTCCTTGCCATCACTTCAGATACGACGATGACACGCAAATGACCTAAGAATAAGCGATCCGCCAATTGCTGCTGCAGATTCATCAAAGAATCGTTGATGGTAGTCCCAACGCTGCTCAACACCCAGACTGGCTTCTGCCCTGACGGGCCCCCTCCGGTACCTCCGGTACCCAAAGGAATGCGCCCTGGAACGGCAATTTGTACGGTGATTCGTATTAATCCTTTTTTCGACTTTGGATCTTTAAGGATTTGCGTTGCATTGCTGCTTTCATTCGCTTCTTCCGGTTTGGCTTCATCGATGGCAATGGCTAAAACAACGGCTCGATCTTCGATTTCTAAACGATCCCAGCATCCTGTTAGCATGGGTAAAAGCAATAGAATAACAAGATTCCGGCTAATCCATTTTCGCCACACCTTGATCACCCCGACTCCCCTTCTTTTTCTTCCGAATGAGGGCTACGATCAGTAGAACCAATGGATAGAAGACTGTGATGACCAGTCCCCAACGACCAACAATTTGAATAATGCCATACATCTGAAGCAGGTTTTGGGGAAACATGGCTATGACATAGATGAAAGGAATGAGAAAAAATGAAAACAGCTTGTGATCGCGCAAATGTAACAGCTGGCTGAGAAAGTGAATGGCCAAGTAATAGGTCGACAACAATGTCGTAAATACAGCTGTGACCCAAACGGCAAGAAAGGCGCCATCCAATCTCTCCAGGATGTTGGCGGGCAGTGAAGTGGTTTTGGCTAATTCCAAGGTAGGCCAAACTAAATTTTTGATTTCCTCAGCTCCAAATACGCCGACTGTAGCAACTACAATGAGTAAATAGAGTCCCCCCGAAATCAACATGCCGACTACGCTTGCCAACATCGCCCTATCCGGTTTACGCATCGCGGGAATTACGAGGGTCATGATGAAAGATCCTTGAAACAGGGCAGCCATGGTAAGAATTCCTTTAGACATGCTACTATGTTCATCCCCCCATACGGGCAATAAATAGACCAATTGTGCATTTTTTAGCGATAGAACGACGATCAATACAAGTGGGAATACAATAAGCGGGAAATAAAAATGATGGAAATAAGTAAAGGTAGTCATATCTGCACGCGAGGAAACCGCCGCTAATAACAGCATCACAATAACCGTTACTTCCAGCGGCGTTTTCGTTAAAACGGAAGTCACGACGACTTCACCGAATTCACGCGAAGCCAGAGCTGTGAGGACGGAAAAGAAAACAATAATTAAGACGCTGAATACCCGAGCCGTCCATTTACCGATCAGAACTTCACTGTATTCAATAATCGTTTGAGTTGGAAAGCGCATGCCGAGTACGGTAACAAGCCAAAGCCCCAGAGAGCCGATTAAGATACCTATAAAGGTTACAAGCGGCGCCCCTGAATCGGCAGCTCTAACAGCGAAAAGCGAGAGTGCTAAAACACCGACCCCAATTATCGTGCTAATTAGAATTATCGCTGCTTGAATCATCGTTACTTGACGAGGATACTCCATCTTTAATGTCCCTCCTTGTATTCCCTACTTTCAATGGATCTAAAGTATTGCTTGGCGGATGCTTCATTTCTTTCGTTTTCATTCCCAGACGGGTATCATTCGGCGTATGAAGGAGTGCCGGTCTCTTTGGCATAGACCAGAGCGGCAGCCTTGCTATAGTATCTTTCATCCCTTGGAAATTCCCTGGGACAATCGGACTCAAGTAAGGCACCCCGAACGATTTTAAGGAGAGCATATGGTTGGCAATCAGGATAAGCCCGATCATCACGCCGTACAAGCCAAACATGCCAGCCAAAATCACAAGCGGAAAGCGCAGCATCCTTAACGCCAGCGCCGCGTTGTACGCCGGTGTTGCAAATGAACCGATCGTTGTTAAAGCGATGATGACAACCGTGATTGGACTGATGAAGCCAGCAGCAACCGCAGCCTGTCCAACGACTAGCACTCCGACAATCGATAGCGCTCCCCCAACCTGCTGCGGCAGACGCAGTGTCGCTTCCCTAAGCACCTCCATGGATATCTCCATAATCAGAACTTCAATAAGAGATGGAAAAGGTACTCCGGATCTCCCTCCCGAAACGGCCACAGCAAACTCTGTTGGGATGAGCTCCGGATTAAAAGAAATCAAGGCTACATATAACGAGGGGAATATCAAGGAGAAAACAAGGGCTACGAGTCGTGCTAGACGAATAAAGCTGACCAGTAGAAATCGTTCCGAGTAATCTTCGACCGTCTGGTAAAACTGACTGAACACAGTCGGCAATATGAGAGCAAAGGGGGAACCGTCGACCAACAGGATAACCCTGCCCTCCAGTAGATTAGCAACAGCCTTATCCGGGCGTTCCGTATTTTGAATCTGCGGGAACGGGGATAAATGGTTATCTTCGATAAATTGTTCCAAATATCCAACATCAAGAATGCCATCAACATCAATCAACGCTAATCGTCTGAACACCTCTTCAACAAGTTGGGGATTGACAATCCCATCCAGGTAACAGATTGCTACTTTTGATTTGGTTACACGCCCAATTTTAATCGTTTTGACCTTTAAATCCGGTGTCGGGAGGCGATAGCGAAGCAGCGAAAGGTTCGTGCCTAACATTTCGATGAATCCTTCACGTGCTCCGCGGATGACCTGCTCTGTTTCAGGTTGAGTGATTGAGCGCTTGTCCACATTTCGTGTACTGAATAGCAGCGCTTCCTCCAACCCATCCACTGCGAGAACCGTTTCTCCTTGCACAACGGCTTGAATCAACTCAGATAACTGTCCTTCTGTTCTCCCTTCACAGGCATACAGCGTATCACCAAATAATACATCCTTTAAGGGGCGGCTATTCTTCGCTCTCCCTTGTTTATTAGCCGACGATAACATCAGCGGTTTTAAAATGTGCTCATTCAAATATTGCTTCTCAATTAAGTCTGAGAAATACAAAAGCACAGCCGGGTACTGATCAAATATACGAAACCGGTGCATAACAAAATCGTCATTATCACCAAGTATCTTGTCCATGAATGAAATCGTCTCTTCGAGAAGTGGCGTAATTTTCCCTTCTTCATTTTCTTCCAAAACCTGATGGGCAGGCGGCTCCGTCGGCGGGATCATGCGAGGTTGCTGGCTTTGAGATACTTTAATAGACCTCCGTTTATACCATTGCCACATAGCCACGTTATCACCGCCTCCTGAAAACAGTCCCCAGATGTTGTATTCTTCCTGTTTCCCATTCATTTCCTTCTCCGTATTTTTATCCATTTTCCCGATAATATACATGGAAATAGGTAATCAATCTTGAAGTAGCTGCCCTACCGCAATTCCAAAGAGGAAGTTTCCACAGATACATCGAATAATTTTACTATTCAACGAAAAGCCAAGGTACAGGATTAGGACTCACCTATTCGTATCAATTAATCCGTTCGATGAACGGTGTTGTCAATGTTCCGAGTACAATAGGAAAAGGAACAGAATTCGTTATCTCGTTGCCTTTAATTAACTGACAATTGATGACAAGCTGAGCGGTAATTTAATGAAAGTACGTCGTTTCCGCGCTCGCCAAAAAGCAGCTGCCGACTTGCCCAAACATGAGCATTAACGACAACTGCCTCTTTTGTGAGGAAGTTCAATAATTGGTGTAAGAAACGGCTTACTGGATCATCATGTTCTCGCCCTGTCTTATACGTTTTAGAAGCCTTAACCGGTTAACGGTCAAGGCTTCTTGTTATTTTTGCCCGGAATCAAAAGGGTCGTCCTTTATTTGGACCTCCCCCTCTGCAAGCTGGTGTATACCGTCGCTCGTCCCCGCTGCATACACATCCGAAATTTGTTCATGCGTTAGTGAACTGCCTTCTAATTTATTGTCATAAGAATCCTTATCCTTTTTCACCGCATTCACCTCCATTTTCCTTCTATATCCGATATAGTTTGTACGTTCAGACTGAATCTATTCAATGAACCATGTTTGAGGAGGCTATTCATTATAAGCTCAGTAATTTAGCGACGAATTTAGAATTAAATACTTCGGAGAGCTCGTCCATTACAGTTAAATACACTAGCCCATTGCCTTCAAGTTTCGCAGAATTCCCTAAAGGTACGGTTCTTTTTATTAATTGAGCATACAGCTCACGCTCTGTGAGATTTCGCTCGAAGCTTGCATTCACAAGTACTTTTATTAACGCCATAGCTCCGGCGACATGTGGAGTTGCCATAGAAGTTCCGCTTAATGTCGCATAGGTTCCGTTTAAATAAGTTGATAAAATTTTCTCTCCAGGGCCAACTAGATCGACTTCATTGTTCGAATTCGAAAAATTAGACGAGTGTCTCTCCAAGTCAATCGCACCTACGCTTATGACTTCGTTATAACAACCTGGATAGTCAAACTCATCTGTCGAATCAACACCATCGCCTTCATTACCTGCCGCACAAATCACAAGAATATTGGCAGCTACGGCTTTCTGAATTGCTTCGTGTAACGCAGGTAGATTTTCTGGACCGCCAAGGGACATGGAGATAATATCCGCTTTTTGTTCGACCGCATAGTTAATGCCATTAATGATCCATTCATATTGACCAGACCCATGTTTATCAAGGACCTTAATTATAAGCAAATTAGCCTCAGGAGCTACACCGACAACACCATTATTGTTTTTGGTCGCAGCGATTGTCCCTGCAACATGCGTGCCATGACCATTGTAATCCTTGTATACATCCGTCTTACCGCCATCATCATTTGTAAAATTAATTCCGCCTATAATTCGTTCTTTTAAGTCAGGGTGAGTGAGATCACAACCGGTATCCAGTATGGCAACCGTTATCCCCTTCCCTTTGGTTTGATCCCAGATTTTTGGCGCTTGAATCATTTCCACTCCTGTTGGAATTTCATTGACCTGTTCAATCTTCTCAAGAACTTTAAACGGAATCACTTTTACTTGTCGCTCCATTTTTATTCCCTCCTAATTAGGATAAAATATTAAAGCTTGATTCATTCAAAATTTGATGTTGATCGACGGGTTATCTCTATGCTATTATTTGGGAGAACATTTTTACCTTATCGTTGTATTTTGCTAAAAAAAACAAGAGTGCTACCAACACTCCTGTTTTTTAGATACATTGGCTTTTGGGACCTCCTGGGGCTAATGGTTCATACACACCTACCTGATCGTTTAGCGGCGAAGGGGTAGGTTTTTTAGTGTATTCTAACAATGATTAACGCTATAAAAGTTAACAATGCCAAGAGGAAACTCCCAAATTGAAGAATCAACTTTATCATTTCATCTGGTTTCACCTTTACCCTCCTCCTTCCTGACGAAAGGGAGATCCGGGTGGCCTAGTATCTAACAATAGTGTCTACAAGGAGTCATTTTGGACAGAAAAAGCCTACCCTCATGTGCTAGCTGGCTGGCATAGTTTCCCTTAGCCCCTTTAGCTTTGCGTCACCGCCTTTAAACGGTTTTGCCAATAACGTGGGTAGACTTCTATATACTGTAAATCTATTATATGCCTATTTATTATATAAGAATATAGGGAGTAAGTCACATTCTAGATTGTAAATGCATACAACAAATTTGTCGAACTTAATCAAGAAATACACCGAATCATAGAAAATCATCTTCCGACTAGTTCAAAAGCAATGTAAGCTAAATTTCCGCCCTTAAGTTCTCGTTAACCTGCCCGATTGTGAACTCATAGAAAGCAAAGGCTTCCTCCCAAGTCTGGAATCCCGCCTGTGCGATGATATCGCTGCCTCCGCCTTTTCCATTGTATGTTCCTACATATTCTTTGAAGAAGGCACCGCAAGAAAGGGAAGTATTACTGTTGTTAGCAAGAATAACTTTGTTCTCAACAACAGTAGCGAGCAGTACTGGTGTATTACTTTCCGAAGCCAGCTTCACCGCCAGACTTTGCAAATCTTTAAGCGTCTTATCCTCAAACACACTTGCTATCAATTTGCCATCACTGCTTGATAACAGCTCCTGTGCTGCATAAGCGTTGTTTCTTTCTTTGAGAGCAACAATTTCAACCTGAAGCTGCTTTTGTTCATTTTCCCATTTCTCAATTCGATCGATAATCTCGTCTTTACCCGTGTTGAATTTGGATGACAAGGTACCCAAAATCCGCTGGTTTTCATTAAACTCCTTCAGGGCGCGGTATCCGCATAAGAAGTAAATCCGAGTGTTTCCCTTTTGCTTTTCGGCTTTCAACAGCTTAATCATACCAATTTCGCCCGTTGATGAAACATGTGTCCCTCCGCAAGCATTGTGTTCTAAGCCTTTTATCTCGACAATTCGAATATGATCTGTCACTTTGGGCTGTTTAACTAGCTTCAAATGAGCTACTTCCTCTTGGGTAATAAAATAACTAACAATGCTGCTGTTTAGGTAAATTTGCTTGTTCGCTTCATTCTCAATGGAAACAAGCTGGTTTAGCGTCAGTTCCGGCAACTGCACGTCAATGGTGGCATAATCGGTACCCAAATGAAAGCTTACCGTTATGGCCTGATAGAGGTCGCGGCATACCGCTGAGAGCAAATGCTGGCCGCTGTGCTGCTGCATATGGTCGAATCTTCTATTCCAATCGATCTGGCAAGCCACTTTACTTTCATTGGGTAGTCGTGTCAGCTTATGCAGCACTTCATCCTCTTCACTGATCACATCAAGCACAGGAATCCCGTTGATATACCCAACATCGCAGGGCTGTCCGCCCCCATGAGGATAAAAAGCCGTCTCCTTCAGGATGACATAATACCCATCTTCTCTTTCAAGCATTTGGTGTATGTCTGTTTGCCATTCGGTTACATAAGCGGAATTGTAATATAGTTTTTTGGATGACATGTCGATTTCCTTTCTGCTTGCTAGCCATTCTATTATACCTCTCCCCAATATACCTCAGTTTCATAGTCGAAAAACACATTTCCATCCTGCTCATGCCGTTCGAATATTTGCTGCAGTTCCGTCATCATCGGCGCAAAATTGGGGTGCTCGGGTACGGGAATGTAGGAAGATGACATTAACCTACCTTTCAATCCTTCCAAATCAAAAACCTGTGTTATCGTGAATCGTTCTACCTGCATACTATCGTTCTTGAAAAAAGACGCCAGCGTTTCTTGCGAAATATTTTTATGAGTTACTTTTTCATAATCGGTTCCAAATGTACGGAGCAGTAAGTCGTACTCTTCTCTGAAGGCATTGCCATGTTCCAGACGCGAGTTCCAGATCAACAGCACCTTCCCGCCAGGCTTCAGAATCCGATGGAATTCGGCATGTGCGGCCATGCGATCAAACCAGTGAAACGCTTGGGCACATACGATAAAGTCGACGGACTCATTCGGTAGACCCGTTGCTTCAGCAGACCCCGGCACGGCACGAAAATTTGCATCTTCGCTTAACATTTGCTCAGCGGCTTCCCGCATCGCTTGATTCGGTTCAACGGCGATGACTTGGCTTCTTCTTTGTAAGAGCAGCTTTGAAAAAATACCTGTCCCTGCGCCAATGTCCGCAACTACTGCATTTGCGTGCAGACCAACGACGTCATACAAATAATCAATAGCCTCTTTCGGATAAGTCGGTCGGAATTTCACATAGGTATCAACGCGATTTGAAAAACGGTCTTTATTATTCATCTCATACCTCTCCCATCTGATTATATATCCTTCTACAAACAAAGCGGCCACCTGTTGTTGAGTTAAGCAAGAATACATTCCGTTTCACTTAGTGAAACAGTGTTTCATAATATTCATTTATATCATATTCAATTATTTGACAAAAGTCCATAACAAATACGTCGCTTTACAACACAAAAAACGACCGCTAAACTCGCGGCCATTCAAGTTTTTTTATAGTTCTTCAGTAGATTCACCAAACACTAAGGCCGATTTTACGATGACTTTATTGGGCTCAGTCACACTCTCCTGGTTATTCAGCAATTTAAGCAGAAGTTCAGCCGATTTTGCACCAATTTCCAGCTCATGTTGGTCTATATGCGTGAATGCAGGTTTTTCGTCTATCGCTGATGAGGGATTATCGTACGTTATAATAGAAAGGTCGCGCGGTACATTTATTCCCAGTCTTTTAGCAACACCAGCTATATTCAATCCCAACTTCAAATTCAATGTGATAAATGCGGTTGCAGTGCGATATTTGAGATAATGATATAACGGATGCTTTTCTGTGGGGATCGTATCCGTTAATTGAAAATCTGTCACGATTAATGCCGGGTTAATCATCGAGCCTTTTTGTTTCAGTGCTTCCATATAGCCGCGAATCCGCTCGCCGACAGTCACTGTATGGATCGAAATATCGGAGCAAATAGCAATGTCCCTATGACCTAGCTCCCACAGATGGTTAACCGCCAATTGAGCGCTCATCCAATTATCCGAACAAACACAATGGGTATCAAAGCCTGGTAAGTAACGATCAATGAGTACGAACGGAAATTTCCGTAGTTTCAGTAACAAGATTTCTTCGTTGTACGTTTCTGCGTCAATCGGAAAAATAATTAGTCCGACGGCCCCATTCTTAATCAGCTCCTGAATCGCTTCCTTTTCCCGCTCCTTGCTATTATGAGTTAGCACTATCGACACATAATATTCGGTGTTCGCGAGCACGGAATTGATTCCTTTTAATAGTCGGATAGCAAAGAAATCCTCCAGTAAGGGTAGAACGAAGCCGATCATTTTACGAGAGGAAGCACGCTCATCATGCTCCTGCACATCCGTAGCGTCAAGCTGCTTGTTCTCCAGATTCTTAGCTTCTTCTGAGCGAATTTCTGGACTAACGAAGCTTCCTCTCCCTGGAATCCGGTAAATCCATCCGTCTTTAGCTAGCTGCGTTAGCGCATTGGAAACCGTCATTCGACTGACCCCGAATTGCTCCATCAGCTGCTTTTCCGTTGGGAATTTGTCGTTATCCTCCATTGCTCCTAATTGGATCAACTGTTTAAAATGCTCTTGGATCTGCAAGTATAGTGGTTGTCGTTCATCCGTCCTGGCTGAAACCCGCATTCTGCTCATATGTCTCCCCCTCAGAAGGGCGCTGTGTGACAGATCGCCACGCTTCTTCCATATCCTGAATTAAATCGTCCGGATCCTCGGAACCTATATAGAGTCGAACAAGCGAACCTGTTTGCTGATTATTGTAATCTAAAGCATTTACGTTGATTAAGCTTTCGAAACCGCCCCAACTGGCTCCAATCCGGAAATAGTGTAGATGATCCGCCCAAGCCCTTAATTTGACAACCGGCTCATCGGATTCGAACGAAAATAAACTGCTGTACCCCGACATCTGTGTACTACCCAGCTCATGCTGAGGATGGAAGGTTAACCCCGGATGGTTAACCTTCCGGACATAATGCTGACTACCTAAATATTCGGCGACCTTCAACCCGCTCGTTTCATGCCTCTCCATCCGCATTGGCAGCGTACGAAGTCCACGGGTAACCAAACCCGCCGTCTGCGGGGTCATGATGCCGCCGAACAACATATATTCCGTCGACATCAGCGGGTCCATGAATCGATGGGAGCCGACCACAACCCCCCCCACGCAATCGCTATGACCGGAAATATACTTTGTGATCGAATGGACGACGAGGCTAACCCCCATCGTGAGCGGATTTTGATGACAAGGCGTCGCCCACGAATTGTCGAGAATCGTTTCTGCTCCTATACTTTGAGCCAGCGCCGCACAACTTCGGATATCTTGGAGCTGGAACATCATGCTAGTCGGGCTCTCCAAATACAGCAGTTTGGTATTCGGCTGAACCGCACGTTGCCAGTTTTCCAATGAGCTGCCATCGACAAAGGTCGTTTCGACCCCAAACTTATGCAAATAGACGCCTAGAAATTCTCGTGTCGGTCCGTACGCCTGATGTGTGCAAATGACGTGGTCACCCTGTTTGATTATGGACATAATCGCTGACGAAATCGCCGCCATACCAGATGAAAAGCACTTGGCTCTTTCCCCTTGCTCGAGCTGGGCCAGCTTGTCCTCCAGATACCTCACCGTCGGGTTATTGCCTCTGGAATACACGAAGTTTTCTTGCTCATCAAGTCTCGCCAAGTTGAATTGCTCGTACGTATCAAACGAAAATAAACTCGTCTGATAGATGGGAACACTGATGGCGCCGTGATGACGATCATCATGCGCATCATGCGCCACTATAGAGTACATCTTCTCCTTTGTGCTCACTACCCTTTCACCGCCCCTTGGGTTAATCCTTCTACAATAAATCGCTGTGCTAGGGCAAACAAAAGTATTGTCGGGAGTACAGAAAGCACAGTTCCGGCGGACATAGAGCCCCAATCGACATTAAATTTGAGGATAAAAGAATTCATCGCTACCGGCAGTGTCTTTAACGATTCGTTATCGATAAACATGACGGCCAAGAAAAGCTCGTTCCAGTTCTGGACGAAGGCAAATATGAACATCGAGGAAATGCCCGGCATCATAATCGGAATAATGACTCGCATGAGGGCAGACAGCTGAGAACAGCCGTCGATCATCGCCGCTTCCTCCAGATTGGACGGAATTCGCTGGAAGAAGCCTCGCAGCATAATCGTAGAGAACGGGATCAAGATGACCGTATACATGAGGATCAACGAGATTCGCTGATTAAGCAGATGCAAGTTTGACATCATCATATAAAGCGGAGCCAGAGCAATGAATCCAGGAAGCATCTGCGTAACGAAGAATGCGAGCATAATTTGCTTGTGGCCGCGAAACCGAAATCTTGCGAGTACGTATGCGCTGCATATAGCGATTACGATAACGATCAGAGCAGAAGAAATCGAGACGAGAAGACTATTGGCAATATATACATTAAACTTAGACACTTTGAAAATGTTGATGTAATTTTGCAGCGTGAATTGCTCGGGCCAGTAATGAACGGGATAACTGAATATTTCCTTTTGCGGCTTTAACGAGGTGATGACGATCCAGTATAACGGAAACACCATTACGAGTAAGTACACGGAAAGAAAAGCAACTTTGATGAATCGATACCCATAATTTCGTTTCATTTAGAAGTCACCTACCTTCTCCGACTTAGTTACCATCAAATAAAACAGCGTGTACAAAAACAACATGACGATCATAACGACTCCGACAGCCGATGCAGCCCCATAATCTCCGTCATAAATAATTTTATTGAGCATCAAGGAGGATAAAATATGGGTCGCCCCTCCCGGTCCGCCATTCGTCATGCCGTAAATGAGCGTAGGATCGTTGAAGATCCAAATAACCCGCAGAAGCGTTGTGGCGATGATGGTCGGCATGATGTACGGAATCGTCACATACAGCAGCTTTCGATAACCGTTTGCTCCATCGATACTCGCTGCTTCGTACAGCTCGGAAGGTATAGATTGCAGAGCAGCCAGCAGCATGATGGTAAAAAAGGCTATCCCGTACCATACGTTAGCGACGATAACGGAGGACATCGCCCATTTCGGATCCGACAAGAATCCGATCCGATCTTCAATAATACCTAGACGCAGTAAGAGATCGTTGATAACGCCGATTTGTGAATTAAACAGCCATTTCCAAATAAGGCCGATCAGAAATCCCGATAAAGCCCATGGATAAAAAATAAAGGCTTGGTAAACGCCTCTTCCCCAGAACTTCTTGTTTAGAAACAGTGCCAGGATGAACCCTAAGAGAAATTGTAAAATAAGAGAGAAAAACACCCAGTAGGCGCTGTTTTTCAATGCGGCAAGAAATTGATGGTCTCGAAACGCATCAACGAAGTTTTGCATGCCGACAAAATGCACCTGTTTCAGATTGAACAGCTTGTAACTTTGAAACGCCATGACTACGCCCTTAAAGAAGGGATAGTATGTAAAAACCAGCACAAGCAGCAGTGCGGGCAGCAAGCTGGATAGAATGAATTTTTGCCGAGAACTCACGTGTTCACCCCCCGGTAAGAAAAAACGGCTAGCGATGACCGCCCGCCGCTTTCAACTACTTTCGTTATTTTTTCATTCCCGCTTTCTGATCTAACCAAAACTTATCCCATTCCTTCAGCGTATCGTCAGTCGATTTCTTATCGAGCAAATACGATTGCTGCCCTTTCATGCTCAATTCACCCCAGCTACCGTTGCCTGGATATTTGAATGGCGGTGTAAAGTTGACGAAAACATCATCTTTTGCCGTCATATCAAGCAGCGTCTTGTAAGGGCCTGTTTGGAAGAACGTATCGGCTGTCGCCGATGTATGAATCGGTATCGTGCCAATTTGCTTAGAAAACTCCGTATTTTCTTTTGGGCTCGAGAGATAAGATATCAATTTCCAAGCTTCATTCTTACTTTTGGAATTCGCTGTAACACCCCATCCAGCAGCCCCGGTACTGACCAGTGATTTGCCGTTAGGACCGAGTGGCATCGCTGCCGTTTCTAATGTTTTGGGGTCCATCTTGTCCTGCAGCACCTTGATAACGTCTGGATCCTGGAGTAAAATGCCGGTTACCCCAGATGTAAAGGCTTGAACCTGATCCTGGAATCCCCAGTTGATCGAGTCCGGCGGCGACGCCTCTTTATAAAGCTTCTTATATAGCTCTAATGCCTGTTTAGCTTCAGGTGTGCTGTACACCGACTTGCCGTCCTTCGTAAACGGTGCATCGTCGAGATTCATCACTTTATCGTTATAATCGTAGATCATATGGTCAAAGTTACCGTTAGCTCCCGGACCTCCGCGGAATGAGAAACCGTACCGGTTTTGCTTCGGATCGGTCAGCTTCTTGGCTGAATCGACCAGTTCTTCCCACGTCTTCGGTGCAGTAAGCCCCTTGGCGTCGAACCAGTCTTTCCGATAGAACATTTGTCTTTGATAAAGAGCGTTCGCAATAAAGTAGAGTTTGCCGTTAGTCGAGCCTACAACTTTGGACGTACCAGAGAGCGTTTTACTATCTGCCCAACTCGATGCGTAGGTATCCAATGGTTCCAAATAACCATTATTCACATACTCGGCAATGTTCAGATCTCTTACCTCGAGGATGTCGAGTTCTTGCTTGGCGGCAAGCATTGTTCTTATTTTGTTGTCCGCTTGATCGAATGGCGGGGAGATGAGTTCTACTTTGATGTTTGGATTGTCCTTTTGAAACCGAGCTATGGCATCTTGAAGCAGTTTGGTGCGTTCCGGACTCGTCAAACTTTCAATCATATGAAGTGTTACTTGTTTGGCTGGTGCCTCCGTACTCTTCGCGCTCTCACTGGGCGCTGCCGTACTTCCGCTTGGAGTTGCCGTATTCTCGGTGCTTCCATTCCCGCTACATCCTGCTAAGGTACCTAACAACATAACGCTGGCAAACAAAGTTGTCCATCCTTTGACCACAGCTGCCCCCATATCTGACGCCCTCCTCAATTTAGTCATATTCAACTATATTGTCTTAATTAAATAGATATGTCTTAATACTATTTCTTTAAATGAAAAAACGCTGATGACATTCGCATGTCAGCAGCGTTTCGATTTCCTATTTGTTATACCCCTTCATTAACATCATGATTTTGTTACCAGTAATAAAATTGATTCGGAGCCGTCTTTTTTCAAATATAAATACGAGAGCGCCTTATAGGGAGCTCCCGCGTTTTGTTGATTTATACGGTTTCCGTGCTGTTTATGAAAACTTTCAAACGCTCTAACTGAAGAAGATGATGGCGATAATGCATCTCAATGAGAGCAAACCATTCTTTCGCGTTAAGCGCGCCTAATCTTGGGTGCAGCGAGGTCCTTTTCGGAGATATGTCCGCGAGCAAAGGTTCGATTTCTTTCAATCTTTGGAGCACCGTATGCATGCCATCAATGATCTGCTGTTTACTAGCCGGCTGCTCGGGCGTATATTGCGGAGAAGCTGGAACTTTAATGCGTTCAGGTGGAAATCCGCCTAGTGTAAAGATGGCTGCTCCCGCTTCCGTTTTTTCTCCAACAGCATCGATTGCATCTGCACTCTGACTTTGGCATTTCTCAATATTGCCAATCTGCATGAAGAGAGCTGTTTTGATGAGATGGAGGTATAACTGTCCTAGCGACCATTCATTCTCATTAGACTGAAGCTTCAGTTGTTCCATGCTCAGTGGTTGCAATTCATCTAGGTAATGGTGCGTAAGCTCCTCAATTCGTTCCAATGTTTCGGCTGTTTTCATCATTTTATTAGCTCCTCTCGAATCTTGTAACTTAAGTATACCAAACACTACTGACAGCTGTATGTCAGTAGTGTTTATGCGTTTTAAGATTTTCGTATGAAATAAATTCCTTGCGGAATGGCGACCCAGAAGCCCGATATAGGCTTATTATTGTAGCACCTCCAATAGTACGATTTCGTAGTAATTACACAAAAAAATTAATCGATTTCAATCGTTCTCGTCTGCGTCGATTTCGAAGGTCCGGCAGGATCTGCTTTCTGTTGCAAAGCTTTAGCCACTTTTAACGACAGATGGATAAATTGCTGAAGCTCCTCAGCCGTCAGGGCACGTTCAATACGCCCAAACATGATATTCATCGTACCTAGCGCCCTACCTGCTATCAGTTCCCCGTCTTCCGTCAATCGATTAACTATGATTCGCTGGTCTTGCTGTGAATTCTCTCTATAGATGTAGCCTTTTCGAACAAGCCGCTTGGCGATACTGGTCGCTGTACTAAGTGGCGCACCCAAGTGATCAGCCATTTGGGACATGGTCAGCTGCCCATGAAATTTCAGCAACAGCAATGTGGAAAAATCAGAACTCGTGAGCTGCAGTTCCGGGTAGGTCGTATCCGGAAACATACTAAGTGGGCGAAGTCCATTTTTGAAAATAAGCTCAAACAGCTGCTGCATGTACATCCCTTTCTTCTTTCAATAAACTACGATATCGTAATTCCTATACTACGTAATCGTATTAATGTCAACTACCAAGCTGGACTTGTAGGTTCTATAACAAAGGGGAAAATAGTCGCGCTGTTTGCTCGATTAGGCGCTGTGGAAAGGAACGCTGGATCAATTCTTCCCTTTGCAAAGGTACGGAATCAAGGAGATCACGCTCGAATTGCTCTGTGAGTTCGCGTCCCACATCGGCACTATATAAGAGTTCAATGACCTCGAAATTTAAACGAAAACTTCGCATATCGTAATTCGCCGAACCTACGCCAGCCATTTCTTCATCAATGATCATTACCTTTGCGTGAAGTATGTCTTTCTCATACATATAAATTTGAACGCCTGCTTCAATCAATTCTCCATAATAGGTACGGCTCGCAGGTCCCACGATTTTGGGAGTAACATGACGTGGAACCAGTAATCTTACACGCACACCGCGTGCCACGGCTGTCTTCAACGCCATAATGATATCTGATTCGGGCACAAAGTAAGGCGTTGTAATATCTATCGACTTAGTCGCTTGTGTCAGACAAATGAAGTAAGCCTGCCGGATAACTTCAGTAGGAATCCCAGGATTACTCTCTAACGTTTGCATATATGCAAAGTGCAGCGACTCTGTGCCAGAAACGGGATCAACGCCTGCATCCAATTCCGCCCCCCATTCTTCCGACCATCCGGAAAGTGAAACTTTGGCAGTTGGAATGATTTGCTTTGACCTATTTCCTTTACCCTGTTTAGCCTTTTGCATAATCTTTTCCTTCGCAGCAATATTCCAATGGACATCGAATATTGTCCGCAGATCAATTGCAACTTCTCCGACTAATCGCATATGAGTATCACGCCAAAAGCCTACATCCGGCTTTAATCCCGTATACTCATCCCCTACATTGATACCACCTGTGAAAGCTTCGATTCCATCGATGACGACAATCTTACAATGATCCCGATAAGTCAAAGTGGGTATCCAAGGAAAACTCAATGGAAATATCGTCCGGCATTCAATTCCGGCATCCATCATTCGATTGATCACATGTTTAGGCAATTGTTTACTCCCCCATCCGTCTCTAATGAAACGGATCTTCACGCCAGCTTCGGCTCGTTCAATCAGGATATCCGTCATTCGTTTGCCAATCTGGTCATCCCGATATAAGTAATACTCCACTTCCACGGTGCTTTGCGCATTCCGTAGGGATGCGATAAGTTTATCATAGGTTTCTATGCCGTTCGTAAGCAATTGAACTCGGCCACTCCTAAGTCCATGCACCGTCAACTGACTTATAGATTGAGCGATGATGGAGGAAGCAGGACTGAACGAATCAGGCAATGAATCTGTCACATTGTTCGGAGAAGTGAGTCTCACTTTACGAAGATGAATTGGGTTGGCAATGATGAGATATATGACGTATCCTAGAACAGGAAATATCAGACATATAGCTAGCCAATTCAAAGCTTTTTCCGGACGACGCACTTCACGGATCGCTACGATTAACATAAAGATTGTATTCAAAACGTAAAGTCCAATAAACCCCATGAAATAGCCCCCCAAAGTTATATTCAAAACACAACATATAGTAATAAACATCCAAAAAATTTCACAACAAAACTTTTTCTTATGATTCACATAGGCAACGAATTGCATACTAACTATTGGAAAGTACTTTTATTGATGAATAAAAAACCGCTTATTTCCTGGTTAAGGAATTAAGCGGTATCCGTTTCATTGGTCCGAATCAAGGCAACAATTGATTTTCATAATACTTAACTAATTCAATAACCATGGCCCCCATCCGTTCAATTTCAGGTACTATTACATGGTCCAGTTTTTCATCTCTCAACGCTTCTTCCGTTACTTTGCCGACCGCGACTGCATGTACTCGTGTGTTGAACGATTCTCGAATGATATCCGTAATCCCCTGACGTTTCGCATATTCAAACAGATATCGCACCTGCACCGCGGTTGTGAAACAAACAGCATCAATCGATTTCGTTGAAAGTTCATGACACAGCGTCTCCAAAGTGGATAATTCCGGCTCTACATGGCGATAAGGCAGCAGTTGAATAACATTTGCCCTCTGATTCTCTAAGAACTGGATCAAATCGGGCTGAGGTTCACCATGTAACTGGACAACGACTGTTTTGCCCGCGAAATCGCAAAGATTCATACTTCGAATTAATCCTTGCGTCGTTCCATCCTCATCGACAATTTCAGATTTGATATCTAATTTCTTAAGCAAAGCAAACGTCTTATAGCCGCGTACCGCTACCTTCGCTTCCTTCATTTTTTGAATGAGAGTTGAATGAATGCCTAACCTTTCTGCAGCACCCAGCAGCGTATCTGTTCCAGTGCCTGTTGTAAAAACAAACCAATCGATCTTATTATTCACGCAAAATAATAATTCTCGTTCTATTGCCGACTCATCAAAATATAAAAGACCTTGCAAAGGACGAATGACAGGGATACCTCCCTGCTTCTCAATTAATAGGCTCATTTCCTCTGTTTTTCTTGAGCCTGCAATTACGATTTTCTTGTTGTTCAGCTTTTCCATTTTTCTATGAATCCCCCTTTTTAAAATGACCACGCTTCGCATTGAATAGTGAAGACGTGGTCATTTTTATCCGATCGAATAACGAATATACGCTATCAAGGCTAGCAATCCAGCAGCAATTGAAATCACATAAAAAGAAGTAAGCCGAACCCATTTTACCTCTGTTTTCTGGAAGTAGGTTTGATCGCCTTCCCGATTCTTACGAGAAAAACCAACCATAAAGGTAACGACTAAACCAAATAATAGTATAATTGAAAATATCCCAAAATAGATATACATATTCATAAAATAACCACCTTTTCTTTGTAATATTGGTCCTTCGGTGAAAATTATAGCGGAATTTGTTCTGAAATTCATCAACCACTTTCGTGGTATTTATACCATCCAATTTCTCAAAATAGCAGCTAGACTTCTCCTCAACTCGTGTAAAATGCACTGCAAAGAAGCCAAAAAATCACAAAAAGCCGCGGTCTATTAAAGACTGCGGCTTAATTGCGTTGTTTATGCTAGCTTTATGACTTCAATCCGTTCACAATCTCTTCAATCGCCTTGCTTAGTGGTGTAACCGGGCGGCCAAGAAGTGTCTGAAGATCGCTGCTCTCTAATTCTAGAACCCCATCTCTAATCGCGCTTTGGATGGCAACAAGGATCGGAACCACTGGCTCAGGAACCCCAGCACCGGCCATGATTTTAGCATAAGTCTCATCGTCAACTTGCTGAATCGGAACCTCACGATCAAGGACCGTAGACAGAACCGCCGCGAGGTCTTCATGAGTGATCAGTGCACCCGATAGCTCATAAACGGTATTCTCATGTCCGTTACCTGCAAGCACATTTGCTGCCGCTTGTGCATAATCACCGCGAGAAGCCCACCCTACTTTGCCAGCTCCTGCCGAGGTCACGAGCGGAGCACCCGCCAATACGCCTTGAATTGTTCCAATCTCGTTCTCGATGTACCAGTTATTACGTAGAAATGAGTATGGAATTCCCGTTTTGCGAATCGCTTCCTCTGTCGCACGATGCACGGGCACGAGAAAGAGAGAGCTTTCCTGTGCGTTTGTGGCACTCGTGTACGCGATGAAACCAACCCCAGCGCGCTCAGCCGCGGATACAGCAGCTAAATGCTGACGAATACGAGTTTCGTTATCCCCTTGCGTTGAAACGATAAGCAGGCGATCAACGCCAGCGAATGCTTTATCAAGAGATGCTGGATCATCAAAATCACCATGGCGAACGTCTACTCCCCGAGAACGTAAATCGGATGCTTTCTCCGTATCTCTTACGCTAACAGCTAAATTTTCAGCTGGCACAGCTGCAAGTAAAGCCTCGACCACTTTTGATCCTAATTGTCCCGTAGCACCAGTTACTAGAATTTTCATTTGTAAAAACCTCCATCAGATTATTTAATAATAGGTTAGAATCGCTATAGTTATAACCATATCAGTTACAACTAAGTTATAAAAATTAGCTCATTTAAGAGCTATTTTTATTTAAAATTAGATATCAGTTGTTGCAAGGTAACATTAGATAATCTTTGTTCCATCGCGGTTTGAGCATCACGCATTTCTGCACGGAGGGCTGATTCAATATTTCTACCAACCAGACAATTGGGGTTAGGATGGTTGTGGAAATTGAACAATTCCCCATTCTCGATCACTTCCACTGCCCGGTATACATCAAGTAATGTAATTTGGTCCGTATCCTTACACAGCGAAGTTCCGCCAACTCCAGCACGAACATCAACGAGCCCCGCCTTCTTTAGCAGCCCAATAATTTTGCGAATGATCACAGGATTCGTATTCACGCTGCCAGCAATGAAATCACCTGTACATTCTGTTGGAATGGTCGCTATTAACGACAGGATATGAACAGCTATTGAAAATCGGCTGCTAATCTGTTTCATTCATTATCACCTACTCGTTGTAACCAGTATAGTTCTAACTAATTCCAAAGTCAAGTTTGTCATGTAAGTTAAATCGTTTTGTTCGTTAAATGTTCTAAAATACGTTCTTTGACTTCTGATGGATTCTCAATTTGAAAAACAACTATTCCAAACTGATGATTATTTAATTCAAGGATGACGACATCTTTATGATTCTCATAGGATATGAAACACCATTTATCTCCGATCAGAAAGCGTCCTTCTCTAATGTCAGCTATTGAAGTACCTACTCTAAATTGAAACATGGATAACTGGAAATCATTTATGGATACATTCATGATATCCGAATACGAAATTTCAACACGTTGCTTCAAAGCCGCAGCACTTGTCAATCCCGTTAGATGAAGAATAAGCGCATCCTTCGTAAATTCAATTGTTCTAGCCATTTTTAATTACCTCCGATTTATAAATTTTGTATTTTCAAGTGGAAACACCTATAGTACGACTGAGTATGAAAAATCGTTCATTCATTCAAAAAAATTATTAAAAAAAGAGCTGCCCTAAGGTCAATTGACCTTGAGAGACAGCCCTAAACTTACTCGTTTCTAGTATTGTAGCCCCTAATGATGTTTGTTAAGAAGAAAAAGAACCCCTTTCGGAGTTCTTCATGACGGTGAATTGATTGATGGTACTTATGCCTTGATCCTTACTTGGCTTGGTCTATACCTCATCCATTATTGCAGTACATGTACTACACTAAGAGTTTGCGGCACATCTCCTCGCTTCTATACGGATTCAAAAACAACTTCCCTGGTATTTATCTCGTTGAATGTACAACGGAATCACACCTCTCTTGTTTCACCGTCATAAGTATTATGTATGATCCGAATCAAATTATACGTGTTCATTTCATAAAAAGAGTTTACGCCCCAATGTTGATTCTTCATTACTGTATGTAGTTCTCTAAAGGTGCTCCGTCCTATGTTGCAGCAGTAAGGTCCAATCTCCAGTCGTTGCACCGCATAAAGCTTCCAGGCGGGTATTCGAAGCTGCACTCGGCCATGAACGTGAAGCCGAATTTCCGGCAAATAGCATTCGATGCGGGGTTGTCGACCGACGGGAACGCATGAATGTGCCTGCTCTTTTGTTCCGCTTTGGCGCTTGCAACAGCCGCCGCGGTTGCTGCGCTGGCAATACCTTTGCCTTGGAAAGTCGGCAAAACGCCCCAGCCGATCTCGTACACGGTCTCTTCCTTCCAGACGCGCTCCCAGTAACCGATGTTGCCGACTGCTACTAGTTCTGGAAGCAGGACAATGCTGAACATCCGGCCCTTTCCCCTACCGCTAATCTCGAAGTAACGTTTGTGGCGAGCCAGGATCTGTTCCTCCGTCTCCGGACCACCCAAGTGTTCAAGCATCTCTGGTGCATTCAAGCGATACAACAGTTCAAGATCAACCTCTGCCCAGGGCTCGATCCTTACCTTCAAATCGTTCATTCGATTTAGCATTTTTCTCACTCCTACGAAGGAAATTATTTCATAATAAGTTCTTTCTCATTGTACTTCTGAATTATGAGCCTCATCAATCAAGCTTCCTTTTTACGATCACAAAGTGTTAAGGCTTAACACAAATACTCAGAGGTCCGAGAGGTCGGAAATTGACTTCTCAGCTGACCGGCATTTCTCATAATTTCCTATACAAAGAAAAACAGGTCGCCGCGGCGCCTGCTCTGGCCATCTTATGTGTATCCTTGAAACCCCTGAATACTTACTTGAAGTCTTTATTATCAAGCATAATTAATTGGGAGGTTGACGTTTTCGCGGTCTGTTTCGTATGTTGAACGAGATTGAAAATGTCTTTATACGCTTGTTTTGCCCCTATAACCAATAAAGGCACACCTATGAAATCAATTTTTAACCAACGTGAAAGCATACCGCCGCATGTCATCGTAAAAGGCACTGTCGGAGACGTGTTGGATAAAATGATTTTTTCGTTGAGAACCTCTTCTTCTAATAGCATATCAATGAGATTAAATACACCCGGTACTAGGATTTTAGACCTTCCTCTGCCCATTGTGTATACTTTATTGCCATCCTCATCCTTGCCATGAAAATAAAACTTCCCCCTGTCTTTGTAAACTAGCTTATTGAAATTGTGTGTATTCAGTATCTCATTTGTTGTAGGCTCGCGAGAACCGTCCAACTTTTTGAGATGATAAGCTGCTGCTAAACATGTTGTATGTGTTCCCCCGAAATCGTTATAAATATAGATCATTGTTCATACCCACCACCCAAAGTACAATATTGTATAAAACTTCATTACTCATTATCTCCTATAATAACAAAACAACCTTATTCTTACAGAGTTATATTCGTCGTTATCATCCAGGTAAGCGTTTAACTTGTATAAGAGACCACTAATCCGAGCATATTACAGTTTGTTGTATCCTTTTAAATAACAGCGAGGGAGCATTCTTAAATATGACAACAAACAGCGGACATCAAGGAGCGCATGGGATCGGCCAAGAAATTGAACAGTTGAACAATCAGGCGCAAGCGGCTGAGCTGATGCAAGGAAAAAATAAGGTAGATCAAGAAATCATTGCTGCAGCTAACGAGCACAGTTCCGAACTAGACCAAATCATTGAACGTGAGACAACGTAATTGTAACGAATTTGGAGAAAAAACACAGAGAAACCACGCACAGATGCGTGGTTTTTTTGGTATTCAGCTAGGAATATCACTTTGATCAGATGTATAATCGGGATCCATATTTTTTGTTTCTTTGCCAAAAAACAATAAAACCAGCGCTCCGATGACAATTGCTACGAAGAATACCATAAAAATGGAACTTATCGCTTTATTACTCGCCACCAATAGCCCTACAAGGTACGGACCAATAATACCGCCAATACGTCCAAAAGATGCGGCAAGCCCTACACCCGTAGAGCGTACTTCTGTCGGATACAACTCAGGTGTGTAGGCATACATAGCCCCCCAAGCACCAAGATTAAAAAATGATAAGCTTACACCGGCTGCTATCAACATCCCTTCCGTTTCAGCACTACTAAACCATATTGCGCTTGCTGCAGTTAGCAGCAAATAGGTGACGAGCACAAACTTACGACCGAATTTCTCAATCAAATAAGCAGCGGTAAAATAACCTGGAAGCTGGGCCAACGTCATAATCAATACATATTGAAAGCTTTTCACGAGACCAAAACCCTTAAGAACCATGACGGTTGGAAGCCATAGAAACATCCCGTAATAGGAAAATACCACCGTGAACCACAAAATCCAAAGTGTTAAGGTAGATCTTCGGTATTTAGATGACCATACGGAAGCTACACGTTCGCGGAAAGACAACTTCCGGCTGTGCAGCTCGGTATATCGAGGTGAATCTTGAATCGATCGTCTGAGGTATAAAGCATATAAAGCCGGCAGCGCACCAATAATAAAGGCCGCACGCCAGCCGTAAGTAGGAATTACGAAGTAAGCAATAAGCGCCGCAACGATCCACCCGCAAGCCCAGAAGCTTTCAAGCAGCACGACAGCACGTCCCCTTTCATTAACGGGAAACGACTCAGAAACAAGAGTTGACGCAACGGGAAGTTCCCCGCCAAGACCTACCCCAGTAACGAAACGCAGGATACAAAGGATAACAAAGCTAGTGGCAAGAGAAGAGAGTCCGCTTGCAGCAGAGAATATAATAAGCGTTCCAAGTAACACCATCCGACGTCCGTATCGATCAGCTAGGGAGCCAGCTAGTAAAGCCCCTACGGCCATTCCGATCGAATTAATGGCTGCCAACAGACCAATCTGCTGTGCGCCTAATTTCCACTCGACTGCTAGCGCAGCCACAATAAACGAGATAATCCCTACATCCATAGCGTCGAACAACCAGCTAATGCCAGTACTGAAAAGCAACTTTCGTTTCGCTGGTTCGCGCAACAAATTTGTTTTATTCACATTCAAAACGCATTCTCCTAATCATCGCGATAGCTTACCTTACCCCTATTTTGTGTTACATAACCGAAAAACACTCCCTCTGTAATTCAATTCTCAGACTTCAAGTTGAAACATCCAATCATCGCATTAAATGTGAACAATCTAAACATAATATGGGTATCAATTACAGGAGGAAACATGAAACATTCAAAAAAAATGCTTACAGTATTAAGCTGTTTACTTGTTTTAACTGGTTGTGGTAAAGGGAATGTCGCCCCTCAGAAAGTTGGAGTCTCCACACAACAAGGCGGTATGGATAATCGGATATTGGATCCTAAAATTATAAATCAAGACGTGTTGCTTCAAAGGGGTGATGCCAACGTTGAACTAGAACAACGCGGCTATCGCGCGCAAGATGTTGCTCCTTCCACTAATGGCTCTATCAAAATCCTCAGCGGAAACCATGAACTCGTTCAAGTTTGGCCCAATCCCTCCATCCAGCCTAAAGAAGGTAGTTATGCAGAGAATGTGGTCTCACAAGCTGCAATGTTCTATGGAACTCCGTACGAATTCAGTTCGGATCGATCGGACCCGTCCACTTTTGACTGCTCCGACTTCACACGTTGGGTTTATCTTTCTTCTCTAGGGATGGATCTCCCAAAAGATTCTCGGAGTCAAGCGTCCTATGTTCAATCTTTTTCCAATCGGACATATACATCTATCGATCAAGCCCAGCGTGGAGATTTGCTCTTCTTCGTCAGCTATAAAGGGACAGATCCGGATCAATACATCGGGATAGATAAATCAATCGGAAACATTACACACGTTGGTCTCTCTTTGGGTAATGGAAAAATCATCCACACTGCCTCAGCCGCCACAGGTGGCGTACGTATAGATGAACTTGCCAATAATCATCTAACCTATCGATTTGTCTTAGGAGGTTCACTACTAAACACCAAATAATTATTCGAGATCTATGAGGACTTCCGCAGCAGTCGGCAAACTCTCACATATCTGATCGCCCTGGTTTCCATCCAACTTCTTGAGACCAAACATGAGCTTTTTGTAATATCTCCCAAACGACTGGCCCTTTGCCTTCAACATACTTGGTTCGATCATTTGTAAATAAACTCATTAATCTATGTTTTTCCTGCGCATATCTCAAACAATCTTGTGAATGTTCTCGCAAGTAATCTCTGAAAAGCAACGTTTTTTGTTCTGCAAAACTCCCCATCTCTCTAACATGTATGTGCGTTCTTCTCTTTCCTGGCAGCTCCCGAAAATACTTTTTGGTTTTGTCAGGATTCTCTTTCCTTAATCTAAAGCCAGTTTCTTCGATTTTAGATTTATAACTAGAATCATCGTCCAATTTAACAACTGAGATTTGAATATCAATGATCGGCTTAGCATCCAAACCAACAATTGATGTGGACCCAACATGATCAATACGAACAGCCACGTTTCCTAAAGAGTCTCTTAATTTTAAGCCAATCTCATCAAAAAGGTCTCTCCAATCTGAATTATACTCCGCAATTTTCCATTGATCTTCCATGCTTGTAATTAATCCCTTATAGGAATTAATATTTCAACATTTTCTTCCTCTACATTTTCCTCATAGTAAAATATTTCGATCGGACATGATTGATCCAAAAACTTCTGTTGATATCCATTTTCTTTCATCCACTCAAAAATTCTCGAGTATGCTTCACCTATTGTTTTGTTTGTACAATTTATTTTGGCATAAGTGACGGTTGGAAGTTTAAAACCAATCATTCCATCGGGTATTAAAGTTAAATCATCCACTTCAAGGCATGCAAAATAAGTAGCAAATATCCCATTGCACATATATGGTGAAAATAAGACTTCCTGATCCTTCGAATTTATGATCTCATGTCTTCTCCCACCAAATTGAGTTTGGATCTGTACGGCAGCATCTGGGAATCCTTTTGGAAAATTGGCTGTAAGACTCTGACCAACTAATTGAAACTCTCGTCTAAGAGTCTCACAGTGATATGTAATCATCGTTTTATTTTCCAAAGCAATCGTCCCTCTCTATTGATTATTTATTTTGTATTAAACCGATCCCATTCCCTACTGGATCCACTAGATAGGCTAGATAAAAATCATCAAATTCCATTTTGCCTCTAACAATTTGTGCTCCCGATTCAACGGATTTAGTAAGTGCCTCATCTATGTTGTCAACTTCGATTTGAATTCTAATTCCATGTGGAAAATCACTGGGTCCCTTAGAAATACCGCCATTAATGCCAGATTTATCATCATTCCCAGTTGTCACTGGATGATATCCCCAGTTAGGCTCTGCAATCTTCCAACCAAAAACAGACGAATAAAAACTTGTAGCACGTTCCGGATCTTGACTATTCATTTCAAATAAAACAACACGACCCAAATGACTCGACCTCCACAATTGGTATTTATACCCATCTCCATCATACCGAATATTTGTTCCCATGTAAATGAAATTATTTCTAAATTGAACAAAAAAAACCGATCCTCGATGACCAAGGAACGGCTTCTTTTGGGGGTATTAATTATAAGTAATCTTTAAACCTAATTCCAAAGCTCGGGCAAGCGCCCCTTCAGAAAATTTAGGTTTCTTATATTTCTCTTCAAATTCTTCCTTAGATAGAGGTGTCCAGATGAAATCTTTATTCTGATAAATCCACGTTTTGGTTCCCCAATCGACGTGAACCGTACGGCTCGCAACCTTTTTTACGACGCCAATCTCGATAATAACACCCGTTTTACCGAATATTTTGGCACAGTATTTGTTAAGCATTTCACTCATAACAACACCCCATTTCTAACGCCTGATCTTAGTGAATGTAGGATACTTGAAGCTACTTCAAAAGACTGTTCGTCATCTTGAAATTCATCACGAAAGGAATCACTCAATACCTTATTAATCGCCTTACCGAGTGATAAAGCATCCAGATCATCTAGATGTTTAGTGATATAAATGGTTATCGTTCGCGTTTCACCATCATACTCATCATCCGGACTGCCCATCGCTAGAAGCTTTACGGGGTCCCATCTATCGATGTGATGTTTCACGACCTCCATAATAGGCGTCGGGTCATAAGGTAGGGATTCTAAATACTTATTCTCTTTCATGATTTCCTTTTTAATACTCCAAAGCATAACATTCATTTTCGTCTGATCAGATACTGCTCTAAATTTCAATAGAAAAGCCTCCTTTACAGGACGCTTTCTCGATCTTCTGTCACAATCTTTTCAGACCGTTCAATTATCGCCCCATTGAAGTTTAGCATTTTCCCTGTACCTTGAGCAATACATTCCATCGGATGCTCTGCGAGATGAACCGGAACGCCTATGTCCTGCTGCAATCGCTTATCCAATCCTTGCAATAATGCGCCTCCTCCACACAACAAGATGCCCTGCTCCATCACATCACCGGCAAGTTCTGGCGGACACTTCTCCATCGCGAGTCGAATACAATCTATAATGGATTTAATAAAATCATCCATAATCTCGAAAATTTCCTTCGATGAGATCGATATCATTCTTGGCAAGCCCTCCACAAGGTCACGCCCTCTTACATCCATCTTCACTTCATTCACAGGCATCACAACAGCAGCGACATTCTTCTTGATTTCCTCCGCAGTCCGTTCTCCAATAGCCATATTATAAGTTTTCTTCACATACTCAATGATATCCTGATCTATCGACATGCCTCCACGGCGAACTGACTCACTTACGACAATTCCACCAAGAGAAATAATGGCTACTTGGCTTGTCCCTCCGCCGATATCAAGGACCATACTGCCAATTGGATCTGCAACTGGAAGCCCGGCGCCCATAGCCGCAGCCAGCGGCTCCTCAATCGTGATAGATCTCCTTGCTCCTTTATGTACAATCATTTCTTCGACGGCGCGCTTTTGTACATTCGTAATTCCACAAGGCACAGAAATCAACACTTGGAAGCTGCGAAACCATTGATAACCTCTTTTTATTTTGCCTATAAAATATTTCAGCATCGCTAAGGTCATATCGAAATTCGCTATAACCCCATCCTTTAAGGGATAGATGACCTCCACATTTGCTGGAGTTCTTCCTATCATGTCATAGGCTTCCTTGCCAAAAGCTTTAATCTCCCCGGTATCCGTTTGAATGGCGACAACAGAAGGCTCTGACAATACAATCCCTTTTTTTTGTTGATAAATAAGTGTGTTACAGGTGCCCAGGTCTACTCCAAACAGTTCTTCCAATCTCTTTAACATGACTCGCTCCTTCTCGCTGTTCAATAGACAATGCCCATAGTAGCGTGTATATTAGTTGATTTTGACTTAACTGCATCTTCATACTTGTTCGCATTGAGCAGCTATTTTTGGAGGGTAATGCAAAAAATGCTGCCCACCCTTAACGGTGAACAGCACTCTTAAGTGTTTATTTAGTTCGCAGCTGCTGGTTCTGCTACTGCTTTATAAGCTGAGGAAACATACGTTACGGCTTTCGCCTCCGTTATCACATCAGCATACATGGTGTCCGGTTTTGGATCTTGCAGGGTATACGATATCACCGCTTGACCGTTTTGGTCAAATCGAACATTTTGAATGGCAATACTGTAACCTGCATTCGGCTTTTGACCTCTTGATAAGGTAACCTTGTTCACATCGTCTGTCACTTTCTCCACAGTTACGGATACATCTTCTACAGGTGCCGGTTTTTGGATATGTGTTTCCAAGACGCGAATCGCATTGTAGATCCAGCCTGCAGCTTCGCCACGTGTAAGTTCGGCTTTGGGATTAAACTTGCCATCGTTGTCTAATTGTGTAATTTTATAAAGCAGCAAGCGCTGTAAAGCCCCTTGATATTCAGCTGTGATCTGATCCTCATCCTTGATCGGGATAAACATTTTCACCAGCGGGAAATTACCCTTTTTTTCCAAAGCTCGTACAAGCATTTCCCCAAATTGTTCACGAGTAATCGTAGCGTTCGGGTTTACATCCTTAGGAATGTTCATGCCGTTGTAGTGCGCTATGATAAAGGCATCCGCATACCAAGCATCATTCGGAATACTGGTATAAATGTCAGAAGCTAATGGTTGTTTAATAAAACGCAACGTATCCATGTTTAAATTCATGCCTTTTACAATCAATTGAACGGTTTGGGCATAACTAATCTTTCCTTTTGGGACGAAATGATCCTTATCAATACCGCTCACGATTCCGCGTTCTTGCAGGGCAGAAATTGCTGCAGCTTGTCCTTCCTCTACATCCGTAAAAGCGAAGGCACTGCTAAAAGTCAAACTGCTAACCAAAGCTGTTGTCAAAGTTAAAGCTGCTATCTTTTTCATAGTTAATTCTCTCCTTTTAGTTGATTATCTAATGACACACTCTTAACGTATCGTGTTTGATAAATGTTTCAGTGATTTCAAAAAAATAAAAACCGAAGGATTACCCCCGGCTATATGACTTTAAATGAAGTTCTAACTTCTACTGTCGATCATGATAGTATTCTCCTTAATTCTTTGAACAACATACGTCAAACAATCACTCTTAAGCAGAATTTCACGCCCATTTCTCTCTATATTAAATTGCAATGCTTTTAAAGTAGTAAAGGTTACTTCCCAGTCTGGATACGCCGATGATAATAATTGTTTCGCATCATTTGTTGTTAAGTTAAGCTCCATAAATGGATCTAATTCCATTCCTGTTTCTACATCTATTTCTTGAATGTTAGTGCTCATAATAATGCAATTTATTCCGTTCTCTTTCGTTCCTCGTGCCATTCTCTCTAAAACTTGTTTAAATTTCGGGACTGATTCCACATGTTCTAATGCAGAAACTGCAATGATGTAATCAAAATAATTCTCTTCGATGAGATAGTCTCCAATGTCTGATAGCTTCGGTTCTATGTACGGCCGAACGCCATTTTGTTCACTATAATCTACTAATTTCTTTAGTGCAGATTCAATAATATCCACACAAACAATTTGTCCTGTCTGGTGTTCCTTCAGTGATTCAGCAATTGGAATACTGTTTCTTCCTACACCACAACCTAGATCTAATACAGTTAAATTATCATTGGACTTAAAATGAGTTAATGTATCCATCACTGTTTTTACAGGTTTTGAAAGCCATGATCCCTCTTCAAATAATTTGTAGTTATCATAACAAGCTTCATGATATTTCCGCTCTTCATCTCTAATGATTTTGATTCTATTATCCATTGTTGTTTTCCTCATTTTCTTTTCACATAAATAAACATTCACTTTACATTCGCATAACTCATAAATAATAACTATTTGTTAAAATAAAAAGACGATACGTTCCTATCCAAAAAACTTTCGTTAGAAAGGAACTACACGATGACCCATAAACACTCTTACGAAGCTGCTATTAAACATGCGTATTCTTTACGTTATTGGGAAATTTTGAAATCAACAGCCCGCTATGTGCTTTCTCGCACGATTATAAGACGATGGCGCACAGACCGAATTGTGCTGCCCGGTTCATCTCGTATTCTGTATGTCGATCCAACCGAAAACCGCGGAAGAATTCTGTATATGACAGGTGGAATGACACAACCGAGGCTGAATCTGTTTTGGAAAACGGCGGTTGCCACTTTCCGACCTACTTTGATCGTAGACATAGGTGTAAATTATGGCGAATGTTTGTTTTCCGTGACCTATCCCAAAAACAGTAAAGTGATTGGAATTGAAGCCAATCTTAATTTGCAACCGTATATTGAGCGTTCCAAGAAAGTACATCCTAACCGCAAAAGTATTAAAACCGTATATGCTATGGCTTCTAACAAAGATAACGAGAAGCAATCTTTCTTCATTAATAAATACTGGTCTGGCCTTTCGACCGCAGCTCTTGGCAAGAGGGGCTTATCGAAGCATTACCTGCAGCATAATATTCCCAGTATTACACTCGACTCTTTGCTTAGCCAGTATCCGCTGGATAAAGAAAAGCTCTTATTTAAAATCGATGTGGAAGGTCATGAAGAGAAGGTCATCCAAGGGATGCTGCATTCCATTAAACATTGTCCTCATATACTTGGATTTATTGAATTTGACAGCAAATATTTAGCCAAAAGTGATACGGATGCCCATGCATTTTTATCTTTTTTACAAGTGCATTTCAACCTTTATATTTACTTAAATAATCAGGAACTGTACCACTTCGAACAAATATCTCTGGAAAAACTGCAGCTGTTATTCAAAAAGAAACATATTCACACGGATATCATCCTGGCCTCACAGTGTGTATCGATTCCGGAGATTTATTCACAGATTATACAATTGGATTAGCACAGTTTCTTACTCATTACATACCAGCTATCTGTCTGCACTAATTCCATTCCATGCTAATACGGCTCCCCCACCTTCTTTAAAGGCATTTATCACATTTTGCGTCGTTTCAGAAAGTGCTCCTGAAGGTGGGTTCAGTTTCCCACTATATTCCATAAACGACTCTTGCATGGTTCGAAATACAATGTCTGCTTCTTCGATTTTTGCTTCTCTAATTTCAAATGACATGTAACACACTCCACTATTTGTTTGTGATTTCAATCCTCACGTTTCTCACGTAACCATTTGTTTAAAAATTCTTTTCCAGTTACAATTTCAAACGTTTTTATAAAAAACCAAGTAAATCCAGAATAGAAACCTATGAGTGGGTAGCGAAACGATGCTGGTTTATTCCCCTCGAAATAGAAATGTCCTATCCACGATAATAGGTAATGTAATAAGGCTAGAATCAGCGTTACTTTTAGATTATAAAACAAAAATAGCCAAGCTATAAAAGCCGACATAAAAGCAAAATAGTGCAGCACTCGATTGGACTTATTCTGATGCTCTTTCAGATAATAATCTAAATCGCGTTGAACTCTGACTATGAACTTCTTTAGTCTCATCTCAATTTTTCCTCATTTATCAGAATCCTTATCTTTATTTTTATCAGTTCCTTTGTTCAAATAATCTTCAAGTTCCTCTTCAATTTCCTCATTCGTCATTTGAAAATCATTACGATCCACGATGCCTAATCGTTCTTTAATTCTCTGTATATCTTCATACATTTTTTTGTTTCTTTGATGTGTACTTAAAATAAGCCCAAATATAACGGCTAGTATAAAGATTCCACCATATGGACCAAGATAAATAGAAATTATTATTGCAAAAATAATGGCTGTAATAATTCCAGTAATCGTCATTCGTTTATTCCTTTCGGTTATTGATCAATTTTTTTCGAAAATTCCCCTATGGTTTAATTCAATAAATCCCAAAATATCCCTGCACAAACTCCCCCCTTTCTTAAATATTCTTATGGTCGAATCAAAATGGACAGCCCCCGGTGAAGTGACTGTCCACAGAAATCCTTTTTCAATCATGATACGAATAAAAACCCTGACCAGATTTACGCCCCAAACGCCCTGCTTTCACATACTTCCGCAGAAGTGGACATGGACGATATTTCGAATCCTTAAAGCCTTCATAAAGAATTTCCATGATGGATAGGCAGGTATCCAACCCGATGAAATCAGCCAACTCAAGCGGTCCCATGGGGTGCTTCATGCCAAGCTTCATCACGGTATCGACCGATTCAACAGATGCAACGCCTTCATAAACGGTAAAAATAGCTTCGTTAATCATCGGCATCAAGATTCGATTCGACACAAACCCGGGAAAGTCTTTCACTTCTACAGGGGTTTTCCCCATCCTTTCGCTCAGTTTATAAACAGCTTCGAACACTTCCTGCGAGGTTTCCAAACCGCGAATAACTTCAACTAAAGGCATAACCGGAACCGGGTTCATGAAATGCATGCCAATTACTTGGGCGGGACGCCGCGTGACCGCGGCAATTTCGGTAATAGGAAGCGATGACGTATTCGATGCCAAGATTGTTTTTGGCGGACATATGGCATCCAATCTTTGGAATAGTGAGGTTTTCAACACCATATTCTCGGAAATGGCTTCTATCACAAGATCTACCTGTTCCGCTAGTTCTAATTGCTCCGCAGGCCCAATCCGACTTCGGATCTCAGCTTTCCTAACTTCTGTAAGACTTCCTTTCTCAACACCTCTTGATAGTTGTTTGTCTATCGTAGCTAATCCTCGGTCAATAACCGTCATGGAAATATCATGCAAGAGCACCTTCAAGCCCGAAGCAGCAGCAACTTGAACGATGCCACTTCCCATTTGTCCCGCCCCTACAACCATGATAGTCTGTATATTCATCTATTCACCTCCGTGTACAAACTTATGGATCTACATGCAAAAGAATCGCATCTCCTTGAGCTGCACCGCTGCATATCGCGGCTATGCCATAGCCTCCGCCAATTCTCCGCAGTTCGTGGATCAAAGTGAGTATGATTCGCGCCCCGCTGGCGCCAATGGGATGACCAAGAGCAATTGCTCCGCCATTTACATTGACGACCTCCGGATTCCAGCCAAGTAATCTTCCGCTGGTCAGCATGACGGCCGCAAAGGCCTCATTTACTTCAAACCGGTCGATTTGCTCCAGTGACATAGCCGTTTGACGTAATAGCTTCTGAATCGCCATGGCTGGTGTGGTCGCGATATATGGCGCTCTTTCACCTACAGCAGCATGACCAACAATCCTAGCCAGAGGCTTTATCCCTTGAGAAACAGCCTTCGCTTTGGACATAACCACCATGGCAGCAGCGCCGTCATTAACCCCAGGGGCGTTACCCGCTGTAATGGTGCCATCCTTTGTGAACAAAGAAGGTAATATAGCAAGCTTCTCAAGACTTGTATCTGCTCTAGGGACTTCGTCTTGACTAATTGCAATCTTTCCATCCTTACTCTCGATAGTTACAGGGACGATTTCCTCCGCAAAATATCCCTTATTCATCGCTTCTATGGCTCGCATATGACTGCGTAGTGCCCATTCATCCTGATCTTTGCGGCTAATTCCGAATTCTCCGGCAACATTGCTGCCATGAACGATCATATGCACGTTGTGAAATGAACACCATAAACCATCATGAATCATGAGGTCCACGAGGCTTTGATCTCCCATTCTTGCTCCCCACCTAGCGCTTGGCAGTGCAAACGGTGCGTTGCTCATGCTTTCCATCCCGCCGGCTACAATAATATCCGCATCCCCTGAACGTATGATTTGATCGGCCATTGTCACACTTCTCAGCCCGGAAGCACACACTTTGTTAATGGTCTCCGTCGTCACGCTCCAGTCCAGACCGGCCCATCGGGCTGCCTGGCGAGAGGGAATTTGTCCCGTTCCTCCCTGCAGCACCATCCCCATAAGCACTTCGTCAATGGTTGCTGGATCAATCGAAGAACGGAGGATTGCCTCTTTGATTGCTGTTCCGCCAAGAGTGACAGCTGAGACGTCTTTCAAGGCACCGCCCAATTTTCCAAACGGGGTTCGGGCACCGCCAACAATGACACTTTCCCTCATGGATTCACCCCCCCATCGTTCTCAATAAATGATCGTTTCTCGATTATATTGATCCAAATAATGCTTAACCCGCTGCATGAAACGGCTGCAAATCAATCCATCTGCAATACGGTGATCATAAGAAAGACACAGATTAGCCATGGAACGGATCGCAATCATTTCCTGAATAACGACGGGCTTACGTACGATAGACTCAAAAGTCAGAATGGCCGCCTGCGGATTATTGATAATTGGACAGGAAAGCAAGGATCCTACCGATCCGGTGTTACTGAATGTAAATGAACCCTCAACTAAATCGGAAGGCAGCAAGGAACCACTTCTCGCCCTCTTAACTAATTCATAAAGCTCAATCGCGATTCCTGCTATGGATTTACGATCCGCATGATAAATCACTGGGGTTGCGACGGTATCGTCGGAAATAGCAACAACGATCGATAGGTTGATATCTTTTTTGAGAAGAATGCTGCCCGTGTGCCAGGTTGAATTCAGCATGGGAAACTCCTTCAAGGCATTCACGATCGGTTTCATTACGAATGGGCTAAGCGAAAGCGGGACACCCTCCCTACGCATAAAGTCGTCTTTCAACGCTTGCCGCAAGGCGACTAGGTTACTGACATCCACTTCGATCATCATCCAAGCATGGGGATTTTCAGAGGTACTCTGCATACCCAGCCTCCTTCAGATTTCCGCTAATTGGCGCATGGCTTCTTTGACGATGTCCACATTCGGCAGGTAAAACTTCTCTAAGGTTGGTGCCATGCCAACAGGGGGAATATCAGGAGGGCAGCATCTCATGATAGGTGCATCCAATTCGTACAACAAGTGTTCCGCTATTAGAGCCGAAATTTCAGCACCAATGCCACCTGTTTTATTATCTTCGTGGACAATCAATATTTTGCCGGTTTTGGCAGCCGCCTCATAAATAGCAGGCTTATCGAGCGGATGAAGCGTCCGCAAATCCAATATCTCTGTACTTACCCCTTCTTGCTCCAGCTCAAACGCGGCTTTAAGTGCATAATGTACCGACAAACCATAGGCAATCACTGTGATATCCGTACCCTCACGCCTTATGGCTGCTTTGCCAATTGGCACTGAGTAATCTTCTTCAGGTACTTCATCGGATATCGAAAGATAGCACTTCTTATGTTCGAAAAAAAGAACCGGATCCTCATCACGCACAGCCGCTTTCAGCAACCCTTTGGCATCATATGCTGTAGAAGGCGCAACAATCTTGAGCCCCGGAGTGCCAAAAAAGACTGATTCCGGACACTGTGAGTGATACAATCCGCCTCCGCCTGTCGCACCATAAGGTGCACGAATGACGATTGGACAATGCCAGTCATTGTTCGAGCGATAACGGATTTTCGCTGCTTCGCTTATGATTTGATTAGCCGCCGGGAAAATAAAATCGGCAAACTGGATTTCCGCTATCGGCCTCATCCCGACCATAGCCGCTCCAATCGCAACACCCACGATGGCAGATTCTGAGAGTGGCGTGTCGAGGACCCTCAGTTCACCGAACCGATCGCGCATGCCTTTCGTCGCATTAAGGACGCCGCCTTTCCCAATATCCTCCCCAAGCACAAAAACATGCTCATCACGTTCCATTTCCTCGATCATCGCTCGGCGAATGGCCTCCAGATACGTTAAGATTGGCATTTATGCCTCACCCCCATCTTCCGCATAAACGTGCCGTAATACATCCTCAGGAGCCGGATATGGGGCTTTTTCAGCATATTTCGTTGCTTCATTCACTTCTTTAGTAACACTCTCATTCAGCATTTGTTCGATCTCTTCCGACATAACGCTGCATTCGATCAAATAACGACGAAACCGCTGCAAACCGTCCTGCTCCTTATGGTATTCCACCTCTTCCTTCGTCCGGTACAACATATCGTCATCCGCAGTAGAATGCGGCGGGATCCGATAAAGCATCGCCTCGATCAACGTCGGCCCATATCCGCGAACGGCACGGTCCCTAGCTTCTTTGACCGCGCGATACACCTCAAGAGTGTCATTGCCGTCAACACGCTGACCTGGGAAGCCATAGCCTGCTGCACGATCGACAACGCGTCCGGCAACCTGTCTATGCGCAGGGATGGAAATGGCATACTGGTTATTTTCGCATAAGAAGATAACGGGCAGCTTGAATACACCGGCAAAATTGAACGCTTCGTGCACATCCCCTTGATTGCTCGCCCCTTCGCCAAAGCTGACGAAAGCGACATGATCTTCCTTTTTCATCATGGCCGTCAGTGCGATGCCGACTGCATGCAAGGCTTGCGTGGCAACTGGACTTGATCCCGAAACAATATGGTGCTTCTTATAGCCAAAATGCCCTGGCATCTGCCTGCCTCCGTTAATGTCTTCCGCTTTAAATAAGGCTGCCAGCATGAGTTCACGCACAGTCATGCCCACCGTTAAGACAAAGGCATAATCCCTGTAATAAGGCAGAAAATAGTCATGCTGCTTATTTAATGCGAACGCCGCTGCCACCTGAGTCGCTTCTTGACCGACACTTGAGATATGAAAGGCCGTTTTGCCTGATCGTTGAAGAAGGGTTGCTCGCTCGTCAAACTTCCTCGCTTTGAGCATGAAGGTATACATCTGCAGCACCTGTTCATCGGTTAAACCGAGCTGTTGATGCTTGATAACTTGCTGAGAAGACATAGGAACTCCTCCTCTCTCCTGCTGCTACATATTTCTGCGATATTGGCCGCCTACCTGATACAGCGCGTGGGTAATTTGCCCCAAGCTTGCTACCTTAACCGTTTCCATCAATTCGGCGAAAATGTTGCCACCTTCCAGCGCAATTTGCTGCAGCTTTGCCAAAGCTGTGGGTGATTCTGCTTGGTTCCTCGAAAGGAACTCCCTGAGATTCGTAATTTGCTGCTCTTTTTCTTTCGTCGTAGCCCGAGCTAGCGGGATATTCATGTCCTCATCTTTGGAAGGATTGGGATGAAGGAACGTATTCACGCCAATAATGGGCAGCTCGCCATGATGTTTTTTCATTTCATACAGCATCGATTCATTCTGGATTTTACCTCTTTGATACTGAGACTCCATGGCTCCGAGTACGCCGCCTCTTTCGCTAATTCGTTCTAACTCCTGCAGCACAGCCTCTTCAACCAAATCGGTCAATTCCTCGATGATAAATGAGCCCTGCAGCATGTTTTCGTTTTTAACAAAACCAAGCTCTTTTGTAATGATTAATTGAATAGCCATCGCTCGACGTACGGATTCCTCCGTTGGTGTTGTAATAGCCTCGTCATAAGAATTCGTATGAAGCGAGTTACAGTTATCAAGAAGGGCCATCAGCGCTTGCAGCGTGGTTCGGATATCATTAAAATCAATTTCCTGCGCATGCAGAGATCGCCCTGACGTTTGGATATGATATTTCAGCTTTTGACTGCGTTCGTTAGCATTGTACTTATTCTTCATCACCGTAGCCCATATTCGCCGGGCAACCCGCCCAATCACGGTATATTCCGGATCAAGTCCATTGCTGAAAAAGAAGGACAGATTCGGTGCAAAGTCATCAATCGGCATGCCTCTAGCCAAATAATACTCAACATAGGTAAATCCGTTAGCTAGTGTAAAAGCGAGCTGTGAGATCGGATTCGCCCCTGCCTCGGCAATATGATAGCCCGAAATAGAAACCGAGTAATAGTTACGGACTTCATGATCGATAAAATATTGCTGAATATCACCCATCATCCGCAGTGCGAACTCCGTGGAAAAAATGCACGTATTCTGCCCCTGATCCTCCTTCAAAATATCAGCCTGTACCGTCCCCCTCACCGATTTCAGCGTCTGACTGCGGATCTGGTTCGCCTCTGCAGTGCTTGGTAATCTACCCTGTTCCCGGGAGAAGTGTTCGATCTGGAAATCGATCGCTGTGTTCATGTACATCGCGAGAAGTATCGGTGCAGGTCCGTTGATCGTCATCGAAACCGAAGTCAAAGGATCACATAGGTCGAAGCCGGCATACAGTTTTTTCATATCGTCTAGTGAACAGACGCTAACCCCGCTTTCACCGATCTTGCCGTAAATGTCCTGCCGTTCATCAGGATCCTCTCCATACAGAGTGACGGAGTCGAAAGCTGTGCTGAGACGCTTGGCTTGATCGTTCTGCGACAAATAATGAAATCGTAGATTCGTGCGTTCCGGCGTCCCTTCGCCTGCAAACTGGCGTTTGGGGTCCTCCGCTGTTCGTTTGAAAGGGAAAACACCTGCTGTAAAGGGAAATTCCCCCGGAACATTCTCACGGTACATCCAGCGAATGAGATCTCCTGCATCGCGGTATTTAGGCAAACTAACTTTAGGGATATCTAGTCCCGACAAGCTTGACGTTGTCAGCTCTATTACGTATTCTTTATCCCGTACACGGGTAGTGAATGTTTTGCCAGTATATTTTCTTTGCAGCTCCGGCCACTGGGCCAGTAGATGGCGAGTCTCTTTTTGCATACGCGTCTCTACATTCATCTTAAGTGTTTGCAGCACAGAAATACTTTCGCCTGCTTCAAGCTCCTGTTGTAGGGCTGTTATCGCCCCTTCAATTCGGTAGCAGGCAGTGGCCAGCTCGGCTTCCCTTTCTGCGTAGGCATGATACGCCCGAACTGTATTCGTGATTTCGCCTAAATACCGTGTGCGGTCAGCTGGTATGATGACATGGGTCTTAGCAGCTACATGACCAGTCGAAAATCCATGAACAGGCCACTGCAAAGCACATTTTCGATTCAAGGTATCGACGAGTGCATGGAATAACGTATCTACGCCAGCATCATTAAATTGACTAGCCATCGTGCCATAGACAGGCATGGTTTCAAAATTTAAATCAAATAAACCATGATTTCTCTGAACTTGCTTCTTCACATCTCGAAGCGCATCCGCAGAGCCTCTGCGGTCGAATTTATTAATCGCGATTAGGTCTGCGTAATCAAGCATATCAATCTTCTCTAATTGCGAAGGCGCGCCGAATTCGCTTGTCATCACATAGAGCGACACATCGGCAACTTCGGTGATCTGATGATCACCTTGACCAATTCCGCTGGTTTCCACCACAACAAGATCAAAGCCGGCCGACTTCAAGACGGCAATGGCAGGAACAATAGCAATGGACAGCTCATTGCCCGAGTCCCGTGTTGCCATACTTCGCATATACACGCGATCGTTGTGGACAGCATTCATGCGTATGCGATCCCCGAGCAAAGCGCCGCCGCTTCGCTGCTTGGTTGGATCGACTGATAAGATAGCGATCGTTTTATCCGGGTACTGGCGCAGGAAACGCTGGACAATTTCATCGGTTAGGGAGCTTTTTCCCGCTCCGCCTGTGCCTGTGATGCCAACAACTGGACATGCGGCCCCATTTGACTGATTACTTAATGTCTCTATCTCCGATTTCGATTCCCTGCTTTCGCAAGCTAGTTCGGCAGCGGTTATGAAGCGGGCTATGGACCTATGATCTTTGAATTGCCCTATCTCGCTTACTTCGTAACCTTGAACATAACCAGAAGCCGTACTAAAATCACACTCCTTCATCATGAAGTTAATCATCCCTTGCAAGCCAAGCTCTCTTCCATCATCAGGCGAAAATAGACGAGTAACGCCGTAGTTATGCAGCATTTTGATTTCCGAAGGAAGGATTACTCCCCCTCCGCCACCGAAGACCTTGATCTCGGGTGCTCCTTTTTCACGTAATAAATCAATCATATAAGTAAAGTACTCGACGTGCCCGCCTTGATAGGATGATACGGCAATTCCCTGAACGTCCTCTTGAATAGCTGCTTGCACAATATCCCTAACGGATCGATTATGCCCTAGATGAATGACCTCCGCTCCACTGGCTTGAAGAATTCGCCGCATAATCGTAATGGACACATCGTGGCCGTCAAATAAAGCCGAAGCCGTTACGAATCTCACCTTATGCTTCGTACGATAGTTGGTTCCCGAACCCACAGTTGACACGGTTGCACCTCCCTTCCTCAATCTGCCAGAAGGCTTCGAGAAATAACCATTCGCTGAATTTCGTTCGTCCCTCCATAGATTTGCGTGATCTTAGCATCGCGCATATAACGTTCAACAGGAAAGGCTTTCGTATAGCCATATCCACCGAAGATTTGAACAGCTTCTACCGTCACCTCCATGGCCGTGTCCCCAGCAAAAAGCTTGGCATAAGCAGATTCCTTGCCGTACGATAACCCCTGACTTTCTCGCCAAGCGGCTTGATACGTCAGCAGTCTTGCCGCTTCGATTTTGGTTGCCATATTCGCAAGTTTAAAGCCAATCGCCTGCTGCTGAGCAATCGGCTTACCAAACTGCTTGCGTTCTTTGGCATAGGCCAACGAAACATCCAGCGCTCCTTGCGCAATCCCTACGGCCTGTGCCGCGATTCCAATTCTTGCTCCGTCAAGCGTGCGCATCGCGATCTCAAACCCTTCTCCTTCATTTCCGAGTTGGTTTTTCATGGGTATGCGGCAGTTGTCAAAGAGGATCTCCGTCGTCGGTGATGAACGAATGCCCAATTTTCTTTCCTTTTTGCCAAACGTAAATCCGGGTGTATCTTTCTCAACTAAAAACGCGCTGCAGCTTTTGTGCTTTTGCGAGGAGTCTGTCAAAGCCAACACGATATAAATGTCCGCAGCGCCTGCATTGGTAATGAATTTATTGGAGCCATTTAATACATAGTGATCACCATCTCGTATGGCTGTTGTTCCCATGGAGCCTATATCGGAGCCTGATCCGATCTCTGTCAGACCAAATGCTCCAAGCTTCTTTCCTTCTGCCATCGGGCGTAAGAAACTTATTTTCTGCTCCTCCGTCCCAAATGTATCAATAGGCCAGCCCGCAAGCGAAATATGTGCTGACAGCGTAATACCTGTAGAAGCGCACACACGAGACAGTTCCTCGATAACAAGACAATAGGTCACATAATCGGAGCCAAGCCCTCCATAGTCTTCAGCCCAAGGAATCCCTGTCAGACCAAGCTCTCCCATTTTGTCAAATAAGGTCCGATCGAATCGTTCTTCCTCATCTCGAAGGGCAGCACTTGGTGCCACCTCGTTTTCGGCGAAATCACGGACCATACTGCGAACCATTTCCAGTTCCTCCGACAAGCCAAAGTCCATAGCCATAACGACCTCCTCCTGATGACTTATGTGTATGCAAAGACCCCACCGACAACAACAGATCAGTGAGGATGGTTCAAAGGCCGCTACTCATTTTCATTCAAAATCGTTTTAGCAATTTTCCCATCTAATGCTTCATAATCGTAATATCGAATCGTATCATACAACTCACTCCGAGTTTGCATACGGCTGAGAGAGCCCTTTTGAGTTCCTGTTTGACTGATTTCCTCAAATACTCTTTCATAGGCCTTGGCAGCTACGCGAAGCGAAGTTACCGGGTAAATGACCATTTGAAATCCCCAGCTTTCAAATTGCTCCGCCGTATAATAAGGAGTTCGCCCAAATTCCGTCATATTGGCTAGAAGTGGACACTGCACTTCTTGGCTGAAGTGTTGAAAGTCCTCTTGACTCTCCAACGCTTCTGGAAAAATCGCATCCGCTCCGGCTGCGAGATATTGCTTTGCTCGATGAACCGCTTCATCCATCCCCTCGACGCTTTTGGCGTCCGTACGCGCAACGATAAATAACGTTGGACTCACTGCTTTGATCGTTCGAATTTTTTGAACCATTTCCTCAGCCGAAATGAGCTTCTTTCCATTCAAATGGCCGCATTTCTTCGGCATTTCCTGATCCTCTATTTGAACGGCTGCGACTTTCGCCTCCACCATTTCCTTAGCTGTTCGTGCTACGTTTAAAATACCGCCGAATCCGGTATCTATATCGACAAGTAGAGGAAGATTGGATGCCCGAACCAGCTCTCGGGCACGTTCCGCCACCTCATTGGAGTAAATGAGGCCTAAGTCAGGCAGTCCCCTGCTAGCTGTATAAGCAGCTCCCGATAAATATATGGCTTTAAAATGAGCCTGTTTAGCTAATCTCGCAGCCATTCCGTCGTGCGTTCCTGGGATTTTGACAATTGGACCTGAAATGACGAGCTGACGAAATTCAGCGGCCAATCGTTGTTGATCCGGTTCTTCTTCAATCAGCCATGACATAAAGACCTCCAGCCTTTCGCTGATTTTATTAACCAATGGTCATATAATAAAAAGCGCCATAAACTCGTGAACGGGCGTTTGAATCAACCGCTCATAATCTAGGGAAAGTTTCAAAATCTCTATCGTCTTCTTACGAGGAAAACGAGTTAATAAATTGGCTTCATATTTCTCAATCACCTTCGGCAAACCTTCCTCACGCCGTCTGCGATGCCCGATCGGATACTCGCAAACCACTTTCTCCGTTTTCGTGCCGTCATTGAAATGAACTTGAACCGCGTTTGCGATCGAACGCTTGTCAGGATCTAGATAGTCTTTGCTGTACTGCTCATTCTCGACAACGACCATTTTCTCCCTAAGCGAATCAATCCTAGGATCCTTAGCGACCATTTCTTCATAATGCTCAGCGGTCAATGTACCAAACAGCAGCCCGATCGCTACCATGTATTGCAGGCAATGATCCCGATCTGCAGGATTGTATAAGGGTCCCTTCTTATCGATAATCCGAATCGCAGATTGATGGGTTGACAATGTGATGTGAGCAACCTCATCCAATCGCTTGTGCACCTTAGAGTTCAGCTGCAAAGCGCATTCGACGGCCGTTTGAGCATGAAATTCAGCTGGATATGATATTTTAAACAAAATATTTTCCATCACATAAGAGCCTAGTGAACGACCTAACGTGAGTTCCTTTCCTTGAAACAAAACATCTTGGAAGCCCCAGTTCTTCGCGGAAAGTGCCGACGAATATCCCATTTCGCCACCTACAGCCATCAAAGCTATCCGTACCGCGCGACTTGTCGCATCACCGGCTGCCCATGATTTACGGGAACCTGTATTCGGAGCGTGTCGATACGTTCTTAAGCTAGCCCCATCAATCCATGCGTTGGAAAGCGCGCTGCACAGCTCTTCTCTGTTTGCCCCCAACATTGCCGCTGCAACGGCTGTCGAGGAAATTTTCACAAAATGAACGTGGTCCAGCCCTACACGGTTTAAGCTGTTCTCAAGCGCAAGCACTCCCTGAATCTCATGCGCTTTAATCGTCATGGTGAGGACATCCTTCATATAAAGCGGCTTTTTCCCCTCGGCTATTCGGTTACGGCTAAGATAATCGGCGACGGCGAGTATACTGCCTAGATTATCCGAAGGATGGCCCCATTCGGCAGCCAGCCACGTATCGTTATAATCCAGCCAACGAATCATACAGCCGATATTAAAAGCCGCATGGACAGGGTCAAGCTCGTATCTCGTCCCCGGCACGCGGGCTCCGCCTGGTAAGTTCGCACCTGGTACAATCGGACCCAAATGCTTCGTACAATCCGGGAATCGCAAGGCGAGTAATCCGGTGCCAAGTGAATCCAATAAAACATGCTGCGCGATGTGATACGCTTCCTCACTTTCAATCTCTTTTGCTAACGTATAATCGGCAATTTCCTCGATTAATGGGTCAAAGGTCATCTCCTTGTTTTCCGGATATCCAGAACTACTCATTCGTATTCGTCCTTTCTGCTTAACTAATTCGGCTGCTGAGGAGGGTGTAAATCTCGAGGTCCCTTGTAATGAACTCGTGGTCGAAAGAGTCGATTATTATCATGTTGTTCGATCACATGCGCGCTAATACCGATCGTACGGGCGGCAAGAAATACTGGTGTAAATAAATCAATGGGAATCCCAAGCAAATAGTAAACAGGAGCTGCGTAATAATCCAAATTCGGATGCAAATTCTTTTCTCGCTTCATGACTTCTTCCCCAAGGACACACATGTTGTAGAGCTCTGGTTGATCTTTGTCTATTGCGAGTTCCGCTAGTGCGTCTTTCATCAGCAGTGCACGGGGATCCGCTTTTTTCATATAAACCCGATGTCCAAATCCCATAATCCGTTCTTTTTTTGCTAATTTATTTAACATAAGTGCTTCAAGATTTGCTTCCGATCCCGCTTCCAAAAGCATAGCCATGACCGCTTCATTCGCGCCGCCGTGCAGAGTTCCTTTGAGTGAAGCAACCGCGCCAGTTAAGGCACCATATAGATCGGATTGTGTGGATGCAATTACACGCGCTGCAAACGTAGAATTTGGCATTTCATGCTCACTATAGACGATCAGTGATTGATCGAAGATTGATTCTTCCATCTTGGTTGGAACGCGTCCTGTGATCATATATAAGAAATTAGCTGTATAGGATAGCTCTTTGCGCTGGGTTATGAATGGTTGCTTTGTTTGTGCACGATACCCGTTTGCAACGATTTCTGGCACTTTTGCGAGCAATCGAATGGCTTTGCGTGTATTGGCTTCTTTGGATCGATCCTCAAGATCAACATCATAACTTGCAATAGCTGAAATGCCTGTTCGCAGAACATCCATGAAGTCGGCTTGCTCCGGGAGCAATTGTAGAATCGCGTTCACATTTGAAGGTAATCCATATTCCGCTCTCAACTTATCTTCAATCGAATGTCGTTCATCTGGGTTAGGCAGCGCTCCGTCTAAAAGCAGACCCACAATGTCCAGATAGGTTACATTTTGGGCAAGCTCAATAAGGTCATACCCGCGAACCACAATTTCCTCCTTCTCCACATCCAGATACGAGATGTTCGTCTCGCTAGCAATGACATTTTCAAGTCCAGGCAAATAGACGTCACTCATCTCATCGCTCTCCCTTCTACGTTCGTTCTTCGTACAGTCAGTCGGCAAGAAGCATTCGGGATATCACAATACGCTGAATCTCGTTCGTCCCTTCGTATATTTGGGTCACCTTCGCATCGCGCAAAAACCGCTCTACCGGGAAATCTTTGGTATAACCGTCGCCTCCAAAAATTTGCACTGCCTCAATGCACACTTTTACGGCGGTATCACTGGCGAAAAGCTTGGCAATTGCAGCTTGTTTGCCATAGGCTAACCCCTTGCTTTCCCGCCAAGCTGCCTGATAAGTAAGCAGTCTAGCTGCTTCAATATGCGTTGCCATATCAGCGATTTTAAAAGCAATCGATTGCTGTTCACCGATCGGCATTCCTAATTGACTTCGTTCTTTTGCATAGGCGATCGAAGCATCTAGGGCACCTTGCGCAATGCCAAGTGCTTGAGCGGCAATGCCGATACGTCCGCCATCCAGACTTTTCATCGCAATTCGGAAGCCTTCACCCTCCGGTCCTAGTAAGTTTTCCACAGGAACACGGCAATTCTCAAACCTCAGTTCCATTGTCGGCGATGATCGGATGCCTAGTTTCTTTTCTTTACTGCCAAAAATGAATCCAGAGGCTCCCTTTTCCACAATAAAGGCGCTGCACCCTTTTTGCCTTTGCTGCACATCTGTCATCGCAAAAACAATGTAAACCTCCGCCTCCCCTCCGTTTGTAACAAATAGTTTGGAGCCGTTGAGAACATAGCTGTCCCCATCCTTAGTCGCTGTTGTCCTCATCGCCCCAGCATCAGAGCCGGAACCGCTTTCCGTCAAGCTATAGGCTCCTAACTTCTTGCCTTCTGCTAAAGGCAGTAAAAACTTTTGTTTCTGTTCTTCCGTGCCATACTTGTAAATCGCCCAACTGACTAGAGAGGTATGAACAGAAAGCATAACTCCAGTGGAGCCGCATACCCTAGAAAGCTCTTCAATAACCATGGCATACGTTAGAAAATTAGACTGGAGCCCACCGTATGCTTTCGGCCACGGAATGCCCGTCAAACCAAGCTTCCCCATTTTATCGAACAAAACTCGATCAAATCTCTCTTCTTCATCCCGCTCAGCAGCCGTAGGCTCTACATCGTTAATCGCAAACTCACGCACCATGGAACGAATCATGTTCTGTTCATCTGTGTATGACACATGCATTCGTCTGCCTCCTTCGACATGATGGACATCCCTTCATGTGCTGCCGAGGTTATTTTTGCTCGATGGATTAAGAATGGGACATGCTGTAATCGCTTTCATATTTATGTTTTATATATACACCCTTTTACAAATGCTTATACCTTCGGGGCTGCATGATTTTAATCGACGCTTCTGCATGATCATATTAAAAGCATACCAAACTAATAGCTTTCCACTCCTCCGGCTAAAAAAAGGAAAGAGCCAGACCTTTGTACGGGTTTGGCTCTTCCATGTTCATTGTACTTTATACCGGATCATTGACTAGCTGTTGATTGGTCTTTCCAAAAGATGCGAAATAAAGCAATGTGCTGGCTATAACAACTAAGCACAAGATCAGAATGAGATTGCCGTACAAGTAGGCGTGTGAGTCTGAAATTAGAGGATGAAGCGGGAAAGCAAGCAGCTCTTTCTCCATCACTTTGGCAACGAGTGCCGTCACAACCGCTCCGGAAATCGTTGATGTCATATTGAAAAAGCCCATCCCGACGCCAATTTGATGAACCGGCAAGATTTGCGTAATACTCTCCGTTAGTGCCGTCTGCATGAAAGAAAATCCGATGTACATCAGAATGAGTGCTGCTCCAATGTACCATACCCAAAGTCCGATCGCTGAAGATTGCAGAAGAAGACTTGCCGCGATTAAAATCAATCCTAGATATACGACATAATGGCTTCCTCGCTTAACCGTCATATTTCCGGCAATTTTTCCGAAGACAACTGCGCTTATAGCTCCTGGAAACATAATGAGCCCAATATGTTCCGTATCCAGGCCGTACATCTTTCTTAGCATCAGCGGAATAACGAACATGACCGACATCACGGTGCCGAAAATGAGAAAGCCGATGATAAGACCATTTCTGTAAAGAGAATTTTTGAAAAGTGCAGGCTCGACAAACGGTTCCTTAGCTCTACGAATTTGTACGATAAATAGGACAAAAGCGATCAGCACGATTCCCAAGTATATCCAATTTCCATTTGTCGTGAATAAGATTAGCATCGATATAACAATCCCTAGCAGTACCGCCCCTATAACATCAAGTTTACCGTTTTTGCGTGGTTCAACGGGCAGAAACTTTTGAAAAAAAGGAATAGCGATAACTACCGGCACCGAAACAAGAAACAAAAACGCCCAGTGGAACGATCCAGCTATGTAGCCGCCTAGTACAGGACCGATCCCAATCGCGAAGGAAACAGTCGATGTGATGATACCAAACATTTTCCCCCGTTCTTGTACTGTGAAGAATCGGGCTACCATGACGAATATCAAAGCTGGGATCGCTGATCCTCCAGCACCCTGAATGGCCCGAGAGAAGATAACGGCTGGGTACCACGATTGGCATACAAAGCCAAGTATTGATCCAATAGCGTATAAAGAGATTCCGATTGTAATCAATTTTTTGATGCTGTAAATATCGGAAAGCTTTCCGAATATAACCATGCCCATACCGAAGACGATAAAAAAGATCGTAACTACCCAGCTTACACCGGAAGCATCCAGCCCGAACTGCTCAGCGATACTTGGGGTGGATACATTGAATACTGATTCATTCAAAACGGCAAAAAAGATAACATAATAAATCCAAAGGACACTCTTTTTTATTTCTGAGTTGTCCGCTACAGCATGGTTTTGACTCTCTACGATATTCATTTTGACAGACTTCCTTCCTCTTTTACGATTTCAAATTCATTACTTCGATCTTACTATTCATTTACTCCTCGATTCACCCCATTTTTTACCAACTTAGCTTTATCGTTAGTATACCAAACGCACGTTCTCATGTATAGTAGTTAACATAACAAAAATAAATGGCTTAGACCGTCCTTTGGTGAGAGCTTTTGTACCGGTTAATGCAAAGGAAGTTACTCAACACGTATTTGATAAAAAATTTACTCACTTATCCGGGAATTGTTGTACGCTGTACAACAATATGCAATCAAATCCACGTTTTCCACTCGAATGTTGTAAAAAATACAATAATTCCAGCCAAAAGTAACTCAAAAGCATAAAAGAAGGTTAAATTGTTGTACAGCATACAACAACTATAGCTCGCCCGAGAAGAAATCAAGGAAATTGTTGTACGATGTACAACTCGCCTTTCTAATTCCCAATGTTCCCAAAAACCAGAAAACAAAAACACGAGTAATTAAACACCGAAAAACAAAAACACCAAGAGAATACTAAACGAATCTAATATTTATGCATGTATGCTCCACAATCTCACTTTACTCAGCAAATATCGCAGCCAACAATGCAATATAGGCTATAAGCTTCGCCTAAGAACAAATAAGCGCAGAAAAAAACGCGCTTAATCGTGCTGCCTCGAACAAATAAGCGCGAAAAAGCGCTTACAGCGGGAGCTCATCGAGCCGAAGCTCGTCGACAGTGTCGGAGAGGTCGAAAATTGTGATCTCAGCCGACCGTCCGTACTAATTAAGCGCGAAAAACGCGCTTAATCGTACTGCCTCGAACAAATAAGCGCGGAAAACGCGCTTACAGCAGGAGCTTTGCGAGCCGAAGCTCGTCGACAGTGTCGGAGAGGCCGGAAATCGACTTCTCAGCCGACCATCCGTACTGTTTAAGCGCAGAAAACGCGTTTAATCGTACTATCTCGAACAAATAAGCGCGAAAAACGCGCTTACAGCAGGAGCTTTGCGAGACGAAACTCTTCGACAGTGTCGGAGAGGTCGGAAATCGACCTCTCAGCCGAGCGTCCGTACTGTTTAATCGCAGAAAACGCGCTTAATCGTGCTGCCTCGAACAAATAAGCGCGAAAAACGCGCTTACAGCAGGAGCTTTGCGAGCCGAAACTCGTCGACAGTGTCGGAGAGGCCGGAAATCGACTTTTCAACTGATAGTCCTTTTCTTTTTGTAAGATATTACTTGTTCATCTACCTCATCCACTATCTAACGTATAAGTAAACCAAACTTTCATTACTTACTCCAATAACCTGAGCGCTAACTAAAATTCACCTGGTATGTATTGTTGCTTTGTTTCATAAGCGCCATTAACCAAGAGTTCGCGGGTACAGACATATGACCTTCAAAAGCACCAATTGTTTGAAATCAAAACTCAATCGTATAACTTTTTTAAAATTTCCTCGCTTGATACTTCGATAGATTCCAGGAAGGCCATGAATAATCTCCAGTGTCTGCTTTAATGCGATCTATGGTTGCTTGTATCGACAACTCAGGATGTTTGACTTTCAGTTCCTTAAGAGGCGGGATCACGTCAGTTGAGAGACTCCCCAAATACGCAAGATCGATGATTTTCGTTCTTTCGTACCGTTCCATGTTGTTGATGACGATTCGTTGTTCAATATTCATATAATTCATCACGAGATAGGCCAGGATTGAAGTTGTGATAACCGCTTTTGACAAGGACATCCGTTCTATCCAGATTCGGAAAAGAGCAATGATAAACAGAACACTCAAGAAAATCATGAAACCATGAACGAGTAATCTCGTTTGCGTGAAGCCATAAGCCTCTTCATACAGCGAAAGCCTTCCGTAAGCGGAAATGAGCATCACGATCGTGCATCCGACGAGCATCGTCAGCAGCCCTTTTCGAATAGTTTCACCCATGTGACCGCTGCGGCGAATCCAATGAAGGCCTGGAAACAGCAGCGACATATTGATGATTGCGACCGCAACAAGCTCAGCAAACCCTCTTCTCGCGTACTCCGCATAGAGCACACCATCTGGCAAAAACCCATTCGCTGCTCCGAATAAATAAGAGAACTGAATGATAGCGAACAGTACATAAACGACATTGACACACACGAGCAAAGTATCGGCAGTTATTGGATCAATGAGAATCTTTTTGCTTACAGCAGCAGATTCCTCGCTAAACTCTTGAGGCGTTTGGTTGACTTCGATGACTTTTGGAAAAAGAATTCCCCATAAATAGCAGAACGTGTATAGAGTTATTGCAATCCCAAAACCAGTACGTACAATCCCCTCAGCAATTGAGATACCATTGAACCAATGCGGGATTCCTTCCACCCATGATTGAAAAACACGATCAGCAGAAGCTAGCAACGCAACTACGATGAACAAAATAGGGGCTGCTAACAAAAGGCCTGCACCAGCTTTCCCCATCTTTCCCCAGGCAGACTCCTTTTCGGTCCTTCTACTCGGCAGCCATGCTTTGATCATCCCAAAAGGTACAGACAAGTAAGTGATCGGCCTGCCAAAACAATGTCTCAGCAGATCCTGCACGAATGTTGCATGATACCATGCATGCTTACTATTGCGTGATAAGACAATCGTCTGCATCGCTATACATATGGGTAAGGCAAGCAAATTAAGCGTATGAAACAGATGGTTAGCAAACAATGTATACGTCAAAGCAATTAGTACGACTGGAGCTAGAAGGAACCAACCGGCTTTATTTTGTCCTTCCCATGGCTCAAAGCCGCCTAATCTTCCTTTTATGGCGTAAAAGTACAGGCTGTAAAAGCCCACCACACTAATCAGAACAGAGATGCCGGGTGCATGGTCAAAAAGCAGGTATTGAACCATGAAACCAAATAAACATGCGTACACAAGCATTAAACCGTATTTTCTTTGCCATGGAGCAGGATCTCTCATTGGACTTATTCCCCTTTGTTTTACAAATGATAAGGCAGCCTAAGCGCTTGTTATTACCTGCTTTTTATTGTAACCTGTAAAACAAGAACAAAAAGTGTAAGTTTAAATTTCATAATTTCATATTTTAATACGGAGGCTTAAGAGTGAAAATACGCAAGCATTATTTGACACTTCGACGCTCATTTCCCCATGTCCATGAAGAGCATCCACTTGAGATAACGCTGGAAGAGCTAGCGTTACATTTGGACTGTACGCACCGTAATATGGTGCTGCTTCTCAAGAGAATGCAGCAGGAAGAGTGGCTCACTTGGCTGCCCAAGAAAGGCCGCGGTAACCGCTCGACCCTTATTTTCCATGCGAGTAAAGAAGAAACGCTTATGGAGGAAGCAAAGGAATTGGTCGCGAAACAGGACTTGCATTCTGCACTTGAACTGCTGCAAGCAGCCGAGCATGCCTCTTCCTTACGGGAACAATTCCAAGTTTGGCTGTCAGGGCAATTCGGCTTTCGCTCTGAAGTGCAAGGTCAGCGGCGAACGGATATTTTGCGCTTCCCACTCCCTCAAACGATTCACGCCTTAGACCCTGCAGCCATTCATTATGCCGGGGAATCCCATTTGGTGAATCAGATCTTCGATGGACTCGTTCGCATGGATGCCAAAGGAGATCAGATCCTACCGCATCTTGCTCATGCGTGGGATGTAGATGCTTCGCGCACCTTATGGACCTTTTATCTCCGCAAAGGCGTGCAGTTTCATCATGGCCACGAGATGCTGGCAAGCGATGTGAAATATTCACTCGAACGACTTAGGCGCTTAGCGCCGCGCGGTCTCTATAGCTGGGCTTATGCGAGCATCATCGACATTACAACCCCAGATGAAACAACAGTTTGCATTCAACTGTCTGAACGAAATGAATTATTTCTCGGATTTTTAACTACCAATCGCGCTTCTATCGTCCCAGCAGATGTGTGTGAAGCAGCCGGAGGACGGATGGATAAGTCTCCCATTGGCACAGGACCTTTCCGATTAACTGGACACGAACAAGGGATTTGGATCTTGGAAGCTTTCCCAGCCTATTTTCAAGGACGCGGGTTCTTGGATCGGGTCGAAGTGTGGACATTGCCGGAGAATGAACAGAAGGAATTATCAGCTCAAAGTCAGCCCTTCCAAGTCATGCACAATGTGCGAATTTCAGACATGGAAGCGCAGCGTTGGCAGCAAGTACGGCAATCTGGCATGACGACGAAATTCATGACCGTAAATGAATTGAAAGACGGACCATTAAAGAATCCCGTAATTCGCGAGGCACTTAACTTAGCATTGGACCGACCCTATTTGCTGGAACAACTCTCGGGCGATGTGATTGAAGCGGCAAGCAGCTTCTTCTTGAAGCCACTAGAAGATACGGAGCGTTCCAATCCTGCAATTAGCAAGGCGGGACAGACAAAAGTCGAACAGCTGCTAGCAGCTTCCGGCTACCAAGGTGACGTCCTGAAGCTGGCGACCATCCCTCAGTATGAGCAGGATGCGCTACTCCTGCAGAAAATGTACGCCATGTCCGGAATCAAACTGGAAATCCTGCTCATTCCCGCAGAAGAATTCAAGGGCGAGCAGCGCATGAGAGCGGATCTGCTGCTGTTTGCCATCATGCTAGACGAACATAGCGAGCTGCGGCTCTACGATATGTACAAGAGCATGCGGCAGCATGCTGCGCCTGATGTGCAGACCATGCTCGATGACAGCTTGCGACTGCTGCGTTCCGAGTCCGATCCGAAACGCAGAATGGCGCTGCTCGAGCAGTTGGAATCCCAGCTCAAGCAGCGCCACAGCCTGCTATTTCTATATCGAAAGCATCTTAAAACCGCTTATCATCCATCGATTCGCGGCATCTCCCTTGACTCGCTAGGTTGGGTACGATTCCGCGACATTTGGTTCACATAGAACCAAACATCGAAGTAAACTATTCGCTCTTCAGTGTTACACCAGCGGGTAATATACGAACAATGTGATCGCGAAGCACCACGTTATCGTGCAGCTCATCATTGAAGATAGCAATAATTCCACTGTCTTCACGGGTTCTAATTAAGCGCCCTATTCCCTGTCTAAGCCTTAAAAGCATATAAGGAATATCCACCTCTTCATACGGTGAGGTTGATGCTTGTCTCTTAGCATTGAATACGGGATCTTGTGGAGGAAACGGCAGTGACCAGACAATGACATTGGACAACGAAGGACCCGGTATATCAAGTCCTTCCCATAGGGTGACTGCCGACAATACGCTGTGTTCATCCCCTTGGAAAGAGGCAATCAAATGGCTGATTTCTTGATCCCCTTCAAACAAGAACGTCAATTCCGAACAATCCGAGCGACCTTTGATTTCCCGCTTAAACCGCTGCAGCTCTTCGTGGGTTGGGAACAGAATTAGCGCTCTTCCTTCTGTTCTTTTTAACAACTGAACCGCGGTTTCCATCTTTTCTTGAAACGTTCCGCCAGACGTCCACTTGGGTGCGATCACTTCCATCCGCTCTGCATAATCAAAAGGAGAATTTACAGAAAATGATAGATACTGGTCAAGGCCCAAACTGTTAGCCACATAATCGAATGAACCCTCAACGGATAGTGTAGCCGATGAGAAAACGATTGGCATTTTGGACGAAAACACATGCTCTTTCAGCACTTCTTTCACAGTTCTCGGCATAATCACCAGGCTAAGACCCGTAATGCTTTCAGTCGCCCAACAAATGAAGGTTTGATCGTTGCGGAACAATGCCAGCGCTTTCTGCATCATTTCCAAATGTTCTTCCACGATCTTAAGCTGGTAGTCATTTAATGTGAACATTTCACCTTCAAAGACAAGCTCCTCTTCGATCTCCGATAAAATATCACTTAGCCGATGAATCTCACGCAGCAGTCGGTCGTTGATAACAATCTGCTTACGATCCGATCCAACAATCGGTAGACAGCAGCTTTCAAGCACTTCGAACATGAGCTCGCTTTGCTCAATAGCCTGATCAATACAGACGGCTAACGTCTCGCGTACTTCCCCTTTTAACAAACGGATCACTAATTCCTCGAACACCATATGCTTCAGCTTGTACGTTAGTGCTTTCTGAGCCGCCGATTCCATCAGATGTCCTTCATCGAAAACAACCGTACAATGATCCGGCAGCAAAGGAAGCTGGCCTTCACGCTTTCTTCCGTCGTACGTCCACACATGTTCCATGTAGAAATCATGCGAGCAGATAATCAGATCCGCCGAACGTCGGTATGCTTCACGAGATAACGTTTGACCGCAGCGATGACGCTTATCACAGACGAAACAATCCTGATACGCATCCCAACTCACCTTGTGCCACTGTTCATCATTCAGATGCGGGTAGTTTTTACGGTCCCCATATGCATGAAATGTTTGCAGCGCTTCACGTGTGTGCACGAAGTCAGGAAGACCTTCATACAGCTCTCGATATAAGCCAATATCCTCATGTCCGAATCGCGCCTCATCAAGTTTAACGAGACATACGTATTGGTCAGGCGATTTGGCAAGACGCGCATCAATAACGAGATCCAAATGACGCGATATTTTATCAATATCCCCACCGGGCTTGACCAATTGTTCTATCAAAGATTCATCCGCACAAGCGATGATAGCCGGTTTCTTCATGAAACGCGAGTAACATATCGCATACAATAAATAGACTAGCGTTTTCCCCGTACCCACTCCTGCTTCCGCGAAAATGGTCGATTTCTCAGCAAAAGCACGTTCTAATTGGAACGCCATGTAAATCTGTTCGTCACGCACCTCAAAGCCCGCTTCAGGCAAAACTTCATAAAAGATATCCGCAATCCAGTCAGAAACCTGCTGCATGAATGGCTGTGCGTGATCATATGCAAATGGATAACGTCCCACGTAATGTGCCCCCAACGAATAGAATCGAATCAAACTTGTATTATCCCACGAATGCTGTTTAAAAGCAAAAGCCCATTCCCCAGCGCACACGCTGCTAGAATGAGCTCTATCTATTCTACATGCTAAAACGTTCACGATATCCGCACTTTCGGCATAATTCCTCGACAACTTCACGTCTGGAAAAGCCCTCGAACAATCGGTTCGCCCGCTCACCTTCTACGATTTCGGAGAAAGGAGTTTGGTTGATATTGCCCAGATTAATGACCCCTTCCCCATCCAGACAGCAAGGAATCACAGTGCCATCGACAAGAATGCCTGCTTGATTTCGCAGTGCGTGACAGAAGCCCGGCCCTTCAATTTCTTCCGCCTTCAAATCCGGCCATTGGAACTCATGATCCTGATTCAGATAGACGCGATCTGCCAGCTTAACACCAGTACCGCGAACGAATTTCTCATCTATTTTGTAATCAAGTTCGAACTCTTTTTCGAGCAATTCCAGCACTTCACGGTTTCGCTGCCGTTCTTGATTCGTCTGATTGTCCGTATCCAGATTCCATAAACGGAATGAGATAATCACATTGGACTTGGCAACGATTTCCTTAGCAAATCGCAGGATACTCGTCACATATCCTTCTTTATCCTCAGATCCTTCGTGGCCATCAAAGCTGTGCAAGGAGAAATTCATTTGCCGCAGCGCCGGTTTATCCAGAAGCTTGTGTCTATTTTTGTTAATCAGCGTGCCGTTGGTTGTGATATTGACCTTGAAGCCTTTCTCATGGCTCAAATCCAGCAGTTCGTCAATCTTCGGGTGCAGCAAAGGTTCCCCTTTGACATGCAAATAAATGTGATCCGTGTGAGGCTTAATTTGATCTAATATATGGGTAAAGGTATCGATTTTAATAAAATTAGCTTGACGCTTCGTCTGTGGACAGAAGGTACAGGCCAAGTTACAAACACTTGTAATTTCGATATAAAATTTCTTGAACTTCTTCATTCTATGGCTCCGTTTCTAGCTGCGCTCCTATGATAGTTGTTATTATACCAAGCAAGCACTATGAAGGAAAGGAAATCGAGCAATTAGAAAAACCATTTGACCATCCATCCAATAAAATGAGCAGATGGAATAAGAAAAACTTGCGCTAGCAATGTTCCCAGAAACCTGGATGTCATGAGCAGTGCATAGATTTTGCCTAGCTGTCTACGTTGTGAATCGTCATGCAATGCTTTGTCCGTAATAAGACCTAATTGCGGATCTATGAATATGGTAAGCAAAATAGTAGCAATACCGTTAATAAGTCCGGAGGCTTGCGATGCTGTTGTTGCAAATTCAGGCAACAAATGCGCGGCATATAAGGAAGAAAGCACACCAACCGAATAGAAAGCTGTCACCAAAATATTAATCAATAGGAATCGTTTTGGAATCCCCAAATAACGAAATTGGCTCAGCAGCTTGACGTTTGGCTTCTTCAAATATTTTTTCGTGTTCTTCAATTGTGACACCGTTACACTCGTTATGAGTTTCGGAATCGATCCGGCGATTTCCAACCGGGAAATAACTCGAACGCTCAGATTGATAAAAGACGGGAATAAAGCAATCGCAATCAATGTTCCAATCGACGAGGCGAATAAACTAATTCGGAAGTAGCGTTCCAGATCAAAGGTCGGTTCGATCTTCGCATAATCAACGAAATGCGCAGTCATTGGCGCCTGAATTAAATTCGCTGTGCGCGATACAAGGACGACAATGCCGACTAAAGAAAGTGCCACAGCCAGCTTGTTCACTTGCACACCAGCGTACCGAATCGAATATGACAATGTTTCTGCTGTATGGATTATCATCGTCAGAATGAAGGCCAGAATGAGCGTGTTCGTCATCGTATGAACTTATCCTCAGAGAGGGCTAGTAATCCGCTGATAACCTCTTCCCAATGTACTTTCATCTCTTCTCTTTGCTCCGCGCTGTTCAGTTTCTCATGATGAAAGCTGATCGTCGTTTTCCCTGGACTAGCGGCAGGCAGCAGTCGAATTTGTAGTGTTGACGCATTCGGAAATCCCGCAGGCTGCCAAGTCAATCGAAGCTGCTCCAGCGGCTTCACCACGCGAAATTCCCCCGTCGTTCCTTCTTGTGTCACGAATTTGTGACCCTTCACGATCTGGGCTGTCGCCAAATCACCTAACCAAAGCCTTCGCCCTTGTATTGAAGTCAGCAACTCCCAAGCTTCCTCTCGGAAAAAGGGAAGTGTACGTCTAACACCAATTTGAAAGCCAACTGAAGCGGTCAGACCAACTGGTTTGTTGGTATTCATCTCTTCTTGCCTCCTATCGGGATAGAATTTCTTTTATACCGGAAGTCGTTTTCTCATCCAACGAATCTGTCCCCGATGATTAATCTCATCTTCAAACACGTGGTACCACATGAAATAATGGTTGGCTGGCTGGTTCTGCCAGAATGGGTATTCCTCATATAACCAATCATCAGTCTTCCTCTTGAAAACCTCATACGTTTTACTGCGAACCTCGCTCATGATGTTAAGGTAATAGTCCAGGTTATTTCCCTTAATTTCGGCTCTTCCTTGATCGCCAAGCTCGAGGGCTGCTCCCCAGATTTTCATTTCCTCCTCGTTCAAGTGACGGTGCTCGAAAGTCTCCAGTTGATAAGCAACCTCGACAGCTGCGAAGTGCAGCAACAAAGAGCCGATCGAGTTACTTGTCGCGTCAATTGTGTAGTCTAATTGCTCGGTTGTGAGTCCTTCCACACTTCTCAGCGTTGTAAATCTGGCGTAATTCATCATGGACATCAGCCTGCTAATTTGTGGCGCGTACCCTGGTATTTCTGTGATTAAGAGAAGATTGGGTGTATCGTGCATATGTACATTCACTCCTTGTTTAATCGTTAGAATTATATTAGATTCGTTATTTTGGTATATTTTTCCTTCTTCACGCATAAAGCCTCTACCAAACTTCCCAGCGAATATTTCTTCTAGCGCTCTAAGTGCCAAGTTCCAAGTCCAGATTCCAGTTCTCACTTCCCACTTCCACTTCCCACTTCCCACTTCCCACTTCCCACTTCCCACTTCCCACTTCCCAGCAGCCTACCCTGTTAAAGCATTCGAACAATATTTGCTGCTGTAAAACATGCAGTTAATTTCACTTCAGCGACTCTTTTCTCATAAATTACCTGCATTTCCTACATCAAATTTACCCGAAATGTATCGTTTGAGCCTTTTCTGGCGAATTTAGCTGCATTTTTCGCAGGTAATCCTCTCCAAAGGGTGTTCAACGCGTAATTTTGATGCACAAAATGCATGTTGTGTGATTTCATGCCTCCCTCATGGTTGGTCAATAACCATTACTTTTCCATCGTTATAACCAATGATTAATGTACTTACCATGCGAGCGAATAGGCCATTATCAACAACACCTGGAATCAAGTTGATTTGTTTATTTAGCTCTATTGGCTCTACTATTTTTTCAAAATTACAATCTACGATTATGTTGCCATTATCCGTAATATACTCCTTATCGTTACTCATCCGAATCCTAGTGTTACACCCTAGTTCCTTTAATTTATTTATTGTTAAATTCGCAGCAAAGGGGACGATTTCGACAGGTAATGGAAACTGGCCTAAATGTTCTACTCGTTTTGACTCATCTACAATTACGAAAAATTTCTTACTATTGATTGCTAGTATCTTCTCTCTGACTAATGCGCCGCCTCCTCCCTTAATTAAGTTTAAATAAGTATCCACCTCATCAGCACCATCAATTGTTAAATCAATGATATCTATTTCAGAAAAAGGTACCATTGGAATTCCTAATTTATTGGCCAACTCTTCCGAGTCTCTAGAACTCGCTACTGCCCGGATACGAAGTCCTTCTTGTATTCTTTGAGCAATTTTATGGATTGCCCAATAGGCCGTTGATCCAGTACCTAATCCAACTACCATGCCATCTTCAATAAATTCAACAGCTTTCTCAGCTGCTACTTGTTTGGGGTTTATCATTATTTTCACTCCCTGAATGTACTTTTTTTATAATTTATTTTGCCCTCATCATATCTTAATTACAAACTTTGTCAATTAGAAAAGGAGATCATATTGTTCGATGAAAATAAAGTATTATACTGACGATGCGTCATTAACCGAGGGCCGGGCAGTGAAGCGTGATTAGCTAGAGTAACTGTTTTGAATATTGGGAGAGGTAAAAAATATGTTTAAGAGAATTAAGACTTAAGCTAAAAAGAGAGATTTATTTACTTTATTGTCCTTTTACGTTCTTTCGCCATCGGTGGGGGATGCCCCCTTGACACTGACCACTTTCGTTAAAGGCGCTTACGATCTCCACTCACTAGAGCTCACAGTCTTTGACGAAGCACTTTCCCTTTGTCTATGTCTCCGTCTCTGTCTCTGTCTCCGTCTCTGTCTCTGTCTCTGTCTCTGTCTCTGTCTTTGTCTCTGTCTCTATCTCCGTCTATGTCTTCCCTCTTTTGGAGTGGAAGCGGGTAATCGGACTGAGTTTTTTTCTACGACGGACCAATTAACGGAAATAGACGTTTAACGGACCTGGATGCCGTTAACTGCCTATTTGGAGCGATGATTCCGAGCTTACGGACTTCAGCGCCGTTATTCGGTTTCAATCTATCTTATTTTCATAATTTGAAGTAGATTAAGGGCTGTCGAGTCCATTAGATTTTCAAATTCANCTTACGGACTTCAGCGCCGTTATTCGGTTTCAATCTATCTTATTTTCATAATTTGAAGTAGATTAAGGGCTGTCGAGTCCATTAGATTTTCAAATTCACTCTTTTTCGGGGATTAACGTCGCTCCAGTCCTTAAGCCGGAAAGATGATTCTGAAGTTGATTTCGCACCCATTTCATTCCTTAACAGCTGTATGTTGATTGAATCAGTCGTAGTTTTTTTTCTCTCGCGGATACTCATCCAAGTTTTATCCTCCAGACTGTTACCAGCTTTCATCGGCTCAGACTTATTCACTACTACGGAACGATCCGCCATCTTGCAGCTCATCGATTTGGATTTTCCCCTTCGGTTATACCTCGCCTACCTCACACGCGTTTGCGCCAAGGAAACTACGGGACTTCTCTCAGTTATCTGCACATTCTGTTCCATCTCCATCCTGACCCTAATCACGTAGATGAGTCTTACAAGTCTTATCCCTTCGTGCTTTCCTGCAAGATATGCTCATTGGCATAAATTCCCCCGTTTTTACGGCGGGTCATCCAACATCTCCGCCAACTCTGGTTCACCGCATTCCGGGCTAGACTTTGCCTGCAGGCCCTTCGGATTCCCCCTCACGAGAGACACCCTGCCAATCCTTCTCCTTTCGGAGGTAGGACCTCTTCTTCGGCTACGGCACTTTAAAGGGTAAATTGTGCGACTTTGAGGCGCACATAAAAAAGAAGCCCGATCGTTCAGGCTTCTCAGCTTATTCATTAGGTATGCCGCTCATCGCCATACCACAGTTCCCGGAACGTCGCGCTCTGCCGCAGCAGTTCCTCCGTGTTTCCTTCTGCCTCAATGCGGCCTTCCTTCATCACAATGATGTGGTCCGCCCGCGTGAGCGCCGTTTTGCGGTGGGATACGACCAGACAAGTCGCGTCGCTTCGACGCTCGAACATCCGCTCCCATAGCTTCTGTTCCGTCTCGACGTCGAGCGCGCTCGACAGGTCGTCGAAGACGTACAGCTCGGCGTCGCGCACGAGCATGCGCGCTGCAGCCGTCCGCTGCGCTTGCCCGCCGGAGAGCTTCACCCCACGCGGGCCGATGACGGTGTCCAGCCCGCCAGGCAGCTGCGTGACGTCGAACTCCATCACCGCCGCGTGCAAGGCAAGCTGCAAGCTATCGTCTTGCTCCGCTTGCCCAAGCAAAATATTGTTGCGCAGCGTATCGCTGTATAGCCGCGGCACCTGCGCGGTATAAGCGCTCCTCGGCGGTGTAAAGAATGTGCCCGGATCTTCAACGGGCACACCATTCCACGCAATCGTTCCCTCTCCCTTGGGCAGCAGCCCAAGGAGCGAGCGAACAAGCGTGGTCTTACCCGAACCGATCGTTCCCGTAATCACGGTGAACGATCCTCTTTTCAAGCTGAAGTGAATGTCCGAGATCCCTCTGCCTGTATCCGAATAAGCGTAGCTCAGTCCAATCACATCAAGCCGCTGCAGTGGGTTTCCACTCACTCCCTCATGCTCAAATCCATCCGCACCCAGACTCTCATTCCCTCTCTTTTCCTGAGCCAAAGGGATAGCGGTCACAGAAGCCTCCGCCACTTTACTCTCCACCTTCAAATGGAGTGAATTAACCATCGTAAGAACCTTAGCCGATGCCCCCTGCAAAAGAAACGTCAATCGCTCCAGAGACACGCTCATCTGTTTAAAATACGTAATAAATTTTCCCACATTCGTAATAAACTGCGTAACAAAAGTTAAATAGTACACGAATAAAGCGAAATCTCCAACGGTAAACGTCCCAGCTCTCATTTTCGTTCCAGCCAGCAATAAGATAAGTCCAGTTCCCAAATTAACCGAGTTAGAAAACACCGAATCCAACAGTTCACCCATGAGCCGATCCTTCAGCATCGCTTTCCTACGATTGTCACCGAAGCTGCTGAACCGAGCGATCACTCTTTTTTCCGCACCTGCGACTTGAATCGCCTGCACATTGCCGAACATTTCGCTAATCTCACCCGTCACCTTGGACGTCGCTTCTCGACTAGCTGCGCGATATTTCTGCAAGCGAACTGTTGCCAACTGCGCGGCCGTTATGACGAGAACGATCGGCATAAACACTAGAAGTGTCATTTGAGCATCAATCCGAATCAGGATATAGCCTGACACGAGGGCAAAACAAGTCATCCCAAAAACATCGACCGACCAGCTTGCTGCCTCTTCCGATTGATCGACATCATCCCGGAAATGACTGATCGCTTCCCCCGGAGAAACGGGAATAGCCTGTGCCCCCGGCTGCTTTAATACGTGCTCAAGCAGATTGCGTCTAAGCAGCATCCCCATGCGAAACCGAAAATTAACATCCGTAATAAAACCAATTACAATCAGCATGATTCGCCCTAAAGCAGCAGCCATCAACAATGCGATTAATCCCCAAACACCGTAACCCAACGCTGACGTACCTGTCAGAGAATCGAAAAACTCTTTCGTTATAAGTCCAGGCGCAATCGGCGCCAAATAAATAACCGTCCAAGCAATGGCGTTAACCAGATACCGTATCGGCCGGTACATGATAAGCCCCCACAAATATTGATACGTATTCATGCCAATACCTCCTCTAAGCCTGTGGCCAGTAATTGGCTGAAACGAGAATTCGGATCTGCGGCGAGATGCTCTCTTTTACCCGATTCCAATACGCGCCCATTATCCAGAATAAGAATATGATCCGCTCGTTGAACGGTTGTTAGACGATGCGCAATCATGATACAGGATCGCTGTGTCAACAGCTTAGAAACTGCTTTTTCCATACGCTGCTCTGTCAGCGGGTCTAGTCTGGAAGAAGCTTCGTCCATGATAACAAGTCCCGGGTTCGTTAAGAAAACCCGTGCGAAGGCTAGCAGCTGCGCTTCTCCTGCAGACAGGCTTCCTCCACCGGAGGCTAAACCTGTATGGAGTCCTTCCGGCATGGCTTCATACCACGCACCGAGTCCAAGTTCCTTGAGTACTTCAATAATTTGTTCGTCCGTGATCGAATCATCATAGAAGGTTAGGTTATCTCGAATGGTCCCTTGCATAATTTCAATATTTTGCGTTACAAGCGCTACACGTTTGCGTAAATCAACTAACTTACAGCTTCTGATATCGGTACCACCAAGTGCAATACTTCCACTTTGAGGATCGTAAAAGCGAAGCAGCAATCTTGCCATCGTTGACTTTCCGCTCCCCGTGCGGCCAAGGAGTCCTAGGACTTCTCCTGGTTTCAGCGTCAGATTTAGCTTCTCAATCGTAGGCTGATCCCCATCATAACTAAACGTGACATCGCGGAATTCAACACTAAGAGGTCCTTCCGATAACGGAGCCCCCGTCCCATCCTTAATCTCAGACTGGATAGCGAACAGCTCGCGAATACGTGAGATACTTGCATCTGCCTTTTGCAAATCTTCCATTTGCGTGCGAATCTTTTCAATCGGTTTAGCTAGTAATTCTGTATAAAAGAAAATCAGATATACAGTGCCTAGAGAGATATGTTGGGTGTGCCACAAATAAGCACTAATACCAAATGCCATGGCATTCCCAAGCGCAAAGACGAAGATAGACATGTTCCACATCGCACAGAAACCGAGAAAGGCTTTGACCCGAAGCGGCAGCATTTTTCTAAGCATGGTATAGAAGCGATTCATAACGAACCCAACAGCACCATTGGCACGAATATCTTCTGTTCCTTCCAAATGCTCACCAATAAAACCATAAAACTCCGCGTTAGCCTGCCGCCATCCCGCCCAAACTGGAACAGCAAATTTACGAATCCACTGAATCATAAAGACCGCAAAAACGACGAAAAAGGCCATCCCCGCACCAATCAACCAATTTTCGCGAAGCAACAAAATAATGATGCCAGCCATTAAGAGCAGATTACCCAGTAAATGAATGATCATGCTCGAGAAGAAATTGGCTAGTGCATTCACATCCCCATCTACACGTTCGATGAGCGAGCCTGATGTATGTGATTTATGAAAAGACATATCCAGTGATAAGCAATGAGCAGCCAGATCGACTCTCAGCTTATTCGTTGTTTTCCACCCTACATTTTCACTAAAATAAGTTGCAATGACCGAGACCAGCTGCTGAACAAGCGCAAAGCCAATAAACATAATCGCGGCTGTAATCAGTGGCTGCATCGCCCCTTGCGTTTGAGCAGTATCGATGAAATAGCGAATAATTTGCGGGTTAATAAGCTGAAGGCCAATAGATGCGAATAAGAGCATCGTCAATACAATGAGCGTACCCTTTTGGGGGAACAAATATCGGCTAAGCAGCTCCGCATATTGCCCCATCGTGTTATGCTTTTTTTGTTTTTGCTTCATAAAGGAAGCGCCCTCCGCTGATAATTAATGACATTAATATTTAATATGACTAATCAAACCACTTCTTATTTCTGAATAGCAAATACATGCCAAAACCAATCCCGAACATGATAAATAGAACAACAAAATATCCCCAACGCCAAGTAAGTTCTGGCATATTTTGAAAATTCATCCCATATATCCCTGCTATAAATGTCAGAGGCATGAAAATCGTCGTAATCACAGTTAACGTCTTCATGATCGTATTCATACGATAGGAATTTATGGAAACATAACTATCTCGTATATCCGCCGTCAATTCTCGATTGGAGTCAATAATTTCGGAGAGCTTAAGCAGATGATCGTAGATGTCTGTAAAATAGACTACATGCTCATTAAGACCTTCAATTTTTTCGGTATTAATAATCCGATAAAGCAGATCCCGCATGGGAACAATTGTCTTTCTAATCTTTAATAGCTTAGCTCTTATTTCAAATATTTCATTCATTAAGATATGAACCGGAACACTTTTCCCTCTTACTTCGATTTCATCTAACTGATCTTCGATTTGATATAGACTAGGGAAATATTCATCTACAAGCTTATCTATTATTAAATAAGCCGTGTATACGATACCTTTCTCACGAAACTTTTGTTGTTCGGCCATCCGATGCCATGCCTCATCAATTTCCTTAGACGGTGAATAATGAAAGGTAACTATGAAGTTAGTGCCCCAGAACATGTCCACCTCTTCCGCAGTTAACGTTTCAGGATGCAAAGCATGCAGGACAAAAAAATGAGTATCCTCATAATGATCTAGTTTAGGTCGCTGCAGATGATGATAGCAATCTTCTATAGCCAGTGGATGAAATTGAAAGTGCTTCTGTAAGAGTAAGGCCTCCTCCTTGGAAGGCGCATTGAAATCTACCCAGTACCGGTCTATATTTGCATTTTTAAGATCGTCTAATGATGAGATATGGATAATCTCCTGTTCTTCATTAACAGCCAATATTCTAATCACTTGTGTTTCCTCCTTAATTCCTTATTCTTAAACCTACATCAACCATTAAAGCTTGTCCATACACAACAGCAAAAAAGCCGCAATCGCTCGCGGCCCTCATCTTTTTCTTCGTATAAAACTCCACACCACCTTTGCCATTGGCATGCAAATCTCGATAGAAAGAATTTTTCCCAAAAATCTTTGGACACATTGTATAATAGGTGAAATTACTCTTCCGCTCTGTCACGTTAACTTCCCTTACATGAAAGTGGTGAACTCGCTTGGTACAGACACTCTTACAATTAACAGTGAAAGATATTTTGCAGAGACCGCTCTTCCACAAAGCAGAAGCCATCGCAAGCGAGGAAGCTTTGAACCGAAAGGTACGTTGGGTACATATCATGGAAGTGACCCAAGTCGGCCATCTTCTCAATGGGAATGAGCTTATTCTAAGCACAGGCATCGGTTGGCAAGACAACGAGGAGCTTAGTCTCTCCTTTTTGCAGCAGTTGATCGACAGCGGTGCTTCCGGATTATGTATCGAGCTCGGCACGTATACGAAACACCCTCTAGAACGGATGAAGAAGCTTGCCGCCCAAGAGAACTTTCCACTTATCTTTTTCCATGAAGAAGTACGATATATTGACATCACGCAGGACCTACACACTTACTTCATCCATCAGCATCACAAAATGGTATCAGACCTAGAATTACTCTCCACCCAACTGAATCAGTTACTACTCTCGGGGAAAGGATTGCAGTCCCTGTTAAAGCTGCTGTATCAAACAACACACTCGCAAGTCGCCTTCTTTCCTTTCGGCGCGGAGGCGCAGTTCGTCCCTGCCATGCCGAAAGCGAAGGCCGATGCCTTTTATGAGAAATGGATTTATGGTGAAATCTTTCAACTGCCTAATGCCAAAAGCAAACTGGCCCATCGCCCTATTTTAGCCTTAGAACATTTGTTCGCAGACCTGCTTTTATATGCCGACCAGGAACTTAGCGAATTTCAAATCCTTGCCTTAGACAGGTTCGCTACGGCCATTGCACAAGAAATGATGCGTACGAAATATATGGAGGAGAAAACGCGGTACAAACAGAATCTCTGGGTCACAGATTGGCTGAACGGCAAACATACAGGACAAGAAATTCGCGATTATATGTACGCCATCAAACCCTCCATGAAGCTGGGCCAAACCATCGTCTGTCTATTTAACATCGTATCAGCAGCCGAATCCTCGAAGGACTATGAAGATCTGCTCTTACAGAAGCAGATGATCGCACGCGCGCTATTCGAAGGTGAAGGTTTCTATCTCATGCCAACCGTCGTAGGTGATCAACTCGTGTTCATCCTACTTGACCAATTGCCAGCAATGCCTTGCAAAGAACGAATCTCTAGAGCCATACAAAGACTTCAAAAATCAGAGGCTAATCAAGAATCAATCTTGTTCTCGCCGTTGTTCGGCATCGGGAAAACATTAAATGACCCCGCTCTCGTTAAGGAAAGCTATCAAACCGCCCAAGAAACAATTGAGATTCAGAAAGATACCGATAATCATGCAAGTCCTTTCTATCTTGAGCAGCATGTGAACAAAGTGATTCTAAAAATGAAACAAACTGGAATGCTGGAGTCATTCATCGATGAATACGTTGGAACATTAATTCATTACGATCGGGAGAAAAACGGACAGCTTCTGAAGACATTGAAAGTTTATTTAGCGCTATGCGGATCCAAACAGGACACTGCTAAGGAGCTGTTCGTTGTTCGGCAAACTCTCTACCATCGATTGGATAAAATTTCAGCGTTAATTGGCGATGATTACATGCATCCAGATAAGAGGATTGCCATTGAACTCGCCCTGCACGGATACGAATATATGCATGGCGCGATCGTTTAAGCCTGCGTTTGTCCTTGTTTAAGGAGCAAGGTCACATAATACTTCCTAGCATTGGCCGTCTTTAGATGGAGATTCGCCGTTTCACCGCCGGGATGTTCGAGATCGAGCCACGCTCCTTCCAGATCTTCCTTCACCCCGACGATTTTGAACTTCTGAGCCACGAAGTCATCCAATTTCTGCTTCTCTAGCTTAAATTGCACATACTCAGACATGTGTGGCTCCCCCTTTGACAGCTTCATCTTGCTTCGACTTTTCATCACGACAAGTTGCATGATAAGTGCCTCGTTTCACGAATTTCCCGGCACCTGCCGTACCTACGAATTGTTTATTCCGAATCACATATTCGCCTCGAGACAGTACAGTGACAGGCTCCCCAGTGATCACGACGCCTTCAAATGGATTGTAATCCACATTCATATGGTGGGTTTCAGCTGAGATCGTCCGCGTAACGCTCGGATCAAAGATAACAATATCCGCGTCGCATCCTACAGCGATGGTCCCCTTTTTAGGAAATAAGCCAAAAAGCTTCGCAATCCGCGTAGACACGATATCTACGAATTGATTCAATGTGATACGGCCTTTCACTACGCCTTCTGAATATAGGATGGAGAATCGATCCTCAATGCAGGGTCCTCCATTCGGTATTTTGCTAAAATCACCTAGCCCAAGGTCTTTTTGCCCATTAAAGTTAAATGAACAATGATCAGATCCGAGCGTTTGGAGCTGTCCATTTTTCAAGGCGATCCAGAGCGCCTCTTGATGATACTTCGGTCGCAGCGGAGGCGACCATACGTATTTCGCCCCTTCGAAATTCGGCTTTTCCAAATAGGTCTGATCCAGCATCAAGTATTGCGGACACGTTTCCCCCCAGATATCAACGCCCTGATTCCGAGCTTCGGTAATTTGCTGAACGGCTTCTTCGCAAGTCACATGAACAACATAGAGCTGAGAACCAGCCAACGCGGTAAGCTTTGCCGCACGCCCTGTCGCTTCACCCTCAATCAGAGAAGGACGGGTTAGCGCATGGTATATCGGATCTGTATTCCCCGCTTCTAGCGCTTCTTTAATCAAATATTCAATCACATCGCCGTTCTCTGCGTGTACCATGACAAGAGCTCCGTACCGCTTCGCCTCGAGCAATGTCCGATACAGTGTGCCGTCGTCGGCTTGGAACACGTTTTTATAAGCCATAAACACTTTGAGCGAGGTGATCCCCTCTTCGTGAATCATTTTCGGCAGCTCTGCCAGCACCTCATCGTTGATTTCTGCAATCATTAAATGAAATCCATAGTCGATGACGGCTTTGCCTGCGGCTTTTTGATGCCAAGTTTGAACAGACTGACTCAGCGGCCGTCCTTTGTTCGTTAAACAAAAATCGATGATGGTTGTCGTCCCACCGAAAGCGGCAGCTCTAGTACCTGTCTCGAAATCATCGGCTGTAACCGTGCCGCCAAAAGGCATGTCAAGATGAGTATGCGGATCAATACCGCCTGGGAACACGTAATGACCTGCAGCCTCTACAATTTCTGCCCCCTCCTTGGGGAGGTTCAGACCTATTTGTGTAATGATTCCGTTCTCGATAAGGACGTCTGCCTGATACTGGTCAACAGCCGTCACGACCGTTCCATTCTTAATGAGCTTGGACATGGCTACACAGCCTCCTTCTTGTTGGAATCTTTGCCTTCCGACAGCTTCGCGATAGCCTCCTGCCTTTCGTTCCACGTCATTGGCGCATCCCTTCCCGATACCTCAATCATAGAAATCGCACCTTCTACGGGACAAACAATCGCGCATAAGTTACATCCTACACAATCTTCTTCGCGTACTTGCAAATAGGACTGACCCTGATCACCGGTCAACAAATCAATGCATTGATGAGACGTATCCTCGCAGGCAATATGGCATTTGTTGCAGTTAATACAGGTATCTGTGTCAATTCGTGCCACAACCGCATAGTTCAAATCCAAATTCCCCCAATCGGAGTAGCGCGGAACGGATTTACCGATCAAGTCTGTGACACTGGCGAGACCTTTTTCATCCAAATAGTTGTTCAAGCCGTCGATCATATCCTCCACAATGCGGAAACCATGGTGCATCGCCGCCGTACATACTTGAACGCCTGTCGCGCCCATCAGCATGAACTCAACGGCATCTCGCCAATTAGAAATACCGCCAATGCCGGAAATAGGTACGCCAACCTCTGGGTTTCGCGCACAATCAGCAACCATGTGGAGGGCAATTGGTTTCACTGCCGGTCCGCAATAGCCGCCATGAGAGCCCTTGCCTCCAACATGAGGAATCGTGTTCCACGAATCGATATCCACGCCTGCTAGTGAGTTGATCGTATTGATCAACGAAATCGCATCCGCTCCGCCCCGAACCGCCGCCTTAGCGGTGCTCGTAATATCCGTGATGTTCGGCGTCAGCTTCACGATGACCGGCGTCGTCGCCGCTTCCTTCACCCACATCGTCTGCGCCTCCACGAGATCCGGCTGCTGCCCCGAAGCAGCGCCCATGCCGCGTTCAGCCATCCCGTGCGGGCAGCCAAAGTTCAGCTCCAAGCCGTCTACGCCGACAGCTTCGACCTTTTTCACAATCTCATGCCACTTCTCCCGGTTCGGTTCTACCATCAAGGAAACGACTATCGCATGATTCGGAAAACGTTTCTTCGTCTCATAAATCTCTTTGAGATTGATCTCGAGCGGTCGGTCCGTAATAAGTTCAATATTATTGAAGCCTGCAACACGTTGTCCGTTGAAATGAATGGCTGCAAAGCGCGAAGACGTATTAATAATAGGATCACCAAGTGTTTTCCAAACCGCTCCACCCCAACCCGCTTCGAAAGCGCGTTGAACTTGATAGCCCGTATTGGTCGGTGGCGCCGATGCCAACCAGAACGGATTAGGTGAAGCTATGCCTGCCAGATTTATGCGTAAATCAGCCATGTTGAATCCCTCCCGATCCATTTAGAAACACCTTAAGCAGACTCATTCTGAAGTTTCACCAGTTGATTATAGATAGCATAAGCCGTTTGCTTTCCTTGCTGAGCAGCCGATACAACCATCGCTTCGCCCTGACCTTCTCCGAAAATAACGTCGCCCGCTGCATACACCTTGGGATTGGACGTTTGACCTGTTGACGGATCAACCGTAACGGTTCCTCTTGTATGTGCAAGTTCGAATTGATCAATGAGCGAAACATGCCTCGTCTGCCCAATCGCCTTAATAATGGCATCAACCTCAATGATGAATTCTGAGCCTTCAATGGGAACTGGACGTTTGCGTCCCGCTTCCACATCCACAAGCTCCATCCGCAGGCATTCTAGAGCCACGACATTTCCATTCGCATCCCCGATGATCCGTTTTGGAGCCGTGAGCCATTGAAACGCAACGCCATCCTGCTTAGCGAAATCATATTCAAAATCGTACGCTGTCATCTCTTCCTGCGTACGCCGATAAACAATTTGTACCTTTTCAGCCCCTAGCCTCACTGAGCACGTGGCAGCATCAATGGCTGTGTTCCCCGCTCCTATGACCGCTACCCGCTTCCCAATGAGCGTTGTATCCAGCTCCTGTTCCATCTTCGTAGATTCCACAAAATCAATGGCATCATACACACCCGTCAAGGCTTCGCCTTCAATACCCAGCATCGGAACCTTCGACATCCCTACAGCCAGAACAACGGCATCATAATCGCCCAATAAATCTGCGCTGCTAACATCTATGCCAACACGAGTACTCATGCGGAATTCCACGCCTAACTGCCTAACTTGCTCGACTTCCCACAGCGAAATCTCCTGGGGCAGCCGGAAAGATACGATCCCGTAGGTATCTAGCCCTCCAGCCTGCTCCTTCGCCTCAAAAACCGTAACCTTGAATCCGAAGCGGGCAAGCTCCCGAGCTGCCGATAAACCAGCAGGTCCGCCCCCAATCACAGCAACCGACTTCCCATTACTTGTCCCGGCCTTGAACAATAGTTGTTCATTCTTGATAGCCCAATCCGTCGCATAACGCTGTAAATTGCCAATCAGGATAGGCTTGGACGAATGATTGAGTACACAAGCTCCTTCACAGAGCTCCTCTGTTGGACATACCCTTGAGCAAGAGGCCCCTACCGGATTCGCATCCATAATCGTACGTGCAGAGCCTTTGAGGTTGCCGGAAGCAATCTTTTTGATAAAAGAAGGGATATCAATACCCGTCGGACAGGCACGAATACAAGGAGCATCATAACAAAATAAGCAGCGGTTCGATTCCTCGATCGCCTCTTTCGGCTTCATGCCGGATTTGACCTCGGCGAAATTGCGTTTCAAATCGGTTAAGGAAATAAATGTTGAACTCATCTTCGCTCCCCCTCCCACGCTTATAAGCTTACAATTTGATCATAGGTTTCAGGCCTGCGATCCCGATAAAATTGCCAAACATTGCGGACTTCACGGATTAACTCTTTGTCCATTTCACCGATGACCACTTCATCTTGATCTCGACTTCCGATGGAAACGATTGAACCGCGCGGGTCCACCAAGTAAGATTGACCATAGAATTCTCCCATGTTCCACGGAGCTTCGAGACCAACCCGATTAATGGCACCGACATAATACCCATTGGCCACGGCGTGAGCCGGCTGTTCGAGCTTCCAGAGGTACTCCGATGTCCCCGCTACTGTAGCGGAGGGATTGAATACAATTTCCGCTCCGCCAAGCCCGAGAGCCCTTGCTCCTTCTGGGAAATGACGATCGTAACAGATGTAAACCCCAACCTTAGCAAACGCTGTATCGAACACAGGATAACCTAGATTACCCGGTTTAAAATAATACTTTTCCCAGAACCCGCAAAAACCGCCGCCTGCCGCCACGTGCGGAATGTGATGTTTGCGGTATTTGCCCAAATAGGCACCATCCGCATCGATCACAGCAGCCGTATTGTAGTACGAAGCGATGCCTTCTCTCTCATAAATGGGCAGTATGATGACAACCCCGAGCTCCTTCGCCAATTCCCGAAAAAGCATCGTCGTTGGCCCTTGTGGTATTTCCTCTGCGGCATCGTACCACCTGGTTGTTTGTTCTGCGCAGAAATAAGGGCCGTAGAAAATTTCTTGCAAAGAAATGATTTGCGCGCCCTGCAGCGCCGCTTTACGAACCAAGGCGATATGCTTTTGTATCGCTTTTTCTTTGTGCTTGGCCACAGCCTCATCTCCATGCACATCATGCGAGGCTTGTATAAGGCCAATTTTCACTTTGCTCATGGCTGAAAGCCCTCCTTTTCCGTGGCGATCCGACGTGCGGTGCGGTATAAAAGCTCCGTGCCCAGCGTGATATCCTCTGGACTAGCATATTCTTTGGGATTGTGACTAATGCCTTCGAGGCATCGAACGAAAATCATCCCATAGTCACACACATAAGACATGGTGAGCGAATCATGGAAAGGTCCGCTCATCAGCTCTGGCGGGGTCAACCCCATCTCCCCTGCTTCCTGATGCAGGCTTTGCTTGATCCAATTCGCGCAGTAGCGGGGTTCACTGTTCGTATCTTCGCGAATCGTATAGGTAAGACCATGCTCGCGCGATACATTTTCGATTACGCTGAGCAGCTCCGCTTCCAGCGCGTTGCGACGCCGCAAATCAATGTCCCGCAAGTCAATGGTGAAGGATACCTTCTCTGGGATGATATTGCGGGAATCAGGAAACACCGTAAGGGAGCCTACTGTTCCAACGGTCGGTGCACCTGGCTCCTGCCGCACTAGCTCGTTAAGCGCCACAATAATTTTGGCGCTGCCTAGAAGTGCGTCTTGGCGCATAGACATCGGCACTGAACCAGCGTGCCCAGCGAATCCGTTCATCTCCACTGTGAGCCATAATGGACCAGAGATACCGCTTACGATACCAATCGGAGCATCAAGTGACTCCAGAACTGGCCCTTGCTCGATGTGCAGCTCCAGAAAAGCACCAATTCGGTCTTCTTGATATACGTAGCTTTCGAAGTCAGCCGGGTCGCACCCGAACTGAATCAAAGCTTCCCTGCGTGTAATGCCATTTTTGTCCGTACGCTCCAACTCATTTTCTTCAAGCTTTCCGGTCATTCCCCGAACGCCGAAAAGCCCTTTGTTGAAGCGACAGCCCTCTTCATCGCAGAAAGCCACAACTTCAATATTGCATTCAGGCGTTATCCCTTCCTCCACCAGCGTTTGCACCACTTCGATCGCACCAAGTACACCTATCGCACCATCAAATCTACCGCCATAAGGCTGCGAATCCACATGAGAGCCTAGCATGAGAACTGGCGCATTTGAATTACTCCCCTTAAGTACCCCGATTAAGTTGGCGAATGGATCGATTGATGCTTCCATCCCAGCTTCTTGCATCCACCTTTTCACTAGCTCGATGCCTTCTCGATCTTCTTTAGACAAGGCAAGCCTGCATACGCCCGTTTCTCCAATTTTCCCGATTTGAGCGAGCTCCTGAATTCGCTGTTGCAGTCGTGAAGCGTTAATTTGTATCTGAGGTGCTTTAGGCAAGACCTATCATCCTTTCTCCTGATTGGCATCAAACACAGCAAGCAAGGTTTTGATGATAAAAGCAACATCCTCGTCAGTCGAAGATAACGGAGGACTAAGCGTGAGAATGTTAGCGAATCCAGGCACTGTATCCCCGTTCCTCCCTATAAGCAAACCCTTTTGCTTGCAGCCTACAATGATCTTCATTACACGTTCAGCTGTCGCCGGAATCTTCGACTCTCGATCTTCTACGAGCTCGATGCCCATCGCTGATCCGAATATGCGTATCTCGCCAACATGGGGGTGGTCAAGCAGCGGTACTAATTGAGCTCTAAATGTGTTTCCGATGTGAGCAGAGTGCGCAACCAGGTTTTCTTTTTCCAAAATTTCCATATTTTTTATTGCAACAACGCAAGAGACTGGATTTCCTCCAAACGTATTGATGTGTCTTAAATGGCTGGTCGCTTCTTTATCTTTGAACGATTCATACAATTCAGCCGAAACAGCGGTTGCAGAAAGAGGCGAGTACGCACTGGTCAAGCCTTTGGCCATCGTCACAATGTCCGGTCTCACGCCATAATTCAGATGACCGAACCTCTCGCCGGATCGACCGAATCCGCAAATCACTTCATCAACAATGAGCAGCACATTATACTTATCACAAATGCTGCGCACCATCGGCAGGTACTCGTCCGGAGGAACAATCATTCCGCCTCCCGTAATCACTGGCTCCACGATTACGCCAGCAACAGAATCGGGTCCCTCCCATATAATGGCATCCTCGATGGCTTTGGCGCATTGAAAACTGCATGCCCCCTTCGTCTGGCCGAATGGGCAGCGATAACAATACGGCGGCGGCACATGCTGAAAGCCCACACCGAGCGGTTCATATTTCAACTTTCGCTGTGCTTGCCCAGTTGCACCCAATGCCCCCATTGAATTCCCATGATAAGCGCGATGCCGCGAGATGAACTTATATTTGGATGGCTTCCCGTTCTGATGATGGTATTGACGAGCAATCTTGAAGGCCACCTCATTGGCATCGGACCCCGAATTCGAGTAAAAGATTCGATATTCGCCCTCCAACCACTCATTCAATTTCGCCGCTAATTCAATTGCAGGCACATGGGATTGAACGAGTGTAGCATAAGCGATTTTCATCATTTGCTCAGCGGCTGCTTCCGCAATCTCTTTTCTGCCGTGACCCACATTCACGCACCATAATCCGGACATGCCATCCAAATAGCGATTCCCATCCACATCCGTAACCCAGCTTCCCTCGCCAGAAGCAAGTATCATCGGATTTTCGTTATGTGCTGACATGTGATGCCACACATATTTGCGATCTTTCTCAAGCAGATCCTCCTTCGTTAGCAGACCACTAACCTCGTTAGCGCTCATAAGCCCAGCTCCTCTCTCCTGATGATGTAAAGAAGGATCGCAGACTACAGTCATCCACGATCCTCTTGCCTTGCCTTTCCAATACTCACTTGCCCTGTAAAATCGTTTTATCAATAGCCGCAGTCAAATCGGCTGGTTTCTTAATCAAGCCATATTTAAGCGCAATGTCCGCTGTCCGTTTCACCGACTCATCAACGAAAGAACCGACTTGCTCATTCGTAAATCCATCTGGCTTCACAAGCTTCGCCATTTCCTTCAGCATCGTCGTTTGGTGTTGTTTCGTTGTACTGCCTGCCGTTACACTTTTCATCACGATATCGACAACTTCATCCTGATGCTCAATCGCATAATTCCAGCCTTTCAGAGTCGCTCTCACCGCTTTAACTGCGAGATCATGGTTCTTATCGACCCAGTCTTTCTTCGCAATGAGCGTATCCTCCAGCATCGCAACACCGGCATTATCAAAATCAAACACATTCAAATCTGTTTCTTTCACACCGCTCTCAAGCACAACATAGTACTCGTTATAAATCGTCGCTGTCGCTACATCCAGCTGATCCCCAAAGAATTGATCCATCGTAAAGCCTTGTTTCACCAATTGAATGTCTTTCTTCGGGTCAAGTCCGTTCTTCTCCATAAAAGCAAGCACTTGGAACTGCTGGCTGCCCATCCATGTCCCGACCTTTTTGTCCTTCATTTTGGCTGGCGCATCGATTCCGGTCGATTTTTTGGATAACAGACGGTACGAACTTTTCTGCGTCACTTGCGCCAAAGAAACGAGAGGCAATCCGTTGTCACGGTTGACTAACAAAGAGTCAAAGCTCGATACGCCGATATCGACAGCGCCATTCACAACTTGCTGCTCGATGATGACATCCGGTCCGCCCGGCACAATTTCTACATCGATCCCTTCATCCTTGTAAAAGCCTTTCTCTTTCGCGGCATAGATTCCGGCAAACTGTGATTGCGGCACCCATTTCAACTGAATTTTGACCTTTTTGAGCGGCTCTGCCGAAGAAGACTTGGTTGCACCTGCTGCGGTAGAAGCACCTGGCGTTGTGGTTGCTGATTTGTCGGAAGCACATGCTGAGACGATAACTAAAACCATGAACGCACTAAACATCAAAGCCAATTTACCAGTAAGGATTCTCTTTTTCAATCGAACCAACCCTCTCCTATATATTTCTATGTATATAAAGATGATGTCATCCCTTGATGCTAATGTTAAAAAATCATTTTCATTTAGCGATTGGAAATTGACCACGGTATCAAGCTTTTTTCTACAAGTTGAATGATCGTATATAAAACAATTCCCAGGATAGCTGCGATAACAATACAAGCCCAAGCTAAGGGCATATTGGCCAATCGGATTTGGTCCGAAAGCAAGTAGCCTAAGCCACGAGATGCAATGAAAAACTCCCCCACGATCGCGCCAATGATACTCGTTGACATGTTGATTTTAAGGGCCGAGAATATCGATGGTAAGGCTCTGGGTAATCTTAGTTTGAGAAAAAGCTGTCTGGTGCTTACCGCGTACGAAGTCATTAACTCGAGGTAGGACGGCTCAATGGAACGCAACCCCTTGTAAGTGCTAACCGCCATAGTAGCCATGGTCATCACAGAGACGATCCCCATTCTGGATGCGACGCCATCTCCCAGCCAATTATTCATGATCGGCGCAAGCGCCACGATCGGAACCGCATTAAGCGAAGCCATGATCGAGATCGCACCGGCGCCCGCCTGAGGCCGAAAGGAAGCCGCGATTGCAGCAAGCCAGCCCAGCAGCGAACCTATAAGGAAGCCGCCGATGATTTCTACACTTGTGTACAGCGTGTAAATGCGAAGGATATCGCCATTCTCGCGCAAGGCTGTGAGGATTTCCGAAGGAATAGGCAGCTGATAGCGTTCTAAGCTGAATAAGGTGTGTATCCCTCTGAATTGCCAAAGCAGGAAGAATACAAGGCCGAATAAATACGGGAATAGCTTTAAAGGCTGAGTGAACATAGCCGTGTAGCCTGCTCGTGCTTTTCGAGTGGACACTCGAGTTGGTTCTTCTAAACTTGCTAGCGGCGTCAATGCAGCTTGTTGGTCTTTGTTAAAAATGACCTCCTTCATGAGCCTCCCCTCCTGCTTTCGCGGAAATCAGGCTGCCAAGGTGTCAGCCATCTTTCTAGGAGAACTAGCATTAGAAAGGTTGTGAAGCCGATGGCAATCGAGATCAATACCGTGCACCAGAACATGTACACTTGTGCAGCTCCATAGTACAGCGAGCTAACCATTAGCACGCCAATTCCATCGGGAGCCCCCATTAGCTCAACGATGATGGAAGCTGTGATCGCCAGCGGAGCTGAGATCTTGAGTCCAGCGAACAGCCCCGGCAGCGAAGATGGCAGCTTGAGCTTCAGGTAGCTATGCCAAGTTGAAGCAGCTAGCGAGCGCATAAGCTCCAGCTGTTCAGGCTGCACACTGCGCAGCCCGCGAAGAGAATTGATGGTGACAGGGAAGAATGTCACATAACCTGCCATAACGATCCGCGAAAGACTCGGATCATGTAAGATGCCATAGAGAATCGGCGCAAGGCCAATGATGGGCACCATTTGAGAGGCGACCATATAAGGAGTTAGTGTTTGTTCAATCGTTTTGGAGAGGCTCATCGAAATGGCTAAGGCAGTGCCGAAAATGGTTCCAACCAGGAAGCCAGTCATCGCATTGCCGAACGTTGTGAGACCCTGCTTGATGAGGGTGGGAAGATTGTCTTGTAAGGAGGTTATCACCTTATGCAAATAAGGTAGTTTGGAGTCGGGTTGGGAGACTTGAATCACGTTATGGATCAGCCAAGCGAACACTTCCCAGAGGAGGAGCAATGCCGCTATCCAACAAGCAATAACAGCAGCTTGATGCCATTGTCTATCCAATTTGATCATCAAAGGCATCACTCTCCTCGTAGAAGCAATTTCGAATGGACGCGGTCAACGCGTGGAAACTTTCCGATTCTCGGGTTTTTAAAGTACGATCCTCTCCCAAATCGACGTGGTGAACGGAGTGTACTCGACCGGGATTTGCCGATAAAACAATGATGCGATTGGATAAAAACACGGCCTCCGGAATACTATGAGTGACGAAAACGATCGTCTTGTTCGTCTTTCTTTTGATTTCAAGCAATTCGAATTGCAGTTTCTCTTTTGTGAATTCATCAAGTGCCGAGAAGGGTTCATCCATAAACAAAATAGGCGGATCCAGCGATAAAGCTCGCGCAATAGCAACTCTTTGCTGCATGCCGCCACTTAGCTGCCAAGGGTAATAATCTTTGAATTTCGTCAAACCTACGGTTTCAAGGAGTTGATCGACCATACTTCGATACTCGGCGCGATTACGCCCCATTACTTCTAGGGGAAGCTCCACATTTTCGCGTACGGTTCGCCATTCGAACAGCGTGGGATTTTGGAACACAATACCGAATTTTCTGCGCAACCGCACTTCCCGCGGATGTCCCTTTTGAATCATAATTTGCCCGCTTGAGGGCTGCAGCAGGTCGGCCATCAGCCGCAGCAGCGTTGATTTGCCGCAGCCTGAAGGCCCAAGTAAAGATACGAATTCATTCTGGGCTACATCGAACGTGATGTCTTGGAGTACAGTCACTTGCCTTCCTTTTTTCCCAAACACCATGCAGACGCCATCTACCGATATTTCCACTTTCTGCTGGGAAAGATCTGAATTCATAGTGTCCCTCCTCATACTTTGCTATTGCGTTATGTAAATGTTATGTATCTTTACTGTATATGTTATATTATATAACTTGTATGACGATTTACATTATACAAAGTGTCCCAAAATTAGACGCTGCATTTGACATAGTGTAAAACAGGTAATAAAAACAAGTCCGCAGCAAGTATAAATCTTGATCCCCCTACTCTATTTTTTATCATACATGGGGAAACCAGCTGTTCGATATGAGGCTCACTGAATTACTTATTACATAACATATATTATGTAAACAAATTTTATACGAATAACCCTCTTCTCACGTTTATCCATAATTTGCTCATATTCTCTATTTCTTCATTTTGATAGAATATTTAAGTAACTACATAACTTCTAGGAGGAAATTCATGAGAAAGTTTATTCTTTCAAGCGTAATGGCGACAAGTCTTTTATTCAGCGGAATCGCAACTGCGGCGCCATCAAATCAGTACATTGCTACTGATGCTGACACGTTCTGGACCATTTCACAGAAGTTCAATGTTTCATTATCCGATCTTATCGTAAGCAATCCAAACGTTAATGAGCGAAATATCTACGCAGGTGTTGTTATCAATATTCCTGTTAAGGCTCCTATTAAACAGAGCTGGGAAGTAAAAGCAGATGCCATCATTGCAACAGGAATGAAGCAGCTTGGAACGCCGTATGTATTTGGCGGCAACACACCGTATGTTGCTTTTGATTGCTCTGGCTTTGTACAATATGCGTTTAATCAACACGGGTTTAACCTTCTTCATTCGTCATTATTATTGAGTCAATTAGGAACACCTGTAGATAAAAGCAATCTGCGTAAAGGTGATCTTATATTTCTTCAAGATACTTATACAACCGGAGTCTCCCATGTAGGTATTTATCTTGGAAATAACAAAATTCTTCAAGCAGGTACGATGGGAACGAGAGAAGTAAAGATTAGCACTTTCTTTGGTACTCCCTACTATGATGCTCATTATTGGGGTGCACGTCGTTTAATTAACTAGTACAAGGATAAACGACTCCGTCGTCCTTCAGGGACGAGTGCGTTTGTCAAGGTAGATGCGAAGCAAAAGTATAAAACTTATACTTTCTTATCTACTGAGAAAAAGCCGGTTTTCACCGGCTTTTTTCGTTCTTATAAATAGTATCCTAAGCTGTTACAGTGGGTTCAAGCACAGTAAGCCTGTTATTGTATGTATTAAGGTTAACATTCGCTCCAATGGGGATTGCCGCTTTATAAAGGCCATGAGCTGTGCTTACATTGGTCATGAGAGGCTTTCCTAGAGGAACAATCAACCCAGTTATTAAGTCATTATAAGTCGTAGAATAAGATATGGAGCAATTCGTGCATTGTCCCATTACTACACCGATGCAATCTTGAAATTTCCTTGCCATTATTAAATGAGTCAGATGTCGGTAAATCACATTCGTTGCTTCGTGCGTCTCTTCTATGACCAATATTTTGCCGGACGTATCAATTTCGTATGGAGTTCCAAGTGTATCAACAAATGAAGTGAGATTCCCCCCTACGATCGGACCTCTAACATTTCCTTCAACCAGGCTGGTCTGCTGCATGCCGGGCGGATTCTGAATCACTCTTGGACTACTGAGGGTTGATGTAGCCGAATAAAATTGGTTGAAGTTATACGTTGGTGTACTCGTGCTAAAATCAATTAACAATAGACTTTGAAAAGTAATTAAGTTAGAGAATTGGTACAGGATATTCAATAAAATCGTGATATCACTGTATCCAGTTACGATTTTAGGATTATTTTTTATAATCGTATAATTTAGGTATGGCAAAATATCTTTGACCCCTGTCCCTCCTCTTGTAGGTAATATCATCTTCACATTGCGATTTTCAAACATACTCATAAGATCTTCTGCACGTTGCTGTGCTGTTGAGGCAACAATGCCACCATAAGCATACGCATATTTCCCCACTACTACATTGAATCCCATATTTTCAATTGTTTTAATTCTTTCATCAATAATATTTGCGTCAAGAGGACTTCCTAAAGTAACAATTCCGATGGTATCACCCCTTTGTAAAATGGGGGGCTTTATAGCCATAAATATGCCTCCTACCAAAGAGAACTTATTCAATATTGGATCCTGCTTTGTAATCTCTTTGTTGCCTTATATGCGTCACTCGAGCTGATTATTACTTTTCCCGTTCTATATCCCCATTCCTACCGGAATAAATGCCGAAACCCTGTTCATTGCATCCTGCTTTTGTTTATCTCCGACATGAGTGTAAATCTGCGTGGTCTGGATGCTCGCATGGCCAAGTAATTCCTGCAAAGTTCGGATATCCGTCCCTGCCAGAACCTGCATCGTGGCAAACGTATGGCGAAGCTTGTGACTTGAGATCGACTTCCCTTGTAGTTCGGCATACTGCTTCTTCAGCACCTCGAAATGCTTCTCTGCAATCGTTTGAATCATACGAACACTAATTCGCCTACCAAATTGAGAAACAAAAAATGGCTGCTCCACCGAGCTCCTTGTATTCATTCGTTCCATCAAGGCTTTATTCAGAACTTTAACCAGTTCGGCAGGAATAGGGATAACACGCCATTTCCGCCCTTTGCCAAACACCTGCAGCGTACTCGTTGAACGATTGAAATCAGCGATGTTTAGTCGATGCAGCTCACTAACACGCAAACCCGCATAACTCATCAATAGAAACATGGCCACATTCCGGATCTGATACTTTCCCTCGATCGATTGTAAAAACACAGCAAGCAGCTGCTCGCTGAGAAACGTGGGAATTTGGTTTTTCTCGACCTTTGATTTTTTTACGTTTAGTGAAGGGTTGCTCTGGACAATTTGGAGTTCGATCAACGCCGCGAAAAATGTCCGAATCGAAGATAAATAGCGATTACGCGCGGCATCTCCTGCACCACCCTGTCGCATTTTCGTCAAGAAGCGCATGATATCAATGGCCTCGATTGTCGGCAAAGTTTTCTCTACATTGGAAAGGAATAACCGAACATCCCCTAAATAAGCTTGTTGTGTACGTTTTGTAAAACCCTGATCCTTCATCCATGAGTCAAATAGCTCCAAATACTCATCATCATACTCATACACTTGCCCCAATCCTAGTCACTCCGTCCGTTACGATCTAAGTTGCGTTAAATATAGATTTAGTGCAATTTTTTGACAGAAAAAAAAACGGTCAATTAACGCTTATCCTGTGTAACGAGCAGCAAAATAAGCTTATTAACCGTTTTCCGATTTTAATCCCGCGGGTACTCGACTTTCATAATGTCCATGAACGGGACTTTATCAATTTCACCATTCACTTCCATATGTACTCTACCGGTCCGAGAATCCATTGTCGTGATAAGCCCGCGAACAGGTTCTTCACGCCCCCAAACCGTCAGAACAATCTCGGAGTTCTCCTGCTTCGCTTCAGACAATTGATTACCGATTTCTTCTAACACAAATTCATCCCGCGTTGGTCTTTTTGCTACTTTCGCTTTCGCCATCTCACGTTCCCCCTGGATTATAGATCACCTTGACGGCGATAATATTTCTTTGACACGTCCAACCTGTCCATCTGCTAGTCTTACTTTTATCCCATGAGGATGGGTAGGTGAATTGGTTAATAAATCTTTGACAATTCCACGCGTCAACTTCCCGCTGCGTTGGTCTTGCTTCAAAACAATATTCACTTCAATACCTGGAATCACATCTTTACGATTTTGGCCATTCATGTTGTGTAAGTCGCCTGCTTTCTTTCAATTGTGTGCTTTATTATAACATAGTTTCCCACCATTCCCCATCAAGTTGACTACATTTGTAAAACCCTTTACAACGGCTTACTAAATCAATACGATTAATCTACAAAATAAATATCGAAGTCGCCAAAACAGAAGGAGTAGCACTTATGAGTCGATCATGGCCGTTACCTGACAAGCCCTGGATCATGCACCAAACCTGGAATGATTTACTCTTTGCTCATTGGCCCATTCCCACCGAAACATTAAGACCACTCCTACCAGCCCATATCCCCATTGACACCTTTGACGGAACAGCATGGATCGGCGTTGTCCCCTTTCACATGTCGGGCATAGCACCCAGAGGTATACCTCCATTACCTTATTTTTCTGCTTTTCCAGAAATTAATCTTAGGACCTATGTAACCATAAACGGTAAACCTGGCGTTTACTTTTTCAGTCTAGATGCCCATAATCGATTCGCTGTTGAAGCGGCACGTTTCGCTTTCCATCTTCTGTACTTTTATGCGCATATTCAAGTTCAACATCGACCCAATAGCACCATATACTACCAATGTTTACGAAAAGATAAACGTGCACGACAAGGTGAATTTACTGGTGAATATCGCCCATCATCCGCTATACGATTATCGAATCATGGAACTCTTGAGTATTGGTTAACCGAACGTTATTGTCTCTATTGCACAGATCGACGCGGTAATGTATATCGAGGAGATATCGATCATGAGCCATGGCCCTTACAATCAGCTGAAGCTTCAATCTACGTCAATACACTCCCTTATTCATTTGGAATTCAGCTTCCAGATACACCACCGCTTTTACATTTTGCTAAAAAATTAAAGGTTAAAATCTGGGCACTCGAAAAACTTTGCCTTACATAATAATACGATATACTTACTCCGAAGTTCGAGAAAATATAGTTAACAATATTAATATTTAATGTGATTAATTCAAATAAAAACCACATCTTAACACGGTTTTTCTATCATTTCGTGCTTTTTCCTATTTAAAAAAGCTTATTTCAGTTAAAATTATGACAGAGATGGCATTCGTTTCCGAGAGGTTGTGATTCAAGGATGATGATCAGTGGAATTTCTGTTTTCTTATTGCTTTGTATCGGAAGCTTACATGTGTTCTGGGCATTTGGCGGTCACTGGGGAAGCAGAGTTGTTATCCCTGCTACAAGCGGATCAGGAGAACTAACGTTTAAACCTGGTACAATAGCCACTTTAATCGTAGCCCTTCTCTTGTTTATCGGTGCACTTTTACTGTCTATTCAAGGACGCTTACTTCCATCCCTCCCTTCATATCCATGGATTAAATGGGGCTGTTGGATATGTGTCTTCGTTTTTGGACTCCGTGCAATTGGGGATTTCAAGTATGTGGGTTTATTTAAGAGGGTCAAACAAACTCGTTTCGCAACATATGACTCCCTTTTGTTCACACCGCTTTGCTTATGGCTATGTTTCACATTTTATTACACGCTCATTTACAGCTAATTTCGCCCGATGCTATGAACATGATTAGATTAAACCAGGCTTCATCCAAAATTTGCCTTGGAGCTTACACGGAGGGAATACACGATATGCCAAGATTCATGGACTATATGATTAGTCCTTATCCGCTTCGGATCGTTACATTACCTATTGATTCAAGTAAATTAAAGCTGCAATCCTTGATTATCCGTGCAGTCGGGCATCTTCCAGGCCGTATTTCCTTTCGATCTAATGCTTCATTTGAGAAATGGGCATTTGTCTATATAGCCGGTGGAAAAGGCTCCTATCAAGTCGATGGCGGCGGCGTCCAACACATTGAAAGCGGCAGTCTGTTCTTCCTACGACCTGGAGCTGTTTATAATTATGGACCCGATACAGACGGTTATTGGGATGAGTACTACTTCTCATTCGAGGGAAGCCGTATTGCGGAATGGCTGGGCAGTTGGCTTACACAAGTCGATTTGGCGAAGCAGGTTGGGCATGAAGATGCCGCCCAGCACAATCGAATCGAGCGTATTTTTATCCTTATGGAAAGCGGTATACCTGATAATATAGACCGTGCTGCCTTGCTGCTTGAATCCTTGCTTTTTGAATTTATTCTTGAAAATCAAGTATCGGCAGAGACGACAAAAACGCAGCAATTGATCGATCTCATGGACGACCTAGCTAATTCGTTATTCGAGCCTTTTGACGCGATACTAATAGCAAAACGTCACCATATCTCGCTTTCTACGCTACGGAGGATCGTGAGTGAATATACCGGTTACCCGCTAGGTGCTTATATTCACCGCTTGAAAATGGCAGCTGCGAAAAATATTCTTTTAAATACGGACGATACGGTAAAGGAAATCGCAGATTCGCTTGGTTATAAAGATGTTTTTTACTTCTCACGGTTATTTAAGAAATACGTCGGTGTGTCACCACTTATTTATCGGAACAATATGCAGGTTTAATTTTGTTTACATAATTAATATTATGTAAATTCGATTTTTATATAAAATAATCGTGTCGTCTAGTACGACTTGTCATATGGCAGCATATGATAAAGTAGAAAGAAAATCTTCCTACGGGGAGGTGAATCTAAATGACACTTACACTTACGGGTTGGATGCTCTATTCGATGTTGTTAGTTCTGGGCTTTATGGGGCTTAGCTTTTTACTAGGCTTGTATAAAGCACTCAAAGCTGGCAGCTTTTCCAGCACTCTGATTCTGACTTATCTGCAAGATATGCTGTTCTATGTTTTCCCTTTATTTTTAATTTCCAATATGATGTCCCTTGATCCAACAGGCTTCGTATTATTAATTGCTTATTACGTCGGCGCACTTGGACTTGTTCTCAAGTATCTGGCAAATTTCAAAAAATAAAATGTATCCGCATTCAAAGAATGCTATTATATGAGCTCATTAGAACACTAGAGCAAAAAGGCTGCCGATTTGTAACGGTGGCCTTTTCATTTGGGAGACCTTATTCAGAACAAATATGCGCGGAAAACGCACTTACAGCAGGAGCTTTGCGAGCCGAAGCTCGTCGACAGTGTCGGAGAGGTCGGAAATTGACTTCTCAGCTGACCGTCCTTTTCATTTTGTAAGATATTACTTGTTCATCTTCCTATCCTCCAGTTCATTTTACAAAACTTATCCACAGATCGGCATCTTTCATAATTTCCTGTAATTTCCTATACAATAAAAAAAAAGCAGTTTGCACCATGGCAAACTGCATGTGATAAGCTTTTTAAAATCGAGGTAAATTAGATAAATTGTTGCTAGGATCGCCATCCGGATAAGATCGGAGCGTTTTTTGACCTTCACGATTCTTTCCAGTGTTCACATCTTCAATCAATCCTGCTTCTGTCATGGCAATGGCATTTGCAATATCAACGATCCTACCGTCTTGGAATTGAACCGCACTGATGCCGCCATCTCCATAATGGACCGATTGAATAATCGCTTTGTTGGGGTCTATCGTGTGTGGACCTGCACCATACTGCGTTCCATCCCGCATAAAAGTGCCATATTGGGTTGGTTGACCATTCGCACCATAGCCGGTATATCCCCCTTGAAAGCCTACATTTCTCGCATCTGCATTGTTGATTCCTGTGTTTCGTTGACCATATTCGGCATTCATGTTGCCCGAAGAACCTGGAACTGGCATTCCACCTTGGGAAGATTGGGTTCCGCTGTTACGAGCTTGTGGAATAAATGACTGCTGCCCGCTTTGTCCCGCTTGCTGGTAAATCTGAGCATTTGGAATCGGTTGACCATTCCATGCATAATTCGCGTTGTGAGTAGGTTCGACCGCATTGCTATAATTTTGACTGGGTTCAAACTGTGTATTCGTCAACCCATACGGTTGATTCTGCATCATCGGTTGTTGCATCGGTTGTTGCATTGATTGTTGTCCACGTCGGCGTCGTGCCATAGATATCAGCTCCTTTGTTAATTCTAAAGCGGCTTCCACCTATAGCATGCGTCACCTCTATGAAGCTTATCCCTTTTAACCCAATTAACGCCGAAGCCCCATCATATTGCCAGAGGCATATCTCCGGAGTCCTGTGTAAAACAAATAAATGCCGCCAAAACAAAGCAGGCTTGTTACAGCTATGGCACCTGATATATAAGGAATGTCAACCTGACGTAACAACCCAATTGGTAAGTAACTTATGAATCCCGCCGGTAAAACTGTAAAAAGCACGATTTTACCCATCCCCCGAAATATGCTCGTTGGATATGTGGTGAATGTTAGAAGCCCATTATAAAGCTGAAAACTCAGTCCATCTGCACTTCCTAACCAGAATGCAAGGCAGTTCACAATAACCGTGAAAAATAAGAAAATCAGCGTCGATAACAGCATCGCTAGACCAAATTTAATAAAGCCTATCATCGATTTATCTCCAAATGAAACGTAAATTAAAAGTGCGAATAAGACGTCCCCAATTGCACTTACCGACATGCGGCTGATGAGAACATGAAGCAGAACTGGCTTAGGTTGTGTTAAATAAATATCAAGCTGTCCAGTTGAAATCAGATTCGAAATTCGCATGGCATTACCGAAAAACGTTGCCATAACGCCAAAGCCGCCAGCTGCTACAGCCCATAGCATCATCACATCCTGCAGTTCCCATCCGTTCAATACTTGAAATCGGCCAAAATAAAGTCCCCAGAACACGATCCAAACCACATTATTGATAATCATCATACCTGCCGTGAGAAAGAAGCTCATCCGAAACTCCATAGCGCCAGCAAGATTAAGTTTCCAACATTGCCAGACGAAACGTAGTAAACGCCCGAATTTACCTGGCTGATTAAATTCACTAATGGGTGTCAATTTGCGGCTATCCACCATTAACATTGAGCTTTTTCACTCCTTTTCTATAGACCAATAAGACAACTATGCCAATGATAATAACCCATATTAGCTGTGTGCTGAGCATTCGTGGCAATTGAACGGCATCGAAGGTCACTGTTGACTTGGCCGGGATGTAGACAATGGCTTGGAACGGCAGCCAACGACCTACCTGCTGCAGCATATCGGGAAATAATTCCAGAGGCATCAGCATGCCGCCAATTGTAAATAAAAATTTATTGTAGACGAATTCCAGTCCGCGTGTCTCCTCCACCCAAAAGGAGCTTAGCGCTAAAACCATATTTAACATGAAATTAACCGTGAAACCGCACAAGGCCATAATTGGCAACCATAGTAACCCATAACCAAAATCTGGCGGACCCATAATTAGTAATCCTAATAAACCGCCAAGCGCCGCGTTAACAAGAAAACGAATCGAGGCTTCACTCATATATTCGACATAATGAAAGGCGACAAAGTTGACTGGCCGCACAAATTTGAACACGATATCCCCGCTCTTTACTTCTTCCTCTACACGTGTGCAGAGACTTGGACAGGCGAGGATCATCGATTCCGTTATAACGAGATACCACATGATCTGCTTGAAGCTGAAGCCTGCTATACGCTCCGTTCCCTCGCCACGAAACGTTGTCTGCCAGAGTTGAAGAAAAATATAAAGAATCAGCAGCAGAAACAACGAGCGGATCAGAAAATCGGCCACATAAGCAAGTTGATTGCGAAGTGTGATTTTGCCGATAAAGGCATATTTAACCGATTTTCTCCAGGTGTTCATGTCCTTTCTCCTCCTTACCGAAGTTCCCGTACATACGTGTGATGATGTCCTCCATTGGTGGATCTTCGACGGTAACGTCAATGATTCGGTGCTCAGCCATGATCTGAGACAGCGCTGCTTCGATCGTCGTTTGACCCATATCAACAGAGAGCGAAATTCTGACCCCATTTCGTTCGAGTACCTTCACCCCGACAATTTCTATGGCATCCGGATCATCTTCCAGGACAAGACGGACTGTTTTCTGTGTCAAAAACCGCAGCTTCATAACCTCGACACGGTCATCGAAGACAATCCGCCCATGATTGATAACAATTGCCCGGTCACATAGCCGCTCAATATCACCAGCATCATGTGACGTAAGAAATACAGTTGTTCCTTCTTCACGTTTTAACTCTAAAATAAGCTCACGTATTCGCTGTTTAACGACTACGTCCAGCCCAATCGTAGGTTCATCAAGGAACAGCACCTGCGGGCGGTGCATCAAGGAAGCTGCGATCTCACAGCGCATCCGTTCGCCTAGTGAAAGCTTCCTCACTGCCGTATGCAAATAGGGTCCAAGTTCAAATCTCTCGATGAGATCATCTCGCCGGCGTATATACTCACTGCGCCTTAGCTCGTAAATACGGCTCATTAACTCGAAGGTATCGATTGGAGGCAAGTGATACCACAACTGCGACTTTTGCCCGAAGACAGAGCCTATTCGATAACTCAGTTTTGTACGCTCCTTCCATGGACAGCAGCCTAGAACTTCTGCTTGACCTGTTGTAGGATGAAGGATGCCTGTCAGCATCTTAATCGTCGTGGACTTCCCAGCACCGTTTGGTCCAAGAAAGGCAAGCGTTTCCCCCTGATCCACGGAGAACGTTATACCCTCTACAGCTGATTTGTCTTCATACTCCGGCTTTAACAGTGCCTTAACACTCGCCATAAAACCTTCTTCTTTTTTCTTGAGTCGAAAGGATTTCCCCAATTGCTCCACACGGATCGATGCCATCACTGTACCCTCCACTTTTTATTACGGTAAAGCAAAAAAGACCTCGGTCCGTTTCGCCTAAACAGGCGGAACTTTCCGAAGGTCTTTTATCCCTTACGGTGTAACACGTTATGTAACCGTGTCGGCTTCGCTCGGTTCGCCACCTTTGTAGGTTCGGATCCCTAGAAGCCCTTCCGTTTATTTTCCACATATTAACACATGATGTCATGTACAGACAATACTTTTTTTGCAACCCTTCCAAGCCTAAAAAGCCTGTTGCTAGTGCACAGACTTTTTACGCTACACTCTGACGTTGTGTTATTGGGATTGATGAGATTGCGAAGAGTGTGTTTGTTGTTGTTGGGATTGCTTCGAATCTTGTGTCGTTTGTAATTCTTGTTTCAAATCTTCCGTCTTTTGCTGGGCCTGCTGAATTTGTCCCTGAAGATCTTGCAGCTGTTGCTCTGCTTCGGTCAGTGCAGCTTCAGTCGCCTGTGAATAAATCTCCTGAGCAACTTGCAGCGTTTGTTCAGCAGCTTGCTCAGCCTTTTGGGCAGCTTCTTTTATTTGCTCAAAGCCTTGTTGATTTTGTTGCGGCGTTTGTTCTTGTTGCATAGAGATACCCCCAGCTGAATTTTTCATACCTGATTAATTTTAGTAAATGTTCCTTTTTTTATTCCTATTGAATATACTCGCCTCTCATTGTCAAAATATCAGACAGTACAGGAGTCGGAATAATAAACTCTACAACGCCCATATAACCGGGTGAAACCTCGTATTTTTGGAAAGAGATAACGAGTTGACCATTCGTATTGATGTAGAAGTTTTGATCCTTCGTAATGGTTTTGAAGTAAAAGTTCACCTTATTAGGCACACCCTCAACCCAATAAGTCTTCTGGGGGTCCCCCTTCATCTGCTCCTTCATTTGCTCCTTAATATTTTCACTAATAACATGGATATATTCATCATTTTTAAACAAACTTGGCAAAGTGATGAGCAATTGTTTCTTCTTGTCGATTGTGTCGTATTTGAATGTTGTTGAGGAGGATCCAACCGTATTTACATAGTATCTTCCTACTGAAAGGATGTGATCGTTATCGGTTTTAATCACATAACCGCTTACTACACCTACATGACCACCGCCATTTTGCTTCAAACTTTCCATCTCATTGATGAAATCTGTATATAACTTCTTACCTTCTTCCTGATATTTGTTATTCAGGGTATCTTCCAAGGTTTTATTATCCAAATTTGTGATTACAGGCACTTCTAGATTAGCTTTATAGGTTTCCTCATTGTACTTATATTCTCTAAAAGTTAGCACCTTAACGAGATCACCAACGATAGGCACCTCAGACAAAGCATGGGCCAAAGTAGGACTAGTATTGATACCTGTGACAAACAAGATAGCCGCTGCTGCAACTGCAAATCCCCATTTAACATTGTTTTTCTTTTTCTTATTTTGCTTAATGGCTTGGTTTACGATAAAATCAAGTTCTTTTGGAATCGGAATATCCATATAATGTTGTTTCATTTGTTCTAGTTTCTCATTCATTTTAGTTGACCTCCTCTAACTTATCGTCGACCATTTTAATCCGGAGTAATCGGAGGGCTTGATACAATCGCGTTTTTATCGTACTGCTGTTTTCTTGTAAAACCTCGGCGATTTCATCAATCTTCAAATCCTCGAAAAATCGTAGTACGATCACACTTCGATAGATTGTCGGCAAATCATCCAGGGCCCTTTCCAAATCAATATTGGAATAGGTATCTTCACTGCCTTGCGCATACGATTCCATCGTGATTTCATCAACGACTTGCATTTTCTTATGTTTCCTTAAGAAATCCAATGAAGTATTTACAACAATTCTGTAAAACCAGCTCTTCATAGATGCGGTGTCTTTCAGTGAGCCTGCCGAGGCAAAAGCCTTATGTATGGCGTCTTGAACGACATCAAGGGCATCATCCGAATTTTTCACGTAACTGTAAGCTAATCGATATACATTTTCTTTATGTTCCGTAATACATGCAATAAGCAACTTTTCTAACTTTCCATTCATCGTCATGAGATTAAAAGACGCTCCTTTTTCTACGCGCGTATAAGAATTGGCCTTGTATATGCTAGGACGTCCGAGTACGTAAGATAGTTTGGTACACTACATAATATCACAGAGTCATATGCTTCAAATCGACCTTCTTCTACCAATTTTCCTTCCCCACTGCTATACTAACAGCAAGAGAAAGCTAATGAGGTGACATTTACCAATGAATATCATTAAAGTCAAAGATCGCCTTGAATTAGAAAAAAGAATCCCTACTATGCCGTGGTATATTGAAAAGTTTATCAATTATAAGCTGCCAGACCTCTCTCCGTCCTCCTTACTTGAGTATGTGCGTGATTACGAAATCTTTCTATCCTGGCTGTTGGCCGAAGGATTAAGCGCTGCTCCCTCTATGAACCAAGTTCCTCTGGAGGATTTGGAGAAATTACATATGGATAGCGTTGACAACTTTCGCATGTTCCTAGCAACTCGTAAAGTTCAGGCTAATGTGAAAACCACGATTAACCGTAAGCTTTCCGCTTTGCGCTCCTTATTCCATTATTTAAGCCAAATTGCCGAGGACGATCATTTCTACCCGCTTCTGAAGCGGAATGTGATGGCCAAAGTGGAAATCAAACGCTCGCATAGGCCCAAGGACAGTGCCGCTAAGCTCGAGGGCAAGCTGCTTCAAGAAGAGGAGATTGTAGAATTTATTGCGTATGTACAGCATGGCTATGAGCACGATGTTGCAACCAATAAGCAAGCACTCTACTCCTATGAGTTAAACAAAATAAGAGATACTTGCATCGTTACACTCATACTAAATTCAGGGCTACGTGTATCTGAAGTATTCAATTTGAACGTCGATGATATTGACCTTAAGAAGAAGCTTACATATGTATATCGTAAAGGTAAAAATGATGACACGTTCAAAACTCCCGTATACTTCCGTCATGAAGCTATTCAAGCTCTAACGGACTATATCACCATCCGCTCAACCCGTTATAAGCCGCTTAAAAAGGAAAAAGCCCTCTTCCTTGCCATTGCAAATGGCAAAAAAGAGGGCGAACGTATGACGAAACGGGCTATCCAAGAACTCGTTATCAAGTACGCTAAGCGCTTCGGCAAGCCCTATCTGTCTGTTCATAAGCTGCGGCACTCGTTCGCCACCGATTATTACTTACAGAATGACTTGTACAAAACACAAGAGCAGCTCGGCCATGCCTCCCCTGAAACAACGCAAATCTATGCGCATCTCACGGATAAAACAATGTCCGAAGCGATTGATAAACGGCTGGAATCCTGAAGATTACTTCAGGATTTTTTCTATTTTAGCCAATTCTTCTGGCGTGAATGCTAAGTTTTTAAGAGCAGCTACGTTCTCCTCAATTTGGGACACACGACTTGCACCAATCAACGCAGACGTTACTCGCTCGCCGCGGAGAACCCAAGCTAGCGACATTTGCGCTAAGCTTTGGCCACGACTGCTCGCTATCTCATTCAGTTGATTAATTTGAGCAAGTTTTTCTTCCGTAATATCTTTCGTATTCAGAAATTGACTCTTCCCACCCGCGCGAGAATCACTTGGCACTCCACTCACGTACTTGTTCGTCAACAAGCCTTGTGCAAGCGGACAGAACGCGATGCTGCCTACGCCAGACTCATCCAGCACATCCTGCAGGCCATTCTCAATCCAACGATTCAACATGCTATAGGAAGGCTGATGAATCAACAGCGGTGTTCCCAGACCTTTCAGAATGGATACGGCTTCTTTCGTTTGCTCTGCCGTGTAATTGGAAAGTCCTATGTACAACGCTTTACCTTGACGAACAATTAAATCCAGGGCAGCCATTGTCTCTTCAAAAGGCGTATTCGGATCCGGTCTGTGTGAATAGAAAATATCCACGTATTCCAGTCCCATCCTTTTCAAACTTTGATCCAAGCTGGATACGAGATATTTCTTGGAACCCCAATCCCCATAAGGACCTTCCCACATGTGGTAACCCGCTTTAGTTGAGATGATCAATTCATCACGATATGCGGCCAAGTCGCTTTTCAACACCTTACCGAACATTTCCTCAGCTGACCCTGGTGGCGGTCCGTAGTTATTAGCCAAATCAAAATGAGTAATCCCTAAGTCAAAAGAACGAAGCAGCATAGCCCTTCCATTCTCATGAAGATCTAATCCACCGAAATTGTGCCACAAACCTAATGAAATGGCCGGGAGCTTAAGTCCCGATTTGCCTGAACGATTATATTTCATTTCTGCATAACGCGTTGAGCTTGCTTGATAGACCATGTTTGTCCTCCTTAGAGTTTTCGTAGAAAACTTTCTTCGTAAGCATCCACTTATGTTTTCATATTCTCAAATACTAGTATAGGTTAACCGAGGCAACAAGAAAAGAACTGAAAAAAACGTGTCTTACTTACCTCAAGGTTAGTGATGCATTTATTGCAATGACATTTCAAGCTATTTGAGCAAAGTAAGCACGAGCGCCGAGCCATTCATTTGCAGCCACTTCGTTTTGTCAAACGTATTATGAATAATATCAACGAGCACGCCTTGAGCATCCACACCATCTAAGTATCTTCCCAGAAAATGGATAAATACATCCAACCGACGAAGCTCAATCAGAAGAGGCAGTAACGTAATTTCTTCCTCCTCCAAATGGATCGATTGTCGATATCCCTCATAAAAGGCTTTGCAATTGCGTCGCAGTTCTTCGACCGGAAGCGTGATATCAATAAGATCCGATAAGCAGACGGCTAGCTCCATCACTCGGACATCTAACGTTACAAACTCAAAATCAAGGACGGCCACAATTTGTCCATCGTCATCAACCAGCATATTAGACCCATTGATATCACCATGGACGAGTTGATGAGGAAGCTCTCGAAGCGCAGGAATTGCCTTATAAAAAGCAGCAAATCGTCCAAATATATAAGAGAGCTCATCGCGCTGCTGCCTGAACGGTTCTGGTGGATGAAGGCAGAACTCATGAATCGCATCTGGCGAGCAGCGGGGATGGATATGTTCAATTTCATAATAAGGCGGGTAGACAGGTTTATGTTCCATGGAAATCTCAGCCAGTGCAGAAGACAACTGTCCGACGGCTTCTCCGAATTGACGCAGCTGATGCGTATTCCCCCAAGTAGGATTACAGCCATCTGTGAATGTAAATAAGGCAGCCAGTTTGCCTTCCTGAGCGTCTAATCGAACAACAGTCCCCCCTGATGGGAGCTCCACTGGCACAGGAACACGAAATGGAAGTTTATCTATTTCTTTATCTAAAGCCAAAAGAACACTATGCTCGAAAATAATTTTGTCCATGTCACGATGAGTTTCGTACAATCGAAGAACATAGGAAGTACCTTCCACGTCTACGAACCGAGTTGTATTATTCATGCCACCCGCGCCAACACGCATGGACCACGTTTGAGCAGGAAACCAGTATGATGGTAATGAGGTTAATTGCTCCTCTTGATCTTTGACACGCATAATTGCATTCCTCAACTCCTCTTTTTAAACCTGATTGTCACCTTCAACCGCAAATTCAAAATCCTCTACGTCATATGCATGGACTGGAATTCCTGCTTGAACCATGCGTTCAATGAAATCTAACTGGTCTGTTAACAAAGCAGCCTTTTCTTTGATCGCGGTCAGAATTAATTCGGTTTCAATCGGGTCGAAATTGTCCCCATACTCCTCATTGTCAATCGCAAATACAACCATCAAGGTCACATGCTCATTAATGGGCAAAGGTGGGCTTTTCCGCCATGGAACAGTTAATGCTTTTTCAATTTTTTTCTTATTAAAAGATTCCTCGAAGAAAGCAATTAGCTCACCAATCATTTGCTTCACGAAGCCATCGTCTTCTTCCTCTAACATAATCGGCTCGCTGCCTGCCTGAAGCTCGTATAATTCCTGTATGCTGGTATAAGGTATCACATAAGTAACAGGCTGTTCTGGCAGCATCAACTGACCATGCACCGCTAGCATGACGGCTTCGATAATAAATGTTTTGCTCATCTTGTACTCCCCTTTCTATCTAACCTTATAAAAGCATTATTTCGCTAAGAAGCGGAGGAATCCTCTTTTCACAACCTTCTCGGGCCAAACAAAACCGTCAGTTCTATGATCGAGGTGACCACTTCGAACTAACGGTTCTATTACTCTTATAGGATGCCATCGATGACCTCATGATTCTCATAAATTGGTTGATACGGCTTCTTCGAAAAACGATTAGCATAGGCCGAAGCTACATAACAATCCGGTTTAATAACCGGAACCATACCGACGGATTCCACTCTCCGCACCATTTCTTGGACGAATTTAGCAGTCCGGTTCTTATTCTCATCGTCACCAGCATCAATATGAATAAACATATCGAAGGAAGCACCTTGATACAGATGTGGAAGAATGATGTTTTCCATATCCTGTCGCTTAGACTCATCAAAGTACATCGCAATCTCTTCGCTCAAAGCAGTTTCCATCGAAAGCTTTTCTTTAATTGAATGTAGGGCCCGATGAACGATGACTTGACGATAACACGCCCACGCTCCTTTTCCTAACCGCTGAATAACTACACCGGTAATGAATTTCGTATGACCTGTGTGTACCTGACAATCCGTACCAATAATAAATTTGTAAGTTGCTACGGGGTCGTGTCGCATGAAATGGAGAATACGCTCGTGTACGGTATCTAGGTTTAGTCCTCTTTCCGTCGTGTTCCGAAATTCCAGTGGATGGTTCGTCGTCAAAGGTTTCAAAGATTAGGTTCTTCCTTTCTCCTTAGAATGAGGAAGAAGCAGATGCTGAAGCGCATCCGCCCCTATCTATAGTATATGGCAAAGTACCTCTGATCGAACCATCACTTATCGTAAAACACTGCCGTCGAACAAAAGTCGATAGTCCCATTGCTCCCCCCAACGATCGTATCCATATGAACACGCGGCTGAATATCTAATATAGGGATCTTTGGTCGGAGACCAAAGTCTCTCCTAATGATGCTACAATTCAATTTTCCAGTCTACGAACTTCCGGTTTTCGTGTAGGAGGCCAAAAGACTTGCAAATTAAGATCATTTTTCATCTTCACATTACAGAGCTTCATTTCCCCTTCCTCGAGCTCAATCACATGCCAGGCATCCGGCTCCAATCCCCCTATGTTGTGCAGTAAAGCTGGAAACTGCTGCTCAGCCTCTTCTAAATCGGGCCAAAATTTAACGCCATAATAGGCTAAACCATAGTGATTGACTTGTGTACATGTGAAAATCTGTTGCGATGTTTTGTGCTGCAGTACATAGGGCATCTTTCATTCCTCCGATAAAAAGGCACGTTCACCACAGAGGTGAATGTGCCTTAAATTTTATGATGACGACTTATAAATAAGCATTCTCATGCTTCGCTTTTAACATATTCCAGCGACGCTCAACTTCCGTCTCGAACGATTTCAGGGAACCTTCATACTCGGGCTTCGTCATATGCTTCGTTTTCCCCATCGTCTTGAGCCAATCCGACAGTGGAATCTTCTTGCTCTTATCCTCCGGGTTATACGTAATGGACGTAACCCCGTGCTCTACTTCATAGAGCGGAAAGAAGCAGGAATCTACCGCAGCTCCAACGATATTAGAGCCTTCCTGGTCATCCGACAGCCAGTTCAGCGGACAGGCAATGAGAATTTTCCCATATACCAACCCCTCATTTTGGGCGTACCATTGTGCTTTCGCGGCTTTCTTCACAAGATCCTGCGGATACGCTTCCGACCCCGTAAATACATACGGAATATGGGTAGCAGCCATAATTTGCGCTGTATCCTTGTGATGGAACACTTTACCACCCTGATGTTTCCCTACGTTCGAAGTCGAAGTGCGATGCCCCATTGGCGTCGAATATGACAACTGCGCACCCGTATTCATGTATCCCTCGTTATCGTACTCGAGAATAATCATTTTATGATTGCGCAATGCCGCTCCGATCGCTGGTCCCATGCCTATATCCATTCCGCCGTCACCCGTGATCATTACGAAGGTGAAATCGTCCTTCAAACCCAAATGGTCGAGCTCGCCACGACGCTTGCGCTCCCAGAACATCTCCACAACCCCTGAGAGGGTCGCTGCGCCGTTCTGGAACAGATTATGAATATACGTCGCTTTGTGCGCCGAATACGGATAACCCGTCGTTACAACCATGGCACAGCCTGTATGGAAGATCGAGACAATATCGCCTTCAATCCCTTTGAAAAACAGCTCCAAGCCGGAGAAAATACCGCAGCCTGGACACGCGCCGTGCCCCGGAGCAATACGCTTCGGTTTCTTCGTCAGTGCCCGTAGTGGCGGAATACGTACATTCAGCTTGCCCGTGCTCTCATCCGGTGTTACTGTGATGAGTCCCGTCTTAAGATCCTCATACTTCATCGGCGTCAACACCCGCTTCGGCGCTTTCAAAGGATCACCCGGTGTGTGGCCGTAGTAATCGAAAGGAACTTCCACCTTGCCGCTTTGTACAGCGTCAATGGCAAACTGGAACAAATTATGCCCATCTTCGGCATAAAAGTCCTTGCCACCTAAGCCGTAGATTCGGCTTATGACAAGCGTATCTCTGTTCCCATGTGTGAACAGCGCCGCTTTAATTTCGTTGACCATATTGCCGCCATGGCCGCCATAGGAATCCGCGCGATCGCCAACCGTGATCGCCTTCACATGCTGCAAAGCTTCAGCGATCTGCTTTGCTGGGAATGGACGGATGATATTCGGCGCGATCGATCCGGCCTTAATGCCCTTCTCGCGGAGCTGGTCGACGACGTCTTTGATGATTTCGGAAGCCGAATTCATCAAGAACACCGCGACTTCCGCGTCCTCCATCCGATATAGCTCAAGAATCGGATAATCACGGCCCGTCAGCTCAGCGTATTCCTGCCGAATACGATCATAAACACCTTCTGCGTTGTACATGGCCATGGACTGCTGATAGCAGTTATTGATATAATCCGGCTCATTCATATAAGGACCTACGGTAATCGGATTATTACGATCCAGCGTATCCGGGAAGCCCTGTGGCTTCTCTCCGATGAATGCATGCACATCCTCACGATGCGCGAACGTTTGAACTCTACGCTTTTGGTGGGACGTGAAATAGCCGTCCGATGCAACCAAAACCGGCAAACGAACTTCCGGATCTTCCGCCAGTTTTAAAGCTATGATATTCATGTCATAGACCGCTTGCGGGTCCCGACACATCACAATCGGCCAACCCGTATTCAAAGCATAATACAAGTCAGAGTGATCCCCATGAATATTTAGCGGTCCGGAGACGGAGCGGCATACCAAATTCATTACCATGGGAAAGCGTGTCCCAGATTGTACCGGCATTTGTTCCAACATGTACAAATAACCGTTGGCGCTAGTCGCGTTAAATACGCGGCCGCCAGCAGTTGAAGCGCCATAACATATCCCTGCCGAACCATGTTCACCGTCTGCTGGAATGAGCACAATATCATGCTGTCCGTTGGACTTCATAAGATCTAGAAATTGGGCAACCTCCGTAGATGGAGATATCGGAAAGTATCCCATTACATGATAATTTATTTGATGAGCCGCATATGCCGCCATCTCGTTACCTGATTCATATACAATGCGCTGTTCGACCTTGGCTTGCCCTAGTTCCTTCTTGATATCAATGGACATGCGAGTAGTTCCACCCTTCTCCTATAAATACTCTCTAAGAGTTTACAGCCAGATTGAAACGATGCGGCATGCGATGTAAGTCCGCATAACCATCTTCTTCTCGCTCATTAGTGAGCGCTTCGGTCGGACAAGCCTGTACACATTTAAGGCAACCTTTACAATATTGATAGTCAATGCCCTGTAAGAACATTTGAGGCCGCCCTTTCTTGTCGGGGAGTTCATCCCAAACGAAACAGAAATCCGGACAAACATTATCACAGGAAGCACAGTGGATACATTTATCTTCATGGAAATGCGGCATCATCCCCGCACGTGAAATGCTTAAATCTTTCAGAATGCTGTTTCCGGGATTCGTAATGACGCCCCCAATGGACTGCGTTTCATAGCCAAGAACCGGCGTATCGAAACGAACAAAATCGGGCATCGTTTCCCCTTCTGGAAGCGCATACGTTTGGAACTTAACTTCATTGTAACCGCGGTCAAAAGTTCGTAAGGCGGGTGCAACAGCAAGCGGATATTTCTTTTCTAATGATTTACGAATAACGCCTCTCATGACATCGGGATCAAGGAAATCACATAACCGGAACAGCGCGCCAAGCATCGCCATATTCACACGGTTCTTCTCTTCTAGCGAAATTCCAATGGCATCGATAACGGCAATTGTACCGCCCCGGAGCTTCATCTTTTCCTTCAACTCATCCGGTGTTTTTGTCGAATTTACAAGTACTGTACTATCTTCGTAGATGCCACTGATAACGTTTACAGTTTTGGAAAGCGATTCATGAAAAACACCCACAACATGCGGTCGTTCAACCGGTGAAGTATCTCGAATTCTCGTATCCATGTCACAAAATCTAATATGTGCTTTCACTGCCGAACCTTTCTTCTCAGAACCATAGGAAGAAAAGCTAACCCCGTTCAAACCCACCCCTACGACTCCCGCTTCCGCCAGCATCTTACCCGCTAGATTTGCGCCGAGTCCACCGATGGATTCCAGTCTAATCTCAAAAAAACCGAGATCGTTCAATTTAGGTAAAGTTACCATACCAGGTCTCCTTTCAAAAATGAACTGCATAAAGAATGAATAGTATGAATAGTAAATCTACTCTCATTGTAACAATAAATCTCTGGTAATCAACCTTTTTTTGAACGGTCCATTCATAGCAAATAATCGATGATAAGGCCGCACCCTCCCAAATAGTAACTTCTCGGCCCTGCATGCTCGTCTTGAGCAGAATTATCCTTCTCGGCATCCTCACAATCCTCACATACGTCCACATAATCATCATCAATCGGATTAAAGACAACACCGCAAACCTGTGAGCACGCCCGCATTCTCATCTCTCCTTGTTAGCCAAGCAACTTAGATTGTAAACGCTTGCATCGTCGTGTTCCTTTATTATACCGCGGTTTATAGGAATAACACCATAAGTCTTTATCAAATCTTTAGCATTCGAAATGTCCCATTTCCCTTGATAAGGTCAGTTTTTGTGAGATAATGTAGAAATAAAAAAGATACTGTCGGACAGCGGAAAGGATGGCATTCATTTGTTCCATTCAATCATTTCCAATGAACTACATGGTCTCTTCTACATCATGAGTGCTATATTAATCCATCTAGTTCTTACCCCAATTTTCATTTACAAAGAATATCAGCGTAGGTTTCTATTCGCAATTATTTTAATCATACTCATCTTTTTGTATTGGAAATTTGAAGACATTGATCCCTTCATTTATTCCCTCCATTTATTTCCGATCAGCTTGATTGCTATGCTTCTGTATGTCGGCTTCATACCAGCTTTTATAACCTGTACCTTATTTAACATAGGCTGTATGGTCGTCCTGAATTACTACTGGCAACCCGCTTTAATAAGCAGTGCTGTTCTATTATTAGTTGGATTTCTCTTCAGAAATACGATAAGTCAACTAACACTCAGGATGAAATTAACACATGCAACGGCTATGCTGCTCGTGTACGAAGTATTGTATGCGCTTCTAGCGCTATACATACAATCTCATATCACGATGTATGCTGTATACACCGTAATTTTTTCCTTTTTTTCACTTTGGATGATTACATACTTACAATTTTTTGTGAAAAAGCATGAGATGCACAAACAGAGACTTGTCGCATTGGAAAAGGATCGAATGCTCGGCCAGTTTGCAGCCACCATTTCTCATGAAATTCGTAATCCGCTCACATCAACAAGAGGCTTTCTTCAATTGCTGGATCAGAAAGAGCTTTCCTTCATGGATCACAAACGCTATGTCGACCTCGCATTGTCAGGAGTGGATCAGGCGAACGCCATCCTCGGTGATTACTTAAACTATGCCAAGCCATCTTCTAACTTGCAGGAACAATTAGAACTCAAAGAAGAGATAGAAGCCATGCTGCGTTTCATCACGCCTTTTGCTACAGATCACCAGGTTGCTATCCATACTAGTCATGAAAATGAAGAACCCCTTTACATCCTAGGTGAATCCAAAAAGCTGCGCCAATGCTTGATGAATCTGATTAAAAATGCGATTGAGTCCATGCCTAACGGCGGTAAAATTTCATTAAACACCAGTAAACTGCCTAATGCCGTTCAAATTTCTATTTCTGACACTGGTGTTGGAATGAGTAAACAGCAATTAAATTCAATCGGTATGCCATTTTACACGACCAAAGAACAAGGAACTGGACTTGGACTCGTCGTGGTCATGAGCATTATCAAAATGATGAACGGAAAAATCTCCTTCTCCAGCCATATAAACCAAGGCACCCAATGTTCCATTTTATTTCAGCAAAAGTGAGCACCCAGCACCCTCCATTAACAACCTTGATGATCTGTGCTATTCTGTTAAGACAAGCGGTCATCATGGCTGGTTAGGAGGGCTTTACTATGAATTCAGATTTCATTCCGATTAAATCACTTGAGGGCGACTTGAAAATGTCGCATAAGAAGAGGGATTTCGGTCTTACCGTCTCATCCAAAGAGTTGATCCTTCACAAACCTCACATTAATTATTATTTCAAGTTGGAACATATAATCAGCATTATTCCATACGATAAATCTGCTCTCAAAGCTGTCACCTTCGTAAACTCGCGATCAGCCAATCGAGAATTCACACATGTAGCTCCGGGTTCTGATTACTTCCGCATTTATGTCCAAGCAGCAACCGTCCATAACCGCAGTGGGCTGTTCGAAATAGGGCCAACCGATATCATCATTCCCATCCATCCGAGTATGCTCAAAGTCATATCTGAATATATTCAGCTCGTCGGTATAACCATATTTTAATACTACTCCACTACAAAAAAGCAAGGGTGAAAAGAAAAAACTCTTTTCTAACCCTTGCTTTTATTAGTAGATAAGAAAGTATAAATTTTATACTTTTGCTTCGCATCTACCTTGACAAACGCGCTCGTCCCTAAAGGACGACGGAGTCGTTTATCCTTGTTTCCTAAGAGGTCATCTTACAGATTTTCGCTCTCGACAATAAAGGCTAGTAAACGTTCACAGCTCTCTTCTACCATTTCGTACACCTCTTGAAAATTACCCGTGTAATAGGGGTCTGGAACATCTTTATTAGAGCGATCAGGTGCAAAATCCAGCAATTTATGAATGGCAGCTCGTTTCTCACCTTCTACTAAAGCTAAAGCAGGAGCAAACGATGCCAGATTCGTTACATTACTCTCATCCATCGCAATTATATATGTAAATTGTACAAAGTCATTGGACTTAACTTGCCTTGCCTTTAGACCCTCACGATTAATTTGTTGCTGATCCAATATGTCCCTAGTTCCTTGATGTGGGGGGTGTCCGATGTGCCAATCACCGGTTCCGGCAGAATCAATAGCAATTACAGCATCGAGACCCGCCATTTTGACCTGATGACGAAAAACAGCTTCAGCCATGGGAGAACGGCATATATTTCCTAAGCAAACGAATAAGACCTGGATCATACTTCACCAAAGATGAGCTTTTTTTCACGCATGGTGAGTGACCTAGCCGGAATATCCAGCACAATTTTACCTTCTGAGAGTCCCCAAATGCGAGTGGCATATCTCTCCGCAAGCTCAACTTGGTGCAAAGTAGCAATGACGCTCATATTACGATCTTTGCAAAGCGATTTCAAATCCTGCAAGATATATTCCGTTGATTTTGGATCAAGTCCAGAGACAGGTTCATCCGCGACAAGTACTTTGGGTCCAAGAATTAGCGCTTTAGCAATAGCAACACGCTGCTGCTCACCGCCGCTTAGCTGGCCAACCTTCTTATCACCCTTATCAAGCAACCCCACTTTTTCCAAATAATCCATGCTGTCCACATGTTCATCTCTTGAAGTCATACCAGTCAAAATACGCAGAGGAGCTTGATAGACACGACCCATCATGACATTCTTGACAGCGCTTTTATTTCGATTCAAGGCAGGTTTTTCTTCAAGAAATGCGAAATCTCTACCTAATTTGAAGCGTTCGAATGGACCTGGCTTCGATATATCGATGGAGTTATAGATCAACTGACCACTTGTCCATTTCTCTTGATGGCTGATACAGCGAAGTAACGTGGTTTTCCCACTTCCACTTCCCCCAATAACCGCAATGAATTCGCCTTCATCAACTTGAAAGCTCACTTGTGAAAGTACCTGATTGTCCGGAGGATATACTTTACTTAAATTACGAACTGTAAGCATGACAATGTCTCCTTCGAGTAAGTCTTCTTCCGTCTTTCCGATCGAAAGACTCATTTCATAAGCTGCCCTTTTGGGAAAAAATCGCCACTCATTTCAAGCAGCAAGCCTGAGTAGAGGGCGATTTTCTAATTCCCAGAGGACGTTATCTTAATCGCAAGATGTCGGAGCTTCCGCCGTACCTGCTTCTACATTTATTTTATCCGAAATCGTATCACGAATGACCGACATAACAAGCTGCAATAGATAATTGATATCCTCTTGCGTTTGCTTAAATTCATTCACAATCGGAATCTCGTCTAATTGATCCTGCAGCACTTCAATCTCATTCTCAATTTTCTCGATCATTTTAGCATTTTGGAAAGTCTCGAAAGCAACGACTTCCTTCTGTTTCTTTTTGATCGCACTAATGAGCACTTGGATATCAGGATTCGTAGCGATTTGCTTCTCAGCCTTTTGATAAAATTGTACCTCATTCGAAGTCGTTAACAATTCAGCCAATTCCTTCGCTTTGGTTAAAATATCTTCGCGAACGATCATTTCCGTATTTGTAAACTCCTCTACTTTAAAAGCATGAGGCTCATTATCGTTATGTTTATGTTCACATTGGGACACTTCTAAACACGCTCCTATCTCTTTCAACTTCAAATTATATGGACATTTTCATGGGCTTGTGAACAATCTCACCCTTCAAAATCCATGTCTGTGCATGCGTAACTTCCACTTCAACCATTTGACCGATTAAAGACTTATCACCAGTAAAATGAATCAATTTATTCGTCCGCGTGCGACCAGCTAGTACATCAGCATTATTCTTGCTTTCACCTTCAACAAGTACTTCAACGGTCTGATCTAACAATCTCTCATTGCTCGCTTTACTGTGTTTATTAACAAGCTCATTCAACCGATAAAGTCGTTGTTTCTTTACTTCCATCGGTACATTATCTTCCATATCGGCAGCAGGCGTACCTTCTCGCGGCGAATAAATAAATGTAAACGCGAAATCGAAGCCTACTTCCTCATAAAGAGACATGGTCTCATCGAACTGCTCATCCGTTTCACCTGGAAAACCAACAATAATATCTGTTGTCAGAACGACATCAGGCATTGTTTCTTTAATTTTACGGGCCAACTGTAAATAATGATCTCTGGAATACTTTCTGCTCATTCTTTTCAGAACCTCGGTATTACCCGATTGAACTGGCAGATGAATATGCTCTACAAGATTACCGCGTTTACCTAGTACTTCAATCAAGCGATCATCAAAATCTCTTGGATGTGAAGTAGTAAAGCGAATGCGCGGCACATCAATTTTACGAATATCGTCCATCAAATCAGCGAATGAATACGTAATATCCTCAAAATCTTTACCATAGGCATTAACATTCTGTCCAAGCAGCGTAATTTCCTGAAACCCTTGCCGAGCCAAGTCCCTAACTTCAGCTAGCACGTCTTGTGGTCGGCGACTTCTCTCTTTACCCCGCGTATAAGGAACTATACAGTATGTACAGAACTTATCGCAGCCGAACATGATGTTCACCCAAGCACGGATTCCCTCACGTTTTTTTGGTAAATTTTCAACGATATCGCCTTCTTTGGACCAAACCTCAACGACCATTTCCTTGTTATAGAAGGCATCCTTTAAAAGAGACGGAAGTCGATGAATATTGTGCGTTCCGAATATCAAATCTACAAAAGCATGCTTTTGCATAATTCGATTCACGACCGCTTCTTCCTGCGACATACAACCACAAACACCCAGTACAAGGCCCGGTTTCTGTGCTTTCAGCGCTTTTAAATGGCCAAGCTCACCGAACACCTTGTCTTCGGCATTCTCCCTTATCGCACAAGTGTTGAGCAGAATAACATCTGCTTGGTACTTGTCCTCTGTCGGTTGATAGCCCATTTGCTCGAGTAAACCCTTCATTACTTCTGTATCATGCTCATTCATCTGACATCCGTAAGTGCGAATCAAATAATATTTATCTTTGCCGAACTCCTGCATGTCCTCAGGAATGGTGAAGTCATAGTGTACGGCGATCTCTTCTTTTCCGCGCTTCTTTGCATCTGTCAGTGAAGGAGGCTGAAAATATTGGGAATAATCCTTGTCGGATTTCACTTGGTTAGCCAATTTCTTTCCTCCTAAGAGTTTTCGTAGAGTTTTGCAGTAGTAAACTGACGCAACTTTTATTATAGCATCACAAGCCTACATAGTACAAAAAGAAATTAGCATATATATGAATATTTACTTACATAACTAATCAATTATTTCAGCTAAATCGCCAGTTTTCACACCAGCAGCATTACCCTCATCCGTGTCAATATGCATGTCTAATGCATAGTGATCAGATACGCGCGCAATGACATTCTCGAAAATCAACGGTCGTTCTCCCTTCACTTTGACACGCAGAAGCTGTTTATCTTGAATACCCCATTTCACAGCATCCGAAGTATGAAAGTGAATATGTCTAGCCGCGACAATTACGCCTTGCTCTAGATCTATCTCACCCTGTGGACCAATGACACGGAGGCCAGGAGTGTTCTCTATCTGTCCGGATTCACGTACCGGCGGGCTTATCCCTAAAGAAAAAGCATCCGTTCGCGATACTTCAATTTGTGTACTAGGACGAGCGGGTCCAAGAATACGCACTTTCTCGATCTTACATTTTGGCCCAACAATCGCAACCGTTTCTTGCGCAGCAAATTGCCCTGGTTGTGAGAGATCTTTAAACGTCGTCAATTCATATCCCTTACCAAATAAAACGTCGATATGAGCTGGAGATAGATGTATATGTCTAGCTGAAACTCCTACAGGGATTGTTTTCATAGTATCCATCCTTTAACTTTGTAATAGTAGCCATTATTGCCGCTCAGCAAAAAAGGCATACGGAAAATCTCCATATGCCTTCAAGGTATAACTATTATTTGAATTCAGTAAGCATTTTACTGAAATCAGCTTCCGAAAGCTTAAGGTCTTGTTTCGCAAGTCCTTCTTTAGCAAAGCTTGGAATGGAATCTTCATAGCTCTTTTTCTCTTTGTTTTGATAGATAATGCCCGTCAGCATGGAGTTTGTTTCCATGATTTTGGTCATTGCCATCACACGGTTTGTGTAATCATAATCAGGAATTTCATCCAGATCCACGATGTTCTCTTTGAACCAGTCATACGTGTTTACTTTATTGAAAGTTACGCATGGGCTAAATACGTTAATCAAAGAGAAACCTTTGTGATTCAAACCAGCTTCGATAACAGCCGTTAACTGTTTCAAGTTACTGGAGAACGATTGTGCTACGAAAGAAGCACCGGCAGCCATAGCAACTTCTAAAGGTGAGATTGCTGACTCAATTGTACCTGATGGAACGCTTTTCGTTTTGAAACCTTCCGCACTACGTGGGGATGCTTGACCTTTTGTCAAACCGTAGATTTGGTTATCCATTACGATGTATGTTACATCAATGTTACGACGAATCGCATGTACAGTATGTCCCATACCGATAGCGAAGCCGTCGCCGTCACCGCCTGAAGCGATAACTGTCAAATCGCGGTTAGCCATTTTCACACCTTGTGCGATTGGCAAAGATCTACCGTGAATTCCGTGAAAACCATAAGCATTGATGTAACCAGAGATACGACCAGAACAGCCGATACCAGATACGATTGCTAGACCTTCAGGCTCTAAACCAACATTAGCTGCTGCACGCTGAATTGCCGCTTGTACGGAGAAGTCTCCGCAACCAGGACACCAGTTAGGCTTTACATTGTTACGAAAGTCTTTTAATGTTGCCATGCTAAAGTCAACTCCTTACATTTTTGTTCAATTTCTGCTGGCAAGAATGGGTTACCGTTGTATTTAAGAACGTTTTTAATTTTATCTGCATGACCAACATGCAGTTTAATTTGATCTGCTAATTGTCCAGTTGCGTTGTTTTCAACAACGATAACTGTTTTCGCTTTTTCAACAAGAGGTCTCAGCTGCTCTGCAGGGAACGGATGAATCAAACGCACTGTAGCGTGATTTGTCTTAATTCCTTCCAGTTCAACGCGGCTTCTTGCTTCATCGATCGTTCCACCAGTGGAACCCATTCCGATAATCAGAAGATCTGGATTCTCATGAGGTGCGTCGAATTTAATTGCATCTGTTACTTGAATGTGTTTTAGCTTCTCAAGACGCTTATCCATCATACGTTGACGGTTTTCAGTGCTTTCTGAAGGACGCCCCGTTTGGTCATGCTCAACACCTGTAACATGGTGAATACCATTCTTCACGCCAGGAATCACACGTGGTGAAACACCGTTCTCAGTGAACTCATAGCGTTTGAACAATTGATTCGCTTCTTGTTCAGGAGCTTCTGAAACTAGTGCTCCGCGATCAATCACAATGCGGTTGTAATCTAGCATTTCTGCGGATTGTTTACCCAAGGAAAGCTGTAGGTCCGTCATCAGAATGACTGGAACTTGATATTTTTCAGCAAGATTGAAAGCTTCAATTGTATCGTAGAAGCACTCTTCAATTGTGCTTGGGGAAAGAACGATTTTTGGGATTTCTCCGTGTGTACCGTATACCATTGCGTTCAAGTCAGATTGCTCTTGTTTCGTTGGAAGACCCGTACTTGGACCACCACGTTGTGTATCTACGATAACTACAGGCGTTTCAGTCATACCAGCAAGGCCAATGGCTTCCATCATCAAAGATAGACCAGGACCTGCAGATGCTGTTAGCGCACGAGCACCAGCGTAGTTAGCGCCGATAGCCATTGTACATGCTGCAATTTCATCTTCGGTTTGGATAACAGTACCACCTAATTTAGGAAGTGCTTTTTGCAAGTATTCCATGACTTCAGATGCAGGTGTAATTGGATAAGCTGGCATAAAGCGGCAACCTGCTGCTACAGCTCCAAGAGCAATTGCATCGTTACCGATCATGAACAATTTTTGGTTGCCGTCAGCTGGTTCCAATTGGAAGTCAGCGATAGGTCCACCGGCTAACTCTAGAACGGATTCTGCACCCTTACGAACAGCTTCAATATTTTTTTCTACAACTGCTGCGCCTTTACGGCCAAATTCTTCTTCAACAGCTTTATTAAACACGTCAAGCGGCAAACCGAGCAATGCCCAAGAAGCGCCTGATGCGGCCATGTTCTTAAATAAGGAAGTTCCTAACTCTTCTGCAATCGCTGTAATTGGAACTGGAAACAAACGTGCTTTAATTCCTTCCGGTAAAACGGGGTTAAACTTAGCATCTGCAACGATAACACCGTTATCACGAAGTTCGTGTGCATTAAAATCGATACTTTCTTGGTCGAAAGCGACCAAAATATCCAAATCGTCTGAAATTGCGCGAATCGGTTTAGTGCTGATGCGAATCTTGTTATTTGTATGTCCCCCCTTAATCCGTGAAGAGAAATGACGGTACCCATACAAATAGTAACCGAGACGGTTCAATGCAGTAGAGAAAATGCGGTCTGTACTTTCGACCCCTTCACCCTGCTGACCTCCGATTTTCCAAGATAACTGACTAATCACCGTACGTCCACTCCTTTTGATTGTAGCTGCATGAAGAACTTAAAAAGCTAATTTGTGGTAATTTAAGATGAAGCTATAAAAAATTTCTTTCACTTGTCATCCAAAATTGTATGCCTTTACAGACCAAATTGCAAGGGTTTAAACGATTCTAAAACATAGAGTTTTTAGATCGAATCCATATCAATATTAGAATGATTCATAGCTTTCACTTCGGGAGATTGGTGAGCATGAAATTCCGCCAATTTCCATACAGGAATGCCTCCACTTGTGCTTCCTTATAGTTTTTACATAAAGCTTCTATTATATTTCCATATTGACCGACATGTCTCAAGCCTTTCATCCATTGCTCGATCCCATCAAAATCCGATCCAAAGCCAATATGCCCTTCCCCGCCCATTGAACAAACATGATCAATATGTTTCAGCAATGCCGTAACAGGTACAGCTAAATTCGTGCTATCTACAAAGTAAGGAACAAACGTAATCCCGATCAGTCCTTGACACTGGATGATAGCTTTGATTTGATCGTCTGATAAATTTCTTGGATGAGGACATACTTTTTGAGCGTTCGAATGGGAGGCAATAAATGGTTTCGAATACACCTCAACCAATTCCCAGAACGCCGCTACGGATAAATGAGATACATCTGCTATTATACCCATAGTTTCTAATTCTTTTAACATCAGCTTGCCTTTTCTTGTAAAACCACCTTTACGCGGCTCCATAACACCATCTGCAGCCCAATTTGCATAGTTCCAAGTCAAGCCAATACTTCTAACTCCAAGAAGGTGAAGAATCCTTAAATGTGTCATGTTACCAGCTAAAGCATCTAAACCTTCAAGAGTTAGAATAGCTCCAATCTGTTCCCCTGCTTCAACAGCACGCCAGTCTTCTACATTTTGAATAAATTTCATGCCTGGATGACGTATAATTTTTCGATGAAATAAATCAATCATTTGCAAAATATGATCGAATGTAGGCTGCTGAATAGAGTCCGATAAGTAGATAGCAAAACACTGAACTTTAACTCCGGCTTGCTTAAGCCTTGGATAATTAACATCCAACTCTTGTTCTTCCTTATCGAAATCCAGCTTGGGGTTCATATACAATTTCGTAAGTGCATCGCAGTGACCATCCATTATTCTCATCTTTGCAGCCTCCTATACACCATCTAGACAACACAAAAACCCCTAAGCAGAGGTTTGATAGGCATTGTGAAAAACCTGTCTACTAGGTAAACAGGCTAGGTATTTAGTATGATCCGGCTTAATTACCTTGGTTCTACAATAAGTTTAATGGCCGTCCGATCTTCCCCGTCAATCACGATGTCTGTGAAGGCTGGTACACAAATTAAGTCAACTCCACTGGGCGCGACAAATCCTCTTGCGATAGCTACTGCTTTGATGGCTTGGTTTAAGGCGCCTGCACCAATAGCTTGGAGCTCCGCCGCTCCACGCTCACGCAAAACACCTGCCAATGCACCTGCTACGGAGTTTGGATTGGATTTTGCTGAAACTTTTAATACATCCATGAATAGTACCTCCTCGGGAATGATGGATAGATTCCATTACCCATCATATTCTCAAGGATTAACAAACATGCTATGGTATTCAATTATATATTTGCAATAGTTAGAATTATCTGCTAATCCATGAATACTTGATCTTCATCATAACGGATAAGGTTAATTCCTTTTGCCAAACCGGTCTGATCGTTCAATTCAATCACGACAGCATGGAAATGCCATTTGCCTTCGTCGGTTACAAAACGAACTGGAAGCTGGGTTTTGAACTTTTGCAGTACAGCATTACGTTCAACGCCAAGAATACCATCGCGCGGCCCTACCATCCCTACATCGGTTACATAAGCTGTTCCTTGCGGCAGAACACGGTTATCATTCGTTTGTACATGTGTATGTGTGCCGACAACTGCAGACACTTTTCCATCCAAATGCCAACCCATCGCAATTTTCTCAGAAGTTGCTTCCGCATGAAAATCAACAAATACAAATTTATGTTTTTTCTTATCCGCTTCAAGAATTTCATCCACTTTACGAAATGGGCAATCAATCGGCGGTAAAAATGTGCGTCCCTGCAAATTAATAATCAATAGTTCTTGATCCTTGACCTTAATAACCGTATGTCCTCTACCCGGTGTTCCTGGAGGAAAGTTAGCGGGTCGAACCATCTTCTCGTCACGATCAATGAAATCAAAAATCTCTTTTTGGTCCCACGTATGATTGCCCATTGTCAGAGCCTGAATGCCCATCTCATAGATTTCTTTAGCGATAGCTGCTGTAATCCCTTTTCCTGCGGCAGCATTCTCGCCATTAGCAATGAACACTGCGTGAGGATGAGCTTGCTTTAGTCTAGGCATAATATTTTTTAACGCTTTTCTTCCAACAGATCCTACAATATCGCCAATAAATACAATTTTCATAACAATTTAATAACTCCTTTATAAATCGAAGATGCAAAGACGAGCAATTGATGGATTCAATGACCAGCCTGAAAATAAGGAAAAGTGGCTATATCAGCCACTTTTCGCATTGGGATCTTATTTAGCGTATTCAACAGCTCTTGTTTCACGAATGACCGTAACCTTAATATGTCCTGGATAATCGAGTTCACCCTCGATTTTCTTCGTAATATCGCGGGCTAGACGGAACGCTTCGGTATCATCCACTTTCTCCGGCTGAACCATAACGCGTACTTCACGACCTGCTTGAATGGCGTATGATTTCTCAACACCTTCGAAGGATTCCGAAATCTCTTCAAGCTTCTCCAGACGCTTAATATACGTTTCGAGCGTCTCTCTGCGTGCTCCAGGTCTGGCTGCGGATAAAGCATCTGCAGCTCCTACTAACATCGCAATAACAGAGGTTGCTTCTACATCACCGTGATGCGATGCAATACTATTAATAACGACTGGATGCTCCTTGTACTTCTTACCAATCTCAACACCGATTTCCACATGAGATCCTTCAACCTCGTGGTCTAGCGCCTTACCGATGTCATGAAGCAGCCCGGCACGTTTCGCCAAAGTTACGTCTACCCCGAGCTCCCCGGCCATCAGACCAGCCAGATAAGCTACTTCCATGGAATGTTTCAACACGTTTTGACCGTAACTTGTTCTGAATTTCAAGCGACCCAAAATTTTGATCAAGTCAGGATGCAATCCGTGTACACCAACCTCAAACGTGGCTTGCTCCCCATATTCGCGAATACGTTCGTCCACTTCTTTACGGGATTTCTCAACCATCTCTTCAATGCGTGCTGGATGAATTCGTCCATCAGCAACAAGCTTCTCTAAAGATGTACGAGCAATTTCGCGTCGGATTGGATCAAATCCTGATAAAATAACTGCTTCTGGCGTATCATCAATAATAAGGTCAATACCCGTCAATGTTTCCAGAGCGCGAATATTACGTCCCTCACGACCGATGATTCGGCCTTTCATTTCTTCATTTGGCAGTGATACAACTGAAACGGTTGTTTCAGCAACGTGATCAGCAGCACAACGTTGAATGGCGAGCGTGATGATTTCACGAGCTTTCTTATCGCCTTCTTCTTTGGCCTGCTGTTCGATTTCTTTAATAAGCTGTGCGGTTTCGTGACGAACTTCCTGTTCTACATTTGTAAGAATGATACTCTTAGCTTCATCCATTGTAAGACCAGAAATTCGCTCTAACTCCGAAACTTGGCTTTTATAAAGCTGATCAATTTGTGATTGTGTATCCTCGATCCGCTTCTCTTTGTTGGCAACTTGCTCTTCTTTACGCTCGAGAGATTCTAATTTTTTATCCAGCGATTCCTCTTTTTGCAACAATCGTCTTTCTTGTCGTTGAATTTCATTTCGACGTTCACGAATGTCTTTTTCAGCTTCGGACCTCAGTTTGTGCACTTCGTCCTTTGCTTCCAGAACCGTTTCTTTTTTCAGTGCTTCTGCTTCCTTCTTGGCAGATTCTCTAATCTGTTCAGCGGCTGTTTCAGCACTGGAAATTTTCGCTTCTGCAAGAGATTTACGGATAAAATAACCAATCCCTAAGCATGCAGCTCCAACAATGAGAATGATCAGGATCCAGATGAATGGCATCATCTTGTTCACCTCCTCGTTGGTTTCTCCAAGGTGTTAGCCTGGGATTCCCTTCGGTTTTTTAATCCGATTTTTAATTGTTTGACTAGTCATACATACCCTACTTATTAAGAGCATGGCTTTTAAATGAATGCGCACCGTGCGTTAGAGGCACTATAGTGCTAATAATCCATAATCAACAGTGTAAAAATTGGCGGTTTCTACATCTGTCCCCTCAAAATCAATGAATTAAGTATGATTTTGAATACATTATGAAAATATACACTGTTATTTTATCTTTTGTCGAAGAAGCTTGTCAAGCGAATGTCCCTGAGATGACAGAATAACTATTTCCAGCACCAGATAATATTTAATGTCATTAACTAATAAAACATATAATTAATGACATTAATAATCGAACGAGTCATCTGAGATTTCAAATTCCTCTTCACTCGATTCACTGCTTAATACACCCAAAACCTTGTTAACAATAGAACCTGTATAGCCTCTCCGCATAAGAAAAGCTCCCGTCTTTCTTTTACGATCCATAGTCTTTCCTGAGGTTTGCTTCCATTTCGTTTGCCCCAACTTCATTGCCCCTGCAAACTCATCTTCAGGATCGATAGTTTCCATGGCATTTTTGACCAATTCTTTATCAATACCTTTTTGTTGAAGCTCTTGTCGAACGAGATTACGACCTTTTCGCTGCGAAATAATGCGATTATCTGTCCACATTTTCGCAAATTCCTCATCATTGATATAATTTTGCTGAACTAGCTTCTCACATGCCCATGCAATAATAGGCACTTCGAATCCTTTCTCTTTCAGCTTACGTTTTACTTCACTTAATGAATGAGGTCGTCTGCCTATCATGCTTATTGCCTTTATATAAGCCATATTCTGTTCCTCATCAAGCGTTATACTTTCGATTTCTTGGAGATGTATGGTTTCCCCTTTATTTAACCGATGCTTGATTAAAATATCTTCATGAACGGAGAATGCGTATTCTTCATTTAGAAATATATTGTATCGATGCTTACCACGCTTCTGTTTCTCAACCTTGGTGATGATTAACAATGGTTGTTGCTCTTCACTATTCAAAACTAACCAACTCCTTCAATGAAGAAAAGCACCTTAACACAAGGTTTAAGGTGCTTTCATGTATGATCATTAAAACTTATTCGAAATCTGGTTCCAACTCATCATCTTCCTCGTCAACATTAAGAGGGATTGCTTTGATTAAATTACTGTTCTCTCGAATCCGTAATTCAATCGTTTCCGAGATACTTTTGTTATCTTTCAAAAACTGCTTCGAATTCTCACGGCCTTGACCAAGACGCTCACCTTCATACGAATACCAAGCTCCGCTTTTATTAACGATATCCATCTCTGTTCCGATATCAATAATACTGCCTTCGCGTGAAATTCCTTCACCGTACATAATATCTACTTCTGCTTGTTTAAACGGCGGAGCTACTTTATTCTTAACGACTTTAATTCTTGTGCGGTTACCAACCATATCATTACCCTGTTTGATGGTTTCCACACGACGAACATCTAGTCGAACGGATGAGTAGAACTTGAGTGCACGGCCGCCAGGTGTTGTCTCTGGGTTACCGAACATAACGCCAACTTTTTCACGTAATTGGTTAATGAAAATCGCGATAACTTTGGACTTGTTGATCGCACCAGACAGCTTACGAAGTGCTTGGGACATCAATCGAGCCTGAAGACCCACGTGAGAATCACCCATATCGCCTTCAATCTCTGCTTTAGGCACTAATGCCGCTACGGAGTCAATAACAATAATATCTACAGCTCCACTTCGTACTAATGCTTCAGCGATTTCAAGTGCTTGTTCACCTGTATCTGGCTGAGAGAGTAGAAGCTCATCTATATTAATACCAAGCTTGCTTGCATATGAAGGATCCAATGCGTGCTCCGCATCGATAAAAGCTGCTTGTCCACCATTCTTCTGTACTTCTGCGATAGCATGCAGAGCTACCGTAGTTTTACCAGAAGACTCAGGTCCATATACTTCAATAATTCTTCCGCGTGGAAATCCACCTATTCCAAGCGCGATATCAAGCGCAAGAGAGCCGGATGAAATCGTTTCAACTTGCATATGTGTAGATTCTCCAAGCTTCATAATGGAGCCTTTTCCGAACTGCTTCTCAATTTGACGTAAAGCATTATCAAGTGCTGCGCGACGATCTGACAAAACACTCACTTCCTTCTTCTATCATTATAGGTATATGATAACTTGTTTTCAGGTGTTTGCCAAGCATTTTTTCGAACATACATTCGACTTTTTAGCGAACAAACAAAAAACCGCAACAAAGTTATCGCTTTGCTACGGTTCTTCCGTTAACACTTAGCCTTATTATATGCGAACTCTAGCTATCTTTCAACTGTTTCCATAATTGATAGAGCGCATTTTTGGCTGCTCTATGCTTGATGGACTCCCGATTACCAGATAGCTGCAAAGTAATAACCCTTGTTGCTGCGTTCTTTTGAGCAAAACCTATATAAACCAGTCCTACAGGCTTGCCTTCAGACGGACTTGGACCGGCTACACCCGTGACGGATAGACCAAAGTCACTTCCGGTCACAGTAATCAATTGCTCCGCTAAGAGGGTCGCTGTCTCGCTGCTAACAGCACCTGGGGAACCCTCCCCTTCCAGTACTTCCATTGGAACACCAAGGAGCTTATGCTTCAAGGCATTAGAATAACAAATAATCCCTCCAAGGAAAGATTGGGAACTCCCCGGTACCGAAGTAATCAAATCGCTTAGCAGGCCGCCTGTGCAGCTTTCAGCCACAGTAAGTGTCTGGTTCTTCTCGCCAAGCAATTGCAGCACAATCGTTTCGATAGGAACATCTTGGTCGGCATAAAGATGCTCTCCTAATCGCGTTCTAATCTCTTGCTCGGTCGCATGAAGATTCCGTTCACCTTCTGAAGCTGTCTGTGCACGTGTTGTTAAGCGAATCGTCACTTCGCTTTCTTTGGCATATGGAGCGATCGTTGGGTCCGTTTGAGCTTGGATTAGATCAAGTAATTGATGTTCCAAGTTAGATTCACCGATGCCGGCAAATTTAAGCATTTTGGAATAAAGCGGAATCTCATTAGTCATCCGTGCACGCAGCCAAGGAACCGCATACTTGGTGAACATTGGCTTCATTTCTTTGGGCGGGCCAGGCAGCAGAATGAAATGTGTCCCTCCGTATGTAAATGCATTACCTACTGCAAGTCCTGTTTCGTTATGTAAAGGATCACTTCCCTCGATCATCATCGCTTGTCGTCTGTTGCTTTCCACCATATGGATCCCGCGTGACTCGAACATCTCCGTAATTGTTTTCATAGAGGGCTCATGGACAATCAATTCACGACCTATAAATGCAGCAAGCACATCCTTCGTCAAATCATCCTGCGTAGGTCCAAGACCTCCCGTACAAATAACGACGTCAGCTCTTGAAACGGCTAATTTGAAGCTATCTAGCAATCTCTGTTCATTATCACCAACGACCGTTTGGAAATACATATCAACACCAAGCGCAGCACATTCTCTGGAAAGAAATTGAGCATTCGTATTTACAATTTGGCCTAATAAAAGTTCCGTTCCAACAGCGATAATTTCAGCTTTCATTCCTAGTTCCCTCCTTAAAATGAGAAAACCTCTACCCTCGGCCATTTAAAGATGAGCGACCGCGTTTAGAGGAGAGACTTTGGCCTACGACCAAAGATCCCTATATTAGGTAAGTTTTAAGCTTTTTCCGAAAAATCAATGACATGCTTATTCTTTACAAAGTACTCTACACCAGAATACACGGTAATAATTGCTGCTACCCAACTAGCTATAACATCAAAAGGGAAGTGCAGAAACGTAAAAGGAAAATTATTGATAAGTAGTGCAATGATGGCTGTAATCTGAGCTGCCGTCTTCGCTTTTCCCCATTTGCTAGCCGCCATCACGGTACCCTCCAATAGAGCAATTTGGCGAAGTCCTGTGACAGCCCACTCTCTACTGATAATGACAATGACAATCCAAGCATCTACTTTACCCATTTCCACTAATGAGACGAGAACAGCCGTTACAAGCAGCTTATCCGCTAAAGGATCAAGCAGCTTGCCCAAGTTGGTCACAAGATTACGTTTTCTGGCAATGTAACCATCTAAACTGTCTGTACTCGCTGCAATAATGAAAATTAAAGCAGCAATAATTTGATTATACGTTATGCTAAATTCCTCTATCCGTATATGAGGGAATTTCACCTTAATCAACAGAAAAAACATGATAATAGGTACTAATAAAATCCTCGCCACGGTGATGCGATTAGCTAGGTTCATGCAATTACCTCCCCGGATAAGTCAAACTCGTAAGAGTGGGTAATACGAACTTTAGCTAGTTCACCTATGTTAAGCTTCGCATTCGACACGAATACTTCTCCATCAATTTCAGGAGCATCAAATTGGGAACGACCAATATATACATCACTTCTGCCATCGTATCTTTCGATTAGCACGTCGATTTCCTGCCCGATGCGGCGTCCGCCACGCAAATTTGATATCTCACGTTGAATTTCCATAATCGCGTTCGCTCGATACTCTTTTACATCATCAGGAACTTGGTCCGGCAAACGTGCTGCTGGTGTATCATCTTCCTTGGAATAGGCAAACACACCGAGACGGTCAAACTGAACATCGCGAACAAATTGTTTCAAGTTTTCGAAGTCCTGCTCAGTTTCACCTGGGAATCCTACAATGAGTGAGGTACGTAGGGCTACATCCGGAATCGCTTCACGAATTTTACGAACCAGTTCACGTGTATCCTTCTGGCGGCCAGGTCTACGCATCCTTTTAAGAATAGAATCTTCACTGTGTTGAAGCGGCATATCAATGTACTTACATACCTTCGGATTAGATGCCATAACAGCAATCAATTCGTCACTAAAGAATCCAGGGTAAGCATAGTGCAGCCGCACCCACTCGATGCCTTCCACTTCGCTTACTTTATTCAGCAAGGTAGGCAGCATGAAACCATCATAAAGATCTGTTCCATAATTCGTGGAATCCTGCGCAATTAGACTAATTTCTTTAACGCCTTGAGCTGCAAGATTGGCTACTTCCGTAACGATGGACTCCATACTTCTGCTTTTAAAGCTGCCTCGCATGATTGGAATACTGCAGAATGTACAAGCGTTATCGCAGCCTTCTGCAATTTTCACATAGGCTGTATATCGTGGAGTTGTCATGAGTCTTGGCAGATCCGCATCATAATTAAATACCGGATTCCCTACAAGGACCGGTTTCTTTCCGCGAAGCGCCTCATCTACGATATGGTTGATCTTATCGAAATCTCCGGTACCCACGATGCCATCAATCTCTGGCATTTCTTCCATCAACTGCTTTTTGTAGCGTTGTGTAAGACATCCGGAGACGATTAGCGCCTTGAGATTCGCTGTTTGCTTTAGTTCTGCCATATCCAAAATTGTATTAACGGATTCTTCTTTTGCTGCATCAATGAACCCGCAAGTGTTCACGATAATGACAGTGGCATCTTCCTTGTTATCAACAAGCTGAAAACCACGGCCATGAATTAATCCTGACATAATCTCGGAATCGACCAAATTCTTTTCGCATCCAAGAGTAACTACTTTAACCTTTTCTGTCATGAAAGAAACAACCTCCAATAGTCCTAAAAAACACTCCCTACCAGTATAATACAAGCCCTATAGGGTGTCAAAATGTAAAAACCCCCTACATGTAGGGGGAGACACTTCAAAGAACTTCGTATGTATGCCTATTTCAAGTTTACAAATTGTAAATCAAGAGGAATTTCCGCCTTACGCAAGAGCGCAATAACGGCCTGTAAATCATCTCGACTCTTCCCGGTTACGCGGATTTGATCACCTTGGATTTGCGTCTTAACTTTAAGTTTGGAGTCACGAATAAGAATGTTAATTTTTTTCGAGTTCTCCTGATCGACACCTTGTTTCATGCTAATTTTCTGCCTTACGGTGGAACCAGCCGCTGGTTCTACTTTACTGTACTCGAGATTTTTAATCGAGATACCGCGCTTCGTCATTTTAGCGTGCATAATATCAAGAACATTCTGAAGCTTAAACTCATCATCGGAGGTGACAACAAGCTGGTCCTTATCCAATTTAATGCTGCTTTTACTGCCTTTAAAGTCAAAGCGGGTGAGGATCTCTTTTTCCGCCTGCTGAATGGCGTTGTTTAGTTCCTGCATATCCACCTTGGATACGATATCAAACGAGCATTCTGAACTCATCTTAGACAAAACATCCTTTCCATCAAATTACAATAGCATTATAGCAAGAAGCCGTAAAAAAAGAAACATCCCAAGCCCTCTCGGCCTAGGATATCTCTTCGTATTATTCATTACCCGGGAAAGCGCAGGAACTGCCAAAATGCTAGCTTTTTTGCAAATTAAGCTGTATTCTTTTAGGGTTTGGTGTATCTCCGACAGGAACAATCGTACCATTGACAGTAAGTTCCAGAGCACTAGCCGCACCTACATTTAAATAAGCAGAACTGGTTAGATCAAAATTGTCCGTGTCACCGGCTTTGTAAAGCTTCTGTCTAAGCATTTCTTTACCGCCTGCGTCTGTAAGAGAATCCACACGAATCCAACAGGAACCTGTTATTTTCATCTCAATATTCAGATTGGCAGCACCGGTTATCGTGTAGTTATCTACGCCTTTCTCGCTAGTGCTAAACTTAACCTGAACAGATGGCGTTGGTGTTGGTACTGGTGTTGGTACTGGTGTCGGTATTGGAGTCGAAAGAGGCGCCACTTTACCGTCACCGGACGTATTCATTGTCGTACTTGGAGCAGTGCTAGCCGATTGATTCGTAGAATTAGTGATTCTCGGAGATTGCGTTTGAGCAGGTTTTTCATCTGCCGGCGTTCCCTTATAATTCTTGTACGTATAGTAGTATACGATACCGAATATAAGCAGAATGAAACAGACAAACATCGTTCCAGAAGCCCATCTGCTCAATTTCTCAGTATTACGGACACTTGTTCTATTTTTACGAATCGTTTCTACAACTGGTTTCTCTACAGCTGGGGATGGATTCGTCGTTTGGTACATGCCCAGAACTTCAGCAGGATCAAGCCCCACCGCTTCAGCGTAGCTTTTGATAAAGGCACGTACATAGAAGCTGCCAGGCAGAACCTTGTAGTTTCCCTCTTCAATCGCTTCCAAGTAGCGTTTACGAATTTTCGTAACTTCTTGAAGATCGTCAAGAGAGATTTTCTTTTCCTGGCGTGTTTTGCGTAAAATGTATCCGAGATCAGACATATGGTCACCTCCTCGCGGGATCTTTTTTATTTAATGACGTTACAGACATTAAAAAGGTTCGGATGTATACGTAAATGAATCATAATTGATTTCTTCATCTGGGCTATTTCGCAGCTCAATAATATAATCGAAGTGATTATATGTGTATTCTGACTCCCGAATAAATATATCCGGATGCTCGATAACCTTCGTAGAAGGCATACCCATAATGTCCTGCAAAAGGCTGTAATGCTTCTCATTGGAACGTATAGTGGAAACGATACCATCAATAATATATACATTATTGGGAGTCATTTCATCTTCCGACAGTTGACTGCGCACGGTTTGCCTGAGTAACGTAGAGGAAACGAAAGTCCAACGTTTGTTTGCGCATACACTGCCTGCAATAATCGACTCCGTTTTACCAACTCGCGGCATACCGCGAAGACCTACAACTTGGTTCCCTTCTCGCTTGAAAATTTCACCAAGGAAGTCAACTAATAGCCCTAATTCATCACGAGTAAAACGGAAAGTTTTGCGATCATCCGAATCGCGCTCAATATAACGGCCATGACGCACAGCCAAAATATCAACAAGCTTTGGGGGTCTAAGAGCGGTAATAGTAATATTATCTACTTTTCTTAACATTTTACCCATTAAGTCAATTTTTTCTTCATCATTGGTTTGTAAAAGCATACCGCGTGTACGATCTTCTACCCCATTAATGGTTACAATATTAATATCTAGCATCCCCATCAAGGAAGCTATATCCCCTAATAAGCCGGGACGATTTTTGTGAATTTTGTACTCCATATACCATTCTTTAACGTCCAATCTTTCCACCTCATCGCAATATCTGTAACGAACAAGTCGATACCTATCCAAATAATTTCTACAATTTCCGTCAATGTCCTTCTTTTATCGCGTAAAAATTCATAAATTCATTTCATTTTTAGTTCTTTAAGCTCTTGTTCGTTGTAAATTATACCACCTTTTTTCCATGAACTGGTTTTCATCATAGCGAGTCGATTGTCCAAGATTTGGGCCCAGTTAAGCTCAGCTGATACAGCTCCTGCAATATCCACAACCGATACTCCGATAGATTTAGCCTTTTGTACTTGCGCCTCATCTACTGGTGTGAAGAAAATAATGTTGCTCGAATGATGCTGCCTCGTTTGGAAGGATAACTGCTGAAACCATTGTTCATTATTATCGAGTATTACGATATGATCCGCTTCCTCCGAAGGTGCCCAAGCAGAGGGAATGGGACGATCACTTCGAGTCACCCACTCCACGACAACGTTTTGTGCTAGTAGGTCTTGAATCCATTTATTTTTCAAGGTCTCAATCTGAAGAGCATCAATTTGCAAGAACGAAGCTTGCTCATTGACTTGACTTGTGATTCCTTTGGCATCAAGCTGACTTTGTAATAAGGTCCACTTACCCATCGAAAGTCCTTGACCAATCACTCCATTAGCAGAAGGAAACAGTTCATTACCAATGACATATATGTAATCATATTTATTTGCTTTCAACTTTGTTATAACGCTTTCATCCAGTTGATTCAAATCCTTGATCCAATCGAAGGCTATGAAATTCGCATCTCTCCACTGCTGAAGCGCATTCCCTACCAGCTCCTTAGCAGGCGCAGACATACTAGCTCCTGTCAGCATAAGCACAGATAATTTATTATCCAACAATTCTTGCTTAATGGCTGGAATTCCACGATTTCCACACCCTGTTAAGATAAAAGAGAAGAGCAATAAAATAAGCACAAAACGTTTGATTACCATGAAGTTACAATTCCTTTCTTCCTTATAAAGCGTGCAAAAGCCTCCGAAAGAGGAGGCTTTCACATAGTACCCTATTGAATTGTAAAACGGTTATTAACCTTTGTCTACTAATTTTACCATGAGGCGGGCAATTGTAAGCTTTTCTTGCTCATCCCCTGCATCCCACAGCTCTTTGAGCACTCGCTCTTGTTCATTTTCAGGATCCACTTTATTGGCCAGAAATTCACCGATTTGAAAAGCGAGCTTAGAGATGGTTTCCTCACTCATCCCCGCATGTCCCGCCTGACTCACACGTTCAGCCAAAAACTCTTTCCACTTATCAAATACTTTAAGTACAGTAGCCATTGTAAGAAGCCTCCTTAGATATGAGAAATGGTCATTACATACGTAATATTCGCTTCCCAGCTTAAAATTATGCGCGAGGCTTCCTACTCTGTACTTAGGTTAACCATCCACCATTTGGACTTATGATTTGACCCGTAATATAACCGGATTCAGGCAGTGCTAAAAAGTATACAAGCGAAGCAACTTCATCAGGTAAAGCAAAACGACCTACCGGAATTTCATTGGCGATCGCTTCCCGCTCCTCAGGTTGAAATCCTGCCATCATTTCAGTATGTACCGCACCCGGCGCTACGGCATTCACCGTCACACCAGAAGGAGCCAGCTCCTTCGCTAACGCCTTCGTAAAGGCATTCAACCCACCCTTGGCTGTTGAGTATACAACTTCACAAGAGGCGCCAGAGATGCCCCATATGGAGGATACGTTAATAATGCGGCCATACTTTTGTTTGACCATTGCAGTCATGAAAGTTTGTGTACAAAGAAAGGCGCCTTTAAGATTAACATTCATCACCTGATCCCAGTCTTCTTCGCTTACATCAGAAAGCATACCAAAGTGAGAAATTCCCGCATTGTTTACGATAATATCAGGGACCATGTCTCTTTGTTCCAGCTTTTCTTGCATCTTATAGATTTGTTCACGAGATTTTACATCCGCAGATATAGTTAATACTTTGGCGCCATGCTTCATGCAGGATCTGGCCACTTCATTAGCAGCTTCATGCGACTCACGGTAGTGAATAACAACATTCATGCCTACCGCGGCAAAACGCTCAGCAATGGCTGCACCAATCCCCCGACTAGCCCCTGTTATAAGAACTGTTTGTTCACTGAATGGCTTAGGAAACGTCACGATGGCTTACGACTTTGCACAATTGAGATAGCAAGTCTGCTCCAATCGAAATGCTCGCGGAATCGACGGTTCACATCTTCAAGTGTAATTTGCTCGTAAACAGGCAGTATATCGAATAAATCAATATCTTTGAAACGGTATTTAGTGAATTCATTCGCTATGGATTCCGGTGAGTTCATCATCCGTAGGAAATTACCAATTTTCTTCTTACGGCTCCGCTCGAAAGTGACTTCATCGAGTCCAGAATCCTTCCGTTTTTCAACCTCTTCGCGAATGCGCGCAACAAGTTGGTCCGGATCTTTGGTATCTCCTCCAAGAATGGAGAAAGCATATCCCTCACTGCAATTATATTCATGACCGAAATTATCAGAAATCAATTGTTCATCATATAGTGCCTGATAAATATCAGAGCTTGAACTGAACAAAACGTCTAACATTAATTTCGTCGTCAATTCTCTAACTAACAAGTCTTTCCCGCTTACAGAAGGCGCAGGCTCTTTGAATCCGATTAAACATTTTGGCATTGAAACAGGAAGTAGAGTTACTCTGCGAGCTTCCTTCACTTCTAATGGCTCTTCTGGGAAAAATCGTTGGATATCACCTTGGGGTGGAAACGTTTTGGCAGCTTGATTCTCTTTAACTAACGAAATAACTTCTTCTGGATCTACGCCTCCAACCACAAAAAGGCTCATATTGCTGGGGTGATAGAATGTGTTGTAACACTCATACAAGGTTTCTTTTGAGATTTCGGCAATGGATTCCACTGTACCAGCGATATCAATATGGATGGGATGCTTAGCATATATGGATTCAATTAATCCATAATAGCTTCTCCAATCCGCATTATCTTCGTACATTTTGATCTCTTGACCGATAATCCCTTTTTCCTTTTCTACATTTTCATCTGTAAAATAAGGATTTTGCACAAAATTAATTAATGTCGTTAAATTAGTTAAATAGTGGTCCGTTGACGAAAATAAGTACGCTGTCCGATCAAAGCTTGTAAAAGCATTAGCCGAAGCGCCGTTTGAAGCGAAAGTAGCGAAAATATCACCTTCAGGCTCCTCAAACATTTTGTGCTCCAGAAAATGAGCAATACCATCCGGAACTTGAACTGCCTCTTTCCCTTCAACTTGGAAAAAGTTGTCAACAGATCCGAATTGTGTCGTGAACGTCGCATAGGTTTTCTGGAAACCATCTTTGGGTAGAACAAATACATGTAGCCCATTATCAAGCTTCTCGTGATAAATGGTTTCACCAAGGTGTGGATAAGGAATAACCTGCATCTTCTACTCTCCCTTCTGGTCCCGCAAAAAGTATATCGTATCCAGTTGAACACGCTTGGCAGCCTCAGCAATAGCCGCCACATCTACCTGCTCCACAGATTCAATCAAGCCTGAAACTGTACGTTCTTTTCCAGATAAAATCGCATTAAAGTCAAATGAAATTAATTCAAATGCGGAATCCTGAATTTCGCGGAGTTGATTGGCAATCATGGCTCTGGTTTGCTTCCATTCAATATCACTGATTTCACCTTGCTCCATGGCAATCAACTGCTTCCGAATGATGTCAACCGCTTTCTCATAATTCGCCATTTCAATCCCTGACTGAATCGTTAGAATGCCTTTGTGACCGTCAAACCGAGAAGAGGCATAATAGGCCAAACTCGCTTTCTCACGAACATTCGTAAACAATTTGGAGTGTGGGTAACCTCCGAGAACGCCATTATACATAAGAGCTACTGGGTACTGCTCATCTCGATACGAAATATTTGTACGAAGTCCCATGTTCAGTTTCCCTTGATTAACATCCAGACGTTCAACGATTGTCTTTACATCTCCTGTTGCTCCCCGCGGGGCAGATGTTACATACCCGACATCCTCCTTACGTTCAATGGAGAAAGCTTGCTTTACAATACCCTCTACCTCAGAAAGCGTCGTATTTCCGACGACATAAATATCGATAGGTGCCGATTGAAGCCAGTTTTTATATTGTTCGTAAAGTTGTTCGGCATTGATAGGGTCCAAATCATCTATTTTGCCCAAAGGGTGTAGTCGATAAGGATCATCCTTACACATTTCTTCGATACAACGTTCAGCCGCATAACGAATTTTGTCGTTAATGACTGATTCTATTCGCTTCTGGAGAGTCTGCTTCTCAGCATCAACATATTTGTTACGAAAATGTCCTTCTTCGAGCGCTGGCTTTGTCAAAGTTTCCCCAACGAATTCAAGTCCCTGCTTTAATAAAGATTGTGCTGATTTCACGAATCGGTCATTGATGATATCCATACGTAACTGAACAATTTGGTAATCGCCACGTTTGTAAATATCAAAACCGAATCCTGCGCCATATAAATCATCTAAGTATTCTCGAAATTGCTTCGTTTCTGGGCGTAATTCCGTACCTCTACGCAGTACAAATGGTGTCAAAGCGGTGCTCGTGACCGTTTCTTCCTCTAGAGGACGGCCTATGTACACTGAAATGGCAAATGTTTTAAACCGATCTGTCGGCAGCACATGTAAACGTATATGATTCCATGTAGTGCGCTCAAATTGTTTATGCTTCAAAGGTCGGTCTCCCTTCTTTGTCCGTGATATAAATCCATTATATTCCTATACGAAGAGGAGAAGCAACCAAAGCTGGTTCCTTCTCCTTGTCCATGTCTAAATTATTTACAGAAAATATGCTTCCCAATCGTTTTGATTTGCGTCCTACTCCAAATCCATTTGGATGTTGCCGTTGCAGGGTTGAAATAATAAATGCAACCACCCGAAGGATCCCATCCATTCAGCGCATCTTTTACGGCCTTTTTCGATGATTCGTCGGGTGTTAACCATATTTGGCCATCCGCTACGGCTGTGAAAGCACCAGGCTGAAAGATAACACCAGAAATCGTATTAGGAAAACTAGCTGACTTCACCCGATTCAAAATGACGGCTGCAACGGCAACTTGCCCAATATAAGGCTCACCGCGAGCCTCTCCATGCACCGCATTCGCCATTATCTTTAGATCTTGCTCAGATAAGCCAAGGTTATTAGAGGGCAGCAAATTGGCTGGCTTTTGATTTGAAGTTGCCGTTTCGTTGCCTGCACTTTCGTTGCCTCCGCCGCTTTGTCCTCCTGTGGATGGAGCTGTAGGCTTCCAATTCTTCGTAGCTTCCCACAGTTTAAGCTTGGTCTTGGGACCTACAATGCCATCTACTTTCATCCCAAACTCACCTTGGAATCGCTTCACGGCCAATAAAGTTTTATACCCGTAATCTCCGTCTATACTACCGCCATAGAAGCCAATGAACTTCAATCTGCCTTGCAGTTCGTTAACATCAGCTCCAGTTGCTCCATAACGCACTTCATTTTTACTAAACGTTTCTTCAGCAGGTGGATTGAACTTTCCTTTCAACTGAAAAGCGACAACTAGTACGAAAACAATACAGAATGTAAGTACAATTAATCGTTTATTCATTCCCCTTCTCAACCTCACTTTTCAAATTACAGCCTTTTCTTGCTTATTATGAGAAAGGGACTCTCTGTTTATGCAAAAAAAAACACTCTCATGAGGAGAGTGCTTGTACAATCGTTTATTTATGCTAGGAACTGATCCGATTATGATGGTATTGTTCAATCGACATCAGCACTTCTCGAGGCTTACTGCCTTCGTACGGGCCGACAACCCCTTTGGCTTCCATTGAGTCAACAAGCCTTGCCGCACGTGTATAACCGACTCTCATACGCCGTTGAAGCAGGGAAACAGAGGCTTGCTTGGCTTCCAGTACAATTTGAACAGCCTGGTCGTACAGCTCATCTTCAAATTCATTTTGTTGCTCGGGCATTTCTTCAACATGCGGGACCATTTCTTCCTGATAGTTCGCCTGCTCCTGCGTTCGAACAAAGCCAACCACATGTTCAACCTCTTGATCAGATAGAAAGGCTCCCTGTATGCGAACTGGCTTAGATGCGCCTACTGGCAAATAAAGCATATCGCCTCGACCTAACAGCTTCTCGGCTCCAACCATATCTAATATGGTCCGTGAATCCACTTGAGACGAAACACCGAACGCAATACGTGATGGAATATTCGCTTTAATCACGCCCGTAATAACATCTACGGATGGTCGTTGTGTAGCAATAATCAAATGAATTCCCGCTGCGCGTGCCATTTGAGCAAGGCGGGTGATGGAATCTTCCACATCATTAGCAGCAACCATCATTAAATCGGCTAACTCGTCTACGATAACTACGTAATATGGCAGAGGGACTGCTGTTCCGCTCTCTGTCAACATAGCGTTGTAGCCCTCAATATTTCGCGTTCCACTTTTCGAGAACAGCTCATAACGCTTTTCCATCTCAACGACGACTTTCTTAAGAGCTAGCGATGCTCGTCGAGGATCCGTTACAACCGGTGCCAGTAGATGAGGGATCCCATTGTAGACATTCAATTCAACCATCTTCGGATCGATCATTAGAAACTTCACTTCATTAGGCTTGGCTTTGTACAAAATGCTCGTAATAATCCCATTAATACACACGGATTTACCTGAACCGGTGGCTCCGGCTACAAGTAAGTGAGGCATTCTCGCCAAATTTCCGACGATGGGTTGTCCAGAAATATCACGTCCAAGTACAACAGATAGCCGCGAGCTTGATTCCTGAAAAGCGGATGTTTCCATGACTTCACGCATCGTCACGATCGAAACCTCGAGATTCGGCACCTCAATGCCGATCGCAGCTTTACCAGGAATAGGCGCTTCCATCCGAATATCCTTGGCGGCAAGCGCCAACGCGATATCATCGGTCAAAGAGACGATTCTGCTGACTTTCACACCCACGTCGGGCTGTATCTCGTAACGTGTTACGGCTGGGCCTCTGACGACCTCCAGCACCTTGGCACGTACCCCAAAGCTCTCCATGGTGGCTTCAAGCTTCCTTGCATTCGCTTTATAGTCCGCCATCTCACTGCCTTTGCCAACAGCAGGCTTCGCTAATAAATCAAGTGAAGGCATTTCATATGGACGTGTTTGCACAATCGGCACATTATCCTGAAATTCTAGCGTAACTGTCTCATCCTCTGTGTTAACAGCCCCTGCCCCTTGTACGCTTGAGACCGGCGCTGTAGAGGAAGCTGCAGGATGTTTGACAGCCTGCTGAGCTTCTTGAAAAACCTGCTCCTGAAAATCACGAATAATGGGTGTGATTGGTTGATCTGTAGAAGGTGAATCTGATTCTGCAGCTTGCTTCGAACTTGACTTATAAACAACTTGCTCGGTTCCATCTACTGCATCTAAATCATTTAATTCATCTGTATTTGAATGATTCTCGACTGCTGCCTTTTTCCGATTTTCCTTATTAGGACGAAGAAGTTCCATGAAAAGTGGTGTTTTCTTCGCCCTTTTGACAGGTTGGAAAACCTCTTCATCAAATTCATCATCAACTGGAACATAAGAGGATCTCTTCGCCTTAGTTGCACTAGCACTTGTGGAGGCTGTTTGAGGCTGACGTGTTTCCCGATCCTGCAGCCACTCTTTCATTCTATCTTTAAAATTTTGGCCAACATTACTGAATCGACCCTTCACGATATTGCCAATGTCTACGTAAGAAATGCCTGTTGCCAGAATAAAGCCCATAACAAACAGAGCATATTGGATTAATCTCGCGCCCAAATAATCGAACAGAAAATAAAGGACACTGTATAGCATAGCGCCAATCATGCCGCCGCCAATACCATGTTCGAGCGCCGCTTTGCCTGCTTCTGTTGGTTTCAGACCATCTAACATGGCATTCCATGTAGATCCAATGATTTTACCTGACGAGAAACCGCCATCAGGATATAGTTGAGCGAACAAATCAATATGATTTTTTATTAGCAGTCCAAGAACAAATAGCAATATGCCTGCTTTCTTGGGCGTAACCATCTGCGGCCATGCTCTCTTAATCATCGCATATAAGGCCACATATATGAAAATCAGCGGTATAAGTGAATACCACGTTCCCACAAAAAATCGGAAAAGGTAAATCAACGAATTCCCGACATGCCCTTGATGAGCAAGTGCAATGACGGAGAAGATTAGAATGAGAATACCATATAACTCGAATAACAAGCTTGTTTTTAGTGCCTTACCTTTTTTCTTGCGTTTCGCCACGCTTGCCACCCCCAAGTCCACATTATACCATATTTGACTTGGGGGATGATACAGGAAGAGCAGGCTAGATAGTTAAAGTTGCCTCAACTACAGGACTATATGAAATAATAGTTCCAGGGGCATATTGATTATTCAAATAATCCTGAGGATTACTGCTAAACAGTCTGACAATTCGAGCCTGAAAGCCACTAATCGGTTCAATTTGCATTTTGACTCCACCCTGATCGATCTCGATAAATTTGGGTTCATACGTATCCATTCCTTCAAAAATCACATCCATAGGAATAACGGAGTAATGTATCATTGTACGATGCCTCCGCTCGCTGCAGCTTTCTTACTCTCTATACGCTGATTAAGCTCTCGGATTGCATCCCCGATTCCGCCAACTTGATCTATTAAGCCATATTTAACAGCGTCAATACCAATAACTGTAGTCCCAATATCCCTTGTCAACTCACCAGTCTTAAACATCAACTCTTTAAACTTTTCTTCTGTTACATTAGAGTGCTTCGTTACAAACCGTACAACCCGTTCCTGCATTTTATCCAAATATTCAAATGTTTGTGGGACTCCAATAATTAAGCCATTTAATCGGATGGGGTGAATCGTCATCGTTGCCGTTTCAGCAATAATGGAGTAGTTAGCTGATACTGCGATGGGAACACCTATGCTGTGCCCGCCACCTAGCACCAAAGCAATGGAAGGCTTTGATAATGTTGCAACCATCTCCGCGATGGCTAGCCCAGCTTCGACATCTCCCCCAACCGTGTTTAAAATAATCATAACGCCTTCAATCTTAGGATTTTGCTCTGCGGCGACTAATTGTGGAATGATGTGTTCATATTTGGTCGTTTTATTCTGGGGAGGGAGAACGATATGCCCTTCCACTTGACCAATAATGGTGAGGCAGAAAATATTAGATTCGCCAGAAAGCGTATTAGTTTGACCTAGCTGTTGAATGTTTTCGAGGACTGCATTTTTTTTACTTTCTTCCGTTTCCGGTTCTTGTTGTTTCGTTCCTGTTGGTGCTGCCACTGAAAATCCCCCTTCGAGTTTTGCTTTTATCAAAAACTGCTTTAAGCTTTAACTGCATTTTGCTAGCAAACTTTGCATGTACTAATCATAATCTCCCATAGTATGAATAAATTTGTGTACTTTCATGCATTTGCACCTTTGAACTAAAATAAAAAAAGCTCCCTCCAGTGATGGAAAGAACTTTACTATTTGCATAGGTTCAAGTGACTTGTTCGAGCCTAGACTTCCATGATAATAGGAAGGATCATCGGTCTTCTTCTGGTTTGTTCATATAAAAAGCGTCCGAGAACATCTTTCACGTTTGTTTTTAAAGATGCCCACTCATTTACATTTTCATTCATTAATTTCGTTAACGTATTCGTTACGATACGATTGGCTTCTTCCAAGAGACCCTCAGATTCACGTACATACACGAATCCGCGAGAAATAATATCTGGTCCAGATAAAATTTTGCCATCTTGTTTGCTGAGTGTAACTACGACCACAAGGATTCCGTCCTGAGACAGTAATTTACGGTCACGCAACACAATGTTGCCTACATCTCCAACGCCAAGTCCATCAATCAGAATGTTGCCGCTTTGAACTTTAGATCCTTTGCGAGCAACGCCATTTTGAATTTCTACCGTATCACCGATATCGCACATAAATATATCTTCTTTAGGAATGCCGACAGACTCGGCAAGGATGGCATGTTGACGCAGCATGCGATATTCGCCATGAATCGGAATAAAGTACTTAGGCTTTATTAGATTGAGCATTAATTTCAATTCTTCTTGGCTACCGTGACCTGATACGTGTACGCCAGTAACAGAACCTGGACCGTAAATCACATTAGCGCCAATACGGAATAACTCATCTACGGTACGGCCTACATAACGCTCATTCCCCGGAATTGGAGTTGCCGCAATAATAACCGTATCACCAGGTAAAATATCGATTTTACGATGGGTTGAACGTGCCATTCTTGTAAGAGCAGACATTGGCTCTCCTTGGCTTCCTGTGGAAAGAATGACAACGCGATCAGCGGCAAGCTTGTTAACTTCCTCTGGCTCAATTAGCATGCCATCCGGAATGTGCAAATACCCTAACTCGCTAGCGATCGAAACCACGTTAACCATACTGCGACCGATTACTGTTACTTTGCGATTTGTTGCTGCGGCTGCATCAAACACCTGTTGAACACGGTGAATGTTGGATGCAAATGTCGCAATAACAACTCTTTGCTTAGCCTTACGGAACACTTCTTCAATTTCAACCCCAACACTGCGCTCAGAGCCTGTGTAACCAGGCCGTTCTGCATTTGTGCTATCGGATAGTAAGGCAAGTACGCCTTTCTTCCCAATCTCTGCCATACGATGCAAATCCGCATATTGATCATTCACAGGAGTTTGATCGAACTTAAAGTCTCCTGTATGAACAACAACACCTTCTGGTGTATCTAAAGCGACACCCACAGAATCAGGAATACTATGGTTGGTTTTGAAGAATGTTGCTGTAAGAACGCCTAAGGAAAGAACGGATTCTGAATTAATGAGGATCCGGTTCGTAGTACCGAGTAAATTTGCTTCCTTCAACTTTGCTTCGATAAGTCCCATTGTAAGCTTAGTTGCATAAAGTGGAACGTTAAGATGCTTAAGCACGTAAGGTAAGCCGCCAATATGATCTTCGTGGCCGTGAGTGATGATAATGCCGCGTACTTTATCCCGATTCTCCGTTAGGTATCCAATATCTGGAATGACAATGTCGATTCCAAGCATGTCCTCCTCTGGAAATTTCAAACCACTATCAATGACGATGATATCGTTCGCATACTGAACGCAATACATATTTTTTCCGATTTCGCCCACGCCGCCAAGAGCGAAGATCAAAAGTTTATCAATATTTTTTTTGGACAAGAATATACCTCCTTCTTAGATTGGACGACGAATTTTAAATGAAAAAACCGAACTAGTCACTTGCAACCATTATACATGAAAAAAAACAACAAATACAAGTTAATACCGATTACTTTAGATTCCCCAAAAAAAGAAAACCGATGCCGGAAGCACCGATTCATTAGGCGTTATCATACAAAAAGTGATTGGATGAATTGTCCTTCTTGCTCGGATACACGAACTAACGGAAGTCTTACGCCTCCAGTTTGAATGCCTTTCAATGCTAGAGCATGCTTAATTGGAGCAGGACTCGGTACACGGAAAATGCCAGTAAAAACTGGATGAAGCTTACGATGAAGTTCTGCCGCCTGCTGAATGTTACCTTCTAAATAATACTTTATCATAGATTGCATTTCTTTTCCAATCACATGACTAGCAACACTAATAATACCCTGACATCCTACCGCTAGAGCAGGCAGCGCACTGCTATCATCCCCGCTATAAACAAGGAAATTAGGAGCTGCACCATTAAGTATACGTGTCAATTGATCCGTGTTAGCGCAATCTTTGGTAGCCACGATATTAGAAATTTGGGATAGACGAATAGTGGTCTCCGCATCCAAATTCACACCTGTGCGTCCCGGTACATTATAAAGCATAATCGGTACCTGAACAGAATCAGCTACTGCTTTAAAATGCTGGTACAACCCTTCTTGGGAAGGGCGATTATAATAAGGGGCTACGATCAGTAACGCATCGACGCCAAGTTTTTCCACTTTTTGGGAAAATTCAACAGTATCCAGCGTGTCATAACTCCCTGTCCCTGCAATGATCTTGCAGCGCCCACCGGCATAACGAACGGATAATTCAATAAGCTTCAGCTTCTCATCATCTGTTAATGTTGGCGCTTCACCGGTCGTGCCACAAATAACAAGGCTATCCGACTGCTGCTCTTCGATCAAATAGTTAATTAATGGTTCTACTTGCTCCCAGTTCACTTGTAAGCTCTCGTCAAAAGGAGTGACCATAGCTGTAATTACTCTTCCAAAATCCAAAAGATATACCTCCTCAATCTCGCAAATTCACTTATTTAAATTGAACTTATGGTGTAGTGCCCTGACAGATTTAATCATATCAATACCATGAACAAGTACCCAAATCGTTGTATTTGAATCCGCTGATTGAAGGATACGTATGTCCTCTTCCGTTAATGCCTCAACAATATGCGCCATAATACCCGGCACTCCGTTCATACCGCCGCCGATTACCGAAACCTTCGCACATCCGCTCACAGCCTTAGGATCATAACCTTGACTTCTGAGCAGCTTTAGAGCGCGTTCCGCTTCATGATCGAATACCGTATAAACGACACCCGATGGATTAACATTTATAAAATCAACACTAATCTGATGCAGTGCCATCGTTTTAAAGACGCGAAGCTGAAGATCGAATTGACCTTCAACAGCAGCAACATGAATTTGAGTAATATTCGTAAAATGGGCTATTCCCGTAACGAAGCGATCCCTTACCTGGCTCATATCCGAAGGGATACTGTCTGAAGCTGTAACCAATGTTCCTTCTTCTTTGGAAAACGTAGATCGCACGCGAATCGGTATATTAGCCTGCATGGCTACTTCTACCGCGCGTGGATGGATAACCTTGGCACCATTATGTGCCATATTGCAGATTTCAGCGAAGCTAACGCGAACTAGCGGTTTAGCATCTTCAACGATTCGTGGATCCGCTGTCAATATCCCGTTCACATCTGTGAAGATATCTACAATTTCAGCTTTAAGGGCAGCACCAAGAGCAGTAGCCGATGTATCACTACCCCCGCGTCCTAGTGTTGTCAATTCATCCTGACTTGTTTTACCCTGAAATCCTGTAACAATGACTACCATATCTTGCTCCAACAATTCAAGGATCCGGTTAGGCTGCATAGCTACGATCTGCGCATTACCATGAACATCATTCGTCAGAATGCCAGCTTGCCCACCTGTCAAAACTGTAGAGTTAATACCTATTGCTTGTAATAGGCTGCACAAATGTACTGCAGAAATTAACTCTCCGCAGCCCATTAGCATATCGAGTTCCCTCGCTGGCAGCCCCTCCCCGTTCTTTCGAACGAGGTCTAAGAGCGTGTCAGTCGCATAGGGTTCTCCTTTTCTTCCCATCGCGGATACAACAACAACTAATTTATAATGATTAATTAGTGCATCTTGAATGTGTCCAATAACATGTTCTCTGGCATGAGCGGTGGAAAGCGAAGTGCCTCCAAATTTTTGTACAAGGATTCGCATGAGTTTCCCCCATATTCACTGCATAATGATTAACGCAGTCATACTTGCTGATATTATTGTTCTATAGCAATATATTCAGCAATTTGTACAGCATTCCATGCAGCGCCTTTTAGCAGGTTGTCAGAAACAATCCACATGTTTAGCGCTTTCGGATTGCTCAAATCACGGCGTACACGACCTACGAAAGTTTCCAATTTACCCGCTGCATCTGTTGCAAGTGGATATTGTTGCTCAGCCGGATTGTCTACAAGGACAATACCAGGGGCATTAGCAAGTAACGTCTTCACTTCTTCTACGTCGAAATCTTCTTTTAATTCAACATAGACAGATTCCGAATGACCATAAACAACTGGAATACGAACGCATGTAGCTGTAACTTCAATGGACTCATCACCCATAATTTTTTTCGTTTCAAGAATCATTTTCATTTCTTCATTCGTAAAACCGTTATCGAGGAATTTATCAATTTGCGGAATCGCATTGAAGGCGATCTGGTGTTTCACTGGCAAAGAACCAACCGGCAAAATATCCGGATTCGCAGCATTTCCTTCAAGCACTTCTTTGGATTGTCTCAACATTTCGTTAATCGCTTTGGCACCTGCTCCAGAAACAGCTTGGTACGTAGAAACGATGATACGGGAAATCCCATAACGATCATACAATGGCTTAAGTGCAGCAACCATTTGAATCGTGGAACAATTCGGATTTGCAATAATGCCTTTGTGTTCGTTAATTTTCTCTACGTTTACCTCAGGCACCACAAGTGGAGTTTCAGGATCCATGCGGTATGCACTCGTATTATCAATACAGATCGTACCTGCTTTAACCGCGTGAGGAGCTAATGCCTTCGTAACATCGCCCCCGGCACTAAATAAAGCAATATCAACGCCTTGAAAGCTTTCTGGTGTCGCTTCTTGAACGGTTACTTCTTGACCTTTAAAAGAAAGCTTTACGCCCGCTGAACGAGCGGAGGAAAGTAATTTCAATTCCTTGATGGGGAAATTCCGTTCTTCTAATAGACGGATAATTTGTTCTCCTACTGCGCCTGTAGCGCCTACGACTGCAACGTTAAAAAGCTTCTGGTTCGACATGAGCTGGACTCTCCCCTTCAAGATGTTATATATGAATTAGTATTGAAATCTCTCAATAATCATGGGCTGTAATTGCTTACCTTCAAGAGCAGCTTCACAGGCTTCCATAATCAAGTCCATCCGAGCTACCAACGAATTTGGCTTCGCTCCAGGTGCATCTTGACCATAGGGCACAAAATAAATGTTTTTGGTAATAAGAAGCTTAGCGATATTCATCGCGTTCAATCCCAACCCATCATTCGTCGAAATGGCTAAAACTAGCGGCCGCAAGTTTCTCATTTGCGCTTTTGCAGCCATAAGTACTGGACTCTCTGTCATCGCGTTTGCTAGTTTACTAGTCGTGTTCCCTGTGCATGGTGCAATAACCATCACATCAAGCAGTTTGGATGGACCTAGTGGCTCAGCGGCTACAATCGTAGATATAATGTCGTTCCCGGTTATATCCTTGATCTGTTGCTGCCAATCTGCTGCATTGCCGAAACGTGTGTCGGTGGTCATGACTGTATTCGATACAATCGGTATGACACGTGCACCTGCATCTACAAATCTCTTAATCTGCGGCATGACTTCTTCCAACGTACAGTGAGAACCAGTTAAAGCATATCCGACTGTTTTCCCTTGCCAATTCATTCCACATCGCTCCTGTCTTTGAAGTCTTCCTCGATCAGCTGACTAAGTGTCTTTGCCATGATGCGGCCAGCTGTTTTGGGGGCGACGATGCCAGGTAAACCGGGCGCTAGCATCGCTTTGATGCCTCTTTTCTCAGCAAATCGGAAGTCCGTTCCGCCAGGTTTAGAAGCCAAATCGATGATGAGCGCGCGATGTGGGATATTAGTAATAACTTGCGCTGTGACTATCATAGTCGGAATTGTGTTAAAAAGCAAGTCAATATTCCCCACTTCCGGGTACAGGTCCTTTGTATAAAAAGGCTGAAAACCCATCTCCCACGCCCTTGCAAAATGCTCCGGTTTCCTCACGCCAACCTTCACGGTTGCCCCTAATCCCTGCAGAGTTTTGGCCATTGTAAAACCTGTACGACCAAAACCTAAAACCATACAAACTGAACCGTGGATGGTAATATCGGTGTTCTGGATCGCCATCATTAGTGCTCCCTCGGCTGTCGGGATGGAGTTATAAATCGCTATATCATCACGCTCGAATAACTCCACTAACTCAATTCCGTTTGCCGCACAAAGCTTTTTCAGAAAGCTTTTGGCCATTCCTGTATACACTTTGGCATGCTTCGGCAGTGACGACATAAGTTCGTCTGTCAGTCTCATCTCTTCACTCGAGAATATAGATTCCACTTGTCCTGAATCATCCGTACCTACAACTGGCAAAATAAGTACATCAACGGTTTGAAACAGCATGGGATCGAGTTTAGCATTTGAAACACCGCTAAATTGTCTTCCTAGATTATCAAATCCGAATAATGTCACCGTAGCATCAAGTTCAATAAATTTCTGAATTACTTCAAGTTGCCGGGCGTCTCCACCCATAATTGCAACCGAAATCCCAGTGAGCATTCTCGCTTACACCCCTTTCTCGGTCCGTTTCGATACGTTATAGTATGCGTTCGCCTAAGGATGGGTGACTTACCGCACTCAGTTCCTTGGAAAACAAAAAGAACCCCTTCCATTGGAAGAGGTTCTGGCAGTTGATGCTTACGTATGTAGTAGATCTATTACCGTCCTGTGTGGCCAAAACCGCCTGATCCTCGATCCGTCTCTGTTAATTCCGAAACCTCACCCAGCTGGATCTGCGGCACAAGCTGGAAAACCATCTGCGCAATTCGCTCATTCCGCTGAATGGTGAACGGCTCCTGTCCATGGTTAATCAGCAGCACTTTCACTTCCCCGCGGTAGTCGGCATCGATCGTTCCCGGTGAATTCAGTGTTGTGATGCCATGCTTGTAAGCAAGCCCGCTCCGCGGTCGGATCTGAGCTTCAAGCTCAGGCGGCATACTGAGTGCGAAGCCTGTCGGGATGAGCTGACGCTCACCTGGACCTAGCACTACCGGCTCGCTCACGGCAGCATGAAGATCGAAGCCGCTGGCAGCGGCGGACATTTTCTGAGGCAGAAGGATATCCTCCTGTCCGGATACCCGTTTAATTTGGACATCAAAGTTATTGAGAGACAAGTTGATCCCTCCTGAAGCCGTTAATTACATCATCCGAATTTCCCACCATAGATAGAGCAAAAGGTGCCCCGAAAAGCGTTTTCGTTAATTGACGAATGTCCTCCATCTGAACGCTTTCAATTCGCTCGATCATTTCGTCGAGACTGTAATGCTTACCAGTCATCAGCTCATTTTTCCCAAATCGGTTCATACGGCTGCTGGTGCTCTCCAAACTAAGGATCAAGCTGCCCTTCAGCTGCTCCTTGCCTTTCTTGAGTTCAGAATCTGTCATACCTTTCACAGCCATATCACGCAGCAGCTCCATAGTTACCTTAAGCACTTCTTCCGTCTGTTTCGGTGCTGTGCCTGTATAAATCGTAAACATACCGCTGTCGATATGCGAGGAGTGGTAGGAATAGACGGAATAAGCAAGCCCGCGTTTCTCCCGAATCTCCTGGAACAATCTTGAACTCATTCCACCACCAATGGCATTATTGAGCAGTACCATCGGATATAGATTCTCTTCTTGAAGCGATAGACCTGGAAGCGATAGACAAATGTGATTTTGTTCCGTTTTTTTCGCATGGAAAATCAGTTCTCCAAGGAAATCCGGTGCATCATAACTTGTTTCCACGCCTGTTTGAGCGAATTCACCGAAATGCTTCTCAATAAGCTCGCGCACACTATCATCAATATTGCCAGCAATGCTAAGAACCGTATTTTCTGTATTATAGTATTGCTTCATATAGTTACGCAGATCATCCGATTTCATTTTCGATAAATTGTCCTGGGTTCCAAGGATCGTATACCCTAGCGGATGTAAGCCATAAGAAGCTTTGGCCAATAAATCATGAACCAAATCGTCCGGTGTATCTTCATACATTGAGATCTCTTCATATATGACATTCTTCTCTTTTTCTAACTCACTCTCATCAAAAGCAGAATGGAAAAACATGTCCGAAAGCATATCCATGGCAAGAGGCAAATGATCATCAAGAACCTTCGCATAATAGCATGTATACTCTTTGGAGGTGAATGCATTCACATTTCCTCCGATTCCATCAAATATCTCCGCGATATCTTTGGCTGAATGGCGCTCTGTCCCTTTGAATAACATGTGTTCAATAAAATGCGAAATGCCGTTATTATCTTGTGACTCATTACGCGAGCCCGTCTTCACCCAAATCCCGAACGTAACCGATCGAAAAGTAGGAATTTGTTCCATGACGACTCTCAAGCCATTATGTAAGCGATATTTGATCACCAAGGTTCCTCCTCGAATTGTAACACCTAAAGTCCTATTCCCAAATTATACTTACTCAGTCTAACAAAAATGTGAGGACGACTCAACTTTCCAGCTGATTCATCGATTAATTGACAATTTGACCCGCTTCAGCAACACGTTTAGAGGATAGAAGCTCAGATACGGTGCCAATCGTCAATCCTTTATTTTTAATAATACGGATCATACCTGGCAATGCGTCCTTGGATGAGGTCGTTGGATGCATCAAAATAAGGGAACCAGGCTCGACACTTGTCGATAGCCTCTGAAGGATTCGCTCAGCTCCTGGATTTTTCCAATCTACCGTATCGAATGTCCAAAGTACAGTCTGTAGATTGAACTCCGAAGCAACTTGAACCGTTTCTTGGTTAAAATAACCCGAAGGAGGCGCAAATAACATGTTTTTCACACCAAGCTGCTGCTTCAACAGTTCCTCTGTTTTAGAAATTTCCTCAACAGCTTTACTGCGAATAATACTTCTCATATCTTTGTGCGAGTAAGCGTGATTAGATATTTCATGCCCTTCGCTTTGGATCTTTTTGGCCATTTCGACGTTCTTCTTCAACCACGACCCATCCAAAAAGAATGTCGCATGTACATTTTCTTTACGGAGAGTCTCTAGCATACTAGGCAAATACTCATTTCCCCAAGCAACATTGATCATAAAAGAAGCCATAGGCTTCTTGGGATTCCCTTTATAAATCGGATTTGGACCGAGATCGTTCAATTGAATACTTGGCTGCACTTCCTTCATTACATAATTGATTTTATTCGGCGTTAAGTTATGCTCTGCTAGTTTGAGCGTCTCCTCAATATCGACTTCCAATCCATTGTAACCGGGAATAGCTTTCCAAACAGGATCAAGTTTAGCGTTAATTGGGGGAATCTTTCGTTTTTCAGCTTCTTTCATAATCGTTTCTAGTAAAATGCTTATCTTTGACTTCATTTGTTCGGTTGAATTCAAAGTCACAGAGGCAAAGACCGGGAGTGCTTCTTCGTCCATCCAATTGGAATCTGCTAGATACGAAATTTGATTAATCTTCACTGCATTAATATAAGTTCCTATGCTAGGGATTGCATCCAATGTAAGCAAAACCATAGCAAAAAAACTTCCAAGAAGAAGCCATTTTTTGTGGAGCATACACCGATCCCCCTTCCTATGTCCTGATTTTATGCAGGAAAGGACAAGAGTAGAACGTGGCATGTCCGGCTTTGACTAGAATGCAAAAAAGAGACAGATTGATCTGACTCTTTATCCAAAACTATTTAAAAGGGACTTCACAAGTCACGCGGCTTAGGTTTGAGCCGGGACTTGCGAAGTTAATGTTGCTTTGCGAGAAAGATTAACTCTTCCTTGTTGGTCAATCTCGGTTACTTTAACTGTGATTTGATCGCCAATGTTCACTACGTCTTCCACTTTCGCTACACGCTCTGTGGAAATTTGTGAAATATGAACCAAACCTTCTTTACCAGGCAAAATTTCTACGAATGCTCCGAATTTCTCAACGCGTTTTACTGTTCCGAGGTAAGTTTCACCCACAATAACTTCGCGTACGATGCCTTCAATAATCGAACGTGCTTTTTCGTTCATCTCTTGATTGGATGAAGCGATGAATACACGGCCATCTTGTTCGATATCAATTTTTACGCCGGTTTCTTCAATAATTTTATTGATGATTTTGCCACCTGCGCCAATAACATCACGGATTTTGTCCGGATTGATGTTCATCGTAAGTATCTTAGGCGCGTATTTGGAAAGAGCTTTCTTAGGCTCAGAAATACGAGAAACCATTTTACCCAAAATGTGCAAACGGCCTTCTTTGGCTTGCTGCAAAGATTGCTGCAGGATGCTGCGATCAATCCCATCGATTTTGATATCCATTTGCAGGGCTGTAATACCTTCAGCTGTACCCGCAACTTTAAAGTCCATATCGCCAAGGTGATCTTCCATACCCTGGATATCGGATAGAATGGAGAAGTGATCTCCGTCTTTGATCAGACCCATCGCAATACCAGCAACTGGAGCTTTAATTGGAACACCAGCATCCATAAGAGCAAGTGTGCTTGCACAAATACTCGCTTGGGATGTAGAACCGTTCGATTCCAACACTTCTGACACGAGACGAATTGTGTAAGGGAATTCTACTTCATTAGGGATGATTGGCTCAAGGGCTCTCTCACCTAATGCACCATGTCCGATTTCACGACGACCTGGTGGACGAAGTGGTCTTGCTTCCCCAACGGAAAACGGAGGGAAATTATAATGATGCATGAAACGTTTCGTTTCTGTAAGATCCAAGCCGTCCAATATTTGAACATCGCCTAAAGCGCCTAATGTACAAATACTAAGTGCTTGTGTTTGTCCACGTGTGAACAAGCCTGAACCGTGAGTACGCGGTAACAAATCAATATCACAATCAATTGGACGAATTTCTTCTGGTTTACGTCCATCTGGTCTTACTTTATCATGCGTGATCAAACGACGTACTTCTTCTTTAACGATATCATAAAGCGTTTCTTTCACATCACCTAGTAAGCCAGGAGTTTCTGCATACAAGGCTGTAAAATGTTCCACAGCTTCGGCGTTCACAACATCGATTGCTTCTTGTCTAGCATGCTTCTCAGGAATTTTAATCGCATCAACTAATCTAGCTTGAGCAAATTCACGAACTGCACGATTTACCTCGGCATCAACCGTATGAAGTTTAACTTCCATTTTCGGCTTACCCGCTTGTTCAACCAATTCTTCAATTACCGCGACAATCTTACGGATTTCATCATGTCCGAACATGATAGCTTCGAGTACAACTTCCTCAGAAACTTCATTCGCACCAGCTTCTACCATCATTATCGCATCTTTGGTACCGGCAACAGTCAAGTGAAGATCACTTTTCTCTGCTGTCTCACCCGTCGGGTTAATAACGAACTGCCCATCAACTCGTCCAACAATTACACCACCAACAGGCCCATTGAAAGGAACGTCAGAGATTGCCAGAGCAGCAGAAGTACCAATCATAGCTGCCATTTCTGGTGGACACTCTTGGTCTACACTCATAACGATAGAAACGATTTGTACGTCATTACGGAAGCCTTCTGGGAAAAGAGGGCGAATCGGACGGTCCGTTAAACGGCTCGCAAGAATTGCTTTCTCACTCGGACGTCCTTCACGTTTAATAAAACCGCCAGGGATTTTACCTACGGAATACAATCTTTCTTCGTAATTAACTGTTAACGGAAAGAAATCCAAATCTTTCGGTCCGTTTGAAGCCGTTACTGTACTCAGCACAACCGTATCGCCGTAACGTACAGTTACAGCTGCATTAGCTTGTTTGGCCAGCCTACCCGTTTCTAGAATGAACGGTTTGCCGCCAAGTTCCATTTGTACCCTTTTCTCCATAACATCCTCCTAAGGAATTGTTCTATTCAATTCATATGTGTTTGATAAACATTTGCACAGAAAGTAACAGTATAGAAACCATTACTATATTATGCTCCGTATGTACTCAAAAATTGCCTACCGCTGGAGTCATCACTATTTCTGCGTAATGTCTAGTATTTCCTTCTTTTTCCGTTTTAAAAATACAAGAAAAAGCAACCTCGTTGCTTTTTCTTCGCCAAAGCTTTATCAAGCCCAGCAAAGGAGCAACAGGTTGCTTCTCATTGTCGGTTTTATCGACGTAAACCAAGCTTTTCAATCAAAGCACTGTAACGGCTCACATCTTTATTCTTCACGTATGCTAGAAGCTTACGGCGTTGACCAACCATTTTGAGCAAACCGCGACGGGAATGATGATCTTTCTTGTGAGTCCGCAGATGATTTGTCAGGTTGACAATGTTTTCTGTAAGGATAGCTACTTGAACTTCAGGTGAACCCGTATCGGTATCATGTACCTTGTGAGTTTGAATCAGTTGTGTTTTACGCTCTTGAGTTAATGCCATGATTGTTCATCTCCTAAATTCTATTGTATCCCCGCTAGCCTAGAAATCGCCGATGATAGCGTATGTCCAAGCTAAGGTTCATGCCAGAAGGTATAGATCCTTTTGGCAACGTTATTCAGTATAACATAATCGCACAGTAGAAGTAAATGCTTGTTTCAACTGAAGCGTTATAATTTGTTCTTGGCTGTTTCGACGTCAAGTTTAATTTGAGTAACTAAATCGTCCAGCGATGAGAATTTACGTTCTGGTCGAAGGAAAGTAATGAGCTCAACATTCATATGCTCGCCGTAAATTTGTTCGGAGAAATCAAATAAATGAGCTTCGAATGAGGGCTTCAATTCTCCGGTTGTAAAAGTAGGCTTTACACCAATGTTCATAACCCCTTTATAGGTTTCCCCTTTAACAGAGGCTTTAATCGCATAAACACCATTAGTTGGAATGACGTAAGACTCATCCAATTGAATATTAGCAGTAGGAAAGCCAAGTGTTCTCCCACGCTTCTCTCCATCCACAACGATGCCGCTAATACTATAGGGACGCCCGAGAAGTCTGGTAACGGTCTCTATGTCTCCTTGCTGTAATGATTCACGAATGAGTGTACTGCTAACTTTTTCGCCATCCATATGAAAGGGTCTCACCACTTCTACAGAAAATTTCCCATGACTCAACTCGCAGAGCGAATCCGGGGTACCTTTACCTTGAAAGCCAAACGTAAAATCAAAACCACATATAACACTTTCAACACCAAGTCGATCCAATACTTGATCCACGAAATGTTCTGGGGATAACCGCATTAAATTGGCATCAAAGGTAACAATGTATGTATGATTCACACCTAGCGATTCAAACATCTTCATTTTCTTACTCATCGGAGTAATTAGATCTGTATACTTATCTTGACCCATTACTGCTCTAGGATGTGGGTGAAAGGTCATAATGGCCGCCTTCAACCCAAGTTTCTTAGCCGTGCGCAGGGCTCGTCCAATGACTTCTTGATGTCCCAAATGTACACCATCGAAATCACCAATTGCCACCACTTGCTCTCCTGCTATTAGATCCATATCATCCATATTAATGGGGTATGCTATTGGTATTATGCGCATAAGTTCATTTCACCTACCCATGTCAACCTGTCCCGTGACGTTATTATTAGAGGAAAACTTTGGCTGGGATCAGGACTTGGCTAGCGCTGTTCCATTCATACAAACCAAGAAAACGATCATCAGGCGAATAAGCCCTGAAAATGTTTTGCGATGCGTCTGCATGAGCCGTCCGATTCGCTGTCATAGCTATTTTCTTCCCCTGTAGTGCATGTACGGCTTCCCCGGCAGATAGTTCAATGAATGGGATATGTGAAATCGCCTGATCCATAGGAATCATATGCGCCTGCAGTAATCCTTGAACCTTCATTTGTTCAATCTGTTCAAATGTTAAGCACTGCTCTTGGCGAATACTGCCCGTCGATGTCCGAATCAAACTTTTCATCACCGCCGGATAGCCGAGAGCCTTGCCAATATCCACACATAAGGTTCTTATATAGGTCCCTTTGGAGCAAGAAGCACGAAATTGAATCTCTGGATGATCTAGTGATAGGTCCATATGAAGAATGTCTAGCTTATGAATCGTCACTTTACGTGATTTCCGCTCTACTTCTTTGCCTTCTCGGGCTAATTCATAGAGTCGTTTCCCATCAATCTTGACTGCTGAGAACATCGGTGGAATCTGTTCGATTTCTCCGACAAAAGAACGAAGAACCTCACGGACTCTCACTTCATCCAAAGTTACCTGTGAAACTTCTTCCAATACAGCACCTGTCATATCTTCCGTGTCGGTAGAAAGACCGATTCGAAGCTCAGCTTCATATTCCTTAGGCAGCTCTTGAATGTACTCAACCATTCGTGTTGCTCTACCTATACATAATGGCAAAACACCGGTTACTTGCGGGTCAAGCGTTCCCGTGTGGCCGATGCGTTTGATCCCAAGGATACCTCTAACTTTGGCTACAACATCATGAGAAGTAAAGCCTACTGGTTTCCATACAGGCAAGATGCCTTCTAATGTCATTTTAACTCGTTCCCTACTTCCTGAACCATTTTGGCTACTGCTTCCTCAAGTGTACCTTGGATTGTACAGCCTGATGCACGAACATGGCCGCCACCGCCAAGTGATTGCGCAATCGCAGCAACGTCAACAAGTCCTGAAGAGCGGAGACTTACTTTAATTACGCCAACTGCTTTCTCTTTAAATAGCATGCCCACTTCTACGCCTTCCACATTACGCGGATAGTTGACAAGCCCATCCAAATCATCGCTTGAGGCACCAGTCAACTCTAAATCTGCTAGAGAAACAGCAAGCCATGCCAATTTACGATCATTCGCAAATGAAAGTGTAGATAAAGCTTTCTGCAGAAGTACGATTTGCGAATAGCTGACTCGTTCCAGCACTTGCTCAGCTATAACAGAGCCCTGAACACCAAGTGATAACAGCGTTGCTCCAATCTGCATGACCTCAGGCGAGGTATTCGAATACCGAAAGCCACCAGTGTCTGTCAGCAAGCCCGTATAAATGCAATCACCAAACTCCAAATTCGGTACAAGCTTCATATGTATGGCTAAATCATACAAAATTTGAACGGTTGCAGCGGCATCATGTTTAATCAAATGGCGCGAACCAAATTTATCGTTCGTTGGATGATGGTCAACATTGAGCAGCTGAGCCTGGTCATCAAAAAGAGTGCTGATCCTACCCATTCTGGAGAAATCAGCACAATCTACACTTATGATGGTTTGATAAAGCCTTTCAGGAGCTTCCTTGCCAAAATCAAGTACTTGATCACTTCCCCATAAATAGGAAAATTTAGAGGGCATAGCGCCCTCATTAATCATTGTAAAAGATTTTCCCAGTTGTTTAAGAATCCAACCGGTTGCATACGTAGAACTGGCAGCATCCCCATCCGGTTGGATGTGAGATACCACCAGGAAATCATCATGCTGCTCGATAAACTTAGCTGCTGCTGCCAGCTGCTGGCTGTATTCGGTGGCATGGTTCATTCCAATGCTCATACGTTTGGATTTCCTTCCTGATTCAGCTTGTGCAACAAGTTATCGATATGACTTCCATAATCAATAGAAGCATCAAACTTAAATTGCAGCTCTGGAATTTTACGTAAACGAATTCGTTTGCCTAATTCCGAACGAATATAACCAGAACCTACAGAAAGAGCTTTAAGTGTTGCTGCTTTCTCTTCTTCTGTCCCCATTACGCTAAGAAATACGCGAGCTAAGGATAAATCGTTCGTTACTTCTACACCCGTAACGGTCAAGAAACCAATACGCGGATCTTTCAATTCGGACTGAACGATCTGGCTTAATTCTTTCTTGATTTGTTCGCCAACTCGACCTACACGAACTCTAGCCATTTGTCATCACCTCTCAACGGACTCCATGATGAAGGCTTCAATAATGTCGCCCTCTTTAATATCATGATAACGCTCAAGAGATATACCACACTCATAACCTTGCGCCACTTCTTTTTGGTCATCCTTGAATCGTTTCAGGGAGTCAATTTTACCTTCGTGCACGACAATACCGCTGCGGATCAAGCGAGTTTGTGCGTTACGAGCAATTTTGCCTGATATAACCATACATCCTGCAATTGTACCTGAACCCGTAATTTTGAAAACATTACGAACTTCTGCCTGACCGAGTACAACTTCTTTAAAGATAGGATCCAGCATGCCCTTCATCGCTTGCTCGATTTCTTCAATTACGTTATAGATAATGTTGTGCATACGGATATCAACTTTCTCTTGATCTGCCGTTGCTTTCGCCGCAGGCTCAGGACGAACATTGAAACCGACAATAATCGCATTAGATGCAGAAGCCAGAATAATATCAGACTCCGTAACAGCACCAACACCGTTGTGAAGAATTTTGACGCGAACGCCTTCCACTTCGATCTTCTCAAGGGAGCTTTTCAGAGCTTCAACAGAACCTTGAACGTCACCTTTGATAATTACATTCAGCTCTTTGATTTCGCCGTCTTTAATGTGTTTAAAGAGGTCATCTAGCGTCACGCGTGAATTCGCCGTCATCTCGGATTGTCGAAGTGCAATGGAACGACGATCTGCAATGTCTCTTGCCTTACGCTCATCTTCATAAGCAAGGAATGGATCCCCAGCTTGTGGAACTTCTGTAAGACCCGTGATTTCAACTGGTGTTGAAGGACCCGCTTCTTTCAGACGTTTACCTTTATCATTTACCATCGCTCTTACGCGGCCGAAGCATACGCCAGCTACGAAGCTATCTCCGACTTTCAATGTACCATGTTGAATCAGGATTCTGGCAACTGGACCACGACCTTTATCCAACTCGGCTTCGATGACGGTCGCTCTAGCACGTTTGTTCGGGTTAGCTTTATACTCTTGAACTTCAGCAACAAGAAGAATCATTTCAAGCAGATTTTCAAGTCCAATCCGTTGTTTTGCAGAAATTTCGCAGAAAATCGTATCTCCGCCCCACTCTTCTGGAACCAACTCATATGCTGTAAGTGCTTGTTTGATTTGATCTGGATTTGCGCCTTCTTTATCAATTTTGTTAACTGCAACAATAATCGGAACGCCTGCCGCCTTAGCATGGTTAATTGCTTCAACGGTTTGCGGCATTACGCCGTCATCGGCAGCAACAACGATAATTGTAATATCGGTTACCTGTGCACCGCGGGCACGCATGGTTGTAAACGCTTCGTGACCAGGCGTATCCAAGAAAGTGATTTTCTTTTGGTTAACTTCAACTTGATAAGCACCGATGTGCTGCGTAATACCGCCTGCCTCACCCTCGGTTACACTTGTTTTACGAATAGCATCAAGTAAAGTCGTTTTACCATGATCGACGTGACCCATAATCGTAACAACTGGCGGACGCTCGATCAAATCTGCCTCATCGTCAATTTCTTCGAAAGTCTCGAAATTATCTTCTTCGACTTTAATCTTAATTTCAACTTCTACGCCAAACTCGGAGGCAATCAATTGAATGGCTTCCAAATCTAGCTCTTGGTTAATTGTTGCCATTGTACCCAAGAATAAAAGCTTTTTAATAACTTCAGAAGCATCTTTGTGAAGTAATTTCGCTGTTTCACCAACGGTCATACTGCCACGAACGATGATTTTCTTAGGTGTATTGTCAATTTTTTCTTTTTTAACGGTTTCTTGTTGATATCTGCCTCTATTGTTACCGCGTTGATTGCCTCTGTTTTGTCCACCAGGCCCACGATTTCCGCCGGAACGGTTATCATCAAAACGCTTAGGTGTTGGTTTGGATTTCTTAGTTGTAATTACACCCGCTTTAGCTGCTGCATCATCCAATTCGGCTGCTGTTGCACCTACGTGGAACTGCGGCTTCGCTTCTTGAATGACAGGTCTTCCGCTTTGATTATTGTTGCGGTTATCAAACGGTTTAGACTGACGGTTTGGACCAGCACTGCGGTTCGGTCCTGCATTTTGCGGACGGCCGCTATTTGCGCTCTGTCCACCACCAGCTCCCGGTCCTCCAGTACCCTGACTTGGACGGGAACCTGCATAGTTGCTATTCGTGCGTGGAGCTCCACCTTGACTGTAGCCTTGACCGCCGCTAGGACGTTGGCTATTGTAGCCGCCAGTGGATCCACTTGGACGCTGACCGCCTGAACTTCCACCTTGATAACCCGTACGTTGTCCACCTTGGCTTGATCCTTGACCACTAGGGCGCTGTCCACCTGTGCTTCCACCTTGATAGCCCGTACGTTGCCCACCTTGGCTTGAGCCTTGACCGCTAGGACGCTGTCCGCCTGGATTTGAACCTTGATAACCTGTTCGTTGTCCACCTTGTCCTTGACTGTTTGGACGTTGCCCGCCTTGCGATGATCCTTGACCACTTGGGCGTTGATCGCGCCCAGGCTGAGCTGGACGACTAGCCGTATTAGGCGTAGACTGTCCTTGAGGCGCTGTTACAGCACCATTTGTAGTTGTGCTGTTCGTTGGTTCTGAAGCAACTGGCTTCGAAGCCGGTGTTGCTGCACCTTTATTCTCTTGTGCTGGAGCCTGCGTTGCAGGGTTCTGATTCGTCGTAGATGAACTCACATTTCCTCCGTCCGTAGCTGCTCGTTTGGCAGCCGCATTGGCTTTAATATCACGAAAAAACTTTTCTACACTGCTCACTGCGTCATTTTCCATTACGCTCATATGATTGTTAACGGGAATATTTAGACGTTTGAGGATGGTTATAATTTCTTTGCTGCTCATATTGAGTTGCTTTGCGTATTCGTAAACGCGAGTCTTATCTTTATTGTCTTGTTTATTGGTCAATATGTTTCACCTCCGCAGGATTATCTTGACTCTTCTGCAGCATCTGCGCGAAGCCTCCGTCCAATACACCTATGGTGACACGCATCTCTTTCCCAATGCTGCGGCCCAATTCATACTTCGTACCTATTTCCATGAGTTTAATCCCATAGAATTGGCATTTGTCTTGAAATTTCTTACGTGTATTAGCGGATGCATCCTCCGCCATAATGACAAGTTTGGCTTCTCCCGAGCGAATCGCTTTAAACACACCTTCATCACCGGTAACTAGCTTCCCTGCCCGCATCGCCAAGCCCAATTGGGATAGAAATTTAGGATTCATCCTCAGACTCCTCTTCTTTGGAAGAGAGGAACTCATCTTCAACACGAATGAAATCTTGCTCCAATTGGTCATAAATATCGGCACCAACGGCATGCTTAAGGGCTCTATCCAGGGCTTTACTTTTCTTCGCCAATTTAAAACAAGAAACTTTACCGCACAGGTAGGCACCGCGCCCAGACTTTTTCCCTTTAAGATCTATGAGAATTTCATCTTCAGGCGTTTTGACGATGCGGATCAAGTCCCTCTTCGGCATCATTTCCTGGCAGGCCACGCATTTTCTCAGAGGGATTTTTCTCTGCTTCATTTTGCTCACCCCTTGCTCCGAACAAAAACTTAATCGACACTCACAGAATCTTGATGCATTTCTTCTGAATAAGTTTTCACTCTGCCATATTCTTGTTCGGCTTGTGTTTCACTTTTGATGTCTATTTTCCAACCTGTCAATTTGGCAGCAAGACGAGCATTTTGCCCTTTGATTCCAATAGCCAGAGAAAGCTGATAGTCAGGTACAATGACACGCGCCATTTTTTCATTTTCATGAATTTGCACTTCAAGCACTTTGGAAGGACTCAGCGCATTGGCTACGTATTCTTCCACGCTTTCCATCCAACGTACGATGTCTATCTTCTCGCCGCGCAGTTCGCTTACAATCGTTTGAACACGTAATCCTTTAGGCCCTACACAAGATCCTACTGGATCAACTTCAGCGTTGCGAGAATGAACAGCAATTTTGGATCGGAAACCGGCTTCACGTGCAACCGAACGAATCTCGACCACACCATCAAAAATTTCAGGAACTTCCAGTTCAAAAAGACGCTTCAACAGTCCTGGATGTGTTCTTGATAAAATGATTTGCGGTCCTTTCGTCGTATTTTCCACTTTCGTGATATACGCTTTAATCCGATCGCCCTGTTTGAACTTATCCGTAGGCATCAATTCAGTTAAAGGCAGAACAGCCTCAACTTTACCCAAGTCCACATAAATGTTACGTTGATCTTGACGTTGAAGGATACCCGTAACGATATCTTCTTCCTTGTCGATAAAAGCATTATAAATTAAGCCACGCTCGGCTTCACGAATACGCTGAGTCACCACTTGTTTGGCAGTTTGAGCAGCAATACGTCCGAAATCCCGAGGAGTCACTTCAATTTCAACGATATCTTCCAATTGGTAATTCGGATTAATTTCACGAGAAGCGTGAAGTGAAATTTCCAATCTTGGATCTAATACTTCCTCAGTTACGGTTTTACGGGCATATACCTTAATGAGGCCAGTATGGCGATTGATATCAACTCGCACGTTCTGTGCGGTGTTGAAATTACGTTTATAACTTGAAATCATCGCTGCTTCAATTGCATCGATAAGTAACTCCTTTGAGATACCCTTCTCACGTTCAATTTCCGACAGCGCTTCGATAAAATCCGTGTTCATTTGAACTGAGTCCCCCCTTTCAATAAGTAACGATCACTAAAAAACGATAGCTAGACGAGCGCTTGCTACTTTAGCGAACGGGATAATGATTTTCTTTTTGCCAATTTCAATAACGAGTTCTTCCTCGTCAAAAGAAAGCAGCAAACCTTCAAATTCCTTGGAACCGTCTATCGGTTCATAGGTGGTAACAAATACATGACTATTCACAGCCTTGTGATAATCTTGTGTCTTCTTAAGCGGACGTTCCGCGCCTGGTGAAGAGACTTCCAAGAAATAGGCATCAGCAATCGGATCTTTCTCATCCAATTGAACACTTAAGTATTCACTGATGCGGCCGCAATCATCTATATCAATTCCGCCTTCTTTGTCTGCATAGACACGAAGGAACCAGTTGCTGCCTTCTTTGACATATTCAATATCCACGAGTTCAAATCCATTTTGTTCAATGAAATCCTTCAGCATGTCCTCAATGACGGATTTGATTTGCGCTTGTGTAGCCACAGATAAATGTACCTCCTAAATTGACTTTTCCTTATCGTATATTTCCGAAAAGTCCTATATCAAAATGTAAAGAGTGGGTTTCCCCACTCTTTAATCACAAGATGATATCCTCATTATTGCCAATAAAAATTATACCATAACCATTCTTTGCATTACAATAGCAAACTTGTTAATCATTTTCACTTGACAGCTAAAAGTTTTTCGAAGAAAACTCACTTCGGAAGCTTAGAATAAGGACAATTGATTCGATTCCGGAAGTCCACGGAAGCATCCCATCGCGCTGAGCATCTCAATGACCGTCTTTGAGGCTTTAGATCGATTCTGGAAATCTTCGATGGAGAGGAAGTCGCCCTCCTCTTTGGCGGCGGCAATATTTTTAGCTGCATTATCTCCGATACCTGACATTGCCGCAAATGGCGGAATAAGTGACGTACCATCGATAATAAACCGTGTCGCATCCGATCGATAAATGTCAATTGGCTTGAAACTGAAGCCACGTGATGTCATTTCGAGTGACATTTCAAGAATAGATACCATCGCCTTCTCCTTCGGCAGCGCCTGGAAGCCCTTCTCTTCAATCTCAATCAATTTTTTAAGAATGGCATCATACCCTTGGCAAAGAAGTTCAAGATCAAAGTCCGCTGCACGAACACTAAAGTATGTCGCATAGTAGGCAATAGGATGATACACCTTAAAGTAAGCTGTACGAACAGCAGAGATAACGTAAGCAGCGGCATGCGCTTTTGGAAACATATATTCAATCCGTTCACAAGATTCAATATACCAAGCTGGCACATTACAGCGTTTCATCTCATCTTTCCATTCATCTGTAAGCCCCTTACCTTTACGAACACTCTCCGTAATTTTGAAAGCAAGACCTGCATCCATTCCTGCTCTATAAATCAAGAAGAGCATGATATCATCCCGACAACCAATAACCGTCTTAATGTTGCATATCCCTTTTTTAATTAACTCCTGTGCATTACCTAGCCAAACGCCCGTTCCATGGGATAATCCCGAAATTTGCAATAAGTCGGCGAAGGAGCTTGGCTGCGTTTCCTGAAGCATCTGACGAACGAACTTGGTTCCCATTTCCGGAACGCCATAAGTAGCTACTGGGGACCTGATTTGATCCGGTCTGACTCCAATCGCTTCTGTCGAGTTGAAAATGCTCATCGCTTTCGGATCATTCATAGGTATGGTCGTTGGATCAATGCCAGTTAAATCTTGCAGCATCCGCATCATTGTCGGGTCGTCGTGTCCGAGAATATCAAGTTTCAGCAAATTGGCGTCAAAGGCATGATAATCAAAATGGGTTGTTTTCCATTCCGAATTCTTATCATCTGCTGGATATTGTACGGGTGTGATATCATCAACTTCTATATAATCCGGTACAACGACAATACCGCCAGGATGCTGACCTGTACTTCTCTTCACACCCGTACAGCCCGCAGCTAGTCGGCTAATCTCAGCACCGCGCCATTTCTGACCTTGCTCTTCTTCATACTTCTTAACGAATCCGAATGCCGTCTTCTCGGCGACAGTACCGATGGTACCCGCACGGAATACATTCTTCTCACCAAAAATTTCTTTCGTAAAATTATGCGCTATTGGTTGATAAACGCCAGAGAAGTTCAAATCGATATCGGGAACCTTATCCCCTTTAAAGCCAAGAAACGTCTCAAACGGAATGTCGTGACCGTCACCTTTTAAATTCCCGCCGCAATTCGGGCAGACTTTGTTCGGAAGATCGAATCCACTCGGAACACTACCGTCCAGGAACCACTCACTATGCTGACAAGATGCGCAAATATAATGAGGAGGCAGCGGATTAACCTCGGAAATGCCTAACATCATCGCAACAACCGAAGACCCAACGGATCCCCTTGAACCTACGAGATAACCGTCCGCATTCGACTTTTTTACAAGACGTTCGGAAATCAAATAGTTGGCAGAGAAACCGAACTTAATAATCGGAACAAGCTCTTTCTCAAGCCGGGCTATAATGACCTCCGGAAGTTCATCTCCATACATTGCCTTCGCTGTATTATAACAGGTTGTCCGAATTTCTTCGTCGGCCCCTTCGATGATGGGTGTGAACAGCTTATCCGGGAATAGTTCAATGACTTCAAACCTATCTGCCAGGTCATTCGTACTGCGCACGACTACTTCAAGCGCCTTTTCTTCACCAAGAAACTTGAATTCTTCCAGCATCTCTTTGGTTGTACGGAAATGAGCATCCGGCTTTTTCATAGCTTTAAGTGGACTAAACCCGGTAATACCATTAATGGCAATATCTCTGCATACTTTCTCACGAGGATTCAGATAATGCGCGTTCCCTGTAGCAATAACCGGTTTGCCTGTCTTATAACCAATTTCACAAACACGTCGCACAGCATTTTCTAAATCTTCAACGCTGCCAACAAGACCCTTCTCTACCAGATGCATGTTGTAGCTCACAGGTTGAATTTCAAGAATGTCATAAAACTCAGCCACTTGCTCAGCTTCTTCGATCGATTTGTTAAGTACAGCTTCAAAGAATTCCCCTTTTTCACAGCCAGACGTGATAAGAAGACCTTCTCTTAATTCGACCAGCACACTTTTGGGAATTGTTGCGGAACGCTGTAAATAGGTTGTATGGGATAAGGATATAAGTTTGAATAAGTTCTTCTTCCCAACGGCATTTAGCGCGTAAACACAGCAATGGAAAGGACGTTGATTGGACAAATCTTTTCCTACATAATCATTCAATTTAGCAAGATTCGTTATTTGTCGATCATTAGCCTCGTTAATTAAATGGTATAAAACAAAGCCTAATGCAATAGAGTCATCAATCGCACGGTGATGATTGTCCAAGCCTACTTTAAATTTATCCGACAAGGTATTCAATCGATGGTTCTTCATTGAAGGGAATAGAAATCTAGCAAGCTCAAGGGTATCAAGTACGGAGTTCGTAACCTCTGGCAATCCCATACGTTTCAAATTGGCTTGAAGGAAACCCATATCAAATCGTGCATTATGGGCTACGAGAACGCAATCTCCAATAAACTCAATGAACTTAGGAAGCTCTTCCTCGATATCAGGTGCATCTTTTACCATATCATCATTAATGTTCGTCAATTGTTGAATGTTGTAAGGAATTTTCTCGTGGGGATTAATGAACGTTGCAAATCGCTCAATTTCTTTACCGTCCTGCATTTTAACACCTGCAAGCTCGATAATTCGGTTATTGGTAACCGAAAGTCCCGTTGTCTCTACGTCGAATATCACATATGTTGCTTGCTTCAGATCCATATCCTGACCATTCATCACAATAGGAACAGAGTCATTCACAACGTTGGCTTCCACACCATAAATCACTTTAATTCCGTGCTTTTTGGCTGCTTTACCTGCATCAGGGAAACATTGAATGTTACTATGATCGGTAACCGCGATGGCTTTATGTCCCCATTTAGCCGCCATTTTCACATATTGATCGATCGGTGTTAATGCATCCATCGTACTCATGGTTGTGTGAAGATGGAACTCAACACGCTTCTCAGCTGCATCGTCCATCCGATCCTTGGGAGCCATGACTTCATACAGGTCATTCGGAATCATGACAAGTTCAGGGATTTGCATGAAACGGTCATATTCGACCTTACCTCGCGCTCTAATCCACGTTCCATTCGCAAGCAAGCTCATAATCTTCACATCATCTTTGGTTTTCGCAAATACCTTCATCGCCAAAGAATCTGTAAAGTCGGTCAGGTTAAATGTAAATAACGTATTTCCATTTCTCAATTCCTTGACATCTAGTCCAAATACGGTACCCTGAACCGTCACTTTCTTCTCTTCTTCTTGAATGTTCTTGAGTGGCGTCGGCACCTCTTTGATATCAATACCCATGACAAGCTTGAGATCCGTATCTGGTAATGAGGATTCCTCTTCTTCCATGTCAATGGACATCATGATCTCTTGGGTAATCGTCTTCTCGCCTTGCTCGCGCTGCTTCGCAAATTTCTCGTACTCAGCTTCGATCTCAGTAGAATCACTAACCGCATATTTTACGTTTAATTCGGTTTGAAAAAAATTATGAAAAAAGTTCCGTATGAACATATCTACATTTTTCTTTCTAGCAAGTTCAAGTCCAATCTGATCAAGCATAATGAGCGTTAATGTATGACCTTGTACCTCAAACCTTGACTTCGACATCCAACCGTTAATCGACGCTACTTCTCGCTGCAGCCACTCCATAAATAGGCTCCAGTATTCCTCCACCAAAGCAGCGGGTTCTGCTTGCTCATATTTCCAGATAAAACGAATCTTCGCAATCTGAGCAAACTTCTCTTGAATCATTTTACAAAAAGAGCGGTAAACATTCTGAGGCACTATTTCATTTTTCACCAAATAAAAGGTCCAGTCGCGATTTTTACGACTAATTTCTACTTGCTCGATGTAGCCTTCCGCAAAAAATGACCGCACGATATCGGCTGGAATCTCGGCTTGCTGCATCAAAAGCTCAAAGCGATTCCGTTTATCAGCCAAATTACTCATGAACAGCCTCCCCATAAAAATACCAAGGGCAATGGAATTGTTGCTTCCATTTGCCCTTGATTGTAATTAATAACTTCGGCCAAAAACGACCGTATGTTTAGCGGCATCGCCGCAAACCAGACATGTTGATTTCGTTTCTGCGGGTGTGAAAGGAATATTCCGGCTTGTTGCACCCGTTTCTTGCTTCACTTGCTCTTCACAAGCGTTAGAGCCGCACCAGCCAGCTAAAGCAAACCCGCGTTTGGTCTCCAAGAACGATTTGAATTCATCAATGGAATCCACCGCTATGTAATGCTCGTCACGGAACTGCTTCGCTTTATCATACATCTGCTGATGAATCTCAGCAAGTAAATTTTGAATTTCTTCGACAAAATTCGCTTGTTGAACTATTTTCTTCTCCCCGCTTACACGAGAGACGAGAACAACTTGTCCATTTTCCATGTCACGAGGCCCTAATTCAACACGAATCGGTACACCGCGCATTTCATATTCATTGAATTTCCAACCAGGGCTTTGATCTGCACGGTCATCCACTTTAACGCGAACGCCAGCTTTCTTTAGCTCTGCATACAATTCGTCGACCCGTCCAATCACTTGTTCACGTGTTTTTGGCGGACCAATCGGAATCATGATGACTTGCGTAGGGGCAACTTTAGGCGGCAATACCAACCCACGATCATCCCCATGAACCATAATAAGTGCACCGATGAGTCGAGTACTAACTCCCCATGAAGTCGTATGGGCAAATTGATGCTGATTTTCACGGTCCAAGAACTTGATATCGAAAGCGACAGCAAAATTCGTACCCAGATAGTGAGAGGTCCCTGCTTGCACCGCTTTCCCATCTTTCATCATCGCTTCAATGGAGAACGTATCAACAGCTCCCGCGAACTTCTCAGAAGGAGTCTTCTGCCCAACAATGACTGGGATCGCTAAGAAATCTTCCGCAAATTGGCGGTATACATCCAGCATTTGCATCGTTTCGCGGCGAGCATCCTGCTCATCTTCATGAGCCGTATGACCTTCTTGCCACAAGAACTCCGTAGTTCGAAGGAAAGGCAATGTGCGCTTTTCCCATCGAACTACGTTAGCCCATTGATTAATCAAAAGAGGAAGATCGCGATAGGAGTTGATCCATTCCGAATACATGTGACCAATCATCGTTTCCGAAGTTGGACGAATAGCTAGACGTTCTTCCAGCTTCTCCCCGCCTGCTTCAGTGACCCAAGGCAGCTCTGGATTAAAGCCTTCCACGTGTTCTTTTTCCTTCTGGAAAAAACTCTCTGGAATAAACAAAGGGAAATAAGCATTCCGGTGACCCGTTTCTTTAAATTTACTATCGAGTTCACGCTGTATGTTTTCCCATATTTCAAAGCCATCCGGCTTAAACACGATACAACCGCGCACTGGCGAATAGCTCATCAAATCAGCTTTCTTGATCACATCTATGTACCAACGGGAGAAATCCTCTCCCTGTGGTGTTATCTCTTTAACAAACTGTTTATCGTTTGACATAAACCCTCCTACAATATTAGGACTATCCCTTAATTAATCTTAAAATGTCATTGTAAGTAACTGCCACCATGAGCAGCATGAGCAGTGCAAAACCAACAAAATGAACCATACTTTCTCGATTCGGATCAATTGGTTTCCCGCGCAATGCCTCTAGGCCCATAAATAGAAGTCGACTTCCATCTAAAGCTGGAATAGGCAGGAGATTAAATATACCTAAATACAAGCTTAACGTAGCTGCCCACGAGATTAAGTAAGTTATTCCCATTTTGGCAAACTCTGCTGATACTTGAGCTGTCCGGACAGGTCCGCCAAGATCATCAAGTTTAAACTGCAGCATAACTAGCTTCTTTAAACCAGTCACAATGCCAATTGTTGTTCCAACGACTTGCTCGTAGGTGCCAGTTATCACTTCACTAAAGGTTGCGCTTCTGCGGTCCCCAGAAATGACTACGCCCAGCTTGCCAGCCCCTGCTTCCATTTCGGGTGTAACTTGAAGTGTAATTGGATTCCCTGCACGATCCACAACCCAGGTCATCGGCTTTCCTGCGGAGGATTGAATCGAGGTGACAAGCTTCTCGCGGTCATCACCAATCGGCTGATTATCAATCGATATGATGATATCTCCTTTGTGAAGACCCGACTTCTCTCCTGCCTTACCTGAAAGTACGGAATCCAGCTTAACGTTCGTAAATACGCCTGACATAATAACAACGATTAAGAACAACACAATGGCGAGAATGAAGTTCATCACAGGCCCCATCACAATAGCAATTGCTCTCTGGCCAACCGTTTTCGAACCAAACTGACGATCATATGGAGCAATCTGTGTTTCTGTCCCTTTGGTTACCATCATAGCCTGTGGATCAATGGGGTAAGTAACTCGTTCTCCGTCAACATCAAGTGCTACTTGAAGCGCTCTTTCTAAATCAATTTGTTCCACGACACCAATAATCACATTTGATCGCCGATCTAGTTGATCAAGATATAGAGATGACACTTGATTTTGTTTATTTAATTTGACGGCAACCGTTTGTCCAGGGTTCACTTGGACGATTTCCGGGTCTTCCCCTGCCATGCGAACGAATCCACCAATCGGCAAAATGCGTAAGGTATAGCGCGTTTCCCCTTTTTTATATGAGAAAATTTTGGGTCCAAAACCGATTGCAAATTCTCGAACTAAGATGCCTGCACGTTTCGCAAAGTAAAAATGACCCCATTCATGAATCGTAACGAGAACGAAAAACAACAAAATAACCTTCAATCCAACTTCTATGGCTGACAAGTCGTATTTCCTCCTTCGAGTTTTCTTCAGAAAACTTACCTATGTTTGCAAAAACCATAACGTTTTCGTTTGAAAACCTGCCTTCTAAGCATCCACTTATGGACAGCATGTTCTTAGATTACCATTATTGAACTGCTGAATACAAGCTATGCCCTTTTAGCACAGTATACGAGCTGGGAGTTTGAATTAGACTTTACTTTACAAAGTGCCTAGATGATAGATTAAAAAAAGAGCCGAGCCAACCTCGCTGACCTAAGCTCTCATGAAATTAAAATACGATGGATGATGCAAAGGCTCTTGCCCAAATATCCTGCTCATGAATAACGTCTAGATGAGGGGTCGAGTGGGATTCGTGTTTCTGCAAAACAGCATCAATGATCTGCTCAATTTGCAAGAACGTAATCTCACCTTTAAGGAAACGTGCAACGGCGATTTCGTTAGCTGCATTATACACTGTAGGTGTAGTGCCTCCTTGATTGCCGCTCTCAAAGGCCATTCGTAAACATGGATACCGATTGTAATCCATCTCGCGGAAATGAAGCTTTCCGATGGCAGCCAAATCTAGCCGATTGGTCGGCGTCGGATATCGGTCTGGATAGGTTAATGCATATTGGATAGGAACTCGCATATCCGGATTACCGAGCTGAGCAATAACACTATTGTCAACAAATTCTACAAAGGAATGAATGACACTTTCAGGATGAATAAGGACATCTATTTGGTCATAGGAGAGATCGAATAACCAATGAGCCTCAATGACCTCAAGACCTTTATTGACCATCGTCGCGGAATCAATGGTAATCTTAGCTCCCATCGACCAATTCGGATGTTGGAGAGCTTGTTCGACCGTTACTCCCTCTAATTCTTCACGCGATCGATCTCGAAACGAACCACCGGAAGCGGTAAGCGTTATTTTCGCAATTTGCAAGCGATTCTCACCATTCAAACATTGAAAGATTGCCGAATGCTCACTATCAATAGGCAGCAAAGACACACCTTTTCGACGAATCGCATCCTTTACAATATGGCCTGCACTCACTAGCGTCTCCTTATTTGCAAGACCAATGTGTTTGCCAGCTTCAATCGCTGCCATCGTAGGCTTAAGTCCCTGACTCCCTACCAACGCTGTTACTACCAAGTCTGCATCTGTTGATGCAGCAACTTCCATTAATCCTTCTTCACCATATAATACCTTGGTAGATGACAAAACATTTCTAGAAACTTCGTCGGCCAGCTCTTTTGTCGCTACCGATACAACTTTTGGGTGAAACTTTTTAACCTGTTCAATTAATAATTGACTATTGTAACCACCAGATAAGGCTTCAATCTGAAATTTATCTGGGGCATGCTGGGCAATATCTAAGGTTTGTGTACCAATTGACCCTGTTGAACCCAGAATGGCAATCCGTTTCATCCTATTCCACCTCGCCTATGACTGTTAGTGAGTAAGAATTCCAAGCCAATGAATAAATGGAAATACGATAAGCCAACTATCCATCCGATCGAGTACACCACCATGCCCGGGAAGTAAGGTTCCTGTATCTTTAATCCCCTTAACTCGCTTATAAGCCGACTGTATTAAGTCTCCGACTTGTCCAACAACGGCAATTACGAATCCAAGCACCAATGCCTTGCCAAGCCCAAGCATATCCGGTGCATACCAAGCGAATCCTAGCGCGGCAATCATCGAAATAACGACGCCGCCTATAGCTCCCTCAATTGACTTCTTAGGACTGATTTGCGGCCATAGAGGATGTTTCCCGAGCTTCGAACCGACAAAATAAGCTCCTGAATCTGAAGCCCAAATACATACAAACACAACGATTGACCAAAATAAGCCATGCTCCGCTAAGCGTGTAGCAATCATATAATTGAATCCAAAACCTATGTAAATGACACCAAGTAAAATAACAGAAACCTGATCTATTGTAATCGTATTTTTTGAAGCGACTGTTACGAAAAGCAAGACAAACATAGTCAGCCAAATAATGGCGGACGCAGAAACGGGAAGTGAACCACCAAACGTTTCCCAAGGCACCGTTAAGTATAACAAGGAGATTAAACCAACAACCGCTGTTAATTTATACTTCGTGAAACCATTCATTTGCATATATTCACGATAGCCGATAATTGACAGTAACACGATTAACCCAGCGTACCAATAACCACCTAATACTAATAACGTAATGAATACGAGCCCGGCAATGACTCCCGTGACGATCCTTTGCTTCAAGATGAATCCCCCTAGATGAACACGCGCCGGAAGCATACGAAGTGATTAGATACCTCCGTATCTTCTCCCGCGGCGCTGATATTCTGCAATTGCTTGCATAAATAATGATTCCGTGAATTCCGGCCAATACGCCTCCGTAAACCAAAGCTCCGAATATGCTAATTGCCAAAGAAGAAAGTTGCTTAGTCTAAGCTCCCCACTTGTACGAATTAACAAGTCCGGATCTGGTAAATCCGAAGTTAACATATAGGAAGAAAAGCTTGCCTCATCCAAATCTTCTATTTGTAGTTTGCCATTTTGAACATCACGAATCATATCCTGAACACCAGCAATCATTTCTTTACGCCCACCATAATTTAAGGCAAAGTTCAGAATGAGTCCTGTATTATCTTTCGTCCGTTCGATAGCTCCCTCAATCGCTTTGAGTGTGTAGTCAGGTAAGCCTTCTTTCCAACCCGTCATTCGGATACGAACATTGTTTTCGATCAGCTCTTCAATTTCTAAAGGAAAAAATTCTTGAGGAAGTTTCATCAAAAATTCGACTTCTTCCTTCGGTCTTTTCCAATTTTCCGTTGAAAAAGCATACATCGTTAACACTTTAACACCGATCTCATTTGCAGCCATCGTAATTTTCTTAACATTTTTCATCCCGGAATGATGCCCTGCTACACGAGGCAAGCCTCTTTGCTTAGCCCAACGACCGTTCCCGTCCATTATGATAGCGACATGTGCTGGCACTTTATCCAATTCGATAGCTGGTATAGCTGAAGAAACAGACTTACCATTAATTCCTAACCATTTCTTAATTAGCTTGAGCACAGTTGTTCCTCCCAACTAGGGAAAGATGAAAAACCCCCAGCGAATACCCGGGGGCATATCTATCTTATACTTCCATGATTTCTTTTTCTTTAGCAGCCAAAACTTTCTCAACTTCAGCTACGAATTTATCCGTGAACTTTTGGATATCTTCTTGATGTTTGCGGGACTCGTCTTCGGATATCCCTGCTTTTTCTAACTTTTTGATCTCATCGTTAGCATCACGACGGATGTTACGAATAGCAATCTTTGCTTCTTCGCCAAATTTCTTGGTCATTTTCACAAGGTCGCTACGACGCTCTTCTGTTAAAGCCGGAATAACAATTCGAATAACCAAGCCGTCGTTAGATGGCGTTAATCCTAAATCAGACTTCATAATCGCTTTCTCAATCGATGTCATCGAACTTTTGTCCCATGGTTGAATGAGTAACGTACGTGAATCAGGTGTTGTTAAATTCGCAAGTTGATTCACAGGTGTCATCGCTCCGTAATACTCCACTTGGATGCGATCTAATAAAGATGGCGTAGCACGACCTGCACGAAGAGAAGTTAAGTCTCTTCTCAAAGCGCCAATTGCTTTATCCATCCGATCTTCTGCATTCTTTTTTACTGATTGTGGCATGGTTTAGACACTCCCTTTAACTGTAGTCCCAATTTTCTCGCCAAGGACCACTCGTTTGATATTCCCTTTTTCTGTGATATTGAACACCACTAACGGGATGTTGTTATCCATACAAAGGGAAGATGCGGTGGAATCCATGACACCAAGATTGTTACTGATAACTTCCATATAGGTTAACGTCTCGAATTTCTTCGCTGTTGGATCTTTGAATGGATCTGCCGAATACACGCCATCCACTTTGTTTTTGGCCATGAGAATAACTTCTGCTTCAATTTCTGCTGCTCTTAAGGCCGCTGTTGTATCCGTTGAGAAGTATGGATTCCCTGTACCTGCCGCGAAGATAACAACTCTCCCCTTTTCAAGGTGACGCATTGCTCTTCTACGGATGTATGGTTCAGCTACCTGCTGCATAGTAATGGATGATTGAACTCTTGTAGGCACATCCAGATTTTCCAGTGCATCCTGCAGAGCCAATGAATTCATGACCGTTGCAAGCATACCCATGTAATCGGCTGTCGCACGATCCATACCTTTCTCACTACCTGCAATACCTCGCCATATGTTTCCACCGCCCACAACGATAGCGACTTCTACATTTAATTCCACAACATCCTTCACCTGTTGGGCAATGGAAGTAATCACTTCCGAATCAATGCCATAACCCTGCTGTCCTGCCAAAGCTTCGCCGCTCAATTTTAGCACTATTCTTTTATAAAAAGGTTGACCCAACTTGTATAACCTCCGTTTCAATGCTTGAAAAGATCTCTCTTATGGGCTAAAAAAGAAGGAACACCAAGTGTTCCAACTTTTTTAAATGCCTATTATAGTTTAACTTGGGACATAACTTCTTCCGCAAAGTTCTCTTGTTTTTTCTCAAGACCTTCACCAAGGCCGAAACGTACGAAACGACGAATGGAGATGTTCTCACCGATTGCAGCGATTTTCTCATTCAGCAATTGGTCAATTGTTTTGTCTGGATCTTTAACGAATTGTTGCTCCATCAAGCAGAACTCTTCGTAGTATTTACCAATTCGACCTTCAACCATTTTATCAATGATTTTCTCTGGTTTACCTTCATTCAAAGCTTGGTTACGAAGAATTTCTTTTTCTTTCTCCAAAGCTTCAGTAGGTACTTCTTCGCGACGTACATAAGTCGGGTTTGCCGCAGCGATATGCATTGCGATGTCTCTGCAGAAAGTACGGAATTGCTCTGTTTTACCAACGAAGTCAGTTTCACAGTTGATCTCAACAAGAACGCCTACTTTACCGCCAGCGTGAATGTAAGATTCTACTGCGCCTTCTGTAGCAATACGGCCTGCTTTGTTAGCTGCAGCAGAAAGACCTTTCTCGCGAAGCAATTCGCCCGCTTTAACGATATCGCCACTTGCTTCTTCAAGCGCTTTCTTGCAATCCAACATTCCTGCGCCTGTTTTTTCACGTAATTCTTTCACTTGTGCTGCTGTAACTGCCATTGAAAGAAACCTCCCGATAGTTGTTATTGGTATGTAATACCTATTGATTCTTTAAAAAAAGGGTGGTGACAGGCTGTTACACCTTCCAACCACCCTTTTCACATTCCTATGGATTAAGCTGTTGTTTGCTCGCCTTGGTGTGCTTCGATAACTGCATCAGCAATTTTAGCTGTTAATAATTTAACCGCACGAATCGCATCGTCGTTACCTGGAATCACGTAATCAATTTCGTCCGGATCGCAGTTTGTATCAACGATACCAACGATTGGGATACCCAATTTGCGAGCTTCCGCAACAGCAATACGCTCTTTGCGTGGGTCGATAATGAAAAGTGCACTAGGCAGACCTTTCATGTTCTTGATTCCGCCCAAGAATTTCTCAAGACGATCTTTCTCTTTACGGAGAATGATAACTTCTTTCTTAGGAAGAACTTCGAAAGTACCGTCCTCTTCCCATCTTTCAAGAGTTTTCAAACGGTCAATACGTTTTTGAATTGTTTGGAAGTTAGTTAGCGTACCACCCAACCAACGTTGGTTGATGAAGTACATTCCGCAACGTTCTGCTTCTTCAGCAACGGAATCTTGTGCTTGTTTTTTCGTTCCTACGAAAAGAATCGTACCATTATCTTCAGAAACGGATTTAACAAAGTTGTAAGCTTCCTCAACTTTTTTAACCGTTTTTTGTAGATCGATAATGTAAATACCGTTTCTTTCTGTAAAGATGTATTTGTCCATTTTCGGGTTCCAACGACGTGTTTGGTGACCGAAATGTACGCCAGCTTCTAAAAGCTGTTTCATGGAGATAACTGCCATCCCCAATCCCTCCTCTAAAATGGTTTATTTGGTATCCGCCGCCTGTCGCATCTTTGCATAAAACTTACCGAAGTAAGCACCATTATGCAAATTGACGGGCGTGAGTTTTTAACACCGTGAATAAATATACCACAACTGAAATGCCTATGCAACCTTTTGTCATGATAGTCATTTTGCCCTACAACTGGCACGCATATGTGTAGAAACAACAAAAACAGACCTCATAAATAAAGATCCATTTGTCGGACTATCTATTGAGCTGTCATTAAATTGGTTACGAGTTTGGGGATATCCGTAACTCCTTCAAAAACATGGTAACCGATTTGAATTTTGGTGTTGCCACCTTGTTTATCAAGCTCCGTAACGAAAGCTTTACGATCTGTAATAATGCCAGATTTCACGAGAAGTTCACTGACAGCTGTGGCATCAAGATTTGGCTGTACATAAATAACTATTTTCGGAGCAACTTCAGGTGTATTTGCTTTGGGTTGTTCCTGAGGTTTAGCTGCCGCCATTTTGTCTGTTTCCTCTTTGACCTTTTTCAATACGGCTGCATCGAGCTCCGTTTGCGTAAATACTTTTGTATTCTTATCAAATACTTGGTAGTATTTCGCAGCTTCGCCCCTTAACTTCTGAGGATCCATTTCATCCAATGTTATTCCCGTTTGACCAGGTGCACTAGCCCGTACGGACATAATTTGCAGAAGTAAGGCTCCTATAATAATTCCAGTCCCAATTCCAAAAACGTACGACCTATTTTTAAACACGAGCCTTCTCCTCCTGTCTGGATAATTGAAGGATTAGACTGACCTCGCCTTTATTCATCCCTAGCTTCTTAGCAATAGCTTCGACGCCTTTTCCTTGATCATGCAATGAAAAAAGCTCTTGGTATCTGCTCTTCATACTCAATCCAGTATAGATGGGTTCTTCCACCACCGATTCTTTAGCAGGTGCCACAAGCTCAGAAGAAGTGACTTGAACAGAATAGGCTGAATTATCAGCAGGTATTCCCGAGATAACAGCAGGCTGAACATCAGAAAGCACGTCAGCTGCCGAATTTGTTCTATGATTCGTTTGATGATTGACATGCACTTTCGTTAATTCCTGCGACAGTTCATGCTTTTGCTTCTCCAATGATTCCAGTCTGCCTGCAAGCTTAGCAAGCTCTATCTCGTAATCTTGTTTCGTTTTGGAGAACAGATTGAGCAGCGTTTGATTCTGTTCATCCATCTCCGCAGCGAAATGCTCGATGGTTTCCTCGATCTCTTGGACTACGTTCGTCTTAATGGACGGTGCCGCTTGTTCTTTAGGCAGGAAACGCGCATAGACAATCAAGATAAGACCTAGAAGTACGACATACATCCACGGCTGCATAGCCATAGGGATCACCTTTTTCTATATGTGAGATAACTAGTTATAAGGATAAATCAATATGATGCCCTTTATACGGATGATCTGGCTGATGGCTGCCTTCAGAGGAAGCCGAATCTGTCTTCCCTTTGTTCTTAGCCTTACCTTTATTAGACTGCTGACGCTGGTCGCCATGATCCTTGAGATCTGGGCGAACGCTCTCTTCAAGCTTGCTGCTGCGATGGCGATCCTTCTCCGTTATTTGGGCAGCTTGATTCTCCAAGATCGTTTCGTCCTGTCGTGGTTTTTGCATAAGCTGATTTTGGCGGATGCCCGCTTCATCATTTTTGTGTACAGCGAACTGTAAATCGATGGCTTTAAAACTCATCGCTTACCATCTCCTTCACTCACACATAAGCACTCATCGAAATATCGCCTTCACTTAAACGGAATGTCATACGGCTTGTTGGATCTTTGACAAATTTCGTATACCGGCCAATGACAATCTTCGTTCCCCCGTACATAGTAGACAATACTTCTACTTTCGCTTTTTCGGAGTCTTCTAACGATTTCTCAATCTCTAGAATACGTTCTTTGATCGTATTTTGCTCTTCTAAAGCTTGCTTTTTCGTATGCGTCAACTTGATTCGCATAGCCACTTTTTCCGGTCCTAGTTGACCTGCTGCAGCTAATTGATTCAAAAGCGTGAGCGCTTTATCCGTTTTATCCATATTTTCCATGTATACTCTTAATTGGTTGCGTAAGTCAATCATTTCATTACGAAGCTCTGGAAGAACACCAACTTCAACAACTGTAGCAGTCGACATCGAATTCCCAATCGTTCTAGCAGTAACACGCTCCCCAGCTTGTATGGTCCCTCCAACTATGAGTCCTTTGGAACCACTACAATTTACAGCCTTGCCTGCTCTAATCGTTGAGTGCATAATACTCTGAGAAACCATTAATTCTCCTGCGACTTCAACAATAGCATCTTGAATGAAGGAACTTTTTACATTCTTACCTGCTTTGACATGTGCTTTATTCTGTCCAACAATGCCTGCACTAATATCAATAGAACCTTCGGCTTCAAGTTCTGCGGCTTCCACGCCACCAGTGATACGTATATCCCCAGCTGCACGGATTTTAAAACCAGGAAGAACATTTCCTCGAATAACCACTGTACCGATAAAATCAATATTCCCAATATTATAATCAACATTTCCATTCACTTCATAGACAGGAAACACATTAATTTTGTCACGATCTGTTCTTACCACCATGCCATCAATGGTAGAATAAAGGCCCATTTGTTCAGCGTCTGTAACTACATTCTTACCTAATTTGAATCTCGCTTCTTTCCCCGCTTTAGTAAAAAGGGTCTCACCTGTAACCGCTCTTCCCGGTGTGCCTTCCGTTGCCAGAAAACGCTGTCCGATAAGCTGTCCTTTTCTAACATTATGAAGCGATACAACTTCCTTATAATTTACCCTGCCGTCATCCAGCTCTAGTGGTTTTTTGTCATCCTCATCAAAATCAAAAATAAATTTAATATAGCCGCTCTGGCCTTCTATTGCCTTCGTTCCCGCTGCAATTGCAACTTTTTGATGATAAAAAGGTTTCGGATTTGCAGCAATTTGAGCAAGTAAAGGTCGATTTACACCGTTAACGATGTGATTCGTTTGAACTAACTCTTCCAATTGACCTGCTGTTACTTTAAAATCGTCTTCAGCATTGTTAATTAACAAATAAGCTGTTAATTTGTCATCCGAGATGGAAATACTTATGTAGAAATCCAAAGGCATGTTCCTCTCAAGCATAGACAAACCACCTTTCATGACCTTCTGATTGTATGTTATGTATCTTGAAATAATTGCGTCTTAAATCGGCCTAGTACGCCTTTAAGCCGAAGAATTGCTTTCGAATGTAATTGTGAAATACGAGAAGGTGACAAGCGCATAACCTCAGCAATTTCACTTAAGGAGAGCTCTTCGAAATAGAATAACGAGACAACCGTTCTCTCTTTCTCCGTTAATCGTTCAATAGCCTTCGCCAATGACTCCTTCAAATAAAACTCATTAACCTGAAACTCCGGGTTCTTTGCCTTTTCGTCAACAAGTAAGGAAAGACGTGTTTCCGAATCTTCCTCACGGATGGGATCATCAATCGAACAAACAGTTGTAATCGAAATATCCTGAAGCATCTGCTGAAAATCTTGCTCACTAATTTGTAAATAGTTGCTAATTTCAGCATCCGTAACGGATCGTAGATACTGCTGCTCTAGCTTCTGGTAAGCATCCTCAACCTTCTTGGCCTTTTCTCTCACAGAGCGAGGTACCCAATCCCCTTGCCGAAGTCCATCAATAATAGAACCGCGAATTCTCCAAGAAGCATAAGTTTCGAATTGCAGTCCGCGCGAGTAGTCAAATTTCTCTACGGCATCGATAAGGCCCATCACACCAAAGCTCGATAGATCCTCTCTCGAAACACTTTTGGGAAGCCCAATTGCCATACGTCCGGAAACATAATCGACTAAGGGCAAGTAACTCTCGATAAGCGACTGCTTAGCGGGAACCCAGCCCTGCTCCTTCCATTGCTTCCATAACTCGATGTTGACTAGTTGTGATTGCTTTTGTTCGATCATGATTTACGTTTCACCATCCTTAGTCTTCAGACATTCGCCTTAAGGCACCCGCCAGTTGTTCAGGGTCCAAATTATTCTTGGTGACTAGCTTAGGTGGATTCAGTGGTGAAAATTGCATTTCCTTTGAGAGTAAAGAGTTATTGCTGCCCAGGTTAGCCTTCATCATCTCCCGTGTTTCCTCATCCTCATCTGGTGTAGTCAAATCCAATGATTGACCAACGGACGATTCCGTTGCAGGATTCACAGTAGATGCTCCGCTCGCTGCATGTTCAGCTCCTATCATTACACCCAACACCCATCTAAAACCAAATGTCAGTACGAATAAAATAAGAAAGCTGTATGCACTTTTAAGACAAGTAGAAAGAAATATATTATTGCCGATCGATAAGGCAAATGTAAATAAGCCAGCCAATGACGCTACGATGACATTAATTCGCATGGTTCCAATCATCATTAAATTTCCTTTACTCCTAATTGGACACTTCGAATAACCAGGATGCCGGTTTCACTATGGAATTCTATCGTTCGACCGTAATTAGCTCCGGTATCCTCAGCACGAATCGGAATTTTGTATTTATTCAACATTTCCTTACAAGATTCTACATTTCTCGGACCAATTCTCATCGTATCATTATTCCCCGCAAATGCAAACATTTGAGCACCGCCAACAAGCTTAGCTTCTAGCCTATTCACTGCAGCTCCGAGCTTTTCCATTCTGGAAATTAACTCAGGAATAGCCGTATCCGCGTATTTAGCAATGTTCAGCGAGCCTTCACGAGCTATCTCGGACGAAGGCAGCATCACATGAGCCATACCTGCCACTTTTACGCGGCTATCATATAAGGTTACACCCACACACGAACCCAGCCCTGTTGTCTTCAATACACCTGTCTGGTGAGCAACATTCAGGTCAGCCATCCCTACTTTAATTAAATTATCTAACGTCATGGAGACTCTACCCCTAATGCCGAAAATATTTTGCCAAACGATTCCGGATCAGGAATTAAGAAGAAATGCCCTTGTACTTCATTTTTCCCTTCCATAAACTTGGTATCAATGAGAAGTGCTTGATCTCCCATTTGGCCAAATTGCAATAATCCATAGCTTAAAATGGCACCAGCCATATCAATGGCTAACGCAGGGACAGTAGGCTGCATATTCAAATTCGTAAAATCAGCAAGAGAGGATAAATAAGAACCGGCTAGAATATTGCCGATTTCATTCAAAGCAGATAATTCCAGTTCTGAATACTCTTCTTGATTTTCGATATTTAACCCAATCAAGTCCCTTAGCATATTTTTGGCAGCATCTAAATCAAGAATAAAAAACATATTTCCAGGCGCGTCTCCATCTACTCGTAAGAAGATAGCAAGAACTACCGTCTCTGCTCCGCCAACACTTTCACAGATTTCTTCAAAAGGAAGCATTCTAACCTTTGGAACAAGCATATCAATCGGCTTATCCAGCAAAGTAGATAGGGCGGTAGCTGCATGCCCCGCACCTATGTTACCTACTTCTTTGAGAACGTCCATTTGAAAGTCTTCTAAACGGCTAAACACATCCACAAGCTATTCCTCTATTCTTTCTAACTGTTGCAGTTCATCGCGATCCAATACTTGTTCTAAATTCAGCAAAACAAGCAATCTTTGTTCACCGACACGTGCTATACCATCCAGATACTTGGCTTTGATGCCGCCAACAATTTCTGGTGGATTATCAATATTGTCCGTGTCCAGATCGATAACATCATTCGCAGAATCTACGATGAGACCCACTTCAAAGTCACCGGCAGATACAATGATAATACGAGTAGCATCTGAATAAGCTTGCTCTTCAAGTCCGAATCTTGAGCGAAGATCAATAATAGGGATAACCACACCCCGAAGATTAATAACGCCTTTAATAAATGCCGGTGCTTTAGGTACGCGCGTCATTGGCTGCATTCTTTCGATCGTTCTAACTTTCTCAACTTCTACGCCGTACTCTTCCGTTCCAAGTGCGAAGACGATTACCTTTTTCTCTTCTCCCATTGTGAAACCCTCCCTAAAAGTATGTAATTATTTAATCAATGCATTCGGATCAATGATCAATGCGACTTGTCCATCTCCTAGAATCGTTGCACCGGATATTGCAAATAGTCCGGATAAATATTTACCTAATGTTTTGAGAACGATTTCTTGTTGACCAATAAATTCGTCTACCATCAAGGCAACTTGTTTGTCCCCTTTGCGTACAACAACAATTTCGGTCTCTTCTTCAAGATCCTCATTGAAATCTGGCACATCAAACAACGTACTGAGCGATACAAGAGGAATAACAGAATTACGATACTCCACCATTTTGTTACCGTGAATGTTGCGAATCTGTGTCTTCTGAATAGCCGAGGTTTCAACAATGGACGATAACGGTATCGCATATTTTTCACTACCAAGACGCACAAGCATGGCAGAAATAATAGACAACGTCAGTGGTAATTGGACAGAGAATTTACTTCCAAACCCTGGTTTGGAATCAACTTGAACATGTCCACCCAACATCTGAATCTTCGTCTTCACAACGTCAAGACCAACGCCACGTCCAGAAATATCAGAAATTTTCTCAGCCGTACTAAAACCGGATGCGAACAACAAGTTGTATACTTCCAGATCACTTAGCTTAGCTGCTTGTTCAGCTGTTACTAGGCCATTCTTCAGTGCAGTCTTCAAAACTTTTTCTCTATAAATCCCTCTACCATCTTCTTCAATTTCTATAAAGACATGATTCCCACTATGGAAAGCACGCAGTTGAATGGTACCGTGCTCACTTTTGCCAGCAGCCAATCGATCGCTAATTGACTCAATACCATGATCCACAGCATTACGCAGCAAATGTACTAAAGGGTCACCGATTTCATCAATAACGGTCCGGTCTAATTCCGTTTCTGCACCTGTAATAACCAAATCTACTTTCTTATCAAGCGATTTAGCCAAGTCCCTTATCATCCGTGGGAAGCGATTGAATACAGAATCCACAGGAACCATTCGAAGCTTCAATACAATATTTTGCAAATCACTGCTGACTCTAGACATATGTTCAACTGTTTCAGTCAGATCATTACGTTTGACCTCACTAGCAAGCTGTTCTAAACGTACTCGATCAATTAATAGTTCGCTGAACAGATTCATAAGCGCATCTAAGCGTTCGATATCAACCCGAATGGTACGACTTGCAACAGGAGCCCCACCTGCCGTTGGTTTTGCAACTACTGTTACTGGCTCAGCATTTTGTACGGTTTCGACTGATACAACAGGTGCGATCGCTTCTGCAACCGCTGCAGCTATTTCTTGTCTTGCTGTCTCAACTTCAGTTCTAGGACGGGATAATTCGGCAAGCGATTCTGAATCAACTGTAATAATGACGGCTGATTGAATTTCGGAAACGTTCAAAATTTCTTTCTCTAACGTTCCTTGATCAACCTTAGAAATAAAATAAAGGGAGAAAGAACGATCAAACTTCTCTTGTTCGATTTCTTGTACGGATGGTGTCGCTTTTACAATTTCCCCCATTCTCTCCAATGCATCGAAAACCATGTAGGCCCTTGCAGCCTTAAGGACACAATTCTCATTAACGCTTACTTCGATATAGAATACAAGAAAACCCGAATCAATGGACTGTTGAAGAATAGAAAATTGAAACTCATCTACTTCAATACCTTTTGCTGGTTCTTTCGCGACTGCCACTTCCGAAGCTTGTGCGGTTTTATAGTCACCTGTCACGATGGAACGAAGAGCAGCGACGATTGGTGAAACATCCGCTTTTCCTGTACCACCCTGAATAATATCTTCGACCATAGATTCCAATGAATCAAGACTTTTGAAAATGCAATCAAAAATGAATGGGTTCATTTCAATTTTACTGTTACGTACCAAGTCCAACACATTTTCCATCTCGTGCGTTAGGGCAGCGATATCCTCGAAGCCCATTGTTGCAGACATCCCTTTCAATGTATGAGCAGAGCGGAAAATGTTATGCACAATACTAATATCCTGAGGATTACTTTCTAAACTAAGTAAGTTCTCATTCAAAGATTGCAAATGCTCTTTCGATTCATCGATAAACATGGATAAATATTGACTAAGTTCCAAAACCACACACCTCCAATAGAATCATTATGTAACCTGTTTGTTAAATTTCATTTAATTAAGTACGCATTGAGCTAATCGATTGGCAATATCCTGCTGTGGCAGAACATGCATCGCAGCTTGGATCTCTACAGCAGCCCTAGGCATCCCGTATACGACACAAGTTTCTTCGCATTCGGCAATGGTCGTTGAGACACCGGCTTGCTTTAGTGAGAGCATGCCTTTGGCTCCATCGCTGCCCATACCTGTCATCAGGACGATGTGCCGCTTCAACTCACTCATACCAAGCAAGGACTCAAACATGACATCCACTGAAGGACGGTGGCCAGAACGGGGTTCATCTTTGGTCAAGCGAATTTTGTACGTCTTCTCCGAATCCTTGTAGATGACCATGTGCCATCCTCCCGGTGCTACATAAGCTGTTGCCGTTTGGAGCACATCCCCTTCCGCAGCCTCGACTACCTGTATCTGAGAAATATCATTCAGACGTTGGGCTAATGATTTGGTGAAATTAGGTGGCATATGTTGAACAATTAAGATCGGCGCAGGAAAACCTGCAGGAATATGAGAGATCACCTGATGTAAGGCACGTGGTCCTCCGGTTGAAGTACCAATGGCTACAAGATGATCGAAATGCGTTGAACCAGGCTTTGCAGCAAGTTTAGTATCGGGTGCTTTCATCAAACTGGCATCACTCTTGGCTATTAACGGTTGATAAACCCTCGGAGGCACAGGCTGTTTCGGAACCGGCCTTAACTTCGTTCGAACTGCCATATGCAGCTTCTCATGCAGAAGTTGTTTAACTTTATACAGGTCGAGAGATATGGAACCTGACGGCTTTCGAATAAAGTCGACAGCTCCCCACTCGAGCGCTTTAATCGTTTCGGAAGCACCCTCTTGAGTTAAGGAACTTAACATAATGACGGGCGTTGGTTGTTCTGCCATGATTCGCTGTAAAGCATCCAAGCCGTTCATTATTGGCATTTCTACATCCATCGTAACGGCATCGGGGCGTAATAGCTTCACTTGTTCAATGGCTTCTTGACCATTTTTGGCTGTTCCTATTACTTTGTACTGAGGATTATCTGAAATCAAATCGCTTATAATTTTTCGCATAAAGACGGAGTCGTCTACGACAAGAATGTTATATAGTGTCAAACTGCTTCCCTCCCTCATATGAGCATATTCGACACGATTTGCGAAAATCCTATTTCAAAAGTTTCATCATTTTATTTAAAAAGCCCTTGACACCGGATGTAGGTGTGTCAATTACTCGATAACCGTTCATATAATTATCGACTAATGTTTGAAGACTTCGTGATGCAGCCGAATTCGGAAAAGCAACAGTAAAAGGTACTTGCTTTTTAACCGCCTTGGATACAGCCACGTCATCATCAACGAATCCTAATGTAGGGATATGGATATCCAGAAATTGTTTAGCTACTAAAGAAATTTTATCAGCCGTGTGCTTGCCTTCTTTTGCATCGGTTACACGGTTAATAACAAGTTTAAAAGAAACATCATGTCCCATTGAGTTAACCATTTTTATAATGGCATAAGCGTCTGTTATGGAAGTAGGCTCAGGTGTTGTTACAACAAATGCTTCTTCGGCTGCTAGTATAAATTTCAGCGTTTCTTTGGACAATCCGGCCCCTGTGTCAAAAATGATAAAATCAACATACCCATTGAGCTGCATAACTTGCTCGGCAAAGTAATTCAATTCTTCATCGGTTAAGCGAAGTAAATCGTTAAAGCCAGATCCACCTGCTATGAAATCTAAATCATTGTAGCCTTTCTGGATAATTTCCCAGATCGTTTTTTCCTTTTTCAATAAGTGATATAAATTGTATTTGGAGGAAATCCCCATCAGCACATCAATGTTGGCAAGCCCAATATCTGCATCGAAGACAAGAACCTTATAACCTTTGGACTGAAGCGTTAAAGCAAAGTTAAGCGTAAAATTTGATTTACCTACGCCTCCCTTTCCGCTAGTCACGGTAATAATCCTGGTTGCTTTTGTGCCTTTGTCATTCTGTAACTGTACCAGGTTCCGCAACCCTTCTGCTTGATCCTTCATGCTCTAGGTTCCTCCAATAACAAATCGATGATTTGCCACTCATTCATTTCCGTAATATCGTCGGGTACACTTTGACCGTTCGTAACATATGAAAGCTGCAATGAGAACTCGTGAACAATATTTACAATCGCACCATAGGTGTCTGTTTCATCCATTTTGGTAAATAATACTTTGTCTAGCTTAAACTTATTAAAATTGTTTGTAATTGCTCTCATGTCCCGATACTTTGTAGTTAAGCTCAAAACTAGAATAGTCTCACTATTTCCTTGTGTCTTTAGCAAGGAGTTAAGCTCCGAAACATACATTTCATTTCGAAAATTGCGTCCAGCCGTATCCATGAAAATGACGTCACATTCTGCTAGATTGTGAAATGCTTTCGCTAAATCCTGTGGTGAGAAAACAACTTCAAGGGGTACATTCAAGATTGTTCCATATGTTTTTAACTGTTCAATTGCCGCAATTCGATAAGTGTCTGAAGTAATGAAACCAACCTTACGTTGATACTTCAACACTTGTTCCGCAGCTAACTTTGCTATGGTTGTTGTTTTTCCAACTCCAGTTGGACCTACGAAATGTACCACGCGAGTTTGGGGTGAAATTTGTTTGGAGCGATCAGATTGAAACACTGGCCCAAGTTTGGATCGCACGACTTGAAGAGCTGTCTCATCTGTTATAGGCTCATCTGCAAGCTGAAAATCGGCCACAACTTCATCCATGATTTGATGAACTAACGTAGGATCAACTTCTTGGTCAATTAATCGTTGCTCAATCTTCTGTAATGGTTCAGGGAGATTTGACTCCTCAGACGCATGAGTAAGCTTTCTCATCATGTCCTTCATTTGTTTGAGCTCCTCCATGAGGTGCTCATCTTTGAGAATGCCTCTATTAGGCGCATTTACCGAAACCGGCGAGTAAATCTGCTGTGAAGCGAAACTCTTTTGCGTCTCAACGCCTGCGCTTACGGTAACTGGTTCTTTTTTGGCCGAAACAGGAGCGATCACATCTGGAACATCTGGAAAATCAGATAGTTGCGATTGGGCTCTTGGAGGTTGATCTTGACTAATGACTCTTTGCTGTTGAGGCTGATGAGTCTGAGGTTGGGGTGTAAACCGCTGAGCAGCCCCTCCTGAATTCGTTGCGCCATCGATTGCAGCGATAACTTCAATCTTTTTCTTACCGAATAAACCAAGAAAACCCCCTGTGCGAATTTCCTTGGTATTGAGGATTACTGCATCCTTGCCTAAATCCGTGCGAATTTTTTGCAAAGCGTCAGGCATGGAATCGACAACGTATCTTTTTACTCTCATAAATTGACTACCCCCATACTCTGAATTTCAACGCTAGGCTCTAATTCGCTGTAGGATAATACAGGTATATCTTGCAATGTTCTTTCAAGCAATTGTCTTAAATACATCCGAATCGTTGGCGAGGTTAAAATAACAGGCTGTTGTCCGGATTGTATCAATTTAGAAACTTGCTCGCTGACACGATGATAAATAATTTGTGACGAGGATGGGTCAAGTGCCAAGTAGCTTCCTTGGTCAGATTGCTGAACAGAATCGGCAATTTTCTTTTCCACAGAAGGACCAACCGTAATGACTTTTAGAGAATCACCTAAAGAAGTAAACTGTTGTGTAATTTGTCTAGATAGTGATTGTCTTACATATTCAGTCAGTATTTCTGGATCCTTTGTATAAGAGCCATAATCAGCTAGAGTCTCTAATATCGTTACCAAGTCACGTACAGAAATTTTCTCACGCAGTAACTTAGCCAATACCTTCTGTACATCCCCTACCGACAACACGGAAGGAATAAGATCATCAACAAGTGCTGGATAAGACTCACGTACATTCTCAATAAGTGCTTTCGTTTCTTGACGACCCAGAAGTTCATGTGTATGTTTCTTAATAATTTCGGTTAAATGTGTAGCCACTACAGAAGGAGGATCAACGACGGTATAGCCAGATAGCTCCGCTCTTTCTTTGGTCGCTTCATCTATCCATATAGCAGGCAATCCAAAGGCAGGCTCAGTCGTTTCTATACCTGCTATCGAATCATCATCTATACCAGGACTCATGGCTAAGTAGTGATTAAGAAGTAGTTCGCCGCGTGCAACCGTATTGCCTTTTATTTTGATGATATACTCATTCGGCCGTAGTTGAATGTTGTCACGAATACGAATTACGGGTACAACAACCCCAAGCTCAAGCGCACATTGTCGGCGAATCAAGATAATCCGATCTAGTAAATCTCCACCTTGTTGTGTATCAGCAAGAGGTATTAAACCATACCCGAATTCAAATTCAATGGGATCGACTTGTAACAAGGAAATGACACTTTCAGGGCTACGAACTTCCTCAATTTGCTGCTCCTCAACCAATTGTTCTTCTTTGATCGCTTCGCGCTCCAAATTCTTTTGCATTTTAAAAGCAGCGTAAATTAACAATCCGGCTATCGGGAATGTAGTGTACCAATGTATTGGTGTGAATAGGCTAAGCACCATAAGAGTACCTGCAACAATATAAAGAAGCTTAGGTTGTCCGGTTAACTGTTTAGTGATATCGTGGCCTAAATTTCCTTCTGATGATGCCCGTGTTACGATAATACCCGCAGCAGTTGAAATCAACAGGGCAGGAATTTGGCTGACAAGTCCATCACCAATGGTTAGGATCGAGAATGTTTCTATTGCTTTGGAAAAAGACATCCCTTTCATCGTCATCCCAATAATAAAGCCACCGATCAAATTGATGACAAGGATGATGATGCCGGCAATGGCATCCCCTTTAACAAACTTACTTGCACCATCCATAGCTCCGTAGAAGTCAGCTTCTCGTTCAATCTTTTGTCTACGTTCACGAGCTTGGACCTCGTTGATTAAACCTGCATTCAAATCTGCGTCAATACTCATTTGTTTTCCCGGCATCGCATCGAGTGTAAATCTCGCTGCAACCTCGGCAACACGCTCAGAACCTTTGGTAATTACGATGAATTGTACCAAGACAAGGATGAGAAACACGACGAATCCCACGACGATATTGCCTTGAGCAACGAAAGAACCAAAAGTTCTGACCACGTCGCCTGCTTCTGCATGCGACAAAATGTTCCGCGTTGTGGAGACGTTTAACGCTAACCGAAACAGTGTCGTAATCAAAAGTAAAGAAGGGAAGATCGAGAACTGAAGAGCTTCTTTAGTATTCATAGCAACCAAAATAATCATTAAGGCAATCGATATATTAATAATTAATAGAAAATCCAGCAAAGGGATTGGAACCGGTACAATCATCATTAATACAATACCGATAATACCTATAAGAACCAATAAATCCTTGATCTTCATCTGATTGTACCCCCCTCCTCATTAGTTCGTTTTGCCCTTTACTTTATATACATAAGCCAATACTTCTGCGACAGCCTGGAACAGCTCAGCGGGAATAGAGTCACCAATTTCCACCTGTGCAAAGATCGCTCGAGCAAGCGGTTTATTTTCCATTGTCATAATACCGTTTTTCTTCGCAACTTCTTTAATCTTTAAAGCAACGTAATCCGCGCCCTTAGCAATAACAGTCGGGGCTTGCATATTGTTCGAATCATATTTCAAAGCAACGGCAAAGTGGGTTGGATTGGTAATAATTACATCTGCTTTGGGAACCTCTTGCATCATGCGCTGCATGGCCATTTGACGCTGCTTCGCACGGATCTTACCTTTAATAAGTGGATCCCCTTCACTCTTCTTATACTCATCTTTAATATCCTGTTTGGACATTTTGAGACTTTTCTCATATTCATACTTTTGATAAATGAAATCAAAAATGGCAAGGACAATTAATATCGCTCCAATTTTGATCCCTAGTTTTAGCGTGACGGAGGCAATAAATGAAAATGTACTCTCCAGTGGAGCATGCCCAAGGCCTAGTAGTTTAGCTTTTTCACCCATTAATGTCGTGTACACGACATAGCCAATAATCAACATCTTCATTGTCGACTTAAGAAAATCCATGACGGTTCGTAGCGAAAAAATGCGTTTGAAACCCTCGATCGGATTGATTTTGTTAAACTTCATCATCAGGGGATCGCCGATGAACATAAAGCCAATTTGGGCATAATTTCCAATAAAAGCTACTAAAACAACAAGGATAAAAATGGGAGCTAAGATGGTTAACCCTTGTTGGACTAAATCTACGAATAATACTTGAACGTTTGCGGCTGTAATGTCCATCGTCAGTTGATTCTCATAGACGTTGCGAAAAATGTTTACCATCTTCTCTTTCATATATCCACCGAACATGAGGAACGATAGAAATGAAAAGAGTAATATCAATGCCGCAGGTAAGTCCATGCTCTTCGCAACTTGGCCCTTTTTACGAGCATCTTGCCTTTTCTTTGCTGTAGCAGATTCCGTCTTTTCCCCAGCAAACCATTGTAAATCGAGCTTCAATCGAAATGTTTGGGACACGGCTTACCTCCTACTTAGGTGATGGTTGCTGTGTTCCGCTAATCAGTTGAAGCAACTTCTCCATGTAATCAAAAATCGTTGCAAATAAATGTTGAAATTGAGATATTAATTCCGGGAAAAGGATGACTAGCAGAAAAAAACCAAGAATCATTTTCAGAGGTGCGCCGATAACGAAAATATTGAATTGCGGAGCAACCCTCGTTAAGAGTCCTAATCCTAAATCTGTCAAAAAAAGGGCTGCTATAATAGGAGCAGCGAGTTGGAACGAGAGATAAAACATTTTGGATAGCGATTGAAACAAGAAATTCGAAATTTGTCCATCATAGATGCGTGCGAACAGTTGATTGTCCAGCGGTATCCAGCGGTAGCTGTCAATAATCGCTCTGATCAAAAAATGGTGCCCATCAAAAGAAAGAAAAAGCAGCACGGCAATCATATATTTAAGGTTACCTAACATTGGGGTTGAGGCCCCTGTTAGAGGATCAATTACACTCGCCATACTGAAGCCAATTTGCATATCCATAAAAGAGCCGGCAATCTGGACAACTGTAAAAAAGATATAAGCGAGAAAACCAAGTAAAACGCCAACAAGCATTTCACGAATGATCAATAGAAGGTATTCACCGTCCATGGGAAAGGGTTTACCCAACCCCATAGTCGCAAAAATGATGAATGAGATGAATACAGAAAGACCGATTTTGAACATCATCGGAACATTTCTAGAAGAGAGAATAGGAACTACGACAAAGAACGATGTAATTCGACAAAAAATAAGCAGAAAGATAGGAATAGCTTGAAAAAAGTATGTCATATCGCTCACAACCTATCCAACGAATTTGTAAAGGTTGTTGAGTAAATTAAAAGTAAAGTCAACCAGTGTATTCATGATCCAAGGTCCAAATATTAAGATAGACAGCAGAACCGCAACAATTTTGGGAACAAACGCTAAGGTTTGTTCTTGAATCTGTGTCGTTGCTTGAAAAATGCTTATGATCAGACCAACGACAAGCCCCATAATAAGCATGGGTGCACTTGCTTTAAGCACAGTATAAACAGCCTCACCGGCAATCCGAATTACAAATTCCGAGCCCATTTAGAAACCTCCGATATCTTGATCCTTAACCATAGCTTAGGAGTAATGATCTCACCACAAGATACCAACCATCTACAAGTATGAAAAGTAGAATTTTAAAAGGGAGTGAAATCATAACAGGCGGTAACATCATCATTCCCATTGCCATTAAGGTACTGGATACAACCATATCTATGACCAGAAACGGGATGAAAATCATGAACCCCATCTGGAAAGCTGATTTCAGTTCACTTATTGCGTATGCCGGAACTAATGAAGTAATCGGTATATCTTCTACGCCTGTAGGTGCCTTAGCTTTGGTATAATCTAAGAACAACTTTAGATCCTTCTGACGAGTATGTTTGAACATAAACTTCTTCATTGGTAAGGATGCTTTCTCAAAAGCCTGGGTCTGATTAATCTCACCCTTCATATAAGGCTGCAGAGCAGTCTGATTAACCTCCCCCAATGTTGGAGACATAATAAAAAAGGTTAAAAACAGAGCTAGTCCGATTAAAACCTGATTAGGCGGCATCTGCTGGGTTCCAAGTGATGTTCGAACGAAACCAAGCACGATGACAATTCTTGTGAAACTAGTCATTAAAATAAGAAAAGATGGCGCAAGACTTAAAACGGTTAATAAGAGCAGTAAGGTTACTGTGTTAGAAGATCCAGCAGCAGTGCCACTAGTCCCAATATTCACATTTAACCCAGGGATCGGATTGTTTGGATCTGTTTCAGCAGCAGAAGCTGTCAGTGATAAGAGGAACACTGAAATCATTACAATCAGAAGCGTAAGAACTAATTTATTTCTTTTCATTCATCATTCAACCGATCTGTATGTTTTTGATCAGAAAGCCATTCGTGAGCATCTTTATTACGGTTTGATACTCGCTGCAGCCTATCGTGAAATACTTGTTGAAAGGATGAAGTGATTTCTACTTCTTCCTCGATCTCTTTCTTTCTAACAGGAAGCTTGCTTATCCACTTACTTATTGCTCCAAAGCCTACGCGATCATCCTGAGATGAAGTAAGCAATTCCGAGATATACGCAACTTCATCGGCGTCATTGATCTTATCCAACAATTGAATGTTCTCACCGACGCCAACCACGAAGAGCGAATGACCAATTTCCACAATCTGAATAGATTTGTTTTGTCCGAGGGGAACCCCACCTAAAGAACGTATTGAGTTCCCGAACATAGTACCTTTATTTTTCTTAGCTATGTACTTTATAAGTACAAAGAATAAGAGAATAATTAATACGAGAAAGAATATGACCTTAACAATCATGCCAAACGAACTAAATGTGTCGGTGGCCGGAAATTCCGATGTTGGAAGACCTTGTCCCGGCTCTGTTTCAGCAAAGCTCATGGATTTGGTATATAACAATGCGACTAAGCTTATTATTACAGTAATCAGTCGTTTCGATTGGAGTCTTCTCATAGTCACAACCCTTTCGGTTTATGTAAGACTCAACCGAGCGTTGACGGTTTAACCTAGAGTCTTTTTAATTGCTTCGATAACACGGTCTGCTTGAAATGGTTTCACGATAAAGTCTTTTGCCCCTGCTTGAATAGCGTCAATAACCATGGCTTGCTGCCCCATTGCGGAACACATAATGACCTTTGCAGTAGGTTCGATTTTTTTAATTTCTTTCAATGCTTGAATACCGTCCATCTCAGGCATCGTAATATCCATAGTAATTAAATCTGGTTTCAATTCCTTGTATTTTTCGATAGCTTGAGCACCATCATTCGCTTCTCCACAAACCTCATACCCATTTTTAGATAAAATATCGCGAATCATCATTCTCATAAATGCAGCATCATCAACAATAAGAATACGGTTAGCCATGAGTAAAATCCCCCTAAATTTAAATTATTGTAACTTTTGAATTCGTTCCCATTGGTTTACAATGTCAGTAACACGAACCCCAAAATTTTCATCAATAACGACAACTTCGCCTTTGGCAATCAACTTATTATTTACTAAGATATCTACAGGCTCACCTGCCAGCTTATCCAATTCAATGATCGATCCCTGGGAAAGTTCTAAGATGTCTTTAATTACCTTGTGCGTTCTGCCTAATTCTACCGTCACCTTAAGAGGTATATCCAGTAATAAATTAAGGTTTGTATCATCAGCCTGTCCCAACGAACCCGATTGTAAATTCCCAAATTGTACGGGTTGAACATTTACATTCCGATTCGGCATCCCACTATAAGCTGCCGGAGGCTGCTGATACATGGGTTGCTGTGGCGGGTACATCGGCTGTTGAGGTGGATACATCGGCTGCCCCATTGGTGGCTGTTGATACATCGGTTGTTCATACATTGGCTGCTGTTGTTGGTACATAGGCTGCTCGTAAATGGGACTTGGAGCTGCTATAGGCGGCGTATGAGCTTCCTGTGTAGGTACTTGTGATGGTGCTGCAGGGGCAGGTGCTTGAGCCGCAGGCGCAGCCTCCATTGAAGAGTCAGAATCTCCACCCATGAGAATCGATACCATTTCTTTGGCGAATGGAACAGGTAATAATTGCATGATGTTAGAATCAATAAGATCGCCAATGGTAAGTCGGAACGATATCTTTATAAATACGTCCTCGTCCGGTAGATTTCCTTCTCCTTTCGACAAATTTAATATGTCGATTCCTGGTGGAGAGATATTGACAAATCGATTAAAGATAGTAGACATGGACGTAGCAGAAGATCCCATCATCTGATTCATGGCTTCTTGTACAGCACTGATGTGAATCTCACTAAGATTTTCATCACCGCCAGTACCATCACCGCCCATCATTAAATCAGCAATGACTTGAGCATCACGTGTTTTAATGACAAGTAGATTAATACCGTCAAAACCATCAACATAATTCACATGAACGGCTACATGAGGTTTTGGAAACTGCTCTCCCAATTCTTCTTTACCAATAATAGAAACCTTTGGTGTCGTTATGTCTACTTTCTTTCCAAGCAATGTCGAAAGTGCTGTGGCTGCACTACCGAAAGTGATATTACCAATTTCACCAAGTGCATCCTGTTCTAGGGGAGATAAATAGTCTTCAACTATAGGAGGCCCGTTAAAAGAAGTGGCTGAACTATCGTCCGAAGACTGTCTCAACAATGCATCGATCTCTTCCTGGGACAAATAATCTCTGTTATTCGTCATAATCTTCTTCTCCTTCGTTTACGATTTCTGTAATTTGTACAGCCATCTTCCCTTTTAAGGTACCGGGGCTTCCGAGATATTTCAGCTTCTCGCCCACTTTGACTTGAAGCGAATCTTCGACGGATTTATGCAGCGGGATTACATCGCCAGCCGTTAAGCCAAGAAAATCACGTATGGAAATTTCAGACGATCCCAATTCTGCAATGAGTGGCAGCTTGGTTTTTTCCAAGCGCGATTGAAGTGCTTCCACTTCTTCAGGTGCTCTCGTCTTCTTCTGGGAGACAAACCAATGATGCACAGAAAGTCGAGGCATAATGGGTTCGATGACAACATGAGGGATACACAAGTTGATCATCCCTGTTGTATCACCGATTTTGGTGCTAAGTGATATTAATGCAATGGTTTCATTGGGTGAAACAATCTGCATGAACTGCGGATTTGTTTCAAGTGCCTCTAAACGAGGTTGAATATCAATGATAGTCTTCCACGCCTCTTGTAAACTATCGAATGCTCTGCTAAAAATACGTTCCATCACAATCGTTTCAATCTCAGTTAAAGCATTAATTTTGGTTGGGGTCGTGCCTGCACCGCCCAACAAACGGTCCAACATAGCAAATGCGACATTGGGATGAACCTCAAGCACCATTCGACCCTCTAAAGGCTCCGCTTCAAAGATGTTCAAAATGGTCATTTTCGGGATCGAACGAATAAATTCGTCATAGGGCAGTTGTTCAACCTGGACAACACTGATCTGTACGAACGTACGGAGCTGGGCAGAAAAATACGTTGTTAAAAATCGTGCAAAGTTTTCGTGAATCCGGGTTAAGCTACGAATATGATCCTTTGAGAAACGTACGGCTCTCTTAAAGTCATAGGCCCTTACCTTCTTCTGCGTTTCCTCTTTTTTAAGTTCATCCGCATCCATTTCGCCTGAGGACAGAGCAGCTAGCAAGGCATCGATCTCATTTTGCGATAGAACATCAACCATTCGAGTCACCTCCTTTAAGCAAAATCAACAGCGAGTTATTGAAGTACTTTATCGGTTATCCATATTTGCTTGATTTTACCCTCATGCAGCAAGGGGTTAAGCTTGTTCATTAACGTAGAAGTTAATCCATCTGAACCTTTACTGCCTTCAATTTGTTCCTTTGTCAAATCCCCTAACGCCTGTACAATTGTGCCTTTAACAGCAGATTCTAGTAAATTATCAAATTCCGCTTTAGTCTTCGAATTCTCTAACTCAAAAGCCAAGCTGATTTTAATGAAATTCTGACTGCCAGATAAGTTGGTCAAAATATCTTTAATAATCGCTGTGTTTCCCTTTACAGCCTCAGCCGATGGTGCTTTCGTTGGCTTCACACTTGCAACAGCTTCCTGAGCTTTCACTGTAGGGTCTTTGGATTGATTGTTTTTCTCCATAAAGTTCCACAAAACAAAGGCAGCTGTCAAAATCAGAGTAATTGCAATTAGTATGGAGACAATGAGTATAAAAATTTTGTTCTTAAACACTTACGAACCCTCCGCATCCCTGGACTTTATTGTCGCTCGTACTGAGCCAATCTCCTGCATGTAGGTCCGCACTAAGCTTACCACAACCTCTGCCTTTTCGAGTACTGTGATTTTCTTACCTGTCGTCAACGTGATCATTGTGTCTGGCGTCTCTTCAATAAGTTCGATCAGTATGGCATTCAAGATAATGGCTTTACCGTTTAAACGAGTGAGAGAAATCATGTTTCTCCTCCTGTATCAGGATAAGGGGAGACTAGCTCCCCTCTTTCACATCAACTTAAAATTAATGTTTCAGATTAACGACTTCTTGAAGTACTTCATCCGAGGTCGTGATAATCCTAGAATTTGCTTGGAAACCACGTTGAGCAATAATCATTTCGGTAAATTCACCTGTTAAGTCAACGTTCGACATTTCCAGTTGTCCTGAGATTAGTGTCCCAGTTCCCGTTTCTGGATTACCTGCTGCCCCAACTTCAATTGCACCCTCTGGGTTTGCATTCGCTGTCATACGATACAAATTCCCGCCAATTTTCTCAAGACCTGAAGGGTTAATGACTTTAACGACGCCAACTTTCTGACCTGTAGTAACCGTTGCTCCTGTATTGTTAACACCGATAATATCGCCATTTTGTGCAATCGAGAATGAAACAATGTCATCTGGAAGCACAATCGGACCGGCACCATCAGCTCCCATAACATGTAGCCCATCTGCATTTACCAGGTTTCTGGTTGGATCTATAGTAAAGTTACCTGCTCTTGTCAAGTAAGGCGCATCAACCTGCTCGGTTGTACCTACTGCAAAGAATCCATCCCCGTTAACACGCAAATCAGTAGGGACATTCGTTGTCATTGCGCTTCCAGCCGTATGTACTGTATCAATAGCAGCCAAACTAACACCTAATCCTACTTGCTGAGCATTCACACCACCGCGATTCTCATCAGCAGCACTAACACCTGCAACAGTTTGACTTAGAATATCTTTAAACATAACACGGCTGCCTTTGAATCCGATGGTATTTACGTTCGCGATATTATTCCCAATAACATCCAATTTCGTTTGAAAACCACGCATACCTGAAACGCCTGAGTACAAAGATCTTAACATCTAATAGGCCTCCTAATCGGATATAAATATAATGAGCTGCTTCAATCGCTCCACAGCCCCAGGCTTCCTGCACGGTCGAGCCTGATGGTTAAGAAATAATTATGGCACTATCTATTTGCGTAAAAACATGTTCATTCATGGCGTTTCCATCAAGCGCCGTTACAACAGTTCGGTTAGGAACATTAACAATTAAAGCATTTCCACCTAAAATCATAAGTGCATCCTTGGCACCTTTAGCGGCTACTTTATCGATGGCTGTACTAAGCTTATCCAATTGTTCAGGCTTTAGTTGAATGCCTCTCTCTTTGAGTCTAACCTCTGCATGATGACTGAAACGAACAAGTTGCTCCTGAAGAAGTTTCTGAAAAGTAGGATTACCGGATTTGGTTACCGGCTGCTGTACAGGTGTTCGTCTCGTAGACGCAGGAGAAACCGCATTAGGATAAAGCTGCCCTAAGGATATTCTCTCTGTCATTTGGTTTCTCCAACATTCTCAATTTTCTTGAGCTTGTCCAGAGAAATTTCCACTCCCTTCACATTCGCGTATTGATTTCCTTCTTTAAATGAGATGGAATCAACAACACCAGACTTTTCAACCGATGCTCCAGAAGAGTCAATCTCCGACCATGTGATTGATTTACCGATTAATCCTGAAACAAAACCAAGTGATTGACGCATTAGCTTCATTTCACCAGCCATATTGGTCAGTTGCTCTACGGATGTGAATTGAGCCATTTGTGCAATAAACTCTTTATCTTGTAAAGGCTGTGTCGGATCTTGATTTTGAAGTTGTGTAATCAAGATTTTAAGGAAATCATCTTTGCCTAACGTTTGGTTGTCTTTATCTTTCGATTTTGCTTTATTTCCTGCATTGATCAAATCCGTAACATTACCTGAAATCGGGCTTGTAGCCACACTTTCACCTCCAACTGCTTCATATAGATTGCTGTTTAGGCAATAACATCGAAGGAGTTACCATTAACTATCGTTCGTATTTGAGCTACATGTTGTATTTCTTGATTAAAATCAATTGAATCTTCCTCATAGTTACCAGAAGCATTTTTACTTTGACGCTGAGATTGACTAAACGTTTGCTGTTGCCGTTGATCTTGGAACATACTGGATTGCATGTTTTGATTTTGAGTGACCTCAAGCTTCTCAACTTGCAAACCTTGCGTTTGAAGAGCTTGTCTTAACTGTGGAAGCTGGCTTTCCAGCATCTGCTTACCTGCTAAGGAATCAGCTGCAAATTGAGCTACCAGTTGTCCATCCTGCATCGAAATTCTTACATCAATATGACCAAGATTTTTAGGGAATAAAGATAGTTTAGCTTCAGAAAAACCGCCAGCCATTGTTATCTTCATGTTCTTTAATACATGCTCTGTCATTTCTTCAGTAAAATTCGCCGCACTGATTGTTGTTGTTGCCACTTTATCAACTGGAATAGCCTGTTGCGCTTTCTGCAGATCACCTATCGTAACGATGGAATTCGTTGTTGGAGCATCTTCAGTCGGCAAATCAACAAGGTCTACAAATGATTCTTCGGACGCTGTAGTGGGCTCTACAACTGGTGCGTGGAGTACATTCCTTATTGCTAAAAGCTCAAGCTTTGACTTAGTTGGTTGCATGAGTGTAAATGAATCTCCATCAACCTTCTGCTCAACACCAAGCTTGTTCACCTTTTTAACATGACTAGCTCTGTTAGCAGATGTGGTATCACTTTTACTTCCTTCTACTAAACCTTCAGAAGCCTTGGTTACTTTCGCTGCAGCATCAGTTATTGATGTTGATCCCTTCAATGTCGCCATTAACTCTGGAAGCAAAGGCTCAATCGTGCTAAGTAAGTCCTGGTTCAAAAACTTCAAAAGAGGATTGTCAGGCTGCTGTTTAGTCAAAGTTGTCAATGTCAGCAAAGTATTCTGAGCCTGCAAGTTTAATGTATCTGCTGGTTGAAGATTCAATCCATTCGGTAGTGTGAAAGCCGCATTAGATTGTGAATCACCAAGTGTACTTAACAACTGCTCAGCGTCTTCGAACCACTTCTTTACCTTCTGATCTTGTAATAATTGTTCAGCTAGCTTAGGATTACTGTTCATTGCCTCCAAAAGCATCTCTGGCAGAGATTGATCTTCCGTTCCTTGTTCGCCCTCTTGTACAGCGGCACCTTGAAGGGGTAGTACCAAGCTTTGAAGCATTTGAAGCAGCATGTTCAGAGAAAGTGCTGAATCGGATGCATTGGCATCACCAGAAGCACTCTCTTGTCCAATTTGACCATCTAATACTTGATTAAAAGAAGTATCTTTAGTTGCCGTTTCAGTCGTACTTGCTTTACCTGTTACTGCTGAAGCAGCATTGTTTCCTGTAGGTACTGTTGGCATTTGAACGTCCATTTTTTTCACCTCCCTTCGTGAAATCAATGACATTACTGAACAAGTTTAGATGAAATTGAAGCAGCGATTTCTTTATTTGCGTCTGACAAAGAAGACATTACTTTAGAACGAGAAGCGTTATCCATCCCACTGAGAATAGCTAACACTTTATCAGGGTTAGATTTATTCATTTCCAGCAGGACGTTGGAAGCACTTTTCGGTGTCATATTGGCAAAAGTTTGCCCTAAATCTGTTTTACTTACGGATGTTTCGGCCTTCGTCGCTCCATTCGTTGTCAATCTCTCTTGCAAGGCAGCAATTTGTTTATCACGAACAGGAACAACATCCTTAACTCCGATAGAAGCCTCCGCCGCTATAGCAGGGGTCATTTTTTCAAGAATAGCTCCACGACTATCTGCTTTCATCATTGAAAACACAAGAACCATTTCTTTAGGTGTCAATGCTTCAATAATAGGGGCAGCTTTACTTGGATTCATTTTTGCATATATATTCGCTAGTTGAGTAATTTGATTGTTGTATTCTTCTTCGGTTTGAGTTTTACTTTTTAGCTTCTCTTCCAAGTCAGTTAACTTCGCCTGAGCATCTTTCAATGAAGTATCCTTCTGCTCGGTTGTCGAATCTGCTTTCTGCAAAGCCGTTTGAAGTTCAGCGATTCTTGCGTTTAGCTTCGTTATCTCTTCATCTTTATTCTTGATGCTTTGCTCAGAAGTCGGTACCTTACCATCACTCGTCACTACTGCTTTTTCTTTGGGAGCAGGGACGATAGTCCCAATGACCGGTGTATTATGCAGCGCCTTCTGTATACTGCTCTTGATATCATAATCAAAAATTGACAACAGTACGAAGAGCAAAACTGCCGTAAACACAAAGGGGATGACAAACCATATCAGAAAACGTTCCAGTGCACTATAAGATGCACCCTCTATGCTTGTATCGGCCATCTCCTCTTCCCTCCTTTACCTTCCTCAATACGTTAGCCGCCTGAAACGGTTATTGGCCATTTCATCTAGAGCATCTTGCTCTTTTTTGGCGACAAAAGATTGAAATTGGTTGTAAGCCTTCTCTCTTGCCTTTGACCATACTTTCTCATCAATCATTCTTTCCGAAAGATGTTCCTGCTTTTTGAGTACGACATGCTGTGCTTGCTGCACATCCAGATGCTTGCGGGCGATCTGTTGATCAACATGGTTCATGTAATTTTGCATTAACAGCATCTTGGAAATAGATACCGAACCGCTAGATACATTTGCCATTTCGTTATGAAGGTTATCTTTTTGCTCAAACAATCCATGCAAGCTCGTTTCTTCGTTCCTTAGTTGCCCCATTGCCTCAGATAGTATCCACTCAGCCTGTGTTCGTTCATTGTTTTTCAAATCGACAATTTGCTGGAAAGAATAACGAAAATTCATTCAAGAGCCTCATCCCTTATAAAATTCATGAATCAAACGTTCTTGAGCTTCTTCAAACGTCAACTTCTCAGAGGTTTTTTGCTTCGTGAAATCCCATATTGCCTCGATATTATCCATAGCGATATCAATATTTTGGTTAGAACCTTTTTGGTATGCCCCTAAATTGATAAGATCTTCCGAATCTTTATAAATAGAAAGAAGTCGCTTCAATTGATCAGCTGCTTCCATGTGTTCAGTAGGGACTATTTCTTTCATGACTCGGCTTACGCTGGATAAAACATCGATGGCTGGGTAATGACCCTTATTAGCAATGCTGCGATTTAGGACAATGTGTCCGTCAAGAATACCTCGTACTGCATCAGCGATAGGTTCATTCATGTCATCCCCATCTACAAGCACGGTATAAAAAGCGGTAATGGAACCCTTTGGTCCCGTACCTGAACGCTCTAGCAGTCGTGGTAGCATGGCAAATACCGAAGGCGTATAACCACGTGTAGCTGGAGGTTCTCCAACAGCAAGTCCGACCTCACGCTGCGCCATAGCAAAACGAGTGACTGAATCCATCATCATCATGACATTTAAGCCGCGATCTCGAAAATACTCGGCAATACTAGTTGCAATCATCGCACCTTTGATTCGAATCAAAGCGGGTTGATCCGAGGTTGCAACAATCACAACGGATCTAGCAAGTCCTTCAGGACCTAAATCCCTTTCGATAAAGTCTAGAACCTCTCTACCACGCTCACCAATAAGAGCAATTACATTGACATCAGCGGATGTATTACGGGCAATCATACCCATCAACGTACTTTTACCTACACCAGAACCAGCGAAAATACCGACACGCTGACCCTTGCCAATTGTTAATAGGCCATCAATGCAGCGAACACCAACCGAAATTGGATTCAAAACGCGTGGTCGTGTAAGCGGGTTTCCGGGTACATTATTCGTTGAATATTGTGCCATTCTAGAGGGCAGGAAAGAACCATCTAAGGGTTGTCCCAAACCATCTAACACCTTGCCAAGCAGCTCATGGCCAACTTGGACTGTAAGCGGCTTTCCGGTACCTACGACGTCGCATCCAGGACCTATGGCATCCAAATCACCGAGTGGCATCAGAACTACTTTATTGCTGCGAAATCCAACGACCTCAGCCTTTAACGGCTTGTTAGACTTGTGCGGATAAATGTAGCAAAGATCGCCAATGCTCACATCAGGACCTTCTGACTCAACTGTCAGCCCTATCACTTGCGTCACTTTACCGTTGACTCTAATCGGATCAATCGTATGTAGATGCTCCTTGTATTTATCAACATTTGGGAGCTTGCTGCTCATGACTCGGATACCTCACTTTGAGTTGCCAATTGTCTTAACGCCGACTTAATCTCTTTTAACTGAGTATCAATTCTGGCATCAATGCTTCCAAATGAGGAACGTATCACACAGCCACGGTCTTGTACCGTAGAGTCCGGTATGATCTGTAATTCTGCTTGTGAATCAATGGAAGTCAGTAACTCTTCGCGTGCATCTTGGATATAAGCAAACTGTGAAGGCGCTACACAAAGTGCGATAATTCCTTTTTCTCGTCTGCGTGAAAGTACCATCTGAATTAAATCAATGACCCATTCTGGATTCAAAGTTAACTGACGCCCAATCACTTTCTCAGCGATGGAAGTGCTAAGCTCAATTAAGAATGGTTCTGATTCTTGAATGATTTGCTGCTTAAGCTTGTAGGTTTGTTCCAAAATGGATCGAGCCTCAGTTAACATATCACCGTATTCTTGTCGGAGTTTATCTTCGGCTTGAACAATCCCTTGTTCATAGCCCTCATCGAATCCTGATTGTCTGGATAGCGCGATGTGCTCTTCATCTTCAGCACGGCGGCTCTCCCACCAACTCGTTATCTCTGCCTGCGTTTGTTCTCTAAGCGCAGCACACTCTTGCATCGCCTGATCGATTTGTTCATGGGCAAAAGCTTCAGCGTCTTGAAGGATCTGCTCCTTCATACTTGTAGCTTCTGTTAGTTCCTGCTGCTGTTCCGGAGTCAATTGATTGGCTTCATCCGTTAACATACCAGTGCGTAATAATTCAAGTGGTGATATCGTTTTTACTAATTTCTTATCATCTAATGGAAAATAAGCGAATGATTTAATGACATTAGACAATAATATCATCTCCTCCACCACGTGCGATGATGATTTCACCAGATTCTTCTAGGCGGCGAATCGTTGCAACAATACGGGTCTGAGCTTCTTCAACATCACGTAAACGCACAGGTCCCATAAATTCCATTTCTTCCTTAAAGGTATCCGCCATACGTTTGGACATATTCTTGAACAAGGCATCGCGAACTTCTTCGCTTGCAACTTTAAGGGCAAGCTGTAAATCCGCATTCTCAATGTCGCGAATAATTCGCTGAATGGAACGATTGTCGATATTGACAATATCTTCGAATACAAACATCCGCTTCTTAATTTCTTCCGCAAGTTCCGGATCCTGAATTTCGAGGGAATCGAGAATGGTACGCTCTGTACCCCTATCAACACCATTCAGAATTTGAACGATGGAAGAAATACCACCTGCATTTGTGTAATCCTGAGTTACCGTTGAAGATAGCTTTTGTTCAAGAACGCGTTCTACCTGGCTAATGACTTCAGGAGAGGTGCTATCCATGAGTGCAATGCGCTTAGCAACATCAGCTTGCTTTTCCTGTGGTAATGAAGACAAAATGATCGAAGCTTGATCTGCCTGCAAATAAGACAAAACTAAAGCGATTGTCTGCGAATTCTCATTTTGAATAAAGTTTAGAATTTGAGCTGGATCTGCTTTTCTTGCAAAATCAAAAGGTCTCACTTGCAGAGTGGCAGTCAAACGATTGATAATGTCAAGCGCTTTTTGAGATCCCAAAGCCTTTTCCAAAATATCCTTGGCGTAAGAAATACCACCTTGAGAAATAAACTCTTGGGCTAAGCATATCTGATGAAATTCAGATAAAATAGCTTCTTTTTCATAAGAATCTACTTTTCTAACGTTCGCAATTTCTAACGTTAATTGCTCAATCTCTTCTTCTCGCAAGTGTTTAAAAATTTGAGCAGACACCTCAGGGCCTAAACTGATCAAAAGAATGGCTGCCTTTTGTCGTCCTGTTAACCCTTGCAGAGCAGCTTTGGCCATACAAGTGCACCCCTATTCGTCTACTAACCATGTACGAAGCAAATTGACAAAGTCTTCTGGTCGCTTTTTTGCAAGAGTCTCTAGCTGCTTGCGTACTTGATTTTCATTCGTAACATTTTCGATATCAATCGTTGGAAGTTGTGCTTTGCCTGCTGCGAGATTCATTTCTTGATCCAACTGTTGTTGCGCAGCTTTTCTTCGTTTTCTAATTGCGAACCCTGCAATTAATCCAATTGCAAGCGCCGCTAAAGCTAAACCTGCATAGGTTAAGTATGTAGTCGTTTTCGAAGCCAGTGTATCCGTAGGTCTTGCAAAAGAATGTGCGAATACCGTAACTTTTTTCTGTAAATCTGCGTCTGTATATGTAACCTTATTATCTGCTAAAGCGGTTCTTACGATATTTACTAGCGCACTTTGCACCGCTGCCTTAGTCTCAGCCGTCAATGAATTGGGATCATCTTTAACCGGAGGCTCAATTCCTACATTTATACTTAGGTCTTTTACAACATAAGGCGTAGAGATAATATCGTTCGTAATTCGATTGACTTCATAATTGACAGTCTTATTATTTTTCTCTGAGTTAGATTTGCCTGAGCTGGCCGCCCCTGGGTAGCCTGGAACATCTGTAGCCCCTGTACCTGGTACACCGCCTGTATCAGCACCATTGTTCTGATACGACTCGCTTGCTTCCTGTAGAGAAATTTCCAACCCTTTTTGATCCACTTGATTCGGAGCGCTGACTAGCTGTTCTTTACTTTTCTTTTGATCAAAATTCATTGTTGAGAATATACTTACATTTACTTTATCTCGGCCAAACATTGTACCCAGCATCGTATTGATATTCTTCTGTAAATCATTTCGGAATTGATTATTAATATCTGCTTGACTACTTACTAAACTCGTAGAAGACGTTCCGCCGACCTTCGAAGATACCAGACTCTGTCCATACTGGTCAGAGATCGTTATATTCTCTAAAGGGAGATTCTTAACACTATGCGAAACTAAATTATAAATTGTATCAACCTTTGCTTGATCTAGTGTGTAGCCCTGTTTCGTTTGCACGACAACAGATGCCGTTGCTTTCTCTTGCTGTTGCTGTAAGAAAGGTCCTTCTTCTGGAAGAGAGATGAGAACTTTTGAACTAGCGATTGCTTGATTAGCGTTAATCAACTGTTGAAGCTCGCCTTGAATCGCGTTCAAGTATTTGACTTTGAATTCGTTGTCTGTAATACCAAATGAACTGCTGTCGCTAAATGCACCAAAGCCTAAAGAGCCGTTCTTATTTAAACCTTGGGACTCAACACCAAGCTTTACATTTGCTACTTCGCTTGTTGGTACTTCGATACTTTTACCATCAGCGCTAAGATGATACGGAATCTTTGCTGTATCCAGATAGGACTTGATCGCTGAAGCATCACTCGGCTGTAATTCCGTAAATGCGAGTGAATATTCCGTTTTTGATAAATTAATGCTTATAATTGCCGCAGTAAGAATCAGTAGGACAACTGTTGCTATAAAAGTGATTTTCGTAGTTCTACTATAACGATTCCAATATTGCTTCACCTTTTCCCAGTACTGGAGCAGGTTCTCGTTCACTCTGTCACCTCATCGAACCAAAATTTAGCAGCATCTAAGTCAATCACAGCTGCATTCTCATCATTTCTTGGTATGCTTCAAGGACTTTGTTTCTGACCTGTACAGTCAACTCAAGCCCTAGCGATGCTTTCTCAGAGGCAATTGTCAGTTGATGAACATCGGAAAGCTCACCTTTGATGAAACTCTGATTCAAATTGTCAACTTGCTGTTGTTGCGTGTTTAAATTTGTTATGGCGTCATTAAGGAACGAACCGAATCTTTTACCAAGGTCAGCAGCCCCTTCACCAGAGTTATCCTTTGGTTGAATGGAACTCATGATGTTTAGTGGACTGTAACTTATTTTGTCAATCATGATGCAACCTCCTGTAGTAGTTATCTACCAATCTCCAAAGCTTTGGTTATCATTGATTTACTTGCATTAAGAGCGGTTACATTGGCTTCATAGGATCTAGTAGCAGAAATCATATCGACCATTTCTTTAAGCACATCAACATTAGGCATATAAACAAATCCGTTCCCATCCGCATCTGGATGAGTTGGGTTATATACTTGTTTCAAAGGTGATTTATCTTCAAAAATTTTATTCACCCTTACACCTTCGCCAGTACCATCAGCCATTGCCGATTTAAGCGACTGCGCAAAGCTGGGCTGTGACTTCGTTTCGAAAGCAACTAACTTCCTTGTATAGGGAACCCATTTCCCATCTACGAACTTAGCACGTGTTGTATCCGCATTCGCTATATTAGAAGAGACAACATCCATTCTTAATCGCTGAGCAGTAAGTGCCGATGAACTGATGTCAAATCCATTGGTTAACCTCATTGGTTATTACTTCCCTCCTAAGACTGTGCGCATTTTTTTGAACTCGCTGTTCATTTGTTGAATCATTGCATTGTATTTAAGTTGATTTTTGGCCATTAAAGACATTTCATAATCCATATCGACATTGTTCATATTGTTATTAATCGCTGTCGATTCATCTGTTTTTATTTCTGAATTTGGCAGATTTGTGGATTTCCCTATTAAGAAATGCCTAGGGTCTGTCCGATAACCTTCTATAGAGGGTGTTGATGAATCCATCTGACCTTGTAAAAGTTCTTCGAACACGACATCTGATCGCTTAAAGAAGGGTGTATCCGCATTGGCTACGTTGTTTGCTACAACCTTTTGTCTCAGAGTCGATGCATCCAGCGATCGCTCCATCAAGTTCCAACTTGGTTTGTCTAATAAAGACATTTCGATACCCCCGTCAATAGAATATTCGACTTATACTTCAACATTGTAATTATCGATTCCTTCTTATTTCGACATTATTTTCATAAAATAATTTGAAATGGACCTTATTGTAGAATTATGTAAAACATTCGGTAACCTTCCTTATCATCTAAGATATCACGTAAACTTACAATAAGAAAAAAGCCCTATCTTTTACAAGACAGGACTTTTTTATGTGTTTAACTATAGTTTTGTTTTTAATTGCTCAATACTTTGTATTAATTGCTCATTTAAAATACGGATATAAGTGCCCTTCATACCAAGCGAGCGAGTTTCAATAACTCCGGCGCTTTCCAGTTTGCGAAGTGCATTAACAATAACAGAACGAGTAATGCCTACCCGATCGGCAATTTTGCTCGCTACCAAAAGACCTTCCTTACCATCTAATTCTTCAAAAATGTGTTCCACTGCTTCCATTTCACTGAAAGATAAGGAACCGATCGCAACTTGAACGACTGCTTTACTTCTAGCTTCTTCCTCTATTTCCTCGGCACGTTCTCTTAATATTTCCATTGCGATAACTGTAGATCCATATTCAGCCAGAACTAAGTCATCATCAATGAAAGTTCCTTCGCTACGACTTAAAATAAGTGTTCCCAATCGAGAGCCGCCACCAATAATTGGTACTAAAGTCGTATGCGTGTATGGAAACATATCCTTCATTTGCTCCGTGTAATAGAAATATGGACTGTCAGGTTCTGCTGTTGATGATGTTTCCTCAATCTTCAAGAGCAGATTGTTAGACTCCATCGGAAATCTGCGTTCAATTAATATGGTCTGATTCATTTCGGGTGAAACCGGATCATTCGTTACCGCATATCCTAAAATTTTGCCTTTGCGGCTAACGACGTAGATATTCGCGATAACAATATCACGCAGCACCTCGGCCATATCCATAAAGCTAACTGCATTGCCAGCTTCTTTTTGCAGCAAGCGATTTAGCCTTCTTGTTTTATTTAATAAACTCATTTAACTGCCTCCTACTTACTTCACCATGCGATAGTTCTTTATTATAAGATATATTGACTTAAATCTCGGTTTTGTACAATATCACTAAGCTTCTCACGGACATATTCCGGGTTAATGACAATAGACTCCAATGTAAGCTCAGGCGCTTCAAAAGATAGATCCTCCAGCAATTTTTCTAAAATGGTGTGTAATCGCCGGGCACCAATATTCTCGGTATTCTGATTAACTTCAACAGCAATACGAGCAATTTCATAAATAGCTTCGTCCGCAAACTCAACCGTTATACCTTCCGTTTGCAACAAAGCAGTATATTGTTTGGTTAATGCATTTTTAGGTTCTTTTAAAATAGAAACAAAGTCTTCCAAGGTTAAGTTACTTAACTCTACTCGGATCGGGAACCTTCCCTGAAGCTCTGGGATTAAATCAGAAGGCTTTGCAATATGGAAAGCACCTGCACCAATAAATAAGACATAATCCGTCTTCACGGGCCCATATTTGGTTACAACCGTCGATCCCTCTACAATCGGTAAAATGTCTCGTTGAACACCTTCCCGAGAGATGTCCGGTCCGCTGCCGCCGCGGCTATTACTTGCGATCTTATCGATCTCATCAATAAAAATTATACCGGATTGTTCTGCGCGGTTAACAGATTCCTGGATCACTTCATCCATGTCAATCAATCTTTGCGCTTCTTCCTGCGTCAACACTTTCCTAGCTTCCTTAACAAGCAGCTTACGTTTCTTCATTTTCTTCGGGAGTAGATTGCCGAACATCTCCTGCATATTCATTCCAGCTTGTTCATTGCCTTGGCCAGCCAGCATATCCATCATCGATGGTGAAGAGTCTTCCACCTCGATTTCTACAACTTCATTCTCTAATTTACCATTAGTCAATTGCTCTGCGATTTGAGCCCTTTTAGCGGCAAGCGAAGGATCTGGCGCACTTTCTTCTTGATCCGGTTGGTTTTGCCCTCCAAACAGCATTTCAAGAGGATTACGCTGCGTTTTGGCACGCGTCGGACTTGGTGCCAACAAGGTAACAAGGCGCTCGTTAGCGAGCTTCTCAGCACGGTCTTTGACCTTTTCCATCCGCTCAACCTTAACCATGCGTACTGAAGTTTCGATCAGATCACGTACCATTGACTCCACATCGCGACCAACATAACCAACTTCTGTGAATTTGGTCGCCTCGATCTTAATAAATGGTGCGCCTACCAATTTAGCTAGTCTGCGAGCAATTTCAGTCTTTCCAACGCCGGTAGGCCCGATCATAAGTATATTCTTCGGAACAATTTCATCCCGCATAGACTCATCCACGAGGTTTCTCCGATATCGGTTTCGCAGAGCAATAGCAACCGATTTTTTCGCTTTTTTCTGACCTACTATGTATCGATCCAATTCTTGGACAATTTGTTTAGGTGTAAGGGAGCTGTTTGCCATTTTGTACCCTCCTAAAAGTTTTGCTTTAGCAAAACTAACATCGTAAGCGTAAACTGAGTTTTCCGTAGGAAAACTTGCGTCGTAAGCATAGGCTTAGTTTTGCTTTAGCAAAACTAACATCGTAAGCGTAAACTATTCAATCTCTTCCACAATGATATTATGATTCGTAAACACGCATATTTCGGCTGCAGTCGTTAGGGCAGCGTGGGCTATTTCCTTAGCACTTAGTGACGACGCATGGCGATACAATGCTCTTCCTGCAGCTAATGCAAAACTGCCGCCAGACCCAATAGCCAAAATACCGTCATCAGGTTCAATAACTTCACCATTTCCTGAGAGCAGCAGTAAACCGGATGAATCCATAACGATCATCATGGCTTCAAGCCTCCGCAGAACGCGATCTTGACGCCAATCCTTCGTAAGCTCCACCGCAGCACGCTGCAAATTACCGTGGTGTTCCTCCAGCTTGCCTTCGAATTTCTCAAAAAGTGTAATCGCATCGGCAACAGAACCAGCAAAACCAGCGATGACCTTCCCTCTATGTAAACGCCGAACTTTTTTGGCCGTGCTTTTCATAATCATGCTGTTGCCAAATGTCACTTGCCCATCTCCGGCAATAGCTCCCTTACCTTGATGACGAATGGCAAAGATTGTTGTCGCATGAAACGTAGCTTGATTAGGATCCATCTTTTCTCACCTCTCAAATGGAATCATACACCATGAAAGTCACTCTCTTTGCGCTGGTTTCGGTCTCATAAATGAGATAAACCTCTAGCGAGATCAATTCAAGAAATGACCGCATCTAGAGGTAAATGTATGAGGAAACGAATGAAAAATGCTACAAAACATAATTATAGTACCATAGCCAATAGACCAATTACAACCTACTCTGCATATGTTTTCTTAAAATTCTGAATACTCTCCAAAGCTCGATTAGCCAGCTTCTCGTATTTTTCTTTTTTATTGCGAATTCGTTCAGGTAACTGTGGAAGTAAACCGAAATTAGCATTCATCGGCTGAAAATGTTTGAAGTCGGCTGTCGTGATGTAATGTGCCATACTCCCTAAAGTCGTTTCCTCAGGTACAACCAAGCAAGACTGCCCTTTAGCTAAGCGCCCCGCATTCATACCTGCTATAAGACCAGAAGCCGCAGATTCCACATATCCTTCTACACCCGTCATTTGACCTGCAAAAAACAGATTCTCACGACGTTTAAATTGATAAGTCGGTTCAAGAAGCTTAGGAGAGTTAATAAACGTGTTGCGATGCATAACACCAAAGCGTACGAACTCTGCTTGCTCTAATCCTGGAATTAAGGATAACACCCGTTTCTGCTCTCCCCACTTCAAATGGGTTTGGAAACCGACTAAGTTATACAAAGTTCCCGCTGCATTATCTTGACGTAGTTGAACGACAGCATGCGGCATCTTACCTGTATGTGGATTTATTAAACCGACTGGTTTCATTGGCCCGAACAGAACCGTTTGTCTACCGCGCTTCGCCATGACTTCTAAGGGCATGCAGCCTTCGAAATAAATTTCTTTCTCGAATTCCTTCAGTTCAGCAACCTCTGCAGTGATTAAAGCTTCATAGAAAACATTGAACTCTTCTTCTGTCATAGGACAGTTAAGGTAAGCAGCCTCTCCTTTGTCATAGCGGGAAGCCAAGTACACTTTATTCATATCAATGGAGTCCTTCTCCACGATCGGAGCTGCTGCATCATAAAAGTACAAGTACTCCTCACCCATAAGCTCTTTGAGGCCTGCAGAAAGTGCTGGTGATGTTAATGGACCTGAGGCAACTACGGTAATGCCTTCAGGCAAAGTTTGAACTTCCTCATTGCGAACTTCTATGAGCGGATGGTTGCGAAGCGTCGTTGTAACAGCTTGAGAGAACCCGTCACGGTCAACAGCTAACGCACCCCCTGCCGGTACAGCATGCTCATCTGCACAAGTTAGAATGAGTGAATCCATACGTCTCATTTCTTCCTTTAGTACTCCGACAGCGTTGGTAAGGCCATTCGAACGTAGAGAGTTACTACAGACTAACTCAGCAAATTGATCAGTTATATGGGCTGGGGTTTTACGGACATTACGCATTTCGTATAAAGTAACAGGCACACCCTGACGGGCAATTTGCCAGGCGGCTTCACTTCCAGCCAATCCTGCACCGATGACTGTTACTCTTGGATATTCTGGCAAAATCGGACACCTCTAATCTTTCATATCATCTGAATTATCATCACTAGCTTCTTCTTTATGATCACACTGTGTACATTGAATAGTCACACCGTTCTTGCTTCTTTTCTCGATCATCATCGAGCTGCAAACAGGACATGGCTTATTGACCGGTTTATCCCATGAAACAAAGTCACAGGCTGGATACTGATCGCAGCCATAGAAAACACGCCCTTTTTTGCTTCTGCGTTCGACAATTTTCCCTATATGACAAGTTGGACATGTAACACCAATATCTTTAATGATCGGTTTCGTATTGCGGCAATCCGGGAATCCAGAGCATGCCAGAAACTTACCGAAACGCCCCATTTTATAGACGAGATGTTTACCGCATTTCTCGCAAATCTCTTCTGAGATTTCATCCTGAATTTCGATTTCCTTCATTTCCTCTTCAGCGAATATAAGCCGCTTTTCAAAGGACGTGTAGAACGTATCCAGAACTCGGACCCAGTCTTCTTTTCCTTCTTCGACGAAGTCAAGCTCTTCTTCCATATGAGCCGTAAACTCGATATCAAGAATTTCAGGAAAAAACTCCTGCATCAATTGAATAACTAATTCACCTAGCTCTGTAGGCACGAATTTCTTCTCTTCAATGGCAACATATCCACGCTTCTGAATCGTCTCCAGTGTCGGTGCATACGTACTCGGACGCCCAATACCCATTTCCTCTAACGCCCTTACTAAACGCGCTTCTGTATACCTTGGAGGCGGTTGAGTAAAGTGCTGCTTCGGATCCACGCTTTGCTTCTGTAAAGAATCTCCCTTAGTCAGAGGCGGCAGCAATTTGTCCTCTTCTGTCGTCCCGTCGTCATTGCTCTCGACATAAACTTTCATAAATCCAGCAAACTTCATCTTGGACCCATTTGCTCTAAATACGGTTTCTCCAGCTGTTAAATCAATGGTCATCGTATCCAGGATGGCTGAAGACATTTGACTAGCTACGAAACGATCCCAGACCAGCTTGTACAGACGATATTGATCTTTACTGAGAAATGCCTTCATTTGATCGGGTTCTCGAAGTACAGATGTAGGTCGAATACCTTCATGCGCGTCTTGCGCATTAGCATTTTTCTTCGTGTACTGGCGAGGTGTCTCCGGGTAGAAATCAGGGCCATATTTATTAAAGATAAAATCTTTGGCTTCTTCTTGGGCAACCTGCGAAATACGGGTGGAATCGGTACGCATATAGGTAATCAAACCAACCGTACCTTCTTTTCCTAGGTCTATTCCTTCATATAACTGCTGTGCCACAGACATCGTCTTCGACGCACGGAAATTAAGTTTCCTCGCAGCTTCCTGCTGCATAGAGCTTGTAATGAAAGGAGGAGAAGGATTACGCTGGCGTTCTTTCTCTTTCACTTCTTTCACTGTGAAAGCATCACTGCCCATCGCAGCTAAAATCAGATCGACATCCTCTTGCGAGTGTAGTTCCTTTTTCTCACCGTTTATGCTATGATACTTCGCTTCGAACACGGTTTTACCAGCATCCAAAAGGGCGGTAATCGACCAATATTCTTCAGGTTCGAAGGCCTTGATTTCATTCTCTCTGTCTTGTATCAATTTAACCGCAACCGACTGTACACGGCCTGCTGATAATCCTTTTTTTACTTTTTTCCAAAGTAAAGGACTGATTTTATAACCAACGAGTCGGTCCAATATGCGCCGAGCTTGCTGTGCGTTAACGAGATCTTGATTGATTCGGCGCGGAGTTTTGAAAGCATCCTTTACCGCATCCTTCGTTATCTCATTAAATACAACACGGCAGAGTTCTTCGGAACCAACGTCCAAATAATGAGCTAAGTGCCAGGCAATAGCTTCACCTTCACGATCCGGATCCGCCGCCAGATATATTTTTTTTACTTTTTTACTCGCATCTTTTAATTCTTTAAGTATAGAACCTTTACCGCGGATTGTTATGTATTTAGGCTCAAAGTTACGATCCACTTCTACGCCAATTTGGCTTTTCGGAAGGTCGCGAATATGACCCATTGAGGCTTTTACGATAAATTTACTTCCCAAATATTTGCCAATGGTTTTGGCTTTTGCTGGTGACTCAACTATGACTAAAGAATCCGCCATGGATCGTCCTTCCTCCCCTCTTGGTTTCAAGGTAAAGTCTATTGGCGAGAAGAAAAGCTTCGTATTAGCCTATGCTAGTATGTAAGTAGAACCCGGAAGCTGTTTAATCGCCTTTTTCATTAGTAAAGATAACAGAACTGCATGCAAATGTCCAAACGTAAATTGACCGTCCTCTAACAGCGCATCAATCGAGACAGGCTCATTCGACAACTTTCGAACAATTTTGTCTTCCTCATCCGTAAGCGAAAATGCCGGCAAAGGCTTCTTCATGGCACTCTGATCTTCCGCGCTTAACATATGTTTATAATCCTCAACAATCTCATCAACACGGGTAACTAGTTTAGCGCCATCCTTTAGAAGCTTGTGGACACCACTACTTTGGTTAGAGTCAATTGGACCAGGAACTGCGAATACATCTCTTGATTCATCTACGGCAAATTCTACTGTTATCAGCGAACCACTATCTTCTGCTGCCTCTACAACCGTAACTCCTAATGACAATCCGGCTATGATTCGATTCCTCTGCGGGAACATACCTGGCTTCATACCCGTACCAATGGGATATTCAGAAATGATAACACCCACTTGTTCTATATTTCGATATAATAATGCATTCTCACGCGGATAAATTTGATTAATCGCACATCCAAGAACAGCAACCGTTTTGGATTTACCTTGCAATGCACCAATATGGGCCTTGCTGTCAATACCTCTCGCCAATCCGCTCACGATACCGAATCCTGCTCTTGAAAGGGCAGCTGCCCACTCCTCAGCAATCTTTTTCCCATAAAGCGTAGGGGTACGTGTTCCTACCATACCGAGGAGACGCCCATTTAATAATGATACATTTCCTTTCACATATAAAACCCAGGGAGGCTGCGCAATTTCTTTAAGAATCGATGGGTAGTCTTCATCCAAAAGCGTAAGAATTTGAATGGATTGCTTCTTATATAACTGAAGCTTTTGCTCAATAAAAGTCGGTGTAAACCGCGTGGCGATTTGTTCAGCAATGGAAGTTCGTATACCTTTGGAGGCAATTGCTGCAGCCGAAAGCTTAAACAGCTCCTCAGGTTCAGGAAAGCGGCTCAGGAGCTGAAGAATCGTTTTCCAACCAACGCCCTCGAGCTCGTGAAGACCAAACAAAATAAAACGATTATCCATAAGTATATACACTCCCTTCTAGAATAACAAATGGTTGCAAAGCCAAGAAAAACAAAAAACCTCCCAAATCCCTGAAACAGGGATATGGAAGGTTGCTTACCTTCGTTAGAAGAAAACTATTTTTTTGTGATGACTTTATCCAACATGCCTTTTTCTTCAAGCACGCTTACAAGTGTAGAACCCATCTCGGACGGTGTAGCCGCAACGCGGATACCGCATCTTTCCATAGTTGCAACTTTCTCAGCTGCTGTTCCTTTACCACCAGAAATAATGGCGCCAGCATGGCCCATACGTTTTCCTGGAGGAGCTGTTTTACCGCCGATAAAGCCTACAACTGGCTTCGTCATGTTCGCAGCAACCCACTCAGCCGCTTCTTCTTCTGCCGTACCGCCGATTTCACCAATCATGATGACAGCATACGTATCTGGATCATCGTTAAAGCGCTTGAGGATATCGATGAACTCGGAGCCTTTAACAGGATCTCCACCGATACCAACAGCAGAGGATTGTCCAATACCGCGAGTTGTCAATTGGTGAACTGCTTCGTAAGTTAGTGTTCCGGAACGGGAAACTACACCTACGTGACCTGGCGTATGAATGTAGCCCGGCATAATACCGATTTTGCACTCGCCCGGTGTGATAACGCCTGGACAGTTAGGTCCGATTAGAACGGTTTTCTTGCCTTCCAGATAACGCTTTACGTTAACCATGTCTAGAACAGGAATACCTTCTGTGATACAGATAACCAGATCAAGCTCAGCTTCGATAGCTTCGATGATTGACTCTGCAGCAAAAGCTGGTGGTACATAGATAACGGATGCCGTAGCACCAGTTGCATTTTTAGCATCGATAACCGTGTTGAAAACTGGAAGCTGAACTAGCTCACCGTTTTCCAATGTGATATCTACTTTTGTTCCGCCTTTACCTGGGGTTACGCCACCAACCATTTGTGTGCCGTATTCCAGACCGCCTTTGGTATGAAACAAACCCGTAGCGCCGGTAATCCCTTGAGTAATGACTTTTGTATGTTTATTAACCAAAATACTCATGATCTATTGTTCACATCCCCTATATTATTTGAAACCGCTCGGGTTTAAATTTTATTTAACTAATGCAACGATTTTTTGTGCGCCATCCGCCATGGAGTCAGCAGCAACAATGTTCAAGCCGGATTCGTTAAGAATCTTTTTGCCAAGTTCAACGTTTGTTCCTTCAAGACGAACAACAAGCGGACGGGAAAGTCCAAGCTCTCTAGCAGCAGCTACAACACCATCAGCAATAACGTCACAACGCATGATACCACCGAAAATGTTAACGAAAATCCCTTTAACTTGCTCATCGGACAAGATGATTTTGAAAGCTTCAGTTACTTTCTCTTTCGTAGCACCGCCCCCTACGTCTAGGAAGTTAGCCGGGTCTCCGCCGTAGTGCTTGATAATGTCCATAGTGGCCATAGCAAGTCCTGCGCCGTTAACCATACAACCGATGTTACCATCAAGAGCAATGTAGCTCAGGTCATATTTAGAAGCTTGAATTTCTTTCGCATCTTCTTCTTCAAGGTCACGAAGTTCAACGATATCTTTGTGACGGAAAAGAGCGTTGGAATCAAAGTTCAATTTGGCATCAAGAGCCATAACGTCGCCAGAACCAGTAACAACCAATGGGTTGATTTCGGCAATGGACGCGTCTTTCTCTACGAATGCTTTATAAAGAGCAAGCATGAATTTAACTGCTTTATTAACAAGCTCATTAGGAATGTTGATGGAGTAAGCAAGTCTGCGTGCTTGGAAAGCTTGAAGACCGATCGCAGGATCCACAACTTCTTTGAAGATTTTCTCAGGAGAATGCTCAGCAACCTCTTCAATCTCCGTACCGCCCTCTTCAGATGCCATCAAAACGACGCTACCTGTAGCACGGTCAACAACAACACCAACATAATATTCTTTCTTAATGTCACAGCCTTCTTCGATCAAAAGACGTTTAACTTCTTTGCCTTCTGGACCCGTTTGGTGAGTGACAAGAACTTTACCGAGAATTTCGCTAGCATATGTACGAACTTCATCGAGGCTTTTGGCTACCTTAACGCCGCCTGCTTTTCCGCGACCTCCGGCATGAATTTGCGCCTTTACAACAACGACGGATGTTCCGAGTTCTTTCGCTGCTTCAACAGCTTCGTCAACGGTAAAAGCAACTTTTCCGTTAGGAACGTTGACTCCGTACTGTCTCAGGACTTCTTTGCCTTGATACTCATGGATATTCATTTCCTAAAATCCTCCTATCAGTATGGACTTTCTATACGTGCTATACAGGGAAAAAGTGTCATTTCCTATTTGTGTAGTGCACGAAATAAATCTTGCTGCCGGAATTAGTATCACACTTCTTCACAAGCCCTAACCATTGTATCACTAATTTTCGACAGTTTCCTTATTTTTTTCGTTAAGCCGTTAGAAGTTTCCTTTCACACTGAAAAACTTTAGCTATCACTTACAACCAAGGATAAACGACTCCGTCGTCCTTCAGGGACGAGCGCGTTTGTCTAGGTAGATGCGAAGCAAAAGTATAAAACTTATACGCTTACCTACATAAAAAAAAGACGCATTTTCATTAGCTGAAAAATACGTCTAACATCGACTTTTTTAGTAATGCGGCGTTGTTGGTGTATTCATTCGCGGTTCACGTTCTGCTTGTTTAATGAAGCGAAGCTCATTACCCGTGAAACTGCACACCAAGCATTGAATCGTAGGTTCTGGCTCTGGAATTGCGTCAGGATCCTTGAATTCTGTAATATTTCCTGAAAGCGCATCCTTCAAAAACGATTGAGAATAACTAGTAATTACACTGAACTTGATACGATTGGAACGACAATTGGGACAAAAATACGGTTTCTCCTGCATATCATCACCTCTAGTTCCAGTATGTGCAAGCCGTGCATTTTTAAAACGTATGCGGTGATCATTTCCGGATTGCGTAATTTTACCATTATCATATACAATAAGGGCAAAGTATAAAACGGATCAATAAGGAAGCACCTTTTATCCCACTTTATGACAGCTCGAAACAGCTGCGTAACTATGGAGAGGAAGGTGTTTTTTCATGTATGGCAAAGTCATGAGCGCTTGCTTGCAGGGAATAGAAGGACAAACGATCGAAGTAGAGGTCGATATTTCAAGTGGCTTACCTCAAATTAACTTGGTGGGTCTCCCCGACTCGGCCATTCGGGAATCTGTCGAAAGAGTGCGCTCCTCCATCAAAAACTGCGGTTACACATTCCCCATGGATCGGATTACAGTCAATCTCGCGCCAGCAGATTTACGCAAAGAAGGCTCATCATTTGATTTAGCTATTGCGGTCGGAATTTTGATTACAACGGGTCAAGTGTCAATGGATAGCATTATGAACACTTTGTTTCTAGGTGAACTAGCATTGGACGGTTCTCTTCGCCCTATACCTGGTGTTCTTTCAATGGCACATGCCGCTAAAAAGCTAGGGATAAAACGTGTATGCCTTCCCTTCGCGAATGCTCCTGAAGCTGCTTTAATAGAAGGTATTGAGGTGTGTGCGATAACTAACCTTTCTCATTTCAAGTCCTGGAACAAGCAATCCCATCACGAATTTATATTTAATGGCATTAATTATAAAGGTAGTGAAATTTCGACAATTTCTGCTGAAGAACATAGCTTTGTCGAAGATTATGCCGATGTCAACGGACAACACCAAGTGAAGCGTGCGATGATGATCGCCGCGGCCGGGATGCATAATATTCTGCTATTGTGTTACATTATCATGCTATTCCTTCAGCATTTTCAATTAGTCATTAGATTCCTTAAATAGAGTCTAGTGCTTGGCTATACAAATCAATATTCATCGCTGGAACGGTACCCAAGTTTTGCAATTGAGTAAAGAGTTTAATAAAGAAGAAAATTAACGATTCTTCGTTAGAACTGATATCAATTGTCCCATCTGGCTGTAAGAGGAACGAGCCGCTGTCTAATGCACAACCTATATTAAGGCGTTGCTTTGGTTCCAACAATTCAATTATTTCTTGAAAGCTCTTTCCGAATGCTGGATTCCAATCGGATGAAGTGGTAATTATACCAGCTACAATGTCAAAAATAGGTCTTGCTGGATAGACTCCCCCAGCATGAACGATATTCACCGATGTACGATTGAGCAAGCGGACAGACTCAGCCTTCTTTGCTGCATACTCAATGTGTTGTTTGTTAAGCGTTTGCTTTACTTCAAAGATGGCATATACGCTCTCCGCTGGAATGTATTTTACCCCTGCATGACAAAAGACAAAAGGAGAGTATTGTTGGTCGTAAATGACAAGATCTATTTGATCACTGCGTGTTCCAGTATGATCCACGATGAAGGCAGTGTCTACACAATAACGGTTTGGCAAATAAGTACCAAGAAATTCTATCCAACTTAATTCGACTGCATTGCCTTTGGTAGGTGCATGTGTAACATGATTACGGATCAATTTTAATTTCATAAGCATTTCCTGTTGCATTTCGAGAAACAGTTCTTTCATGTTGACTTTATTCGACATTATGCATCTCCCTACCAAATGATATCTTTCCAATATTTTTGAGAACGACTTTCTTTGGCTTTTTTCTGAATCGCTTCTTTTTCGTACTTAAACAAATCGTCGGATATAACATTGTTTGTGTTTGCAGGATCGATTATCTTTTTACTTAAGAACTCATCACGCAGATAATCCAATACTGCTAAAAAGTTGCTTGCAGGGGTGTTTTTTCTTTTTCCGCTTAATGCCTCTATAACAGATAACTCCAAGTAGATCGATGGAAAATCTAAGTTGTGCAGTTTACGCCAGATCTTCAGCAATACGATTTCTGTTATCCTTCCAGAATTCTTCACTTTGTTAATATGTTCGATTACATTAGTTTGAGTCCAAGTGTCTCTTTTACTGATGTAAAGGCTATGATCGTTTGTGTTGCCAGGTCTTTTTTTGGCAGGAACCAAATCAACTTGCTTCCCAGCAACATTCAAACCTATAGACACATTTTGTTTCCGCGTCTTATATCCTGCACCTTCAATATGATTAAAAAGTGAGTCATAAATTTCATTGAGGGGATTACTGGTAGTTGATTTAATTGAAATAAACAAGTCAAGGTCAGATGATAAGTTAATCGCTGTCCCTTTCGCTCTAGAACCTGACAGGTAAACATCATTTAGGCATTCACCAGCCCATTTAGAGATAAGTTTTTTTAAAGGATTGATCACATCCCTCTCTGTAGCTCCATCAATTTCAGATTTTATATGATATTTGTTTGCAATCTTAAGTACATATTCGTCCGACATACTTTTCCCCCTGTGTAAACAAAATTATGACTTTGACTTTGACTTTGACTTTGACTTTCTTTGACCTTAATAAGATATTCCCATATTAGTCCAATTAAGTCAAGCTAATTCCATACTACTTAACGTACAATGATTGTCTGATACTAAAAAAAAAACGCTCCCTGCACATTGGCAAGAGGCGTATCTATAAATGAAGTATTAAATTTGTGTCAGAGCGTCAAATACACTCAACTCATATGTGATAATGGGCTTAACCTTCGATGATTCACGTTTGTCTTTCTTCGTAATAAATGGCACGACTTCTGAAGTGATCACGAATTTAGAAATAAGGTCTAGGATTTCCTCGCGGCTATACTCTTCCTTGACGGTAAGGGCGTTCAACTTTGCTATCTTCGATTCCAGTACGTCAATATCATTTAGAATGTCTTCGTTAGTCTGTGCCAAGGTGTTGATTTGTGCTTTAATTGCTTCTTTCTTAGCGTCTATATCCTGCTTCAGCTCATCAAAAAGAGATTCTTTAACCTGACCTTTCACGACTAAACGTATTAATGTTGTTTCTTCATTATCAAGTTCCACTAGTTCAACGGTCTTGGCGTTCAATTCCTCCACGGCGGGAGCGTCTATACGATTCTGTAACGCTTCAATTTGAGATCGAAAGGCTTCAAGCTGTTTGTCTTTCTGTGATGCAAATACCGCTATAAGCCCATTAGTTGCTATATCGTCAATCTGTTCGTTAATTGCTTTCTCTTGGACGTTGATATTATCACAATGCTCCGTACCTTTCGTCTTCTTCGTTGAACAGTTATAGAAAGCCCGTCCTTTGTCGAGATTTCGGGTGTACGAACTACCACATTTGCCGCAAAAGATTTTACTCGCCAGATCGCTGACACCCTTGTAAATGCCTTTTTGATTTACGTGGCTAACCTTGCCTGAGCGAATTGTATTACATTTATCGAATAGTTCTTTACTAATGATAGCAGGTACGCGGTTCTCGAATACTTGCCACTTATCGGAATCCTTAACTTTTGGCGTAATCTTGTTAAACACAGTACCTGTGTCGTATTTGTTACGCACCAAAGTTCCATAGTATTTTTCGTTAGATAACATGCGTTTAATGAATGATGCTACAAACGGTTTACCTTGGCGAGACCGTATACCGTTTTCCTCTAAGTAATTCATAATACGGCGAATACCCAAACCCTCGGCGTACATTTCAAACACTTTACGTACTACTGAGGCTTCTTCCTCCACGATGGTCAATTCACGCGAATCCTTACTATATTGGTATCCCCATATTTTATTGTTCGTAAAAATCACGCCTTTCCGTGCTGACTCTGCTAAACCAAACCGCATTTTAGAACTCTTGTCGATGCTTTCCTGTTGGCTAAAGTTAAGAAATAAATTAAGCATAAATTCTTTATCTATACTATCAAATATCAAATTGATATCCAAGAAATAAACGTGTACTCCCTTGTTTAGTAGTTCGCGTAATACGTCAATGACTAACACATTACGGGCGAAACGGCTAGTACCTTTAACGTGTATCTGATGGAATTGCGGCTCTCTGTGCGAAGCGGTGAAAACGGATTTCTTACTATTGATTTTCGTTTCATCAAGTCCTGCGTCGTAGAGCATTCGGGAAAACTCTTCACGACGATTAAGCGAAGTGCCAGAGATTCCACGATCAGCGTATACACGGAATAGAGTAAGGTCTTTATTCTTGGATATCTCACGCTCAAAGTAGCTACGTTGGTTCTTAAATGATGTTTCTTGTTCTTCACTACCAGTTGAGACACGGCAATAAGCCGCGACCTTTATATTAGTGGATCGACTCTTTTGTTTGCTTACCAATGTGGTTTCTTGGGACATTATGACACTTCCTTTTACGTGATAATGTTTCTATATCGAAATGGTAACATTGTCATTGTTATGCGTCAATAGATTGTTCCGTAATTTCTCTCGAGCCATCGGAATATATCGTAATTGTATAAATGCAATTTGAGGTCTTTATACGGTATTCAAGTGTAATAGTACGGAACATATGATGCTCATCCTCCTTTATCAGATGTATAAGTCTTTCTACTTTGGATTTGCTCGGACACCACGCACATTTTTTATGTGTCAAGTCTTTCACAGGTGTTTAACAAGCTAATCAAGCTGTATTAACCCCCCGCGGGGTCTGGAATCGATTTTTGCCTTTTCACCCGCCACCGCACATTCCCAGTAAGACTAAAAATGTTCCCTAAATCGCGTTTTTACTTCACCGCACACCTTGCCAAAGCCTGTAAAATGGCATGAAAATCCCCTTTTCCAGTGACGGATCGGGGGGTGTTCAGTGGCTGTTCAGTTACGGATCAGATGTGTCATTTGGCGTACCAAGCGTAGTTGTCAGGGAACGGGCAGGGTCTCTTGAAATCCATCTTGTACATGAGGATCGTTTCATCGATCAGGGGAATTAGACGTTCCTCGGTAATCCCCTGTGCATAATCGATAGTCTGTGATTCATTCTTCCAAACGTAGATACCAAACTGGGGATCGTGTGACCCACTCATGAAGATTTCAATGTCATCTTTGTCCGTCAGCTTTAACAGAATACAATCAGCATCGGCACTTTTGACCTCATACTTCTTGGATAGTTCGGGCAGGATACGTACCATGATCTCCTTGTTACGAGCGTTAATCTTGGCGAATGTTAGTTTCATGTTGTTTGCATTCATTAGTTGTTTCCTCCTACTGGAATTTTGTTTAGTGTAATCTGGTAAGCCACTGCATTCTTGATCATTGTGTACTTGTACCGAATCGTTGACGGAGTCCCTAATAATTTGAGACACGCTCTGTGATTCTTGATGTCCATCTCTTGTACATTTTGACCATAGTGGATTTGAAAATCAGAAGTCGTTCCTTCCACCTGTGACCAAACCACAACGATATTACGCTCGTGATCCAATGCGTTCATAAGGTAGTTGAATGGCTGCTCCATTGTGCAGTTGATGATCGAGTTAGTGTCGATCCCTTTGTCGCATGGTTTAAATACGATCAGGTTGTTTCGTTCAGGAGAATAATACGTCTCACGAACCTTACCCGAGTTACCTTTGAAGAATGGGCGAAGATTGTCACCGTTAATTGTTAAAGCGTTAGAGTACATTGAAATCATTTGAATTCCTCCAATTTGTTTTGTTTTGTTTTGTTTTGTCTTACATACTAGATGTCGTATCGGACACGGGATTTTCACAATATGATATTCTTCCAGATTCTCACAATAATGTTTGTGACAAATTGGCATTGTTTAACCAGAGTATCTGAACACTTGAACACAATGAACTGTGTTCTCTATAGATGTAGTAATAGGGTAGAAAATCGTATTCTTGGGTAACCTGTTAGTAACCAGTGGGTAACCTTTCGGGTAACCTCTGAAAGCCATTTTTATCAAGGGGTAACCTCGGTAACCTGTCTTTCGAAAATCTATGTTCCTGAGTTAGCAAAGAGTGATAATAGATATAAATAACTATACAAATAACTTCTTTAAAATATAGGTTACTTACGTTACCCCTTACTCTCCCATGGGTTTGGAACGTCTACCAAAAAAGTTACCCCTAGGTTACCCTGAAGTTACCCTGCTTGCTTTAGCTTGTATTTCTTAGCTACCTGTCCATTGACCTTGACTGACCCGACCTCTAGCCCACGTACTTTTTCAAGCGTGTCCTTGAGCATCTTCTTACTGTGAACCGTCAGTCCATTTTCGTTCGCCCAAATCTCGTACATGTCATAGACCTCTGGAGGACGCAGACCAACGAAATAGTCAGTTGTGTGTCCCTCGATATACTCCAAGACATTATTATTGTCCGCGTGGTATTCCTTATTGTGGTTTGCAACTACTTCTGGAATTTCGATCTCCCCAGTGTGGTGCAACTTTTGGTACGCTTCTACGATCAGCTTCATCCAGTATGACTTTGCTTCTGGTGTTGTCAGTTTGGAAATGAATTTTGGGTCTTTCTTGGTCGGCTTGGAGAACATCGGCAACCATACTACCCGCCTTTGGTACGCTTCACCCTTCTCAAACGATTTCAAAGCATGGTTTGAAGTGAAGATCATCGAAGTCGTCAGGACAGCATCCTTGGACTGTTTGAACAGCATCCTTGTAGCCACATAGTCACATGTTGCCACGTTCTTGAGTCGCTTCATTTGCTCGTGGTCAATGGGTTGATCTTTAATGTCATCACCAAGGTTAAATAACTTACCCTGCATCCCCACGAAGTAGCGTTCGTCCGCGATCTCCTCGATGGAATTGGATGAACAGTTCTCTTCGCCCAGTAATAGACGAATGATTGTCAGAAGCGTTCCTTTACCATTTCCACCGTCCCCGATCAGGACGAAGAACTTTGCGATCTGTCTCTTGACTTCTGGATTCGTTATCAGACCGTGTGCCATCATTTGTAGAATCAGCTTGACATAGCCTTGATCACCTTGGGACAAATGCTGCAAGTAACTGTCCACAGCTTCTACAGCTTCGGCATCCTCGTTGTACTCAACATCAACGTAATACGGAGTGAACTCGTGAGAATCCAGTTCATAGAAATTCCCGCTTCTGAGAACACCATTCTTGAGTTTGATATCCCACCCATTGACAGGTTGTTTCACGTTACGGATACGCTTGTCCATTTGACGAATGACCTCTTCGACGTAATGAGTCTTCTTGTCAGGTAGCTCCTCGTACACCTCTTGAATGAACTCGCCAGACACAAACCGTACTCCATTGTATGAATATAACTGGTCGTTGTATTTGACAACTTTGAGCTTCTTTTTCAAGGACTCTGCAACTTGTGGTTCTTCGTTCTCCTTGGCTTCGATCTTCTGATCTCGTGCAACGGTGTCGAACTCTTTCTCTTCCATCGGTTCAGCGAACACATGCTTATTAATGAATGATAGTACCTTCTTGTGATCGGTCACGGACATGATCTTGAACTTATGGGAATGCAATTTCTGATTCCGTCCATCACCCTCGCCCAATCCATCCAACGATTCCAACTTAGTGCGAATGTACAGGAAGTCGGGTAAATCTTGACGAATGCCAGGGTTCACTATATCCCGCAACTTTCCACCACGCTTGATCGTGATTGCCTTGGTATTTGAGATGTGTTTGTACTCCACTTCGAAGCCTACTGGACATACAGAGCGAGTGCCCTTGAACGCTTTGGGCTTCTTAAAGTAGAGATGCACTCCCCGATCAGTCCAAACGATTTGGGTCTTAATGTCAAAAACTTGAATCATCTTCTCAAGCATTTCCCTTGGCTTATCATCGATGTCCACGATCAGATCATCATTGGACAGTACCCATCCCGCATCTTTGAAAGCTTCGTGCATTGGTGACTGATCTGCGATTACACTTGCGAATTTCTGACCCTCTTTGAACTCAATGTACATTATTTCCACTCCCTACTTAGTTGTTTACAATCCTTGCAAAGACCTTGACTGATGTTGCACATCTTACTCAACCATTTCAACTGATTGCAATGTTCGCAGAAATCCTTTTTCACGGGATCGTGACCTTGCCAGTGATTCTTGTGAACGATAATTTCAACTCGTGTATCCATGTCATTTCCCGCCCTTCAAAGTATCTTGCTTGATGTAGTCCAAGATCAGTTCACGAAGTACCCCACTCATGTTCAGTGCCTGACGCTTTCTGAAGAATTTCAAGATAGTCTCGTGATCCTCTTTGCTGCATTTGAAATGTACGCCTTTACCTTTACCAATCATTATTTATCGCTCCATTCGTTAGTTGTTGTGTAGACCATTTTGGTCAAAAATAAAAGCTTTGCTTCCTATACTGTTAAGCGTGTTGTGACCCCAACTTATGAGTGTCAAATCAATAAGCGTATTCGATCGGTTCACGCAGATTGATCAACTTTGGCGATTAGCTTGTCTACTCGCTTCAACAGCCAGTTCAATTTGTCGCGAGTAATGCCCAAATGGTCACATATCTCTTGTTTCGCCCCTCGCTTGCCTTTTAGGTCACCCTTGATCTCGTAGTAGCCAACGATGGCATCAGCTTCTTTAGGAGTGAATCCTGAGCGTATAAAGCGACCTCGTTTTTCTTCTTGGGCTTCAGATACCAGATAAAGTGTCACAGGATTGTTGTCCGCTAGGAATCCGTCAGAGATATGATCAAACCACTCTGTAAATGTAATTTCCCGATCATTACCTTGGATGACCGCTCTTGCCGTTCCTGCTTCGTCAGTCTTCTTTGTTGCAGGTTTTGGAGAGTAACTACGCTTCTTCATTTCCTCTTCTGTCAGTGGCACGATCAGTCCCGCGTCCAGTTTAGCTTGGTAGTATGCATCCTTACATTCGTTGAACTCGTGGACTCTGTGGTATTGGTTTATAGGACGCAATACCGATTCAACGTATCTGCTTCGAAAGTCCCTCGTAGTTACCCCCTTTAGCCCTCCTGACAACCATGTTTCAAATGATATCCCAGAGTCGTTCCCGTAGCGGTCACGATACTGATTCTCCAAGTGTGCCAAGCTGAGAATGACATTTTCCATCCGCTCATTGATTGACTTGGGTCTGTGTTGCCTTCTGACAAAGTTGAGTTCATCGATCAGTACACCGTACATGCTTCTCAAAACTTCTGTTCCCATCTCTCGTTCGCCCTCTCTCATGTAAATTGTTTCTCATGTGCCATCTGCCGTAAGCAAAGTTCAAAAGTCACAAGTGCCTGTAAAATCCTTTACGCTAACTAAAGGTCAATACCGACCTGTTTTCACAATTGCCTCCTCATTAGGACAATCACAGTGAATCTGGATAATTCACAATCGATCCCGATCCTTACACACGTATAAGGAACGAAATGAAGCTAAAATCCCATTTGCCTTACACTACTTAAAGGAAAATCGGCAAGGAATATCACAACGCGATTCCAAATGACTTCCCATTCAACTCGCTCACATCCCTATAAGGATCAAAATGAAGCGAATTTCACAATTGCCTACATTCCCTATGTCGTGAGTTTTCTTGAATTTTCACAAAACTACTTTCAAAATAGGTGATCTTCTCTCATTGAAATAATCGTAGCGAGATTGCAAAATTCACAAACGCAACTCAAAAAAGCCCTCTGCCGTAATTGGCAAAGGACTGGTTACAAGCTATATTCGAGTTTTGATCAATACAGGTTACGTGAAAAAAGTTTTCCAATCACACTCATAACTCGACCCCTCAAAAGGCTTAACTATATGTAAGGGAGAACAGGAAGCCAAACTGGTTGTTGTGGTTTACTTGGAAGTTACGCAACACCAAGACGAAATAACCGTTCCTCCCTTACGTGGGAAATTGGAAGACCAAACTGGTGGAGAAAGGTACTGTTTTTGTGGTGATTTCGGATACCATTCTTACGAACCCACCAAGATGAAACAACAATTTCCCATTATCCCTTGCATTGAACACGCATCGTCTGTGTGTTGACTGGAGCGGGTAATACCGCTTTTCATTGCTAGTCCTTCCTTTCGAGTGGAGTCATCCACAACTCGTCCCATCTCTTAAACGACGGTGGGACAATCTTTTTAAAATAACTATCAAACATATAGGAGTTGAGCATATGTCGCGATTTCCAAAAGCGAACTATACAACACACGGTGGGAAACGAATCTATCGCTCGTCATTTGATCGATTCATGGACGATTTCAAAAGAACTTTATTCAAGAAGGAGGATGTGGAATGGAGAAGCGATTTATCCCCGAAGAAACGACCCGTATCGAAGCACTGAGACAACGGGCTGTAAAGGTTCGCAACAATGCCATAGACGGTTTGATCGAACTGAACAAACTGGAGAAGGAATTACGAGAACTGAGCAAGGAGGAGGTGATACAAGATGGAGAAGGAGACTAGGATCGCTGCTGTTGACAAAATTAGCGTTCGCTCTGAGAAGCAGTTCGCCCTTATTGATCCAGAAACAAGAGAAGTTATCGGGACACTTACTCAGCAACACATGAGCGATGGTCGTATTTTCACAACCCGTGACGAGACATCATTGGGTAAACGCAAGGCAGCTACCGCTACTACAAAACGTAGCATGACAGAAGCTGACAAGAAACAGATCGCAGAACTGGACGCTTATTTGAAAGAAATGAAACGCAAGAAGTAATTGAATTGGGGGACAGAAATGGATTCACGCCCTATGAGATGACGGGCAACAATAAAACTAATCCTATAGGAGCGTGACCATACCATGGCACTATTATCAAAAAAGAAAGTATCTTTCAACGAACTGGAATCAAAAACTATCACCAAGATCAATGCATTCCTTGCAAAGAGAAATGACGCGAATGCTGCGGTATCCGAATTCACCTATGAACTTCGTGAACTTAACGATCAAATCCATGCAAAGAACGAAGAGTATGCAGACACTTACAATTCCGATCTGTTACGCGAGATTTCAGTACTGAAAAAGAAGAAAGCTGATGTAATAGAACTAGCTCAAATTCAACGTGAAGCTTTTGGCAAAGGTGATACAAAATTGGTTCTGACTGATGCCGATATTGCCGACCTGACCAAGACCCTTGCACCATATCAAAAGCGTGAAATGGAAGCACGAGAAAAAGTGTATAAGCAGATCGCAGAACTTGAGAAGTCCTTGGAAGAACTGGAAGACGCTCGTGAAGAGTATCTAACAGACTACTGGGTTCCAATGAACAGTCTTGCAATCATGGCAACTGGTGAATGGTACCCTTTAAATCATCTGAAACACGAACAGCCATTACGTGAATCGCAAGTTAAGATGTATCAGATCACGTATCATAATGCATTCCCAAAAGGACTAATTTAATGAAAAGCAAAAGGGCTTTGGTAGGATATTATCCCGCCATTGCCCCTTTTTTATGCCAATTTGAAAGACTTTATAAAATAACTGAACAAATAATTTCAAATATGTTCACATCGTTACTCAGACTTGTTACAATTGGATTCAGTCGGTTTTAGAAAGGATTGTTTACTTAATGTCTGAGATCCACAAGTTCCATTACGGAAATTCCACCATTGATTATTCACTTACATATGGAACAAAGAAGAAAGACATTACCGTTTCGGTCGATTGGGTTAACGGGGTTGGTGTTAATGCTCCAGACAACATCGAGCAAGGCGTTATCGATCGTATTCTACACAAAAAAGCACCCTGGATTCTAAAGAAACTTTATGAGTTTAACGAAATCAAGCAGCTATCAATTCCTAAGGAGTATCTAAGCGGCGAAAAGTTTCCGTATCTAGGACGACAATACCGTCTTAAAGTAAATGTCAGTAATATCCGACATGCAACTTTATCGTTCCATCAAGGTCGGTTTATTGCAGAAATTCCGATGAATTGGGACGAATCACAACGTCAGCAACAATTATACGAACTTTTCCGTCACTGGTACATCACTCACGGATATATAAAGATACAAGAACGGCTAAGGTTTTATTCTGCCAAAATGGAATGTAGTCCGTCCAAGCTAATCGTGAAAGATCAGCAAATGCGTTGGGGTAGCTGTACGAAAAACGGAACGATCAATATCAACTGGAAGATACTGATGGCTCCGATGGCGATTGTTGATTATGTAATTGTTCACGAACTGGCACATATGAAGCAGCCCGATCATTCACCAGCATTTTGGGCAACGGTTCAATCTGTGTTGCCCGATTACGAAAGTCGCAAGGAATGGCTAAGGGTTCATGGTGCTACTCTTACCTTTTGAAGTGGACTTTCGCTAAGTCCAGAACCTTTTGAGGCAGGGACTCTAGCTTATCACTCGGACATTTACTTGCCCGTAGTTGACGCTTGATTCTCTGTCTCATCTCTCTTTGTACGTCTTCCTTCTCCGTCCATTCAACGACCTGAGCAAGCCCCGAAACGTCCTCAACGATGATCTGCGTTAAGTCTTTCATAGCCTCGTTATCTTCATCGGTTTTTCCTAGTTCCTTTTGAAACATTAAATAAAAAGCATACTCTTGTTTCGATAATCCCAATTTCTCCGCTTCACTGGTGTAGCCCTTCATTCCGTTCAACAATTCTTTCAATTCCAGTACAAGCTGCACAGCTTCGATACGATCTTCTTTCCTAGATAGGATCAGCTTCTCCAGCTTTTCACGCAGCGATGTGTAGTAAACGGGGTTTTCATCCAACTTAACTTTGATCTCATGACGAATTGCATGTTCCATTTCTGAAGCCTTCGCTTCGTCCGATTTCATATCGTCGATCTTTTGCGAAAACTTGCTGGACAGAATATCAATTGGGTCATGTAGAATTTCGATTGAACTGGCTGTGATATTGTCCTCGATCAGCTTCTTTACCTTTTCGCCACAGTCACTAATGTCCAATTCATCGTCACGAAAACGTTGCTTTGCCGCCAATCTGACTTTCCCCAAAAACTTCAAATCTTCACGATACGGATTCGCGGCAGGATTCGGCATGATCATGTCCATACTTTGGGAAAACTTCTTAAAAGCAATATCGAAATCGGTACGAACATCTTCTGGTTCCAAGACTTTGATGCACGCTTCCAAGTCGGTCTTGTTTATTGAATCAAATAATCTCATAGCAGAACGATGACGGGTCTGTAGACGCGGCAGCTCGCTGGAGATAGGCAACATAGCCCCTTGGACATCCCTATCATTAAAGATGCCTAGAGCCTGTTTTAGAAAGCCTGAGACGCCGTAGTAATCAACGATCAGTCCGTAATCCTTTTTGTCGTATGTACGATTAACACGAGCAATCGCCTGTAACAGATTATGCTCTTTTAGTGGCTTATCGAGATACATAACTTGTTCGATTGGGGCGTCAAATCCCGTCAACAGCATATCACAAACGATAATGAACGCTAGCTTATCTTCCGATAACGGCTTTTTGAAACGTTCTATATACTGTTTCTGCTGGTCTTTAGTCAAATGAAATTGCTTCAACTCGTCAGAATCATTATGCGATCCCGACATAATAACAACCGACTCAGGAGCGTTTAACTTATCCAGCGTATTTTTATACAGAACAGCCGTCTCACGATTAATTGCAACGATATGAGCCTTGAAGCCATTTGGTTTTATGTGCGTCTCATAATGTTCGAGGATATCTAGGCATATGGCTTCAATCCGTTTTGGGGATGCTGTAATGGCTTCTTCGTTAGCATACTTCTGTTTGATACGTTCCCGATCTTCTTCCGAATACATCTGGAACATACGTTCAAATAACGCATCCAACGTTTTCCCTTCGATATTCAGTTCGGGCATCCTGCCATCATAAAGAATCGGAACCGTCGCACCGTCTTCGACCGCCTGTTGTATTGTGTATGTATCTATGTACGACCCGAACGTTTTTGTCGTGCTTTTGTCCTGCTTGTCGATCGGTGTTCCCGTAAATCCTAAGTAGCATGCGTTAGGAAGCACGGTACGCATGTTCGTCGCCAACCCTTTGTATTGCGTACGATGACTTTCGTCAACAAGCACAAAGACATTTGGAGCCGTACTTAATGCAGTTGCGTCTTGGTCGTCTTGAAACTTTTGAACCGTTGTCATGATAGTCGTACCTGATCCAAGTTTCAGCAGATCGCGAAGTTTTGCTACACTAGTAGCCTGACTAGGATTGGGAAATCCGCAACGTCTGAACGTATTTGTAATCTGAGTATCCAAATCTTTTCGGTCGGTGACGATCACGATCGTCGGATTCTCCAGTTGTTTCACGCGGCGAAGTTTTACCGATAGATACAACATCGTCAGTGACTTACCCGAACCTTGCGTATGCCAAACGACACCGCCGCGATCCTCTGGTGATGCCGCTGTTTGGATGCGTTCGATGGCTTTATTAACGGCACGGAACTGTTGGTATCGTGCTAACTTCTTGATCGTCTTGCCACCTTCAGGTTCGTATACTATAAAGTTCTGAATCAAGTCGAGTAGATTCTGTTTGGTTAACATCCCAGCGACTAATATGTCCTGTGGGTTTGGGCTATCTGCAACATCAGTCAAAGTTAGTGGGTACGGGTCTTTCCACTCACCGTAATGACGCAGTCTTGCACCGACTGTAGCATATTTTGCTTGTTGACCACACGTTGTAATCAACATTTGATTGTAGTAAAACAGTCGCTCCGAATCCCGTTGATAACGTTCCAACTGTTTGACGGCTTGGGCGATTGGACTGGTGATGAAAGCACTTTTGCACTCGATGACGACCAGCGGAATCCCGTTAACAAATAGAATAACGTCTGGAATGATATTATCAGTTACGCCGCCAACCTTGAATTGGTCAACTACCAGAAACTCGTTGTTGTCAATGTTATCGAAGTCGATCAATTTGACCGTCTGATTCTTTTTACCCTTGCCTAAGTCTTGTTCGATGGAAATGTAATTGACGATGTCGTTGTACAGACGTTCATTAGCTTCCATCAAGCTGGAGGATTCGATGTGGGTCACGTATCGAACGACCTTGCGTAAGTTGTTGGCATCGATCCAAGGATTGATCCGTTTGATGGCATTTTCCAGTCGACCTTCTAATACAATCTCACGTAGCGTATCCCGCTCCGCAACCAAAGCCGAGCCATGAATATATACATAGCCCAGTCGTTTCAGTTGGTCGATGATGCGATTTTCAACGAGTTGCTTCTCGTTCCAGTCGTTTGTGGGTGTTGTCATACTACGACCACCTCAGCGTTTTCGTCTACGTTGACGCGTACTTTGCCTGTAAGAAGGGATTGCATTAATGCTTTCTTTAATTCAATCTTCTTATCTCTTTCTAGTTTATTGACTCTGATTTGGTCATCTAAAGATGCAAATATCCTCACAATTTTCTGTTGTTCTTCCAAAGGCGGCACCGCAAATTTAAGCTGTTTCAGCTTATTAAAAGATAAAACTAGTTGTGACGTCCCGACTACAACTTTTGCAATTTGTTTAGACAAGTAGTTATTTAAAACTGACGCAAAAAAATCTGGATTTACACCAACAACCTTAAATACAGGGTAAAAGTAACTTATAATCCCTCTATCAATAATGTTATTAACGTTAAAAATGAAAACACCGTCATCACTTCTTGACCTATATGTGAAGAAACCTCGTGGTATAACGTGGTAGCCTATGTTTTCGTTTGTTGTAACTTGACGATTATTAAAATAATCTGTCTGAAATACAAGCCCTTTACGTGAAGATGTCAATACCGGATATTGATTATTTACTGTGGTTTTCTCTTTATATTCTTCAATATATTCACCCAATTGCTTAATTTCCCACTCCGTAGGAATCTTGCCGAACTCCGTTCCCTTGAACTCGGTGTGATCGATTCCTTTAGTTAACAACTGTTGCATCAAGCCCTGCTTGACGACTTCCGTTTGCTTGATGATCGCTTCTGTCTTGGCGATGGCGTCGTCAACGGACGTCAGGACGGCTGCGATTTTACTTTGCTCCAGAAGTGGCGGAAGTGGTAACTTAAACTGGCGTATTTGTTGATAATTTAGTCCTTCTCTCGTTTGACCTGCTTGTTCCTCACGGATTTGCTTTTGACCATAAAAAGAATTAAGAAAATGTGATAAAAAACGATAATCCACCTTACTATTTGGTCTGAGAATACAAACGTGTTGATTAACATTTGCTTCCCCAAATCCAGTTGGAACATATGTACTTCGTCCTATTGAAGCACCAGTTATGTTTAATAAGACATCATGCTCCATTACTTTTGAACGTGCCATTTTGTTATGTGTCTCATTATCAATAAAAACTATATCGTCCATCCTTAAGCCATCTTGATAAACGTTCTGACTTCTAATAAATGGAATACCTTGACTTAAATAGACAGAACTCCCGCCCTTAGGAGTTGCACCACTCCCAATAAACATTAAAAATTCATCAAAAAGATTGACTTCCCATTCACTCGGAACCTGACCGAAGTTCGTTTTTTTTATTTTTTCATTCACCATAGCCCAACTCCCTCAGATACCCGTTCATCACCAATTCGACTTCTTGCCGTTCTTCTTCCAGTTTCCTCAAATCTGCAATTGCTTCCTCCACGTCAATCTCTTCTACTTCATCGGTGGTATCTACATAACGAGCAATATTTAGATTGAAATCGTTCTGACGAATCGCTTGTATGTCAACAACACGAGAATACTTTTCAACTTCTTCCCATTTACAATAGGCATTGAGTATCTTTTCGATATCCTCGTTACGCAAGAAGTTCTGGTTCTTACCTTCTTGGTAATCGTTTGCCCCATTTAGGAAGAATACTTTGCCCTTCTTGTCAGCGTCCTTTTTTCGGTTAAACACGAGAATACACGCTGGTATGCTCGTTCCGTAGAACAAATTAGAAGGCAGTCCAATTACTGCTTCAAGTAAATCTTCTTCCGATAAACCTTGACGAATCGCACCTTCCGCCCCGCCACGAAACAGAACACCATGCGGCATAACAACTCCCGCTTTTCCCGTATGGTTAAGTGATGAAATCATATGCTGTACGAATCCCAAATCGCCTTTGTCTTTTGGTGGCAAACCGAAACGAAAGCGTCCGTACCCATCTTCTTCAATGTCTTCACGCCCCCAATTTTTCAAACTGAACGGAGGATTTGCAATCACACGGTCATACAGCATTAACTCGCCATCCTCAACCAATTTGGGGTCACGGATTGAGTCACCTTTTTCGATACGATGATCACTTAGACCGTGCAATAACATATTCATTTTACAAATCGCCCACGTATTTAGATTCTTTTCCTGACCATGAAGCGTCAAGTTACGGGGATTGCCGCCCTTGGACTTTATATAGTCAACAGATTGAATCAACATACCTCCTGACCCTGCGGTCGGGTCACAGATACGCATTCCTTCCTCTGGCTTAATCAGTTTAACGATTAGTTCAACGACTTTGGTCGGTGTATAAAATTCGCCACCCTTTTTCCCAGCATCGTCGGCAAACTTTCCAATCAAATACTCATAAGCCCGACCTAACATATCTGGCTCTGATAAATTGGCGTTCGATAAGTCGATGGACGAGAAATGCTGAATCAATTGCAGAATTACTTTATCGGGTAATTTCTCTTTATCGTTGAAGTCAATAGTTGCCAGAACGCCTTGCAGCGTAGCATTATCTTCTTCAAGAAGTTCAAATGCTATGTTAATAGCCGCCCCAACGTCTTGGGTTACGGTACGCAAGTGTGACCATCTTGCTCGTTCTGGAACGAAGAACTGATGCTCATCATGATCGTTCCAACCGTAGTCTTCGCCTTCTTCACGTTGGATACGTTCTGCCACTTCCACAAATACATCATTCAATCGTTTCAAAAACAACATTCCGAATATGTAGTTTTTATAATCTGAGGAATCGATGCTCCCACGTAAAATGTTAGCTGATTCCCATAAATGTGATTCAAGTTGCTGTAACGTCAATTTTGACATGATGATTTTTGCCTCCAGTAATCTAGTAATCGACTGTATTATTTCGCTGACATTCAGTGTAATTCCTTCTGAATCGAAAAGATCGTGTCTAATATATAGTAAATTGTGAACGGAGGAAACATTTAACCCCAAGGATATTTACAAATAAATACAGTTGAGTTATTATGGAAATAGCGGAAGCACCGCCATATCGTGTTAATTCACGTTTGGTTTGGTGCTTTTTTATTTTTACTATCAGATTATCGGGGGAAAAAATAATGGCGAAACATGTAATGACTGACGCGGATTTAGACAACTGCATCTTCTTTCAGACCGTTGTAGAGGTTAGTTTTGGAGGGGAATTAGCTGATGAGGGACTAGTGCAGGACTATACAGATGAATCAGTTAAAATCAACGGATGGCACTATTTACGTTGTAATTCTACCATCAAAAAAAGCAGAAAACGTTGATCTATCAAGCTTTTTCAGTACCTTGATAATGTATCATAACTGGCTTTTAATTGGTCCTCCCGGTACAGGGAAAACGATGCTCGTAAAGCGCATGCCCTCGATTCTGCCGCCTATGACTGACAAAGAAGCCTTAGAAGTCACGAAAATTTACAGCGCCTCAGGAAAGCTTATTGATCGCTCCTCTCTCATGCGTACAAGATCGTTTAGAGCTCCGCACCATACGATTTCGCCAGCCGGACTTGTCGGAGGCGGAACAATACCCAAACCCGGAGAAGTTAGCTTATCTCATCGCGGCATTCTTTTTCTGGATGAACTTCCGGAATTCACGAGAATGGCCCTCGAAGTACTTAGACAGCCGCTTGAGGATCGTCATGTTACAATTGCAAGAGCAAGAGCGGTTTACACATTCCCCTCCCACTTTATTCTGGCTGCCGCCATGAATCCATGTCCTTGCGGGTATTATGGAACCCAAACAGAAGGTAATGCATGCACCTGCAGTCCAGCTAAAATTGTTCATTATCGTTCTAAGATATCAGGTCCTCTGCTTGATCGTATCGATCTGCATGTCGAAGTGCCTAAACCAAGTTATTCACAACTAAAGGAACGAACCAATCACTTGTCTTCCAAAGAAATGTTAATCCAAGTTATGCGCGCACATCAAAGACAACAACAACGCTATGCTGGAACAGGCATTCAGCATAATAATGAATTGAGCGGGAAGCGGATGAGACAAATTTGCCATTTAACACCAGAAGGCGATCAACTGCTTAGTGCTTCTTTTGAAGCTTTGGGACTTAGTGCAAGAGCCCATGATCGCATCCTGCGGCTAGCCCTTACCATCGCTGATCTCGAGGAAAGTGACAGTATCCAGCCACAGCATCTGGCAGAGGCAATCCAATACCGTAATTTGGATAAAAAGCAGCGGATTGAGGAGATTGAGATTTGATGTTGTGAAAAAGAGCCTTTTGACGCGTTGTCTTTATCGACAGACGGTTCTCAAAAGGCTCCTTGTATGTGTTCTATATGAGGTGCGTCTCCATCTACGGATACTTCTACAGTGATCACATCAAATTGAATGGACTGCTCGTATTTTTGAAAACGATGTAAGTAAAATTGTGCCGTCTCTTTGACTTTCAATTGCTTGCGATAGTCGACGGATTCTTTGGCTGAGCCAAAACGACCTGAAGGACGCCTTGTTCTGACCTCAACAAAGATTAACTTATTGGCTTTCTCAGCAATAATATCAAGCTCGCCAGTGCGGCAGCGCCAATTACGCTCCACAATTCGGTAATCATGCTCACTAAGAAATGCTTCAGCCAACTCTTCGCCAAGCTTCCCCAACTGCTTCCGATCATCTTTACGAAGCTCTGTCATCTTTCATTCCTCGACGATCTCATTCGGTTATCTGAACGATAGATAAAACTTAACACCTCTGCGACCAATTGATACAGTTCTGGGGGAATTTCTTGATCTAAATCCAACTTCGACAACACTTCAACCAATGAGGAATCCTCCTGAATGGGGATCCCATTCTCCTTGGCTTTCTGCAGAATGGCTTCTGCCATGTGTCCTTTCCCTTTTGCAATGAGGGTTGGGGCTTTTTGTGCTTCAGGTGAGTAGCGAAGCGCTACAGCCTTCTTAAGAGGAGTCGGCCCAGACTCCTCAGATGCATTCTTTTGCTTGGTCATGCTCGGAAATCCACCCCTTTGTAGGCTTTTGGCTGATATAGCGCTCGAAGGTCTACTCTTCCGTCAGATGCCCCTTGCTTGGAAGCTTCATTCTCTACAACAGGCGGCTGTGGATATGGCGAGCATTTTAATGAGATAAATTGGTAACCCGCTTTATTCATAGCTGCTGTTATTTCTTCTTTGGACTCCTCCATTAAGGGAGCTAACGCAGGATGATCATTGTGGATGTTCAAGGATACGATTTTGTTGACGACATGCACATCAAGCAAAGTATTGCCCATTACTTTCATTTGCAGGTCAAACAGCAAACGACAATTGCTCGCGTCTACTTCCCCGCGCTTTCCTTTGCGGGATTGAATGTGAATGGCGGCAGATTGCTGGCCAGTACCATCCATGAAGGGGACAAACAATGTCATATGGGCAAACATAGAGCTCTTGTCACCAGTCAACATGAGCTGTTGTCCTGTAATTTGCCCAAGAGCTTGCTGCGCCGCTCCTTTGAGCGGCGCTGGCGTGTCATCTGAGGCTGTGAGCTGCAGCAGCAGACTCTTTAGTGTGTCAGCAGCAGGCTTGACAGTGTCGTCCTGCTGGGATGCTGTGGCGATCAGATTAGGCAGCTGATCGTCTGTGTTGTTGCGACCCCGTAGGATTGCGTCTGCGCGCTCATCTAGCTTCAACGCTAGATGAGACTCGTGCTCCACGCCTACGGCTTTGAGCATGCGGCTGATCCAGTTTGACTCTGGATCAGCCTCGGGCACGCTTGGCGCAGCGCTGCGTTGCTGCGCCTCTGGTGGAGCCGCCTTCTGCTTCGCAGGCGGCTCTGGTTGTACCTGCGAACCCGCCGCGGGCGGTTCGCCTTGTGCAGGCTCAGCGCTGCGCGCCTGAGCCTCTGGCGAGGCCGCCTCCGCTGCGCGGGCGGCCTTGGGCCCCGCCGCCGGCTGCGCCGAGGCGGCGGCAGCGGTCTCCGCGCGTGGCGCAGCCGCCGCGGGAAGCTCCGCGCCCGCTGCAACCGCTGCAGCGGGCGGAGCCTTAACGGCAGCAGCCGCAGGCGCGCTGCCGGGCACCACAGGCGGCGACCCTGCGGGAGCCGCCTTAGCTTCACCGCCAGCCTGCGAAGCAGCTGGCGAAACCGCAGCTGCGGCGGAAGCCCGCAGCTCCTTGAGCAGCGATAGCACCTGCTTCGCGGTATCAGCTGCTGGATGTGCTGTATCTTGCTCAAGCAGGGCTGTCGCCTGCTGCTCTAGCTGCTCCAGCACCTTACCGACAGGCGGCCCCGTGGTAACCTGTCTCAAAGCCCCCACAGTCGCCTCTGTGAGCGGCAATCCCTTTTTGTAGGCAAGGATTGCAGCCTGTGCCCATTCTTCCTTATTGACACCCTCAGGCATGCTGCGCATGACAGCCTCAAAAGCCTTCACGTTGTCCTTGGATAGCGGAACGCCTTCCTGCTGCATCTGCTGCACCATTTGACGATTCCCAGCCGTATCTTTAATCGTGAATGCCTTTAACAGCTCGCTAAGCGAATCATCAGCTATTTGCAAATCTGACGCCGTTAGTGGCTTGAGCAGGATTTGACCGCCACTAGACTCCGGCTGCACTTGCAGCATCGTAACATCCCCTTGCTTAAGGGGTGTTTCCAACTTAGCCCGAACTTGCACACCGCCAATATTAATCAACGCTTCTTGGTCACTCAGCAACTGAAGCACAACACCTTTAACAATTTGTCCTACTTTTAGTTCAAGCACCTTACTTTCAGATGCTGTTAAATCACCGACTAAACTGCGAATTAAACCACTAATATTTATGGCATCTCACCTCAAATCTTCCTAACGCTTATGTATATTATCGGCGGCTGATTGCCTTTTCGTTACAATAATAAGTTATATGAGATCCAATTCCAGCTGTTCAGACTCCACAACATTCTCTTTCTCTTCTAATTGCGCCATCACATTACGTATAAATAATTTCCGATGCAGCGGTGTAGGTCCATAACGCAAAAGCATTTCTCTATGGTGCTTTGTTGCATATCCTTTATGTATAGCAATTCCGTACTCGGGATATTGTTCATCCCATTCCACACACATGCGATCTCTGGTAACCTTAGCGATTATCGAAGCAGCTGCAATAGATTGACTAAGTGTATCTCCATGAATGATCGCGGATTGCTCTATGTCCAACTCAACATTCTCCGCATCAACAAGCAGATAATCAGGTGCTATAGCTAACCGCTGCACGGCCTGCTTCATAGCAAGTCTCGCTGCTTGTTTTATATTAATCGCATCAATCCTATCCACATCCACAATACCTATACCAACAGCTAATGCCTCATTCATGATCTGATCATAAAAGACATCTCGCTTCTTTTCAGAAAGCTTTTTGGAATCGTCCACACCTTCCAGCACATATCCCATCGGAAGTATAACCGCAGCTGCTACGACATCCCCAAATAAACAGCCTCTTCCTACCTCATCGATACCCGCAATAAGAGTAAAACCTTGCTCCCACAGTAGTTTTTCATGCTCTAGCAATGGCTTTCGCCCCTTTCCATCTCCTCATTATAAAGGATTGGCGTTTAGACAAGCCATACCCATTTTTTCACATTCTCAGTATAAAAAAGAAAAGTCACCCCCAGACCCGCTTGATTAGCTAAGTCCAAAAGTGACTGTACCTTTATCTCTTCTTATCTTTTATCTAAAGGCTTCTCCAAAGAAATACGCCCCATCTTGCCCGCTCTAAGCTCACGAATAATGATTAATGAGGCTTTGTCCAAATCCACTTTGCCCCCGCTCACAATCGCTCCGCGCTTACGACCGATAGCCTCCATGACTTTGACCATTTCCTGAATATCGTCCAAATCCTCAGGAAGGTCTTGAACCCCAAATCGTTCTTGAATACCGGCCCCATAATTCTGAACCATATATTTAACGACAAAGAGTGCAATCTCGTCTAAATGAAGCAGTTCTTCCTTAATGGCTCCCGTTGCTGCCAATCTCATTCCAACCATTTGGTCTTCGAATTTTGGCCACAAAATACCTGGCGTATCGAGCAAGTCCATTTCGGTTCCAACTTTAATCCATTGCTGCCCCTTCGTAACACCAGGCTTATCTCCGGTTGCTGCAATCTTCTTACCTGCTAATTGGTTAATCAACGTCGATTTCCCAACGTTAGGGATACCTACGATGAGCGCTCTTACGGCACGGGGATTAATCCCTTTGCTAAGCTGCCGTTCAATTTTATGGGCCCAAAGCTGCTTAACTCGCGGCAAAATTTCTTTGACGTGCGTTCCGGTCGCTGCATCAATCGGCAAGGCTGGCAGTCCTTGGTCAGCAAAATATTTAACCCATTCTGCAGTCACTTGCGGATCTGCCAAGTCATTCTTATTCAGCAGTACCAATCGCGGTTTATCTTTCAAAATCTTATCAACCATCGGGTTCCGACTGGAGAGCGGTATGCGGGCATCCAAGAGCTCGATCACAACATCAATCAGCTTAAGCTTTTCTTCAATCTGTCTTCGAGCCTTGGTCATGTGACCGGGAAACCATTGAATGGTCATTCTTCTTCACCTCAAAAATGTATGAAACTGATTTTGCTCACTGGCCAAAAAATGACTTCCGCACGGCCTACAATTTTGTTGTAAGGTATGAAGCCAATCGCTCGGCTGTCTTTGGAGTTACCACGGTTATCTCCCATTGCGAATATTTCATCTTCAGGCACTTTTTTCTCTTGAAAATCGGATAACGTATTATAGGGATGTCCTTCTTTTTTCGCCTGCTCAATCGCATCCTTGATATAAGGCTGATCAATCTCTTGACCATTAATGAACACCTTGTCACCCGTAACCTTTACGGTCTCACCTGGGAGAGCAATTACGCGTTTAATGTAATCCTTACCTTCCGGCGCATGGAAAACGATAACCTCGCCGCGTTTGGGTGAGCGAATATCATAAACAATTTTATTGACTATGAGTCGTTCACCTGTGAAAAAATTCGGACGCATGGAATCTCCATCAACAATAAAAGGAGAGAACAGGAACCAACGAATGATAATCACGAGCACTCCCGCGATCACTAATGCTTTGATCCATTCCCATGTTTCGCTTTTCGTCGTTTTAACGGGAGTCGTTTCTGTTGTTTTATCCGGCTCTATGTAAGGCTGTTCTTGATTACTGTGTTCCATCACTGATTGCCTCTTTTCCAGTTTTGGTTTATCTCTAGTATGTACCATGAAAATGAAAAGGAGACTTGCCTGAACAAGCCCCCCGTTTTCTTATCGAATTTCTTTAATTCTTGCTGCTTTACCACGAAGACCACGCAGATAATAAAGTTTCGCACGACGAACTTTACCACGGCGAGCCACTTCAATCTTGTCAATCTTCGGAGAATGGAATGGGAAAGTTCTTTCCACACCCACACCGTAAGAAATTTTACGAACTGTAAACGTTTCGCTGATTCCACCGCCGTGGCGTTTAATAACAACACCTTCGAACAGCTGAATACGCTCACGTGTACCCTCGATAACTTTTACGTGTACTTTAAGTGTGTCTCCTGGACGGAAATTAGGAATATCCGTACGGAGTTGCTCTTTCGTAATCTCTTGAATAAGATTCATAGTTGACTCCCTCCTTCCACACAGGTGTTCATTCCGCTTATTGGCATAGTCGTTCTTAGTTGTTATGCGTAGAGGACCACCAGACTCGAACTGTTGAAAAATTCACAACAGAATATATACTATCATAGACAGGAAAGAAATTCAATAGAGAAGTTTTTGGGGGCTTACTCCTCTTGTTTCCGCCCTTTCCATTCAACCACCCAAGCTTTTTCTTCTTTGGATAGTTCTCTTCCTTCAAGCAAATCAGGACGGCGTTCTAGTGTTCGGAACAGAGACTCCTTGAGGCGCCAACGCTTCACATTTTCGTGATGCCCTGATAACAACATCTCAGGTACTTCCCAATCTCTAAACTTAGCAGGCCTTGTATAGTGGGGATATTCCAGCAAGCCTGTAGAGAATGAATCCGTCACGGCTGACATCTCATTACCGAGCACACCAGGCAGCAGCCTCACTACGCTGTCTATAACAACCATAGCGGGTAACTCGCCGCCTGTTAACACATAATCACCGATGGATAGTTCTTCCGTCACTAGATACTGCCTAATGCGCTCATCATAGCCTTCATAATGACCACAAATAAACACGAGATGCTGTTCGTTAGACAGCTCCTCCGCTTTCTTCTGCGTGAACGTCTCCCCTTGTGGACACATAAGAATCACTCGCGGCTTCACTGAGTCTTGTCCATCTTCTTGATGTATAGGCAAACTCTCCACAGCAGCAAATATCGGTTCTGGCTTAAGAACCATCCCTCCACCGCCGCCATATGGATAATCATCTACTGTGTTATGCTTATTATTGGAATAATCTCGAAAATTAACCGTCTTGAGAGCAACAATCCCCTTGTCACGAGCTTTCCCTAAAATGCTGGACGAAAACACACCCTCGAACATTTCCGGGAACAGGGTCAATACATCGATTCTCATTCCATTAATCCTTCCATCAGATGAATACGAATCGTTTTGTTGGCAATGTCTACATCCAGTATCACATCATCAATGACAGGAAGCAGCAGCTGTTTGCCTTTCGGTAAAGAAACGACCCATACATCATTAGCCCCTGGTGTCAAAACCTCAGAAACAAGCCCTAACTCTTGGCCTTCTTCCGTAACGACCTTACAGCCAATGATCTCGTGATAATAGTATTCTCCCTCTTCAAGCGGCTGCTGTTCCTTAGCTTCAATCTTAAGAAGCGAGCCTTTGAATTTCTCAACTTCATTAATGTTAGAGAACTCTGCAAACTGCAAGATAAACATATTTTTATGTAAGCGGGAGGTTTGCACCGTCACCGGCGTTTGCTTATTTTGAGAATCTACAATAATCAATGCATTTCCTTTATCGAAACGCTCAGGAAAATCAGTTTCCGGAACCACTTTTAGCTCTCCGCGAATACCATGGCTATTCACAATTCGACCAACTGTCACAAGTTTTTCGCTCATATGCGCTTGCCCAACCTCCACATTAATTTACCTTCAAAACCATACAAGAAAAAGGTTAGGAACTAAATCCTAACCTAATTTCTTATGAAACGATTTCAACAGCTACCCGTTTCGTTTCTTTCACTGCTGCCGACGTGACAACTGTTCGGAGCGACTTCGCAATCTTGCCTTGCTTGCCAATCACTTTACCGACATCGCCCGGATGGACAGAAAGCCTGTACTCGATCTTGTCATCTTTCTCCACCACAGTGACACGTACTTCTTCCGGATGATCGACAAGAGCCTTAGCAATAACGGTGATAAGATCCTTCATGAACCCACCCTCCGAAAGATAACAGATTACTTCTGTAATTTCAGCTCGTGAAACTTAGTCATCAGACCTGCTTTTGAGAACAAGCTGCGAACTGTATCGGACGGTTGAGCGCCAGTTTGAAGCCATTTCAGCGCTTTCTCCTCATCAAGAGTTACAGCTGCTGGTTCAACAATTGGGTTATAAGTACCGATTTCTTCGATAAAACGACCATCACGCGGGGAACGGGAATCCGAAACCACCACACGGTAAAAAGGAGCTTTATGAGCGCCTACACGTTTAAGACGAATACGTACTGCCATGAAAAATCACCTCCTACTTAGAATAAAATGCTTATTTAAAAGGGGAATTTAAATCCCTTGCCTAGTTTCTTCATGCCTTTGGCACCTTTAGGTCCCATCATGCCGGAAAACTGCTTCATCATTTTGCGCATATCGTCAAATTGCTTAATGAAACGGTTGACCTCTTGTACCGAGTTGCCGCTGCCTTGAGCAATCCGTTTGCGACGGTTCGCATTGAGAAGTTCAGGCTTGCGTTTCTCTTCGGTTGTCATCGACTTCACAATAGCTTCAACACGTGCCATTTGTTTGTCGTCAACCTTCATATCTTTCATGCCCTTGATCTTATTCGCTCCTGGCAGCATCTCAAGAATTTGATCCAGAGGCCCCATCTTCTTCACTTGCTCCATTTGATCAAGGAAATCCTCGAAGGTGAATTCGGCGTTGCGCATTTTGCGCTCCATCTCTTTCGCCTTGTCCATGTCGATACCGGCTTGCGCTTTCTCAATCAAGGTAAGCATATCGCCCATGCCAAGAATTCTTGAGGCCATACGATCAGGGAAGAATGGTTCTAGAGCATCCATTTTCTCACCGCTAGCCACAAACTTAATTGGGCAACCTGTTACAGCTTTAACCGATAACGCCGCGCCACCGCGGGTATCGCCATCCAGCTTGGTCAGTACAACACCCGTAAGCTCAAGCTGCCCATGAAAGCTTTCTGCAACATTGACTGCATCCTGCCCGGTCATCGCATCGACAACGAGCAATATTTCATCCGGTTCAACAGCAGTTCGAACATTTTTCAGCTCGTCCATCAGGTTTTCATCAATGTGCAAACGACCTGCGGTATCGATAATGACATAATCATTACCGTTATCCTTGGCATGCTGAAGTCCTGCTTTAGCAATATCGACAGGATTTACTTGATCGCCGAGTGAAAATACCGGAACATTGAGTTGTTCTCCAAGAACCTGCAGCTGCTTGATCGCAGCCGGACGATAAATGTCACAGGCTACAAGAAGCGGCCTATGGTTTTGTTTAAGGAGCATCTTCGCTAGCTTACCAGATGTTGTTGTCTTACCTGCCCCTTGCAAACCTGCCATCATGATGACAGTTGGCGGTCGGTTCGATCGAGCTAACTTACTTTGTGTACCGCCCATAAGTGCGGTTAGCTCTTTGTTAACGATATCGATAACGACCATGCCTGGTGTGAAGGATTTCAATACTTCTTGTCCGATGGACTGTTCCTTCACCTTAGCAATAAAGTCTTTGACTACTTTAAAGTTAACGTCCGCTTCAAGCAGCGCCAATCGTACTTCGCGAAGCGCTTCGCCTACATCTTCTTCCGTCAGCTTACCTTTGCTTCTCAGCTTACCGAAAACGTTCTGTAACCGGCTTGCCAATCCTTCAAATGCCATGCGCTTCACCTCCTGCTTCTGGACTTTTTATGTTTTAATCGATCCCTACTATTGTATCAAAAAGTTCCGTTGTTTTCCTCTTTAGCTCTGGTTCGCAAACTTCAAGCACCTGAACCAGTTCCGAACGCAGCTTCATGCGTTGTTCGTGCTTATGTACCAGATGCAATTTGCTCTCATATTCCTGAAGAGTTGACTCTGCTCGTTTAATATGTTCATAAACCGCTTGGCGGCTAATTTCAAAATTCTCAGCGATTTCTCCTAGCGAGTAATCATCATGAAAATACAGTTGGAGGAACGTTCTCTGTTTATCGGTCAACAGCGGTTCATAGAAATCAAATAGCAAGTTAACGCGATTCGTTTTCTCAAGCATTTGATCGATCGACATGATCCACCTCCGTAAAGGTTGCACGCTTGACAGCAGCACAACAGAACTTATCATACTGAATTCCAAGATGAATGTCAAGCATTTGACCTTGTCAGTTTAAGAACAAAAAAAAACCTCTAACCAATAAACGGCTGAGGAGAATTTTTCATACATCAGAGAAGCAAATGATTAAACATTTTCTTCTTTTTGCTCGCCGATCCATTTGCCAAAAAGGGCATGCACGAATTGCTCGGAATCAAAAGGCTGAAGATCATCCATTTTCTCACCGAGGCCAACGAACTTCACAGGAAGTGATAACTCCTGACGGATCGCAACAACTATACCGCCTTTGGCCGTACCATCGAGCTTAGAAAGCACCAACCCTGTCAGACCTGTTTTATCACCGAAAAGCTTTGCTTGGCTGAGTGCATTTTGTCCGGTAGTAGCATCTAAAACGAGAATTACTTCATGAGGAGCATCTGGAACTTCACGCTGGATAACGCGGTAGATCTTATTCAGTTCCTCCATCAAATTCACTTTGTTTTGTAAACGACCCGCAGTGTCGCATAACAAGATGTCTACACCACGCGTTTTCGCAGCCTGCACCGCATCAAACATGACGGCAGCAGGGTCGGAGCCTGAATGCTGTTTAATCACATCCACACCAACACGCTCGCCCCAAGTTTCCAACTGCTCAATGGCTCCGGCACGAAATGTATCGCCTGCAGCCATTAATACTTTTTTTCCTTGAGATTTGAACATGTGTGCCATTTTACCGATTGTCGTTGTCTTCCCTACGCCATTCACACCAACAAACAAAATGACAGATAAGCCATTTGGATTTAACTTCAGTCCTGCATCAGCGTCACCCTTTAACAGCTCGATCAACTTTTCGGAGAGGACCGGTTGCAGTTCCGCGGGATCTTCTATTTTGCGGTTCTTCACCTCGGCGCGAAGCTGATCGATTAGCTTAAGAACTGTATTTACACCCACATCAGCGCCAATTAGAATTTCTTCAAGCTCTTCATAAAAGTCTTCATCTATCTTCTTTCGGCGGCTAAATAAATCATCCACACGATCGACGAAGGCATCTCTTGTTTTCGTTAGTCCTTCTTTGAACTTATTCGTAACCGCTTCGGCCTTGCTGGAAATACTTTCCTTTAATCGTTTAAAAAAGCTCATGGTTCCTCCTAATAAAATAACATTTACCCTAATTATGATGCGGACATGGCCGCTTCTTCATCCTCTAAACGAACGGAAACGAGCTTGGAAACACCACCCTCTTGCATCGTTACCCCATACAGCACATCCGCTTCCTCCATTGTCCCCTTGCGGTGCGTAACCACGATAAATTGCGTCATTTCAGAGAACTCACGCAAGTATTCGGCAAAACGAGATACGTTCGCTTCGTCCAAAGCAGCTTCTACTTCATCGAGTACGCAGAATGGAACCGGCTTTACGCGGATAATCGAGAATAACAGTGCAATTGCTGTGAGAGCGCGCTCTCCACCGGAAAGAAGCTGAAGATTTTGCAGCTTTTTACCTGGCGGCTGTGCAACAATCTCGATACCTGTATCCAGCATATTCTCCGGTTCAGATAGAATCAAATCCGCACGGCCACCACCGAATAATTTAGCAAATACGACGCCAAAATGCGAGCGAATCGCATCAAAGGTGGTCTTAAACCGTTTGGACATTTCTTGATCCATTTCACGGATGACCTGATAAAGCGTCGTTTTAGCTTCGATCAAGTCGTTTTTCTGAGAGTCTAAGAATTCATAACGCTCAGAGACCCTTGCATATTCTTCAATAGCGCCAAGGTTCACATCACCGAGCGAAGCGATCTCACGTTTAAGTTCACGCACTCTGCTCTGCGTACCTTGGATATCCTCAGGAACTGGGTAGCGCTCTTTTGCTAGCTCATAGCTAAGCTCATATTCTTCCCCTAACTTCTTCAGCAAGTTTTCTAGTTCAACATCCAGTCGAGTTACACGGACCTCAGTTTGATGCAGACCCTCTTCAACCTGTTTCAACTGAATACGTTGCGTCCGTGTTTCATTTTCTCCTTGCTCAAGCTTATGTAACCATTCCGTTCGCTCAGCTCGTTTGAAATCAATGTTTTCTGAGCATTGCTGCTTCTTGAGCTTGAGATCGTTAAGTAATTCAACTTGTAGTACAGTCTCTTGCTCAAGTGCAGCCATATCTTTCTCCAGCTGCTCAAGCAGACCGCGGTTCATTTCCATCTCGCGATCAACTTCTCCAAGATCCTGCTGCAGTCGACGCTGTTGATCCTGAAGTGACTGTTTCTCTTGTGAAATAGAAGCAACCTTGACCTTCAAATCCGTCAACTGGCTTTGCAGCTCTTCCTTTTCCGACTCACTCGCTTTACGGGAGTGCTCGGCATCTCGAATCGCTTGCTGCAAAGAAGCTTCCTCTTGCTGCAGTTCAGCAAGCGCTGCTTCAGACGCGACTTTCTTCCGTCCAAGATCAGCCTGCTCTTCTAGCAGCGAACCTCGATCTTGACTATCCAGCGTAAGCTGTTCCTCGACTGTACGGCTCTCAGACTCCAGAGGATTCAATTCTGCCCGAATTTGCTGCTCTGTGATACGCTTTTGCTCACCCTGTTGACGGAGCTGTTCGATCGTCATCATATCATCCGTAATCTCGCGCTTCATCACGCTGGATTGGCTGCGCAAACCGCTGAGCTGCTGCTCGGAAGTTTTAATCTCCTGATCCAGCTCCTCAATTTGACGTTGACGCCCAAGCAGATTCGTTGATTTCTTCTGCAAGCTTCCGCCTGTCATCGAACCGCCAGGGTTCACGACATCACCTTCCAGCGTCACAACCCGATAGCGATACTGTGCTTTTGCAGCGATATGATTCGCATCTTCTAAGCTCTGCGCCACGACAACATTCCCAAGCAGGCTTGAGAAGATGTTCTGGTAGGTGGATTCAAATGAAACAAGATCTACAGCAAGCCCGACAAAACCTTTGGAAGATTTCAAAGAACTAAGCTCACTGTCCGAAATCGAGCGGCCGCGAATAACATTCATAGGCAGGAACGTAGCTCGTCCCATTTGACGGCGCTTCAAGAAGGCAATGGCTTCACGCCCATCCGCTTCGGTCTCGACAACGATATTTTGCAAGGCGCCGCCGAGCGCCGTCTCAATCGCCGTCTCAACGTCAGCCGGCACCTTAACAAGCTCAGCTACGGCCCCGCGAATACCACGCAAATCCTTGCGGCTCTTCGCTTTAAGAACTTCTTTAACTCCTTGCATGAAGCCATCGTAATCATTTGCCATCTCTTTCATCGTATCGCGGCGAGATGTCAGCGCATCCAGCTTCTGCTCCCATTTGCGGACCATGCCTTGTGCTTCATCGAGCAGCCCTTGCTTGCTTTTCAAGCTTTGGGTTAACTGCACATACCTTTGTCGTTCGTTCTCAATTTCGCTTACCGTTTGTTCCAATTTAGCCGTCAACTCTTGCTTACGGACTGAAATCTTCTCGCGCTGTTCCGCCCATTTCTGACGTTCTTCATCAAGCCTTTCCAAACGACGACCGATGCTTTCCGTTTGCTGCTCAGCGTAACGAATCTCGTTCCTCGCCTGAGCCATTCGGTTTAATGTTTCCAACAATTCGCCCTTCAACTGATCTTCAGGTGAGGAACTGATACCACCGTTAACTCCAAGTAACCGCTGTTCTTCCGCGGTCAGCTTGGCTTGAAACTCAAATAGTTGGGCGCCAATTTGGATGATTTTCTCCCGCTGTTGACTCAGCTCAGCTTCTTTATCTATTTTACGCTGCTCTTGCATAGCGATTGTAGCGCTTAGCTGCTGGTGATTAGCTACATAATTCTTTTTTCGTTCCTTGAGCACTTCGCCATGCCCTTCGCACTTCTCAAAATCTTCGCTCAGCTGAAGTAAACTTTCTTGAAGCTTTTCCAGCTCCTCCTCTAACCTGCGAGTTTCCCATCGATGCTTCTCTAATTGCGCATCATGCTGATTCACAATCGTCGAAAGCTCTGTTTGTTCCTTGATTAGTTTCTCTAGCAGTTGCTTCGCATCGTTCCATGAAATGTAAATCTGATCAATTTGATGCACATACATTGCAATCTCACTGCTTTTGAGCGTCTCCCGAAGCTCTTTATAGCGAATCGCCTTTTCAGACTGCTCGCGAAGCGGTTCAATTTGATCCTCAAGCTCAGAAACCAGGTCGTGAATCCGCAGCAAATTTTGCTCGGTGTCACTTAATTTTTTCTCAGCTTCACGTTTACGCGATTTATATTTAACAATCCCCGAAGCCTCTTCAAAAATCCCACGACGATCTTCGGATTTCGTACTTAAAATTTCTTCGATACGGCCTTGTCCAATAATCGAATAAGCTTCTTTTCCTATCCCCGTATCCATAAACAATTCTGTAATATCTTTCAGGCGGCAGGGCTGCTTATTAATTAAATACTCACTTTCCCCATTACGATGCACTCTGCGAGTAACCGTCACTTCATTGAAGTCAAGTGGAAGCGATTGCGACGTATTATCTAGCGTCAGCGAGACTTCCCCATAATTGACAGCTCGACGCGCATCACTGCCTGCAAAAATAACATCTTCCATTTTACCGCCACGTAAGGACTTCGCACTTTGCTCACCTAACACCCAGCGGATACCGTCCGAAATGTTGCTTTTTCCACTGCCATTAGGACCTACAACCGCGGTTATACCGCGCACAAATTCCAGTTCCGTACGGTCTGCGAAAGACTTAAACCCGGATAATTCAATCCGTTTCAAAAACATGGTCTCACCTCAGAAATTATTGTAACATATCCCTAATAAAAATAAGAGAAAAAAACAAAAAAGGCGGCCGCAGCCGCCCCTTAAAGCCATATGCATTGCATTACCGCTGAACGGTCACATTCAATTTCGACAAGGCCCCAGCAGCTGCCTGCTGTTCCGCTTCTTTCTTGGAACGTCCTGCTCCAGTTCCCAGAAGGTCGGCATCCATGTGCACTTCAGCTACAAACTCACGTTCATGAGCAGGCCCTCGTTCGTTCACAATGCGGTATTCCAATGAACCCATGTTGTGATGTTGGATATGCTCCTGCAAGAGAGTCTTGTAATCAATAATTAACAATTTACCTTCACTGGAGATCTTTGCGAAAACGTGCTTTTCGAGAAAACCTTTTACGATATTCAAGCCTTGATCAAGGTATAAAGCTCCAACAAAGGACTCGAAAACGTCGGCAAGGAGCGCCGGGCGTGACCGCCCTCCAGTTAACTCTTCCCCTTTACCAAGTAATACAAAAGCACCGAAATCCAAATCATCAGCGAACGTAACGAGTGACGGCTCACAAACGATAGACGCCCTGAGCTTCGTCAATTCACCTTCTGAACGCCCTGGATAAGAATCATATAAAAATTCCGAAACCGTTAGTTCAAGGACAGCATCCCCAAGAAACTCCAGACGCTCGTTATCTTTATGCCCAGCAATACGGTGTTCATTGACGTAAGAAGAATGGGTAAAAGCTTGCTGAAGCAGCTCTTTTTTACGAAATGTAATCCCTATTCGCTGCTGCAGTTCTTTAATATCACGGTTCATTGCCTTTATTCACCACCCAGAGAGAATGATATTCCGTTATCTTTCTTCGTAGGAAGGCAAATTATGCTTCAAACCTTTTCAAGATAATCGTTGCATTATGTCCACCAAAACCAAATGAGTTCGACATCGCAATGTCAACCTTCGCCGCGCGGGCTGTGTTTGGCACATAATCCAAATCACATTCCGGGTCTTGGTTGACCAGATTGATCGTCGGTGCAATCAAGCTATTAGAAATGGTTAAACCACAGATAACTGCTTCTACACCGCCTGCAGCGCCAAGTAAATGCCCTGTCATTGATTTTGTAGAGCTAACAGCTACTTTGTAGGCATGTTCACCAAAAGCCTTCTTAATAGCCGTAGTCTCTGATCTATCTCCTACTGGCGTAGACGTTCCATGAGCATTAATGTAAGAAATCGACTCTGGGCTAATGCCCGCGTCTTTAATTGCTTTGACCATACAACGTGCTGCCCCGTCCGGATCTGGATCTGTCATGTGATAAGCATCACCGCTCATCCCATAACCAATCACTTCGGCATAGATGCGTGCCCCACGCTTCTGCGCATGTTCTAGCGATTCCAAAATCATTACGCCTGCTCCTTCGCCCATGACAAAACCATCGCGGTCTGTATCAAACGGGCGGCTCGCCAAGTGAGGCTCTTCATTGCGAGTTGACATCGCACGCAAAGCGCAGAAGCCAGCCACACCAATCGGCGTAATCGTTGCCTCAGCACCGCCGCAAATCATTACGTCAGCATCGCCACGTTGAATCATTTTGAATGAATCACCGATGGAGTGTGTACCTGTCGCACAGGCAGTAACAGCCGTGGAGTTCGGTCCTTTTGCTCCTGTAATCATTGAAACTTGACCAGACGCCATATTCGCAATCATCATCGGAATAAAGAAGGGAGATACGCGTTTCGGACCCTTTTCCAAAAGAATTCTATGCTGTTCTTCCCATGTATTCAATCCACCAATTCCTGAACCAACCGATACGCCCACACGTTCAGGATCCGTATCTTCCTTTACATTCAAGTTCGCGTCTTTTAGCGCATTAACCGCACCAGCAACAGCGAATTGAACGAAACGATCCATTCGACGTGAATCCTTACGATCCACATAATCTTCAATATTAAAATCTTTAACCTCAGCAGCAATACGAGTCGGATACTCGCTTACATCAAAATTCTCGATCAAACTGATTCCGGATTTACCAGAAGTCAGATTGCCCCAAAACGTTTCTAAATCTTGACCAAGGGCAGTAACTACGCCCATACCTGTAATTACAACTCTGTTCATTTGTACCACCTTCTATGTAGTAAAGCACCATTGTTTATTGTTTGAAAATGGAGAGAAAGTCCCGTCTTGATTAGAAACGGGACTCGGTAGACTATTACGTATGAGATTTTATGTAATTCGTAACTTCTCCTACAGTCGTAATCTTCTCGGCATCTTCATCGGAAATTTCTAAATCGAACTCATCTTCTAATTCCATTACTAATTCAACTACATCGAGAGAATCAGCACCTAGATCTTCTTTAAAAGATGCTTCGAGGGTGACTTCAGCTTCATCAACCCCTAGACGATCGACAACAATTCGTTTAACACGATCCAATACGTCGGACATCCGGTTCACCTCCTCTTTGGTATTATACGAGAATCTCTGACAGATTGCCAGTAGTCAATTTTGAGATTCTCTTTCTGGTAAAACTTACATGTACATGCCGCCATCCACATGAAGTGTTTGGCCTGTCATGTAGGACGCATCGTCTGATGCTAGGAAGCGAACAACTTTAGCAATTTCCTCAGGTTGGCCAAGGCGTTCCAGTGGAATTTGCTTCAACATTTGCTCCCGCATCTCGGATGACAACTTGTCCGTCATATCGGTTTCAATGAAACCTGGCGCTACAGCATTCACCGTAATGCCTCGAGAAGATAGTTCTCTCGCAGTCGCTTTGGTTAAGCCAATAACGCCCGCTTTTGCTGCTACATAGTTGGCCTGACCCGGGTTACCGAGCACACCCACTACAGAAGATATATTAATAATTCGACCGAAACGCTGTTTCATCATCGGGCGAGTAACGGCTTTTACACAGTTGAACACACCCTTGAGATTCGTAGCGATGACTTGATCGAACTCTTCTTCCTTCATCCGCATGATTAAATTGTCTCTTGTTATGCCAGCATTATTCACAAGAATATCAATTTTACCAAAACTTTCTAGCGTTTGCTTCACTAAATCATCGGCTTCTTGAAAACTGCTTACGTCGGCACGCAGCTTAATCGCTTTACGTCCCATGGCTTCAATCTGCTCAACAACTTCTCCAGCAGCGGCTTCACTTCCTGCATAGTTCACAACAACATCGGCCCCATGTTCAGCCAAATGCAAAGCAATCGCTCGGCCAATACCTCGAGATGCCCCTGTTACCAGTGCCACCTTACCCGTTAACATGATTGTGTACCTCCTGCATATACTTCTCCAAAGCTTCTAGACTGCCTACCGACACGGTTTTCACCGTTTTGTCTACCTTTTTGATCAGACCGGCGAGAACCGTTCCCGAGCCAAGCTCAATAAACGTATCGACGCCTTGGCCGATCAGATAAGCAATCGTGTCCTCCCATAATACTGGGGAGTAAACTTGCTCTACAAGCAGCCCGCGAATATCGCCTGGCTGCTTGACAGGACGAGCCGTTACGTTGGCCACAACGGGCACGGCTGCGTCACTCATCTCGATCGACGCGAGCACTTCTGCGAGGCGCTCGGAGGCTGGCTTCATGAGTGAAGAGTGAAAGGGCCCGCTCACCTCGAGCGGTATGGCACGCTTCGCTCCGGCTTCTTTGCAGCGTTCTACAGCTGCTGCAACGCCCTCTTTACTGCCCGAGACGACGATCTGTCCCGGGCAGTTCACATTGGCGAGCTCCACGACGGAGCCGCCGCTTGTGATAGCCGCGCATAGCTCCGCAAGCGCTTCGCGCTCGGCTCCCAGCACGGCTGCCATGGCACCCAGGCCGCCAGGGACGGCCTGTTCCATGAACTCGCCGCGGGCCCGCACCGTGCGGACCGCGTCTTCGAACGCGAGCACGCCCGCTGCGACCAGCGCGCTGTATTCACCCAGACTATGTCCTGCGACATAGTCTGGCTTAATGCCAGCAGCCTTGAACGCTTCCAGACAAGCGATGCTTGTTGTCAGCAGCGCAGGCTGCGTGTGATACGTGATCTTCAATTGGTCCTCAGGCCCTTGGAAGATCAGATCAGATAACGAAAAGCCCAGCGCTTCGTTAGCGCGCTCAAAATATGCTCTAGCTGCAGGATGATTCAAGTATAAATCATGCCCCATACCCACGGACTGCGAGCCTTGACCAGGAAATACAAATGCTACTTTACCCATACGAGAAAAGGATCCCCTTCCGCGATAATTTTCAGTAATTAATTGTGGATTTTAACTTAAAATTCCATTTTTCCGTCAAGTAACTATTTTTCTAACACCCTTATTAACACTATCCCCTTGGCTCAGTTCTTCAGTTCTTCAGTTCTTCAGAGCCCACTCAATTTGTTTACTGAGTCTCGGGGATAGTGCCAATAGCAGCATCACCCGAAAAACTTTTATCAGTTGTAAAACTTTCAACCAATCGTGGATTTATCCAGCTAACCCTCAGGTCTAGTGGAAGAGCTGAAAGTATGGCTTTCTAGATACCTGAGCCTTAGGGATAGTGCCAATAGCATCACTCGAAACTTTTATCAGCTGCAACCTTTTTCAGCCGACCGTGCATTATCCAACATAGTAACGGACTACCAAACCAAAGCAGCTGCACCCCAAGTTAGGCCGCCGCCGAAGCCGACTAGCACGAGGCGATCGCCTTCATTCAATCTACCCTGCTCAACAGCTTCAGCGAGAGCTACCGGGATAGAGGCCGCGGACATATTGCCGTACTTGTCTAGGTTGATCATGCATTTGTCGTCAGTCAGTTCTAGACGATTTAATGAAGATTGGATGATTCTCATATTCGCTTGGTGCGGCACGAGCAGATCGATGTCTGCTTTTTCCCAGCCTGCTTTGCGCAGCACCTCATCAGCGGCATTGCCCATGATCCGGACTGCAAATTTGAAGACTTCAGCTCCGGCCATATAGATGTAGTGCAAACGTTGGTCAATGGAGGCTTGTGAAGAAGGGTTGCGCGACCCGCCACCTTCCATTTTCAGGAGCGGACCTCCTGTGCCGTCAGCGCCCAACTCAAACGATTTGAAACCTCTATGTTCAGGCACTTCCCCAATAACAACGGCTCCAGCACCATCGCCAAAAAGAATGCATGTGTTTCGATCTGTATAGTCAGTAATTTTGGATAAACAATCAGCGCCAATGATAAGAGCATGTTTATATGTACCTGTGGCAATGAAGTTAGAAGCATTAGCTAGTCCATATACAAAGCCTGAACAAGCTGCTGATAAGTCAAAAGCTGCTGCTTTTTTGGCTCCCAGCTTCTCTTGGAGAATACATGCCGTCGAAGGGAATGACATATCAGGTGTAATCGTCGCTACTATAATTAAATCAAGTTGATCTGCCGTAATCCCAGCATTTGACAGAGCGATCAATGCGGCTTCATAACAAAGATCAGATGTAGCTTGTCCTTCGGAAGCTATTCTTCTCTCACGTATACCCGTTCTGGTCACAATCCACTCATCATTCGTTTCGACCATGGTTTCCAGTTCCTGATTAGTTAAAATTCGTTCTGGTACATATTTACCCGTTCCGAGTACCCCAACTGGTATTAAGTTCATGTTGTTATATCTCTCTTCCCGTGGCTAATTTCGGCAGATATCGTGCCAACCAAATCATTTTGTAAGGCTATTCTCGCTTGACGAACTGCATTCTTAATGGCATTCGCATCGGAGGAGCCATGGCTTTTTAGGACTAATCCATCAATTCCCAAAAACGGGGCTGCCCCATGTTCGTTATAATCCAACTTTTTGCGGAATTGTGTAAGTCCTGGCTTCAAGACAGCCGCTGCAAGTTTGGTGAAAAAGGTTTTGGTGAACTCTTGTTTCAATGCTGAGAAAATGGTAGACGCAGCGCCTTCCAATGATTTCAGCATGATATTTCCCGCGAATCCATCGCACACGATGACATCGCATTTGGCACGAAGCACTTGAGAGGATTCGACATTTCCCACAAAATGAATAGGAGCTTGTTCCATTAAAGGGTATGCCGCTTTCGTTAATTCATTCCCTTTGGTCGCTTCTGTACCCACATTCAGCAGGCCTACACGAGGCTTAGTAATGCCGTGTACTTTGGAGCGGTAAATACTACCCATAATGGCGTATTGAATCAGCTGTTCGGCTGTTGCATCCATATTAGCACCCAGATCGAGCGCAAGAACACCGTTTCCATCCATAGTTGGAATCATAGGCGCCAGCGCAGGACGTTCAATCCCTGGAATTCTTCCTACGACTAGCAGTCCAGTCGTCATCAAAGCACCTGTATTTCCTGCTGAAATCATGGCTTCCGCCTTCTTCTCACGTACCAGCCTTCCTGCTACCACCATAGAAGCATCTTTTTTGCGGCGAACGGCCTTTACGGGCTCATCCTCTGCTTCAATGACTTCTTCCGTGTGATGGATCGTTAGGTTCGTTGGCCTTTCTGTGAGATGCGCTTCAATCGCGGCGCTGTTGCCGACCAGAATGATTTGAACATCCTTCCATTCTTTGGCCGCTGCGAGTGCACCTTCCACTACGATTTTAGGGGCATTGTCGCCTCCCATTGCATCAATCGCGATTCGCATGCAGCTTGTCCTCCCTATCTAGATGTTGCTCTTTCTTCGAATGAAAGATCACAAAGTTGCCTCGAAAAACCGTTTCATCGCCAACATATGAAAACACCTCGACTCTTGCTTTCCCTTTGGATACGGAACGCACATAGGCTTTGGCGATACATTTCTCTCCGAGCTTTACAGATCGAATAAAACGGATGTCTGCAGAAGCTGTTAAAGCTATGGGATCGTCGATGACGGCAACCGCCAGGGAGTTCGCTTGCGAGAAAATATGATGTCCTCTTGCAATTTTGGTTCTTGAGAAAACATGATCTTCTTTAATTTCAAAAATCGAGATACCGCTTTGATCGAGCTGTAAATCAATCACTTCTCCAATAATTTCATCAATTGGCAGTGAGCGTACATGATCATACGTTTTGACCGCCATATGCTTCATTCGTTCCCGCAGCTCAGGAATGCCGAGTTCCAACCGATCCAAGCGGACGGTTTGGATACTGACCTGAAACGTTCGCATCAGTTCCTCGTCTGTCATAAAAGGATTAGCTTCGATGGCTTGAAGCAATTGCTGCTGCCTTTGTCGTTTAGGAAGGCGTTCGATGGCGAGCACCACCTTATCTCGTGAGATCTCATCTTATTACCAGATACTAAACTGTAGTATATTAAATTTATAGCCAAAAAGAAAGCAAAAAAAATAGCACCTCACACTAGGATGAAGTACTATGTTCAATCTTATGCTTTTACGATCTCTCTACCTTTGTAAGTTCCGCAAGACTTGCACACACGGTGTGCTAGCTTCAGTTCTCCACATTGTTCACATTTCACCATGCCTGGAACTTCCAATTTAAAGTGAGTACGGCGCTTGTCGCGACGAGTTTTGGACGTTCTTCTTTGAGGTACTGCCATATTCAAAACACCTCCTTATACGAATTTCGGGCGTTGCCTTATTCTTTGTTAAAAAAGTCCGCGAGACCTGCAAGCCTAGGATCAATCTTCTCCTGCTTACAGCCGCAATCACGTTGATTACGATTCTCTCCGCACACGGGACAGAGACCTTTGCACGCTTCGTCACAAAGTGGTATGTACGGTAAACCGACCACTACATTTTCTACAACGTAAGGCTCCAAATCGACTTTATCTCCAACCACCAAATGAATATCCTCATCTAAATCTGGATCTTCTACTTCTGGTTTTTGCATGAAGACTTCCTCAAAAGGAAGTTCGATTGTTTGGTTAGTGTGCGATAAGCATCGTGAACAGCTTAACTCCAAGTTTAGCGTTAACGTACCGTTAACTTTTGCTTCTCCATCTTCATACACGGCTTGAAGATCGACGTGTACGGGACCATAACCAAGGATATCTTGACGTCCTTCGAAAGGATCGGTCAAGGTCAATTCTTCGGTCATATGAACCTGCTTTTTAAGAGATAGCTCTTTAAAACGTATTTGCATGTTATTTCACCCCAAACAAACAAAGATTATTATATCTAGTTTGTATGCCTTTTGTCAATTTAAATTATATTATTTTTACTAGATCCAGCTTATTTCGGAGGCAAATTTGCTAGAAATTTGAGTGCATCTTCCATGGTGCCGATTTCTACAATTTTCATTTTCGTCTTAATTTGATTCGCTCTCTTGACAGCGTCGGAGTAATTCTCCACTTTGGTACCATCTTTAAAAGTTACATCCTTGGGGGCGAAGAAATATTCGGCCTTTTCTCGATCCGCGGCAATGATTTTATGCTGAATACCGCCAATTGGACCTACAGTGCCGTCGCTTTCAATCGTTCCTGTCCCTGCAATGCGATAACCCTTGGTGATATCATCCGCTACGAGTTGATTGTAAATCTCTAAGGAGAACATTAATCCCGCCGAAGGACCGCCAATCTCACCAGCCTTAATGGATACTTGTTGCTCCTCTTGGTCTGCTTTTACAGCCTGCATATCCGCTGGTACAACGCCAATGCCGGCCCGCGGCTCGCCCTGCTCGCCTTCCTGCTTAGGAAGCGCACCGAGGGTAAGCGCAGCTTGCTGTTCGATTTTTTTCCTCGAATACGTGATAGAAATTGTATCCCCTGCTTTTTTACCTTTAAGTGAGCCAAGTAAATCTTGAGCGACCTTCACTTCTTTATCTCCAGCTTTTAAAAGCACATCTCCCGGTTTGAGAACCTTTTCTCCCGATAGGCCAGGCAGCGTCTGGAGTACCATAACCCCTTCATGATTGATATGAAAAGGAATCTTCGCTTGCTTATATGCCGCTTGAATAGCACTCGCTTGGGATGTCAACATAACATACTCTTGACGCTGTGAATACTCTTGCTCCGATTCACCTTTACGCAAAACACTCGTTTTGGGCTGAATCTCTTCATAAGGATTTACGAGACCGATTAAATAATTGACCATGTTGGCATCAGCAACTCGCACCGTGGTTAGCATTAGCGTTCCCTTTTCGTCACCAGATCCTTTGGGGATCGTCACCATCGGTTTAATTTCCTCCGCGGTCCCTGGCATGAGTATAAAAAATGGAAGTCTTACAAAAAACAACAAATAAACAATGACTACTCCGACTATCGCGGATATTAAATAGCGCCTAGTCGCCGATCTTCTCGGATATCGATACGAGTCATTCGACCATGTACGAATCGTATTCTCTTCTTCGTTCTCCATACAGGTTCCCCTTCCTGATCCCTTATACAAGTGGTATCTCTTCCTTTACCTGCCAAGCGAAAGCTTGGTCTAAACCCGCATCCTCTAGCGTACAATTGAAGCATGTTTAAAGGACGAGGTGATAATATGCAGCCTAAGAATATAAGATCCAACTCCAAATTAACAACGCTGGTACTGGGGTCTTTGGCTGCCCTTGTAGTCGTGTCAATCATTTTATTCCCGGACAAAGCATTTCAGTCTTCGCTCGAGGGACTTACTATTTGGTGGAAGCTTGTCTTTCCGGCCCTAATGCCTTTTCTCATTATGACCGAGCTGTTAATCGGTTTTGGTGTTATTCAAGGGATAGGCGTTCTTCTGGAGCCGCTGACGAGAAATGTATTCCGTCTTCCCGGAGTAAGTGGATGGGCGCTAGCATCAGGCCTTATAGTAGGATTTCCTACCGGAGCCAAAATTACAGCTACCCTGAGGGAAAAAAAACTCATCTCCCAAACAGAAACAGAACGACTAATGGCACTGTCCCATTTGTGCAGCCCTTTATTCCTGATAATGGTGGTAGGCGTCGGCTTTCTGCACAGCGCTAAGCTGGGCTTCATACTTGCAGTAGTCCATTATATCTCGGCTATTTTAACAGGATTTTTGATGAGAAATCCAAAAAAAGCACAGCAGCCTTTTGCTGACTCCCATGAACTCCAATTAGCCACCTTGCGGCCTAATCATCAAGCTTCCGCTTCCGTTTGGAAAATCTCCTTATCAACGATGCGCCAAGCTTATTTACATGATGGACGTCCATTTGGCAAGCTGCTCGGGGATTCGGTAACCTCTTCCGTGCAAACCTTGATGCTAATTGGCGGTTATATGATGATTTTTTCCGTACTGATTAATGTAGTTAACATAACTCATCTTACAGAAGTATTTCGACCCGTCACACACTATTTACTTAGTTTTATGAATGTTCACACCGATACCACATCTCAGTGGCTCAAGGGGACTCTGGAAATCCACCTGGGTGCCTATGCTTTTAGCCAAGCACAAGGCCTCTCCTTACTTCCGCAAATGGCGCTTCTAAGCGCTTTTCTTGGCTGGGGAGGCTTGTCTGCTCACGCACAAGTTGCTGGCTTTCATCAAAAAACAGATGCTCGTTACCTATTCTTCTTCCAGTCCCGTGTTCTGCACGCTGTACTCGCTTTAGTTTTTACCGTTCTGTTTTGGAAGCCGCTGCAGCTGCTTTTGCTGGATTCTGAGCCCAGTTTTCTTTGGTTAGACAAAGCCAAAAGCGAGTTTCCTAAGGTTGCCTTTCCATTGAACGGCGAATCGGCATGGGGCCTGTTGGGACCTATGCTGACGCAGTTCCTTTTATTATTCACTTTGATGATGATTATTTCAACGGTTCTTAGAATTTTCAAAAAGAAAGCCATTGATTCGTAAACCCCATTAGCTTCGAGGGAATTTCTTTTTCAATGCTTCTTCCACCTCAGCTGGAACCAGATCTTCCACCGGTCCGTGAAACTTAGCAATCTCCTTCACAATACTTGAGCTCAAGTACGAGAACTGAGGCTTCGAAGTCATGAAGAAAGTTTCTACATCAGGATTCAACTTGTGATTCGTCGAAGCCATCTGCAATTCATACTCAAAGTCAGAGACCGCCCGAAGCCCACGAACAATTAGACGCACATTGCGAGCCTTCATATAATTAACCATCAAATCTCTAAAACCATCCACCTCTACATTCGGCAGATCCTTGGTCACTTTCCTAATGAGCTCCATCCGTTCTTCCAATGTGAACAGAGGATTCTTAGAAGTGTTATTCAGTACAGCAACAATCAACTTATCAAACACCTTTGCCGCTCTATGTATAATGTCAAGATGGCCGTGTGTAACAGGATCAAAACTGCCTGGATAAACGGCAACTGTGCTTCCGTGTTCTTGCCTCATCATGTTGTTCATCTCCTTAAAAACTTGCTCATATTTATTCTGCTGATCCTTTGTAAATCGTGACAGCGGTATCTCCGTAGTCGGATCTTCTCAGCTGTTTAAACCCACCGATGGTATCTTCGAGGACATCCTTAGCATCGTGTTCTACAACTATCGTGGCATTCAATTGAACGATCGATTGCTCTTCCATCTTGCTTATCAGCTCCGCGATAAATTTCATTTTGTACGGAGGATCAAGGAAGACGAGTTCAAATTGCTGCTCCCGCTTCGCTAACGCTTTCAACGCCCGTGCAGCATCCGTTCGGTAGATCTCGGCTTGGTCCTTGAGACCTGCGGCTACTAAATTCTGCCCAATCGTGTCGATGCTTTTCTTCTCGATATCAATGAAGACAGCCTTATCCATCCCGCGGCTAAGCGCTTCAATCCCGAGTCCGCCTGTACCGGCGAATAGATCAAGTACTTGTCCTCCATCAAAGTAAGGACCGATCATACTGAAGATCGCCTCTTTCACTTTATCCGTTGTTGGCCGCGTGCTGGTACCGGGTACAGCTTTTAACGACCTGCCTTTGGCTGTGCCTGAAATCACTCTCATCTTACGTATTTCCCTTCTAGCTGGCTCATTCTTTTGCTATCGTACCACAAGCTCTAATCGGACACAAAAATTTTATCCCTGTGATGTATAAATTTCCCGTAAAACGGTCATCCTTGAACTATCGACATCAGAGGATGTCGTAGACAACCGCGGAGAAGACTTACGTTTCCCCATAAGCTCTTCGTCCGGTTTCTCCTCTCCCATGAGACGGTCGTGCAAACGACCGTCGTATTAATTTACTTTACTGTAATAAAAAGATCCTGATTTAAACAGGACCTAGAATATCGTCCGAAATCATCATTCGTGGCGGGCAGACTGTAAAATGAACGAATCCCCACTGGCCTACTCGGCCAGTGGGGTATTTTATGTCTTCGCATATACTCTTTCACAGCCTCTACCACAACTTAGCTCCACACGGCTTTCTCGCCAGCTGACGAGCAGCCCAAGTCGTACTTGTAGGATTTATCCTGGTTGAATACCAATAAAACTTATTTAGATTTATTTAACGCTGGGATCAAAAGGTCGGCTTTAGGAGAACCGATACCTGTTACTAAATCGTATCCAGCCTGAGCGGAATAGCCTCCGTTGCTTCCTTTGTTGATATCGTGATAATCATTTGTGTAGCCTAAAGAGTCGGTAGCACCCGCAATACTATATAAATTTGCAATTGCATTATAATTTGTTAATGGAGTACTGCGTCCTTGATCGGCAAGAGCGATCATGGCTGCCCAACAAGGCGCTCCGAAACTCGTTCCGCCGACTTGGAACCATCCTTTTTGTCCCGAGTACGACGTACTGTCGTAAACGGCTACTCCCGTGTTCGGATCGGCATCCCACGAAACATCCGGGGACCCTCGATACGAACCTACAACGGTTTGCCAAATATCTTCATAACTAGGCCTTGATTCATAGGAACTCGCACCGCCTCCCGAACCGGACCAACCACTCTCGCTTACATAACTTCCGGTCGAATCGGCATTTAATGTTGTCCCACCGACAGATAATACATATGGCGACGAGGCGGGCCAGGACATACCAGAGCCATTGTCTCCCGACGAAGCGACGTATACGACTCCCGAGCGTTGGAAGTGTGAATCGTAGCTAGCTTCGCTGGAAAATTCGGAACCGCCCCAACTGTTCGATACGACTTGCGCTCCATGAGAGGTTGCGTAATCTACCGCTGCAAGCAAATTGGAAAGAGTCGCCGACTTCGCAACGACTAACAAGATTTTGGCTTGTGGTGCCACCGCGTGCGCCCACTCGACGTCGAGTGATGTCTCCAGCGCCCAGCCGCCATCCGCCTTGTTCGGTTTTCCATTCGGATAAGCAATCGTAAGGTCTGCGGGAGGAAGGCCGAACTGAGTATTGAAGACTTGGAGATCGTTCACGATTGTCGGACTGCCGTATGCATCGATTATGGCAATTGTTTGTCCGGCACCAGTATAAGTAGAAGATAACCGATCCAAACCGTACATTTTTTTGATTTGCGCAGGCGCAAATCCATTTTGATAATTAGGAGTGGCACCGTTATTTTTGATATGAATAGGTGGATGTGCATCCTGAAGCGGCGCCGCCGAAGAAAAGCCGACTATGCACAAAAAACATAAAAAAGCACATGCCAGAACCGAAAAATATTGTAACCATTTTTTCATTATTATCCTCCCAAAAGAAAAATTAAATTCCAATTTCTTCTTGATTCTACAATGATAAATATATGGATTGAATCATACAAAATGCCCATTTTTCACAATCTTCTGACATTTTTCTTTGAAAAGCATTACATTCTCCCTAGGTCTGTAATTAGCCCTCTATAATTGTTGCAAGGAGGGCAGTTCCACAGGGATGATCTAAAAGTCTTTCTTGTCACACCATTGATATTACATAGTTAATGTTGACTATCAGTCGGACTTAGAAGCGATCGCGCAAGCGGTCGCCGTTATTATTTTATATGTATTAACTATCGTTCGATATCGATTGCAGCGGTGTCGCGGGTGTCGGGCAGAATGTAAAATGAACGAATCCCCACTGGCCTACTCGGCCGGTGGGGTATTTTTATATCTTCGCATATACTCTTTCACGGCCTCTACCACAACATCAACCATCTTCTTATTCTGTTTCGCGGCGAATATCTTTAACTCAGTATGGAATTGATCATCGAAATCAAATGTTGCTTTTTTCTTATTTACAGGTTTCTGTATACCTGTATTTACAGTTTCCTGTATTTCTTGACTCCGCCGTTTTCCTAATAACTGCTCAATCGCATCACGCTTGGACACGCTGCTCCAGCTCCTCGACAAAATTTCTATAATTGCTTAGTGCCGATGTATCCGTATTACTGTATTCCTGTATTCCTGTAATAGAAAACTCCTTGATTCTATTTCTTCGCTTTATTTCCGTTCGAAACACAGCTCCCTCGTATTCTCTCCTTACCCTATCAATGATTGTTCTAGAATCGATCATTGTTGGCAATATGCCGCATAAAACAAGGTCCAGCTTTTTAACCTCTTTGATGTGAATCATTGTTGCAATGTATCTATCCAGCGCGTCATAACACATTGGTTCGCATTGCAGCATGACGACTGCATAGTCTGAAGCCACTAAACCATTAATAGTGTGCTCTCCGAGATTTGGAGGTAAATCAATAAGTATGTAGTCGTATCTGGCCTTAATTATATGTAGTGTATCTCTCAAAATGGTCGAACTCATTGAAGGATTTTGATGGATAAGCATGGGCAGAGTTGCAAGCATTTCATCAGCCGGAATGAAGTGAAGGTTGTAGGTTAACTTGCGGATGTAGGGGGTGGGATTTCTGTTTTTACACGCCTCAAAAATAGTCATTTTGGAGTAATCGTGTATATCTCGTTGAGTAAGAAACTGTGTCAAATTACCTTGGCTATCGAAGTCCACACAGAGAACCTTGTACTTCTTAGAGAGAAGATACCCCGTGATGGCTGTGGTTGTCGTTTTGCCAACGCCGCCTTTTTGATTACCGATTGAAATAATGGCTCCCATTACCCATTCCTCCTTATTTCTGTAAACCTTTATTCCTGTATATAGTTCTACAATAAATCTATTTAAAAGGGGGTCATGCACGGTCAAGTCGAGAGTGAATACCGCAACAAACCTTCATTTTCGCCGCGGGGCACTTTAAATTCCAATCAATTTTGGAACAACAAAAACGGAGCCACGCGGGATTGCGGGCTCCGTTTTCTAATTAATTATGGAATATCACACATACCATTTTATAGGTATTATCGTAGCTGCAGTTTCTTATGGGAAATACTTCTTATTCTATCCCACTTGTTTATTCAGAATCATTCGTATCATTGGTTTCCTCTTCCGGTAGCTGCTCCTGAGCAACTAGGGCTGGGGAATCGATAAGCGCCTGGAACTTTACTTCAATTGGCTCTGGCCGACTACGACCATACAGTCGTACATAAATCTGCTCTATCTCCTCACCGGTGAGATCACCTTGTTTTAGCAGCTCCTCAGCAATGGTATGGACGAAGTCGGCGTGTTCCCTTACTAGATTCTTTACTTCGAGCATTTGATCCTTCAGAAGCTCGTTAATCTTTGGTCGGAGTGCCTTAAGTGCATCGGCCCGCGAGCCCGTTGCAAGCCAACTGAACAGTTCATCGCCCATACCGACCATACCGAGGTAAGCGCCGGCCATCTCTGTAGCCTGCTGCAGATCGGAGGTGACACCGTTTAATTTTTTCCCTAAGAACACCTCTTCCACTGCCCGGGCTGCCAGACAGACTTGGATCTCCGCTAGGATCTCACTATCGCTTCGGTTATACCGTTCATGCATCGGCTTGGTGGCAGCTAGACCGAGCGCACCGCCTCGTCGGATAATCGTCACTTTCCAGACACGGTCGTGGGGCTTCAATAGGTACTGCGCAACCGCATGGCCTGCCTCATGGTAGGCGACATTCCGCTTCTCGTCATCTCTCATGGAGCGGAGCGGCTGTTTGAGTCCCCACTCATAGGTCTCCATGGCAGCCCGAAAGTCCTCGTAACTAGCTTCCTGGGCTCCCCGTTGGTGGGCGATAACAAGCGATTCATTGACGATATGTTTGATCTGTGCAGGGCTGTAGCCAACCGTATCGAGCGCCGCTGCTTCCGGAGTCAGCGTATAGTCCCGTTTCACTTTTCGGAGATAGTACTGGAATACGTCCACCCGGCCATCATAGTCGGGGGTATCGACCCAGAGCTGCCTGTCGAAGCGGCCGGGCCGGAGAAGAGCAGAGTCGAGTACATCGGGAAGATTGGTCGCTGCGACCGTCAGCACCGGCGGACGCTCTGCCTTCTTTCGCCGCAGCCCGAGCGAGCGAAGCAGCTTGGCAAACCTGGAGTTGTCGATGTTCGGCGGGTCCATCTGCAAGAGCAGCTCGTTGAGCAGGCCAGAGCCGCCACCCATGCCGAGCATTCCTCCGCCGCCTCCACCCGCCTGTCGACTCATTCCGATGGCGTCAATCTCGTCGATGAAGATGATGCAGGCGCCGTACACAGTTGCCAGCTTCCGGGTCTTCTTGTAGAGGCCCATCACCTTCAGGTTGCCGACGCCGAAGAACATGTTTTGAAAGCTGGGGGCCGAGGCATAAGCAAATGGCACCTGTGCTTCGTTTGCGATCACCTGAGCCAGGTAGGACTTACCCGTGCCGGGAGGACCGCAGAGCAGCAAGCCTCTGATCGCCTCACCACCCATTTCTTTGAACTCTTTTACACCTTTGAGCAGGGTGACGATCCGTTTGGCATTCTCAACGATTTCAGGGTTACCCCGGTAGTCATCCCATGTGGCCCCCGTCTCTCCAGGCAGAATCCAATACGTGCGTCCACGGGCTAAGAACCAGAAAAGGGCTACGAACTGGACGATCATGAACATTATGGCAAAGAGCAGCTGCATCACAATACCGATAATAGTCAATGCGATATTCCAAGATGTCGGGCCTCCTGCCCATAGCAGCATGCCGGTTAAGACGAGCGCTGCGACCCATAGGATGAATGTTCGCCACTTGATCCACTGATATCTCTTCATGGACTCACTTCCTTTAAGACGGTTTGTATTATTCTATGAAAACCATAGGCCTCCCATGAAGGAAGGCCACAGTCTTATTTATTGAAATTTTCTTTTAATGTCCAATATATACTTGAGAATTGCAGCGATACCTCCAACGAAATAAAAAATCATAAGAGTCCACACCGTTGGATCTGTTGGAACCAAGGATAAAACAATCTCTAATGGCAGGACAATATATAGGACATCTTTCAAATAACCTAATACAAAAGTTGGATCAAAAGAACCTTTCCAAAATGATTGGAAGAAGGCGATTAGAAAATCAATGATCATTAATCCGAATATGGCCCACATGGTGTATATCATCCAGTCTGCAAGTGTAAATGTCATTTATCTCACCACCTTCCTACATACTATGCTAGGAATTCTTACATGATACAGTTTTTCATCAATCTGCCTACCAGTAAATTCTATACCGTTCTTTCTAAACTTGTATTCCCTCCTACATGCTTCATATGATATGATAGAAACAAGAACATACATTCTCTTTATTTCGCATTCATCTTACAGTCAGAAAAGAAGGTATCCTATGCAAGATCACACAATTTTTGAGCGTTTGCGTAACAAATATGCGGACGAAGACAGGGCCAAGCTGGTCATGCTGCAATTAAGAACGTTAATGGAGCAGAAGAAAAAGAAGAAATGGTATCAAAAATGGAAGAAGCCGACCAAAACGCAGCCGACGAGTTGGAACGAATAACTGGCATTCATTTAATGGTAGAAAATCAGGAATATAAATAGAAGCTTTCCTTTCGTAGTAGAACTACTGAGGAGAGCTTCTTCACCTTTAGTTGTTTCTTTTTCGTGAATAATACAATACACCGAGATAATGTGCTCCTGTAAATAGGGTGAGAATTCCAAAGAACAGCAGGAACCCTCCTTCACGATCACGGAAGAATAATTGCAGAACGAAAAGCGCAAGTGATATTTCGCTCCATAGAAGCGTTCTTCTTTTGAGCTGGGTCAGATCTGCCGTAGATCTGCTTATTTTGCGAAGATTCATGAATGTAAGACCAGCGAGTACGATTACGCCAATGACGATCACGAGAATGTAACTTGAATTGCCTGACATGTGATTCCCCCTATTTCTGATGGTTCAACTTTATCTTCTATTCATAGTAAGACATTATATCTAAGATACATGGAATACGGCTGGATGTCTATTTAGATTTGTCCCTTTTAAAAAGGATTTTAGCTTCTTCCGTGGAACATATTTGAATGTGTTATCTAAATCTCACAGCGAGGAGCTTACATCATGTCTACCCTAACATTTAAAGAATTAGAAGAGTCTGATATTCCCCTTCTAATGGATATTTACAATTATTTTGTCAGGCACACGACTGTTTCTTTTCACACGGAGCCCGTAGAAATATCAGAATTTACCGAGAGTGTTATTCATCCAAACCCGCGCTACCAAACTTATGTAATAACATGGGATGGGAGCCTTCAAGGATACGTACAAGTCATGCCGCACAAGAAAAAGCAAGCCTATGATACGACCGGGGAAGTGACGATCTATTTGCATCCGGAATGCACGGGCAAAGGATTGGGCTCGGCAGCCATTCAGTACATTGAAGCGGTAGCCAAAGAGCGCGGCTTTCACACTCTGATCTCCACCATTTGCGCGGATAATAAACCAAGTATTCATATGTTTACGAAAAATGGCTATACACAGTGCGCACATTTCCGTGAGGTTGGCTTTAAATGGGGCCAATTTCTCGATATCGTTACCTATCAGAAAATCATATAAGAGGTTTATGGCGTTAGTAAACGCCAGTTCAAACCCCCGTCTGTCGTTCGCCACAAATCTCTAGCATCCAAAAGCCAGCCGCCAGTCGCTGTAGGAAAACTTAGGTGTATACTTGCAGCTAGAGGCTGGAATGTGCTAGGAAATTCGTGTTGGCTCCACGTTTTGCCTCCATCAGATGTCCGAAGGAATTGCCAGGTTTTCTCACTGCTTTGTGAATTTGTTTGCAAGAGTATGAACCCATTTTTTGAATCAGCAAAAGAAATGGCCTGCGGCGCAAGGAAACTTGGCAGCCTGCCTGTTTCTTGCCATGTCTCCCCGTCTGTCATGTGATACAGCATAGATACTTCTTTATCCTTCTTACTGGGCCCGATAAACCAACCCTCGATGGCTGAACGGAACGTAAACATACCCTTTTCTTCATTCGGCATTGAGATGCGGCTTGATGCGGACCAAGTCAAACCCCCATCTTGTGTACGAAGGAGCATCATCTCTTTACCGCTCTGGAACGCAATCAACCCTTGATGTCGGTCAAAAAAGCGAAAAAACGGCTCTTCTCCCCTAGTCTCTAATCCAGGTAAGCCCTTTGCGATTACCTCCCACGTTTGACCACCGTCCAAGGTTAATCGAAGTTCTGATTTATCATTAGAAGCTTCATTGGTAAGCAGCCAACCCGTTCGAGAATCAAAAAAAGTAACCGCAATTGGCATGATTGTGTTAGGCAATCTACTCAGAGCCTGCCAGGTCATCCCACCGTCGCTGGATTTCAAAAATTGTAGATCACGAGTGCTCGAAGCAACACCATAGCCATGAAGCTCATCCACGAACGAGATTGCTTTGGTTGGTGTTAAGTGTCTAGGTTGAACTTGATCTTGAATATCTATTTTTTCACCTGGAACAACTGAAACATCATTGTCACTTTTTTGAGTCGAAGAAGTCATTCGATTGGGAGACGGAGTTGAGACTACTTCATGAAAACAACCTACACACAGCAGAAAAACCAGCAGTATAACTAATTTTTTGTTGCTTATCAAGGCTGTCATGAACTCATTCCTCTCCTTTCTTGCTGCTAATATTGCTTTGGGTATATGTAATGACGGTCTATGATCCGAAATAGTTCATGTCCAATAGCTGCGGCCACTTGAATAGGATGTCCCTTATTAACAAAAGCTAGAGCATATTCATAATGCTCGGAGGGGATTGCCATGACCAAATGGCTTTGGTCCATCGCCATCGCAGGCTTGTTAGCGACTGGCTGCGGTGTGTCAAAAAATAAGCCTATTTACGATCAACGCTCTACGCAAAATTCTCATGTAGAAGAACAAGATTTAACAGCTGATTCTAGTTCCCGCAACGACGAAATGGCTACTGAGCATCTTGCGAGTCCGAGGAGCATGGATAGTCCACTCGCTATTGGAACACCCACGACTTCAGCTCAACCTGAAGCAATATCAACTACTTTAACGCCCAAGCCTAACCCAAAAAAAGCAGCAGCACATCCAGAATCTTCTAAGAAACCTTCCGTTCCTGTTCAAAAAAATCAAGGCCAAGCCAGAATTTCTCAGAAAAAGCTTACGCTCTCTCAACTGGTCGTGAAATATCCAGATACCTTCAAGATGCGCGGCTCTGCTCAGGAAAAGAAAGTAGCGCTAACCTTCGATGACGGACCTGATACCCGTTTTACGCCAAAAGTGCTTGATGCGCTTAAGGCAAGCCAAGTGAAAGCAACCTTTTTTGTACTTGGTTCTCAAGCAAACGCCCACCCCGATATGATTAGGCGGATTGTCAATGAAGGCCATATCATTGGGAATCATTCCTACAGTCATGCGAACCTGCCAAAGCTGACGGTGGACAAATTTCAAAGTCAGATTATGAGCACGGAGAGCGTGCTGCAAGGCTTAATCGGCTACGCCCCTAAGCTAATCCGCCCTCCGTACGGCGCGATAAATGAAGAGCAGGTCAGATGGATCGCTGACCACCATTATTTGGTCGTGAATTGGAATGTCGATTCTCTTGACTGGAAATCGTTGAACTCCGATCAGGTGCTGAACAATATCATGCAGCAAACGAAGCCTGGTTCTATCATCCTTCAGCACTCCGGAGGTGCTGATAGCCAGGATTTGTCGGGGACGGTACAAGCCATTGGACCGTTGATTAGTAAGCTCAAAGCAGCTGGTTACACGTTTGTAACCGTACCTGAGCTGCTTCATGTCGCAAAAAGCAAATAAGCCGGAGCGCATCCTGAGGGTGCGCACCCGGCTTATTCTTTTGCAAATTTATTCTTGCAGCTCCGAGAGCCTACTCTTGATGTCTCGGATGATCTGAAGCTGCGCCGGGGCGTTCTCGGGGCTCCACGCCCCCTCGCTCATGAGCTGCGCCAGCGTTAACTCCAGCTGGCGTCGTTCGTTGGCTCGCGCCAGCAGCTCGGGCGAGCTCTCACTCGCCAAACTCGCTTCCGCATACTCATCGTAAGTGCCGGAGAAAGCGATTGGGCTGCGCTCCGCGCTCAGCCACAATAGCTTCGTCGCCAGCTTACGAATGAAGAAGCGGTCATGCGAGACGATGACCATGGCGCTGGGATAGCGAAGCAGCGCCTCTTCAATCCTCTCCCGCGAATCAATATCCAAATAATTCGTCGGCTCATCCAGCACCAGCAAGTTCGCGCCGCTGAAGTAAAGCTTGAGGAAGGCGAGCCTACAGCGCTCGCCCATGCTTAAATCACCGATGCGCTTGCGCACCTCTTCGCCTGAGAAGAGGAAGCAGCCCAGAATCGTACGGGCTTGGGTCTGCGTCATGGCAGGCAGCGCCAGCAAGCTGTCCAATAGTGTCTCGCCGTCGTCGAGAGACCTTAGCTCCTGCGAGAAGTAGCCGATCGACGTCTGCGGGTGCTGCCGCACCTTGCCGGCAGCGGGCTGCAGTTCACCGACGAGCAGCTTTAGCAGCGTCGTTTTGCCTGAGCCATTGGGGCCGAGCACGGCCAAACGGTCGCCGCGATCCACGCTGAGGCTCAGCTCAGCGAACAATTCGTGTTCGCCGTAGCGGAACGTGGCCCGTTCCAGGCTCATAAGCGAGCGTGAAGCGAAGTCGCTCGCGCTCAGCTTCACCTTCAGGTGCGCCGCCTCCCGCGGCTTCTCCACGCGGTCGCCCTCTAGGCGCTCCAGCTCCCTCATCTTCGCGTTCATCCGCGAGGCATGCGCGCCGGCTCGCGCCTGAAAGTACCCGCGCTGTATCGGCACCTCAGCCATTCGGGCGTTTTTCTCGCCCTGATGGAACCACTGCCGATACGTGCGAATGCTCTCCTCCAGCTGCTCGCGTAGAAGCTGCTGCTTGCGATAGAGCTGCTCCTGCGTACGCAGCTCAAGTTCTTTTTGGCGTGTATACTCCGTATAACCGCCCCGGTATCTTCGGCTGCCTGTCGGCGCCAGCTCGACCAGGCAGGTCGCCACACGATCCATGAAATGGCGATCGTGGGAGACGAACACGACGGTGCCCGGATAGGCTCGAAGCCACGCTTCGAGCCATTCCAGCGACGCCGCGTCGAGGTGATTGGTGGGCTCGTCGAGCAGCAGCAGCTGCGGCGCGCGCACCATTAGACGCGCCAACTGGGCGCGCGTCTTCTGCCCGCCGCTCAGCTGCCCGAGCGGCTGGTCCCACAGTTCGCGGCCGAGGCCGAGCTGCAGCAGCTTGCGCTCCACTTGGGTTTCCCAGTGGTAGCCGTCTAGCCCCATGTATCGCTCTGCCGCCTCCTGATAGTCGGCGAGCAAGCTCTCCATGCAAGGAGCATCCGCGTCCTGCATCCGCGCCTCCAGCTCCTTCAAGCGGCGCTTCGCAGCACAGTGCTCTGGGCAGCCTTCCTCGACATAGGCGTGTGTAGACACCGCCTCATCAGCCTCTGTCTGCTGCCCCATCCAGCCCCACTGATCGAGCGGCAGCCTGCGTTCCACGCTGCCTTTATCCAGCTCCAGCGTGCCTGCCAACAGGCGAAGCAGCGTCGTCTTTCCTATGCCATTGCGGCCATAGATCGCGATCCGCTCCCCTGTATTCACTTCCAACTCCACTTGTTCAAAAAGTGGTTTCCCCGCAAATTCCTTCATCACATTCATCGCTTTTATTAGTAAAGTCATAGACTCATTTCCTCCTTTAAATTCAAATGCAAAAAACCGCAAGCAATCGCCTACGGCCAGGAAGAACAAGTCATGATTTTGGTATGCAAAGAACAGCAACCCCTGAAGGAGTCAGCCCCTTTGGACATACGTATCCCACTCGCTCTACCTGCACAAACGTAGAGTCTGCCTATCAACGAACAATTTCGTTTTAGCAGAAAAAGTTAGGCTACATACTTCATCGTCAAAGGGTACCTCCGAGTTCTTCAAGATGGCTTTATTGTAACATAGCCTCCTGAGCACTCAAGGGAAAAAATTATTATAACCAACTTGCAGCCTGCCCTTTTTTATACTACAATTCAATTCGTAATAATTACTTTTTAATCCCATGACGAAGGAGTCCTTGTTTTGAGCAAAATTCCCGTTATCGTACTGAGCGGATTTCTAGGCAGCGGCAAAACAACACTTCTCATCCGCATGCTTCAAGAAGCTGCCTCTTTTAACCTCAAACCGGCTGTTCTTATGAATGAGCTTGGGAAACAAGATGTAGACGGCCATCTTCTCCAAGAAGCCTCTCCTGATGTTAACATGGCTAAACTGCTCGATGGCTGCATCTGCTGCAGTAAGAAAAGTGATATTAGTGATTCTATTAAGCAACTGTTAGCGCGCAAGCCTGACGTCATTCTCATTGAATTAACCGGTGTTGCCAACCCAGAGGAAATCGTCGATGCACTGACCGAGCCTGCACTACTTCCTCATGTGAAACTGCATAAAGTCATCACCATACTTGATGCCGAAAACGTACTAGAATATAACAGTATTTTCGCCTCGGACCGAGAGCTTGTCCATACACTTCGTAGACAAATGGAAGTTGCGGATCTTCTTATTTTGAACAAAATAGACTTAATCTCTGATAAACAACAGAAGTCCATCGAAAAAACAATTCGCAAATTCAATGAACGCTCCCTAATACTGCCAACCGCACATAGTCAATTTGATTTAGAGCTTATTTTCGGCACTCTGAGTCCACAAGAATCACAATCCACCGTCTCGTCCAATTTTAATAAAAAGTTTCAATTTCAAGCTATTAAACCTGCACAGCCGTCAAGCGAGAAATCCAAACATAACCCATCGTTCTCACGTATTCAAACAATTACAATCCCCATGGTTGAAGACCTTGCCTTGTCACAGCACTTTGTAGAACGTTATTTAACAAAATGGGGCTCCCTACTACTTCGCGCGAAAGGTTATTTGATGATTGGCGCTAAGCACGAATCCTTTGTTATGCAATTCGCAGGCAAACGCACGAACTGGCAGCAGACCACTTTCCAGGGAACGCCTTATCTCGTACTCATAGGTATGGATCTGGATGCAAAAACCCTCGAAGATGACTGGCAAAAGCGATTAACGGAATCCCAACTATAAAAGCAATACATACTAAAAAAAGCAGTTCCGCTGAGTTCACCTTCAGCAGACTGCTTTTACTTTCCATGACTTTTTAATGCAACTCCGAAGAGGGAGAAATGCCCGACTTACAAGCTGAACAGTATCCAAATATCTCAAAACGATGGCTTTGAATTTCAAAACTCTCCGGCAAATCCTTCACCAGCTTCATCGGACAGAACTCGAAGGTGACCGTCTTTTCACAACTGATACAGATCATGTGGTGATGATGATGGGACAAACAACTCGCCTTGAATTTCAAGCCATCTGCCAAGTGAAACTGCTCCAGAACACCCATCTCACTCAACAATCGAAGATTACGGTAGACGGTGTCAAAACTCACACCAGGATATTTAACTTTCATGTATTCATAAACGTCTTTTGGCGACAAATAACTTCCGGATTCAGCGAATAACGTTGCCAAACTTCTGCGCTGCTCTGTAATTCTCCATCCTTGCTGAGCCATTGCCCTTAGCATCTCGTCAATCGTATGCGTATGAGTGCCCACTTGCATTACCCCTCTGTCATAAATTGTTCTATTAACATAGTGCAGCAAATGGTCCTCTTGCGTCAAGTAGATGAACATCTCGTCATTAACAAAGTTGTCCTATTCCCCTTTCATTCATCATAGGTTACAATAGTAATAATTATGATTAAGGAGTCTTCGTCAAATGCCTACTACTGTTTTTCGAGCGAGCATGCATGTTATATTCGCGATCTGTTTCCTTTTAATTGTGCTTATCCTTCTAAACAACGACATGCCTACACTGTCACTGCTAACGACTGAACGTATTCAAACTTTCAAAACCTTGTTCATCAGCATCCTATTAGAAGCCATTCCTTTCATTTTACTAGGTGTATTGCTTTCATCCTTGCTCCAAACATTCGTATCCGAACAAACCATACGCCGCTTCATTCCCAAGAACCCTATTCTTGGCATCCTGTTCGCCTGCGTTTTAGGCATCCTATTCCCAATGTGCGAATGCGGCATGATTCCTGTCGTTCGAAGACTAATACTCAAAGGAATGCCCGTCTATATCGCAGTCGTTTTCATCGTAACCGGACCTATTATTAACCCTATTGTATTCGCGGCTACATTTATGGCTTTCCGAAATCATCCCACAATCGCTTATTCCCGCATGGGACTTGCTTTTGCAGTTGCCATAATAATCGGTCTCGTCCTCTACCGTTTTATCAAAAGTAATCCGCTGCGTATTAGCCGCGCCAACTTTTCCAGTGACGAAGCGTTGGAGGGTCATCAGCACCAGGGTGGCGGCATATCCAGTAAGTTAAATACATTTTTCGTTCATGCTTCTGATGAGTTTTTCGAAATGGGAAAATATCTCGTCTTTGGCTCCCTGCTCACCGCGCTGATTCAAGTTTTTATGCAGCGTGAAAGCCTGCTTGCCATTGGTCAGGGCCCTATCAGTTCCCATTTGTTTATGATGGGCTTCGCCTATATTCTTTCTCTATGTTCCACATCTGACGCTTTTGTCGCTTCATCTTTTCAAACGTCATTTACGTCTGGCTCATTGCTTACTTTCTTGGTTCTCGGCCCTATGCTTGATTTCAAAAGCACACTTATGATGCTTTCCGTTTTCAAATCCAAATTCGTACTCGTGCTTTCAGCATTAATTCTTATCACCGTGCTGGGTTGTTCACTGCTTTTGGAACGCTTTTCTAACTTTTAAAGTCATAAAATCTAGGAGGAATTGACATGAGCGAAGTCCGATTAATAAGCTTTCATTATTTCTTTCGTACGTTAATTTTGCTTGGTTTTTCCAGCTATATCGTTATTCTCACCAAGACAGACGCCCTTCAATACTACATAGCTCCGCGTATGATGATTTATGTCAAAATCGCCTCCGTGATCCTTTACATCATCGCCTGCTATCAAGGCTATATGGCACTGCGTGCTTACTGGGGCAAACCAGTTGCCTGCGAATGTGAACAACCAGTTTCTCGCTCAACCTTGCGCAATTCAGTTGCTTACGGTCTGCTCATTCTTCCGCTGTTAATAGGTTTCCTGCTGCCTAATACAGCATTAAGTAGTGCTATGGTAGCTGCCAAAGGGATGAATCTCTCTGCTGCGAAAGCTAGTTTAGGCAAACAAAATACAGACCTGATCAGCGATAATGGGGCCTCATCAGGAGTGAATGCGTCCAACCAGGGAACTGCAGCTGCTCCAAGCCCCTCAACAGTTCCACCTTTGAACAATACAGCTAACAGCCCTGTTCCTGCTTCTAGTACCGAGACTCCAGCAATCGCTAAATCCGATGCCGAGCTCCAAAAGATGTTCCACGCTGATAACGAGTGGGATGAAGATTTTTCCAAAATTGGCATGATCCTTTATAAAAAAGACACCATCGTCGTTAAACCAGAAATATACATGGAAATCCTCTCGTCCATTGACCTTTTCAAAAACAACTTCATAGGCAAAAAAATCGAACTCACCGGCTTCGTCTACCGCGAAGAAAACATGCCAAAAAGCCAATTCGTTGTCGGACGCTTTGCTGTAAGCTGCTGTTCTGCTGATGCTACCCCTTACGGAGTCATGGTTGACTTCCCGACCGCTCAAAGCTACCCCAAAGACATGTGGGTCAAAGTCACAGGCACCATCCAAAACGGCAGCTACAACGGAAACGAAATCTTCACCATAAAAGCAACCCAAATCGAAAAAACCGCAACCCCAGACTCACCGTATATATACCCAAACTTCGAACCGCTCAAAGCGCTCAACTAGTCAGCACAACTAACAATCCCCAAAAACCGACAAGGATCACTCATGATCCTTGTCGGTTTTTTCTTTACACTGCGGTTGTCCATTAAGATTAAATGTTCCTGTTCCTGTTCGATTAAGTTCTTAATTCTAATTGTTTTATTGTTCTTTACTTAACCAACATGCATTCACCCCTAGCTCATACCTCTACTTCTTACTCCTCACCCCTTACTCCTTACTCCTTACTCCTTACTCCTTACTCCTTGCTCCTTGCTCCTCACCCTTCACTCCTTACTCCCTGCGCTTTTCTCCTTACTTATACTACTAATATTACCATAAAAGGCAAATTGTTTCACCTATACATCAACTTCCAACTCTTATATAGACACTATCCCCATGACTCATTATGTTTTAATATCCACAGAATGCTTTATCCTGAATCACTGCTCAGATCCGATCGGAATTCATGACTTTCATACTTTGAAATATTATTTTAATCCCCGCCACCCTGTATTCTTCAAAACAAGTCTTACCACGAATCATAAGCTTCATATTGATCATATACCCAAACCATAAGATTAAACTCTTTTGCCGAGACTTTCATTTAAATCTCCTGACTAGCCTCCATAATCCCCTGTACCGTTTTCCTCCTATTTTATGACTAATTGTTTCTGCACTAATTTGCTACGCCCTGATTAATAATTTCACCCACGTACTCAAAAATAAAAAAGAAAAGTATGAATTATTGTTGATATAAGAACAAACATTCGATATAATGAAATAGAACAAATATTCCCAACTTGATCGAATTGAGGTGTCATAATGGGGACGAACTTCCATTTACCAAGCACTCTAGAGCAGTTTCAGCAGCAATTCCCCACTGAAGAAGCCTGTATAGATTTCTTTTTCTCAACGAAATGGCCCTCCGGTTTTTCTTGTCCTAACTGCGGGCATTCGCATGCCTATATAACAAGTACACGCCGACTCCCTCTTTATGAATGTCTTCAATGCCATCACCAAACTTCCCTTACAGCTGGAACTATAATGGCAGGCAGTCGCACGTCTTTACATAAATGGCTTACAGCTATTTTTCTGATATCGCGCACGGAGCAGGGCACGAATGCTGTTGCGCTCTCCAAGATTATTAGTGTCACCTACAAAACAGCCTGGCTCATCCTCCACAAAATTCGTCACGCTATGAGTACAGCAGACCAAGGCACATTACTCTCGGGCATCGTCCAAGTAAACTCAGCTGTCTATGGAAAGCCGTATAATCCTTACTTCCGCAGCCATCCACAGGAACACTATCTTCTAGCAGGTTCCTCCCTTAATATTCAGGGCGAACCTTCTTATATCAAACTCAAACTCGTCCCTAAAATACATGTTAAAGAAAAGCTTTTTCAACGCTCCGCGACATTGGACTTCACCCAACAACATATCGAATCACATACAAACAACATCGAATTTATTACTGGACGCTTTAGTTCCAAAAGATTTCGCACTCTCCTTGCATACGCTGCGCAGGCCGGTAAATCTATTAACAACACTTTCCATGGCATTGGCCAAAAGTATCTACAACATTACTTGGATGAGTTTTGCTATAAGGTAAATCTCACTTTACACAAAGCAACCATCTTTCAGCATTTGACCCACTTATGTACAGTACCTCATGCCAAGTTAACCTCTTTCAATCCCGAAAACACGCCCATGTGCGCCTAATCGCAAGAGTATAATAATGTATCCTTAGGCTGCCCTATATTGTAAGATAATTAGTTTTGCACTAATCCCCAAGCTACTTGTGGTAATATTCACTAGGCTTTTTTGGTGATATACGAAAGCTGAATACAGAAGGGAGTTAGTAGTTAGTAGTTAGTAGTTAGTAGTTAGTAGTTAGTAGTTAGTACTACATCCTTACTACTTTACTGTAGCCTGAGTCAAAGGGATAGCGGGATAGCGGGCATACTTAGTAGGCGAGAAGTAATAGATAGTACTCAAGCATTTCGTTATTCGATTAAAGGAGACCGTCGATTAATTATATTTTTATTTTGTGCCCTATTTTTTTTGCTCTAAAATTTGCCCTGTATGTTGCTTTAGGAATAACTTGTGAGGTATATTTCCCCTATTTTTGCCCTAGAGTCTCCTTAAAATCGATTTAAACGCCTCTGAGAGGGGGATTTGCAGGTGATCTACGTCTACCTGATGCATGAAAATAGCAGTCAAACGGGTTTATTGTCAAGATAAATTTTCGCGATTTAGTTAATCGACGGTCTCTAAAGATACATTTTTTAATAATGGTTTAAGCACTCTCTTCTTTTCCATCTTTCTCACTCTATTTTTTACTATTTTTTACTTTTTTCACTCTTATTTACTCTTCCGTCTTTCCTCTCACTCTCTTATTAACTCTTCTTTTCTTTTCTTTTCTTGATTCCACCCTCTCCACTCACTCTCTCATTTACTCTCATTTACTCTCATTTACTCTTGTTTACCCTTATTTACTCTTGTTTACTATTATTTACTCTTGTTTACTCTTATTTACTCTTGTTTACTCTTATTTACTTTGACTTACTCTCCTTACTACCCTTACTATCCTTTATTTCCCTTTCCTTCCTTCCTTCCTTCCTTCCTTCCTTCCTTCCTTCCTTCCTTCCTTCCTTCCTTCCTTCCCTTCCTTCCTTCAAAACCTGAGCCAAGGGGATAGTGATCATAGTCCTCCGTTAGAAAATAGGTATGACCCGCGTAACAAGTAACCCTAATCACTCGCTCCCCTGCTATCTGAGCCAAAGGGATAGTGGCTAAAGTGTCCCCTTAGACCATATCCAACTCGTTTGTTACAAAGAATATATAAAAAAGAATCCTCAGCTTGATCGCTGGGACTCTTTTGGCATTGAATTGCTTATTTTGCAGCTATTTCGGATAGGGATTCCAGTTTGAGCAATTCGGTTCGAACTGCGTCTTTGGAGAAATTCTCTCCTATAAATACGGCAACATCCGGCACATCGCCTTTAGGATTGATTTTGACGAAATCCATTTCTCTGTAGGCGTACTGGAATAAGAACCGGCTTGAGGTATCGGAAAAACTGAGAATCCCTTTAGCACGGTAAACCTCTTGCGGTAGCTTACTGACAAATTCTTCGAATGCGTTGCTATCTACTGCCCGCTCAAAAAAGTGCGTATACGCCATCACATGATTGTGAGAATGATGATGGTGATTGTCGTACGTATGATCATGGTCATGGTCATGAGGCAGATTATCGCGAGATTCATGTGGCTCATGATCCTCATGATCCTCAGACAGATGGGTCGCATGGTGGACGTCATGATCACGGTCGGTGCTCTGCCCTCGCTCTTCTTCCAGCATCTCGATGAGTCTCATGTCGATTTGGCTGAACACGGTGTAGTGTACAGATGCATATGGATTCCATTCGCGTACAAGAACATCTACTTCCTGAAGCGCCGCTTCCTGTAACAGGTCTGACTTGTTCAGTAAAAGTAAGTTCGCACAACGGATTTGTTCCTGCATAAGCCGGTAGGTCTTGCCTCGGCTTGTCCGGCTTAGCTCCAGCAGTTGCGGTGCATCTACTACGGTGATGACGGCTTTGAGCTCTACTGGGAGTATAAGAGAAGCATCTGTTACTTCATCAATGATTTCCATTGGATTAGCGATACCTGTGGATTCTATGAAAATCAGGTCAGGCTGCTCCTCAGTTACAAGTTCTTTGAGCGCCGTCGCAAGATCACCTCGGCTCGAACAACAAATGCAGCCGCCCAGCAGCTCGGACATCGGTACTTCATTGGCAATTAATTGCCCATCCAGGTTAACTTCACCAATCTCGTTCATAATGACCGCGGGTTTACGTCCCGCTTCGGTAAAATGATCAATTGCCTTCGTTAATAAGGTTGTTTTGCCGCTTCCGAGGAACCCGGATAATACATATACGGTAACTCTTTTGTATGCTGCCATACTCATTCTACCTCCGTCAAGCAGTATGATAGCAAATGCTTCTAACCTGCTCATAATTGATTTCTCTTCTATTATTCGTAATTATTACTTTTAAGTCAAGAGGATACAACATTTCCGTAGACTTGGGCATGTTGATTCCTTGATTATGTTTCTATTATTTCAGAGGACTTTTGCTTCACTTCGAATTTAGTAAAAAGGATCGGCCATTTTCCTACAAGCTGGACAAGAAAGGGAAATAGCTTGACCCACAACAGGCTGTTTACCCGATCGGTTGGCTTGAGCGGAAGCTCTAGTCGATCATAAAGGATTGTCGCAGCTTCTTCGACAAGTGCTAGCGCTAGGTCCGCTGGAGCAGCTGCGTTGACTGCTTCCAAACGCGGAAGATAGTGTTGACTGATGGATTCCGATAAATGATGCTCAGACAAGTTGTCTGAACCCATCACTTCCCCCATCCCTAAGCTGACGAGATGTGCAACATCTGTATCGAAAGCATGAGGAATGCAGTAAATTTCCAACGCTAAAGCTGCTATGTATATCTCCCTTAATAACTCGTCTTCTTTAGACTCGGATAATATGGGATCTTTTAGGTAGGCCGCAACGACCGGTTTGATTGTTTCCCAGCTATTTTCTATGCTTTTCATTGTAAACTGCATCATTGCTGCAGCGAGTTCTATTGGTGTAATTTGTTTTCTGTCTGCCTCTTGCATGTGCTTAACCCTCTTCTCTGTCGTTACTTTTAAAATGAATGATGAGTTCAATTATTTCTGAGCGGCTGCCTAGACGAATGGGTGGTCCCCACGTACCAAAACCTGAGGAAACGATAGCATGAAGGTTGCCTTTGCGCAAGTAGCCCCAATCTAGCTCAAAGAGCCTTCTGGTTATGAGGTGATTAGGCGCCATTTGGCCTCTATGTGTATGACCTGATAGCATCACATCTGCTCCAGCATCGGCTGCTTTGTCTAGGTGGTAGGGTTGATGGTCCATCACGATTATTGGCTGCCCGGGATCTGCGCCCTCCAGCAATGCAGCCAGCGCCTTACGTCCATCGGGCGTTCGCTCGGCCGCTTTATCTTTTCTCCCAACGATGTAAAGCCGTTCTTTGATATGAACGGTTTCGTCCATGAGCACACGAATGCCGATCTGCTTCATTTGCTCCACGAAGGCAGCAATATGTCCGCCAATGTACTCATGATTACCGAGCACAGCATAAATCCCTAGTGGAGCTTGCAGTTCTCGCATGGTTTTACCCATATTATAGCGGATAAATGGCTTAATATCATCGTCAATGACATCCCCCGGCAAAAGAATCAAATCCGGTTTTAAGCCATTGACTTGCCCTACAAGCTTACGCAGATGGCGGTTTCCCACAATTGAGCCCAGATGGATGTCGGAGGCTACTGCGATGCGAAGCTGCTCCCAGTCTCCCGCTTTTTTGGGAACTGTAATGTCATATCTGCGAATAATAGGGCTCCGTGCATTATAAGAACCACGAATCATAGCGATGAGTATAATCCCTACATTTATCCAACCGAGAATCGGAACGTAAGTATTTGAAGGAATGGATGCCAGATGGAACACACCTATCGCCAAATCAGTAAACGGCAGCAGCAGCACTCCAAATTGCATGATGGCAAACCAGTAGGAGCCGATAATTTTTAATAGTCGTGACACGCTGGCAGGCAGCACCCGCGAGCTCACCCATGCTAATAGATATGACAAAGCGATAATCCAGAAGACAACCCAGTATAGTGCTGGATGAAACCAAGAACCTAGTTGGTTGGATAGAAAGACTTGACCGTGCCAACCTATGTAGCCATTCACACCAAAGACAATAATGAATATAAGTGTGATGCTTATTGCCATACGTACTTTCATGCTATGACTCTCCCATTCTGTTCTCAAAGCCAGTTCTTCTATATGAGCAGGCTTAACGGTTCTATGCATATCTCATCGTCGTTGCGAACATTGCCCACTCGGCTCGACACTGGGTACGCAAACATTTGCTCAGCCGGATACGGTTGTAGTAATGGTCGTAGCGTGTCGGTGTTTGTGATACTGCGATCCAACCAAACTGCCTCCATCTCTCTCGGCAAAATGACCGGCATACGCTCATGAATATCCGCCATCATTTCGTTCGCCTCTGTTGTAACGACGGTGCATGTAGAAATACGCGTGCCATCCGGAGATGTCCACGTGTCGTACAGTCCTGCCATACTAAAGATGCCCTTGCTGCGCAGCATAATACGCATCGGCTGCTTTTGCTTACCTGTCCCTTTCCAGTCGTAGAAGGAGTCCGCCGGAATCAGGCAGCGCTTACGCTCAAACGGCTTGCGGAAGGCAGGCTTATCCGCGAGCGTCTCAGCTCGTGCATTGAGCATCTGGTAACCTAGCTTCTCATCCTTCGCCCACTCTGGAACGAGCCCCCAGCGCAGCTCGCCAAGTTTATTCTTCTTCCCGTCATGGACGATAGCCATGACTTGCTGTCCAGGTGCTACATTATATCTGGGGCTATATCTTCCAGAATATTTGTAATAAATATCATAATGAAGCATAAGCTCCTCTAGCGTCACGGTGATCGTATAGCGTCCGCACATTAGTACACATCTTCTCCTTTGCACGGTTCTCCCACATGAGAACTAATTCTTTTAGCTGCTGCAACACTCTTCCTCCATTATGAGAAAAAGAATTACTCACGTCAATTCGCGAAAGCCCGAGGAAGATTTCTCCACGGGCTTTCATTCTTCTGGTTATTTTTCATCTGCTACTCGGCCGATAATTTCTTTTATATATTTTTTCAACTGGACACTGATTTCCGAACGCATAACATCACGAGTCATCCCAAAACGATCCTCATAACCTCGACATAGAAAACGGTGATACACGACCAATTCCGCATGTTCGTCACTGATGATTTTTATATTACGCTTAGTCAATTCACGCCGTATATCATACATGTCTCTGCTTATTTTGTTCATGACCACTTGACCAGTTGCTAGATAAAGCTGCTTTAAAAGGTTAGAACTACTCTTAATGTCATCTACGCTCTTTTGTACTATTGTAAGCATGTGGGGTAGTAAGATGTAGTCACGAATCATATTGAGCTCCTCTGATGTAGGGCGAGACGTTTTTTTGGGATCATTTCGACTTTCATATTCCTCTTGATGTTCGGTGAGTAGCATCTTTGATTTCCAACGCTCATTACCGTCTAGTTTGCTCATTTGTAATGACCTCCAATCTGTTCCGCTCGTTCTCGTGCTACTCCGGCCGTTAATAAAGAGGATGCCCGCATAATAGCGGCGCTGCCAAATCGATCTTTGATTTCATCAGTCGCTTTTTCCAAGCCGTATGCTTTCTCACGGTCCTCGAATAGAGTAAGCTGGTAAACGCTATCGTCCACCAATTGTGTGAGTGATATATGCAAGTGACTTACGGGCATTCCACTCCAATATTTATGAAATATCCCGAGCACTGCTGCCGCTACTTCATGAGAGAGCGACGTAGCTTGCTGCAGTGTTACCTGCCGACTAAACCCTGTAGACCGTACCCCATCGGTCTCCGCTGCACCAACGGTCACCACATGGCCCATGTATCTATGTCTCCTACTACGGCGACAGACCTCCACGACCAACTCTAAAAGCACAACCTCAATATCTTCAAGCTTACGATAAAGGCTGCTTCGCAGCGCCTTACCATGGCTAATAGATTTCAGTTTGTTACGAATACTTGGTACAACCGGGCTAGGATCGATGCCCCGCGCCGTCTGCCAATAGTACTCCGCTTGAATATCGCTTTGCTTTCCCATCTCAAAGCGCATGCGTCGTTTGAATTCGGCCAATTCCAATCGCGCTATGTCACCAATCGTGTTTAATCCCATTCTTATAAAATGACGAGTCATTCGCGATGCGACCATAAACATTTGGTGTACGGGCAGCGGCCACAAATCAGATTCAATATTGTCAAAGCCTAGTTTGAAGATACCTTCAGGTCTTTTTTTCGCGAAATTGTCCGTTGCCATCTTGGCTAATATTTTTGTTGGTCCGATCCCGCAGCGAGTCCAGACCCCAGTTGATAGCAGCACGCGAGATTGAATTTGCAGTGCGATTTCTTCCGGAGAACCAAAACATGAAGTAGAGCCGGTAACATCGAGAAATTGTTCATCTATGCTGTACGGCTCAACCTGATCAGTAAAAGACTCAAAGATCTCAGTAATGAATAGGGATATGGTAATGTAGGTTTGCATCCGCGGTCGAATGATGTTCAAATTCGGGCATTTAGCAAGCGCCTCACCTACCCTTTCAGCCGTTGTCACTCCATGAAACTTGGCGACTGGGCACGCCGCGAGAATGATGCCTGATCGGCGTGAAGGATCGCCTACGGCTACCGGTTTATCTTTTAGCTCAGGATGAGCGGCCTTTTCGATTGATGCGTAGAATGATTGGCCGTCGATCAGAAAAATCGTCCTTTCATGCATAGCGCTTCACCCCGCCGTGGCGATCTCTGCTCACCGCAATCCCCCCCGCATATTCATGAGCGTGGTCATAAGCTCAGCCTTGACCAAGCTGCGAAGCATCGTGAAATGATGAATGTAGCCTCGGACTTTGTACTCTACATTAATGCCTAAGGCATTCATTTCAGTATGGATAACTTTAATATCTCGTTTCTTCATCTGGCTCTTAATACTTTGTAATTCCGGATAAATAGCCATTTCAACCTCTCTGAGATAAAAAAGAATATGATTGTACACGATTTTATCCTTATAAACCTTGAGCTCCTCCATGTCCCTTGCCAGCATATCGAGCAAAATGGGCAGCAGCGTGTATTCTTTGATAATTTGAACATCCTCTTCTGTCTCAATTTTTGAACCAACACTCATATCCTCACCACCATATGCGAACATATATTCGTGTTACTTATTATATACCGAACATGTATTCGTTATGCAAGTGAATTTTTCTGGAAACAAAAAAAGCCACTTAACGGGGCATCTTTTGACCCTGCAAGTGGCACATTTCGCCTAAGTCTATCGAAACATGGACCATAGTTTAATCAAGTGAAAGGCATTGTTAGGATCAATTTTTTGGGCTAGGATAAACTCGAGAATTTGGTTCGTTTGGCTTCCGGTCAGCTTCTCGCCGAGAATGCCGGCAGCAAGCCCTATTAGGCGTGTAACCTTCGTATGATTTTGCAAATCAGCCTTCGTAACGCCCTGCAGCAGCATCTTCATGCGTTCCTTGATTTCCGGATTTTTCATCTTGAACTTTACGCGCTCCACGAGCGCGGGATCGATGCCATAGTGCTGGTAACTCAATGTTCGCACCCCCGATACCTGTCATGTTCCTATCTTATGAGTGAAAATGCGTAAACTTGACTCAGAGCTTTGTATAAAAAAAAGAAAAAAGCCACCGCTGCCGGTGACTGTTCGTCTATTTAGCCATGTTACATATAAATCGCAATCAGAATGACGCATATACAATTTAACGCAACAAGCAGCGGCATGCCAATGACGAATGAGGTATGTTTCGTCTTATGGCGCCAAGCCCTCATACCAAGCCACCCGCCAATCCCGCCGCCGAGAGCAGCCAGTATAAAAAGACGTTTTTCAGGCACTCTACGCCCGCCTTTTTTCGCTTGTCCTTTGTCATGTCCCATTTCTATGAACGTAACGATATTCATCAGCAGTAAGTAACAGAGGAAATAAGTCAAGTTCCATACACCTTCGTTTCCAAAAAAATAGTAAGATTCCTACTATCATCTTAAAATCGAATGCGGGTACGGTCAAATGTTAATTTATTTCTTTCTTTATAGCAACTCCAACTCCACAACCGTAGCTCTTTGATCCGGCAGCGGATAGCTGAAGTGTTCAGGTTTAGCGAAACTAACGAACGCATCGTCCGGATACTGAGCGGCGCTCCAAGGACGGCTTAGGAAGAGCTCGGAACCATCAGATAGCAGCCTTGCTTTCTTCACCTTCCCAGCCAAACCATTCAAGTTAACGGGGCCCACGCTTTCCTCAAACAAGTGGGCATACAGCAGATTGCCCTTTTGCGTATACCTGCCCCACTCCGGTTTCGGTAAGTCGGCTTGCCCGCAGCCGTAGATGCTATCCCCATTTTTTTGAACCCAATCGCCAATCTCTGCCAAAATGTTCAACGACTCCTTCGGAATCTCGCCGAGCGCATTCGGACCCACATTCAAGAGCAGATTCCCATTTTTGCTGACGCACTCTATCAGCTTCCGGATAAGGGTAGTTGCCGATTTATATTGGAAATCTTGGGCTGCGTACCCCCAGTTATTATTCAGCGTGATACAAGCTTCCCATGGAAGCGAATTGCCCTCGTCATCCGTCACGCCTTGCGGCGGAATGATCTGTTCCGGTGAAGCAAAGTCGCCCGAATAGCTGAGCGGATTGTTCGTGAAGATGCTTCCGCCTTCTTCGCCGCTTGCGTCCAATCGGTTGTCTACGACGATATGCGGCTGCAGAGATCGAATCATCGCCATAAGCTCGGTTGCTTTCCAAGTCTCCCCCTTCATGTGATCATAAGAGAAGTCAAACCACATCACATCCAGTTTGCCATAGTTCGTCAGCAGCTCCCTTACTTGTCCATGCATGTACTGAAGGTACCGATCGAACGTCTCCGGATTTCTGGCATAGCTCTCATTATTCCGCATCGGATGAATGCGATCCCCATAAGCCGGATAATCCTCATGATGCCAATCGATTAGCGAATAATAGAGTCCCACCTTTAAGCCTTCCGCCCGAAACGCTTCAATAAATTCGCGAACCAAATCTCGCCCGGCCCGTGTATTCGTTGACTTATAATCTGTGAGAGCGCTATCAAATAAACAAAAACCGTCATGATGCTTCGCCGTCAATACCGCATATTTCATACCCGCTTGCTTCGCCGCACGAGCCCACGCCTTTGGATCATAACGGACAGGATCGAATTCATCATAATACGTTTGATAGTCCTCTACCGAAATACGCTCGACGCTTCGCACCCATTCTCCTCTAGCAGGAATGGCGTACAGTCCCCAATGAATAAACATACCGAATCGATCCTGCAGAAACCACTGCGTACGCTCTGTTCGTTCTTGAATAATCGGATGATTGCTTGTCATCAGCTACACACCTTTCGAATTTAAATGCGTGTTTAAAAAGTCCACTTTCAGAACCGAGAAGGTTGGACGAAGTCCGGAGAAGGAGGAACGGAGCGTAGAGATTTGCTACGTGAGTACCGGACTTCCCGGTTTCGTTCAAGATACTTCGTTATCAAAGTGGATTTTTTAAACAACCTCTTCAAACTTCACAGCTTTAGTTTATCAAGCCTGTGTTATAATTGACAGGTACGAAACTAACCTCAATCAGGATATAATTAACATTTTCAGGTGAACATGATGATGAATACGCAGCAAATTACATTCCTATCAGACCTCTGCAGAACCTACAGATTCACATTTTGGAAGCCCATCTTACACAATGCACCGCTTCGTGGAAGGAGCTTAATTTTACACCAGCGCAAACGGGGCAAAGAATAAAAATAGCAAAAACGCTAGGATCAGCGACTGACAGTTATTCATCAGTCTATCCTAGCGTATTTTTCGTTATAAAGCGGGTTAATCCAACACTTCACTGTCAAAAATATGAGAGCGCTGCAAGTAGGCCCTCAGCGGCATGAATGAGGCGCCCGTCCAGAAGGACGAGTCACCGACAAGCTCAGCCGCATCATCGCGTGCCTGCTCCATGACTTCAAAGTCCGCCATCATGTCGGCGATCCGGAACTCCGGCAGCCCGCTCTGCTTCGTGCCAAAGAAGTCCCCCGGCCCGCGCAGCTCTAGATCGCGCCGGGCAATCTCGAAGCCGTCGGTCGTTTCTGTCATCGCCTTCATGCGCTCCTTGCCGACCTCGGTCTTCGGGTCGGCGATGAGCACGCAGAAGGACTGGTGCTCGCCGCGGCCAACCCGCCCGCGCAGCTGGTGCAGCTGCGACAGGCCGAAGCGGTCGGCGTCGTAGATCACCATCAGCGTGGCGTTCGGCACGTCCACGCCAACCTCGATCACCGTGGTCGATACAAGCGCCTCCACGGTGCCCTCCTTGAATGCGCGCATGATCGCTTCCTTCTCCTGCGCGCTCATTCGCCCGTGCAGCAGGCCAATCCGCATGTGCGGAAAATGCTGCTGCAGTTGAATGTGGACGTCGATGGCATTCTGCACGTCCAGCTTGTCCGACTCTTCGATGAGCGGACAAATGATATAGGCCTGCCGCCCTGCGGCGACTTCACGCTGGATGAAGCCGAGCACACGCTCCAGCATCGCGTGCTGAACCGCGTACGTCTTGATCGGCTTACGCCCCTTCGGCAGCTCACGCAGCGTCGAAACGTCCATATCGCCGAAAGCCGTAATCGCCAGCGTGCGCGGAATCGGCGTCGCCGTCATCGTCAGCACGTCGGGGTTCATGCCCTTGCGCCGCAGAATGCTGCGCTGGTTGACCCCGAAGCGGTGCTGCTCGTCTGTCACGACAAGCCCCAGCTGTCGGAAGTAGACGTCCTCTTGAATGAGGGCATGTGTGCCGACCAGCACATCGATCATGCCCATCTGCAAGGAGGCCAGCAGATCCCGCCGCTGCCGGTCGGTCGAGCTGCCTGTCAGCAGCGCAACCTGCAGCCCATAGGGCTCGAACAGGCCGCTCAGCGAACGCATATGCTGCTCGGCCAGAATCTCCGTCGGCACCATCAGCGCGCCTTGGTAGCCGGCCTTTACCGTCGCGTAGAGGCCTATGGCCGCGACGATCGTCTTCCCCGCACCGACATCGCCTTGCAGCAGTCGGTTCATGGCGTACGGCTCCTGCATGTCATGCAGAATCTCGCCTACGACCTTCTTCTGCGACTCCGTCAGCTGGAAGGGGAGCGCGCGCACGAAGGCGCGGACAGCAGGCAAGTCCACCTGCTGTTTCAGCCCGTCCGCGCGGCTGCGCGTCACGGCGCGGTAAGCCTGAAGCTTGAGCTGGAATAGGAACAGCTCCTCATACACCATGCGCCTGCGCGCCTGCTTGCCTTCATCCACACCGCTTGGCGTGTGGATGACTGCCAGCGCCTTGCTGCGCGGCATAAACCCATACCTGCCGGTAATGCCAACCGGCAGCACTTCACTGATCATCGCGCTGTACTGCGTCAGCGCCTGCTGAATGACCTTACGCATCCACTTCTGCGTAACAGAGCCTACAACCGAATAGACCGGCTGGATCGTGCCGGTATTGGAATCGCCTTGTCCGGGAAACTCCGAATCGGACACGCTCATTTGCCTGCGCTTGCCGTCCCATTTGCCGGTGATTATAATCTCCTGCTGCGGCCGCAAGCGGTCCTTCAAGAAGTGGCGGTTGAACCACACCGCCGTCAGCAGGAACTCATCGACCATCACCTTGCAGGATAGCCGGGACTTGCCGCTGTAGCGCTGCAGCACCGGCTCTCCGATGATATACCCCTTCACCGTGACGCGGTCGCCGTCCTTCACACTAGCTAAATCACGCACCGTGTAATCCTCATACCGGAACGGCACATATTCCAGTAAATCCATAACCGTAAAAATGCCCATGGAGTTGAGCTCAAGTGCCTTCTGAGCGCCCACTCCATGGACTTCGCGTACTTCGAATTGATTCAATTCCATATCTTACACCGTACTCACGAACGCTGCGATGGTGCCTGGTCCAGCGTGTGCGCCAATAACAGGTCCCAATGTAATGTAGTCAACATGCTCCACAACAAATTGCTGCATGATGGCTGCGCGCAGCTGCTCCGCACCTTCCAAATTGTTTGCATGAGCAATGTATAAGCTGCGGATTGTATTACCCGATACATCCGCCGCCAACAGCTCTAAGATTCGCGCAACCGCTTTTTTGTGACCGCGAACTTTATCAATTGCAGCTACTTCGCCCGCTCGGTCTAGAGAAAGAATGGGCTTTATGTTTAGTAAAGAACCGAAAAGAGCGGATGCTTTGCCGATTCTTCCACCTTTTTGCAGGAATTCTAGTGTATCTACAAGGAAGTATATGTAAAAGTTCTCTCTCATCGTTCGTACAAGCTCCAAAATCTCATCGACACTTTGCCCCGCCTTAGCTGCTCGGGCAGCAGCTACAGCAAGAGCCCCAATTCCATAGGAAGCCGAGCAGGAATCGAATACATGAACCTTGCCTGACGAGTCCTCCAGCATCGTGGAGGCCAGCAGCGCTGATTGGTACGTTCCGCTCAGCACGGATGCCAAGTGAATCGAGATAACCTCCGTATCGGGCTCTTCCAGCAGTCCCTGATACAAGTCCAGAAACTCCGCAGGAGACGGCTGCGACGTTCGGGGAAAGTACGGTGACGAGGTCAGCTTCGGATAAAACTCCTCAGACTGCAGCGTCACCGTATCTAAATATTCTTCATCTCCAAAATGGATCTTGAGAGGCACCATCTCGATGTTAAGTTCTTGTCTGAGTGCCAAAGGTATGTCGGCCGTGCTGTCCGTCACGATACGAATGTTTGTCAACAGGGCTCACTCCATTTCACGAATTTACTCCACTGCGAATGGTATTCTATTACTCAACGGAAAACAGGTACGCATACAAAGGCTGTCCGCCAGGATGAAGCTCAATTTCTATTTCAGGATAAGCCGCCTGAATGAACGCCTCCAGCTCCTCCGTCTCTGCATCGACGGCATCTTCTCCGGTGAGAATAGTGACAATTTCGCTGCTTTCTTCAATCATTTCCTCCAGCAGCTTCTTGCAAGCATCAAGGAGACTTGGCTGAGAAGATACAATGCGCCCATCTTGAATGCCAATAAAATGGCCCTGTTTGATATCAATTCCGTCCATGTTCGTATCGCGCACAGCGTAAGTAACTTGGCCCGATTTTACACGTCGAAGTGATTCACCCATGGCTTCCGTATTTGTTATGGCATCCGCCTTCTCTTGGAACGCCAGTATGGCTGCAAGACCTTGCGGAATCGATTTAGACGGGATCACAATCAGCGTTTTATTGTCTACCAATTCAATAGCTTGCTGCGCAGCCAAAATAATGTTGGAATTGTTGGGCAGCACATAGATCGTGTCTGCATCAATACTGTTAACCGCATTCACAATATCCTCGGTGCTCGGGTTCATCGTTTGTCCTCCGGATAGAACAACATCAACGCCTACACTAGACAAAATATCGGTAATGCCGTCACCTAGAGCAACCGCAACGAAACCATACGGCTTGCTTGGCGTTACAGCTGTGGCCGTGGTAGAAATAGAAGCTTCGTACCCTTCTGTCATATCTTCCAATATATGTGAATGCTGATCGCGCATATTTTCAATTTTGATACGGCTCAAAGCACCGTAATTCATCGCTTGGTTCATCACTTCACCCGGGTATTCGGCGTGAATATGAACCTTCACCAACTCGTCATCGGCTACAACCAGCAGCGAATCCCCCAGCTTGCTCAGTTGATCACGAAACGTGCCTTCATCGAAAACAAATCCCTTGACCTTGCCTGGAGCAATCGTCAGCATAAATTCCGTGCAGTATCCGAATTCGATGTCTTCCGTAGCCAAATGTGCCTGTGCGGGAAGATGTGCGTGCACTTCCTTCGCTAGGTTCATGCCGGGAACGAGTGAAACCCCACCAAGTGTTGTATCCATCGTAGCATAGTCATCACTCACTTGAACCAGACCGCCGCTTAACGCCGCGACAAAGCCTTCATAGACACACACTAGCCCTTGTCCACCTGCATCAACCACACCAACCTGTTTGAGCACAGCAAGCTGCTCAGGCGTTCTAGCGAGGGCTTCCTTTGCTTTGCCAAGAACCTCCTGCATAAGATCAAGCAGATCGCCTCCACGTCGATACTGTGTGGCATGCTTAGCGGCTTCTTTCGATACCGTCAAAATTGTTCCTTCCACCGGCTTCACAACAGCTTTGTAAGCTGTCTCTACACCTTGCTGCAGAGCGCCCGCGAATTGCTGTACATTTATATGCTCAAGATCATGCACATGCTTCGCGAATCCGCGAAACAGCTGTGACAGAATAACCCCTGAGTTGCCTCTCGCGCCCATCAGTAACCCTTTGGACAATGCATCAGCTGCTTTCCCAATATGGGAGGATGGCTTCTTTTTAAGTTCCTCACAACCCGCAGTGAGTGTCAAATTCATGTTGGTGCCGGTGTCTCCGTCGGGTACAGGAAAAACGTTCAATCCATTAACCTTATCTACATTTCTGCGAAGGTTATCCGCACCCGCCAAGACCATGGCAGTGAAGTCATTTCCATTTATTGAAATAAAGCGCTTACTCAAAGTGATTCCCCTTCCTGGTTATCGGGCTTTTACTTGGCTACACGAACGCCTTGAACAAAAATGTTCACATCGTCTACATGAAGCCCTACAACGTCGTTCAAAATATATTTGACTTTCGTTTGGACATTGCCTGCGACTACGGATATTTTGGTTCCATAGCTGACAATAATATAAAGATCAATTTCGAGTCGCCCGTTTTCACGACGAACTTCGACACCGCGGCTTAAATTGTCCCGGCCTAGCAGTTCAGCTATCCCGTCTTTCAATTGCTTTCGCGTTGCCATGCCGACAAGTCCATAACAATCTAACGCAGCGGATCCCGCCAGTGTTGAAATCACTTCATCGGTAATATACACTTTTCCGTACTCGGTTGTGAGTTCAATTGGCATTATCTAACAACTCCTTCAAGTTTCGCTTCAGCAGGACTAACTTTGTAAGCATTCCCTCTCCTGCTTTGCTTTAAGCAAATTCGACTTTATCAGTCAATTACTATGTACTTGGAATGCAGGCTAATCTTCATTGTACTATAACATACTGAATAAATAAACGGCAAAAGTGCAGGTAATTCGTTGACTAGGCTCCTTTTGCTATGCTATTATATTTAAGTGTGTTTTTGCTGGTTATATAATGAATCGCAACAAACCTAACAATGTCTAAAATTATGGAAAGCTGTCATGTCAAGTCTTAGGCTTGCCACCCAGGCTGCTTTGTATACTGCCCAAGGAGGTGTCAAACATGTCCCGCAAATGTTTCATTACAGGTAAAAGTCCTTCTTCAGGAAATCACGTGTCCCACGCTAACAATAAAAACAAGCGTACTTGGGGAGTTAACGTTCAAAAGGTTCGCATCCTCGTTGATGGCAAACCAAAACGGGTTTACGTAAGTACTCGTGCGTTGAAATCCGGAAAAGTGGCTCGCGTTTAATTCGTAGCTGCGCATACTTACACTTTCTTAATTGAAAGACAAAAAGCACCTTATCGGTGCTTTTTTTGCATTTCTGGGGAATGGAGTTAGTAAGTGTTAGCCTAGTTTTTACTAAACGTATTAAGTACGGCTTTCACGAATCCACCCAAAAATCTTGGTAGTTTGATTGTGTAGAACTTCATTCTCTACCCCTCCTTAGAGTTTTGTCAGCAAACTGACTCATAAGCATTAGCTTAAAGTTTTCGCCAGAAAACGGATTAAATAAGCATTAGCTTATACTTTGCGTCAGAGAACTAACTTCGTGAGCATTGGCTTAGAGTTTTCGGAGAAAACTTATGTCGTAAGCTTCACTAGCTGCATGACTGCTCCTTAGCATCGTTACAACAGTATATGCCCCGATAGTGAAAAAGTACCTTCTATTTTACTTTCTCCCATCAATTCGCTTCCAGAAAACAAAAAAAGCTACAAGAGCACTTCGCTCTTGTAACTATATGTATGCGGCTAGGGGGCAGTTATACCCAGCTGCGTGTAAAGCGCATAAATTAAACTGAAAATAAAATAGAGAAGAACAGAAATAACGATGAACCAAATACGAAACCCTATTTGCTCAAACCTGCGGAAGAATCGCATCCCTACATATAGGGCGCCAAGCGAGAATATATACTTCGAAACATCGTGTATATTTGAAAAACACGCCAATAGGACTGCGCAAAGCAGACTGTACATCAACAACCAGAGAAATCTCATCGTCCTTCGTTCCCCCTCTACCCGCGTATCCGCCTGATAGCCTCCGCACGATCGGACTGCCCGAACACAGCATTACCGGCAACCAACACATCGGCTCCAGCTTCCACCACCTGGCGAGCCGTCACCTCGTTAATACCGCCGTCCACTTCAATATGAAGCCCGTTCAACCCCTTCGCATTCGCTTGTTGACGCAAGGCGCGAATTTTGCTCAGCATGCCAGGAATGAAAGCCTGTCCGCCGAATCCAGGATTGACCGTCATAATAAGCACAAGATCCAGCTGTTCATCGAGAACATGTTCAATTAGCGAAATCGGGGTTGCAGGATTCAGCACAACCCCTGCTTTGACCCCGCTTTGCTTAATAAGATGAAGTGTCCGATGCAGATGCGCACAAGCCTCCACATGGACGGATATCAAATCGGCACCCGCTTTGACAAAATCAGGGATATAGCGATCTGGCTGCTCAATCATCAAATGAACATCAAGCGGCAGCTTGGTCACGGGGCGTATCGCTTCAACAACAAGTGGACCAATTGTGATATTGGGCACGAAATGGCCGTCCATGACATCCACATGGATCAAGTCGGCTCCGCCAAGCTCCGCATCCTTAATCTCTTCCCCAAGCTTAGCGAAGTTAGCTGATAAAATAGAAGGTGCTACATGTACCATCCGTCCTAATACCTCCTCTTCCGATCCTTGATTTCAGTTAAAAACAACAAGTAATGATCATAACGAGAAGCTGCAATCGTTCCCTCTGCTACCGCATCACGAACCTTGCAATCCGGCTCATGCAGATGCAAACAGCCTCTGAACCTGCAGCCCTCCGCTATCGCGGCAAACTCCTTAAAGCAGCCGCTAAGACCCTCCGCTTCGACTTCCATAAAGTCTAACTGGCTGAATCCCGGCGTATCGGCCACAAGGCCGCCATTCGTGAGCGGCATCAGCTCAACATGACGTGTTGTATGCTTTCCTCTGCCTAATCGCTGAGAAATAGCATTCGTCTCTAGATTAAGTCCGCTAATCATCGCGTTAAGCAAAGAAGACTTACCCACACCAGATTGTCCAGCAAAAACGCTGACTGCTCCGTCCAGATGATGCAGAATTGCATCCACGCCTTCTTGCAGCTTAGAACTTGTCTTCACTACCGTATAACCGATTCCCTCATAGAGCTTCGTAATCCGCTTCAGCTCGGCAACCGTCATGTCTTTGGGAACGGAAGACTCCTCATCTTCGGTCAATAAATCACTTTTCGTGAAACATAACAAAACATCAATGCCCGTATTTTCAATATGGACCAGAAATTTATCTAACAACTGTAAATTGAGAACAGGCTCTGTCACCGAAAAAACGAGCACAACCACGTTGACATTGGCGATTGGAGGTCGGATGAGCTCCGAAGTGCGGGGAAGGATTTCAGTAACAGTCCCTTCCCCATTCTCCGTTTCCTCGTACATCACGCGATCTCCAACAAGGGGGGTTATGTTTCTGTTTTTGAAAACGCCTCTTCCGCGGCAGGTAACCGTCTTGGCTTCACGGAGATCCGCCTCCTCGGGCAGCACATAATAATAGCCGCTTAGCGCTTTTACGATGTATCCTTGCGGCATTAAGGTGTGCCTCCAGCAGGTGGTTTAGAAACAGCGCCGCCAGTTTGACCTTGCCCACTGCCGCCAACCGGAATAGCCGGTCCATTGCTTTGCTGTTTAGGCGATGGCGATGGTAACGTGGAAGGGCTAGGCGATACTGTCTTTCCATTTTTTTGATCCAAGTAGTCTTGATATGTGCGAGTAATGGAGTTGACCAAGTTATCTCCTTCTTTAATCAAGATGACAGCTTTCTTATCTGGAGAAACAATAACTTTGACATCCATATTCTGAGGCTTCGATACTTTTTCTGTTTTGTATTCGAAGTTCTCATACTGGGCATCACTTACGACAATTTTGAACTCGGAATCTTTGCCTTCCGTCGTCGGCTTCACAGCAATGCTTACCGTCAGTTGTCCGGCATCCTCCGGCAATCCGTCACTAATCACCAAGGAAATCTCGGCACCAACGGAGACGTCCTGATTTTTTGTAAAAGGAAACTGTTGAATGACCTTGCCTTTGGCGATCTTGTAGCTCTTCTCGCGCGTAATCCCGTTCACAGGAAGCTTCAAATTAAGTTTGGTAATCTGCGCCTTAGCATCTGCTTCCGTCATTCCGATGAGATCCGGCATTTTAAACGTTTCCTTGGCTTTGCTTACGGTAAAAGCAATGACCGCTTTGTCCGACTCAAACTCTTCGCCAGCCAGAGGGGATTGCTTCAAAATGATATCTGGCGCACCATCAGACGTCTCTTGTGTAATCGTAATCTGCTCATCCTTGATGCCGAGGGCTTGCAGCTTCAGCTTAACATCCTTATATGGCTGCCCTGCATAATTATCCATCTTGATTTTGGGCGTACCCTTACTAACATACAGCGTCACTTTGGTGCCCACATTCATTCTCATCCCGGTAGGATCTTGACGAATGACAATGTCTTTAGCCAGCTTGCTGTCCGTATCATATTCAACCGTGGAGCCCAGTTTAACCGCCGTCAATTCTGCTTGAGCTTGAATCAACGGTTTGCCTGCCACATTGGGAACCTCGACCGTTTCAATCGCGAACATCCCTTTCACGTACCCGACCATATACCACATAGCGCCGAGCACCATTAACAAAACGACAATCCAAATGAGCGGCTTAATCCACCCTTTTCCTTTGGAAGGAGCTGGCTCTTCCCGCAAGGCAGGTTTCTCAGGTACATCATCATCATCATCATCGAACTGTCCGAGTTGGTCTGCGCGAATCGCAGGCATCACTAGGGTACGCTCTTCGTCCATCCCATCCGCATCCCAGAAAGCGACCTTCGCTTCATTCCGGCGATCCGGATTCAAACAGGTATCGAGATCTGCCATCATTAGCTTCGCTGACTGGTAGCGTTCTTCAGGCTTTTTGCGCATGGCTCTCAAAATAATGTTCTCCACGCTTTGCGGAATGAGAGGATTCACCTTACGCGGTTCTTCCACATCTTCCTGCAAATGCTTCAAAGCTACAGAAATCGGGCTCTCACCGAGAAAAGGCAGGCGAGCTGTCAGCATTTGATACATCACGATACCCAAAGAATACAAATCGGATTTCTCCCCTGTATTCGTCCCTTTGGCATGCTCCGGTGAGAAATAGTGCACAGAACCGACAACCGATCCGGTTTGTGTGATGGTGGAAGACGTGGCAGCCCGTGCGATACCGAAATCCGTCACTTTCACACGGCCATTTTTGCCGATCAAAATATTGTGCGGTTTGATATCCCGATGAATGATTTCATTGTGGTGAGCGTGATCGAGGGCATCTGCAATCTGACTCGCGTAGTGAACCGCATCTTCGACCTGCAGCGGTGCTCTCTCTTTGATGACATCATTCAAGGTCGTGCCTTCTATGTATTCCATCACAATATAATGCACGTCTTCTTCTTGTCCGACGTCATAAATACTGACGACATTAGGATGAGAAAGTGAAGCGGCTGCTTGAGCTTCTCTACGGAAACGACGAATGAATTCTTCATCGTGCACATACTGCTGGCGCAGTACTTTCACAGCCACTTTACGATTTAATAATAGATCATGCCCTTTGTAGACTAAAGCCATGCCGCCTCCGCCAATACGATCTAAGATTTCATAGCGGCCTCCAAGCTTTCTACCGATCAATTCCCATCACCCCTTTTTTCGTCCGAATCATGATCGTGCGCAAGTAAAACGACCGTTACGTTATCGTCTCCACCTTCATCAAGCGCGCTTTGAATCAACTGTTCCGCTGCATCTTCCATACGTTCATGTGAATTGACAATGCGTAAAATGTCGCCGGAATCTACCAATCCGCTTAAACCATCCGTACAGATCAGAACGATATCACCCGGACGCCACGCGTACTCATAGAGATCCACCTCTACGCCCGGCTCTGTGCCTAGTGCACGTGTAATCCAGTTACGTCTAGGGTGATGATCGGCCTCTTCGATGGTAATCTGCCCGGTCTTTACGAGCTCATACACCAAAGAATGATCTTCCGTTAGTTGTGTGATCGATTCACCGGTGATCTTGTAAGCGCGGCTGTCACCGATATGTCCAATAATAAGAAGCTCTTGCGAAGCAATAATGGCAACAACCGTCGTGCCCATGCCATGATAACTTTCTTGCCCTGAGGCGAATTCATAAATTTTCTCATTCGCCTTTTCAATGGCTTCCTTCAGCACTTGCTTACAAGCTTCAACAGACATTCCCCAATGGATCGATTGCAGCTCGTCTGCAATCATTTCGATGGCCATTTGGCTGGCGATATCACCAGCTTGATGTCCCCCCATGCCATCAGCCACAATAGCCAAAGATAGGCCATTGAGATCATGATGGATGGCGGCTCGGTCCTCATTCACTAAACGGACTTTGCCAATATCGGTACGGCTTACCATCTTCATCCGGATTTCACCTCATTACTTGTTCTCCATATGCTTCGCGCGCAGTTGTCCGCAGGCAGCAGCAATGTCACTACCTTGTTCACGACGTATGGTGGCATTAATTTTGCCCTTCTCAAGAATACGTTGGAAGGTGAAAATATCATCCCTAGGCGTACGTTTGAAATCCCGTTCGGCCACGAAATTCACAGGAATCAGGTTCACATGGCTAAGCGGCATATCCTTCAGCACTTGTGCTAGTTCCTCTGCATGTTCAGGCTGGTCATTCACTTCCCCCATAAGGGCATATTCAAACGTAATTCGTCTGCCGGTTTTGGCAATGTAATACTTACACGCATCAATTAAATCTACGAATGGGAATCTACGATTGACAGGCATCAGCTTGGATCTGAGCGTATCATTCGGCGCATGAATAGATATCGCCAGATTGACTTGCAAATTCTCATCAGCGAACTTGTAAATGTTCGGCACAATCCCACTCGTCGATACCGTGATATGACGCTGTCCAATGTTCAGACCTTTGGGGTGAATCATGACACGAAGGAAATTCATCGTCGCTTCATAATTTTCAAAAGGCTCGCCAATACCCATGATGACGATGGAAGAGATTCGCTCCTCAGTCTCATCCAGCAATTTCTGGGCTTTAACAACTTGGGCCACAATCTCACCCGGTCTCAAGTCCCGCTTCAAACCGCCCAACGTAGATGCACAAAACGTACACCCTACCCGGCACCCAACCTGCGTTGTAACGCAAATACTGTTGCCGTAGTTGTGCTTCATGACAACTGTTTCAATGGCATTCTTGTCTTCCAATTCAAATAAAAACTTGACTGTACCGTCCTGCGACTGATACTTGGCAATTTCGGAAAGCGTAACGAACTCAAACTGATCCTTCAGTTTGTCCCGCAGCGTCTTCGGCAAGTTCGACATCTCATCGAAGCTGAATACCCGCTTAATATAAAGCCAATCGAAAATTTGCCCGGCACGAAAGGAGGACTCGCCGTTCTCTTTTACCCAGCTCTGCCATTCATCCCAATTCAAATCATATACAAACGGTTTATCTTTCTCATAAGGTTTATTTCCCATATTTATCACAACCTGTTGTTATTTGTCCTGATTTTTTGCTAATCGTATGTTATTTTATCACAAAGCGGGAACGAACACACGTCCCCGTGGTTAGCAGCTGCGAACGATAGGCAATTACGTGCCGAGTAACCGTCAACACCAACCCAAACCACCCGAGCATTACCTGCAAAAAGTGCAGAGTAAATCCAATACCTAGCGCCTTTTGAGGCAATTAACTGTAAAAAATGCAGCTAAGTCGAATACTTAGCCCTTTTTTGAGGCAATCAACTGTAAAAAGTGCAGTTAAATCTAACACTTAGCCTTTTTTGAGGCGATTTAGCTGTAAAAAGTGCAGTTGATTTAGATAAAATCAGCTTAATTCCCCTGATTCACTCATTTTTGCTGTACAAAATGCAGTTTGTACCCGTGATTGTCCCGGTTTCCTTGAAATTAACTGTAGTTAATACAGTTAAACCAAGAACCGTTACGCAGCCTACAAGCTATACACGTTTGCGAAGCCGTGCAATGAAGAAACCGTCGGAATGGAACTGCTGCGGAAGGATTTGCACCATACCGGCTGCTGCAGCCGCAGGGTCAATGCTTGCGAAAACATCCGCCGGAAGCGGTGCTAGCTCAAACTCGCTATGCTCGGCGAGGAAGCGCTCAACCATGCCCGCGTTCTCCGCGTGCTCAATCGTGCACGTGCTGTAGACCAGCACGCCGCCCGGCTTGAGCAGCCTATGCACTTTGCTCAGAATAGCATGCTGCAGCTCGCTAATTGCGTCAATCTCTGCTTCCTGCTTCGCCCACTTGAGGTCAGGCTTGCGGCGAATGACCCCAAGGCCCGAACAGGGCGCATCAAGCAGGATGCGGTCAAATGACTCCGCCGCAAAATGTTCGTCCAGCTTCGCAGCATCCAACACAAGCGTTTGGATCGACGACAGTCCCAGACGCTCCGCTTGATCTGCGATCAGCTTCTGCTTGTGCTCGTGCAAATCACAAGCCCAGATCTTGCCCACATCGTCCATCTTCTCGGCGATATGGGCGGTCTTGCCGCCAGGGGCGGCGCAGCAGTCCAGCACCGTCATGCCTGGACGCGGATCCAGTGCTTCGGCGACGAGCATCGAGCTCTCGTCTTGAATCGAGAAGTCCCCCTGCTGGAAGCCGGGGACTAACGCCATGTTTCCGGCCCCCTGCACAAGGATGCCGGCCGGGGCCAGCTCTGACGCTTCCGCGCTGAGGCCGCTGCCTTGGAGCTGCTCCAGCAGCTCCAAGCGACTGCGGCGTCTCGCGTTCGCGCGAATGCTTACGTGCGGCGGCTCATTGTTCGCCGCACAGATCTGTTCCGTCAGCTCGGCACCCAGCTGACGGATCCACCGGCGCACGAGCCATTCCGGATGGGAATGGCTCAGCGCGATGCGCTTTACGTCGCCGAGCGCAGCCGGCAGCGTGAGCTCCTCTTTGCTGCGGATGACCGCGCGCAGCACGCCGTTGACCATGCCCGAGATGCCTTGATGGCCTCGGCGCTTCGCGATATTGACCGCTTCGCTCACGACCGCATGGTCGGGAATGCGGTCCAAATAATGCAGCTGATAGAAGCTCAGCCGCAGCAAGCATCTCACCCAGGGCTCAAGCTTCGCGAGCCCCTTGCTGACGAAACGCTCCAAGAAGAAATCGATCGTATTTTTCCGTCCGATGGTCCCATAAACGAGCTCCGTCGCCAGTCCCGCATCCGCCCGCTCTAGAGCATGCTTTTGCAATACCTGATTCAGCAGTAAATTGCTGTACGATTGATTTTCTTCAACCCGAATCAGCACATCCAGTGCCGCATCACGGGCAGAATGCTTAACAGCGCTGCTCTTCGCAGCGCCTGAGGATGATTTTGGAGCAGAGGGCTTGCCGGCCCCCTGCGGTTTCATAAGTCCGTTTTGCGGACGAGTTGGTTTTTGCGTTGACAAATCGAATACCTCATTTTTTAGTTGAATAGAAAGTATAGGTTGTATACTTTAGCTTCGCATCAACCTTGACAAACGCATTCGTCCCAAAGGGACGACGGAGTCGTTTATCCTTGGTTGAATAGAAAGTATAGGTTGTATACTTTAGCTTCGCATCAACCTTGACAAACACATTCGCCCCAAAGGGACGACGGAGTCGTTTATCCTTGGTTGCTTTAGTTACTCTGTCCGAATACCGTACCAGCTGGGATTTGCACCCCTCGTACGAACTCTGACACGGGCATCGCCTTTTTGCCTGAAGGTTGGATCTCGGTCAGCCACAGCGTACCTTCACCCGTCATCACTTCAATGCCCTGCTCATTACTGCCAAGTACAGTTCCAGGAGCAGGTGCCTCACTGCTGATTCCAGAGAAGCTTCGGCTTCTTGGCTCCGAAGAACTTTTGGGATTCGCGCTAGCCCACACTTTCATAACTTCCCCATTCCAGAGCGTGTAAGCACCGGGGAACGGGTTTAAGCCGCGTACTTGATTCCAAAGCTCGACAGCAGAACGCGACCAATCGATCAACTCGTCCTCCCTGCGGATATTCGGAGAATAAATGGCCTCTGCCTCATTTTGTGGGGCAACCTGAATACGTCCTGCCAGTAAATCCGGCAATGTACGCTTAAGTAGATCAGCACCAGCTATACTTAGCTTTTCAAATAATGAGCCCGTTGTATCCGTATCTTCGATCGGAAGCTCCACCTTTGAAATCATATCTCCGGTATCAAGACCTACGGCCATATACATAATCGTAACACCTGTTACAGCTTCGCCACGAATCACAGCATGATGGATCGGCGCTCCGCCTCGATATTTGGGCAGCAGTGAAGCATGGATGTTAATACATCCGTACTGCGGCAGGTCCAAAACCGCTTTGGGCAAAATCTGTCCGTAAGCAGCTGTTACAATCAAATCCGGTTTTAATTGTCTCAAAAGCTCAACTGAATCCGCTTGACGCAATTTCTCCGGCTGAAGTACCGGAATCCCATGCTTTTCTGCTTCAACCTTCACCGGAGGCGGCGTCAGGACGCGCTTCCGCCCTTTCGGCCGATCCGGCTGTGTGACAACCGTCGTTACGTTATAGCCTTCCTCCAAGAGCAGACGCAAGGAGGGTACTGCGAAATCCGGCGTGCCCATGAAAATAATGTTCACTCGGAATCTTCCTCTTCTTCAGCTGTATACGTTTTGGTTGCAAGATCCGTAAACAGAACACCGTTCAAGTGATCGATTTCATGAAAAATGCAGCGAGCCAACAAATCCGTCCCCGTCACTTCAATCGGATTCCCATCACGATCTTGACCTTTGGCCGTAACATGGAGCGGTCGAAGTACATCGCCGCGAAGTCCAGGAATGCTTAAGCAGCCTTCCGGCCCCAGTTGTTCACCGCTGGAAGTGACAACCTCAGGATTGATCATTTCAATCAAACCACCGTGCTCTTCTCCGCAATCCATGACAATAACGCGTTTAAGAATACCGATTTGCGGGGCAGCAAGACCCACGCCCTCAGCTTCATACATTGTGTCTGCCATATCATTTAGCAGTTTATGCAGATTGGAATTAAATTTCGTAACCGTAATGGCTTTCTCACGCAGCACTGGATCTGGATCTTTAACTATAATACGAATAGCCATAATGTGCACCTACCTTTGAAGTCTTCTCTATTTGGGGTTCCTTACATCAAATATTGCGGGTCTACATCCACGCTTATCAGCAGCTTTTCTTTCGCTGAGCGCTCTTCAAACCAAGCTACTGCTTTAGCCACGATCTCTGCAGCCTGATCTTCCCCCCGATATTTTACCACGCATTGGAATCGATATCTATCTTTGATTCGTGAAATCGGCGATGCAACAGGTCCTAGCACGTCCATTTGAAAAGATTGATCCGCGGACAACGTGTTCGTAAACAGATCCACCTGCTGAGCCTGATACGTAAAAGCAATCTCCTTCAATCTTGTTACAAAAGCCTCCGCAGAGCGCACCAGAAGCGGAACCTGCTCATGCGAGAAAGTGATCAGAATCAACCGCTGATAAGGCGGATAGCCTAAATTTGCGCGTATATCAAGCTCATGGTTCGCAAAAGCGATATAATCGTGCTGGCTTGCATACTGTACACTATAATGTTCAGGTGTGTATGTCTGGACGAACACTTCGCCTTGCTTTTCATGGCGACCCGCCCGGCCTGCTACCTGTGTTAACAACTGAAAAGTCCGCTCCGCTGAACGGAAATCCGGCAAATTAAGCACCGTATCCGCTGCGATAACCCCCACTAAGGTCACGTCGGGAAAATCCAGCCCTTTGGCTACCATCTGCGTGCCAAGCAGCACATCCGCCTGCTTTTCGCGAAACATCGTCAGCCATTTTTCATGCGAGCCTTTCTCCGTCGTGGTATCGACATCCATGCGGATGACCCGTATCCCGGGGAAAATCTTACTAAGCTCCTCTTCAACACGCTGTGTTCCTGTTCCAAAATGACGAATATGCTCCGACTGGCAGCTAGGACACTGCGTGACCTCGCGCTCCGCATAGCCGCAATAATGACAGCGCAGCATACGCGAGCTTTGATGATAGGTTAGTGAAATATCACAATGCGGACATTGCGAGACGAAACCGCATGTACGGCACATCACGAACGTCGCATACCCACGCCGATTCAGCAGTAAAACAATCTGTTCTTTCTTTTGTAACCGATCTTCGATCGCTTTATACAAGGAACGGCTGAACATAGAACGATTTCCGTTTTTCAGCTCCTCACGCATATCGACAATAGCTACTGGGGGCATGGGTCGGCTGGCTACGCGTTCCCGCATCGTCAACAAACGAAAAGGAGGTTTCTCCCTGTCACGGCGTCGCCTTGTCTTCTCGATACTTTCCAGAGAGGGAGTTGCGGAACCGAGCACAACGACGGCATTTTGCTGCTTTGCTCTTTGAACCGCCACATCACGAGTGTGATATTTGGGGCTCTCCTCCTGCTTATAGGAAGATTCGTGCTCTTCATCAATGATAATAAGGCCAATTCTCGTAAAAGGAGCAAAAATCGCCGAACGAGCGCCGATCACAACCTTCACTTGCTTGCGCATAATTTTACGCCATTCGTCGTACCGTTCGCCATTCGATAACCGACTGTGCAGGACAGCGACCAAATCGCCGAACCGCCCTTTAAATCGTTCTACCATCTGTGGTGTCAGCGAAATTTCGGGAACGAGTACAATCGCTTCTTTGTCCATATCCAAGCACTGTTGAATGGATTGTAAGTACACTTCGGTTTTACCGCTGCCCGTTACCCCATGCAGCAGAAATACCTCATTCCGTTCCTCCGCTACAGCATCCCGAATTTCCGCGAAGACACGACTCTGTTCTTCTGTTAAGGGAAGCGGCTTCGTCCGCGTGAAAGCACGCCCCGCATAGGGGTCGCGCATCACTTCGACCTCGCGAAGCTCAATCCACCCCCGATCCGCCAAGCTTTTGACCGTGCTAGCGCCGACCTCCACCGTTTCCATCAGCTCCGTAAGCCGAATCGCGTGTGGATGCTCCATCAAATAACGCAGCACATCCTGCTGTTTGTTAGCTCTGGCAGGAAGTTCGGCCAAAGCCTCTTCCAGTCCGCTCCCTCCAGTTGGAGGGAAAACGGTTAACGCCTTCTTCGTATTCATGCGGTCTTTGACCACTTGTACTTCCGTTAGGATACCTGCGCTCAGCAGTTGTTTAATGAGGGCGCCGTCACTTGCAAAACGCTCCATTAAAGCATCCATCGAAACTGAGCCTTTGGACTTCACGAAGCTAACAATCTCTTGCAGATCTGACATGTCCAGCAACGACTGCTCGCCAGACTCCTCCCCAACCCCAATCGCCCGCTCATATTTCGCCTTGAGTGCAGCGGGCAGCATCGCCTGGAGTGCTATAACTTCATGGCACAAGTACATGCGGCTGACCCATCTCCCCAGACTCACAAGTTCCTCCGTAAGTGGAGGAACCAAGTCCAGGACGTTCTGAATCGGCTTGATGCGATTCGCATCCACCTGCGTTTCCTTATGCAGTTCGACAACAAAGCCTTGCAGCACCCGAGGGCCGAAAGGCACACCAACGCGACTGCCCACTTCAACCCATTTGCTTAAGGAAGCGGGTACTTCATAGTCGAATGCCCGGTTCGTTTGTTTCGCTGGGACATCGACAATGACTTTGGCGTACATCAGGATTTCCCCGCTGCGGTATGCATACGATCCGCTGCAAGCTCAAGCAGTCTGCGTGCCACATCTTTCTTACTCTGTATAGGCAGGGCCTCTACGAGCCCATTACGATCATAAAACCGCACCACATTCGTATCTCCGCTAAAGCCCGCACCTTCCTGTGACACATCATTACCAACGATGAGATCACAGTTTTTACGGTTCAGCTTGTCCATCGCATGCTCATCCAAACGCTCCGTCTCCGCTGCAAACCCAATGACGAACTGATGCTTTTTGAGCGCACCGATTTCCTGTAAAATATCCGGATTTTTAATCAGCTCCAGTGTTAGCGAGTCCGCCTTCTTTTTGATCTTCTGCTCGGAAACAACGGCTGGGCGGTAATCGGCAACCGCAGCAGCTTTGACAATGAGGTTACTTTCGTCCAAATGAGCTAGCACGGCCTCTCTCATATCCAAAGCAGACTGAACTTTGATGAGCTGGACACCCTCAGGTGTGCATAACGCAGATGGCCCTGATATCAGTGTCACCTTGGCTCCCATACGCGCCGCTTCTTCAGCGATAGCATAGCCCATTTTGCCGGAAGAATCATTCGTAATGTACCGCACCGGATCAATGCGTTCAACGGTGCCTCCGGCAGTCACAAGAACACGTTGTCCTTCTAAGCGCCTAGCCTCCCCCTTAAAATGACGCTCAATAGCAGCAAGAATCTCTTCAGGTTCAGCAAGCCGTCCTTTCCCGACGTATCCGCAAGCCAACTGCCCTTCGCCCGGTTCGATAAAACGCACGCCACGACTTAATAAGGTCTGCATATTATGCTGCACAGCCGGATTCACATACATATGCACGTTCATTGCAGGCGCTACCCATATCGGTGCCATGGTTGCAAGAAGCGTCGTACTGAGCATATCATCACCAAGACCAAGCGCCAGCTTGCCAATCATATTCGCCGTTGCAGGCGCAACAAGCACGAGGTCAGCGCTATCCGCCAAGTTGATATGGGATACAACCGAAGGATCTTTCTCATCAAAGGTATCCACGAAAACATGATGACGAGACAGCGTTTGAAACGTTAATGGCGCTACGAATTCAACAGCTGATTTGGTCATAATAACACGCACAATTGCACCAGCTTGTGTCAATTTACTCGTTAACGCAGCAGCTTTATAAGCGGCAATGCCTCCGCATACGCCGAGTACAATCGTTTTGCCATGAAGTACACTCATAGGTATCCCCTTTCTACGCACAATTTGAGAAAAAAATAACAACCACTAGGGTTGTTGGGTAAACCAATTTATTTCTTCTGATATTTCTCTGTCTCTGTCGTCTCAAGTTTCTCGTAACCGATATAGTTACCGTAAAGTTCTTCTAACGCAACTCCAACATGTTTATGGGCCTTTTGGCCTTTCAAATTTGATTTAGCGCCATCACGCAAGGATCTTGCTCTTTTGGAAGCAGCTACAACTAGTGAATACTTGCTATCCACGATATCAAGCAGTTTATCAATTGAAGGGTATAGCATTCAATTCACCTCATCCATCCATTGTACGATTTTGGGATACATCCGATCTTTTTTGCAATGTTCTGCTAAGAGAATCGCTTGTATTTTGGAACAAGCCGTTTCTACATGGTCATTTACAATCGCATAGTCATAGTGCTCCATCAAGCGAATTTCATTCATAGCTACCGACATGCGGCTGCGAATGACTTCATCCGTTTCCGTACCACGTGTTACAATGCGATTCTCAAGCTCATCTAGAGAGGGCGGCAGCAAGAAAATGAAAACACCTTCGGAAAACTTTTGTTTGACTTGCAGAGCACCCTGCACTTCGATTTCCAAGATGACATCTCGACCGGAGCGCAGCGTTTCCTCAACAAAACGTCTCGGAGTACCGTAGAAATTACCTACATATTCGGCCCATTCCAGCACTTCATCCGTTTCGATCATCTGTTGAAATTGCTCACGCGTTTTGAAGAAATAGTTCACACCGTCCACTTCCCCTTGTCTAGGAGAACGGGTTGTGGCCGATACCGAGTATACGATATCCGGCGAACACTTGCGCAGCGCGGCGCAAACGGTTCCCTTGCCGACACCGGAAGGACCCGATAAAACAATCAGAATGCCTCTCTCACGCTCAAGGGTATTCGTATTACTCGTCATGATCATCGTCCTTGTTGGAAAGTCTATGCGCTACCGTCTCTGGTTGTACTGCCGACAATATCACATGGTCGCTGTCAGTGATAATAACGGCACGGGTTCTTCTACCATATGTAGCGTCAATCAGCATGTGACGATCACGCGCTTCTTGAATGATCCTCTTGATCGGTGCCGATTCCGGACTTACGATCGAGATAATGCGGTTCGCTGATACGATGTTGCCGAACCCGATATTAATTAATTTGATAGCCATTACGACTTCCTCCTCGCGAAGCTCCATGCCGCTTCACTCGATATTCTGTATTTGTTCGCGCATCTTCTCAAGCTCTGCTTTCATCGTAATCACTCTAGCCGTAGGCTCCGAGTGATTGGACTTGGATCCGATCGTGTTCACTTCTCGATTCATTTCTTGAATCAAGAAATCCAACTTTCGTCCAACAGGCTCTTTCTCTGTCAGCAATTGTTCACATTGCTCAAAATGACTTTTCAGTCGAGTTAATTCCTCATCCACATTCGAACGATCTGCGAATATCGCAATTTCTGTCGCTAGGCGCTGCTCATCCACAGGCGTTTGCTCCTGAAGAAGTGACTGAATTCTGTACGTCATCTTAGCCGCGTAGTCTTGAACCACTTGAGGTGCTAATGCTACCAATTCGACATGGATTCGCTTCAATTCCGCCAAGCGCTCACGAATATCTTGCTCCAGAAACGCTCCTTCCCGCAGCCGCATGTCGGATAATCTGGCAACGGCCTCCTGCAAGCAGGCGCATAGCTCCTGTTCAATCTCTTCATCAGGTTCCTTACGCGACTCCTTCATCTGAATGAGATCCGGAAGTTTCAATAAATCTTCGAGTTCGACCTGCTCGGCAAACCCATAGCGTTCCTTCAACTGCTCTGCAGCCTGTAAATAAGCATCTGCCAAAGCAAAATTAACCGTAACGCTCTTCGGGGAAGCCGTTTCACGTTCCGCCGTGACGAAGACGTCTACCCGTCCTCTCTTCACCGCTTGCAGCACCGTTTTCTTCAAAGCGTCTTCAAAAGCCGCCCATTCCTTCGGCAATCGAATCGACACTTCACTATACCTATGATTGACCGATTTCACATCGATAAACACGTTGTATCCCGCAAAAGAACGATTCGCTTGTCCGAATCCGGTCATACTGCAAATCATCCTAATCACATCCATTAACCTATTTTAATTCATTTTGAAAGTGGGTACAAGTGGAAATCATGCCGATTCGACTTTTCCCATACATACTTCGTTAGGTCTACGCACATCTCATAGGCCAGAAAAGGGGTCATCAGATAGATGCCATTAAAGAAAGGCATTGCTGCATCCAGAAGCTCTTTGGCAATCTCAACGCCCATTGCCCGTCCTGCTTCGCCCTTGAGTCCATTCATGCGTTCTCTTACTTCATCGGATAACCGAATACCTGGAACTTCATTATGCAGATATTCAGCGTTCCCTCCGCTAGCCAGCGGAGCAATACCTATGAAAATCGGTATATTTAAATGCTTCGTCGCTTCATAAATTTGTTCAATCAGCTTAGCGTCGTAGACGGGCTGCGTCATGATGTAATCGGCGCCAGCTTCAATCTTGCGTTCCAAGCGCTGAACCGCTTTGTCCAAATGTTTCACATTCGGATTAAAAGCAGCCCCAACAACGAAGTTGGCTTTCTGCTTTAGCGGCTTACCCGAGAAGGCAATGCCTTCGTTAAGCTGCTTAATCATGCGAATAATCTCGAATGAGGTCAGATCGTAGACGGAGCTGGACCCAGGGAGATCGCCGAATTTGGCGGGATCGCCGGTCACGGCCAGCACGTGGTCAATACCTAGTGCGTGAAGACCCATCAGATGGGACTGCGTCCCAATCATGTTGCGGTCGCGGCACGCGATGTGGATCAGCGGTCGCGTGCTTAAGCGTTCCTGCACGAGGTAGCCGAGGGCCAGGTTGCTCATGCGCGTCACGGCCAGTGAATTGTCGGCCATCGTAATGGCGTCGACATGGGCATCCTGCAGGGCCTTAGACCCCTGCATAAATTTCTCGATGTCGAGATCCCGCGGGGGATCCAGCTCGACAATGACGGTTTTGCGCTGCTTCACGATTTCGAGCAGCGAAGGTTTGCCTGCCGGCGGCGCAGGCTTCGCCGGGGCGGGCTCGCTCACGCGCACAGCTCGCGCGGAGGACACCGTACCAGGCGCAGCTGGGACGTAGCCTTGCAGCGCCTGAGCGACGGCGGCGATATGCTCCGGCGTGGTGCCGCAGCAGCCGCCGATGATGCGCGCGCCGAGGTCAGCGAAGCGCAGAGCGCTCTCGGCGAAGTACTGAGGCGTCGCCGCATAGGTGTAGTGCCCGTCGACGTAGTCGGGCAGCCCCGCGTTCGGGAACGCGGAGAACGGGATGCCGGCGATTGGAGTTAGCTTCTCCATCGAACGGAGAATCCCGTTCGGGCCGACGCGGCAGTTGAAGCCAATAACGTCAGCCCCGTCGTCGCGCAACCGCCCGAACGCTTCTTGCAGCGGAACGCCGTCTTGGGTGCTGCCAGTGCCTTCGTTAGCGAACTGACAAATGACAGGCAGCTCACTCATGCTGCGAATGATGCGCAGCGCGAGCTGCAGCTCTTCCAAATCATAAAAGGTCTCAAGCAATAGCCCATCTACAGGTGAATCCAGCAAGATGCCAATCTGCTCGCGGAGTGATTCCTCAACATCCGACGTACGAACGTTTTTGCGCTTGCCCGCACGAATAGATCCGATAGCTCCAACGACATATGCTTCGTCGCCAACCGCTTTTCTGGCAAGCTCAACACCTGCGCGGTTAATGGCTTCAACATCGCCTTCTAATCCGTACTTGGATAATTTTTCGCGATTAGCCGAGAATGTATTCGTTTCAATAAGACGCGCACCTGCCTCAAAATAACGGCGGTGCACGTCAGCAACCGTTTCCGGTCTAAGCAAATTCAATTCTTCATAAGAAATGCCGACAGGAAATCCCATCTGATATAAATAAGTCCCCATAGCGCCGTCACCGATTATAATGTCCCGCTGCAGCGCCGTACGAAGATCCAATTTCATAATAAATTCCCCACCTACCAAAAAAATGTAATGAACTTAAAGCGTGCCCGTAAATACTTCTTCTGCAGGTCCGGTCATATAAACATGGTTATCCGCTTCATTCCATTCGATAAACAACTCTCCGCCTTTGAGCGAAACTGTCGCTTCACGGTCCGTTAAACCGTTTAATACGGAAGATACAAGCGTTGCACAAGCGCCAGTTCCGCAAGCAAGTGTAGGACCTGCTCCTCTTTCCCAAACGCGCATATCCGTATAAGCACGATTTTTTACCGTAACGAATTCGACATTGATTTTACGCGGGAACATCGGATGCACTTCGAGCTTCGGCCCCCATGTGGCCAGATCGAAATTCACAGCATCCTCCACATAAATGACACAGTGCGGATTCCCCATCGAAACCGCTGTAAAACGAAATTCTTTTCCGTCCACTTCAATCGGGTAATTAATAACTTTAGCTTCATCGACCGTAGTTGGGACTTGAAGGCCGTTCAGGATCGGTTGACCCATATCTACGCGAACCGTCCGAACTTTGCCATCTTGTACGTTTAATTGTACCTTTTGTACGCCTGCGCCAAGTGTTTCAACGGTAATCTCCGTTTTATCAATTAGCTTATGATCGTATACATATTTAGAAACGCAGCGAATGGCATTGCCGCATTGCTCGGCTTCAGAACCGTCGGAGTTCATAATGCGCATTTTGAAATCAGCCTTGTCAGAAGGAAGAATATAGACGATGCCGTCGGCTCCAATACTAAAGAAACGATTGCATAGCTGGATCGCACGCTGATCTGCATCAGCAGGAAGTTCTTTCTCACCAGCTACTACGATAAAGTCGTTGCCTAGACCATGCATTTTTGTGAAATTCATTGTTTATAGCACTCCCAGTATGCGGTTTAGCCATTATCATAGCGTAAAAATGTCTTGATGCATAGTCCTTACTTCCCATTCCAACCGAATATCTCTCTGATTCGCCACGACATGAGCTAATGGGATAGTGTTACTAGCTGAATTATTCGATATCCGACTTTTACATCCCATCCCATGGAGATCTAAGGCCCGTTTCAAGCAAAAAAGCCGCCTCAAGGCAGCTTTGTGCACCACTTTCATTTCAAATGAGAAAAAGGTTGCCTTCAAATCCCTATCTAAAACTCGGCTTGGACGAATTGTACGAAACAGAACGAGGTGAATTCTTGTTGCGCTTTGGCGACAGCACGCTGCCCAGTCCCATTAAAAAGGTCGGAATGCCAGCGGCGACCAGAACCAGAATCCAATCCTTCCAACCAAGTGGAACGGTTTTGAAGATAGGTTGAAGAGCTTCCACATACATAACGGCCAACATCAAGATGAGCGAGGAAAGCACAGCGAGAACAAGGTACCGATTTTGAAAAGGATTACGGTGGAAAATAGAGCGTGAGCTGCGGCAATCGAACACATGAATGAGTTGAGCCATGACCAAAGTGGCAAATGCAACGCTTTGCGCTTTCACTAAGGTATCAGCATCAGATGGGTTGACTCGCAATACGAGCCAGAAAGCACCCAAGGTGCAAACGCCGATCAGAATACCTCTGGAAATAATTTTCCAACCCAAACGTCTTGCGAAAATATTTTCTTTTGACGAGCGCGGCTTGTGCTGCATCAAATCCTTCTCCGCTTGATCCACACCCAGCGCCATAGCAGGAAGGCCATCGGTGACAAGATTCACCCATAGAATTTGAATCGGTACTAGCGGCAAAGGGAGACCGGCCATCATCGCAATGAACATCGTCATAATTTCGCCCACATTCGAGGCAAGCAGATACCGGATGAATTTACGAATATTTTCATAGATACCGCGTCCTTCTTCAATCGCTGCAACGATCGTGGAGAAGTTATCATCGCTGAGAATTAAAGAGGAAGCTTCCTTGGATACATCCGTTCCTGTAATCCCCATCGCGATGCCGATATCCGCAGCTTTGATCGCTGGTGCATCGTTCACGCCATCCCCCGTCATAGCGACGACATGTCCTTTACGCTGCAAAGCTTTGACGATACGCAGTTTATGCTCAGGGGAAACTCTCGCATACACGTAGGTATCATTCACTTTAGCATCCAGTTCATCGTCCGAGAGACTCGCAATCTGCTGACCGCTCATGCTGACTCCATTTGCTGGAATCATACCAAGCTGCTTAGCGATCGCCTCAGCAGTTGTCTGATGGTCACCTGTAATCATGATCGTTTTGATGCCTGCTTTACGGCACTTTGAGATTGACTCACGAACTTCTTTGCGCGGTGGATCAATCATGCCGGTTAATCCGACAAAGATCAGACTGTTTTCTACATCCTCATAATCCTCGTATCGGTCACTGCTCTTAAGTTCTTTGTAAGCAATCCCCAACACCCGCAGAGCGGATTTGGCCATGCCTTCGTTGGCAGAAATCACTTTCTGTTTCAGCGTTGACGTAAACGGAATCACTTTTCCATCCCATAGGATGTAGCTGCAATGTTGAATGAGAACATCAGGAGCGCCCTTCGTGCAAGCCATCCGACCATGCTCAGAAGTCACAAGAACAGACATCCGTTTACGCTCAGAGTCAAAAGGAAATTCGGCGATACGCTTATATTTCTCGCTTAGCGACTCCTGGGTAATGCCACTCTTCGCACTCAGGACCACTAATGCACCTTCGGTTGGATCCCCTTTAATGTTCCATACAGAGACGACGCCGTCTTTGCCGTCCTTGCCCTTCTTCCGTTTCAACTCCTGCTTTTCCTCATACAAGGTTGCATTATTACAAAGCACGGACACGTGAAGCAGCCTGCTGAGTGATGGGTTCTTAAGCGCATCGGTGTTTTGTCCACTTAATTGGATATCCCCAACCGGCGTATACCCGTCGCCCGTCACTTCCAGCACATCGCCGCCCACCCATAAGTGCGTAACCGTCATTTTATTCTGCGTCAGCGTTCCTGTTTTATCAGAGCAGATGACCGAGGCACAGCCTAAGGTTTCTACAGAAGGCAATTTCCTTACAATGGCTTTGCGCTTAATCATACGCTGTACGCCGAGTGCAAGCGCAATGGTTACTATAGCCGGAAGTCCTTCCGGAATAGCGGCGACGGCTAAGCTGACACCCGCCAGGAACATCGCATAAGGTGGTTGTCCATGCATAATACCTGCGATAACAACGAGAACTGTCAGTGCAATCGCAACGATAATCAGAATCTTCCCAAGCTGTTCCAAGCGATGCTGAAGCGGCGTTTCCATCGATTCTGTATTTTGAATCAGATCAGCGATTTTCCCCATCTCCGTGCTCATCCCGACACGAACCACAATAGCTTTGGCCGTTCCACGCGATACCATCGTACCCATGAAACCCAGGTTGCGCTGATCCCCCAGTGGTACTTCATCGTTAGATATAGGCGATGTTATTTTGCTGACGGCCACCGACTCCCCTGTTAGGGCTGACTCCTCGATATATACGCCATTCGTTTCCAGAAAGCGCACATCTGCCGGCACCCGGTCCCCACTTTCGAGCAAAATAATATCGCCTGGGACCAAATCACGAGCTGGTATTTGATGAGCTGCGCCTTCTCTCCAAACATTTGCATTAGGGGCTGATAGTTCTTTAAGTGCACGTAATGAACGTTCCGCACGAAATTCCTGTGTAAAACCAAGAATGCCATTCATCACAATAATAACGATAATGGTAATGGCATCTAAATATTCACCCAGCAAGCCGGAAATCAAGGTCGCCCCCAATAAGACTAGCACCATGAAATCTTTGAATTGATTCAAAAGCAGTGTAATCGGAGAAACACGCTTCCCTTCGGAAAGCTCGTTTCGACCAACTTCCGCCTGTCGCTTCCAAGCTTCCTCCCAGGGCAATCCTTGCTGCATGCTCACCTGCTGTGACTGCAGGACTTCTTCCGATGTCAACTGGTACCACTTATTCTGACTCATCTGCCCTTCTCCCTCCCACTTCCACATAATCTCGCCATTAACTCATAAGTAAATGTATTCAGACAAGCAGGAAAATATCCCTGAAATCATCTTTCTTGCCGACTAACGCTTAAGTTTTTGTGAAAAGTATGGCATCATAGAGGTTAGCAAAGTTTTTATCCGAGGAGATAATTGTGATTTCAACGCACATTGCAGTTAGCTCCCTAGAAATGGAGTTGTATGTATCATGGCTTTAGACGGACTAGTCCTTCATGCAATTGTTCACGAACTGCAAGCGTGTGTAGGAGGCCGAATCAATAAAATTCACCAGCCCACCGAAAATGACGTTATTATGCACATCCGAGCACAAGGGCAAAATGTGAAACTTCTTCTTTCAGCAAATCCTACCTATCCGAGGGTCCAAATCACCGAGCAGTCCTCGTTAAATCCAATGGATGCTCCTATGTTCTGCATGCTGCTTCGCAAGCACTGTGAGAGCGGTGTGATTGAAGCCGTGGAACAAATCGGCATGGAGCGGGTCATCCGTATGCAAATTCGTCATCGCGATGAATTAGGAGATATGAGCACCAAACAGATTATTGTAGAAATCATGGGCCGTCACAGCAATATTATTCTTCTGGACCCGGCAACAGAAACGATTCTAGACGGCATCCATCACGTAACGCCCGCAATAAGTTCTTATCGGATTGTTATGCCGGGAAGCAGGTATGTCACGCCGCCAGAACAGAATAAGCAAAATCCACTAGAGGCCGATGCCTCTTCGTTCCTGCAAGCTATTCATCAAGATTCCGGTGAAGAAGAGTCCAAGGATAAACCAGAACAAAAATTAGTTCATACATTCAGTGGTTTAAGCCCTTTGATCGCCAAAGAAATCGTATACCGCAGCCGTCAAGACGGGAACAACGAACATAAATTAGACCCAACGGCCCTGTGGACAGCTTTCGATGGTGTAATGACGGCTGTACGGCAGCATCGCTACGAACCCGTCATTGTGGAGCAAGAAGGTACTGGTAAATTGTTCTTTGCCATGACACCTTTAACACACATTACCGGCATTTCCACGTCCTATGCGACTCCGAGTGATTGTTTGGAGCATTTTTATGGCGATAAAGCGGAAAGAGATACGGTCAAACAACGTGTGGCCGATTTGCTCCGTTTTTTGCATAATGAAGCGAATAAAAATGTTAAAAAGTTGGAAAAACTTCAAGAAACCGTTGATGACTCCAAAGATGCCGACAAATACCGGATTCTCGGCGAGCTGTTGACGGCCTCCCTTCACCTGATCAAAAGAGGGGATCGCGAGGTCGAGATCATCAACTACTATGATGAAGACCAGGCTTTGATAAAAATAAAGCTGGATCCGCTATTGAACCCCTCTGAAAATGCTCAGCGGTATTTTAAAAAGTACACAAAAATGAAAAACAGCACCGCGATTGTCGAGGAACAAATTGCACAAACCCATCAAGAGATTACGTATTTAAACTCCTTACTGCAGCAGCTTAGTGTCGCTTCTTTAACCGATATCGAAGAGATCCGCGATGAGCTTATGGAGCAAGGTTATGTACGTGACCGCAACAAAAAACAGCGTAAAAAGAAAAAGAAAGATAAGCCGGCTTTGGCCTGCTACCTTTCCAGTGAAGGTGTCCCAATCTATGTTGGTAAAAATAATACGCAGAACGAATATTTAACGAATCGGCTTGCCTCTTCGATGGATACATGGCTGCATACGAAGGATATTCCTGGCTCCCATGTCGTTATTCGCAGCGATAGCTACTCAGAGACTACCCTGCTGGAGGCAGCCCAATTGGCCGCCTATTTCAGTCAAGCCAAACATTCCAGCCAAGTCCCTGTTGACTATACAGCTATCAAACATGTCCACAAGCCGAATGGATCAAAGCCCGGATTTGTTATTTATGTGAATCAGAAGACACTATTTGTAACGCCGGATGAGAACATGATTAAGCAGATGAACGTTACGATAAAATAACATTCATTTGGATAGAAAGATAAACGACTTCGTCGTCCTTCAGGGACGAGCGCTTTTGTCAAGGTAGATGCGAAGCAAAAGTATAAAACTTATACTCTCTTATCTACAGAAAAAAACTCAGGCTCTGCCTAAGGTCCTTGGTGAAAACCCATTCTTGAGTGCATAGGGGGGGTTCCAAGAACTGTTGAAACGGCCCACAATTAATGCGAAAGTGCAGATATTTTTGTTAAAACCGTTTGAAAAGAGGAAAAGCCTGCTATTATGCAGGAATTTTCTGATTTTCCATCCTGAAATTAAAAAAGACCGCAAAAGCCTGCACGATTGCAGGAATTTACGAATAGGAGCTATTCAAAGAAAAAAGCATGTACAATTGCAGGTTATCACAAACAAACATAGTCACTTCATCTCATTAAAGCTCGCTCAAACCTAAACTTATAAATGTTAAATAAGGGTTAAGCTTTCGCTTAAACCAAACCCGAACCATATAAATTCTGGCTTGTAAATAAAGAACCTAGCGGCTTACCGCTAGGTTCTTTATTTCATGATTTTATGAAATAACCACATCCAACACGGCTGTTTTCCTACCGATCGACACATAGGTAAAACCGAGTCTACTCATCTCTTCTGGTTCAAATATATTCCGACCATCCACGATGAGGGATTCCTTCACAAGACTTCTGACCAGACGCCAATTCAAGCGGCGAATCTCATCCCACTCCGTCGTGATAACCACCGCGTCAGCCTCATGGAGGGCAAGATAAGGATCGGTGAACAGGTTCACTTCCGGAAGGAGCTGAGCGGCATGCCTTGTAGATACAGGGTCATAGGCATTAACTATGGCGCCCCGTTCTTTAAGTGCGGCAATAATATCAAGCGCAGGAGCATCACGTAAATCGTCTGTATTGGGCTTAAAAGCCAAACCTAATACAGTTATTCGCTTCCCATTCAAATTGCCGACTGCACGTTCAATTTTATGTACGAAGCGTTCTCTCTGCAGGTGATTCACTTCAATCACGGAACGTAATATTTTGAAATCATAATCGACGTTCTGAGCAAGCTTAAGCTGCGCTTTCGTATCTTTGGGGAAGCAGGAGCCCCCGTATCCAATACCCGCGTTCAGGAAATGAGGACCAATCCGGCGATCCAGCCCCATTCCTTTGGCCACAAGGCCAACATTAGCCCCCACCTTCTCACACACATGAGCCATTTCGTTAATAAATGAAATTTTGGCTGCCAGAAAGGCGTTGGAGGCGTATTTGATAAGCTCAGCGCTTTCGCGGTCTGTCAGAAGCAGCTCAGTACGTAAAGAAGCGTGCAGGGCAGCAACTCGAGCTCCTGCTTCCTGGTGATCTGCACCAATGACGACACGATCCGGATGAAAGGTATCCTCTATCGCAGATCCTTCTCTAAGAAATTCAGGGTTGGAAACAACATGTATGTCTAAATCAGCAGCAGCTAAAGACTTCAACTGCTCTTCTACCCAGCGACCCGTACCTACCGGTACGGTACTTTTCATCACGATGATCTTGGAAGTAGTGGAATAGGCGGCAATACTTGCAATGACACTGTTAACTTGGGTCATATCCACATCGCCATTGTCCATTGTTGGTGTTCCAACAGCAATGAAGATGATATCGGATAAGAATATGGCGTCACTGATTAACGATGTAAACGATAGGCGGCGGGCTATTAGATTGGACGAGACTAGCTCCTTCAGACCAGGTTCATAAATTGGAATATCCCCTTGCTGCAAGCGAGCTATCTTTCCTTCGTCACGATCAGCGCAAATCACCTGATGCCCCATCTCCGCGAAGCAAGTACCCGATACCAGACCGACATATCCCGTTCCAATAACCGCAATTCGCTGCACCTGTACCATGCCATCCAACCTCCCAAGTTTCCATCCGCGTTTCTCTATTTTAAATCCAACTGATGAATCAGAGATAATAGATAGGCTTTTACTTGGTCCTGTAAATCCGGACGCTGCAAGGCAAGCTCAATAGTCGCTTCAATGTATCCCATCTTATCGCCAACGTCATAGCGCTTAGCTTGCATCAGATAGGCAGCCATTTGCCGCTCCCTGTTGAGTACACGCAAAGCGTCGGTCAATTGAATTTCACCGCCGCGGCCAGGCTCTTGCCTCTCCAAAATACCGAAAATTTCCGGCATAATGATGTATCGGCCAATAACGGCTAAATTCGAAGGCGCCTGATCTCGGTCCGGCTTCTCAACCAGATCTTCGATCAACCGGTACTTGTCCAGACTGCTTGCCGGGGAGACGATCCCATACTTACTGACATCTTCCCATGGCACTTCTTGCACAGCAATGACAGACGTTCCGGATTGTTCATAAATGTCCATCATTTGCTTAAGTCCCGGTGGTGAGGATTGAAGAATATCATCGCCAAGAAGAACCGCGAATGGCTCATCCCCAATAAATTTGCGGGCGCACAGAATCGCATGACCAAGTCCGAGAGGCTGTTTCTGCCGAATATAGTGAACATCGGCCAGATTCGAAACGGATTGCACGATTTTGAGAAGCTGCGTACTGCCTTTTTCCTCCAGCATCATCTCAAGTTCGACCGATTTGTCGAAATGATCTTCAATGGCACGCTTATTGCGTCCAGTGACAATAATAATATCTTCAATGCCAGATTCAATCGCTTCTTCAACGATATATTGGATGGCAGGTTTATCAACGATCGGCAGCATCTCTTTGGGCTGCGCCTTGGTAGCTGGCAGGAAACGAGTTCCCAGACCAGCTGCAGGGATAATAGCTTTGCGAATTTTCTTCATGAGCGCTGCTCCTTCTCTGGCTTTAGGCGTTGTAAAACTTCGATTCCTATTCGCCTCGAACCGATAGGTGCGTGGAATACGACACCGCCTCGTTCACCATGGAAATCGGAACCAGCCGTTATGAGAAGTCCGGAACGCAGTGCAAGGCTGAGATACTTCGCCTCATCTTCCGGCGTATGATCAGAGTGATAGACTTCAATACCATCCAAGCCTTGATGGACAATTGCCTCTACAAGGGCATCATCATGGTAAATACCTGGGTGTGCGAGGACGGCCTTCCCTCCCGCTTCTCGGATCCACCTAATCGCCGTAGCTGGCTCAATTCTTGGTGGATTGGCATAAGCGGCAGCACCAGTTCCTAAATACCGGTCAAAAGCCTCGCTAATCGAGCTCACATAGCCTTTGTGCAGCAGTACCGCGGCAATGTGAGGCCTTCCAACTGTGTCGCCTTTACTCTTAATATTCTCTACTTCCCGAAGCACTTCCGCCATCGTAATGTCTAGTCCAAGCTGCTGCAAGCGCTCAATAATCATGTTATTGCGGGTATCTCTCGTGTCTCGCAAAGAAGCCAGTCTCTGAAGAAACCCCTCATTATGAATGTCAATATAATAACCTAGCACGTGGATATCCTGACCATTAGCTACAGTCGAAATTTCAACGCCTGGCACAACCTCAATACCGAGCTCACGCCCCGCTAAGAGCGCCTCTGAGACACCTGAGACCGTATCGTGGTCAGTTATCGCTAATGCGCCCAGTCCAGCGTCAAAAGCCATTTGAACGTTAGCAGCAGGGCGCTGAGTCCCATCTGATGCTGTCGTATGTGTATGTAAATCCGCTTCGATTCTTGCAGACATTTTCTATTCCCTTCTTTCATCGTAAATGATAACTATGAACACATCATTAAGCGAACTGTAGACTTATGTAAAATATTAAAGGAAGCGGCTTAAATCCTCTTGTCGCAAGAAAGTCATGAAGCTTACTGCCGAAATTGGCAGCAGCGTAGAGTTCAAGTAAATGGCATAGAAGCTGCGTTCAAAGACAATGTTCTCGATCTGCTTCACTTTAAAGAGACCTAGCGTCACTTCATGCTTAACGGACGACTGGGAAAGAATGGATATGCCCAAACCCGCTTCAACAGCAGATTTAATAGCACCTGTGCTGCCCAGCTCCATGACAATTTTCATGGAAGAGCAATCCATGTTGCAGCGCGCGAACTCTTCTTCCATCACTCTTCTCGTCCCGGAACCTTGCTCACGAAGCACAAACGGATATTTCAGCAGCTCTTCCAGTGTGACAACCTCCATATCGGCTAGCGGATGATCCGCAGGCACGATGAGCTTAAGCTCATCACTAAGAATCGCTTCGGTATGGACATCCGGATGATGAATAGGCGCTTCGACAAGTCCGAAATTGAGCTGATGACCCAGGACCTCGTCCAAAATCTGAGTTGTATTCATCACTTTCATCGATACGGAGATGTTAGGATAGTCTTTGCTGAAGGGTCCAAGAAGGCGAGGTAAAATGTATTCCCCCATCGTCAAGCTGGCGCCCAACTGCAGCCGTCCTTCAATCATCTTCGTAAATTTGGACATAGCAACATCGGTCTCACGGATAAGCTCAATGCTGTTTTTAGCAAATGGCAGCAGAGCTCGTCCCGCTTCGGACAGCTCGATCTTTTTGGTGCTGCGGTGAAATAGCTTGACGCCGAAATAATCTTCCAGAGATTGCACCTGCATGGTCACAGCAGGCTGTGTCATATGTAAGGCTCCCGCCGCGTGAGAGAAGCTGCCTTTCTCCGCCACGGTAAAGAAGATATGCAGTTGATGAAAATTAAGTGCCATGTAAACCCGCCTCTCTTTGTTTCCATTATATGAAATCGCAAGCACACAGTCCATTAAGACACAAAAAAGAGCATGCCTTCATCGACACACTCCAGTTAAGCAACCTATTCGGCTATCGACGCTTGCGACTGTTCTTGATCAGTGTCATGCGACGCGAGTGTCTAAGCCAAGAATAATAAGACTTCAAATCACGAAGCTCCATCGTTTCCGACATTTTCCCAAGGAAAGTAACAATAATCATTTTGTGAAGCGGATTGCCCACGAGATCAGTCTCATGCTCCAAATGGGCAAACTCCGCCACAACAACTAAGTCATCATCAATGAGATAAACGTCTTCTTCATTGCGATAATAAGGGACGATGCTATCATTTTTAAGCTTTTCCCACAGAAAAGCGCAAATTTCCTCGAGTGAATTGTTTTCGCTAGAAACACGATCACTCCATCTCAGCTTTGCATGATTCGTGATCACGACGTCCGCCACTTTCTTGTCACCCAGCTGTACGAAGAATGGTTCATAAGTACTCCATCTCCCCATCACCTTGTCTTTCATGATCACAACCCCTTTCCTACTAAAATGAGACCGTGTACCTATTCCCTATCTGCATGTAAGTTATATTTTACTTGATTATAACTTTTTTTCCCATGAAAGAATATATAAAATTATTAATAAATATTTGTGAGATCATGAAAAAATGCTTATTTTCTAAAAATTCAAAAAATAAAAAAAGCTTCTTACGAAGCTTTCGTTTTGCACTGCAGCCTCAAAGGGTGTAAAATCTAGTTTTGTCCGGCACATCACTACTGTATTCGGTTTTAATTTCGTTACGGTAAGACTTCTCTACCTTCTTGACGTACGGGAGCTTCAAAAGGTTCCGTGTTGTCTCATCTACTTTGCTGGCATGTATATAAAGAACGGCATAATTCATTTTCTTGGATATGTAATGAAGGGAACCGAACCGTTCCAAGTTTCTCGCGGCTTTGATATCGTTTACCCAAATGATTAATCCGCTACGCTCGATCATCATGATTGCAACCTCTTTTCAATAATCCTAGTATGGAGTGAACCCGCTACATGAAGCCTTCTGACACCATTGTCCGCATATTCCGTGGAAGCCTAACAGAAAGTATTCACCGCGTCCACCTCGCGGTCGTTAACGCTGGAGGGACGCTGCTGCATCAAGCAGGCGACCCGCAGCTGCTCACCTTCGCCCGTTCGACGGCGAAGCTCATTCAAGCCTTGCCGGTGATAGAATCCGGCGCGGCTGATCATTTCGGCCTCACCGATGCCGAAATCGCCTTATGCTGCGCTTCCCACAACGGGGAAGCTGAGCACGTGAGCACGGCCCAGGGTATCCTGGGCAAGCTCAGTTACCACCATGAGCACCTGCAGTGCGGTGCACATGATCCTTACCACGCGCCTACTGCACAGGCGATGCGCGAGCGAGGTGAATCCCCGAGCACCTTGCACAACAATTGCTCGGGCAAACATTCGGGCATGCTGGCGCTTAGCGCACACCTGGGTGCATCGCCGAATTCCTACATGAGCATCCAGCATCCTGTCCAGCAGCTTATGCTGGAAGCCGTGTGCGCCATGACCGGCGTGCCGAAGCCGCAGATGCAGCTCGGGATTGACGGTTGCGGGGTGCCCGTATTCGGCATGAGGATTGACCAACTGGCACTCGCCTTCGCCAGATTAGGCCGCCCTGACGAATTACCGAAAGGACGTGCAAACGCTTGCCAAAGAATTGTCGCCGCGGTGCGAAAATATCCTCAATTCCTCGCGGGAAGCGACCGCTTCGATACGCGATTAATCGAGGTAACGGGTGGCCGTATCATCGGCAAGATGGGAGCCGAAGGCATCTTCGCCATCTCGATTCCTGAGCAGGGATTAGGCTTCGTCTTAAAGATCGAAGACGGTCATGCTCGGGCCTTGTATCCCGCTGTCGTCGAAGCTTTGAAGCAGCTAAGCTTGCTTTCGGAATCCGAAGTAAGCGAACTTGCCTCCTATCATACCCCTACCATTCATAACTGGCAAGGAACCGAGGTCGGAATCATCCGCCCCGATTTCCAGCTTTAGTGATTACCCGCAATTCCCGCTGCAGCTTCCACCGGAACTGCAGCCTTTGCCAGTTGGGAGTGGATTATTGCTTGGGACTTTAATCGTATCGGAGACCGCATGCGCGATCGTTGTAGAAACTGTAAACAACAAATCGTCCAAACGGTCTTCCGCTTCTTTGAACCTGCGCACCGCTTCAACAGCATGCAGCTTCTCCTGAATCTCATTCACCGCGGCTAATGCTTCGTGATAGCTTGGGTGGTAATGCCCGAAGCGTTCACATTCCTCGAAAGCATCTTTCTTTCTGGCGAAAACCGCTTTAAGATCCCGAACTTCCGTGCTGTTCTCCACAGCGATCTTCCAATATAAATAATCTGCCACTTCTGCAGAGGAATTAATCATATCACCCATGTCATAGGCCTGCATCAGAACGGCCGACATATCTATTGTTTCTGCTTCCATTGTCTGTAACATAACTTAAGTTCAACATCCTTCCTCTCAAAAAATATATAACATCTCTACTATACCACAGTTCCCCAAGAGTTTCTTCCTTTTCTCTTTGAAGCGAAATCCTCATCCATTTGCTCACTCGCTCATTCTAACCTATGTATAAACACCTTCATCATTGATACCTGGCAAAATTAGCTTCATTTCCTTCCAATCCTCACTCGCTAATGAAATCTCCTGATATTCCTCCAGTCCTTCTAATATCCAGCCCGATCGTTCCTCACGTAGAATTCGGGGAATAATGAAGCGATTCCGTCCTTCTTTACGAAGCTGCAAAACGCTTTTCCATTCGATAGCTTTACGGATCATTTCTTTGCGCGTTGAGCCGTGATACTCACGAAATTCCTTAATCCAGCTTACAGGAATATCCTGCATATCTGGATACAACTCGTCTCGCTCCGGCAAGTGGGTATCCATTTCATAGAGCTGGATGGTATCCCGTGAATAACAAAGGCCACCTGTCTGATTTTCGGACGAAATCAAGGTATTGGCAACCGCTGCATTCTCGTCTTTTCGGCTGCTTCTTGGATGGAAACCCATATTCTCTAAACACTTCGTAAGGACAGTAAGATGTTCACGCAAAACAATAAAATCTGAGCCGCCAATGCGTTCCCCAAGAAGTGGCAGGCATTTCTCATTTCTAAGCAAGGCCTCTGCAATATCCTCGGAACGACAGCGAAGCAGTGTTATTTCTTCGATATATAGCTTACCGGCTTGCTCCCCCCATTGCTGCAAAGTAATCGTTATATGCGCGGGCACTTCGTAAAGAGCATTCTCGTGCAGATACCGAATCATCTCTTCGCTGCTCATCCCATTTTCCCAAGCACGGTAGAAGCTTTCTTTGGTTATACGATAGGTACGAACAAGATCTGTCGTTTGGAGATCAGCGAAAGCCGTGATATCCCATTCTGTGCGAAGCGATACATCAGGGGGGAGTAAAATTTCGAAATCAGGCTGCACATAAAGCGAGGGACGCACCTCAACATGCGTTTCTGACAATCTGAGCTCATTATCCTCATGATGTGATGCCTCTTGTATCGGTGTGATTAACCATCGAAACCATAGATGATCTTCCTTATCGGCACCCAACTCTATGAAACGGAAAACAGATAAAGGCGTTATCCATGCGGTCATGATGGCCTTGCGAAGTGAGGATTCATCCGACACCTGCCCCCCTAGGGAACAGCAAGAACGAATTCCTTTAGCAATAGTGTCCACCTCATACCACTGCCCGATATCTCCCCTCTCCATCAATGATATGCCATGTTCAAGCCAAACAGGTGCCGGAACCAACAATTGACGCCAAATCTGGTATAATTGCCCCTGCTGCCTGTCGTAGGAGTCCTGAAGCCATCTTAAACAAGCATGCTGATTGAAGAGGTAACGGTCACCTTGGCTGTGAATGGAGAGGAAACCCATGCGAATAGCCATTTCAATCATTAGCGCGGCAGGCTCGTCATAAACGTCTCTAAATGCGTAACTAATCCCAGCAGAGCGTAATATGTCATTAGGCAAGGCTAGATGTTCCGTTAGCTTCTGCAGCTGCTTTTTATGTAAAGTCCCTTTGTTCGTGAGAGGTAGATAAGATTGTTGGTTACAAGCCTCCAGAAAATGAAACAGCTGCTGTGCCAAGCCTCTAGGATGTAATGGCGCTGCCGCATCTGATGTGTTTAATTGCCCTGAACTTTCGCCTTCCCACAACTCAAGAGCCAAATCCTCTTTACCTGTTTGAAGCTGATCTGAAGGAAATAACAACAACTGCCACGCTGCGAAAGCATCCTCAGGCAGGATAAAAAGCTGCTCCCCCCACGCTTTGCGGAAAGCGACAATTACGCCTGCTCTTCTAAGTCCTACAAGGCCTAGAGCGATTTGCGCACCCGCCATACGAAGAGCTGCTTGCTTTTCCAACGCGTCTCTTGTAAACGGTTCACAGCCAAATGCGGATATGATGAGTCGCAGCGTATGCTTTTCATCCAATGACAAATGCCGGTTCAATTCAGCAAGGTACTTCCGATCAGTCAATAAATCAGGGAATGCCACGCCTTGTTCCAGCAAAGAAGAGCACCATTTTTGTTCCATAATGAGCTTTCTTAGTTCTCGGGGCATTTTCCTATCGATATGTTCAAATCTCATCCTTTGCTCCTTCTCGCCATTTCGCCGCTTGATTCCAACTCTTTATGCTATATTGATAGCCCTGTTCAACTAGAAACAACTGCCTTTTTATCGCAAAATCCTGCTCCTTCGTATCCTCGCTAATGAGTGAATAGAAGACAGCTGCGTTCGTACCGCTGCTCTTAGGGCGAAGGATGCGCCCAAGCCGCTGCGCTTCTTCTTGCCTCGAACCATAACTGCCCGACACCTGAATGGCTACGACGGCGTCGGGCAGGTCTACAGCAAAATTGGCAACCTTCGATACAATAAGGAGGGGCAGCTGACCCTTCTTGAATTGTTCGTATAGGTCCTCTCGAATTTCATGCGCCACTCCGCCGCTGATCATGGGCGCGCCGGTATGGGCAGCGATAAGCTCTAATTGACTAATATATTGGCCAATAATTAATGTCTGTTCATCAACATGAAGCCGCAATAAGTAGTCAATAACGTCTAGCTTAGCGGCATTTTCTCCAGCAATCCTGAACTGCTGCCTGGCACCCGAGGCTCCATAACGATCCCGATCCAAAGCCGATAGAGGCACTCGTACTTCCTTGCAGGCGACCTTGGCTATCCAGCCCTTGGACTCAAGCTCTTTCCAAGCCATATCATATTTCTTCGGCCCTACAAGCGAGAAAACATCCTCTTCACGGCCGTCTTCCCTAATTAAAGTAGCCGTTAATCCTAGTCTGCGAGTCGCTTGTATCTCTGCTGTGGCCCGAAAAACGGGGGCTGGCAAAAGATGTACCTCATCATATATGATCAAGCCCCAGTCTCTCTGACTAAACAGCCGCATATGCGAGAATTCGTCCTCTTTTTTTCCTCTATGCGTCAAAATCTGATAAGTCGCAATCGTAATAGGCCTTACTTCCTTCGTAGTGCCGTTATATTCCCCTACCTGATCTTCCGCTAAACCCGTTTTGCTCAAAATCTCACGCTTCCACTGCTTCACCGAAGTCACATTGGTTGTCAAAATTAATGTCGCACAATTGCACCTTGCCATCGCAGCAATGCCGACCACCGTCTTCCCTGCCCCACAAGGAAGCACTAACACACCGCTGCCGCCTTCTCCAACACGGTTAAAGGCATCTACAGCATGCTTTTGGTAATCCCGCAATTGGAACGGCGCTTCCATCGTTTCTTCATTCCGAAGCTGTATCGGAAGATACTCACCGCGGCGATAAGCGGCTAAATCTTCAACAGGATACCCCAGCTTGATAAGTTCTTGCTTCAAGACCCCTCGTGAAATCGGAGAAATAGCAATAGCACGCTCTCCGCGGGTATCCTCTAGATAACTCTTCAACGAATCGTAAGCGCTAATTTCTTTTAACACGACCGTATCATCGCTAACTAAATAGAGCTCATTTCCGACATTCTCCATACGCAGAATGCCATACCGCTTCACATATTTACGTATGCTGCTTAGTACCCCGGTAGGGACACCAAATTTGGCATTTCGTTGTAAAAAGTCCGACATTTCTTCTATTGGCATCCCAGCAGCTGAAGCATTCCATAGCGATAATGGCGTAATCCGATACGTATGGAGATGCTCCGGGCTTTTGATCAGATCCGCGAAACGGGATATCGTCCCTCTTACAGCTTCAAATTCCGGGTGATTCGCTTCCACTAATATCGATAAATCACTCTGTACAATCAGAGGACGGGTAGGATCCATGGCAATCATGTGCTGCCTCCTTTTTTCCTAGTATGAAAGGAAAGCACTTGATTTAAACATCCCCGCCATGCTAACGTCTAAAACATACTTAAGGAAATGCTTTCGATCTATGCTTTCTTACAAAGAAAGTTTCCTTACGAAAACTTAAAGGAGGTGCTTCATGAGCAAATGGATGATCTCTCTTGCTATGCTGCTTAGTCTAGTTATCTTGATGACTGCTTGTGGGACTAAACCCGCGGCTGTAGCTGGCAGAGAGCGTGTAAAAGTAGAACGTATCGTGGACGGTGACACTCTTGAGGTCACAATGAAGGGGAAGAAAGAGAAAGTTCGATTAATTGGTGTGGACACACCTGAGACGAAGAAACCTAATACACCGGTTATGTTTTATGGGAAAGAAGCTAGTGCTTATACGAAAAAGCGGTTGGAGAAGGAAACCGTCGAGCTTGAATTTGATGTAGATAAAAAGGATCAATATGATCGCTTGCTTGCTTACGTATGGATCGGTGAAGAACTTTTTAACCGTACCCTGGTTCAAGAGGGGTATGCGCGGATCGCTACATATCCTCCGAACGTCAAGTACGTGGATGCTTTTAAGATAGATCAAGAAACAGCCCGCAATAAAAAGAAAGGCTTATGGAAGGATTACGATAAAGCATTTGATACCAAAAAATAACCAATAACTACCAAGGCAAGACCGTTACCGCTGAAACGCAAAATGGGCAGCTAGCGATATTACCGCTAGACTACCCGAATTTTAAGCTAAAACGTACAGCTGTATTATCATGCCAAAAGGCAATTATCGATGCCAATGAAGGTTTTTATCCAGTTAATGTCTCGATCTACTCCACACGGATTGCATTCGCCTGAGCAAGCAAACAAAGCTCTGCTGCTTTGAACGTATGCGCCTGTGTCATAGCATGCTCTGTACGATTCAGACAGTCCAAAATCAACTGACCGAAGAAAGGAAAGCCTACTTGTCCATGGAGACTGTAGTGCTTTTCTCCTTGCTGGTTGACCAGGTATAACTGATCTCCCTGCGGATCACGAGCGATGTCAATATATTTACGCAGCTCAATATAACCTTCTGTACCTAGAATAACTGTCCGTCCATCTCCCCAAGTACCTAGACCACTCGGTGTAAGCCAATCCACACGGAAATAGTTTGTCGCCCCGTTATCCCCGATTAGTGTTGCGTCACCGAAATCCTCCAGCTCCGGATAATCCTTCGCATGGTAATTCGCCACTTTACTGCTTACAACAGTAGCATCCTTGCAGCCCGCATAATGCAGAAACTGTTCAATTTGATGACTGCCGATATCACAGAGAATGCCGCCATAATTTTCTTTCTTGAAAAACCAATCTGGGCGATTCGAATGACTCAATCGGTGCGGCCCTAAACCAATGACCTGTACGACACGGCCAATTGCACCCTCTTCAATGAGCTGTCCCGCAAATACGGCGCTCTCCACATGAAGACGCTCACTGTAATACACTGCAAATTTGCGACCCGTCGCTTCAACCGTTACCTTGGCGGCAGCCAGTTGATCTAACGTTGTGAAAGGAGCTTTATCTGTAAAATAATCTTTGCCATTCTCCATTGCCCGGACACCTAATGCTCCTCGTTCCGAAGGTACGGCGGCTGAAGCGATTAGCTTGACTTCGGCATCGTCAAATATCTCTTGCTCAGACGCAGCTACCTTCACATGAGGATACTTCTCCACGAAAGCCTTTACCTTAGCAGCGTCCTGGTCATAAACCCATTTGAGCTCTGCTCCTGCTTCTTGCAAGCCATTGCACATCCCATAGATATGACCGTGATCCAAGGCAATCGCTGCAAAAACGAACTCCCCTTTTTGAACGACAATGTTCGGCTTCCCTTTTGGTGCGTAATTCATTCCATCGCTTTTCTGCATGTCCCAATTCCTCCACTATCTTACCCCATGTACGCATTTGCGCGGGGTGTTCATGTTTTTAAACTACAAGTGTTTTAAAACCAGCCTCTTTATTGACAGTGGAATTTTTTATCTTATCTTGCAAATGCTGCTCGAATAATTCTTCGTCAATCGGCAGGTCTACCCAATTGTCTGTCCACGTCGACAACAGCATGGCATTGGATAGCATCAGACCTTTGATTCCTTCTTCTCCTGGCGCGACGAGTGGAGTGCCATGTAGAATGGCATCCACCCAGTTTTGCGTGATGCCTTTGTGGCCTGTTTCTTGCCCTTCAATTGGAATCTCGCACTTCCAGCACTCCGGTTGGCCGAATCCACCCTTATAGGTTTCATTAAACTCTCTCTCGGATACGCGTAAACGCCAGAAAGTTAGCTTGCCATCTTCGATCACAATTTTACCGCGGTCACCGGACAATTCGAACCGGTTCGTACCCGGTGCTTCGCCCGTTGTTGTAACGAATAGGCCCGTAGCACCATTCTCATACTCTACGAATGCGGTTACATCGTCCTCAACTTCGATATTGCGATGCTTGCCGAAATAACAAAATGCACGAACTCGTTTAGGCATCATATCGATCGTCCACTGCCACAAGTCAAGCTGATGCGGGTCCTGGTTAATGAGTACACCGCCGCCTTCGCCCGCCCATGTTGCACGCCAGCCGCCTGAATCGTAGTAGCTCTGGGATCTATACCAATTCGTAATAATCCAGTTCGTTCTGCGAATTTCACCAAGCTCGCCAGATGAAACCAGGTCCTTCAACTTTTTATATAATGGATTTGTACGTTGATTGTACATCATACTGAATACTTTACCTGAAGCTTGCGCAGCTTCGTTCATTTGACGAACTTGTTTGGTGTAAACACCTGCAGGTTTCTCACACAACACATGGAGTCCGGCTTCAAATGCACGGGCAGCTACTTCCGGGTGATCATAATGTGGAGTCGCAATCAATACACCGTCAACTGTCCCTGAAGTAAGGAATGTATCGAGATTGTCGAATAATTGGACGCCTTCACCTAGGTTTTCTTTCGCCCATTCCAAGCGGTCAGCTCTGAACTCACATACAGCCGTTAGCTGAGCACCCTTCACTTCATTGTTCACCAAATATTTGGCATGTCCGGTTCCCATATTGCCCAGACCAATAATACCAATCCTTACTTTCTCCATATGGTTATCACCTTTTTCTTGTAAGTTTCATAATTATTGAACACGTTATCAATGTAGCATATTTAGAAGACCGCATCTTGTCGCAGATTGACCTCCTTATTGCGAACTTTGACAGTTACGAGATATGTACTAATGAAAAAAAGACCAGTTTCCTGGTCCATTCTTTCCCTATATTATGCGTGGATCATCTTATCTGCTGCCGACTAGTGTTTTGTCTGATGAGATTTTGCTAAGCGCTTCACCTGCTTCATCCTCAAAGCTGCCGCGAACCGCTAGGTCACCGATGGCTACGATTCCGACAAGCTCGCCGTTCTCCACGACTGGTAAACGTCGAATTTGATCCTTAGCCATTATTTTGGCGGCTTCATCAACAGATGTATCCGGGGTTATTGTGGCGATATCCTTCGTAATTACCTTATCGACAGCAGTAGAACCAGAATGCTTTTCTGCGTAACCGCGAATAACAAGGTCACGGTCTGTTACAACACCAATGAGCTTCTTACCCTCAACCACGGCAACGAATCCAATATCGTGATTCTTCATTTTCAAAGCAATCTCATAAATATTATCCTGCAGAGTAACGGTCACGCAATCTTTACTCATGATATCCCTTACTGTTTTACCTGCCATGTCCCATAATCCCTCCTCGGAGTTAACTTACCTCTATAGCATTCTCCAAAGGAAGGACGGCATTCATGCCATATAATCCAAAGCCATTCCTAACAATAAATTAGCCGCATTCAGCATGGATTTCTCGTCAATATCGAATTTCGGATGATGATGCGGATGTATAATGCCAGCCTCAACATTACCTGCACCTACGAACATAAAACAGCCTGGTCGGCGGTTCAAATAATAGGAAAAGTCCTCTCCGGCCATAATAAGTGGGGACTCGTGCACGGCTTCTGCCCCAAACAATTCGGTACTGACTTTGAAGAAACGCTCAGCTTCTTTCCCGTCATTAACAACCGTAGGGTAACCTAATTTATAGTTTATCTTATAGGAAGCCTGATACATCTCACAAGTGGCATGTACAATCCGTTCTAGGCGCTCCTTCACATCTTGTCTAAGTTCTGCATTGAAAGTGCGCACAGTGCCATTCAACACACTTGTTTCGGCTATAACATTGAAGCTAGAACCTCCGTGGAAGGATCCAACGCTAACCACACATGGTTCTATCGGATCTATTTGTCGGCTCACGATCGATTGAAGATTAACAACTAATTGTGAAGCTACATAAATACTGTCAATGGTTTGATGAGGTAACCCCCCATGTCCACCTTTTCCTTGAATTTGAATGGTGAATTCGTCGGGTGCCGCCATTAAGGGACCTGCTTTGGAATAAACATGGCCAACAGGAAATGGTGTCCATAAATGAACGCCAAACACGGCATCAACACCTTCAAGAGCGCCATCTTGGATCATGGAATCAGCGCCACCAGGCGTAATTTCTTCAGCATGCTGGAACAGGAAAACCAGATTCCCTTTCAGTTGAGAACGATGCTGACTCGCCACTTTGGCAATACCAAGCAGTGTCGAGGTGTGTGCATCATGTCCACAAGCATGCATAACTCCCTTCGTGAGCGAAGAGTACGCACAATTCTTTTCATCTTGAATAGGCAGTGCATCCATGTCTGCTCGAAGCGCAACTGTAGGACCTTCGCTGCTGCCGCGGAGCAATCCGACAATCCCATTGCCTCCTACATTTTTGCGCACTTCTATATCCCAACTTTGTAAATGATTCGCCACAAATTCAGCGGTGCGATATTCATGGAAAGAGAGTTCCGGGTTTTGATGTAAGTAGCGCCTCCAGGCAACCATTTCTTCATAATTCGCTTGTAAGCTAGCTTGAAAATCGTTCATAAGGAAAATCCTCCGCCCATCCTTGTTTCTTAACTTTTTCACGCTTGCTGTGTCATTGAACCTATTCTACCAAATAAATGGTCATGTTTCATCTGTAAAGTGCCATCAAATATTAGAAAATTGACGTTGCTATCGACTTGCAGAACCTTGGGAAACATACTATCATGAATAAAGAATGCATACGTACAATATGGAGGCGTTAAAAGTGATTATTGAAGCAACTGGCCTAAAAGGCTTAAAAAGTGATTTGGCTCACCTGGATGAAGTAACGACTAAACTTGGTTTTGTGCGTTGGCAGTGGGAATACACGCGTGCTACTTATGATTTTAAAATGGAAGATAACGCAAGTAAGTCCGTCTATTTCTTACGTGTAAATGCTCGCGTAGAAACCGGTAAACTAGAATCTCCTTATGCAATCTTATTCTTAGAAGATGCTTACATAGGTAAAGAAACGTTCCCGCATGGCTTGGATTACAATTCCCCTATCCCTGAGTCCGTTCTTAAGATCTCCAAACAAAAATTAGATCAGCTGCAGCAATTATTAGCAGACTAGGCGAGGTAACAGCATGAATCCCCCTCGAAGAGGAACGCCGGATTTTCTGCTGCTATTTTTAACCTTTGTACTTGTTTGCTTCGGTCTTGCCATGGTCTTTAGCGCAAGCTCAATGACAAGTGCTTATTATGCCAAATTTAACAATGATCCATGGTTCTTTACAAAAAAGCAGCTCATGGCCGTAGGCATAGGGACGGTCGGCATGCTTTTTTGCATGAACCTCCACTACTCCAAGCTGAAGAAGTTAGTTATTCCTGCTTTCTTTGTTGTCGTAGTGCTGCTCGTTCTCGTTATTTTCACTTCAAAATCAAATGGTGCAGCCAGCTGGTTTAATGTAGGTAAATTTGGTATTCAACCAACGGAATTTGCCAAACTAATCGTAATACTTTACTTAGCTTCTCTCATAAGTAATAAAGAAGAGAAGTTTCGTAATTTCAAAAAGGGGCTGCTCCCTGCCATACTTATCGTTGGCTTTGTATGCTTTCTAATCATGCTGCAGCCAGACTTTGGCTCCTGTATGATTCTGCTCGCTTGTGCAGCCATCGTCATCATGGTCGGCGGCTCCAACTTGAAGCATATTTTCTTTATTGGGACAGGCTTTTTTTCCATTGCCGCGATAGGTGTTGCCCTTTACCTGCTCAAAGGAAAAACCGATAACAACTACCGGATAAACCGTCTGACCTCCTTTCTAGACCCTTTCTCTGATCCACAAGGTAATGGTCTTCAAGTTGTTCAATCATTGTACGCTTTTGGTCATGGCGGATTAACTGGCGCAGGATTCGGACAAGGTATTCAGAAGCTGCATTATTTGCCTGAAGCTCATACTGACTTCATTTTTGCGATCATCGGGGAAGAACTTGGATTCATTGGCAGTGCCTTATTCATACTTATTTTTCTTATCTTCCTATGGCGAGGCATTCTCGTTGCAGTTCGCAGTCCTGATATGTTCGGAATGCTAACTGGTGTTGGTATCATGGTTATGTTTGCTTTTCAAGCCTTTATTAATATCGGCGGAGTAACGAACACCATCCCTTTAACAGGTGTAACCTTGCCCTTTATTTCAGCAGGAGGTTCATCCATGATGGTCTCACTCATCAGTATGGGGATCCTGCTCAGTATATCTCGGGAACAAACACACAAAGAAGATGCAAAACCCAAAAAAAGACCCAATCGATTTCAGTGAATTCGATTGGGTCTTTTTTCTATTTTACACGATGTGGATCGTCTGCCAACTCTTCTTCCTTAAACGCGACGCCTTCCACCTTGACGTTGACTTCCACCACGGTTAGTCCGGTCATATTTTCAACAGCTTCTCTCACGTTTTCTTGAAGATCCCTGCATACATCCTGAATACGGGAACCGTAATTGACGATAACACGCAGATCAATAGCTGCTTCCACTTGCCCAACCTCAACAGAAACGCCACGCTGCACATTCTTACCACTTAATCGCTTAGCTAAGCCTTCCGAGATACCGCCCGACATGCCTGCTATGCCTGCTGTCTCCAGAGCTGCAAGTCCTGCAATTGTCGATACTACATCATCAGAAATACGAATTAAGCCGGTTTGATTGTCTTCGGACATACAGATCAACTCCTCATATATAGTATATGGACCTTTAAGCTTGCTTAAAGTCTTTCAATGTTGAGTGGAGCTCAAAGTCTCTCCACTCAGGTATAAATCTATTGTAATAAGTTCACTAGATGAAAGCAAGAACATCAACAACAGTCAAATCGAATTTACATTGGGTTCCAAAGTAGGTATATTAAAAGAAGTCAAAAAGTACCAATAAAAGAATGAGTCGGAGGGTTTATTTTGAAAGGAAAATTGTTTTACATCGGGTTGATCATTTCTTTCGTTGCAACGGGTATCGCTCATTATATGCATCTGAATTCAACACTTCAATTCGTTATTGCTTGTATAGCGATCATTTTTGTAGCTGGATTTCTAGGTAAAGCGACAGAAAGTGTTGCCCACTATGCAGGTGAGCGAGTAGGTGGATTCCTCAATGCAACATTCGGTAATGCAGCTGAGTTAATTATTGCATTCTTCTTAGTTAGAGACGGATTGTTCGATGTCGTCAAGGCCAGTCTCACCGGAGCCATAATCGGCAATCTGCTGCTTGTTCTAGGACTGAGTATATTTGCAGGTGGATTAAAGTTCAAAGAACAGTCATTTAACGTAAAACTTGCTTCACACAATTCTTCCTTAATGATTCTTGGTGTTGTTGCGCTATTCATTCCAGCCATCTTCACCGGAGGATTGACAACCAAGGAAACGTCAACAACGAGCATGATCGTCGCCATATTACTGATCGTGGCCTACTTGCTTTGGCTCCTATTCTCCATGGTTACACACAAAAGTGTACTTTCTGATGAAGCCATTGAACATGGTGAGGCAGCGTGGTCCAAAGGAACTTCGATTCTATTTCTAATCCTTGCCACAGTCATGGTAGCTTTCACCAGTGAGTGGTTAGTTGGTACATTAGAAGAAGTCACCCATAGATTTGGACTATCTGAGTTATTTGTAGGTGCATTCCTCATTGCTATTATTGGAAATGCCGCGGAACATAGCGCAGCCGTGATGATGGCTATGAAGAATAAAATGGGCGCAGCCGTTGAAATAGCCATCGGCAGTTCATTACAGATCGCCTTATTCGTAGCTCCTGTGCTTATACTTATCAGCTTCTTCGTAAGTGGAACACCTATGAACATTGTCTTCTCCACCTATGAAATTGCTGCCATCGGAGTCGCTGTCTTTATTACGAAGTCGATAACCCAAGATGGCTCGACCAACTGGTATGAAGGACTTCTGCTGCTCGTGGTCTACATCATACTAGGTGTCGTATTCTTCCTCGTTTAACTACATAACAAAGACAAAAAAAGTAACCCATTGTGAAGGGTTACTTTTTGTTATTCAACGCTTCATATAGCTGCGCAAGGTTCCGTTCAAGCTTGCTGAGAATTTGTTTACCAGGCATTTCGGAAATAAGTCCCGCTCGAATGGCAAAATCAATTTCTCTAGAAAGTCCGTACATTTGCGTATCTAAAACTTCTTCATACAATGGACATTGACGCGTTGTCAAATTCTCCATTTGTACTTCGATTAGTTTTTCGATTTTATCTGCATCTTCTTGGAGAAGATTAAGCGCTTTTTGATTCATGTCCAGCAATAGATCAGATGAAGACATTCCCAACTTCCCCCTATACGCATAGTCATCCGTCCTTATATGATCTATATTAAGCGAAAATGGATCAATATACAAGAGAAGGTACCCTCAGAGATTCTGAGAGTACCTTCTTTAAGCATGAACTCTATTCTTGAACAACATTTACGCCCAAATTGTGCTTTGCGAAAACTTCAGCCATAGCGACTTTCGCTTCTTCTGCATCAGGCCCATGGACATGAAGATCATAGTTGCTGGAGCTAAGTAATGTAGTAAACAAACCTAAGATACTTTTTACATCGATATACTTATTATCATATTGGAGAACGATTGACGATCTGAATTTATTAGCTGTTTGTGAAATTTCAACAATTGCGGCATTATTAGCACTTGGCATATTTTCATTCCTCCATTTATTCGCATCTGAATTGGTCGACTTGCTCCCTATATGATAACTTGGAAAGGTTACTTACGCAACTAAAAAATTTCCTTCATTCTCCAAGTAAAGCGCTTTACTTCGTCTTTGCTGCAATGGCTTTCTTCACGCCGTTCCCCACTAGAATCAGAACAACGAAAATACCGAGCAACAAAAGTAATCTTCCCTTATATCTCTGGAAATGAAATAAATCATGCGCAATCATCGATTCCAGAAATACGATCGGCAGTTTCCCCAGCAAGGTCCCCCATAGAAAATGAGTAAACCGCATTCGAGTTAGCCCCGCACCATAATTAATTGCCGAGGAAGGTAAAATCGGAATCAATCTGCCTAAAAGGACATATAGGAATCCACGCTTCTCCATCCGCTTACTAAACTGCGTCACTAACGGAAATCGCTCGAGCTTTTTCTCTACCCATGCATGTCCATAATAGCGAGCAAAGTAAAAAGAGGAAATAGCTCCCAAACAAGACATTATGTAATTAACAAGAAACCCTATTTTAATACCGAAAATAGCAACATTCGTACCTGCAACAACAACAAACGGAATAAACGGAAAGAACGTTTGAAAAAAAATCAAAGCCATTCCGATGATTTTACCGGGCCAACCAATCTCCCTTAAATGTTCAGATAGCTGTCGCATGTTACTGTGAGTAAGTTTAATGCCTGTAGGGTTAAAAAATAAAAAGGCAATCAGGGCAACAAGCAAAATACAAATAAAAAAACCTAGCAAAATGTGCTTTTTGTTTCTGTTTCTGTTTCTGTTTAACACCGACAAATTTCGACCATCCTTCCCTTAGACCAAACCATTGTAACATTTTACAGAAGGTTCAGGAAGAGAAAATTGAGGAGTTATCTGTTCAACAATGGCGAAGTACTCTATCCTATTTCCATCCTTCATTCAGTTTACCCTACCTATGCAAATTTATTAGATAAGATAGCTTTTATCGACATTTTTTGCAAGTTGAGCAACCACGTACTTGATGTGAAAAGTGTTAAAGCGAAGCAAAAGCACCTGTCCTTTGACAAGTGCTTAGTACTAACCGATTCGAATTTGGTTGCGACCGTTATTTTTCGCTTGATAAAGAGCCATATCTGCCCGGTAGAACAGTGATTCTACACTAATCTTATCTTCTTCCCAATTCCAATCCGAAACACCACAGGAAACGGTTACTTGCGGATTAGTTTCCTCAAGTACGCGAACACGAATACGTTCAGCAATTCGAATCGTTTGAGCCTTGGCAACTTGAGGTAAATAAACCGCTAGCTCTTCCCCGCCCCACCTTGCTGCAATATCACTATCCCTAATACTAGTTTTAATAATTTGACTTACCTGGATCAAGATTTTATCGCCCACCTGATGGCCGTAAGTATCATTAACTCGTTTGAAATTGTCAATATCAACTACGATGAGTGAGCCGCAAAAGTCCTTCTTTTGCATCGAATTAGCCTGTTCATCCAAATAATGACGTACATAAAGTCCTGTCAAATTGTCTGTAATCACCATTCGTTTCACTTCAGCATGCAGGGAAGCATTCGTCATGGCAAGGCCGATATGCCCCGAAAGAACCTGCAGCAATTTGTAGTTATCATAGGAAAAAAAATTGGGTTTGCTATGCACGACTAGAATAACGCCCTCAACTTGTCCATTTACGAGAATCGGCGAACCAATAAGCGAGCGGGAGTTGGTTAACTTCATCAACTTTGACTCTACTTTCTCATTGCTCCAATAGTCCGAAATAATAAGCGGTTCTTTGGAAGTATAGACAACGCCAGAAAAGCCTTGACCTATGGTAAAGGTCTCATGAAACATCGCAGGCAAATTAGTTGCCTGCACGATTAAATTCTCACTATTTTTATCCGCTTGCAGAATACAACTATAATCCGCTCCGAAAATACTTAAAATCTCGCTCGATGCTGAATTAAAGATTTCATTTAAACGCAAGCTCTGATTTAACTGCTTGGTGATTTCATTAATAAGTCGAAGCTCGTTAATCAGTAAATTGGATTGTTCATACAATTTAGCGTTTTCAAAAGCAGAGCCAGCTGTATCCGCAAGCAATGAGATGAATTGCAAATCCGAAGCGTGAATCAAATCGCTCTTAGACGTCATATATAAAACACCATATACACCCTGTTTGCCTGATAATGGGGCAGCTATATGACCTGATCTTGGACCACTGCTCTCGGATGAAGGTTCAAATATTACATGCCCTTCCATGAAAGCCCGTGTTCGTATGTCATCCTCTGTACTTTGGAAATTCAGAGGCTTCACGGATAGATTCGTAGAGTCATTATCTTGTGAAAGCAATAAATCTACTTGCATATTGGGATAAACGCTATGCATGCACTCAATGACTTCAGTCAATACCGAATCGACATCAATTTTGGCGTGCAGCTTCTTAGAAGCCTCAAATAAAATATCATGCTTCTTAAACTCAAGTTCCCTATTCAGATGCTGCATAAACAAATAGTCGTACTTGCGACGATCCACCACGCTCTGCACACTGCCTTGGAACGAAAGAGAAAGTATATAAAACAATTGTGTAAGTTCGTCTACTTCTTTAAGTGTATGGGAAAATAGTCCCAAGTATAAAATTGGAATCCCTTGTGGATCTAGGACTGGAATCGAAGCAGCCAAAACTGACTTCAGTTCTTTTGCGCGCATTTCTTCGCTTGTCATGATATGCATTTTGGGATTCTCAGCACATCGTGCAAATAGATTGTCATTGCGTTCTGCATGGCTCCATGATGCTCCTACCTGCAGCAAAGCATCAGTAAATGGTGTATCATTAGAGCAAACATTAACCACTATCAGATCCGTATTTACGCATAACAGTGCGGTTTGAGGCGGTAGCATCGCTTGCCCGAATTGGTGAATCCATTCATCAAAAGCATCTAGCACTACGTGATGACAATTGGATTCCCAATAGGAAAAGCTGCTAGAAAGAACAAGTCCTTGCCGAAGAAACTCTTCGAAGTGTTCTGCACGACTATGTTGTTTCATACTACGAAGTGATTCACTCATAGGCTCTCCTTCACCAACAAACTGTAGTCCTATTGAACCAGGCTAAATCTTACCTCATATATCATACTATTTTTCTGTGCTTATTGCACTGATATTTTAGAATCACTTTAAAGGATTGAGACTTGACACATGGACCTGTTTTTAATAAAATTAGAAGTCGAGTAACAACATGATTTCGGTGAATGCCATTTGTGATCACCCTCACTGCTTTTGCTCCTGCCAAGACAGCGGCTGAACTACTCTTGTCAGGGAATCACAATATGATTCGTAAGCAAAACCAGGCACTTGTCTTCACCCTGACATCTAGATGCTATCTACTAAACTAATTGTTGAAAAGAAGGAGTTTTTCCTAAATGTCACGTTATACAGGACCTAAATTTAAATTAAGCCGTCGTGTTGGTATTTCTTTGAGTGGTAACGGTAAAGACTTGAAACGCCCATTCCCTCCAGGTCAACATGGCCCAGGACAACGCAAAAAAATGAGCGGCTATGGCGTTCAATTAAATGAAAAACAAAAGCTTCGTCACATGTACGGTTTGAACGAGAAGCAATTCCGCAACTTGTTCGATAAAGCTTCCAAACTTAAAGGTATTGCCGGTGAGAACTTCATGGTCTTGCTTGAAAGCCGTTTGGACAACCTGGTTTACCGTCTTGGTCTTTCCAACTCCCGCGCAGGCGCGCGTCAACTAGTAGCTCACGGTCACGTAACTGTGAACGGCAAAAAAGTAGATATCGCTTCTTACATCGTATCTACAGGCGACGTTATTGCTCTTCGTGAAAGAAGCAAAGGTCTTTCCGCAGTGAAAGAAGCTCTTGCTAACCGTAACTACCTGCCAACTTACCTTGAGTTTAACGACGCAAGCGTAGAAGGCAAGTACGTCCGTTTGCCAGAACGTTCTGAGCTTCCACAAGAAATTGACGAGAAACAAATCGTCGAGTTCTACAGCCGTTAATAAAAGCAAGCCCCTCAGGGATTTCCCTGAGGGGCTTATTTTGTTGTTAAGCTAACTGTACAAGGTAGTAATTCTTTTTACCGCGGCGAATAATAATGTAAGACTCTCCGAGCCTGCCCAAATCTCTGGCTACAGCATCGAATTGCGTTACTTTAACGCCATTGACCGTGACAGCTCCGCTCTCAATATCTTGACGCGCTTGACGTTTGGACGGTGCCGCTCCTACGGAAATCAGTAAATCAACCAACGCAATATCATCTTGATCTATGGTTGTAGATAGAACATCTTTGAACGCTTCTTCAATCTCCGTACGGGAAAGCTCCTGAATATTACCGCTGAATAAAGCCGTTGTAATGTTAAGAGCGCTTTCTAACGCGTCTCCACCGTGTACAAGCTTCGTAACTTCGCGGGCAAGTAATTTCTGGGCTTCCCTCTTCTCAGGCTGAGCCTGTACTTCTTCTTCGAGACGTTCGATTTCCTCATGCGAAACGAAAGTAAAATATTTCAGGAAACGGATGACATCATTGTCGGCTGTGCCCAACCAAAATTGGTAGAACTGGTAAGGAGACGTTTTGCTTGCATCCAACCAAATGGCTCCGCCTTCTGTTTTCCCGAACTTTTGCCCATCACTCTTTGTCACAAGCGGTAATGTTACTCCGTAAGCACGTTTATCTGTGGACTTGCCAATTAGCTCAAGACCAGCCGTAATATTACCCCATTGGTCACTTCCGCCAATTTGTACAGAGCAATTTTTCGTTTCATTGAGCTTCAGGAAATCGTAAGATTGCAGAATCATGTAGCTGAACTCTGTGAAAGAAATCCCTTTGGAAATCCGTGAATCAACAGAATCCTTTGCCAGCATGTAATTAACGGTAAAATTTTTGCCTACATCACGAAGGAATTCGATGACATTCAGCGATCCCAGCCAATCGTAATTGTTGACAAGCTCTGCACTATTTTCAATTTCAGTGGAGAAGTCGAGAAAGCGAGATAATTGATTTTTGATGCTTTGTGACCAAGCCTCGACAACTTCAGGACCGTTGAGAGTTCGCTCATTGGCTTTTCCGCTTGGATCGCCAATCAGACCTGTTCCCCCGCCAACAAGTGCCAAAGGAACGTGACCAGCGAGCTGAAAGCGTCTCAATGTTAAAATAGGTAACAAGCTACCGATATGCAAGCTGTCCGCAGTCGGATCAAAGCCGCAATAAAGCGTAACACGCTCCTCGCTCAGCTTTTTATCCAAGCCCTCTCGATCCGTAATTTGATGAAGCAGCCCGCGAAACTCCAAATCCTTCAAAATATCCATGTTCATCCATCTCCTTTTATCCTTAAAATACAAAAAAGCCTTCTTATCCACAAAGGGACGAGAAGACTTAACTCGCGGTACCACCCTAATTAAAACAGTAGTTACGTACATCTATAACAGATGTTATGTGCACGGCTAGCTATTTTCACTCAAGAACCTTTAACGGGGTTTAATCGGCAAATACTACTTGTGCAGCTGAAATTGCTGCAGGTTCCCATTCACTGCTCAAGACCGTAATTCACTAACCTGCAGGTACCGGTTCGCACCCTCCACCGGCTCTCTGAAAGCATCCACAAGCTACTTACTGCTGATCTTTCTACGCATTTGATAAAAATTTATCACATGTTTCTAGCTGTTGTCAAACCATGTCGGCATCGTTTCTTCGGTTCATCATTACCGCATAAGGTGCAATTATGGTATACTATTAGGGTTCATGTAAGGAGGATATTGGAACTTATGCGCAATTTTTTCGCTAAATGGAATCGCCCTTGGGTGAGAACGACATTCAAAGTAACTTGGATTACCTTAAAATGGACCATCATTAGTGCTTTTTTGGCAGGAATTGTCGGTGGATCCGCCGCATTCGGGTATGTGAGCGCCTTAGTCAAAAAAGATCCTGTACGCACCGAAGAATCCATACGTCAGCAGATGCAGGAAAATGCAGTCACAGGCTTTGCTTACTTCAATGATGATGCCGTCATAGGGCAATTGCGAACGGAAGAAGACAGGCGTCTCGCCCAACTGGATGACATTCCGCAAATCATGTTAGATGCTGTTCTATCTATTGAAGACAAGGACTTTAAAACTCATCACGGGATCGATTTCCGCGGGCTCTATCGTGCGGTAACACAGAAGTTGCTGAATGAAGAAGTTCAAACCGGCGGCAGTACGATTACGCAACAGCTTGCCAGACGGGTATTTCTTACACTAGACCGCGATGATGGCCGTAAAGCAAGAGAGCTGCTGCTCGCGCTGCGAATGGAACGTCTAATGTCCAAGGATGAAATTTTGCTCGCTTATTTAAACAAAATTCCGTATGGCAATGGTGCAACAGGCTACAATTTATATGGGATTAAAGCAGCTGCCAAAGGCCTCTTCAACATCGACGATCTGGATAAGTTAAACGTTGCTCAAGCAGCTTACTTAGCCGGTCTGCCGCAATCCCCATCGCAGTACTCTGCTTTTACGAGTAAGCCTGAGTTTGATGAAGATGGTTTCAAAAAAGCGGTTACGCGTGAACAATTAGTACTCAAACGGATGTTGGAAGAAAAGAAAATTACGAACGAACAGTACCAAGAAGCACTTAAGTTTGATCTCAAAGCTTCCATGCCTGATGCTGCTCAGAAAGCTTATACGACTTATCCTTATCTAATGATTGAAACGGAAAAAGAAGCAGCCGAAATTTTGTTGAAGATCCAGAAGCCTGATCTTGATCCTAAGAAAAATCAGGCCGCTTATAATGAAGCATTAAAGGGCATACATACTCAGCTCTTACGTGGTGGTTATCAAATCTATACAACCATCGATAAGACGATTTATGATTCCATGCATGAAATATCGAGTAACGATAAAAACTTCGCCCCTACGGATGATAAAAAAGGCATGGAACAGGTCGGGGCCATCATGATCGATTCTAAATCCGGAGCTATAAAAGGGATGATTGAGGGCCGTAATTTCTTCGAAGAGCAGCTCAATCACGCCACACAAGCATTTAGACAGCCTGGATCAACCATGAAGCCCATTGCCGCCTATATACCAGCTTTAGAGAAAGGGGCTATTCAACCGGCAAGTATCGTGGATGATATCCCTATTATTCTAAAAGACGGTGTCAAAGGCTTTCATCTTCCAGAAAACTGGGATCATAAGTTTCATGGATTAATGACAGCAAGAAGAGCTCTAAACCAGTCTTACAACATCCCTGCCATCGATATATTTTTGAATAAAGTGGGCATTAATGACTCCTGGGATTTTGCAAAGAAACTCGGTATCACGTCCATTCAAAAAGAAGATTATTATGCGCAGACCGGTGTAATCGGCGGTTTAAGCAAGGGAACTTCAGTAAGGGAACTGACTGGCGCTTATGCTTCTATTCCGAATAAAGGCGTATTTAATGAGACGTTTATGATTCGAGAAATCAAAGATTCGAATGGCAATACGATTTATAAGCATGATCTGAAGCCTGCCGCTGTCTATTCCCCACAAAGTGCATATCTAATTACGGATATGATGAAAACGGTGATTAGCCAAGGTACAGCGACAGATTTGATGAAAAACTATAAATCATACGGCAAAATTGAGATTTCAGGCAAAACAGGCTCAACGCAGGATGATGCTGATGCTTGGTTTATGGGCTTTACCCCAGATATCACAGTTGGCGTATGGATCGGCTATGATCAACCGATTAATAAATTGTCATCGTCGACGAAATCATCGCAAGCGCATCAAACTTATCACGCCAAAGATATATGGGCGCTCATTATGAACCGAACAATCGAACAAAAACCGGAGCTATTCCCTAACAAAACTTTCGCCAAACCGGATGGTATTGTCTCGGCAACCGTATCCAGTTTATCCGGCAAGCTGCCAAGCGAATTAACGTCGAAGTCCGAATTTCTAGTTACTGATCTTTTTAACAAGAAATATGTACCTACGGAAGTCGATAATGTGATGGTACGGATGAAAATCAGTTCATTTAACGGACTGAATTACATGGCGCAAGACAATACGCCGGCGGATTTCGTGCAAGAGAAAACGGTTATTAAAAGACAAAAGTCGATCAGTCAATTGCTCAAAGAAATCGAAGCAGCGATGAGTAAACTTCCTGAAAAAAGCCGTAAACCGATCGATAATTATAAGCCTACAGATTATGATGATGACGCACCCTCCGAAGTTGACCCTAGGGTTGATGACGGTAAAGAGCCTGTAGCACCAACGAACGTTGTAACAACGAAGTCCGGTGATACAGCAACCATTGTCTTCCAAGCAAGTCCGAATCCTGATATCGTCGGCTATCGCATATATCGTTCCGATAACCGCGGCAAGTTCCAGCTCATGGGCGGCAAAGTTGTTTTAGCAGGTGCTGAGACGAAATTTAATGATCAAATCCCCGGATCTAGCTTAATCGGTTATTATGTGACAGCAGTCGATGTAGCGGGGAAAGAATCGGCACCTAGCCGCTCCTCCTATACAGATGGAAGCTCGCTAGATTCACTGTTCGTACCTTCTATTGATGGTAGTCAAGTCCCAGGAGCTAATACCCCTTCATCAGGCTCTAATGGTGGAATTGGTGATCCCACAGGAAATAATGGAAGCACAAAGGACCTGCCAGCTGCACCAACCGGAATTAAAGCCAAAGCTGATGGTGCAGGTGTGATGTTAACCTGGAAAGCCAATGCGTCTAAAGATAAAGTAAAACAATATCATGTTTATTTTAGCGACAAAGAAAAAGGAACGTTTAAAAAGCTAGGTTCAGTTGAGGATGCGACCGAGTTTCACTATTACGCAGCAGCTTACAATGGTTATTACAAAGTAACTGCTGTCAATGATGCAGGCGAATCTAAACCATCGGCTGCTATCGCTTATAATAACTAATTCACGATGTACAAAGACCCGGGTATCCGGGTCTTTGTTATTTTCAAAAGCTTAGTATGTAATGAGGAAACCTCTATCGAGGCCATTCGAAGATGAGCGACCGCGTTTAGATGTAGGTTTTATCGCCAATAAGAAAGCCTCCCTCACACCAAGAAATCAGGTGCAAGGAAGGCTTGTTTGCTTATTAGTCTTCGATCGTCGATAAGTCGCCTGTTGGCAAATTGAGCTCCCAAGCTTTAAGAACACGACGCATAATTTTACCACTGCGTGTCTTAGGCAGCTTGTCTTTAAATTCAATTTCACGAGGAGCTGCATGGGCAGAAAGCCCTTCTTTAACAAATTTGGAAATGTCCGCTTTGAGCTCATCAGATGGTGTGTAGCCTTCACGGAGGGCAATAAACGCTTTGATAATCTCTCCACGCATCGGGTCAGGCTTACCAATAACACCAGCTTCTGCAACCGCAGGATGCTCAACAAGCTTACTCTCCACCTCGAAAGGACCTACCCGCTCGCCTGCTGTGTTAATCACATCATCCACACGGCCTTGGAACCAGAAGTAACCCTCTTCATCCTGATAAGCCGAATCACCGGAAACATACCAACCTGTCAAACGGAAATATTCTTCGTATTTAGATGGATTATTCCAAATTTTGCGCATCATCGAAGGCCATGGCGTTTTGATCGCTAGGTTCCCCATCCGATTTGGAGGTAAAATGTTCCCAGCATCATCAATAATAGCCGCTTCGACACCCGGAATTGGACGCCCCATGGAACCAGGCTTAATCGTCATGGATGGATAGTTACAGATGAGTTGTCCACCTGTTTCTGTCATCCACCAAGTGTCATGAATACGTTGGTTATAAACCTTTAGTCCCCAACGTACAACTTCGGGGTTTAACGGTTCACCTACGCTAAGTACGTGACGAAGCGAAGATAAATCAAATCCAGTAACCACATCATCACCGGCACCCATCAACATACGGAAAGCAGTTGGCGCACTGTACCAAACGGTTACTTTATATTTCTGAAGCGTATTGTACCAATCTTGGGGACTGAAGCGTCCACCGCGAATAACATTCGTTGCACCATTTAACCATGGAGCAAAGATCCCATAAGAGGTACCCGTTACCCAACCTGGATCCGCTGTACACCAGTATATATCGTCTTCTTGAAGATCTAATACAATCTTACCCGTATAATAATGTTGAAGCATGGCGTTTTGTACATGATAGACACCCTTCGGTTTACCCGTTGAGCCAGACGTATAATGGATAATTAATCCATCCTCACGATCCAGCCACTCGATGTCAAGTTCTGTTGAAGCGCTTTCCATCTCTTTATAGAAATCAACTTGTCCCGCAGCTAGCTCCACATTTTCACCAACGAGAATGACATGCTTCAAATGTGGCAGTTCATTATAAGGAACACGCGATAGTAAACTTGGCGTCGTAACGATCGCTACGGCTTCACTATCTTCCAATCGGTCTCTGACTGCTGTTTCCATGAAAGCCTCAAATAATGGCCCAACAACAGCACCTACTTTAAGGGTACCCAGTAATGAATAGTACAGTTCAGGTGTGCGTGGCATGAAAATAAAGACGCGCTCGCCTTTACCAACACCAAGTCCTCGAAGCACATTGCCAAACTGATTAGATTTCGCTTTCATTTGTCCATAAGTGATTGCTTCTTCTCGCTGACTATCGCTGTAATAAAGAGCGATTTTATCCTTTTTGGATGTGTCAGCATGACGGTCAATTGCTTCATACGCCATGTTAACTTTACCTGTTTCATACCAGGAAAAGCTCTTCTCGATGTCTTTCCAGTCAAATGTCGCATGCGTTTGTTCATAATTGCTCATGTTAGGATTAGGGGATACAGCTTCAATGAGTTCAACTTTCATTTGATCCATGTACGTAAAACCCTCCTCACGATATAAATCGCTTCCACTTTCACTTTACTGATTTATTTAAGCAAAATGTGATCGATTTTTGACATATTCTATTATATCATACTAGGAAATATTCGCCTATGTTAAAAATTCGTCTTTTCATTCAACCTAAAGTTTGGTATAAGAATACTATGACCTAACGGAAAAGGAAACGTTCATCATGCTGTTTTTCAAAAGGAGAGCTAAGGTTATGCAGCATATCAAAATATACCACTCACGCAGCCTGCACGCAGCTCCTGATCAGCCCGAAATTATTATAGAAGGTCCTGTTTCAGCAGAAACCTTGCAGCAGCTTATTATGCATACCAAATTAGATGCGTTCCGCAGACCTAAGGAACAGTTAGAGGCACTAGTCGAAATCGCACAATTAGCTGAAGGGCGTATTATCATTGCAAGAGACGGCTCCACCATTGTCGGCTATGTCACCTTTCACTATCCAGACGAGATTGAGCGTTGGTCACAGGGTCATATGCAGGATTTAATTGAACTGGGCGCCATAGAAGTTGCAGACGACTACCGATCCATTGGATTAGGGAAAAAGATGATTCGACTCGCTTTCGAAGATGAGCAAATGGAGAATATCATTTGCTTCACCACGGAGTACTATTGGCATTGGGACTTGGAAACAAGCAAATTAACGGTCTGGGAATACCGTCAAATGATGGAGAAGCTGATGAAAAGTGTCGACATGATCTGGTTTGCTACGGACGACCCAGAAATATGCTCACATCCAGCCAACTGTCTTATGGTGAGAATCGGTAAAAAGGTGCCGATCTCTTCCGTTGAGCAGTTTGATCGTATTCGTTTTCAGCAGCGTTTCATGTATTAATTTCTAAGTAATCGCAGGATTTCTAGGGCTTCAAGCGAAATTGTTAGTCCATTCGGGGGAATTAGGGATATGAACAAGAAGGCAAGTCCTGTCTTTATCTATGATGATCAAGAAATTAAATATAAATTTAATGAAAACCATCCGTTCAATCAAGCTCGCCTTACCATGACGGTGGATCTGCTGCGAAAAGCCGGCGCGCTCCCTGACAGCGCGCTATGGTCTCCTCGCTCCGCAACAGATAGTGAGCTGCTGCGGGTTCATGCACCCGCATACATGGAAGCGGTGAAAGCGCTTAGCTGTTCCGTGCCGGAGGAACGCTGGGTCCGAGAAGCATCGCGCTTCGGACTCGACACCGAGGACACGCCCTATTTCGCCGGGATGCATGATACCACGGCGAAGGTCGTTGGCGGTTCCATCACCGCCGTCCAGCTAGTGATGTCAGGTAAGGCTCCGCACGCCCTTCACTTGGGCGGCGGATTGCACCACGCCCTGCAAAGCAAGGGCGCAGGCTTCTGCGTCTACAACGACGCGTCAGCGGCGATTGCGCACGCCAAAGAGATGTACGGCGCCAAGGTGCTGTACATCGACACAGATGTGCATCATGGGGATGGCGTGCAGTGGGCCTTCTACGCCGATCCTCAGGTATGCACACTTTCTATTCACGAGACGGGGAAATATTTATTCCCCGGCACGGGCGCCGTGAACGAACGCGGTGAAGGCGACGCGTTCGGCATGAACATTAACATCCCGGTGGAGCCCTACACCGAGGATGAGTCCTGGCTGGAGTGCTTCGGCGAGGTGCTCACCGAGACGGTCGCCCGCTTCCAGCCAGATGTCATTATCTCGCAGCATGGGTGCGATGCCCATGCTTTCGACCCGCTCGCGCATGTCCATTGCTCTATGCGCGTGTACAAGGCTATGCCCGAGCTGATCCATTCCCTTGCGCACCAGTGGTGCGAAGGGCGGTGGATAGCGCTCGGGGGCGGCGGGTACGACATCTGGCGCGTCGTACCGCGGGCTTGGAGCCTGCTCTGGCTCGTCATGAGCGAGCAGGCGGTCTTAGATCAGCTGGAGGCGCAGCCCCAGCTGAAGCTGCCACAGGCGTGGCTGGACGCCTGGCAGAGCAAGAGCCCTGTCCAGCTGGTGGATACGTGGCTGGACCCTGTAGAGGCTTGGGCGCCGATTCCAAGGCGCCAAGCGATTGCCGAGAAGAACCGGCAAACGAAGGAACTCGCCATGATGTATTTGAAGTAGAAAAAAAGCTCAGAACCGCCATTTCGGCGATTCTGAGCTCTCTTTATATTTATAGATGTTTCACGATATCCTCAACCATTTTGTACGAATTCTCAGATGCCTGAACCGTAAACTCGGCAAAGTTAACATGAGCCGACCCATCTGCTTTATCAGACATCGATCGCAGCACGACATAAGGAGTGGCATTCATCGAGCAAACTTGAGCAACCGAAGCTCCCTCCATTTCAACACAAATGCCGTTAAGCTCTTCGTACAGACAAGCAACAACTTCCCTGCTTGCAATAAACTGGTCTCCAGAGAGTACTCTCCCCTTTTTAACCTTGCCTGCAAACAACTTTTCACCAGAAGCAACAGCCAACTCAACAAGCTTGCTATCCGCTTCGAAGATGGATTTCGCTTCATATGGGATGACGCCGCGAGAAAACCCTAATGCTGTAACATCCATGTCATGCTGCATGCACTCATTCGATATCACGAGATCCCCGATATTCAGCTCTGGATCTAAGGCTCCCGCTACTCCCGTAAAAATAACAGCTTCAACACCGAAGTTATCAATTAAAATTTGAGTTGTTACTGCCGCATTCACTTTCCCTACACCTGTCCGGCATACGACAACTTGCTTGTCAAAATATGTACCCTCACGAAACGTAATGCCAGCTTTGATCGTTTCACGTACATCAGTCATATGCGAAACTAGCAGTTCAATTTCTTCGTTCATCGCTCCAATAAGAGCAATTTTATTCCATGTCATTTCATTATCCTCTTTCCCTTATCAACATGAGAAAACCTCTACCGTGATCACCCCCGAAGGAATGGCCTCGCTTAGAGGTTTGATTTGATTAAGATTGTGTTACGGAGTTGCGGTAAATAATTTCGTGCGGCAGGATAACCTGCATATGATCCGTTGACTCTTTATTCATCAACTTCGTTAGAAGACGCATCGACACGGCGCCGATATCATACATCGGTTGTGCAACTGTCGTTAAAGTCGGTCTAACCATGGAAGCCATGCGGATATTGTCCACGCTAATGACGGCGATATCTTGCGGTACTCGGAGTCCATTGTCTTGAATCGTATGAATGGCGCCAATCGCCATCTCGTCTGTTGCGGAGAAGATCGCTGTTGGTCTTGGTGAAAGCTCCAAGAAATATTTCACAGCGTCTACGCTTGACTCATAACGATAGTTCCCAATGCGAACATATTCATCACGCAGTGGAATACCTGCAGCATCCAATGCTTTTTTGTAACCTTGATAACGCGCAAATCCATTCGCTGGATCATGCAGCGTACCGGATATCATGGCAATGTCACGGTGACCGGCTTCAATTAGCACATTCACAGCATCAAAAGCAGCTTTCTCGTGATCGATATCAACGGATGCCATAGCTTGGTTCTCATCCTTCGTGCCGCATAAAACGACAGGTACGGAAGACGTACGGAAAGCCTGTGTATGTTCCTCTGTTACTACTCCACCCATGAAGAGCAATCCATCAACCTGCTTCTCAAGCAAGGTGTTAATAACACGAATTTCTTTTTCTTTCTTCTTGTCCGCATTACATAAAATGATATTGTAATGGTACATATTGGCAATATCCTCAATCCCACGTGCTACTTCAGCAAAAATGGAATTGGAAATATCGGGAATGACAACACCGACTGTCGTTGTCTTCTTACTCGCTAAACCTCTTGCTACCGCATTAGGGCGGTAACCAAGCCTTTCAATGGCTTCAAAAACCTTCTTACGTGTTTGTGGCTTAACATTAGGATTGTTGTTCACAACCCTAGAAACGGTTGCCATCGAAACTCCTGCTTCTCTTGCTACATCATAAATGGTTACGGTCACGGTTACTCTCTCCATTTTCAAAAGTATTCTGCGATCCTAGTATATTATCGTTATGATACGACAAATTAATCCATCTTGCAATGTATATTGAAAATGCTTTGAAAATAATTTCAATGTTTTTTCAAAAGATGTACACATTATCCAGGTTTAAGCGAAGCTAACGTATAAACTTATACTTTCAGATCAACTATAAAAGCCAACCCCCATTGGGATTGGCCGCATACAGTTTATGTCGATATTGCACTCTGTGTGATTTGCGATAACCGCTTGCGAATTTCTTCGGTCCATGGTTCATCACCCAGCGATTGTGCTAGCAATAAGATGTCCAGAAGTTCATTGATCCGTTCTTCAACGATCTTTTCCATGGAATCATTCATATGCTCTTTTTCAGTCACCTTCAGCAGTAGAAAAGCAACTTCCGAAAGTTCATGAAAAAAGAGCTGCTGCTTCTCAGGCTTACTCCCCAGCCTACTGATTAAACCGGTCAGTTCGGGTTTGACATGAGGAACAACTTCACTGCGACCACACGCTTCACATGAGTAAATAGGTACATTCTCAATGTCGACTTTGTTCTGATAAATAACCGTGCGCAGACGAAGGTTCATCGTGCGTCCGCACTTACAATACTTTTGCATTCTAACACTCCTTCACTGGCGGGCGGCATGTACATGAGTTGCTTGTACTATGATATTCTACGATTTTAATCGATTTCCTGCCGAATGAAGAGTAGTAGTTTTTGCCACCTATGGTAGTAGAATGTTACTTTTCCTGTTGTTTATTAAATTGAATAAGCTCATCCACAAATCGCTTGGAAAATGCGGGAAGATCTGGTGGGCGACGCCCAGAAATGATGTTGCGATCGACAACCACTTCTTCGTCCAACCAAGTTGCTCCCGCATTTTCGAGATCATCTCGAATGCCTGGCGTCGACGTCATCGTGTACCCTTTAACGATTTTCGCCGAAATCAGCACCCAACCTGCATGACAGATTTGAGCAATCGGTTTAACTGCCGCGTGAAACTCCTGCGTTAGACGAATTACGTCCGGATAACGACGAAGCTTATCAGGTGCCCATCCTCCTGGAACATATAGGCCGATGTAATCGGAAGACTTTACTTCATTGAAGGCATAGTCTGTCGTAATGGGTACACCATATTTACCGTGATACACGGCTCCTGCCTTAGGACCGACAATATCTACTACGACCCCAGATTCACGCAAGCGTAAAACGGGATACCACATTTCCAAGTCTTCAAACTCTTCATCAACAAAAGCTAACACTTTCGTTCCAGTCAATTCCATGCTAATTTCCTCCTACTATGGATTCTGTTTGTTCGGTTTGAGCAAGCAGTTCTATGATTTCATCACTTGTTTTGCAAACTAGAATTTCATTGACTAACTGTCTGCACTTTTTAGCGTCACTGCTTAATAAACGGTGTTTCACTTGTAAAAGTGTCTGCACGGAAATACTTAGTTCTTCTATTCCCAAACCCAGCCATATCGGAAGTGCTCGGATATCACCCGCCATTTCACCACAAACGCCTACGGGAATTCCTACACTTTTGGCCGAATCGATCACATGTTTGAGAAGTCTAATAACTGCCGGATGATAGGGATTATATAAATGCGCGATGTTTTCATTCATCCTGTCCACAGCTAATACATATTGAACAAGATCGTTCGTTCCAATGCTCATAAAATTCACTTCACTTGCAAGAACATCCGCAATGAGAGCGGCAGCAGGCACTTCAATCGTCAATCCAATTTCGATATTCACATTATACGGCAAGCCCTGTGCATGCAATTCCGCCTTGGCCTTCTCGAGCAGAGCTTTAGCCTGACGCACCTCATCCAAGGAAGTGACCATAGGATACATTATTTTCACGTTGCCGTAATGGCTGGCCCTTAGAATCGCTCTAAGTTGTGTCATAAATAGGTCCTTACGGTCTAGCGAAATACGAATCGCCCGATACCCCAGAAATGGATTATCTTCTTTTGCAAGCGGCAAATAATCTAGCTTTTTATCTCCGCCAATGTCGAGTGTACGGATCACAATGGGGCGACCTTTCAGCTGCCTGGCTGCGTGACGATAAACTTCAAACTGCTCGTCTTCGCTCGGTAACGAATCGCGGTCCATGTAAAGATATTCCGTCCGGAACAAACCTACCCCAGAAGCCCCGTTACGTAACACCTGATCGATCTCCAGCACGGAATTGATATTAGCATGTAGATTCACATAGCTCTTGTCCAACGTTACAGGTGCAACTTCAGCTATCTCTTGCAAGCTTTCTTTGAATTCGAGCCAATTCTTTTTGCGTGCTTGATACCGCTCAATCGTTATTTTATCAGGATTGATGTATAAGGTACCCTCTTGTCCATCAATAATCAGGAAATCGCCATTTTGAATGGGCCGCAGAAGCTTCCCTTCCAAACCCAGCACATACGGAACGGACATTGCCCTTGCCATAATGGATACATGCGAATGCGTACCACCGAGAATCGTTAGCAGCCCAAGCACATTAGCCGGATCCAAATGAGCCAATTGAGACGGCGTTAGCTCCTTGGCAACCAAAATGTAAGGATGATCGATCGGTGGAACTGCCCCGCTTGTATCGCCGAGCAAGTGTTTCAGAAGCCGGTTTCCGACATCTTTAATATCAAGCGCTCGTTCCTTCATATATTCATCATCAATGAGATTGAACATATCGACAAATTTATCGATAACTTCTTTTACAGCCACTTCTGCCGCCTTGTACTGCAGTTCAATAATCCCTTGAATCTCGTTCATAAAGATGGGATCTTCCAAAATCGCCAAGTGTGCATCAAAAATATAGGCTTGATCTTGCCCAACTACATCCTTAATCTCTTGCTTAATGATCTCAAGCTCGTCTTTGGAAGATCGAATACCATCATACAAACGTTCAAATTCATAAGACAAATCGGTGACATCAATCATTTTCTCAGGAAAATCCCACTCCCAAGTAGGTATGACAAAAGCCTGACCCATCGCGATTCCTGAAGACGCTCCTATTCCTCTGATCATCCATTCGTCCCCCCCGTTTGTTTAGTAGGCTTTAGGACAACAGACATCACAGAACCTTGGCCTTTTTTGACAGCTTTAAATGGAGCAAAGCTCCAGGATTTAACAAGATCGGGATTCGTAATAATCATCGGTGTCGCCATCGATGAAGCGAATTTTTTAACTTTATTATAGTTAAATTTAACAAGAAGTTGCCCAGGTTCCACGTGATCGCCTTCTTTTACTACCGCACTGAAACATTTACCCGGCAAACTAGACGTATCGATGCCAATATGCAGCAGGACCTCCAAACCTTCCTCTGTCAAGATGCCAAGGGCATGCATAGTCGGATAAATGTGCATAATGGTCCCGGCAACGGGAGAAACCAGTTCTCCTTTCTCGGGAATAAAAGCAACGCCGTTACCTACCAAACGCGAAGCAAAGATATGATCAGGCACTTCTTCAATCGGGATCATGCGTCCTTGCATTGGCGAAGTAAATAACACCACATGAATATCTTTGCGCAATACTTTCATAATCTCTTCACGAATTAGCTCTGAGAATGTTCCGAACACGACCTGAACATTGCCTCCTCCAAGACGGATGACGCCTGCTGCTCCTAAGTGTCGTAATGCCGTGATGTCCATCAGACGATCATTGACAAGTGTAAGACGCAATCTGGTAATGCAGGCTTCAATCTTCTTAATATTGTCTTTCCCACCGAGTGCTTGCAGAATAAGTGGAGACCGATATGGAATATCGCCTGCCCACTCTTCAAGTGAAGATCCTTCTTCTCTACCAGGCGTAGGAATCTGGAACCGCCGTATAGCCCAGCGGAACAAGAAATAGTAGAGCAGCCCATAAACGATACCGATCGGTATAAGCAATAAACCGTTATGGGATAGGTGCAAATTAATGACGTAGTCGATGGCACCGGCCGAATACGAAAAACCGTGGTGAATATTCAATTCATAAGCCAACCACATGGCCACTCCAGACAAAATCGCATGAATAACAAATAAATACGGAGCTACAAAGAGAAAGGCAAATTCAATAGGCTCAGTGACGCCAGTTAAAAAAGAAGCTAGCGCTGCTGTCAAGAATGTGGCCTTAATTTTCGGCTTCAAATCTTCCCGCGCTTCTCCAATAATCGCAAAAGCGATGGCTGGGAGGGCAAACATCATAATGGGATATAATCCGGCCATATACATACCCGCTGTCGGATCCCCGGCAAAATACCTTGGCAAATCCCCATAAGCCATATGCCCCGTTGGCGTCTGATAAGCACCTACTTGAAACCAGAAAAAGTTATTCAAAATATGATGCAAACCCGACGGTACGAGAAGACGATGCGCTATACCATAAATAAAGGCGCCTAAACCACCTAATCCAAGCAGCCAGTTGGAGAGCTTGCCCATCCCCATTACTAAATAGGGGCCAATAGTGATCATAATATAAGACACTACAAGCGTGGACAGCCCCATAATAAGCGGAACTATGCGGGGGCCACCGAAAAATTGTATGTATTCCGGAAGCTTAATCTCTTTACAGCGATGATAAATAATAGCAGCCAGTAATCCAATTAAGATCCCACCTGGTACACCCAGTTGAAATTGAGTCCCCAGCTCATGTTCAATTAGTCTTGTGAACATAAAATAGCCCAGCATGGCTGATAAACCAGCAATCCCAGCACTCTCTGTAAGGCCTAGCGCAACACCAACTGCGAATATGATCGGTATATAATCGAAGACCGTATTCCCAGCCAACAGCAGCATATCCCCTAAGCTAGATGCGTGAATGACATCCCAAGGTAGATCCCCTAGACGAAGCAACACAGCAGCGATAGGAAGCGCAATGGTAGGCAGCATTAATGAGCGGCCAAGCTGTTGTAAGTTCCCCATCCAGTTCAAACGTATGCTACCTCCTTAGCGTTTTCGAAGAAAACTTGCATCGTAAGCATAAGCCCTCTCTTATCAAATCGTAAAGCTTGTTAGCCTGTTTGTCAAAATAAAATAAGCAGGTCGGTGTTCGACCTGCTCGTAAACTCTTTCAAAACGGTTCCCCTATTAAAACGAGGGATTGGAGCCGAATTGATGCCCCATGCCTGAAGTATTAAATCCGGTATTAAAAGATTGAAGCGATTGTTGTGGCATGTTTTGATGCATGCTTTGTTGTGATCCATAGCCACTTTGGAAGGATTGCTGAGAAGGTGTTGAGGACTCGCCACGCTTATATGCATCATGCCCAGGTTGATTTCCACGATAGTTCGCCATGTGAAAAGCGTTTGGAGAAACATTAGCTTGTGCAAAAGGTTGTTGGTTCATCTGTACCGAGCTGCCGAACTGACTAGGAATAAACGGTTGTTGCTGGGTAACGGCATATCCAAATTGCTGAGATTCGTTAGAAGCAAATTGGTTGTTCATTGGGATATAGGATGAATATCCGCTTTGGAAGCTTGATTGTTGCTGTTGAGCAGGCGTCGAAGAATCGCTACGTTTGTAAGCATCATGGCCTGGTTGATTTCCGCGATAATTCGCCGTGTGAAAAGACTCTTGAGAAGTGACTTGAGCTGCCTGAGTATTCATTTGATTGAATCCTTGATTGAATCCTTGGTTGTATCCTTGGTTGGTTTGAGCAGCGTTAGGTTGATTATAGAAAGATTGTACAGCCCCAATAGGTTGGTACTGTTTTGGGTTACCTTGGTATTGCGGATTATTCCCCTGAAAACCTTGTGAAGATTGATAACCTTGGGAAGCATTCCCAAAGCTGTTGGGATTGTTGTACATGTGTAAATCCTCCTCGGACTCTCATATTTTTGGACACCTATTTTTGGGGCCTTTTTTATTCTCTCCGCTTGTTGCTTTTTTATTTATGGAAGCCATTGGAATGTCCTAAATTAAATGGTGAACGGTACGTCGATCATGATATATTAAAAATATAGTTCCGAACATACATAATAACCGCTTTTCCCTTACCTATTTGGCAAGAGAAAAGCGGTTTTTAGTTTTGTCCAAAGTGCGATGATTTTAGTTATTTCGAGGATTTAGAATCGCATCTTCCACTTTAATGCAGCGGTCCATAATGACTTCTAACCCAGCTTCGCTGGCAATACGTCCAGCTTCTTCATTCACAATATCGAGCTGGAGCCAGAAAACCTTTGCTTTAATTTTAACGGCTTCTTCAGCGACAGGAACCACTTGATCAGCACGGCGAAACACATTGACGATATCCACGGGTTCAGGAATATCAGATAAAGAAGCGTAGCATTTCTCGCCTAGAATTTCAGTGGCGTTCGGATTGACAGGAATGATCCGGTATCCCCTGCTTTGCATAGCCGCGGAAACCATATACGAAGTACGATCTGGTTTATCAGACAAACCCACTACGGCAATATTTCCCGCGCTCGCTAGGATCTCTTTAATGTGCTCTCTTGACGGATTTTCAAAAATCGCCATCAGTTTCCCTCCTTTTTTTTCAGGTACGTGAGACCTTGTTTCCCCATCGCGGTCCAACTGTCGATAAACTGATTTTTGTTTACCTGCACTTGTTTTTTTCCGCTTAATGGATCATTCAAGTATACATTATTCTCATCATATCCTACCAATAATACAGCATGTTCTGCATATGTCGTCTGGATAGGTCCGATAGGTGTATCCCAAGTTACCCATTTGTAAGGGTTGTTGAAATCGATCGTGGTCCAAATAATAACCGGAATATCATTCGCAATCTGCTGCTCATACAACTCGAAGGACTCGCCCGTAATGTCAATGGCTTGAGGTATATACGATTTCAACAGTGGAAATAGACCAGAATGATAGATGCCAAAACCTCTCTGCTTCCTAGTGACATCGCCTACGAAACCTGTGTTCGGATTTCCCCAGTAATTAATTGTGCCGTCTGCATTTAAAGTAGCTGGTGTGTCATCTTTAGGCATCTCTGCAGCAAGTTCCATTTTGCTTTTTGTAATTCCATGATACTGCAGCATCATCGTTAAACTTGTTATTTCACAACCTGCTGGCAGTTCTGGTAGTTGTGCAAAGACAGGCGCATCAATCATTGCTGATTTTTTCATCTGGATAGCTGGCGACGGAGAAGCAACCTCATTGACTTTCACGGATGCTGTTGGCTTAGCGGCAAGTATCGCAGGACTGGACGCAAATAACGCTAGTTCTTTACCAGTCGCTTTGGCGTACAGCAATATAGCAAATACACTGCTTGCAAACACAAGTCCGACAACGAGGAAGAAACCGAACGTCACCTTTAACCCCTGCCAAATAATCGTCATGCTGACTCACCCATTCGTTGTTTTGGGAATCTATGTCTCACTCACAAGTTCAACCTGAGCACCAATGGAACGTAAATGATCAAAGTACTGCGGGTAGGATTTGGCCACATGATGGGCATCATGAATGATCAAACCCTTCTCAGAACGAAGCCCAACAACAGTTAGAGCCATAATCACTCTGTGATCGAAATGAGCATTGATTTCGACTCCGCCTGTAACACCTTGTGGTTTACCATGCACAATAATTTCACTTTGACGTTCTTCTACATCGGCACCCGCTTTACGCAGCTCGTTCAAATAATCGGTGATACGATCGCACTCTTTATAACGTAAATTTTCGACATTGTAGAAACGGGAAGTACCTTCTGCAAATACGGCTGCTGCAACCATAGCTAGAACGGCATCTGTAAAGTGATCCCCATCAAACTCACCAGCAATCAGCTTCTGATTGCCTCTAACATGCACAACACCATTGTCATGAGTTAAATTGACACCCATTGCTCGCAAAACATCCACACAAGCCTTCTCACCCTGCTTGCTATTCTCTTCAAGACGAAGAACACGTACGTCTGAATTCGTCACTGCAGCAGCTGCTAGAATCGCAGCAGACCCCGGGTAATCGCCTTGAATGACATATTCTTTGGCTTGATAGGATTGTCTACCTGGAATGCGGTAGTGCATAAGGTCAGCGCTTGCGTGTACAATAATACCAGCCTGTTCTAATACTTCCAGTGTTTGACCTACAATAATTTTGGATTTCAAATCATGCAGCACTTCAATCTCACTATCCTCTTCTAGCAGAGGTGTCATAAATAAGAGAGAGCTTAGGAACTGGGAACTGACATTACCGGAAACAGTGAGCTTGCCACCGCGCGGTTGTCCCCCTTTAATAGTTATCGGCAGACGTCCGTTAGAATGTTGCACTTCCACACCCATTTGTTGCAAAGTATCAATGAGATCGTCATGCGGTCGCTTGCCCAGAGATTCGGGATAAGTGTTTACAAATGTTACATCCGGACAAAAAGCGGCTATCGACATCAAAAAGCGAAGCACAGCGCCGGCATTCCCTACATTTAGCTCAGACACTTGCTTGGGATGCTTACCAAAACCCGTAATAACGATTTTCTCATCATCTTCTTCAATAATTGCGCCCAAATCACGGACACAGCGTCTCATGGCATCACTATCTTCACTATGAGCCGGATAATAGATGGTGCTTGTCCCATCTGCAAGTGCGCCAATTAGCAAATAGCGGGTTGTGTAATTTTTGGAGGAGAGAGCATTTATTTCCCCTTGTAGATGGGCAGTTGGTTTCACGATGGCTTTCATGTCATTGATATCTCCTTCATAAGTGTTTTATATGTAATATCCGAGGAATGTCATTAAAATTCCACCGGTATAACTGAGCAGTGTATATAGGATCCAAGCTTGCCACAGTCCATCGCGGAGCTGCTTAATGCTTTCGAGATTCAACGTGGAAAATGTGGTGAAAGCACCCATAAAACCCGTACCTATCAATAGTTTCCAATCGTCAAAAGAATGATATCTCATCAACAGGCCGAGCAAAAAACAACCCAAAAGATTTATTGTCAGTGTACCATACGGAATAGAACTTGGGAACCTGTTTGAAATGTAAGTCCCCAGCTGAAATCGGCAAATTGCGCCAAAGAATCCTCCAAAACCTACCAGGCAAATGGGCCATAACCATGTCATCATGAAGAGCGATCGCCCCCTAGAACAGACTCACCTATACGGACACCCATCCATGTAGTACCTAGTCCTCCCCATAAACTCCCCATAACATAAAGAGCAGCAAGGACCATATGCCCCTGGTTAAGCATACTCATGGATTCATAGCTGAACGTAGAGAACGTAGTAAAAGATCCAATAAAACCAGTTGTTATTGGTAATCGAAATCTAGCAGGTATGCGAAGCTTCGGGGCGAACGTAATAAATCCAAGAATCAGACAGCCGATTAGATTACAAATAAAAGTTCCCCAAGGAAAAACGGAAGCCGTCTTAGGGTTCCATAAGACAGAGAGCCCAAATCGGGCAATGGCGCCTAATATCCCGGCTAAACCAATGTACAGCATAGTAACACAACTCCTGTTATTAACCGTAGGTTTGACATCTAGACTTTTTGTTTCTATCATTACTTGTAATGGGGGCTACTCCCCACATATCAAGCATGGAGGTCCGAAATGGATACGATTTTACCATCCGAAATCAAAGAAAGACTGGACCGCGGCGAACAACTAGCGATTGTCGATGTTCGCGAAGATGATGAGGTAGCTGCCGGTATCATCCCAGGAGCTAAACATATTCCGCTAGCTCAATTGCCAGACCGCCTAAGCGAAATTCCCCAAGTCGAAGAGCTTATTCTCGTTTGCCGCAGCGGAAACCGCAGTGGGCGCGCAATTAGCTTCTTGGAGGCTCAAGGCTATAAAGGTCTTAAAAACATGACTGGCGGCATGCTAGAGTGGGAGGACTAAGCTTCTAAGCTTGTCCCTCCTCCTAAATTCCAGCTTGCTGGATGATAAGTGCAGTAATTTCGTCCGTTGTTAATTGCGAAGTATCAATAACCGAATGCGCGAAATCATAAGCAGACTTACGTTGTTCAAGCAGCAGGTGAACGCGCTCCTCTAAATTCCCTTGCAGCAACGGACGGCTGGTATCACTGCTTACTCTTTGAATGATGATCTCTGACGATGCTTTCAGCGCTACCACAAAGCCATTCTGGAGCATACAAGCTCGGTTACTCTCGGCTAGCACTGCACCACCGCCTGTAGCCACAACTTGTCCTTTACGAGTTAATATATGTTCCAGCGCCTTACTTTCCAAAGCGCGAAAATGCGATTCACCATGAGTGCGAAACAAGTCAGATATGCTTGTCTGATGCTCTTCTTCCAGAGCCGCGTCCGAATCTTGAAAGCTCCATCCCAGATGCTCGGCCAACTTCTTTCCAACCGTTGATTTGCCTGTCCCCATAAATCCTACAAGTACTATATTGCTTGCTGTCACGTTAATCCCCTTTTCTCATATGCTGTTCATACAAACTTTCCCAACATCATAGCATAGCCAAATCGTCATGAATACAATCCACCAAAAAATCATATAGTAGTGTGAATAAATTCCAGCACAAACAGTTAAGATTTTAAGAGAGACCATATGCCGACAAGGAGAGATGGAGCTTTGAACCCAACTGTTGCCTATCAAAACCGCACAAAAGGCAAACTGGAGCAAATTTTGCACCCAAGCTATACGCTTTGCAAAGAGGATGTTGTGTGGATACTGGAGTTTATTAAGAAAAAAGTGGCTGAAGAAGACCCGCTTATGCAAGGTCTTACTCAACCACGTTTATTAAGAAATTTTCGCTATTTTGCCGAAGTCTCGCTGATGCTTATTCATAGACGGAACGGCTTTGATCAAGAAGCTGATCGTCTGAAAACGTGGCTGCGTGAAGCGGCATATGGTTTGCAGGATGAGGCTTAAAGGCCTTATCCTCTTAGTTTTCCATCCAATTGAAGTGGAAGGAACCTTCTTTGTCCACACGTTGGAACGTGTGTGCACCAAAATAATCGCGCTGCGCTTGCAGCAAGTTAGCTGGCAATCTTTCTGTACGGTAGCTATCGTAGTAAGCAAGGGCCGATGCGAAAGACGGAACAGCGATACCGCGAGTAACCGCTTCTGTAATGACTTGTCTCCATGATTGTTGATAGTTGTCTACAACACCGTTGAAGTAAGAATCAAGCAGCAGGTTTTTGAGTCCAGGATCGCGGTCATAGGCTTCCATAATATTTTGCAGGAATCTAGCACGAATGATACAGCCGCCGCGGAAGATCTTTGCGATGTTGCCATATTTCAAATCCCAATTATATTCCTCGGAAGCTGCTCTCATTTGAGCAAAGCCTTGAGCATAAGAACAAATTTTACTAGCGTAAAGCGCTTGGCGAACAGCCTCGATAAACGCTTTGCGATCGCCTGTAAAGGCTGGAGCATTAGGCCCTTTGAGCACTTTGCTTGCCGCTACGCGTTCTTCCTTCATCGCAGAGATGAAACGGGAGAATACGGATTCTGTAATAATGGAAAGCGGTACGCCTAGATCCAGAGCACTTTGACTGGTCCATTTTCCTGTCCCTTTTTGACCAGCGGAATCCAGAATAACGTCAACCATAGGCTTGCCGGTTTCAGCATCATATTTAGTGAAAATATCACGTGTAATTTCGATCAAGTAGCTGTCGAGCTCGCCGTTGTTCCATTCTGTGAAGATCTCGTGAAGTTCTTCGACACTTACATTCAGAACATCCTTCAGTAATTGGTAAGCTTCGCAAATGAGCTGCATATCGCCATACTCAATGCCGTTATGCACCATTTTCACGTAGTGACCAGCGCCATTAGGTCCGATATAGGTACAGCAAGCATCATCGCCCACTTTGGCAGAAATCGCTGTAAGAATCGGCTCAACGAGTTTATAAGCGTCTTCTTGTCCGCCCGGCATAATAGATGGCCCTTTAAGCGCGCCTTCTTCACCGCCGGAAACACCTGTACCCACGAAACGAATACCTTTTTCTGCCAGCTCTTTGTTACGACGCTGCGTATCTGGGAAGAACGCATTGCCTCCATCGATCAGAATATCGCCTTTGTCCAAATAAGGAACTAGTTGGTTAATGGTATCGTCAGTAGGACCGCCTGCTTTAACCATAATCAAAATTTTGCGTGGAACTTCGAGCGATTGCACGAATTCTTCAATGCTGTATGTACCTACTAATTGTTTGCCTGGGGCTTCGTGCAGAAGCTCTTTTGTTTTTTCAGCAGAACGGTTAAAAACGGATACAGTGAATCCTCTGCTCTCGATGTTCAAAGCCAAGTTTTTACCCATAACCGCTAGACCGACTACACCAATTTGTTGTTTAGACATCTCTCTCATACACCCTTCCGATATATAAATATTTAAATCGTCATCGCGCCAAAACCGCCATCCACTCTTAAAACAGAACCTGTTACAAAGCTAGAAGCTTGTTCAGAAGCAAGGAACACAGCAGCACCCTGAAGCTCAGACGCTTCGCCGAATCGATTCATAGGCGTATGACGCATAATGGACTCGACACGTTCCGGTGAGAGAATCTTACGATTCTGCTCCGCTGGAAAGAATCCAGGAATAATCGCGTTAACACGGACGCGGCTAGGAGCGAATTCACGGGCTAGATTCTGCGTGATGTTATTGACAGCTGCTTTGGAAGCGGAGTAAGTGAATACACGGGAAAGCGGCGGATCTGACGAAACGGATGAAATATTAATAATACTTCCTCCCTCTCCTCGATCAACCATGTATTTCCCAAACACTTGGCAGGCTAACACGACGCTTTTCAAATTAACCTCCATAATAGAATCCCATTCTTCCATGGAAATGTCAAAGAAAGGCGTGGCACTATTTTTGCCGGGGCAATTCATTAGAATATCCGCACCGCCGGACCAAGCGATAACTTCTTTGAGAACAAGCTCCAAATCTTCCCGTCTCGTTGCATCCGCTTGAAAGGTATGTGCTTCCCCGCCAATGGCTTCAATGCTCTCGCGAACCTGATCACTTTTCTCTTGATTACGACCGACGATGGCTACTTTTGCTCCATGTCCAGCCAGGGCAAGAGCCATAGAACCTCCAAGCGTGCTGTTGCCGCCGATAATAACTGCTGTTTTCCCTGTAAGATTGAATAAATTCATCGTCATCTTCCCCTCCAGCATTTTGCCTGGTATAGCTAAGTTATGTTTGAGGGCTCCGAAGGTGCTGTTGTTGAAAAGCGGTAATCGCATCGAATTGATCTTTTAACTGATGATATACGCTTGTATAAATAGATGTCAATTGTTGATAGACGCGATAATCGTTTTCATTCACCTCATGAGCCTTTCCTACCTGAATCCATTGATGAGCGTGAGAGAGATCTTCGATTTCCCCCATTGCGAGCAGACCTAGTAAAGCTGCGCCAATCCCTGAGCTTTCAATCGAGTCTGGCACAGTGACAGATGTGCCGAGCATATTCGTCATCATCTGGCGCCAAAAATCAGATCGGGCAAATCCGCCGGACGCGCGAATCACAGTGGCAGGTCCCATAATCCGCTCCAAGGAAGCGCTAACTGCTTGGATCGAGAACATAACGCCTTCGAGCGCTGCACGAATCATATGCTTCTTCTGATGACTGAGTGAAAGCCCGAAGTAAACACCACGCGCATTCGCGTTCCAATAAGGCGCGCGTTCGCCGGAAAGCAGCGGCAGGAACAGCAGGCCATCAGAGCCCGCAGCAACTTGTGACGCTAGCTCCGTCAAATAATCATAGGGATCGATTCCCTGGCGGCGGGCTTCTTCTGCTTCCGCCGTAGCGATCTGGTCTCTCACCCAACGGAACACGATGCCACCGTTGTTGATCGGTCCCCCCACGACCCAGAAGTTTTCTGTTAGCGCGTAGCAGAACAGCTTGCCTTCGGGGTCGGTTTGCGGTTTGGTGACGACGCTGCGCACGGCACCGCTGGTGCCGATGGTGACGGCAACGACACCGGGCTCGAAAGCGCCTACGCCGAGATTCGCGAGGACGCCGTCGGACGCGCCGATAATGAACGGCGTGTTCTCGGACAAGCCCATTGCGGAGGCTAACTCGGCGCTGAGCCCTTCTACGCGGTGTGTTGTTGGCACCAGCTCAGAAAGCTGTTCCGGCGTCACACCGGCCTGACCAAGCGCTTCTGCATCCCAATCGAGCTTCTCTAGATTGAATAGCCCCGTTGCACTAGCTAGTGAATGGTCAATGAGATAACGACCAAACAGCTTCGCGAAGACGTACTCCTTAATGCCAATGAACTTGTAAGTTTCCTTGACGAGCCCTGGCTCGTTATCACGGAACCACATCAACTTAAGAAGTGGTGACATCGGGTGAATCGGCGTTCCTGTCCGCGAGTAAATCTGCTGGCCTAGTCCGGTCCGCTTAAGCTCTTCCGCATATTGCGCACTGCGATTATCTGCCCATGTGATACATGCAGTCAGCGGCTTCGTCTGCTCGTCAACAGCAATGAGGCTGTGCATGGCTGAGCTGAAGGAGACGCATAGCACTTGGTCAGGTGTGATAGTAAGCTTGCGAACAACAGCGCCAATTCCTTGCACAACGGCGCCAAAGATTTGTTCCGGATCTTGTTCGGCCCGATCAGCGGCCGGTGTGAAGAGCGGATATTCAATCGAGTGCGAAGCTAGAACTTGACCATCCCGATCAATTACAAGCGTCTTGGTACTCGTTGTCCCGATATCCGCCGCGACAATGTAAGGCTTATCTCTGACTGCGTCAACTGTCATTTGCTAATATTCCCCTCTGCATCAAATAAAAGGTCATAAGGTTCTGATAGAATTTCAATATCCGGATGCTGACGAGCTGCGTCTAACAAATTCACGGAAATTTCAATTTCGCCCAGATGAAGTGTATCTTGAATCCGAACTAGTTTGCAGGTCGTGTAATCTAGAATGTTACAGGTTTTAATGGCAGCCTTGATCGCGTAGAAATCATTCTCCAGCGTTGTTGCTATCTTGGTAGGTGCACAAACGGTTGAAGTTAGTCCGTTTGCGTAAGTGAACTCTAAATTCGTTTTATCCACTAATCTTTGTGTGGTGAAATCAGCCGTTCCTACACCGTTGGCATTACCCTTTGTTTCTGGCGTCAAGTCCAGAACAACCATTTTGGCAACATCTGGTCCGCCATGCGCGTAAGGAGTTGGGTAGCGGCCCGTAACATTGGGATCCATGCCATCGCCGCTAATATTTTTACCAATATAATCAATGACAAGGACATCGATTTCGTCGAATAATATTTTCGGCAGACGTGATTTTGCTTCTATCAGAAGTTGTTCCTCAATTACTTCAATTTCAGCTGCAGGCAGCACTTCCACTTGGCAAGTCTCGTCATAGGCATTTTCTACAAGTGCCACACCGAATACGATAGGCAGCTTCTCGATCATCAAATTGGCCATGGCCGGCACATTCTCCGCCATATACTTGAAGCCAAGCTGGTGACAGGCTTCAGCGCCTTTCTGCTTGCCAAGCCCAATAGCGATCATCTTCATGATCCCGCTCTCAATACGTCCGCGAAACGCCGTATGCGGCTTCACACGGTTAATAACGACGATAGCATCAGCTTCCGACGCAATGCGATCAACATAAACCGGCAAACCATTAGGCAGTTGGTCGATCTGTACGACTTCCATGGAAGAACGAATAGGCGCGCCCATCGAGGCTTCCGTAATGCCAAAATGCAGCAATACCTCCGTCTGTCCTTCGGCTGTAGCACCGCCATGACTTCCCATACAAGGTACGATGAAAGGGAACGCGCCTCTATCTTTAATGGCGTCGATGGTCGTTTTGGTGAAGCCTGCGATATTAGCAATCCCCCTGCTTCCCACAGCAACAGCAACCTGCTGACCTGGAAGTATGCTTTCCATAACTCCGCTGCTGGCAAGTTTATTCACTAATTCCAATTCTGGATTTTCTAAAATAGTACGATCAAACTTCTGCCGAATCTTAATCATTTTGGGAATCGGAATATCATTTAATAACTCTCTCAGAATGCTCATCGACTACTCCCTCTTTCCTTATGGTGTCAATAACCGTACAGATTCCCGCACGATCAACTCTGTTTTTAATAGCAATTGCTCCGTTTCGTGCTGCTTATTTTCTATATTTCCAAGAAGTCGCAAAGCGCCTTCTCTGCTAATTTGCTCAATCGGTCTGCGAACGGTTGTTAGTGCTGGGGTCACGTAGGCTGCGAATACCGTATCATCAAAACCTACCACAGAGATATCGTTAGGCACGTTCATCCCGGCTTCCGACACCGCTTTCATCGCACCAAGCGCCATTTCATCATTACAGCAAAATACGGCTGTTGGTCTTTCATCCAGCCTCAGAAATTGCTGCATGGCCTTGTGTCCGCTCTCCAAATCGTACAATCCCGGCATGCGATATGCGGGTGGAACGATAATCTGGTAATGCTTCATCGCTCGTTCGAAGCCGTCTTTCCGATTCTGTGCGGATTTAAATCCTTTGACACCCTCTACGAGAGCAATGCGCTTATGTCCCTGCTCAACTAAATAAGAGGCTGCTAGAAAAGCGCCTTGCTCCTCATCTGAGAGAACATTCAGCACGCCCGAAGTTTCAACAGGGCGATTCAGTACAACTTGCGGGATCCCTTTACTGGCAATGTGGTCAATGATGGCTTGATCATCATCACTCTGACTGACAATAACAATGCCGTCAAAGCTTTTCCGAGTAATCGAATGGAAACTGGTGTAATCATCAATCCCTTTAACGATCAATTGGTAACGATCCTGTATGACACTATTGACACCACGAATAGCTTCATAGAAGAAGCCGGCGGAAGTTCCTTTGCTTAGTGTGGTAAAGAACAACCCCAAGTTATACGAACGATCGAGTACCAAACTCTTCGCGCTGTAATTAGGCGTGTAATCCATCTGTTCAGCGATGTTTCGGATGCGTTCCTTCGTCTCCTCTTGAATGAGCGGACTGTTGTTCAGTGCTCTGGAAACCGTTGTATGAGACACACCTGCAAGCTTGGCAATATCCTTAATGGTAACGCTCATACCCTCACCTCTATCAGAAGCATATCACATCAATGCACACGTTAACAATGGTCTTTTTCACACAAGATAATTATTAACTCTTAAACTTTGTATACGGTTCAAATCAAAAATCCGACTGTTTTGCCTTCTCTCAGCAACTGAGAGGTTCTTTTCAGACGTCTCGCACCACTTTTGCTATATTCGGGCATCTGAGACAGCCTTTTCTGCCTTCTCAGTACGCAAACACACTAACTTGCCTTCACTCAGCAGCTGAGAGGTTCTTTTCAAGCGTCTCGCGCCACTTTTGCTGCATTCGGGCCTCTGAGACAGCCTTTTCTGCCTTCTCAGTACGCAAACACACTAACTTGCCTTCACTCAGCAGCTGAGAGGTTCTATTCGGACTTCTCGCACCACTTTTGCTGCATTCGGGCATCTGAGAAAGCCTTTTCTACCTTCTCAGTACGCAAACACACTAACTTGCCTTCACTCAGCAGCTGAGAGGTTCTTTTCAGACATCTCGCACCACTTTTGCTGCATTCGGGGCCTCTGAGACAGCCTTTTCTTCCTTCTCAGGCTGCAAACCCACTAACTTGCCTTCTCTCAGCAGCTAAGAGGTTCTTTTCAGACGTCTCGTACCATCTTCGCTCCATTCGGGCCTCTGAGACAGCCTTTTCTTCCTTCTCAGGCTGCAAACCCACTAACTTGCCTGCTCTCAGCAGCTGAGAGGTTCTTTTCAGACGTCTCGCACCACTTTTGCTGCATTCGAGCTTCCGAGAAAGCTTTTTCTGCCTTCTCAGGCTGCAACATACAGTATCGCTAACACTTTAGTTCTATAAATAACTTACATAATTTCATAAGAAAACCTCAGGATGCACATTTACCCTTAGATAAAACCCTTTTTTGTGCATAAGTAAAAATGGATGTTGGGTATAAAAGGACTACTTACTATTCGTGGGTGTACAAGGAGCCTTTAGCGTTTTAGTAGCTGAATTCCCTAAGGGGCTTTACCAATGTTCGAGGAGAACTATTGTTCAACCGTCTAAAATAACTGCGAAAGTGCAGGAATTTTGTTAAATCTTGTTTCAGAAGTGGAAAAGCCTGCTAATATGCAGGAATTTTTAACTTTTTCCATCCTGAAATTAAAAAAAGACCGAAAAGCCTGCACAATTGCAGGCATATCAGAACCAAAGTCACTCCTTCTCATTAAAATTCGCTCCAGCTCAAAACTTATTCTTATAAGATAAATAAGGGTTAAGCTCCGCTTAACTCCAAGCCCAAATCATATCAATTCTAGCGTTTTAAAAAGACTTCTCAGCCCGACTACGGCGCGTGAGGTCTGGATTGAGGGCTGAGAAAGCCTTTTCCGACTTCTCGGCTAGGTTTCGTTGGCGTGTGCTTCGCCAGAGCGCTTAAAAAGTTTACCCCTAAACTTTAGTTCGGAGAAGAACTTAAACATTCTGCCCTGAAAACTAAAAATTTTCATTCATCAGTGGTGCCGCAACGCGGCATGGAAGTCTTATCTGTCAAAAAAACTCCCATCTCAAGGAGCTTCTTCTTTAATTATTTGAAAAAAGCCGGTAAATACGCTTTATTCTTCTCCAGCATTTCTTCCATAAGCATCTTGGCTACTGCTACTGACGGCACCAATGGATGGTGAACCAACGCTTGTAGAACAAGATCTTTACTGCCCGTAACAGCAGCTTCAATGGTGAGGCGTTCATATGTTTTGACTGCATGAATAAGGCCTTTGATATGTTCGGGAACTTTGGTCAAGCCTACTGGAATAGGGCCGCCCGCTGTAATGACACAATTCACTTCAATACAAGCATCCTTCGGTAAAAAGTCGATGATATTATCGTTCATAACGTTCAGCGTTTGAATATCCCGCTTGTCATTGTAAATGGAATCCATGAGATTGACAGCTGCCTCGGAATAATAAGCGCCGCCGCGTTTCTCCAGCTGTTTAGGCTTCTCCTGCAAGTCAGGATCTTGATAAAGCTTGAACAATTCATCCTCAACGCGCTTCACAACTTCCGAACGCGTTCCGTTTTCTTTGAGTGACACCAACTGTTCATCAAGCATGATATCCGTCATGTAAAAATATTTCAAATAATAGGAAGGCAGGGCTTGCAGCGAACGCAAGAAATCCGCATCCCATTCACTTGCCGGGACATTTTTGCCGCTATATTCTTCTTTACGATCCAGCAATTCAGCTAATTTATCATCGCCTCTGATTTCAGCACGCGTTACCCAGTGGAGATGGTTTAACCCAACGAACTCGGTGTATATCTGTTCAGGAGCAGCATCATATTTGTTCATTAACCATTTGTGCAAGCCGATAGGCGCATTGCAAAGGCCTATACTTTTCACTTTGGAATACTTATGAATCGCCTCAGTCACCATACCTGCAGGATTGGTAAAGTTCAGCAGCCACGCATTAGGACTCAGTTCTTCGATATCCTTACAAATATCAAGCAGCAACGGAATCGTGCGAAGCGCTTTCATCATCCCGCCAGGGCCGGTCGTTTCCTGACCAATAACACCGTATTTGTTAGGAATATGCTCATCCCATTTACGGGCTTCCAAGAGACCTACGCGCATTTGCGTACTTACGAAATCCGCATTTTCGATCGCTTTTCTGCGATCCAAAGTTAAGTGCACCTCGATCGGTAAACCGGACTTCTCGATCATTCTTTTTGCCAAATTACCGACGATTTCCAGCTTGTGCTTACCTTCTTCTACGTCCACAAACCAAAGCTCTCTTACAGGCAACTGGGCATATCTTAAAATAAAACCTTCTACGATTTCCGGCGTATAAGATGAACCTCCGCCAATGATGGCAATTTTCAATGCATCTCTCATTGCACTCACATCCTAGTCTTATCTAATAATTGTATGGTTTGATAATCGGATGTGGTTCGGAGTTTCTCATACACATCTATGGTAACGGAATTACCTGCGGCTTCCATCGCCATCCAAACAGCGCCAACCACAGGCTCGACGTTCAATTTCACAATTGTGGCTTTGGGAGCGACTTCGCTTACTGCCTTTTCAATATAAGAATGAATAAAAGGCCCATCACCTCTTGCAATGACACTGCCCGCAAGATCAACTTGAAAAGTCTCTTGTTCCATATTTAAACGTTTAATTACAGCTGCGGCTGACTTGCCAAGCTCTTCCCCTTGCACCTTGAGAATGCGGCAAGCGACCTCATCACCCAGCTCTGCGGCTTCAAACAACAGTTTGGTCGTATGGAGCGGTACGGATTTGTTGTTATCCAGAAAATCGTCAAACATATCCTGCACCGAGTTGTAGCCAAGGAACTTAATCAGCAGCTCAGTCAGCAAAGTAGGCTGCTCCCTGCCATCCCATGACCGAATGACTGAACGAAAAGCCTCTACGGCGAGTGTGCCTCCCCCGCCAAAATCACCAAACTGATAGTTGAAGCCTCCACATTGAAAAAACTCACCCTGCCTGTTCTTGCCGGCACTATTCGTTCCACTTCCGCAGATTAGGACAACGCCAAATGGCTGGGACGTCCCGGCACGCAATGCAATCATGGTGTCACAATCAATCCCATAATTCGTAAATCCCAATCCGCCAATTAGCGGACGCAAGATCGTATAATCAATCGGTCGATCTGCGCCGGCAAGGCCGAAAAAAGCATATTCAATGTCGCTGTGTGTAAGCCCTGCCTGCTGTAGCGCCATTGCTACAGAGCTTGTAATATTTCTGAGTGCTTGTTCTGCACCGAGTTGATGATTGCCATTGCCGTTATGCCCTATACCGATGATATGTCCATGTTCATCTGTTACGAGCGTGTAGGTTTTACTCCCGCCTGCATCTAAACCCAAATAATATTTCATGCTTTCAACTCCTGTATATATCCATCATCTCTAGTTTCATTTTCTCGTGGTGGATTCTCGAATGATTAATTCCGGCTCCAATTGCACCGTTATATTACGCTTGGCTGTACCATCAATCCACTTGAGCAAAATATCGACGCCTTGCCTCCCCATTTTGTCCGCCGGTTGACGAACGGTAGTTAACCTAGGGCGGAATTCCTCTGAGAATATCTGATCATCAAAACCAACAATGGACATATCACCCGGTATTTTGCAGCCCTCATTTTTGAGCGCGTCCATCACACCAAAAGCCGTCAGATCATCTGCTGCAAACACCGCACTCGGAAGTTTTCCCGACTGAATCCAGCGACTTGCCGCTTGATAACCGGAGGTGATGCTGAAATTACCTTTTTCAATCCAAGTAGGATCTAAACCGGCCTCCTGCATTGCACGGACGAAACCGCGCCGCCGCTCGCTGCTGCTTAAGTAAGGTTCAGGCCCGGAAATATGGGCAATCTCCGTGTGGCCTAAATCAATTAAATGTTTCGTGGCTTCGTAGCCACCTTTATAATTATCAATGATGACAGAGGATATCGATGGATGAATATGCTGATTATCCAACATGACGAAAGGAATCTTCTTCTTTTTCAATTCCATGACATAGTCATCCTCATGAACCGGCGAGAGCATAATAACACCATCCACACGGTCCTCTTGGAACATGGAATTATCAAAAGATGCGAACACGTCTCTTGATATCGAAAGCGCTAAGAAGTAACCTTTCTCAGCAAGCCGATCGTTAATCTCTTTAACTACTGCATCCAAGAAAGAATCATTTAAAGTGGTAATGCCGAGTCCAATGATACCCGTCTTGCCGCGAGCCAAGCTCCGCGCAGCAGCATTCGGATGATAATCTAACTCTTTCATCGCTTGCAGCACTTTTTGGCGATTTTTTTCACGTACTGTGCCAGCTTGATTAATAACTCGCGAAACGGTAACGACGGACAAACCGCTTCTCTTGGCGACGTCAAAGATGCTTACTTTCATATCAAACAACTCCGCTCCTTTCACTTTTTTCTATGTAGTGAATCTTCATCACATAAAGTTTAACCGCTTTAACTTTTAGAGTTTAGTTCTCCCTTTATTCTAGGAAATAGGTAGATTTTATATTGTGCGCAAAAACGATCCCCTTCAAAAGTTAAAGTGCTTTAACTTTAGTAAGTTGATTATATACGATGACATTCGGGTTAACAAGCGTAAAATTCACAAGAAATTTAAAGAGAGACCCTATCTATTAACTAGATAAAGACTCTCCCTCATTTGATTCCACTATTCATTTTCACATCTCCAGTAAGAGCATTTCTTGTCTCATTTCGATCAGCTTGGTTTTACTCTCCATGATCGCCTTGACATCACCCGAGGCCATAGCATCATGCAGGGTAGCTAGTTCATAATCCAGCTCCATACGCAAAATAGGAATCCGATCATCGGTGCGTTTGGATCGCAGCGCTTGCATGACTTCCTCTACGGTCACGGCAGGCTCCTTCTGATACAGCACTTTATGTTCGATACCGCTAATCTCGACCATTCGAATAATTTCACCGAACATAATATTCTCAATGAGAATTTGCCGATCCTTGAATCTTTTTACAACAGCATGACCACGCGTATCACCTATCAGCTTCTCCATCATTTCGGCGAGCTTCTCATCTTTGAAGGAATAATTGCCTACGATTTTATACTTTTCACCGATTCGTTCGAATTTCAGCTTAATCAGCTTGCGTCCTGTGCGAATGGAGATGATGAACTGAAGCTCGCTTTCGTTCCAATACAGAGAATAACCTTCCTGAATGAGTGCTTTAATGAAGTTCCGGATTAGCCGGCGATCAAATCGTAACTCTAGGTTGCAATACTCCACTTCATGACTCTTACTCACGGCAATCCCCTCCATAATTGGCGCATATATTTTTGTTTAAATATTCAGACAACTTATCTGCTTACTCTTATCTTATTATGAATTCTATGTTTTAGCAACTTGGATTATTGACATTTTTTTAAGGAAAAACATACAAAAAAAGCTGCTGCCTGTATCATCACGGCTTCAGCCCTAAACTGGAAGAAAACGGCCTCAGCCTATGCAGTACCTAATATAGGGATCTTTGAGCGTAGCTCAAGGTCTCTCCGCTGCGTTTAATGCCATCCCCAGAAAAATCCATCGCGCTCCCAAGCTGCTTTACCGCCATGAAGCTTTTTGAAAATTTTTTTCACGTCTTTGGAAATGGCTTGATTCCCATTCTCGTTCACATAGATGAAGGATTCCCCAAAATGTTGAATTATATAGTCCACTGCTTCTTTCTGATGTAAAATACCTGCAGACTTCAACTGCTCCATCATCCATTCCGCAACTTCATTCGCCGTAACGGCCATTTGCATTCTCTCCCTTTATTCGTATGTTTCATGGGCCTGTGTACAGGCGAGTGACGTTATTGTACCATAGTAACACAATCTTTTCGAAATCATCGTTCGAATAGGTAAAGGGCTATTCTGCAGAAGCAGATAGCCCTTGATTTATGTTAACTAACCTCAGCATCTCCCGGTCTAAGAATGACCGACCCTACGCCCAAAAGAATCAATCCAAACAAGGTGAGTACCCCCATGTGCATCCACATCTGCGATAGAGTCTGACCAGAAGCCATTCGCTGAATGGCCTCAATCACCCACTTTTGCGGAACGAAATTCGCAAGCTTCTGCATCCAGTCCGGCATTAAGCTGATCGGCCAAAAACATCCGCCCAGCATACACGTTGGGGTAACAACAAGTGAATTAATCATGCCCATATTCGACGCATTTTTAACCATACTAGCTACAGCGCTGGCAATTCCCATGCTGGCTAATAAGAAAAACTCTAACAAAATAAACTGCGATACAAACGGTAGTCCGTAATCATAATTCGTTACATAGCGCGTAATTATGAGGATGACTAGCACCTGCAGCGTCCCGACCAAGAAACTGCCTATGAAATTCCCAAGTACAATTTCGTAAGAATGAATGGGAGCCGCATACGTTCTAGCCATTGTGCGTTGTCTTCGATCATCCATCATCACGGAAACGGTATTATTGATTAACCCCATCATGAACATCAGCATGAAACCAATAACTGTATGCATATTCGGATTCACATACAAATTAAGATCAGTGACTTGTGCGTTCACCTGATGCTTCTCCATCTGAGAAATTGTCTTCTCCACGGCTTCACGGAGCGCTGCATCTTGGAGCCCTTGCTTATTATGAAGCTCAATCGTTCCCTGATATCTAGATAGAATGCTATCCAGATTAATCTTGAGTGTGATCGAAGCCTCATTGATGTTTAGTTGGTACATATCTATTTGAGCTGGTGTGCCTCTCATCAACGTCTCGCTGAATCCTTCTGGAATGAGAAAGGCGCTGCTCACTTTATGCTTCGTGATGTCTTCTTTAAGCACCGTTTCAGAAGCTTCTTCTTTAAGCCGATAATCAGGCAGCATCGAAAGTTCTTGCAAGAGATGGGAACCCATCGCTCCCCGATCCAAATTGATATAAGCAATATCCACCCCGTGGTCACTCTGTTGACCTAGCATACCAATGATTAGCGAAACTGCTGCTGTTGGAATGACTAAATACATCAGAAAGCCTTTTTTCTGCAAAAGTGTACGACGCAGCATATTGAGAGCTATAAATAAGCTATTCATGATATCCCGCCTTCCGATAAACAATCAGGGTAAGAAGCAACAATCCCCCGCTAATACACGCTAAGATTGATATATGTTGCCCGATGATTGCAGCATCACTTCCGAGCATAATACGAAACATACTCTGCATGGCCCAATGATTGAGTGTAAACTCCCCCATTCGCTGCAGAAGACCTTCTGGAAGAGGTGTGAAGCCTCCACTTAGGAAAGTCATGGCAAGTATGATCATTTGGAACGTCGTGCTGATTGTTTTTGAAGATTTTGCTGCCAGCATAATCAATATCGCTAGACTCATCGAAGCTACAATAATTAATAAGCAAACCAGGAAGAGGTGGAAGAAATCATTTCCCCAATCGACACCATAGCACAGAATGGTTGTACCAATAACGAGAGCTGCCTGGACGATCGAGCTGAAAATATTTCCTAGAATTTTACCCAACAAAATTTGATATTCGTGAATAGGCATCGCATTTAATCGGGATAATGTGTGCCTTTCTTTCTCTCCTTGCAAACCCAAGGCGGCTCCCATACCGGAATATAACAAAAACATGACTAGCATAGACGCTGTGTAATACTGCATGGCCGTATAATTGGAGTTAGAAGATGTAAGCTTACCAAGCCGTACATGCGAAGAAGCCTCCGCTGCCGGTTTGAATGAACTGTCAATACCTTGTTTCTGCAAGAGCTCCGCTGCCCCGGGACCTGCCGAAATTATCGCGGATTGCATGTAATTAACTTGATCCAAAAAGGAGCGAAGCGCCATCTTAGCGGTCAAATTTTGCCCATAATCCTGGCCTAGAATCATTTCACACTCTGCTTCTTTTCCCTCAAGCACGCGGCTGCTAAAATCACTTGGAATGATGAGTGCAAACTCCGAATCCCCAGACTTGAGCCTTTTGACCGCTTCATCACGTGATTGAATGTTCATAGGCTGTATAATCTTCATTAACTCCGGTGCGCTGAGAAAGGTTTTAAATCCTGCACTTAAGACTCCCGAATCTGACTGCACCACATCTACCTTAACGGGCTTCAGCGTCCGGTCTTCCATTTTGAACGCACCTGAGAGTGCCGAACCCAAAATAAATATAAGTAAAAGCGGCATCAAAAATCGAATAATGAGTACATATCTCATGCGCATAAAACGCAATATTTCATACTTAGCAATGATCCAAATCGGCATGGCGACCTCCTCCTAATCCCGTAAGGTTCTTCCGGTCAACGACAGGAATAATGCCTCAAGATCAGGCTCTACCTGTGTGAGCGATTGAATTTTCACTTCGTGTTTGGAAAGGATGAACAGGATATCCTGTAAATAGGTTTGGGAGGAACCCACCAGCAGTTCAAGTGTCTGTTCATGAATGGTGACTTGCTTAATCCGCGGATGATCCCTTATTTCTTTGACGGCTTCTTCCCTCAGGTTAACTGCTTGAATGATAATTTTATTGTCCTGCTCAACTTTACCGCGCAATTCTTCTTGAGTTCCGCAAGCTATGAGATGCCCATGATCCATGATGCCGACCCGTGTGGATATGGCGGACACTTCCTCCATGTAATGTGAGGTATAAATAATCGTTGAGCCCATACGGTTCAGCGTCCTAACCGATTCCAGAATGTGGTTTCGGGATTGCGGATCGATGCCCACCGTAGGTTCATCCATAATAATCAGTTTTGGACGATGCATAATTGCACACGCGATATTCAATCTTCGCTTCATCCCGCCCGAAAAGGAACTTGGTCTATCACGAGCGCGATCCAATAATCCTGCAAATTCAAGCGCTTCGTCCACTCTTTCTTTTAGCAGCTTCCCCCTTAATCCATATAACTTCGCGAAAAAAGTAACATTTTCTCGTGCTGTTAGATTTTCGAAAATCGCGAGATCCTGTGGAACAAGGCCAATTCTCCGTTTCACTTCAATGGTATCTTTCGCTACCGAGAGTCCATCGACAAACATTTCGCCTTGATCGATTTTAAGCAGGCCGCTCAGCATTTTGATCGTTGTGCTTTTCCCAGCCCCATTGGGACCTAACAATCCGAAAATTTCACCTTCCTGAATCGAAAAATTCAAATGATCGACAGAAATTTGATTGCTATACTTTTTGACTACATTTTTTATATGAACAAAGCTCACAAGATCCTCTCCCTATTCCCTTATTCCAATTAGTTTTATTACAATCATTGTATCTCCAAGGGATCCCACTAACAGGTAGATTAAGTCATTATTCAAAGGTGACAAAAGTCATTATCTGTCTATTAGACGTGTTAACCGGCTTGGCTAGTATGGTATACTTTGCTTACACTTGCCCTGCAAAGGAAGGAAATCGATTGGCACAATTACGCTCGTTAACCCGCTATTTACTCATTCTCATTCCAGCGATTGCCTCGATGTATTTCGAAAGCTATTCATCTATTGGCACGTATGTTTTCCTCATTCTCATTTTCCTTTGGATTGCGGAACTGCGCAGAACGATATTCTCGAAATCCGTATGGATGCTTTTAATCGAAATCGGATTCAGCGGATGGATGAGCTATCATTATGACGGCATTTTGTTTATTACCTTTTACTCTACGCTCTTATCCTATCTAAGCACCGTAAATAGTCATATTCGTTACTATATCGTGAGTATTCACTTGATTTTATTGAACATATCCTTACATAGTCAGCCAAACAGCTACTACCTTATTGCCAATCTGGTCTTCTTGTCTCTGACGATTCTCCTGCTGCAGATGCTCCAGACAGAGCAAAACAAAGAGGAAATCGAACTGCTCTATGATAGGCTTCGGAGGCAGCATTACGAGCTGGACGAAGCTCGCCTTCAGTTAATGGATTACGCCCGAAAAGTCGAAAACATTGCGCAAACGGACGAACGAAATCGAATTTCCCGAGATATTCATGATGAATTGGGACATAAGCTGATCCGGCTTAAAATAATGATGGAAGCATCCTTGCAAATCCTACCCACGCAACAAAAGAAAGGTGTAGACATGTTAATGTCGGTCCGAGACCAGTTAACAGAAAGCATGGAACTGCTCCGCTCAACTGTACGTAGACTGAAACCAGATGAAGAAACGCTGCAAACCTATTCACTGGATCGACTCATTGAAGGATTGACAGCAGATAAAGGGATATCTATTGAGGTTGAGATACAGGGGATGCCCTACGTGCTGTATCCGAGTTTAGAGTTCATTCTATACCGTAATGCACAAGAAGCCATCACGAATGCCATTCGTCACGGGTCCGCAACCCAGGTTCTCATTCAGTTAACCTATGAATCCAAACAAATTACCATGTGTATTTCGAATAACGGTAAACTGCCTGCTGAGCACACTATGAACGGACTAGGAATGTCAGGCATGGAAGAACGAAGCAAGCTTATAGGCGGTCAGCTTATGGTGTCGATCGGGGATCGATTTACAGTGACGACTGTCTTGCCCACTTTTCGCCAAATTGAATCTACCTAAGAAAGGGTTGAACGCATCATGATCCATGTGCTCATTACAGACGATGATCCATTCATCCGCGAGAGCTTACAGTTAATCATTGGACTTGACGAAAATATTAAGGTTGTTGGTACGTGCACGCATGGAGACGAAGCTTTTGCTTTTATCCAGAGCGGCATTCAGGTTGACGTTGTCCTGATGGACATTCGGATGCCAATCTGTGACGGTGTGCAAGGCACACTCAAGATTAAGCAAGCTTATCCGCATATTGCTGTGCTTATTCTGACCACATTCGACGATGATGAATTTATCGTTCAAGCCTTGCGAAACGGAGCCAGCGGTTATCTGCTCAAAAATATATCGCCGGATCGGATTATTCAAGGAATCAAAACAGTAGAACAAGGCAATCTTCTTATTCATCCTGATATTGCAAAGAAATTGACGACCTTTATCGGCACTAGTTCATCTTCGAACATAAACGCGCCCAAACCACTTGGCGGATATGGGTTAACTGCAAGCGAACAAGCTGTCGTAGCCAAAATCGCTGAAGGTCTGTCCAATAAAGAAATCGCCCAGGAGCTGTTCCTGAGCGAAGGTACCGTTAAGAATTATATTACGGAAATTCTCAGCAAGCTGAACCTCCGAGATCGCACGCAAATTGCTATTTTTTATTTAAAAAAGCAATCCGGCACCGGCAGTTAATTATTTAACTCTCGTCACCTGGATGTCCTCTTTGGAGGAACTTCCAACTACATAATCAGGCTTATTATCATTGCCATTGATTTGCGTCAGTTTGAGAATTGTACGATAGAAATGCCCATTTTCCGTAAGCAAGTAGCTGTATGTATTCTCTTCAGGCAGCGCATCGATGATAATTGGATTCGTCATGTAAGGTACTTTATTGATCTCATAGTATCGGAAACCTTCCACGTACGCTCTGATTGTCTTGAGCTTGACTGGATCCTGCTCCCCTGTAATGACGATGGGTTCATTAATCAGATAGGAAATTTGCGGCGTTTCTTTCCAGCTCTTTTTCAATTCTTCTTCGCTGACATAGATATCCTCTGAATACTTTTCCTTTGCTTTCCGCAATCCGCCCGTAGAGACTCCCATTCGGTCCAAATCTTTCAATCGGTAATACGTCTGATCCGTCATATTAACAAGAACCGGGTAAGTCCCCCCTAAATAATCTAAGTACTGTGGATACGGGTACTGCAGCACAATTTCTGTATAATTCGTTTCGTTGCCTTCCGCAGGCTGCTGAGGATTAATACGGGAATTCAGATAAATTGTTTTCGTGCTATCCTTCCAATTCACAACCGCTCCTAAGTAAGTTCCTAGTTCCTTCACAGGCAAATAACTGGAATTATTATAAATTAATGGCGGATTCGCCAGCTTCACTTCTTGCCCGTTCACGACGACTTTAAAATCATTTCTTAAGTAAGCATCAACACGTTGCAGCACATCCTGTGCGTAAACACCCGCTGTGAAACAAGTTCCCATTAAAGTGCCAAGTACCGCTATTTTTGACCATTTTGACATCCTCATACGTATAAATTCTCCTGTCTTCCTAATTGATAGTTATCACATATTTCGGCATGGTTCCACTTTTTTCCTGCTTTTCAGGCAAGAAAGGTCCAATGGCCTACTTCCTTTCTACAAAACTCGTAATTATTGCGGGAATACACGAATTGCTTTAGAATAATTGAAAACGTATTTGAAAAGAGGAATTTAACAGATGAGTTTCACTGGATTTGCACAGCATGATTTTGATACCTTTGCTATAGACGGTCTTGATGGACGTATGGAAGCCATTCGAGAGCGCATTCAGCCTAAATTTAAAGCTTTAGGTGATTCTTTGGCCCAGGATTTGTCCGTCCTTTCCGGTACAGAAATGTTCCTGCATATCGCTAAACACTTAAGACGAAAAGTGAATCCCCCAGTTGATACTTGGCTGGCAATTTGTCCAAACAAAAGAGGCTATAAACAGGTGCCTCACTTCCAGGTCGGTCTATTTGATGATCGTGTGTTTATTTGGTTGGCTCTTATCTATGAACTTCCGAATAAAAGCAGCATTGCAACTACATATATGAAAGAAATTGACCGTTTGCAAAAAGAAATTCCATCTGATTTCGTCCTTTCCTTCGACCATATGAAAAAAGACGTTACTTCCCTGTCCGATTTAGACCGCAGCGGCTGGAACGACGCATTAATTCGTTTCCGCGATGTCAAAAAAGCGGAGCTGCTAATCGGCCGCAACCTCAGTTTCAAGGACCCAGTTCTAGGGAAACCGGCTGAACTTGAGCTGCTTATTAAACAAACCTTTGAGAAGCTCATCCCCCTTTATCAGATGGCTGTGAACGCAAAGTAAATCAGATTTATGGGAATTTTTATGTGAGACTAAGGTTTCTTTAAAGTAAAATTAACCCCTTCTGCACAGACTAAGCGCTGTAGTCCTAATCCAACAGGAAAGGAGGGATTAAAAAGTATGAACCCTACGTATATGAAAAAGCTAGTGGTGAGCTCTATTGCTTTCACAATCGCTCTTGGCTACACGGCACTTCCCTCCGTAACGGCAGTCGCTCAATCTCCTTCCGAGGATCAGGAGCAAACGATTCGTTTGCAACAGACCGATGAGAAGGACCATGGCGGTCACCGCCGGAAATGGCCGATTGTCGATGAGTCTGCTACTGTCATCGGTGTTGACAAAGAAGCGCTCGTCAAAGCGCTGAAGAGCGGCAAAAGCATCGTAGAAGCAGCCGCGGACAAGGGCATCAGCGAAGACGACTTGACTGCCAAGCTGCAGCAGCTTCGAACAGGCAAAATTGAAGCGGCCGTCAAAGACGGCAAGCTGACAGCTGATCAAGGTGAGCACATGAAGATGAAACTCAGTGAGCATTTGAAGTTCATCCTCAACGAGAAAAACTTGTTAGATGGTCACGATGGCCACGGGAAGTGGCACAAGTTCGGACTGAAGCCGGATACAGAGAAGCTCGCTAAGACTCTCGGTCTGAGCAAAGACGAACTTCACGCCCAGCTCCGCTCCGGCAAATCGCTGGCTGAGATTGCCAAGTCTAAGGGCATATCGAAGGACAAGCTAGTATCGTCCATAAAGGATCAATTAACCCCGTCTATTGAACAATGGGTTGATCGTAAGAAAGACGCGAAAGTCAAAGACTGATAGTTGCAAGTGATAGCAAAAAGGCATTCCTCTGGGTTCCTCTGGGATGCCTTTTTGCTGTTTGGGGTAAGGTGAATAAACTTATGAATGCATTCATCTCCGATTGGTGCGATTCCGACAGTGATGATCCCTTGCCCACCAAACTGTTGTACTTTGTGCAACAATATGGCGGTTTCTATGGACAAATTGGCTTTTTGTTGTACCGCGTACAACATTTTGGTGGGAATCGCTTAGAAATAGGTGTTTTAAACTCGAATTGTTGTACGAAATGCAACAATAGCAGTCTAAAATAGGGTGAGGCAGGTGTATTGTTGCACAAAATACAATTTGGACTATCGTGTACTCGGGGATTTTCAAATGACGGTACCCAACATGTGGTGGATGCCCAGTTGCTAGATGTAAATCAAAGTTACCTGAATTGATGCATGTTCTAAGTATTTGTTGTGATAGCGCTAGCGCACAAAAATTGTGCGCTAGGTCGTCAGATCGGTCGCCACCGGGCGCTAGCGCACAAAAATTGTGCGCAAGGTATGCAGATTCGTCGCCACCGGACACTAGCGCACAAAAATTGTGCGCAAGGTATGCAGATTCGTCGCCACCAGACGCTAGCGCACAAAAATTGTGCGCAAGGTCGGCAGTTTCGTCGCCACCTTGCGCTAGAATTACGAGTGCTGAACATTGCCAACCACTTTAGCCCATAACCCTTCACAAAGTGCTGAACGACTTTAATCCAAATTTTGCAGTCTCTCAGGCGTAGCTTGTTTAGTATCAACCTTTATAAACACTCTCACTTAAGGGCGGCTTAAGCCGTTTATTTGGTTGTTAGACGAGTTTTAGTGAACGTTCGGGGCGACAATTTATGAACATACTCTTTAATAAATCCATTTAAAAATATCCTCTTCAAATGAGTGATTACTCACTTCACAACGAGCATAAAATGGCGTATGATGAGTTCATCAGATAAATGAGTGATTACTCACTCCTGAAAGAGGTGCAAGAAATGACGACAGACATATCTATTCAAGTGAATGGTGTCAGCAAGCAATTTGACGAAAAGGTTGTTCTGAATGACATTACACTGACTGTACCGAAAGCCCATATTTTCGGATTGCTCGGCCCTTCCGGATCTGGGAAAACAACGCTTGTACGTTTGATTGCTGGCATTGATGTTCCCACATCGGGGACCGTTCATGTGCTCGGGCAGCAAATGCCCCAGTTAGCGATGCTATCGCAAATCGGTTACATGGCGCAATCGGATGCCCTTTATGCAGAATTAACCGCTCAAGAGAATTTGGAGTTTTTCGCATCTTTGTATGGGTTAACGGGAACAAAGCGCAAACAGCGGATTCATGACGTCATGGAGCTTGTTGATCTAGGGTCTCATTTGAAGAAGCAAATTTCTAACTATTCTGGAGGAATGAAGCGCCGCTTATCACTCGCTATCTCTTTGCTGCATGAGCCCGGCATTTTAATTCTCGATGAGCCTACAGTGGGAATTGACCCCGTCTTACGCAAATCAATTTGGCAAGAGTTAACGCATCTCAGTCTGCAGGGCACAACGATTCTCATAACCACCCACGTGATGGATGAAGCAGACAAATGTCATCAACTTGGGATGATCCGTGACGGCATACTCATGGCAGTAGGAACACCGGATGAGTTGAAACAGGCTACTTCCTCCGCAACGATTGAAGAAGCATTCTTATATTATGGAGGTGTCAAGCAATGAGAATTCGTGCGATTGTGATCCGTATTTTACGCCAATTCTTTCACGATAAACGTACTTTAATGATGATGCTTGTAGCTCCAATGCTAATTCTTTTTATGATGTCTTTAGTGTTTAACAGTAACACCTATGTCCCTAAAATTGGCGCAGTGAATATCCCCGCTCCGCTCATTCAAAAACTGCAGGATCAAAACGCTGAAGTAGTAACCTACAGTTCAGATGAAGCCCAAACTGAGCTAGAAGCTGTGCATTTAGATGCTATCATAGCGATGAATGGGACAGCGCCGCAAGTGACCTTGGAAGGAAGCGACCCCAGTAAAAATAGAGCCGTGCTGTTCTTGCTGCAAAAAGCACTGCAAAGCGCAGTTCCAGTGAACTCTAACACTAGCTCCAGCTCCTATTTACAAGCGCCAACCATCACCTATTTGCATGGCTCTGCCGATATGGCGGCTTTTGACAATTTCGGTCCTGTTCTCATAGGTTTTTTCGTCTTCTTCTTCGTCTTCCTGCTCTCTGGCGTTTCGTTCTTGAGGGAACGAACCGGAGGAACCTTAGAACGACTGCTGGCATCACCGCTTCGCCGTTGGGAAATCGTTGTCGGCTATATTCTAGGCTTCGGTATATTTACAACACTCCAAGCAACGCTCATTGCATGGTTTGCCACTAGTGTGCTGGGATTAATGTTGGTCGGCTCTTTCTGGTACGTTTTGCTGATCACCGTCCTGCTCGCGTTGGCTGCCTTATCACTAGGAACGCTGATATCAGCTTTTGCTAACAATGAATTCCAGATGATTCAGTTCATTCCGCTTATTATCGTACCCCAGGTGTTCTTCTCAGGCTTATTCAGCCTCGATACGATGTCGATATACCTCCGCTGGATCGGTGTCATCATGCCGCTTAAATACGGAGCAGATGCTCTGCGGAATATTATGATTCGCGGTGCAGGTTGGGATCGCATTTGGTTGGACGTTCTCGTATTAGCAGCATTCACGATATGCTTCATGATCTTAAACATAGTGGCACTGAGGAAGCACCGTAAGATATAATGTTAGGATGTCCTATGTTGCAAAGCCAGTTTTGCTAAATGAAGAGGTGAACACATTGTCCCAAGTCGAACCGTGGTTAAACGAGCTTCTGCGTCTAAATGACGAAGAAGAGAAGATGACCGATAAGCAGATAAAGATTGTTCAAGCGGCCGTAGAGATTTTCTCTGAGAAAGGGTTTGCTGGCTCCTCGACCAGTGAAATTGCTCAAAAAGCTGGCGTAGCGGAAGGTACCATTTTCCGTCACTATAAAACGAAAAAAGAACTGCTGCTATCGATCGTTGCCCCCATTATGACGAAGCTCATTGCACCGTTTGCAGTGAAAGATTTTACAAAGGTATTGGAAGCTGATTATCCAAATGTTGAACAATTCTTGCGCGCCATCACGGTGAACCGATTAGAATTCGCCCGCAAACATTTTCCTGTTATCAAAATATTCATTCATGAAATCCCTTTCCATACGGAGCTGCGTGAACAATTTAAAGAGACAGTTGCCGTATTAGTGCTGGAAAAAGCTTATAAAGCCATAAATCACTTTCAGGCTGAGGGTCAATTAATCGAACTCCCCGAAGCTACGAGTATGCGACTGATTGCCTCTACGATTATTGGCTTCTTAATTACTCGATTTTTGTTTGCACCGGATTCGGAATGGGATGAACCCCAAGAAATCGAGCACACGATTAACTTCATCATGCACGGCCTATCGCCTCGCAAGCCGTAGCTAGCCGTTATAAAGTAAAAAGCTGTACACTCGCCTTCCCCTTGTCGGGAAGCTAGTGTACAGCTTTTTCTCATCTTGTCAGGCGGTTTGCTGCTGCGCCTGCGTCTGACGATCTACAAGTACGAAACGCTGCAGCAGCAGGATCGCTGCTAAGCAGAGCACGCCGCCGATAATGAACGGCAGCGAATGCGCGATGGCGAATACCGCTCCTCCAAGGAGTGGGCCCGCAATGCGGCCCAGACTGTCCATAGAGGAGCTGAGGCCCGTCGCGACGCCCTGACCCACTTTCGTACGCTGTGTAATCAGCGACGTCACACACGGGCGTATGAGGGCGTTACCTGCGCCGAAGACCGATAAGTAAATCGCAGCGGTCACCACGCTGCTCGAGTACAGCAGCAGGAAGAACCCTGCGGCGGATAGCAATAAGCCAATGCCGATCACTCGCTGCTCGGCTCCCTGTTTAACCAAGCGGCGGACAACGCCACCTTGGATTAACGCGCCAACAATACCGCTAGCTAAGAACATCATGCCGATATCGAATGGCGTTGCGCCAATCTTGCCCATTTGGTAATACTGAAGCGTCGCTTCTAGTCCTGCCAATGTGAAAGATACGAAGAATGATAACACATAGAGATACTTCGATGCACCATCGAAAGCTGTCCATCTAGATGGAGCTTTCTCCTTCAAGGAGGTGCGCTTGTCTACGGATAGCGATTCTTTCAGTATAGCAAAAGCAAAAAGAAAGGAAGCTAGTGCGAGACCAGATGCAACAAAGAATGGAAGGTACGTCCCCCAGCGGCTTAAAATCCCGCCGATCGCTGGACCGAAAATAAAGCCTAACCCAATCGACATTCCCACCATACCCATGCCTTTTGTCCGATTCTCAGCGGTTGTAATATCAGCTACATAAGCCACAGCGCAAGCCGTTGCTGCTCCTGAGAATAATCCGCCTAGAATGCGGGATACGTACATGACCCACAGATTACCGTCAGCGAATCCAAATATCAAAAAGCTAACACTAAACCCAAGCAGTCCAATTAAGATAATCGGTCTGCGGCCGATGCGATCCGATAATCCTCCCCAAATGGGGGACATGAGAAAAGAGGCAGCGGAATAGACCGACAATAGCAGCGCATTATGATATTCAGCGCCTGCACCTTTAACAACTTCCGGCAGCACAGGAATGATGATCCCGAAACCTACGAATATAGTCATCAACAAGAGCATGATAATTCCGATCTGTTTATTCATGATGCTTATAATCCTCCAAACGAATCAATTTCCCTTATCGTACCATACCTTTTTTGGGGATGGAAATGAACATTTGAAGAACAAGCAGCACGACCAGCACTAGGCCGCTCATCAAGAATGGCGTATGATAGCCATACACGTCCCAAAGCTTTCCAGAAACGATCGGCCCAATGATCATCCCCATTCCTTCAATCGTTAGGAAGAACCCCCAAACTGCGCCTCGTTTCTCCGGTGGAATGGCTGAAGCAATGAGCGCATTCCAAGAAGGAATAAGGAAGGCATAGCCGGCTCCAAGTACAGCAACCAAGATATAGAGCAGCGTCATTGTCTTCGCGAAGGTAAACAGGAGAAGCGCAGAAGCGCTTAGCAAACAACCTGCAACCAAAAATGGACGAATACCTAGACGATCAACCAATTTCCCCATCGGAACTAAGAAAATGACAGTAACAGCCCCGCCAGCAATAAGAAACATACTGTACTGAAAAGATGTAAGCTTCAATACCTCTTTGGCATAGAGTGTGAGAATGGGAGTCAATATACCAAGAGCGAACGTTTGCAGGAACATCGCAGGGAATAACAGCGGGCTGACAGACATTGAGCGCCTTACTTCACTTAGATATGTTTTTATCCGCTCCCAGAGTGGTATTGCTGCAGCTCGGTTAGAAACCAAGGCCTTCTCCGCCCTGCCCTCTCCATCCGTTCTTATTACGCCACGCTTTCTTGGCAGCATGAGCGCAACAAGAACGACAACCGTCATACAGCCGATCAATAATCGAAATCCGGTGCTGTAGTTATTTTCTCCCACGAAAAAGTTAATAGCTACTGGTCCCAGTCCAACGCCCGAGAGCCAAGCCATATAGACAACGCTCATGATCGTGGCTTTACCATCGTCGCCGGCCACTTCCGTCGTTCCTGTGATCACACAGGGCCATAATGGCGCCGTACCAAAGCCAAGCAGTGCACATCCTAGGATCATCCACATATATTGGGTTGTCGTTGCAATTAGAATGACCGAAACAAATGTCAGGAGCACACCGGTAAGCATGGTTGTTCGGTACCCCAACTTGTCAATAATCCAGCCAACAGGTGTACGAAGCACATTATCACCAATATATTGAGCAGCAAGCGTCCAGCCAATAATAAATGTCGATGCACCTAATGTCGATTTCATATAGACCGGTAAAATCGTTAAAAGTAAGGCTCCCTTCACAAATTCGACGACAAACATAATAATTAACAATTCGATCACAAATGGGGAAAACAAGCGATTATTCCGCCATTTTTGCATCCAAACCATAAGATTTCTCCTTATTTTGGCGTATTTTAACAAGTTGCTGTTAGTTTTACCTGAACTAGCACAAACTATTTTTTAAAATTAGCTTGCATGAAATCTCTATTTTGATATACTCATTTTGTTTGTTGCAATGTTTAACAAACAATCCACGATAGAAGGGAAGCGATAATCAGGTGGATCATACCCGTACCCCCCTGTTCACTGCACTGCTCACACATGCTGAGAAAAATCCAATTCAATTCCATATTCCAGGCCATAAAAAAGGAGTCGGCATGGACCCGGAGTTTCGTTCCTTTATTGGGGACAACGCGCTGTCTATCGACCTCATCAATATAGCACCGCTGGATGACCTTCATCAACCAATGGGCGTGATTGAAGAAGCTCAAAAGCTTGCTGCAGACGCCTATGGAGCGGATCACACGTTCTTCTCCGTCCAAGGGACAAGCGGCGCCATTATGACCATGATTATGACCGTGTGTTCGGAAGGCGATAAAATTATCGTTCCGCGGAATGTACATAAATCTGTCTTGGCCGCGATTATTTTCGTAGGCGCTAAGCCTGTGTTCATCCAACCTGCCCGCGATAAAAACTTAGGTATTGATCACGGAATCCCGACGCGTTCTGTTCGCCGCGCACTCGAAAAGCATCCGGATGCCAAAGCTGTTCTGGTCATCAATCCGACCTACTATGGCGTATGTACGAATCTTAAAGAAATTGTTGACCTTGTTCACAGCTATAACATGCCTGTCCTTGTCGATGAAGCTCATGGTGTACTCATTCATTTCCATGATAAATTGCCGATGTCCGCGATGGAAGCCGGAGCCGATATGGCCGCGACTAGCGTGCATAAGCTAGGTGGTTCTATGACGCAAAGCTCAGTCCTCAACGTGAAAGGGAATCGTGTTAATCCAAAGCGAATCCAAACCATTATTTCGATGCTTACGACAACTTCAACTTCCTATATATTGTTAGCCTCTTTAGATACTGCACGCAGACATCTGGCGTTAAATGGTCATGCAATGGCTGAACGCACGATAGAACTTGCACAGTACACAAGAAAACAGATCAACGAAATCAGTAACCTCTACTGCTTCGGGGAAGAGATTTTGGGTGAAGAAGCGACTTTCAGCTATGATCCGACGAAAATATGCGTTCACGTACGCAAGCTTGGCATCACTGGCTTTGAGGTCGAGAACTGGCTGCGCGATCATTACAATATTGAAGTCGAAATGAGCGACATGTACAACATTCTCTGTCTTATAACACCTGGCGACACCCAAGAGAACGTCGACACCCTACTCGAAGCCTTACGCGAGCTCTCACATATGAATGATGACGTTGCTGAAGTAAAAGAAGTTGTCATCAAAGTTCCTGCAATTCCACAATTAACTTTAACACCTCGGGATGCTTTCTATGGTGAAACCGAAATACTTCCGTTCAAAGACGCTGCGGACCGCATCATTGCCGAATTCATTTACGTGTACCCGCCAGGCATTCCCATTTTACTTCCAGGTGAAGTGATAACCCAAGAGCTTATTGATTACATTGTGGAGCATGTCGAAGTTGGGTTGCCTGTAAAAGGGCCTGAGGACCGCAGTGTTCAAAATGTGAAGGTTATCGTCGAGACACAAGCGATTTTCTAGTATCCGCCCCGAGCGGTGTATATATTGTAAAACCGTTTACATGATGCTATGATGTTGGTGATGTTTAGCGAATGAGGTGAACAAGGAATGGCTCAAAGCGCTTATATTAAATTCGTAACAGGATCCATAGTTGCCGCACTCACCTTGGATGAACTAAAGGAAAGGCTGCTGCATTACCGTGATCAGCTCAGTCAGACAGCCAAGCAGCTTGGCTGGGAGTATGACGAGGCCGGATTCCCTTATACCATTGAGACGAAGCCGGAAGGCGAAGGCAAATGGTTCTACCTGAAAGGTATCAATCCTTTATACAAATATATTGTGATTGGTGTTGGTAATGAGCAGAACCAAGAGAAAGAGCAGCATTATGTGCAAGTCGTGTTGCCCGACGACGCCACACATGGCGATAAAAGCAAGGGCAATGAATTCTGCAAATACCTTAGTAAACTGCTGAAAGCTGAACTTCATCTATTCAACGGCAGAATCATGTATTTCAATCCTAGAAAATGAATGTATGCAAACAGAAACCCCCTAACAGATCACTCTGCTAGGGGGTTCTTATGTATAGCTCTTAGTCTTCGCCTTCTTGAGCCACGATCTCATTGTAAATAGTCACTACACGTTCCCACTCTTCTTCATCTTCAATGTTGACAAGGAAGGCATCGTCGTCCTCTTCTTCAACACGGAAAATAACACCGTCAGCTTCAGGATCGTTACGATCGAGCAAAACAGCATAAGCCTGCTCTTGAGATTGGAAAGTATATACCATCACCATCTCGTGCTCTTCGCCGTTCTCGTCCGTTACGATAAAAACATCTTCCCCTTGCTCGTGATCGTGGTCACAGTCCGGGCCGTGTACATGATCATGCTTATCATCGCTCACAGGCAGAACCTCATTTCGTCGAATAATTAGTTACTTAATTATCCTAACATTTTCATAATAAGAGGTCAAACCACTTTCGAGTTTGCTTTTCCTACTCGGATTGAATCTGCTTCTCTGAGACGACTGAATAGTCGTTAGAACCATCTTGCTTCATAGCAAATTTAACGACGTACGTGCCCGCCTCGTCAAAGGAAACGCCATACAAAGGTACTTTCAGCCAAAACGATTCCTTGGATTCGGAAATTGATTTCACAACCGGTGTAATAACGCTCTTCCCACTTGGTGATACAACAGAAACCCGTACAGAATTAATGCTTGTCTTCAAATTATCGACTTGAGCAAAAACAATAAAATCTGCTTCTTTGCCGCGCTCTACAACACCAAAAGGAACGATAGCAGAGTCTTTACGCACCTCAGTCGTAAAGAACATGTGCACATTTGGTTTGTATAAGTAGGCAGTCTTGTTCGAGTTATCCCATTTCACCAATGCCTGTAGCGCATCACTTACTGCGCGCAGCGGCAGAACGGTTTTACCATCAACAATAAGAGGCGGAACATCTGCATCCCCGAATTCCACTGTCTCTTCATTAACGATTAATCGGGCAATATTATTACCTTTAAAATCCCCCCATATCGATGAAGCCACCACTGCAGCCGTACTTAGAACAAAAAACATCAGCATTAACGCTAATATCCGTTGAACTTTCATTCGCGTAACCTCCAGCTCTTGTTAGTAATCTTGTGTCTGCATCTTTATACTCCAATGATTAAGAAGAGTTGCGATGATTATTAAATTTTGATAAAAAATCCAGAACACGTTGTGTATAGGCTTCCGGCTGCATCTGATAGGAGCCAACATGCCCCGCTTTTTGTGTGATCCAAAGTTCAAATGCATCCGGATGGCGGCTCCACATTTCTTCACTGTTAGACCAAGGAATAGCCTCATCATCACGACTATGAATAAAAAGAATCGGCCTTGGATAAATGTGATCTACCGCGGCAAGCGCATCAACACGATGTGGGTTGATACCAATTAATCTAGGCAAAATAAGTAGAATTAGAGGTGTAAAAGGGAAACGTGGAAGATTAGACCATACAGGTAAATTGTCCTTTAAATAGGGACTAAGCTGACCAAAGGCGCTATCTGTTATGACCCCTAACACAGCCCTTTCTTCGGCTGCTGCTAGGATGGAAGTACTGCCGCCCATTGAAAAGCCAATCAAGCAGATTTTACTTGGTTCGCGTTCCTGAACCCAGTCGATAGCACCGAGTACATCTTGCTTTTCCAAAAAGCCAACCGTCGTTATATTCCCCTGCGAGTTCCCTGAGTTCCGAAAATCAAACATAAGCACATGATATCCTGCTTCGACAATAGATTTAGCCAAAGCCAACGCTGGAAGCCCTTTTTCCAAACGTGTTCCGGCATAACCATGAGATATAATAACGGTCATTGGGATAGCATCCGTTGGCGCACAAGATGACTTCAAAAACCATCCATCTAAACGAACATCTCTTGATCGGCTTGGGAATGTAATATTCTCCATATGCAAACCATAGTGGTCAGGCGAGTCATCAACAGGTTTACGTTGCGGATGTGTGAGCTGCCAGCCAACATAGACTGATATACCTATTAGCGCCAGACAGACTAGAACGAACAAAATACTGATAATCATCCAAATCATGAAGTAATCAACACCTTTTAATTAATGGTTGAAATTCCGTAACCTCGCATGCTACATTAGAAAAAGATGGTTTTTGTCGAACAATGGAGGCTGCTGAATGAGTTTGCAAATTCAAATGTTGGGAACCGGCAGTGCATTTGCCAAAACATTTTACAATACAAGTGCATTAATCCGTTCTAATGAATTGAACATCCTAATCGACTGCGGGGCAACAACGCCAAGATCGCTGCATGACATCGGTGTACAGCCTGACCAAATTGATGGTATCATCATTTCACACATTCATGCCGATCATGTCGGCGGATTAGAAGAAATGGCCTTTCGATTGTTATACCAATACAAGAATAAGAAGACCAAACTTTTCTTAACAGAATCGCTAGCAGGAGTCCTTTGGGATAATACGTTAAAAGGCGGCATGTATAATCCCACAGACGGTTTTAGCAGACTAGAGGATTATTTCGAAGTCATCCTTATTGACGATAATGTACCTACTAACATACTGCCTGGTCTAACCATTGAATTTATATCCACACTTCACATACCTCATAAGCTTAACTACTCACTTTTTATCAATGGCCAAACCTTCTATAGTGCTGATACCCAATTTAATGGGGAGCTTCTCGTTCAAGAAATTGTTAACAAAAGAAATTGTCATACCATTTTACACGATTGTCAACTAAGCGGGAACGGTTTTATTCATGCTACATTGGAAGAACTGCTTACCTTGCCTGATTATGTACAAGAGCGAATCTATCTAATGCATTATGGCGATGATATGATGAATTTTGTTGGGAAAACAGGCCGCATGACTTTCATACATCAACATGAAGTGATTGAAATTCCAGAATAATTATTTTACGCTCAGAACCTAGGGATGAACTGTCCTTAAGGTTTTTTTTTTGAGAAAAAGCGTGATACTTTTCAATTTTGTTTACTTTTGTTAGAAGGGATTTAGTGAATAGACAGAGAACATGTCACAAGGTGTGAGAAAGCTCAATGTGGGTCATTCAACAGATAAGCGACCGCGTTTAGTTACATTCAGGAGATGATATGGTGGTTATCAATTGGATTTTTTATGTCTATGCTCTTGTTTTTTGTCTATACACAACTATTTTGCATACTGCTTTTAACATACCCTTACTTGTTGCAGCATTGGTCCTTTACATCATCAGTCTAAGGTTTCAAATGCAGCATGCGGCAATTCCTTGGCTTCGCTTACTTTTCATTGGATTTCTACATTACATCGGTCATTCGAATTTATGTCTTCCTTTGTACATACTAACACTTTCCTTCGATATTTATAAAGATGAAAGCCGCAAAAAATCTTGGGTGTTAGCTGCTGCCTATGCACTGATTTATATTTGCAATGTTTATCTCATTATTGGTTTCTCCAGCAAGAATTTGCTGTGGATTTATGCTCTTAATAGTATACTTGATTTTACCGCGGTAGCCTTATTCACACGAGCAGTCTATTCTACAATTAGACAAGCAGATTCATTAAGAAATGAACGATATTTATATGCGCAAAAGGATTCGCTAACAGGCCTATATAATTATGAAGAGTCGCATCGTAGACTGGAACAATACATACAGCAAAAGCAAAGTCTAGTCCTTATTCTTATTGATTGTACGGATCTGAAGGCAATGAATACAACGCGCGGGTTTCAAGCGGGGAATTTCATTTTGAAGCAAATGGCTGACCTCCTGCAAATCTTGTTTAAAGACTCCCTCTTTATAGCAAGATACGGTGGTGATGAGTTCGCTGTCGTCATGCCGATTAATCCTGATCATGATTCTACAGCTTCTTTCAAGCAAAAACTTGATTCTGAACTCCCCAAATTGACTGGTATTCAAATCACGTATGGCATGGCTTCTTATCCGCTAGAAGGTTTGACCAAAGATGATCTCATTTTACTTGCAGAGCATAACTTATTTATGAAAAAGCGCGAATCATGGTTGAAGCGCGAAGAGCATATGCTCAGATCGGAAAAATTGAGAGTCGTCGGTGAGCTTGCTTCCGGGATGGCTCATGAAATTCGAAATCCGTTGACAACGGTAAAGGGATTTTTGCAAATCTCCAAGGCAAATGGTTACAATATTGAAAATTGGTATGCAATGATCATGGATGAAATTGATCGGATGAGTGACTTAACGGCAGAATTCCTCCAATTCTCAAAGCCCCATCGCATTGATTTCCAGGTCGATTCTCTCCATGAATGTGTACTTAAGGTTATTGCCTTGATGGAATCAGAAGCTACTCGTTTCGGTCACGAGATTCATTATCAAGAATGGATAGATCCGATCCTCGTATGGATGGACCAGGATAAAATGATACAGTTATTGCTTAATATTATTAAAAATGCTTGCGAAGCGATGGTAGAAAACGGCACTATCCACATGCAATTAAGCCGCGATCCGAAGAACGCGACTTTAATTATTGCAGATAACGGCCCAGGTATTCCAAGTGAACAGTTGGAGAAAATCTTCCATCCCTTCTTCACGACGAAAGCAGCCGGTACCGGACTTGGTTTATCTATTTGTTACAAAATCGTTCAAGATCATCAAGGGACCTTGGAAGTTGAGAGCGAACTTGGAAAAGGCACACGGTTTATCATAACCTTCCCCCTAGTTGAAGAACATTCACAGAATGAAAAAACCGCTTTTCTCTAAAGCGGTTTTTTCATTCTGACATGCAGGATGCCAGCATCATAAAAAGGTTCATCCGAGATGACTTTATAGCCAAGTTGGCTATAAAAGCCCTCAGCTTGACACTGTGCGTCGAGAATCGCAGATGTGCAATGCTTTTCACGAGCTTGCAGCTCCATGGCAAGAATCATTTGCTTACCTAGGGATTGGCCCCTATATTCTTTCAAAACCGCTACTCGCTGCAATTTAGCCGTCTGAGGTTGATACTCATACCAACGAGCAGCCGCAACAGGCTGATCTCCATCTAACATAAGAAAATGATGGCACGCTTGAGGTGATTCATCCTTATCATCCATTTCCTCGTGCTCAGGTACTTGCTGTTCTTCAACGAACACTTTGAACCTTACGCCAAAACAGGCTTGTAATTGATCTTTCGTTGTGACTCGAATAATTTCCATGTGAACTTCTTCCTTTCTAAGAACATTTCTTGATCTTATCCCATTCAAGAAAAGTTGTCCACATGTACCGTTCATCCTATTTCTTAGTTTCCAGCATATAACTAAAAGCACCTATGGCGATACCCAGCAGCGCTCCCCCCACGACTTCTCTTGGCAAATGACCTAAGTGTTCCTTTAAAGCTTTTCGTTTTCGTTCATGGTACAAACCAGGATGCTGTTTAGCCAAACGCTCCACTTGCTCATCGAGGTCATTCACTTCAACCGCAATCTCTCCAGCAGCCCGCCTGATTCCCATCGCATCATACATCACGACCGCTCCGAAAACCGAACTCACGGCAAAATCGATCGCAGAAACGCCTCTTTTCATCGCTATATAGGTTGCAAGTGCAGATACCCCAGAGGAGTGTGAGCTTGGCATTCCTCCGGTTTGTGTCAGCTGTGACCAGTCCCACTTTCCAGTTTTCAAGTAAAAAAGTGGCAATTTCATTACTTGAGCAGTACCAATTCCAATCACTGCTGTTGTCAATGCTCGATTCATAACCTTCACCTCACTTCTAGCATCCATCACAGGTTTAGATTCTATTCTAAAAGTTTGATACAATAGAAATGTTGACCCTGAAATGAAAATCTTAATTAAGTTTTCCTGTGGAAAACTCAGCCTATGCTTACCAAGGATAAACGACTCCGTCGTCCTTCAGGAACGAGCGCGTTTGTCAAGGTAGATGCGAAGCAAAAGTATAGAACTTATACTTTCTTATCTACGAAGAAAGTTTTCCTACGGAAAACTCTAAGGAGTGTTAATGAATGAATATTGCTTTTTTCCTTTTGCCTAAATCCGAAGTTATCACTACGACATTGCAAGCAACGCTTCGTCAAACATTAGAACGTATGGAATATCACCGTTATACGGCTGTGCCTATTCTTTCCGATGATGGTCTTTACGTAGGCACGGTTACCGAAGGAGATTTATTGTGGTTTCTTAAAAATTCAGACGGAATTGGCTTCGAAAATGCTCATCGCCATGTGCTGGCCGAAGTCCCACTGCGTGTACAAAATAAACCGGTTCATATTCATGCCGAAATGGTCGATCTTATCGATTTGGCCAAAGTGCAAAACTTCGTTCCGATTGTAGATGATTCCGATAAATTCATCGGGATTGTTCGTAGAAGCGAGATTATCGAATACTGCGCGAAGCAGATCGTATTTAAATCCCCCTCCGCTGCAGGAGAGAGGTAGTCCAGGCGCAATGAAGTAAGTAGATGACTTGCGTAATCAAATAGGCGCTGCCCAGCATCAGAAATGGAAGCATACCGTACACATAGCGATCCACCGGAATAAATACCATATGGACACTTAAAACCAAGAGAAATGCCACCGTTAAATATTGAACTGAAAGCTTGCGAAAGCTGAAAATAATCATTGCCATGCTGCCTGCAGCAATTAAGAAAGTATGCAGCTGTGCAAGTGCATTCGCATACCACGCTGGTACGGAAAAAGGATATGGTCCCACCCACATCGTTTTAAAAAATACGAGTAATTTTCCAATTGTCATCCATTTCATCCATAACAACGGTTCTTCAATCAAACCTTCTTTTATCCGTCTCAAACCTTCAACGAACTGATTATCTGTATCGATATGGTCCCAATCAATTGTTCCTCGAAAGTAGGGGTCCGTTCCTCCAAGGAACGGATTGCCCGCTTCCCCTTTGGCGATAAAAATAAAAGAATGAAAAGTTATCCAATTCCGAATCCACCAAGGCATCATGATACAGGCAAAAGACGCAGCTGCAAGCAATCCATAAGCTGCGTCTATTTTCTTCGTTTTCACCCAAAGAAACATGTAAGGAACAACAGCTAGGGGAAGTACATTCGGGCGTATAAGAACACAAAGTCCCAGCAGAGCCCCCATCCATAGATGATCCCGCCTTTTATTATCCTGAATGATACGCACCTGCATGTAAAGCAAAGCCGTAAAAACAGTCAAAAACGGAACCTCCGTCAAGATGAGTGAAGTTGACCAAACGTAGGAAGGATACACCGCGGCAAAAGCGGCGGCGATTAGCCCTGTTATGGGGTTAAACAACCTTTTCCCAATCAGAAATAAGAATAGTATTGCTCCCAGTGAAATAAAGCAATTCATGATACGAACGACCATTAATGCCGACTCCAGTTGTTCATGGCCTGTAAGGCTAAATACAGCCGCTAAGAGCAGCGGAAATCCGGGTGTCACGAGTGAATTAGGCACGGTATCGCGATAGGCAAATATGCCTTTGTCGAGCAATTGAATCGCTGTCTTCGTGTACTCTAATTGATCCCACTCTAATGGTGGGTATTCAGCTTCTAGCACATAGTGCAAGCGTAAATACAAAGCTGCAGCCATGAGCAGCAGCAAACCAAGCCAAACTCCGCGTTTCATAAGACCCTACTCTCCTTATTAGACAAACCTATCTAGCTAACAGGTAGGCGCCTCCAACTACGAAGAGCAGCCCTAACCATTGTGATGATGTAAATGTTTCCTTTAATATCAACCACCCGAACAACGCGCCCAGTACATACGCAATCGATTGGAGCGGATAAACACGACTTAGATCGAATCGACTTAGCGCATAGAACCATATCAACGTAGCCATTCCATAAAGTAAGCATCCCACTAGAATGTAAGGCTGCATCAGTACGGTTCCTAAATTATGTATCCCTGTTAATGGCGTTCGATTGAGTGCTATTTTCCATGCAATTTGACCACACACCAGTAAACATACATTTAGGAATACAATGAGAATCGGTGTCGTCATCAATCTCATTCAGACCCCTTTCCTCGCAATTGTTCTTGCAGCAGCGCAACTTCCTGTATCAACCGGGTCAATTTGCGATGAAGCTTAGAAATAACTAGCGTCAAATGCATGATAAATACTAATGAGAATAACAATCCTACCAGAAAAAGCAAGGAAGGCGCATAATAGATATGCATTCTCTGCGATACCTGATCCAATAAGCTTGGAAACACACTAAACATGGCCATGATAAGCCCTAGCACTAGCCAGAGAATAGCGTACTGCTCCTGTAGTTTTTGCCTACGAATAAGCTCTACGGAAATGAAAATAAATACCAAACAAAAAGAGATTGCCCAAACATATACATTCATGAAATATCAACTCACATTACGAATTCTTGACATACATACAGCAAGAGATACTTTAACCATATAGTAGAGCGATTTCAAAGGGGTAATGGACGATTGACCCGCTTTCCTCTCATGCATTAAAACAGATACTTCTTTCAATCTGAATTGCTGCCGTTCTAGTAAAACGATAGCTTCAACCTCCGGATAATCCTCCGGGTAATACCTTGCAAAAAGCTCAATGATGGGACGGTTCACCGCTCTAAAGCCCGATGTAGGATCTGTGAAGGTCTTACCAATCATCCAACTAATCATCCAAGTAAAAAAGAGAATACCTAATCGTCGATTCCAAGCGGAACGATAGGCGGTCTTCATCAGAAATCGTGAGCCGATGCAGCAATCCACATGTCCAGTCAAGATTGGCTCCATAATTTGAGTCAATGCTTCGGGATCATGTTGACCATCTGCATCGATCTGTATAGCGATATCGTAGCCATTCCTTGCCGCGTACATGTATCCCGTTTGCATGGCGCCACCGATGCCTAGATTGACAGGCAAATCGATTACAGCCGCATGCTGCAACGCACGGGCAACTGTAGAGGTACGATCCGTGGAACCATCATTGATGATGACAATATCCATATTAGGCTGCTCCCGCTTTATGGAAGCTACCACACCTGCTAACGTTTTTTCTTCGTTGTAAGCCGGAATAATGGCAAGGGTCTTCATTAAGTCATTCCTTCCCTCCCTACGATCATCCATTCTTAACCATCTCTATTCCCAAGCATACCCGCTTCTCCATCTGATTAAACCAAATGCCATGAATGCAAATAGATAGAGCCCGAAACGCAAAAAAAGAATGGGATTTAGTCCCCATCCTTCCCATCATCGAAGCAGCAAGTAACCCTTATACGATCAACACTTATGAAGAAGACTGTTGCGAAAACATGCGAAATCACCGTAATTAACATGCTGAATAAGTTCCAAAAAGCAAAATGTCGTTCCTTGGGTTTTGGTTTGGATTATAGAGCGCATCACTTTGGAATAGTTAAAAAAGAATGGAAAGCGTAGCGAGGTCCTCTCTATCATAAGTTAGAGTTTCACGTTGAGATCCATGTGAAACTTGATGGCGTAGGAGTCGTTATGTGGTTGAGATGCTTCAATCGAAGGGTTGACAACGCTTGTGCGCGTAACTTCATTTTGTTGATTTTGTTGATCTTGTAGTTCTTGCCATTGAATTGGCTGAATGCCAAGCTGACTCATTACGTGATTAATATCGATTTCTCTCACGATTCCAACTCCCCATCCACGGTTTGTCTCTTTCTTTTGTCTACACTTTACTTTATCGGTCATTCTGCTATCTGTAAATATGGACATATTGTCGAATCGCCTAAAAAATCAATAAATCTTTTATTAAGTTCACTTAATGAATGAAGTTAGAATTCGACAAAAAGACAAAAGAGCTGCTTCATGCGGCGCTTTTGTCTTTTCATGCACATTTTCAACTATTGTACTTGTCCATTCGATGACACTCTGGATGAAACAAATTCGCTCGCCCAATCTACCATACCATTCATTAAAGTGAGTATAAGATTGACCGCATCTTTCTCATTTAATGAACCGTTGGATTGACTGCTTACATATTGGGACGTCTTCTGTTCTAATTTTTCAACGAGATCCTTGATTTTCAATAAATCATTGGCTAAGTCTGTTACTTGCTGACCATTCGCGTCACCTTGATTAGCTCTTTTACTTTTACTTTGATTTTGATTTTGATTCTGGTCTTGACCCTGTGCCTGTTGGTTAGAGTCAAAGGATTGCTGGTCACTGCTGCTATTATTAAATTGTTGCTGCCCTTGGCTTTGTGAGCTTTGAGAGCTGTTAGTCAACATCTTCTTAACTTGCTCTAGCTCGATGAGCACCATATCGTTTTGTTTCGTTAGTTCATCCATTTGCAGCTTGAGATCCTGCGTTTTAATCATGTTGTCAGACAGCTCCTTCCCTTATTTCACAGCACCGCATGCAATTCGTTTCCCCGAATTACCGGATGGATCCGTCTTCAGATCATCTTCTTTCTCATGGATGACCAGACTTGTGCCCCCTTGTTTTAACAATGAATTCGGCCTGTCCGGAAGCAGTACTGCAGACTTAGTAATGGCATTGAACTTCCCATTTCCCTGTGCATCCACGACCAAATTGGGGAGATCCCCTGCATGGAAACCTTTCGGATTGTGAAAGCCATGTTCCTTCTTAAATGGATTGAAGTGTGCTCCTGCCGAATCAAAGTTAGGGGCTTCACAGACTGCTTTTTCATGAAAGTGTAAGCCATGATTTCCTGGTGTCAGCCCGCTAACTTGGAGATCAATCTGAACTCCATCCTGAACAGATGTTAAATGGGCAGTCCCTATGGGTTGGCCGCTCGAACCGATCATTGAAACTTGCAGCTCAGATGGTGGTGATGCGGCTTCTTTCGTCATTGTACTCTTCACACTTTGACAAGCGGTTAATACAAGCAACCCCAGACTGACAGTCATGATGATCTTAATTGATTTCATTAACGATATCCTCCCGATAACTTGGTTTTTACATAATCTACTCTTAGGATGCACAACTGCATTACACCGTAACCGCATTAAAAGAACAAATTTTTCATATTAGCGTTCTATAGCAAAAAGCCCGCAATCTCTCGATTGCAGACTTCATTCATGCCTTTATCTCCTTATAAAATCGTCATGAGTTTCGCAATGATTTGTAGATTCTCTAGCTTCCTTTTGTAGAAATGGAACTCAACCTTCGTATGCTCGACGGCGTCTTCCATCCGCAAAACTTGCTGCTGTAAATCTTTGGTGTATGGCCACATCTCCGCTTGTCGGTGAAGCTCGTTTTTCCCTGTAACCATACCGTCCCCAATAACTTCACATTCTTTGGCTAGAAGCTGATGCTTTGCCCAGGCCAGTTCCGATACCGCATCCACATAGATGGCTTCTGCTTGTTTAAGCAACTCCGGTACAAGTTGTAACTCCAAAATAACATCCGACCGATTCATTCGGATTCCTCCTAAGAGTTTTCGTAAGAAAACTAACTTCGTAAGCATAAGCTCAACTTAGCAAATCATGAACTTTTGCTGCTTCGCCTCATGTATATTCATAGAAAAAATAAAACATGCTTAATCGTGCTATCAGGCGAAAACAAAGCATTTTCTCGCAGGATACGACTTATATTGCTATTCGAATTCCACAAGGAATGACAAACGGATAAAGGTTACATTAAATCTATCATTTCGTCCACTACCCTACTTGTTTAGCCTGCTAGAAGCAGCTAAAATGATACTATACGTATCAGAGGAGGTGACAAATAAATGAGCCAAAACGAAGAAGTTGTATCCCAAAATGAAGAAGAAATCGCCCCAGAGTCCACCGAAGAAGTGGTGAGCGAAGAGGTGTCTTCTGAAGAAGTTGCAGAAGCTGCCCAAGAAGCTGCTGCTGCGGAAGAAAGCACGGAATCCGAAGAGGAATAATCCATTCTAATTATATATTTCCCCCCAGCCTTTTGGTTGGGGGTTTATTGATGTTTGGAGGACAGTAAAAAAACTTGTAAATTTTTTTGAATTTCGCGAATAAATAATCTGAACATTCAAATAATACTGGTGTACCAAAAAAAAGGAGATGATTATGAATGGCTAGAAACAACACTTTAGTCGTACAACAAGCAAAAGCAGCATTGGATCAACTGAAGTATGAAGTCGCTCAAGAAATTGGTGTCCCTCTCTCCCCTACTGGTTACAACGGTAATTTGGCAACACGTGATGCTGGTGCCATTGGTGGCAACATCACGAAGCGATTAGTGCAAATAGCTGAGCAACAACTCTCCAGCTTCAAACGCTAATCCTTTGATGTAGGAGCAAGCAAAAAAAGACTGATTCACTCGATCCTCCTTAGAGTGAAAATCAGTCTTTCTTTTTTTCCTTCGAAATGATCATATATTCCTTCAATTTCCTCACCAGTTTCCACGGAAGTGTTCTATTCTGAAATTAGTTCTAGTATGATTACATTGTCCATTATCCGATAAAGGAGTGTTAACCTTGACTGAACAATATGAAATATTCCGTGATCCCTACCGCATGCTCATTCTTTTGGCCACATTAGTTAGTGAACAAAAAGGCGAAAAAACTCTCCAATTTGACAATGTACCGTTTTTCGAGAATGATACGTTTCTCATCCAGAACGAAAAGTTTGTTTACAAAAAAATCCCCATAGAAATAACCTGGTTTCAATTCTTAGGAAGAGACATTACCTGCAATAAAGACTATACCCGTGAAGAATACAACAAAATGTTCGTTGATTGCCTCGCTTCACTATACAACATCACATAATACATACGCGGAGGCTGTAGAGTGCAGCCTCTTTTTGTTTGTAAATAAATCATAAAAAAACGCCATCTATCGGAATCATCCGATTAGAATAGCGCTTCACATAGAACCATTATTTCTTCTTCACTTCTTCTACAAATACATCACTTGCGTCACGGTTACTCCCAAGTTCAAGGATCGTATATTTCTTCTCACCAATCATGATGACATCTTCGACTTCTGGAAGCGGATCCCCTAAATATACAGTGCCTAAATATACATTACTGCTCTTCAAACGTAAATTCCATCGATGCTGTTGTTTCGTCATTTCCTTGTTCCTCCCAAGATCTACTGTCATCAAGTTACCATAAATCAAGCCAAGATGAAAGCCCTACTATCAAACAAGCTCATAAGTATGGTATAGTAGTGTCAAGATTGTCCGGAAAGGTTGGCCGCTATTATGGCAGAACAAGGCGTCTCAAAGGAAGAACTTTCTATCCTGCTCTCCAACAATGACGAGATATTCCACGGTTCACTGGCGAACATCTCCTATATACCCAGGTCCAAAAAGAAACGAACGACGAATCCTTTTTTCAAAAAGCTGTTTCTTTATTGGCGAAAATAAGTACGATAACCATGTGTTGACAATCACTTAAATCCTTGGTATATTACTAATTGTCTTCAAAAACGACTTGTTAGCTCAGCTGGGAGAGCACTATCTTGACAGGGTAGGGGTCAGTGGTTCGAGCCCACTACAGGTCATCAACCGAAAGTCCTTACTATGTAAGGGCTTTTTAATTTTTCGGGGGAGTATTACATCACTCTTAAAACTGAATTTATTCCCCCTTGGTCACGTACTGGTCACCAGCGACGCCTAATGAGCAATCTCGTTGCAGTAATCATAAGTTAACTTGAATATGAGGATTACATTAAATTAAAACGAACGGGCAGGATAGTTATAATCACTTTACGAATATTTAAAATGTGGGGTAATTTGCGATGTACGTAAACAAGACGTTATGAGAAATTGCTGCAAATCTAATATTATACTTTTGTCTATCACGGAGGCTAAATGAATACTACAATTATTGAACCCGAATTTTCAATTAAACCTAAAATTGAAGGATGGCTAGTTGTATATTTACTTCAAATAATAATAAGCATTTTGTTTTATTTATTAATAGTGATAGGGATTCTGCATTGGTGGGATGCTGGAGGTATAATACATAATGATGTTAGTGGTTATAAGTTTTTGTTGTTACTACCCGGACTTATAACGGCATGTATTAAATTACCAATTTCTCTTCTCGTTTTATTTTTAATAATCAAAAAGAAACAGATAATACCGAGATTTGTTTTTATGCTTGAAGGAATTTGTATCTTTACGAGAGTTATTGAAATAGTAAATATCACAATGCAACTTGATAGTACAATTACTCAAATCCTACAAACGATTTTATATATACTTATCAGCTTTACTTGGATATTATATTTTAAAAAATCAATAAGGGTCAAAAATACATTCTTGAAGTAATGTAAATTATTATCTGGGTAATTCATAGAAGGCAGCAACATCTCATAACATCGTATTCACGCTTCGGGCTAGCGCCCTCGGTACAGGATACCTGGTGTAGCAAGAATAACTTGGAATTATGTATTGTAGCATGAGAGTATAATCCAAGCACAAAAGGACTAAAACCGCGGCTACACGTAGCTGCGGTTTTTCCCTTTAAGAATTAAATAGCATTTCACCAAACTTCGTCGCTGATTCTAATTGCATACTAGGGAGCAAATGACTGTATGTATCCAATGTAAGTCTTATATCTACATGCCCTAATCTTTCTGCAACAATTTTTGGGTTAACTCCTTGCATGAGTAAAAGTGTTGTCATACTAAGAAAGTCCTTACATCGTAAGGGATTTTTTGTTTATTTCAAATATTATATGTGCTACTAAATAACCCTTGAGTTGGAAATAGGGTTATTTTTTCCTTTGAGCGATCAGAATATGAGGAAAGAAGGAAGATTTAATTGGGCTTTTTAACAAGCTGGTTAGAACATTATGGCTACTGGGTTCTCTTCTTTGCCCTTTTGCTTGAGATGCTTGCGATACCTTTTTCCGGGGAAGTCTCGATGAGCTATGCAGGACTGCTGATTTTTCAAGGAAAGTTAAATTGGTTCCTTTGTATATTAACAGCAGGTGCCGGTGTATCAACCGGTGAGTGAGCGTTTTATTTCCCTTGGGAAAGCATTAGGTCCGAAATGGGAGGAGAGGCTCTGGATGAAGGGTTGCGAGCATTGTTTCATCGCATCGGTCCATCTTCTTTAAGCTATCCATTCCCCTCTACATTTCCAAGTGAGCAGACATTAATTTCATTAACCGTCTGTGGCTTTGCTGCCTATTTACTAGTTCGGCATTAAGTAAAATTGAAGGTTCGCATCGCAGCAACATTGCTAGTGATCCTTCTATGTTTGCTAGTTGGTGTCAGTCGCATTTTCTTTGATGTTCAATACCCAAGTGATGTCATCGCTGGTTATGCTTTTGGAGGTGCTTGGATAAGCTTAAATGTGATCTTATTGGAGACCCTTCGTATGCTCCGTAAAAATGGATTTATCGCATCGTAGTGATTTTGTATGACAGCATTGATTTTGATGGCTTCATTTCGTACAATAACTCACAATTCAATTAGAGGTGACAAAATGAGCGATTTCTCTGATGATAGTACGCTAGTTGAGGCTATTACTGGAAAGTGGCATAGAATAGAGAAAGGAATTCGTAAAGGAACCTTTCTAATCGAATTTTCCAATACCTTGCTACTGAATATTCACGTAACCAATAACAATATTGATGTTCTTATGAAAGATAATAAAGACATTTTCAGACACATGGGTGACTTATCATTCGAAGGACTGGATACGGAGGATCATAAATTTATGTTCCATAGCCTAGGAATCGACCATGTGCATTTCAACAATCGTGATATTCGTGTAAATAACCCAAAAAGTGAAATATCTACAGTGTTTGTTAGTCTAAGTCATGATAAGAAAATAGAGACCATTAACAAATTAGCGGGACAATAGTTCCCGTTTTTTCTTTTCTGAAGAACAAAAAGCGCGAAAAACGCGCTTTCAGCTAGAGCTCCGTGAGACGAAGCTCGTCGACAGTGTCTGAGAGGTCGGAAATCGGCTTCTCAGCTTCTGCATGCATCTGCCAAAACCCAGAAAAGTGATCTAGGATCAGTATCTTGCATAATTTCCTGTACAATAAAAAAAAAGCCACTCCACGATTGGAGTGACTTTAAACGTACCTCACGACTGCTCCTCACTCACTACAACGGAATCTCGAATCTGTTCAAAAGAAACAGGCGTATAATCCCAATGCTCCACACTCACATTAAAGTAATGGCGTCCCTCATATTTCTGGCTATGAATGTGTCCGTGTACATTGAGGTAGGGCATCTGCTTGTTCATATACATCGGCTCATGGGATAAGAAAAAGAAATTCTTATAAATAATCGGGTACTCACTTACTTCGTCAAAGCCAACTTCAAGCCACCATGTTCTCGACCTTCCCCGATCGTGATTGCCTAAGATGAGGATTTTATAACCATTTAGCTCTGAAACAATGGCTTTGGTTCGCTCTTTATTCAAGAAGGAGAAATCCCCTAGATGAAATACTTTGTCTTCTTGGCTGACAATAGCGTTCCATTTGGCAATCATGGTCGCATTCATTTCGTCTGCATCAGCAAAGGGCCGAGCTTCGAAATCAATAATGGATGAATGACCAAAATGATGGTCCGAAATAAAATAGGTATTAGCCATCGTATCCCACTCCTCTACTACTTCTTAAACTTCCACGGTCCTTCCAGCATAAAGACCACAGCAATGTACATACAGGCAAAGCCCAAAGAAACGGCGCATAGCCGACATACGCTAGCACGGGTACACCTACTATGGTTCCACAGACGATGGCAAGCATGTTCCACGGAATCATAGCAGCTAGAATGAGGCTTGAATCAGCTACTACTCTGGCAAGTTGACTGCGAGGAAACCGCTCTTCCCAAAAAGGCAGCAAATTCCGCCCCGTCATCATAATTGGCAATGTTTGATTACACGAAACAAGGCCAAGCCCTAACCCAAAAAGTGAGGTTCGTACAGTCGCTGAAAGAAGTGAAGCAGACGTCTCCCCTAGCAGCTTTTGCATATAAATCTCTAGGATACGATACTTTTCTAAAATGCCACTAAATGCACCTGCGAGTGCGATAAGAGCAATCAGCTCGATCATGTTAGAAAGCCCTTTGGTTTGCAGCGAGTTAAATAAGCTGGAATGGTAGCCGTACCACATATCGTGCAACCATTCATGCCAAGTCATTTGTTGCCAGCTCATGCCAATTAGGATGGCACAAGCAATCGACAAGAGGAAGCCATTTCTTGTTTTGAACCTTAGAAGGATTGAAATCAATAAAACAAGTACTGGCAGCAACAGCCACAAGCTGATCTTAAATCCCGAAGCAAACTGCTGATTATGTAAGATGATGTTACTCTGATGCCATTCTCCTCTATAATCGCATACTAAGAAAAACCCCAGCGCGACACCTAGCGCACCTATTGTTGTGGGTAGTAAAGCTTTAAAAAGGACCTGCATGGAAACGCCTGTTGAAGAAGCCACAAGTCTGTTTGCACTGGAAAATGGCGAAGTCCGATCGCCAACGAAAGCACCCGACACGAGAGCACCTGCAACCATAGGAAGCGGGATTTGCAGCAGAAACCCCAGACCAATTAAGGGGATACCCACAGAACTCAGCGTTCCCGTAGATGTGCCCAGCACCATAGAGATGCAAACGGAAAGTACAAATGAAAATGTTAGAAAAAAACTAGGATTAACGATACTAAGACCCAAATCAATCATGTATGGTATCGTACCGCTCATTGTCCATGTAGGGATAACCACGCCAACGAGAGCAAGAATCCAAATGACCTCTTTGGTGTGTTGGATACCTTCCCACATGCTCTTCAAGAGGCCCCGAAAGGTTGTTCCCGCTCGCCAAATGAGGACAGCCAAGGTCAAAAGCCCCAATGAAAATCCAATCACTAAAGGAATATGCAGAAAATAAGCGGCAGCAAGCCCTATAATTGTTATCGTGATTACTGCACTAAGTTGTCTAATCGTTAACATCGTTTAGGCTAACATCCCTTGTATCGTTCGTTTGGTCTCAAGAATTGCTTCCTTCAGCGGCTTCGTTTCCCCTTGATATGGATGAACAGAACCAAAGGTATGGTTGCCCTCAGGGATTCTAATCCATGCAATGGCGGCATTTTGCTCAACAAGCCTCTGTGAACCTCGGATTCCTCTTTCTCCATCTTCCGTTCCCTGAATAAGGGTGATTGGGAATTTAGCACCACTAATCCTACCTACAATATCGAAGCGCTCACGATTATGCTCCATATCTTCTAGGATTTCGAGGTCCTGCGGCATGTTTTGCTTCGTGCGCCCGTTCATCGTATACGTTCGCCCCGTTGCCCGCATCTCATCTTTATTTTCCTCCGAAAATAAATCGACATTCGCGATCCCGTTCCAGCTAATCACACCGATGATATGTTCAGGATGATCTAGCGCATAGATCAAACTCACAGCCGCACCCCTGCTATGACCTAAGAGAAGTATGGGTTTCTGGGGGGGTAAGCCTTCCCGGTTACGAATATCGTTCACAACAGCATGCAAATCTTCTAGATCTTTGGAATAGGTTTCTCGAGCAAACTTTTCAAGCTCCGTAAATGCAAGCAAGTCAGCGCCCACGCCATTGTGAGAAAAATTGATCGCAATCACATCAACCTCTTCGGCTAACGCCTGAGCTACATGCGGAAACATCCCCCAATCTTTGAAACCTTTGAACCCATGACAAATAATTAATGTCCCTCTTGCCGGCTGTGATGACGTTTCATAAAAATCCCCTCTCACAACACGATCTGTCTCTATACATAATTCAAACGGTTTACCCGCGCTTGGTTTCATTCGTATGACCTTCCTTTCCAATTCGTGTTCTAAATGCTGAATACTTCTGTTATTTTATCACAAATTTAAATAGATCCGCATACGCAGGATGGCTGTTCATAAATTTAAGACATTTTGTAAAAACTTGATTATGTGCTTATCAAACTGAATTAGGAGGAGGCTAACCCATGCATCCACACCGAGCAAACAGTTTGCTCCGAAAGCTGTTATGCACGCTGTTGTTTACAAACCTACTAACAGCTGCAATAGGTATCCACACGCATGCTCAAGTCGATACACCACAGCTTGAAGAAACCGCGAGTTCTGGGAACTTCCAGCTGGTCGTTAAAGTTTCACCACATGCCGCTTATCAAACGGAAGCTATATTTGTAGATAAAAAATTACAACGAGAGCTAGAAGATGGAGGTACAGGTTCGCCATTCGTCGCTCCTCTTCCCCCAGATACCACGCTTTCCTTTGACAAAAAAGGTGTGCAACAACGATATGGTGTCACCCCGAATGGAGAAGTGGTAGACCTCGCGGCAAGACTCACGTTAAACATATCAAGTACTGCCCAAGAAACGCTGCGTGCTCAAGTTCAAATGGTTAGAGCCAGACATTATGGCGAAATCCTTTCTTGGGAGGAGGCGAGTGAAGTCCTCCCCAAATACAGTAAATTCACCATCGTAGACGTGGAGAGCGGTCTCAGCTTTGAGGGGCAGCGCCGCGCGGGCTCCCAACATGCGGATGTACAGCCGCTGACCAAATCCGACTCCGCGACGCTCAAAACCATCTACGGCGGCGCCTGGAGCTGGGACCGCAAGGCGGTCCTCGTGAAGCTGAACGGCCGCACGCTGGCCGGGTCCATGCACGGCATGCCGCATGGAGGTGACGGTATACCGGGAAATGACTTCAACGGTCATTTCTGCATTCACTTCCTCGGAAGCGTGACGCACGGCTCCCGCTCCGTTGACCCGGCGCACCAGGTCATGGTGCACCGAGCGGCCGGCTTGCTGACGGAATACATCAGCAAGCTCTCGCCCTGGGCGCTGATCGACGTGTGGATCAGCGCGGCGAACCAAGGTGACCTGCAGCTGCTGCAGGTCACCACCGGGCAAGAACAGGCGGTGCATGTGCGAAGCATGCGCCGCCTGTCCAAGTTCCCGGAGCGGGACGTGTCCCAGCTCCTTGAACTTGAAACCGCGGTTGACGTTTCGGCTACGCCGATGCGTGCGTCCGCGGTTGTGAACAAGCGAGTGCTCTTTCGCCTCGAAAGAGCTTCGCCGGGTGAGCGCTGGTATATCCGCAGCGCGGTCATTCAATGAGAAAGCCCGGCATCTCAGAGCTAGTCGAGAGATGCCGGGCTTATATTTTTTATTTCACAGTAATTTTACCCTTCATGAAATTCGGTTTACTTTTGGGCGATTATTGTTCCGGTTGACCCGAAACTTTGCGCAGCTCATTGGCTAGTCGGTGAAATTCTTCTCTAGCAACAGTAGACGACGTCGCCTCATATCCGGCCGAAAGGAAGGGTATAATCACATTGGCATCTTGAAGAGACAGCGGATACGACACGGGGGGCTCCGGCGGTACTATCGTGTTCCACCAACCTTCATTTCCGTACGATTCATCGTAATCCACGCCAATTCCATGCTCAACCACATCGTTCAAGTATTGATAAATGTTTATAAAATCGGCCTTTTGACCGCCGCCCCAAGCATACGTTTGCCAAAAATGAGAGCAAGCTCCCGCGTTACGGACAGCTTCCATCACGGTATAAGAACCATATACACCTGTCGTATACTCAGGTGTCGCCTCACTTGCTGCTCGGATATAAGCAATAATGGTTGGCATTTGGGCACTTGAGGCTTCAAAATCAACAGCAAAGTAAATACAGCTGCCAGGTGGTTGGCCTAGATTATGAGCAACCTGTACAGCCGTTGCCCCATCAGCCAAACCAGCGCTTCTTCCACCGAGAGCTCGGTTCGCGGTTGTTTCGAACACAGATACGATTTGCAGTCCTGCCTGGCTGATCGTATCCGCTTCACTTTTGGTTAACGCTTTGTAACCACTCGGAACGAGATATCTGGCTACAAACAAGTAGCCATCTTTGACGAAAGTAGCGGCGGTTTGTGCCGTTAAAGGCGTTGAACAATCAAAACCTTTGGTCACTTTCTATCACCTAATTTCTACTAGTTTTATACATGATATGCTTAACTAGGGTAGAGCGCTACAAGGACAAGTTGAAAGCCTATCCAAGTAAACACAAAAAAGGCTCTTTCCCCGTAAGAAAGGAACCCTTATTCCAACTATGATGTTATTAATCTTCTTTTGTTCCAAACCTTTTAGCATTCCTTACACGCACTCGCTCGATTTCAATCTCACGATTACGAGGCTCAGCATTAGTTACCAGCGAGTCCAACAGATTCCGTGCAACTATACTAACCTCCTTGACAGCATGATTGAACGCCGCCTCATTTGCCTTCGAAGGCTCAGTAAATCCTGAAATTTTTCTCACAAATTGCAGCGAGGCCGCCTGAATTTCATCATCGGTAGCCAAAGGATCGAAATTGAATAGTGTTTTAATATTTCGGCACATAACTTTCTCCTTTTGAATCGTTATACAATTAATTTTACAATAAACTCCGAAATTAAGCACACTATCCAATCACCGCTGCAGCTAACTATCACTCCTGGCGCATTTTAACACAATATAATTGCAATCACGGATAAACGACTCCGTCGTCCTTCTGGGACGAGCGCGTTTGTCAAGGTAGATGCGAATTAAAAGTATAAAACTTATACTTACTTATCTACGAATAAAGGCCGACGAATATCGTCAGCCTCTGTCCTTTTTCATCTATTCATGCTTAGAATTATTGATAGCCGCGAATCGATGAGCCATACGAATTGGCATAATTACTTTGTTGTTGAGGTTGCTGCATATTTTGAGACTGAAAGCTGCTTTGAGCCGTTTGTTCGAGCTGTCTGCACAACTGCGAAACGTGTTGTAATTGTTGAATCGCCATTTGGTGGCCTTGCAGCGCAGATTGAATGATTTGGACGGCTTTATGTTCCCGTTGTGCTAATTCTTCAAGTCTCATTGCATTTTGCTGCTCTTGTTGAAGCATCTGTTGGTACATCTGTGAAGATTGTTGCGTTTGGTTAATAAGTTGCGCAATGATCCCTTGCGTTTGTTGAAATTGGTTATTGATATTTTGATCTTGGTACATTTAAATTCCTCCTCATATTTTGGGGCTTAATCATCTACAAATGACTTTACGTACTTTCTTATCTTACTATTGGCAACCTTGTATAAGATCTCTCTTCGGAGTGTCTTTTATCCCAAAAAAATAAAAAAAAGGATTACTCCGACATTTAACGAGACAGTTTGTAAAGTTTGATGCAATGTATGTTGCGCCCTAGACGTAAATATCTCAAACTTTCGATTGATCATCCGTGGCTTGTTGTACTTTGTACAACATTACGCAAGATAATTTGCTTTTTCCTCGGAAATGTTGCAAAATATACAACATTTATATCCAAAATTAGCCATATTTATTTTAAAAAGGCAGAATTGTTGTAAAAAATACAACATCTTTTAGCTTGCCCCGTAGAAATCGAGGAAATTGTTGTACCCCGTACAACTTTTTATCCCAATTCACTATTTCCCCATTTCTATCCCATTTCTCAAAACATGCGAATCCCGGGCACACATTGTACGCAGTATGGCGATATGTCAAAACCCCAAACCCAAAACATATAAATTCTGGCGTCCAAGGATAAACGACTCCGTCGTCCTTCAGGGACGAGCGCGTTTGTCAAGGCAGATGCGAAGCAAAAGTATAAAACTTATACTTTCTACAAAAAAACCTGATTCCTCAGGCTTTCAACGATTAACTATATAGACAATTTGTGCCCTTTTAACTTCTCATATGAAGGAATTAAGCTCTTCACTATTAGATTGAATGACTTGTATTGGTTAAACTTAAACCACTCATTCTTTTGAACAATTCCTTATTGCATTGATATAGCTCTTTAAATAAAGCATATTGTTCTTCGTAAACGGATCTGTTCTTCAGAATAGGCGTAATCGGCCTCTCGACTTGCTTCACCACAATCTCACACGCTTCCTCTATAGATGCATATACGCCAGCCCCTACTCCTGCCATCATGGCCGCACCAATGCATGCTTGCTCTTTCATAGCGGATGGAAATAACTCACGACCCAGCACATCTGCCAGTATCTGAAGCCATATGGCACTATTAGCTCCACCACCGGCCATCACGATTCGGTCGACTCTCGCACCTAATGTCACCAATACCTCCAGCCCATCGCGCAGTGCAAAAGCCACTCCTTCCATGACAGCTCGAACCAGATGTGCTTCCTTATGCTTCAGCGTCAGACCGAACATAGCGCCTTTGGCAAAAGGGTCCATATGCGGAGTTCTCTCCCCAGTCAAGTAGGGCAGGAAAATAAGCCCTTCTGAGCCCGGAGGAACCTGAGCAGCGCTTTCATCGAGTGTCTTACTGTCCTTATTGTGGAGGATGTTTTCTGTTAGCCATTTATGTGATAAGCCAGCATTCAGCATCGCCGCCATCATATACCATTTGCCTGGCGCTGCGTGGGTGAAGGTGTGCGTTCGCAGCAAGGAATCGTATGTTGGCGTAGCTACAGGGACAAACCATTGTCCTCCTGTGCCCAACGTACATGAAGCTTGCCCCTGATGTAAAATACCATTGCCAACAGCCTGCATGGGCTGGTCTGCGCCACCAAAAACGACAATAGTACCTGTAGGAATATCACAATCGTTTGCTGCCTCAGTTGTAAGTCTTCCTGCAACCTCCCAAGGCTCACGAACGGTTGGCAGGAGTGTCTGATCAATTCCGAGCTGTCCCAACAGTTCACTGGACCAACGTTTATTGGCTACATCATAAGCTAACGTGCCTGAGGCATCCGTTGACTCGGTTCCTACTTCGCCGGTTAGTCGGTACCTGATATAATCCTTCGGCAGCATGACTTTCCAAATTTTCGCATAGGTATCCGGTTCATGCTGCTTTAACCACAACAGCGATAGGAGCAGAAAGCCGGTCGCAGCCCGGTTCTGTACCAACTTCCCTAGCTGCTCGATAGAATACATCGCCTCTATTTGTTCCTTCTGTTCAATTGAACGCTGATCGCACCAAATAATCGCCGGTCGAAGTACTTGCCCATTCATCCCAATCGCAACAAGCCCATGCATTTGTCCTGATAAGCCTATTGCAAAACTGTTACTGCTATCAGCGCTTGCTTGCCTAACTGCATCAGATAAGGATTGTCGCACTGCATCCCACCATGATTGAGGCTCTTGCTCCGCATAGCCAACCAAAGGCGAATGAATGTCATAGCTTTGCTGAGATAAGCCTACAATCCGTCCCGCGGGGTTCATAGCAGTCGTCTTAACGCTGGATGTCCCAAGGTCTATTCCGAGCAATGTTGTCATTTTATATCCCTCCTATTTCTGATAAGTTCAGCCTGTTTTTGCTATCTAGTACTGCTCATATCTCATCAGTGCCAGCATCGTGTATGAACAATTCTTCGACACTCCAAGTCGCTGTCCCTTTAGGAAGATTTAATAAGCCTGCGACATTTCGGGCTAAAATGTAAAAAAGCCTCTTCGATTCATCGAAAAGTGATGATATCGTGAGGCTAATTTGATATTATAAAATAATAAAAACCCTTATACCAAGGGTTTCCGTGCTATGGGCCCAGAGGGACTCGAACCCCCGACCAATCGGTTATGAGCCGACCGCTCTAACCAACTGAGCTATAGGCCCAAAATAAAATTTGGTTGCGGGGGCAGGATTTGAACCTGCGGCCTTCGGGTTATGAGCCCGACGAGCTACCGGGCTGCTCCACCCCGCGTCATTAGTTGCCGCTCAACAGCGACAAAAATAAATATACACTAAATGCGCGGTCTAAGTCAAGCGTTAATTTCTAGGGTATTTCGTGTAAATTATGTGTTATATCGAACGCCAAATCGCCCTTTTTTGGACTTAAATACTTCCACTTCTTGTGGACATTCATAGCCATAAATCCACCAGTCTTCTTCCATTCTTTTCGCCAGGCAGCCCGCTTGAAACTTGGAATCATATAATTTAGCCCAATATATCCAGTTCATTGTACTCACTCCGTTATGTTCATTTCGTTAATCCTATCTTATCCAAAAAAAGACCTCCTTATGAGCACTTCCCCACAATGCAATGAGTACGCTACATATAAAGCCAAAAGCTGCTTGGATGTGCTCTAGAGAGCAGGTCCAAGCAGCTTTATTTAATCATCTATTGTTTAAATGTAGTCAACAACCGTTTAACGGATTCACCATATTCGTTCGTGAATGTTTCAAATACTTTGACCTGAATTGGGAAGTCCAGTTGATTGGATCTCGCATTTAGGTTAATTGTGTTTGATCCATTGTATAAACGTCCTTCGCCTGACAATGCTTCAACTGCTTTTCCAACCGGATTACCAACATTATCGAATAATTCGAATGAGAGCTTACTGTTGAACTTATCTACCGTCACCTGCTTATCCGGCTTAATATCCAGATCCAGCTTCAGCTTATAATCATACGTCATATTACCTTGGAAAATAGCTGAAATTGTCCAATCCTTAATAGTAATACCATATGGGTATACGTTCAGAGTTTTACTTGTTGGATCATTCGTTTGAACAGGTACCTTCGCCGTCGCAAGCAGTGATTTGTAGGTCGTATCTCCACTAACCTGTTGGCTGTAAAGGTTCATTTTCAGACCTTCACCTTTTTCTGATGCTGGAAGTGCATAGGAATAACTGACCACATACGAAGCATTAGGCACAACACTAAGTGCTGTAGCTTCCTGTCTTCTTCCCCCATACGCATATCCATCTTTACTAACAAGCTCCGTTTGGATCGCTGGGATTGGGATCGGACGGTCACTGTTGTTCGTCAGTTTAAATTTCGCCACAGCTGTATTGAAGCCATCGTCTTCATTACTAGTTACATGTAATTCAACCAAAGAAACATCCACATTGGAAGGTACGAACTTATTCGTAGAATCCAGTTTAACTGGTGTACCCAAGGTGTATTCTGGAGCTGGGATGACACCTTGTGTCGCGGCACCTGTAGGGAGAAGAATATTGACACGTCCTACCCGATAGGTGTCCTCGTGGAACTTACCGTCACCCGTAGCAGTGGCAAAACTCTCTGGTGTCACGACATTCAAGCTAGTAAATTCCGTATCCAGATCAGTTGGAATGACAATATGGATATATTTCTTCTCACCTGGATCTAGCATGACAGCAGCTTCGGCGCGACTGCCGGAATAAACGTTATTTTCTGTTTTCCCATCGATCCCAAAGTTAGGTACGGTTTGACGTTCTTTGGTTGGATTTACGACTTGAATTTGAACAACCGTAGAAACACCTTTGGCTGTAATTTCCTTATGAATGTCTACAGGAATGAATCCAAGGGTTGAGTGCAAAGATGGTAAGGTAAACGGTTCCCCCCATTTAAGGATCGCAGTTGGTTTCGTTATGGTGCTGTCACTGCCGTTCCATACGGTGCCAGAGTCAACTGGAACGGTAAGCAGTGTTGTTTCTTCCTTTGGATACACCTCAAGATCCACATCTACAAAGCTAAGGTCGGTAAGAGCAACATCGTCACTCCGTTCAACCGTGGTCAAGTAGCTGAGCTCTTGCTGGCTCTTGGGTTGAATCGATTTAGGGTTTTTGGCACTTGGCTGCAGCGTATATTCGACGCCGTCTGCCATGCGAACCCGCAGTTCAAAGTCAGGCACACGCGAGATTTTACCACTTGTATTTTTAATTCGAATGACGGCACCCAATTTCGTTGAATCCGATTCGTGCTCATTGAGCATGCTTTTAATTTCGACCTCAATATTATCCGTCAGTGTATAGCTTATATTTGTACTTGCAGCTGCTGCTGCCGCCAAGTTCAGACCATCCGCAGCCCATGCAGGAAAAGATGCTGTAGTTAAAAGTGCAGCTGATAAAACAATGGTTGCTAGTGATCTCTTCATCCTCTTATTCACTTATTTCTCCTCCTTAAGTTTTGGTTAGTTACCCACTTTTATTTTATCTTGATCTTTTAGTTGATGTTGACCGGAAATAACAAGAATCTCGTCTTCTTTGACGCCGGAGATAACTTCCTGATTGGTCTCATTCAAACGTCCAAGTTCAACTTTACGCTTCTGTACCGTTTCACCATTTACAATATAGACAAAGTTATTTCCGCCTTCGCGAACGATACTAAGACTTGGAACGACAGGCACATTTTGTTCATCATCTTTGGTGAGTTCCACTTGCGCCTTGGAGCCAGGTTTCAGCTTGCCATCCGGATTCGGAACCTCCAATTCCAGATCATACGCTTTGGATTGTCCGTTAATTACATCCGATAAGTAAATCACCTTGGCTCCGGCTTTCGTCGTTACCCCTGGTATGTAGAAAGTCAATTCACTCTTGCCTCTAACAAGATTAGCCAACGATTCCGTGAGTTGGGATTTGATTTTGACCGGATTCGTCTGTTGAACTTCCCCGACGCGGCCGCCTGGTGCTAGCGTTTGACCAACAGTAACATTGAGATCCGTCAACACGCCGGAAGCTGGTGCTTTTACCTCAAGATTGCTAAGAGTCCTCTCAATATTCCGCGCATTTACTTGCGCCGATTCTAAACTAGTCTCTACTTGTGCGAGCGAATTCGTTTCTTGCAGTGTTTTCAGTGATCTCCGTGCGCTGGCTAAATCTTTCTTTCGATTACTAAGCGCCGTTTCCGCCTGCTCTAATTGAGATTTCGTTGCTGTCCCTAGATCATATTCATTGCGAACCGTGTTGTAGGCTTTCTCCAGGTCACTAACGGCGGTTTCCAATTTAGAAACACCATCCTTAGCATCTTCAATCCCGTTCGATGTCTTCTGTTTAGCCTCCGTAAGCCCTGCCTGCGCCCCTTTAATATTAACGGAATTCAAATCCTTCTGTATAAGAACATCCGTTGGATCCAAACGGAAGAGCACATCGCCCTTCTCTACGATATCTCCGCGTTTCTTCACGATTTCAATGACTTCTCCACCTGACTTCGCGACAATATCTAATTGAACGGATGATACTACGTCTCCGACTTGTTCAACTGGCTCACCAATCTTTTGTTTGGCAATTTTGGCCGTTTTGACTACCTTAACCCCTTGCTCGGCTGCAGCAGTTGTTGCTGCAGGGCTTGCTGCTGGTGATGCGGAACATCCGACGGCTATCGCCGCGCTTAGCGCGACGACACCGAATAATTTGGTACTTTGTTTAATCATAAACAACTGACGTTTCATATTCGTTTTCTCCTTTTCCCCTGTTTAGCTTATTGAAGCGCAGATCCTGCTTGCTCCGATTGAATAGAATTCGACTTTCCTTTTCTCTTGAAGAGACGGCCTTCTCTTTTCTTAAATAAGATCTCATACATGATAGGCACGATTACCAGTGTTAGCAAAGTTGAAGTCGTAAGACCGCCAATAACAACGACTGCCAAACCTTTGGAAATGATCGTTCCTTTGGATAATCCAAGTCCTAAAGGCAAGAGTGCAATAATTGTTGCACCTGCTGTCATGATAATAGGTCTTAACCGCGTAATTCCCGCTTCAATAAGGGAGTCACGAATCGAATAATTTTGCTCTCTCAGCTGCTGTACGCGGTCTACGAGTACAATCGCGTTCGTTACAACGATACCAATCAGCATGAGGAAACCGATGAGCGAAGTTACATTGATCGATTCGCCAGTTATTAGAAGTCCTAAAAGGCCCCCAATCGCAGCAAGCGGCAGTGAAAACAGAATCGCAAGCGGTGCTCTAGCGTTTCCAAAGGCAATAACCATGACCATGTAAACAATGAAAATGGAAGCAATGATGGCCATAAACATTTGCTTGAAGCTTTTATTAATATCATCGGATACGCCCTTCACTTCACGAGTAACGCCTGAAGGAAGTTCTAACTTGGCTAACTCTTCTGTAATTTTCTTGCTGACGCCGCCTTTATCTGTAGCATTAATTTTCGCTTTTACACTGATGATTTGTTCTTGGTCTTCACGACTAATGTTATTTGGCGCTTCTATCTGTTTGACTCGAGCTACCTCATTTAACTGAATCGTTTGACCGGTAGGCGTCTTGACTAAGAAAGTACCCACTTTATCCACAGAGTTTTTGTAAGCGGGATTCAACATAACTTTGGTGGAATAAGTGACATTATTAAATTTCAGATCGCCAAGCTTCTCTTCAGCAATCCAGGCGTTTACCGCTTGTAAAATTTGAGCACTAGAGAGTCCATACAAGCGTGCTTTGTTTTGATCTACCGTAATCTCTACTTCGGTTTTGGAATCACTCAAGCTGTCTTTAATGTCGTTCAGCTCAGGGAACTCCTTCATTTTATCTTTAACCAGCTGCGATGCTTGCTTGAGGTAAAGCTGGTCATCCCCTTTAAGGGAATAGGAGAAATCGGTCCCAGTTGAGGTAGGGGGCCCACCTGTAAACAATTGTATATTCGCATCGGATCCTGGAGGCATCAGTTTCAACATATCTTCCTTGTACTTCTTGACACCTTCTGTCGCATCAGTTTCTGCTGTTAGCTCGAAAAACATCATCGCTCTATAAGCATATCGGTCACTGCTTTGGTTATAACCAACAAGGGATTCAATGTATTTGAATGCTGGTTTACCGGCTTTGTCCAAATGTGATTTCAAGTCTTTTTCAAGTTCTTTGGACTTCTCATTCATCATTTCGATGGATGTTTCTCGCGGCATTTTAATCTCAATGACCCCTTGTTTAACCGATTCACTATTGGGCATGAAAGCTACCGCTAAATTAGGTACTGTAATGACGATTGAGAGAATTAGGGCAACGCCAGCCATCAATAAGGTTTTGATACGGTTATTCAATGACCATTCGATCGCTTTTTTGTATTTCTCAGCCATAGGTCCTACATGATTATCATCGTGATTGGCAAGCTTCTTGCTTCGAAGTACCATCAGCTTCGCCAGCATCGGGATAACCGTTAAGGCAACAATCAATGAGGACAATAAGGCAACGACGAGTGTAATAGCAAAAGGACGGAATACTTCACCAACGACCCCGCTAACAAATCCGATGGGACCAAATACACCCACTGTCGTAATTGTAGAGGAAGTAATCGCACTAGAAACCTGTTTCGTTGCTAATTTAATCACTGATTCGTTACGCTCTTGAGCTCTTTGCAGTTGACTGTAGATATTCTCAATAACGACGATACTGTCGTCCACGACCCGCCCGACTGCAATGGCCATTCCGCCTAACGTCATAATGTTAAGGGAAATGCCTAGCGGCCCCATGACCAGTAACGTAACAAGAATCGAGAGAGGAATCGAAACGAGAACGATGATCGTCATACGTATATTACGAAGGAACAGCAAGATCATTAATGAGGCAAGCACAGCGCCTAATCCGCCTTCTTGCACCATACCATGGATGGAATCTTTGATATCGTTGGCTGAATTGAAAATTTTGTGGAATTTCACGCCAGGGAGCGTTTTCCCCCAATCCGTCATAAGCTTATCTGCACTATTTGCAAACTCAACAGCATTCGCTGCTTTCGTTTTGTAAAGCAGTACGCCGATAGCTGGTTGATCATCTAATCTCGCAATAAACTTGGACTCGCTGATGGCTTCAACTTTGGCAATTTGTTTGAGAAGGAGCGTATCGCCTGTTTTCGTTGTAATTTTCAAATTATCTAAATTGTAAATCGTATCCATTTCACCCTTGACTCGAACCATCTGCGTGTTTCCATTGAAATCAACCGTGCCCGCAGGGCTAGATACCAATGAGGCTTTGATCAAACCCGATACATCTGCCGGGGTTAGACCATAATTATTTATCGCGGGAGCATCCAATTTAATGGTAAGTACAGCCTCCTGATTGCCTACCGAATCCACATGGTCAATCCCTTTGAGCCCGTTAAAGCCAGGAAGAATCGTATCATTGTAGGCTTTATCCAGCTCGGTTTGGTTCATTCCTGCCTCACCGTAAACCGCCAAATAATAGACCGGTTCGGAAGAAAAGCCTGCTGTTAACACTTTAGGTTTCTCCGAACCTTGAGGCATCTTCACATTGGAGATCAGGCTCTCCACGTCTTTCTTCACATCTTCAGGCTTCTTATCTTGGTCTAACTGCAGGATAATCTGTGAATAATTGTCCTGTGAGCCGGAGCTTAGGGTTTTTAATCCATCGAGCCCTGCAACAGCCTTCTCAAGCGGCTTTGTAATTTCATCCAGCACATCCTTCGGAGGTGCCACGTATGTAGTGCTAATAATGACGACCGGAAAAGTAATATCAGGCATACTTTCTACCTTTAATGTGGTTGTAGAAAACGTTCCTCCTACGACCAACAGCAGCATGACGATGAAAACCGCTGCCACATTTTTCATTGAAAACTCGGTTAACTTGGACATTCTCACTTCTCCCCTATCACCAGCTTTAATACCTACATCCTTCGTGCTCACTCAATTATCATACTTGGAATTTCTTAACAAAACATAAACTAGAGTTGAAAATTTTATGTTTTTACTCGGTCAGGATTTATTATAGCTCTTCATTTTGATAAAAACAGGTGAATGAAGTCATATTTGAGTCATAAATTGGTCATATGAGCCGATAAATGGTTATGACTTCATGTGACTTCAAGAAAAAAAGCGAAGGCTGAATGCCCCCGCTTAATAATGAATTAGTCCGTTGTGATAAACCAATCAGCTTTCTGTGAAGCCAGCAGCTTTCTCTGACCTTGAAACTCGTCATAAATACTGAGTGTATACTTCTGTAAGAATTTAGTGTTATAAATGAGGCCCGGATCTGGATTTGTAATTTTGAAGTTCTCCCGCTTACCAAGACGCATCTTCGTATCTTCATCTGCCGTTGAATCCCCGTTGATAACGTCGAAATCTTTGAAATCAAACTTTTTCTCAAATCGTTTAATCCCACCGCCATCTTCAAAAACAAGCAGCAAGTTATGGCCTTCGGTATTAATCTCTGTTAGCTTTTCTTTCGTTAATTCGTAGTTAAATTTTATAGTAAATACGTTATCCTCAATCGATGTGCCAATTTTATCAATCGTAATGGTGTAGGGGAATAATTCGACATTTTTAAGCGTTGTCGCTACATTCGTCTTCTCATCAGGCAGCCAGTAGGAAACAGGGTTCACATAGGAATCAGGGGTGGCTTTCTCACCTTCCGACAGCTTCCCTTCGGTCACTGCTTCTCCAAGAAGTAAGTTCAAATTCGCTGTCGTGTAACCTTTTGGCACAGAAGCCCATACATTTAATAACGCTTTTCCTGTTGGACTAATCTTGTTCTTTACTTCAGCAACCGTTGCTGGGAAAACCGTTCCATCTGATGATCGGAAATTAGCGACAAACTTGGATACATTCGTGAAACGCTTCTCCAAATTGGTTGCTTCGATCATAGCGGAATACATGATATTCGTTTTATCCTCATAGGTGGATACACTTCGAACAGCATACTTCGCTTTACGCCCAATATCGTTGGAAGTATAGGACTGACCCATACCAATGAAAGGAATGGCCTGAAGCTCCGCCTGTGTGGAGAACTCCAGCACATCCGTTGCTGCAGTACTGCTTGTACCAGTAGCCTCTCCTGTTGACGGTGTTTCTCCCTCATTCTCTTGAAGAACTAATTTAATTTGAGAAAATTCATACGTATACGGCACTTTCCCTGCAATTTGCAAATTGACGCTCGCTCCTGCTCCCAATCCGATTACTTTAGCCGTTTGAATGAGCTTGGCATCAATTTTCACAGCGCCATCCAGCAGGAAATACCCTGATAATTTTGGGATAGGAAGTGACTCCTCACCTTTATTGCTTAGTGTCAAATCGGCCGTCAATAGGTCTTGGTCTTCCCAAGGCAATCGGTGCAATCCATTAAGCTGAGTTGTATATACACCGGACTTACTAGTGAATGAATACTCCTTACCAACAGAGCCGCCTTCTTGCTGCGTAACGGCAGGCAGTCCAAAATTCGCAACGGAAACATTCAATTTCAAGTCAGGAATTGTTTCTGCTACCGCCAACTGCCACGAGTCCGGGGAAACGGCTACTGGAATGGATCCAGATAACTGAATTTCTTTGCTTTCCTTTGGATTGATCTTCAAATCTTTCAATCCCTTAGCTTCCAATGGATACAGCAGACCTTCTTTTGTGCGAATCGAGAAGAGGTAGGAAGGAATCGTAACCGTTTGATTGCCAGCATTCTCTAAAGTCAGATATACGGTAGGAACGTGATATTTTTCATTCTTATTGCTGACAAACTTGTTAATTGCAGCTTTCACGGTGGTTCCATTTACAGAAATTTCAGCAGCACCATCTGAAGGCGTTACATCTGTATAGGAATCCGGTACTGCGACTTCACCCAGGACACGCTCAAAGTTGGACTGGCTAAAATCCCATTTGATAAATTGGACAACGAGATCTTGCAAGTTCGTGCTGGTGTTAACGGTCGCGTAGAACGTTAAATCAGTCGTTGAACCGGGAGCAACCCGGTTCTTATCCTTATCCGCAGGCAGCAAGCGTGCTGAAAATTGATTGCCGGATTTGCTTTTTAGCCTTACCCAGTAATCAATGAATTGCAGCTCACTGCTCCCTTCGTTGTGAATGGTAATGGTAAATGTTGCGAGCTTGCCGCTTTGATCAGGCAATACATGGATCTGTTTTAATTCAAAGTAACTGCTGCCTGTAATGGAAACCTTACCTAAAGTCGTAGTAATAGCCGATGGACTGCTATCCGCCCAAACAGGTGTAACAGCTCCTAGTGCCAATGCAGCAGACAAAGCAATGGTTGCCAAGCGATAGCGTTTCTTGATGTACATGATAATGAGCGACCTCCTTCATAATATCATTCTATTAGAAATTCCAGCCTGCCTTAGCCAGCAGGCACAGCCTGTTTTGTCATCGGGTTCATAGGCGTATTCGGATTTTCCTTCATTTGTTTGAGCATCGCATCGCCCTGGGTTTGCCATTGCTTGAGCGCTTCGCGAGCTGTCGTTTTCCCTTGAAGGACATTCATAAACTGCGTATGACCAATTTCTTGTACCTGATAAATGTTAGGATTATTGCGATAAATTTTCGTGTTATTCTCCATTGGAGCTGGTGTCACATTGTAGAAAGCTTCCATATGGAAATCCAATCCATCTTTGGGCTTCAAATATTTGGAGCGTGCAACCAAGTTATAGGAGCTATGAGATTTCAATTTTGCCCAATCTTCGCCATTAATGAATTTTATGAATTTCCAAGCATCATCAGGGTTTTGTGCTTTGGCATTTATACCCATAATACCATTCATATAGATGGATCCGCCAACACCTTTTGCTTCCGGGTGGGAAGGGATTGTTACGACATCCCATTCGATGGGTGTATAGCCTTTAAAATTGGCTGCATTCTTGTTCGCATTCGTAAGCTGTTGAATTTGACCATAATTAATAATCGCCATGGCCAATCGGCCAGACATGAAATCATCATACGCAAAAGGATTATTTTGATCATACTGTCGGTTCGTTTGCTTCTGAGGATCCATCAACTCTGGGAACACCTTCTCTTTTTGCATCTGAGCCATTTTGGTCCAAACTTTTTCCCATTGGTCCGTATCCACCGTCATTTTCTCGCCGGCATCATCGAACATTTTCAATTGCAGGGGAGCTGTATACATTTGCATACCATAGAACAAATCTCCGCCTTGTGATTGCGTATTAAATGAGAAACCATTAATGCGGCTCTCCCCTTCCCCTTTAACAAGCCGTTTGGAAAGATCGAATGTCTCATCCCATGTCATCCCATCCTTTGGAAAATCGACACCCGCATCCGTGAACATTTTCTTATTATAAATGAGTGCCGAAGAGCTGAATGTGGGAGCAAGTGCGTAAAGCTTCCCGCCGCCTGCATTTTTCATGCCATCCATTACCGCTGGAACGATCCCTGCGGTGTCAAATTTATCTTTCGTTATTCGTGGATCGAGCTGTGTAAGCATGTTGCTTTCAATCATATCCGGCAGCTGTTCGTAACCAAGCATAACCACATCCGGCGGATTATCTCCCTGCATGACTTCCTTCAGCTTCTCCATGGGATCGGGCATTTTCTCTCCTGGTTGAATGTTGCCATAACGGAACTTATCATCCATCGTTGGTATCATTTCAATCTTGATATTTGGATTGGCGAATTCAAATATTTCCGTGAATTGTTGTCTGAAATATTCGTCATCACCGCCGTACATCATAGAAGTCGCGATTTTAAGCACGCGCTCCTGTTTATCATCGGTTTTTTCCCCTTTGGTACAAGCAACAGCTAGTGGAGCAACCATAGCCAGCGTTAGGGTTGTCGCAAACATTTTACGCGTAATCTTTTTCATTTTGATTTTCCTCCAACGGTTTGTGAATTTGATTCCATTCGTTCAATAACTTCACTGGTAGATAAATCTTTCGGTGCTTTAATCATAATTTTCTCGCCGTCAAACTCCATTGAAGCTTTACCGTCAATTTGCAGAGCGCTCAAGTAAGCCTTCGGAACCTGCAATCGTCCCGCGCGGTCTAGCACCACATACTCTTCATGGTCTTCACCCGTGAGCCCTGCCGAAGTTCCATCAAGCATCGAAATCGAAGGATTGCGAGCAATAAACTCCGAACTTGTCATGCCATCTCGAATGGCAACGACCCGCCCTACTTTGCCTGCCATGGACATATCGTGAGTAACAATGACAATGGTCACTCCCAACTCTTTATTCAACCGCTGGAAAATAGAAAGAATCATATCCGCCGTCTTCGTATCCACCGACCCCGTCGGTTCATCAGCTAGCAGCAAACGCGGGCGGTTAGCAAGCGAAATCGCAATTGCTACGCGCTGCTGTTCACCACCGGACAGTTCTTGCAGCTTGTTATTCAAGCGGTGGTCAAGGCCCACCCACTCAAGCAGCTGTTTCGCATAGACAGGGTCATAGTTCCCGCTGAGCATCATTGGCATTTCCACATTCTCGAGCGCGGTGAGGTACGAGACTAGATTTCGCGCATTATTTTGCCAGATGAAGCCGACGGTATGCCGTTTGTAGTCAACTAACTGCTTGTCGGTAATCTTCAACAAATCCCAATCGCCGACTTTCACTTGACCTGCAGAAGGGCGATCAAGCCCTCCTAATATGTTCAGCAATGTGGACTTGCCGCTTCCGCTATTCCCGATTATTGCCATAAGTTCACCGGCATCAATCTGTATATTTAGCCCTTGCAAAGCGACAACTTCAATCTCGTCTGTTTTATAAATTTTGACTAAGCCCTCGCAAGTAATCACCCTATTTCTCCTCTCCCAGCTTCACAGCCTGATGAACGCGCAGCCTTCTAATGTGTAAAAACAGCAGCAAAGCCCCTGTTATCATCATGAAAGCAACCACAAAATATAGCTGATAGGTGTCTTTGGAATCGAAAACAACTCGGAACGGCGGCACCTGCGTCTTCACATTCTGGGAAGTTTGGAGGAAAGGTAAGAAGAAATAACTCGTTAATTTACCAATTCCGATGCCTAACGCGATGGATAATCCAGCCGTAAAGATTTGCTCGAGGAGCAGCATGCCCGTCAATTGTTTGCGGGAAAGGCCCATGGCTCGAAGAACCCCAAACTGTACAACTCTGCTAGATAAATTGAAGAACCAATACAGCATATAGCCGATTAAGGAGACGATCACAGAAACGAGAAAGCCCAGGCTAAGAATACCAAAGACGCCGCCTCTTGCTGGAAGCTTCTTCTGAATAATGAGCTCGTTGCGAACATCCTTCACTGAAGCTAGTTCAATTCCCTTGGCCTGCAGAGCAGTAACAATTGGTGCAACTTTAGCTTCCGGTTTCATTTTGAGCCATACTTCGTAAGGTGTAATAGGTGCCTGATCGTATATGTAATCCAAATTTGCTATGAAAAATGGCGCCTGATCCGGATATTGACTCGGCCAATACGGCAGGATGCCAACAATCACGAATTCCACGGGCTGCTGACCGATCGTAATCGAAAGCAGATCACCCGCTTTAAGCGCATATTTGCTTGCATAATTCGAGGGTATGATAATAGCTTGCTCATAGCTTCCTAGCAAATTCAGATATTGATTCGGATGAGCTGGGAATAAATCGGGCCGGAACCAAGCTACTTTAGCAAAATCGGCATTATCGATCCCCATGATCATTCCCTGACCAGTTGATTTACCAGAAACAACAACGTTTCCTTTCATCTGCAAAACTCTGGCCGCAGACTGAACGCCCTCTAGATCACGGAACATTTGAAAGGGCGGTTCGACGTAACGAATCTTGGATGGTGTCTCCTCTCCAGGTTTCGGGCCGCCTTGGCCTTGGCCTCCCCCCGCACTGGAGCCACCGCTGCCACCGTTATTCCCTCCGGCACCAGATGTCCCGCCTCCCTGAGCTCCGCCGCCGCTTTTCCCTGCGTTCGGATCCTTCGGCAGATCGTCCGAGAAGCCTTCCCATACGGTTTGCAGCACAACATCTGTACCATATTGATACATGATCCGCTCCGTCGAGTTCAGATCAATCGTACGTGCAGCCGAAGAATTGTACACACCGAGGCCAAGCGTAAGAATGAGCAGCAGCATGAGCGGGTAGTAGGCTTTGGCGGAGCGGGAAAGCTGAACAAGCGTCAAGTATAGCGGCACGGGCAGGAATTTCCGCCCTAGCCAGCCGAACAATCGCAACAGCCATGGAAAGATGCGCAGAAAGAAAAGCCCAAGCGCGAAGATCGAAAGTGCTGGGACGAAAAACAGCAGCGGATGCACCTGTAATTGATCGGTCGTTAGCCCTGTTTGGACAGATAATACTTGGCGTTGATCAAATAAGTAAAAGCCGTAGCCAACAAGTCCTAACAGGACAATGTCGATGAACCAACGCTGCCATAATGGCGAGCGGTCTGACCTTGCGAGCTGCTGCTTATAGTTGACGATCGAAGATCTTGCAAAAAGGACAGCTGGAATCACACTGGCAAGAATTGCAATCAGAACAGCGAGTCCGCCATAGAGCATTGCCTCATTTGTAAAGCCAACAGGAATCGATTTACGATCTACGAACGTTAGAAATCCACTGGAAGAGCCGATACTTTTGGCCATGAACCAGCCCATAAAGGGTCCAATCAGCAGTGCAATCGCCCCAAGTAATAAACTTTCCAGAAAGTATATGCCCACAATTTGCTTCGTGCTGCCTCCACGGCTTCGCAGGATGGCAATCACACCACGCTGTCGATCAAGCGATTGTCTGGCATTCATCACAATGTAATAGAAAACCATCGCAATCATCGGAGCCGCTAATGTGAATAATAAAATCTGCATCTGCAAGCTTTGGGCTTTAAATTCAGTAAGAATTGGCTTAAACGAAACATCTACCTTTGTATCTTTGAGTTTTTGGAACAAGTTGATATCCAGACGCTCCAAACGGTTCTCAAGTGGCGTTAATTGACTGGTTTGGATATTCCGCAAATCGAATGCATAGTACCAATTGGCGAGTTGAAGCGGAATCTTCTTCTCCGTTAACAACGTCTTCATGAACACATCATCATGAATTATAAGTGCGTTTACTAGCCCTTCCAAGCCTTGAAACCAATAAGGACTCATTTCATTTTTGGGTTTGAAGGAACCAACGATCTTCACTTTTAACAACTGACTGCCGCCTGCACCCGAAACTGAATAACTGAATACGTCCCCTATATGCAGATCGTTTCGAAACAATGCTTCTTCTAAAACTACAGCTTCCAAAATGCCATTCTGCGCTTGCCCAGAAGCCATCTGCCCGAGTGACCATTCAACCTGATCGGTTAGTCCGCTTAACGTCGTTAATGTCATTTGTCGACGCTTACTAGGGTCTGCTTTTGTCCCATCTGCGGGAGTTAGCTGCGATCCTTTGATGGAATAGCTTCTTGCATAAGTCTGTAATGGAAAACCAACATCTTTCGGAATTTCATCTTGTATATACACATTGACGTCTTTGAGCTCATCTAACCCTGCGCGCTCTGTCCCAACAGCTTGATAACGCATAAGCAGTGAGCCTGCAGGAAGTCCCTCGCTTTTTTCTTCTAACGATTTGGCGACAACTCGCTTGAGCGACCCATCGGCATACATCGGAATGCTCGTGGTGAAAGCAACAGCCATGACAAGACCAAGCAAGGTGCTGAGCGTTAGCCAGCGGGTATTCCACATTTTCCGAAATAAAAACCGCAGCATCGGCATGGACATTAGCGACCCACTACTTTCTGTCCAGCTGTGAGACCTTTTACAATCTCCACATCTGTTGATGTCTGCTGGCCGATATCCACGTCCACTTCCTTCTTATTTCCTTGATTATCAATGACTTGGACATAATTCCGACCCGAATACGAGCGAAGTGCAGCCAGAGGGATCGTTGTGGCGTTTTCTTTTCGTTGTGTAATAATCGTGACACTCAGCGGGGTTCCTCGATTCAGCCCTTTCGGGAACTCATTAAGCTGCACGACCAAATAATTATCGATCGTATCCTGCTCACCTTGCCCACCTTGGCCAGGAAACCCGCCGTTATTATTGTTGTTTCCGGCTTGCGGGTTCGGCAGCTGCTTCACTTTCCCTTTGTGCTGACCGGCTGAATTAATATCCACTTGCACTTCCATCCCAATGGCTACTTTCTTCGTATCATCTGCAGTAATACTTGCTGCCACAGTTAATTCATTCAAATCTGCGAGAGTCGCAACGGATTCTCCGGTCTTCACCGTATCGCCTTTCTTAGCTGTTACAGTGACGATGGTTCCGCTGAAAGGAGCGAGCAGCTGCGCTTTACCAACTTGCGTTTCAAGCTTGGTCAGTTCTTCACGCTTCAACTCAAAATCGATCTTTGCCTGCTCAATTTGCTCAGGCGACATTTCATCCGCTTTCCGCAGTGTTTCGATCATCGTAAGCTCATCCTTACGTGTTTGAAGCTTCTTCCGCTTTAGGTCGCTCGCCATATCCGTTACATCAAGCTCCGCGATCGGCTGCCCCTTTTCGACGGAATCCCCATTCTTCACAAGAATAGTGCTGATCCGTTTGGCGGACATATCTTCGGAGAAAAACAGCTTCTCTTCCTGCAAAGCCATTAGGCGCCCACTCCCTCGCACTTTCGTTTCAAGGGTTTCCGTTTTTACCGTATATTCAGGCTTTTTGGAAAGCTTAGGCGGGTTAATCGTCGGAAGCGATTCTTCTTCCTGCTCCTTAGGCAAAAGTGAACACCCAGAAGCAAGTAGTAATGTCGAACATACAAGCAGTGCTGCTAAAGGCTTCATCGTCCAATTACGTGACGAATCTTCCGTCCACCATTTCGTAAACATGATCGGCAACCTCCAAAATTGTAGGGTCATGTGTTGTCATACATATCGTGACTTGCTCTGCTTTCATGATGCTGCGAAAAACGGACATAATCTGCGCACCCATCTGAGAATCTAGCTCAGCCGTAGGCTCATCCGCCAAAATAAGGGAAGGCCGATGCGCAATCGCCTTTGCAATCGCGACACGTTGCTGCTCGCCGCCGGAAAGCTCATATGGACGATGGTGCATCCGCTTGCCAAGCCCAACAAGCTCCAGGCAATGCTTCACTCGCTCTTTCCACTGAGAACGCGGAATACCCGCCATCCTCAGCGCTAGCTCAACATTTTCCCAAGCAGACAACAAGGGCATTAACGCATAGGATTGAAAAATAAAACCAATTTCCTTGCGACGAATCAACGTCCGTACATCGTCACTGCTGAGATGAAAGGCATGCTCACGAAACAAAATCTCCCCCTCATTCGGCTGATCGAGCCCCCCGATTAAATTAAGCAGCGTTGTTTTCCCTGACCCGGATCGGCCTTTGAGCATGACAAGCTGTAACGGTCTGAGCTCCATCTCAATCCCTTTCAGTACCTCTAACTTCTGGCCTCCAACTTGAAAGGAGCGGTACACACCACTAACCGTTAATAAAGGTGAATGGAGTTGGCTGAGACGAGAGGAACGTTCATCAGATTGCGGCTCTTCATCGATAGCTAAAGCGTCCATTGTGCTTCTTTTTCGAAACCAGCTTGCCATTTGGTATGTCTTCCTTTCATTTCCAAACTGTATGTATGATAAAATAGACGGAAGATCTTTCCAAAAGGTTTCATGAAACTGAAAATTTCCTGAAAGCTTTTTGGGGATATACCCGTTTGTATGAATCTATTAAAATATACTATCTTTTGGAAGATTCATCCATGCAACGAATTGCCTATTTTATCCATAACATTCACCCCAAGTCCCCGCAGTAACAAACAACAAAACAAATAGCCCTGCTTCTTCATCTCAGGGGATTTATGCACCGATCTGTCTTATGGTGCGGTCGGCCGACCGGAGCGGGTTTACCTGAGGAAAAATGCTTGATGGCTGGGTAGTGCTTACTAGGCCGTGGCGTAACGCCGAAAAATAGCGATGCCGTTAACAAATTGCTGGCTAATACCACAACTAATTTCGGAACGATCGGAACATGTTTATCGGTATTCTCAGCTGGATTTAGCTACTTCTTCACTTATGAGAGGACTTTTTTTGTCTTTTTTTGTCCTTTCAGGCTAATTTCCAGTCCAATACTCCTCTCACTGGATCTGAGACGTCCATTTGGGTCTTCTCAGCTGGATTTAGCTGTTTTCTTTCCCCCGAGAAGATTATTTCGGTCCTCTCAACCCTAATTCCAGTCCAATACTCCTCTTACTGGATCTGAGACGTCCATTTTGGTCTTCTCAACTGGATTTTGCTGTTTTCTCCTCTCTGAGAAAACTTTTTTGGTCCTCTCAATGATATATATCTAAAAAGACTAATCCGCCCTTTAATGGAGTGTTTGCCAGATGCGTCCTTTTCTTTTTGTAAGATATTACTTGTTCATCTTCCTATCCTCCAGTTCATTTTACAAAACTTATCCACAGATCGGCATCTTTTATAATTTCCTATAGAATAAGGAAAAGACCGCTCATCGCCACCTTCACAGCGATAAACGGTCTCTATTTATGTATTAAACATATTTCACAAACTCACCAATCGGTTTTCGATATCCGCGCGGCCGCTGGCTCGATGTATCTTCTTTCCCAATCGTAATTAACATAGCTGGAACATAGCGTTCTTCTAATTGAAGAGCCTCAATGAGCTTGTCTACTTCAAAACCGATCATTGGACAAGTGTCCTAGCCTTGATCTTTCGCAGTAATCATAAATAACATGGCCGATAGACTTGCATTCCGAATCGCCTCATCTCGCTTGAACGGCTCGCCGCGTTCTTCATAAAAATGTGTCACTTGCTGTACTTCTGCATCTAACTCTTGTTTACTAAAGAGTCCCAAATGGAAAAGCACTTCATTTATTCGTGCAGAATCCTTATACGCTTCCAAATCGCCAAGGATGGGGCAAATTTTATTCCATAGCTGTATTGCGCAGTACCATATGAATATGGTCTTCCCAAACACCATGAATTTGTAAATATTTGAGCGCTAAGCCTTCCTCATAAAAGTCCAGCTTCTCTACGACCTTCAAAGATGCTGCATTTCGAGGCATGATATTGGCTTCAATGCGGTGAAGGTTCATCTCGTCAAAAGCGTAACCAATGATCGCTTTAAGTCCCTCTGTCATGAGCCCTCGATTAAGGAGCTTCCCGTCCATTCGGTAGCCCAAATGGCAAGATTGAAATGCACCTCTAACGATGTTATTAAGCGCAATTGACCCCACAATTCGTTCTTCAAAGAGCAGCCATACCTTAAGCATCTGGCCTTCCCCGATCTTAATTGCTTCTTGCTCCAACTGCTCAGCCTGATATTCCTTCGTGAAATACGTTTCATTACGTTCTAATTCCCACGGTTCCAGGAAAGCTCGATTACGAATCACATAATCCAGAACCAGGTCTACGGAAGATTGATTTAATAAAACTAAAGACATTCGTTCGGTCTTAACCAAGAGTTTCATTAAATTCACCCCTTCTAATAATAGAATTGACCTATACAATAATACCCACTTCTATTTACATCGTGCAACTCACTTATAAAATGTGTATCTGCATCACTTATTTGCAGGAATTTACTTGCATTTGGGGAACTTAAAAGAAGCACCGATTTCAATAGCTTACAAAGAAGGAGAAATTAAACATGATTGAAACGATCAAAACCTATTTGAAAGAGCAAAGGGACCAACACATAGAGGAATTAATGCAGTTTTTGCGGATTCCAAGTATAAGTGCAGTCGCCGAACATCAACCAGATATCATTCGCTGTGCAGAATGGACGGCTCAGTCTTTGAAACAAGCCGGTCTTGAGAACATTGAAATTATGGCTACTGGGGGACATCCCGTAATCTATGCAGATTGGTTGCATGCTCCCGGTAAACCAACTGTACTTGTCTACGGACATTATGATGTTCAACCGGCCGAGCCGTTAGAGCTTTGGAACACACCTCCATTTGAGCCCGTGATACAAGATGGGAAGCTATTTGGCCGCGGCAGCACCGATGATAAAGGTCAACTATTACTTTACGCCAAAGTGATTGAGGCTTTTTTACGAACGCACGGCAGTCTCCCTGTTAATGTGAAGCTTTGTATTGAGGGTGAGGAAGAGATTGCGAGTAAGAACCTGCCTGCCTTCGTGGAAAAGTATAAAGATAAATTACAAGCTGATACCATAGTACTTTCCGATACTCAAATGCAAGGACCGGGAAAACCTGCACTTATGTATGGTCTTCGCGGGCTCGCCGGGTTTGAAATTACGGTGGATGGCGCAAATAGCGACCTGCATTCGGGCCTATTCGGCGGCGCGGTCCAAAACCCGATTCACGCTTTATCGAAGCTGCTGAGTTCCTTCCATGATGCAAACGGTCGCGTAGCGGTGGAAGGTTTCTACGATCGCGTCATTGAGCTCTCTGACAAAGAGCGCGAGGCTTTTAAACAAGTAGAACCCGACGAGAATAAGGTTCGATCGGACTTACATGTTGAAACATTATATGGGGAAAATGGGTTCTCGTTCTACGAACAAACGACTTCCAGACCGACCTTGGAAATCACATCCGTAAGCGGCGGCTTTCAGGGTGAAGGCATCAAACCAATCATTCCTAATCGTGCCAGTGCGAAAATAGCTTGCCGTCTCGTTGCCGCACAAGTGCCCGAGGAAATCATGGATTCGGTTGAAAATCATATCCGTGCCTTGTCTTTGCCTGGTGTAAAAGTGACCCTAGACCGCCAGCTGCGCGGAAATCCTTTTATCACCCCAATTGACGAGCCTGTCATGGTAGCAGCTGCAGAAGCTTATGAAGATACGTATGGCGCTTGGCCTGTATATACACGAAGCGGAGGTTCAATCCCGATTGTTGAAGTGTTAGGGCGCGTATTAGATGCACCCGTAGTGCTGCTTGGTTTTGGGTTACCAGGTGAAAACCTGCACGCACCGAATGAGCATTTCCATTTGGTCAATTGGGACAAAGGTACCGAGACCATCAGTCGTTTCTGGCTGAAACTTGCCGCAATGAAGGAATAACCACTGAAAGGAATGAGCCTTAACATGAGTACGAATCACCTAACGATCCGCGATGCCAGCTTGGAAGACTTAGCAGAAATTGTACGAATTTATAATTCCACCATTGAAGGACGCATGGTTACAGCAGATACAGAACCCGTGACCACTGCCAGTCGCGAAGGCTGGTTCCATGAACACTCAGCGGAATTCCGCCCTTTATGGGTGGTGGAAAACGGCAGTCGCATTTGGGGCTGGCTCAGCTTCCAGTCCTTCTATGGCCGACCCGCTTATAATGCTACTGCGGAAGTCAGCATTTATGTCGATGAAGCTTTTCGCGGCCAAGGCATTGGTCGTTACCTGATGGAGCATGCGATAGAAGCTAGTCCAAAGCTGGGACTGAAAACACTGCTCGGCTTCATTTTTGGTCATAACGATCCCAGCCTCCACCTTTTCCGTAAATTCGGCTTCGTCAACTGGGCCCATCTACCTGGCGTTGCTGAACTTGACGGAATCGAACGGGATCTCATCATTCTTGGTAAACGTGTAGGATAATATGTAAACAAAAAGCGCTTCCCCTCTTGCTCGCGATTTCAAATCGCCTTCTAAGAGGACAAGCGTTTTTTTATACTTAAATGCCTTACTTCCAGCCTTTCAAAGTTTCCTCTGCCAATAGGGCTTCAGCCTCAATCTCTATCAACAGCAAAGGATCTATTAAAGACTTCACTTCAACCATCGTTGCTACGGGCTGTACGTCACAGAAAAACTCCCCATGTGCCCGGCCGAACTCCTCCCATAACGTAATATCCGTTACAAACATCCGAGTTCGAATCACGTCTGACATTTGCCCCCCGAGTTCTTGCAGCGCCTGCTCAATCGTCTGGAGGACGAATCTCGCCTGTTCATACGGATTACCAATGCCAACGACCTCTCCATCCCTCATTGCCGTTGTGCCAGCTACATCAATCCGGTTCCCCGCTCGAATCGCCCGACAATAGCCTACAACAGGTTCCCAAGGTGAGCCTGTAAATACCCTAGTCCGATTCATAGCTCTCTCCCTCATCTTTGTAAATAAGCAGCTAACTTCTTCTGCAAGCCTTCTGTCACCGAAAGCAGCGGCAATCGCAGTGTTCCGGATTCAATGATACCTTGCTGCTCAAGCAGCCATTTGAGAGGTGCTGGATTCGGCTCTTCGAAAAGTAATCGAATGAGTGGCAGCAACTCATCGAATAGCTGTTTGCTCATCTCATGTTGTCCAGCTTCAAAATGCCGATAAAACGATACAAAACGCTCCGTCATTACATTCGCTGATGCGCTCATAATCCCTTTAGCACCGGAGCTAAGCGCCGCAAAAAGCAGTGAATCTTCCCCACACAAGACGGGTTTCGAGCCAATACGTGTAAGTTCAGACACCAATCGAGTGTTAGGCGTACTGTCTTTCATACCTATAACTCCATCGAATTCAAGTATCGTACGCACAGTATCAAGTTCCAACGTCACACCTGTGCGATGCGGTATTTCATATAAAATAACAGGCACACCAACGCTGGCTGCCCGGCGAAAATGTTCAATAATCCCTTGTTGACTCGGTCTATTATAGTAAGGCACTACGACTAAAACAGCATCTGCCCCTAATTTCCCAGCAGCCTCGGTCTTTTTTGCCGTGGACAACGTATCATTCGTTCCTGTACCTACTACGATCGAAGCATCTACTTGCGCAGCCTCGCGAGCTGCTTGTGCCGTAGCGAATAAGATCGCCATCTCCTCATTTGTAATCGTCGGCGATTCCCCTGTCGTTCCATTAACGACCAATCCGTCTACCTCATCTTGAAATAAATTGTAAGCTAGATTATAAAAAGAGGCAGCATCCACCTCGTATTTCTCATCAAATGGTGTAATTATGGGAACATAGATCCCATGTAAGTCTTTCTCTCTTAACATCCCAATCATCTCCTAGTCCTATTTCGTTTGTACATTCACTTTAGCATGGAACATTGGATCACAGTTAGCTATAATAAATGATAAGACTCATCAAAAATTTTGATAGTAAAGCGAGGGGTTCCCATGGATTTAACCTATTTCCGAACCTTTCGGGAGGTTGCACGAAGAAAGAGCTTCACACGAGCTGCTGAAGAATTGGGCTATGCGCAATCAAGTATTACGATGCAAATTCAGAAGCTGGAACGAGAATATGGCGTACCCCTTTTCGAAAGATACGGGCGACAGCTTCGATTAACAGCACCCGGTGAAAGCTTGCTAAAGCTAGTCTTGCAGATGCTTGACCTCTATGATCAATCCAAAGAAATGATAACAAGCGAGGTCAGCGGAACACTGACGATCGGTACGATCAACTCACTCGCTGCTTACTATTTACCGCCTTATTTACATGTGCTGAAGCAACAATTTCCTGGACTGAATATCCAGCTCTTCCCTGACAGTGAGACTTCCCTCATAACCAAAGTCAGAGATGGGGACTATGATATAGGACTTATATTAGATCGATATCCGGCCGACACCACACTTACTTGTACAAAGGTCAGGGAAGAACCATTAGTTTTGGTGGCACCGCTTGAGCATCCACTCACGAAACGAACACAGATACAACTAAGCGATTTTCAGCAAGCTGAATTTATCGTTACAGAAGAGGGCTGCATTTATCGAGGCATGTTTGAAAAGTTGCTCAAGGATCATGCTGTTCCGCTACAAATTGGATTTGAGCTCGGTAATCTAGAAACCATTAAACACTGCGTCATGAATGGGCTTGGTATCGCCCTGCTGCCCCAAATTGCCGTACAGAACGAATTGGAGCAAGGGAAACTAGCTCATCTTCCTTTTTCACATTCAGACTTAAAATTGGACCTTCAACTGCTGCTGCACCCCAAAAAGTGGATGTCCCAGCCCTTGCAAACATTCATTCAACAACTGACTCAAGGATAACCTGAGCGAATACAACAGTTCGGTGGGCAAGGGATAATCTCTAGTCGGAATCGCACCATTCGGAGTACTCGGGCAAATCCAAAACATATAAATTCTTAAAGGTAAAAAAAGAAGCTCTCCTTTTCGTAAAGGTAGAGCTTCTTCCGTTATAAACTTAAATGCGGATGTCGAGATTGCCACCCAAGTGCGGTGTCGCAGAAGCGTTAACCAGCTGTTGGGATTAAGCGCATTTTTAATTAATACTTTCTACACACCAAACGCTGCAGGATTCGATCTCCAAGAACGAAGCAACTCCATGTCCTCTTGTTTGATTTTCCCCTTCTCTAGAGCTACTTCAAGCAGTGTAGAGTAGTTGGAAAGTGTGTACAGTGGCATATCAGCAGCTTGGAACGCTTCTGTAGCTTTATCAAGCTGATAAGAGAAAATCGCCAGCACGCCCAGCGCTACAGCACCAGCTTCTTTGACTGCAATAGCTGCTTTCAAAGAGCTGCCGCCTGTAGAGATAAGATCCTCAATCACGATCACCTTTTGACCTGGTTTCACAGTGCCTTCAATCAAGTTCTCTTTGCCATGCCCTTTGGCTTTATCACGAATGTAGATCATCGGGAGACCAAGCTTCTGAGCCACCCAAGCGGCATGAGGAATGCCCGCTGTTGCTGTACCAGCAACAACCTCAGCATCAGGGAATTTCTCTTGAATCAATGCTGCGAAGCCGTCAGCGATCGCTTCGCGGATAGCTGGGTGTGACATCGTCAGACGATTGTCACAATAGATTGGCGATTTGAGGCCAGAAGTCCATGTAAAAGGCTGCTGCGGTCGAAGTGCGACCGCTTCGATATCTAATAACGACGCTGCAATATGCTGCGCGATTGTTTCGAGTTGACTCATGTTACTTCCACCGTTCCTTCCGTTGTTAGACAAAGCATGTTACACGATTGAATCGATAATCGCTTCAATCGCTGCTCTTGGATCCGCTGCGCCTGTGATCGGTCGACCGATCACGACGTAGTCCGTCCCCTGCGCGAACGCCTCAGCCGGCGTCATGATGCGCGACTGGTCGCCCACGTCGGCTCCCGTAGGGCGAATGCCTGGCGTCACGGTGACGAAACCGTCACCGCACGCCGCCTTAATCGCAGTCACCTCAAGCGGTGACGCGACAACACCCTGAAGCCCCGCGGCATGCGCCAAGCGGGCATAGCGAATGACGGCCTGCTCGACCGTACCGGTCAGGCCGATTTCGTCATTCAGCACCTGCACGCTGGTGCTGGTCAACTGCGTCACGCCGATGACAATCGGACGCACAGCTCCAGAACTTAGCCCCTTGTCGACACCCTCCAAGGCAGCTTCCATCATCTGCTTGCCTCCGGCAGCATGGACATTAAACACATCAACCCCAAGGCGCGTCACGCTTTCCGCGCCGCCTTTGACCGTGTTAGGAATGTCATGCATCTTCACGTCAAGGAACACCTTGTAGCCGCGCTCCTTCAGACTCGCGACGAAGCCGGGACCCGCAGCATAGAACAGCTGCATGCCCACCTTCACGTAGCAAGGGATGCCTTCGAGCTGCTTCAGCAGCCCTTCAGCACCTTCTGCGTTCGCATAATCCAAAGCGACCATAATGCGTCCGGTAACATCTGTGCGAGTTAGTGTACTCAAGTTCGTCACTCTCCTTAGAGCTTTGCTTTAGCAAAACTGACTTCGTAAGCATAGTCTTAGACATGAATTGGCATTGCACGTGAGGAGAAGTTGATTGCTTCAAGCATATTAACAAGCGCTCTTACTGTATCGAGTGATGTCATACAAACCACACCATTCTCTACCGCTTCACGACGAATGCGGAAACCGTCACGCTCAGGCTCTTTACCTTTTGTCAGTGTGTTCACAACGAACTGTGCATCACCGCTGCGGATGAGATCCAGAATGTTAGGCGAACCTTCGCTCAGCTTGTTCACGGTCGTCACTGGGAGACCAGCTTGTTCGATCGCTGTCGCCGTTCCGCCTGTTGCAATGATTTTATATCCTAGACGATAGAAGCCCTTTAAGATTTCAATCGCTTCTTCTTTATCTTTGTCAGCTACCGTTACTACGACAGATCCTGCCGCAGGGATTTTCATCCCCGCTCCAATTAAGCCTTTATAAAGTGCTTTGGCAAAATTGATATCGCGACCCATAACCTCACCCGTCGATTTCATTTCAGGTCCGAGCGTTGTATCAACACGGCGCAGCTTCGCAAAGGAGAACACTGGCACTTTAACCGATACATACTTGTCTTCCGGCCATAACCCGCCTTGGTAGCCCATATCCGTCAGCTTTTGCCCCATAATGACGCGTGTAGCCACGTTAGCCATCGGGATATTCGTTACTTTGCTCAAGAAAGGCACGGTTCTGGAAGAACGCGGGTTAACCTCAATTACGTACACTTCATCGTTATGAATAACAAACTGGATGTTGACCAGACCTACTACGTTCAATTCAAGTCCAATTTTCGTCGTAATGTCGATAATTTGTTGTTTAATCTCATCCGAGATGGATTGCGGCGGATAAACCGCGATGGAGTCACCGGAGTGAACCCCTGCACGTTCAACGTGTTCCATAATCCCAGGGATTAGAACCGTTTCTCTATCACAGATCGCATCAACCTCTACCTCTTTACCAAGCATATAACGGTCAATCAGAACCGGATGCTCCGGGTTGATTTTCACGGCATATTCCATGTAACTAAGCAATTCTTCATCGGAGTAGACGATTTCCATTGCGCGTCCACCTAGTACGTAGGAAGGGCGAACGATAACCGGATAACCGAATTTCGCAGCTGTACCCACAGCTTGGTCAACCGATGTAACGGTGCCGCCTGGTGGTTGAGCAATCGAGAGCTTGCTAAGTAAAGCTTCGAATTTCTTACGATCTTCCGCTGTATCGATACTTTCAAGATCGGAACCGAGAATGCGTACACCGGCTTTGTGTAAAGGTGCAGCCAAGTTAATCGCTGTTTGACCACCGAATTGAACGATAACCCCGATTGGGTTCTCGCGTTCGATCACATTCATCACATCTTCAAAGAACAGAGGCTCAAAGTACAAGCGATCGGATGTATTGAAATCCGTCGATACCGTTTCTGGGTTATTGTTGATAATAACCGCTTCGTAACCTGCCGCTTGAATCGCCCAAACCGCATGAACCGTGGAGTAATCGAACTCAATCCCTTGACCGATACGAATCGGACCGGAACCCAGAACAACCACTTTCTCTTTCGTTGTTTCCGTAACTTCATCTTCTTGCTCATAAGTTGAATAGTAGTATGGCGTTGAAGCTTCGAATTCCGCTGCGCAAGTATCAACCATTTTGTAAACCGGCTTGATGTTTTGCTTCAAACGGTGCATTCTGACTTCAGCTTCTTTGGTGAATGTCGAACAACCAGCCAGTGTACGAATCTCAGCAATCGCACGGTCTGTAAAGCCTTTGCGTTTCGTTTCGAATAGCAGCTCGTTTGTAAGTTCGCTAGCTGCAATCTCTTTCTCGTATTTAATCAGACCGTCCAGTTTGTTCAAGAACCACCAGTCAATATTCGTCAATTTTTGCAATTGTTCCACGGTATAACCTCTGCGATAAGCTTCTGCTAGTAAGAACAAGCGCTCATCATCGGGCTTTTGCAAACGGAACTCGAGTGTTTCTTGATCTAAGAGATCCGTCTCTTTAAGGAACAAACGGTGTACACCGATTTCTAACGAACGAACCGCTTTATGAATGGACTCTTCGAATGTACGGCCAATCGCCATAACTTCGCCAGTCGCTTTCATTTGCGTACCCAGCTTACGGTTTGCAGCTGTAAATTTATCGAACGGCCAACGTGGAATTTTGGAAACGATGTAATCCAGAGCTGGCTCGAAGCAGGCATAGGTTTGGCCTGTTACTGGATTGACTAGCTCATCGAGCGTGTAGCCAATCGCAATTTTCGCAGCCATCTTCGCAATCGGATAGCCCGTTGCTTTGGATGCAAGCGCTGAGGAACGGCTTACACGCGGGTTTACTTCGATTACGTAATATTGGAAGCTATGCGGGTCAAGCGCGTACTGTACGTTACAGCCACCCTCGATGTTCAAAGCGCGAATGATTTTAAGCGATGCCGAACGCAGCATTTGATACTCACGGTCTGACAAGGTTTGGCTTGGTGCTACAACGATACTATCTCCGGTATGTACACCAACTGGATCAAAGTTCTCCATGTTACATACCACGATGCAGTTATCGTTCGCGTCACGCATTACTTCGTACTCGACTTCTTTCATGCCTGCAATACTGCGCTCTACTAGACATTGACCGATTGGGCTGTAACGAATACCGGAAGCAACGATTTCCGTCAACTCTTCCATCGTGTTACAGATACCGCCGCCCGTTCCACCTAATGTGTAGGCAGGACGAACAATGATAGGAAAGCCGATTTCGTTAGCAAAATCCACCGCTTGAGCAACCGTAGTTACGATTACGCTATCTGGTACAGGCTGCTCTAATTCTCTCATCAAGTCTCTGAAAAGGTCACGATCCTCTGCTTTCTCAATCGCTGTTAGCTGTGTTCCCAGAAGCTTCACGTTCTCGCTTTCTAGAACACCTGCGCGAGCCAGTTCTACAGCCATGTTCAAACCTGTTTGACCACCGAGTGTTGGAAGCAAACCATCGGGACGCTCTTGACGAATGATTTGCGTAACAAACTCAAGCGTAATCGGTTCAATATATACTTTATCCGCCATGTTCGTATCCGTCATGATCGTAGCAGGGTTGCTGTTGATCAGGATAACTTCCATGCCTTCTTCTTTAAGCGCTTGGCAAGCTTGTGTACCTGCATAGTCAAATTCCGCTGCCTGACCGATGACGATAGGACCGGAACCGATAACTAGAATCTTTTTGAGTGTATTATTTTTTGGCATATTGCAGTTCCTCCCTAGAGTTTTGCGTTAGCAAAACTTGCTTCGTAAGCTTTACTTACAGATGTCGATGCCGTTGAAGCTTTCCACTGTGCAAGCATTTGCGCTTGGCGCGGCTGCTGTGGGTTATCGATTTTGTGCTGACGAATCAGCGAGATGAAATCATCGAACAAGTAGCTGGAGTCAAATGGCCCCGGTGCTGCCTCTGGGTGATACTGAACCGAGAAAGCAGGGTATTTTTTATGTTTCAAGCCTTCAATAGTGCGGTCATTATTGTTGATGTGCGTCACTTCAAGGTCAGTTCCTTGGACGGATTCTTCCTTAACCGTGTAGCCATGGTTTTGTGATGTAATGTAGCAGCGTCCGGAAATTAAATCTTTTACCGGATGGTTACCGCCGCGGTGACCGAACTTCAGTTTGTCTGTGTCTGCGCCGCATGCTAGTGCGAACAGCTGGTGACCCAAGCAAATGCCGAAGAGCGGGATATCGCCGAGCAAGCCTTTGATCATTTCGACAGCGTGAGGTACGTCTTTGGGATCCCCAGGGCCGTTAGACAGCAGCACGCCGTCTGGCGCAAGGCGACGAATTTGTTCAGCTGTAGCATCTTGAGGTACAACGACAACGTCGCAGTCACGTTTGCTTAAGTCGCGGATGATTCCGCTTTTCGCTCCGAAGTCTACGAGAACGATACGTTCTTTGTGACCAGGTGCACCGTATACACTTTTCGTGGATACACGAGCGACTTGATCCGTTATAAGAGGCGTTCCTCTTAAGATTTCAGTCAGCTCAGCAATGGATTTATTCGATGTTGTCAAAAGGCTTTTCATAACGCCGTGATGACGGATTTTACGAGTTAACATGCGCGTGTCGATGCCGCTGATCCCAACGATGCCGTATTCTTTCAGCAGGCTGCCCAGCGTATATTGCGCCCTCCAGTTACTTGGAATCTCTTCATGTTCACGAACAACAAAGCCATGAATGAAAGGACGTACGGATTCAAAATCATCCCGAATCACACCGTAGTTCCCCACCAATGGATACGTCATAGTCACGATTTGACCGCAGTAGGAAGGATCGGAAAGCACCTCCTGATAACCTGTAATTCCTGTATTGAATACAACCTCGCCGACGGATTCACCTTCACTACCGAACGATTTTCCTGTAAAAAGAGTGCCGTCTTCCAGCAACAATCTTGCCTGCATGTTCTTTCAACTCCTTCGCTATTGTCAGCGATCCTCACGAACCGCGGATGTCATGCCTACATTTCTTTGTTTTTGCATAAGATTTGCATAAAAATCAATCATTCCGTATAAATATACACGAATTTTCGATCTGCGTATAGATCTTAATGCGGATTTACGCTTGATTTCGACGTTATTTAAGAACGATTTATGACCAAACCACTTTACCGGAAGCGATGGTAACAATCGGCCAGCCTTGCAGCTTCCAACCGATGAATGGCGTGTTTTTGCTGCGTGAAACGATCTCTTCTTTGAGAACTTCGCGCTCTGTTTCCAAATCCACGATGGTAATATCAGCTGCGCTGCCTACTTCCAGTGTTCCGTATGGAAGACCGAATACGTCGGCAGGTTTTTTCGTCATACGATCCACGAGGAATCCTAAGGACCATTTGCCTGTCAGCACAAATTTCGTGTACAGCAGGGAAAACGCAGTTTCGAAGCCGAGGATGCCGAATGGAGCCAGCATCATGCCTTTCTCTTTCTCTTCTTCGGTGTGCGGCGCGTGATCCGTCACGATAATGTCTATCGTACCGTCTTCCAATCCTTCAATGACTGCCTGCACATCGCGCGGCGTGCGCAGCGGCGGATTCATCTTCCAGTTGGCATCGAGCCCAGGAATGTCTTCATCCGAGAGCACGAGGTGATGCGGACATACCTCGGCAGTTACTTTGATTCCGAACTGCTTCGCATGTCGGATTAAGCGAACTGATTGCTCGGTGCTTACGTGGCACACGTGGTAGTGAACACCCGTCGCTTCAGCTAGCAGCACGTCGCGACCTACATGAATCGCCTCGGACTCATTCGGAATCCCCTTCAGCCCGTGCTTCTTCGCGAACGCGCCTTCGCTTACCGGCGCGCCAACCACAAGCGTGTCATCTTCGCAATGCGCGATGATTGGCATCCCGATCGATGCGGCCAAAGCCATAGCATCCTTCATCATTTGCGCGCTTTGTACGCCAACGCCATCATCGGTGTAGCCGATGACGCCCGCTTCTTTCAGCGCAGCGAAATCGGTCAACTCGCGGCCGAGCTCGTTCTTCGTAATCGTGCCGTATGGGAGAACACGGACGACACCTTCCGTTGCAGCTTTATCTAATATGTAGTTCACTGTATCAACGGTATCGATCACAGGTCTTGTATTCGGCATGCAAGCGATGGTTGTGAAGCCGCCTCTTGCTGCGGAACGTGTTCCAGTCGCAATATTTTCTTTATGTTCAAAACCAGGCTCTCTCAGGTGAACATGCATGTCGATGAATCCTGGAGTCACCAGCTTACCTGCTGCATCAATAACTTCATGGCCTTCGGTTTGTGGAGCCGAACCTTCTGCTGCATCTATAACCTTTGCAATTTTATCATTCTCTACCAAAATGTGTTTCTTCGCTTGTACATTATTTACATCGACTGTTAGTCCGTTTAATACCCAGATACCCATTGTGAGATTGTCCTCCTAGTATTCGTTTGGGGCCCCCGCAAGTAATGTCTAAACTCTTATCGAAGCAATTCGACGTAGTATGACCGCTTTGAATGGTAAGTTTAGTCGCCGATCGAGCTAAAGCTCAATGCGGGAGGAATCAGCTTTCAGAGCTTGGCTTCACTTTGTGAGACATTATAGGGATCATTGATCAAAGATCAAAGTCTCTCCTTTTAGGATAAAGCTCGTTCGATGACCGCCATACGAATCGGAACACCGTGAGCAATTTGTGTGAAAATTTTGGATTTCTCGTGTTCAACCAACTCATCATCAAGCTCTACGTTTCGATTGACCGGAGCTGGATGCATGATGATTGCGTGAGGTGCCATGCGGCTTGCACGCTCTGCCGTTAGCCCGTACTGCTCGCGGTATTCCTCTGCTGAGCGAATGATTCCTTTGTCGTGCCGTTCAAGCTGCACACGCAGCATCATGACCACGTCCGCTTTCAGCGCTTCCTCGAAGGACACATACGGAGCAAACTCAGCTAGCTCTGGAGCTTGCATGCTTTCCGGCGCGCAGAACTGCACTTTTGCTCCCAGGGCGATGAGTCCCCATAAGTTGGAGCGAGCGACACGGCTGTGCAGGATATCTCCGATGATCGAGACCGTCAAACCTTTGATGGCGCCGAACTGCTTGCGCATCGTGTAGAAATCGAGCAGCGCTTGCGTTGGATGCTCGTTATTGCCGTCCCCCGCGTTAATGAGCGGGATTTTAATTTTCTCAGCCAACTCTTGCAGGACACCGTTCGGCTTCAATCGGATAACTCCCGCATCGATGCCCATGGACTCGAGTGTACGTACTGTATCGTAGATAGACTCACCTTTTTGTACACTGGATTCTGCAGCGGAGAAATTGAGTACGTCGGCTCCTAGCCGCTTTTGCGCCAGTTCAAAAGAGAACCGTGTTCTTGTACTATTTTCAAAAAACAAGTTGGAAACGAATTTGCCTTGAAACTGATTCGTCACTTTCGAAGAAGATTGTTCCCAGTAGGCAGCACGATCAAGTATGCTCGTTATCTCCCCTGCGCTTACGCCTTTCAATCCCAGAAAATGCTTGGTTTGTATACTCACTATGCTCACTCCTGTTTCCCCCTCTGTTGAAGAATAACGACGCCATCTTTTTCATCGATTTCCGTAAGCAGCACTTCAATACTTTCACTTTTGGAGGTAGGTACGTTCTTTCCTACATAATCAGGACGAATGGGCAACTCACGATGTCCTCTGTCAACTAGAACGGCCAGCTGGATCATTTGCGGTCTACCCAGATCGATCAATGCATCCATGGCTGCCCTCACCGTTCTTCCGGTGTAAAGCACATCATCGAACAGGATAATTTTGCGGTCTTGAATTTGGATCTTACCGCCTTCCTGAACATTTTCCACTGACCTCACCTTAACGCGATCATCACGATAAGAAGTGATATCAATCTCACCGACAGGAATCGGCACACCTTCAATCTCAAGAATTCGCTCTGCTACTCGCTTGGCCAAGTAAATACCACGGGTCCGAATCCCAATCAAGGTACAATTCTCTACACCCTTATTCTTTTCCAGTATCTCGTGTGCAATCCGTGTCAGCGCCCTGCGAATTCCCATTTCATCAATAATCGTGTGTTCGGCCGTTTCATTCATCTTTTTCGCCTCCTAAGAGTTTTGCTTTAGCAAAACTGGCATCGTAAGCATTAACTGAGTTTTGCTTTAGCAAAACTGGCATCGTAAGCATTAACTGAGTTTTGCTTTAGCAAAACTGGCATCGTATGCATTCGCAGGTTTTCTGTTAGTAAAACCAAAAAACTCCTTGCCATTTATTGGCAAGGAGTTACGAGTGCGTAAAGATACAGAGCGGGGCATAAGGATGCGCACATCCCCAAGCTTTGTCATACACTGAATTCGCGACTCAGTATATCCCGTCTTTTCTCATCGACTACCTTGCCAGCCTCTCTGGACTGTTTTTAAAGGTACATATTTAATTAAAAGAATTATCCCACTTTCGACACGATAAGTCAATATCAAAATCTATTTTCATGACAAAAGCTGAGATGTATTCAGCTATTCCTTTCGGAAAGCTCGTGACATGAGTCAGACGGTAGATTGCAACGTGATGGCTGCTCCAAATGATCAAAAAATCAGCATGTGAACGAAACGTAGACGCGAATTTGCGACAGCTGATGAGCGTTCGAAATCAATTGATGCAAAAAGTGCAGTTAGTCAGAGATATTTCCTCAATAAATGGCGTTTAACTGCATTTTGTACAACTCTATTGTTAGTTTTCACCCGATATTGAGAGTTGAGCGCAGATTATATGCATTTTTTGCATCTATTCACCTGAAATTAAAGATTTAGGAGAAATTAGATGTCACAAATGCATCTATTTCCACTGGTCCATTATGGACTCACGCCCCTACTCCGTCCCATAACTCTTTTTGAGCAGACGCTCATCCATGTGTTATAATTTACATATGAGAAAACCTCTATCGAGGCCATTCAAAGATGAGCGACCGCGTTCATCGAGGAGAGACTTTGGTTACGACCAAAGATCCCTATATTAGGTTTTATCGCCAATAAGAAAGCGGTTTTCGGGAACCAAAAACTTATACTTTCTTATGTGGTAAAAACTCGAGCTTTGCCCGTTTTCTTGCGAAAATTCAGCAACGCTTATGATACCCGTTATACTAGGGTAAAACGCTAAGGAGGAACCTATGTTCAAATTGTTTCGGCTTCTGAAACCGTACAAAGCTTCTGTGGTTGCGATTATTACTTTGATGCTCTTGCAATCACTGGCGCAGTTGTACCTGCCCACTCTGCTCGCTGACATTGTCGATGTCGGGGTTGTGAAAGGAGATATTTCCTTTATTCTCCGGTTTGGCGCTTACATGCTTTTAGTAGCGATGGGTGCGATGGTTTGCGTCATTATCGCGAGCTACTTGCTCGCACGAACGGCGACAGGATTCGGCAGGGATTTACGGCGAACACTTTTTACTCATGTTGAAAGCTTCTCCTTGCACGAATTCGATAAGCTCGGTACTTCCTCCCTCATAACCAGAACTACGAATGACATCGCACAAGTTCAGCAAGTGATTGTCATGATGCGGATGTTCATCGGCGCACCTACGATGCTAGTAGGCGGAGTCATCATGGCCACTTATAAGGACGCTCATCTCGCCATTGTACTAATCTCCATCATCCCCATTCTTGCACTTGCTATTGCGGGGATCATGCGTAAAGGACTTCCCTTATTCAAAGCATTACAGATCAAAATCGATGGCATTAATCTGGTGCTGCGTGAAAATTTAACCGGCATTCGCGTCATTCGAGCCTTTAATCGTTCTGAACATGAAAAACGTAAATTCGAAAAAGCGAACCTGGATTATACGCAAATAGCTGTAAAAGTAAATGTGATCATGGCTACGATGATGCCCATCATGATGCTTGTATTTAATCTTGGGGTTGTCGTCATTCTTTGGTACGGCGGAGTTCGTATTGATGCCAATCAAATGCAGATTGGTGACTTAATGGCCTTCATCCAATATGCCATGCAGATTATGTTTTCTATGTTCATGATGACGATGATTTTTATGATGATTCCACGTGCATCCGCTTCTTCTGTCCGTATTAATGAAGTTTTAGCCCATCAATCTAATATACATAACGCCGAAATGGCAAAATCTCTAGAGTCCAATCAAGCTGCCGTTGAATTTAAGCATGTATCCTTTAGTTATCCCGGTGCTGAGCAGCCAGCAATTCGTGATCTATCCTTCCGGGCTGAGCCTGGTGAGGTAACAGCAATTATTGGAGGAACCGGATCAGGCAAGACGACCCTCATTCATTTACTTTTGCGCTTCTATGATGTAGAGTCCGGCACGATCCTCTTAGATGGTCATCCCCTGCCTACTTTGAAGTTAGAAAGTCTACGACAGCAAATCGGTTATGTCCCGCAAAAGGCGGCGCTTTTCTCAGGAACCGTTGCGGATAACATTCGTTTTGGGCGTGAGATAGCAACGGAAGAGGAAATTCAGCATGCTGCGACCACTGCCCAAGCTGCAGATTTCATCGCCGAGATGAAAGATGGCTACCAAGCTGTTCTGGCCCAAGGTGGAACGAACTTATCCGGCGGCCAGAAGCAGAGGCTTGCCATTGCGCGTGCACTCGTTCGTAAACCAAACATCTATGTATTTGATGATAGCTTCTCTGCGCTTGATTTCAAAACAGATGCTAAGCTTCGCGCAGCTCTCAAAGCCGAAACCGAGCAAGCAACGATGATCATTGTCGCTCAACGTGTCAGTACAATTATGGATGCCAGCCGAATTATCGTACTGGAAGAAGGACAAATTGCAGGGATCGGCACCCATTCAGATTTGATGAAAACATGTGCTGTGTATCAAGAAATTGTTGCTTCTCAGCTGTCAGAGGAGGAAATTGCATGAGCGACAAACCAAAAGAGAGAACTCCTTCTCAAGCGGGTGTAAATCCTGGTCACTTTGGCCGAGGCGGTATGGGCGGCATGGGAATGCCAGTTCAAAAGGCTAAGGATTTCAAGGGAACTATACGACGGTTGTCCCGGTATATGAGTCCTTTCCGTATATCTATCCTACTTGTTTTAATCTCGGCTGTACTCAGCACACTTTTCAGCATTATTAGTCCCAAACTTATGGGTAACGCAACAACCATATTGTATGAAGGCTCTATCGCGAAGTTCAAGGGTGTTGCCGGTGCCAAAATTGACTTTGATGCTATTTTCCAAATCGTTATTATCCTAGCAGCTCTTTACATACTTAGCGCCATACTTACTTTCATCCAGCAATGGATTATGGTCGGTGTCACACAGAAAATCGTATTTAATCTTCGTAAAGATATCAGCGAGAAGCTCACCCGAGTACCTCTCTCCTTCTTCGACTCACGCAGTCATGGAGATACGATGAGCCGAGCTACTAACGACGTAGATACTCTCAGTTCTACCATGCAGCAAAGCTTGACGCAGTTGATTACTTCAATCGTTACCTTGGTCGGGATCATTATTATGATGCTAACCATTAGTCCTTTGTTGACCTTGGCCACGATCGTAACCTTACCGCTCAGCATTTTGGGAACGAAAATGATTGCATCACGGTCACAGAAGTATTTTAAAGGACAACAAAAAACGCTCGGTGAACTGAATGGTCACGTGGAAGAAATGTACACAGGGCATACCATTGTCAAAGCTTTCGGCCGTGAGCAGAAATCCGTTGAGCAATTCAATGAAATTAATGAGCGCTTGTATCATTCAGGCTGGCGTGCCCAGTTTATCTCTGGGATGATCTTCCCCCTTATGTCCTTTATCGGGAATATCGGCTACGTATTGGTCAGTGTGATTGGTGGCATCATGGTAACAAATGGGGCTATTAAAATCGGAGATATCCTAGCGTTTATTCAATATTCAGGACAATTCGGGATGCCTATTGCTCAGGTGGCTAATATAGCCAACGTGATTCAATCCACAATCGCTGCCGCGGAACGTATCTTTGAGTTGTTAGATGAGCCTGAAGAAGTACAGGAACTCGCCCAAGTAAAAACGACCCAGAATGTTAAGGGTCAAGTTCAATTTAAACAGGTTGACTTTGCTTACAAAGAGGACACCCCGTTGATTCAGGATATGAATATCCAAGTAGAGCCTGGACAAACGGTTGCCATTGTTGGCCCTACAGGTGCGGGTAAAACAACGATTGTCAATTTACTGATGCGTTTCTACGAATTAAAGAATGGTACGATTTCCATTGATGCGGTAGATACACGTGAAATGTCACGCAGTCATCTGCGCGGACTATTCGGTATGGTCCTGCAAGACACATGGCTGTTCAACGGAACGATTCGCGAAAATATCGCTTACGGACGTGATGGCGCCACTGAAGAAGAGATCGTTAGTGCGGCTCGCGCGGCTTATGCCGATCATTTCATACGAACCCTGCCGGAAGGTTACGATACTAGATTGAATGAAGAAGCATCCAACCTTTCACATGGGCAAAAACAGCTTCTGACCATTGCCCGCGCCATACTTGCGGATCCAACCATTTTGATTCTTGATGAAGCGACGAGCAGCGTAGATACACGCACGGAAGTATCCATTCAAAAGGCGATGAATAACCTGATGGAGGGTCGCACAAGCTTCGTCATTGCACATCGACTTTCCACCATTCGAGATGCTGATCTCATTCTTGTTATGAATCATGGTTCCGTTATTGAACAAGGAACACATGAGCAGCTGTTGGAACAGCACGGTTTTTATGCAGATCTGTACAATAGTCAGTTCGCTCAAAAAGCTCTATGAATACACATTGGCTGAAATGCCCCCTTTCTGATAATATAGGAGAGTCAATCTAAATTTTAAGGAGATGTCACCATGACCGAGATGAATACGTTAGAAATTATTCAGTTTATTAAAGAAAGCAAGAAAAAAACGCCTGTTAAAGTATACGTAAAAGGAAACCTTGAAGGTATTAACTTTGGCGAAGGCAGCCAATCCTTTATATCCGGCGGAAGTGGCGTTGTTTTTGGCGAATGGAGTGAAATTCAGCCCGTTCTTGAAGCAAACAAAGCGCAGATCGCTGATTTCGTTGTTGAAGCGGATCGTCGCAACTCTGCGATTCCAATGCTTGATCTGAAGCCAATCAATGCCCGCATTGAACCAGGTGCGATCATTCGTGATAAAGTACATATCGGAGATAACGCCGTCATCATGATGGGCGCTCTCATTAATATCGGTGCTTCTGTTGGCGATGGCACAATGATCGACATGAATGCTGTTCTTGGCGGTAGAGCACAAGTCGGCAAAATGTGTCACATCGGTGCTGGTGCAGTTGTTGCAGGCGTTATTGAGCCCCCTTCCGCACAACCTTGTGTGATTGAGGATGATGTGCTTGTTGGAGCAAATGCTGTTATCTTGGAAGGCGTACGTATCGGAAAAGGATCTGTTGTTGCTGCCGGCGCAATCGTTACACAAGACGTAGAAGAATATACAGTTGTAGCAGGAGCACCTGCACGAGTGATTAAGAAAGTGGACGATAAAACGAAGTCCAAAACAGAAATTTTACAAGATCTGCGCACCCTGTAAGGTGTTCTGGAGGTATTCACCATGCTTAGCCCCTTTATAGAGCTGCGCCGTCAGCTTCACCAAATTCCGGAGCCGGGCTTTCAAGAGTTCAAGACGCAACAGCTTCTCCTTGATCATCTAGCAGAGCTTCCTCAGGATAGACTGACGATTCGCACTTGGCGCACTGGCATTTTGGTTTACATCAAAGGTACGAATCCTACCAAACGCTTCGGATATCGTGCGGATATGGACGGGTTGCCCATCACGGAAGAGACCTCTCTTCCGTTTCCTTCCCAGCATCCTGGTTACATGCATGCGTGCGGACATGATTTTCACATGTCGATTGGGATGGGTGTTGTTACGCATTTCGCTCAGCAGCCAATGAAGGATGACCTGATTGTACTGTTTCAGCCGGCTGAAGAAGGCCCTGGCGGTGCATTGCCCATGCTTGCTGCTGAAGAATTACAGGACTGGAAGCCCGACCAGATTGTAGCTCTCCATATAGCTCCTGAGTATCCAGTAGGCACGATTGCCACGAGGCCGGAGATCTTGTTTGCCAATACATCTGAGCTGTTCATTGACCTGCTAGGCAAAGGCGGACATGCCGCTTACCCGCACCAAGCGAACGATATGATCATTGCTGCGACACAAATGGTTGGTCAACTGCAAACCATTGTTTCCCGCAATGTGAATCCGCTTGATTCGGCCGTCATTACCATTGGCAAAATGGAGGCAGGAACAAAGCAGAATATAATCGCGGAAAAAGCCCGCTTGGAAGGTACAATTCGAACTCTTTCCGCTGATTCTATGAATAAGATCAAGAAACGGATCGAAGCTGTAGCGGCAGGAATCGAAAGCTCCTTCGAGTGTCAAGTCTCTATTGATTATGGCTCGAATTACCGCCAAGTGTTCAATGATCCTGCTTTGACCGTGGAATTCATGAACTGGCTCCGCGGTAAGGATAACGTACAGCTTGTGGAGTGTACAGAAGCGATGACAGGCGAAGACTTCGGCTACTTTTTGGAGCAAATACCCGGCTTCATGTTCTGGTTAGGGGTAGATACCCCTCATGGGTTGCATAACGCCAAGCTTGATCCTAACGAGAGTGCCATTGATTTAGCCATAGATACCATTACAGCCTATTTACGGTTTAAATCTAATTAAAAGCAAAGAAAACCTCCAACCCACTTTTGTGGATTTGGAGGTTTTTTCGTATTGTCTTTAACACAACGCTGAAATGCTTAACATTTAGCTAAGTTCACGTTAGCTTATTTACAAAGCGCTCAAGACGATCGAGGGACTCTGCTAATACTTCTTGTGAATAAGCATAAGAAATGCGGATATAGCCTTCTCCATAAAAAGTGAAAGCATCACCAGGAACAACAGCAACATGCTCCTCATGAAGCAGCCTCATAGTAAAGTCTTGCGAACTTAGTCCGAATTTGGCGATGGAAGGGAATAAATAAAACGCCCCATTCGGCTTTTCCAACTCGAAGCCCATAGAGACCAAACGATCATAGACATAATCCCTACGAACTTCATAGGCATTGCGCATAGGCAGAGCATCATCCATACCAACTGTCAAAGCCTCTAATGCCGCATACTGGCTTACTGAGCTTGCGCAAGTCACATTATACTGATGCACCTTGACCATATGCTCGGTAATGTAAGCAGGCGCTAAAGTGAATCCAACTCGCCAGCCTGTCATAGCGTGGGATTTGGATAGGCCATTAATAACAATTGTTTTCTCGCGAAGCTTACCTATCGTTGCAATTGAATGATGTCGGACTCCGTACACAAGCTCACTATAAATTTCATCGGATAAAATAAATAATTCCCGATCTTCTAATAATTGAGCCAAATCGGCCAATTCCTGCTCCGTGAGTACTTGCCCTGTAGGATTAGATGGGTAGCACAAGATAACGCAGCGCGTGTTAGCTGTTAGATAAGGCTCAAGCAACTCTGCCGTTAACTTCAAGCCATTCGGCCTGGTATCGACGTAGACAGGAACTCCCCCTGCCAACCTGATTAATGGCTCGTACCCAGGGTAAATTGGCGCGGGAATAATAACTTCCGCACCAGGTGTAAGGATGGTACGTAACGTAATGTCTACCGCTTGACTCGCTCCAGCGGTCACGATAATTTCATCAGCCGCGCGGTATTGTTGGCCGTACTTACCCAGAACGAAGCTGGATACCGCTTCTCGGAGCTCCAATAGTCCGGGATTTTGTGTGTAAACTGTTTTATTTTGATCCAAAGCCCTCTGTCCCGCCTCAATAATATGCCGCGGCGTCGGGAAATCAGGTTGTCCAATCGTTAACGTCAATGCTCCCGGAATCGTGCTGACGAGATTAGATATTTTGCGTATGCCCGAAATTTGAATGTCTTTCACTTGTGGATTAATCAGATGCTCCATGTGATTCACTCCTCTCCCACTCTGAAGAACCCTAGGATGTTCGAATTGTTTGCAGAAGGTTTTCCATATCAGCTGGAATCGGCGCTTCAAATTGCAGCCATTCCTCTGTTCGAGGATGCTTAAAGCCCAGAATGGCAGCATGCAGCGCTTGGCCATCCATCAGCATCCCTTTGCTCTTGCCATACATCGGATCACCAACAAGCGGGTGACCAATGAATTTCATATGCACACGAATTTGGTGAGTTCTTCCTGTTTCCAGCTTCAACTCCACCAAGGTAAAATCGCCAAAGCGTTCGATAACTACGAAATGAGTTACCGCTTGCTTGCTGTTTTTCTCCGTTACCGCATACATCTTGCGATCATTGGAATCGCGTCCGATCGGAGCGTCGATGGTACCTTGATCGTGCTGTAGATTCCCATGTACCAAGGCGATATATTTGCGATTGACCGTATGAGCCTTTAACTGTTCAGCTAAGCTAGCGTGTGCTTTGTCGTTCTTTGCTGACATGATAAGACCGGATGTGTCCTTATCAATCCGATGTACGATGCCAGGACGCAGTTCTCCGTTGATGCCAGACAGATCCTTGCAATGGTACATCAATGCGTTAACCAATGTACCTGAGTAATGACCAGGCGCTGGATGAACGACAAGTCCCCGCTGTTTATTGATCACGATGACATCTGCGTCTTCATATACAACATTCAGGGGTATGTTTTCCGCGGCTAGCTCAACACCCTGGGGTTCAGGAATTCGCAAAGAAATAATATCTTGTTCAGACAGCTTATAGTTTGGTTTTATTGTTTTCCCATTCACTTTAACATGTCCATCTTTGACCCATTGCTGAACAAGTGTTCTTGACACATCTTCTTCCAATGCTTCCGTAATGAATTTATCAATACGTTCACTGGCATACTGCCCTTCAACCGTCCATTCGACGACTTCATTTGTCGCGGCCTCAGATGAGGTCTGGTTTGTGTTCATTCGTTGCTCCTTTTTTCTCTTTTCTCCAAGTAAGTAACGATTCTAGGAAAATCAGGATGACCCCGATCACGATGGCCGAATCAGCTAAATTGAAAATTGGATAGATATAATAAATGGCTTTGCCGAACAAGCTAAAATCAAAGGTAAACTGCAGGAAATCCACAACTTCACCGAATAAAGCTCGATCAATGAAATTACCGATTGCTCCTCCTAGCAGAAGGCTAAGCGCAAAAGATAACAAAACTTTTCTTTCACGAATCGTCCGACGGATGTACCAGAGTATACCAATCACTACAATAAGCGTAATCACAATGAAAAACCATCTTTGGTTTTGCAAAATGCCGAATGCCGCGCCTCTATTACGATGCGACGTTATGATGAAGAAATCACCCAACACTGGTCGCTCCTCGCCAAGCGGTATCCGTTTCACAATAAACCATTTGGATACTTGATCCAAAATAAATACGATGAGCGCATAAAAATAATATTTCATTATCTTTTCCTCCTAATAGTTTTCGTAAGCTTAAACATGTTCCTTAGTTTCAAGGAATTACCTCACTAAAAAAAGCTGTCACTCGGCATTATAACGGTATGCATCAGCTGTAAGAAAGGAGCTGTACACGACCTATGAGCCATTTATCCGAGGAGCAATTAAAAGAATTATATTTGCAATTATTGGAGGAAAAGGTTTATCTCGAGAAACATTTTGCCATGAATGATAATTATGGCCTGTCCAATTCTTTTAAAGATAGCACGGGAGAGCTCTCCATGTACGATAATCATCCAGGAGATATCGCCACAGAAATTTACGAACGGGAAAAAGATATTTCACTCAACGAACATGCTGAATTTCATTTAAATCAAGTCAATGAAGCCTTAGCTCGCATGGAGAGTGGAGAATACGGTATATGTGTGTTCAGTAAACAACCGATTCCCTTTGAGCGTCTTCAAGCTATCCCTACAACCATTTACAGCTTAGAACACGTTCCTGATCCTGACCGGTCATTCAGAAGACCAGTTGAAGAACAAATACTCTACCCGCCTTTTGGCCGAACCAGCTTTGACGAACGTGACGATGAGACCGAATTCGATGGTGAAGATGCCTGGCAAATCGTTGAAAGTTGGGGCACCTCCAATTCGCCTGCCTTTGCTGAAGATCCCAATGTGGATCACTATAATGAAATGTATGTGGAAGCCGATGAGCACGTTGGTTATGTTGAGTCCTTTGAGAGCTTTGTTGCGACAGACCTGTATGGTGAACATGTCACTATTGTTAGAGGCAAGGCCTACAATGATTATATGCATAAAGGCGAGGGCGATCCTCTACTCGAACCAGAAAACCTTTCCTACTCGGAGGATGAGCAGCTCTAGAAAAAACAGGACAAACGAGCATCGCATAAGCGAAAGCTCGTTTGCTTCCTTTTACTCGTGGTAATGAGCCGAAACAACCTCATTACATCTGGCACAAAGTGTCGGATGTTCTTTATTTTGCCCCACCTCAGGGGTCACTATCCAGCAGCGCTCGCACTTCTCGCCTTCAGCTACAGTGATAGCAATGGCAGCGTCCTTCGATTGATACACCCCAGCAGGAGCCTCCGAACCAGGTTTGTGCACGCTCACAGCAGACACGATGAACAATTGATCCAATTGCTCTAATTGCATAAGTAAGTTGTAAGCAGCTTCATTCGGATATAGATGTACAGCAGCTCCTAACGAGTTACCGATGACCTTCTCTTTACGCGCCTCTTCGAGAGCTTTCAGAACTTCATCTCTCACTTCCAGGAAGCTATTCCATTTATTTTCCAATTCTTCCTTGTATAAACTTGAATCGACTTCAGGCAGCTCATCTAACTGCACACTGCTCAGCTCAACTCCAGGGATGTACTTCCATACTTCATCCGCTGTGTGCGGGAGAATCGGTGAAATCAGCTTCGTGATCGCAGTTAGGGAAGCATATAATACGGTTTGCGAAGCTTTCCGAGCTGGATCATGAGGCGCGTTTGCATACAAACGGTCTTTGATAATATCCAAATAGAATGAGCTCATTTCAACCGCGCAGAAATGATGAATCGTTTGGTATACGACATGGAATTCATACGCTTCGTAAGCCTTCACTACCTTCTCAATCATGCGATTCAAGCGAATCAACGCATAACGGTCGAGCTCCGACAAACTCTCCGTAGCTACACGATCGGTTTCTGGGTTGAAATGACTCATGTTACCCAGCAAGAAGCGCATCGTGTTGCGGATTTTACGGTATACTTCCGTCGTTTGGTTCAAGATATTATCCGAGATCCGGTGATCCGATTGATAATCGACTGAGGATACCCACAGACGCAGAATATCGGCACCTAGCTTCCCACAGACAACATTCGGATCAATCGTGTTTCCGATCGACTTGGACATTTTCCGTCCTTCTCCATCCAGCGTAAAGCCATGGCTAAGAACGCCTTTATATGGCGATTTCTCTCTTGTGGCAACACCAGTAATGAGGGAGGAGTTGAACCAACCACGGTACTGGTCAGAACCTTCTAAGTACAGATCCGCAGGCCACTGCAGCTCTGGACGGGATTCTAGAACAGCCACATGGCTGGAACCAGAATCAAACCATACGTCCATGATGTCCGTTTCCTTACGGAACTCACCATGACCACATTTGGAGCAGCTGGTTCCCTGAGGAAGAAGATCCTTTTCATCCTTGATAAACCAAGCATTTGAGCCTTCTTGCTCAAATAACTGAGCCACATGTTGGGTGGTTTGCTCATTGACAAGCGGTTCGTTACAACTGCGGCAGTAGAAGATCGGAATCGGAACACCCCAAGCACGCTGCCTCGAAATACACCAGTCTCCGCGATCTGCAATCATGTTATGGAGGCGGATTTCGCCCCACTCTGGCGTCCACTTCACTTGCTTGATTTCATCCAGCATCTCTTGTCTGAATTTATCGATAGACGCAAACCATTGCTCAGTTGCTCGATAAATTACAGGCTTCTTCGTACGCCAATCATGAGCGTATTGATGCTGAATTTCGCCAGCTTTAAGCAATAGACCTGATTCTTGCAGCTTTTCGATAATCAGTTTGCCGCCTTTTTCATAGAACATGCCTTCAAATCCCGGTGCTTCCGCTGTGAAATGCCCTTGATCATCTACAGGACATAGCACACCGATGTTGTAACGTTGTCCAATTGCGAAATCGTCTTCCCCGTGTCCAGGAGCAGTGTGTACACAACCAGTACCTGCCTCAAGTGTCACATGATCGCCAACCATCACAAGTGATTCACGGTCATAGAACGGATGCTGACACGTAACGAACTCAAGCTCACTGCCTTTTACCGTCGATAACACTTCGTAATCAGTCCAGCCAATTTCCTTAGCTGCGGCTGCAAGCAAGCCCTGAGCAAGTACATACTTCTTCCCACCGGCCCCAACAACAACGTAGTCGAACTCAGGATGAAGTGAAATACCCAGGTTGGCAGGCAGTGTCCATGCTGTAGTCGTCCAAATCACAATAGCGGCATCCTGCGGCAGCTTGCCTTTGCCGTCTTTAACAGGGAAGGCCACATAAATGGAAGTGGAGGTTTTTTCTTTGTATTCAATCTCTGCTTCTGCAAGTGCACTTTCGGAAGATGGGGACCAATAGACAGGCTTCAAGCCTTTGTAAACAAAGCCTTTTTGGACCATTTTACCGAACACTCGAATTTGCTGAGCTTCATAATTTGGCTGGAGTGTGATATACGGATTCTTCCAGTCACCGCGGATACCCAGACGCTGGAATTGGCTCTTCTGTTTCTCAACAGACTGTAAAGCATACTCTTTGCAATATTCTCGGAATTCAGGGACGGTCATTTTTTTACGATCAACTTTTCCGCTATTCGTAATGACTTGCTCAATCGGCAAGCCATGCGTATCCCAGCCTGGAACATAAGGCGCATCGAAACCTTGTAATGTTTTGAATCGCACGATGATATCTTTCAATACCTTGTTTAACGCATGTCCGATATGAATATCGCCGTTCGCGTACGGAGGTCCATCATGCAGAATGAATTTTGTTCTGCCTTTGCGACTCTCCTGTACTTTGGCATAAATGTCTTCAGCTTCCCAATGATCTTGAATTTTCGGTTCCGCCTGCGGCAAATTGCCTCTCATCGGAAACTCCGTTTGTAGTAAATTTAATGTTTTACCATAATCCATGCCAACCACTCCATTCCAGCCTCAAACTATATGTTGTCAGAAAAACAAAAAAAGCCTCTCATCCCCAAAAGGGACGAGAAACTCTAGCTCGCGGTACCACCCTCGTTAAAAAGCTAAATGAACTTACACACTCAGGTGTAACGAACATAAGCTTAATCACTCGATCATGTGTAACGGCATGACCCGTTTCTCTCTACTCGCTTCAAGAGACGCTCCTGGGGGATATTCGGTACGCTGCAGAGATTAGGCTCACACCAATACCCTAACTCGCTGACACTGCTCATTCGACCTACTCGTTCCAGTCATAGCTTTACTGAGATACATTTAACAGGAGTATAACCAATTCATTAGGCATAGTCAATATGACTGCCACCTAATCATTGATTCCTACTCTTCTTTATTTTCAAACTGCATACTTTGCCAGCCTTCCGTGTTAAGCAGCTCTAATTGTGCTTCAAGCAGTGTCCGGAAGCGTGTGCGATAAATGGAGGCTTGTTTCTTAAGCTCTTCAATCTCCAAAGCAACCTTGCGTGAACGCGTCAAGGATTCGTTAATAATCCGATCTGCATTCTTTTCAGCTTCCTTCAAGATCAGCTGTGCTTCTTTCTTGGCGTTGCTTCTCACTTCATCCGCAGCTTCTTGCGCAACGATAATCGTTTTGCTAAGTGATTCCTCAATGTTGGTGAAATGGTCCAAACGTTCCTGCAGTGTCACCGTTTGATTATGCAAGTCTTTATTCTCACGAATCAATGCCTCGTAATCCTTAATGACTTGATCCAGGAATTCATTCACTTGATCTTCATCATAACCGCGGAACGAGCGGGAAAACTCCTTATTATGTATGTCTAGCGGTGTTAATGGCATCAGTGCCCCTCCTTAGCGTTTTGCGCAGCAAAACTGACTTCGTAAGTATAAGCTGAGCTTTCTTCCAAGAAAGCTAGTTTGAACCCACATCTATACTGAATCAGTTCGACAGAAAATAAGCAATTCCTGCAAAGTTCGTGGATAAATTATCCACGCTCATGCAAATTTGCCGATCTTCACACGAATTCGCCCTTTTTTCGTTACGCCTTCCACTTCAAGCACCTTGAATCTGCCAAATCCTTGCAAAGACACCATATCCCCCTCTTTAAGGGGCTTGCTAGGATCTTCCTCAAGCTTCCAATTGACGCGGCAGCGGCCAGCTTGAATGGGAACCAATATTTTAGCCCGGCTTAGCCTGAATACATCACTCACAATCCCGTCCATACGCATCGATGCAACAGACAGGTTCAACTCGTCCAATTGTACCTGAGCTAGTTCCAGCTTATCTAACGACAGCAGTTCTGTCTGTACATGAACCCTATGTACCTGAGACAAATTCAAGTGCAGGTAATCCGCAGCATCCTGGGTAACCAAACAATGGCAGCCACCCTCTATAACATGAATATCGCCAACCTTGTCCCGCTTCATGCCGAGTCCAAGAATGGCGCCCATATAATCTCCATGTTCTAATGTTAGAAATTTGCCGTCACCGGAAGAAACGGACAAGACCGCCATCGCCATATCTTCCCCGTCCAAAGATCGGTAATCTGGGGCAATCAGAGCCCTTCTTCGTTCGGCGGCCGAATATCCGCCATCTAGACGGCAGTGGACATCTGGGTGCCTATTCACGAGTGATGTCAGTATAAAAGCCTGTCTGGGATCCAGAAAATCCGTTAGCTTCACAGCATGCTGCTCGGCTGCCCGTTCCACCCAATCCCACGCCTTATCGACAAAATGATGTTCATCCGAATGAAAATGACCATAGAGTTCTTTTGCCAATGTTAGAACAACCCCACAATGAAATTGATCACAGCCAATATCCCCATAACCACAAATCGCAATGCGATTAAGGCCACAATTGGCGAAAGATCAATGAACCCTATGCTAGGAATAATTTTCCGGAAAGGGCTTAAATACGGTTCAACCAATTTCCCAAGAAGTCCTCCAATGAAGCTATCACGTGCATTAGGAAACCAAGAGAGAATCAAATAACCAATAATCATGAAATAATAAATTTCCATCAAAATACTAAGATAATATTGAATGTAATACACGTATGCATCCACCTCTGTGTTAGGATATGCGCCTATTCCTCACCCATCATCTCGGAGATGTGACCATGAATATCAACTGAATCTGGCGTACAGAGGAAGATATTTGGTCCTAGTTTGGATATAGACCCATTCAAAGCATATACCGTCCCGCTTAAGAAATCTACGATACGTATGGCTTGATCACCTCGAACTCGCTGCAAATTGACAATCACAGCTCTTCTGGAGCGAAGATGATCTGCTATATCTTGCGTTTCTTCATAGGTTCGAGGCTCACTTAGCACGACACGCGCATTTTTCTGTGAATGAATGCTGACGACATTCGCCTTATTTTTATTACGTAATTCATAAGGATTGGTTTCAGGTTCTTCCGTTGCTTCCACAATGCGCTCCCGCTCCACAATCTCTTCCTCTTCTTGCAGCCCAAGAAAATTCATAAATCGGTTATAAACACCCACTATAGTTCCCTCCTTATCATGTTCTTAAATCCGTTTTAACTAAAGTTCTTTCCCTACCAGAACAGTACCCAAACGAACCCAAGTTGCACCCTCTTCAATCGCTACTTCAAAGTCTCCGGACATCCCCATGGATAACTCGGTAATCTCGTATGGAAAAATTCGCTGGTCATTCAGACGGTCTCGCAATTCTCTTAATCCACGGAAGACAGGTCTTGTTGCATCGGCCTCCATCTCATAGGGAGCCATGGCCATCAAACCAGTGATATGTATATGTTTTAGACCGCTAACTTCTGTAGCAAAATGGAAGAAATGCTCAGGAGCAATACCGTACTTTGACTCTTCGCCGGAAACGTTCACTTGCAATAAACAATTCACTACAATTCCCATAGCTGCAGCCTGCTTGTCCAGTTCTTTGGCCAGAGATATCCGATCCAAAGAGTGAATGTAGGCGAATTTGCCAATGACGTCCTTTACTTTATTCGTTTGCAAATGTCCAATGAAATGCCATGTTCCCCGTTCGTGGAGCGCTTCCCACTTCGGCTTTACATCCTGCCAGCGGTTCTCACCGATGTGAAGAAGACCTGCATCCAAGACGCTTTTGGTTGTGTCTAAGGAAACATATTTCGTTACAGCAATCAGCTTAACTTCGTTCTCATTCCGTCCAGACCGCTTACATGCTGCGGCGACACGGGCTTCTACCTCTTCTTTACGGTCCAGTAAACTCACTTATGCAGACACCTCAATTCAACGCATCGCTTGCATCCATCTCCTCAAAGAAGACCTATCCAAGCAATCATTCTACCTGTAGAACCGCCTTCTTTTCGATGTGAAAAGAAGTGATCATTGCTACAACTCGTACATAACTGTGATACTTCGATATGGGACGACAAAATTCCTGCTTGCTGTAACAATTTTCGGTTCATTTCTTGTAAATTCAGCATGTACTTGCCATTTCCTTTGTCGACCATAACAGCTTGACGCTCATCTGATGATGCTTTGACATCCGTAAGAACATCATTTACACGATTAGCTACAGTCTCATCAACCTCATAACAGCACGCCCTAATGGATGGACCAATTGCCGCTCGAATGTCTGTGGCCTGACTACCAAAAGTATGTGTCATTAAGGATATCGTAGCCATGGAAATGTTTAACACCGTGCCTTTCCAGCCGGCATGAGCAAGCCCAGCAACACGCTTAACAGGATCATAGAAAAATAACGGCACACAATCTGCAAATTGCGCACAAAGAACGATCCCCTTCTCATTTGTAATGAAGCCGTCCTTCGCTTGAATAGCCGTTTCCCTGGATGTTCTGCCCATTCCTCTTTCCTGTAGGCTTACTACAGTGACTTCATTACCGTGTACCTGCTCAGCATACGTAAATGCTTCAAATGGCTGACCTACGGCCTCAGCGAGCAGCTCACGATTCCTCACTACATGCTCCGGCACATCGTTCACATGCAGCCCGCAATTAAGCGTCGAATACGATGCTTGACTCACTCCTCCATGGCGTGATGTAAAACCAACTGTCAATTCGCTGTATTGCTCCATCCAGCTTGCTATCGTAAATAGGACTGGCCTATCCTCTTTTCCTTGTTTCACAAATGGTTCCACGGTTACTCTCTCCCCACACTCAATCTTTACTTCCTTTTACTTTAGCACAAAATAAAAAGACACACGATGTTTGCTTGGCATGCCCATGAAGCAGCAGCCTTCGCTCGTGTGCCTTCCGTCAATTTCGGAATTGCTGATTGAACTCATAAACACCTTCGTTATCATCCGTTTGGCGATAAGGCCGGACGTCTTCTAATTTCACAAGAACGACATCTGCACCGATTTTCACAATATGTTTCCAAGGTATGATGACATCTGTCCCTGAACCAAACAACCCGAAAAATCGGCTTTGATTGGGCACAACAATCGATTCGATACGACCCTGACGAAGATCAAGCTCCAAATCACTGATTTGACCGAGCTTTTTACCATCGACAATATTGATTACATCCTTCGTCTGGAAATCAGATATTTTCATGAGGCTATTCACCACGAATCTCATTAGGATTTTTAACTGATTTTGTACTAGTATATGTGCAGTGTGGGCAAAATGTCCTGAAAACCAAAAAAAGACCTTCACGGCTCGTCACAGCCGATCCAGTCTTTATGTTAATTACGATTTCACATGTTTCTGCATCTGACTGATGGCTGACTTCTCAAGCCTAGAAACCTGAGCTTGGGATATGCCGATCTCATCGGCAACCTCCATCTGCGTTTTCCCTTCAAAAAAGCGCATGGAGAGAATCATCTTCTCTCTAACATTTAGTTTACGCATTGCTTCACGAAGAGCAATTCCTTCTATCCACGACATGTCCTTATTGCGCTCATCACTAATCTGGTCCATGACATAGATGGGATCTCCCCCATCATGATAAATCGGTTCGAATAACGATACGGGGTCTTGAATGGCATCAAGCGCGAATACCACATCCTCCTTAGGCACATTAAGGGCCTCGGAGATCTCATAGATCGTAGGCTCGCGTGAATTCTGATTCGTCAAGCTGTCTCTGACTTGCAAAGCTTTGTAAGCAATATCTCTTAAGGAACGAGAAACGCGAATCGGGTTATTATCTCGTAAGTAGCGGCGAATCTCACCTATAATCATCGGTACAGCATAGGTCGAGAACTTGACGTTTTGACTTAAATCAAAGTTATCAATGGCTTTCATCAAACCAATACAGCCAACTTGGAAGAGATCGTCCACATACTCTCCGCGATTGTTGAACCGCTGGATCACACTTAGAACCAACCTTAGGTTCCCATTGACCAATTTCTCTCTTGCAGATCGCTCCTGTTTCATCTGCAAATCAGCGAACAGTTCACGCATTTCAGCATTGGTCAGAACAGGCAGTTTGGCGGTATCAACACCACATATCTCAACTTTATTTCGGGTCACCGTGATTACCTCCCAAGGAGAAACATTACTGTTAATTATCCCCGTGAGCGGTTGATTTATTCCTGTCCTATCCTTGTTGGAGCTACTTGACAAAAGGGTTTCGACTCGCTCCCTCCCGTGACTCCTGAACAATTTCGACATGACCCGTCAAAAAATATTTTTCAGACCATCTTATTAAATTCTTTACGAAGCCTTTTAATAATACGCTTTTCTAATCTGGAGATATACGATTGTGAAATTCCCAGCAAGTCAGCGACGTCCTTTTGCGTTTTTTCCTCCCCGTCTTGCAGGCCAAAACGAAGCTCCATAATGATGCGTTCTCGCTCTGTTAACTTATCCAGTGCTTTATGCAACAGCTTTCGATCTACTTGTTCTTCAATATTTCTATAAATGGTATCATTTTCGGTCCCTAATACATCAGATAACAGAAGTTCATTTCCATCCCAATCAATGTTTAGCGGTTCATCGAACGAAACTTCCGTACGTATTTTACTGTTACGTCTTAAGTACATGAGAATTTCATTCTCAATACAGCGGGAAGCATATGTAGCAAGCTTGATTTTTTTCTCCGGATCAAAGGTGTTCACAGCTTTAATTAAACCGATGGCTCCGATAGAAACCAAATCCTCGATATTGATGCCAGTATTTTCGAACTTTCTAGCTATATAGACAACCAATCTCAGGTTGCGTTCAATCAGCATAGCTCGCACTGCAGCATCCCCGGACGGTAACTTTTCCAATAAGTACTCTTCTTCTTCTCTCGTAAGTGGGGGCGGTAACGCTTCACTGCCACCAATGTAGTAGATTTCTTCACCTTTGAGACCTAATAGCATTAAAATACGATAATACGCTAGTTGAAAGAGCATTTTCCACTTCAAGAACATGTTAGTTTCCTCCTAAGAGTTTTGCGTTAGCAAAACTTTCATCGTAAGCATAGGCTGAGTTTTGCGCTAGCAAAACTTTAATCGCAAACATATGTTGAGTTTTGCTGCTTTAGCAAAACCATATTTCCTAAATCAACGAAGTTTTTCATCGTATCTTATTGCTCAATTTAATCTTACATTTTGAAAGCGCTATCCGGCTGAAATCAAGGCTGGATGGATAATTGCTTGATAAGTGCCGTCACTGCAAAGCTTGCCTCCGTCAAGTCCGATAAGCACCTTAGATGCTTCAATTTGCAAATGATTATGGGTGATCACCACCTTATCCGGTTTAATGGCCAGCATGAATTGGGTATTACGGTTAACGCCACGGTATGGCACGAGACGCAAGCGATCCTGCCAAACAAATTCCTCTACACCCAAGCCACTTATGATCTGATCAACATCCGCCGATCGAATCCTTTGGAGCCATTCTACAGGCAATACATCCCCCCACTCAGACACTTCCATTACCATTACAGGAGTACGTGTCAACGGGTCGTACAATTGATTGCCCGTATCAATTAAACCTTTGCAAGAGGCTGTATAATCACCCACATGAATCGTTACTTCCGCCAAATAAGATGTCAACACCTCACGCTGTTTCGAACTCTGAAACACCGTTCTAAACCACCACAGCAAAGGTAAGAGCAACATGAGCACAAACAGGATGCCTCCAACCTGCATCTGAAACATGGCCACACCCGTTTGCGTAAATACAATCCCCTCCATCACATCGGATGAGGATGCCAGTACATAATGAATCCCGAACATACCACCGGCTACAGCAAAATTCACTAAAAGGAACGTTCCGATGTTTCTCAATAAATTTTGTAAGGAGCCAAACCCAAAAGCAGTCATAATCATACCGACACAAAACATACATTTCACAGAAAATGTAAAAAGAAACAACGGAACTGGCAAGAACATAATGACCACATAGGAAGCTCCCAAAACCGACGAACCTACGATTCTCCACCACTTGAACGATATTTTCCGTGTTTTAGCCGTTACGATAAGCATGGCCGCATCCATCAGAAAGTTCAGCAGGAAAATGAGATCCGCATAGACGACCACAATTTCCTCACCTCCAGGACGGATGCTTTTATAGCAATTTTTCTGACGAAACTTTAAGGTTCTAAATCAGTATATGGGAATTTAAATTCAAAGTCTGTCTAAACTTGCTAGTAGGATGATACTTTTTTTGTCAGTTGACGCGGCTTATTCCAAGCTAGAAAAGCCCTATGGACAACAAAAAACCGAAGCCTTTACATCATGTAGGGCTTCGGTCTCTTTACAATTATTGTGTAATTATTTGTCGGTATTCCGTCCGCGATTCCGAAGAAACGTCGGAATATCTAATTGGTCGTTAGATGGTTGAGAACCAAATGGTTTCAAGTTGTTCAACCGATTGTCTGGAGCGGGAGTTTCTGGTTGACCCGTGCCTGGACGTTTGATAGGTTGATGAACAGGCGCTGCCTTATGCTCGAAACCCGTTGCAATAACAGTAACCAGAATTTCGTCCTTGAGTTTATCATCGATAACAGCTCCGAAAATCATGTTCACTTCGATATCCGATGCAGATGCAACGATATCAGCTGCTTCATTGACTTCGTACAAGCTGAGATTCACGCCGCCCGTAATGTTCATCAGAACCCCGCGAGCGCCTTCAATGGAAGTTTCCAACAAAGGACTGGAGATCGCTTTTTTGGCTGCTTCAGCTGCACGATTCTCACCTGTTGCAACACCGATACCCATGAGGGCCGAGCCGCGTTCAGTCATAATCGTTTTGACATCCGCAAAATCCAGGTTGATTAGTCCAGGTACAGCGATTAAGTCAGAGATCCCTTGTACACCTTGACGAAGTACGTTATCCGCTTCACGGAAAGCTTCAAGCATAGGAGTCTTCTTATCTACAATCTCTAAAAGACGGTCATTCGGGATAATAATAAGCGTGTCTACCTTCTCTTTCAATGCTGCAATACCTTGCTCAGCTTGCAAAGAGCGTTTGCGTCCTTCGAACGTGAACGGACGAGTAACAACACCTACCGTTAAAGCGCCTACTTCTTTAGCAATTTCCGCAATAACCGGAGCAGCTCCAGTACCCGTACCGCCACCCATACCTGCTGTAACGAATACCATGTCAGCGCCGCGAAGCGTATTCAGAATTGTCTCCCTTGACTCTTCTGCCGCTTTCTTACCTACTTCAGGGTTCGCACCTGCACCAAGACCGCGTGTCAGTTTATCCCCGATTTGTAATTTATGAACAGACTTAGCTAAGTGTAAAGCTTGAGCATCTGTATTAACGGTGATAAACTCAACGCCTTTAACACCGTTCTCGATCATTCGGTTTACTGCATTGCTTCCGCCGCCACCAACACCGATGACTTTTATTTGAGCCAATTGGTCTAAATCCATATCAAATTCAAACATGTGAGTCATATCCCCCTAACTTTGCGTTCACTATATAAATTCACTGAAAAAACTTTTTACACGTTCTAGAAAACCTGGTTTATTACTGTCGGAGGATTTTTTTGCTGCTGTCTTCGAAACTACTTTTTTCGAGAAACCCGAATTCCGATTTTTCATGTATTTGGATACGAATTGAATGATACCAACTCCGCTAGTGTAAGAAGGATCGCGTACTCCAATAAAGTCAGGTACAGCGATGCGTACAGACGTAGCGAGTTCAGCTTGTGCGACCGCAAGTATACCTGGCATACAAACAGTTCCGCCTGTAAGCACATAACCACCAGCTAAATCACCATATCCCAAACGATGAACTTCCGCGCGGATCATTTGGAAAATTTCTTCAACGCGGGGTTCAATGATATTCCCGAGGTCTACTTGCGAAAACTCTTTTTCCACATTGCTTCCCATTCTCGTAACCTTAAACATTTGATCGGGCGCTGAATCTTCAACAGAAGCACAACCGTATTTCAGCTTTATTTTCTCTGCGATTTCAAGCTGAGTCCGGAGTCCAATTGCAATATCATTACTGATGTATTCGCCACCAATTTGAATGGTCGACGTAGCCACAAGATTACCTTGTTCAAATACAGCAATCGTTGCTGCACCTGCTCCTACATCAACCAGAACCGTTCCAACAGCTTTCTCATCTTTCGATAAGGCTAACTGTCCAGATGCTAGCGACATCAAGATGAGGCCTGCAACCTTCAGTTCGGATTTTTCCACAACACGGATTAAATTATGTATCCCTGTCTTCGCTCCAGTGATAATTGTCGCTTCCACTTCTAAGCGAACACCAATCATGCCACGAGGATCATTAATGCCTTCTTGTCCATCTACTAAATACTGCTTAGGTACAACTCCAATAATTTCACGTTCGGGAGGTAATGCGATGACTCTAGCCGCCTGAATAACACGATCGATATCCTCTTCTCCGATTTCTCGGTCTTCATTAGAAACAGCGACAACACCATGACTAGATTGAAGAGCAATATGATTACCTGAAATTCCTACGTAAACCTCGGAAATTTGTACGCCGACCATTCGTTCTGCATGATCGACAGCGCTGCGAATTGAATTCACAGTTTGATCAATATCAACGATTGCGCCTTTACGAATACCCTCCGACTCGGCAGATCCCACTCCTATTATATTAATGGTTCCGTTTACGACTTCCCCAATAATAGCTCGAACCTTGGATGTACCGATGTCTAAACTAACAATGATATCATTGTTGCTCAAGCCCCTGGCACCTCCTGTAACTTGGGTAATAAAGTGAATTCCTCACAAATACTTCTATACGTATTCCACACAACCGCCATATTCCCTCTTTTTTCTACATTTTTTTTGCCAGTAAAAAAGTCGTTTACATATCTAGTCTTAATGATGAGAAAATGATATAGATCCTGTCTAGTAACTACTCAAGGATAAACGACTCCGTCGTCCTTCTGGGACGAGCGCGTTTGTCAAGGTAGATGCGAAGCAAAAGTATAAAACTTATACTTTCTTATCTACTAAAACAATCTAACGAACTGATAGATACCTAATTAACCATAAATCTAATTTTAACATTATTTTAAGTGATTGAGTAGCCCATTAAACGTTTTTTTGTCAGGAAGGACGCGATGTTTCCTTTGGTGGTGATTTGGGCGTCGCTTTTGGAGTCGGCTTCGGGCTTGTCTTACCCCCATCTTTGTTCGAATCGGGTGTAGGACCCGGGGAATTGCCCCCAGTCTTCTGACCAGATGAATTGTTTGCTTCATTTTTGGACTCTTCATTCGGTTCGAAAGGAGCGTGATACTCTACTTCTAGCATTTTGATAACACCACTAGTAATATGATCTTCTTGTAAGCTTGCTATATAAGCAGGCAAATTGTCAATTTTCTCAGGTAAATAGGCAATCGTTGTATACACTTCGAATTGAGATCTAGTATACAGTTTGATCTTGTCAGGGTATGGTTCTGACGGGTCTGGTTTAATTTCGGATATGTCAGAAAGCGCACTCTCCGGGATTTCTCCAAGCACTTTGCAAAGTGCGGCCTTGTTCGGATCGCCGTCTGTCCACCCTGTCAAAATGGGCATATCCAGAGGAATGCTTCCAGCAGAAAGCTGCACGACAGCCCCATCAGCGAGCACAGCCTGCTTCTTACCGTCAGCTCCAATTTGGAACGCTACTTTAGGGAATTCTTCTACAGTAATACGGATAATGCCTGGAAAATGCTTCTTCACGACTGCCGATTTGATCATGGGCATCTTGGCAACGCGCTGCTGGATAGCCTGTGAGCTAACGGCAAAGAAACGATCACCTACGGCAATTTGACTTGCTTGTCCAATTGTTTCTGATGCCATAAGTTCGTTTCCTTCAACTTCAATTGCACTAATTCGGCTAAGAGAAGATTGAAAGAACAAAATGATAAGAACTGTGATGAAAAAGACGAACAAGAAAATGAGCAGCTTCCGATTCGTACGCGCACGCGGCTTAGGGACAGGCAGAGCGGGTACTTTGCGGTCTTCAGACAAGATGGGCACCACCTATTATTTGTGTATGACAAACAAAATGAAAACCGTGTATCCCCACCTGCAAGCAGGAAGGGATCCGCGGAAGTCATTCAAACATTCTACTCGCTTGGGACGGGTGATTGGCGATGAACGGAGGCTCCCAGCATGGAAAGCATTAGTTCAATTCTATCATAGCCTCTATCAATATGATGAATTTGCTCAACGATCGTTGTGCCATGCGCAGCCAGACCGGCAATGACAAGTGCTGCACCGGCTCGCAAATCAGTCGCTTCAACCGTTGCTCCATATAACCTCGGAACCCCTCGGATAAAGGCTGAGCTCATATCCACACGGATATCCGCTCCCATACGGGAAAGTTCATCGACGTGTTTAAATCTACCTTCGAATATCGTTTCTTTCATTACGCTCAGTCCATCTGCTAGAGATAACAGCACCATGACTTGCGATTGAAGGTCCGTTGGAAAGGACGGATGCGGTGAAGTAATAATACGTTCGACCGCCTTCGGTCTTGTTGGACAGCTTACATGTATTATATCACCGTCCGTGATGATTTGAACACCTGCGCGCTTAAGGACATGAATAACCGAGGTTAAATGAGCAGGATTCACCCTCTCGAGTGTAATGCTTCCTTTGGTCGCAGCTGCTGCAACAAGGAATGTTCCTGCTACAATACGATCGGGTATGATGCGATATGCACAAGGAGATAATGACTCCACTCCGCGAATCGTTATAGTGTCCGTACCTGCGCCAATGATATCAGCGCCCATTGCGTTCAGGAAGTTTTGCAGATCCTGAATCTCAGGTTCACGGGCAGCATTGTAAATCGTTGTGATGCCTTCTGCTTTGACAGCAGCCATCATAATATTTTCCGTAGCGCCCACACTTGGGAAGTCTAGAACAATCTCACTCCCTTGAAGTGAATCTGCGGTGCAAACAATCTGGTTGGCGAATTCTTCTATGCTGGCTCCGAGAGCCTGCAAGCCTTTAAGGTGCAAATCGATTTTACGTTCGCCGATCGCGCAGCCACCTGGTTGATATACCGTAACACTGCCGAATCTAGCGAGTAGCGGACCCATTAGAAAGATGGAAGAACGCATCTGCCCCATCAATTCTTCTGGGATATGTGAGGAATGAGCTGTGGATGTTGTGATAGATACCGTATCCCCTTGCTGCTCAGCACGACAGCCCAGCGCACGAAGAATGTGCAGCATGGTGTCGATGTCGAGCAAATTAGGAACATTATGCAGAGTATGAGTGCCGTTAGCCAGGATGCAGGCTGCTAAGATTGGTAATGCGGCGTTTTTCGCGCCGTGTATCTGGATGGCTCCCGTAAGAGGTCTTCCACCTTCGATAACGAGCTTCTCCAAAGTTCCACCTCCGATTTACCTCTCACCAATCACCAAAACTTCCGGTACTAGCGATATGCCGTACTGTTCCTGTACGATTAGCTGTACCTCGCCTATGAGAGTGAGAACGTCCTCGGCTGTAGCATCTCCGGTATTAACAATGAAATTGGCGTGAAGCGTTGAGATTTCCGCTCCACCGACACGTTTGCCTTTCAGGCCGGCATCTTCGATAAGCCTAGCTGCGAATCCCCCTTCGGGGTTGCGGAATACACTTCCAGCGCAAGCTAATTGGCCGGGTTGAGTACGCCGACGCCGATCGCGGTAAGCCGCCATAGCACCGGCAATTTCTTTGCGCTCTCCAACCTGTAATTCAAAGACAGCTTCCGTTACAATGCCGGGCAATGTTTGCAGAATGGAATGTCGATAGGCATACTCCAAATCCTCCGCCTGCATAGTGACCAATTCCCCTGTGTCCAGGATGACTTCAGCCTGCTTGAGTATGCGTGACACATCGGACCCATGAGCCCCTGCATTCATGTAGACGGCGCCTCCCACAGAACCGGGAATGCCAGAAGCAAACTCCAGTCCGGTTAAACCCTCTTTGGCCGCTAGTACGGACAATTTAATGAACGAATAGGAACCACCTGCGTAGACCATCGCACCATCAAAACGAAGCGTTTCTAACGCATTGCCAAGTTTAATAACGACCCCTCTAATGCCTTTATCACTTACAAGCAGATTAGATCCTCTACCAATGATCGTCCATGGAACACCGCGTCCATATAGAAATCGGATGACAGCAGCTACCTGTTCTTTCGTTTGGGGGATAACGAGGCAATCAGCCGGACCGCCGATTTTCCATGTCGTATAAGGGGCTAGTCGTTCATTCGTTCGAATCTCGCCAATATTTGCTGCCTGTAAGTCGGATATTAACTGTTGCATGGGAAAACCTCCTTCACAGAACGTAGGGCGAAATTATCTTGAAAAGCAGCTTCAAGCTTCATAATTTCATAATATGGACCGAGTCGAAGATGGCCGGTCTTCGTTGTTGGCGCCATATTAAGCCTTAGGTGTCTGTCACGGTTATAGTGTAGTTTATGTAAAATCGGATAGAGTGTGACAATCGCCTATTCGGTTTAGCAAAATCAAGTCGATAAGCTATAAGTTTCAATCAGTTTTACGATCGATGCAACTGCATCGGTTTCTTTGCGTGATTGCATCGCTGCCTTGTGGGTCTCTCGATTCGCATGAAGAGCTTCTACATGCTCTGCAAGTGTATCGGCTGTTAAAGCCTCTTCTTGTAAAACGTCCGCATAGCCAGCCTTCTGAAATGACTCCGCATTTAGAATCTGGTCTCCTCGACTTGCCTGCAGCGATAAAGGAATAAGCAGCATCGGCTTTTCCATGACTAAAAATTCATAAATCGATGTGGCTCCAGCCCGGGAAATAACAAGGTCTGTCATTGCCAAAATATCTGGGAGCTCCTCATTCAAATATTCAAATTGTTTATATCCCCGGGTATTGGCAAGCTCTGAGGCAATATTGCCTTTCCCGCATAGGTGTACGATCTGAAACTGATCTAGTAATCGCTCTAGGTTGCCTCTGACGGCTTGATTAATCACTTGTGAGCCTAGGCTCCCGCCCATCACCAAAATGACCGGTTTCTGCGAATGAAAATCACAAAGCTGGTACGCGCGAGACGCTTTACCACTGAGAATATGTTCACGAATCGGTAAACCTGTCAGCTCTGCCTTGTCTCTTTGAACATGCTGCAAGGACTCCGGGAAGGTAACACAAACCTTGGTTGCAAAAGGTATTGAAATTTTGTTTGCAAGCCCCGGCGTTATATCTGACTCATGAATAATCACCGGAATCTTGTTCATCCGACTGCCTAGAACGACCGGGACGGAAACGAACCCGCCCTTCGAAAAGACGATGGCGGGCTTCAAACGACGGAGCAATCTATAAGACTCATAGACGCCTTTCATCACTTTGAAAGGGTCCTTGAAATTTTTCAGATCAAAATATCGACGTAATTTCCCAGACGAAATGGAGTAAAAAGGTACACCTTCGCGTTCAATGATGTCTTTCTCGATGCCCGTAGCCGAACCTATGTATTTAATTTCCCAACCTAACTGCGCAAGCTTATGCATCAGCGCTATGTTAGGTGTAACATGTCCTGCGGAGCCTCCTCCGGTAAAGACAATCGTTTTCATTCCCCTGTCACCTCGAATAGCGGGATATATTGAGCAGGATGCCGACCGATGTCAGCATAAGCGTCAATGAAGACCCTCCTGCACTTATGAATGGCAAAGTAATGCCGGTTACCGGGAACATTCCGATAACAACACCAATATTAATAATGACTTGAACGGCAATCATGCCGATAATGCCCACAGCGATCAAACTGGCAAATGTATCCGGTGCTGTAATAGCCGCCCGCATTCCGCGCCACACAAGAATCGTAAAGAGCAACAGCACAAGTGTACCGCCGATAAATCCAAGTTCCTCAGCAATAATGGAGAAAATAAAATCTGTTTGCGGCTCTGGCAAATAACTGTACTTCTGACGGCTCATACCAAGACCAAGCCCTACTAGGCCTCCCGGTCCGATTGCATAGAGCGATTGAATCGACTGATAACCTGCACCTAAGGGATCCTGCCAAGGATCCAAGAATGCTGTAATTCGCTTCAAACGGTATGGGGCTGCAATGACGAGCCCGATAAAACCCGCAACCCCTATCATACCCAGATACGAGAGATGAAGCAATCTCGCCCCCGATGTGTAGATGATGAGCAGCGAAGCTCCGACGAGAACGGCACCAGTTCCAAGGTCTGGCTGAAGCATAATGAGACCGAAGGCTAAGCCCATGATGCCAAGCGGTGGCAATAATCCTTTTCTGAATAAGGTTATTTTCGCTTGGTGTTCAGATAACATGTTGGATAAAAAGAGTATCATCCCAATTTTCATAAATTCGGACGGCTGAATACCGAAGGCACCAATCCCTAACCAGCTTCTAGCCCCACCGCGAACAACCCCGATGCCGGGAATCAGCACGATAATCAACATGGCAAAGCAAACAAAAAGCGCTATTCGGGCAAACCTTTTCCAAACCAAGTAATCAACATTCATCGTAAAAAACATGGCGATAACACCCAAAACAGCAAATATAAATTGACGTTTCAAGTAATAAAGGGAGTCGCCAAATTCGCGAAACGCAAGAACACTGCTTGCGCTGTAAACCATAATAACGCCAATTGTCAAAAGCAACAAGGTTGGAACAATAATCCAAATGTCAGGAGCGGACCGCGCTTTACCCATAACAGACACCTCTTCGTGTGTTGTAGGCGTCATCCATGCTACAATTCAGCAAGCAGGCGACATTATCGCCAAACCATGCAGTAAATGTGGATAAGCCCTATTTAAAGGTTATGCACGGACTCCTTAAACATGCGTCCCCTGTCCTCATAGGAGGGGAACATATCCCAGCTTGCACAAGCAGGTGAAAGTAGAACAATATCTCCAGGTTCACTCATTTGCCAGGCTAGCTGTACGGCTTGAGACACCGCGTCCGCTGCATCCTTAGCAGTATCGACGGTTTCAATGCGGCTAATCCCTGCCAGCTCGGCAATATGTGTAATTTTCTCTTTCGTTTGACCTAGGGTAACGATGCCTTTAATCCGCTCACGGAAAGTAGGCAGAAGTTCCATGTAATCCGACCCACGATCCAAACCTCCTGCAATGAGAACCACATGCTGGTTGAACGCCTCAATTGACTTAATTGAAGCTGCCGCATTCGTCGCTTTGGAATTGTTATAGAAGGTCACACCCTTCAGCTCTCTAACGAGCTCCAGACGGTGTTCTACGCCTTGGAAGCTTCTAAGCACATCTGCTATGGCATCTAGCTGAACACCTGCCGTAATGGCCGCTGCCGCGGCTGCTAACGCGTTCTCGACGTTAAAGCTGCCCGGAATCCCCATTTCACTTGCCGGCATAATGGGTTGCACTTGGCCGATTCCATTAGCGTAAACAATGACTTCCGTTTCTACATCGAAGTAAACGCCAAAAACGAGCTTTTCTTTCATAGAAAAAGGGAACAGTTTAGCCTTCAGACTAGGAATTAAAGACAGACACACCTCATCATCCCAATTCAGGATTGCTGTATCCTCTTCGGTTTGATTCGCAAATAATTTAGCTTTCGAAGCGATATAGTCATCCATGGAACCATGATAATCCAAATGAGTTTCGTACACATTCAACAAGAGGGCAATCGTCGGCCGGAACGCAGTTGTTCCTTTCAGTTGAAAGCTGCTAAGCTCAACAACCATCCAGTTATCAGCTGTAACTTCAGGCGCTGCCTCGGTCAACGCGCGCCCAATATTACCCGCTACAACAGGAGATAAACCAGCTGCGTCCAGCATCAAACCAATCAATGTTGTCGTTGTGGTCTTGCCATTCGAGCCTGTAATACCAATAATTGGAGCTTCACAGAATTGATAAGCAACCTCAACCTCAGTCACGACCTCGATTCCAAGCTCTTCTGCCTTGCGAAGCGGCTCTATCGTATATGGAATTCCCGGGTTCTTCACAACGAGAGAAACACCCTCATGCATCAAGGACTCCGGATGAAAGCCGCATACAACAGAAATACCCAGAGCCTCTAATTCGTCGGCTTCAGGGCATGCGCTTCGCTCTTTTTTGTCGTTGACCGTGACCAAGGCTCCTTTTTGATGAAAAAGCTTAGCCGCAGCGACACCGCTGCGAGCCAAGCCCAGAATAATCACTTCAAGTCCACGATAATCCCGCGGATGATTCATGCTCTACAACACCTCATTCATATATAATCCGAGTACAGCAAGTACGAGACCTACGACCCAGAATGTGATAACAACACGCCATTCCGACCAACCCACCAATTCAAAGTGATGATGGATCGGACTCATTTTGAAAACACGCTTGCCTCTCGTCTTGAAAGAAACAACTTGGATCACAACAGAAAGAATCTCAACCAAGAACACACCGCCAACAATGGCAAGCAGAAGCTCAGCTTTGGTCAAAATGGCAACAGCCACAAGGCCGCCGCCAATCCCGAGCGATCCTGTATCACCCATAAATACTTTGGCTGGATGCGCATTAAAAACGAGAAAACCGAGTACGGCCCCCACCATGGCTGCCGAGAAAATAGCCGCTTCCGGCTGTGTATTATTCATAGCAATAACCGTATAAGCACCAAATGCAATGGCACTTGTCCCTGCGAGCAGTCCATCAAGACCATCGGTGAAATTCACCGCATTCGATGCGCCCAACATCAGAATAGCCATTAATGGGAAATACAACCAGCCTGGATTGAAGTGGAACGCCACAAATGGAATATATAAGTCCGTGCTGTGTCCTTGCATGACAAGCAGGTAACAGACAATGGCGGAGATCAAGAGCTGACCGAACAGCTTTTGTTTCGCTGTAAGTCCGAGTGAACGCTTGAAAATAATTTTGATATAATCGTCTAGAAAGCCAACTAATCCATAGCCTAAAGAAGCTATTAACAGAATTAGAAGATCCGTATTTTTATCGGCAAAACGAAGCGTAGCAAGGGCCAGTGCGAGTAAAATGATGACTCCGCCCATTGTTGGTGTCCCTTGTTTTTTCAGATGTCCTTGCGGGCCATCCTCACGAATTTGTTGTCCGAATTTCATACGCCGCAAAATGGGTATAAAAAGCGGTCCCATAATAAGCGCAAGTACAAAAGCTACGCCCATCGTTAATAAAATTGCGTTTTCCACGTTGGTTCCCCCTGCTCGTTTTCGTCTTTCGAAAACGATCTACTGTTTCATCCTATCATTCATTTCAAACGCCATCTAGGCGAGTAAGGCATTAACCACTTGCTCGAGACGCATGCCTCGCGAGCCTTTTACGAGCACAAGGTCCTCGGCTCGCACTTCAGCCCCGAGCTCTGCCGCGAGCTGCTCTTTGTCATCGAAGGCGCGCACGCATGCCTTCGGGAAGCGCTGAGCCGCTTCATCCGCGATGTAGCGGCCTAGACGGCCGAACGTGAAGACGTAGTCTACACGTTCCGGAGACAACACCGCACCAATACTGCGGTGGAACTGCTCTTCGTGCTCGCCAAGCTCCAGCATGTCGCCGAGCACGAGGAACTTGCGACCGAAGCCGCGCAGCTGCTCGGTCAAGTCGATCGCAGCCCGCATGGATGCCGGGCTGGCGTTATACGCATCGTTAAGCACAGTCAGCCCTGAGGCTGCTGTCAACTTCTCGATGCGCATGCTTGTCATCTGCAGCGAGCGAAACCCCGCTGCAATTCCCACAGGCCAGACGCCGAAGGCTTCGCCGATGGCAATGGCCGCTAACGCATTAATCACATTATGCGTGCCGAGCAAGGGAATAAACAATTCCGGGTAACCCGGTGAATTGATCTGGAAGTGCGCCCCGTCCGCATCCATTCGGATGTCGGTCGGGAACAGATCATTGCCCGCGCCGCTGCCAAAGCGGATGCGGCGCAGCCCCTCTGGCAGGCCTTGCTCCGCGAGGGCCTGTTCAATCAGTGGTTCGTCGCCGTTGTAGACGAACAGTCCGCCCTTGGGCATTCCGCTAACGATCTCGGCCTTAGCCCGAGCGATTTCTTCCCGCGAGCCCAGCTGAAGCATGTGCGATTCGCCGATCATCGTAATGATCGACGCTTCCGGCTCCGCCAGATTGGATAGCAGCTCAATCTCGCCGCGTCCACTCATCCCCATCTCGACCACGGCGAATTGCGTGGTCTCTTCAAGCTCGAGCAGGGTAAGCGGTAAACCAATATGATTATTCAGGTTTCCCTTAGTTTTGTGCACTTGAAATGTACTACCCAATACGGACGCAACTAAATCTTTGGTCGTCGTTTTGCCATTACTCCCCGTAATGCCTATAATGCGAACCGGCAGCTGCTTGCGATAAGACTTTGCCAACTGCTGCAGGGCTGTTAGCGTATCCTTGACGCGAATGATCGGCATGCCTTCTGGGGGGTGAGGGTGGTCATCTTGCCATAAGGCAGCCGCAGCACCCTTGCTGTAAGCCTCTGATGCATAAGCGTGACCATCGAAATGATCCCCAATCAGCGGCACAAACAGACTTCCCGGTCGTATTGTTCGCGTGTCGGTAGATATGCCTTTTATTGGAATGTCCTTTGCCGTTGAAGCCGAGGACACCAGCACACTTTCATCGCCTAGCATGTCTGTCATTTGTTTCAACGTGCGCTCTATCATCGTCCTCTCCCCCTTATCGCAGCCTTAGCCACCAATCGATCATCGAAATCATGCTTGACCCCCATGACATCCTGATACGTTTCGTGGCCTTTTCCCGCTATCAATATTACATCTTTAGGGCCTGCCCCTTCAATAGCCTTTTGTATCGCTTTTTTACGATCCACGATTAATTCATACTGTTCTTTTGGGTAATTGACCTCTTTTAGACCAGGAACGATATCATCAAGAATGGCATCTGGATTTTCCGTACGCGGATTATCTGAAGTCACATACAAATAATCACTATACTTGGCCGTAACCTTGCCCATAAGAGGACGTTTCGTTCGATCACGGTCACCACCGCAGCCAAACACAGTGATTACTTTACCTTCTGCAAAGTCACGTACAGTAGACAAGGCATTCTCTAGTCCATCTGGGGTATGAGCATAGTCAACCAAGACTAAGTAATCCTGTCCTTCATTCACAACCTCCATACGCCCATCTACTACCGTAATATCTTCTAAACTATTCCGTATCGCTTCAAGGGGAATTCCTTCCGCCAGTGCCGCAGCAATGGACCCAAGAGCATTGTACACGTTGAATTTACCCACCAACTTCATTCTGAAAAAAGCCTCTCCCGCAAAGGAAATAAGCTGAAATTCCGTGCCTTGGGCTGTAATTCGAATATTTGTCGCCCTTACATCACATTCGTTCTCTATACCATATGTAATAATTTGCGCGGCTGTCAACTTACTGAACGTATGGGAAGCAGCATCATCCGCATTTAGAATAGCATACTGACGCTCCTTGAGATCGCTTGAGAAACCATTCCCTAATCTAGAGAAGAGCAGGCCTTTTGCAGCTGCGTAAGCATCCATCGTTTTGTGATAATCTAAATGATCTTGTGTTAAATTCGTGAAAATACCCGATCGGAAATGAACGCCCTTCACTCGACCTAATTCCAAAGCATGGCTGGACACTTCCATAATGCAGTAATCCGTCTTTTGCTCACACATCTGGCGGAAGCTGCGCTGTAAATCGACGGCTTCCTGGGTTGTGCGCTCCATTTCCGTATAGGCATCCCCGATTTTCATTTGAATCGTTCCCATAAGTCCTGTCGTAAAGCCTTGATCCCTTAGTATTTTCTCGATCAAATAGGTCGATGTCGTTTTACCATTCGTACCCGTAATGCCAATTAGTTTCAGTTCTTTGCTGGGATATCCATAGAAATGGGCTGATAGAGCCGCCATTGCATATCTCGCATCTTTCACAACAAGCTGAGGAATTGGCAAGTCCAGTACTCTTTCCGTTACAAGTGCAGAAGCCCCAAGCGCAATCGCTTTTGGGGCATAATCGTGACCATCTGCTGTCAGTCCAGGGATACACAGAAACATATCCCCTGTTTTTATTTTGCGAGAGTCTGCTTCAATCCCAGTAATCTCTGTTTCAGCATCTCCATGTATGTGGGTAATGAGCAGTGCGGAAGCAAGCTCCTGAAGTTTCATGAGCAACCCTCTCCTTAACGTTATTGCTACCTATTATTGACAATTTTATGCCAGTGGAAAAGCTAAACATGTCTTACTTGCAAATCTTTTTTCGAGCCAACCAAACCACTTTACTGAGGTGGCGCATTATTCGAGAGAAAAATGCGTATTGTAGAGCCTTGATCTACTCGTGAGCCCGCTTTCGGCGCTTGACTGATCACATATTTGCCGCTGCCGGACTTAGCCAGCCTAAAATTCATGTTCAGATCTTCTAATATATCATCAACTGAGGCTCCAACCAAGTCCGGAACCTCAACAACCGGTATTTCTCCATAGCGATAATCTTTATCAAGCTGATTTTTGTCCGGTTCGACTTTCATATATCGCAAAGCATCAGCCATCATATTCTTCACAAGCGGAGCTGCAATCAGACCTCCAAATTGAATTCCTTGAGGATCATCCACAGCTGCATAGATGACAATCTTCGGATTATCGGCCGGCGCGAACCCAATGAAGGAGACAATATGCTCATCCGGCGAATAACGTCCGTTAATAACCTTCTGCGCTGTTCCCGTCTTCCCACCTACGCGATAGCCGTCGATAAACGCATTGCGTCCTGTGCCTTTGGCAACAACGCTTTCAAGCGCTTCGCGTACTTGCTTCGATGTCTCCTCCGAGACGACATTGCGTACAAGCTCGGGCTTTACAACATCAACGATCTCACCTGTATCCGGATTCGTGAATGACTTCGCCACATACGGCTTAAAAAGTTTTCCTCCGTTAATAGCCGCAGACACAGCCGTGATTTGCTGAATCGGAGTGACCGATACACCTTGACCGAATGCCGTCGTTGCAAGCTCAACCGGACCCACTTGTGACGGTTTGAACATAATGCCGTTTTCTTCGCCGCCAAGGTCAATTCCCGTCTTCTTCCCAAAACCAAACTTTGAAATGTAATCAAACAATTTTTCCTTGCCTAAACGCTGTCCCATTACGACGAATCCGGGGTTGCAGGAGTTCTGTACGACTTGCAGCATTGTTTCACTGCCATGACCGCCGCGTTTCCAACAGCGGAGTCTAGCCCCTCCGACCTCAATAAATCCAGGATCGTAAAACTGTTCATTTTTTAAATCAACTTTTTTTTCCTCTAGTGCCGCAGCTAGCGTAATAATTTTGAAGGTAGAACCCGGCTCATATGTTTTCCAAATCGGTAAGTTCCTGTTATAAGTTTCAGCCGGAAAATCCTTATAATTGCCTGGTTCATAAGTAGGCCTGCTTCCCATAGCAAGGATTTCACCATTATTAGGATCCATCATGATGGCAATAACATTTTGCGCCTTATACTGTACCATGGCCTGATCTAATTCTCTTTCCAATACAGATTGCAGATGAGTATCAATCGTCAACTTCATATTAAGGCCGTCTTTAGGCTTCGTATAGGTATCTGTTGTCCCTTCCAGCGTTCTTCCTGCTGCATCAGTCATATAGGATATGTTTCCTGGTATTCCAGTCAATTGGCTGTTATATTTCGCCTCAATGCCTGTCAGCCCTTTATCTAACCCAGCAAAACCGAGAATATGGGCAGCTAATGAGCCAAAAGGGTAGTATCTTTTGTTATCTTCTGCGACCACAATACCAGGAAGATGCAGATTTCGTACTTCTTGCGCTTTTTCAATCGTTATTTTCCGTCCTGAAGGCTTGATATCGTTTTGGGATGTTTTCTTTGTAATCTGTTTATAAATGTCATCTTCGTTCCCTTGCAGCACTTCGGCAAGTTTGGCCGCAGTGCTTCGGGCATCTTGAATTTGAACAGGAATAGCCACGATCGTAGGTGTACTCATACTGTAAGTCATCGTTATCCCATTGCGATCTTGAATCTCGCCTCGCTTGGGCGCAAACTCTATTTTTCTTCGCCAACTATCCTCTGCTTTATTCGCCAAGTCTTGTCCAATCCATAGCTGGACATAAGCTAGACGGAGAATAAGTGCTGCAAATATGACAGTACCAATGATGAGCGCAGTAAACAATCTGCGACGAACGGTAACGTTAGAAACACGCATGAACGTTCAGTCTCCCTTCCCAAATAAGTCAACATCATTCCTAACATGACTATTCAGGACAAACAGGGGTTAGAACAAGCTATCCATTAAGGTGTCTTTTTGGCTGTAGATCGCTGCGTTTCTGTTTTCGTATTCGACGCTGGTGTTGGCGTAGGTGTAGGAGCTGCTGAACTTGCAGCTGCTGATTTATCGCTTAATGGTTTGAGCTGCAAAGTCACACTTCTCCCCTCGCCTTCCCCCGTGGTGGCTTGATCCGAGACATATCCTTCACCAGAGGTTTGACAGTCTACTTTAAAGAAGGAGCAAGCTTCAACTGCATCCCGAAGTGATCTGCCGACCAAGTTAGGCAGCGGCATTTCGTCAACAGCTTGCATCGCAACATATATTCGTTGTGTAGATAGGATTTCAGTACCTGCTTTCGGAAATTGATCCACAACCTTGGCTCCCTTACCGAAAACCTCAAGTGACAAACCGCTCTCCTTCGCTGTAGCCTTGGCGCTTTCTGCTGTCACATCTGCAAAATTAGGCACAGTAAGCTTATTCGCTTCCTTCGTGACCATTTTGGTTTGCTTATTCGAAGCAACGCCCATATACTGCAGCGATTCACCCACAATTTCTTTGAAAGCAGGAGCTAATACCTGCCCTCCTAAGTGATAATTGCCGCCTAGATCAGGTTGATCAGCGATCAGTGTAACTAAGATACGAGGATTTTCTGCAGGAGCATACCCGATAAAGGAAATAACCCATGAATCCGTGGAATACGTCTTTTCACCGGGAAGAACTATGTTAGCTGTTCCTGTCTTTCCTGCGACACGGTAGTCCTCCATAAAAGCAAGCTTACCAGTACCAATCTCTTGATCTGATACAACTTGTTCTAAATATCCGGTCACCTGACTAGCTGTCTTTTCACTTACGACTTGCCTAACGACTTGAGGTGCAAAAGATTGAATGGTTTTCCCTGTTTTCGGATCGACAATATCCTTAACAATGTGAGGCCACATCAATTTGCCGCCGTTAGCCATCGCAGCATAAGCGGCTGTTTGTTGAATGGCTGTAACAACGACCTTTCCTTGTCCATATGTTGCTGTTGCAAACTCAGATGGATATTTCATATCGATTAAACCGGAAACTTCATTCGGCATATCTATATTTGTTTTTTGATCAAACCCAAATTTCGTAATGTAATCTTTCAGCTTAGGCGGGGTTAATTTCTCGTAACCCAATTTAACGAAGGCCACGTTACTAGAGCGCTTAAGGCCATCCAAGAAAGATATTTTCCCCCACCCAACGCGGTTATGATCATGAAGCTCTCTATCTTCAACCTTAATACTACCAGACTGGTACATTTCATTCGGATTGAATAGACCTTCTTCTACTGCAGCAGCTAACGTCACGATCTTAAACGTAGAGCCAGGCTCGTAACGAGAGGCTACCGCATTATTTTTAAAATCACTTTGATCTTTAATCGTCCCATAGGTATTGGGGTTAAAGGTAGGCGTATTGGCCATGCCCAAAATTTCCATCGTTTGCGGATCTACGGCAATTGCCGTCAGGCTCTTAGGGTGCCACTTGTCATTGACCTTTGCAAGTGCGCTCTCCAAATAATACTGAATGTTTTTATCAATGGTGAGCCGCACATTGTTCCCGTCTTGCGCCGGCTTGAAATCAATCTTGGAATCAGGAAGCTCAACACCCTTCGCATCCTTCTCATAGCTCAACATCCCAGGAACACCCTTAAGGGTTTGGTCTAGTTTAAGCTCTAATCCTATGGCAGCCTCGCCTTCTTTATTCGTGTACCCAAGAATGTGAGAGGCTAGTGTTTCACCTGGATAATAGCGTTTCTTATCTTCCAAAATAGTAATTCCTACATTAGCTTTTGCGTTTAACTTGAGTTTTGCTTGAAGAACTGAAATTAACGCACGTATTTGATCTGCCTTCTCTTTCTCAATCTTCCAACCTTCATTTCTAATCTCCGTATAAACCGCAAAATCCGTACCATCCGGCTTCATTTTCGTAGCGCGATCACGGATTTTATTGACAAGCGTAGGCTTCGTTACATCCGATTCTTTCAAAATTTCCGCTAATCCTTGCGTAACATCCTCAGCGATGTGGTTGCTATCAATCATTTTGGGATTAAGTGCAATGGTATAAGACGTAGCTTCCTCGGCTAGCACTTTATTGTTTCGGTCCAGGATCGAACCCCTTACCGGATTAATCACTTTGTCTGTTTCCCATCTCTTCTCGGCTTTCTCTAGCAACCACGAAGCTTCTACCACTTGAATCCAATAGACCTTAGATAGTAGGACAACAAAAAGAAGGGTGAAAAACCCTCCAATTAGCAAAGATCGCAACTTAATTTTTTTTGTCATATGAAATACCTGCCCATTACGGTTTAGAAGAAGCTACTTTATTATTTTTGCTGCTGCTTGTATTTGATTTTGTTTTTTCTGGAGTGACTAAACTGACTTTCTTTTCATCTCCTAAATTAAAACCAAGCCGCACAGCCTCACCCTTCATACGTTCAGGACTTTGCAGCTTTTCTACTTCTTGCTTCAAAGCACTGTTCTGAGCTTGCATCTCACGAATTTCACTTTGCATTTTCAATATATTAGCATTCATCTGATAAATAGCCGCATAACGCCAGATAATAATACCCGCCACAATGACACAAAGGATTACCGTGAATAAATATAGCATTTTCTCTTGTGTCGGCAACGTTTTATTGCGATATACAACCTTCGTTGTTTCTTTGATCTTCACTTTAGGTGCCGGTGCCGAACGTTTTGGATCAATAGCCAAATTGCCTTGGATATAAGATGGCATAATTCATTTCCTCCCTTGTGTTTATTTGGGGCCCCCGCAAAGTAATAGGAATAAGCTTCAGAGCTTGTCTTCTTTTTGTGGGCAATTTAAATTTAAAGCTTTTCAGCGATTCGCAGCTTCGCAGATCTTGCTCTTTGATTAACTTCAAGCTCATGTTCGCTTGGTAAAATTGGTTTTCGTGTTACTAATTTGACAACTCCGGTCTTCTCGCAAACACAAAATGGAAGATCCGAAGGACAGGTACATTTTTCAACGTTTTTTACAAAAAATTGTTTGCATATGCGATCTTCCAGTGAGTGGAAGGTAATTACAGCGACTCTGCCTTGTGGGGCTAAACAACGGAGTGATTGCTCCAGCGCTTCTTCAAAAGCTCCTAGCTCATCGTTCACCGCGATACGCAGCGCTTGGAAACTCCGCTTCGCTGGGTGACCGCCGGTTCTTCTTGCTGCTGCCGGAATACCTTCCTTGATCAGCTCCACTAGCTCACCAGTAGTTTCAATCGGTTGTTTGGTCCGCGCTTCCACAATGACGCCTGCGATCCGCCTGGAAAACTTCTCTTCGCCATATTCAAACAAAATTCGCGCAATTTTGTCAGCGGGCCACTCATTGACGATCGTTTTGGCGGTTAATTCCATCGAACGATCCATCCTCATGTCGAGCTCAGCATCATGGTTGTAGCTGAAACCACGATCCCCTTCATCAAGCTGTGGAGATGACACGCCTAGATCGAAGAGAATTCCATCCACCTGCGGCTTGCCGTCACGAAGTGCTCTAGGCTCATTCTGAAGCACTTGCTCCAACTCTCTGAAATTGCTTTTTACGATTTTCACGCGATCCAGGTAAGGCGCTAACACGGTTTGAGCATTCGCTAATGCGACATCATCCTGATCTAGAGCAATCAACAAGCCATTTGGACCTAATTTAGATGCAATTAGGGAACTATGTCCTGCCCCTCCCATCGTACAATCCACGTAAACGCCATCTGGCTTTATATGTAAACCTTCAACAGATTCTTCCTTTAGTACCGTCACATGATGAAACACTTGGTGTCCTCCTAAAAGTTTTGCCTTGGCAAAACTAACTTCATAAGCCTCTATAAATCAAAATTAAAATCGACGAGTTTCTCAGCTATTTCATTGAATGACTGTTCGGATTCATTGGCATAGCTTTCCCAAATTTGCTTACTCCAAATCTCAACTCGGTTGGAAACACCGATTACCACACAATCCTTTTCAAGTTTGGCATGGTCCACGAGGTTACCTGGAATGTTCGCTCTCCCTTGCTTATCGAGGTCACACTCCGTTGCACCGGAGAAGAAGAACCGGGTGAAGGCACGCGCATCTGATTTCATTAGCGGCAGTACTTTGAGCTTCTGCTCGAGTATCGCCCATTCCGATTGCGGATAAACGAATAAGCACTGATCCAGACCGCGGGTGATGACAAATGAGTCGCCGAGGGCTTCTCGAAACTTGGCCGGGATGATCATTCGGCCTTTTTCGTCGATGCTATGTTGATATTCACCCATGAACATAGCACGGCGCCCCCCTTTCCTCCACTTTGTACCACTTTCCACCACATTTGAATCAATATTCGCTAAAAATAAAAGAAATCCTGCTTTGAGAGCAGGATTTTCAAAATTATTTTCAATTTTAGGTCTATTCTGCGTCTTTTGTTCCTTGTTTCTCATCTTCAAGTGCGTTTAAAGAAGCATTTTGCTCTTTGAGCTGCAATCGCATCTCATGCAGTTGTTTATTTCTTTTGCGTCTGAATACCCAGATCGGTACGCCGATCAGGAGGCCAATGACGAGAATCGGAAATGCAGCTGCTAGGAAAACGAGAATACCTTGCATGACTGCAACCAGTACATTTAGGCTTGAATTCCATGCTTTTTGAATACGTTCCATTAGCGTTAGCTTATTAGGATCAGATAGCAGCGGCTTATTACCCGTTTGCTGGTACATACGAAGCTCAATCGTCGAGAATGAGACATTTTGATCCAAATACCTTATTCGCCCCTTTATCTGTTCAATCGCTTCCTGTACCTTGGACAGCTCGTTTGAGAAAGCGAGCAGCTCATCCGTTTTTGAAGCTTTCTCCATAAAGCCCAATAGTCGGGTTTCCACCATTTGTTTGGCTTTGAGGCGTGAATTAAGATCTACATACTCCTCTGTAACGTCTTGCCCTTGTACATTCCGTTGGAGCGATGGACTCATCTTCTCTAAGCCATCTAGCAAGGACACAAACCCATTTGCTGCTACTTTAATTGTATATGTTCCGCCACGTTCCCCCGTATTCGCATTTTCCGAAAATTGCAGAATATATGCCCCACTAAGCGCTACCAAGTCTCGGAGAGCTGTCTGAGCCTTGCTGTAGTCCTCTACAGGCATAACCAAGTTAGCTCGGTAGATTAACTTACGATTAAATCCCGCTGCTTCATCGTTTCCCGTTGCCGGCATGACCGTGATCGGTGCGTTTTTTACTTCCGTAGGCGCTAGCTCATCTGCTTTCCCTGCAGCAGCAGCTGGAGCTGCGGACTTAGCATCAAGTGACTTTGCAGATTCTGGCTTTATTGCGTCGCTCGTTGCAACCATTTTCATGTCCGCCGATGATGACATTGAGGATTCATTTTTTGAAGAACTACAGCCTGATAGTAGACCAATTACTAGCATGCACGCGGCAAGCAAGAAAGAAATCTTCCGACCAAACCTATTCCTCTTTGTTTTGTTAGCTGCAGTACTACTTTGCATGAAACTGCCGTGCACTTTGCTTTTTAAGACCCCCATCTTGCCATCCCCTCGCTACCAAATATAGGTTATACACCCTATAAACGGGGGTTACGCTCGAAAGGTTGCAAATCAGCGAGTAACTTCAACAAATTTTGGCTGATAAAATAAGCCTTAGCCTCGTCAAACCTTTGTTCCGTATTCATTGCGAAACAATTAAGCGTGAGAACCGCGCTTATTCAGAAGCGCCCGAACAAATAAGCGCCAAAACCGCGCTCTTAGCGAGAGCTCTGCGAGCCGAGGCTCATCGGTAAAGTCTGAGAAGTCGAATATCGACTTCACAGCAAGACCATCCTGCGCTTCCGTTCCAAATAAACGCAGGCCGTACGAGGAGGAACAGCCAAAATTACTGCAAAAGTACAGAATATTTTTGCTGAAATCGTTTAAAAAGAGGAAAAGCCTGCAAAAATGCAGGAATTTTTGGGAGTTTCTCCATCCTGATATTAAAAAAAGCCCGCAAAAGCCTGCACAATTGCAGGTATTTATGAACAGGAGCTATCCAAAAGAAAAAAGCCTGCACAATTGCAGGTTTACCATAATTACCATCACTCCTTCTTGTTAAAGTTCGCGCCAACCCAAAACACATTTTTTTATATGGAAATAAGGGTTAACTCTTCACTTAACCAAAAACATATAAATTACTTGAACAAAATGACCCTGTGGACGAATAAACACTTCTATCCAATGGCTCATCCTACCCTCGGCTTTTCCTTTTCTTACCATCGTTCCATTACATGCTGGACAAAAAAATGTCGGTTCCTCCCCAACCTTATCCCCTACGCTCATTCATCCGCAATGAATCGTACATCCCCCATTTCCATTCTAAACACTTATCCACAGATTCGTATGATGCTAATTTCCTACACAAAACAAAGAACCTTCCAACCCACTCAAATAGTGGTCTGAAAGGTTCTAGAAGTTCTTAATTCTTTCCAAGCTTTTCAAAGCCTATTATGTTCTCTAAAGCTCTTGTATGCTCAAAAGGAGACCTTAGACTCCTTTAAATCTTAATGCTCCGCCCAGCTGTCCAGATACATCTTCTGCTCTTCTGTCAACGAATCAATGCTAGTGCCAAGTGATTCCAACTTGAATCGAGCAACTTGCTCATCCAGCACATAAGGTACATTGACAACGCTTTTGCCTAATTTCTTGTACTCATCATTGACATATTTCAGTGACATAGCTTGCAGCGCGAACGTCATATCCATAATTTCAGCCGGATGACCATCACCAGCAGCTAGGTTAACCAAACGTCCCTCAGCAAGTATGTATACTTTGCGACCGTCTGTTAGTTGGTACTCTTCAATATTGCGTCTTACTGTACGCTTGGAAGAAGACATTGCTTCAAGTTCCGGTTTGTTTACTTCTACATCGAAGTGGCCTGCATTCGAAAGAATCGCGCCATCTTTCATTACTTTGTAGTGCTCTCCACGAATCACGTCACGATTACCCGTAACCGTTACGAAGAAATCGCCCAATTTCGCCGCTTCCAGCATTGGCATTACAGCAAAGCCATCCATGTAGGCCTCGACACCTTTAATTGCATCAATTTCTGTTACAATTACATTAGCGCCCAAACCTTTAGCACGCATTGCCACACCTTTACCACACCAGCCATAACCGACAACAACAACCGTTTTACCAGCTACAACTAAGTTAGTTGTACGGTTGATGCCATCCCAAACGGATTGACCTGTTCCATAACGATTATCGAACAAGTATTTACAGAACGCATCGTTAACTGCGACCATCGGGAATTCAAGCTTGCCTTCTTTCTCCATCGCTTTCAAACGAAGAATACCAGTTGTTGTTTCTTCAGCCCCGCCGCGAACTTGTACAGCCAAATCTTTACGTTCGGAATGTAGGATAGAAACCAAATCGCCACCATCATCAATGATCAGATCAGGCTTCGTTTCGAGCGCTTTAATCAAGAGCTCTTTGTACTCTTCCGGACTCGGATTGTATTTCGCAAAAACAGTAATACCATCCTCAACAAGCGCCGCACAAACGTCATCTTGTGTTGATAGCGGATTGCTTCCAGTAATCGTTACTTCAGCTCCACCAGCTTTTACTACTTTGGCTAAATAGGCTGTTTTCGCTTCTAGATGCAAGGAAATAGCCACTTTTAACCCTTTAAAAGGCTGCTCTTTCTCAAATTGCTCACGAATACGATTCAAAACAGGCATATGCGCCTGAACCCAATCAATTTTCAAATGACCTTCAGGTGCCAGTGTTATATCAGCAACAATACTCTTTTCTACAGTTGTCATGTTCGTTTCCTCCTATAAATAATAAATACGATGCAAACCATCCACAGGAATTGGCGTCTCAACTAAGTCTCGGAGCCATTCATTCCCATACCGATTCATATAAGCACACCCATTATACACTCTTTCTTGCGGCTTGGCGAACGGCAAAATCGTTAGTCTTATGCGTTCTAATTGTCGCAATGCCGCATCGAATTGCGTCTTATAGGCTTCTCCTGCTTTATTACGTAAAAAATCGATTTGCTCCAGGATTTTCGCTAAATTAGTTTCGCCAAGCTTCTTAACCCCGGGGTTGATCGCAACAAGAGATTCCACAAGCGGCGCGTAGTTCATACTGAAATCGGATTTTACGGCTTCGAAGCGCTCATTCAATTGCAAGGTATCTTGCGCATCCAACCATTCTTGCTTCTTGTGTTCAAAGCGTTCAAGAACGTCTTCAAATGTAAAGCCATATTTGTTCATTTGCTTCAGAACCGTACCTTCAATCAACGTAAACTCCATGCGTGGTGCTATGATCGGCATTTTCATGCCAAACTGTTCAAAAGCATGCTTCGTCAGCGACCAATAAGCAATCTCCCCTGGCCCTAACACAGTAGCGAGAACAGGAAATAGAAATTCTTGCATAAGAGGCCGCGACATCACGTTATTACTCAAATTCTCAGGCGTTGTTAATGCTAAATCTTGAAGCTGCTGTTTTGTAAAACTATTATCCTGCTTCTTATCTGTAAATCGTTCACCTTCACGATGCAGCAGCAGCCGCTGTCCATCTGCAAATACAAACAAATTAGCTCCGTCTTTACTTATTTCAGCTTGACTCTCATATCCTGCTTGCTGAGCAGCATCCTGACTCTTCTGTAATGATCCCGAGAATGCTTCATTCTGTAAGATCAACTGCTCAAACATGGGCGCTTCCAAAGCTCGCAGGGAGGGTTCATCGGAATCTATAAGGACAAGACCGTATTCACCAAATAGGATTGCCATCCAGCGAGCAAAAGCATCAGATAAGGTCGCCCCATCCTCTATTGTTCCCTCCAGCTTAGCGATTAGCGAAGCTTTAAACTCTGTATCCATCAGAGATTGATCTAACGCGGTTAAGGCCTCTTTCCATGCATCAGGTTCAATAGGCAGCCTACTGACGGATGTGCGTCGCCCTGTCGGATGATCAACCTTGATTTTCTCAATCTGCTGGGCATTCGATAGCGCGTACGTATGATTAACCTCATCGAAATCATGATCCTCGCCAGCGATCCAAAAGATCGGTACAACAGGCCGTTGTAATTTCCCACTCCATTCACGAGCCAATTGAACAATGGTAATGGCTTTGTACAATACAAGCAGTGAACCGCCGAACAATCCAGCTTGCTGGCCACCAACAATGGCAAGTGTATTCTTATCAGCCAATGCTGAGATTTGGTCAAATGCAGCTTGTGCATTCCCAATTTTCTCATTATATTTCTGTAAAACTTGCACCAAGCGCCCTCGATCAACTTGAGGTGAAGTCTTTGGTTCGTCTAACCATTGCACCCGAGACTGCCAGTCTGCCAAGTTCCCGAAATGGTAAGGATATAAAGCCTTAGCATTATCCGTTTGAGCTATGTAATCTTCCGCTAACTTCTGATTTTTCTTCCAATGAAAAGTTTCTATTTGCATACGCGATTAGTGTCTCCTCTTCATACCAAATAAAACAACTATTCTTTGATTGTACACGTAAGGTCAGCAATCGTCAAAACTGTATTTTTAATAATTACAATTGAACAATAAATAGCCGCCCCCTGAAGGGACGGCCGGATAATCTTAATACAAATGACAAGCTACGAAGTGATTGGGTTCCACTTCTTTTGATGGCGGCATTGATTCCGCACACTGCGGCATTGCTTGCGGACAGCGCGTACGGAACGGACATCCGCTAGGCGGATTAAGCGGACTTGGTACATCACCTTGTAGAATGATGCGATCACGTGTACGCTCAATTTCCGGATCTGGGATCGGAATCGCCGAAAGCAGTGATTGTGTGTAAGGATGAAGCGGCTTCGCGTAAAGTGCGTCAGACGTCGTTACCTCAACAAGGTTACCAAGGTACATAACGCCGATACGATCGGAAATATGCTTAACCATCGCCAAATCATGCGCGATAAACAAGTAAGTCAAGCCCATTTCTTTCTGTAATCTTTTGAACAGGTTTACAACCTGTGCCTGAACGGAAACGTCCAATGCAGAGATCGGCTCATCCGCAATAATGAATTTCGGCTCAATCGCAAGCGCACGGGCAATCCCGATACGTTGACGCTGACCGCCGGAAAACTCATGCGGGAAACGGTTGGCATGCTCATCGTTCAAACCAACAGCGCGCAGCAATTCCATTACGCGTTCTTTACGTTTAGCGCCTTTGTACAAACCATGAATATCAATACCTTCAGCAATGATATTTCCAACCGTCATACGAGGGTTCAAAGAAGCGTAAGGATCTTGGAATACCATTTGCATATTCCGATTAAAGTCTTTCAACTTTTTGCCCTTCAACTTATGAACATCTTCACCGTCGAAAATAACTTCGCCTTCCGTTGCATCATAAAGCTTGATAATCGTTCTGCCCGCAGTCGACTTCCCACACCCGGATTCCCCTACGAGACCAAATGTTTCACCGCGTTTAATTTCTATAGAGAAATTGTCAACAGCTTTCAACACTTTACCGTTGCCAAGGTTAAAATGCTTCTTCATATTACGAATTTGTAAGATAGGTTGATTAGCTTTAGACATGTTGATGACCTCCCACTCCTACAGGACGTTCAACCTTCGGTGCATCTGGGTGCAGCAACCAGCAAGCGGCACTGTGCGTCTCAGAAAGCGACGTATGCTCTGGATCTTCTTCCAAACAATGATTCATGGCATATGGACATCTTGCTGCAAAAGCACACCCTTTTGGAGGTGCGAATAGATCTGGTGGAGTACCCGGAATTGGTACTAGCTCTTCATTACTATTCGTATCCAAACGCGGCACTGAACGAAGCAAGCCCCATGTATATGGATGCTGTGGCTCATAGAAAATTTCATCTACTGTACCTTGCTCAATAATTTTTCCAGCATACATAACGACAACACGCTGAGCCATATCAGCCACAACACCAAGGTCATGCGTAATTAAAATAATTGATGAGTCCGTTTTTACAGAGATCGTCTTCATCAGATCAATGATTTGCGCCTGGATCGTCACGTCAAGAGCCGTTGTTGGCTCATCTGCGATAAGCAGTTTTGGTGAACATGCAAGTGCGATAGCAATCATAACACGTTGACGCATACCACCGGAGAGCTCATGTGGATACTGATGAATCCGGCCCTCTGGGGAGTTAATGCCTACAAGCTTGAGAATTTCAATCGCTTTCTCAGTTGCAGCCTTTTTGTTCAAACCTTCATGCTTGATCAAACCTTCAGTAATTTGATCGCCGACTTTCATCGTCGGATTCAAAGAAGTCATCGGATCCTGGAAGATCATACCCATTTCGGATCCGCGAATTTTCTCCATTTGTTTGTTGGAAAGCTTGGTAATATCCACTTTCCCGTCAAACATGATAGAACCGCTTTTTATATAGCTAGGCGGAGTAGGAATTAAACGCATGAGCGTTTGTGCCGTAACGGATTTACCGCAGCCGGATTCACCTACAATCGCCAACACTTCACCTTTTTTCAAAGAAAAAGATACGCCGCGAACAGCTTGAACTTCCCCCGCATATGTCCGGAAAGAAACTCTCAAATCTTTTACTTCAAGTAAATTGTTATTGGTGCTCATCATTATTCACCCCTTCTTACTTGCGCATTTTTGGATCAAGCGCATCACGAAGCCCGTCGCCGAGTAAATTGAAGCTTAATAGAATCAAGCTGAAAATAATAGTCGGGAAAATAAGGCGATGCGGATATAACCGAATATAGTTGGCGCCGTCAGATAGCAAGTTACCCAGCGATGCGAGCGGCGGTTTAACACCAAGACCAATGAAGCTAAGGAATGCTTCAGTAAAGATAGCGGCTGGAACAACAAAGGTAATTTGCACGATGATGATACCTAACGCATTAGGAATCAAGCTGCGCATAATAATTCTCATTGGCGATGCACCAAGCGTACGAGAAGCAAGCACGAACTCTTGCTCTTTCAACGTTAGCATTTGACCGCGAACCAAACGCGCCATTGGTACCCAACCCGTTATGGCCATAGCCAAAATAATCGATGAAATACCGGAACCGATAACCATAATGAGTAGAATCGCGATCAATAAGAAAGGAATCGCATAGACGATTTCAATCGTACGCTGCATTACTTCATCAACTTTCCCGCCATAGTACGCAGAAATACCACCATAAAGAACACCGATAACCAAATCAATTAAAGCTGCTACAATCCCGATAAATAAGGAGATACGTGTTCCCCACCATATACGGGTCCAAACATCGCGTCCGAAGTCATCTGTACCGAACCAGTGTTCACCACTTGGAGCCACATTTTTTACTTTTAAGTTTTGCGTCTGATAATCATAGCTTGAAACAAAAGGTACAATAATCGCTAATACGATCAAGGTAACTAATATAATTAAGCCAGCCATAGCCAGTCTATTTTTCTTAAGTCGTCTCCATGCGTCCTGCCAATAATTGAGCGAAGGTCTAACAATTTTTTCGCCAGTTAAAGATTTATTTGAAACGGGAGCAAACTTGTAGTTATTCTCAGTTGCATTATTTGGTGTTTGCATGATTATTTCCCGCCTTTCCCAAGACGAATTCTAGGGTCTACAAAGCCATACACTACGTCTGTGATAAAGATTACTAAGATAAGAATACTTGAGTAAAAAATCGTCAATCCAGAAATCATGGTGTAATCGTTTGAATAAACGGATGATACAAAGTGTTTACCCAGGCCCGGCACGGAGAAAATTTGTTCAACTACTAGCGTTCCTGTGATTACGTTTACAAATATTGGTCCAATAATCGTAATAACTGGTAGGATAGCATTTCTAATCGTATGCTTAACAACAACAGTAAAGTTGGTTAAACCTTTGGATTTGGCAGTCTTAATATAATCCTGGTTGAGTACGTCTAACATAGATGTACGCATTAAACGTGCCAAAATGGCAATCGTTCCGAAAGAAAGCGCAAGTGCTGGTAAAACTCGATAACTTGGACCTTTCCATAAACCCGCAGGAAGAATACCCCATTTTACACCGATATAATAAGAAAGCAATGGACCAAGAACAAATGATGGGATAGATACACCGAGAATCGCAATAAACATTGCCGTGTAATCGCCTGCTTTATTATGCTTCAAGGAAGCAATAATCCCTAAAGTAAGACCTGCAATAATAGCAATAGCGATAGAGATCAACCCTAGTTCTAGTGAAGAAGGAAATGCTTGTTTGATAATATCAGTAACTTTGTGAGCAGGGAATTGAAAGGAAGCTCCTAGATCGCCATGGATGATATTGTTCATGAATGTCAAGTATTGTTCCCATAGTGGCTTATCTAAACCGTATTGCTTCATCAGCATCTCTTTCGTAGCCTTAGGAATCTTTTCGGCGCCTTCTCCTAGTGGATTACCTGGTAAGTTTTTCATCAATACGAAAGTGAATGATGCAATAAGCCATAACGTAATAAGCGCATATAAGAAACGGCGAAGAATGAACTTAACCATAATGCTCCTCCTTTATTAAAATTAACTGCTGAGAAATTTAGAAGGGGCCGCTCCCACGAGGTGCGAACGGCCCCTTCTTCTTTAATGATATGCTGTTTGGACTACTTAATAGATGTCCATTTCAATTCCCATTCTTGACCAAAAGATGGAAGAATCAAACCGTCAACTGGAGCCTTTTTCAAGTAAGCACGCGTACGGAAGTAAAGCGGTGATACACCTTGATCATCCATCAGGATTTTCTCAGCTTCAACCAATGCTTTCGCACGTTTGGTAGCATCAGTTTCTGCTTGAGCTTGCTTAACTAAAGTATCATACTGCGGGTTACTGTAGTCGCCTTCATCGAACTCTCCGCCAGTTACCCACATATCCAAGAACGTCATTGGATCGTTGTAATCCGCGCCCCATAGGGAAAGTGCGATATCGAAATCATGTTTAGAAGACAACTCGATACGTAATGCATGCGGAACTGGGTTCGCTTCTGCTTCGTATCCAAGGTTTTGTTTCCATTGAGCAAGGATGAACTCAAGTGATTTTTTCGCAGTTTCTGTATCATCCGCATTCACTTTCATTTTCGGAAGAGCCGTCAAGCCAGCTTCTTTCAAACCTTCAGTAAGCAATTGTTTTGCTTTGGCAGCATCGAATTTAGGTTGTGTTTCGCCAGCGGATTTACGGAAATCCCCGCCTGCACCATCTGAAGTACCACCAGGCACTAGTCCTGTGGAAGCCACAGATCCGTTAGCAAGAACGGTATCTACATACGCTTGACGATCGATTGCCATACCTAAAGCTTGACGAATTTTCTTGTTAGCCAAGGCAGGAACTTTTTTAGTTTGGTACATCAGATAAGAGTTAGTCAACTCAGGTTTTGGCAAATTGTCTGGTTTGCCTGCATATAGTTTAAGTTGATCGCGATTGATTTCAGTCAAATCAGCTGCATCTGTTTCGTATAGGTTAAGTCCTGTATTTGTATCTTTTACGATATTGACAGTTGCTTTCGTAAGTTTAACGTTAGCAGCGTCCCAATATTTATCGTTTTTAACAAGTTCAAGTGTTTGGCCATGATCCCATTTGCTTAAAATAAATGGACCTGCACCAATTACTTTATCAGCTTCTGCTCCATATTTATCGCCAGCTTTTGTAACGAAATCTTCTCTTTGCGGCAAGAAAGTTCCGAACGCAAGCATTTGTGTAAAGAAGGTAACTGGTTTCTCAAGTTTAATTTCAAGCTGTTTGTCGCTAATTGCTTTTACGCCAAGTGCATCTTGAGCTTTTTTAACCTCTTCAGGTGTTTTTGCTTTCGTTACAGCTTCTCCGCCTTTAATCCAAGCTACTACGAAGCTATATTGCCCCTTTGTTGCTGGATCTAATGTACGTTTGAAGGAATATACGAAATCTTGAGCTTTAACAGGTTGACCATCTGACCAGTTTGCGTTGTCACGAATGTCGATCGTGTACGTTAGACCATCATTAGATATTTTAGGTGCGTCTTTTGCAAGTCCAGGAGTTGCTTTGCCGTCTTTATCAATACGGTATAAACCTTCGTTAAATGCGCTCATGAATGTGAAAGCAGCATTAGCAGTTGCTTTGGAGCTATCCATAACAGGCGGCTCTGCTGTAAAGTTGATTTTAATTTCTTGCGGTTTGTTAGATGCCGCAGGAGCTGCTGTACCTTTAGTATCTCCAGTTGGTGATGCAGATGGTTCCTCTTTTTTGGCACAACCAATTGCCACACTACCCATAAGCGTTAATGCTACTGCTGTAGAAACCCATTTCGTCGCTTTCATATAAACTCCTCCTTTAAAATATGTATCTAAACATCTATGGTTAGGTGTTTTTGATAGCTTTACTCGCATAAACCTTACACCTTAAACCCAAAAACAAATGAAACCGCTTCACGCACGTTAGTATATCTAACATGAACCTCTGGTAAAAAAATTTACTAGACTCTACGCAAGGAATTATAACATATTACTATGCTTTGTCCAGAACAAATTTACCTTTTTATTCACTTCGATAAAAATTTAATTCACCTTTGTTAAAATAATATGAAAAAAAGGTCCTTTACGGTTTCTAATTATACAACCATCGGTCAATAAAATCTAGACGGATTTCATTGTTATTTTCTACAATTCTTTAATAAATATTACAAACACATACTTAAAATTGATTTATTCATAATATTTCCGCAAAATTGTCTTGATTAGGTCGAAAATATATAATTTTTCCCTATATGCACGAAAAATAGCAGGATATAAAGTGCTGATAGAACTAGAAAACTAAGCCTCCATACTACCCTGCTAACCTTTAATAATTCGGTTTTTCCTTTCAAATGCGTCTGATAACCACCAATGATCCCAAAAGCGATGAGCAGCACGAGCGCAATTAGCCAGAAACCAAAATTCGTATGAAATAGTTGATTCCACATCAAAGAAACAGAGCCCAGCAGAAATAACGTCGTCACATCCATGGTAAGTCTTGTTGTCATCTTCTTATCTCTAAGAAAAACAAAAACTAGAAACCACATAAGGACAAACGTAATAAACGGCGCCACTGCTAAGACCGCATATATCGTTGATATCCAACTGGCTAGCACATTCATCATTAAGAATCACCTACTTATTCTAGTGCTTTCACTAATTGGTACACGGTTTGGTGAGTCGGAATCTCAAGATTTAATTCTTTTGCCAGTTTCACTAGGCTTCCGTTAATATGATCGATCTCCGTCCGTCGGGACTGTTCAATATCCTGAAGCATAGATGAATGATTAAGGCTTGTGGCTTCGCAGACGCTAAGAAGCGTGTCCCATAACTCATCAGGCAGGAAAATCCCCTTGGCAGTCGCCACCAAACGAGTTTCTTGATAAAGGTCATTCATGAGTGCGCGCGCCCAAGGTGAAAGCAGCAGCTCTCCGTTCTTCACACGTAAAATTGCGGTAAGCGGATTGATTACTGCATTTATCGTCAACTTGCTCCAAATCCTTACATCCATGTTCTTCGACATCATTGTATGAAATCCTGCCTTCTCAAGCATCTCAATTAACAAAATATGTGTCGAATCTACAACATGATCCGAATCTTCTGTTTTTCCTATATAACTGACACCATGTCCTGTGTGAGTAACGGTCGTCAAGCCCTCTCGTCTAGCCCCTTCCGTCGTTACAGCGAACAGCAAGCTATCCCGCCCAAGCTCTTTACCTAAGCTCACTTCGTGCCCTATTCCATTCTGGAAACTTATTAAATAGGTGTCTTTAGACATTTGAGACTTCAAATTGTTTATTAGTTCTTGTGTAATAGCAGGCTGTTTGACCATGAGAAATATGTAATCAAAATGATGTAAAGACGAACTAGCCGTCCCTGCTTCTTCTAAATAGTAGCGAAAATCTATGACTCCACTACGAGTAGTCCTAATTGACTCTGCAGTTCCAACCAACTCAATTCCCTTCTGAGCTAGCTCATCTGCTTGTTCTCTTGATCTTGCAATGACTGTCATATGTTCACAAAAAGCAGACAACTTGGCAGCGAATAGAAGCCCTAAGGAGCCTGCACCAACAATCATGATACGCATCTCATTTCCCCCTTTACATACAAGTCTCATTATACAACAAAAAAGCCCCAGTCCAAGGGCTCTCCTTGTTCTGAAGCTTCTATATCTAAGGATGGAGGGCAGCTTAATCTACTCTTTCCAGGTTACCATTCGCATCCATCTTGAACCGCGGCTTCTCTTCTTCCTCTTCTTCCACAAGGAAGGCCATTTTCCTAGCACGATCCATAATTTGAATCAATGCTTTATAATCATCATTCACAACACGATAATCCGTTTCTACTTCATTAACTTGCTTATTCAGCTTGTTGTTTTCTCTGCCAAGTCTATCTAGTTCGTCCTCTTTGTCTTGCAGTTCTTTTTCTAAATTTTTGATATGGCGATTCATATCTTGGTACGTATTTCTCCATTGCCTTAGAAACCGGATCACAGCATCGATCGATAATGTTTCTTCCGTGAATGTCTCTACTTTGCCCGTAGACAGCTCAGGTCCATCCAGTAGTCCAACGGAAGAGGAACCGGAAATCGAGACGGCCGCGTGCTTTTTGAGCTGCGTTCTTTTTTGACGCTGCGCTTTGGCAATCTGAATAGCCGCTTCATATTTTTTCCTTACAAAACTGTTCCAACGGAATCCACATGCTGCTGCTGTACGCCCAATGCGCTCTCCAACTTCTTCGAATGCAGATAATTGTGTACTTCCCTCTCGTATGTGACGCAGTGTCACTTCCGCTAAGATTAAGTCGTCTTCATCGCTCCAAGCATCTTGTCTAATTGCTGACATATGGTCGAACCTCCTAACATAATATAGGGATCTTTGGCGTAGGCAAAGTCTCTCCTTTGTGGGATCTCTTTGGCGTAGATCAAAGTCTCACCTATTGGGGATGCATCATAATAAAGAATCAATTCGTAGAAAGCAGGGATAAATTGATTCGTGCCATTATTATTATTTCTATGCCCGTACTAGAGTTCATAGAATCTATTTGATACTAAATGGTATTGCCAAATTTTTTATCACTCATACATGGGATCCTGATAAAAAGACATACTACTCCTATCTGATGAAATGTTTTCAATTTCGTCACCGTTTGACGGTTTACACCGCTCATTTCAAACGGTATAATGTGTTGTAGTTAAAGTGCAACGTGGTATGAGAGGGGGATGTTACGAGAATGGATCGCATGTTTCGGGTTCTAGGTTTTTGGACACTTGTTATCGCACTAATGAGCTTAGCTGGCGATATGATACCTATGTCTCTGATTTTCTTTTTTCAAACTGCCGTATTCGTCATTCTAGGCTATATGCGCTTGTCAGAACGAACTTACATATTGTTGTTCTGGGGATATATGATTATTTCCTTCAGCGGATTTACGTATTGGTCATTTTTCAAAATGTCTGTTTAAACCCCACAACAATAACAACAAGCAAAAAGGTGAACCGACTGTTACTCAGCGGCTCACCTTTTTTTGTTCAGAAGAGAATGCTTGCTTGCGATAAATACTTTGAATAGCTCACTCATTTGATCACTTAGCAGTAACTGCCTAATGGAGCGGTTCCGCTTAGATACTTCACTGAAAGGGTTCGGATCATAGTGATTTTGAAGCCTTTGCAATATCCCTTGTTCGACCAAAAACTCCCGTTGCGTCTGGAGCTTGCAGTCAGTAAAACCACTCTGACTTGCAGCTATTTGGCATGAACTAAAATTAACATGCGATGTCATATCCTGCTCACCCTGATGGATGAACGGGTCATCCTGAGCTTGGTGTTTGCGATAGCACATTAATGTTCCATTATAACGGTGAGGAGCGAACAGTTCTTCTGCTGTATCGCCATAATCAATAATGATGCAGCTCCCGCTTTGGATCCGTTCAGCTACACGCGAGACCCAACTCTCAGCTTCAAGATTGATCTCCCCTATTTGACCATCCAACCATTGAACTTTGGATCGATCTAGGAAGTCTAATAAACGTTGGGAGCTGATAGGACGCCAAATTTCTTGAAAAGTTTGTCCTTCTTCTTGCCATTTCACATAGGACTCTTGGAAAAGCAAATCTTTATAGCGAATTCGGTGGATTGGGAAAGCATCCAACAGCTCATTTGCAAGAACATAAAGCTGATCTTGCGGGGGCTGAGCCAACCATTCTGTTTCACTTGCAAATTGAATAACTTGGGCATGTTCTTCAAGCAGTGTTCGCTGCTGCTGACGATGATAACCGCTAGATTCAATAATAGTATAGGTTAAACGGGCATAAATGGCGGGTTCAGTTCGTTTTATTTCGCCCATGATGTGAAGGGCCATACGTCCGTTGCCCCCTCCCCATTCAACAATTTGAACGGGTTCTGTTTCAGGACTTTCATTATGCAGCTGCTTACAAATAAAAGATGCCACCATTTCCCCCATGACGGAACCAATTGAGGAACTTGTGTAGAAATCTCCTTGTTTACCGATTTTTGTTCTTTCATTTCGATAATAGCCATAGGGTTCACTGTATAGACAAATTTCCATATAGTCTCTGAATGTGATGGCTTGAAATTCTGCTGACTGAATAGCCTCTTTCAAGGCTGTCACAACACTTGGGTGTCCGAGCTGATGATTCAATGAAGAACCCTCCAATTCTTTACTTAAAGACAAAACATACAGAAACCATTATAATGAAGAAGGATTTATGGAAGGAGAGACAGCAAAGCATGTCAAAGAAGTGGATTACATTAACAGCGGTAACGGCGATCAGCCTTATATCGTTGACAGCTTGTACAGACAACACGAAGATCAAAGAAGCACTCGAACAATCACTAAATAAACAAAAAGAAATGAAATCTTACACCTTCGATGGGAGCACAACATTAGCTATAGGCGATGGATTGATGAAATCGTCCAACCCTTTAACGAACGGGCTGTTATCTTTGGTCAGAGAAAGCACAATCGATTGGAAAGGCATTAGCAATGTGGATCCACTTCAGTTCCAGACGGACTTGAAAATAACACCTAAGGGCTCTACATCCCCATTTGAGATTCCAATTCTCATTAAAGATAGCAAATTGTATTTTAATATGCCAGCATTAAATAAAACAGCTGACGAGTACTATGCAATCGATCTACAAAAAATAAGTCAGAACAGCACGAGTCCCTTATCCGTAGATACTTTGAAAAATACTTCTCAATTGTCAACGACACTTGGTAATCTAATATTTAGCGGGATTGACCCAAAATGGTATAAAGAAGCCAAGGAACCGGTTAGGTTGAAAGACGGATCTTCTGCTAAATCCATCAGCGTTGAACTTACTAGTAAAAATGAAAAAGAATTGAATACGCTGCTGCAAACAAAGCTTCCAGAGTTTATTGGGCAATTACAAAACAATGGATTCCTTACTGCTGATAAAGCTGAGCAACTCAAAAAAAATCAAGCAAATCTCTTCCAACTTAAAGCTCCGGGTAAAATGGTTGTCGCCATTGATGACGCCGGCTTTATTCGGGACCAAACGATTGATGTAGGCTTCACAATCACAATAGACGGCAAGGCGCAGGATAACCACATCCTTTTTCACCAAACCTACGATGCTATCAATCAAGCCTCTCCTTTAACGAAAGAAATACCTAAAAACGTTAAAAGCTTCGATGAAATCCTGAAATTAATTACGCCGGCAAAAAAATAGATGTAAGCCAAATACTTACCTCTTCCCCAGAGGTAAGTATTTTTTTGTGCTTCATTTAATAGAAATATGATAATCTGTTCTTAGGGGGAGAATTTGTTCAATGACATATAAATTCGTAGCTATGATGTTGTCCATACTATTGCTAACTCAAATAACACTGCCACTTCAACCAATCTCAGCCGAAGAAAAGACCCCTACACAAGACGAAGCCAAAGATCTCGTCCAAAAAGGGCTTACCATTTTCGAAATTGATAAAGAAGTGAGCCGATTAAACGAACAAGATGCAAGCATTGTTGCTCAAATCAAACAAAATGAACAGGATATTATCAAGCAGAACAGCAATGTTGATAACACCCGAAAACATGCCGGAAAAGTGCTGAGAGCTTATTATACAGGTGATCGAGATTCGATCTGGATGCTGCTGTTTACCGTTAGTTCCTTTACGGATGCATTGCGAATGTTCGAGTATCTGCAAATGATCATTAGTAATGATCATCGCGCCTTATCAGCTTTCACCGAATCGTTCAAGAAATTGAAAAGCCTGCGAACCGAACTCGATTCTTCTCACGCCCAGCTGCAGAAAACAAAAGAGAAATTCCTCACACAGCGCGAGAGACTCGTAAAGCTTCAAGAAGAGCTGGACAAACAACTAGCCGTCAGTACACAAGCTCAAGTCATAGAAGCCCAAATAAAAAGCTTAAATGACCAATGGAGACAAGAGGGCATTCCTTTATTCCGCGAGTACTTGAATAGTTTATCATCGGCTTTCCGAGAGCTGCCGCAGTATGTAACGAAAGAAAGTAAATTTATGGACTTATCTTCTATCAAAAATCCGGTTATAACGATTAGTGATAAGGATTTCAATGCTTACATACATTCAAAAAATGATCTATTACAGAATTTGAATTTTGAATTTGCTGATGGGTTTATCATTGCAAAAGGCAAAAAAGATCATGTCCAAATCGCGTTGCAAGGCATGTTTATCTTGAAGGAACTTCCCGACATGAATGAAGTCCGCTTTGTTGTGGATAAACTTGAATTCAATGGCTTCCAACTGCCTGATACCACAATTGAAGACTTCATGAAAGAATTCCAGCTTGGTTTCATCCCCAAAAAAATAGTTAATTATCTCGATGTCGTTAGTGTAGAGACGAAGAATGGCTTCGCAGTTGTAAAACTTAAATTATCCCTGTAAAGTAGCAGAGGATAACGAAGTAAAGTGAGGACTCCGAATGGAACCGAAAATTGGTCTGATGATGGATCTGCCCGAAGGAAAAATACCTGGATTTTACGCACAGATCGTTAAAGCTCTCGCGGGTAAAGTTGAATTATTTGACCGCGACAAAGAAATGCTTATTGTCAGCAATGAAGAACAACAGCTTGCTGCGCTTGATGTTATGGCTCATTTCAATATTGAGACGAACCTGATGAAGCTGCGTCTGCTGCCGGATGATGCTGAATTGACTGATCTATTCAGCGATTATGGCTTCACAAGCCGCGCAGAACACAATTATTTATACGATAAGCTTGTCGTACAATTCCGCTTTGCAGCAGATAGCCCGCAAGCTGAAATCGACCAAGCTGCCCTTCAGATCGAAGAGCACCTCCTCGCTCAGTACCAGGCTCAGGATCACACAGTTTACGTCGTGGATCGGCAGCTCGAAGAGCTCATGCAGGGTATTGCCAAAGCTTATCGATGCCGCATTGAGATACTGCCATAGAACACGCAAAGAAGCCCACATCCCTCACGTCGGGGATGTGGGCTTCTTTGAATTCTTAGAGCAGATCGGCTGCTAATTGCGCCAGATGTGAACGTTCACCACGTTCCAGAGTGATATGCCCGCTAATACCTTCTTGCTTGAAACGTTCCACAACATAAGTTAATCCATTACTAGAGGCATCGAGATATGGATGATCGATTTGGTCGGGATCACCTAGAAGAACAATTTTACTTCCCTCTCCTACACGGGATACAATCGTCTTCACTTCATGCTTAGATAAGTTCTGCGCCTCATCAATAATGATGAATTGGCCAGGAATTGAGCGCCCGCGAATGTACGTCAGAGCTTCAACTTGAATACTTCCGAGACCTGCTAGTATTTTCTCAATGTCTCCCGGCTTTTTGGTATCAAATAAATATTCCAAATTATCATAGATCGGCTGCATCCAGGGACGCAGCTTTTCATCTTTTTCACCAGGCAGATAACCAATATCCTTGCCCATTGGAACAACAGGTCGAGCAATAAGCAACTTTTTATATTTACGATCATCTTCTATTTTCATAAGGCCCGCAGCTAATGTGAGCAGCGTCTTACCAGTACCCGCTTTCCCAGTCAGGGTGACGAGCGGGATTTCGTCATTGAGCAGGAGCTCAAGAGCCATTCGTTGCTGCGCGTTACGCGCGGCAATCCCCCAAATGGGATCGTTACTCATGAAGAGCGGCTCCAGCTTTTTGGCATCGGGCGTCACTTTCAATAAAGCTGATTTGGAAGAACCCAGCTCATCCCGCAAAATAACAAATTCGTGAGGATGCAGCATATAACTCAAATTAAGCGATGTCACAGTCAAGAATCGATAAGAATAAAATTCATCAATAATAGAAGGATGTACGTATAACGTTATATATCCGGTGTACATATCCGTTTGTGCAACAATGCGATCGGTTAAATAATCCTGTGCAGGTATACCGAGGACATCTGCTTTAATACGAACTAATGTATCTTTACTCACGATAACGACTGGTCTTGGATATTCATTCTCCTGCTCTTCTAAATGATAGTTGAGAGCGACCGCAAGTATTCGGTTATCATTCGTTAATTCAGCAAATGTGTCCTGCAGCTTCGCAAAGCTGCGATGGTTGAGTTCCACTTTAATGCTGCCGCCACGATCGAGTGTGATGCCATCGGACAAGTTGCCTTTAGTTCTTAGTCCATCCAGCAATCTCGAAACATGTCTCGCATTACGGCCTATTTCGTCCGCATTTCGTTTCTTAGAATCGATTTCCTCCAACACCACGGCGGGTATGACTACTTCATTATCTTCGAACGCGAATAAAGCATTAGGGTCCTGAAGCAGAACATTGGTATCCAACACGTAAATTTTTTTCATTGGTGTGTCCCCTCCCAGATTTGGCGTTAGATCATTGGTTATATTAGATTACATACAACCTAGCTGTGCTGGACAAACTAAACGCGAGATTCAGGAAAGAAAGGAACGATTCAAGTGAGACTATTGTGCGTATTTATAGTAATACTGACCCTCGCGGTTGGTTGTAGTCAAGCGCCGAAAAGTGGTGCCCCCTCTCAAAATCCGAATCAAAACCAAGTAAAAGTTCAACAAATCGCCCCACAAAAGCTCGAGATAAAAGATTCGAAGGCTGTTGCAGAACGTTTGGAAAACCTAGCCACCAGCGTCCCTCAGGTTGAGAGCGCGCACTGCGTCGTCTTCGGTAATACCGCCGTTGTCGGCATTAACATTAAGAAAGATTTGGATCGAGCCAAAGTCGGCACCGTCAAGTATTCGGTAGCTGAAGCCCTTAAGAAAGATCCATACGGAGTTAATGCCATAGTTACCGCAGATTTGGACTTAGATCAACGCTTGCGCAACATTCGGGATAATGTTCAAGCAGGAAGACCAATCACTGGATTCGCAGAGCAAATGGCAGACATCATAGGCCGTGTTATGCCTCAGCTGCCGCGTGATATTCGCAATACGCCAAACAATACGGGACCTAATGGTACGAATCCGGCGGAGATGCCGAACCCGTAATCCACCGAAGATAACAAAAAGCCTGACTGCATACGCAGATCTAGGCTTTTTTTATCGCATCAAAAACTCGGCCGGCTGGATTCACAGTTACTCGGCTCACACAAGTTTTCTCATATTCAGGCTCGGTCATCATTTGGGCGCGATCTATCCATTGCTTCGGTAAAGCTGTGTTGTGTTCAGCCATATCGTTTGCGCCTCCTGCTAGGTGGTTAAAAACGATCCTTACACTTACAGTATAGCATAGCCGGTGGCAAGCGTTCCACCTTTATGTATCTATTTTCGGTTCATGCGAACACTCCTTTTTCAGCCAGATATACCTTAGTGTACGTCGGTTTAAAAAAGTTATGTCGTCAACATGTACGTCTATTGATTATTGTAAATCGGATTCGAATTAATATCATCAAGCAGCTTTACCGCCGATTCTCGATCAAAACTTTGTTTACTTTTGACACCTTCTTGTTCATAGGCGATGTGAATTTTCATCCGATCGGATTCGTCCACAATTTCCATATGACTGACCCCATGATCTTCACGTAAGATAAGCGCAAAAAAAACAAGCGTCTCTTTGGCCGCTTCGTCATCCGGTCTTGCTTGACTTACAATATGCATTTGCAGCCAATTAAAAAAGGTGTCTTGCAGTTTCATTCTAACGCCCGTCCTCTCTAAGTAAAATAACATCGCAGCCTAACTCAAGCCAACGAAGCCATTGATTTTTCCAAATGATTTGTTGTGCATCTAAAGCGCTATCATTAAGCGATGACACAAGGTCCTTGGCTTCCTCTCGCTTTAGGAGACGATCTAGAAAGGCTTCTGCGCAATGCGATAAATGAAAAGGGTCACCATCAAACACAACGGTCTCAGGATGTGATAAATCAAGTTCTGCGAGCTCTGAACCACATACCTCTTCATCATCGCTTAACAGTAGACTAGCTTTATACATAGACAACAATCTGGGGTGTCTTCCATTCGCCAATTCACGGAAAGCTTCCAGCTTTGTGAGTGGAGAGCAGTCCAAGCGATCAGCCCCCAACACCAGAGGAGAATAGCCTGCAATCGGAGTTAACCAGTACTTAGTCATTCGCCCCTCCTAAGAGTTTTCGTGAGAAAACTCACTTTCGTAAGCTTAACTTGAGTTTTACTTTAAGTTGGTTTATTACCGCTTCTTTTCTCGATGAAATACCGAATCCGAACAAGAAACATTAACGATATGGCAACAGTTAGACAAAGCACGATAGGCAGTCCTACAATTTGAAAAACAAGCAGCATAACTGATCCAATGGCCAGCAGCACATAGATGACAGCAGTCTTGAGAACCGGCAATTTACGCGTCCGGAAAACTTTGTTATACACATAAGACATAAATATAAAGATTAATAGATAAGTGATGTACAGGTGATTTCCAAACCACTCGTTCAAGGCAGTCAAAACATACACTCCATTTCATTCAAAAAGTAAAGTCATTTATCATTATCACTCAAAATTACAAATAAAGAAAGGGAAATGCGGCATTGTAGCCCACATTTCCCATATTTAGAACACTTTGTGAATTAAACGTTAGCTTCAGCTGTTTTGCGGTGTTTTTCCGCACGCTCGCGCTCGCTTTTGTTCAAAATCTTTTTACGAATACGAACGGATTTCGGTGTGATTTCACAATATTCATCATCGTTCAAATACTCAAGTGCTTGCTCCAAAGAGTACATACGAGGAGTTTTCATTTTTACAGTTTCTTCTTTGTTAGCAGAACGGATGTTGTTTACCGCTTTTTCCTTACAAATGTTAACGATGATATCATTGTCGCGCGTATGCTCACCAACGACCATACCTTCGTAAACTTCCGTTTGTGGATGAACGAACAAGATACCGCGATCTTCAACGGAAAGGATTCCGTATAATGTGGATACGCCTGATTCGCTGGAAACAAGTACGCCTTCATGACGTCCGCCAACACCAGCTCCTTGGTATGGACCATAGCTGTCAAAAGCATGGTTCATGATACCGTAGCCGCGTGTTAACGTTAAGAAGTTCGTTCTGTAACCGATCAAACCACGTGCAGGGATTAAGAACTCAAGACGAACGTTACCGCTGCCGTTGTTGATCATGTTGACCATCTCCGCTTTACGGGAACCTAAGCTCTCCATAACGGAACCCATGCTATCCTCTGGAACGTCGATGATTAAACGCTCAATCGGCTCCATTTTTTGACCGTCGATTTGACGAATGATAACTTCTGGTTTGGAAACTTGCAATTCAAAGCCTTCACGGCGCATGTTTTCGATCAAAATACCTAAGTGAAGCTCACCGCGGCCAGATACAACGAAAGCGTCTGGGCTATCTGTATCTTCAACTCGCAAACTTACGTCAGTTTCAAGTTCTTTATAAAGACGCTCGCGAATTTTACGGGAAGTTACCCATTTCCCCTCACGACCTGCGAATGGTGAATTATTTACGATAAATGTCATTTGCAGCGTTGGCTCATCAATTTTCAAGACTGGCAGTGCTTCCGGATTTGTAGGATCTGCTACTGTTTCACCAATATTGATATCTTTGATCCCTGCAATGGCAATGATGTCCCCTGCAGCTGCTTCTTCGATCTCAATACGTTTCAAGCCTGTGAAACCGAAAAGTTTCTCGATTCTAGCTTGCTTTTGTCCGCCTTCACGCGTCATAACCGCAACGGTTTGACCTTGACGAATTTTACCGCGGTTCACACGGCCTACGCCGATACGACCCAAGTACTCATTGTAATCCATCAATGTTACAAGGAATTGAAGCGGTTGGTCAACATCTTCCGTTGGAGCTGGAATGTGATTGACAACTGTTTCATAAATAGCTTCCATGTTGTCATCTTGCTTCTCAGGATCAAGACTTGAAGTACCTTGCAATGCGGAAGCATATACAACGTGGAAATCAAGCTGCTCATCCGTAGCACCTAGTTCAATGAAAAGGTCAAGAACTTCGTCGACAACCTCTTGAGGACGCGCATTCGGACGGTCAATTTTGTTAACAACAACAACTGGAGAAAGGTTGCTTTCTAATGCTTTACGTAGAACGAACTTCGTTTGCGGCATTGTGCCTTCGAAAGCATCAACAACCAGCAAAACACCGTCTACCATTTTCATGATACGCTCTACTTCACCGCCGAAATCGGCATGTCCAGGTGTATCCACAATGTTGATCAAGTAATCTTTATAATTAATGGCTGTATTTTTTGCAAGAATGGTAATACCGCGTTCTCTCTCGAGATCGTTGGAGTCCATTGCTCTCTCTTGAACAGCCTCGTTCTCGCGGAATGTACCGGATTGTTGAAGTAATTTATCTACGAGTGTCGTTTTACCGTGGTCAACGTGTGCGATAATTGCAATATTGCGAATTTTGTCTCTTGCGTGCATGAATGTCAAACCCTCTCTACCCTATAATTTTCGTCTCTGTTCATAAAACAAGCGTCGGACGAAAGCGCCGACGCTTGACATTTATACTTATTATACGCAGTTTCTCGACATTATGCAAGGTAAATGCGGCTCTACATAAAACTTTTACAAGTAAATGCTTGAAATTACCACACGTTTCGCTTGCGGAAAATCATGACAAGTCCAGCCACCACAAGGATCAAAGCGATTACATAGATCCCTAAATGAATTAGTAGAGTTAACCCGAAAAATACAGCTGAAATAATTCCCAGCACCATAGCACCTATCCAAACGCCTCGATCGCTTCCCCGATCGAACAGGTGCATCTCATACAATCCGATGGCTACACCAAGAATGAAACCCGGCCATAAATAGCTCATTGAACCCCAACCAAATATGTTGCAGTAAAAGAACATTATTGCATAAGTCGTTAATATACCTCCAGGTACAAGAACGCCTGCGGGCATTGACCTGTTAAAAAAGAATACGTGGAACAGCAGCCCAGGAATGAGTAAAACTAATGGCCAGCAGAACGAAAGAAGAACATGGAAAAAACCTAATTTACCAAGAAGCAACACCGCGGCCAGGCCAATTAATAGGATACCAATGGAGTAGCTATTTCTAGCCAATCAAATCCCCTCCTAATTCACTTGTCAATAAGGGATCAACTTCGACACCCTTCAACAAATAGTTTATCGTACCTAGCGAGAAATTGCTAGGTGTTTGGCGCTATTTGCGGCCTCGCCGTTTGGCTTCGAGCAAACGGCTCATGCTGTTAGGCGGCGCAGTACTCGCCGCCGGGGGTGAGGGCTCCGGAGCAGCTTCGCGCTGCTCCGAGGCAGGCCGCGGCGGCGCAGCCACGGCCTTGTCTGGAGCGCTGCCTGCGGCAGAGCGCTCGATCTTGCGCTGCAGCTTGTGCTCCGCAAGCTGCTTGCGCTCGCGGAGACGCTCAAGCGGCGTCTCCGCCTGCTGTTGCGGGCCTGCCGGAGCGGCCCGCCTCCACGCGAACGCCCGGGCCCACAGGCCGGGCGGCAGAGCCACGCGCCGCGCTGCGATGTCCATCAGCAGCAGCGCGAGCGCCGCCATCAGCAGGTACTCGCTGATGGGAGTCAATCGCTTCTGCGCGGCAGAAGCGAAGGCGAAGGCTTCCTCAGGATGCTCTAGCGAGAGCATCCGGCCGCCTGTAAGCTCAGCAAGCTGCTGGAGCTTGCTGAGGCCCAGTCCGTCCGTGATCCGATATTCCGGAGAATATGGGATCACGAAGCCGGAAGTCGAGCTGCCGATGACGCGCTTCTCGGTCCCCTCTTCGCTGCCGGCTGCAAGAAGTTCAGTCTTGGCGATATAAACGCCAGACTTATCCACAGATAGCTGTGCTGAATATTCACCAGGTGCTGTGGATGTAAAGTAGAGCTCTTGCGATCCGAGAGATTCATCTGTGACGATTGCACGAAGCTCCCCTTGTTCACCATGTGAACCGTCTAGTCTGTTATTTCCGCTTTTGGCCTCTAAGGTCAACTCTTGACCTGCCAAATGCCCGTTAAGCTCAAGTGGAGACGATTGAAACTGCGGAAACGTCCACTTAATCATTCCAGTAAGCACTTGTGAAAAGGCAGGCCACGTTACCCAGTTCGCTGACCACGCGCCCGTCACATCACTTGTCCATGCGACAGAGCGCCCAGAACCATACTGCCATCTTGCTAGAATTGGATCAGGCTCCGGACTTGTGATCACCACTTCAGCAGCCTCTTTAGGAGTTGTGGCAATGTATCCTTGTAGAGAAGGCAGCCCTTGCCCAAAAAAACTATGCCAGTCCGCCCCTCCCGCTAAAGCCGGTACAAAAGGCTGGTTAACCACATAAGTACGTGATATCAGCACAGCTTCTCGGCTAAAAATCGCCGGGATTGTCGTCTGATCCACAGCCGCGTAATATCTTCCCTTCGCCAAATCAGCTAGCTGCTTCAGCAGATCTTGATCCGCATCAGTTCCGATAGCAACAGTGGACATCGTGATATTTTCTTTTTGCATATCGGCGGTCAATGCTTCGTAGCTTTGAGTCGTGGAGGACTGTCCGTCAGTTAACAAAATAATATGCTTACGCTGGGCGTCCACCTTGGAAAGCTTAGCATATGCTTCCTCTACGGCTGTATAGATCTCCGTTCCGCCATCAGCGGGTATCGCATTAATCTTTTGGATGACGCCTGATTTGTCACTAAGTTTCTGCGGTTCTACATACCATTGTGGGGATGAATCAAATCCAAGTACCCCAAGCGTATCTTTTTCCCTGAGTAAATCGACTGTCCGTGACGCGGCTTCCTGAGCCAGCTTCATTTTTCCACCTGACATACTGCCCGATTTATCCATAACAAGCACGATGCCGAGTGACGGTATTTCCCGCTTCCCGCGTAAATCCATGTACACAGGAAGTGCACGCTCGATCGGCGTTTTGAAATAACCTCCCAATCCATAGCTGTTATCTCCTCCAAGCATGACCAATCCTACGCTGTAATCTCGGACAGCCTGCTCTATCATTTCCATCTTCAATTGTGGAATTTGAGTGGCAGCTACATTGTTTAAAATGATACTTTCGTAACCGGTATACGTTACAAAATCATTGGAAAGCAGCTCAGGTTCTATCGTTTCAAATGGGATAAGTGCGGAGTGAAGTGCTTCCTCCACATTTTTGGAGATCCCTGCTTTTCCTTCTACAATAAGTACTTTCGGAGGACCTTCTACCTTACTAAAGGCATAATGCGCATTATTGGCCGACTGCTCGTCCCCTTCCATATACACTTCTGCTCGATACCGATGAAATCCCGGTTCCTTGGCAAGCGATTGAAAAGCAAATCTGTTCTCCCCCTTATTCAGTTCAACCGACCCAGCTGTCATTTCTCGATTATCCTCAAAAACCCGTAGCTGAGCCTCCCCTGAACTTGTAGAACGGATAACTACCTCCAACGTATAGGCTTCATCTTGATACAATTTGTCCGGAACACGAACGGCTTCAATGGACGCGTCTTTGCGCTCTTTGGCAGCGAACGGGACGACATCTACTTGGATACCGCGATCGCGCAGCAGCTTACCTTGACGCAATACGTCACCCACATTTTCTTCACCATCCGACATTAAAATAATACGTCCGGATTTCCCGTTCCTAAGTAAACCTGAAGCAAGCTGCAAGCCCGAGGCAATATCGGAAAATTGCGAGTTCGTTTGGGCAGTAAACTTAAATCCATTCATCTCTCTGGCATCCATGGACTTCTCTATGGAAGCTTTAAGTCCCATCGAAACAACACCAGCTTCGTCCTTCTCGGAAGAACGGGCTTTGACAGCTTCGCGAATCCACTCTGCTTCCTTCATGTCTCCCTTCACACTATCGGATCGATCTATCGTAAACACGATGCTTTTGTGATTTAGCCTTGTATACAATTGGGTTTCCGCAAGCGCGAAAATCAGAAGAATGAATACAAAGGCTCGCAGAGAAACAACCAGCTTTTTTCGCCCGCCTTGTAGACGGTGCAAGCTTTTCCATAGCCAGCCCACATAAAAAGGAAGAAGTAGAATCAGCAGTAAAACGGGCAAATGTTCAAATTGAATGCCCACGTCGATACACCTCCCATTCCAGTACTAGCAGCAGAAGCAAGATCACGATAAGCCAAGGAATTAACAGCGTATTCCCGAGGGAAATATCTTTATTTCGATCTACACCAGTATCGGCTGCATTACCCGGACTAACGACCAGCTTGTTTTCTATTTTTCCATTCACATTGGATTCCCTGGCATCCATGACAACTTCAAGCAGTCGAGTTTGTACCATTTGTCCACCTGTGTTGTATTCAATAAATTCATAAAGACCTGGAAGCTTAGGAGCGGTTTGCATACTAGACAGCGTGTCTCCATTTCGCTCTGCCTCTTCCTCATTAACGCCTTGCCTGCTTGTTTTCCAGATCGCTTTCGTTGCTTCCGGATGAAGAACAATTTCTTTTCGTTCCCCTGCTGTAAGTCGGCCAAGATTGGCACCTTGGTGCTCGGTCAACCAAGCAACAGCATTTTGAACGAGAATGGGGAATTCCGAACGCAGTGCAAGATCCGATTGCTCAAGCGAGAACATGAATGTCAGTCTGGGTATACCTTCTTCTGTACCTGAAAGAACAAGCGGTACGGACTTTGACGAAATGATCGCTTTCTCCCATGGCTTTAGCGCTCTAGTCTGAGCCAGAGCAACGTTCACGTCCTGCAGACGAATGTAACGCATGATGGGGTGATCCGTTATCGAAAAAGGTGATGCTGAAATGGTCTGAAGAGGCTCTAAATCAGACTTTCCAGAAGGAGCAAACCGCCAGACGGGTTTGGATGTGAGCAGACGTTGCCAGACATCTGATTTTAAAGCTGATTCAGTCACACCATCTACAATGATTAGGTCTGGAGTAAGCCCCATGGGCGGTGGATAGGATCCGTCATTGCTTTTTTGTATGTGGAGAACATCCGTCTTTGCCAAAGTTAGTGCTTTTTCTAAAAAAAGATTACCCTCTCCAACATAAGCTGCTTGAATTCGGCCAGTCCCTTCAGGAAAGGCATAAGCTGTATTATCAGCTTCCAATACATCTTTTCCATCAAGCTGAAGCTTGTAGACATCAGCCCGTGGCAGCTTATCCACGTAGATTGACTTTTGCTCGCCGCCCTTTAGGGTTAGGGAATCTGTGTGAACTGCTTGCGAATCCGCGTAAAGCGTTGTTTTTACAGAGACACTCACAGTCCCCCAATTTTTCAATATAGCAACAGCCTTATATTCTGCAATATCTTGGACTTCTTTAACACCGAATTGAGTAATCGCCACATTCACAGGAAGGGTGGCAGTTTCATTACCTCCTTCTCTCTGCATTTCAGGATCCTGAACACTGACTGGAATTGAAAAGGGAATCCCTTCGGCGTTATCCCCCCACTGGCTGTCCGTATAAATGCGTACTTCTCCATCGAATTCTTCCCTCGTTAGGGCCGAGGCTAGGGATAAGGCTTCCTGTACATTCGTTTTGCCGTAAAAGGGTACAACCTTATTCAAAGCGGCTTGTAGTAGGGACAGATTTGTTTCTCGTTGTATAAGCAATTCTGGTAGATCCTTCATGACTAGAAGCGAATAGCTGCTATTCGGGGCTTCTTCGCGCGCATAAGTTAAGATGCTTTGCTTCGCTTCTTCTATCCTCGTTCCCCGTTCCGTCGATGTTTGCATACTCGCTGAAGCATCTAAGACGAAAAAAACATGTGATTTCGCAGTTTGCTGACCACGGATAAAAGGCTGCATCAAAGCAAGTACAAGTATCGACGCTGCAAGCAGCTGAAGCAAAAGTAATAATTGTCGCCTTAGACGCTGCCATGGTCGGTTGGCCTCCTGCTCGCGAAGAACGCGCCGCCAAAGCATATGGCTAGATACTTCTGTATCGATATAACGGCGTTTTAACAAGTAAAGCACCAAGATAAAGGGGATTGATAGCGAGAACCATAGCCCGCTTAACGATGCGAATTGCATAAGTATTCACCTTTCCAAGAGCGAAGGACATCGCTTCATCTTGCGTTCAAATTCCTTAGAATGGGCATACTACTACGCGTGCAACCCGTTTTTCCTCTGTCAAACAGGTTTGCTTATGGACAACATGGGAGGTAACATGGAACCGTTATTTGTAGATGAAAAGAAGAAAAAACCGCTTTGGACCAAAGCTTTTCTAATTACATCTCTATCCAACTTACTGCTATTCTTTAGTTTTCAAATGCTCATACCAACAATACCGACTCATGTGTCACAATTAGGCGGAAATGATGTTCAAGTCGGTCTCGTCATTGGCGTTTTTACGATTTCTTCACTGCTTACCCGCCCTTTTGCTGGGCGAGCGCTTGATTTGTTTGGAAGAAAACATGTGCTTCTGGTTGGACTCGCGATCTGTGCGCTAACCATTGCCGGATACTCCTATATGGCTGCCGTTACGCTTATTCTGGCTGCCCGCTTTGTTCATGGGATCGGTTGGGGGATGTCCACAACTTCCTTAGGCACTGTTATAGCTGACATCATTCCATCTGAGCGCCGCGGAGAAGGTATGGGCTATTACGGGTTGTCCAACACGTTCGCTATGGCAACCGCACCGCTTACAGGCCTCTGGTTGATGCAAACCTATGGTTTTCCCCGCGTACTATTAATCTCAACCCTATTAGCACTACTTTCATTGTTTAGTTCTCTTTTTATTACCTACACCAAACCGCTGCCTATTGAAAAGTCAGCTCATAGGCCGAAGCTTATGGATCGTTTATGGGAAAGAACAGCGATACTTCCCTCCGTTTTATTGCTATTCACTGCCATCTGTTATGGAGGAATTGTAACCTTTATAACGTTGTTCGGCCACGAAGCCGGCATTTCGAATGTCGGTTGGTTCTTCCTATGTAATGCCTCCATGGTGCTTATTGTTAGACCTATAACCGGTATACTGTTTGATCGAAAAGGACCCGAATGGGTCCTCCTGCCTGGCGCTATCTTTACCCTTGGAGGACTCCTGCTGCTCTCTTATGCTCACTCAGAAGCTAGCTTGGCCGCTGCAGCGATATGCTATGGCATAGGTTTCGGATCCTTGCAGCCAGCACTGCAGGCTTGGACCATTGCACGTGCTGCGCCGAATCGCCGCGGTGCAGCCAACGGAACCTTTTTCTCCGCCAATGATCTCGGCATTGGATTAGGCGCGATGGTTCTGGGAGCTCTCGCTAATCTAAGCGGGAGTTATGCGCTGATGTACCGTTACTCGACTGTGCTTATTCTGTTTTTCATCCTTATTTATGGATGGTGCTTTTGGCAAGCTCGCCGTGGCGCTCAGTTGGCACAGCACTAACATGCCTATCGTTTCCGAGCAACCAATTTTCGTCAACGAACCAACCCGCTGCGGCGAAGCTCACCAAGTAGAAAATCACCCGGAGAAACATTGGTTACCGCAAGCAAATAAGTGATTCCCCGTTCATAACAAAATGCCCTAAGCGTTTGTGTATATTGCAAAGCAGCTTCTCTGTAGGCTTGCAGCACTTTGCTGCTCATCGCTACTTCCCTGGCAGCTCCAGACTCACTGTCTATTAATCGCAGCTCCCCTGTAAGGTCTGGGTTAAGTTCCTCAGGGGCAAGGACTTGTACGGCAACCACTTCTTGCTTCGCAGCAAGCAAGTACTTTAACGATTCTTCAATGCCCTGCTCATACAAAAAATCCGAAAATAACCAAGTCATCCCCGCCTGTCGCGGTAGAATGGAGGGATTTCGAAAAACAGCCGCTATATCCCCGGTTCCCTCCGTTCGACAACTAGCCAAGAATTCAAAAAGCCTTAAAGAGCTCCCTTTTCCACGAAGCAGTTTTTGCTGTTTAGTCATCTGAGTTGTAAAAACAGCTGCGCTTACACGGTCAAAACGATTTAATGACATATAGCCAATTCCTGCCGCCAACTGTCTAGCATACTCCCATTTGGAAAGTCGAAGGGCATCTGCACCCCCCCCTTTGCCAAAATTCATCGATCTGGATGCGTCTAACCATAAATTAACCTGCAGCTCCTGCTCATCCATAAAAAGCTTAATGAACGGCTTACCCGTTCTACCGAAAGCATGCCAATCTAATTGACGTGTATCATCACCAGGTGTATACAAACGGTAATCCGCGAATTCCATAGAAGAACCCAAATCCTTTGACCGCCTTTTCCCCTGCATCGTCCCGCGTATTCGATTTTTTGCAGCTACGCTCATTTGATCCAGCCGACGCATTAGCATAGGGTCAAGTAAATTTGCTCCACTGCTCATCGCCCATTCTCCATAGAACTGATAATGGCTTGAATGATTTTGTCTGGTGAAATCCCCATAGCTTGCCCTTCAAAATTCAGAAAAAGGCGATGCCGCAATGCCGGAACGGCCACAACATTCAAATCTTGTTTGGATACGTGAAAACGACCCGCTAGGAAAGCCCTCACTTTCGCTACCGATATCATGGACTGAATCCCTCTGGGACCAGAGCCGAAACGAATAAATTGTTTGACCTCTTCTGGCGCCGCCGCTTCTTCAGGATGCGTATTCATCAGCAGCTGAACCGCATAATCGAGTACGTCCTCAGCGACAAGAATTTCTTTTAAACCCAGTTGTATATCCCGCAAAAGAGCGCCATCCGCTACTTTCTCCGCCTGCTGCTGCTTAGCTGAGGTTGTGCGCAGGACAATTTCTTTCAACTCGTTTTTAGTTGGGTATGTTACATTAATTTTTAGAAGAAACCGATCAAGCTGTGCTTCCGGAAGTGGATAAGTACCTTCCTGCTCTAACGGATTTTGCGTAGCTAAAACGAAAAAAGGAGATGGCAGCTGGTAGGTTTCTGAACCAACAGTAACTGTCCTCTCCTGCATGGCCTCAAGGAGGGCACTCTGAGTCTTTGGTGTTGCACGATTAATCTCATCAGCGAGCACAACATGGCCGAATAGAGGACCTTTTTGAAATTTATAGGACGTCTCGCCTTTCGTTCCGAACTGAATGACATTCGTCCCCGTTATATCCGACGGCATCAAATCAGGCGTAAATTGAATACGTGCAAAACTAAGGTCTACAGTATCCGCGATCGTTTTTATGAGCATCGTTTTGCCAAGACCGGGAATCCCCTCAATAAGAGCATGTCCTCCCGCTAATATGCACCATAGTAACTGTTCAACAACCTCTTGCTGACCAACGATGACACGACCGATCTGTTCTTTCATCTGGCTGACTGCTGATCCCCACGCATCTAATTGCTCTTTCGAATCGACCATCTGTTCCTGCTCCCCCTTTATTACTCATTCCTTCTTAACGCTGTGGCTGAATTTCAAGGAAATAGTCTCTTACTAAATTTTGCATATGTTGTGGAAGCTCGGAACGATTCAATGCACTAGAAGCCTCTGCCGCGTAATCGGCATAAACATCCTCATACGGCCGAGACGCTCCGTCTAGCGCCGGTGCTGTGCCGCCTTGGCTCACATCACCGCCGCTGCCGCGCGTTGGCCCGCCGTCAGCGTATGTGCCGCCGGTGCCTGAGCGCTCGCGCGGCGTTGCTACGAGCCCGCGAGAGCCCGCTCCAGTGCCGCCCTGCGTGCCGCCTGCTCCGCTGCCGCTGCCGGTACCACCCGCATTCGCGCCGCCGGTTCCTGCACCACCCGCACCTGCGCCACCCGGGCTGCCGTTGCCGCCGCTGGCAGGCGCTCCGCCTGCACTCGCTCCTGCACCTGCGCCGCTTGGTGCCGGGCTAGCGCTCGCACTGCCAGCAGCGCCAGCAGCAGGCGACGCGCTAGCGCTCGGCTCAGCAGCGCCAGCCGCGGCAAGCTGCTCCGCGCGGCCGCCTGGCGCCCACGCCTGCCCGGGCTGCGCGCCGCTTGCAGCAAGCTCGCGTGCCTGCGGCAGCGCACCCGCGGCGAGGCTCGCCGCGGCCTCAGCAGCCTGCGCTTGCTGCTGCGCTAGAGCTTGCTGCGCGTTGCTCGCGGCCGCAAGCCCAGCCTGCAGCTTGGCCGCCGCAGCACCAGCGTCTTCGCCGCTTCTCAGTGCGCTAGCGGCCTGCTGCAGCTGCTCGCGAAGCTGCTGCTCAGCTTCCGGGGAAGCGGCCGCAGCGGAGGCCGCGAGGCGCTCGAGCTCGCTGGCAAGCTGCTGCTTCTGCTGCAGCGTCATCTTCTGCACCTGCTCGCCAAGTTTCGCTGCCTCGCGCTGAATACTCTCCGCGCTCTTCTGCTGGAGCGCTTTGCCTAATTCACGAAGTGCTTCCGTTCGCTGCATTGACTCTGCCCATTGCTTCGAGCGTTGTTTTTGCTTCTCGAGATCCCCAATACTCGTTTCCATCTTCTTCAATGATTTTTCCAGTTCATCCAAAGCTTTGGCTGATGTTGGCGTTTGGCTTAATTTGCGCTCCAACTCTTTTAAATCCTCCGTCATCTGCTTCATGATCGGTAACGGAGACGGCTTTGATGCCAATTGTTTAACAAGCTCATCCACCTGTTTTTTCTGTGTTTCTACCCATGCTTTGTCTTTTACAGCATTAACTAGAATCGAATCTTTAGGATTCGGCAGAAGGAATAACAGAACCAGTACAACCAATGCGCAAGCTCCGGGCAACCACTTATTTCTCGGAATCCTCATGGAAACAATCTGATTCAACTTTTCTACTACAAAAAGATTCCCTTTCTCAAGGGCATCCTGCCTTTGAAGAGAGGCTACCAATGACGTTTCATCCTGATGAATAAGAGCTGTTAATATCCGATCTTCCAAACCATTCTGATCAAGCAGTTTTGACGCATCCACATCAGTAGGTTGACGTAGCAACAACCAAATAAGCCCAATTCCAACGATTGTAACCAAGCTGAGCAGCGCCCCATACCTATATCCGCTAACCAGGAAGAGACGTCCACACACCATCCACATGCAAGCAAGCACTATACCCATTGTCAAACTTCGAATGAAATAATCCAGTCCCTTTGCTTTTAACAACCGAATTCGCACAGGCTTTAGCAGCATATCCAACGATGCAAATTTCAAGTACTGACAGCTCCTCTCTGATCATTAAATGTACGTTTCAATGAATTTCTTCCTTATTACGTTCTTTACTAATGCTATTTTTTCCGTTTCATAATCGGCCTTAAATACCTCACACTAAGCCAGATCAGGATAACCAAGAGAACCGTGTAGCTGCCAACGAAAATATGCCACATTTGTAACAGTGTATGCCCTTTAAACAAATTCTTGGCAAAATCAGGAACCATCAAACTTGCCAGGACAGCCATCGGGTTAAAACTCAGGAAATAACCAAGTACTTCCTCATTCATTCCTTGCCTTCTTAAATTACCGAAAAAAAGACCAGCAAGAGCTGTAAACCCAAAAACAAAAAGTACAAAGCCATAAGTCGCTATCACGGAGATGACCGTCTTTTTAAAAATTGTAGAGAAGAAAATCCCAACAGCACCAAAGAGAAGCATAACGAATACATAAAAAACAAATACAGAGAGAACTTGCTTTGGAGAGACGCCCCCATATAAGAAAACAATACTATACAGCGGCATCGTAGCCACTACTGTCAGCAGCATGAAACTAAGGGAAGCAAACAGCTTACTGAGAATAATCGTTCCCGAGCTCATCTGCGTCGTAAGCAGCATGTTTAATGTCTGTTTTTCTCGTTCTCCGCTTACAACCCCGGCTGTTAAGCCAGGTGTCATAAAAGCGATCAAGACAAGCTGCGCTCCGCTTAGAAAGTAGAATAGCTCGCTACTTCTGGCTGCGTTAAGTACACCTGCTTGCTGGTTGCTCATGTTAATATAAGCAAATCCAAGGGCAAACAGGCCAATGGCTATCAAATAAATCAAGATGGAGATTGGAGATCGAATCGTCCGCATGCGCAAGCGAAATTCCTTTTCCATGACGGGATTAATCCAACTTAACTTGCTGTTCATCGTGCGCTCCGCCTCCTTTCGTTATTTCCAGGAATACATCTTCCAAATTCGTCAAAGCTTCGCTAAATGACAGGATAGGAAAGCCTTTCTCAACCAATCGTGCAAGTAAAAGAGACTGATCCTCATCCGTCCCGCCAAAGTGAACGTGTAAACCTTTCTCATCGTTAAACACCATGGTCACATGAGGCTGTTGTTCAAGATATGACAATGCTTCTTCCGTCCTACTCACCATGCGTACTTGAAGTACACGATTGGCTTTCATCCGACTTTGAATATCGGATACTTTCCCTTTAGCGATAAGCTTCCCATATTCAATAACCCCTATTTCATCCACCATTTCCGCTAACTCTGGCAAAATATGTGATGAAATAATGATGGTTTTTCCCATAGCCTTGAGCTCTTTAAGTATTTCTCTCATCTCGATGCGAGCTCTCGGATCAAGTCCAGAAGCCGGTTCATCGAGAATAAGCACCTCCGGCTCATGCACCAAGCATCTAGCTAAGCATAGACGCTGCTTCATTCCTCTTGACAATGAATCGACATAGAAGTCTGCTTTTTCCGATAAATTGACAAGGTCTAGGAGCTGAGGGATCAGCTTCAACCGTTCGGCTCTAGGAATACCATAGCTTGCACCGTAGAAATCCAGATACTCTATTGCTTTGAAATTGTCATACACGCCAAAAAAATCCGGCATATACCCAATCAGCTTTCGAACCTCTTTCGGCTTCTCCGTAACATCGTATCCACCAACCTTCGCTGTGCCCGAAGTTGGGCTTAATAGAGTCGCAAGGATGGACATCGTTGTCGATTTGCCAGCCCCGTTGGGACCTACAAAACCAAATACGGTTCCTTTATCGATTTGCATGGTCAACGAATCAAGCGCTGTGAAGTTACCGTATCTTTTTGTTAATTCCGTCGTCGTAATCATCGTTTCACCGTCCCTTCAAGAGAAACTGCAGGGATTCGGAACATGGTATTATTTTGTATCGTGGTTACTTTCATGCGAATCGATTTCCCCTCAAGCAAATATGGCTGCAGCTTGTCTCCCTCCCAGGATTGGAATGATTTTAAGATAAATGGCTCCCAGGCCATGGACTGTGAATTCCATAAATCCAAGGTTACATCCGGATTAGGATCACCTGTCATTTCCATCGTTTGATAGCTAGCACCCGAAATGGGAGGCAATTGATAACTTAACGTAACATCCCCGCTGCCCATTTGCATGAAAGGACCATTTTGGAATTGAATGGAGCTCATTTTCAAATGATTATCAATTAATTCAGGTACCATCACCGTGCTTGGAATCACAATTTTGCCCTCAGGTGTCACATAATCAATCTTCATGTCCTGAGCTATTAGTGATAGCTGCTCAGTTGGGATGCTGCCGCTTGAAGAAAGGTTTAAGGAAATCTGTTCCCTTACCCACCCGATAATCATCGGATCAACTCCTCCTGAAAGCGAAACCTTGCGATGTAAATACGCATTTAACATGGAGCGCTGATGCAAGCCCGTATCATAACCGTTATTCGTATTGGGATGTGGATAAGCAAGCTGCGCAACATCGAAACTATTCGTAATTCCGAAACCATTCGCCGTATCAAAGCTGGCTGAAGCTCCAGCCTTTACAGAACCGATTTTGACGAACGTTTGATTCACCAGGACGGCTGCATCTGTCAAATCCTTCTTCGTATTATTCGTTATTTGCCCCTTTGCTCCTTTGGCAGATAACTCCGATATGCTGTAGTCAAGCATCCCTAACTGAACCGGCAGCTCTTCGTCCACTGCTAATTTGCTGATTGAAGCGTATGAAATATCCTGTAATCCTACAATTGCTGCTTCCTGTTCTTGTCTAATAACAAGTTCACTTCGATCATGCAGCTGTAGGCCAGGATAAACTTCTCCTTGCATAAAAGGAGATACCGCTGCTTTTCCAGGGAATTTAAGCTCCATGCTGCCGCCCTTAGGTAAAAATATAGATAACGTGGACTGCTTGGTCCCCGAGCCCGAGCCATTTAATGTAATCGTATTAAAGGTTTGAGCCATTGTACTCCCGCGATTGGACGCTCCAAATTGAAAGATTCCAATACTTGTCACGATAGCTGCAATTGGAATGACATACCAAGCCCATTCTCTTCGATCTAGTCGACGTAAAATCATATATAGTAACGGTCCAACTACAATCGCATAAAGCAGTAAAACCAAGGCTAGGAGGGCTAATTTAGGCGGCTGCAAGGATGGGAAGTATTCTAGTGCACGGTCCAACTCATAGTAGGGATCATTTCCGTATTTCATCTGGTTTAAATTAGAGGCATTCGCCGTTTCTAATGGTCCAGACAGCATCTGCTCCCATAATCTAGCATTCCCATTCCATGAGGCAAGTGGATTTAGAGATAAATCATACCCCACGTAGGTCACGAACCCGCTCCCATAAGCACCTCTCACATATATAGGAAGAGTTCCGTCGGTAACAACCGATTCGGCCCCTTTAACCGGCTTTGCTTGTGAAAGCGTGAACGGCTGTGTGAGGATCAGTTCCTTCTCCCCCACTTTAGCGAGCTCAGGAAGCTCCTTAACTGTTGTTGTACCTTGATATGTTACAGGAGAAGCTTCTGCGAATGGTGCAGCAGTCTTCGGATAGCCAGCACCGCCAGCTAAGAGGAGAGTTCCACCCCTTTTTGTCCATTGAAGGATGGCTTGTACTTGCTCCCCTGTCAGCGTATCCGAGGCAAAATCATTTAGGGCAAGAATATCTAAACCATCTAAACCCAAAGCCTCACGCGGAATATCTGCTTGTTTGAGATGAAGAACATTAAGCTTCTTGCCTGACTGACCGAGCAACGAAAGAAAGTTCAATGTATCTACATCTCGGGCTAAAACACCAACCTGTAAAGTCTCTTTAGGTAATTGGAAGGCTTCCAGATAGGTCTTGCCATCTAACGTTTTTTTCTTTCCGTTTTTTAGTGATTTTTCATAAAAGGCTATCGTATTATTGCTTTTTGTATACGTATAACCAGGTAAGAGCATAGTTACCACTTTCGTGCTGCCTTTTGGAAGCTCGACATGCTCTACATAGCTAAAATCCTTGCTGCGATTCGGATTGGCTACCTGTATCACGAGATCGCCGGATAAGTCAGCTCCTTGATTATGCAGTGACATTGTAACAGGCGTCCAACGCCCCTGCTTGACATTGGAAGCACCGAAGCCGACTTCCGATTGAATCTCAATCATCGCATCATCCGCACTAACTACACTTGAGATGGGAACCAAAGCTTGGAAACATAAAGCAATGATCGAACAAACAAGAAAACATGTGAGACGAAATGTACGTGTCTTAAACGAACTTAATTTCACGCTGTGAACTCCCTTCTATTCATAACCTACTTCATAACTAGACGACACAATTGGAAAAAAGTTTCAATTTCAAACATAAAAAAACAAACCGCTTCGCTGATAACTTCAGCTTGGCGGTTTTCCAAATCCTCTAATCATTTCTTGCTTTGAATTGCAGTAATCGCACCCATTTGAAGGTTAAGCCGATCATAATAACGAGCGAAGCCGCTACAATGGGGATCCATACATGCAGTGACTCATAATCATGAAGCAGCCAATCAATCATTTTCTCATCTTTAACGAACATTTCCCCCGCTGTATATCCGAGAATGCCAGCCCCCATAAATACGAGAATTGGAAATTTCTGCAGCAGCTCCATCACTAACGTACTTCCCCAAATAATGATAGGGATACTTAGTCCGATACCAAGAATGATGACTGTGTTATTCCCATTCCCTTTAGCCGCAATGGCGAGAACATTATCCAAACTCATAACGAAATCCGCTACAACGATCGTCCATATCGCTTTACCAAGCGTAGAGGCTTCTTTCACATTGGCATGGCTGTCATCATCCGTAAGCAGTTTTATTGCAATCCAGAACAGTAGAATGGATCCCCCGGCTTGAATATATGGGATATCGAGCAGACTTACTGCAACTAAAGTCAGAATCAACCTTAAGGCAATAGCCCCGAAAGCACCCCACCATATCGCGAGCTTACGCTGGGCAAGCGGCAAATTTTTGCTCGCCAATGCAATGACGACAGCATTATCACCGCTAAGCACAATATTGATCAACATAATTTGCAAAAACAAAATGAGCGCATCAATCATGCTTTACAACCTCCCAAGATGCATGGCAAGCAGGTGACAATAGCTGGAATTATAGCGGCGGATAAGTTAGAAACGGAGAGACTTTGAGCTGCACTCAAAGATCCCTAAATTAAGTAGGAGTCAGACACCTTCTTCATTTGACCATGAACAATTTCAATGGTTTCTGTTTGTAAGACAGCTTTCTCAATTAATTCAGGTAAGAAGTCCATACTGTTCTCGATTTTCTCAACCATGCGCAGGTTAGGATTGGTACTTGGGGATGGAGGAAGAAATAAGGAACAGCAATCTTCATAAGGCAAAATCGAGATCGGGAAAGTGCCTATCGATTCGGCTATTCGAATAATCTCTTGCTTGTCCATCATCATGAGCGGCTGTAAAAGCGGCAGCGTTACAACGCGCCCTATGACATTTAGGCTTGGCAGCGTTTGACTTGCCACCTGGCCTAAGCTTTCACCGGTCACTAACGCACTTAGACCTTCTCGGTCTGCAATCTGTTCGGCAATGCGATACATTGCTCTTCGAATTAGCGTTACTAATAAATTATCTTGATACTCACGGTGGATAGATGTCTGTACTTCCGTAAATGGAACCAAATGAAGCTTTACGGAATCTGTATAAGCAGATAGCTGGTGTGCCAGTTCAATCACTTTATCCTTCGCACGCTCGCTTGTGTAAGGATAACTATGAAAGTGAATGGCCTCGATGGAAAGTCCCTTACGCATCGCTAACCAACCGGCAACCGGACTATCAATTCCCCCAGATAGCATCAGCAGCGCTTTTCCACTTGTTCCAGACGGGAATCCTCCAGCCCCCTCAATAACCTCTACGTACATGAGTACTTGCTCTTCGCGAATCTCCACGCGCAGCTCAACCTCAGGATGATGAACATCCACCTGAAGACCCGGTGATGCTTGAAGCACATAGCCTCCAACCAAATAATTCATTCGCTGCGAATCAAATGGAAATGATTTGTTCACTCTGCGAACGGTCACTTTAAAGGTTGCTGGTTGTTTAGGCAATGCCTGCATCATACGCAGCGCCATCTCTTGAATGGCTTCGACTTCCATAGGAGCATGATAGGCAGGACTAAACGATGCAAGTCCAAATACGCGCTGCAAAGCTGCTGAAGCTTCTTCATACGCTGCTCCCCCTAGCTCCACATATACGCGTCCAAACTCTGGAATATACCTTAAATCAGGAAAAGAGCCTAAAACTTTGCGAATTTGAGTCATGACGCTTCTCTCAAAACGCTTACGATTTTTTCCTTTGAGCGTCAACTCGCCAAAGCGCAAAATTAAACAATCCGGTTTCATCTTCTCGTCCCCCTTCTGACTGATGATTTACTGAGCATGGGAGCAAGCTCCTTCACAACCTCGCGCATTGCGGCAATGAATAGCTGTACGTCCTTTTCTTGATGTTCGTAAGAGAAGCTAACTCTTAGTCCGCTAACAGCTCTGTCTCGACTGCAGCCTAAAGCTAGCATCACCGTGCTTGGATCTGATTCCTCTGAGGCACAGGCTGATTTCGTAGAAATGTATATATGCCGCTGCTCAAGTGCATGAACGACAACCTCCGCCTTCATCCCCACGAAAGCAAAATGAACGATATGCGGAGCCATCTCTTCTTCCTGCTCGGATCCTGTAAGGGTCAGCTCAGGGATCGATGAGATACCATCCACAATCAAGCGTCTTACCCGATACTTATGCTCTGTTTTGGCTGTTAGGTTGTCTACGGAAAGTCGGAGCGCTTTGGCCATTCCTACAATGAGCGGGACATTCTCCGTACCGGAGCGAATGCCATATTCTTGACCGCCCCCTACAAGCAGCGGTTTGAGCTGCACACCTTCTCTGCGGTACAGAAACCCAACTCCTTTAGGCCCTCTGAATTTATGAGCAGATGCACTGCATAAGTCAACTCCCCACTCTTTAGGGTGAAAAGGAAGCTTTGCAATGCCTTGAACGGCATCAACATGAAATATCACTTTTGGATATTGAGCTAACCATCGGCCGATTTCTCGGATAGGCTGAATTGTACCTACTTCATTATTGACATACATAACGCTAACAAGGATGGTATCTTCTGTTATTGCTGCTTGAAGGGTCTCCAGCTCAACACTCCCCTTACTATTTACAGGTAAATAAGTAACTCGAAAACCTTCACGCTCCAATTCAAGAAAAACTTCCTTCACTGAGGGGTGTTCGATTTGCGTAGTAATGAGATGCTTTCCGCGGTTTTGATAGCTGTAAACAGCACCCTTAATCGCCAAATTATTACTTTCCGTTCCGCCGGACGTACATATAATTTCAGCAGGCAGCACACCCAATGCTCCTGCAATCACCTCTTTGGAGCTGTTTAGCAGCTTCTCCGCTTGTATACCTAATCGATGAATCGAAGATGGATTTCCATAATGTTCCTTCATCACTTCGGCTATCGTTTCAATGACTTCTTCATAAAGTGGCGTTGTCGCCGCGTAGTCCAAATAAAGCATTTTTTGCTGATTCCCCTTTTTCACGCTCTTGCTGCCGCGCACAATCAATTTAAATTCCTTTCATCATTAAAGCTTAAAACTGGGCATAACTCAAGCATTCCCTTGGTAACACAAAAAGCCGACCTCCGCATACACATGCGAAAATCAGCTAGTTAGCTAGTGATTATAACGAAAAATTTTGCCTGTGACCCATCACTTTAGAGATGTAGCCTTGCGTTTCTCTTGGCAGTAAATGGAGTTTGTTAACCAGATCCTGATCGGTCTTGATACCTAATCGGTCAACACGTCCAGGCCCGGCGTTGTAAGCTGCGAGAGCAACCCCTTCATTTCCGTCGTACTTCTTAATTAAGTTGCTAAGGAAATGAGTACCTGCATCCACATTTTGCTTAGGATCAAACGGATTAGTTACTCCGAAGCCGCTGCCTGTCCCATCCATAAGCTGCATTAAACCTTTGGCACCTGCTGGCGATACGGCTTGGTGATTGAATTCAGATTCTTGCTGAATAACTGCCTTGACTAACGAGGTATCCACACCGTATTTATGACTTGCCTCTTGGATTAAACCGTCATACTGTGAGACCGAGGATGCTTTGCTCACTGTTTGCAGCGGTGTATAAGCTCTATTTAAAGCCCCCAAAGAACTTGGCATACTGTTTGTCGTGTTACCAAGCATGGAAGATAAAGTGTCTTGGCTTGTAACGCCGGTTCCACCAGATTGTCCCATAATCGTGTCGAGCAGCGCACTAAAATCGCTTGAATCATCCGTACTTGATGTCGTGGTTTCACCGGATAGCAAACTCATTTTATTGAGGAGCTGAAGCTGGAGCAATTCTTTCATTACTCTAGGGTCAATGCTGTTCGTGCTGTTCATCCGTCAGACCTCGTTTCTATCATTCATCGTTGTCTTTCATTGTACACGTTTTATGCCCTGACGACTATCCCCAATTTATAAGGAATGAAAAAAAAGAGACTATCATTTGACAGTCTCTCTTCCATCTCAAGAAATATTTTGCTGCAGCAGCTCATTCTCATCCGACAATTTTCTTACCATGACACGAGAAATCCGCAGATGATCTGTCTCTTCAACAATAAATAAAAATTCATCGTTGTAACTTACTTGCTGGTTCTTGCTTGGCGGTATTTCAGTTTTCGAGTAAATCCATCCACCGATTGTATCATAATCATCCGACTCAATTTCAAGTCCGAAATATTCATTCACTTCATCAATTAACAGCAATCCATCAATGGAAAAGGTGTTTTCATCCTTGATTTCGATCGTAGGACGCTCTTCATCGAACTCATCTTGTATTTCTCCAACAATTTCTTCCATAATGTCTTCCAGTGTCACAAGACCTGAAGTTCCACCGTACTCATCAATGAGCAGTGCCATTTGGCTTTTTCTTTTTTGCATCATTTTCAACAAATCACTAATAAGAATAGAATCTGGAACCGTCGTTATCGGTCGGATAATTTTCTTGATCCCTTTCAGGTTCGCATCCGGCTTGAGTAAATCCTTGATATGAACGAAGCCAATAATATTGTCTTTGTCCGGATCACATACCGGGTAGCGCGTACGCATTTCTTTAATGGCAGCCGCAAGATTCTCAGAATAGGAAAGTCCGGCATACAAACATTCCATTTCTGTTCTTGGAATCATAATTTCCCTGGCTGTCGTCTCTGCAAATCCAAATATATTATCAACAAGCGTAAGCTCTGTATTATCTATTAGTCCGTTTTTGTGACTTTCTTTCATAAGGACACGAATTTCGTCCTCCGTATGCGCTGATTCATGTTCAGTCGCAGGCTCGATTCCTACGCGTCGTAACATCCAGTTCGAAATACCGTTCAACAACCAAATAAACGGGTACATCACTTTATAGAAAAAAACCATGGGCCCTGCAGATAGCAGAGTTATTTGTTCAGCTTTACGAATCGCATACGTCTTAGGGAACTGTTCGCCTAATGTAATATGCAATGTGGTCATTAAGGAGAAAGCAATAATGAAGGTAATCGTGTGGAACACCGAATCTGGCATATTCAGAGGAGCGAATAACGGTTCCAGAATTTTGGCGAACGTCGGTTCCCCGACATAACCAAGTCCCAACGAAGTAAGTGTAATCCCGAGCTGACAAGCACTTAAGTAGGCATCGAGATTATTCATGATTCCTTGTGCAAATTTTGCATTGCGGCGGCCTTCTCCAACAAGTGAATCGATACGACTGCCTCTTACCTTAACCATCGCAAATTCAGCTGCGACAAAAAAACCATTTAATATGACCAGTCCAAACATTAACAGAAAACTGATTAACGTTCCGGGCAAAGGATCTTCCAATACCTTACCTATCCCCTTAAGCACAATTACCGCACCAAGGAGAATAGGTACACCTCCCTTTATTTCGATTTGAATTTGAATTATCATCTTTCATTATATAATAATAATGTAATCATTCAAAGGTGCGAATATGACTCCTGAAGCCAAATAGTACGAGCAAATGGGAGTATACGCATTAAAACGATGCCTTAATGAGTCTCTATCCGCTATTTATCCCTTTGAAACGCGAATTTACGTGATTTTTTCAGAAAAAACAAAAACAAGCCGATCGCTCGGCTTGCTTCTAATGGATCATCCATAATAGGGTACTAACAAAAAATAGGCGGCGACGGCAATAAAACCAAGCGCGATTGACCAAGACCCCAGTCTCTTGTTTCCCATAAAAAACGCAATAACGCCAAGCACAATACCCGAAATACCTAACAGCACAGGCCATACAAAAAGAGAAGCCAAGGCAACGAACAGAGCGACATAGCCAACTGCTTTGTTACGCGTTACAGCCTCTACCAATTCCGCAACTTCTTCATCAGACACATCGGAGTGGGTTTCAAGCTTCTCTGGCTTATAGGCTTTATACTGTTCGGCATAGTTGATTCTTCGGGTAGGTGCTGTAATTTCGACTGCGTATTCTTCCTTATGGTTCAATCCGCTTTCAACGCGGAGCTGATCCTTTTGGAACCGCTCCTGGGTGGCATGATCCAGAGGGACATCGTCTTTATTCATGCTGCCTCCATGTTACGCACCTTAATGTTTCTTCTTAGCTTTGAAAGTGTGGCAGCAAGTATTAGCTACTTTGGTTGCTGCATCTTGATGATCCGTATCAAATGATTCCCCAGCAAACTCTTCATTATAATTGGCGGCAGCATGCTGATCGACTTCAATCATAATCGTTCCTGCACTACAGTTGTTGCCTTGCGCCCAGTATTCGCAATTGGCAACTGCACATTTTACATCCGGCATAATCATCACCCCTTTAACAATTTGCCCGCTATCAGGGTGAACTATGCTTATTTTAAGCTGTCAGAAAGCACCAAGAACATCGCTTGAGACCACAGCAGAGGGATTGCTGGCTCTCCCCATTTGGCAATCCATTCCGGATAAGATGAGGGATCTCTAAGACTTTCAGCTACTTGTTCCGGCAATCGACCCAGCTTATCCGCTTTACTCATTACCCAATCTAAGCATCGCTGAGCCTCTTCACGATTACCAAGCTCCGCTTGGTACCATCCATACCATGCAGTTAGCAGCAGCCATTCTCCGCCTCCATAGTAGCGATCCTCTACATATCTTTGGATGCCTTCATGCTTGAGGTCAGCTTCAATAGCTTGTACCGTCTTCAACATAATTGGATCATTAACTTCACAGACGCCGAACGGGACAGCTAACCACAACAGACTTGCATCCACACCATTTAAAGCTGGTTGCCATACTTCTCCTAAGCAATGAATGGATTTAACGAAACGCCCCTCATAGACGGCATGATCCATAATAAACTTTTTAATCAAGTCCGCTTTCTCAAGTAATGGAGGACGATTCTCTAGTTCACCAAGTGCCTTTAAACCGCCATATACGCAAGCTAATGTGGCCGGATGAACGTAGTCAGGAAATTCTTCCCAACAATCAAAATTCGGAAAATGCCAGAACGTCATCAAATAATCAACGGTTATCTCAATACTATCCCGCAACTCATCCAAGAGTGCAGAATGACCTGTTATACGAATATGTTCCGTAAGCCCCCAAAGCCATGCACCATAACCATCCAGTTGAAAATGTCCCCACTCTGATACGTCATCGCGGCCATCTAAATGATAACGTGTTCCAAAAAATTCAGAACGATCTATCCATTCTTTGGCTTCCTGTTTACGAATTAATGCTTCCACACGCGGTTGCTTGTCCTTCAAAACATGATGTACCCAACGATAGAAAAGCTCAGCACTTTCGGTTTCCATAGAGCGATCCATCGCATTCGCGATAAAAGTCCCATCTCTGAGCCAACTGTAAGAGTAAGGCGGGAATAACGGTGAAGCTACGTAACCCCCGCTAGGGTGCTGATTCAGCTTAATAATCGAGATACTGCTCTTGATTAATTGTTCACGCTCCATGTACCAACTCTCCTTTTAAAAGAAAAAGGATGCGCTTATAGTCGCATCCCTTCTTGTATTTGCCAATCCGATTAAAATTATACTTTTTCGCCTTGCATACGACGTTGAGTGATGTAGTCTGTTTCATAGTAAGACAGATCTTCACGAAGTTCCTCGAATACTTTGGACAGGTCAATCGTCAAATCACGCACTTCACGTGAAGGCTTTTTGCGGAAACGAATAGCATCTTGTCCAGTATAAGCATAGCGACCATCTTCGGAATAGCATTCATTTTTAGGGTAGAAAAATGTATTGACGCAAGTATGATAAACCTCATACAGTACTTTTTCCGAAAAATCCACATTAAAAGTAGGACGTCTCAAGCTAACGCCCAATTTCTCATAAGCCACTTCACAAAAGACTAATAGATGGCGAGTATCCTGCAAATAACCGCGGTAAAACTCATCCATAGCAGGATCGTTCTCCACATTTAACTGTGCGAGCGAATTTTGATTCAGAAACAGCTCCATTTTGGCAGTCGTTTCTTTTAACTTCGTACGCGTTGAATCACAAATATTTTTCACATTAAAAACAGCCATTTATGAAGACCTCCTATAATTGCGCTATTCCTATCCTACCATAAATTAACCCGAAGTGGTATATGCAAAACGCCAGTTTCCATGTATAAAACAATCCTCCTCTCCTCAACCTAGTCAAAGGTAAATCGTTTCGTCAGCGGAATACGAAGCAAGTTTAGAAGGAGGAGCTGTTTATGTGGCGTTACCTGTCATCTATGACTTTAGTTCTTGGTTTAGGCATTATCCTTTTCCCACACCATTCCAATAAAGAGAACCAACCTGGCCCCGAAGTGTACAGTACAACTTATGAAACAACATCCAAGCTAGCATTATTGGAACAGGACGTAAAACTGACTGATGATCTATGTAGAAGCCAATGTTCCATTGATTATTCACGAATGCTCAGCAAAATTGAAAGCGGAGAGCCAGCATTAAAAGTGCTCAATGAAATGAAAAAAGAACATGAAAAAATGGATGTGCTTATTTGGTCAAAACAAAATCAACCACTGGAAAAAGGGATTACAGTAGGTGAAATGCCAAATTCTTATAAAGAACAGGCCACTTCTTATTTAAAGGAAGCTAAAGCAGCCGTCGATGAAGGAAAACATTATCAATCACCTAAATTCGGCGCGGCGCAGCACATTTATTTCGTTCAGGGCACTCCTGCTACGAATAAAGACAGCTCGCTCGTAGGTGTTATCCACCAGGATGTCCTTTATCAAGTTACTGATCACCAGTTGAAAAACTTGCGTCTGGAGCCTTACCCTAGCGAAAATCGTTGGAAAGTTGAGTCTGTGGATACGGACACTTTACAAGATAAAGTTGTCGTTCATCCTGAGGATAATCAAGGAACCAGCCATTATCATCAAAATGAAGTTGTGGTCCGCTTCAAGCAGGATCCAACGGAGACTCAGCTGACACAAATCAAAAACGAAATAAAAGCCATTTCCGCCCAAAAACTTGGTTATACGTATGTATTTCGCACGCAAAGCATGGAAACCAAAGCATTAATGGCTTATTTCAAGAAATGGGATGTCGTCTATGTGGAGCCTCATTTCCTCTATTTAACAAATGATTATTATGACGATCAAGACGCTTCGAATAAAGATGATTCCAGTCAAACAGATTCGGGAACATCGACATCGACAGCAACAGATATAACGACTAATTTTATGCCTAATGATAATTTATACAGTAAATATCAATGGAACCTGCCCTTAATTGAGACTGTTCAAGGCTGGCAATTAACACGTGGCTCGCAAGACGTAATTGTCGCTGTAGTCGACACAGGAGCTGACTTGAAGCACCCTGATCTGAGCAATAAACTTTTACCTGGCTATAACGTTATCAGCGATAATGACAACCCGCAGGATGATGTCGGACATGGTACACATGTCACAGGTGTCATTTCTGCATTAGTTAACAACAATCTAGGCGTTGCTGGTATGACATGGTATAACAAAGTATTACCGGTCAAAGTATTAGACCAAACAGGAGCAGGCAGTACCTATTCTGTTGCGCAAGGAATCATTTGGGCTGCCGACCATGGCGCTAAAGTCATGAATCTTAGTCTTGGCAATTATGCGGATTCAAGCTTTCTTCACGACGCCATCCGATATGCCTATAATAAAGATGTGGCACTCATCGCGGCGAGCGGTAACGATAATACAGAAAGACCTGGCTATCCAGCCGCTTATCCGGAAGTATTAGCTGTAGCCGCGAGTGATTCTCAAAATAACAAGGCACCCTTTTCGAATTATGGCGACTATATTGCAGTGACGGCTCCTGGTGTCAGTATCGCAAGTACGTATCCTAATAATCAATATGCCGCGTTATCGGGTACTTCAATGGCTAGCCCTCATGTCACTGCTTTGGCTGCCTTGGTTCGTTCTACGAATCCTAATTTGAAAAACACGGAAGTTTACGAAATCATTAAACAATCCGCACAAGATCTTGGTACCAAAGGCAGAGACAAATATTTCGGTTTCGGATTAATAGATGTCGTTAAAGCTGTTCAAATGGCCGAACAAAGCTCAAAGCCAGTTTCTTACTTTCCGCAAATTCTATCTCGTCAAATGCATCTTATTACTAAAAAGTATGCTTATTAGTTGTGAAACGGTTGGTCAGCCTCTGTGCTGATCAACCGTTTTTTTATTGGTGGATGCCATCAAAGTTAAATAAGGGTCTTTAGGGACTCCTATTTAACCACTGCAAACAATTTTTGTGGAAATAGACGCTTCTAAAGGCTCTTATTCGTATGAATTTACCTAAAAAGCTATTCTCTATGCAACTAAACAGGCTAATTTACCATAAATAGCGCACTGACGTTCCCTTTCAGCAGGATCGATGACTTGCATATTCTCGACGAAAAGCGAGAGGGAACTACGATTCGCTATTTATCAATTTAGCTGCCTTTTTGGTGAGCAGAGGGAACGTCGATTCGCTAATATGCCTCTTTTGGCTGAAATGCTGCTCTTGAAGGGGAAATAAGTGATTGTAGTTCCGTCTAGGCAGCTAAACAGGCTAATTTAGCTTAAATAGCGCACTGACGTTCCCTTCAACAGGATCGATGATTTGCATATCCTCGACGAAAAGCGAGAGGGAACTAAGATTCGCTATTTATCAATTTTGCTGCCTTTTTAGTGATCAGAGAGAACGTCGATTCGCTAATATGCCTCTTTTGACTGAAATGCTGCTCTTGAAGGGGAAATAAGTGATTGTAGTTCCGTCTAGGCAGCTAAACAGGCTAATTTTGCATAAATAGCGCACTGACCTTCCCTTCAACAGGATCGATGACTTGCATATCCTCGACGAAAAGCGAGAGGGAACTACGATTCGCTATTTATCAATTTTGCTGCCTTTTTGGTAGCTGAGGGAACGTCGATTCGCTAATATGCCTCTTTTGGCTGAAATGCTGCTCTTGAAAGGGGAAATAAGTGATTGTAGTTCCGTATAGGCAGCTAAACAGGCTAATTTAGCTTAAATAGTTATAATGAACGAAACCGACTGCCACTTTGCGTAACGTAGATTAATTTTGTGAAGAATGGATGTATCAAGAAAACAACCCAATCTTTCAAAATCAGAGNAAATAGTTATAATGAACGAAACCGACTGCCACTTTGCGTAACGTAGATTAATTTTGTGAAGAATGGATGTATCAAGAAAACAACCCAATCTTTCAAAATCAGAGCTAAACACAAAAGGAGTCGGTTTACTATGAGTATTGCCGTRAAATATGTAGGTTTAGACGTATCCAAGGATAAAATTGTTCTTGCCATTGCAGATGAAGGCCGGGAAACTCCAAGATATTGGGGAAGTATTCCGCACACAAAAGAAGCGGTTCGAAAGCTTATCGGACAATTAACAAAAGAAGGCGACGTTAAGTTAGATGTTTGTTACGAAGCAGGACCTACTGGATTTGACCTACGTCGTTGGTTCCTGGAATTGTTCGTTGAATGTAGTGTCGTAGCCCCGACTGCTGCGTTAACAGGAAATACAAGAATTAAAACAGATAAAAAAGATGCAATCCGCCTGGCCCAGCTTTGGCGAGCGAAAGAATTAACCGTCATCTATGTACCTTCAACCGAAGACGAGGCACTCCGAGACTTGGTTCGAGCGAGGGAAGATGCGGTAGAAGATCAGAATCGCAGCCGGCAAAGATTATTGAAATTTTTGCTTCGGCATCAGTTGCTACTTCCACAGGGAAAGAAACCCTGGAGCTTTGCTCATGAAGAATGGCTGGATACACTGCGCTTTGAGCGAGAATGCGAAGATATCGTTTTTCAGRAATATCGCAACAACATTCGGGAAGCCGTTCAGCGCATTCAGCGCTACGAAAAAGAGATGGAGAAGCAAGCAACATCAGGTTGCCAGTCACCCATGATCAAAGCCTTACAGGCTCTGCGGGGCGTTGCACTTATTACGGCGACAACACTAGCCGCAGAACTAGGGGACATCGCGGGACGTTTTCCTCATCCACAGCTGTWGATGTCTTATTCAGGGTTAGTGCCTAGAGAACATTCAAGCGGAGGCAGCCGCTGGCAAGGCGGAATTACCAAAGCCGGCWACGCACATATCCGCAGAGTTKTGATCGAGGCCGCTTGGAGCTATCGCCACTCGCCCGCCATACGAAGAGCGCTTCGAGAACGGTTAGATGGACTGAGTCCTGAAATTCAAGAAATCTCGTGGAACGCACAAAAAAGGCTTAATCTCAAATATAAACGCTTGTCMGCAAAAGGAAAGCACAGAGGCACAATTACGACAGCAGTAGCCAGAGAACTGTTGGGATTCATTTGGGCTATTGCAAAAGAGATGGACAAACAAAAAAAAGCAACCGCTTAGGTTTAATTACAATACCCTCCTGTCATAGCATAAAATCGTCAGAAAGGTTTGATGCCCCGAGGTTCGATGGTTAACATGAATTACATTCTTTGGCTCGAAGGCAAAGTAACTAAGCAAGGCAGAGAGAAAATCCGCGAAGTGCGTTTGTACAAAGCTCCAGAAAATAGGAAGCTTCATGCACGTCAATAGCTAGCAGGCTACTCTCTGGTCGTATCTATTAACTTGTGAGAATCCACGTATATCAGCGTGCCAGCCGGCGCCAAATYCCATTTTGCCTTCGTGCCAAGGAATGTAGCCTTGTAAGCATCACTTCAAACAAAAAAGAATGCAGGGAGCACGCCCCCTGCACCCCATTACTCGCCGTAAGGCAGGGTCCGGCATGATCAGCCGGACCAAGGATCCAGTATGAAAAGAAAGACCGCCTGTAAAGAAGAACGCTTGACAGGCTCACTTTGGTGATGCCGAAATAAGGAACTCCGTGCTAGGAGTTGCAGGTTTCGTTCATATCAGCGCACT
>NZ_LMSP01000013.1:0-76181 GCF_001429545.1 Paenibacillus sp. Soil787
CAGCTGACGAATACTAATCGGTCGAGGGCTTAACCWAWTCCCATTAAAGTGATGAAGAGCTCCGAAGTGGACTCAAGTACTTTAACGGGGCCCAAAGGATTTAACCCCTAAGGTCCCAGAAAACCTAAGAAATTCAAACCTTTACGCAAGTTTCGTATCTAGTTTTCAGGGAATAATATTTCCTGAGTGTATATATATCTTGGAGAGATACCCAAGTGGCTATAAGGGGACCCTCTGCTAAGGGGTTAGACTGCGTAAGTGGTGCGAGGGTTCGAATCCCTCTCTCTCCGCCAGTTTCCAAATATATATACCTTTTATGTGGCGGCGTAGCTCAGCTGGCTAGAGCGTACGGTTCATACCCGTAAGGTCGGGGGTTCGAGCCCCTCTGCCGCTACCATAAAACCAATCCAGTCGGAGGCTTAGCTCAGCTGGGAGAGCATCTGCCTTACAAGCAGAGGGTCGGCGGTTCGATCCCGTCAGCCTCCACCATCTTTATCATTTACGCCGTTGTAGCTCAACTGGTAGAGCAACTGACTTGTAATCAGTAGGTTGGGGGTTCAAGTCCTCTCGACGGCACCATTCTATCCCAAAAGGTGAAGATGGTTCAATGATGGAGTTTCCGATTACTTTCCGGGGGCCCCGATAATTTTTAGCATGGAGCTGTGGTGTAGTGGCCTAACATGCCTGCCTGTCACGCAGGAGACCGCGGGTTCGAATCCCGTCAGCTCCGCCATTTATTTTTTAGTGAATTAGGACAAGCTAAAAACAATTACATAAGGCTCGGTAGCTCAGTCGGTAGAGCAGAGGACTGAAAATCCTCGTGTCGGCGGTTCGATTCCGTCCCGAGCCATTGAGATGGTTGTGCTGCAACAATGCAGCATGGTTATCTCTCATCTGGAGGCTTAGTGAAGTGGCTAAACACGGCAGACTGTAAATCTGCTCTCTTCGAGTTCGGTGGTTCGAATCCATCAGCCTCCATCTTACCTTGAGTCATTAGCTCAGTTGGTAGAGCACCTGACTTTTAATCAGGGTGTCGTAGGTTCGAATCCTACATGACTCACTTTTATAAGTAAACGTAGAAGGCCGTGAGGTCTTTTTTTGTTTTATATAAAGAAAAAACATCCATAAGCAGGATGCTTTTTTTTATTTTAATTTGTCTGCAACCGACTTCATTTTTTGCTTCATAGAGGCCTGTTTGTCACGGCGATCGTCGATCTTGATAGATGTCGAGACTCGCTCTGCACCATTCGTAAATGGGACTTCGTGGACGGCACGAATAACTTCTAGCAGGCGGTCTAAGGGGCCCTCTAGAATGGTGCCCATTGGCGTCATTTCAAAAGCGATATCGGTATGTTTTTCTAGTTCTTTGTGCAAATCTGCGACATAACCGCTGAGGCTGGTGGTGGCTGTTCCAATAGGGATAATGGTGAATTCTGCGATAGCCATGGAGGTCACTTCTCCTTTCATTTTGTAAAGCTCTCTTTCATTGTAGATGAGTGACTACTGGCAATGCAATTTACAATGAAGCTAGCCCCGCCAATTAAGAGCTGGCAAGGTCAATAATATAATCGGCTGTTCTTGCTGCAATCGCCATGACGGTGTTGGTGGGATTCACTCCACTGGAAGTTACGAAGAGACTCGCATCGCAAATGAACAAGTTTGGAATATCGTGGCTTTGACCATAAGAATTGACGACGGAGGTAGCTGGGTCTTTCCCCATTCGGCAGCCGCCCATAAGATGCTGTGTGTCGGGTACAACGTAGGTAACCTCGCCTCCGGCTGCTTTGAGAATGAGTTTCAAATTTTCTACAGCGTGATCGATTAATTTAAGATCGTTAGCTCCATATTTGAAAGTCACGGAGGCACGAGGCATTCCGTTTTCGTCTTTTTCAGCGGATAAGGAAATATGGTTGTCCCATTGCGGAAGCACTTCGCCAACCATGGTTAAACAACCATAGTTGTTGTATTCAAGCATGATTTGCCTAAGCTGCGGCCTCCAGACGGGCTCGTGAGAGAATTTGCTGATCCCTTGAGCCATATCTATAGGTCTCGAGCCGTGAGAGTGAATCGTGTAGCCACGAGCAAAGCCTCTGCGCGGATCCGTTTCATAGAAATCTTGTGTGGAGGCAAACACAGGTGTGCCTTTGTATAAACGTATCTCTTGCTCAAATTTGGCGTAGACATCATTACTGCTATGCGTCATAATCGCGCGGCCTACCCAGCCGCTGGAGTTCGCCAGACCGTCAGGAAATTGAGGAGTGGCTGAGTGAAGCAGCAGGCGAGGGGTCTCGACAACATGGGCGCTTAAAATGACAGTTTTGGCACGTTGGCGATAGGTCTTACCCTCGTTAACAAAGAGAACACTGTTGACATGCCCTTCTCTATTGACTTCGATTTGTGTAACCATACAATTTGGGAGAATTTCAGCCCCGGCTTGAACGGCTTTTGGAATGTGAACGATCAAGGTACTAAACTTGGCATTCGGCATACAGCCTTCGATACAGAAGCCGTGATTGGTGGAGGGAGGACGGTCTTCAAAAGGAGCAGATAGAATAGCAAGCGGTGTAAGAACGGATTGAACCAAGTGCTTCGCAGCCTTTTTGAAATAAATAAGCATTAGGACTTAAAGGGTCACGCTCTGGATAAGGATATGGTCCATTGAAATTTCCCCAGGGGAAATGCTTCGGTCCGGAAACCGCAATTTCTTTTTCGATTCTGCTGTAGTAAGGCTCAAGATCTTTGTAATGAATGGGCCAATTTTCACCAACGCCGTCAATGGACTTTGTTTTGAAATCTGATTCATGGAAGCGCAAAAAAACACCGGTAAAGTTCCGCGTCCCACCGCCTATGCCCCTGCCCGAATGATACCTTCCTATTCCAAATGGTTCCGTCCAATCGACGATAGGTGTATCTTCCCATGCTAAGCTCCGCATGCTCAACTCGTCACAAGCAAAATCCTTCTGGGGATCCCGCCCAGGGCCCGCATCGAGAACAACAACACTCAGGCCAGCTTCGCTTAACTCTTTGGCGAGCACACCGCCGGCTTCTCCTGCACCTACAATTGCGATATCGACAGCGCGTCGTGTTCATGTCTCCACTTCATGGCTTCCTCACTGCCTCCCAAGGGTCAAGTTGGCCAGGTTCAGTTCTTACATATCCGCGAGGATAAGCAGGGCCGCCATAACCGATCTCCGACCAAACCAAAGGATGTGAGGAATAGGCTTCTACACTTAACTGAAGCAGTTTATGAAATAGTGCTTTTTGTGGAATGTCATCCCAAGCTTCCGTTAGAGGGTAGCTGGCATCACTGATTTGGTGCATGATGTGCTTTTGAGCAGCTTCGTCTAATTGGAAGAAAGGTCGGCTATCGGCTATCCACCCAGTCTCGTCAATAGCTTTAAGTCCCTGACGAAGGAGGTTTTGAATGGGAGGTACATTGACCTTGCGCTGTCCTTCCCCTTTATTTTCTGCCAACGTTTGATCAATATGAGTAAGGATCGTTTGGATAACATCTCCTCGATGATCATCCATGAGCAGAGCGCACCAAGCCCGTAATGTTTCCGTTTCTACCGGAGTTAGAAAATGGTATGAATGTTCTCGCACCAGTCGGGAGGTCACAATGGACTGTGTATGGGAATCCCATTCCTTTTGCTCATCCATGACGTTATAGGTCGGATAATAACTATGATTCTTCAAGGTAAATCAACCTCCATAGATAGCAGTAAGAGCAAAAATGCTTATAACTGAAAATAGTAAAGGCATCATCACCGGCGGACCCGTTAGAAAGTTTCGCAATGCTAAGCTGCCTATCCGTTTCTGAACACATTTGTCTGAACCTCCAATAGGATGAAATCACCCTAGTACAATTATTTCCAAATTGCCAAAGATTATGAGTTGGTTTTATTAAGACGTGAAAGGGAGCTCTCGCATTCACATGAGGGAGGGCACATATGTTACAATAAGGAGATAGATATAGAAGTTATATAGGAGTAAGGAGAGAGGCAGATGGATTGGGAGCGTGTAAAAGAGCGTTTGGAAGCGGTTTTACAGTCACCTATGCAGATTAGCTTGATACCCGAGGCAGATTGGGAGCATTTGGCGGAAGAGCAGGCAGAAAATCTTGAGAGCTTTAGTCGAAGTGTTGTGCGTGGACAGGATGTGCTTTTTTATTTATCCAAAGAACATAAAGATATTCGCATTCTGCAGGTTTCCAAAGCTAAATTAACCTCTTCAGAGCGCAAGCTCGTGGAGTTAACTGTTGAGTCTAAGATGACATTAGAAAAAAACAGTGGGGAATCTTTTTATCTGAAGATGAACGAAAGGCGCACCAATTAAGAGATTGGCTGCTGCAGCAGATGGAACGCGGTTCAACCCATGCTGAGCTGCCGGATGCGCTTGCTTCACAATCCTCTCTGTATTCAACGAAAATTCCGTTGTTGTTGTACGGGGACTATTCTCAAAACCAGCGCGTTTCCTATGCGGAGCTAAAGAAACTGTTGGAGTCATTTTTTGAATCCGAGATTATCCTGATTCCTTTACTAGAAAAAGAGTGGCTGATCCTAGCACCCGAGGGTCTACTAACCAGTGGCAGCGAAGAGCGAGAAGGGGATGAGGAAGAAAGCGTAGAGCAGATACTCGACGCTCTCGGTTCTGGGCTGTATGAAATGCTGGCTAATGAGTGGGTTGGCGAATGCCATCTGGCCATTGATTATCCTGTAAAGCCTTCGAAATCACTATTCGCCACGATCCTCAAACTGAGGGAGACCATCATGTTAGGGCGTTCCTTTCATGTAGGCAGCTTTATTCATCTTCGTTGGGAGCTTCGTCTAGAGAAGCTGCTGCACTTGATTGACGAAGAGGAAAAGGCAGAATTCCTAGAGCAGGTGCTTCGCGGCATAGATCATGTGCTGGATGCAGAGACAGTAATTACGTTGGAACATTTCTTCACACTGGACTGCAACGTTAGTGAAACGGCGAAGAAGTTATATATACATCGAAATACCTTACTCTATCGTTTGGACAAGTTTAAAAATGAGACTGGACTCGATGTGAGAACGTTCAATCATGCGGTTTTAGTGAGACTTGCATTACTATTGTACAAAGTAACGAAAAGAAAGTGATTTTTTTGTAGGGATTGTGCATAGTCAGTCCGGACTTCGTAGGGTAAGATGAGTATATTGAAAAGTTGATCAGCAAGCATATGATCGATAAATCGTAGGGGGAATGAACCATGGCAGGTGTACGTTTAAACCATATCGTTAAAAGATATTCTGGTGCAGAAGAATCCACAGTTAAAGATTTCCATCTTGAAGTTGAAGATAAAGAGTTCGTTGTATTGGTTGGAGCATCCGGTTGCGGAAAATCCACAACTCTTCGTATGATCGCAGGATTAGAGGAAATTACTGAAGGTGAACTTTACATCGGTGACCGCCTTGTAAATGATGTAGCTCCAAAAGACCGCGATATCGCGATGGTGTTCCAATCTTACGCCCTTTATCCACATATGACTGTTTATCAAAACATGGCATTCGGCTTGAAACTTCGTAAATTCAAAAAAGCAGATATCGATGCTCGCGTTCGTGAAGCAGCGAAAATCTTGGATATTGTTCATTTGCTTGATCGCAAACCAAAAGCTCTTTCCGGTGGTCAACGTCAACGTGTTGCCTTGGGTCGTGCGATTGTTCGTGAGCCACAAGTATTCTTAATGGATGAGCCGCTTTCCAACTTGGATGCGAAACTTCGTGTACAAATGCGTGCGGAAATCACAAAATTAACAAAGCGTCTTGGTGTTACAACGATCTACGTAACGCATGACCAAATCGAAGCAATGACAATGGGCGATCGCATCGTTGTTATGGATAAAGGTATCATTCAACAAGCAGCTACTCCTGAAGAAATCTACAACTTCCCAGTGAACATCTTCGTTGCGGGCTTCATTGGATCCCCATCCATGAACTTCATGACAGGTTCATTGACACAAGAAGGCAGTGGTGTTTTCTTCAAAGCAGGTACTGTAAATGTTGAAGTTCCAGCTGGTAAAGCACAAGTGCTAAAAGATAAAGGTTTCGTTGGTAAAGAAGTGATTCTGGGTGTTCGTCCAGAAGACATTCACGAAGAGCCAGTATTCTTGGAAGCATCCCCGAAGACAGTATTCAACGTTAACGTTGAGTTGACTGAGAACTTGGGTCACGAAATGTACTTATACCTGAACGGTATCGGCGCTAACACAGTAATCGCACGTGTTGACGGTCGTTCAGGAATCAAAGAAGGCACAAATGTTAAATTGGCTCTAGACATGAACAAAGTTCATTTCTTCGATAAAGATACAACATTGTCCATCTTGGTTAACCCTAATCTATAAGCTTTAACAGTAAGGCCAGCCGTTATCGGCTGGCCTTTTTTGTCTGTAGATATAGTTTCATGAACACTTTAGTTGATTTCAACTAACTATTCCATTACGATGAAACTATTGAAAAGAATGAATAATAGCAGATGAAGCACGTTTTGCACAGGCAAAACTCGGAGGAGACAGGACGATGGCCAAAAAAGTGAAGGTTTCCGAATTGGTGGAACAACTCCATATGGAGGTTCTTGCAGGTGAGTCTGGACTGAAACGTCCCATAACAACCGGTGATCTGTACCGTCCAGGTCTCGAGATGGCCGGATATTTCAATTACCATCCAAGGGAACGTATTCAGGTGCTAGGGAAGACGGAAGTCACCTTCATGGAAATGTTAACAACGGGTGTTAGACGGAATCGGGTAGAGCAGCTATGCTCGCCAGAGGAAACACCTTGTATCATTGTGACAAGAGGACTAGATGTTCCTGTTGAATTACTGGAAGAAGCGAGAAAGCGTGACCTCCCCGTACTTCGAAGCCAAATGTCTACGACGATTTTTGCAAGTAGGTTAACAGGGTTTCTAGAGAATAAATTAGCTCCAAGTACGACTATCCATGGTGTGCTTGTCGATGTATACGGAATTGGCATGCTCATTACAGGGAGCAGCGGTATCGGGAAAAGTGAAACAGCGCTTGAACTTGTTAAAAGAGGCCACCGGCTTATTGCGGATGACGCCGTAGAAATTCGTCAAAATGGCGATAAGGTGCTGACAGGAAATGCGCCTGAACTTATTCGTCATTTGCTTGAAATCCGCGGTGTGGGTATCATTAATGTAATGACTTTATTCGGAGCTGGTGCTATCCGTAATGTGAAGAAGATTTCGGTTGTTGTTAAATTGGAGAATTGGCAGCAGGACAAGCAGTATGACCGATTGGGCCTCGATGAAGAATTGACACGCATCATTGATACGGATCTGCCGCTCGTCACGATTCCTGTCAGGCCGGGACGAAACTTAGCGGTTATCGTCGAAGTGGCTGCGATGAACTATCGTTTAAAACGAATGGGATATAACGCGGCACTTCAGTTTACGAATAAACTGACGGAGTCGCTGAACGAAGATTTTGAGGATTTCGATTGATTGAGCAGTAATTTATATCATGACAATGAAGGAGTGAAACCATGCTCGAAAGTGTTGCGTTTTCCTTAGGGCCGATACATGTCCGGTGGTATGGCATTATTTTAGGTACAGCCGCGTTAATAGGTTTATTACTGGCAATCCGAGAAGGGAAGCGGTTCCGAATCGTTCCTGACTTTTTCATGGATTTATTGTTAATTGGGGTACCTTCAGCGATTGTTGGCGCTAGACTTTACTATGTAGCATTCCAATGGTCCGATTATAAGAATAATTTAGCTGAAATTTTTATGATCTGGCACGGCGGTATTGCCATTTATGGTGCACTAATTGGTGCGATTATCGGTACTTTTTTCTACGTAAGAGCTAAAGGGTACTCATTCTTGAGAATCGCGGACATCTGTGCACCAGGTTTAATTGTGGGACAAGCGATAGGACGTTGGGGCAACTTTATGAATCAGGAAGCCCACGGAGGCCCTGTTACGGAGTCATTCTTACGAAATACCTTGCACCTACCTAATTTTATCGTGAATCAAATGAACATTGAAGGTACTTTTTATCACCCGGCATTTCTATATGAATCCGTCTGGAATCTCTTAGGGCTGTTGGTTCTACTATGGCTTCGTCGCAGGCCTTTCCTACGGGCGGGGGAACTATTTTTCAGTTATTTTATCTGGTATTCCATTGGTCGTTTTTTTATCGAAGGTGTGCGTACAGATAGTCTTGATTTCACGGGTCCCACGTGGCTTGCGTCGTTCTTGAATGTATTGTGGTCACCAATGAGAGTTGTATTTGAACCTGGCGTACTGACATATGGCGGCAATATAAGATTCTCGCAGCTGTTAGCCCTTCTGATCGTGATTGGGATGGCTATTATTATTATCGTGAGAAGGAAAAAGGGATACGCGAATGTGCGCTATGCGGATCCGATTGTTTCTACGAAAGCTGAAGAGAAGAACAAAGTAATGAAAGATCAAGAAGTAGACAAAGGAGCAGACTATGATTCAAACCGTACTGTTTGATCTGGATGGAACGATTGTTGATACGAACGAGCTAATTGTGCAATCTTTTTTGCATAGTTTGGAAGGCGAGACGGCTGAGCCAGTTAGTCGGGAACTCATCATTCCGAATATGGGGCGCCCGCTTGTGGAACAAATGGAATTTTTTACAGGCAGGAAAGAGGTTGAAGAGATCATTAAGAAGTATCGGACCTTCAACTTATCTAAGCATGATGAGCTGGTCAAAGAATTCCCGAATGTACGCACGGCGATGGCTAAGCTGCATGAAAATGGGATTAAAATAGGAATAGTAACGAGCAAGATTCGGCAAACCACTCTGATGGGTCTGAAGCTGTGCGGGCTGGATTCTTTCGTTAGTACGATCGTGACCGTTGAAGATGTGAAAGAGCCGAAACCGCATCCGGAAGGCATAATTGCAGCGCTTAAGGTGTTAGGAAGTACTGCGGACCAAACGGTGATGGTTGGAGATAGCCATTATGACATTGAGGCAGCCAAAAATGCGGGTGTTATATCTGTTGGCGTATCTTGGTCATGGAAAGGGCGCTCCTACTTAGAGCAATATAACCCGGATCATTTGATCGACGATATGCTTGACCTGCTTCCTATTGTGGGGCTGACGTCGGATGTGGATGCTGTTTGAGAAAAACGGATAAGTATCCGGTAGATGGACCAAATGCTTTGTGGCAAATCTATCATACCGTTAGCAAATGGAAGGCGATGCGGAATTTCGTATTCATTCAAATAACGCGGTACTCGCCTTCGCTGCGTATGAAAAATTGGATTTACCGAAACGTATTGGGTATGAAGGTTGGTGAGCATACCGCTTTTGCTTTGATGGTGATGGTGGATGTCTTTTTTCCAGAGAAGATTCATATTGGGAGCAATACGATTATTGGGTATAACACGACGATATTGGCCCATGAATATTTAACCAAAGAGTATAGACTCGGGGATGTAAATATTGGATCGCATGTGATGGTAGGTGCCAATACAACGATTCTACCCGGTGTGACGATTGGAGACTATGCCGTTATTGGAGCGGGTTCGGTTGTGCACAAGGATGTAGCGCCGTATAGCTTTGTGGCAGGGAATCCACTTCAGACGATTCGTGAAAGAATTGAGAAATGAGAGTTGTATGCTATAGAGCTGTACAGCTCTTTTTTTTGCGTATGAATGAGGATATCCAGAGTTGGGAATCAGGTGAAAGACGATTGACGGTCCTAAGCTTACGTGATAAAATAACCGTACATTCTTTATTTTGGTAGTATGGTAGCACGTTACTGTGTTAAAGTGAATAAAAAGGAAATTGAATTCCTACATGTTGAGGTGAGACGGTGTCAAAGCCAAAAGTATTTGAAAAACCGTTAGGGGTTAAAGATTATTTGCCCGAGGCGGTTACGAAGTTGCGAAATATAGAATTCCGTGTATTGGCCTGTATGGAACGCTGGGGTTATAACCAGATCATTACGCCTACACTCGAATATTACGATACGGTTGGTGTTGCGAGTTCCACGGAAGACAAAAAGCTGTTCAAGTTGCTCGATCGTAAGGGAAAGACGCTTGTTTTGCGGTCTGAATTGACAGCGCCGATAGCGCGTGTAGCTTCTTCTTTACTCAAAGAACATGCGTTCCCATTGCGCTTATCCTATCATTCGAATGTGTTTCGTTCGATTGAAGAGGAAGCTGGACGGGATTCCGAGTTTTTCCAAACGGGCGTTGAGCTTATTGGAGATGCTTCATCCGAAGCGGATGCTGAGGTAGTAGCGTTAGCGATTGCTTCATTGCAGGCGGCTGGCGTAGGCGCGTTCAAGATTGCGCTTGGTCACGTAGGCTTCTTGAACGGTTTGTTCCAGGAAACGCTGGAAGGACGCAGTGATGCTCAGCTTGCACTGAAAGAGCATTTGCTCAGTCGTGATTATGTTGGTTACCGCGAAGCAATAAAGTCGTTAGCTCTTATACCTGATGTAGAGCGTGAGCTGATTGGCGTGCTGCGACTTAGAGGCGGAGATGAAATTTGCGAGCAAGCTCGTATGGTATCTCAGCATCCAATCGCGCAGGATGCGATTCGTCATTTATGCGAAGTGTGGGATGTATTGAAAGCCTATGGGGTAAGTGAGCATGTAGTCATAGATTTAACGATGATTGGAGATTTCTCCTACTATACAGGCATGACGTTTGAGGGCTATGCAGCCGATTTAGGCTTCCCGGTATGCAGCGGAGGTAGATATGACAATCTGCTGAGTCAGTTTGGGCGTCCGGCTCCGGCGACGGGGTTTGCGCTCAAGACGAACCGAATCCTAGAGGTTACAGGCAAAGAGAACGTGGAGCAGCCAGGTCGTGTGCTGATTGCTTACGATGCAGAGCATCGTGAAGAAGCGCTTCAGCTGGCGAAGGCTATGCGCAGCAGTGATGATGAGGCTATCATTATCACACAGTTGGTGAGCGAGTATGGAGCTTGGTCGAACGAGTTGTTGAACAAGGGAGACGGCCAGTACGAGCTTCGTGGAACGGTTTATAGTGATGTTATTACGATGATTGATATAGCGGTGTGATACGAGCAAGTGAAAGTGAAGAGCAATAGCAAAGAGTAAGAGTAAGAGTAAGAGTAAGAGTAAGAATCAAATGAATGAGTTTGTCTCGCTCAGTTAGTTGGAAGTTTGAAGGAGGTTGGAACGGTGGATGATATTCTAAAAGTAGCGATGCCGAAAGGCCGTATTTATAAACAAGCAGCGAAGCTTTTTCATAAAGCGGGTCTGCCGATCCCAGAAGACCTGGAAGAAGGACGCCGATTAATCATTCCTGTTCATGAAGCAAGAATGGAATTCATTTTGGCGAAACCGGTTGATGTTCCTACCTATGTCGAATACGGCGTAGCGGATATTGGGGTTGTCGGCAAGGATGTCCTGATGGAGGAGAACCGCAACGTGTATGAGCTGTTGGATCTGGGTATAGCACGCTGCCGGATGTCGGTTATTGGACTGCCGGATTGGAAGCAAGAGATCAATCCGCGGGTTGCGACGAAGTATCCGAACGTCGCTTCTCAGTATTTTCGCGAGCGGGGGCAGCAGGTTGAGGTTATCAAACTAAACGGCTCTATCGAGCTTGCGCCGCTGATTGGTCTGGCTGACCGTATCGTAGATATGGTCGAAACGGGAGAGACGCTTCGGGAGAACGGACTCGTGGAACAAGAGGAGATTTTTCAAATTACGAGCCGCTTAATTGCGAATCGAGTGAGTTACCGCATGAAGAATGAGTCCATTCAGCGGTTATGTGATATGCTGCAGGCTGTTTTACCTGTGATGAAGGTCTAGAAGAAACATAGGGATTAGATCACCCACATTTAAGGTTGAATCTGTTATGCAGCTTAAGTTTACGCACCTTAGAGGAACGACGATCCTCTATTTGAGCGAAAATGTTGAGAAAATCAAACTAGCGGAACGTGAGGACTCTATTTGAGCGAAATTAGGGTTCGAAGAGGTAGAAACAACGAAATAAGGGCTCCTCGTTCCTCGAATTCATGAAATTAAGCTGTTTTTCGGCAAATAAGGGCTCCTCGTTCCGCTAATTCATGTAATTAGGTGTTTTCTCTGACAAATGAGGCTCCTCGTTCCTCGGATTTATGAAATAAAGCTGTTTTCCGGCAAATACGCACCCAGAGATCAGGTTCCCCCCACGGAGTAACTGTTATCGAAAAGCTCGGAAAATGGAGCTAATAAGTAGCTATGTTGCAATTGATATAGATAGACGATCAAGAGAGGATGATGAAGATGCGGATACTTCCCGCCTCGGAATTTCAATTGAACCGCGAGGTCGAATACGGATCACCCGAGCAAAATGAGACCGTCCGCCGCATCATCGATGAGGTGCGGCAGGACGGAGATGCCGCGCTCAGGCGCATGGCACAGCAGTTCGACCGCGTCACCGTCGCTGAGCTTCGCGTCAGCGACGAGGAGATCCAAGCGGCGTACGCAGAGGTCGACGCCGAGTTCCTTGCGGCGCTGCGACAAGCCGCCGCTAACATTCGTGCGTTTCATGAGAAGCAGAAACGCACGTCGTGGATGGACCTGCAGGCGAACGGCAGCCTGCTGGGCCAAATCATCCGACCGCTGAAGCGGGTCGGATTGTACGTGCCCGGAGGGAAGGCGGCTTACCCTTCCTCCGTGCTTATGAACGCCATCCCCGCGATCGTCGCGGGGGTGCCGGAGATCGCGATGGTGACGCCTCCGGCCACCGCGGGGGAAGAGGGCATCAACCCGCATATCCTCGTGGCGGCAGCCGAAGCGGGTGTGAAAGAGATCTACCGCGTAGGCGGGGCGCAGGCGGTAGCCGCGCTGGCCTACGGCACGGAATCGATCCCGCCGGTCGATAAGATCGTCGGGCCCGGCAACATCTACGTCGCGCTGGCGAAGCGCTTCGTATTCGGCGTCGTCGATATCGACATGATCGCCGGGCCAACGGACATCGTCGTGCTGGCGGATGAGCACGCCGACCCTGAGTACGTCGCGGCTGATTTGCTGGCGCAGGCCGAGCACGACGAGATGTCACCGTCGATTCTGGTGACACCTTCGAGAGAGCTTGCCGAAGCGGTTCGGCAAGAGCTGTGGCGGCAACTGGATGTGCTGCCGAAGAAAGCGATCGCCTCTGTATCCACAGCAACCAAAGGAACTATACTGCTTGTGGATAACTTGGACGAGGGCGTTGACGTTGTCAATCGCTTGGCGCCGGAGCATTGCGAGCTGCTGGTGCAAGAGCCTTTCAACCTGCTGCCGCGCATAGAGAATGCAGGAGCTATATTCCTCGGCGCCTACAGCACGGAACCCGTAGGCGATTATTTCGCTGGACCTAACCATGTGCTGCCGACGAATGGCACAGCCCGTTTTTCATCGCCGCTGAATGTGGACGATTTCCTAAAAAAATCAAGCGTTATTCATTATAGCAAGGAAGCGCTGATCGCAAACGGCGAAATGATTATGACGCTGGCCCGTAACGAAGGGTTGGAAGGTCATGCAAGAGCGGTTGAGATCCGACTCAAGAAGGAAGGGAAGTTGAAATAATGGCTGAACAAGATAAAGGGATTGCCCGCTCAGCGCGTGTAGCCCGCAAAACAAATGAGACCGATATTGCCCTCGCGTTCCAAGTAGACGGGACTGGAGTTTCTGAGATTCAAACGGATGTACCTTTCTTGAACCATATGCTTGATTTGTTCACGAAACACGGACATTTCGATCTGAATGTTGTCGCTAAAGGCGATATCGAGATCGATGATCATCATACGGTTGAAGATATCGGTATTTGCTTAGGTCAAACCCTTCGTGAAGCACTAGGTGATAAAAAAGGGATTAAACGCTATGCCAGCGTATTCGTTCCGATGGATGAAGCCCTTGCTCAAGTGGTCATCGATATTAGCAACCGACCGCATTTCGAATACCGCGCGCAGTATCCTTCACAAACTGTTGGCAGTTTCGATACGCAGCTTGTACATGAATTCTTGTGGAAGCTGGCTCTAGAGGCGCGTATCACGCTGCATGTTATCGTACATTACGGACAAAACACGCATCACATGATTGAAGCTGTGTTTAAAGCGTTAGGCCGAGCGTTAGATGAAGCGACATCGATCGATCCTCGCGTGCAGGGGGTTCCTTCGACGAAGGGAGTGCTGTAGGAATGATCGCCATTATTGATTATGGAATGGGTAATTTACACAGTGTAAGCAAGGCAGTCGAGCGTCTTGGTTACGAAGCAGTTGTAACAGGTGATGCTGATCAGATCTTAGCAGCTGAGGGCGCTATCCTGCCAGGTGTAGGCGCATTCGGGGATGCGATGGAGCAGCTGCGCGAGTCGGGGCTGAATGATGTCGTCGTCCGTTATGCCGAATCGGGTAAGCCGCTATTAGGTATTTGCCTTGGCATGCAGTTGCTGTTCGCCAGCAGCGAGGAGCATGGGGATCATGAGGGGCTTGCCCTTTTGCCTGGCTCGGTCGTTCGCTTTCAGGGGGACTACAAGGTGCCGCATATGGGTTGGAATCGATTAGTCAACAAGCAAAATGACAGTCCTATTTTCCAAGGTATCGAAGAAGGACACGTGTACTTCGTCCACTCCTATCATGCGAAGCCGGAGCGTGAGAGCGACTTGTTAGCGGTAACGGATTACCATCAGCCAGTGACGGCTATTGTAGGCAGAGATAACGTATACGGCATGCAGTTCCACCCTGAAAAAAGTGGAGATACTGGCATGAAGCTGCTAGATAATTTTCTGAAAATGTGCAAATAGGGGTAATAAAAAGTTTAGCTTAGGAAGGAGGTGCCCATCATGTTAGCCAAAAGAATTATTCCTTGCCTAGACGTCAAGGATGGCAGGGTGGTCAAGGGCGTTAATTTCGTTAATTTGCGCGATGCAGGCGATCCGGTGGAGCTGGCAGCGATTTACGATAAAGAGGGCGCGGATGAGCTGGTGTTCCTCGATATTTCGGCTTCGGTGGAAGGACGGGCAACGATGGTGGAGGTTGTCCGTCAAACGGCAGGGGAGATTACGATCCCTTTCACCGTTGGCGGCGGCATCTCCAATGTAGACGACATGAAACGCCTGCTTCGCGCCGGAGCGGATAAGATCGGTATCAACACAGCGGCGGTTCGCAATCCTCAGCTCGTATCGGATGGAGCACGGAAGTTCGGTTCCCAGTGTATTGTCGTTGCCATTGATGCGAAATTTAATGCAGAGTGGGGAGAATGGGAAGTGTTCACGCATGGCGGACGCAACGCCACCGGTATCAAGACGTTGGAGTGGGCGAAGCGTATGGAAGAGCTTGGTGCAGGAGAAATTTTGCTTACCAGCATGGATGCAGACGGGACGAAGGATGGCTTTGATTTGAAACTAACGCGTGCCGTGTCCGAGCTGCTCACGATTCCCGTGATTGCTTCCGGAGGAGCGGGCAAAGCGGAGCATTTCTACGATGTATTTACGGAAGGTAAAGCCGATGCAGGGCTGGCAGCAACCATTTTTCACTATAAAGAGTTAACGGTTCAAGGGGTCAAAGACGACCTTAAAGGTAAAGGGGTTGAAATCCGATGACATTTTCAATAGATCAGATTACTTATGATGCACAGGGTCTGGTACCTGCCATCGTACAGGACGCAGTCAGCAAAGAAGTGCTCATGCTTGCTTACATGAATAGCGAGTCATTGCAGCGTACGATTCAAACGGGTGATACTTGGTTCTGGAGCCGTTCCCGCGGTGAGTTGTGGAATAAAGGAGCAACTTCCGGTCATACGCAAAAGGTAAAATCACTGCGTTACGACTGCGATGCAGACACGCTGCTGGTTCTCGTGGAACAAGTGGGACCTGCTTGTCACAACGGCACTTATACTTGTTTCACAGAAAGTATCCCTGTGGATGGGGCCGCTCAAGAAGCCGCACCTGCCGCAGAGGGCAATCGTTTCGCGATTCTTGGCGAGTTGGAAGCTGTTATTGCTTCGCGTGACGCGGAGCGTCCTGAGGGCGCTTATACAACGTACCTTTTCGAAAAGGGCGTTGATAAGATTCTCAAAAAAGTCGGCGAAGAAACGGCCGAAGTGATTATCGCAGCCAAAAATAAAGATAACGATGAGCTTCGCTATGAAGCGAGTGATCTTATTTTTCACTTAATGGTCCTTTTGCGTAATAATAAGCTGCCTTTGGATGATATTATGAAAGAGCTGGCTAATCGGCACGTCAAAAAATAAATAAAACGACCTGGAGTGAATTCACGATGTTGATTGATTATCATACACATCATGTGCGCTGCGGTCACGCCTCTGGGGAACTGGAGGACTACGTCAAACGCGGCATCGAGATCGGGCTCACACAGTTGGGGCTTTCGGATCATATGCCGCTTTTGCATGTGGACCCTGCGACTTATTGGCCGGAAATGGCCATGCCGATGGAAGAATTGCCTCGCTATGTCGAGGAGTGTCTCTATCTTAAAGAGAAGTACAAAGATCAGATTGATATCCGTGTCGGACTGGAGGGCGATTATGTCGAAGGCTATGAGACGCAGATTGCTGCAATTATCAAAGCGTACCCATGGGACTATGTCATCGGTTCTGTCCATTTCCTTGGCGAGTGGGATATTTCTGATTTTAGGCAGCTTGCAGGTTGGGAAGGTAAGGATATTTATGAAGTTTATACCCAATACTACGATGCAGTGAAGAAAGCAGTCCGAACCGGACTGTATGATTATATCGGTCATATCGATATGATTAAGCGATTTGGTTACGTCCCGGATCGTGATACATGGGAGCTTGAGAAGGCGGCACTGGACACTGTGAAAGAATGTGATCTTGCGATCGAGCTGAATGCTTCGGGCTTGCGCCATCCGTGTAAAGAGATGTTCCCGAGCCGCCGAATGCTGGAATATTGTCATAAGGTGGGAATTCCACTCACGATAGGTTCGGATGCGCACCAGCCGGATCGGTTGTCTCAGTATTTGGACGAAGCCAGGGAGCTCTTGAAATCCGTTGGATTTAACGAAATAGCCACATTTTCTGCCCGAAAACGACATCTTGTGACTTTTTAAATTCGACATGTTTCATGTATAATGAATAGGAACTGTATAATCTATTTAATGAACCTTCGGAGGTAACCATTAACCATGCATAGCGACAATGTTAAAATCTTTTCCGGATCTTCGAATCCGAAGCTTGCGGAACGTATTTGTAAAGAGCTCGGCCAGCCGCTTGGACAAATTAAGCTTTCCCGTTTTAAAAGCGGAGAAATTTACTGCCTTTACGAAGAAACGATTCGTAACTGTGACGTATTCCTGGTACAAACTTTTTCCCATCCGATTAATGAGCACATGATGGAACTTCTGGTCATGATGGATGCGGCGAAAAGAGCTTCTGCAAGAACGATCAACCTTGTCATCCCCTACTATGGTTACTCTCGTCAAGAACGTAAAGCTGCTCCGCGCGAGCCGATTTCTGCTAAATTAGTAGCTGACTTGTTCAGTGCAGCTGGTGCAACTCGTGTTGTAACGATTGACCTTCATGCACCTGCGATTCAAGGCTTCTTCAATATTCCAGTGGACCACTTGACAGCGCTTGATCTTATCAGCGACAACATCAAAAAGAGAAATCTGCCAAACCCAGTTATCGTATCTCCGGATGCGGGACGTGCTACAACTGCTGAGAAAATGGCCAACATTCTCGATGCGCCATTCGCAATGATGATCAAGAAGCGCCCAGAACATAATGAATCAGTGATTACCCATGTCATTGGTGATGTAGCCGGCCGTACGCCGATTATTATCGAGGATCTTATCGATACCGGTACGACGATTGTCAACGTTGTTGAGAGCCTGAAGGAAAGAGGAGCGCATGACGTATATATTTGTGCGACACATCCTGTGTTCTCTGGACCTGCCCTGCAGCGCCTAGATCACCCTAGCATTAAGGAAGTCATCATCACGGACTCCATTGCGATTCCGGAAGGACATTCCGATAAATTCAATGTGCTTTCCGTAGCTCCGCTGTTGTCTGATGCGATTCGCATTATCAATGAAGGTGGTTCCCTATCCTCCCTCTTCAAATACGGCGGCGTATAAGGAAGCTTTAAAAGCTGACTTTGAAAACGATGATTTAGCAGGGAAGTGGATTCGGCGTCGAATCTTGAACGAAATCCGGGAAGTCCGGTACTCACGTAGGCTTACCTACGCTCCGTTCCTCCTTCTCCGGATTTCGTCCAACCTTCTCGGTTTTGAAAGCCAGCTTTTAAAGCCACTATTGGAACAGGATCTACAGCAAAAGTTCAAGAGCAAATTCAAGAATTTTACAGGACCAGATCTTACCTTCGGATTATGTTTTTGGCTTCCATGCGATCTATGGTATAATTTGAGTGTAATCAAATTGCCGGAGGTGTCTTGCTATGGAAAAGATTAAGCGTGTGTCCGAAGCGCCAAAGCCTAAAGTTATCTCAATTAACATGGATGCCGCATTCTTTTTCGAGAGAGCGGTTCAATCTTTGGATCGGTTTCATTATGATAAGGCATTGAAATATTTCCGGCGAGCTGCAGAGTATGAGCAGGATAACCCTGTGAATCACTGCAATCTCGCGGGAGTTCTCTCCGAAATGGGCAATTATGACGAGTCGAACCAAATTCTGCAGCATGTCCTTGATACGATCGATCCCGAGATGACAGAATGTCACTTTTATATGGCAAACAACTATGCCAACATGGAAAATTTCGAGCAGGCCGAACAAGCGTTAGTTCGATATTTGGAGACTGACCCCACAGGTCAATTCATGGATGAGTCCGAAGAAATGATGGAAATGCTGAGCTACGAGCTTGAACGTCCCGCCCCTCTCACTAGCATTAAGAGTCGAGAAGGGCTCTTCGAGCATGATAAAGCCCGTGCGCTTCTCGAAGAGGGTAAGTTCGCTGAAGCGGTGAGGCAGTTAGAGAAATTGGTGAAGAATCAGCCTGATTTCACAGCTGCCCGCAACAATCTGGCCCTTGCTTATTACTATATGGGTCAGTTTGAGAAGGCGATGGAAACGATTCGTGCGGTGCTCGACATTGATGCCGGAAATCTGCATGCGCTGTGTAATATGGCCATTTTCCATCAGCATTTTGGCAACAAGGAGGAGTTAGCTGAGCTAACCTCTCTATTGTGCAAGACGTTTCCTTTTCAGCAGGATCATGTGTTCAAGCTTGCTACAACGATGGGTATCCTTTCTGAGCATGAGAAGGCATACCACTTGTTTAAGCGCCTGCTTAAAGCAGGGGACGGTACTGCAGACCCTTGCCTCTATCATTACGCAGCGGTCGCAGCCAGCCATATCGGTCGATTCGGCGAAGCTTACCGTTATTGGAAGCAAGCCGAGAAGCTTGATCCCGGCGCCGAAATCTCCAAGTTTTATTTGGAGCAGCTGCGCTCGCGTGAGAAGGCTCAAGGGCCGCTAACTTGGAGTTATCACTACCACCTGCCCTTCGAAGAGCAGTTTAGGGTGTTGGAGAAATCCACGCAAGGAATTCCAGACCAATTGAAGAAAGATCCGCTAGTACGATCCTCCTTCTTCTGGGCTTTGCGTCATGGTGATATCGAGACGAAGCTGCAGGTGATCCAAGCGTTCGGCTTAATTGCTGATAATGAAGTGAGAGATGCTTTGCAGGATTTCATCCTAGATCGTCAAGAAGATGACTACTTGAAGAGAGTCGCGATTTTCGTGCTTCGCAGTATGGGGATCAGAGAGTCACTTCCCGCCTATCTTGAGAATAAAGAGATTATGGTAGAGGCCTCGCCCTACTCGCCGCATTTGCCCATTTGGGATGCCAAATGGCAGAGTGTAATGGAAACGGCGCTGTCGCATATGCACAAGCGTTATGATATGGTTCAACAGTATGATTTGGAAATCCTATGGGTTGAATTTCTGACGAAAATCTACCCGGCAGTGCCTAAGATTCATAAATCTGAGGGCTGGGCAGCAGCATTGGAATATTTGATCGCCAAAATGCATCGCCGAGCTATTTCCTATCAGGAAGTATCTACACGCTATGGCGTAACAGTCTCAACAGTAAGCCGCAATGTAAAGCTAATTGATGACACATGTGGCTTGCGTGAGAAAATGGAAGCTATTTTCAACAAATTCACGAATATTTGATAGCCAGTCTTTTGCCTCGTCGAAAGACCTGGCTTTCATACATAAATATAGCGGCGGTTTCGACTGCTCGCATTGAAGCACAATAAAGCGGAGCATACGAAGGCTGTCTTGCTGAAGCAAAACGCAGCGATGCTTACGTAGATAGCTTTCTTGAGGAAAGCACCTAGGAGGGAAACCATATGTACAAATCAGTCGTTGTAGGAACAGGACCATCCGGTCTAACAGCAGCCATTTATTTAGCGCGCGCCAACCTTAGCCCACTCGTTATTGAGGGGCCAGAGCCAGGCGGACAGCTTACCACTACTACCGAAGTAGAGAACTTCCCCGGCTTCCCTGAAGGGATTATGGGTCCTGAATTAATGGAGAATATGCGTAAGCAAGCAGAGCGTTTCGGCGCCGAATTCAAAACCGGTTGGGTGAACTCCGTCCAGCTGACGAATCGTCCGTTTAAACTGCAAGTTGAAGGTCTTGGCGAGATCGAGACAGAGACACTGATTATCTCCACTGGTGCTTCTGCCAGATTGCTAGGAATTACCAATGAAAGAGAAAACATCGGACGCGGCGTAAGTACTTGCGCAACGTGTGACGGATTCTTCTTCCGCGGCAAAAAGATTGTTGTCATTGGTGGCGGTGACTCCGCCATGGAAGAAGCGAATTTCCTTACTCGCTTTGCTTCGGAAGTCCGTTTGGTCCACCGTCGTGATGAGCTTCGCGCGTCGAAAATTATGCAGGATCGTGCTCGCGGCAACGAGAAAGTGAAATGGGCACTGAATAATACACCGCTTGAAGTTATTGCTGGTGAAAAAGGCGTAACAGGCCTGAAAGTCAAAAATAACGAAACCGGTGAAGATGAAATCATCGAAACAGACGGTATCTTTGTAGCTATCGGCCATACACCGAATACGAAGTTCTTAGGTGGACAAATCGACACGGATGAGCAAGGCTATATTATTGTGAAGCCGGGCACGACGGAAACGAATATCCCTGGCGTATTTGCTTGTGGTGACGTGCAAGACACGAAGTATCGCCAAGCGATTACGGCGGCAGGAAGTGGATGCGCAGCTGCCCTGGAAGCTGAAAAGTTCTTAGAAGGCAGCATCGTACACGATTGGAGCCAGTCGCTGTAAGTGGTTTGGAATCTTTACAGCAAACGTGGAGGGCTAATCTCTCCACGTTTTCTCTTTTCATTGGAAGCTGTTGAATCTTGACCAGTTTAAAGGCTTGACTTATAGTTGGAACAGGAGCATAAGTAAACCCCACAAAGTACTTCGATATGAGTTTATATATTACTTTGCGGGGACCCCGGAAAATATCCGAAAATTATATGAATATTCATGAGGTGACCTTGCAATGTCAGATCAGATTTATATCGGTGTAGATTTAGGCGGTACGAATATCAAAGTGGGAATCTGCGATGAGCAGGGGAAACTGCTACAAACGTTTGAAGGCCCTACAGGCGCTGAAAATGGTTCTGATTTTGTCATTGAGCGAATTGCGCAGTATGTACGCCAAATTGTTGAAGAGTCTCCGTTTGAATGGGAGCAAGTGGCTGGTATTGGTGCAGGTTTAGCCGGATTCATGGATATTCCGGAAGGCTTCGTCAAATTCTCTCCCAATTTGCAATGGCATAATGTTCCTGCGAAGAAAATGTTGGAAGGATTTCTTGGTAAAACGGTTAAGATTGACAACGATGCCAATGTAGCTGCTTTAGGCGAAGCTTGGGCAGGCAGCGGGGCAGGCATTCCGAATGTAGTTTGCTATACGCTTGGAACAGGCGTTGGCGGCGGGATTATTATTAACGGGAAAATTTATCAAGGTTCTGCGGGTATGGCTGGAGAACTTGGTCACATGTCCGTAGTGCCTGACATTGAAGCAATTCAGTGTGGCTGCGGACAAATGGGTTGTCTAGAAACGGTATCATCGGCGACAGGCATCGTTCGTATGGCGAATGAAGCGGTTGAACGCGGCGAGAGAACGTCATTAGCTCTTCACGAGAAGATTGAAGCGAAGCATGTCTTCGATGCTGCTAAGAGCGGAGATGAAGTATCCCTGCGCATCGTGAACCGTGCTGCCTATTATCTTGGACGTTCGATGGCTGCGATGGCTGTTATTATTAATCCGAAACGTTTCATACTCGGTGGTGGTGTTTCTAAAGCCGGGGAAATTTTATTCCAACCGATTCGTGAAACCTTTAAGAAATACACACCAGAGACAGCCTCTGAAGGTGTTGAGATCGTTGCTGCAACACTTGGTAACGACGCGGGCATCGTAGGCGCTGCTGGTTTGAATTTAAGATAGACGTAATACGTACTGTTCGTATGGTTAGCGGATCTGAGTTGGCCTGCGAGAAGCACTCCAAAGGAAGGTGTCATTCATGGAAGAAAACCACCCTTTAGCGAAACTGGTCATAATTACAGGAATGTCAGGTGCAGGTAAGACGATTGCCGTACAGAGTCTAGAAGATCTAGGATTCTTCTGCGTCGATAATTTGCCTCCTGTGTTGATTCCTAAATTTGCTGAGTTGATCGAGCAGTCGATGGGGAAAATCGGCAAAGTGGCACTGGTGATTGATTTGCGAGGGCGTGAATTTTTCACTGCACTTCAGGAGTCGCTTCGTTATATCCAAGAGAATTACACGCTTAGTTATGAAATTCTATTCCTAGATGCTACCGATGCGACGCTAGTACAGCGTTATAAGGAAAGTCGCCGCCGTCACCCGCTAGCTCCCGATGGAGCGCCGCTTGAAGGTATTGGTCTTGAGCGTAAACTGCTGGAAGAGCTGAAAGGCTTAGCCACGCAGGTTATTGACACAAGTACGCTTAAGCCGGTGCAGCTCAAAGAAAGAATTATTTCCCGGTTCACCAATTTGGAAACAAACCGCATATCTATAAATGTAATTTCCTTCGGATTTAAATATGGTGTCCCAATTGATGCTGATTTAATCTTTGATGTTCGCTTCTTGCCGAATCCACACTATGTGGAACAACTTCGTCCACAGACGGGTCAAGATCCCGACGTCTATGACTACGTGATGAAGTGGTCCGAGACGCAAGAGTTCCTGAATAAACTGCTCGATATGCTCCATTTCTTAATGCCTCAGTATAAGAAAGAAGGCAAGAGTCAGGTTGTTGTGGGAATAGGCTGTACTGGAGGTAAACACCGATCCGTCGCCATCACGGAATATCTCGGTAAAGTGATGGGGAACAGCGAAACCGAAACCGTGCGTTTGAGTCATCGAGACGCCGAGCGGGACCGTGTATAAGCAGTCCTACGATTAAGAGGGTGAAAGAAGTATGGAACATGTTGAATTACAACGCAAGCCCAGAATAGTCGTTATTGGCGGTGGAACAGGTCTTTCGGTTATGCTTAGAGGATTGAAGGAGAAGCCGGTTGATATTACAGCCATTGTAACGGTAGCGGATGATGGAGGAAGCTCTGGTATTCTCCGGAATGAATTGCAGATGCCGCCTCCGGGTGACATTCGCAGTGTGCTAACGGCCCTTGCTGATGTCGAGCCCTTGCTATCGCTTATTTTGCAATATAGATTTCAAGTGGGTACAGGTTTAGCTGGACACAGTCTGGGAAATCTAATACTAGCAGCACTTACGGATATTACAGGTGACTTTGTCACTGCGGTTCAAGAAATGAATCGTGTATTTGCTGTTCGAGGTCGGGTGCTTCCCGCATCGAATCAAGCTATCGTATTGAAAGCGATCATGGAAGATGGTACCTTAGTCGTAGGCGAGTCCAAGATTCCAAAAGCAGATGGACGCATCAAGCGTGTATTCATCGAGCCGGCTAATGTGACACCGCTAGCTGAAGCTGTTCAAGCTATACGCGAAGCAGATGCCATATTATGCGGCCCAGGTAGCTTATATACCAGCTTGCTGCCGAATCTGCTTGTCCCTGGGATCGCGGAAGAGATTGTGAAATCGAATGCTGTAAAGTTGTTCATCTGCAATGTGATGACACAGCCAGGCGAAACTGACGACTATTCGGTCAGCGATCATCTGGATGCCATTTATGATCACCTAGGCCAACATTTGTTTGACTATGTGATTGTGAACAACGGAGAAATCCCTCCGCAAGTTCAGGCAAAATATGCGGAAAAGGGTTCGAAAGCGGTTCATTTGGACCTAGAAGAAGTCACGAAGAGAGGGTATCGGATCATTGCTGATCGACTCGTGCTATTTCGTACCTACCTTCGTCATGATGCAGAGAAATTGAGTGACCATATTTATCAGCTCGTCGAAAGCTGGATGTTAAGGAAGAAGTGAGTCCCTTGTCCTTTGCGGCAACAACCAAAAAAGAATTAACGTTAATTGCAGATGCGGAAGCATGTTGTGAAAAAGCGGAGCTGTCGGCTTTGATTCGAATGAATGGATCTGTGCAGCTAACCAGCCAACGCGTCGTACTTGATATTTCCACCGAAAATGCAGCTATTGCTAGGCGGATATACACGCTCATCAAAAAGACGTACAAATTGCACACCGAGCTGCTCGTGCGTAAAAAAATGCGTTTGAAGAAGAATAACGTGTATATTGTTAGAGTTCCCGGTCAGGTCCAGGAGCTGCTCAGTGATCTGAAAATTGTTTCCGAAGGGTTCATCTTCACCACAGGAATTAACAAAGAGATCATTCGAGGCAATTGCTGCAAAAGGGCATATCTTCGTGGGGCATTCATGGCTGGAGGCTCGGTGAATAATCCCGAGGGTTCTTCTTATCATCTCGAGATTGCCTCGATTTACGAGGAGCATTGCAAGGCATTATCTCAGCTTGCGAACAAATTCGATTTGAATGCCCGCTGCATCGAACGCAAAAAAGGGTTCGTCTTGTATATCAAAGAAGGCGAGAAGATTATCGAGTTTCTAAGTATCATTGGAGCACATCAAGCGCTGCTGCGCTTTGAGGATGTCCGGATCATGAAGGATATGCGCAACTCGGTGAACCGCATTGTCAATTGTGAAACTGCGAACCTTAATAAGACGATTGGTGCAGCAGTTAGACAGATCGAAAATATCCGTCTCCTACAAAGGGAAGTCGGACTGGATAGCTTACCTGAAAAACTAAGAGAGGTTGCCGAAATTAGACTTCAGCATCCCGATCTGAATCTCAAGGAAGTTGGCGACATGCTTAAGGGCAGTGTGAGCAAATCCGGTGTCAATCATCGTCTGCGAAAAATCGACGAATTGGCTGAAAAACAGCGGAATTCGTAGATATGAAGCCGCTGTACAGCGCATCTATAAGTTTTTCTCATTTTTTCTAGTGTACTTCAGGGAAAAATGCTATAATGTTAAAACATAAGGTATAAGCGCTGTTATCAATAGTAATTCATATAAGCTCCATATTAGGGGGAATTAGTTCCATGTCCAGACGTCCAGTCGTTGTGAAGTTGAGAACAGGACTTCATGCCAGACCTGCGGCATTGTTTGTTCAAGAGGCGAATAAATTTTCATCCGAGATCTTTGTTGAGAAAGATGAAAAGAAAGTGAATGCGAAAAGCATCATGGGAATTATGAGTCTTGCGATCAGTACAGGGACCGAAGTCTTCATAAGTGCAGAAGGTTCGGATGCCGAGCAGGCTGTAAACGCTTTAGTCACATTAGTTAGCAAGGAAGAATTGGAAAACCAATAATCCTTCAAAAGCTTCCTTTCGAGGAGGCTTTTTTGCCAGTGAAGCGGTCGTACAGTGCAGTTTAATAAGTGTCAAATTTGTTAACAATTAGGGGAATTAGCAACCTTTTTCTCTTGGCGGCGTCTAATGAACGTGGTCAACGAAGGAAAGGGCTATTTGCCATTCCTGCCGTACTGTATTCAAATGTTAAAGGAGCCAGAGAAGAGAATGATATTGAATTCGCTAAAAAAAGAGGTTACCCTCCTGCTTGCGCTAATCGTGTTTCTTGCTAGTACGATAACAGCACCGGCAGCTTACGCGGTATCGGCAAGCTCGTCCTTCATTTTACTTTATATCGATAAGTCAGAAGCATTCGTTAATGATCAGCAAATCCATTTGGAGTCTCCATCTACCATTATCGACGGCAGCACGTTCGTCCCCGCCAAGTTTCTTGGGGATACGATGGACTTTAAGGTGGAGTGGAATGATGCCTCACGGACCATTCAGATGACTCCTCCGGGTTACAACATCGTTCTTGATTCTGATCATAAGACCGTGACGACCAATGGGGTGGATACGCCTTTTAACTCGGTTGCTGCGATCGTAAATGGAAAGCTTCTGGTAAAGCTGACTTGGTTAGCAGATTATATGGGCGCGAAGTATAAATATAACAATGAACTTCGTCGAGTTGAAATCGTACACTTTAAGACGCCTGAGGGCATCTACATTGACCAGGATAGCAACTCCAGACCTGTAGCTAAGTTTACGACAGCAAAGCCTACATACCGTATTGGAGAGCCTGTGAAGTATCTCGATCTTAGCTACGATCCTGATGCGGAAGGTATTGCGTCCTATGATTGGGCAGGCAATCAGGAAGCCTTTTTCAAACCAGGTAATTATCCGGTTACTTTGACGGTTAAAGATGGTCACGGACATGTAAGTAAATTGTTCAAAAGCTTTGTAACAGTGGTTAATGAACCTTATTTGACTGAAGTAGAATACCCGATTTATACGAAGCCGGTTGGTGGTTTCATCAAGTCGGACTGGGGCACAATTTGGGCTCATTTTAATGAGATGGCTCCATTGCCTAAGAAAGTAACGGAAGTTCCAGGACGTACGCTTCTAGTGAGCGATAGTCCGGAGGAATTTACAGAGAGTGGTATTCTGTACCGCGATAACATCAATGGTAAGGCTCGACTGTATGCCGATCATATCAACGGTACGAAGCAAAAGATGACCATGGCCATTTTCGCAACGAATAACTCAGATAAACCGGTTAAGATCAAGACAACGAATAAAGGAGAGGTGTATCCTTCCGTTTATGCGAATTTGATTGGCAGCGAAGCGTCCGTAGACTTCCTTCTGAACAATGTATACACGGACGAACTAACGGTGCCTCCTCATGAGACTTACGTGTATGCGAAGCTTCCGGACTTCTATCCGGGGCAGGGTGTGAACTTATTTTACGATGTGGAAACAGACGGTGAGCTGCAAATTTCATTCGGTGTGACGGATCGCATGCTGACGCCAACGATAGCACAAGAGCTTCCGTTATTGGGCTTCACAGGCCATGTGCGGGGGACGTTCCCGATATCGGAAATTAAATGGGATGTAGACGCCACAAGCTTCACGAAAACGTCGGTACTTACGATTGGGGATAACAAGACGGATCCATTCGTTAAAGGGTATGACGTGATGCGCAAGCAGAACGTGGAGAACGGCGGCAATTATGGCGTGGTCTATAAAATCCATGCGGATAAGCCGCGCAAGATGGCTGTTATGATTATGGCCAAAGGCGGCGTGTTCAAAGGACCGTTCAAAATAAACGGTGAGATCATTCCGGTTCCTTATTCCGGTGTCATTACGGCGTTTGACGGGATGGAAGTGCTGGCTCGTACGACGGGTACGGAAGACGCGCTGGATATCGAGTTCACGCCTCCGGCGGGTTCGGCATTTCCGATTGATCTGATTTTCTATCCATTGGATGAGAAGAAATAAAATGAAAAGATAAGAGCCCTTGGTGATCTTAGTGATGCGTACAGCATTATACTGGGATCTCAGGAGGCTCTTTTTCTATGAACTTGTGTCGGCGGTAGAGATGGGGAATAAGCTCGGAAATCGACTGATTCGCATGAGAGAGAGTAGCAATTTAACGATGAAAAACATGCTTAAGTAATGAATATGTGTGGCAGGATCAGGATTAAGCGCGGAAACAGAGCTTATTGTTGAAGAGAGACTGAAATAAGCGGCGCAGAAATCGGGCTTACCACCCAAAACTACGATGAAGCTGGGTTGCGAATGCTGAGAAGCCGATTTCCGTGCTTACAGCAGCGGTGGTAAGTGAAGCGTGTAAGATCTAATAAAAAAACCAGCCCGCACGGCCGGTTGTAAGAGCGGTCAATGCAGGCTGGTTTTTATTTGTAGATAAGAAAGTATAAATTTTATACTTTTGCTTCGCATCTACCTTGACAAACACGCTCGCCCCTGAAGACGACGGAGTCGTTTATTACAAATTAGACGCGCTCGATGACTTTATCGATGAGTCCGTAATCGGCCGCTTCCGCAGCGCTCATGAAATTGTCGCGGTCTGTATCCTTTTCGATGCGCTCGAAAGTTTGGCCCGTGCGCTCGGCTAGGATTTTGTTCAGGTTGTCTCTCATTTTCAAAATACGCTTAGCGCGGATTTCGATGTCTGAGGCTTGACCTTCAGCGCCACCCAGTGGTTGGTGAATCATGACTTCACTGTTAGGCAATGCGTAACGTTTGCCTTTGGCGCCTGCTGTGAGGAGGAATGCTCCCATAGAAGCAGCCATACCAACGCAGATCGTGGATACGTCTGGCTTAATGAACTGCATCGTGTCAAAGATGGCCATACCGGCTGTAATCGAACCGCCAGGGCTGTTGATGTAAAGCGAGATATCTTTATCAGGATCTTGTGCGGCCAAGAAAAGTAGCTGAGCAATGATGGAATTAGCCACAACATCGTTGACACCCGTGCCTAAGAAAATAATGCGGTCCTTCAGCAAGCGAGAGTAGATGTCATACCCTCTTTCACCGCGCGCGTCCTGTTCGACGACCATAGGAATAAAACTCATGAGAATGACCTCCTTGGGGTGGGTACATGGTTTAAAAGAACGTGGAGTCAATGTCATCATAGAATAATGAAATTGATCTCTTGTGTACATACTGTTTACAGTATCTACAAGTATGATAACGAAAAAACCTCTGAAGGTCAAGAAAGGTCAAACTAAGAACAAAAAAAATCAGCAAGGATGCTGATTTTGGCCATTCTTGAGTTGATCTGATGCTTGATCTAGTGTTGATCTGATACGTATCTGTGTTGATCTAATGTTACTCTTTTGTTCTAAAAGTTATCCTGTTGATCTAGTGTTACTCTGTTGATCTAGTGTTACTCTGTTGATCTAGTGTTACTCTGTTGTTCTAATATTACTGAGGTGTTGATTTGAAGCTGATTTTGCTGCATTTCTTAGGACGCGCCCGAAAGGAATCGAACCTTTATCTCAGGCTTCGGAGGCCTACGTCATATCCATTGGACCACGGGCGCATAAAAGTTAAAAAAGTGAAGCAAGGGTTATTATATGTCAGCCGCCCAGAAAAAGCAAGACAGTAAGCCCTTTCAGCACATATTGGTGAAAAATGTTTGAACAAATGTTGAATCTGGGAAGAGAATTGGTTATAATGAAAAAGTAAGCTATCAGAAAGCATTCAAGATGAAACAATTTTCAGTGAATTCAACTTTCTGATTTGGGAATTGGGTAAGGAACTTTTTTTTCGCTCGGGTGGGACACAAAATGTATACCCGGGACATAAAACGTCCAATGGACGGATCAGGAGCGTTATAAGTCGTCATATGAGAGAAATTCTTGACATTCAGAAACAGCTCTTGCCGGACCTAATGGACATCATGAAGAAGCGGTACTCGATTCTACATCATATCTTGGTCTCCGGTGTTGTCGGACGCAGAACGTTAGCCTCTTCGCTTGATATGACCGAACGCGTGCTGCGCGGGGAAGTTGATTTCCTTAAGGAGCTTGGACTTCTCGAATCGGATGCAACAGGGATGAAGATAAGTGAATCGGGGCGTCAATTGCTTGAAGACATGCAGCCCATCATTAAGATGGCTTTTGGATTAACGGACTTGGAGGATAGTATTGCTAAGGCATACGGCATCTCGCAAGTGATTGTTGTTCCAGGGGACTCCGACAATTCGGTCTTTACGAAGAAGGAGCTAGGACGTGCAGGTGCAACAGCACTCCGCAAGTACGTGTCCAAGGATGATATCATCGCTGTAACCGGCGGATCTACGATGGCGCAGATTGCCAATAACCTGGCGATATCGTCATCGATGAAAGGCAGCTGGTTCGTACCTGCTCGCGGCGGACTTGGTGAAAGTGTGGATATGCAGGCGAACACCATTGCCTCTATTATGGCCAAGAAAACAGGCGGTAAATACAGACTCCTGCATGTACCTGATCATCTTGGGGAGGAAGCGTATCAAACCCTCATGCAAGATCCGCAGATTCAGGAAGTTGTTGATGCAGTCCGCAGTTGTCGCATCGTTGTACACGGTATCGGGGATGCTATGGTCATGGCACGCAGACGTAAGGTCGACGCCGAGACGACACGCAGTCTGGAAGCCGAGGGTGCTCTCGCAGAGGCGTTAGGGTACTATTTTGACCGCCAAGGAAATGTGGTTCACAAGATGCCAACCGTAGGACTTCGTCTGGAGGATCTTCAGCGCATTGAAGTCGTCATTGGTGTAGCCGGCGGGAAGAGCAAAGGGGAAGCGATCGCTTCCGTGCTTCGTCATGGACAGGAAGATGTGCTTGTGACCGATGAGGCAGCAGCTTTGGAAATTATGAAGCATGTTTAACAAAGACGAAAGACATCATAACGTATGCCTTCATCAGCTGCGTTTTGAAATATAATTATTTATTTAATCTTAGGAGGAATTGGCTATGACAACAAAAGTAGGTATTAACGGTTTCGGACGTATTGGTCGTAACGTGTTTCGCGCAGCTTTGAACAATCCAGAAGTACAGATCGTTGCAGTTAACGATTTGACAGACGTGAAAACATTGGCTCATTTGCTCAAATATGATACAACTCACGGTAAAATCAACGCAACAGTTGAAGCCGGCGAAGGCGAATTGATCGTTAACGGCCGTTCCATCAAAGTTTTTGCTGAGCGTGACCCTGGGAACCTGCCTTGGGCATCTGTAGGCGCAGAAATCGTTATCGAATCTACTGGTATTTTCACAGCTAAAGAAAAAGCAGCCCTTCACTTGAAAGGCGGAGCTAAGAAAGTTATCATTTCCGCTCCAGCTTCCGACGAAGATATCACAATCGTACTTGGTGTTAACGAAGATAAATACGATCCAGCAGCTCACACAATTATCTCCAACGCTTCTTGTACAACAAACTGTCTGGCTCCTTTCGCGAAAGTTATCAATGATAGCTTCGGTATCGTAAAAGGTATGATGACAACTGTTCACTCTTACACAAATGACCAATCCGTGCTTGACGTTCCTCATAAAGATCTTCGTCGTGCTCGCGCAGCAGCTGAGAACATCATTCCTTCCAGCACTGGTGCAGCAAAAGCAATCGGTCTTGTTCTTCCAGAACTTAAAGGCAAATTGAACGGTATGGCTATGCGTGTTCCTACACCTAACGTTTCCGTTACTGACTTGGTTGTTGAATTGAAAGTTAACGTAACCGTTGACGAAGTAAACGCAGCTCTGAAACAAGCTTCCGAAGGCCCGCTTAAAGGTATTCTTAACTACACCGAAGAGCCGCTTGTATCCAGCGACTTCAATGGTGACCCAGCTTCCTCCACAATTGATGCTCTTTCCACAATGGTAGTTGGCGACAACATGCTGAAAGTGGTTTCCTGGTACGATAACGAGTGGGGTTACTCCAACCGTGTTGTTGACTTAGTAGCTTTCATCGCTAAAAAAGGTCTATAATTTACTAATCACAGATTTGAAAAACACATGAAGGGGAGAAGAGATTCTCCTCTTTATGTGCGATTTTCCCATATAAAAGGTTGACCGCAAGTATACCCTACACGTTCAGGAGGCTTTGACTAATGAGTAAGAAAAGTGTTCGCGATGTTGAAGTAGCTGGTAAAAGAGTATTTGTTCGCGTTGATTTCAACGTACCTGTAGAAAATGGTCAAATCACCGACGATACACGAATCAGAGAAACTCTGCCTACGATTAAATTCTTAGTAGAAAAAGGCGCAAAAGTCATCCTTGCGAGTCATTTCGGACGTCCGAAAGGTCAAGTCGTCGAAGAATTGCGTTTGACACCTGTAGCCGCAAAGTTGGCTGAATTACTGGGTCAATCCGTCATTAAAGCGGATGTATCGGTTGGCGAAATCGTGAAAGCGCAAGTAGATGCTCTTGAAAATGGCGACGTTCTCTTGCTTGAAAACGTTCGTTTCAATGAAGGCGAAGAGAAGAACGATCCTGCACTTGCAAAAGCTTTTGCTGAGCTTGCAGACCTGTTCGTCAATGATGCATTTGGCGCTGCTCACCGTGCACATGCTTCAACAGAAGGAATCGCACACTTCATTCCAGCGGTATCCGGCTTATTGATGGAGAAAGAGCTTGATGTTCTAGGTAAAGCTCTGAACAATCCTGAACGTCCTTTCACAGCTATTGTTGGCGGATCCAAAGTGAAAGACAAAATCGCTGTCATTGAGAATCTCCTGAACATTGCAGATAACGTCCTTATTGGCGGTGGTCTGACTTATACATTCCTGAAAGCACAAGGGCACGAAATCGGTAAATCTCTCGTGGATAACGAGAAGCTCGATCTGGCCCTTAGCTTTATTGAAAAAGCGAAAGAAAAAGGCGTTAACTTCTTGATTCCAGTCGATGTCGTTGTTGCTGATAAATTCAGCGCAGATGCGAATACACAAATCGTAGGCGTAGACGGTATTCCCGCGGATTGGGAAGGCATTGACATCGGACCGAAAACACGCGAGCTATTCGCAGATGTTATCGCGAAATCCAAACTAGTTGTTTGGAACGGACCGATGGGTGTTTTTGAAATCGAGCCTTTCTCCCACGGTACGCGTGCCGTAGCTGAGGCTTGTGCAACAACTTCCGGTTACACGGTTATCGGTGGCGGCGATTCCGCTGCAGCAACAGAGAAATTCCACTTGGCTGATCAAATGAACCATATGTCTACAGGCGGCGGAGCTTCCTTGGAGTTTATGGAAGGTAAAGCATTGCCAGGCGTAGTAGCCTTGAACGATAAATAATTGATTGTAAAGGAGCCTATCCAATGAGTAGAAAACCGATTATCGCGGGTAACTGGAAAATGTTCAAAACCGTTTCCGAAGCCGTTAGCTTCGTGAACGAAGTGAAAGGCAGCACGGTAGAAGGCGTTGAGAGCGTAATTTGCTCCCCATTCACAAATCTTCCTGCTCTGGTTGAAGCTGTGAAAGGTACTGATGTTCATGTGGGTGCACAAAACCTGCATTTTGAAGACAATGGCGCGTTCACAGGCGAAATCAGCGGCGTTATGTTGAAGGATCTTGGTGTGGAGTATGTCATTATCGGTCACTCCGAGCGTAGAGCTTACTTCGCTGAGACAGATGAAATCGTGAACAAGAAGGTCGTTGCGGCTTTCAAACACGGCTTAACTCCGATCCTTTGCGTAGGTGAAAAGCTGGAAGAGCGCGAAGCGGGTCAAACGAAAGATGTTTGTAAAGTGCAAACAGAAGCAGCTTTTGCTGGTCTTAGTGCCGAGCAAGCAGCGCAAGTTGTTATTGCTTATGAGCCTATCTGGGCTATTGGTACAGGTAAATCTTCCACTGCTGAAGATGCACAAGATGTTATCGGCTACATCCGTCAGCTTGTGAGCGGTCTATATGGCGCGTCCGTAGCAGATGCAGTTCGCATTCAGTATGGCGGCAGCGTGAAGCCGAACAACATTGCTGAGTACATGGCACAGCCTGACATTGACGGTGCACTTGTCGGTGGAGCAAGCTTAGAGTCTGCTTCTTACATCCAGCTCGTCCAGGGGGCGAAGTAACATGTCCAGACCGAAACCGGTAGCACTCATCATTCTCGATGGCTTCGGACTCCGCTCGGAAGAGCAGGGGAATGCGGTTGCTCATGCCAAAAAGCCTAACTACGACCGTTACTGGTCGAGTTATCCACATACAACCCTTACCGCTAGCGGTGAGGCCGTAGGTTTGCCGGAAGGCCAGATGGGGAATTCTGAAGTGGGACACCTGAACATCGGTGCGGGCCGTATCGTTTATCAGGATCTTACGCGGATTTCCAAATCGATTCGTGATGGTGAATTTTACGAGAATGAAACGATTCTAGGCGCATTTCATCATGCAAAAGAGAACGGAAAAAAGCTGCACCTCTATGGACTGCTCTCTGATGGCGGCGTACATAGTCACATTCAGCATTTGTTCGCTTTGCTGGACTTGGCTAAGAAAGAACAATTTGATGATATATACATCCATGCTTTCTTAGATGGCCGAGACGTTGCTCCCGATTCTGCGAAGAGTTATATGGCGAGCTTGCAGCACAAAATCATGGAAGTCGGCGTAGGGCATATTGCGACCGTTCAAGGCCGCTATTATGCGATGGACCGCGACAAACGTTGGGAGCGGACGGAGAAATCGTACCGTGCCATGGTTTATGGCGAGGGCCCAACTTACACCGATCCGATGAAAGCAATTGTTGAGTCTTACGAGAAATCCGTGTTTGACGAGTTCGTTATGCCAACAGTTATCGTTGGCGATGATGGCAAGCCAGTAGGTCTTGTAGAATCAGGGGATGCAGTTATCTTCTTCAACTTCCGCCCTGACCGTGCGATTCAGCTTTCGCAAGTCTTCACGAATGAAGATTTCCGCGGTTTTGACCGTGGTCCTAAAGCAGCAAAGAACCTTTACTACGTGTGTCTGACGCTGTTCAGTGAATCCGTAGAAGGCTTCGTTGCCTACAAGCCTAAGGATCTGGACAATACACTCGGCGAGGTACTGGCTCAGAATGGTCTGAAGCAACTTCGTGCAGCAGAAACCGAGAAATATCCGCATGTTACGTTCTTCTTCAGCGGTGGTCGGGATGCTGAACTGCCAGGCGAAACCCGTCTTCTCATTCCTTCGCCGAAAGTAGCTACATACGATTTGCAACCAGAAATGAGTGCATATGAGTTGGCGGCTGCTGTCGTTAAGGAAGTCGAAGCGGAGCGTCATGACGTGATCATTCTCAACTTCGCTAACCCTGACATGGTAGGTCACTCCGGTTTGCTGGAGCCTACAGTGAAAGCAATCGAAGCAACCGATGATTGTTTAGGACAAGTTGTAGAAGCGATCCTCGCCAAAGGCGGCGTGGTGTGCATCACAGCAGATCACGGGAATGCAGATGTGGTTACGAATGCAGACGGATCACGCAATACAGCCCATACAACAAATCCGGTACCTTTTATTGTTACGGACAAATCTGTTACACTAAGAGACGGCAGAATTTTGGCAGATATTGCCCCAACGATGCTGGACTTCTTAGAGGTTAAACAACCGGAGCAGATGACCGGGACAACCATCATAAAGCGCTAATTCAAACATAATATTAAAGGAGTGTTTTCTAACAATGACGATTATTTCTGATGTTTATGCACGCGAAGTATTGGATTCCCGCGGTAACCCAACTGTAGAGGTAGAAGTATATCTAGAGTCCGGCGCTTTCGGCCGCGCTATCGTTCCTTCAGGCGCTTCCACAGGCGCATACGAGGCTGTTGAGCTTCGTGATGGTGATAAAGGCCGTTACCTTGGTAAAGGCGTTCTGAAAGCTGTTGAGAACGTGAACGAAATCATCGCTCCAGAAATCATTGGTCTAGACGCTCTTGATCAAGTTGGCATCGACAACAAAATGATCGAGCTTGACGGTACACCTAACAAAGCAAAATTAGGCGCTAACGCGATCCTAGCTGTTTCCATGGCAGTAGCTCGTGCAGCTGCTGACGCTTTGGATGTTCCGCTTTACGTATACCTTGGCGGATTCAACGCTAAGACGCTTCCAGTTCCTATGATGAACATCATCAACGGCGGGGCACATGCCGATAACAACGTTGACGTTCAAGAGTTCATGGTTTTGCCAGTAGGCGCGCCTACATTCAAAGAAGCTCTTCGCATTGGCGCTGAGATTTTCCATAGCTTGAAATCCGTGTTGAAAGAAAAAGGCCTTAACACAGCTGTTGGCGACGAAGGCGGATTCGCTCCTAACTTCACATCCAACGAAGAAGCAATTACTACGATCCTTACTGCCATTGAAAAAGCTGGCTACAAACCAGGTGTTGATGTATTCTTGGGTATGGACGTTGCTTCCACAGAATTCTTCAAAGATGGTAAATACCACCTTGAAGGCGAAGGCAAATCCTTCACATCCGCTGAGTGGGTTGACTTCCTTGCTGCATGGGTTGATAAATATCCAATCATCACAGTAGAAGACGGCTGTTCCGAAGATGATTGGGAAGGTTGGAAATTGCTTACTGAGAAATTGGGCAGCAAAGTACAACTCGTTGGTGACGATCTGTTCGTTACGAACACTGAGCGTCTATCCACAGGTATCGAGCAAAACATCGGTAACTCCATCTTGGTTAAAGTTAACCAAATCGGAACGCTTACTGAGACTTTTGATGCGATCGAAATGGCAAAACGCGCTGGTTACACAGCAGTTATTTCCCACCGTTCCGGTGAGAGCGAAGACAGCACAATCGCTGACATCGCTGTTGCTACCAACGCTGGTCAAATCAAGACAGGTGCTCCGTCCCGTACGGACCGTGTAGCGAAATACAACCAACTTCTTCGTATCGAAGACGAGTTGTTCACTGTAGCTCAATACGCTGGTAAAAAAGCATTCTACAACTTGAGAAACTTTAAGTAAGTTCATTTCGTAATAAATAATTAAATATTACCTTGGGGGTCTGTTGTATGAGCAATTGGGTGAAAACTATTTTATTTCTGATAGGTTCCGCGCTGCTCACGCACTGGATCCCTTCTTCTTTTTTTCGCAACCTAGACACGATGGTTCATGAGTTTGGGCATGCTGTAGTCACTTTGGCCCTATCAGGAAAGGTGATGTACATTGAGCTCTATCAGGATCATAGCGGGGTTACCTATTCTTCAATTACGAAGCAATGGGCGATCATTCCAGTAGCCTTAGCAGGTTATATAACGGCATCACTCTTTGCTTGGTTCCTGTTCTCAGCTTATTCGAGGGGCAAGCAGCGTTTAGGCTTGCAGGTCATGATTCTCCTTTCCGGCCTTTCGTTAATATTGTTCGTGCGAAATAGTTTTGGAATCACGTTCTTAGTTGGTTTCATTGCTCTGACGATCATTATTTTGGCGCTTACGCCAAAGTGGTTAAGTGATTTCTATTACTTACTGCTTGCATTCTTGTGCTTAGAAGAGTCTGTGTTTGGCCCGTTCTCTTTGATCATCTATGCATGGGGCGATGCACGTCAAGCGGGTGACGCCACGAATCTGGCACTGAATACCGGTATTCCGGCAATAGTATGGGCCATTGGGTTTACACTCTTTGCTTTGTTGTGTGCGAAACAGGCTGTGCAAGCTTTTCTTGGACGAAACAAGCGTGCAAGGAGCTCCAGCCGACAATCACCAACACCATCCTACCGTGACTAGTAAAGAAACCACCAGAGTGGCACTTTGTTGTATTCTAGGACGAACTGTGGTAAAATACTCATGCTAGTTGTATAAAGCAAAGATCAGGCAATTGGGGTGCTAATAACATGGTAATCTTTATGAAAATTTTGTTAATCATAGCTTCGGTTGGATTAATTGCGATTGTACTTTTACAAAAAGGTAAAAGCGCAGGTTTGTCCGGTGCCATTTCCGGTGGTGCAGAACACTTATTTGGTAAGCAAAAAGCACGCGGTTTGGAACTGTTTTTGTCCCGTTTTACGATGGGGCTTGCTGCTGCATTTTTCATTCTTTCCATTGTCGTAGCATACGTTGTGAAGGCCTAACACACATAAAACGATAACAGCAGGGGAAATCTACTCCTGCTGTTTTTTCATTTTAAACGGGTGTTAGGAGTAGGAGTTGGTTACCATCGAGAGCAGAATTTACAAGTCGACAGAACCATTCTTTTGGTCAGGAAGTGGAGATAATCAAGAGACAGGCATACTGATGATCCACGGGTTCACCGGGTCGCCCTCGGAGTTTAGACGGATTGGCTATGTCCTCAGAGATGAAGGTTACACCATCCAAGCTGTCAAGCTTCCAGGACACGGTACATCACCTGAAGAAATGATGCAAACCGGATGGACGGATTGGTATGGGCATGTGCTGGAGAGTTATGACGAACTTGCGGCGAAATGCAAAAGCGTTGTTGTTATGGGACATTCCATGGGCGGACTGCTCGCCTTGAAGCTGGCTGTGGAACGTCGTGCGGCTGGGGTAATATCGCTGGCGACGCCTATTTTTCTGACATCAAGGAAGTCGGCGCTGGCCGTACTGCTGCAATATTTTATCAAATATGTAGCCAAGAAGCCCAAACAAATCTCCACGTTATTAGATGAGTCATGTGCATATACCAAGACGCCGATTCGATGCGTAGTAAGCCTACGCAAGCTGTTAAAACAAGTGAAAAGCTTGCTGCCTGAGGTTGAAGCACCGATATGGATCGGTCAAGGGAGCAAGGATGGTGTGGTCCATCAGGGAAGCGCAGCGTTTTTACATAAGCGCATTAGTTCACAAGTGAAAGAACTGCGTTATTATCCAGAGTCATCCCATGGACTGCTGCTGGATCAAGAGAGAGAGCTTATCTATGCCGATATTACAGCGTTTATCCTTTCTCTGAAAGTGGCATACTATGGAGTAAAGGAAACAAGTACGGCGCATTAGAAGCTAGGCTCAACAACAACAAGAAGGTGAAGAGAGTATGATGACAGATAAAGAAATCATAAATTTGATGCAAGAAGAAGCTTATAAGCCTATGTCCTATAAAGAACTTGAGAAACATTTTGGAATTGAGAGTGCGAATGAGTTTAAGGATTTTATTAAATTGTTAAATCAATTAGAGGAAAGTGGTCACATTGTCAGAGGCGGAAATGACCGCTATGGCGTACCTGAACGAATGAATTTGGTGAGAGGTAAGCTGCAAGCTCATGCCAAAGGCTTCGGCTTCTTAATTCCAGATGATCGGGACCACCCGGATGTATATATTAATGCACATGATCTAAATACCGCGATGAATGGGGACATTGTTTTCGTCAAGGTGACCGCGAGGAGTCAAGGCGGAGGCCGGTTAGAAGGCGAAGTCGTGCGAGTTATTACGCGTGCGAATACGCAAATTGTTGGTGTTTTTCAGAGTCAGGAGACGTTTGGTTTCGTTATTGCGGATGATAAGCGTGTGTCTCGGGATATTTTCATCCCTCAGCATGCCTTCATGGGCGCTGTTACGGGGCAGAAGGTCGTCGTGAAGATCGTTAATTACCCAGAGGGACGCTCTGCGGCGGAAGGCGAAGTCATTGAGATTCTCGGTCATAAGGATGATCCGGGTGTGGATATTTTGGCTATCGTACGTAAACACCAACTGCCAGAGGCTTTCCAAGAAGAAGTGCTGGCGGAGGCGGATGCCGCACCGGATTCCATTACGGAAGAAGAAATAATTGGTCAAGGACGGCGTGATCTTCGGTCCAAGCGCATTGTAACAATTGACGGTGAAGATGCGAAAGACTTGGATGACGCGGTAAATGTGGAGCTTTTGGAAAATGGCAACTTCCGTTTGGGCGTGCACATTGCTGATGTGAGCTATTATGTGCGGGAAAGTACTGCGCTGGATATTGAAGCATATAACCGCGGCTGCTCCGTGTATTTGACTGATCGTGTTATTCCAATGCTGCCTCATAGATTGTCAAACGGGATATGTTCATTGAACCCTCGTGTAGATCGTTTAACAATGTCTTGCGAGATGGAGTTTGATGAGAATTTAAAAGTGGTAAACCACGAAATTTTTACGAGTGTTATTAAAACTAGTGAACGCATGACATATACGAACGTACGTAAGCTTCTGACAGGTGAAGCAGAGCCGGAGATTGTCGAAAAATATGCTTACTTGATGGAAGATTTCAAACGAATGGAAGAGCTGGCTGCAAGGCTGCGTTCCAGACGGATGAAGCGCGGGGCGATTGATTTTGACTTCGAGGAGTCCAAAATAATCGTTGATTCCGAAGGCAAACCTACGGATATTGTAAAAAGAGAACGTTCCGTCGCTGAAATGATGATCGAAGAGTTCATGCTGGCTGCGAATGAAACGGTTGCTGAGCATTTTTCTTGGATGAAAGTACCTTTCTTATACCGTGTTCATGAAGACCCTGATTCTGAGAAGCTGATGAATTTCATGGAGTTTGTGACGAACTTCGGGTATTCGGTGAAAGGCAAAGGGAATTCCGTACATCCACGGGCTTTGCAGGCGCTTTTGGAAGAGATTAAAGGGACTCCCGAAGAGACCGTTCTTAGTAAGATTATGCTTCGCTCCATGAAACAGGCTCGGTATGATGCGCAGAGTTTGGGGCATTTCGGTTTGGCGGCTGAATTTTATTCCCACTTTACATCGCCAATTCGTCGTTATCCGGATTTAATTATTCATCGGGTGATTCGTGAGGTGCTGGAAAGCGGCGGTACGCTATCCGATAAGCGTCATGAATATTTGTCGTCGCGGATGAGTGATATTGCACAGCAATCCTCGGAACGTGAGCGTATTGCGGTTGATGCGGAACGTGAGACCGAAGCGCTGAAGAAAGCTCAGTACATGCTGGATAAAGTCGGCGAGGAATTCGAAGGTATTATCTCCAGCGTTACCGGTTTCGGAATGTTCGTGGAGCTCGACAATACCGTTGAAGGTTTGATTCGTCTTAGCGATTTGACCGACGATTATTATAATTTCCATGAGAGACAGTTTGCTCTCGTCGGTGAACGTACGTCCAAGATTTATCGAATCGGTGATGAGATCAAAATTCGCGTAGCTCGTGTCAATATGGATGAGCATACGATTGATTTTGAATTGCTCGATATGAAGCCTCGCAAAGAGGGCGGGTTTAGTCGCGGCGGCGGAGGTTCAAACCGCGGTGGAAAACCATTTAAGGGTGCTGCTGGGTTTAAAGGCTTCCGCGGGGGATCTGATAGAGGTAAACCTGAAAAAGGCAAGGGCGCCGATAAGGGTAAGGGCGGCTATGCGAAGAAACAGGGTGCTGGTGCTGCTGGAGGAGAGGGCAGCAAGGGAAGAACTGAAAGAGTAGGGCAAAGAGGAGAGGCTGGAGGAACGGGACGTGCTGAAGGTGGCGCAGCCCGTAGGATTGAGGGCGCAGCACGCGCAGCGCGTGCTGAAGGCGGAGCAGGGCAAGGGCGCGGAGAAGGCTCCGGACGCGCAGAAGGTGGAGCGGGACGTGCAGATGGCGGTGCAGGCCAGGGCAATTCGCGGCGCGGGAAGGCTAGCACGCCGTGGATCGAGAAACGCGGCCGAGGTGGAGCTGGCCGCGGCAAAGCGGGCGGTCCTAAGCTGAGCGAAGGCGGCAGCTTGAGCGCAAGGCTTGAATCTGTCGGCGCAGGGCGGACAGAGAGCGGTGCTGCCCGCGGCCAAAGCAAGCGCGGGATTGCGCTTAGGGGCGAAGCCCAAGCGGGTGGCGGTTCGCCTGTTGAGCGCAGCACAGGCGGCAGTGATTGGGCGAGCGGCGTGAACGCGCTCGCCAAGGGTGGTCGTCGTCGGAGTGACGACGGCGATGGCAGCAAGAAGCGGCGGAGATAACGCCGCTTCTTGCTTTTCTGCCTTGATCTTGCTACAATAGGATGCACATTGTAGCAGTTTTACCTGCATTGAACGTGCGGGAGGAGGATCTCACGTGGCAACGAAAAAGGCAGATGGCAAATTGCTCGCCCAGAACAAAAAGGCTTCACACGACTACTTTATCGAAGAAACGTATGAATGCGGTCTTGTCCTGACCGGCACGGAGATCAAATCCTTACGGGCAGGTAAAGCAAACATAGGCGATAGCTTTTCGACTATTCGCAATGGCGAAGCATTTGTACACAACATGCATATCAGTCCTTTTGATCAAGGAAACCGAAGCAATCCGGAAGATCCAACACGGACGCGGAAGCTGCTCTTAAAAAAGGCGCAGATTGCCAAGATGCTAGGGCAGGCAAAGCAAGAAGGTTATACCCTTGTTCCATTGAAGGTGTATATCCGAAATGGTTACGCCAAGCTTTTGGTCGGCATAGGCAAAGGGAAGAAGCAGTTCGACAAGCGTGAATCTGCCGCGAAAAAGGATGCACAACGAGACATTCAACGTGCTCTGCGTGAGAAGCAGAAGATTGCCAGATAGGTGGCCAGCCATACTGGAAGGCGGCTCCTCGAATTCCATGAACCTAGTCGTTCCTTTTTCATCGGCATGTGTTATACTAATTTAGCAGCAAAGATTTGAAAGCAATTTGGCTCAACTGCACGTCTTTTACCTTCACCGTCTATGATGACGGCAACGAAGGCAATCCGGGGGTGTTCTTGGATTCGACGGGGATAGTTTGGGCACGGGTTGCGGGTAGTGGGGCCGCGTCCACTATAAAACGCTAAAGCCTATTAAATGGCAAAACACAAAACAACTACGCTTTAGCAGCTTAATAACCTGTTAGCGTGCTCCTCCTCAGCATCGCCCATGTGACTGGGATAGGGGCTCAACTATAGTGGGATACGACGTTCGGTCTCCGCCTGGGGTCGACGTAAGAAGATAATCAGGCTGACCCAACGCATAGCCGGTTACGGGGCGCTGCTCGGGTGACATCAAAACTGTGACTACACCCGTAGATGCCTGTGTTGCGATATTTTCGGACAGGGGTTCGACTCCCCTCACCTCCATAAAAATAAAGGACACCCTATCGGGTGTCTTTTGTTTTTATAGTGGTGTGAGCAGGGAGGAGAACCCCTTCAGGGTTCAGTCCGCGCGGACTGAAGCGTAAGCGGAGGGAGCACGGCATTGAAATGTACCGCTAAGGTTATCATCGTGATTAGGCATCGTTAGTCAATTAATAGACATTTCAATACTCCCCCTCACCTCCATACAAGGAAATTTCCTCCTCCGTACAAGCCTTATCGAGACTTTATAAGCAAAAAGGAGCCCGGCCAAAATTCAATCGGCTAAGCTCCTTGTCACTTATTTTTTATATTGATGTTGGAATTGGTTCCTAATATAATTAATTCATCTTGTTCAACGCCGTAATAATCAACTATTTTACTAGGAGGCATTCATGTCAAAAAGCAATTACGGCACTTTTAATTATATTAGTTCTCCGAAAAGTGATAAAACGGCGATTGAACGTGAATGGGAAAAGTTTATGTCCGGAGAGTATTCGCAGCTGAATGTAAGGGCTTCGATGTACAACTCATGGCAGCGTTGCATAGAACAAGGAGTCGATCCTCTCAATAGTAAAGCCTCTTACACCTTAGGAATGGATCAAATTCGAGAGTATATGACGTCTCATTCATTATTTCGATTGGTCGAACCGTTTTTAAAAAAGTTGAAGCAGCTTGCCTCAAATACCGGCTATCTTGTATCGTACTTCAATGGGGCCGGCGAAATGATTTATTATGACGGCGATATGTCCCTAATACTAAAAGCTGAAGACATTCATTTCTCGCCCGGCTCAAATTGGAGTGAAGGCAACGCAGGGACAAATGCAATTGGAACAGCCCTCGTCACCGGATTACCGAATCAAGTGTTTGCAAGCGAGCATTTTTGCCAGGATTTTCATAGCTGGACGTGTTCCGCCGCCCCCATCCACGATCCCGCTACAGGCAAAGTTCTCGGTATAATCGATTTAACCGGCTTTTGGACGGTTAATGATCTGAAAGCGCTTGATGCCGTTGTTAGGGCGACCCAAGATATTGAGAACATGCTTTACAACCACTTGAAAATCGAGCGGTTCCGGCTGTCTCAGTATTTTCTTGAGCTAACCAAAAGAATGACCCTACCGCTAGCGGTCCTAGACCGTGGAGGACGAGTCATCAAAGCTTCCCAACTGTTATATGAAAAAGACTGGATAACACCCAATCATCGGATGAAACATCCATCCCTCGAACAAGAATTTTTCCCATCAAAAATGACCTGGGAAATTGAGTCCAACAATAAGATGTGGTTATTTGAACTCTCACCTTACTATTATGGCGGAAGGGCAATCGGATCCATTGTAAATGTCTTTCCGCCGGATATTGCCTCTTTCAAAAATTTACCCGATTTTCAACAGCACCAGGCACCCTCATCATCGTTCCAAAAAGAAGAAGCTGTTGAAACTCAAAGAATTTCAACGCAAGACCATTTTTACAAATCGCTATTCGTTCATCATCCGGACGCCATCTTCTCTTATAATTTACAAGGAATTCTTATCGAAGCAAATCCGGCGGCAGAAAGAATGCTTGGCTATAATGCGAGTGAACTAAACAACATAAAGGTACAAGACTTAGCTCTCCCAGACCGCAAAGAACGTAAATTACAAGTTTTCACCAACTCTTCGAATGGTTTACATCAAGTGTGGGAAGCTGCTTTACAACATAAGCAAGGGCATAGTCTTGATGTCGAGCTAAAAAGCTTTCCGATCATTGTAGAAAACGAAATCGTCGGCGTATATGAAATCGTGCGAGATATCACGCTAGATCATCAACAAAATCTCGAAGACTTGAGGGCTGCAAAAGAACAGATCGAATCTTTCTTCAGCAATGCCGATGATGCGATGCTAGTTATTAACACCAATCTTCATATTGTAAAGGCCAACAAATCTTTTGAAAGAGTATTTGGCTGGATAGAACAGGAGTTGCTCGGTAAAGAGCTTCCAATGATTCCTGACCACCTAAAAGAGGAAACCGATGACCTTCGCGACAACATGCGATGGTCCCGATATGTCCTTCCTTATGAAACCGTTAGTCAGTGCAAAGATGGCAGTCTGATCGATGTCAGCAATTCCGCCTTTCCTCTCTTTGACAGCAAAGGCAATGCCATCGCATATGTATTAATTTCAAGAGATCTTACGGAACTAAAACGAATGGGAGAAAGGCTAATAGAAGGCGAGAAACGGTTACGGACGTTGATTAATTCCATTCCGGACCTCGTTATCTTCAAGGACGATCAAGGAAGGTGGATCGAAGCCAACGATAATGCACTAGCTTCTTTTCAGTTAGAGGGTACCGACTACCAGGGAATGACGGATAATGAGCTTGCCGCAAGCAATGAGTTCTATCATGATATCTATTTTCAATGTATGGTGTCTGATCATCAGGCTTGGGAAGAAGGCAGACAGATTCGAATCCAAGAAATCATTCCAAATCCCAATGGCAACTCTGCGATTCTGGATGTAATCAAAATTCCAATTTATCATGCGGATGGTACACGCAAAGGACTTATCATTATCGGACGTGACATCACAGAGCTGAAGCATACGGAAGAATTGCTGCGAAAAACGGAAAAGCTTGCCGTTGTCGGTCAACTAGCCGCAGGGATTGCCCACGAAATTCGCAATCCGCTTACGGCACTTAAAGGGTTCCTTAGTTTAATGAAGCCTCAAGCAAACGATAAAAACATTCGGTACTTGGAAGTCATGCTATCCGAAATTGAACAAATGGAATGGATCGCTAACCAATTTTTGACCGTCTCAAAGCCGCAAACAGTGAAACTCGAAAGGAACAACTTGGAAACTGTGATCCGGCAGGTTTCTTCTTTTCTCTTTCCTCTTGCGACCATGCACAATGTGCAAATTTTGATAGATTCGGACTCTGGAGAGCCGCTCATTGAATGCGAAGAAAATCAGCTGAAACAAGTCTTTATCAACATTGTGAAAAATGCCATAGAAGCGATGCCGCAAGGTGGACAAATTGAAATTGTGATCAAACTCAATACGGAATCAGTATCTGTTCGAGTCATTGACCAAGGATGCGGAATACCGCAAGACAGACTTCCCCACCTTGGGGAACCTTTTTACAGCCTTAAGGAAAAAGGGACAGGCCTAGGGTTAATGATTTGCCACAAAATTATCAAAGAGCATCACGGAACCATACAAATTACAAGTGAAATGGGTCGAGGAACAACCGTTGAAATTATTTTGCCTTTTAACCGGGAAATGTTATAACGAACGTTTATCCTCGTGAAGTCGAATAAGTCTTATACCTGCAATTGATTTGAGAAAAGCATAGATCCTATTATTCTTGAGCGCGGGCAAAGGTACCGGGAAAACAGTCACATTTTATCCATTGAAGTGGTGGGACCGGGATTGTACCGAGCTGAAGTTGAGGGGAATGAGCTTTATGATGTGGAGGTTCATCTTGGCTCCCGCGGCGAAGTGGTATATACAGAGTGTGACTGCCCTTACGACATGGGGGCAATTGGAACGTTGGAAAGAATAGTCTCATATCTTAATCAATTTGATCTGTTGGAGTTATACAAGACCTTTGAAGAGGGTGTCCCAAAAGTGCTTTTGTGACATCCTCATTCATTGTATGGGTTTCGGGAGGAGACCCCTCGAGTGTTCAGCCGCGCAGACTGTAGCGTATGCGGTGGGTGCTAATCCCTGTTCCCGTGAGGTTTTAAGCCCGATTGGACGCTTGTCCAATCGGGTTTTATTTATGATATAATTAGTGTAAGGATATTAATGGAGGTGATGAGATGCGTTGGGAAGAAGTGCAAGAGAGGTTCCCTAATGAATGGGTTGTACTTGAAGCGACGAAGGCTCATTCTGAAAAGGGCAGTCGTTATATTGAAGAAGTTGTGGTTATTGACAAGTTCGATGACTCAACGGCAGCAATGCGTCGATATAGCGAATTACACAAGCAAGATCCTCAACGTGAGTACTGTTTTTTTCATACGTCTCGTCCCACTTTAGTAGCCCGTGAAAGATACGTTGGAGTACGAGGACCTAGATGAATTATAATATACAATATGGCCTCCCATTTGTGACTGTTACAATCCAATTTCGTGGAACGAGACTGATACTTGAAAAAATTCTGTTGGATACGGGATCTGCTGGAACAATTTTCAATTCTGATGTGGTTGGAGTAATTGGAGTAATCCCTGAATCTGAAGATATAGTTGATACTATTCGAGGTGTCGGTGGAGTTGAATACGTGTATACAAAGAACTTTGATGCTATTTATCTTGATAGCGTTTGTTTAAATAATTTTCAGGTTGAGGTCGGCAATATGGACTATGGAATGGAAATTGACGGAATTATTGGATTTGATTTTATCCAAGCTGCAAAACTAATCATAGATACGATCAGAATGCAAGTCTACTCAGTTGACCATGATAATAACTAGTGGCCACCTTCAATTACATCTTCAGCATCACGCGGCAGCGCATTGTGTACGTTACGGCTCACCTCCATACAAAATGAAGCTCCCGAGAGGGTGCTTTTTTTCTTTTGGTTAATTCGATTTGCTGTCATCCTGGCAGGCTTCTTTATTGTTGATTTGAGAAAAGCAATAGTAGGCAAGAAGAGACAAATTTGAGAAAATGAAAGCATGAACAACTCAAATCATTTAACAAAGTAGGGATACATAAATGAAATTGAAAGAAATTGAGAATAGCATAGATCCTATCATTCTTGAGCGCGGGGCAAGGTATCGAGAGAACGGTCATATTCTATCCATTGAAGAGGTGGGGCCAGGATTGTACCGAGCTGAAGTTGAGGGGGAATGAACTTTATGATGTGGAGGTTCAGCTTGGCTCCCGCGGTGAAGTGGTATATACGGCGTGCGACTGTCCTTACGACATGGGGGCAATATGTAAGCATGAAGCTGCTGTGCTTTTAGAAATTAGAGACGAGTTATCTCATAGGGGAACAGTTTCGGATTCTTCTAAATCTAAGCCCTCAAGTAAAGTAGATTTATCTGACGAACTGTCTAAGCTTAGTAAAGAGGAGCTGGTTGCGTTACTTCTCCACTTTTCGAAAGAGAATTCAGGAAGTAGAGCAAATGCTTACTCTGAAATTTCATGACGCCAGCAGTGACGAGGGTTTGGCCCAGTATAAAAAAACGATTCGATCCTATGTGAAGATGAACTCCGATCGACATGGTTTTGTGCCTTATCGCAATGTGTCCTCTGCTGTAACTGGTGCTGAACTGGTTATGGAAAAGGCCGAGGAAGAATTGGAAAAAGGACAGCGTCTGTCTGCTGTTAAAATAAGCTTTTGCATTTTGCATGAGATGGGGGAATTGCTTCGGTCGTGTGACGATTCTGATGGCATTGTAGGCGGGATGATTCAGCAGTGTTTGAATTTAGTTCATAATGCAGTTTGTGATCTCGAAAGCAATTCCGAAATAGATAGACCCGCCATGTTGGAGCTGCTTCTCAAAGAGACATTTCATCCGGACCTTGAAGAATGGAGTGAGTGGCAATTATCTCTTTTGCAAAGTGGTGCATGTTTGATAAAGAATGATAAGGAGAGGACAGAGTGGGAACAGCAAGTAGTGAAATTAGAAGAGAAAGAGAAACGAAATTCCTCATATGGATCGTATTTTGCTGAAGATATTGCTAGGCTCCGGTATCAAATGATTCAGAAGTTTGATGGTGATGAACAAGCAACGAAATTTGTACAAGATCATCTCGACTTTACCGCTTTTCGTAAAATGCCGATTGCTACTGCTATGAATCATCAGCAATATGATAAGGCGCTGCAGTTAGCCGAGGAAGGCGAGCGTCACGATACACGTAAAGGTTATCCGGGTCTGGTGGATCAGTGGAAAAGGTATCGCTATGACATATATCAGCTTACACACCAAGTTGAACATCAAAAAAAGCTGGCGGAGGAATTTCTAGTATCGGGTGAGTATGCCTATTATGCGCAATTAAAAGAATTATTTAGCAAGGATGAATAGTCATCTGTATATGAGAGGATCTTAAGCGATCTGGAAAATAATCAAAGAGGAAATTGGCATGTAAATTCCTTATACACCCAATTACTTATAGAAGAGAAAGAAACACGGAGACTGCTGAATTATGTCAAAATGCACAAAAGTTATGTAGTAAACTTCTATACGCATCTGGTGGGTAAGTATGCAGAAGAAGTTTTTGAATTGTTTGTTGAGCACATTGTGGAGGAAGCAGCTCGAGCAACAAATCGAAAAGCGTATCAGAAGGTGTGTCAAATTATCCGTCAACTAATCAAAGCCAATGGATCGGTTCATGCGGAAAAGTTAATACAACAGTTTCGTCTTGTTTATCCGAATAGACATGCTTTCATGGATGAACTGCAGATGATTAAGTCATGAAATTACCAAGAATGAAGTAAGAAGTACGATATGATAAAATGGGATCATAAAATTCAAGAGAGGTTGATCGAAATGAATCTATTAGACGAGCTTATTGATGCTTACTTGGATAACAACATTGAGCATCCTTACTATTTGGATCTGCAAACGGGGCAAGTCATTCTAGATATGGACGAAGCATACACAGGGGAACCGGGCATCGACTTGGATGATGAGGAAAACGAAGAACGGTATATTGACATTCCAAAGATTGATTCAAATGAGGCATTTTATGTGATGACAAAATTTGCTCAGCGTACCGAATCCGATCCTGAAGATAAATTGTTTGATGCTCTGGATGGTAATAAACCTTTTAGAAGGTTTAAGGATACTCTTTATGAATTGGATATTTGGGATGAGTGGAACAAGTTCGAGAAAAAACTTGCAGAAGAAGAAATCCAGACGTGGATGAATCAATATGAGCTGGATTACAATGAATTGAGCGAAAAGCACAAAAATAATAACGCTTTTTGACCATGAAAGGGCGTAGTTCGTTTTGAATAGACAAGAGTTACAGAAAAAAGTTCGTCATACGGTGCATCAATTAATCTGGGAAAAAGGGTATGCGAGCCCACTGGATTTGTTCTTGAAGATGGAGAAGATCTCCCCAAAGCTTGTAGAGGAATGGCGATTCCGAAGGGTTCCCTACCTAGAGAGGGTCCTTAACGGGAATTTGGGTCAACTCAGCTTCATCATGAAAGAATTCCGGAAAACGGCAAGGGATTTGAACCTTAAGGAATCTTATAGACCCTATATGTCCTGGGGAAAAGGGGCGAAACAGCAGCTGCGCTTCTCGAAAACAGGTGATTACCAAGTTGAACGACACTATTCCACCCATTATATAAAGCTGCCCAAACAAGAACAAGCCGATTATAAACACGCTTCAGGTGAATTCAATCAACAGCAAGAAAGTGACGAAGCTTGAAACTGAACTATCAATAAAAATCAATTAGCCGATATAATTCTAGAAAGGCAGGTCTTTACATGCCGACTCCACATGCTGCTATTAATCCTTTGCTTATATCCACCCTGACAGGACAACCTTTATCAAGTATTCCTGAGAAACCGACTGCTTCCTTGATGCCCGGCTTTCTTACCAAGCTCATTGTTAAACACAAAAAGAAGATCGGTCCTCATTTCGAATCTAACAAGCAGATTTTGATTTGCGGCTATTGCGGGAGTAAAGGACATTACGATCTCGGATTCGTCGCATTCAACCTAGACCGTTGGCAGAAAGATGAGAAGGACTCAGCAGGCAAACAGACCAAAAGAAATATGATTGATTATGTACAAACAACAGGATATTTTCGATGTAAACAATGCAATGGAGCAGGGAACTGGGGATTTAAGGATCCTTTATTCGGTTTAGGTTTTTTGACGGAGTTGCTAGTCGGAGCTAAAGAAGATCAATCCCGTTACAGTGTAGGCCAAATAGCCCTTTATGACGGGAGTACTCCCAGGTGGGCAACCGATGCAGAGGAAAACTTCTTGGCTAAGCTTCGTGAAAATGGTCAGGACGGATTCCTGTGGAACCGATTAGGCAACCTGTATTTGAAAGGGGGAAGACCCGAGCTGGCTGCAGCGGCGTACGAGAAGTCTATTCAGGTGGACCCGTCGCAAGTGGAGTCCCATTATTCACTCGGTGGGCTTTTATTTCAGATTGGTGAGCTTGAAAAATCTGCTTATCATGGCAGAATGATGCTGGTATACGCCCGTCTCTACTCAAAGATGTCCGTCCTTGATTTGAGAGAAATTTTGGCTGCAGGACTGCAGAACTTACATTACATTCATATGGAATCGGACCGGAAAATCGCGTTTATGCCGACAATGGAAGAGTTTGAGCTTATAGATACAAATCAGGAAACGGCTGCAGGGGCTGAAGCTTCTACTATTTCGTTAGCGGATTTGGAGATTTTTCCGGATGAACGGAAATCATTTTACCCTTTAGCGGAAATGTATATGTGGCTCAGAAAGGATGAAATTCCGGCGAGCGAGAGAACTTTGGATCCATGCCTCCCAGGCCCAGGGCACCGCAAGGAGGCCGTCACAGAGGTAAAGGGTCATTCTGCAACGCAATTAGGCTCTGAGAATAGGCCTATCGTCATACAAGTAAAATCAGAAGAAAGAGCCGAGAAAATCTATCAACTATGCGAGCGATACGAGCTTCAATGCATCATTGGTATTGAATATATGGAAGATTTGTCCGACCTTAGAAAAGCGTTAATGCAAAAGCTTAGTCCAACCAATGTATATGCTCCATGTCCATGCGGCAGCGGGCTGAAATTTAAGTTTTGTTGCGCCAATAAGATCAAGAACTTTGATTTGGAGAGGTTTATAGCGGAATATGGTACAAGCGGCGAGGATAACAGAATTTGTGAGGAGGGTATGAAGAGGCACTTTATAAGTGTCTCTTTGTGCTATGTGCTACACATCGGCACACCTTCAAAAAAATGAAAAAGCACCCATGAGGGTGCTTTTATAAGTAGATAAGAAAGTATAAGTTTTATACTTTTGCTTCGCATCTACCTTGACAAACGTGCCCGTCCCTGAAGGACAATGGAGTCGTTTATCCTGGACTCGCGGCAAGCATATGTTTAATTCTAATCTAAGTAGAAAAATTATAATTTGTTATTAAGGATTGGCTATGATCTTACCATTTTGCCACTCAAATTCATATTCAAATTGTTCTGTAGAGCTATAAAGTTCTGGAGAGTACGGTCGAATAATATGATGATTCTCTGTTGCACTGACACCTAAAGCAGATAGGAATAACATACAGGCAAATACAAGAATTATTTTGGTTGTCAAATTTCGATGCCTCCGCCACAATAAGATAACTTAATTGTAGGGTACATATGTCATTGGAGTATTATCACTAAGTAAACTCGTTTACAAAAATATTTTCGGGGATAACGGAGCCCCTTAATAGGAGGCATGGTGAGTTATGGTGGATCTATGAATGGTCTTAACTGACTTGCTATAAACTAAGAGGATGTAAACGACGTCTAGAATAAATATAAGAATGTACAGCATATTTAACAAGATTGAATTCGGGTTTAGGGAATAGCACCAAATAGATGCGCACAGGGTGCCGACCATTTTAGAATAGGCAATGACAATGGATTGGCCATGTAAATCTTGTTTCAGCAGCATTGTTATAAATAGGATAGACATCATTAGATTGATGCCAAATGCGGAATACTTGCCCTCAGGATCGTGAAATTCGGCAGCTATTCCGTAGTGAAGCAGCAGTGCAATGACTAGTAGGGAGAGGACGATAGGTTTTATAGGCCATATTGGAGATTGGTTTTTTGAATAATAGAGAAATTGAAACAGGATGATGCAGTCTAATAAAAACCATAGCAGGGTTACGATTTGCTGGAGTGGATGGAAAGGCATGACGAGGGAGAATAGAAATTCCCAAGTGATATTGGCACATAGGGCCACTATTGGCATTCCGCAGGTTCGATCCCGAAACCCTTTATAAATGATCCATATATAAGCGATTGTCCAAAAAAAGACGATGCCAAACTGTAGAATTAGTTCTATTTGTGGTGGTAAAAGGTGCTCCATACGTAGTAAATCGCATCCTTCCTGAGAATTCTCTTTGATAAATATGATTCATTTAGCTTGTCTATGCATGTGAAATGCCCGTCTTTCCAAGCGGAGTTAGTAAGATAGCTGCTAGAGTGATTAGTAAGCTTCAACCATTAGCGCAAGCCAAGGACCTTGACAATTGAGCTTTATACTCCTCATGAGCTGATGGTGAATTGGGACGCAGAGAAAGTGACGCAGTTGCTCATCCTGCTAATCGATAATGCGATAAAATATACGTCGGACAAGGGAACGGTACAAGTAACGATTGCAGAGGGCAAGGAAAAAGGGGCTCACTATTTCACGATCGAAGTGAAGGATAATGGAATCGGCATTGCGGCCGAAGCAATTCCTCGCATCTTCGACCGTTTCTACCGCCCCAGGATAAATCGCGAACGCGTCAAATTGGCGGTCATGGTCTTGGACTTGCGATCGCTAAGAATGCCGGTCGGGGCACTATTCATGTGGAAAGTACGGTTGGGGAGGGCAGTGCGTTCATGGTTCGTATTCCTTTGTAGGTATCCAGAAGTTACCGAGGGAACGACGATGCGTTATTTGGACGAAAACACCCAAAATCATGATGAAGAGGAACGACGATGCGTTATTTCGCCGTTTTTTGCCTTTAGATCATTCTTTTGATCAAATAGCGCACTCACGTTCCTCTCATTCGATTTCAAGCGCAGATTTCCCAAAATAGCGAATCGACGTTCCCTGACAAAGGCCAAGTGACTTTCCTTAATCGGCAGAAAACAAAAAATGAGAAGGCAAGAAATTTGCCACCTCATTTGTTGCACAATAAGTGAGTTTATTTACTTTTAGGCTGCACCATTAGTCAATGGGCACTGAATGTCTCCTGATAATCTCAGCTACCTCATCGAAAGAATATATATGATTAACCATGTCTACTGTCAAATCTTCCGCAGCCTTGTTATCCATTGAGAAACGATAACCGTTGTAATGGAGAAAGATGACTAGCGCAGTAAAGGCTGTACGTTTGTTCGCATTTTGAAAGGGGGGATTTTGCCCCAAGGATTCGAATAATGCTGCTGCTTTTTGAAAAATAGTGGGATAAGCATCGTCTCCAAAGGCTGATGATTGCGGGCGCAATAAAGCAGACTCCAGCAAATGGCTATCTTTTACACCTATATGTTCGCCAGGACTATATTTTTGAATGACAGCAACATTAATTGCTATAGCTTCTTGGGTGGTCAAATAGCGAATTATGTTCATTATCTATCTTTTAAACCCTTCAATGTTTCGTCGTATTCCTCCATAACTTGGGAGAGTGTGTCAAGAAAATCGGGACTAATCCCTGTGGGAAGAGCTACTTTATTTACTTTCTTGATGACGATTTCTCCATCGTTTTCTCGCACATCAATTCTTACGGTATCACCAACTTCGAGACCAATTTGCTTAAGAGCATCCGTCATCGTTATGCCGAGGCTATTGCCAAATTTCGAAACCTTACGCTCCATGTCCATCACCTTGCTCATGTATAATCAACTCCTTACTATCTTATTCAGTTGTTATAACAATTATACAATTATACAAATTATAATGGAATAGCCCTAAGTGCGCATTATCAATGAATCCATCCTACGGCATCTGAGCCTTAATCCCAGTAAGTGCATCACTTATCTTCATTTCAAGCTTAAAGATGCTTTCTTTTTCCGCATTCGTTTGACGGGATAAAGAAGCTATGGAGGTGAGTGAGCTTTGAACAGCATTCGTATCTTCTTTTTTTGCTCCTTGTTTAAAAGCGGTCCATATCGGGGAGAGGCTGGTTTGGATTGTTTTGATAGCACCTTGCTTAGCTTTGATCTGAACATTTATGGGGTCTATGTCATTCAGACTAGTGCGGACTTTTTTCGTTGCTTTGGATGCTTTGTCCTTAGCAGTTTGCAACGCTTTTACCTTGGCGCTGATGTCGATGCGAGCTAGTTGTACGGGGATTCTCATAGCAGCAGCTTGAATTCTTAGCAGGACGTTCAAGCTTTTACTGTTCAGCAATCGGGCGGCTTCGATTTGTTTGTTTAGCGCGGTATATTGAGATAATAATGGCTGATGCCGAGCTCTCGTTTGCGTGATGTCCTCTTCCAATTTCGCCAATTTGGCGGAATCGATTTCTTTGGCCTGGTTGCCCAGCTCTGCCGAAGTGTCTTTATTTCTGTTATGCAGCGTATTGATCTTGGTGTCCCAGTCCTGCTCTTGTTTCTGTAGGGTAAGGAACTCGGTGTAAAGCGAATTGATTCTATTCGCTTGTGTTTGAGTTGCGCCGGCAATCGTTTTGTCGAGAGAGGCTTGAATCGTGGTTGTGATTTCGAACGAAGCGGCTGATGCCAATTCAGCTGGAATAGCTGAGGCGAGGGCTAAAGCGATGAGCAAAGCAGTGAAATTTCTCAATAGACAACCTCCTTCAAGTTTGAAAATAGGATGTGAATACAACAAAAAAAGCACCTGCAAGAAAGGCCATCGGCCTTATCTTACGGGTGCTTCCGTCGTAAGTGTTCACTCGAATATGATAAGAATACTATACCAAGCCACCACGGCAGGTGTCAATAAGAACACCAAATTTGCACCGAGCGATACCTGTGAATTACACTAGCTAAGACTGGTAAAATAACCACGACCAAAGGATGGAACGACTTATGATGAATCAACTTTCGATGAATGATTTAAAACGATTCAAGAACGAACTGACACGATTTATGATGACGTATAAATTCGCGCTGGATGAGATAGAGACCAGAATTGAAATTCTCGTACAGGAATTCGAAATGCTGCATGAATATAATCCGATTGAACATACCAAATCTCGCTTGAAGTCACCGGAAAGTATCTTTCATAAGCTCAACAGAAAGGGCGGCGATCTCTCGTTCTCAGGGATTAAGGAGAGTGTTAAGGACATCGCAGGGATGCGGATTACGTGTTCATTCGTCTCTGATATTTATGTCATAAGCCAGATGCTGAAGAGTCAAAGCGACCTTAAAGTACTAGATGAGAAGGATTATATTAAGAATCCGAAACCTAATGGCTACCAGAGTCTTCATTTGATCATCGAAGTGCCTGTACATATGTCAGATCGACTAGAAAGTGTGTGCATCGAAGTTCAAATTCGAACGATTGCGATGGACTTTTGGGCAAGTTTGGAGCATAAAATCTATTATAAATTCAATGAAGGCAATCAAGCTGTACCCGCGCGGCTTCTGGATGAATTAAAGCAAGCGGCTGCAGCCGCGTCAGCTTTGGATCTGCAAATGGAACGCTTGCATGCCGAAATTGAAGTTATTAAAGAAGAGCAATCGGAATCCATGGACGATAAGTTGAATCGAATTATCATTAACAATCAGCAATTTGCTCTGCCACAAGCATTGCTGGAGCTTTTAAATGATGAGGAGGTGAAGTAGTATCCGCTAATATCCGCTAATTGGATGACGCCCCTTTTAATTTCTGTGGTATAATCAAAGGAACGGAATTAGAAGGGTGCGAGTAAATGAATACTTTTGAAGACTGGAATCAAAAAGTAAAGACAACGTTCAACGCTACTAGTAATGAAGTCGTATTAACGGTTATGGAGGCAGGAGAATCATTGGGTCTCTCCAAAGATCAAATGAAACTCTATGTGGACAAAAACAAGTTAACCAAAGTGCCAATTATGAGAAGTGTTCATCGCTACCTTTTATTAAAAAGTGAGATTGATGAGATCGTGGGGAAACTATGAGTAACGGACATCAAAATTATGCGAATCATCGTAGAATGCATCCGCTGTTTCACTTTGTTTACAGTGTACTGGCGCTGGGTTTAGTGATCCTATCACTTATCCAGCTCGTTAGGTCAGTGCAATCCGGGATAGACGTGCTGCCCGCGACTATTTTTCTGCTCATTTCTATCAATTTAGTCATTGTATTCCTACTTGTCCGGTCCTACCCGTTGAAAGCGCAGGATCGCGCGATACGGGCCGAAGAGAGTCTCAGACACTATGTGTTGACCCAGAAGCTGTTGGATTCTAAGCTCACGATAGGGCAAATTGCGGCTTTGCGCTTTGCTTCCGATCAGGAGTTTCCTACACTTTGTAAGAAGGCTGCTGCGGAGCAGTTGTTACCTGACGCGATTAAAAAGTCGATCAAGAGCTGGAGAAGCGACAATTATCGAATATAGTTTTTTGAAAAGATAGAGCCACATCCGTAACGGACTGTGTCTCTTTTTTTGACCACATTCTCTCCTTATTAAACGCGGTCGCTCATCACCTTTGATTGTCCTCGATAGAGGTTCTCTCATTAACTTAGTTATTTAATCCTAGGACTTCTAGTACAATTTCATTAGGCGTCTGCTGTGGAGCATGATGAGAGTTGTTGTAACTTCAGCTCATTATAAGCCCAATCAGCGAGGGGAAGCGCAAAAGAAGTAGCTCTAATCACCCCGCAAAAAATTCTAGGCAAAAAAGGATGCAAACCGTGAATCGGTTTTGCATCCTTTTTTGCTTTCCCTGTAAATTACATCGCGTATACACTTTTGATAATAATTTCAGGTAATTCTGCACGTTGTGCTTCATATTGCTCAGGCGTAATGCTGCCGCTGGACAGCCTTAAGTTTAATTGTTCCGTTAACTCTGCTAATTGAAGCTCAATGACTTTCTGGACATCAACCTGGTTGGCCTTGGCCATATCTGCAAGAGATAGCCCATTATACTGGGCAATGTAAATGTCTTCCTCTGAGGATAGCCCCAGTACATGCAGCAGATCTTCTTTTATAGGAACAGTATTCTGTTTATTTGCAATTGGATTAGCTCTTAAAGGATCAATCCATCTGGTTCCACCCATGCTTAGGGTAAGGGCCATTGTATGGATCATGAGCATTTGTTTCCTCTTCATTGTATCCTCTTTTCTAAGGATCAAACATTTGGTCATCATGCTTAACGCCGAACAAAAGTCATGTGCCAACTATCTGAACGACTTAAGGATCTCGAATTTTTGGCTTTATTTACGGCGCTTACGAGTAGAAAAATAAGCAAATCCTCGCCAGTTGTATTATTAACTAATACTTTACGAGGCGTTAAATCACCAGCTCCTCCTCGGGCTATAAAGACGCCAGGCGAGGGCTCAGCCTCTATTTTGATAGCAAAAGCCTCGTTGTTAAATAAGAAGTTGATATCCCTCAAAATTAACTTTTGTTTACTTTTCACACGAATAACGATTTGCTGCAGTAGTATCGATTTCCCGGCGCCAACCGAGATTGGTGAGTTACCGCCTACGATGCCATTAAGTTGAAACACTATCTCCACCCCCAAAGATCTTGTGCTCCAGTATATTCGAGTGAATGCCAAGTGGAATGGGGGGATATACCTGAATAAATGATTTAGACAATATTATGAGTACGGCTTAAGATGTGAAGGGTTATGCGGTCTTCTCGTTATTTCCTGTGCACAAGATCGCGGAACCGCTGACCTATAAGGCAAAAAGATCCGGCGGGTTATCCCGGCGGATCTTTCCTTGAATTTATCGCTGCATTTCGAACTGCAGGAGTCCTTTGGATAGGGCATATAAGGCGGCTTGCGTACGATCAGTTAAAACTAATTTGGCTAACACCTGACTCACATGCTTTATCACCGTAAACTCTGTAATGTACAGGGAATTGGCGATTTCCTTATTCGAAAGTCCTTTGCCAAGAGACATAAGGACTTTTAGCTCTTTGGGTGTTAATTCGGAGAGCTCTTGCTCTTCGCTGTGGGATTTATCGCTCATCATAGATCCCATTAGGACAGGATCATAGTATTTACGACCACGGGCAACGCTTTCAACTGCATATAACAAGTCTTCGGGAAACGCTTCTTTCAAGCAGACGCCTTCAACCTGTAAAAATTGTGCTAATTGAAGCTCACTTCGGGTTATCGATGAGGTTAAAATGATATATTTGCAAGTATGTCCCGATCTTCGAGCCTCTCGAATCAAGTCCAGTCCATTTTCGTTCCCCAAATTTAAATCAACGACTACAAGATCAGGCTTTGTCTGCTCAAGGAGCCGTAGAGCCTCCTTCGCATTCGCGGCTTCCCCAATAACATTCATCGATTGGCCGGATGATACAATCGTGCGAATTCCTTTGCGAACAAGCGGATGATCATCAAGGATAATCATATTAACCAAGTGGGTTCCCTCCAAAAAGATCTCGGCTATGTTATACTAAAATAGTACGGAATGCCTATTACTATTTACCTATGTTTATCGATTGGCTCCATTGTATAACAAAATATGCCAAAAGACTATTAAGAATTCATAAAGTTTAGGAGAAGTTGGGCATGTCCTTATATGACCGAGCGGGCTTATATTTCTTTTTTGGCTGCAGATGGGCGTTACTGCTGTCGGGGCTCATCCTTTATTCAAAGGATAGCGTTGTAACGCCAGGGCTGCTGTTGGCCGCGGTGCTTTTTCAGACGATATACAGCCTATTACAGTTAAATAAAATGCGTAGAAAAGTGGCGATCATGGCCGCTATCGCGGATGTATGCTTTGGGATTTATTTGCTTGGGCTGACGGGCGGCCTTTCCAGTCCGTTCTTAATCTATAGTTTTACAGGTCTCTTGATGGTCAAACCATTTGTGAGCTGGAGACAGTACTATCCGATCATCTTGTTTTATGCTGCGGGTATCCCGATTCTGTTTGCGATGACATCAGGTGCTCTCATTTATAAATATGTACTAGTTCATTTTGATTACGGCTTTATCGTATTCGCATTCTTTTGCTTAGTAAGTCTAATACACTATATATTGCAAAATGTACGAAAGCAATTCCGTAAGCTAGTCATGATTTATTCTTCTCGTCACATGAACCTACAGCCAATGAAGCAAGGAACGATTTCTTATGTAGAGGAACTGCTTCAGCATATTTTAGATGGCAGGGAAGTTATCCTTTGCGTGGAGAGTGCCTCTCGTTACGAAAAGGTTCAAAGTTGGAAGCATACATATTTTAAGAATTATATGAAACAAAATAGTCCGCTTAGCCAGAAGATGTATACCCAATTACCATCGCCTACAGGTGAAGCCGTGCCTTATTACGTTCAAGTTCTTCTGGACCGTAGTGGGAAAAAGTATGGTTGGCTGCTTGTGAAAACAGGCAGGGACGAATTGTCTATTTTACACAAAATTTATATTCAATTTATCCTTATGAAGCTAGAAGCTTTCCATTTCGTCAACGAGAAATTGCTAGATGCTCAAGAAACGGCTGTCGCCCTCGAACGCGATGCGATTGCTCAAAATATTCACGATGGTATCGCTCAGGAGCTTTTCTTTATCTCTATTCAGCTGTTTCAATTGAAAAATGCGCTTCCCCCGGATGTTCGCGAGGAGACGCTTCCATATGTGACCGAAATCGAGAAAAAAGTGAAAGAAAGTCATCGTGATATTCGTCAATTCATCATCGAGCTTAAGGAAGAGAAGAGAAAATTCAATCTTCATAGTGCGATTGAGAAGCTGCTGCACCGTGTTACTGAACATACCGAGGTGGTGCCGATCTTTGAGAACATCGGTTGGGCAGCGCATGAGCGGCTTGATATCGAAGAAGCGATTTACCACTTGGTAGAGGAAGCGGCCAACAACGTCATTAAACATGCCAAAGCCAAACATATCCATGTGAAGATTGAAGTCACGAGTGTACAATGGTCGATTACCATTAAGGATGATGGCATCGGAATGCAGACATCCGAGGTGTACGAGCAGGGGCGATTTGGGCTGAGAGGCATGGAGAATCGGATTAAAGCCTTGAACGGAGCCATTTCTTTTCAATCCGAAGCTTTCATGGGTACGACGGTTACAGCCTACATTCCACGTGAAAGGAGTATCGCCTTTGTATAAAGTAGACATTGCTGATGACCATTGTTAAGGAGAACAACAGCGATCAACCAAATCCAAGAAGGAGTTCATTATGATGAATTTACAACGTTTCGGCCAACTGCCTGTCAATCAACTGTTGATGGCTATCATTGGCAGTATGTCTTCTATTTGTACACTGAGTGGACTGTCATACTGGTTGGTTAGCGGTAACTCCGAATCTAAGCTATATATGATGACCTCGTGTACCGTTTCTCTTTTTTCCTGGGCGATGTACGCGATTCAGAAAAGTATGCCAAAAAACAGTCGATATACGAATCTGATAACTCCATCATTACTATTTTTAGTAATTGTTATTATCACATTGTACAACCCTGTGGCTTTGCATCAAATGTGGGTTGCTCTTATCTTTTTCCCTGTTATGCTCAGTTTATTGGTGGAATTTAGGGTGTATGTAATTGGTTCTGTCATTTTTTCACTGTATTTCTTACTCTTTCAAATTTTTGGACCCATGTATGGGAATGACGACGGGTTTTCTCCCATTATTATGGCGACGACAAAAGGTGTCTATGCATTAGGCTGCGTGATCTTAGGCGGGATTATTATTACAGCCTTTAATCAACATAAAAGGAGCGTCGAGGCGGCGGCTTTTCAGCAGCAAAAACAGCAAGTGATTAACATCTTGCAATGCTTCATCCCAGTTGTTGAACGGAAAACGCAAACGTCGCGTAAAGAAATCGGTGAAATGAGTGTGCTGCTCAAAGCACTTGTGAATGAATACAGAAGCTTGCGTGTGCAAGATTGGGAGATTGATTTATTATTACTTTTGCATTTTGTAAGCAAGGTTAAGCTGCCGGATTATATGTTTGAGAAAGAAGGGAAATTGACAGAGTATGAGTTCGAAGTGGTGCAGGAGCACAGCTTTATGGCGAAGGAATTGTGCGAGGGCATCCCCGATTTTCAAGAGGTAGAGAAAGCGTTTCTTTATCATCATGAAAAAGTAGACGGCACTGGTTATCCGTATCGACTTGCAGGCGATCAGATACCGATGCTTTCGCAGATGCTCGGCATAGTGGAAGTATTCCTAGCCATGACGACACCGCGGTCATACCGACATGCCACGTCGCCAAGAGAAGCGTACGCTGAAATTCAGAAGTTGGTCGGACAAGCTTTTCGAGCTGACATTGTGGATGCCTTTGGGAAAGTGATAGATTGAAAAAGAACACATAATCTCCGTCTAACATGTGGCATATTAGTAACAGTCTATGTAGTCTGTACCAATCCACAGAAGGCAAGGAGTGAATCTTCAACCATGAAATACATGCGAATTCTGACGATCGTGCTCGCCATGCTGCTCGGGCAAGCGACGATGGCATCTGCCGATGGGTCCTATCATTTTGGGTTTAAGAAAAGCGTAAACGGACAGCCTCCGTCGATTGATGAAGAAGGCTTCAAGAGCCTTTTGAAACAGCGAGGGGCTATTTTCACAGGAGATCCAGCAATCAAGGAATTGTATTTAACCTTCGATAATGGTTATGAGCAGGGCTATACCGGTAAGATTCTAGACGTGCTGAAGGAAAAGCAGGTACCCGCGATCTTCTTCGTGACGGGGCATTATATCAAGACGGAGCCTGAACTGTTAAAGCGAATGGCACAGGAAGGTCACTTGATCGGCAACCATTCTTGGAGCCATCCGGATATGAGTCAAATATCGGCAGAACGCATCCAGAAAGAACTGAATCAAGTGAAAAATGAGGTCAGCGCTCTTACTGGTCAAAAGGAAATGCGCTATTTGCGCGCGCCGCGGGGGATATTTAGCGGCCAATCGTTAGCCGTTAGTCAAGGGCTTGGTTACACGAACGTATTTTGGTCCGTCGCTTACCGCGATTGGGAGCCGAAGCATCAGAAGGGCTGGGAATACGCCTACAGAAATGTGATGGCGCAGCTGCATCCAGGTGCTGTCATTTTGCTCCATTCGGTGTCCAAGGATAACACGGAAGCACTAGCCAAAATCATTGACGATGCGAAGAGTAAGGGCTACCAGTTCAAAAGTCTCGATGAGATGCAAAGCCGGACGCCATAAGGCTATTGGGTACAGAGTCGCTGCAATAAATGTAAGAAAAAGGGAACTATCCGTTGCCGCTTTCATGGCAGGGAGGGTTCCCTTTTTCATTTTGTGGAACCTGGATAAGGACATTCCGCTCAATTTAAATTGTACACAAATTAATTGTTGACAATACTAAATGAAATTGGTATGATTCATTCATAAGGTTGTTTGAAATTAAATTGCTAACAAATAAACAAAATCATACAAATAATATGAAGCATCCAAGGAGGCATTCCTATGCATCACAAAGCGATTATTATCGGAACTGGACCAGCGGGGCTAACCGCAGCGATTTACTTGGCACGGGCGAACATGTCGCCTCTAGTTATAGAAGGTATACAACCTGGAGGGCAGTTAACTACCACCACGGAAGTCGACAACTTTCCAGGATTCCCGGATGGTATCACGGGGCCGGAGCTGATGGACAATATGCGCAAACAGGCATTGCGTTTCGGTGCTACGATTCAGTCAGGTCGAGTCGCAGAAGTCGATATGTCCAAACGTCCTTTTACCTTGTTCTTAGAAGACGGAGGTCAATTGACGGCGGATTCGCTGATCATTTCCACAGGAGCAACGGCCAAGAAACTGGGCATCCCTGGCGAATCCGATAATATTGGGAAAGGCGTAAGCACTTGTGCAACCTGCGATGGATTTTTCTTCAGGAACAAGAAGATTATCGTGATTGGCGGTGGGGATACAGCGATGGAAGAGGCGCAGTTCTTAACTCGATTCGCTTCCGAGGTGCGCGTTGTGCATCGTCGTGATGATCTGAAAGCATCCAAAATCATGCAGGATCACGCCCGCGGCAATCAAAAAGTAGCCTGGAGCCTCAATCGGACACCGCTTGAAGTTGTAGCTGGACCTCTCGGAGTAACTGGACTTAAGGTGCTCAATAACGTAACTGGTGAGGAAGAGCTGCTGGAAGCCGATGGCATTTTTCTAGCGATTGGGCATACACCGAATACTGGCTTCCTAGGCGGAAAGCTGCCTACAGATGAGCTTGGATATTTGCACGTTATTCCCGGAACATCGCAAACGACTGTACCAGGCGTATTCGCTTGTGGGGATGTACAGGATCGGATTTATCGCCAAGCCATTACATCAGCAGGAAGCGGTTGTATGGCTGCACTAGATTGTGAACGATTCATTTCAGAACAGCATGTTTAATGCTTTTTTGTATAAAAGAACCTTTAGGAGGAATTCGCCATGTCAGTTAAACAAATTTCCGATGCTACTTTTAACAATGAAATTGAAGCGGGTATAGTACTTGTAGATTTTTGGGCCCCTTGGTGCGGACCTTGTAAAATAATCGCTCCTATTCTAGATGAACTATCTGCTGAGATCGGAAATACAGCCAAAATCGTAAAAATCAACGTGGATGATAACCCAGAATCCGCTGCCAAATATAACGTCATGAGTATCCCTACACTGCTCGTTTTCAAAGATGGTCAATTGGTTGATCAACTGGTTGGGGTGCAACCGAAAGAGAAGCTTAAAGCGGTTATTGAGAAAGCCTAACAAACAATAAATCATAACGAACCACAACGAATCTAATGTGTTAAAACATATAAAATCACAGGAGGAAAACGAATATGACACAGGTAAAAGAACGCACAGGGGTAGCAACAGTTGGAGGAAATCCAGTTACTTTGCTGGGACCGGAGATCAAGGTAGGGGATAAAGCGCCAGATTTTAAGGTGAATAAGGATTTGATGACAGAGGTAAGCCTATCGGATTATGCGGGCAAAGTGAAGCTGATTTCGGTCGTCCCTTCCGTGGATACAGGTACATGCGACGCACAGACGCGACGCTTCAATGTGGAAGCAGACAAGTTAGGAGATAATGTCGTCATATTGACGATTTCGGTGGATCTTCCTTTTGCGCTGAGTCGTTTCTGCGGGGCTGCAGGCATTGATAAAGTCGTAACCTTGTCTGATTATAAAAACCGCGCTTTCGGCAAAGCGTATGGGGTTCTGATTAAAGAGATTCAGCTCGATCAGCGCGCGATATTCATCTTGGATGAGAACAATACGGTTCGTTATGTAGAGTATTTAACGGAGATGAAGGAGCATCCGAATTATGATGCGGCTTTAGAGGCTTTGAAGGAACTTGTGTAAAAAAGAGAGCAGCATTCCCTTAGGGATTGCTGCTTTTATTGATTTAGGGGGTAAGGTGAAGCTTACCCCTATTTGACATGAATAGGGATTTAGGAAGGAGAGTTGTACAACGTACAACAATTTCCTTGATTTCTTCGGGGCAAGCTAAGGATTGTTGTATTTGGTACAACAATCCTTAGCCTATTTCCCTCCAATAGAGCTACTTTTGGCAGAAATTGTTGTATTTTGTGCAACAATCGTGTGGAAAACGTGAATTAGCTTGCATAAAGTTGTACAACGTACAACTTTGAACGGATAAGGAAGCGAATGCTTCAAGATATACGTCCTAGGCGTGACTTACATCCCAGATGATAGCTGGAGTCTTGAAGCGATTTGTATGAAATCCTTCATCGAGAAGCCATGTGCGGATTACTCCAGCTGATACGGGTGAATTCTACCCGAGTTAGAAGGGAGCATGCCGGCAATGCTCGGCTAACGAGTGAGCGTGACCATGCGGCTGCCCTTGACCATCGCCGCGCTGCACAAGGGGCACGCCTTCGCCGCAAGCTTCGCTTCCTGCGGCGAAGAAATGCGCGACCAGGCCTTGCAGCCGGCCTGCTCGCAGATCCACGCCGCGACCCGCTCAGTCGCGGCGGCGGGTTTCCCAGCAGCGGCCGGGCGCCGCGCCGCTGCAGAACCCACAGCCGCAGCAGGCTCGCGGCTGACAACAGGGTCCGCGCCAGGGAACGCGGACAGCAGGAAGCGGGAAGGCTCCGCCTTCTTCCCGCGATAAAACGCCGGCGAGCTGATCAGCAGCTCAGCCTTGGCGCGCGTGACGGCGACGTAGGCGAGTCGCCGTTCTTCCTCCAGCGCGGCGGTTCCCTTGTCGCGCCCAGCAACCCCAGCCATCTTCACATCGTCCAGATGGCTGGCATCGAGTGCCGTGCTATGCGGCATATTGCCCTCAATCGCACAGAGCAAGTAAACGACTCTGAACTCCAGTCCCTTCGATTTATGAATCGTCATGAGCGAAATTTTATTCGCATTGTGATCTTTTCTCCCTTCACTCATTTCGGTGCGTTTTTCCGCGACCTCATGGATAAAATAAAGAAATTGCTCCACACTATCGAACCGCTTGGCCGAAGATTCCAGTTCGTCCAGTGTTTCCTTCAGCATCTCTCTGTGATGCGTCAGCTTGCTTCGCTTGTTCGTCTCGAGGAAAGCATCGTAGAAATCCTTGCGAATCGCCTGAACGGCAGCAAGCGGCTTCATGTCAGCAAGCGATTTGATGAGCCGGATGCGATTTTTGAGCTTTTCTTTCTGAAAATCTTTCAGGTTCGGCAAGCCGAGCAGGTGGATGAGCGGCCACTTTTTCGCCTGAATCGCTTCCTGATCTTGAATAATCCGCATGCCTTGGTCTCGTCCTATATATAATGAAGGGAGGACACCTTCTATGGCCTCGAAATTGCGCCGCTCATGGGCAAGCCTTAAGTGATCGATAATCGGCTTCACCATCCACTGATCATAGAAGGAGTCATTGCTGCCGTAGTCCACAAAAGGCAAGTTATGAAGAATCAGCTGCTCGATAATCGCCCGACTGTTGCTGGCTGTCCGGTACAAAATAGCGAAATCGCCATATTGGCTGCCACCCTCGGCGACTTTGATCCGAAGATCGTTAATTAACCAATCGGCCTCGTCATCACTATTCATGGGTTTCACATATTGCGGCTTCAGATCACTCTCCTTCGTGGCGAGGAGGGTCTTCGACTTCCGCTGTACGTTATGTCTAATGATGGCATTCCCCAGACCGACGATGCTTGAAGTAGAACGGTAATTAATATCAAGAGTGACCGTCTTGGCAGCAGGATACTTTTCATGGAACTGTAGAATAAATTCATTTCGCGCTCCATTAAACGAATAAATGGTCTGGTCATCGTCACCAACGACCATCAGATTCTCGTGGTTCTTTGCTATCATTTGAATGATTTCATATTGCACGGTATTCGTGTCCTGGAACTCATCAACACTAATATAAGTGAATTTTCGCTGCAGCGAGCGCAGGACATCCGTGTTTTGCTGCAATAAGTGGTAAGCTTTGATCAAAATATCATCAAAATCAATCTTCTGCTGCTCCATTTTCCACTGCTCATACTGCATGAAAATTCGCTTTACTTCTTTATCTTCTTCCGTACTTTCGGGTAGGTCTTCGATTTCGACCAGCTGCATTTTATAAGAGGAAAGCAAGGAAATGAGCACTTCGGGTTGGTAGGTATCCTGCAGCCCCATACCTAGCATGATACGTTTGAAGACAATTTGCTGATAGCGGCTATCACTCAGAATTTCTTGTTGTAACCCGTTCATTCGCAATAATCTTAGGCAAAAAGCGTGAAATGTTCGTACCTGCATCGTATTGGTCATACTATGATCAAGGCCCGGCATGGACGTGAGGCGTTCCCGCATCTCTTCGGCGGCCTTTTTCGAGAAAGTAATCAACAACAAATTCGATGGATGGACCCGGTGGACACGCAGTAAATAAGCCACTCGGCAAACCAGAACCGTAGTCTTCCCGGAACCGGCTCCCGCCAGGGTAAGTAAGGGACCTTTGAAATGGCGCACAGCCTGAACTTGCGCTTCATTCAGCATAATCTGATGGCTTTCCAAGTCGCGGAAAAAGTAAGCGTCATGATCGCTATCTGACACAAAATCGGAACTATTCGTTAAAAGCGCCATACGCGCATGCGGGATAGGCCGCTCCGTGGTGGTTTGTTTCGTACCTAATGGTGTAGGGTAAATTGAAAGAGAAGTCAAAATCATCACCTGTTTCATAGCAATTCTGGACTACCTATTCTATCACATTTATAGACCGATGAAAGGACCTATATACATATGGGGATATCTTACTTAAAATTGCTTTGGAATCAGTTCGAAAAACACGATGCCACGGGGCTTGCTGCCCAATGCGCTTACTATTTTCTACTGTCGCTGTTCCCCTTTCTACTCTTTATTCTGAGTTTATTGGGGTATTTGCCGTTCTCTTCGGATGATGTTATGGAGCTCATTAAAGAATATATACCGGGGGCTGTCGCCGGATGGATCGAGGAAACCCTTAGCAATCTGCTTGATGTAAAAAGAGGAGGCGCACTTTCCTTCGGATTAATATTGGCCTTAGTGAGTGCCAGCGCAGCGATGAATGCGATCGTCATAGCCGTTAACAAAGCGTATGGGCTGCCGGAGCGAAAAAGCTTTATACACTCGCGTTTTCTAGCTGTCATGCTGACGCTGGGTATGCTCATTGTCATCGCTTCAGCGCTGCTGCTTAGCGTGTTTGGTCATTGGATCGGGGATTGGACGCTTGCCAACATCCCGATTTCAACGAAGCAAGTGGCTTTGTGGAACAACCTCCGCTGGATTGTGAACTTTATCATCGTATTTGTGGTTTTCATCGGCATTTACTATATAGCGCCTAACACATGTCTCACCTGCAAAAGCGTCCTTCCTGGAGCGATATTCGCGGCAGTGGGGTGGCAATTAACTTCCTTCGGTTTCTCCTTCTATGTCAACAACTTCACCAACTACAGCGCCACTTATGGCAGCGTCGGGGGGATCATCGTGCTCATGACGTGGTTCTATATTTCGGCGCTAATCATTATCATCGGCGGTGAAATTAATGCGATAAGGCATGTCAAGAATCAGAATCATACGGTTCTATTGGATAAAGAGGATACCAAAACGAATAAAAACCGAATTTGATTGTTGGTCTGAAACGGTTTTTGTTCTTGTATAGGAAATTATGATTTTCGCAATTTTGTGGATAAAGTTGTGGATGATTTGCACCCGCAGGGTGATTTTGTTCGTAGATAAGAAAGTATAAGTTGTCTGAGGCATGAGAGATATCCATGGTTTATCCGAGGCTGTACGAAATGATAGCGCAGGGTTTATTCGTGGCGGAGAGACTCAGACATTTACCATGTCCGCAGAATTATTGGAATTCAGCGGAAAGATTTGAGGTTTGCAAAGCCGACCGTTGGACACACAATAGAAGAAAGAAGATGAATGATCATCTTCTTTCTTTATTTCGTTATACAAGAAAGAATTTAAATGAAAGCGGCGTGTGCCTAAATAATTCTAAAGTTACTCAAATTGAGTCTGTTAGTAAAAAGTAGGAATCTGTTATGTAAGTGAATCACCATTTGTCTGTACAGATGCCTAATATTCATTATCTTAGTTAGGTACAGTTATGATTGACATTTACCGGTAAAGCATTTAGCATTTATCGTACATGATATATTAAGTTAGGTTCAGACAATAAAGATTCATGACCCTGGTTCATGTAATTTCCAGATGGGCAGGGCTATCTTTAAGGGGAGATCAACTTTTTGGTTTTAATGGGAAAATATTAAATTGAGGGAATAGGATAGTCAGATAATCAAATTTGTAGAGGAGGAATTTTTTTGAAGGCAGTTTTAAAGGTGGTATTATCCGAACTCAAAGCAATTTCTATGTTTGTATTATTCTTGGTGCTATTAATATTGAGTCAAAAGATTTCAGGGGTAAAAAATACAGACGCTACGATAATTAACTACATACTATATTCAGTTGTGACGTATGTTTTTCTTTGTGTCTTGATTTTTTTCGCACATAAGGTATACAGGCACTCGGTAGAAGGTTATTCAGTTAACAGGAACATAAAGAAGAATGTTTCAAAGTGGGTTTTTGGACTTGTCATTGGATTAGTAGTTTGCCTGATAACTCAGATTTTCTCATGGTTATCAGGCTATACAACAACTGCAAACCCCAATTTAATTATTAGTTATTTTATAAGTACACTGTTTTTCTTATTTGCCCAAAGCTGTACTGAGGAAATTATTTTCCGAGCTTTTGTCATTACCGAATTTGAAAAGTTTAAAAACCGCGGGATTCTTATTTTGGGTATAGTTTTATCATCATTGCTATTTGCATATTCTCATAATGGACACCAAGGATTTAATGTATTTACATTTATTACATATACTTTTGTTGCATTAGTTTTGTCATACTTGTTTTATGTGACCAAAAATCTGTGGTTAGTATCTGGCATTCACGCTGGATGGAATATAGTTTCATTAATAATTTTTAGATTCACATATCCAACGGATTCTCCTAATACGTCGACTATAAATATTGTAACAAATCCAAAAGGCATAGATGCCGAACTGTTTGGAAACAAATTGAGTGTTTATACCATTGATAACATCGCAACTTTAACTGCAATTATACTATTTGCTTTGATTGGCACAGCCTATTTATTTAAGTATCGAAAAGCGCCGTTAAATAAACAGAAATCTGAATAACCCTTTCCCTCAGTCACCACCATTGGTTTATGCCAATGATAAACTGGGTAAAGCGAAACTTTTCAATAAAGCCTTATAGAATAAGCTTTCCGCGAGCAAAAAAAGGATCATCTCTAAAAACGAGAAGATCCTTTTTTCTATTCCTATCATAAAAAAGATGTCGATGCACTTTATGAGCCGTGACTATTCCACTTCGATTGCTTTTACTGTTTCGCCCTCGATTAATACGGGCTGGTAGTAGGTGTTGGTGGGCAAGTCTTTTTTGCCTTGTAAATTCTTAATAACCCAGTCCGCTGCGTCGCGTCCCATTTGTTCTTGGGGGTGCGTCAGCGTCGTTAGTTGGATATTCGCGTTTTTGGCGATATATGAATTGTCTTGGCCAATGATGGATAGCTCGTCTGGAATGGAGATTCCCAGCCTTCTGCAGACATGTACCACTTCCAAGCCTACCTCGTCGTTGTAACACACAAGCGCAGTCAACACATCCCGATTGTCGTTCAGAAACTCTTCCAAGTTAGCGGCAAGGTCCGGCTTCGTCGCTGTATCGAAGGAGAGCAGATGCTCGGGCTGGAACCGTAATTTGGCTTCCCCGAGAGCCTTGATATATCCCTTCATTCTAAACTTCCCTTGTAAATCATCCATTTTTGCGATAGTGCCGATCTGGGTATGTCCTTTGGCAATCAGCTCCCGGGTAGCGAGATAGCTGGACTGCACGTCATCCAGACAGAAGAAAGGAACTTCCAACTCTTCGTAATAGGCATTGATCATCGCGAAAGGAACCTCCTGCTCCTTAAAAGACAGGTAGTAAGCGATATTGGGGTTGTATACATTGCTTCTGGTAGGCTCTATAATCAGTCCATCCACGCCATAGGACAGCATCATTTCCAACGCCTTTTTTTCCTGTGCGATATCATTGTTTGTACTGGCTAACAGCAACGAATAATTATCTTCATTTAATCGGCTTTCAATGCCGCGAATAATGGAGGGGAAGATGTAATCCGAGATATAAGTCGTGATGACACCGATCGTTTTATTCAGGGCTTTCCCACCCGTTCTGGATCGGTATTGGGTGATGACGTATGTGCCGGATCCTTTCTCGCTTCTCAGGAATCCCTCGTTCGATAACTCCAGAATGGCCTTTCGAACCGTTTGCCGGCTAACGTTGTAGCTTTCCTGCAATGCGGACTCCGAAGGGATTTTCTCGCCTGCTTTGTACGTTCCCGAGAGGATATAGCTTTTGATATCTTCAATAATGAGCTGGTACTTTGGCTTCATGCAATCCACTTCTTTCATCGTTGTTCGAAAAGTTGTACGTACACATTCTAGCATAAATTGCATGGAATGCAAATGAAATGACATCATTTGCGATTCCAATGGTACAAGTTTCATGCTTGTCCATAGGAAAACACTATGATTAGACGAATAATGACGGTACAGTAATTTATGTCAGTATAACTATTAGACTATATTGACAAATGTACGTACAGAAAATATACTAAAGCTGTCAGTAAGAGAAAGCGCCTTCTTTGGGTCGAAATCTTCCGGTTGGCTCATCAAGTGACCGATTCGATCGGAAGCAGCTAGTATAGGAATCGTAATCGGTTGGGTTAAATCACGAAATTAAAATCAACGATAAGTGATTTTTAATTTCTGTGAAAACCATGAACAGAGAGGGGACATACGTGATCATGAATCATGTCCAATTGAAAGAAGCGATAACCAGGGGAGAAACTTCGCTGGGTATCGAATTTGGATCTACGCGGATCAAAGCGGTGTTGATCGATCGTCGTTTCGAGACCATCGCATCGGGAAGCTTTGAGTGGGAAAATCTGTTGAAAGACGGATATTGGACGTACAACCAGGAGGATATTATAACAGGCCTTCAAACCGCTTATCGTGAAATGAAGCAGGAAGTGGAACGTAATTATGGAGTCACTCTCCGGACGGTCGGTTCGATCGGATTTTCCGCTATGATGCACGGCTATATGGCATTCGACAGCACGGGTGAGCTGCTAGTGCCGTTTCGGACTTGGCGCAATGCAACAACAGGCGCAGCCGCAAGGGAACTAACGGACATGTTCCAATTTAATATCCCCGAGCGCTGGAGTATCGCCCATTTGTACCAAGCGATATTGAACCAAGAGGAGCATGTGCCTCGCATTGATTTTGTAACGACGTTGGCCGGATATATCCACTGGCTGCTGACCGGCAATAAAGTGATCGGCATCGGAGATGCTTCCGGCATCTTCCCTATAGATGAGTCAACCTATAATTACCATCCAACGATGGTTAAGCAGTTCAATGAATTAATCGCGGCCAAAGGCTATCCGTGGAAGCTTGAGGATATTCTTCCTAAAGTGTATCTCTCCGGCGAGCAAGCCGGTGAGATAACGGCGGCGGGAGCCGCCATTCTGGACTCGGCCGGGGAGCTGCAGCCTGGCATTCCGCTATGTCCTCCGGAAGGCGATGCCGGCACAGGCATGGTTGCGACGAATAGCGTGAGGAAGCGTACGGGAAACATCTCCGTGGGCACTTCCGTTTTTGCGATGATTGTATTGGAGAAAGAATTATCCAAGGTTTACCCGGAGATCGATATGGTCACGACGCCGGACGGCAGTCCGGTCGGCATGGTGCATGCCAACAACTGCTCCAGCGATCTCAATGCCTGGATGGGATTGTTCCGTGAATTCTCCGAAGCCATGGGATACGGCGTAGATTCCGGCAAATTGTTCAGCGTGCTGTTGAATAAGGCATTGGAAGCTGACCCGGATGGCGGCGGTTTGCTTAGCTACGGTTATCTCTCGGGCGAAAACATTACGGGAATCGACAAAGGCCGGCCATTGTTCGTTCGCTCGCCTGAAAGCAACTTTAATCTGGCTAATTTCATGCGAACGCACTTATTCACTGCTTTCGGAGCATTGAAGCTCGGCATGGACATTTTGACCGAAAACGAACAGGTGGCCATCGACAGCATCTTGGCTCATGGCGGCCTCTTCAAAACCCCTGTCGTTGGACAAAAAGCTTTAGCCGCTGCGCTGAACGTACCGATCTCGGTCATGTCCACGGCCGGCGAAGGCGGAGCATGGGGCATGGCGCTTCTGGCTTCATATATGATCAACAAGGATCAAGAAGAGAGCCTGGACGACTTCCTCGAGCAGAAGGTCTTTAAAGATGTCGAAGGACATGAGATTGCTCCGGATTCTACGGATGTCAAAGGGTTCCAAGCATTCATTAAACGATACCAAGCAGGGCTCGCCATCGAACAAGCCGCTGTAGACCATCTGCTGGAGAACGGGAGGGACTAACGTTGTTAGAACAACTGAAAGAAGAGGTATACCAAGCGAATCTGGATTTGCCGAAGCATGGACTCGTGAAATTCACTTGGGGCAATGCGAGCGCCGTCGATCGGGAAAGCGGCCTGTTCGTGATCAAACCGAGTGGAGTTAGCTATGAGAAGATGAAACCGAGCGACATGGTCGTTGTGGATCTCGACGGTAAGGTGGTCGAGGGAGAGATGAGACCTTCCTCCGATACCGCGACTCACGCCGTGTTGTACAAACGCTATCCGCAAATCGGCGGCATCGTGCATACTCACTCGACCTGGGCAACCATCTGGGCGCAAGCGGGACTCGATGTGCCCGTCATGGGAACGACGCATGCGGACACCTTCTATGGCGCCGTGCCTTGCGCACGGTTCTTGAACCAAGAGGAGGTTGACCGGGGATACGAAGCGGAGACTGGTCACGTTATTATCGAAACATTTGAGAAGCGCGGATTGGATGTCATGGCGATCCCGGCCGTTCTGCTCCAGGGACATGCGCCTTTCACTTGGGGAAAAGACGTGAAGTCGGCGGTCGTGAACAGCGTCGTGCTGGAGGAAGTGTGCAAAATGAATCTGTACGCGCGTCAATTGAACCATTTCGCCAAAGAACTCCCTCAAGGCATTCTGGATAAGCACTATCTTCGGAAGCACGGGAAAGATGCCTACTACGGGCAGAAGTAACAGCCTTAGCCAGTTTAAAATACAGAAAAGAGGATGATTAAGATGTCAACAACAGCAGCTAAACAATTTTGGTTCGTCGTAGGTTCGCAGCATCTGTACGGGGAAGAAGCACTTTCTGAAGTAAAAGCTCATGCGCAGACGATGACTGATGCCTTGAATAATAGCGGTGTGCTTCCTTACCCGCTTGTCTTGCAGGACCTGGCAGTAAGCGCGGATAAAATTACAAGCATCATGAAAGAGGTCAACTATCGCGACGAAGTGGCGGGTGTCATCACATGGATGCATACGTTCTCGCCTGCAAAAATGTGGATTCGCGGTACGAAATTGCTGCAGAAGCCACTGCTTCACTTGGCAACCCAGTTCAATGAAAGCATTCCTTGGGCAACGATCGATATGGACTTCATGAACCTGAACCAGGCCGCTCACGGCGATCGCGAATACGGCTTCATCAATGCCCGTCTGAAGAAACAAAATAAAATCGTCGTAGGCTACTGGGGACGTCCGGAAGTGCAGCAGCAGATTGCGGATTGGATGGACGTAGCGGTTGCCTATAACGAAAGCTTCAATATCAAAGTAGCCCGTTTCGGCGACAACATGCGCAATGTTGGCGTAACGGAAGGGGACAAGGTCGAGGCCCAAATTCAATTCGGATGGACTGTGGACTACTTCGGCATCGGCGACCTTGTGGAATACGTGAATGCTGTTAAAGAACAGGAAATCGATGATCTGATGGGCGAGTATGCGGAGCTCTATGAATTCGATTACGGCACGAATAGCAAAGAAGCCTGGGAAGCAAGCGTCAGAGTCCAAGCAAGCTATGAAATTGCCCTCAAACGTTTCTTCGACGAGAAAGGCTATAATGCCTTCACGACGAACTTCGAAGATTTGCATGGCATGAAACAGCTTCCTGGTCTTGCTGTCCAACGTCTGATGGCGCAAGGCTACGGCTTTGCCGGTGAGGGCGACTGGAAGACGGCTGCGCTCGATCGCTTGATGAAAGTGATGAGCCGCAATCAAAACACGGGCTTCATGGAGGACTACACGTATGAGATGGCAGCCGGTCAAGAAGCGATCCTGCAATCCCATATGCTGGAGGTAGATCCGTCCTTGGCAAGCAATAAGCCGAAAATCATTGTTTCCCCGCTCGGAATCGGCGGTCGTGAAGATCCAGCGCGCCTCGTATTCGACGGCAAAGCCGGCGAAGGCGTCGTCGTATCCATGGCGGACTTCGGCACTCATTATAAATTGCTGATCAACGAGGTTTCCGCATTCGAGCCGACGGTTCCTGCTCCTAACCTTCCTGTCGCTCGCGTCCTGTGGACGGTGAAGCCGAACTTCCAGGATGGCGTAAAAGCTTGGATCGAGAATGGCGGCGGCCATCATACCGTCGTTTCCTTGAACCTGACGACAGACCAAATCGTAACTTACGCCAAGCTGGTTAACTTGGAATACGTCGTCATTAAGTAATCCATAATTAAGGTAAACAGAAGGCGGACTCGGGACAATCATGGGACCGTTTCTTAAGCAAAATGTAAAAACCGTTTCTTTCATAAATGGGCTGTCGCACGCCTATTTACGAAGAAACGGTTTCTTTGGTTTTCAGAATAACCTCATAAGTGAGATCAGATAAGTCGTAAGCGCAAATTTTAATGATATAAAGTCTCTGTATGTACGGGGGCACTTTTGTTGGGGGCAGCAGGTTTAACTAAGGACAAGACAATAACCACAAATCCTTTAGCCTTAGATTTACTGGAACTTTTTTAATGTCCATTAATAACGATTGCTACTTCGATAGAATGAGTTCAAAATGCCCAAAGTAAGCTTTAACCACAGTTAACTTGGCAACTTTGATTTCGATGAGCTATCGTGATTACCAATGTTGTAAATTCTGCAACAATTCACATGCCAAAAGGCTATTTTGCTAGTAAAAGTTGTAGTTTGTACAACAATTCGAACCCATTTGTCGCAAAATCTTCTGTTTGGAGCTAAATTGTTGTACATTATGCAACATCGAAGGGATATGAGGTGGATTCTAGGCAAAATTGTTGCACTTTATACAACATCATTCGACCAAGAATGTGGATTCTACAAAAAATACAGCAATTCTAACACAAGAGTAGCTCTACCTCCTCTAAAAAGG